>CAWAKM010000013.1:0-26042 GCA_963782615.1 uncultured Thermoleophilia bacterium | reverse complement strand
AGAGCGCGACGACGGCCCGGTCGCGCTGCGACTCGAGCGCTGCCGTGAAGAGCCGGTGTGTGGCGGCCGCCTCCTCGGGGGTGGCGCAGTGGAAACGGCTGGCGCATCCCGTCCCGTCCCGTGCGCGAGCTCGTCGAGGAACGCCGCCCACATCTGGAGGATCGCGTCCGAGAACCCGAACTCGAAGATCGCGCCGGTGACATGCGGATACGCCGAGACGGAGCCGAGATCGACCGTCTGCCACGCCTGCGGCCCGCCCGACCGGTACTCCATCCAGCGCAGCGTCTTCGGGTACTTGCTCGTGTACGCGATCGAGCCGTCTGTGCCGTCGATCTCCACCGTCCACGTGTTCGTCTCTCCCGGCGCGATGCGCTTCGTCTCGACGCGCAGCGGGAACGCGTGCCCCTCGTCCTCGACCTCACACAGCAGCACGGCGTTGTCCCATGTGTCGCACGGGACCGTGCCGCCGCGGCCGTCGGGACGCTCGGAGACGATGTCGGACAGGATCGCGCGGACGTTGGCCGGCTCCCAGCCGGCCCGCAGCGGAAGATGGAGCGCGTGGATGCCGAGGTCGCCCATGCAGCCGTACTCGCCGTTGAGTCGGGCGATGCGCTTCCAGTTGATCGGCTTCGCCGGGTCGAGGTCGCTCCCGTGGAGGAACAGCGCCCGCATCTCGATCGGGCGCCCGAAACGGCGCTCGCGAGGAACCGCGCCACCTCCTGGCCGCCGGGATAGAACGGCAGCTCGGACGAGCACCGGACGAGCAGGTCGGGATGCTGCTCGATCTCGACGTTGATGGCCGCGTTCGCCGCGAGGTCGATCCCGAACGGCTTCTCGCCGAGCAGGTGCTTCCCGGACCGCAGGCAGGCGACGTAGATCTCCTCGTGCAGGTTGTGCGGCACTGCGACGTAGACGGCCTCGACCGTGTCGTCCTCGAGCACCTGCCGGTAGTCCGACACGAGGCGTGGCCGCGGGTCGAGACGCTCGTACCAGGCGAGAACGTCGGGGCTCGTGTCGCAGACGGCGACGATGCGAGGTCGCGCACCGATCGGGTCCAGGTGGATCCATCGGGCACAGGCGCTCGCGAACTCGCGGCCCATGAGTCCGCCACCGATCACGCCGAACGAGACGGTCCGCTCAGCCACGGAGGAGATCGAGCGCCTGAGCCGCGGGTACTCCGTCGTGGACGATCGCCATCAGCGCCTTGGTCATCGCGGCCGGGTCGGCGTGCTGGATGACGTTGCGGCCGTAGACGATGCCGGCCGCGCCCTGCGCCATCACCTCCTCCGTCCGGCGCAGGATCGCCTCGTCGGACGCTCGACCGCCGCCGCGAACGAGCACTGGGACGTCGCCGGCGATCTCGATCACGCGGGCGTAGTCGCCGAGGTCGTCCGTCGGATCGGCCTTGATCACGTCGGCGCCGAGCTCGACGGCCTGGCGGACGAGCGGCACGATCTTCTCCACGTCGCCGTCGACGCCGTAGGGTCCCTCGTCGCCCGGCTGCATCACGAGCGGCTCGACCATCAGCGGCATGCCAACTGGGTCGCAGGCGGCGCGCAACGCCGACACGTTGCGGACGCACTGGTGGAAGAGCTCGGGCTGGTCCGGGAGCTGCAGCAGGTTGCAGACGACGCAGGCGGCATCGAGGCGCAGCGCCTGTTCGACGGCCCCGGCCACGAGCTCGCTGAACAGGTGGCGCGGAGGTTGCGCCCCGTAGACGTTCGCGACGTCCGTGCGGAGCACGAGCGCGGGCTTCTGCGGCCCCTGGACTCGCTGGAGATAGGGCGCTTGGCCGGGTGACAGCTGGATAGCGTCGGGACCCGCTTCGACGAGTGTCGCGATCGCCCATTCCATCGTCTCGATCCCGGCGAGGAACGTCCCTTCGCCGAAGAAGCCGTGGTCGACGGCGACGTCGAAGCACCGGCCGTCGGCGGCGAACAGCCGGTTGAGCCGGGCGCTCACGCGGCCGCCGCTTCCTGTCCGCATCGCGGAATTCCGCAGAGGCGGCACACCCCTGAAGCGGCCGCTTTGCGGCCGACGCGCCGGCGGCTCACGCCGCCGCCCCCAGACCCGCGAAGGCCAGGGTCTCGTCGAGGTCGAGGAGGCCCTCGGTTGCACCGACCGCAGTCGTGGCGAAGGCGCCGGCGGCGTTGGCGAGCCGTGCGGCGTCGACGAGCGGCCAGCCTGCGAGTCTCCCGTAGAGGATGCCGGCGGCGAACGCGTCGCCGGCTCCGGTGCCGTCGACGGCGCACACCGGAAACGCCGGCACCTCGCCCTCGAACTCCGCGCCCGCGACGTAGCAGCCTTCGGAGCCGAGCGTCAGCGCCACCTCCCTGACACCGCGGGACCGCAGCCAGGCTGCTGCTCTCGCAGGGTCCCGCTCAGTCGTGATCCCCTGCGCCTCGGCAAGGCTCATCGTGAGCAGGTCGAGGTGGGGCAGGCACGGCTCGACCCGCTCCCAGCGACCGGTGGCGTCGTAGACGGTGTCGAGCGAGGTGTGGATGCCGCGTCGTCGCGCCTCCACGAGCAATCCGGCCGTAGGAGCTCCGTCGAGCGCGGGCATGACGAGTGCGCCGGCGACGTGCAGTGACCGGCCCGCAAAGACACTGGCGGGCGAAAGCTCGTCGGCGCTGAGTGTGCCGTTCGCACCGGGCAGGTGGAGAAAGGAGCGCTCACCCTCTCGGTCGACGAGCACGACCGTCGCCGAGGTGGGCGCCGCTGGATCGCGCAGAACGCCCTCCGTCTCGAGGTCCCGCTCGGCGAGTAGCCCGACGACGAAGTCGCCGAAAGTGTCGTCGCCGACCTTGCCGACGACGGCGACCGAGAGCCCGAGCCGGCCGAGCCCGGTCGCAGTGTTCAACGCGCAGCCACCGCCGTGGAGCGACACCTCGTCCATGAGGGACACCGCTCCGTGCGGCAGCTCGTCGACGGGTCGCGCGATCACGTCGGCGACGAGGATGCCGAGACAGACGACGTCGATCACTAGGCCATCGCGATCTCGACGTCGTCAGCGACGCCGCCGAGGATCGTGTAGTCGGTTGGTGCGGTCTGCAAGATCGACCCGGGAACGAACTCGGACACCGGGCCGTGCGCGACGAGGCGGGCGATGAAGCGCTGCCAGGAGACGCCGCCGCCCAGGTCTCCGTCGAGCCAGAAGCTCCGGTGCCTCGCGCCGAGGATCTCACGCGGACCGATCGTGTTCGCCTTCGGCGGCACCCACGACCAGTCGCCCCCGAACGAGTGGAGTGCGTTCTGCATGATCGTCATCGGGTGGAGCTCCACCAGGCGGGCGCCTGCCCGCTTGTATGCCTCGATGTCGCCGGCGAACTCCTCTCCGAGATGGGACTCCCAGAACGCGATGTGCCCGCACCAGCCGATCCCGCCGTAGCAGACGTCCGCGCCGCCGAGATCCTCGATCCGGCTCGAGTAGTCGGCGAGTGCGTCCGTGGTCGGGAAGTGGATCTGGCTCTCGGGTGGGCGCAGCTCGGGGTCGACGAGAGCGAAGAAGCGTTCGAGCATCGCGCGCTGGAACGAGCCCGGCCACGACACTGGAGCGGTGACGCCGTCCTCGCTCGCGTACTCGTCCATGTTGAACGTGTGCACGTGCGCCAGTGAGAGACGCTCCTCGTTGATCATGCGCGCCGCGAGCTCGTACTGCGGCATCGGCCCAACGGGCAGGATCGCGACGAAGCGGCGACCGTCGTCGCGGGCGGCCCGTATCCGGCCCACGATGTCGTCGGCGAATGCCCGGTAGAACGGAGCCTCCTCGTCGACGATCCGGATCCGGAACTCGGGGTTCGAGTGATCCGCCAGCTCGCTCCGGCGAATCCGCCTGACCCGCTCGCACTCGGCCAGGTCGCGGAAGCTGATGAACCGCGCCAGGTCGTACGTGAACTCGGTCTCGATGGTCAACGATCCTCCCTTCACGGCAGCAGGCGCCGCGTCGTCCCTCGGAGATGTGTCAGGCAAGGAACGAAGCCCTCCGCGTACGTGACACCGCACTGCTGCCCGCGGAAGCGGCTCACCGTCTTCATCTGCTCGACGATGTCGACGTCGTCGTGATCGTTCAGCCACGCGAGTTGGCTCTCGTGCGCCTCGAGCATGGCCACCTTCGTGTCGAAGGTGTTGGAGATGTCGACGAACTCCATCGGCTGGAAGCCGTGCCCCATGATCGTCTCGATGAAGTAGATGGGCGTGATCTCGGAGTGGTACGGCTTGCGGGTCTCGTAAAGCGGCAGAGTGGCGTAGAAGCTGCAGTCGAACACGAGCCGCGAGATCTCGTTGTGGTCGCCCATGTAGTCGCCCTGCGAGTGCGTGAGGATCAGATCGGGTCGCGCGTCTCGAATGACGTCGATGACGGCGCGTTGCTGGTCGCGATCTGCCGCGTTGACCTCGGCGTCGCTGAAGCCGAGCGTCGCGTACTCGGCGCCGCAGATCTCGGCCGCCCGGCGCGCCTCTCCTCCGCGGATGCGTGCGATCTCCTCCGACGAGTGGACGAAGCTGCCACGGTCGCCGCGCGTCGCATGGCACATCACGACCTCGTGGCCCTCCAGCACGAAACGGGCCAGCGTCCCGCCGCACAGGATCTCGAGATCGTCCGGGTGAGCGCCGACGGCGAGAACTCTCATACGGCCTCCGTGAGGGCGACGTCGAAGAGACGCTCCTCAACGGCCCGGAGCGCGAGCCGAGCAGCCCCGAGCGCAACCGCCTCGTCTCCGAGGGTCGAGAGAACGACGCGCGGCGGAACGGGCACGAGCGCGGCGATGAGGCGCTCGAGCGGCTCGAGCAGTTTCCCGCCGGCCCGTGAGACGCCACCGCCGACGATCACGGTCGACGGATTCAGGACCGTGACCGCGGAGGCGATGCCACGGGCCAGCCTCTGGAGGAGCTCGTCGAGAATACGCTGCGCCGCCTCGTCGCCGCGGTCCGCCGCCGCGAAGACGACCTCGGCGTCGATCGCGTCGGGGTCGCCGCCGGCGAGCTCGAGCAGCACCGGGCTCTCGCCGGCTGCGGCCGCGCGACGGCCGAGGCGGGCGAACGCGGTTCCACCGGCGGCGTGCTCGAACGGCCCGAGCCCGTCCCGCCCTGCGTCGTCGTCGAAGATCGGCAGGTAGCCGATCTCGCCGGCCGCCCCGCCGGCTCCCCGGTAGACGTCGCCGCCGATCAGGACACCGCCGCCGATGCCGACGCCGACCTGGACATAGAGGGCGTCGTCGATCCCCTGCGCGGAGCCGCGCCAGCGCTCGGCCAGGACGGAGAGATGCACCTCGTTGTCGACGAGCACCGAGCAGGGGAACGCCGGCTCCAGCCGGCTCGCAAGCCGGATTCCCTCCCAGCCGCCGAGCTGCGGAGCCAGCGTCACTCGTCCCGACACGGGGTCGACGACGCCTGGCGTGCCGACGCCGACCGCCTCGAGACTGGTCCGGTCGACCCCGGCCGCAGCGAGGACCTCGTCCGTCGCGGCATCGACGAGACCGAGGAGGCTGTCGGCGCTGTGCCGATCCTGCGCGCCCGTCCGGCGTCGGACGGTTCCGAGTACCTCGCCCGTGAGGTCGGCGACGATCGCCAGCACCTTGTTTGCGCCGATGTCGATGCCGAGCACGTGGCCGAGGTCGCCGCGAAAGCTGAGCAGGCGGGCGCGCGGTCCAGGGCGTCGCGTCGAGGCGTCCACGTCGGCGAGGCGTTCCGTCAGGTACCCCGACTCCAGCAGAAGCTCCACGGCGCCGTTCACCGTGGGCTTGGAGAGACCCGTCAGACGGGACAGCTCCGCGCGTGAGACGGGCCCGCCGGTGCGGATCGTGCGGAGCACCGCCGCAGCGTTGAGGCGGCGGAGGAGTCGTGGTGAGCTGGCCGGGAACTGCTGCGTCATTGACTCAGGTTTCCCGGGATGTTAGAAAGCTTTCCTATCAATTTGCAAGCCGCTCGAACCTGAACGCTGATGCCACAGTTCGATCGCTCCCGATTCGACCACATCGGTCTCATCACCGACGAGGCGAAGCCGGGCGAGAGTTGGGTCGAGGCGACGCGCGTGTGGGTCACGAGCCCCCGCGAGCACCCGTTCAACGTCGAGTGGCTCCGCTTCGAGCCCGACACACCGGTGACAGGCCCTCTGCGCACCGAGCCCCACGTTGCCTACCGCGTCGACGACGTCCAGGCAGCGCTCGAGGGCCTCGACGTGCTGGCGGAGCCATTCGACGTCGGAGACGGCTTCCTCACTGTCGCGTTCGCCGTCGTCGACGGCGCGGTGGTCGAGTTCATGCAGTATGCGAACCCCGACGAGGAGGGGTGGTTCTGAGCTCCGCCGCCGCGAAACCCAAGATCGAGATCCGTGGCGCGACCAAGGTGTACGAGGCGAAGACGGGTCCGGTTCACGCCCTACAGGACTTCACCCTCGACATCGAGGACGGAGAGCTCGTCTGCATCGTCGGGCTCAGCGGTTGCGGCAAGACGACGCTCCTGTGGGCGGCGGCCGGCCTGCACGCGTTGACGAGCGGCGAGGTCGTCGTCGACGGCACACCCGTGACCGGGCCACGACCCGACGAGATCGGGATGATGTTCCAAGACGCGAATCTGCTTCCCTGGCGGAACATCCGTAAGAACATCGAGCTGCCGTACGAGATCAAGAAGCAGCCCGTCGACGAGGCTCGGGTGGCGCTGCTGCTCGAGGAGGTGGGCCTCACCGGGTTCGAGAGCTCCTTCCCGAGAGAGCTCTCGGGCGGCATGCAGCAGCGGGCGTCGATCGTTCGCGCACTGGCAACCGACCCAGGCCTGCTGCTGATGGACGAGCCGTTCGGCGCGCTCGACGCGTTCACTCGCGACGAGATGAACCTGCTGCTGATGCGGCTGTGGACCGAGACGAGCAAGACGATCGTGTTCGTCACCCACAACATCGGCGAGGCGATCCTCCTTGCCGATCGCATCGTCGTGATGACCCCACGTCCGGGACGGCTGGCCAGGATCTTCGATGTCGACCTCCCCCGTCCGCGCACAGTCGCCATGACGTTCGAGCCGAGCTTCATCGAGCTGATCCACGAGATCAAGGGCGTCGTCGAGCAAGGCGCCCGGCCCGTCGTGGGGGTGCGTTGAGCGAGGTCCCGAAGGAGCTGCAGGACGAGATCCCGTCGTTCGACGACGAGCCGATCCACCACGATCACGGCCCGGTCGACTGGACCGGGTTGACGTCGGTTCGCGGCGCGAGGAGCGCGCTCGAGATCGGCACCGTCGTGGCGATCGCGATCTGCGTGTTCTTCGGCCTCGAGGCGATTCTCCGGCTGACCGACACGCCGACATACATCTTCCCGAAGCCAACCGCGGTGGTCCGTGCGCTGACGGACGACTTCTGGCTTCAGTACGGCCAGCACCTGGTTGTGACGCTGGAGGAGTTCTTCATCGGCTTCGCCATCGGGTCGACGATCGGGCTCATCCTCGCAGCCGTGATCACGCAGAAGCCGTTCGTCGAGAAGGTCGTCGCTCCGTACATCATCATCCTCGTCGTCACCCCGATGCTCGCGCTCGTGCCGTTCCTGAGGTTGAGCTTGATCCGGGGCGTCAGCATCTGGCCGATCGTCGCCGCCGTCGCTCTCGCGTCGGGGCCGATGGTGCTCATCAACTCCGCGACCGGGTTCCGTCGTACCGATCTCGCCAAGATCGCTCTGGCGCGCTCCTACGGAGCGAGCACGTTCCAGGTGTTCCGCAAGATCCGTTTCCCGCTCGCCTTGCCGATGATCATCGTCGGGTACATGGTCGGCGCCATCTTCGGCCTGTTGACCGCGATCGGCGGTGAGATGGTCTCGGCCAGCGAGCAGGGGGGCCTCGGCCACCAGCTCATCTACTTCTCGTCACTCATCCGCATGGAGAACTTCGGCGCGGTGCTCCTGATCATCGAGGTTCTTGGACTTTCAATCTACTTCGTGTTCTATTTCATCGGGAAGCGCTGGGCGAGCTGGGAGAGCTAGACGACTTGCGCACCCCGCGAGGCACGACAGCAGGGGAAGGAGGAAAGAGGATGGAGGACACACCCTTCATCGAGGGGTCCGGCGAGAGAGGCATCAGCCGTCGCGAGCTCCTCAAGCGCAGTGCGGTTGCAGGGGTCGGAGTCACGACTCTCGCCGGTCTCAGCGTCGAGACCGCGGGAGCGCGGTCAAGTGCGGTCGACACCGTTCGCTGGGTCTCGCCCCGCGGCAGCCTCGAGGTGATGGACGACTACAACCTGCACGTCCCCACCGTAATGGGCTATTTCAAGCCCCTCAACATCAACGTCAAGCTGAGCGCTGGCGACGCGTCGGGCAACCTACCGCAGGTCGCCGCCGGCCAACAGGACATGGGCTATGCCTCCCCCGGCGTCCTCACAGCGTCGGTCGAGGCCGGGGTTCCCGTGACGTCCGTCTGGGAGATGATCCCGAGCCAGGTGTTCGACTTCGTCCTTCCTGCGGGGAGCAAGATCAAGAACCCGCGGCAGCTGCGGGGGAAGACAATCGCCCTCTACAACATCGGCTGGAAGGCGATCGTCGACCCGATGCTGGCGGAGGTCGGTCTCAACCCGAAGACCGTCAAGTACCGCGAGTTCGGCCCACAGTGGAACCAGGCGGTCGCGTTGAAGCTGGCCGACGCCGGCCTGTCCTGGGAGGGACTCAGGGCGCAGCTCGAAGGCACGGCCGCGTTCTTCGGCTCCGGCAACGCGGGGCTCGAGTTCCTGATCGGCTCGGAATGGGGCTCGAAGGGGCCGTCCAACAGCTACCAGGTTCGGACCGCCGACCTCAAGGACCCGGCAAAGGTGGACATCTATACGCGTCTCCTCGCCGGCTCGGTGATGGGCTTCGAGTTCGCCCGCGTCAACCCACGGGCGGCGGCCCAGATCGTGTACGAGCAGTTCCCGGGCATGCAAAAGGTGATGACGCCCCAGGTTGCGGTCGACTCGATCATGCAGCTCGCAAGCCTCTACCACACCTCGAGGCGGCTGCCGCCGCACCTGTACGGCTACCACTACCCGAACGCGTGGACGAAGTACCTGAACACGGTGTACAAGCTCGGCCAGACGAAGACCAGGCTGACGACCGGCGGCCTGCTCACGAACGACCTGGTGAAGCCCGCGAACGCCAAGGCAGACAAGGCCCGCGCCCGGAGGGACGCCGCCAGGTTCAAGCTGAGCGCGGCGTTCAAGAAGACCACTATCCCCAAGGGCCTGCCCCTCTAACCGTCGAGCAACGGGCGCCTCGCGGTGGCGGGGCGCCCCCGTCTGAAAAGGGAGTTGCCCATGCAGAACCCGCTGGCCGGGCACACGAACTCGTACCACACGTACGGCGAGGACGAGGCGCTCGCCGGGATCGCCGCGGCCGGCTATCGCTTCGTGGAGCTATCCGCCGTTCCCGGCTGGACGGAGCACGTCGATCTCGACACGCCGCCGGCCGAGACACGTCGGAAGCTCGAGGCCTACGGGCTCGAGCCGGTGAGTCTCTCGGGTCACTCGGATCTGACGACGCCCGACGGACTCGCCCACGGAGTCAAGGCCGTGCGGTGGGCCGCGGAATACGGCCTTCCGATCGTCAACACGGCGGTCGGTGGCCATCAGTCGGCCGACGAGAACGAAACCGCGTTCCTCGGCAACATCGGGGCGTTGGCGGACGTCGCCGACGCGGAGGGCGTCGTCGTCGCGCTCGAGATCCACGGCGACATCATGGCCTCGAGCGACGTCACCATCCCGCTGCTCGAGAAGATCGGCCGCGACTCGGTCAAGGTCAACTACGACACGGCCAACGTCGAGTTCTACTCGGGCGACAAGGCGGTCGACGACCTGCCGAAGATCACGCCGTATCTCGCGCACGTACACCTGAAGGACACGACGGGCGGTAAGGGCAACTGGAACTTCCCCGGGTGCGGCGACGGCGTCGTCGACTTCGCCCGCGTGCTCGAGATCCTGCGTGACGCCGGTTACGACGGCCCACTCTCGGTCGAGATCGAGTTCGAGGGCGAGCCGTGGCCGCCGCTCGACGAGGTCACCGAGGCGATGCGCCGCTCACGCGAGCACCTGACCTCGCTCGGGCTCTCGTAGGAGGCACAGAGGTGTCCGCGTCCGTCTTCATGCCCGAGATGACGAACCTCCAGGTACGCGAGTACCTGGAGGGGGGCGGGCGGCGGGTGATCGTTCCCGTCGGCTCGACCGAGGACCACGGCGACCACGGGCCGCTGTGGACGGACGTGTACATCCCGCTCGAGGTCGCGAAGCGTGCGGCTCCCGAGCTCGAGGCGCTCGTCGGGCCGCCGATCCCGTTCGGCATCGCACACGACCACCGGGGCGCGCACGGCCTCGTCCACGTGCGGATCGACACGTTTCTCGACCTCGTGCGAGACGTCTGCCTGTCGTTGACGGACGTCGGCTTCACGAGGATCGTCCTGCTCAACGGGCACTACTGCAACTCGCACGCCCTCGAGTTCGCAGTCGCGCGCTTCCACGACGACCTGCCCGACGAGGCCCGCGTGTACCCGTTCCCGTACTGGGCGGGGATGGCGCCGGACGAGGCGGAGCAGTACCTCTCCGGCACGGCCGGCATCCACGCGAACGTCGGCGAGACCTCGATCGTGCTCGCAATCGACGAGGCGCTGTGTGACATGGAGCGCGTCCGCGACTTCACACCGTCGCTGCCCGAGCTCCGTACCAACGCGCTCGCGCTGCTCGACCCGTTGTTCCTCGCCACGCCCGGATCGTTCTGGTCGCTGCTCGAAGACGGTGGCGGCGTGTGGGGGCGACCGAGCGAATCGACGGCCGAGAAGGGCGAGGAGTTCCTCGCCTGGGCGACACGCGCCGTCGTCAACCTCGTGCGTGACATGGACGACGTGCACGACCAGCTGGAGCCCCGCTACCTCCGCACGCGGAGGCCTCGCGGTGCCTCACGCTGAGCTCGACGGGCGCCGCGTCTTCTACGAGGAGCATGGCTCCGGCGACCCTGTGCTGCTCGTCAACGGTCTCGGCGCCGACCACACGGCCTGGGCGCTCCAGACCGAGTCTCTGCGGGAGTCATTCCGCGTCGTCGTCTTCGACAACCCGGGGGTCGGCCAGACCGAGGGGCCGCGCGGCCCGTACACGACCGCCCTGTTCGCCGACGTCGCCGTCGCGCTGCTCGCTCACCTCCAGATCGAGCGAGCCCACGTCGTCGGAGCCTCCATGGGCGGGCTGACAGCGCAGCAGATCGGTGTCCGCCACCCGGCTGTGGTCCGCTCGCTCGTCATCCACTGCCCGTGGTGGGAGGCGGACCCGTACACGGTCGCGCTGATCCGCAACTGGCAGGCGATCGGACGCGCGACGGGGATGCTCGAGCTGTCGCGCCAGATCTGGCTGTGGGTGTTCACGCCGCGCTACTACGCGGAGCACCCGGAGGCCTTCGTCGAGCTCGAGCGACAGTCGGCCGAAAACCCCCATCCGCAGAGCGTGGACGCGTTTTGCGACCAGGCCGAGGCGGTTCTGGGCCACACAGCGCTGGAGGAGGTGTCCGGCATCGACGCGCCGACCCTGATCACCGTCGGCGACAGGGACATCTTCACGCCGCCGGCACACGCACGGGCGCTCCACCAGCGAATACACGGATCCGTGTTGCACGTCTGGCCGGAGATGGGGCACGCGCCGTTCTGGGAGATCCCCGACGAGTTCAACCGACTCAACCGCGAGTTCCTGGAGGCTCATTGATGATCACAGTCGCGATCCTCGGCAGCGGTTTCATGGGCTCGGCTCACGCCGTGAACTACAAGGCGCTCGGCGAGCGTGTGCGGGTGAAGACGATCGCCTCACGCACAGCAGAGCAGGCCATACGGGTGGCCGAGGTCGTCGGCGCCGACGTGACCGGTGATCTCGACGGCGCGATTCACGATCCGGACGTCGAGGCCGTCGACATCTGCCTACCCACTCCGCTCCACCGCGAGTACGCGGAGCGCGCGCTCGCCGCGGGCAAGAGCGTCTTCCTGGAGAAGCCCATCGCGCTCACGACCGAGGACGCCGAAGCGATCGTCGCCGCCGCGGCCCGGAGCGACGCGGTGCTCATGGTCGGCATGGTGCTGCGCTTCTGGCCCGAGTATGTCGAGCTGCAGCGTCTCGTGGCGGCGGGGCAGCTCGGCCGCCCGTGGGCCGTCTCGACCTTCCGGCTGTCGCCGCCCGCCGACTGGAACGACTGGATGGCCGAGCGCTCGCAGTCTGGCGGAACTCCGGTCGACCTCATGATCCACGACCTCGACCAGATGAACTGGCTTCTCGGCACCCCGCGCAGCGTCTACGCCAGCGAGCCGACACCGGGTCACGTACACGCAGTGGTCGAGTACGACGGCGCCAGCGGCGTCGCGGAGGCAAGCATGTCGATGCCGCGCTCGTATCCCTTCACGAGCTCGATCCGCGTCCTCTGCGAGAACGCCGTCGCCGAGTACGGCTTCTCCGCGGCGCCCGTCGAAGGGGAGGGCAACATCGGCGCGTCCTCGTCGGCCAGGGGCCTACGGGTGTTCCCTCTCGAGGGTGAGCCCGAGACTGTGCCCGTCGAGAGCGCCGATCCGTGGGGACCGGAGATCGAGGAGTTCGTATCGTGCGTCGAGCAGGGACGGCAGCCCGCACAGGGCACCGGCGAGCAAGCGAGCCTCGCGCTTCGCACGTCGCTTGCCGCGGCGCGCTCACTGGAGAGCGGACGGCCGGAAGCGATCTGATGGCAGCTGACCTCGACCATGTGCTCGCGTGCGTCGAGGCGCGCCGCGAGGATGCGGTCGAGCTTCTCCGGGAGCTCGTGCGTGTGAACAGTGTCAACCCGGAGTTCGCCGGCGTCAGCCGCGAGGACGTGATCGGAGGCGAGACGCGCGCGAACGAGATCCTGCGGGAGCGATACGAGCAGGCGGGGCTCGAGACCCACTGGGTGGCGCCCGACCCGGAGCGGCGGAACCTCGTCGGCATCCGGAAGGGCCGCAACGGCGGTGGCCGCACTCTTGCTCTCAACGGCCACGTGGACACGGTCCCGCCTGTCGATCCCGACAACTGGGTCAACGGCAACCCGTGGAACCCCGAGATCCGGGACGACCGCCTCTACGGAATCGGTTCGACCGACATGAAGGGGTCGGACGCCGCGATGTGGCTTGTCGCCCAGGCACTCGCCGATGCGGACATCGAGCTCGAGGGCGACCTCCTCTTGCACTCCGTCGTCGGCGAGGAGACGATGCAGCACGAGCTCGGCACGTCCGCGGTGCTCGAGGCGGGGTTCACCGCCGACGCCGCCATCGTCACCGAGCCGACGTCGATCCCGCACCCGTTGACCGTCTCCCCGATCGCGGCGGGCAACTGGTACTTCCGCATCCACGTCGAAGGCCGCGCCACCCACTGCGGCAACCGTGCTCTTTCGATCCGCCCGGGGGGCCCCGGCGACGCCATCGGCGTCAATGCGCTCGAGAAGGCCGTCAAGATCGTCGTCGCGTTACAGGAGCTCGAGCAGCAGTGGGGGCTGACGAAGAGCCACCCGTACTTCATGCCCGGCTTCTTCTCACTGCTCCCGGGCGTGTTCCGTGCGGACCCGGGGCTCGACATCCCCTTCTACATCCCGCATCGTGCCGAGATCGCCTACTCACTCTGGTATCCCCCCGACGAGACGGCAGACGACGTGAGGTCGCAGATCGAAGAGCACGTGCTGACCGTCTGCCGCCTCGATTCGTGGCTCCGCGACCATCCGCCGGACTTCGCCTGGATCAATAACTGGCCGGCCGCGTCGACCCCGTGGGAGCATCCGGTCGTGCAGACTCTGGCGGCATCGCATGCGCGCGCCAGCGGGGCGACGATTGCGCCACCGAGCCCGGAGCATCCGGTCGCCTTCGGCGCGGCGTCGGACGCGTCGTTCTACGAAGCGGCGGGCATCCCGAGTGTCGTCTTCGGTCCCGGTGACCTCCGCATCGCACACTGCAAGGACGAGAGCGTGAGTCTCTCCGAGATCGTCACCGCGGCGAAGTCGCTGGCCGTCGCGGTGACGGAGTGGTGCGGTGTCGGGCCGTAGGCCGTGGGCGGCCGTCGTCGAGGCGCTCGAGGCCGAGGGGGTCGAGTACGTCTTCGGCCTGCCCGGCAGCCCCGAGCTTCTCTACAACGACCTGTACGGGAGCTCTGTGCGGCCGGTGCTCGTGCGGATGGAGACCTCCGCCGTGTTCATGGCGATGGCCTATGCGCGCGTGTCCGGCCGCGTGGGAGTCGTGCACGCCAGCCCGGGCCCGGGCATGGCGAACCTCCTCCCAGGGCTGCTGGAGGCGTACTACGCCTGCTCGCCTCTGGTCTGCGTGGTCTCGGCCGCGGGTCGCAACCACGAGGGGAGCGGCGGATTTCAGGACGCGCCGTCCCTCGAAATGGTGCGTCCGGTGACGAAGTGGTCGGTGCGCATCGATCTCCCGGAGCGGACGTCTTGGACGCTGCAACGCGCCTTCGCCATTGCGCAGAACGGCAAGCCGGGCCCCGTCTTCGTGGAGATCCCGGTGGACGTCGCCGCGGCGGAAGCGGAGATCCCGGGATATCGCCGTCCGCTCGTCGGCCTGCGCAGCGCCGGCGACCCGGGTGCGGTGGAGAGAGCCACGAGCCTACTCGCCGCATCCGAGCGCCCTGTGATCTGGGCGGGCGGAGGAGTCGGGCTGTCGGGGGCCGAGGATGCGCTCGTCGCGCTGGCGGAGGCCCTCGACGCCCCGGTGGTGACCACGCCGTCCGGCCGTGGCTCGATCTCGGAGGAGCATCGCCTTGCATTCGGATCCGTCGGTCTCTACCGCACTCGGTCGAGCGCGCGACCCGTCGACGAGGCGGATTGCGCGCTTTTCGTCGGCACCCGACTGGAGGAGTTCCAGACGGGCCTCGGCCACTACCTCCCCGACGCCGCGAAACTGATCCAGGTCGACGTCGACCCGTTCGAGATCGAGCGCTCCATCGCAGCGGACGTCGCCGTCGCAGGCGACGCGAGGCTCGTGCTCGAGCAGCTCGCAGAAGCCGCGCCACGCGTGCGCGATCGTCCGTGGACGATGGAGCTGGCCGCGTTCCGGGCGGACTACGAGCGCATCGTCGAGAGCGAGTGCGCCACCGGAGGCACCGGGCCGCTACGGACGAAACAGGTCGTGCGCGCGCTCAACCGTGCCTTTCCGGAGGGCTTCATGCTCGTGCACGAGAACGGCGGACAGGACCTCTGGTCGTACTACTGCCCCTTCGTGAAAGTGACCCTGCACCGCGGCTGCGTGGCGCCCGCAGAGCAAACCGTGATGGGACTCGGCGTCGCGGGCGCGATAGGTGCGAAGCTCGGTCGGCCGGAAGCCGACGTCGTCTGTGTCACGGGCGACGGCGCGTTCCAGATGTACATGAAGGAGATCCCCACGGCGCTGCAGCACTCGGCACCCGTGGTCTGGGTCGTGCTCGACAACGCGAGCCTCCATTGGGTCAAGTGGATCGCGCGGGCGACCGGCGAGCGCTACCTCGCAGTCGACTTCGACGTGCAGCCCGACATGGCGGCCGTCGCCGTGGCGAGCGGTGCGCACGCCGAGCGGATCGAGACGCCCGCAGAGCTCGGCGACGCACTCGATCGTGCCCGGAGTGCCCTGCGCAACGGGCGCCCGGCCGTGCTGGTGTGCGCGATCGACACATGGGACTACCCCGAGGGCTTCGTCGAGTTCCATCGCGACGTGTGGGGCCTCGAGCTACCCGACGAAGGGAGTACGACATGAGCTGGATCGAGACCGGGTCGACCATCTGCTTCAAGCCGTACACGCTCGAGCAGGCGCTGCACGGGTTGTCGGAGGCGGGGTTCGAGAACGTCGAGATCGGTGCCGTCAAGGGATTCCTCGAGCACCTCGATCCAGACCGGCTCGGGCCGGCGGAGATCGATGAGACGCGGAGGCTGCTCGACCGGTTCGGGCAGCGATGCGTGTCGCTGAGCGGGCACGCGTCGCTCCACCTCGACGAGGGGATGCAGCGTCTCCGGAACGTCCTCGCCGCCGCCAAGGCACTCCGCGCCCTCGTGCTAAACACGTTCACCGGGGACGCCGAGACACCCGAGGAGGTCGAGCAGTTCAAGGCCAACGCGCGAGTGCTCGCCGACGAGGCGCAGGCCGCAGGCATCCGGCTGTGCATCGAGACGGACTCGAACCTCATGCCCACCGCCGAGATCGGGATGCGGCTGCTCGACGAGATCGGTCATGACTGGATCCAGATCAACTACGACCCCGGCAACGTCGTGTACTACGTCGGCGCCAGGCCGGAGGACGACGTCAAGAGGGGCCTCGGCCGGTACGGGCACGTCCACCTGAAGGATCAGCGCGGCGGCAAGGGGGTGCTCGACTTCCCAGTGCTCGGTGAGGGGGAGATCGATCTCGTGTCGATCCTGCGCGACCTCGCCGGCTCGGGGTTCTCCGGGCCCGTCAGCATGGAGATCGAGTTCACCGACTACGAGTACCCGCGGTGGGAGGAGTGCGTCGAGGCTGCCCGCCGCGGCAAGCGGTACTGGGGCTCGCTCGACGTGGCGGCGTCATAGCGTGCCGACGTTCGACATCGCCTCGTACGTCCGCGAGCTGCCGCTCTACGACGTGCACGAGCATCACATGCCCGAGTCGCTGCACGACCGCGAGGTGGGGCTGTTGAAGCTCTTGGAGCAGAGCTACGCCGGCTGGACGCAGGCGCGTCCGTACCCCCTCTCACCCGACGACGAGCCGTTCTCCCTCCCACCCGAGCGCCCGTGCACCTGGGAGGACGTCGCGCGCTACGTCGACGGCAGCGGCTCGAACGCGTTCGTGACCTCGCTGGTGTCGGCGCTCTCGGAGCTCTACGGGCTGAGCGACGAGGGGATCACAGAGGACAGCTGGGAGGAGCTCGACCACGAGATCCGGCGGCGCCATGCGGACTCGGGTTGGGTCGACGATGTGATAGCCCGAGCGGGTATCGAGCGGATCGTCACAGACCCCTTCTCGAACGTCCTCCTCGACGCTCGGTCGAGCCTGGGGCCACGCTACCGATCGGTGGCCCGTGTCAATTGCCTCGCTGTCGGCTGGCACGCCGATTCCCACGACCACAACGGCAACTCGGCACACACGCTCGCGGCCGCGCTCGATGCGGAGATCGACTCCTTCGACGGCTACCTCTCCTTCCTCGAGCGGTTCGTCGACACGCTCTCCGAGCGTGGCCAGGTGGCGCTCAAGAGCGCACTCGCGTACGACCGTGATCTCCGCTTCGACGAGCCCGATGAGGGGCTCGCCCGCAGCGCCTTCGGAAACCGCCGTCCTTCACCCCGGGAGCAGAAGGCGTTCGGCGACTTCGTCGTCGACCGCCTCTGTGCTCTTGCAGGCGAGCGTGGTGTGCCCGTGCAGATGCACCTCGGCACCGCCCTCATCCGCGGCTCGCACCCGATGTTGGCCGCCGGCCTCGTCGAGCGGCATCCGGGCACGCGGTTCCTCCTGATGCACCTCGGCTATCCGTGGAGTCGCGACCTTCTCGGCATGGCGTTCGTCTACCGCAACATCTGGCTCGACCTCACCTGGTCCTTCCTGCTCAGCCCGAGTCACTTCAAGCTCGCCCTGCACGAGGCGATCGAGATCCTGCCGGACGAGTCGCGCCTCATGCTCGGCGGCGATGCCTGGCATGTCGAGGAGAGCTACGGCGCGCTGGCTCTCGGTCGGCGCCTGATCGGCGAGGTGCTGCACGAGCGCATGCAGGCCCGCTTCTTGAACGAGGAGGGCTCGCGCCGGCTGGCGCGGAGAATCCTGCACGAGAACGCTCGCGCGTTCTTCGGTTACGACGATGACTGAGGTGGATCGAGGCCAACAGAAGCACCGGATTCCCAGGGCTTTCGGTGAAGCGGATGAAGGGACTCGAACCCTCGACCTTCTGCATGGCAAGTACGCCGGAGCTGTTCCCAGTAGTTCCGAAACGGCTTGGTTGAGCCAACTCCGTTTCCGGCTAGTGCCCTCCCATTCCCGTCGATTCCGGTAGTTCGCTGACCCGCTGCTGACCCGTGCCGCGCCTGGTCTCTTCGGGACTTTGAACATCATCTTCCCAAGAGCACGCGGCGGTGGTCTGAGAGGGTCCAGGCACCGTTTCAAGCCATTTCTGAGGAGCAGTACGCGCGCCCGCACATGCGTGCGCGTACTGGTCAACATCACGAGTGACGCTTGCGGTCATGCGCCTCGACCCGCGCCGCAGCGTGCAGGGCTGAAGCCGTCGATGTCGGCCTGTCAGCGCGGCTCGATTCTCCCGATCCACAATTCAACGACTCCGTCGATCCGCACCAGCTTGCCGTGCACGACGATGGGGCGCCCCACGAGGCGGGCGAGTCGATCCTCCACTCCCACGGAGTACACGAGGGCGATGCCATCAAGACCGCTCAGAATGAAATCGAGCCCGCCCCGGCTGGCCGGACCCACCGCGTGCGGGTGCGGCGCCAGGACTCCCTCGCGCCGCACCTCGGGCTCCGGCCGCTCGATGTACCAGGACTCGTCGGCGAACAGGGACCCTACCGTAGCGTCACGGCAGACCAGAATACTTTCTGCGGCGGGTGAGGTACGCTGAATCCGGTGATCCTCAGCTTCCAGGTGCCCGTGTCTATCGACGGGGATACGACGCCTGCTCGTTCGAAAACGCTGTTCACGGAGATGCTCAGGGCGCGCGTCGCGCCAGCGGGGCTGATGATCCGCAGGTCAATGTCGCTGTGCCCCTCGAACGAGAAGAACGGGAAGGAGCCCACGATCCTGAAGACGTGCTCGGGCCACCACAGGGCCGCGTCGATCGCGCGGATTCCTTTGCCGACGGGGATCGGAATGTCGACATTCTGCTTGTGCCCGACGTTGACGTTCCCCACGAACGCGAAGCCATTGGTCGGCAGACGGAGCAGCCCCGTTCCCGTGGTGTTGTCGAACGACGCATCGCGCCCTGACAGGATCATCTGCGCGTACACCTGCCCGGGATCGGTGATACCGAACGTGCTGCGCAGGAAGTTGCGCAGCAGCACGGCCGCGCCCGCCGCGTACGGCGTCGCTCCCGACGTGCCGGTAAACACTTGAAGTGCCGTGTCGGACGCATTGCTCGCCGTCTCGGTGTTACTCGGAGCCTGGACGTCGGGCTTGAAACGGCCGTCGCTCGCCGGCCCCCGGCCCTGGCTCGCGGCTGTTGCCAAACTCTGCACATCGACGTTGCCGACGCCAATCGCACGGTGGGCGTTGCCGGGGCTGCGCACCGTGCTCGAGTTCGGCCCGAAGTTGCCGTTGGCGGCGATGACGGCAGCACCTGCGTCGAACGCCGCGTCAGCGGCTTGCGAGATAGATCCAGAGCTGGCCTGGTTCGCCTGGATCTCGCCGACGACGACGCGGTCGAGGATCGCCACAGCGCGCTGGAATCCGCGCAATGTCGCCGCCTCGTCGAGACCCGCGGCCGTGTAGATCTTGATGCTGTCGAGCGTGCTGTCCGTGACGCCGCGGTGGTCCGCGCCGAGATTCCCGTTTCCCGTAATGATCGCCGCCGTCGACGTGCCGTGGTTCCAGTCGGTGTCGTCGGGATTCGCGCCGGGCCCATTGCCGTTCGCCCCGCCGTTAACAGTGTCGAGCAGGAAGGCGAGATGATCGGGGTTGGTGAACATCGTGTGCGTCGCCCGCACACCCGTGTCGAGCAGTCCAACGAACGTCCCCTTGAATCCGAAGTACGGGTCCGACACGATGTGTCCTCGGGCGACACTCGGTTCGTTCTGGGGCGGCGGCTCCCCCGAGTACCGCGGTTCGATCGAGACGACCTCCTCGACTGACGCAAGCTTCCTGACGGCGTTCAGAGGGATGTCGACGAGCATCGCGTTGACGAGCCAGAACTGTTCAACCACTTTGCCGCCGAGCCCGGCGACGATGCGGACGAGGTCGTTCTGCCCCTCGGCGCGTCGCTTCGTGAGCTCGCCGACGATGGCCTCGGCCCGCTTGAGCAGGCGCCGGTTGGTGCGTGAGGTGCGAGGCTCGTCACCCGCGGGCTCGGGGAATCGTGGAATCGCGAGATTCTCGCGTGCGACGATTACGAGCTCGTGCCGCTTGCTGAGTTCGTTCTTGTCGAGCCAAGTGCGAAGCAGCGGGTGGATCTTGTCGAGCTTGACCTTCGGCGGCTTCTCGGTGGTCTTCTTGCGCAGGCTTCGCGCACTGCTCACCGCCCTCCTGTCGAGTTTGCGGAAGACGGGCTTACCGATCTTGCCGTCGGTGATCTCAACCGAGTAGACGATACCGGTCGGATCCTCTTCTTCGCGGCCGATGGGGTTAAGTCGACTGGGCATGGCAGTCTCCTTCCCGCACAAGGTTCCAGACGTTGAGTCTATGCATCCGGCCCTTGCGATTGACGAGTTCTTGCGACGATCGCGGCGCGAACCGTCCGCAATAGGGATGACCGCGAGTGCGCCTGCAGCTCACGCGCGCTCGCGAGTCGGTGACTCCAACAACACACTCTGGTGCAGCCAAAGGGCACCACCGACTTGGCTATAGCTTGTGGCCCTTCGACAGGGGACAGGGCGGCCACTGAGGGTCGAGCATAAACGTGTGGGCGCGTGCTCGCGTGATCCCCACGCGCAGCAAGCGGCGGCTCTTCGGATAGGGTGCAGCGTCTCCTCGCCAGACAAACGATGACTCGACGCCGGTCGTTGTGCGCCTTGCCTCCCGAACAACGATGACACCATCGGACTGCTTGCCCTTCGCCTTGTGAACGTTCATGACCTGCAGTCCGGTCGTCCCAGAGAGGATTCCTCCCGCAGTCGCGTCGTCTCGGGGGTGCCGGGGTGGGGGTGCCCCCTAGCTCATGCGGCATCGGGTGGTCGCCGGCATCGGGTTGGGGATCTGCCCGCCGGCACCGTTCGCTCGTCGACCGGAGCGCCTAGCCGCCGTCAGCGGCATCGGGGTGCCTCTGCCCATCCGGACCGGATGGTGCTTATCGGTCGAGGCTTGCGCTGATGCGGCGTTCGCGATCATCCCCAGGGTCTGCCCAGGGTTCGGCGGAACGATTAGCGGGTTCCCTCGAAGCCGTGGTGGTCCCAGGTGGTAGCTGACCAGCAGACGTCGTGGTCTTCGAGCGGGTTGCGGTGTTCGTCGCCTCCACACAGAGAGAGACCGTGAGTGGCGACTTCCAGGCGGGTGAGTAGTTCGGCCCGCCACACGTCGCCCTTGGCTCGAAGCGCGAAGTCGCCGACGTGGCTCGCGACCTTCCGGCTGACGTTGGTGTCGTTTCCCGGTATGACGACGCCCTGCAGGACGGCCGCGGCCGGAACTCCTTGCCGGCGCCGCGGCGGATCCAGAACACCACGTTGCCGAGCTCGTCGGTGTAATCCCAACGGGTCTCCCGTGTCGGGGCGGGCTCGAACGGCTCCACCGGCGCGATCTCCGCGACGTCGTCGGGCCGGGGGCCGCCGCCCGCCGGGCCGTGGAAGCCCGGCCAGCGGCCGCTCGCGCCGCAGCCGAAGCACTGCCAGTGGCCGCTCTCCACGTTCGACTGCGCCGACGGGCGCCGGTCGCCGCGGGCATGGTCGTCGTAGTTGGGGCACTGGTGGAACAGCCACGGCCCGGACTGCCTGAGAACCCTCAAGCCGGCCGCGTCCACCTGCTCGCGCACCCCCAGCTCGCCAGCGGCCGCAAGGATCGCGGCGCGGCCACGGCGGTAGGAGGGGCGGCTCACGCCGCCCCCCGCCGATCGAACTTGAGCCTTCCTGCCCTCGGCGGCTCCGGCCGCAGGTTCCCGCCTGGAGCCGTGCTCGATCCCCCGAAGCGACGCACGTTCTGCGAGTGGTCAGAGGCATACAAGGCGAGCCGCGTCGACCTTGCCGACGAGACAATGAAGAACCTCGACTCGCACCTCAAGTCAATGCTGCCGACGTTCGGGGATCGTGACCCCGCGACCATCACCGCGCCTGACGTTCAGGAGTGGATCGGGGGCTTGACCCTCAAGCCGTCCTCGATCCGTCGCTACGTTGCGACACTCCGAGCCGTGCTCGACTTCGTCGGGGTCGACCCGAACCCCGCCAGGGACGGCCGTGTGAAGCTGCCTCGCGACGAACGTACTCTCGTTGACCCGCCGACCAGGCTTGAGGTCGACACGATCATCGCGGCGGTGCCCGGTCGCTGGCGACTCCCGCTACGGGTGCTCGAGCAGACCGGGATGCGCGTCGGCGAGCTCCAGGCGCTCACCTGGGCCGACGTCGACGAGATCGGCTGCCGTTTTCGGGTGAAAGCCGGGAAGACTGCAGCCGCCCGGAGGTGGGTCGCTGTTCCCGACTGGCTCATGTTCGAGGTAGCGACCGTCTGCCCGCGTGAGGACCGGACGACCGATCGGACCGTGTTTGTCGGCTTCACGACGGATGTCGCCAAGAATGTCATGGCGAGGGCGTGCAAGGCGGCAGGGATCGTCCACCGGCACCCGCACGACCTCAGGCATCGCTACGCGTCGCTGAAGATCGCCGAGGGCGTGCCGGTGACGCAGGTGGCTGCCCAACTCGGGCACTCGCGGAAATCGCTCACGCTTGACGTGTACTCACACGTCATGTTGGGCGACTGAGAAATTTCTTCTGGATGGAGGGTCCTTCGCGCCGCGGGGTTGACTCTGGCCAGGGCCGCCGCGACGATTCGCCCCCGTGGCCGCCTTCCGCCTGCTGATTGTCGCGATCCTCATGTCGTGCGCGGGGCTTGGTGGAGTTGCGAACGGCGGCACCGAGGCAGGCATGCCAGCGGGGTGGGTCGCCTACGATCGTGGGTGGACAGATCCGGGGATCAGACAACCCTCGTGGATCTCAGTTGCGCGCACAGATGGCAGCTCGGGGCGAAACGTCACTCGGAGACCTGGATCGCTCGAGCAGCGCGCAGATCACTCACCTTCGTTGTCCGTCAGCGGAAGACTTGCGTTCGTTCGCTCACTACGGCGCTCGTCCGAACTGCTGGTTGCCGAGCCGCCGAATTGGAAGCTGCGGAGGGTGAGTCGCGATAGTGGTCTCTCTTCCGACGGGGCGTATACGGAGCGGGACGAGCCGGCCTGGTCACCAGACGAGCAGTACATCGCCTGGCCGGCATCCGACCTCGTCGTCGTCGACGTTCAGCGGCGAACTCGGCTGAAGGTAGCTGGCGCGTCGTGCGCCCCGCGGTGGTCGCCGGACGGCGAGACGCTGCTCTACCTCGCGGGCGACTGCGAAGCCGCCGGCCCGCAGCACCAACGCGTCGAGGCGGTGCGCGTTAGCGGCGGTGCACGTCGCGTCATAGCACGTGGATCGTTCAACTCGGCCGATTGGTCACCCGATGGGCTCAGGGTCGCCTACGCGGGCGAGTGTGAGAGCGGGCCGGGAGGCGATCCCTGGTGTCACGTGCTTGTCTCAAACGCTGATGGATCGCGACTCCGGCGGCTGCCGAATCCTTCGGGGTGGCTGGTGAGTTGGGTTCGTTGGACGGATGTGGCAACCATCGTCGCCGGTGTCTACAGGGTGGATAGGCGAGTCGGACTCGTAAAGTTCAACGTCGACCGCGGCACGGGGCCGGTGCCGCTCGCGCCGGGTGTGATCCATGGGTGGCCGACCGGGCCGTTTGTCACAGCGGATGGGTCGATCGCGGTCGTTGACGCCTTCCACCCCCGTGCCGCGCGGCCTGCCCTGATCAACGTCGGCTCCGGCGCTGTCAAGTGGGGGAAAGTGCCGACCGGCTGGAGTGGAGCGAGTGCGATCGCGGTTAGTTGACTGTTAGCGCTCCAGGCCATGGTCAGCTCGTGAGAAAATCGAATCACCGGAGGCACACGTGAGACGGATCGGCATTCTGGGCTGGACCGCCGTGGTGGTGCTGATGCTCTGTGGCGCGATTGGTGCGGTGATGGCCTCGCCGTCGGCGGCGCGCTCGCTGTGCGTCCGCGACGCGAAGGGGCCGACGACCATGGTCGACTTGCTTGACGGCCAGGGTCGGGTTGTTGCGACGATGAAGGCTACGCCCTGCGGCCCCCCGTCCAGCATTCTCACGATCGACTCGGAGCGCGGCCGTCCCAAACTCACCGTTGATGATGTGTTGCTGCTCCATGGGGGCACGTGCGAGCGGCCGAGGCCGATGCCGTTGTATCGGGGGGATGGTGGTTACTCACACTCGTACGTATCCGCGAAGCGACTTAGCCGCTCGAGCTTCGTCATAGAGCTGACACGCGCTGGCGCGCTGGCGCCGTATGCGTGCGGATTCCACAAAGGCAAGCTGCCTCTCCCGCCAACAGGGTGGTTCCTCGGTCACCGGGATATCGAGAGGCTGACGCACGTCGCGGGTGGCTACGTCGCCAAAGGTCGTGTCCGTCTGGACTCCGTCGAGGCAGGTCGTCGCACCAGCTTCACCTGGGTCGGGGGGATTGAGCAATATGGCAGTTCACGCCAGTGGGCGCGCCTGCGCCCAGGCACCTGCCGCCGCGTCGAGACAGGCCACGAGATCGTTTTCGACCCATGGCTGGCGGAAACCTTGATCGACGCTCCGCTGGCAGAACTCGTAAAGCGGCCATTCGCGCTCGAGATCCTGGCGGGAGGCCCGAGCATAGCTACCTGCTACGACTTCTAGGTACGGGGAAATGGCCACCGCGGTGTGGTCTCGGTGCGGTCGCAGCCGGTCAGCACGCCGCCAAACTCTCTGTCAGAGCCACGCGGCGCTTTCCTGGGGGACGGCGGCCAGCGTGAGCGCGACCGCGACCGTGAGGGCTATGAGGGCCGGGCGAACGAACACGTCTGCTCCTTTTCGGTCGTGTGGCGCTACCGGACGGGCGTGAAGACGATCTTCATGGAGCCGTCCGTGACGTAGGCGTAGCCGCGGTAACTGAGGTCGCCGCGGACCTGCTGGGAGTCCCGGTTCGTCCCGCGGCTCGAGTACGAGAACGCCTTCCCCGCGAGCAGCTTGTCGAGCGGGAACCCTGCCTTGCCCCGCCCCTTCGTCCCCGAGAACCAGAGGTTGGCGTTGTTCGCGTCGTAGTTGAGCGCCCTGATGCTGGTCGACAGGAGCCCGCCTGAGTCCGAGGCGGACCCGTACGAGTACTCGCAGGCCGGGGCGGGGCCGTCCATACCCGGGTGCCCCAGGTGCGGGTGCGAGCTCCTGAAGCGGAAGCTCCACCTGAACGGGCCTCTCGCATGGAGCGGGACCATGCCTCCGAAGACGAGGGTCGAGCGTCCCCGGAGGGTGCCGCTCTCGTGTCCGGCCACGGCCCCGAGCTCGTCGTGGCCGCAAACGCCGCTCTGGTGGTCGTAGTGGGCGACGGCGGTGCCAGCGGCGGTCAGCTGGCGGCGCACGCGGAGGCTGCCACGTATGGAGACCACGCCGTCGAACATCTCGAACGTGACGCGCGGGTATGTGTGCGTCCAGGAGAGCGTCCCTCGGACGCTGTCGGAGGGCCGGCCGCCGTCGCCGATCTTCTGGGTGGTGACCTGGCCGGTCACGGTGATCTTGTAGGCGGCGAGCGGGCGCAGTACCGGCCCGTCGGCGGCGCCGCCCTGCGGGACGGCGAACAGCGTGGCCGCGGCGGCGGCCGTGAGGGCCAGGGAGACCGAGCCGACCCTCAGACGCGTGCGCGGCATGAATCAGCAGCTCCTCTTCACGGGTGGGGCCTTCCACACGAACGAAGAGCTCCTAGTGAGAGGCTTCGTGCCGTCCGCGACCACGCGAACCGAGACGTGGAACGTCTTGCCGCATGCCTTCGTGTACTCGTCGTGCTCGAAGGTGCACACAACGACGGTGACCGGTTTTCCGCTAAGCGGCCTGAGCTCGGGCCAATACAACACGGTCTTCGCGTTCACCGTGCCGCTGGCCATGGTCGTCGCTGGCTTGCTGATCAGCCGAGGTCCGCCCTTGAAGCTACCCGTGCAGGAGGCGCTTTTCACGCCGGTAGGGTCGCCTCCGCGGGTCACTGCGAAGAAGCCGCTCGCGATGTACTTTGAGATACTCCCGGCCGCCAGCTTGCTGACCTTGAGCGGGCCGCTCGCACTCGTGTTCGTTGTCGACCCCGATGCTGTCACCCGTGCGAGATTCCAGGTAACGCCTGTCTCGCCCGGCTTCGGGAAGACGAAGGGGCTGTAGCGGTCGCAACAGAA
>CAWAKM010000012.1:0-89949 GCA_963782615.1 uncultured Thermoleophilia bacterium | reverse complement strand
AGCTCGCATGCGACCTGCCAGAGGGCCGGCCCGATCAGCCTCGGATGACGGGGGAACCGCAGGAGCTCACCTCCGACCACCCTCGCCGCGTCCGTCGCGGGAAAGCACTTCAGCGCGAACCGCATCAGGTTGTGATGCGACGAGACGAGTCGGCGCATTTGAACCGGCCCCGGCGTCGTGACCGCTCCGACGCGATGTCGCACATAGGCATCCGGCACGTACACACTCTCCCATCCTTGCAGCCAGGCGCGCCAGCACAGGTCGATGTCCTCGAAATCCATGAACATCGTCTCATCGAAACCTCCGAGGTCGAGCAGACGGTCGCGGCGGACGAGCATGGCGCCGCCGTTCGCGCTCACCGTCGGCACCACCTCGTCGGCGGGCGCCGTCAGGTCGAGCCGGAAACCCGGGAGGGGTTGGCGCAGCATCGGCCCGCGCGTCAACACCGCGCGGGCGTGAACGAGCTCCCTGCCCGACCAGCTCATCTGCCTGGGATCCGCGGCAAATCGGCGCTCGTCGCGGTCGAGCTCGGCTCCGAGGAGCTCGAGGCACCGGTGGTCGAGGGCGACGTCGTTGTTCACGAGGAACACGTAGGGCGTGCTCGCCGCCCTGGCCCCTTCGTTGTAGAGATAGCCGAGTCCACGGTTCTCTCGGGTCAACACCTGCGCTCCCAGCTCCTCGGCGAGCGCAGCGCTCCGATCCGAGGACATCGCGTCGACCACGATCGCCGCCGTTGCGGGGCGCGTCTGTCCGCCGAGGCTGCCGAGAACGTCACCGAGCAACCCCTCGCCCTCGTAGTTGCCGACGACAACGGTGATCTCAGCCCGTGTCATCGAGCTCCCGCAGTGCCTCGTCGAGCAGCGCCCGGAACGCGTCCGGAGAGTGCACCCGCTCGACGTAGTGCCGTCCGTCAGAACGCATGCGGCCGAGAGCGTCGGGATCGCGGAGGAGTCTCACGAGCTCCGCGGCCAGTTCGGCAGCGGTGAACCCCGAGAGCACGACGCCGCCTCCCGACGCGCGAATCAGCTCCTCCGGGCCGCCGCACGGCGTTGTGACGACGGGCACCCCACAGGCGAGTGCCTCAGCCGCGACGATGCCGAACCCTTCTTGCAGTGACGGCAGCACCATGATCGTCGCTCGACGCAGGACGTCGGCGACATCGTCGATCTCACCTGCCGCGGTCACTCCCGGAGGAAGCTGCCCGCTGGGAGGGCGCCCGACGAGCACGAGCCGGATCGCGGGCATCTCGGCGCGGACTTGCTCGAACGCGGTGAGGAGGAGCCCGACGTTCTTGCGCGGATCGTCCCCGCGGCCGATGAAGACGAGTTCAGGGCTTGCGAGCCGGGCACGCCAGGTGGCGTCTGCTTCGGGGGTCAGGCGGTCGCAGTCGACGGGGATCGGGAGGATCAGAACGTCGCGCTCGTCGAGGCCGCCGGCGGTTGCGACAGCCGCCCGCGAGCTCGGGCTCGTTGCGTACACCCGGCGCGCCCGCGCCAGCACCTGCCGCTCGATTCGCCGCAAGAGGGGGGCGTTGGCCTTCTGGACGAGCCGTCGAGGTCGATCGAGCCCCGCCGCGCGTGCATCCCACTCGTCATCGAGCGAGGTTCCGATCCAGCACCCGTACCCGCGTCCCGAGCGAGCGGCAGCCAGTCCATGCGTTGCGAGCGTGGCAGCCACCCATACGGAGCGCGATTCGCGAAGGCCGGGAGCCAATCGGCGAGCCCCTCGAAGCTGACGCAGCACCTCGAGACGATCCGGTGTTATTCGTCGTCCCGAGAACGTCGGGTGTGGCACGTAGACGAGCTGCGGCGAGCGGTCGAGACTGCGGGCGCCGGCCAGAAAGGCCTGCATCTGTGCCAGCGCCCCTCCCCCGAAGCCGGGATCCTGGCCGACGACGGTTAGGTCAGTCGGCAATGGCACGAGAATAGAGACTTTCCTGGAGGTCGACGACGGTGTCCCATGAAAGCGAGCTTGCGACGGCTTGCCCTGCTCTACCGAGTCGGTCCCTCAGCTCGGCGTCATCGAGAAGGCGTCCGATCGCCCCTCGAATTGCCTCGACGTCCATCGGCACCACGATGGCCGCGTCAGCAAGCAACTCCGCGACGCCGCACCGGTCGGTGAGCACGATCGCGGCTCCAGCCGCCGCTGCCTCGGCGGCGACCATGCCGAAGCTCTCGTTGCGGGACGGCAACACGAAGACGTCTGCTTCGCCGTACAGCTCGCGGGGCTGTTGATCGTCGAACGGCGGCAGGAACGCGACGCGGCCGGCGAGATCGGGCAGCGATGCTCGCCTCTCGAGCAACTCCCGTGTGCCGTCGCCGTCGTCGGGTCCGACGATCGCCAGTTGTACTCCGGGCAGCGACGCCACAGCATCGAGCAGCACGTCGAGGCCCTTCTTGAAGCTCAACCTGCCGACGTTGAGCACGAGCGGCACGTCCGGGCCGATGTCGAGTGTGGTTCGGAGAACCGTTCCATGATCGTCATGCACGGGGGGGAAGCCGTTCGGGCGAATCACGATTCGCCCGTCGTCGACCTTCGCCGCCACGAGCTGTGCCCGTTCCCGGCCGGAATTCGCGATGACGAGCTGGGCACCTCGAACGACCGAGCTACCGACCACGCGGTCGAACGCACGCTTGACCGGGACGTTCCGATACTGAGGCACGACCATGTCGAGTGGCTCGAAGACGTAGGGGATCCGTCGGGCTCGACACCAGCCCGCGGTAACCGTTGTGACAACGTCCCGGAATCCGAAAATGTGAACGATGTCGGGCTTCGGAAGGCGCTGCAGTCTGAGCGGCAGCGTTGGCGTAATCCCCATCCAGCGATAGCGAAGCGGGGTGGCGAGCTCGTGGACAGCCACGCCCTCGACGATCCGAGTGCTCGTCCGTGAGCGGGACGCGGGTGGCGCGCCGATCGAGCGCAGCGACGTCGTCACGACGTCGACCCGGTGGCCGCGACGCACGAGCCCCTCCGTCAGATTGCGTGCAACCCAGATCGGCCCCCCGAAAGCCACCGCAGGCCAGTAGGCGGGTGTAGCAAAGAGAACGTTCACGACGAGACGTTAGCCTTGGTCACCGATGGGAGCGAATCAACCCCCGCGTCCGCGTCTTCTGGTGCTCAACCAGTACTACTGGCCGGGCGTCGAGGCGACCGCCAACCTGCTGACCGACCTCTGCGAGGGACTCGAAGAGACCTACGACGTCGAGGTCGTGACGGGTGTCCTGCATGAGCACGAGCACGAGCCGCGGCTGCTGATCCGAAACGCAGTTGAGATCCGGCGGGTTCGGTCGACTGCTTTCGACCGAACCGGGCTCGCGGCGCGCGCCTCGAACTACTTCACCTACCTCGGCTCTGCCCTCGGTCACGGTCTCGTCGGGCGGCGGCCGGACATCGTTCTCTGCATGACCGACCCTCCGATGGTCGGCGCCGTCGGTCTCGCGGTGGCCCGTCGCTTCCGCGTGCCGCTCGTCGTCGTCTGTCAGGACGTGTTCCCGGAAACGGCACAGAAGCTCGGACGACTCACGAATCCATTGGCGGTCGGAACGCTCCGGCGGATCGTGCGCTCGTACCTCCGGCGGGCCGACCGTATCGTGTCGATCGGCGAGACGATGAGCACCCGCCTCGTCGCGAAGGGCGCCCGCTCCGAACGCATTGTCGTGATCCCGAACTGGGTCGATCCGGGCGAAATCACGCCGCAGCCGCGGGACAACGCCTGGGCGCAGGCCAACGGCCTCGTGGATAGCTTCGTCGTGATGCACTCGGGCAACATCGGCCACGCCCAAGATCTCGAGACGCTGGTACGCGCCGCCGTTCTGCTGCAAGACCTCGACCGGCTCGAGATCGTGATCATCGGCTTCGGCGCCCGTCATGCCGCAGTGCTCCAGCTCGCCCAGGACATCGGCGCCGGAAACGTGCGGTTCCTTCCCTACCAGCCGCGCGAGGTGCTGTCGGAATCGCTTTCGGCCGCCGACGTCCACTATCTAGGGCTCGCGCGCGGCCTTGCGGGCTACGTCGTCCCGAGCCGCATCAACGGGATACTCGCGGCAGGGCGACCTGTCATCGTTGCTGCGGACCCGGAGAGCGAGTCGGCACAGCTCGTCCAGGCTGCGGCGTGCGGTGTTGCCGTACCACCGGGCGATCCGCCGGCGGTCGCGGATGCGATCCGACGTGCGTACGCCGGAAGCATCGATCTTCCCGAGCTCGGCGCGGCCGGACGAGAGTGGATCGAGCGCCACCGCGGGCGGGACGCCGCCATCGCCCGGTATCGGGAGCTGCTCGAGGGACTGGCCGGAGCCGGGAGCCGGGACGCCGGATGATCGCTCGGTACGGCCGCGGGGCGGTCGCGCTCTTGGCCGCGCTTGCGGTGATAGCCGCGTGGAACGTGGTGCGCTACCCGCCGGGGCTCGGCTACGACGCCATCGATCACATCGCCTACGCGCAGGGGATTCTCGACGGCAAGGGGTTCCCCGACGGCGTTGGCGAGTACTACACGCCTCCCGGTTTCTACGTCGTTGTGGCCGGCGCGATCTGGCTGGGAGAGACGCTCGGGCTCGGCCAGCCGCTCCGCGTCACCCAGCTGATCGACGCAGTGTTGTTGCTTGCAACGGCAGTACTTCTGCTCGAGCTCGCTCGACTCGTCTTTCCTGACAGACGACGCCTCCGGCTTGCTGCGCTCGGACTGTTCGTCTTCGGTGTGCTCGCACCGAGGTCGGCGGCGATGGTTCACCCCGAGACGATGTCGATGTTCTTCAGCACGCTGGCGCTCGTGCTTGCGGCCCGCATGATCGCTCCCCGCACATGGTCCGTGCTCGGTGGCGTGGGCGTCGGTGCCGCACTCGGCGCAGGACAGCTCGTGCGGGCCTTTTCGCTCTGGACCTTTGCAGTCGTCGTGCTCGTGCTCGCCACGGCGGCGATCGCGCGGGCCGGCGAGCGGCGACGGATTTTGATGTCTCTCTGCGTCACCTTGCTCGCAACCGCGGCGGTTGCCGGGCCGTGGTACGCCTACCAGTCGTCTCGCTACACGAACCCGATCTTCGACCGCCCGCAGGTTCAGGTCCCCTTGTGGAAGCGTCGGCCCGTCTCGTTCTACATCGAGCCGCGGCTGCACCAGCTGTTCAGCTCGCCGGTCAAGCCTCAGCTCGAGAATCGGTTCTTCCCGGAGCTGTACGCGGACGGCTGGGGCGACTACTACGGTGCCTTCGTCTGGAACAACGGTGACCTGCGCCCGAGCCGGGGCGAGCGCAGAACACTCGTGGCGCAGATGTTCGTCGCAGTCGTACCGACGCTTCTCCTCGTCGGCGGCTGGCTCGCACTCCTCTCGCGCTCGTTGACCCGGCGGAGGCTGCGCGAGGCCCCCGAGCGCTTGCTCGTCGGGCTGATGCCCCTCGCCGGCATCGCCGGGATGTTGTACTTCACCGTCAGCTATCCGACGCCCGACGGCGACGTGATCAAGGCCACGTACATGCTGACCACCGTCCCCGCATGGGCGATCTGCTTCGGTTACGGATTCGACGGGATCCTCCGCCGGCGACCACGCCTCTTGCCCGTGCTCGTCGTTCTCCTCGGGCTCGCCGCGCTCTCCGGGCTACGGATCGCGCTGTTCGGATCTCCCCTCGGGATTCTCTGAGCGCGCCGCCGCTACCCTCTCCCTCCGTGACTGCGGTTCTCTTCACGTGCGCAGGCCAGCGGGTCGACATCGTGACCGCGTTCGGCCGGGCCGGCGCCACGACGATCGCGTCCGACCTCGACCGCCTGGCGCCTGCGCTCTACCACGCCGATCACATGGCTCTCGTTCCGCGGGTCGGCGACCCCGGCTATGTGCCGGCTCTCGCCGCCCTCGTCGCCGAGCACGCCGTCGCGCTCGTCGTGCCGCTGACCGACCTCGACCAGGGCATTCTCTCGCTCCACCGGTCCGCGCTCGCACCCGCCCTCGTGCTTGCGCCGGCGCCCGAGGTGTGCGCGACGATGGGTGACAAGTACCTCGCTCACGCCTTCTTCGAGGCGAACGGGATCGCGAGCCCTCGGACGTGGTTGCCCGCAGACGTGCCAGACGACGCGCGGTACCCGCTGCTCGTCAAGGTGCGTGAAGGGTTCGGCTCGCGACATATCTATCGCGCGGCCGACGCCGAGGAGCTCGTGTTCTTCCTGGGGCACACCGCCGTGGAATCGATGGTTCAGGAACTCTGTCGCGGTGAGGAGTTCTCGATCGACGTGTTCTGCGACCTCGACGGGCGTTGCCTGAACGCAATCGCACGGACCATGATCCAGTCGAAGGGCGGCGAGTCGATCAAGGGGACGTCGATCCTCGACGCGGAGCTGATCGAGCACGCATGCCGGGTCGCGGAGACGATCGGCATCGTCGGGCCTGCCTGCATCCAGTGCTTTCGCGAGCCCGACGGATCGTTGCCGGTCACCGATGTCAACCCACGGTTCGGTGGAGCCTTTCCGCTTCCTCTCGCTGCCGGAAGCCGATATCCGGAGTTGGCGCTCGCGCTCGCGAACGGCGAGCGTCCGCAGCCACGGGTCGGTGAGTACGTCGCCGGTGTGACGATGACGCGTTTCTTTGCGGACATCTGTCTCGTCGACGACGGACGTGGCGGCCTTCGTCCCGTGGACAGGCCGTAGAACTCGGCGGCAAGGTCGTCCTCTCGTAGGCGCACCGACTCCTGGCGAGTCTCTACAGTTCCGCCGGTGCGATACCTCGTCACCGGCGCAGCCGGGTTCATTGGCTCACATCTCGCGGAGTCCCTGCGGAACGGTGGGCACGACGTCGTCGGTGTCGACTGCTTTACCGACTACTACGACGTCGCACTGAAGGAGGAGAACGCACGCGGACTCGACATTCGGCGCACCGACCTCGCTCGAGATCGACTGGATCTCGCAGGCGTCGACGGCATCTTCCACCTCGCCGGACAGCCCGGTGTGCGCAGCTTCGGCGACGTGTTCGAGACGTACCTCGAACGGAACGTGCTCGCTTCGCAGCGACTGTTCGAGGCAGCGGCTCGCGACGGTGTTCGCGTCGTCTTCGCCTCGTCGTCGTCGATCTACGGCGACGCCGAGGTGTATCCGACCGCGGAGGACGTAGCGCCGCGCCCGGTATCGCCGTACGGCATCACGAAGCTCGCGTGTGAGCACCTCGCCCGCGCCACCGCGCGCAGTTTCGGACTGGACGTGGTCGTGCTGAGGTACTTCAACGCCTACGGGCCGCGGCAGCGGCCCGACATGGCGTTCACCCGCATTGCGACGTGCCTCGCCGAAGGGCGTCCATTCGACCTTTTCGGGAACGGTCTCCAGTCGCGCAGCTTCACCTACGTCGGCGACGTCGTCCGCGGCACGATTTCAGCGATGGACCGCGGCCGCGGCACCTACAACGTCGGCGGCGGGGAGGAGGCGACGATGCTCGACACCATCGCGGTCTTCGAGGAGCTCGCGGGCCGTCGCCTCGAGCTTCACCACCACGAAGCGGTGCCCGGCGACCAGCAGCGTACGAAGGCCGACACATCGCTGATTCGCGACGAGCTCGGTTGGGAGCCGACCACGACCCTGCGGGTGGGGCTCGCGGCCCAGTGGGAGTGGGCCGCTGCTAGGGTCGCGGCGCGATGAGCGAGAGCAACCCGCCCGATCCCGACGCCGAGCGGGAGGTCGACCTCCGCTCTGCCTGGGCGCGGATCGTCGCGCGGTGGTGGCTTCCGGTTGCCGGCCTCGTGATCGGGGCAATCCTCGGGGTGCTCGTGTCGGTCGGCGGTGGCGAGATCTTTCGGGCAACGACACTCCTCTACCTCGGGCAGCCGTTCACGACCTCCGGCGGCGGGCAGATCCAGAGTCTCGCCACGAACCCGAAGACGGTGAACCGGATCATCCATTCCGAGGCGGCGCTGCGCCGGGCGGCCGCTGACAGCGGCCTCACGGTCGGCCAGCTGCGAGGCAACGTCTCGTCGCAGGCGGTCGTCGCTGCAGGCCAGGCCAAGAACGTCTCGCCGCTCGTCGAGATAACAGTGGACGCACCCGCGCCGGTCAAGGCCGAGAAGGCCGCAGACTCGCTCGCCGAGACGGTGATCGGCGTCGTCTCGACCTACGTCGACCAGAAGATCGAGCTACTGAACAGGCAGGTCGCCTCGAGCAACACCGAGCTCGATGAGATCAATGCCCGCGTCGCGAGCGCCGTGAAGCAGCAGCAGGATACGCTCGCCGACAAGAGCATCTCCGCGACCGACAAGCTGATCGCGGTCACGGGCCTCAACTCGACCATCGGCTTCGCCGAGCAACGTCGCGGCACGGTGCAGCAGGAACTGTTCCAGAACCAACAGCTTCTCTCGTTGGCGGAGAACGTCGAGAAGAGCAAGATCGTGCAGCCGGCCGTCGCGACCCGCACGACGGCGACGAGCCGGCGGAACGCGGCCGCGATCGGCGGCCTGATCGGGCTCCTGCTCGGCGCGCTCTCGGCGTCGGTCGCCGATCCCTTCCTGCAGAGAAGGAACGCGCGGAGCAGGGTGTAGCGAGCCGCGATGGTCGAGGGCAAGCGTGTGGCCGTCGTCGTTCCCGCTTTCGAGGAGGAACATCTCGTTGCCGAGACCCTCCGTGGAATCCCCGACTTCGTCGACCGGATCTACGTCGTCGACGATGCCTCCACAGACGAGACCGCCGAGCGGGCGCGGGCACTCGGAGACCCTCGGGTCGAGGTGATCGTCCACGACCAGAACGGCGGCGTCGGCGCGGCGATCGTAACCGGCTACCTTCGGGCTCGCGCCGAGCGGATCGACGTCACGTGCGTGATGGCGGCCGACAACCAGATGGATCCGGCCGAGCTGGAGGGTCTCGTCTCTCCCGTCGCCCGGGGAGACGTCGACTACACGAAGGCGAATCGGCTGATCACGGGGGAGGCGTGGACGCTGATCCCTCATAGCCGCTACCTGGGTAATGCGGCGCTGTCGCTCCTGACGAAGATCGCATCGGGGTACTGGCACGTCGCCGACTCCCAGGCGGGCTACACGGCGCTGTCGCTCACCGCGCTCGACCGTCTCGACCTGGAGCGGGTCTATCGGCGGTACGGGTTCCCGAACGACATGCTCGTGCACCTGAACGTCGTCTCGGCGAGCGTGCGCGACGTGCCCTCGCGGCCGATCTATGGCGTGGGGGAGCGCTCAGGCATCCGGATCCGCTCCGTCGCACCTCGCATCGCGTGGCTCCTCTACAAGGGCTTCTGGTGGCGCATGAAGGAGAAGTACGTGATCCGCGATTTCCATCCACTCGTGTTCTTCTACGTGCTCGGAACACTGATGACGACGCTCGGCCTCGCACTCGGCCTCGTCGTCGCCTGCTCGCGGATCTTCTTCGCCAACGAGATCACGACCGCGACGATCGTGCTGGTCGCGCTGCTCCTGATCTCGGGGACACAGTTCACGCTCTTCGGGATGTGGTTCGATCAGGAATCGAACAAGGAGCTGCGCTGATCGAAGGCGGGAGCCGTCAGCGCCCGGCGACGAACTCCGCCACGGCCTGAATCTGGGCGTCGGTGAGGCGTCCCCGGAACGAGGGCATCAGGCCCTTGCCCCAGGTGACTCGCTCGACGACGAGATCGCGGGCAGGCCTTGCGTCGTCGAGGTTTGGTCCGTACGTCCCCCCGGTCTTCGCCGCGGCAAGGACATGGCACGTTCCGCATCCGGCCGCGAGGAAGCTCTCCTTGCCCGTCGTGCCTGAGCGAGCCTCGCCGGTTGCCACTCCCCTCGTCCGTGGGTCGAGGCGAAAGACCGAGCCGCCGGCCGTCGCAACGTAGACGCGGTGGAGTGCATCCGCCCCGAAGGATGTGATACCAGGCTGGTAGATCCTCAGGGATCTCCTACTGGCCAGGCGCCCGTTCTGGACGTTGAGGACGAGAATCTCGCCGAGGCAGTAGTCGGCGTACAGGAACCGCCCGTCGAGAAACGGGAGCCGTGGGTCATGCGCGACGACGCCTGCGACGAGGGAGCAGTTGCCGCCTTCGCGGGCGTACTCGTACAGCGGCGGCCGTGAACTCGGGCACATGCTTGCCGGGTATTTCGAAGACGCGAGGCCTCCCTCGAAACACGGCCAACCGAAGTTCGCGCCCTGAATGCGGGCCGCGGGTGAGTACTTGATCGACTCGCGAACGAACTCCCCCACATCACCGACGTAGACGTCGCGGGTCGTGTCGTCGATCGCGTAACGCCATGGATTTCGGAAGCCGCGGGCAACGACCTTCGTCGCACCCGATTTCGGGTTGACGGTCAGCAACTTTCCGTTGGGATCGTTCGTCCGCTGGGCCCGCATCTTGTCCTGCCACTCGTTCAGGCCCCCATCGCCGGTGCTGAGATAGAGCTTGCCATCGGGCCCGAACAGGAGCAGTCCGCCGAAATGCTCCCCTGAGCGGTGCTCGAGGGAGAGCACCGTTCTTCGCGTCAGGTCGTCGGCTCGGTTCGGGTTGGTTGCCGACCGGCGGAACTCGAGGAGATGCGTGTGCTGATCGGTACCCACGAAGTAGATGTAGGCGAGCCCGTCGACCGCATAGCGTGGGCTGAACGCCATCGACAGGAGGCCCGGCTCGTTCCCCTCCGCAACCTCGGATGTAATGTCGAGAAACGGTGCTTTGAGCGTGTGCCCGTCCTGGATCACCCTGATCCGCCCGGCCTTCTCGACGACGAACACCCTGTGGGTGTCGCCGGGAGGCGAGGCCACATAGACCGGGAACGCGAACCGTCCGACCGAAGTCAGTTGGATCTGGCGGGCGGGAACCGGCTTGGCGACGGTTGCCCCTGCGAGCAGGCCGACGAAGACGAGCGCCAGAGCCGAGCAGACGAGGCCGAGTGTGATCGGGCGCACCAGCACGACACTAGACTGGCCGTCGGCCCGACCACGAAACGCTAACCCGATCCGAACATTCTGGGTACTGGCGGATTCGCAGAGGACAATGCGGAGGGACAACCGACCTCGCCATGTCATCCCGAGATCGATTCGTCGGCTAGACAGGCTTCTACCCCAGTTGGGTAGGCACTCGCGGCGGCGCGCCTCACGCTTTCGTCCTGGCTTGCGCTCCAAATGACCGGCTTCGGCGCCGTGCTCGTGGAGCGTTGGTCGAGGCTCTCACGGGCTCGTGCCGGGTCGATGTGATCGACTGCGCCCTCCTCTACGCTGCAAGCAATGCCGAGGACGTCCCCACCGGGATCGGAGAGCTTCGGCGATCGCCGGCGGCAGTGGTGGGTCGTCCTCGGACTCCTCGTCGGCGTTCGTGTGGCGATTCCGCTTCTGCGGCTGGCATTCTCGGGCCACGCCCTCCCGGGCCTGCCGGCCTATCGATACCAACCGCTCAACGGCGATTCATTCGGGTTCTACTCCGCCACGCGGGAGTTCATCGCCTCGATTGCGCGAGTGAGCCGACCGCTGCTTCTGGTCGCGGTCTTGCTCGCCGTTGGCGCGACCGTGATCGGGGTACGGCTCTGGCGCCGATCGCCCGAGCTGCGCTGGATCGCGATCCTGGTGCCGGCGGCGGCGATCTCGGTCGCGGCGACGTTGCCAATCCACCGGATGCACCCCCCGGGGGCAGCAGTGTTCGGCTGGCCGCTCCTCTGGGCGATCCCGATGATCCCGATCCGGGCGGTCGGGCTCGACCCGACACCAGACGTCGCGTTCGTGATCGGCCTTGTGCTGACGCTGGCCGCGCTTGCCGTCGCCGTCGTGGCGACTGCATACGTCGGGCTGTACGCGACCGGCCGCCGGTCGGTCGGGCTGACGGCGGCCGCGTTGTTCGCGGTTTGGCCGCTCCTGAGCGGGCAGATCGTGGGCCATACCGCATGGGAGAACGGGCAGTGGAACGTCGACGTCGGCCTCCACCTCTACACCGAGCCGCTTTCGACGGCCCTCGTGGTGACGTCGGTGGCGGTTCTCCTCCGTCCGGCGACTGGGCAACTGGCGCGTGCGGGCGCCGGGCTCGCGATCGGGTTCGCGGCTGCCGTGAAGTTGACGAACGGGCTCGTCGGATTGGTGCTCGCCGTGCTCGTGGCGTGGCGCCATGGGCTTCGCCAGGCGGTACCGTACGCCGCCGGCGGGCTCGTGTCGCTGCCGATCGTCCTCGCCTACTGGCCGAAGGGCTACGTCGGCATGTTCGACGGGGCGACCTCCGCCACGTCGCGGCCCTGGGCGCTCGAGTACGCAAGCGACGCCTGGGCCAACTCGCTCCTCTACACGCCGCGCCTGCTGCTCCTCCTCGCGCCGCTCCTCGTGATCGGCTGCTTCGCCATCCGCGACCGGTGGGTGCTCTCGGTCGTTGCCACGCCGATCGTCGTCAACGCCGTGGTCTACAGCTTCTACTACGTCACCGCCCTCCACCCGCGATTCCTCTACGTCACGCTGCCCTTCGTCTTCGTGCTCGAGGCGGCGGGCGGGGTCGCCCTGGCAGACGTGGTTCGGCGCCGGAAGCGGCGCTTCGGTCACGTACGCGTTCTGTAAGCGTTATGGGGGGACGACCGGCGATCCGGGTAGCATCACGCCGATGCCGACCTCGGTCGTTACCGGGGGTGCCGGGTTTCTAGGCTCCCACCTGTGTGAGGCGCTCCTCGCGAGGGACCATCGTGTCATCTGCGTCGACAACCTCGAGACGGGCTCGCTCGCGAACATCGAGCACTTGCGCGAAGACGGGTTCGTCTTCCTCCCGCACGACCTGACTCAACACGTCGAGATCGACGAGGCGATCGATTTCGTCTACCACCTCGCGAGCCCCGCGAGCCCGATCGACTACCTCCGACTCCCGTTGCAGACCCTCAAAGTCGGCTCGTACGGCACGCACAACGCCCTCGGCCTCGCCAAGGTGAAGCGTGCGCGTTTCCTCCTCGCCTCGACGAGTGAGGTGTACGGCGATCCACAGGTGCATCCGCAGCCCGAGACCTACTGGGGCCATGTCAATCCGATCGGCCCCCGCGGCGTCTACGACGAAGCGAAGCGATACGCAGAGGCGCTGACGATGGCATATCACCGCCAGCAAGGGGTCGACTCCGCGATCGTGCGAATCTTCAATACCTACGGGCCGCGAATGCGTCCGCATGACGGCCGGGCGATCCCCACGTTCATGCGCCAGGCACTCGAGGAGAAGCCGTTGACCGTCTTCGGCAGCGGCGAGCAGACCCGGAGCTTCTGCTTCGTCGACGATCTCGTCCGCGGACTGATCCTCCTCGCCGAGTCGGGCGAGCATCTTCCCGTCAACATCGGGAACCCTGCCGAGATGACGCTGCTCCAGCTCGCGGAGGCCGTCGTGCGCGCCACGGGCTCCTCGAGCGCCATCGTCTTCGAGGCATTACCCGTCGACGATCCGCAGGTGCGCCAACCGGACATCACCCGCGCGCAACAGCTGCTCGGATGGGTACCCGAGATCGAGCTCGACGAAGGTCTGCAACGCACGCTCGCGGCGCTCGGCAGGAACGCCCCCGTTGCGTAGGCTGGCGGGGATCCTGGCCGCGGCTGCTCTCGTCGCGGCCTCTGTCGGCGCGTCCACGGCCGACGCGTCGAAGTTCATCCAGAAGGGCATCTACGACGACGCCCAGATCCTCTACGGCGACCCGGACAAGATATTTCCGAGTCTCGCAATGCTCGGCACACAGGTCATCCGTGTCAACCTGTGGTGGGGAGGGCCGAACGGCGTCGCCCGTCAAAAGCCGGTGAATGCAGCGAATCCCGCTGATCCGGCCTATGACTGGGCGACATATGACCGCACCGTGCGCTACGCCTTTGCGTACCACATCGCTCCCATCTTCACCGTGATCGGCACACCGTCATGGGCGAACGCATCGGTCGGCTGGAACGCGGCACCGACGAAGCCGTCCGACCTGCAGGCATTCATGACCGCGGCCGCACGCCGGTACTCGGGCACCTACCGACTCCCCGGCGGCACGCCGGCCGGCCGGGTATCGAAGTGGATAGCCTGGAACGAGCCGAACAATCCCGTGTTCCTGAAGCCGCAGTTCGTTCGCGCCGGCTCCAAGTGGGCAGTCCAGAGTGCGATCGACTACGCGAAGATCTGCAATGCCGTGGTGAAGGGCGTCAAGTCCGTGAACGCCTCGAACAAAGTGGCCTGCGGGGTCACATCGCCGCGGGGCAACAACCAGCCTGGAACGGCACGCTCGTCCGTCTCGCCGCTCGCGTTCCTGCGCGCGATGAAGCTTGCGGGCGCGAAGGGGTTCGACGCGTATGCGCACCACCCCTACTACGGCTATCCGAGTGAGACGCCGAACACGAAGCCACCCCTTGGTAAACGCGGCCAGCCGCCTACCGCCGTCACCCTCGGCAACTTCGAGGTGCTGACGAAGGAGCTGGCGCGCCTGTACGGGAACATGCGCATCTGGGTGACGGAGTACGGCTACCAGACCAATCCGCCGGACCGGCTCTTCGGCGTCTCGCCGGCCCGCCAGGCGCTGTACCTACAGCAGGCGTGGACCAAGCTCGCCGCAAACACGAAGGTCGACATGATGATCTGGTTCCTGTTGCGGGACGAGGCACGTGTGGGCGCCGGTTGGCAGTCGGGGCTCTTCACCGCAGCCGGAGCCCGCAAGCCGTCGCGCGAGATCTTCGAGCGCCTCGCTCCCTGACCCCAAGCCGGGTCCGTCAGCGGCCGTAGGCGGTCGGCAAGAGGTCGAACCACGGGGCCATCGCGAGCACCGCTACCCCGAGGGCAACCGGCGCGCGGCGCGCCGCGGGCAGGGCCGGCAGGCAGGCCACGAAGGCGCACGTGATGCCGAGAGCGATCCGGGACGACGCGACGATCGAATCGTACGACGGGGTCGGGAGGAACACCACCAACACGGCCACGTTGAGTACGAGCGTCAGGAGCGAGGGGCCGAGACGCCGCGTGAGCACGGCGACGAGTGCAACTGCGAGGAGAGCCGGAACGGCAACGCCCCACACTTGCTCGAGGACGGCCCGGTTCAGAGGCCAGTGCGACAGCAGGCCGCCGAAGGGCAGGAGAGGGAAGCGTGCGGCTTCGGGCCGCGCTCCGTCCTGGCCGAGCCAGGCGAGTAGGAAGAGGCGGAGCACGAGGTAGGGCGCGATCGAGACGCTCGCGAGCACCACCGCCGAGCGCACGTCGCGGCCCCGGCGGCGCTCGATCCCGTCGCTGAGCCCGAGAAGGGCGGCCGCGGCGAGCGCCAGTGGGAAGAGGAGCGCTGTCTCGCGGGTGAGGCCGGCGAGCCCGAAGAAGACCCCGGCGAGCCATGGTCGAGGCTGCTCGGCCCACCACCAGGCCGCGAGGCCTGCGGCGACGAGGGCGTAGGCAAGCGGCTCCGAGAGATCGCGGGCCACCGCCTCGTAGAGTCCCGGTGCGAACCCGAACAGGGCTGCGTAGAGCGGCGAAGCCCCACGCTTCCGCAACAGCAGTGCGAGCGCGAACGTCCCGCCTGCGACTGCGATCAGGTTCACGAGGAGGAGCGTCCGGGGAACGAGTGAGGGGCGACCGACCGCCACCACACGTGCCGTGAGCGGATACAGCACCCGGCTGTACCGGTAGCTCGGCTCGTCCATGTATGCCCGCGCGCCTGCCGGATCGAGCGCGAGGTAGTAGAAGAACTGGCCGTCGTACCCGATCCGGGCAACCGGCGGGACGTGATGCTCGTCGATCGTGGTGCTCGCACCTGCTCCTTGCTCGAGGAACATGCTTCCGGCGTAGACGAGCCGCGCGACGGGCTCGCGGTGGACGATCCCGATCGTCCACACCACCCACACCACGCTGACTGCGAGCGTCACCGCAAGTGGCGTGGTGAGCCGGTCGAAACGGCTTGGGTGTAACGCCGGCAACGGGATCAGGGGGTCGGCGGCTCGCGGCCGAAGGCTGCCCGGCGTTCGGCCTCGTCGGCGTCGACGAGGTGGCCGTCGCGCTCCACGTAGCCGCCCTTGCCGCCGACGACGAGGAGCACCAGGTCGTCGTCGCCTGCGTTCGAGACTCGCCGCGGCGTAGTCGACTCGACGTGACACAGTCCACCCGAGCCGAGCACGCGCTCCTCGCCCTCGACCTCGACCAGCGCGGTTCCCGCGTGGACGAAGTAGAGCTCGTCCTGGTGATCGTGCCAGTGCAGAAAGCCCTGGAACCCCGGCGGGTAGACGATCGCGTTGACGCCGAACGCGGTCACTCCAAGCACGGCCCGCACCTTGCGGAACCCGTATCCCTCCCCGAGCTCGTCGATCGCGCTGAAGCTGTGCCCCATGCCGTCCCTCCTGCTCGTCGGTGGCCTCAGCCGGACGGCGCCGCCACCCCGGGCTGTCCGCCTCGAGGCAATGCTACTGTGGCTCCGAGAGCGATCCAGAGGAGCGCCGTGGCCGGCACCCCCGGGACGAGGCCCAACGCGGCCCACTCCGCCGCGCACACGAACAGCGCCAGGACGGTTGTGAGTGGGTACGGCGTTCCTGCTCCTCCGGCCCGAAAGGCCCGTGCTAGGGACCGCACGAGCCCTGCCAGGACGGTTCCCACCGCAGCGAGGAAGCCGAGCACCCCCATGTCAGCGGCTGCCTGGACATACGCGTTCTGGACGCCCCACGGCCGTTCGGCCGACGGCAGCGCCTCGGGAGCGACGTCGGGGAACCGTCGTCGCGCGTCGCCCAGATACGGTTCGAAGCTCGAGGGAAGCTCGGATCCCTGCCAGCCGACACCCGTCAGCGGGTGGTCGCGGAAGATCCGCACGCCGATGTAGATCAGGACGGTTCGCTGGGAATAGGTCTCGACCCGGGTCGACCGTGTGTCCTGCGATCCGAGGAAGCCGATGAAATCCGCAATATCACCTCCCCGGAGGACGAGCGAGCCTGCCAACGCCATGCCGATGAGCGCGCAGACCGCGGCCGCCCGCCGGAGCCGAAACGACCTCTGTGCCACCATCGCCGCGAGGGCGACGACGGCGCCGACCGTGAGCGCCGCCATGTTCGCGAGCGATCCGGCGATGATCACCCCGATGACGCCGGCTGCCGCTGCCACGGCGAACAGCGGACGCAGCCGCGGCCACCAGCCGACCGCGATCCCGGCGATCGCAAGCCCCAGCGTCACGCCCGTCAAGGCCGCAAAATCGTGGTAGCCGAGGAACGACGGCATGCGACGGCCGGCCGGTGTCTCGTCGAGGTTCCCGATTAGGCCGATCAACTGCAGCACTCCAACGATCGCGGCTGCCGCGGCCGTCGCGGTGATCGCCGTCAACAGCGCGAGTGCGTCGGCACCGCGGCGGACGATCAGCGGGACGGCGATGACGAGTCCACTGTACGCCACAAACTTCGCCGCGCTGACGAGTTTCGTGGCGAACGGGTAGCCATCGGTGAGCGCCGGCCCGAGAAGCACTGCGACGACGACGAGCGCGACCAGCAACCCCGCGGCCGCGAGCGTCCAGCCGCCGTTCCGAATCGGAGCGGTGCCGGCGCGACGTGCTGCGAACAGCGCGGCGACCAGCACGGCGAGGAGCGCCACGTCCGAAAGTGAGACCGACACCGACGTCGACCCGGCGGCGAACGTCAGATCCGGGTCGTAACGTTCGTGCAGGCAGAGAAACGGGATCGCCCCAGCAAGAACGAGGGCCTCGCGCGAGGGCCGCGTGAGCGCGAGGGCGTCCATACTTGCTCGTATACTGACGGTTCCGATGGCCTCGCGGGTCCTCAGGCGTCGGGCAGTCACCGCTGCCGCGCTCTACGGCGGCACCGTTGCGGGCGTTTTCGGAACGCTGTACGCCGCGGACGAGCTGGGTCCGCAGCAGTTCGGCCTCTTCACGCTCGCCGTCGCGACGGCGAGCTTCCTGCAGCTGCTGCTCGACACGACCGTCGAGGAGGCCGTGGTGAAGTACGGCTTTCGCTACCTCGCCGGCGCCGATTGGGGAAGGTTGCGCCGGTTGTTCCGGATCGGTCTCGCCGTCAAGTGGGGCGGCGGGGCGACCGCGACACTCGTTGCGCTCGCCATCGCGCCGCTCGCCGACTCGATCTTCTCCGAGAGCGGCCTCACCCAACCGATGCTCGTGGCCGCGTTCATACCACTCGCCCAGGCGCCCGAGGGCATTGCCGGCGCCTCGATGATCGTGGCCGGCCGCTACGACCTCCGCGGCGTTTTCTCCGGCCTCGGGCTGGTGCTCCGTCTCTGCGGCCTACTCGCCGGAGCGCCCCATGGTGTCACCGGCGCGGTCGTCGGCGTGCTCATCGCACAGATCGTCGCCTCGTCGGCCTCCGGCCTCGCCGGGTACCTGTTGTTCCGGCACCATCCCCTCGCCGAGCACGAGCCGCTTGCCCGCGACCGACCGGAGATAGCACGATTCGTGATCCAGTCCGGCATCGGCACCTCGCTCGTCTCGATGCGAAATACGCTGGCGCCGCTTGCTCTCGGCGTCGTGGCGTCCTCCACTCAGGTCGGGTACTTTCGCGCGGCGCAGGCACCGATCACAGGTCTCGAGGCATTGTCTGCTCCCGTGCGCCTGATTCTCCTGACCGAGCAGACGCGCGACTTCGAGCACGGTCTCGTCGAGCGCACGTACGGCACCTTGCGCCGGTACGTCACGGGGGCAACCCTCCTCGCTCTCATCATCGCTCCGGTCTTCTGGGTAGCGATGCCGTGGCTGATCGATCTGCTGTTGCCGAAGTATGAGGCTGCAACCGACGCGGCCCGCATCCTGCTCCTCGCGGCGTGTCTCCGGCTCGTTCTCGGTTGGACGAAGAGCTTCCCCGTCTCGATCGGGCGTCCGTCGTTGCGCATCATCGCGCACGGCGTCGAGATCGTCGTCCTGCTCCCTCTGCTGCTCCTGTTCGGGGCTGCCTGGGGAGCGACCGGGGCGGCAGCGGCGATGCTCGTCGCCACGATCGCATTCGCCCTCACGTGGGTCGTGCTGCTCGCGCGGCTGCGCCGCGAGCCGTTGCTTGCGGGCGGCGCGGCGCCGTGAAGGTTCTCATCGTCTCCGGGATCTGGCCGCCGGATGTGGGAGGGCCGGCGAGCCATGCACCCGAGGTCGCGTCCTTCCTGCTCGGCCGTGGCCACGATGTCGGCGTGGTCGTCACGGCACCGACACCGCCGCCCGGCCGGCCGTACCCGGTGTGGTGGACGTCTCGCCGCTTGCCCACGGGCGTCCGCCACCTCCACTCGCTCGTCCTGATCGCGCGGCACGCACGGCGGGTGGATGTCCTCTACTCGACGGGAATGTTCGGGCGGAGCGGCATCGCTGCCCGCATCACACGGACGCCGTACGTCGTCAAGCTCACGGGTGACCCCGCGTTCGAGCGGATGCGCGCGCGTGGAGGCGTCGACGGTGACGTCGAGACGTTCCAGGGCGGGGGCGGTGGCCTCGGCGGGCGCCTATTGCGTCACCTGCGTGATTCCGTCCTGCGGCGGGCGGCGCACGTCTACACGCCGAGCTCGTACCTCCGAGACCTTGCGCTCGAGTGGGGGGCTACCTCGGCGCACGCGAGCGTGCTCCCGAATCCTGCTCCGGCTCCCGCCATGATCCCAACCGCGTCGCGCGAGGAGCTGAGGCTGAAGCTCGGGCTCGGCGGTATGGTGCTCGCGTTCGCCGGGCGGTTGACCGCCCAGAAGTCACTCGACGTGCTGCTCGGCGCCGTGGCGTCGTGCGAGGACGTGCAGCTCGTCATCGCGGGCGAGGGTGAGGAACTCCCTCGCGTCGAACGGCTCGTCGCCGACCTGGGGCTCGAATCGCGCGTACGGCTTCTCGGCGCCCTGCCGCGCGAACGGGTGCTCGAGCTGTTCGCTGCAGCCGACGCGGCGGTGCTGTCCTCGAGTTGGGAGAACTTTCCGCACTCGGTCGTCGAGGCGCTCGCGGTCGGCACCCCAGTGATCGCGACCGCAGCCGGCGGCGTGGCGGAGGTCGTGAACGACGCCGAGAACGGCTTGCTCGTACCCGTCGGCGACACGGAGAGTCTCGCGACAGCGATCAGCCGGTTCTTCGCCGATCCGGTTCTGCGTCAGCGCCTTCGCGGCAACGCAGCGGCGTCGGTGGTGGACTACGCTCCCGCCCACCTCTTCGCCGGGCTCGAGGCGACTCTCATGACTGCCGGTCGATGAAACCCCGCGTTCTCTTCCTCGCCCGCACTCGCTTCCGGCTACCGCTCACAGAGACGCTGCAACGTCGCTTCGACGCGCTCACGGAGGTGCTCGACTGGCGCCAATTCGGGACGTCACTCGACGGGAAGCCGATCCGGACAGACCGCTTCACGCTCGTGCGCCCGCTGCCCCTCGCCCCGCTCGAAGGTGCCGCCTTCTACGCTGCCTTGCCGGCCCGCGCGCTTCGGGAGTTCCGGGCTTTCCGCCCCGATCTCGTGATCGTCCAGGGTGCCCAGGACACGGCTCTCACGTTGCTCGCCCGGCGCGTCGCCGGTCTTCACGTTCCCATCGTCTACGACGTCCACGGAGACTGGCGCAACGACACACGCGTCTACGGATCACCCCTGCGCCGAATCCTGAGCCCTTTCACCGATCGGCTCGCCGCCCTCGCCGTACGGCGCGCCGACGGTGTGCGCACCGTCTCGGGGTTCACGACCGGGCTCGTGCGAGAGTTGGGCGTCGAACCGACCGCCACGTTCCCCGCCTACATGGACCTCGAGCCGTTCACGTCGCGGCCGCCCGCTCGTCTCCCCGAATCTCCCGAGGCACTGTTCGTCGGCGTGCTGGAGCGCTACAAAGCGGTCGATGTGATCGCTGCAGCGTGGCCGCAGGTCAGCGCGTCGCTCCCCGAGGCCCGCCTCCATCTCGTCGGGAAGGGCTCGCTCGAGCCGCTCGTCTCTGCTCTCGTCGCAGCCGGGGGCGGTCGCGTGCGTTGGACACCGGAGCTGCCGACGGTCGAGATTGCCCGGGTGCTCGACGCGGCGAGTATCCTCGTGCTGCCCTCGCGGCGGGAGGGCATGGGGAGGATCATCGTCGAGTCCTTCTGTCGTGGGCGCGCCGTCGTCGGCACCGCTTCCGGCGGCATCATCGACCTCGTGGAGGACGGCGTCAGCGGTCTGCTCGTTCCGGCAGAAAACGCGGACGCGCTGGCCGATGCACTGGTGGCCGTTCTCGGTGACCGAGAGCTGGCTGCCCGGCTCGGCGCCGGTGCTCACGCAGCATCGTCCGACTGGGCGGCCAGCCCCGGCGAGTTCGCCCGGCGGACGCGCGAGCTCGTCGACCGCGTGCTCGCCGGCCGCGCCTAGACTCCGGTCGTGCGGCTCGTCTTCGTCACGCAGCGGGTCGATCCGGCCGACCCGGTGCTGGGCGCGACCGTTGCGAAGATCCGGGCGCTCGCCGAACGGTGCGACGAGGTCGTGGTCCTCGCCGACAGCTCGGTGCCCGGCGCTCTGCCCCTGAACTGCCGGGTGCGGCCGTTTGCGTCACCGTTCCGCATCGGCCGCGGCGTCCTCTTCGAGCAGGCTCTGATCTCGGAGCTGCGCGCCCGCCCTCGCCCTGCAGCGGTGATCGCGCACATGTGCCCGATCTTTGCAGTTCTCGCGGCTCCTCTGGCGAGACCGCTCGGTGTCGAGGTGATGCTCTGGTATGCGCAGTGGAACCGGTCACGGATGCTCGAGGCGGCTATGCGCGCCGCCACTGTCGTGGTTTCGGTCGATGCGCGCTCCGTTCCCGTTGCCTCGCCGAAGGTCGTCGGGATCGGGCATGGCATCGAGGTGGAGGATTTCTCCTGCGAGCCGCCCCCCGGCGATTCGCTCGAGCTCGTCGCTCTCGGCCGCTACTCGGCTGCGAAAGGGATGGACGCGGTCGTGCGTGGCGTCGCAGCGGCGAGGGCTGCGGGGGTAGCGGCAACCTTGCGCTGCCACGGCACGGCCATGCACCCTGGAGAGCCGGAGAACCTGGAACGGTTGAGGCGTCTCGTCGCCGGGCTTCGGCTCACGGATGCCGTCGAGCTCGGCGGCCCGGTGCCGCGGTCGGAGATCCCGGCTGTCCTCCGCGCAAGTGCCGCCCTCGTGAACAACTCGCTTCCCGGTGCACCCGACAAGGTCGTGTTCGAGGCATGTGCTTCGTGTCGTCCGGTGCTCGTCTCGAATGTGGTCTTCGACGAGTTGCTGGACGGGCTGGAACCCTGGCTCCGCTTCGAGCCAGACGATGCGGAGGGCCTCGCCGACTCGATCGGCAGGCTCGCCGCCCTCGATCCCGGTTCCCGTCTCGCGATCGGGCAGGCTCTCCGCGAGCGCGTCCTCGACCGTCACTCGGTCGCGTCGTGGGCCGATGCGGTGGTTCGGCTCGCATCACTGCGCGTCAGCGCGCGTTCGTAGACCTCGCGTGTGCAGGCGGTCATCCGAGCCACCGAGAACGACACCAGCGCTCGCTTCCGTCCCGCCTCGCCGTAGCTCCGTGCGAGCTGGGGGTCCGAAAGCAGCTCGTCGAGCGCGGCTGCGAGCTGCCCGGGGTCGTCGGAGGGGACCAGCCGACCCGTGCCCCGGTCGACCACGATCTCGGGGATGGCGCTGACGTCGCTGGCGACAACGGGCAGCTCGGCCAGCATCGCTTCGAGCAGTGCGAGACCGAACCCTTCCCAACGCGCCGGGTGTACGAGGAGCTCCGCGCGGCCGAGCCAGTCCGCGACGTCGCCGACGTTCCCGGCCAGAAAGACGGCGTCAGCCAGCCCTCGCGCGGCGGCGAGCGCGAGCAGCTCCGATCGGAGGCTGCCCTCTCCCAGTACGACCAGCACGGCCTCCGGATGGCGAGGTCGAACCCTGGCGAGCGCCTCGATCGCGATGTCCAGCCCTTTCTGTGGCTCGAGGCGCGAGATGGCGAGCAGCACCCTCGACCCGGGCACGAGCAACGGCCCGGCGGGCGGGCCCCATGCTGCGGGCAGGCCGTCGAGCCCGTAGTGCACGACCTCGAGCTTGTCAGCCGGGAGACCCACCCGCTCCACGTTGAACCGTGCCAGGGCGGAAGTGATGCAGATGATGCGATCGGCGCGCCGCATGAACAGACGCTCGACGTGCCGGAATGCTCCGCGCCGGAAAGGGTCGTCGTTGTGCTTGGTGGAGACCAGCGCCGTGCGCGACGCGAGCGCGCCGAGTGTCCCGTAGACGTCGGCGTGGACGAGATGCGTGTGGACGATGTCTGGGCGGACGCGCCGCACGGCCCGATGGGTCGCCAGGGCGAGGCGGGGGTCGAGATCACGGGGAGCCCGGAGCCGTTCGTATGGCACCTTCGCCTGCCGGAGCTGCTCGTAGAATGGATCGGGGTTTCCATCGTCGAAGCCGAGGAACCGGGCATCGACACCGTGTTCACGAAGCGCAGGTAACAGGGTCAGAAGGTGGCGTTCCGAGCCACCGATGCCGCGCAACCTGTGTACGTGCAGCACCCTCACCCCTGCTCTGCCGTCCTCTCGTCTGCTCGCGTCCTCTTGCCGTGACGCCTGCGCAGAGCGGCCTCCGCGCGCAGGAGCGTCCCTGCTGCGGGCACGCAGAGGAGGAAGTCCCACGGGGCGCGGTATCGAACCGTCCCGGCGAAGACCATCGCCATCAGCGTCCCATACGCGAGGAGCAGAAGCGTCAGCGCGAGGAAACGACGAGGCAGTCGCGCAAGCCCGAGCAGCGCGAGTACGAGCACCGAGACGAAATAGATGGGCTCGATCACGGTCCGTGCGAGCCCCGATAGCCCGCCGGCAGGCACGTCCCGCTCGACGGTGACGACAGGGCTCCAGAGCATTCTCACGGCCTGGGCCGACAGCTTCACCTTCTCGCCGGGCTGGTCGCGCCAGAAGCGGACCACCTCGCCGCGGTACAGGCGCATCTGCGCACACTCGTCCACGGTCGTGGGCCTGCCCGCAAGAGTGCGGTCGGCGGCCAACTCGGGCCAGGGCGGCCCGCCGGGAAGCTCTGGTACCTGGTCGATCCAGCCGCCCCCTGCGAGGATGGCATAGGTGGCGGGGTTGTTTGCCTTCCAGAGGGCGCGGGCGTCTGTGGTGATCGCGTAGCAGCCCACCGAGATCTTGTTGCGCACGATCCAGGGAGCCATGACGAGCGCAGCGGCCACGACCACGGAGACGGCGACGAGGAGGGCATCACGCCGCGTCGAGCTGCCCCACGCGAGGAAGACGGCCAGTGCCACGGGCAGGATTACGAGGCGGGCGTTGCCGAGCACGGCGAGACCGGTCGCTGCGCCCGTTGCGGCAGCGAGCCTGACCGAGACGCGTTCGCTCGCGAGCACCGCGAGCAGGGTGACGAGCGCCGCAAGGAACCCGTCCACGACCTCGCGGTTGAGATGCACGTCGTGCCAGATCAGGTACGGATGGAGCGTGGACAGGAGAGCGGCAACGAGCCCTGCTCGGGCCGAGATCACGCGCTCGCCGATCAGGTAGACGAACACGGCCGTCGCGCCGGCCAGGATCGTCTGCGAGATGCCGACGGCGAGCCACGAGTGGTCGAACAGCCAGTACTGCGGAGCGAGGAAGAACGCGTACAGCGGTTGCGTGTAGCCGGAGGGAACCCCCGCGAGGAAACCGAACGTCCCGCTGTCGACGAGCGTGCGCGCGAAGCGGTCGCTCTTCTCCGGCAGCCCGCCGATCACCTGGTCCTGCTCGACGAGCACGACCGCCAGGCGCGGCAGCGTTGCGGCCGCGAAGACGGCGAAGATGGCCTTTCGCCTGCTCACGCTGCGAGCGGGGTGGCGCGCTCGACGGTTCGCTCGTACCAGAGCTCGAGCATGAGCAGGCTCCAGATCCGGGCCCCGTGATCGGCCCGTCCCGCCGCGTGATCGACGAGGAGTCGTTCCACCGCCTCGCGACGGAAGTGGCCTCTGCCACATGCCGCGTCGCCGAGCAGGACGTCGAAGGCGAGCTCTCGCAGGTCGTCGCGGAACCAACGCGCGATGGGAACCCCGAAGCCGCGCTTTCCGCGCTCGAGGATCTCGGCCGGGAGGTCGCCCGCGAAGGCCCGGCGCAGAGCCACCTTCCCCACGCCCCGGTGCTGTTTCAGTCCGTCAGGCATCCCGAGGGCGAGCTCGGCGAGCCGGTGGTCGAGGAGCGGCGCCCGAAGCTCGAGAGAGTTTGCCATCGAGGCGATGTCGGCCTTGTAGAGCAAGTCGTCGGGCAGGTACGTCTCGATGTCGAGCAGCTGGAGACCCGTGACGCCGGGCGCGCGCGGAGCGCCGAGGAGCTCGCCCGCGGTCCGCAGGTGCCCGATCTCAGCGCGTGCCGCCTCGGTCCAGAGCTCGGCACGCAGCTCGGGACCGAAGACCTGCATGAGGTTGCCGTACCGCTCCGCGGGGCTCAGGCCGGCGGTTTCGAGAAAGCGGGCCGCACGGAACGCACGCGAGCGTGGCTCGGTGCGGCCCGAAGGAAACGATCGGAGCGCGTGGGCCGCGGCGGCAACGACTGCCCGCGGCGCGCGGTCGAGCTGCTCTGCGAGCGCATGCGCCCTGTACCGCTCGTACCCGCCGAAGATCTCGTCTCCCCCGTCTCCGACAAGCGCGACGGTGACGAAGCGCCGCGCGTGCTCGCAGACGAGGAATGTCGGGAGCGCCGAGGAGTCGCCGAAAGGCTCGTCATAGGCGTCGGCGAGCCGCGGCAGGAGCGAGGCGGCGTCCGGATCTACGACCAGCTCCTCGTGGGCCGTGGAAAATCGCTCTGCCACCAGCCGTGCGTAGCGTCGCTCGTCGTAGAGCTCCTCGCTGAAGCCGACGGAGAAGGTTCGCACCGGGTCATGGCTCTCCTCCGCCATCGTCGCGACCACGACACTCGAATCGAGCCCGCCCGAGAGCAGCGCCCCGAGTGGCACGTCGGCGATCAGGCGCTTGCGGACGGCATCCCTGACTCCGGTGCGCACCGCCTCGACCCACTCGGCCTCGCCGAAGTCGAGCCGGGGCGGCTCGGGCGACCAGTAGCGCTCGACCTGCACGCGACCCGCATGGACCGTCAGGACGGAACCGGGCGGAACGCGCTCGACGCCGTCGACCGCCGTCGTCGTCCCCGGTACGTACCCGAGTGCCAGGTAGGCGTCCAACCGGGCCAGGTCGGGGCGCCGGTCGAGCCGGGGAAATGTGAGTAGCGCCTTCAGCTCGGAGGCGAACGCGACCGTCCCGTCTCCGAATCGTGTGTAGAGAAGCGGCTTCTTCCCGAATCGGTCTCGGGCGAGCAGGAGTCGCTCGCGCCGCCCGTCCCAGAGGGCAAGCGCGAACATCCCGTCGAGCCGCTCGACGAACCTGTCGCCGTATTCCTCGTACAGGTGCGGAAGCACCGGTGTGTCCCCGGTGCCGGTGAGCACGTGGCCCCGCGACTCGAGGTCGCTACGGAGCTCCCGGAAGTTGTAGATCTCGCCGTTGAACACCACGACGATGTCATCGGTCTCGTTCGCAACGGGCTGATCGCCGGTCGCGAGGTCGATCACGCTGAGGCGGCGGTAGCCGAGCACGCAGGCTCCGAGACTCCGCACGGCGCCGTGATCCGGCCCTCGGTGGCGAATCGCGTCGCCGGCGCGCCGGACGACGGCCGGGTCCGGGTGCTCCTCGCTCCGGGACGAGACGATGCCGCAGATGCCACACATTGTCGGTAACGGTACGCGGTCGGTCGGTGAGGTGACCGGGTACCCTGTGCCGATGCGCCTCACGCCGATGCGCGCTCTGGTTGTCGCGGGTCTGGTGTTGGGGGCGATCGAACGGGTTTTCGTGTGGCGCTCGCTTCTCGGCACTCTCGACGGTGACGAGGCCGTCTGGGGGCTGATGGCGCGACACGTGCTCGACGGTGAGTTTCCCTCGTTCTTCTGGGGCCAGGCCTACGGGGGCACCCTCGAGGTGTTCCTGACGGCTCCCGTGCTCGCAATCTTTCCCTCGAGCGTGGTTGCGGTCCGTGCCGTCCCCGTGCTGCTGACTATCGTCGCCGTCGTCCTCGTCTGGCGCGTCGGCCGGCGAACGGTCGGCGAGCCGGCTGCGACGGCGGCTGCAGTGCTGTTCTGGGTCTGGCCAGCGTATTCGATCTGGAAGTCCATCCGGGCTCACGGTTTCTACGGCTCAGGGCTCGTGCTCTGCGTGTTGCTCCTCTTGCAGGTTCTCAGGTCCGCCGAGAGGCGATCACGTCGGGATGCCGTTCTCCTCGGGCTCGTCCTCGGGGTGGCCGGATGGCAGACCGGGCAGATCCTTCCGATCGCGGTTCCGGCGCTCGGGTGGCTCGTCTGGCGCCGCCGGGAGATACTCCGGGATCTCCACTATGTCGTTGCCGGAGCGCTCGTGGGGTTCCTGCCCTGGATCCTCTCCAACGTGCGCCACGACTGGTGGTCGTTCACTTTCCCGCCCGGAGGGGGCACGTACCTGACCCGCTTCCGTGGCTTCGTGAACGGGACGCTTCCGATGCAGCTCGGTGCGCGAATCCCGTTCGAGCAACGTTGGTTCGGGGGTGTTCTCGTCGGTGGCGCGCTCCTCCTCGCGGCCTACGCCATCTTCGCGTGGATCGGAGCCCGCCGCTTGAAAGAGCCGTTCGGGCTGCTCGTGGTCGTCGCAGTCGTGTATCCGTTCATCTCCGCGCTCTCCACGTTCACCTGGCTCGTCGACGAGCCACGGTACGTCTACATCCTCTCTCCGGTCCTCGCGCTTCTCGTGGGGAGCCTGATGACGACCTGGCGCCGCGCCCTTGCCGGCCTCGGTGTGGCCACCGTGCTCACGATCGGCGGGCTCGCCGGCATGGACCACTCGGATCAGTACCGCGTGCGGGCCGACGGCTTGTTCGTTCCGGCCGACTTTCGCCCGCTCGCACGGGCGCTCGACCGGCTCGGCGTCGATCGCGTCTACGCCGACTACTGGGTGGCGTATCGCCTCGATTTCGAGACCCGCGAGCGGATCGTCGCGGTGCAGTCACCCCAGGAGCGCTACCGCAGAGTGGGCGCCGGGAAGGTCATCGTCCTGCCTGATTTCATGCGCTATCCGCCGTACGATCCGATCGTGAGGCGGTCACCGCGTCCCGCCCACGTCGTAGTCCGGGGCAGCGACGACGAGGCGAACGTCGACGTCGGCCTCCTGCGCCGGTCAGGCTACCGGCGCTCGACAGTGGGAGACTTCGTGATCTGGTCGCCACCCTGACGCAGGCTGGCGTACGCCAGCGCGAACAAGGTGACGAGGAGGAGATTGCGCACGAACACGACCCATCCCTCCGACTGCAGGTGGGCCACCTCCGAGTAGCGGTTCGGGAACCAGTAGCGCGTGCAAGCGAGCGCCGCCGCGAGCGTGGCGCATGCAGGCACGACATAGCGGCCGACTGCGAGTGGCGCGAGAGGGATCAGCCAGATCAGGTACTGCGGTGAGAGGACCTTGCCGAATACGACGAATCCGGCGACGGTGGCGAGCGTCGCGGCGCCGAGGCGGGCAAGGTCACGGTTGCCGCGTGCGAACGCGCGCCAGGAGAAGAAGATCGCTGCGAGGAGTGCGGCAAGTGACACGAGCGAGATGATCCCCACCCCCCTGCCGTAGACGTTCTGGGAGCCGTATTGGCTTCGGGTCGTGACCTCGAGGAGGCCGAGCCTGTCGGCAACGAACGCCAATGAACCACCGAGGCTCTCGACCTGAGTCGGGCGGATGGTGGCGACCTTGGCGCTGAAACGGATACCGCCGGGCCCGAGCAGCAGGAAGGGCAGCACGACGACAGTGGTCACGATCGCGAACGCGAACACGCCGCGGCGTGTCTGGGTCGGCCGGTTGCGCTGTGTCCACGAGACGAACGCCGGGAGCATGAGGACGGGGAAGATCTTCGCGCACGCCCCCAGCGCCAGCGCTCCGAAGGCCAGCCAGACGATCTCGGCCCCGATCGCCGCCAGTGCAACGAGCAACAGGGCCGTCGGCCAGAGGTCGAAGCGGTCGAGCACGGTTCGTCCGAGGATGAGCGGGGCCAGCGCGGCGAACGCGGTGCCTGCCCACAGGCGGGCGCTCGACCTCGACGTGAGCGCGAGCACGATCGCAAGTGCCGCGATGGCGACGGCGCCGCACAGTGCCATGAGCAGCTGAAAGAGCGTCGCGTAGTTTGCGGCCGGACCGAGGGAGGGAAGCACGAAAACGAGAAGCGAGCCCGGCGGATACTCCACGAAGTAGTCCTGATAGGGGATCAGGCCGCTCAGGAACTGGTCGCCGTATCGCTGGTAGAGGGCGACGTCGGCCGACGGAGCGTCTTGCAGAAGGCCGATCGTGGGGAGGGCGCAGGCGAGCGCAAAGAGCCCGGCACCGACTCCCGCTGCAGGGAGCGCGCGGCGGATCGCGGGCGGGAGGGGCTCCATGGAGCCAACTAGACTACGGATTCTCGTGGAGATCGAACCCGTCAGCCCGCCGGACCGGCCCGAGCAGGCACGGCTTGATGTGCGCTCACCTTCACGTGATGTGCGCTCCACGCGCTTCTACCTCTTCTCGCGCGGCGCGATCAGGCACGGGGTGCGTCGCACGCTCAGCATCGCGCTCCTAGTTGCCGTCGACGTCCTCGGCCTCGCGATCGGGTTGTTCGTGGCGTTGGTTCTGCGCACGATCGTGTACGGCGGCACCGTGTACTGGTCGATCCTGTGGCGGGAAGGACCGGCCGAGTGGCTGCCGTTTCTTGCGCCGATCACCGTGCTCGTGTTCCTGCAGGCGGGCCTCTACTCGGTGCGGGAGCGTCGCTCGGGGGCCGGTCGCGTCGTCTCCTCACTCGTGCTCGTCGCGTTGATCATCCTCTCGTTCGGCGTCGGGACGGGGTACGACTTCACGACGAGCGGGCTGATCCCGACTGCCGTCGTCACCTGCTCCCTGTCGATCGGGCTGATGCGGGCAGCCTACGAGTCGTTCTCGCTCGAGGTCATGAAGCTCTCGGGCATCCGGCGGCGCGTCATCCTCGTCGGCGAGGGCGCCGGTCTCGATCGCCTTTACCGTGAGCTGCGGGCCACAAGCGGCGGCATCGAGTACGAATTCGTCGGTGCAGTGGGAGGCGCGGCGCTCGACGCGATGCCGTTGCTCGGCTCCTCGCTCGGCGATCTGCCGGCGATTCTCGAGCAGGTTCGCCCCGACGAGCTCATTCTCTCCGAGGCAGACTTCGACGAACGGACGGTGCTCGACGTCGTCGAGGAAGCGCACCGTGCCGGGGTCAAGGTCCGGCTCGCGCCGGACACGACCGAGCTGCTCGTGCAGAAGGGGGAGTACATGCCCGGTCACGGGGTGCTGCTCTTCGATCTCCGGCCTCCCATCCTGACGGGGTGGGATTGGGGGGTGAAACGGGCCTTCGACGTCGTTACGAGCGCTCTGATCATCGCTGTCGGTCTTCCGCTCTGGCTGGTTATCGCGCTTGCGATCAAGCTCGAGTCACGAGGCCCCGTGCTCTACGTCGACCGCCGGGTCGGGGTGGGTGAGCGGGAGTTCGGGATGCTCAAGTTTCGCACCATGGTGGTCGACGCAGCGAGCCAGCAGAGCGGGCTCGAGGCCGTCAACGAGGCGTCGGGAGCGCTCTTCAAGATCCGTGACGATCCACGCGTGACGAGGGTCGGCCGCATCCTGCGCCGGCTCTCGATCGACGAGCTGCCACAACTCGTCAACGCCTTGCGGGGCCAGATGAGTCTCGTCGGGCCGAGGCCGTTGCCTCTTCGTGACTATCAGCTGCTCGAGGACTGGCATCGCGCGCGGTATATGGTCTTGCCCGGGATGACGGGGTTGTGGCAGATCTCCGGGCGATCGGGCTTGTCGTTCGACGATCTCGTGCGCCTCGACTTCGCCTACCTCGAAAACTGGTCGATCTGGCTCGACATCACGATCATCGCGAGGACGATCCCAACCGTTCTTTCGGGAAGAGGTGCCTACTGACCACGGCGCGGAAGGCGTCGACAGCTCTCGATCGACGAACTCCTGTGCCCGGTTCCGCCCGCCGTCATTCAGACCGCGCGGCACCCATCATCTTGGAGGTCGTGGCGGTGGTGATCGCGATTGCCGCCCAGATTGCGCTCTTCCTTCCGGCGATCGATGCAGGCACCAACTACGACGAGGGCGTGTACCTCGGCAGTATTTTCGATCTTCAGGCAGGCCAGCAGTTGGGCACGGATGTTGTCGCTGCGCAGCCGCCGGGCTTCTATGCGGGTCTAAGGATCGCCTCGTTCGTTTTCGGCGACACCGTGCAAGGCGTCCGAATCGGTGTTCTCGCGGCCTTCGCCCTGGGAGCGATCGGAGCATTCCTGATCGGTCGATCGTTGGGCGGCCGCGTGGGCGGACTTCTGGCAGTGACCCTGGTCGGCCTCGCTCCGCCCGTTCCGCTGTTTGCAGTCCGTGTTCTCGCTGACCTGCCCTCGATTTGGCTCATGCTTCTGGCGCTCGGCCTCGGTGCCGTTGCTCCGGCCGGCCCTCGACTACAGAGAGCAACGGCGTGCGGTGGAGGGGCAGTGCTCGGGGTGGCAATGCTCGTGAAGCCCACGGCGGCGATCGGGATCATCCCCCTCGCGATCCTGCTCTCTCGGAGGCCGGACCGGCGGCGGGCGCTTCCTTGGGCATTCGGAGGGCTCGCGGTTTCCGTCGTCGTCTTCCTCCTCGCGTATCGGACGGAGCTACGAGCTCTTTGGTCCACGGTTGTCGAATATCGCCGCCGCGCTTCCGAGCTGCCGAATCTGCTTTCTGCAAATGACGTTTTCGAGCAGATCTTGAACGCCCGCGCTGCTTTCACGTGGATCGTCGTGCTAGCGATCGCCATCCTGGTCAGCGTCGCCGTGCGCCGGCGCTCTCTGCGCCCGTTCGTGCCCCTCGTTGTGCCCGCGGTGCTTCTCGCTCTCGCATTGATTGCGATCGTCACCTACAAGCCACTGCACGAAAATCACGTCGTCCTGCTGTCGGAGGTGCTCGCGATTGGTGCTGCGACGAGCCTCGGACTAACAGTGCCGATGCTCGGCCGTCGTACCGGACTCGTCGTTTTGGTTGCCGCGAGTGTTCTCGTCGCGGGCACCTACATGCAAGCGCGGGCACGGGTGGCCCGCGAGTATGCGCCGGTAGAAGCGGAGATCACCGCTCTGGCGGCGCGCCTGGCCGCCGTGACGGATCCCGGTTCCCTCGTCGTCAGCGATCAGCCCATCGTTCCGTACCTCGCGCATCGGGAAACGCCCGGCCAACTCGTCGACACGGCGGCGCTGCGGTTCGCGACTCGGACGTTGACCGAAGGGCAGGTGCTTCGTGAGATCGACGAGAACTGTGTCGCAGCGGTCGTGATCGGGCGCATGTTCAGCACGAGACCAACTCTCGTCTCGGCGATCAGGGGTCGGTTCGACTCCGTCGAGACGACGAGTGCCGGCACCCTCTTCTTCGACCGCGCGGGGCGGTGCGAATCCGGTGTCCCTGTTCGTCCCTGATGGGGCTCATCGTGTCGCCCGCGACGACGATCCTCGCCATCGATCTCATCGTGTCTCGTTCCGAGTGAGCTTCGCGAATCACCCCGATGCCGTCACCTCGAGAGCGGCACCGAGCGCTGTTGGCGGGGCCTGGCCCATCAGAGGCGATGCGCAAGTTCGGGTGACGCGGGGGTCCGGCCCCGACATCTGGCCTAATAGGATTGTCGCCGGATGAAGGGTCTACGCGGCTCCCACGGAGGCGGAATCAGCTCGACGGAGGAGGCGCGTGGTTTCGCCGGGCGCACCGACGGTCCATCCCTCTCCGACCGGGCACACGTGCGGTGGAGCCGCTTGGTGTGGCCCCGATCGTTCTTCGAGCTCTGGATCGCGGCACTCCTTCTCTTCGGCGTTGCAGGGCGAGTGGCCTTCTACACCGCGCCGTTCGGTGTTCCGGACAGCGACGAGGCGGTTGGCGGGCTCATGGCGCAGGATGTGCTCAAAGGGCACCTGACGGCGTTCATGTGGGGCCAGGCCTACGGTGGCCCGTTGGAGGCCTGGCTTGCCGCACCGGTCGTAGGGCTGTTCGGCCCGACATGGCTTGGGCTGCGGATGATTCCCATTCTCCTCGTGGCCGCGACCTCGGTGATCGTTTGGCGGGTGGGTCTGCGGACGACAAGCCGGAACGGCGCAATCACGGCTGCCGCGCTGTCGTGGTTCTTCCCGTCGACGCTCCTCTGGAAGACGACACATTTCCACATCTTCTACGCGTCGAGCATGTTGCTCGCGATGCTGACGGTGCTGCAGGTGCTGCGTGTCCACGAGCGCTCCTCCAGCCGCGGCGTGTTTCTGCTCGGACTTCTCGCCGGCGTGGGGCTTTGGCAGTCATTCCAGCTCATGACCATCATCCCGACGGCAGTCATCTGGCTCGCCATTCGGCGTCCCGACGTCATTCGTTTCCTCCCGGCCGGCCTAGCCGGCGCCGTGATCGGGCTTGTGCCCGTCATTGCCTCGAACCTGCGGCACGGCTGGTGGTCGCACGACATCGGCCACCCGGGAGACACGGTGCCGTACCTCGAGCGGGTATCGCGATTCTTTACGACCCTTCTGCCGATCGCGTTCGACATTCGAACACCCGTAACTCTTCATTGGTTCCTCTGGAAGCCGCTCGGGATAGGTCTCTATTGCGCGGTGCTCGGCGGATTCGTCTGGCTCGTGCTGGTCAGCCGAACTCGATCTCGAAGCCGCTCACTCGAGTTGCTGCTCGTGATCGTCGCAGTATTCCCGTTCGTCTACGCGCTGTCGCCGCTCACAACCTTCATCTACCACGCCGGCTACGTCGTCGTGGTGATGCCCGTCCTGTCGCTGATCGCTTGCGCTTGGATCCGAACCGAGCGGCAAGCAATCGCCACTTCCGCAATCGCGTTGGTGCTGATGACGAGCTCAGTCGTCGGCCTCAGCGTCGCATATGGTCAATCCCGAACGGATCACCCATTTTTCGTCTTCGGAGATCACTCTCCGTTGCCGCGTGACTTCGGCCCGCTGATCGACCGGCTGGACCAACTGGGCATCGAGCGCGTGTATGCCAGCTACTGGATCGCATTCCGAATCACGTACGAGACGAACGGGCGCATCATTGCCGCCGACATTCGTCCTGCGGCGCTGCGCATCAAACCTGGCTGGGTGGTCGTGCCCCTTCCGAACGATCCCGACCTCCACAGTCGCCATCCCGAATACGGCCCTCTCGTCGCACGCGTGCCCGCGCCGGCCTTTGTGATAGCCAGAGGGTTCGACACCTCGGCAACGGACTATGGATCTCTCGAGAGCGCTCACTACGAGACCGAGCAGGTCGGCGCCTTCACTATCTACCACCGCGGCGCGCTGAGCCGAGGAACGGGTGCAGCATCCACCGGCAAGGGGTAGTGAAACCGGCACTCGCGTCGGTATGGCTCGCCTGTCGACCGCCATCCCATCCCGGTCCACAGTCCGCACTCCTCGGCATACTCGCGATCGTCTGCGGGACATCGTTGGCCCACGACACAACGTCTACTGCGCCGAGCGCCCGCCGCGGCGGCTGTCGGCCTCGAGTGCGTCGAGACTGCAATCCGCAGCAGCCACCGCGATCCGCGGAGCCAGCAGGTCCTCGATCACGATCGACCCGAGCGCGGCAGTACCGACGACGACCGACGCGATCACCCGCGATCCGTTCGAGTCGAGGAAGTCGTCGACGCCGAGCGGCGAGATCAGGTAGATCCAGGTGAGCCCGGCGACCGAAAGCCCTGCGAAAAGCGCCGCCAAGACGGCAGCCTGCGAACGGGCGATCAACCCTGCCAGCACGGCGGCGATCGCGATGAGGGGGAGCGGCTTCCATGCACCCGAGATCAACACGTTACGCGCGAACCACTCGAGCGTGAGCGGCACGCGACCCAGGCGCCCGAGGACGTACGCCGGGTCGAACGAGGAGCTGAGCTCGTAGTCGGAGCTGCCGAGGTTGTGCGCGGCCGCCCAGACACGCCACGGGACGAGCGTGGCGAGAACACAGGCACCCGCCAGCAGGACTCTCTGGCGACGCCCTGCCGCGACCGCAAACGCCGAGATTGCGGCTGCCGCTGCGAACAGCACCCCTTCGTTCTTCGCGAGCGCCGCCGCCGCGAGAAACAGGGCACCGAGCGCGAGATACGGGCTCGACCGATCCTCGACCCAACGCGCCAGACAGACCACGCCCGCCGCCACGAGGACGGCGAGCGGTATGTCCGCATAGCCACTGCCCAGCTGCGCCGCCACGGCCGGGGTCGCCGCGATCGCTGCGAGCCACGCCCAGAGGACAACGGGGCGAACTCGCTCCCGGAGAAGCGACCAGAGCGCTGCGAACCCTGCGACGCCGATCAGGAACGTCTGCATCGTGACGAGATTCGAGTCGTAGTTCCCCGCGAGCGTGATGGGTATCGCCGAGAGGAACGGGATCCCCAGCGCATACTCGAGGTGGGCACCGGCGTAGGCGGCCGAGGCGAAGACCTGTGGGTCCGCGGTGCCGAACGCCGCCAGCGCGCGGGCTTTCATCCCCCAGATGGCCCAGCCGTCGTACTCCTCGAGAGGAGCGATCGAGTATGCCCAGAACGCAAGCCCTCCCACCGCCACGGTGATCCCCGCGAGCGCTGCCGCGAACAGCCGACTCGGGGCGGCGCGGGCCGGCTCGCGCCCTTCCGTGAATGAGCCCCTCGCGCTCCGAAGCCTCCACCAACCGGCAGCGACAGACACGGCCGGAAGGCCGACGATGAGCCACCCGACGCGCACCCCGAACGGCGTCAGCATCGCGCCTGCGATACCCGCGGCGGCGAGCCCGGCGAGCCAGGCGGCTCCGGACATGCGCGCGAGGTCACGGCCGGTGCCGACCATTCCGATCAGCGCGAGCAGACCCGCGCCCGAGATCAGGAGCAGGGCGTTGGTAACGACGAGTGCGAGAGCGTTCACGGCCGCAGTCTCCGCACGCATGCTCGTTGGCCGCCCCCGCTCGCGCATTCGGCCAGCCCTGGCGCAGGTGTGCCGACGTAGACGATCACGTCGGCGTCGCGGCGCGAGGTCACCTGAACGGCGGGCAGCAGGAAATAGTCTGCGTAGGAACGCGTTACGAACCCCTGATTGACGAGTCCGCGTGCCTCCCCGCGGGGGGTGACGATCAGGTACCTGTCGCCTCGCCGGACGCTTCGCCGGAGGAGCTCCCAGACGTCGGCGTCGAAGCCCTCGTGGGTTCCCGCGGCCTGCTCCCGGGCGACCCGGTCCAGGGTTGCATAGCGATCGTGGACGTCGACCAGGGCATCAATCGTCCGCCGGGCACCGAGGCCTGCGCTCACGACGAGCGTGGTGACGATGCCGATCGCGGCGGCAACTCTGAACGACAGACGGCCGGCTCTCCTCGTCACCGCCGCAGCATCGCGCATCGGGCTAGCGTAGAGATGGCCCAGGCGGGTCCGATCGTTGCCCGCGAGCCCATCGCCCCCGCGGCTCGGGCTGCTGCGGCACGCTCTCGGGACTGCCGGCTCGCTCGGCGAGCCCGCAAACGGCCGGGGCGCCGGCCAGTGTTCCCCCTAGACTTGCCGCGATGAAAGGGCCAAAGATCCTCGCCGTCGCGTCCGCGGTCGATCTCGACTTCCGGTACGGCTGTACGCCGGCGTGGTGGCAGCTGTGGAAGGGGATGTACGAGACGGGCGTCGACCTCGTCGTGACTCCGTACCGCGGTCGCCCGATCGAGTCGCCGTGGTGGCGCACCGCACCCAACCCGACGTACCGGGAGGGGGAATCGTACGCCGCCGTGCGCGAGGGACTGGCTCGCCTCAAGGGTGACCGCTACCTCCGCCGCGACGAAGACTCGCCCGAAGATAGCGCCCTCGATCGTCTGACACGCGAAACGATCTGGCGCGTCGTGACGCCGCGCTGGCGGCGACACCTCGTGCGGCTCGTGGAGCGCGAGCGCCCGGACGCAGTCGTCTTCTTCACGGTTCCGATGGCCCACTTTCGCGGCATCCCGACGACCCTGCGCCAGCGGTACGGGATCCCGGTCGTCTTCTACGACGGCGACGTGCCGATGAGCCTGCCCGAGTTCGGCGGCATGGACACGGGGTTCAACTACTACCACGGAGCAGATCCGTCGGAGTACGACCTCGTGATCTCGAACTCGCAAGGCGGACTGCCGCGCCTGCTCGAGCTCGGTGCCCGTCGCGCCGAGGCCGTCTTCTGGGGCGCTGACCCCGAGTTCTTCTCGCCGCAGCCCGTGGCGAAGGAGATGGATGTCTTCTTCTACGGGTACGGCGACAAGTTCCGGCAGGAATGGACAGCCGCGATGGTGGGCGAGCCGAGCCGCGTCGCGCCAGAGATCGACTTCGTCCTGGGCGGGCGCGACTTTCGTGGCGACACGGGCGCGGCAAGGGAGATCGGAGACGTGCCCTTCAATGTCTTTGCCCGTGCCATCTCGTCGGCGCGTATCAACCTCAATGTGACGCGCCGGTCGCACGCAACCGTGCAGCTGTCGTCGACTTGCCGACCGTTCGAACTCGCCGCGGCCGGGGCCGCGATCGTCTCCAACCCGCACGAGGGTATCGAGCAGTGGTTCGAACCGGGCAGCGAGATCATTCTCGTCGAGGACGCCTTCACTGCCCTCGCCGCCTATCGCGAGCTTTTGGACGATCCAGGCGAGGCCGCGGCAATGGGCGCCCGCGCCCGCGGACGGGTTCTAGACGAGCACACGTATGCCGACCGTGCGCGCCGCATGCTCGGCCTCCTCGGGCTTCCTCGTTCGGTGCGCGTGTGACACCCGGTCGGATCATCGCGATCGTTCCGGCATTCAACGAGGCGGGCGCGATCGGCGAGGTCGTCGATGCGATCCGGGCTGCCGATGCATCGTTCGACGTCGTGGTCGTCGATGACGGGTCACATGACGAGACCGCTGCGATCGCGCGGTCGCGCGGTGCTGCGGTCGTGAGTCTTCCCTACAACGTGGGCATCGGCGGCGCGGTGCAGACCGGCTTCATGTATGCGCTCGATCGTGGCTATCAGAAGGCGGTCAGGCTCGACGGCGACGGCCAGCACGACCCCGGCGAGCTCCCGAAGCTCCTCGGGCCGATCAATCGTGGCGAGGCCGACATCGTCACGGGTTCGCGGTTCGCGGACGGCAGCGGTGACTATCGCCCTCCCTTCGCCCGACGTGTCGGGATCATCTGGTTCGCTCGGATCGTCTCGCTCTTCACCCGTCAGCGCGTGACCGACACGACCTCGGGCTTCCAGGCGCTCAACCGCAGAGGCATTTCGCTCTTCGCCGCCGATTACCCGAACGACTACCCCGAGGTCGAGGCGATGGTGCTCGTCTTCAAGTACCGACTACGACTCGTCGAGGTGCCGGTGACGATGCGTGAGCGGGAAACGGGGCAGTCGTCCATAACCTTCGTTCGCTCGGTCTACTACGTCCTGAAAGTGACGCTGGCGCTCTTCATGGCGATGGTGCGCAAGTACGCAGTGCCGCAGGAGGAGGTGGCCCGCTCGTGACTCCCGTGCGAATCTCCGTCGCCGCCGCCATCGCGTCGCTGCTGCTCATCCTGATCGTGCTCGAACTCATCCGTGGGCGGCGTCTCAAGGAGCGCTACGCCTTGCTGTGGCTCGTGACGGGCGTCGTGCTACTCGTTCTTTCCGCCTGGCGGGGCGGCCTCAACAACATCGCGGGCTGGCTCGGGGTCGCAACGTATCCGCCGGCGATCCTGTTCGCGATCGCGACGCTCTTCATCATTGTCGTGTTGCTGCACTACTCGACCGTGCTGTCGCAGCTCGACGACCAGAACACACTGCTTGCGCAGCGTCTCGCGTTGCTGGAAACGGAGGTCGAGCGATTAAGAGGAGAAGCTGACGCTCGGGCGAGCGGCGCCGGCAGCTCTGGGGCGCCGAAGTCGCCGGGCGGCTTGCCTGCGGAGTAGTGGTTGCGTGCACGTGAGCAGGCGCACGTCACGAGTCCCATGTCGGCTGTGGCCGTGTGGTCGGTCACGACCACGCTCAGTCGAGTTACGGCCCGGTGCGACCAGTGGCCCGCCCGAGGGTGCCCGGTGGCCGCATGCGTCGTATCGCGATCGTCGCGACGACGACGCTGCCTAGCGCAATGACCATAGCCGTCAAGTTATTGCCCTCCTCAAATGAGGGTCGCGCAGCGAGGATCACGGCCCAGAGGTTCAGCGCCCAGACTGTCCGAACGTCATCGCTTGGGAGCGCGTCGAGTGCGTCGAGCACCGTGTAGACCGGCAGCGCCAGCGCGGCGAGGTCGGGTGCCTTGTTCGAGTAGTACCGCCCGTGCCAGTAGCTGACATCGCAGAACTCGCTCTCGCGACCATCGACGACCGGCGTGCCCGAGTTCAGCGATCGGACCAGTGCGAGATGCGACAGCTCAGCGCACCCTGGCTATTGGGCGACGACCGCATACGCGCAGGACATGAGCCCCACGACCACCGCAATCGCGAGCCACGAGCGCTGGGAGCGGACGCTGCGTCAGGTTGGCGCCTGGAGCACCGTCACGAGTGTGCGGCCATCCCCCTCCGCGCTCGTTGGTCCCAATGCGCTACGCATGCCCGGCGTGCCGCCTGTACCAGGCGGCCGTGCGGGCAATTCCCTCGCGCAGCGGTACGTGTGCTGTGAAACCGAACAACTCCTGGGCCCGCGACGAGTCGAGCGAGCGCCTCGGCTGCCCGTTCGGCATCGAGGTGTCCCAGTGGATCTCGCCGGAGAACCCGACCGCGTCGGCAACGATCTCGGCTGTCTCCTGGATCGACGTTTCGATGCCTGTGCCCAGGTTCACCGGCTCGCCACCGTCATAGCGTGCCGCGGCCAGCGTCATTGCCTCGACGCAGTCGTCGACGTAGAGATACTCGCGTGTCGGCGTTCCGTCCCCCCACAGGACGATCTCGGCGGGAGACTCGATCATCTTGCGGATCAGTGCGGGGATGACATGCGAGGTCTGCAGGTCGAAGTTGTCGCGCGGGCCGTAGAGGTTCGTCGGCAGCAGAAAGACCGTGTCGAGCCCGTATTGCTCTCGATACGCCTGCGCTCCTACCAGTACGGCCTTTTTCGCCACCCCGTACGGTGCGTTCGTTGCTTCGGGATACCCGTTCCAGAGATCGCTTTCTTGGAACGGCACGGGCGTGAACTTGGGGTACGAGCAGACCGTGCCGACCATCACGAGCTTGCGCGTCCCGTGGAGGCGAGCCTGTTCGAGGACATGGGCGCCCATCATCAGGTTCGCGTACCAGTACCTCCCGGGGTTTGCGCGATTGGCGCCGATCCCGCCCACCTCCGCGGCGAGGTGGAACACGAGCTCGGGGGCGACGGCGTCGAACAGGCTTGCGGTTTCGGACATGTCGGTGAGATCGGTGTCGGCGCGCCTCGGGACGACGACCTCGTGCCCATCGTCGAGGAGGCGCTCAACGAGGTGTGAGCCGAGAAAGCCCGCGCCGCCGGTGACGAGAACATGCACACCCGGAGGCTACCGTCACCCACGCCCCTACGGCTTCGGCCTCTCCCCGCCGAGCTCGCGAGCTCCTCGTCGAGGAGTCGACGGCCACGACCCCGGCGAGTTGCAATCGTGAGCAACATCACGAGCGCAGCCAACTCATGTGCGTCCCGTCGGAGAGCCCGGTCGCCTGCATCCGGCCCGGGTCAGGCTCTCACGGGAGCAACGACGGACTGCCCGTCGCGAGCCAGTCCACCCGACCGATCCACCGATCGCGATTCTCCGCATACCAGCGGATCGTCTGCAGAACACCCTCTTCCCACGATACCTTCGGCATCCACCCCGTCTCGCGCGTGAGCTTCTCATGGCCGACGCGGAGCGCCATCACGTCACTCGCACCTGGCCGGTAGCGGTTCGGCGTCGTTGCGACCGTGCGGCCGGCCGGCCAGAATCCGTTCTCCTCCCCGATGCGCAGGATCAACCCCACCCAACCCTCCATCGAGATGTTCTCGCCCTGTCCGTACACGTAGACGTCCCCCGGCTTGCCGTGGGCCGCAACGGTGAGATGACCGCGAACGCCGTCGGTGCAGAAGCAGAAATCGCGGAGCGGCTCGAGGTTGCCGAGCTCGATCGTCTCGCGCGTCAGTGCCTGCGTGATGATCGTCCCCGTCACGTAGCGCGGATTCTGCCGTGGGCCATAGTTGTTGAACATCCGCGTGACGACGCCGGGCAAGCCGAAGGCGTCGTGGTAGTTCATCGTCAGGAAGTCCGCCGCCACCTTCGCGGTGGCGTAGATCGACTTTGGATTGATCGGCGAGCGCTCGTGGAGAATCAGGCTGCCCGCGTCGTCGAAGTCGTGATGGTGGGAGACGTCGTCGCGCACGTTGCCGTACTCCTCGGACGTGCCGGCAGTGTCGAATTTCTCGAGCTCGAGGCCCGTGTCGACGATCGATTGGAGCAGGTTGAGCGTGCCGATCGTGTTGGCCATCACGGTCTCGTATGGACGGTGCCAGGACTCACCCACGTGTGCCTGGGCGCCGAGGTGGAAGACGTACGGCTTGTCGGACGCACCCTTCAGCTCGCGCATCAGGTAGTCGATCGAGGTCTTATCCGTGAGGTCTGCAAAATGCACCTTCAGCCGGGTGCGAAGGTGCCCGATGTTGTTGAGCGCCCCGCTCGACGTCGCCCTCACGAAGGCATGCACGTTCGCGTCGAGCTCGACGAGGGCATCCGTCAGATGTGAGCCCATGAATCCGTCGGCGCCGGTAACGAGCACTGTGCGGCCCCGGTAGGCGTCTCCGAAGTCGTCGCTCAGAGCCGAGAGTGCCTCGTCGTCCCAGATTCGGTTGCCTGACACGGGACGGAGCGTACCGGGTTGTGTCGGCCAACCGGTCCGGTACCGTCACGCGATGGCTGCGACGTCCTCGCCACTCGCCGCGAAGCCTGCGGGCTACTACGGGCAAGGGCGACCCGATTTGATCGCTCGGCTCCCGCGTCCGCTCGGACGGGTGCTCGACGTCGGGTGCGGCGAGGGAGCTGCCGGGCCGGGTCTTCGGGAGGCGGGCGCGACCTGGATCTCCGGGGTCGAGGTGCAACCCGCGGCAGCCGAGCGCGCAGCGGCCGTGCTCGACGAGGTCGTCGTCGGCGGCGTCGAGGACGTCCTGGACCGTCTCTCCGGCCCCTTCGACACGCTTCTGGCATACGACGTCCTCGAGCACCTGTTCGATCCACGAGCGGTGCTGCAGTTGCTCCGAGGCCAGGCCGTGACCGGGGCGCGACTCCACGTCTCTCTCCCCAATGCTCGCCATTGGACGTTGGTGCGAGATCTCGCGCTGAGAGGGACGTTCGGCTACACCGAAGCCGGGCACCGCGACGAGACGCACGTTCGCTGGTTCACGCGCAGCGACATCGTTGCTCTGCTCGAGTCCAGCGGATGGCAGGTTCAGCGCGTCGAGCACGGTCGACTCCGGCCCGCATCGCGACTCGGCTCACGCCTGACCCGCGGCCTCACGACGGAGTTCCTCGTCTATCAGTGGTCGCTGCTCGCCATCTCCCGCACGTGAGCCGGCGCCTCCAGCCCACGCGCGTCACGGTGCTGAACGTGCTCGAGCGTGGCGCTGTCGCCCTGCGCAAGATCGGGCTCGGCGGGTTGGTCGACGCCGTCGCTCGACGTGTCGCGCCCGCAGTCGGCACGTTCGACATCGACGTCGACGGTCTTCGGCTCCACGGCGACCACATCGGACAGCTCTACTACGTTCGCGAGTTGCTGGAGTCGGACCGGGAGGCGACGTTCGTCGCTCTCCTCAAGTCGTCGATCGGCTCGGGCATGACGGTCGTCGAAGCCGGCGCGCATATGGGTTACGTGACCCTGCAGTCGGCAAGGGCCACCGGGCCGACAGGTCGCGTGTTCGCTTTCGAGGCCAATCCTCGCGCCGTTCCGTTGATCGAGCGGAACCTCGTCGACAACGGTTTCGACGATCGTGTGACCGTCGTGCCGCTGGCGCTCGGCGACGCGGCGGGCCGGCACGCCTTCTACCTCAGCGGGGGAGGAGACACGAGCAGCCTGCACGAGCCTGAGGGCGAGTCCGAACGCATAGAGGTCTCCGTCACAACCCTCGACACCTGGCTCGACCCCGCCGTTCTTGTGGATGTCGTCAAGCTCGACATCGAAGGCGGAGAGGTCGCGGCGCTGCGCGGGATGCGCGAGACCCTGGCGCGTGCGGGTCCCGGGCTCACCGTTTTCGCAGAATGCAATCCGCCCATGCTGGAGCGTTCCGGAGCCTCGGCCGATGCGCTCATCACGATCCTGCGAGGGCATGGACTCGACGTGCGCTGGATCGATGAGAAGCAGGGCTCTCTCCGACCTCTCGACGAGGTCGACTGGGCACATGGATACGTCAATCTGTACTGCCGCCGCGACGGTGACGCCTCGGGCCCCTAGCCGGAGCTGTCGCCGGGAGGTACATGGTCGCGAAAGTGCTCGGGCAGCGCGCCGCTGAGACGAAGCCGGAGCAAACCGCCCTGACGGCGCGCCGCCTGGCCAAAACCGACAGTGGCCAGCTCGAGTGGCGCGCGTAACGGTGAGACCGCCCGCCCGTCCCGGCGGCCGGCGAGGCGAGCGCGTAGGGGCCCGGCCTCTCGTCGAACGAGCAGATGGATCACCAGCACCGGCCAGTCGAGCGCTGCGATCTTCAGTCGCATGAGGAACCCGGAATCAGCGACCCGGTACTTGGCGAGCACGTAGGCGCGACCGTAGGCCTCGAGCCTCCGCTGGGCAGCCGATGAGGCGCCGAGGGTCGCACCGTGACGGTGCAACGCGCGCGCCCCCGGCGCCCGCTCGCAGACCCAGCCCGCGAGCCGGAAGCGCAGCGCAAGGTCGACGTCCTCCCAATAGGCGAAAAGCTGCTCGTCGAAGCCGCCGAGCTCCGCGAACGCGTCTGCTCGGTACGCGGCCGCGCCCCCGCAGGGACCCACCGGTTGCGCGGCCTGACCCAGCGCCTCCACCGGACTGTTCCACAGCATGTCCCACGACCGCAGCGTGGTGTCGAGCTCGATTCCGGCAGAGTCGACGAGCATCGGAGCCGACCCCTGCAGCAAGACGCCCGCGACCATGCCGATCCGTCGATCGCCGAAAGGCTCGAGGAGGCACTCGACGAAATCGGGTGCGCAGACGACGTCGTTGTTGACCAGCACGATCACATCGGTGCCTGCCGGTGCTGAGGCGACACCTTCGTTGACGGCCTTGCCGAACCCCAGGTTGCGGTCGTTGACCACGAGCTTCACCCGCGGGAAGCGACGTGCCAACATCTCCCGCGTCCCGTCGGTCGACGCGTTGTCGACCACAACTACGTCGGGCTGCGTGGTTTGGGCTTCGAGGCTCGTGAGCGCCTCGGCGAGCAGGTCGCAGGCGTTCATTGTCGGGATGACGACACAGGTCTTCACTAGCGTGTGAGCCTACGTGACCTCCGAGCACTCTTCCGTGGACGTCCTGTCGACTCCCGAGGCGGGTGCGCGTGTCATCCGCGGAGGCGCTCTGCGCGGTGGTGGCTACCTTGCCGGCATCCTGCTCGGGGCGGCGACGTCCGTCTTCCTGCTTCGCGGGCTCGAGGTCGATGACTTCGGGCGCTACGCCACGGTGGCCGCTCTCCTCGGGATAGTCGCGGTGGTGACCGATGCGGGCTTGACCGCCGTCGGGGCCCGGGAACTCGCATTGCGTCCACCCGGAAAGCAGCGCGTGGAGCTGCTCGGGACGCTCCTCGGGTTGCGCGTCGTCCTCAGCGCGCTCGGCGTGGCGCTGGCGGTGGTGTTCGCGTTCGTGGCGGGTTACGACCGAACGATGGTCTGGGGGACGTTGCTCGCAGGCATTGGCGTCCTGCTCGTGAACACGCAGTCGACGTCGATGATGCCCCTTTCCGTGGAGTTGCGCCTCGGCGCCGTGACGACGTTCGAAGTACTCAGGCAAGCGCTGACGTTGATCGGGGTTGCAGCGCTCGCGCTCGCCGGCGCGACGCTCCTCCCGTACTTCGCGGTGCAGGCGGCCGTCGGCGCGGCACTGCTGCTGCTCACGCCGCGTTTCGTCGGCGGCGTGCGGACGCTCCGCCCACGGTTGGCCCGGCGTGATGCGGCCCGCCTGCTCAGGGAGGCGCTGCCGCTCGCGGTCGCGATCGCGATGAACGTCATCTACCTGCGCCTGCTCGTGATCATCGTCTCGCTCACCGAGAGTGAGCAGGAGACGGGGCTCTATGCGACCTCGTTCCGGGTCTTCGAGATGCTGATCGGGATCCCCGGGCTCGTGCTCGCGGTCGCGCTACCCGTGCTGGCGGTCGCGGGCGAGCACGACGCCGAGCGGCTCCGGTACGGTCTCCAGCGGATGACCGAGGTGGCCGCAGTCTCCTCGCTCGGACTTGCGCTCGCGACATTCGCGCTCGCGGCTCCCGTCATCCGGCTCCTCGGCGGGCCCGACTACGCCGGGGCGGCGCCGATCCTTCGGATTCAGGCCTGGGCGCTCGTGCCGCTCTTCATCGGGCAGGTCGCCGTCCTGGCGCTGATCTCGCTCCGGCGCCAGCGCGTCCTCGCGGCCGCGAATGCGTTCTCGCTCGCGCTCGTCCTGCTCCTCGGCCTGACGCTGACGCCGGCTTTTGCCGGTCGTGGTGCTGCGGCAGCGGGGGTCATCGCCGAGACGGCACTCATGGTGCTGCTCCTCGTCGCGCTCGCCCGCGCGGAGCGTTCCGTCCTGCCACGGTTCGCCTTCGTCTGGCGTCCGCTTGCGGCTCTGGCGGTCGGGGCGGCCGTGCTCGCGATCCCCGGGCTCGGCGAGGTCATCCTGGCGGTCCTCGCGATCGGCGCCTTTTGCGTCACAGCGGTCGGTGTCGGTGCCGTCCCGTACGAGGTGCTCGAAGCACTGAGAAGGCGTGACCCGGCCTCGAGGAGCAAGAAGTGAGCCGCCCCCGCGTCGTGCTGTTGCGCGGTCACAACGCCAATCCGTGGGAGCTCCGTGCCTGGGAGCTCCTGACGAACAGGTTCGAGATCGCAGTTGCCGTCACAGGGTCGAATCACTACGACCTGGAGGGCGTTCGACTCGAGCGCATCCCGGTTCGAGCGGTCCGGGACAGATTCCCCCACGGACGCGCCGGCGACATCGCAACGCTGGCGGTCGGCGACGGCTACCGCAGGCTCGAGGAGGCGCTTGCCGGCGCCGAGATCGTCCACTCGGCCGAGCTCGGCGTCTGGTTCAGCGGGCAACCCGCAGCACTCAAGCGTACGTTCGGCTTCCGCCTCGTCTTGACGGCGTGGGAGACGATTCCGTTCCGCGAGACCTTCAGACGCGGCCGTGGTCGGCGCCATCGGGCCACCGCGCTCGCCGAGGCAGACCTCTATCTTGCCGCCACCGAACGTGCCCGCCGCTGCTTGCTCCTGGAGGGGGTAGGCGAGGATCGCATACTCGTATCACCGCCGGGCATCGACTCCGAGCGATTCGGTCGCTCCCCTCGGATCGGAGCGGACTACCACCTCATTGTTTCGCCGGGGCGACTCGTCTGGGAGAAGGGCCACTTCGACGTGATCCGCGCGCTCGCAACGCTACCGTCGGAGGTACGACTCCAGATCGTCGGCTCGGGTCCGGAGCGGGAGCGGCTGCTTCGATACGCCGAGGAGCTGGGGGTCGGGGAGCGAGTCGACATCCGCGCCGTCCGCTACGACGAGATGCCGTCTGTTTTCGCCGCCGCATCCTGTGTCGTACTCGCCAGCCTCGCGACGCCGCTCTGGGAGGAGCAGTTCGGAATGGTGCTCGCCGAGGCGATCGCGTCCGGGGTCCCGATCGCGGCAAGCTCGTCCGGAGCCATCCCGGAAGTGCTGGCAGGATCGGGGGCTGCGTTGTTCTCGCCGGGGGATTGGGGGGCTCTGGCGGACCTTCTCACCTCGGGACCGCTGTCGGGTCCGCCGGGTCGGCGCGTCGACTACCCGGAGGAGATCGTCGCTCGCTACTCGACGAACGCGGTGGCCGAGCGGCTTGCTACCGCATATGAGCGGGTGCTTGCAGCCCACTCGTGATCTTGACGGCGTTCAGGGAGAAGCTTCCTCGTAGGCGTCGGTCACGAGCCCCGCGGTGCGGGCCCACGTGTAATCAGCGGCGCGTAGCAGCCCCGCCTCGCCCAACCGCTTGGCGAGTGACGGATCGGCCAGCACGCTTGCAAGTGCGACAGCGATGTCCTCCGGTTGTCGGGGATCGACGAGCAATCCGCCGCCCCCGCTGACGAGTTCTTCCGTCGACGTTCCCCGCGAGGTGACGACGGGTGTGCCCTGCGCCATCGCCTCCACGACGGGGAAGCCGAACCCTTCGAGCAGACTCGGGAAGCACATGACCGTCGCAGCCGCGTAGAGCGCCTCGAGATCCTCTCTTGGAACCCAACCGAGTACGCGTACCCGGCCTCGCTTCTCGTCGTCGAGCTCGCCGAGATGCCGTTCGAGGTCCTCGTTCCAGCCAGGAGGACCGACGAGCACGAGGTCGGCGTCGGTATCGAGCAAGGAGAAGGCGTGGATCAGGCCGCCGAGGTTCTTCCGCGGTTCGACCGTGCCTGTCCAGAGGATGGTCCGCTCCGACAGTGCGTACACCTGTCGCACGCGCGCCACGGCCTCCGGGTGCGCGCGAGCTGCCCGGACGCCGAGCGGGACGTGCCGGAGCCGATCGTCCGCGAAGCCCGCCTGCCGGCAGCGCTCCATGGTTGCCAACGAGGAGCAGAGCACGAGCGACGCGTCCCGTACGGCGAGGTCGAGGGCACGGTGAAAGAAGCGAAGGCCCTGGCGTGTAAACAGCTCGGGGTAGTCGAGGTACGAGAGGTCGTGCACCGTGAGCACCAGAGGGCTCGTCGGTGGCGGCATGGCGATCCCCGTTGCATGGATCACGTCGACAGGTCCTGTGGCCGCCTGGACCCGAGGGCGACGGAGGTAGTGCCACGATTCGTACAGGGCGATCCGTGGGAGCGCGAGATGCCGAACCTCGATCGTAGGGCGCCACTGTTCCGGCGGAGGGCCGCGGTGACGGGCCGCCACGCCGACGAGCTCGAGGCCCGGCTGCTCGTCGAGCGCACGCGCGAGCTCGAGCGCCGCCACGGCCGTCCCGCCCGGCACCCGGTGCCAGCACTGCTCGAGCGTGTAGGCGACCTTCACGGAATAGACTCGGACGCGTGTGTCACTGGTGGATTCTCTCTTGAGTAGCTCGCGGCGTGCGTTGATCACGGGAATCGGGGGTCAGGACGGCTCGTTGCTCGCCGAGATCTTGCTGGAGCGCGGTTACGAGGTTTTCGGCGTCGTCAGACGCCCACCCGAGGCGTACGCCGAAACGCTGGGAGCGATCGGCGACCGACTTGTCGTCGTGCGCGCCGATCTGCTCGACCAGGTGTCGCTCGCGGCGGCGCTGCAGGAGTTCCGACCGAATGAGGTCTTCAATCTCGCGGCGCCGTCGTTCGTCCCCCGCTCGTGGGACGAGCCGGTGGAGACCGCCGAGTTCGCCGCCGTCGGGGTGACGGCGATGCTCGAGGCGATCCGCAAGGTCGATCCGACGATTCGCTTCTACCAGGCGTCCTCCAGCGAGATCTTCGGCGAGCCCGTAGAAACGCCCCAGAACGAGTCGACGCCGCTCGCGCCGTTGACGCCGTACGGGGTCGCCAAGGCTTACGGCCACTTCATCTCGAGCAGCTATCGCCGCCGCTACGGGCTCTTCACCTGCTGCGGGATCCTCTACAACCACGAATCGCCGCGACGCCCGCTCGACTTCCTGCCACGCAAGGTGGCCTACTTCGCCGCAGCGATCTCGCTGGGGCTCGAACACGAGCTCGTTCTCGGCGATCTCGATTCCCGTCGCGACTGGGGGTACGCGGGCGACTACGTCCGCGCAATGTGGCTGATGCTTCAACAGGACGACCCGGCCGACTACGTCGTCGCCACCGGGGAAAGCCATTCCGTCGAGGATCTCGTCGAGCGGGCGTTCTTTCACGTCGGCCTCGACTGGCGCGACCACGTTCGCACCGATCCGGCGCTTCGGCGAGGAACGGCCGAGCTCCACCACCTCGTCGGAGATCCGACGCGTGCGCGGGAACGCCTGGGCTGGCAACGGAGCGTCGACTTCGACGGGCTCGTTTCGCTGCTCGTCGATGCCGAGCTCGACCGGCTCCGGATTCAGGAGAACAAGGCGTAGATCCGGTCGTGCGCGCGAGCCGTCTCGTCCCATGTGAAGGCCGCGGCCCGCTGCAGTCCTCGGTCGCTCAGCTCGGCCGATCGGGTGAGTGCTTCGTCTACACCCGCAGCGATCGCCTCGGGGTCGAGCGGGTCGAACAGTACGGCAGCGTCGCCGCACACCTCCGGTAGCGAGCCCGCCGCGGCCGCGGCGACCGGGCAGCCACACGCCATCGCCTCGACGGGTGGCAGGCCGAATCCCTCGTAGAGGCTCGGGAAGACGAGACAGGCTGCGCGTCGGTACAGGTCGACGAGCTCAGCGGCCGAAACGGAGCGTGCCTCGACCCCTTGCGGCAGCGAGTGCGGGTCGTGGCCCACTCCGGTAAGTAGGAGGCGGAACTCCGGCCGTTGGCGGCGGATCATCGCGAATGCTTCGAGAAGCCGGGGGTGGTTCTTGTGCGGCCACGGACGTGCGGGGTACAGAAGCAACGGCTCACGCTGGACGTCGGCTGCCGGAGTGAATCGCGCATGGTCGACGCCGAGCCACACCGCGTGAACGTGCTCCGGGTCGAGCCCGAGCCGTTCGACGACCCGCTCGCGAACGAACTCGCTGATCACGATCACCTCCGTCCGCCTGGTGCGAGGCGCGGTCGTACGCGAGCTTCCGGAACAGGCGCTCGCCGCGCGGAAACAGCTCGGGAAGGTCGAGGTGCTGGACGTCGAGCAGCGTTATCACGTGGGGCTGCGTCGGGCCGCGGGATCGGGACCGTCAGCGGGAAGTGGACGACGTCCACGTCGTGGAGCAGCGATCGCAGCCGCGTCGGGCGGAGCGTCGCTGAGCCCATTGCGCGCAGGCGTCCGATCGTCGTCGTCGAGCTCGGGTAGTCGCGGGCGACGATCGTGGGAAGCCCGTCACCCGCGTCGGGCGCGAGTGGCGGGAACGAGGGCGAGGTACTCGTGGGAGCCGATGCGCGCGAGTGCGTGCGCGAGCTCGCGGGCGTAGGTCTCGCTGCCTCCCGAGATTCCCGGGACGAGCGTGAGCAAGGAGAGGCCGACGCGCACGGGGAGGCATCCTACAGTGGGGGCTAGAATGGCCCGATGTCCGAGGCGAGTCAAGAAACTGCCGCTGTTGCAGGAGTTTCGGCGGTCGAGCCCGTCGACGTCGCGGCGCTTTTCGCATCGCTCCGAGAGGAGGTACGCCGGTCAGGAGCCGATCCGGGCGGCGGCCAGGGCGACCCCGCGGATCGGCTTGCGGCGCGCGCCGAGGCGGAGCGCCTGTGGCCCGTCTCCGCTGACCGTTCGCTCCGGTTGCGTCCCGGTGTGCGGGGCGGGATCGGCACGCCGGTCAAGGCCGTGTTGCGAAAGGCGATGCGTTGGTATGTCGAGCCCCTCGCGTACGACCAGCGATCGTTCAACGCGGCAGTGCTGCGCCTGATCGACGACCTGCAGGAGCAGGTCGACCGGCTCGAGGCAGAGGTGGCGGCGCTTCGCGACGCGAAGCGCTAGGACGACGATGCGAATCGCGGTCGTCAGACCCCAGGTGCCGTTCGCGCGCGGCGGGGTGGAGATCTTCAGTGACGCGCTCGTCGATGAGCTGCGCGCTGCGTGGCCACGAGGCGGACAGCGTCACGGTGCCGTTCAAGTGGTACCCGGGTGCCCGCGTGCTGACCCAGGCGTTCCTCTGGCGGCTGCTCGACCTGACCGAGGCGGACGGTAAGCCAATCGACATCGTCGTCGCGACGAAGTTCCCCTCGTACCTCGTACGCCATCCGGAGAAGCGCGTGTGGCTCGTGCACCAGTTTCGACAGGCGTACGAGCTCGACCGCACCGAGCTCGGTCAGTTCGGTGAGTCGCCGGAGGATCGCGCGATCCGTCGCCAGGTACAGGAGCTCGACCGGATCGGACTCGGCGAGGCATCGCGGCTCTTCGCTACCTCGCACAACGTTGCAGGTCGGCTCGAGCGGTCGACAGGGCTCATGGCCGAGGTGATGCCGCATCCAGCCCAGGAGCTCACCTACCGTAACGACGGGCACGGTGATTTCGTCCTGTCCGTGAACCGGCTCGATCGGGCAAAGCGGATCGACCTCCTCCTCGAGGCAGCCGCCGTCGAGCCGACGTTGCGTGTCGTCGTGGCAGGCGATGGTCCCGACCGTGCACGGCTCGAGGGCCTCGCCCGCGATGGAGGTCTCGCCGGCCGGGTGCGCTTCGCTGGCCGTGTCTCTGCCGAGGAGCTTGCCGACCTCTATGCCACGTGTTTTGCCACCTTCTACGCGCCTGTCGACGAAGACTTCGGCCTCGGGCCGTACGAGTCGTTCCTCTCCGGCAAGCCGGTGATCACCGCGACCGACGCGGGCGGTCCGCTCGAGGTCGTGCGCGACGGCTCGACGGGGCGCGTGGTCGCACCCGATGCCACCGCCGTCGCAGCTGCGGCGGCGTGGTTGCGCGATCATCCTGAAGCGGCCGAGGCGTACGGTCGAGCGGGGAACGAGATCGCTGCCGCGGTCACCTGGGACGGTGCAATCGCCAGGCTGCTCTCGTGAGGATTGCGCTCTTCAGCCCGATGCCACCGGAGCGGTCGGGGATCTCCGACTACTCGGCTCTTCTGCTCCCGGCCCTCCGTGCGCGGTGCGATGTCGTCACCGTCAAGCGGGACGCGAAGAAGCCGCCGCGAGGAACGGATCTCTGTGTCTACCACATCGGCAACAACCCGGATGCCCATGGGTGGATCGTCGAGGCGCTACGCCGGACACCCGGCGTTGTCGTCCTCCATGACTTCGTTCTGCACCATCTCGTCGCCGGCCTGACGATCGGCCGTCGCGACGGGCATGGGTATCTCGACGCGATGGAGCGAGAGGGCGGCGTCGTCGGGAGGCTGCTGGGCCACGCGGTGCTCGACAAGCGCATTCCGCCGCTCTGGGAGAACCGTCCCGAGGACTTCCACCTCGCAGGGGAGGTCCTGGATCTGGCCACCGGCCTCATCGTCCACTCCCGATACGTCGACGGCCGGGCCCGCGCGGCTGGCTACGGGGGACCGATCTGGATCGTCCCACACCCCGCGTTCCCGGTCCCGCATCTGGCCGCAGCGCAGGATGTCAGCGGAGAGCCGCTCTTTGCCAGCTTCGGCAACGTCAATGCGAGCAAGCGTGTGCCGCAGCTCCTCGCGGCGTTTGCCCGGATCCGGCAGCGGCACGAGACGAGCGGCCTGCTCCTCGTCGGCGCCACCTCGCCGGGGTTCGACCTCGATCGGCGGCTCCAGCGTCTCGGGCTCGACGGAGGAGGGCTCGCTCGCGTCGGCTACGTCGACGAACGCCGCCTGTGGGAACTGATGATCGCAGCCGACGTGCACGTCAACCTCCGTTCGCCGACGATGGGCGAGACGTCGGGCACCGCAATCCGCGCGCTTTCGCTGGGGAGGCCGTTGATCGTCAGCGACGTCGGGTGGTTCTCGGAGCTCCCGGACGAGGTGGCGCTGAAGGTTCCTGTGGACGAGCACGAGGTCGAGACGCTCGTCGCCGCGCTCGAATTGCTTGCGACACGTCCGGACGTCCGCCGGGCAATGGGAGCGGCGGGGCGCGACCTGGCCGACCGCGAGCACGATCTCGAACGTGTCGCCGAGCTGTACGTCGCCGCGTTCGAGCGGGCCGCCGGTGGGGACGCGGTCCGCGACGCGGTGCTCCGAGAGGTGAGCGAGGCCGCGGCCACCGTCGGAATCGAACCCGGATCGCGAGAAGCCCGAGAGCTTGCCGCCAGGCTGGTCGAGGTCGACCTCGGTGATTGAGAGGCTGCGGGCGGTGCCCGCGTGGGCTTGGCTCGCTGCGATCGTCCTCTGCTCGTTTTCTCTCCGCGCTGCACTCTCGCGGCACATGCTGGCGCCGTTCATCATGACGGACGAGCTGATCTACGCCGAGCTCGGCAGGAGTCTCGCCGCAGCGGGCTCGTTCGAGATCCGCGACGTTCCGACGAGCGGCTACGGCGTTCTCTATCCGGTGTTGATCTCGCCGGCGTACGCGGTGTTCGACTCGCTGACGGACGCCTATGCAGCTGTGAAGGCGATCAACAGCCTCGTGATGTCCCTCGCGGCCGTGCCGACCTATTTCATCGCCCGACGTGTCGCCGGCTCCACGCTCGCCCTGCTCGCGGCGTTATTGGCGGTTGCGCTCCCGTCGCTCGCCTATACGGCGACGGTGATGACCGAGAATCTCTACTACCCGCTCACGCTCGTCGTCGTCTGGGCGACGCTCGTCGCCCTCGCTCGACCCACATGGCTCAACGCCGCGCTCGTGCTGGTCGCAGTCGGGCTCGCTCTTGCGACGCGCAGCCAGGCGGTCGCGCTCGCAGCCGGGATCGTCTTTGCACCACCTGTACTCGCCGTCGTCGAAGGAAGCCGGCTTGCCCGCATCCGCGCCTCCTGGCGTCTTTACGCTCTCTTCGGCGGTGCCGCGGCGGTTGTCCTGGCGGCGCAGGTCGCCAGGGGCCGATCGATCAGCGGATTACTCGGCGCGTACGGCGTCGTCGGCGACAGGTCGTACGAGATCGGCGCCGTGCTCCGCTACTGGTTGTGGCATGCGGAGGAGATGACGCTGTATCTCGGGGTCGTACCGGTCGCAGCGACCCTCGTGCTGCTCGCGCAGGCACGCAAGCTCCCGGTGCGCCTGCAGGAGCATCTTGCCGTCACCGTCTCGTTCTCGATCTGGACGACGCTCGTTGTCGCCGCGTTCGCGTCGGAGTTTGCGGACAGGGTCCAGGAGCGAAACACGTTCGCGATCGCGCCGCTCTTTCTCGTCGCACTCGTCGCCTGGGTTGCCGTCGGCTCCCCGCGGCCGTGGCCGGCGGTGGCTGTTGCCACCGCCCTCGCGATCGTGCTCGTCGTCGCCTTTCCCTACACCCGCTTCATCGATGAGCCCGCCAAGTCGGACACGCTGGCGATTCTTCCCATCTGGTCGGCATTCGGGCACCTCCTGCTCGACTCGATCTGGTTCAGCGTCCTGCTCGGCGCCCTTGCTCTCGCCACGGTCTTCTTGTTGGTTCCGGCGCGGTGGGGGGTGATCGTGCCGCTGGCGGTGCTGCTCTGGTTCGGGGTCGTGTCCACCTCCGTGTGGTCGGGACCGCGCGGTTTCGTCCAGGCGGGGGCTGGAGCTCTCTTCCAAGGAATCCGCGGCGCTCCGCGCGACTGGATCGACGCGAGTCTCCCCGAGGGTGCAAGGGCTGGAATCGTGTGGACCGGCCTGACTGACCGTTTCACCGTCAACCAGAACGAGTTCTTCAACCGGGCTGTGGGGCCGGTGTACTACATCGGAGGCCCGTCCCCCGGGAACCTGCCGGAAACGGGGATCAACCTCGACCCGGCGGATGGGATCCTCCGGCACGCCGACGGATCTCCCTTGACCGAGCGCTATCTGCTCACCGATGCGTCGCTCGAGCTCGATGGCCAAGCGCTCGCGCGGGACATCCCGTTGGGGATGACGCTGTGGAAAGTTGCGGGTCCGGTCGCACGCAAGGTGAGTGTGACCTGGAACGGGCTGTACCCGAACGACACCTGGTCGGGGCCGACCGTCCGGTACGTTCGCCGAAACTGCACGGCGGGCGTGCTCCAAGTCGCTCTTCATAGCGACGCCTCTCTGTTTCACACTCCCCAGACGGTCGTCGCCTCGGTCGGCGACGTTCGGGTCGCGCACGTCACCTTCCAGGCTCCCGACGAGGCCGTGCTGCGTGTGCCGCTGCGACCGAAGGAGGGCGTTTGCCGGGTGAGGTTCGACGTAGCTCCGACCGCGGTGCCGGGTGGAGGAGACGGCCGCCGTCTCGGTGTCCATTTCGACGCCTTCAACTACGCCTCACGATGAAGATTGCCGTCGATGTCTCACCGCTTTCACACCCACCGACCGGGATCGGCAACTACATCCGTGGGTCGCTCGGGGGATTGGCGGCGGCGGCAGGCGAACGGCATGAGATCGTCGCGTTTGCGCCGACGAGCCTGCGGGGCCCGGCGCGCATTCGGCAGGCGCTGGCGGGCATTCCCGTGCACACGCGGCTGTGGCCGCTCCCTGCTTCCCACGCGGTTCGCACGGCGTGGAGCATTGTCGGGCACCCGGCCGCCGAGCGTCTCCTCGGGTCCTTCGACGCGCTCCTCTACACCGACTGGATGACGCCGCCTCAGCGCTCGGGGCTGCGCGCAACGACCATCCACGACCTCAATCCGCTCCACCACCCGGAGTGGTGCACACGGCGCACGATCGCTATGCACCGGCGTAAGGACGATGATGCGGTTCGGAACTGTGATGTCATCTTCACCAACTCCCGCTACACGGCTGGCGATGCGGCCGCGACACTCGGCATCGAGCCCGAGCGGCTGGTCGTCGCCCATCCCGGCGTCGGCGGCGAGTTCTGCCGTGAGGGCGATCGTGCCGACTTCGGAGGGCAGTACATCCTCGGTGTAGGGACGCTCGAACCTCGCAAGAACCTCCATCGCCTCGTCGAGGCGTGGCGGATGCTCGAAGGCGAGCACCCGCTCGTTCTCGCCGGCGGGGCGGGGTGGGGCGAGCAACCGGGCCTCGACGACGCCGGCATCGTCCTGCCAGGCTACGTTCCCGACGAGCGCTTGCCCGCCCTCTACCGAGGTGCCGGCGCGTTCGTCTATCCGTCGTTGTTCGAAGGGTTCGGCATCCCTGTCGTCGAGGCCATGGCTTGCGGCACGCCCGTTGTCGTCTCGAACCACCCGTCGCTGGACGAGGCATGCGGATCGGCCGCCGTGCGCGTCGACCCCGGCGATCCGGCATCGATTGCCGCCGGGATCTCGGAGGCGCTCACCCGTCGTGACGCCCTCGTTTCGGCCGGATTCGAACACGCTGCGCGATTCACGTGGCACGCGACCGGCGAGACGATGCTGGACGCGCTCGTCCGGAGAAGCCCGAAGTGAAGGTCGGCATCGATGTTTCACCGCTGGTGCAGACCGGCGCGGGGACGGCTCGGCACGTTCGAGGGCTCCTCTCGGGGCTTCAGGGGAGGCCCGAGCTCGACCTTCGGCGGGTGGGGTTCGGCGGACGCGGGAGAGCCGCCACGATCGCGCGCGACACGGTTTGGTATCCGGCCGGTCTCGCGCGCGCTGCGCGCGGCCTCGACGTCCTCCACTGTACGACCATGCGGATTCCGCTTCGTGCCGGCCCGGCGGTTGTCGCGACCGTTCATGACGCTGCGGTGATTCGCTACCCAAAGGCGTTCCCGGTCTGGCATCGATACACGGGTCGGCTGGCACTCCGCCAGGCAGTCAGAACGGCAGACGCGATCGTCGCCGTCTCCGCCTTCACCCGCCATGAACTGGCGGATCTCCTGGGCATCCCAGGCGAGAGGGTGCGCGTCATCGGCAACGGTGTCGACCCGGTCTTCACGGCGGACGGGCCGGCAGCGAGCGGTGACTACGTCCTCGCGGTAGGCACGCTCGAGCCGCGGAAGAACCTCGCGAGAGCCGTCGAAGCGGCCCGGCTGGCGCAGGTCGAGTTGCGGGTCGTCGGCGAGCCGGGCTGGGGGGGCGTCGACGTGCCGAACTGGGTGGGTCGAACCGATGACGAGGAGCTCGCCGCTCTGTACCGGGGTGCCCGCTGCCTCGTCTTCCCTTCTCTTTATGAGGGGTTCGGAATTCCAATCCTCGAAGCGATGGCATGTGGCACGCCGGTCGTGACGAGCATCGGCGGCGCGACGGAAGAGGTCGCAGGGGGTGCTGCAGTGCTCGTCGACCCTCGCGATCCCACGTCGATCGCCGGTGGGATTGCCGAAGCGGAGCATCGCCGGGTGGAGCTCATCAGGCTCGGTCGCGAGCGGTCGCAGGAGTTCACGTGGCAACGGGCCGCCGACGAGGTCGATAGCGCTGTGGCGCGAGCTCGCATGAACGATCCGCTCATCGTCGTCGACGCGGACGTCCTCGGTCGGAGTCGAACGGGCGATGAGACCTACGTGCTGAACCTCCTCCGCGAGCTCCCGGACCTTGCCGCGGCGGCGGGGCTTCGGATCGGCGCCGTGACGCGGAGGCCGGATCTCGTCCCCGCCGGGGTGGAGCCGATTCCTCTCGCGGTGCGAAGCCAGGAGCTACGGATGGCGTGGGGGCTTGCTCGCACCCTCCGCATGGCTGGTGCGGCACTCGTGCATACGCAGTACGCCCTGCCCGTGCGCTCCCCGTGCCCGGTGGTCGTCACGATCCACGACGTCTCGTTCGAGCGAGACCCGACGCTGATGGGCCGTCGCCGTCGATGGGCCTTCCGTCTCGTCGTCCCCCGTGCGGCCCGGGGCGCCGCCCACATCCTGACCGTCTCGGAGCGCTCGAAGAGGGACATCATCGAGCTCTACGACGTAGCGGCCGAGCGGATTACCGTCACGGCGAACGGCGTCGACGCGGTGTTCGCACCCGGGGAGCCGGGGACACGGGACTACGTTCTGGCCGTCGGAGCGATCCAGCGTCGGAAGAATCAGCTCGCGGCGCTTGCTGCCGCGCAGGCGGCCGGTTTGCCGCTCGTCATCGTTGGGCCCGAAAAGGATCCTGGTCTCGCTCGGGAGCTGCGGAGGCAGGGCGCGACCCTGCGAGGCTATGTCCCGATCGACGAGCTCGCCGCCCTCTACCGCGGCGCTGCTTGCCTCGTGCAGGCATCGCGGTACGAGGGATTCGGTCTGCCGGTGCTCGAGGCGATGGCCAGCGGCACGCCGGTCGTGACCGTTCCGGACGATGCGATCCTCGAGGTCGTCGGCGAGGCTGCCGTCGTGGTCGAGGTTCTCGAGCTGGGGGAGGGGATCCGCCGAGCCATCGCGGAGCGGCAGCACCTCTCCTCCGCGGGGCTCGAACGGTCGCGGTTGTTCTCGTGGCGGCGCGCCGCCGAGCGCACCATCGCCGTCTACCACGAGGCGTTGCGGCAGTGACCGTCTCGGCTGTCGTCGTCTCCCACGGCCACTCTGCCGAGCTCGAGCGATCGCTGCCCGCACTCGTGTCTCAGGTCGACGAGATCGTCGTGGTGGCGAACGTCCCCGGCTCGGTCGGGTCACTACCTTCTGGCGTTCGCGTAATCGAGAACTCCACGCCGCAGTCGCTCGCGGCCAATGTGAACCGAGGCATTGCTGCTGCCGCGGGAGCGCAGCTCCTCGTCGCCAATCCCGACGCAGTTGCCGAGCCCGGAGCAGTCGGAGCGCTCGTTGCGATGATGGAGAGCCGACCCCGGTGCGGTATCGCCGGCCCTCGGATGCTGTGGCCGGACGGCACCTGGCAGCCGTCGCGGCGCGCGTTCCCGACGGTGACGGGGACGATCGTGCGTCGGACGCCGATCCGTCGGCTGTACCGGCCGTACGAGCGTCAACGCGAGCACTACCACCTCGACGAGCGTCCCACCGAACCGGTGCCGGCCGACTGGATGCTGGGTGCGTTCCTGCTTCAGCGCCGCTCTATGCTCGAGGAGATCGGCGGTTGGGACGCCGGGTATCGGCATTACGTCGAAGATATCGACCTGTGCTATCGGGCCATGCAAGCCGGATGGGAGCGCTGGTACGTCCCCGCTGCCGTCGTTCGGCATGCGTATGCCGCTGTGATCGACCGGCGGTTTCTTTCGCGGCACACGCTCTGGCACCTGCGCGGAATGGCGCGTTTTGCGTACAAGCACCCGGAGGCGCTCGTCACGCGCCGCCGTTGATCATTTCGAGGGCTCGAACACGATTCCGAGCTGAGCGCCGAAATACCGCCGTTCGAAGTTCTGTGGATCGAGCGCGGAAGGCTGAAACGGTGGCGTCACGGTTACCTTCACGTGGAACGGGCCACCCGGGGTCGGAATCGGGAACGTGCGTCGCGCGCAGCTGTCGACCACCCAGCCACGACGTTGTGTGACCCGATCGATGACGCCGTCACGCTGTTGCCCGAGGCCGAGCGTGCCGACCTCGATCAGCGCTCGTCCCGGCGCCTTGGGTCCGCAGAATGCCTCACGCGACAATGTCACGTAGACGGTCCCCGGCTTCTCCGGTGCATCGAAGCGGTTGTAGTCGGCACTGACGCTCGTCGCCGGTGTAGAGCTTCCGATCCAGCCGTCGTTGAAGACGCCTGCAAGGGATTCGGTCAACCGGAGTGGCGGTGCGATCCGCACCAGCCGCAACAGTCCTCTTTCCGCGACCGCTTCGCCGGCGATCGCGATGCCGTTGTCGACGACGGCGTACCGGTACCCGGGATCGATGACCAGCCGGCCGTCGGTCGAAACGATGTTCGGGGTCAGCCGAGGCCCTGGTCCGGGAGCGCTGCCGTCGAGGCTCCAGACCTGGCGAACGTCACGATTCCAGAACTCCATCGACCAGACCCCGTTCGGGTCGGCGACCTTCTGCCCGATATAGACGGCGGACTGTCCGGCGGTCGCGTCGTCGACCCAGTCGAGTGGCTTGGGCAGGTTCTTGTAGAAGAGCTGCGAGAACTCGTTCGAGTAGTGCGCAGCTGCCGTCTCCGCTCGGACCGACCAGCCGATCGCGAGGAGCGCAGCACCGACGACGATCCAGGATGCAAGTCGCCGCCGTCCGAGCAGGGCGGGTGCAAGTCCGACGAAGACCGAGAGTGCGAGCAATGCGTAGAGCAGCTGGTGGGCGCCGTCGAGGTCGAGCCCGTGATCTCTGTTGAAGATCGAGAGAATTGCGAGACCGGGAGCATCGCCTTCGAGGCCCGCGAGTCTGAGGGGAACGGAGGCGATGGCCCACGCGCTTCCTGCTGCCGCCAGCGCGAGGGCCCACGCGCGGATCAGCCGGGTTGCTGTGAACAGCGCGAGCGCGACGAAGAGCAGCGGCGTGAGATAGACGAGGTTTCGCTCCGAGATTCGCGGCTCGAACACCGCTGCCTGGTAGGCGCCCTTCACGGCGACATAAGCCGTAAAGACAGCGACCGACGCGGCGAAGATCGATACGAACGCGACGAGTGAACGCGTCCGTTCGATGGCGGCCGACGGGACCTGCATTGCGAGACCGATGACAACCGGCAGCACGCCCAGTCCTACGATCAGCGCTCCCCAGGCCCACAGGGCCTGATCGAGCATCGTACCCGGCGACCCGAATGCAACCCGCACCTGGCCGAGGCCGGCGCGGGCAACCACCAGGGCAAGCCCTACCGCGATCACGGAAGCGAGCACCAAGCCCACGCGCTCACCGGTGGAGGCTCTCGCCAGGCGCGTGCGTCCTCGCCCGAAGCAGACGAAACGGATCCCGATCGAGGCGACCATCAGGGCGGGAACGACGATCAACTCGTCGCGCACGAACGGTGCCACGAGGCCGACGATCACGGCGCTGGCGATGCTCATGCGCGTCGGCGAGACGAGCGCCCGAGCGGTGGCGTAGAACGCGGTCGCTGCGGCGAAGTACGCGACTGGTTCCTGCATCACCATCGCCGAGTAGATGAACGAGGGAGCAAAAACCGCCCCGACCGCGGCGAGTAGTGCATACGGTCGTGCCATCAGCATGCGGGCCAGGCCGTAGGTCGGGAAGATGGCGGCCGTCATCACGAGCACGTTGAAGGTCTTGACTGCGCTGTAGGCGCTCTGCAGGTTGTCGAACCACCAGAACGGGGCGATCAGCCACGGGAGGAGGCCCGCCCCCCAGTAGTCGACGCCGCGTCGAGCTGGAATACCTGTCTCCGAGATCGCCCGGGAGATCTGGGCGTACTCGATCTCGTCGGAGAAGAGCCAGGGTGTCGGGTGCTTCGATGCCTGCCAGACGTACAGGCTCGCCACGCAGAGGAAGGAAAAGAACAGCGGCCAGACCGCGAGCAGGCGGTCGCCGAGCGTCGTTCGGCCGGTTGCTCCGTTGCCGCCGGTCACGAAGCAGTCACGGTGCCGCTATGCCTTCGCCGCGAGCGGAGGATCCGCATTCCCGCGCGCTCGGCAAAGCGTCCGACAACGAGGAGCGCGAAGCAGATCGCTGCATCGAGAAGGAAGATCCTGGCAGGGAACGCGTTGAGGATCTGGGTGTTCGTCACGAACAGGTAGGCAGCGACTTCCGACAACGCCACCGCCACCGCGATCCGGGCCAACGTACCTTGCTTCGCGTCGCTGCGACCCGACCGGTACAGCCCCGAAGCAAGCAGAGCAACGTACCGGCAGAGGAGCACCGCGGGAAGCGCCCAGATGAAGATGTGGCGCTCGAACGGCGTGCCGTTGCCCTCCACGACGATGACGTACGCGGCGTAGAAGGACGCGATCGTGAGAGCTCCGTCGACGAGCGTGTCGACGAGCAGGATCGTTCGCGTCGAAAGTGCGCTCTCACCAGGTGCGGCGGCGACCCCCGACAGGAACGCGGCGAACTGAAGCAGGAGTGCGAACGTGATGAGGACACCGATCGTCGTGATCCGGCCGCTGTCGAGCACGGCATACGCGAGGCTCGTGAGCCCGAGCGCGGCCGAGATACTCACGAGAAAGAACACCGCTCGCCGTTCGGAAAGGCCGCGGTAGACGAGCCGGTGCGAGGTGTGATCGCGGCCCCCCTGGGTCACGGATCGGCCGGAACGGAGCCGCAGCGTCGTGACCAGAGTCGTGTCGAGAATAGGTACCGCGAGGATCAGGACGGGCAGGGCTAGCGTCGCGATCGTCGTCCCCGCCTCCTCGTATGACGCCATCAAACCGAGCGTGGCGAGCACGAACCCGATCGGTTGGCTACCGGAGTCGCCCATGAACACGCGGGCGGGCCCGGACGGCCGGAGGTTGTAGGGAAGGAAACCGACCAGCGCGAGCGCGAGCGCGGTGGCGATGATGAAGATGTCGCGGTTCGGTGCGACGAAGGCCGCAGAAAGAGCGAAGCACGATGCCGCGACAACACCGAGGCTTCCGGCCAGCCCGTCCATGTTGTCGAGCAGGTTGAACGCGTTGGTGAGGCCGACGAGCCAGAGCATCCCGAATGCCCAGCTGAGTGTTGGACTCGAGACGAACTCGACCGAGATCGAGCTCTGCAGCACGACGAACGCTGCCACGAGCTGGGCTCCGAGCTTGGCAGCCGGATGCAGGTGGACGAGGTCGTCGAGCAGCCCGAAAGCGAACACGATCGCGCCGCCGGCGACGGCGGCGAGCATCTCGCCCGGAATCCCAACCGGTCCGATCGTGGTGGCGAGCAGGACGGCGGCGGCGAAGCCGGCGAAGATGCCGATGCCCCCGAATGCGGGCGTCGAGCTCGTGTGCCAGCGGTCGGGGCGGGGATCGGCCCCGAACGCGCTCAGCGCCCTCGGCCAGCGCAGCAGGGCGGCGATGACGAGGAACGCGATTGGTGCCGCTGCGACGGCGGCGAACGCATTCACGGCAGAGGGCCTGCAGTAACGTGTGGCATCGATCGGGAAGCCTAACCCCCTCGGTGGGCGACACGGCTCTCGCCAACATCACCCGTACAATCCGCCGGTGACCGTCTACGCCGACCTCTACCGCTACCGCGAGCTGTTCGCGAGCCTCTTCCAGCGAGACCTGCGGGCGAAGTACAAGGGCTCGGCGCTCGGGCTCCTCTGGACGCTCGCGTTGCCGGTGACGCTGATGCTCGTCTACCTCGTTGTCTTCTCGGTCCTGTGGAAGTCACCGACGACCGATGTCGACCACTACTGGCTGTTTCTGCTCTGCGGCCTGCCGCCCTGGGTCTTCTTCGCAAGCTCGCTGCAGTCGTCCACACGCAGCCTGCTCGAGAACGCAAGCCTGATCCGGAAAGTGCGCTTCCCCCGCCAGCTCGTTCCACTCTCGATCGTGGCGACTCAACTCGTCGCCTTCGTCGTCATGACCGCCGTCGTGTTCGTGCTCGCGCTGATCGTCCTGCCGGGATCGCGCGGAACGGCATGGCTCGCGGTCCCGATCGCGGCGGTCATCGTGCTGTTCGTCTCCGGCCTGTCGCTCGCAGTTGCCTCCGCCAATGCGATCTACAGGGATATCGAGTTCATCGTCGCCGCCTTGTTGCTACCGCTCTTCTTTCTCACACCCGTCCTCTATAGCCTCGAGGGGCTCCCTGGAGCCGAGGCGCACCCATGGCTCGTCGACCTGATCCAGTGGGGCAACCCGCTGACGCCGGTGGTCGAGTGCTTCAGGGCGCCGCTCTTCCTCGGCGAGGTTCCCGCCACCGCCGACCTCGTCTATCTCGTCGTGGAGACGGTGGTGGCGCTTGCTCTCGGCGCCGTCGTCTTTACCTCGGTGGACGACCGGATCGCCGCGGAAGTCTGACCACGACTCGGTCGTGGATCTTCGGGCGGACGAGCGACCCTGATTTTCGGTTCGACTAACGGATCCGGCGGGGGAGGATGACGGCGATGCGGCCGTCGAACAGACCGTCGGACCCGCTGTAGGCCGGGAGGCCGAGGTGGTCTGACGGCTCGACACCCTCGAGCAGCGAGGGCAGAAGCAGCGGGCGCCCGAAGCGCGGGTTGCGCCCTCCACTTCCGCGCCAGGGCTTGAGCTCACGGTCGCGTCCCTCGGAGACGATCGCCGTCCCGACCGCTCTGAATCCCTCGGAGTGCGCGTCGAGCAGCAGGCGGGACCATTCGGGCGGGGGGATCGCCCCGGCGACGAGGTGGGCCACGGCAACGGCATCCGCCTCGACCACCGTTGGCTCCTCCTGAGCTGCGAGCGCGGCCGTCGTCCCAGAATCGACACCGCCGTGGATCCGAACAGCAAGCGTCCGCTGAGCGATCCGCGGTGCCACTTCGAGCTCGATCTCGAGCGGGGTGCAGCCGATCTCCTCGAACCAGAATCGGTGCTCCTCGACGAGATCGAATGACAGTCGGTAGGGACCCGGCGGCCGCGGCGCGGTCACGGCGAGCTCGAGCTCGACGTGTTCACCCGGGGCGACCGCGTGCGGCAGGGGTGTCCGGGGGCCGTCCCAGACGATGGGGTTGCGGAGTGGGTCGAGCCAGTGGAAGGACGCCTGGACACCATCCGAGCCGCGCGACCGCCAGGTCGCGGTACCGGCGTTCTCGAGTGAGATGTGCGCAAAGGAGGCGACTCCGGCACGTGGTGGATCGACGGACCAGGACAGCCAGCGTGGCGCGAGCGGCCCTGCCGGGACGGGGTGCTCGCCGACGCGATTCATGATGGGGGCTACTCTAGGGGCTTGATGCGCGACCCGCTTCTCGTGCGCGCCGCCCGGCGCGAGGCAGTCGAGCGGACGCCGGTGTGGTTCATGCGCCAGGCGGGCCGGTCGCTTCCCGAATATCGCGCAATTCGCGAGGAGCATTCGTTCTTCGAGGTCGCCCACACGCCCGAGCTCTGCGCCGAGGTGACCCTGCAGCCGGTCCGCCGTCACGACGTCGACGCGGCCGTCATGTTTGCGGACATCATGACGCCGGTGCTGGCGATGGGGATCGACGTGCGCCTCGTCGAAGGCGTCGGGCCGGTGATCGACGAACCGGTACGCAGCCTCGCCGACGTCGAGCGTCTTCGGGTACCCGAGCCCGAGGAGGCGTTCGGCCCCGTGCTCGAGGCCGTCCGGCTCGTTCGTGCTGCGCTGCGTCCGGATCAGGCAGTCGTCGGCTTCTGCGGCGGCCCGTTCACCGTTGCCGGGTATCTCGTCGAGGGGAAGCCCAGCCGCGAATTTGCGCTCACGAAAAGCCTCATGCTGGGGCAGCCGGTGGTGTGGCACGCACTCCTCGGCAAGCTTGCGGAGACGTTCGCCGGGTATGTCGTCGCCAAGACACGCGCCGGCGCCGACGTGATCCAGCTCTTCGACTCGTGGGTGGGAGCGCTCTCGCCCGCTCAGTACCGTGATCATGTCGCGCCTCACTCGGCACGAGTCCTTGCTGCGGTCGACGTGCCGACGATCCATTTCGGGACGGGCACTGCGACACTGCTCGAGGAGATGGCTGCGGTCGGAGGGGACGTGATCGGCCTCGACTGGCGGATCCCGCTCGATGTCGGGTGGGCGAGGGTGCCCGACCACGCTGTCCAGGGCAATCTTGATCCGGCCGTGCTTCTCGCTCCATGGCGCGTCGTCGAGGTCGAGGCGCTGGACGTGCTCGAACGGGCGGGCGGTCGACCAGGGCACATCTTCAATCTCGGGCACGGCGTTCTGCCCGGTGTCGACCCCGACGTGCTGTCGCGGCTCGCGGCGCTCGTTCGTGAGCACTCGCTCGTCGGGCTCGCAGGATGAGCTCGACGCGCCCCGGCTCGATCTCGGCCATCGGGCTTTCGCGTCGCTTTCGCGTTCACGCCCGCGAGACGCGCACTCTCAAGGATCTCGTAGTCGCGCGAGGTCGCACGGGCGGCCAGGATGTCTGGGCTTTGCGGGACGTCTCGGCCGAGATCGTGCCCGGCGAGGCGGTAGGTCTCATCGGTCGCAACGGCTCGGGCAAGTCGACGCTCCTGAGGGTGCTCGCCGGAATTCTCAAGCCAACGATCGGCACCGTGGAGGTGGACGGCCGCATCGGCTCCCTGCTGGAGCTGGGTGCCGGGTTCCACCCGGACTTCAGCGGGCGCGAGAACGTGTACCTGAACGGGTCGATCCAGGGATTGCGGCGCGCCGAGATCCGCGAGCGCTTTGACGAGATCGTGGCGTTTGCCGAGATCGAGCACGCGATCGACCGACCTGTCCGTACATATTCGAGCGGGATGGCAATGCGGCTGGGCTTCGCCATCGCCGCGTTCCTTCAGGCGGACGTGTTGCTCCTCGACGAGGTCTTCGCAGTCGGTGACGAGAACTTCCAACGGAAGTGCTTCGGCGTCATCGCGGCGTTCAAGAATCAGGGCGGGACGATTCTCTTCGTCTCCCACGACGCGCAGGCCGTCGAGCGCCTGTGCGAACGGTCGATCCTCCTCTCGTCGGGCGAGCGCGTCTACGACGGACCCACCCACGAGGCGATTGCACGCTATCGCCGTCTTCTTGCCGACGATCTCGATCCCGCCGAACGGGATGCCGGCCTGCGCGAGTGGGGAAGCGGTGAAGCCGAGATCGTCGGCGCCCGGCTGCTCGATTCGAGCGGCTGTGAGCGGGAGCAGTTCCTGTCTGGTGAGCCACTCCGACTCGAGGTCGAGTTGCGCGCCCATTCGGCCATCGAGCCGCCATGTCTTCGGTTCGAACTACGCGATACGACCGGATTGCTCGTGGCCGAGGACTCCGTCGACACCGCGGCGGTCGGCTGGCCGACCGGCCCCGGCGCGACTACGGCCCGGCTCGAGATCGATCGGCCGTCGCTCGCCTTCGGCCGCTTCAGGGTCCGCCTCGGACTCGTCGGCGCCGGCGGTGGCACCTTGCATCAACTCGACGACGCGCTCGCTTTCCTCGTGTATCCCGACGGAGACGAGCGAGGGCTTGTGCACCTCGGAGGAACGTGGCAGGCCGGGGCGAATCAAGATGTCCGATGAGCTACAAGACCTGCCCTGATTGGCCCGAGTTGATGGAGCTGGCGCCGGATCTCCAGTTCAAGCACATCTCGGTTGCCGACGCGCAGCTGCCGTTCGACGTGCTATCGGAGATCTCGCATGTCTCGCTCGGAGAGATCGAGATGTGTTGTGACCTCGAGCATCACGTGTTCAACGGCGCTCACACCGACGCGCAGGTCGCCGCGGCCCTCGTGGGCACCCATTGGTTCGAAGTGCACGAGTGGGCCACCTCGGGGCCCGGCGCCTCGAGCCACGCGGCCTGACGCGTACCCACCCCTCGCCGGTGCGTAGGCTCTGGGCGTGGTCACCATCGTCGTTCCGTTCCGCTCCGGGGGCAAGAGCCGTCTTCCCGAGGAGCTTCGCGTCGAAGTTGCGCTTGCAATGCTCGGCGACGTGCTCGAGGCCGCGACGGCGCAGGCCGACCACGTGCGGCTCGTCACCGACGACGATGCTGCGATGCTGATCGCGAAGCTACTCGGCGTCGAAGTCGTCGCTGATCCGGCCGGTGGCCAGGGGGCCGCCGTCGAGGCCGCTCTTGCCGGGGTGGACGGTGTCTGCCTTGTGGTCAATGCGGATGTGCCGGGTGTGCGTCCGTCCGATCTGGCTGCACTCGCGTTCCCGCCTGGGGCCGGGGCCGTGACGATCGCCGCCGCGGGTGACGGCACGACGAACGCGCTCGGGCTTCCGTACGCGGCGGTGTTCCGGCCGCTCTACGGTCCCGGTAGCGCGCTCCGGTTCAGGGCTCATGCCGCACGGCTCGGGCTCGTGCCACACGATCTCGTGCTGCCGAACCTCCGAGACGACGTCGACACCGCCGCCGACCTCGAGCGGGTCGGGGTGGGCGCCGGTCCCCGGACCCGCGCCCTGGCGACCGCGCTTCGCGTGTGAACATCGTTCTGCTCTCGGGCGGTGTGGGCGGGGCGAAGCTCGCTGCGGGGCTGCACGACGTGCTCACTCCCGGTGAGCTCACCATCGTCGGGAACGTCGGCGACGACCTCGACGTGCTCGGCCTGCACGTCTCGCCTGACCTCGACTCCGTGCTGTACGGCCTCGCCGGGCTCAATGACACCGAGCGTGGTTGGGGCCGTGCCGGCGAGACGTGGCAGGCGCTGGGGTCCGCCCGCGCATGGGGCGGGGAGGGTTGGTTCATGCTCGGGGATCTCGACCTGGGGCTTCATCTCGTGCGTTCCCAGGCGCTGCGCCGCGGAGAGCCGCTCTCGGCGGTCACGGCCGGGCTCATCGAGGCGGCAAGCATCGCAACCCGCCTCTTGCCTGCGACCGACGACCCGCTGCGAACCCACGTTGTCACTCCGCAGGGCACGTTTGCCTTTCAGGAATGGTTCGTCGCACGTCGGCACGAAGACGAGGTTGACGCACTCGTCTACGAGGGGGCGAACACGTCGCGGCCGGCTCCCGGTGTTCTCGACGCGCTTGCATCGGCCGACGCGATCGTGATCGCCCCCAGCAATCCATTCGTCTCGATTCATCCGATCCTCGCCGTTCCGGGTATCAGCGCCGCCGTCGCGGCCCGCAGGGTGCGCTCGGTCGCCGTCAGCCCGCTGATCGACGGCCGTGCGGTCCGGGGGCCACTCGACCGCATGATGCAGAGGCTCGTCGGCGGGACGACCCCAGCGCATGTGACAAAGTGTTACAAGGGTTTGATCGACGCCCTCGTGATAGATCGGGCGGACGCACCGGCCGAGTCGGATGTTGCCGTTGTCGTCACCGATACGCTCATGAACGACCGCGAAGCCGCTCGACGGCTCGCCCGGACGACCCTGGAGGAAGCCGTGGAGGCTCGGGAATGAAGATCGCCCTGATCGGAGGAACCGGGAGCTTCGGGACTGCGCTCGCCGTCCGGCTTCGCGATGCCGGCTACGAAGTGGTGATTGGCTCGCGCGACGCAGAGCGCGCCCGAGCCGCCGCTGCGACGCTCGATGTCGCCGGCACGACCAACGAGGATGCCGCTAGCGTCGCCGATGTCGTCGTCCTGACGACGAAGGCTGACGGAGCCGTCGACACCGCCCGCTCGTTGCGCAACGCGATCGGCACGACACCGGTGCTGTCCGTTGCCGCCGAGCTGTCCTTCACGAACCGGGGTGTCCTCCCGACTGTCGAGCCAACCTCGATTGCGCAGCGCATCCAGGACGTGATCGACGGTCCCGTCGTCGCGGGACTACACTCGTTCGCCGCCTCGAACCTTGGCGGCGAGAACGCGCCCGACGAGGACACCCTGATCTGCGGGGACGATGCGGCCGCCAAGGCGATCGTGCTGGAGCTCGCCGGGAAGGTCACATCGGGCCGGGCGATCGATGCCGGCCCTCTCGCGAGCGCGCGCGCCCTCGAGGGAATGACGGCGGTCATCGTCAACGTGAACAAGCGCTACAAGGCGCACGCCGGTCTGCGCGTTACCGGCGTCGACTGAGCGCGGCGCAGACTCTTGTGTTGAATCAACACAATGTCCATCCGCCCGCGGAGGTGCGCGTCATCGGCCTCGGCGGCATCCCCGAGCTCGAGGACGGGGACGATCTCGGGTTGCTTCTCGCCGAGGCGTGCGATCGTGTGGGCGGGCTCGTGCCCGGCGACGTCGTCGTCGTCGCTCAGAAGGCGGTGTCTAAGGTCGAGGGCCGGGTCGTGCGGCTCGACGAGGTCGAGCCGTCTCCCCGCGCGGTCGAGCTCTCGGGCGCTGAGGGCGATCCACGCCAAGTGGAGGTGATCCTGCGGGAGTCCGCCGAAATCCTTCGCTCCCGGCCCCCGCTCGTGATCGCGCGGACGCGCCACGGTTTCGTCTGCGCGTCGGCCGGTGTCGACGCATCGAACGCGAAGGGCCCCGGCACGGTGATCCTGCTGCCGCTCGACCCCGACGCGTCGGCGGCCACGCTGCGGGTCCGCCTCGCGGAACTGACCGGCGTTGCTCCGGGAGTGATCGTGACCGACTCGTTCGGCCGCCCCTGGCGGCAGGGCACTACCGACGTGGCCCTTGGCGTGGCGGGCATCGTTGCGTTGTCCGACCTGCGTGGCACCCGGGACGGTCGGGGGTACGAGCTACAGTCGACGATGATCGCGATAGCCGACGAGATCGCGGGCGCCGCGGAGCTCGTGATGGGCAAGACAAGAGGGGTGCCGGCGGCGATCGTACGCGGGCTCGATGCCCGCGGAGACGGGCGCGGCTCCGACATCGTGATGCCGCCCGCGCGGGATCTGTTCCGCTGAACGGTGCGGTTTACCACTGACGGTGACCTACGAGAAAGCGCCGATGACGTCGGACGGTGCGGCTGCGAGCCTGCGTGGATACGAAACCTCTACCAGGAGGCCAAACCGCATGAGAAAGGTCACTCTCGCGTTCGTGGCCGTAGCCGCGATCGCCGTCTCGATCGGAGCCCTGACGGCAGGGGCTGTGACTTCGAAGCCCCTCGTGGCCGTCCAGGTGGACGAGTTCAGCGTCTTCCCTGGGACGCAGGGCGCACCGAAGGGCAAGGTCCGGTTCGTGGTCACGAACATCGGCGCCGCCGAGCACGAGTTCGTCGTCCTGAAGACGGCCAAGCCCGCCGGCAACCTGCTCGGGGGCGACCACGGCCCCAACCGGGCGGACGAGAGCGGCGCCGTTGGTGAGATCGGCGCGATACCGTCGGGCCAGGCGAAGACGCTGAACCTCACCCTCAAGCCCGGGCACTATGCCCTCATTTGCAACCTGCCAGGGCACTACAAGACCGGTCAGTTCGCAGACTTCTACGTGCGCTGAACCGCACCGCCCGCGTCTCCTCCCGACGGATGTGTGATCGGTCGGGAGGAGACGGGACGGATAGGACGCCCGAGCGCGTGCACCGACTCGCGCCTCCCTCGGCGGTACACTCAGACGATGCGAAAGTACGCGATCTGGGGCTCCGCGACGTCCCCGAGCCACGAGGAGTGGGTACGCGCAGTCGGCACAGCCTTCGAGGCGGACGGCTTCGAGCGGGTCGATGACCACGCCGACGCAGACTTCGTCCTCAACATGTTCGACACGGACGATCCGAAGGCGTTCCGCCGCTCCTCGCGCGGCACCTACTCCGCGTCGTTCTACGAGCTCGGCGAGGTCCCGGAGGACGTGTTGCGGACGAGCTATCCGAATCTCGTACGCACGCTTGCGAACGTCGTCGTGCTTCACGTGCCGGGTCGGGGGGTGTGGTTCACGACCATGGAGCGTGGCACCTACAAGATCTCCGACGATCCGGTCGAGGTGTTCGAGCGGCTCGCGCCACTCGCGAAATCGAAGCTCGTGATCGACAACGAGTTCGTGACGGACCTCGAGCCCGAGCTCTGGGACGGCGACGAGATTACGGTAGACATCGGAGCGGCAGGAAAACGCATGGGCGAGCTCGACCTGTTGCCGGCACCGTTCCCGGTTCACGAGTTCCTGAACGAACGGGATCTACGTCACGTGATGCGGCTCTACCAGGTCGGCGGCCTCTCGTACGGAAACCTGTCCGCCCGCAAGGACGAGACGCGGTTCTGGATGAGCGCCTCCGGCGTCGACAAGACGGCATTGGAGGAGCCGGGTCGGGACATCCTCCTCGTGACCGGGTATGACGAGGAGAATGCGCGGATGCGAATCAGCGTCCCGCCGGGCGTCGAGCCGCGACGTGTGTCGGTCGACGCGATCGAGCACTGGATGATCTACCAGGCCCATCCCGACGTGGGTGCGATCCTCCATGTCCACGCCTGGATGGAGGGCATCGCCGCCACCGACATCAACTACCCCTGCGGCACGCAGGAGCTTGCCGAGTCGGTTGCCGACCTGATCGATCGTGAGCCCGATCCCGCCCACGCGGTGATCGGCCTGCGCAACCACGGCATCACCGCCACGGGCGATACCCTGATGGAGATCCTGGATCGCATTCAGGCGAATATCCTCCGCCAGGTACCGATGACATAGGGGAATCGACGCCGGGCATCAGCCCGAGGTCCAACGTCGACGAGGAGCGTCCGCCGCACCTCGGTTGATGCCAGGCTAACGCCCGGCGTCCCCGGATTGATGCCCGTTCTGTAGCCGCAGCAGGGCCAGTAAGGCGAAAAGCGGCGCCAGCACGATGTCGTTGGCCATGCACCAGACGCAGATTGCGTCGATGACGAAAAGCTGCAGGACCACGAGATACGCGGCGAATGCGAGCCCGGCGAGGGCCAGTGCGGCTGTCAGTGTCCGTGCGAGCTCCGAGTTCCATACCGTCAGCACGAGTGCGGTCGTCCAGGCGGCAAGCCCGAGCACGGCCACGGGTATGCCGGCAAGGACCGCGTACTTCGACTCCTGCACCGTCTCGCAGCCGCCACTGCTCGTGCAGATCAGCGCCGCCGGCTGATAGTGGACGTACGTGAGATAGGTGGCAACCCCGATCCCGGCCGCCGAGACGAGAAGAAGTGCGATTCGGAGAAGCCGGTCGCTCACCGGGTGCGCACTGTGGCCGTGAACACGGGAAACGGCATGTGTCGGCCGGCTGCCGTGCGGCTCATCCGTTGAGCGCGTCGTCGAGGGCGGGGCGGAACTCGCTCGGTGTGTAGGCCCGAGGCTGGATTTGATACGGCTGGTTGAGGCCGAACCCGAGGAAGAACGAAGGAGTTCCTTGCACGTTGAGCGCTGTCGCCTCTGCCTCGACGGCTGAGATCTCCTTGGTGACAGCTGCGCTTTGGGCATCGACTTTGACCTTGGCTGCGTCGAGCCCCGGCACCTGTGCCAGGATCTCGTCGATCTTCTCGTCCGTCACCCAGCCGGTGTTCTCCTCACCCTGCTCCTCGTAGAAGAGCCCTACCACCTGCCAGAGCTTGTTCTGGAAGCCGGAGGCGACGGCGATGCGCAGTGCCTTGTCGGAGTCGGGCCCGAGGAACGCGAGACCGCGGAAGTCGATCTTGACGCGTCCCGGCCGCACGTACTCGTCGACGATCGCGGGGAATGCGTTGTCCGTGTACTCCTTGCAGAGCGGGCACTGGAGATCCTCGAACTGCAGCATCCGCACCGTCGCGTCGGGGTTGCCCAGCACCGTCCCCTTCTGGGGGATGCCTGCGACCAGAGCAAGAGCTGCGTCGGTCGTGTCCGTCGGGGTCGTGTCCGTCGAGGCGGTCGTCACCGGGGCGGCGTCGTTGCCGCTCCCACGCGTGAACAGGATGCTGCCGACGATCAGGACCGCGGCGACGAGGCCGGCAGCGGCGATCGCGATCACGAGATTGCGGTTTGGGCCCTTGCTTGTGGCCGGCGGCTTCGGAATCGGTGGCATCGCCGCGAAGTCTGCCTGTCGGCGACGGCCCTCGGGTTGCGAACAGGTTGAATGTCTCCGTGGACACCGATCACAGACGGCGCGCCCTCGTCGAGGCCGGGATTGCGATCACCTCGGAGTTGTCGCTCGACGCCGTTCTGCAGACGCTCGTTCGGATTGCCGCCGAGTTGACCGGCGCGCGTTATTCGGCACTCGGCGTGATCGATCGTTCGGGACGGGAGCTCGAGCGGTTCTTGACCCATGGACTGGACGACGAGACCCGGGCGGCGATCGGCGAGCTCCCGCGTGGCCGTGGGATCCTCGGTGTCCTGATCTCGGACGCTCGACCTCTGCGGCTGGACGACATCAGCAGTGACCCCCGCTCGGTCGGGTTTCCGCCACATCACCCGCCGATGGGGAGCTTTCTCGGTGTCCCCGTCATGACGCGAGGGGTCGCGTTCGGGAACCTGTACCTGGCGGAGAAAGTTCCTGCCGGAAGCTTCACCGAGGAAGACGAGGAGATCACCACTCTCCTTGCCGCCCAGGCGGCCGTTGCGATCGAAAATGCCGGCAGTGTGCAGCGGGATGCGCTCCGGCGCGCGGTGCAGGCGCAGGAGGTCGAGCGCCGCCGCCTCGCGCGTGAGCTCCATGACGAGACCGGTCAGGCGCTCACATCGATCCTGCTGGGCCTGTCGGCGGTCGAGCGGGCGGAGAGCGTTGATTCCGCGCGCTTGGCCGCCCGCGCGCTCCGCAACCTCGTTGTCGAGACGTTGCAGAACGTGCGGCGGTTGGCCGTCGAGCTGCGCCCATCCGCCCTGGACGACTTCGGGCTCGAGCCGGCGCTCCGCCGGCTCGGTCAGACGGTGCGCGAAGGAGGCGATCTCGATGTGCAGGTGGAGGCGAGACTCGGCGTGCACCGGCTTCCGGCCGATGTCGAGACGGCGCTGTATCGCATCGTGCAGGAGGCGCTGACCAACGTGGTCAAGCACGCAGGCGCTGACCATGTCAGCATCGTGCTGACACGCAAGCCGGGAAGCGTATTGGTGGTGATCGAAGACGACGGGCGTGGTTTCGATCCTGCCCAGGCCACAGTCGAAGGCCTGGGCCTACTGGGAATGCGTGAACGTGTGGAGCTCCTCGATGGGTCGTTCCAGATCGAGGCCACGCCTCGCGCCGGGACGACTCTCATCGTCGAGCTCCCTCTCGCCTGACGGTCGAGTCGTCGGCCCGAAGGGTCGCCGTCTGCGGCGGATGGTGCTCGCCGCTCGGCGGAGGTCTGGCCGGACAGGGTCAGTCCGCAGCGTCGCCCGCGAGCGCGGCGATCGTTCGCCCGAATGCGGGGGCGAACTTGAAGCCGTGGCCCGAGCAGGCGGACGCGACGACGACGCGACCGTGCCGTTCGAGCACGAAGGACTCGTCGGCCGTGTTGGTGTACAGGCAGGTCTCCGACCTGACCGGCTCTGGATCGAGATCCGGGTAGCGTCGTGCCGCCCAGGCCGACACCCAGCGGACGACCGCCTCGTCGGGAGTTCCGGGCTCGTCGGGGTCGGCTGCCGGCCCGGCGTGGTGAAGTCCCGCCTTGAGTCCGACCCCCGGCGCCGCCAGCGCGTAGTTGATCAGGCCGGGTCGCCGGAGGCCGTGCTCTTCGGCGTCGGGCACGGCGTCGTCGATGACCGGTGGGAGGGCGAGCGGTTCGGGCAGGCCGAAGTACGTGACCGTCTCTCGTGTGGGGACGACTGCGAGCTCGATCCCGACCTCGGCCAGGAGGCCCCGCGCCCACGCACCTGCCGCCACGACGCAGACTCGGGCCGTGATGTCGTCCCGATCGGTGTGAATGCGGACAGCGCGTTGGTCGAGACGAAATTCCGTTGCGCGCCGACGATCGAGGACGACGGTGCCGGCCTCCACGGCTGCGGTAAGCAGCGCCCGGTAGGCTCGGTCGGCCAGAATCGTTCCACCGTCCGGCTGGTACAGCACCTGCTCGGTCGCTGCGGCGGCGATGGGCCAGCGTTCGGTCACCTGAGTGCTCGTGAGGAGCTCGTGGCGGACACCGCACGCGGCCAGCGCGCGCGCATTCTCGGCGACGATCGGACCGAAGTCGAGCCCTCCGGTCTTCACGATCAACGGCTCGCCGCATTCCGCCTCGAGCTTGCGCCAGCTCTGCAGCGCGCCCTGTGCCAGCCGTACGTAATGCGGATCCGGATACGAAAGCCGAAAGATCCTCGTCGCCCCGTGGCTCGACCCTCGCTCGTGACCCAGGTCGAACTGCTCCAGCAGAATGACGCCAAATCCTGCCTGGGCGAGAGCCCGCGCGGTCGCGACGCCGGTGATCCCGGCGCCGATCACGACGATGTCGGCATCACGCGCCACCGGACCGATCCTATGCGTTCCGAATGCGGCTAGATTCGTCCGGCGCCGAGCGTGCGAGCGGCTTTCGCAGCCGCACGCGACAGTGCCTGGTACGCGCGGACGCGGTCGGCCGAGTTGCCGGCCGCCTCGGCTTTCTCCACGACTCGGACACGCTCGGCGACGGCCACGTCGAGCGCCTCTCGGCCGAACGCCAGCGCCTGCTCGGAAACACCGGTGCGGCGGGCGAGCTCGCGCATGACCTGCAGCGACGGGACTCGCTCGCCTCGTTCGATGCGCGAAATGTAGGCCGCGCTGCAGCCGGGGAACGCCAACTCACGTTGGCTCAGGCCGGCAGCCTGTCGCGCCTCGAATATCCGCTTTCCCACGGCAGTGGGGTCGTCGTAGTGCGGCGTGCGGGCGCGCTTGAACGTCATTGCCGTGTCGGGCATGTCTGTTCCTACAAAAGGTACACCGTCTGCGAGCGCCTGTGAAGAGCCTCGTCAGCCCGAATGCGGCCCGTTGAAAATGACGAGCAACGACAATTGCTCGTAGGCGGTGAAGCGATGCTCGGCGCCTGCGGGGACGAACAACGCCATTCCCTCGCTGAGCGTCGTCGACGCGTCCTCGACTTCGAGCACGCCGCTTCCTTCGAGCACGACGTACACCTCGTCCTCGTCGTGAGGCTGCTGTCGATCGGGCTCCGGGGCGACGAGGACGTAGACGCCGATCTCGAGCCCGGGTGAGCTGTGCACGACCTCGTACCCACCGCCACGCTCGATCAACCCACGGCGGGTTGCGTCGACGTCGAAAGGATGAGCGGGAGACACGATCGCAGTGTAGGGAACGGGCGCATGCCCGTCTCGCGACGTGCGATGCTCACCTCGTGCAGATCGACGTCGATGCGCTGTTCCAGCCGGGCCGTGCCGAGGCGAATGGCTGGCGGCGGATGCCGGCGATCGCGGCCGAGGCGATGGTGGCGACGAGCCATCCGCTGTCGACCCGTGCGGGTGTCCGAGCGCTCGAACGGGGTGGCAACGCCGTCGACGCGGCGCTTGCCGCCGCGGCCGTATTGACGGTCGCGGAGCCGACCGACAACGGCATCGGTGGCGACGCCTTCGCGCTCGTCTGGGAGGGAGGGGTCCTCCACGGGATCAACGGCTCGGGCCGGTCGCCTGCCGAGCTTGGCGAGCGAGCGGCTGCGGACGCCGGGCCGTGCTCGGTGACCGTGCCCGGTGCGGTGCAGCTCTGGGCGGATCTCGCGTCACGCTTCGGCCGTTTCGGGCTCGATGCGGCAGTGGGGCCTGCAGTGGACCTCGCACGGGAGGGGGCCGTCTGTACGGCACGGATTGCGGACAAGTGGGCGAGGGCGCCGTCGGCGCCGTTCCCGGCGCCCGTCCTCGGGGAACGGTACTCGTTCCCCGACCTCGCTCTCACCTTGCAGCGGATCGCGGCGGCGGGGCCGGACGCGCTCTATGGAGGGGAGGTTGCGGCCGCGATCGCTGCGGTGACCTGGCTCGCGGAGGAAGACCTGTTGGCCCATCGGTCGGAGTGGGTCGAGCCGATTCGCTACGCATATCACGGGATCGAGGTCTGCGAGCTACCTCCAAACGGGCAGGGCGCGGCGGCGCTCCTGGCGCTGGCGCTCTACGAAGGACTCGAGGTCGGGCCGCACTCGGAGATCGAAGCGATGAAGCTGGCCCTTGCCGACACGCGTGCGGTGGTGCACGACGGTCCGCTGCCGGCTGACTTCTTCACCGAGAGCCGGCTCGCTGCCCGCCGCTTACTCGTGCGGCCGGACTCGGCGGCCGACATTCGCCCAGAGTTGCCGCGCGGCGGGACGACGTACCTCTGCGTGGTCGACGGCGACGGCATGGCCGTATCGCTCATCCAGAGCGTCTATGGCTCGTTCGGCTCGGGTGTCGTTGCGCCCGGGACCGGGATAGTGCTCCAGAACCGGGCGGCCGGTTTCAGCCGCGTGCCGGGCCATCCGAATGCGCTTGCGCCCGCCAAGCGACCGTTTCACACCATCATCCCCGGGATGCTGCTCGAGCACGGTGGGCTGCTCGGGCCGTTCGGGGTGATGGGCGGAGCGATGCAGCCGCAGGGGCATTTTCAGGTGGTGCGGCGGGTCGTCGACGACGCCGACGACCCGCAGACGGCGCTCGACGCACCACGCTGGCGTGTGGAAGAGAACGGCGTCGTCGAGCTCGAGCCGGGACTGGCCTGGCTCGTCCCCGACCTCCGCAGCCGGGGGCACGACGCGCGCGTCGGTGCCCTGCAGCATCCCTTCGGGGTGGGTCAGATGATCTTGCGGCACGGGACGGCGCTTATCGGCGGCTCGGACGGGCGCGGGGACGGATACGCCGCAGGCTTGTAAGGAGGAGCATCCAAGCCCGCACGAAGTCTCGCCGGTCGCGACGGTAGAGTGCCGCTGCCGTGACGATCCGCGTCCTCATCGTCGACGACCACGCCGTTGTCCGCACCGGCCTGCGTCTCCTTCTCGAACGCGAGGCCGACATCGAGGTCGTCGGCGAGGCAGGGCATGGCGATGACGGGGTGCGTGCCGCCCGCCTGGAAAAGCCCGATGTCGTGTTGCTGGACGTCGTCATGCCCGGCCGCAACGGCATCGAGGCGTGCGCCGACGTGATCGCGGCGTCGAAAGGCAGGGTGCTGATGCTCTCGATGCAGGACGATCCGTCGTACGTGAGAGAGGCATTCGCCGCAGGCGCTAGCGGTTACATGCTCAAGGAGGCGGCCGACACAGAGCTCGTGCAGGCGGTGCGGGAGGTCGCAGGGGGCGGACGGTACGTGCACCCGACGCTCGGTGCGCGCCTGGCGCAGGCGGAGGTGGAGGCGGCGCGCCGTGCGGCGAGCGATCCGCTCTCGGACCGGGAGCGTGAGGTACTGCGGCTCTTGGCGCTCGGGCATACGAACCAGGAGATTGCGAAGCGCCTTTTCATCTCCGTGCGCACGGCCGAGACGCACCGGGCCCACATCATGCAGAAGCTCGGCCTCGGAACGCGCGCCGAGCTCGTGCGCTATGCACTCGTGAACGGTCTCCTCGACGAGTCGTGAGCCGCAACGGCATCCGGTCGAATCGGGCAACACAGAGTGAGACCGGGGCGGAGCCGTCGCCGGCGACCCCCCCGGTTGACGACCCTCGCCTCAATGAGACATCGTTCCGGGCGGGTTCCCGACCTTGAGCAGGCCGACCTGGCCCATGTCGACGCTGGCGAACGAGTGGCTCACGAACGGGTAGAGCCCTTCCTCGTCGATCTTCACGTCGAAGACTCCCCCACCGCCGGCCGGTACGTCGACCGTCTGGACGCCGTTGAGCGCGTGAGCGGGATTCATGTCGCCGTCCACGTAGGCGGTGTCGAGGATCGTGCCGACGACGTGGAAGGCAGTTGTCAGGCTCGGCCCGGCATCGACGACGTAGAACCGCACCGTGTCGCCCGGATCGGCCGTCAGGGGATGCGCGACGTACTGACCCGCATACCCGTTGAACGTAGTCCAGTCGGGCATCATCGCGCGCGCCTTGTTGGTGTCGAACTGGGCCGGCGCATCGAGGCCGTCGGTCGTCAGGTACCACTCGCTGGCGACGAGAACGTACGAGCGGTCAGCCGTCGGCAGCGGTGTCACCGGATCGACGACGATGGCTCCATACATCCCGTTTGCGATGTGCATGAGCACCGGCTTCGTGCCGCAGTGATACATGAATACACCCGGGTCGCCTGCCTTGAAGCGGAACGTGAACGACTTGCCCGGCATCACATCGACGAAAGCGATGTTGGGGGCGATCCGTGCTGCGTGGAAGTCGATCGAGTGGGGGATGGCCCCGTCGTTCGTCAGGGTCATCTCCACGGTCTGTCCTTGCCGGGCGTGGACGACCGGGCCGGGAGCGCCGCCTTCGAACCCCCAGGCTGCGTACTTGACACCGGGCGCGATCTCGATCGTCACGTCCTTCAGCACCATGTGCACCTTGATGACGTCGCCTGCCGTCAGCGGGGGCAGCGCAGCAGGGTATGCCCGATGTGCTTTTGCCAGCTCGGCGGCGTTCGCGGGTGCGGCGCCGGCGAAGCTCTGCCCCTTGACCGTCTGACTGCCGGTTGCGGCCATGTCAGCGTGATCCATCGACGTTTCGGCGGTGCCTGAGGCGGCGGCCGCCGTATCGTCGTCGCTGAGCGCACGATTCGAGGCGACGATGGTCGCCGCGAAGACGAGCACGGCGGCGGCGAGAATTCCGCTGCCCAGTATCACGAGTTTCATGAGTGGGTCTCCTTGGGTCGATATCTCACGTCAATCATTGGAGAAAAGAGCCCCTGGAGCGTCAGGGGACGACCCGATACTGCGTACGGGAATCCGCTGATGTCCAGCGCCGAGGGGAACGAAATACTCAGGTCATGGCTGGGAAAATCCAACACCATCGGGCGCTCGCGGATGTGAGCCGGGTACGCGTGCTCGATCGCCTCCGGGCATTCGAACAACCGCAGTCGGCGGACGAGCTCGCGGCCGATCTGGGCCTGCACCCGAACACGGTGCGCGCCCACTTGCTCGTGCTGGAGGAGGCCGATCTCGTCGTCTCCGTGCGTGAGCACAGAGGACGGCAGGGCCGCCCACGAAGGCTCTTCGCGGCCGTGCCCGAGGAGGCCGAAGCGGAGCACGCGTTGCTCGCGGCCGCACTCGCGTCGTCGCTCGAGCCGCTTCCGGATGGCATCGACATTGCGGCCGCCGCCGGGCGCAGTTGGGGCCGCGTTCTCGTCGATCGGCTCGAGCCGGGCCGACTTTCAGACGAAGCTGCGTGCGTGGAAAGGGTTGCGTCACTGCTGCGTCGCCGCGGGTTCGCGCCGGAAAGGACGCCGGACGGGCTCGCAATGCATCGCTGCCCCTTTCGTGAGCTCGCGGAGCGCTATCCGCGCGTCGTCTGTGCCCTCCACGCCGGGCTCATCGAGGGCGCCCTCGACGAGCTCGGGGCGCCGGTCGTGCTCGGAAGGCTCGAGCCATGGGCGTCTCCGTCGACCTGCCTCGTGCACCTCGCGCCCCGCGTCACGAGCGCGGGCTGAGCAGAATCACGTCGAGCCGGAAAAGGGCGTGGCCCTCCGGGTCGCGGACGAACCGCATCGTTCCAGCTCCGCCGCGGTCGACAGCCTGTGCCGAAGCCTCTTCAGCGGTCGGCCGTCGCATGGAATGCTGGTGACGGGTCGCGGGCCCGTTCCGGCGCGCGGACGACGAGCACGGGGCAGGGGGCCTGCCGGATGATCGCGTTGGAGACGCTGCCGAGCAGGAGAGATGCGACCGTGCTGTGCCCTCTCGTTCCGACCGCGATCACACGCGCGTCGATCTCCCCGGCGTAGGCGCAGATTCGCTCAGCGGGATCGCCTGTGGCAAGGCGTGTCCTGATGGACACGCCGGCTACTTGTGCGCGTGAGGCCGCGTCGGTCAGCGCGGCCTCCGCGTGTCTCCGTTCGGCATCGAGGAGCTCGTCGAGCATGGCGGCGGAGGGGTAGGCGAGCCCGAAGTCACCCTGCAACGCCCGCCACACGGTGATGGCGGCGATCTCGTCGCCGGTCTCGGCCGCCAGCGAGATCGCCGCGTCCAGCGCGGCACCTGCGGCGGCGGATCCGTCGGTCGCGACCAGGATTACACGCATGTTTGACGATCGTGCTCGTCAAACAGCCGTCGTGCATCCGTGACGCCGCCGGATCCATTGCGGGATTCCCGCAGTGGGTGTGCGTGAAAGACGGATGCGGTCCATCCGGAGGATTGGGGAGGATGGTGCGCGTGAGCCAAACGGCGGTCATCATCACCGTTGCATACTCGATCGCCGTCGTGCTCGGCGCGGCGATCTCGTTCGCCGTCTTCCAGTCGACCCACCGGCCGCTCGAGGAAGACCGCGCCGGAACCTGGTCGCGCCGCGAGACGACCTGGCTCGTGATTGTTGTGGTCGTCCTGTTCGCACTCCTCTTGGGCACGATCTTCTACGTGCCCTACGGCGATACAGCCGGCCCTCGGGGTCAGGTCGTGCGGGTCACGGGCGTGCAGTACGCCTGGGCGATCGACGCGCCGCAGCCGATCGTTGCCGGGCGACCCGTCGCCTTCTTCGCCCGCTCGAGTGACGTGGCGCACAGCTTCGGCGTCTACAACCCCAAGGACGTTCTCATCTTCCAGGCGCAGGTCGTCCCGGACAACGAGCAGAAGATCGTGCACACGTTCACGGAACCGGGCGTCTACACGGTTCGCTGCCTCGAGTTCTGCGGCGCGGGCCATCATCTGATGACGTCGACCTTTGTCGTGAGGCCGGCATGATCGACGAGCGCTCGCTCGCGATCGCCCGTCGACTCACGATCAGCTACATCGTCGGCTCGACGGCGATCCTGGCCGCCTCCGGCCTGCTGGGGGTCGTGCTCCGGTGGAGCCAGGCCGTGCCGCAGGCCCGGGTGGGGGACAACTTCTGGTACGCGATGATGACGGCGCACGGTCTGGGGGCGTTTGTCGGTTGGGCCGGCTTCGCCGTCATGGGGCTGGCGTGGTGGACCCTTGCCGGCGTCGGCTTCCCGGTGCGCGGGTTCGGCCTCGTGATGGCGCGCCTCACGTGGTGGCTGATGGTTCTCGGTGTCCTCGGCGTCATCGTCACGACCATCTTCATGGGCTTCGGGGCCTCTTGGGTCTTCCTCTACCCACTGCCGTTTTACGGCGCCGGGAACTGGGGTGCATGGGCCACGGGACTGTTCTCGTTCTCCGTCCTGCTCGCGGGGCTCGCCATCGTCACCTGGTGCTTCGGCATCCTGCACACGGTGACGAACCGCGAGGCGCTCCACAGCGTCTCGAGCTCGATCGGCAAGCGGCTCGGAATCTCCTTCGGCTGGGGCTTCCTGATGCCCCGTACGTTCGCCACCAACCCACGACCCGTTCCCTACCCGGTGATCCCGCTCGCAGTGATCGGGCTCGACATGATCGTCGCCACCCTTCCTCTCGCCGGGCTGCTGATCTGGCAGATCCTGCAGTCGATGGACGTCGTCGGCCCGGCGAATGTGTTGCTGGCGAAGAACATCCTCTGGTGGTTCGGCCACCCTGTCGTCTACCTCTTGCTCTTCCCTGCGGTCGCCGTCTACTACTGGCTGATCCCACGCTACGCCGGCCGTGAGCTCGTGGCGGGCCACGTGATCGCGATCGCGTGGACGGTCGCCGTCATTGCGAACGTGTTCGTGTGGGCCCACCACCTCTACCTCGACTACCCGAGCGGCACCCCGCAGGCGCAGATCAACACGGCCATGCAGCCGATCACGTTCGCGCTCGTGTTGCCCTCGGCGCTCTCGCTGTACAGCCTCGCGTTCACGATCTACCGGTCGCGTTTCCGCTGGACGCCCGCGTCGACGGCACTCTTCTTCGGTCTCGTCGGCTGGCTTCTCGCGGGGCTCTCGGGCGTCGTCAATGCGACGATCGCACTGGACGTGGCCGTTCACAACACGCTCTGGATCGTAGGCCACTTCCACCACATGGCGATGCTGAACATCGGGCTGCTGATCTTCGGCGCCATCTACGCCTTGCTACCCGAGCTCTCGGGCAAGGCTCTCTACAGCGAGAAGCTGGCCTGGATCCACGTCTGGACGACGTTCGTCATCGGCATGCTCGTATTCGGCCTCTGGCTCGTCCAGGGTCTCGACGGCGCCCCGCGGCGTTGGTCGGTGCTGCCGTCGAACTACGACGCGCTGACGCGGATCTCGCTACCCCTCGTGTTCCTGCTCGCGGCAGCGCAGGCGCTGTTTTTCTGGAACGTCACGCAGACCCTGCGAGGGAAGGCGGGCACGGCGACTTTCGACGAGCGTGGAATCCCGATTCCGGCGACGTCCACGAAGGAATGGTCTGTGCACGCGGCCGAGGCCGCACTCGTGCTGGTCGCCCTGCTCCTGGCATTCGCTTTCGCAGTTGGTGGGTACCTCGTCGGGCGGGAGCACGGCAAGGGGGGCGGGACGGCCACCACGTCGGCGACCACCGGTGGTGGCACAGCGGTGACCGGGAACGCGGAAGCCGGAGCCGAGGTGTTCGCGAGTGCCGGGTGCGGGGGATGCCATGCCCTCTCGGCGGCCGGATCGACCGGGAATGTGGGTCCTTCGCTCGACGTCAACAAGCCGTCGACGGCGCTCGTCATCTTGCGGGTTACGAACGGCAAGGGTGCGATGTCGGCGTTCAAGGGTCAGCTGAGCACGCAGCAGATCGCGGACGTCGCGGCGTACGTCCGCGAGTCCACCCGGAAGTAGCGCCAGGCTCTGTCGTCGCGATCGGGGCATCCTGCGTGCCCTTTTGGGCGAGGTAGGCCCCCTGGCTCCAGGGCCTCCAGCGGCTCCAGGGCGAGGGCGTACCTTGGCCTATGACGCCCGGTACGTCAGCAACGAGCTCACGTCGACCACGCCCGGCACCTTGCGTGCAAACGTCGGCAGCAGCTCGGCGTCGGCCTCCGAGGCGACTTCGCCGGCCAGAGTCACGACGCCGTTCGTGACGATGACTTCGACGGCCGCGGGGTTGAGCCACATGACCTTGCGGATGACGTCCTCTTCGATCTCGCTGCGGATCTCGTCGTCCGAGCGAGCGAACGCGCGCACGAGATCTCCGCGGCTGAGGAGGCCCACGAGCGTCCCGTCCGGATCAACGACCGGCAGCCGGTTGATGTCTTCATCGAGCATGATCGTGGCCGCCTCCACAACGCGGCGATCAGGCGTGATCGTCCGCGCCGGCGTGGACATCGCCTCCCCCACGGTCACCGCGTCGAACCGCGCCGTGATCCAGGGGTCACCAGGGTCGACGAGCCACTGGAGAAAGCCGCTGCCACGTCGCGGGTCACCCTCCTTCGCCAGGATGTCCGTTTCGGACAACACGCCCAGGACCTGACGGTCGTCGTCGACGACCGGCATCCCCGAGATCTTGCGCCGGACGAGCTCCACGGCCGCCTCCTTGAGCAGGGCGTCGGGGCCGGTCGTCGCGACATCCGTGGTCATGAGATCCTGGACCTTCATCGGTCATCCTCTCCTATCTAGGTTTATGCACCGATCGTCGCGGGTGGCGGCCGAGACGGCATCGGGGCGGACGCGGATCGCCCTGCGGTCTTCCCGGCCTCGGCTGCTTCAGCCACGGAGGGCGCGGAGGGCATTGAGTATGACCGCAACGTCGATGACCTCCTGGAAGAGCGCTCCCCAGACCGGTGGAAGGTAGCCGAAGGCAGCCACGATCATTGCGGCCACCGAGAGGCCGAGGCCGAAGATGACACTCTGGCGGGCGATGTGAAGCGAGCGACGGCCGACCAGGATCGAAAGCGCTATCCGGTTGGCATTGTCGACCGTGATCACGACATCCGCCGTTTCGGACGAGATAGTCGCGCCTTTGCCCGCCATCGCGATGCCCACGTCCGCGAGCGCGAGCGCGGGCGCGTCGTTGATCCCGTCGCCGACCATGACGACATTCCGAAAGCCGGGGAGGCCCCGGATCGCACGCACGACATCGAGCTTCTCCTCGGGTGTCTGTTCCGCGTAGACGTGCTCGATGCCGGCGCTCCGGGCAACCTCGTTGGCGACCTCGGGCCGGTCTCCGGTGACGAGCGCTACGTGGGCGATTCCGGCGCTGTGGAGCTCCTGCGCGAGCGTGTCGGCCCCGGGGCGGAGCCGGTCCCCCATCACGATCACGGCGGTGAGTGCGCCGTCGACGCCGACGAGGATCTTGGCGCGGCCGGTTCCGTCGCCCGTGTCGTGTGCCCGTGCCTGGTCGCGCGCACCGTCGTAGCCGTTGGCCTCGAGCCAGCCGCTCGAGCCCACGGCGATCCGGTGCCCTCCGACATTTCCGATGATGCCGCTGCCGGGATCCTCCTTGACCTCGGTAGGGAGAGCGAGCTCAATTCCCCGCCGAGTCGCCCCGGCGACGAGGCTCTCTGCAAGTACGTGGGCGGACATCTGGTCGAGCGATGCGGCGAGCCGTAGCGCTTCGTCGGCATCGAGAGCGCCCAGCGGGATGATGCGTTCGAGTTCGGGTAGACCGAGGGTGAGCGTGCCGGTCTTGTCGAGCAATACGGTCTTCGCAGTGCCGAGCCGCTCGAGAGCTCCCGCACCCTTGATGATGATGCCTGCCCGGGCGGCCCGCGACAGGCCTGCCACGAAAGCAATGGGAGCGGCAAGGATGAGTGGGCACGGTGTCGCGACGACCATGACGGCGAGGCCTTGCGTCGAGTCCCCGGACGCGAGCCAGGCGATGCCCGCAATCGCGAGCGAGAACGGTAGGAAGTACGCCGCGTAGCGGTCTGCGAGCCGCGTGAAGTGGGCTCGATCCGTCTCGGCCGCCCGCACGAGCCGCACGATGGCGGCGTACGCACTCTCCGCCGCTGTTGCCGTGACGCGGAGATCGAAGGTGTCGCCGGCATTCGCCGTCCCCGAGCGCACATGGTTGTGGCTGGCGATCGTGACGGGCAGCGCCTCACCCGTCAGTGCGGATTCGTCGACGACGGCCTCGCCGCTCGTGACGGCGCCGTCGGCCGGCACGATCTCACCGGCGCGTACCGAGACGACGTCCCCGGGCTGCAGATCGTCGACGTTCACCTCCTCCAGCGCGTCGCCCACGTAGCGGTGCGCTACCCGCGGCGCCCGCTCGACGAGGAGTCGGAGCTCGCGCCGTGCGCGCCCGGCCGCCCATGCCTCGAGCGCAGCACCCCCCGACATCATCAGGGCAACGATCGCGGCGGCCAGGAACTCGCCGAGTGCAAGCGCCCAGACGATCGCGACGAGGGCGATCGCGTCGACGCCGACATCTCCGCGCAGCAGAGAGCGGGCCGTCGAGAACACGAGCGGGACGAGCACGACGCCCGCTCCCGCTGCCCAGGCAAGGTCGGCCCAGGTCTCTTGGCCGAGCAGCCAGAGAGCCCCTCCGGCGACGATCGACCCGAGTGCGATCGCGGGTAGGCCCCGGTCGCGCAGCTGCCGCACCTGGTCGGGAAGCATGCCGGCGTCCTCGATCCGGTCTACCAGCTCTTGGCGTCGACCCGCAGCTGCGGTTGTGCGACCCGGATGCGCGCGTCGACTACGACGGCCCGATCGGGAAGGCCGATCACCGGGTTGAGGTCGAGCTCGGCGAGCTCCGGGAGGTCGTCGGCGAGCCGGGAGAGCCGGTGGAGGATGTCGGCGAGCGACGTGGCATCCGCGGGCGGTGCGCCGCGAAAACCGGCGATGAGCCTCCCCGCCTTGCCGGAGGTGACGAGCTCCTCGGCGTCGATGTCCGTCAGAGGCGTCAGCCGGAAGTGCGCGTCGCCGATGAGCTCGGCGAGCACACCCCCCGGGCCGAAGGCGACGAGCGGCCCGAAGACCGGGTCCTGCGCCACTCCGGCGAGGAGCTCGACCCCGTCCGTGATCATCGGTTGCACGATGACGGGAACTCCAATGCGTGCGGTGGCTGCCCGGACACTCTCGGCGTCTGCGAGATCGAGTGCGACCCCGCCGGTTTCGGTCTTGTGCGCCCCTGCCTCGGCGGTTTTGACGACGGCGGGATAGCCGAGCTCGTCGGCCGCCGCGACCGCCTCGTCAGGCGTGGTGGCGACTCGCTCGCCGACGAGCGGGATCCCGTAGGCCGCGAGCAGTCGGCGCGTCTCGGCCGGGTCGAGCCACGCCTCATCGCGGTGTGCGAGGGCGGTGGCGACGACTGCTGCCGCCCCTGCGATGTCGAGATCCTCGATCTCAGGGACGGTACCGGCGGAGCGGCGGAGCCATTCCCCGTGCTCCACGGCGCGGCCGAGCGCGCTGGCGGCAGCCTCGGGATAGGAGAACGATGGGATGTTGGCGGCAGATCGCAGAGTCGCGGGCGCCCCTGTCGCGGCGAGGATGGCGGCGAGCACTGGCTTATCGGGCTGGTCGGCGTCGGCGGTTGCTCTGCTGATCGCCGCGCCGACATCGATTGCCTCGACGGCCACCGGCGGCACGAAGAGGACGATGACTGCATCGATGCCTGGATCGGCGAGGATCACCGGGAGCGCCGTATGGAAGCTCTCCGCTGTGGCGGAGCCGAGCATGTCGACGGGATTTGCCACCGATGCCTCGGTGGGAAGCGAGGCCGCCAGTGTCGCGCGTGTTTCCTCGCTCAACGGCGGCAATTCCAGTCCTGCTCCCTCGCAGGCGTCGGCACAGAGGATTCCCAGCCCGCCGGCGTTTGTCAGCACTGCGACCCGCCGTCCTCGAGGAACGGGCTGGCTGGAGAGGAGAGCGGCGATGTCGAGCAATCCGGCGAGGGTGTCGGCGCGGATCACTCCAGCCTGGCGGAAGACCGCGTCGACGGCAGTATCCGAGCCGGCGAGGGCAGCGGTATGTGATCCTGCAGCCTTCTGGCCGGCCCGAGAACGTCCGCTCTTCATGGCGAGCACGGGCTTCTCGCGGGCGAGCCGGCGTGCAATCCGGGCGAACTTGCGGGGGTTGCCGAACGACTCGACGTAGAGCAGGACGAGATCGGTGCCGGTGTCATCCTCCCACCACTCGAGCAGGTCGTTGGACGAGACGTCGGCCTTGTTACCGATCGATACGAACGCCGAGAGGCCGAGGCCGCGAGCCTCGGCTCGCTCGAGAAGGGCGAGCCCGAGTGCACCCGATTGCGATGAGAATCCGATTCGACCGGCCGGAAATGCGCGCGGCGCGAACGTGGCGTTGAGGCCGACGGCGGCGGATGCGATGCCGAGACAGTTGGGGCCGACGAGCCGTGCTCCGTGGGCGCGGACAAGGGTTAGCAGCTGTTCCTGTCGGCCGACTCCGTCGGGCCCGGTTTCCGCGAAGCCTGCCGAGATGACGCAGAGAGCGCGCGTGCCGGTGCGGAGCGCGGCTTCCGCGGCATCGATGACGCGGTCACCCGGCAAGCAGATCACGCACAGGTCGACCGGATCGGTGATTTCCTCGATCGAGCTGTAGGCACGGACCCCGGCGACGGGCTCGCCCGAACGGTTGACTGGGTACGCCGCCCCGGTGAACCCGCCAGCGAGGATGTTGCGGAACAGCTCGCCGCCGATCGAACCGCGCCGCGTCGAGGCGCCGACCACTACAACGGTCCTGGGCTCGAAGAACGGCCTCAGCGACGCGGTCACGGCGACGTGGTCGCGCTCGTCGACGCGCGCCTGGTAGCGCTCGGTCGACTCGATGGAGAACCGGACCTCGACGACGCCGCCGTCGAGCACGCGAGTGGCCCGGAAGCCGATGTTCTCGAACACCGAGAGCATCGTCTGGTTCTCGGGCAGAACTTCGGCGATGAACCCCTCGATGCCGCGCGCAGCGGCCCGTTGTGCGAGCTGCTCGAGGAGGCGGGTCCCGATGCCCTTGCGCTGGAAGTCGTCAGCGACTGCGAATGCCGCTTCGGCCGTGTGTGGGTCGCGGAGACGGACGTAGTTCCCGACCGCGACGATCCGCTCCTCACCGGCCTCGCCCATGACGCCGATCAGCGACCCTTTCTCCGCCCAGTCGGGCGCCACGAGGGTACGTACGAAGCGGTCACCGGCCAGGGCGAGGCCGTGGAAGCGAAGGAAGCGGCTGCGTATCGACAGCGCCGCGAAGAACGCCACGAGTGCCGGAACGTCGTCATCGACGGGAGCGCGCAGCCGCAAGGTGGTGCCGTCCCGCAGGATGACGTCGATCGCCATGCCGGCATCCTGCCCGAGATCGCTCATCTCCGAAGCGTGTCCGAGCAGGCGCGGCTGTGCATCCGGGATGGATGCGCGGGGCGGCGCGGGAAAACCGCAACCGCACGATCAGGTGAAGAGTTCGGCGCGTCGGGATGGCCCCGTGAAAGGCGTCGGCAGGACGTCTGTGCATCAGTTACATCCGGGTTTACACCCGGCGAGGAATGGTGCTCTCGAACGGGGGTCAGTAGCCTCTCGCGGCATGATCACGACAACGATCCAGAGAGGGGCGGGCTTGACGTCGCGGCAGCGTGAGGTCGTCGCGTTGATCGCGGCGGGATGCTCGAACGACGAGGTAGGAGAGCGGCTCGGGATCTCGCCACGTACGGCAAAGGCGCATTCGGACACGCTGCGCTCGAAGCTGGGCGTGAGCCGGCGTCGGCAGATCCCGGTCGCCTTCCGGGTGCTCACCGGCGAGGATCCGCTCTCGGCCAGCCTTGGTGTGTTGCCTCGGCAGCCGGGGACCTGAACCTCGACGGCCCCCGGCCAGGCATCGCTGCCTCGCGGGCGCGCTTTCCTCCGTGAATTCGACTGCTGTAGCCTCTCAGGTCGACGACATGCCGGACTTCCCGAAGCCACCGTTGCGGCGTCGCCGAATCCTGGAGCGCCCGAGGCTGATCCGGGCGCTCGACCGGTCACGGGCTCGGGTGCGCATGCTGGTGGCTGCCCCGGGGTACGGGAAGACCACTCTGGCGGAGCAATGGGCCGCGCACGGACGTCGGGTGGCATGGATTCGGGCGCGACGCTCCTCGGCCGACGTGGCGGTTCTGGCCCGGCAGATGGCGGCGGCAGGCGCGGAGATCCTGCCCGGCTGCGACCGGAGGTTGTGCGAGCGGCTGAATGCGACGACCGACCCGGCCGACGAACTCGGCGTCCTCATCGATCTGCTGTCCGAGGATCTCGCGGCATGGCCGGATAACGCGTGGATCGCGGTGGACGACTATCAGCACATTCGGGAGTCGGCGACGGCGGAGGCGTTCGTCGAGGGGATCATCCAGCAGTCGCCGGTGCAGGTCTTGATCTCGACGCGGGATCGACCGAGCTGGGTGTCGACTCGCAGCATTCTGTACGGCGACGTTCTCGAGATCGGCCCGAGCATGTTGGCGATGAGCGAGGACGAAGTGGACGACCTCCTCGCCGGCGGACGCGACGGTATGAGCCCCGGCCTGCTTGCACTTGCGGGCGGCTGGCCTGCAGTGATCGGTCTCGCGAGCCTGACAACCACCGAGTCACCTATGCCTGACGAGGATCTCGAGCTTCCCGAGCAGCTCTACGAATTCTTTGCCGACGAGGTCTATCGCGGCCTCGAGCCGGAGATCAGGATCGGCCTCGGTCTACTCGCCACCGCGCCGAGCCTCGACCGCGAGCTCGCTGCGGAATTGCTCGGCCCCGAGCGCGCTGAACGAGTGTGCACGGAAGCGCTGACCCTGGGCGTGCTCGAAGAGCGCGGCGGCAAGCTCGAGTTGCATCCCCTCGCAGCGGTGTTCCTCGAGGAGCGAGCAAGACGCGAAGCCTCAA
>CAWAKM010000011.1:0-123369 GCA_963782615.1 uncultured Thermoleophilia bacterium | reverse complement strand
AGTTCGGGAATGTCACCCGGCCGGGCGGAAGCGGTTTGGGGCAAGGTGGCCTGGCGTCCGCGGCTGTTGTCAGCTTCGCTGGCTAGTCATCCGGCCCCATCGGCGGGCCGACGTTGTGATTGCTGTTGGCGGCCAGGATCGCTTCGATCTCGTCGAACGGTCGAGTCGGAGCATCCGGCGGCGGCAACGTGGGACTGACGGCTGGCATGCCCGCGTTGCGAAAACAATGATCCATCCCTGCCGGTGCGTAGACGGCGACGAGCTTCGCGGTTTCGCTCTCCACCCGGAAAGTGTGCTCAACCCCGCTGGGAACGATCGAGTTCGCTCCCGCCTCGCACACGAACCGCTGATCGCCCGCGACAAACGTCAACGTCCCGTCGATCATCGTGAACGTTTCATCCTGAGGATGGAAGTGCCGGGGCGGCGAGGCGCCCTTTGGCATCAGGAACTCGATCATCGTCATGCGCCCGTCGACCGCTTCGCCGGGAACCTTGATCGTCACGAGTGCGTTGACAAACCAGATGTGCTCGCCGTCACCTGGAAGCGACCACAACTCCCGCGTCATCTCGCCTTCCACGGTCGGGAGGATAGAGGTTTGTACGAGTTCGCACAACGCGTTCAGTCAGTCGAACAGAAGGGCCTTCGGCGGCCCGAGCGTGCGGGAATGATGCTCCTATGACTGTCAAGTCATCTTCGGCTCGTGGTTGAGGACGCGGTAGAGGTGGCGGGCGAGGTAGCGCTTGAGGAGCCGGACGGCATCTCTTTGGGTCTTTCCTTCGGTGATTCGTCGTTCGATGTAGTTCCTGGTGGCGGGGTCGTGCAGGCGCCGGTGGAGGATCACGGTGTGGAGAGCTCGGTTGAGTTGGCGGTCGCCGCCGCGGCTGAGCCGCTGCCGGATCGTCTGTCCGCTTGAGGCGGGGATCGGTGCGACGCCGGCGAGCCGAGCGAAGGCGGCTTCGGAGCGGACGCGGCCTTTGTGGGACCAGCTGACGATCAGCTGGGCAGCGACGATCGGCCCGACGCCTGGCTCGTCGAGCAGACTTGGTGCGAGCGCCCGTACGTGGGCAAGGATCTCTGCTTGCAGCTCGGCTGCTTCCACGGTCGCCGATGGACGCGGCGGGCGAGGGTGCGCAGCACGAGCGTCGCAGCGAGCTCGTCCGGGGTGCGACTGCTTGAGCGGCGCAGAAGACGGCAGCGATCAAGCAGCTGCTTCTGGGTCAGCCCGCGCAGCTCCGAGCGGAGCTGGTCGGGTGCGGTCACGATCACGCTGCGTAGCTGAACGAGCGCCTGGCTACGGACATCAACGGCGCCGCGCCGTGCGAGCATCAACAGCCGGAACGCTTCCTGTCGTTGTCCCGCTCTCGGCAACGCGAGGTTGTCGCCCGTGAGCGTCGCGCGGGCAGCCCGGATCGCGTCGAGCCCGTCGTCTTTGCCGTGCAGCCGCCGTTCGTTGCGTGGACTGCGGCCGGCCTCGAGCACCCTCTCGCCGCGACCGCCCAGGTGACGGGCGAGCCCGGCCCCGTAGTGGCCTGCACCCTCAACCGCCCACACACGCCGGCCGAGGCGTGCTCGTCAGCGAACCGCAGCGCCTGCCCGTACCCGCGCGAGGTGGTCGCCACCGACCTTCGCGCCACAACCGAGCCCGTCGACGCGACCACAACAGCAAGCACATGCTCATCCCGGTGCGTGTCAACACCAACGACGTAATCCACCTGATCTGCAAGCATCCCGCTGATCCTCCGATTCCGACTCGTAGGGTCCGGTGACGCCGGTCTGAGTGCAGGGAAACCGCAACGGCAAGACTGTGATGAGTCACGCCCCCGAAGGGCGGACAAGCTCCTGATCAAGCCAACAGCGGGCGCCAGACCGGCGCCGCCCTGCCACCCGGACGGATCATTTAGCAAGGCACGCACGAAGCGGCCAGTCACATGACGAGTCACGAGCAGCAGCACGACACCAGGCTGGCAACAACCCCAGACAGACCAGCCCACCGAGTCTCACAGTCACATGAGTAACCAACCTCCGCCGCTAACGCGTTCGCAGCTAGCGCGTCAGCGACCCAACGTCGTCGAGGTAGTCCATCGAAACGGACGCCAGGTCGACACCGTCACGCACCATCGCCTCTTCCATCGCCGGATTCGTAGCGTCCGCCTCCGCCACCTCGCGGGAGTCGTACGTCTCTGCGAGAACGACGACGTTCGGGTCGTCCTGTCCGCGCCAGATGCGCGCGGAACGTACGTGACTTCCCAGCGGCGAGGCGAAGAACTGCTCATAGCTTTGCCGCCACGACTCATAATCGGCTACCCGGCAGCGAACAAGAATGGTCGTCATGTCGCCTCCTCGACGAGGTTCGCGACACCATACGACGGAGCAAATGGCCACACAAGCCTCGCCTGCGCGAGCGTCGTCGACGAGACGATGGACGCCTTGCGCAAGGCCCAGGAGGTCCAGTACCGGGCGCCTGCCGCGGCACCTGATTCCTGACACGGCGTTCTTGTTCCGCCCGCACTCGCCTGGGCGACGCTCTACGTGCTTGTGGTCGCGGGCGGGCGGAAGCCCGAACAGAGAAGGTCAGCACGCTCGATCTTGCCGTTGCTGATGGTGCAGAAGAGGTGATGCTCGACAACATACGGCTCGCCCCCCTCGACCCCACTGAGCCGATACGAGAGATGGAGGCGGTCTCCGACCTCATCGCCGCGCGAGTGGAGTAGGTGAAGGTCGGTCGAATCGCCGAACCACCGCGAAAACAGCGCCGCTGTTTCGACCGCACCTTTCCGCTCCCTGAGCCCAGGCGGAGTTAACGCCCGGAACTCGACGTCTGGAACGAAGCACGCTCCTAGGGCCGCCTCATCCCTCGCGGCGACCGCTCTCACGAATCGCGTCCCGAGATCATCGGGCATCTCGAAGAGAATACGCCGACTCGGGCACTGGCGTGCGTCCGGGGACATTCCGGATGGCGCAGGCGAGGCTCCGCCCACCTCAGTGGCCCGGACCGAATGGGGAGAACAGCGAATTGCGGGATCAGGACTGGCGGATCTTCCAGAACGAGTCCTTGCGGCTGATCTTGTTCTCGGTGTCGAAGGTCCAGAGGTCGCACCCGCGCACCTCGAGTTTCTCGCCGTCGATCGTCGTGCCGGTCAGAGTCCATTCCGAGACACCGCGCTCGCCACACGCGAAATGTTCGTCATCGCCGTAGTGGACATCGGGGATTCCGGCGAATCGCGCGGCAAGTCCTTCGCGCACTGCGCTCTTCCCATCGAACCGCTTGCCCCACGGATCAGGCCCGCGAGGCGACTCGAAGACACACTCGTCGCTAAAGGCCGCCATGATTGCTTCGAGGTCGTGGCGGTTGAACGCATCCGCCACCCTTCGCAACAGTTCGACCTTCGCCGGATCGTTCATCTCGACCTCCCTATTGCCGGACAAACTACCTCCGACCCTGCCGAGACGGACCGGTGCTCGCCGCCGTGATCAAAGAAGTGAGGATTCAGCCACGTCCGGCGAGCCACCGAAACCCCCTTCAACCTCATCCTGGAGGCCAAACCCGGATTGCCGTGCGCGGCCTGGGTGCCGCCCGAAGATCGGGAACATCTCGATCGAGGGCACCAGGCGCCGATTTCTTACAGCGGGGGGAGCACCAATGGGGCAAATGAGCAGCTTCCCTGCGACAGAGAATCGGCGCGTCGGGAGGCTTGCGGCCCCGGTCGGGACTGTCGTACCCTCGCATCTCCTGCCCGAGGTTGCGTAACGCGTCGGGTACCCGTACGTCAGCGAGAGGATGGATACCGTGTCGGATCGTTTGGGTCGTCTAGCACCGTTGACCGGCGTCGTGTTCGCGGTGCTGGCGGTGGCTGCTTTCGGAACAGCGCCGGGAGCGCCGAGTGCGACCGCCAGCGGTGCACGTGTGATCGCGTTCTACGAGGCTCATGGCTCGAGCGCCAAGACGTCCGACTACTTGTGGATGTTCGCGTTGGCGTTCTTCTTGCTCTTTGCGGGCTCGCTGCGCGGTTACCTGCACCGCACGACTGCCGCGGCGGCGCTCGGTTCCGTCGTCCTGGCGGGCGCGGCCGTGCTGACGGCCGGCGGCTGTGTGTACTTCGGTTTCGACTACACGCTCGCGACCGTTCCCAACCACCTGGCGCCGGCCGCAGCGCAGGCGCTGAACGTGCTCGCCCTCAAGCTCTTCCTTCCGGTCGCAGCCGGCGGCCTGGTGTTCGGGCTCGCGAGCGGGATCGCGATCTTGCGCGGCGCGCAACTGCCAAAGTGGCTCGGCTGGGCGGCGATCGTGATCGGGATCGCGACAGCGACCCCGGCCGGGCTCCTGGGACTCGTCGCGCTCATCGTCTGGACGGCGACCGTCAGCATCCTCATCTGGAAGCGCGGCAGAGCGCATCCACAAGCCGAGACTCCGGACGCGCCGCCGAGCACCGCCACCGTCTAACCGCCGATCGCTGTTCGCAGCGCCGGGCGTTGCACATGTCAACAGGGGGCGCCGACTTCGTGCCTCGATGCTTCCACATGACCGCTCAGCTGGGGGCCCGCGCGGTGAGGCGAGTGTTCCTGCGGGTTAGTGAGGCTCGTCCCACGTCCCTGCCTCGACCTGGATCGCGCGCCACTCCTCCGCGACCTCGAGGTGCGTCGCGAACCAGACGTCCGGGAAGCCCTTGATGTAGGTGAGCAGCTCGTCGAGCATCGCGATGCGCGGGTGGCGGCCGATGCAGAAGGGGTGGACGACGAGCAGGAAGCAGCCGCCGACCGCGTACGAGCCGTCGAACTCCGCCTTCCAGATCTCGAGCACCTGCGACGGCGTCGCAGAGCCCGGACATGTACGGGAAGAAGCTGAAGAGGAAGTACGGCGCGTCGTCGAGCTCCCAGCTGACGGGCAGCTCGACGAAGTCGCGCAGCGCGCCGCCGGTGACGCGGGACGCGCGGCCGGTACGGCTCGTCGTGGCCGAACAGGCTCGAGTCGTAGGCGAAGCCGAACTCCTCGAGCAGGTCGGCGGTGTTGGGCCCGAGTGCGAACGGCGGCGAGCGGTTGCCGCGCGGCGTCGTCGCCGAACGTCTCCTCGATGCGTCCGATCCCGCGCCGCATCAGCTCGCGCTCCTCGTCGATCGGGATGTCGAGCACGCTCTCGTGGTGGTAGCCGTGGTAGCCGACCTCGCACGCCGCGGGCCGGCGATCTCGCGGCACGCGTCGGGGTGCTCGTCGATGACCTGTCCCGGCACCATGAAGGTGGCCGGGATGCTCGTGCTTGCTCGAGCAGTGCGCAGGATGCGCGGGAGGCCGGCGCGGATGTCGTAGTCGCCGCGCGACAGCGGGCTCGGCGTCGTCAGCTTGAACGTGCCGCTCCAGAGCGTCTCGGCGTCGAAGTCGACCGAGAGCGTGACCGCGCACCGGTAGCTGCCCCTTCCACATCATCGCCCTCCCTTACGTTGATGGGTCTCCCGCAACGAGCTGCGAAGATCCGGCCAGCGGCTCTGGACGTCGGCGGTGGCCGACCAAAACGCGTGGGCGGCGCCGAGGACGCGCGCTTCTTCCCACGGCGCGCCCGGTGAACTGCACCGCCGACCGGGAGGCCGAGGTCGTCGAAGCCGGCCCGCACGGCGCACGCCGGCAGGCCGGCGAGGTCCTGCGGAACCGTGTAGCTCATGACGAGATCGGCGGAACTCGATCGGCGAGCCGAGGTGGTCGACCGTCTCCTGCCCGATCGCGCACGGCGGGCCTGCCGCTACCGGCGTCAGGAGCAGGTCGACTTCGCGGAAGACGCGCGCGAACCCGGCCCGGAGCCGTTGTCGTTCGGCGGCGGCGCGCAGGTACTCGCCGGTGCCCTCGCGCGCGGCCATCTCGAGGCGGCCGCGGACGTCCGCGCCGTACTCGTCCGCCCGACCCGGGTAGAGGCCGGCCTCGCGATGGGTGAAGAGCGCCTCGGCCCGCTGCGTCGACGCCGAACGTCTCGTAGACGGTGGCTGCCTCCGGGAAGCCGACTTCGTCGACTCGCGGCCGCGAGCGCGCCGACCGTCCGCACAGCCTCGTCGAAGATCGCGGCGACGTCGGGTGTGAGCGGAACCTGGTGGAGGTCGGGGCAGATGCCGACCGCGTATGCCCTTCGAGACCGCGGGCGAGCGCCTCGTCGACGTCGGCGAGGGGTACGTCCTCGGTCGCCGGGTCGCCGGGTCGTGGCCGGCGATCGCCTCGAACAGCAGGGCGGCGTCGGCGGGCGTCCGTGCCATGGGCCCGGGGTGGTCGAGGCTGTCGGGCGAGCGGCCAGACGCCCGCGAGGCTGATCCGCCCGTAGGTCGGCTTGAAGCCGACGATGCCGCAGAACGCGGACGGGACGCGGATCGATCCGCCCGTGTCGCTGCCGAGCGCGAGCGGGATCTGGTGGCTGGCGAGCGCGACCGCGGACCCGCCGCTCGAGCCGCCCGAGATCCGATCCGGCGCCCACGGGTTCCGGCTCGTCCGCAGCAACGTGTTCACCGACGAGATCCCCCAGGCGAACTCGTGCGTCTGCGTCTTCCCGACAAGGATCGCTCCCGCGGCGCGGGCGCGGCGCACAGCCTCGGCGTCGGCGGCGGGCACGTGGTCGGCGAACATCGGCGACCCATAGGTCGTGACGACGCCCTCGCTGTCGAACAGGTCCTTGACCCCGAACGGGATGCCCGCCAGAGGACCGGGGGCATCGCCTCGAGCGAACGCCTGCTCGGCCGCCTGCGCCTCGAGCCGTGCCCGGTCGAGGCAGAGCGCGTTGAAGGCGCCCAACTCGTCGTCCACTCGAGCGATCTGCCCGGCGCAGGCGTCGACGACCTCGACGGGCGAGACCTCGCGGGTGCGGTATGCCTCGCGAAGCTCGAGCGCCGACAGCTGCGTGATACCGGTCATGGGCTCGGCATCACCTCTCTGCTCGAAGGCTCCGCAGCGGCGAGCTGCGGTGATCGCTGGCTCCGATCCCCCACCCGGAGTCGTCGGTCGCTCGAGACGGGCATGGTGATCCCGAGTGCATCACAACGAATATGAGCACGTCCGTCGGCGTGAAGCTAGCGGCCCCAGCCTCTGGTCGGCGCACTTGCTCCCAGATGGAAGGTGTCCCGATCGGCATCGGACATGGTCGTTGCTGCGAACGGGGTCAACGAGCGGCGATGGCCGGATTCAGGCGAAACGCTGCACGAATGCGCCGCCGCTCAGCCCACCCGGGTCGGCGTGGTAGGCTCGCCCGCATTCGGGCCGTGGAGGCCGGACGATGAAGGGGGAGGTTCGGTGATCGAGGTTCCTGACGTTGCGCGTCGCTCGCGTCTCCGTTGTCCTGGGTGCGGCCTTCCTGCTGGCGGTGCCGGCGGCCGCTGCCGCCGACCGCTACGTCGCTCTCGGCGACAGCTTCTCCTCTGGCGTCGGCACCGGCAGCTACGCGCTCTCGAGCTCCTGCAAGCGCAGTGTCTCCGCCGTACCCGTATCTGCTCTCCCAGCAGCGGCCGGGCACCTCGCTCGTTTTCGTCGCCTGCTCCGGCGCCAAGACCTCCGACCTGATGGCCAACCAGATCCAGTCGGTCGACAGCACGACCACGATCGCCACCGTCACGGTCGGCGGCAACGACATCGGCTTCGCCGACCTGATCTACCAATGCACCCTCGCCGACTGCTCCGCCGCGCTCGACAGCACCCGCGGCTCGCTCGAAAGCGTCCTCGGCCCGCGCCTGGACACGGTCTATGGAGCCATCAAGGGGCACGCCGCCTCGAATGCGAAGATCGTCGTGCTGGGCTACCCACGGATGTTCAACGGCTCGGGCTGCCTCAGCGCGTTCGGGATCAGTGCGACCGAGCGCACGAAAGCGAACCAGCTCGCCGACGCCCTCGACCAGACGATCGCCGCTCACGCGGCCACTGCCGGCGTGACCTACAAGAGCGCCATCTCATCGTTCTCGACCCACGCGGTCTGCTCCTCGAGCCCGTGGCTGAACGGCCTCAACCTGTTCAACACCGGCGAGAGCTACCACCCCAACAAGAGCGGCCACAGCCTCGGCTACCTGCCGCTCGTCCGCGCGGTCACCGGCTAGGCGAGGACGCGAGTCCGGCTCGAAGTCCCAAGCCGCGCGGCGCGGCGGGGTGCAGGCAAACGACCCCCTGAAGCGGGGCATAGCGGAGCCGCAGCGTCTCCTCTTCGCGGCCGCGGAGAGGAGACGCTACAGGCGGGCGAAGCTCAGCCCTCGTCGAGCTCTGCCAGGCTGATCTCGAGTCCGAGCGCGCGCACCATCTTGCCCGCGGCAGAAGCGACCCGGCAGAGCCCACGATCGGGGCGATCGCGGCAAGCATGCCTTCAACGGCCTCCGCGTCGACATCCACCTCGCCGGCCATCTGGAGGTTGAGCATGTACGAGACGGGCGGTGCGTCCACCGCCACGAGGGCGGCCATCCGCACCAGCATCAGCGACTGGGCATCCAACGACGATGCCTCGATTCCCGCCAGGTTCATCGTCGAGAGAAGATTCAGGATCGGTGAATCGGAGATCTGGTCTGCCATTGCGCGCTCCTTCGGTGGTCGGTGTCGTGCGAATCGCTTCGATGCTGACAGATCGGCCGAGCCCGGGCGGGCCCGATGGTGCATCGCAACCAGAAGGTAACGAGGCGGCACACATCACGAGCGGCTCGGGACGCTTGGAGTCAAGCGATGCGGGCTCGCGCTCTTCGCGGCGACCGCGCTGCGGCCTGCCGGTCGTCAGTCGCCGAGCGGAATGGCGGTCGCTGAGCCGCCGAGCGACGGGCGGCGGCTCGGAGCGTTCGTTCAGCGTCGAGCTCATCCGTCTCGGGCTCAGGCTCGCGGGAGATCGCGCCCCGAATCCTGAGCTCGTCGGCATCCTGCTCGCGCCTGCGCCTCGAGCGTGATGCGGCGGGTGAGGACGGTGGCGCGCTGCTGGAGGCGGTGCACCTCGACGAGGTCGTTCGCCCGGAGCGCGGCCGCGCTCCGCTCGTAGGCGCCGCCGGTGCTGAAGAGATGGGTGAGCTTGAGCATGAGCGCGACCAGGTCGATCGCGATCAGGAACGCGAGGAAGAACTCGACGTACTTCGTCACGGCCGGACTCGCCTTCTCGACGCGGTCGAGCGCCGCCTGGCGGGCGAGAAAGTCGCGGTCGGCCTTGATCGTGGCGACCCGGTTCGCGATCTGGCTGCTCTCGGCGGCCCGCCAGACCGCGATCTTGCGACGGTTCGCGGCGATCGTCGCCGCGATCTGGGGACGGGCGCGCTTCAGCTCCGCCGCGGCGGCGGCCGCCCGGCGGGCGTCGCGCTTGTAGTAAGGCCCGCGGCCGACCTTGTGGGTCTGCGAGCAGCTCGCAAGACCGGCCTCGCAGTCGGCGAGGAAGCGGCTGTTCGTGACCTGCTGCTGGAGGCGCGTCTCCTTGGCCTGCGCCGCCGCGATCTCCTTCTGCGCCGCAGCGACCTTCGCGTCGTAGGTGCGCGTGATCTCGTTCGTCGCCTCGTGGATCCGTGCCGTCGTCGTCTTGCTGAGCTCGTCGTTGATCGACCCGCTGTAGATCACCTGCGCCATCGGCAGGCCGATCACGAGCGCGATCGCGAGCGAGAGCAGCAAGCGCGGGATCGTGAGCACGAGGTTCCAGGCCCAGCTCGTGCCGAAGCTCTTCAGGACGAGGCGCTCGATCAGGCAATAGAGCACGGCCCAGACCGGCAGCACCCACAGGACGCTCGTGATCGACGTGCTCCACCACTGGCTGGCAGCGACCGTCATCCCGAAGCCGCTGACGACCGCCATCCCCGCGACCCACATTCCGAGCCCGTTGAAGAAGCTCGCCTCGCTCGGCACCATCCGGAGGACGAAGCCGTCACCCCCCGCAAGCCACGCCCACCCGCCGCGCACGCGCCGACGCGACGCGGCGCCGGTCATCGCGGCGTCGATCGTCTCCCCTCCATCCGTCGCTCGAGGCAGCAGTCACGCAAAGACAGAAGACGCACGATCGGCCGCCGAGTTTGGCGCCGCGCTCCGACTTCGCAGAGTCTTAATACTCCAGCCGCGGCCAACCCAAGACGAGCGAGAACTTGCGGTCTGTCGCCGGCAGCCGAAGACGTACGAGACGGCAGCGACGATGAGCAGGCTGACGCCGGCCGATCTGAACACGGCTCGCCGAGCGAGCGGCTGTTTGCCGGGCCGAGTCGACGGGAAAGCTCGCACGCGGGGAACCCGTCGGCCCTTCATTCCGCAGTGCAAGAGCGGCGCGGTTCCCCCCTGACCCAGGTGGTTACCGGGCCGACACCACGTTCGAATTGGCACGGAGAGTGATCTCGGTGAAGCTAGACGGGTGCCAGAGACGGAGGCGGTGCTCGCCGGCTGGAGCTGAGGGGCACATGCGGCGAGCACTGCCTGACGTCAAAGCATCGCCGCGCGATCGTCTCAGCCGGCCACCTGCCGGTGGCGAGCCACGTTGATCGACTCGAACGCGTAGCGCAGCAACATCGTTGCTCGTGGAGTTGGGCGCGCTAGGCGTACCGGAGTGCTTCGCCTGGGCGGTAGCGGACGGCACGCCGGATCGGCAGGAGGGTGATCAGGAGGGCGAGCAGGACGGTACCGATGAGTGCCAGCACGATGTTGCCCGGTGGGAACGTGACCGGGACCTGGACGTTGACGACCTCCTTCACCATCCAGACAAGGAAGCGGTCGAGTGCATAGCCGACCGGGATCCCGAGCAGCCACCCGGCGAGAGCGATCACGACACTCTCGGCGGCAAAGATGCGGCGCACGTCGCGTGCGCGCGCGCCGATCGTGCGGAGGATGCCGACCTCTCTCGTGCGCTCGATCACGCTCATGGTGATGGCGTTCGCGAGGCCGACCATGCTGATCGCGACGATCAGAAAGCCGAGCACCGCGATCGAGGTCGTGATTGTGCGGTTGCTCGCGACGTTGTCGGCCTCGCCCACGTACTCGATCTCCGTGCCGACGTCGTAGCCGGCTGCGGCCATGGCGTCCTCGAGCCGTGTGGTCGCACGGTCGATCAGCGCGTGGTCCTGCGAGGTCGTGCGGACCCAGTAGTCGTCTGCGCCGGCGGGCGTCGCGCCGAACACGGCGCGCATCGTCTCGCGAGGAACGAAGAGCACTGTGCCGTTCTCCTGTTGGTTGGCGGCGATGCCGATCACGCGCAGTGTCACGGCGCCGTTGCCGGTCTCGACCTGTATGAGGTCGCCAACTCGGGTGTCGGTGACGCGCGCCAGGTTGCGCTCGACGACGGCGACGCGGGAGCGCAGTCGTTCCTCGGCCGGCGTGTACCAGCGTCCGTGGGCGATCCGGTAACGAAACATGGTCGTCTGACGGACGGCCCAGATGTACCCGTCCTCGCCGGCGAGCCTGATCTGCGCATCGAACATCGGCTCGACCGCGGCGACCCCGGGCGTCGTTCGGATCAACTGCTCCGTGCGCGTGTCGCCCCCGACCATGAGCTTGACGTCCTCGCCGTGGTCGCGCCACTCGGCATGCGTCGTCTGCGAGATGCCCGCGGCGAGGGCGAGGATGGCCAGCAGGTTGCCGACGGCGAGCGCGACCATTACTGCAGTGGTGACGCTGCGGCGCCTGCGCCGGCCGACGTTGCGGAGCCCGATCTGCAGTGTCCGCGGCAGGAAGCGGACGCGCCGCAGAAGGACGTCGCCGGCATCCTGGCTCCCGATCGCCGAGCCGGTCGCCTCGAGTGCGTCGCGCAACGGCAGACGCACGGCCCGCCGGATCGCCGGCAGCGCGGCGAACGCGGGCGCGAGCAGGCCGACGAGCACGCTGAGGGCGAGGATCGTCGCGTCGACGTCGAAGCCGACGTCGATTGCGAAGAAGGTCGAGCCGAGGTAGCGGACGAGCAGGTTCGAGAGCACGATGCCGAGGACCACTCCGACGACGGTCCCGAGCGCACCGAGCAACAGGGCCGTTTTCAGGTAGACGACGGTGATCTGCCTGCGTCGGCCGCCGATCGCCTTCATCGTTCCGATCTCGGACGTCTGCTCGGCGACGAGCGTTGTCATCGTGTTGGCGATCAGCACGAACGCCGACAGCAGCGCGAGAACCGTGATCACGTAGAAGAACTTGGTGAACGCGTCGAAGTCGGACTTCCCGGGCCAGTCGCCTGCAGCGCGCACCTCCGGCAGCCACGTGAAGCCGTTGAATCCCGGGACGCTCGTGAGCGCACGACGGACGGCCGCCGTCGTCTTGGTGATCGCGGCCGGGCGCGTGTCGGCCAGGCGGAAGGCGAGCGACTGGTAGCCGGCGGCGCCGCTCGAACAGGGCGACCGTCTCGGGCGTCGCGTAGAGGACGACGACGTTGCCGTCGATCACGTCCTTGCCGCCGCCAAGGTTGCGTCCCTCGCCGCTGACGCGAAGGGGCACGGTCATACCGCTCGCGGCGATCACCTGGACCGTGTCTCCGGAGCCCACGTCGAGCAGCCCCTGGTTCGCGTTCTGGCGCTCGGTGAGCACCTCGTTCGCTCGGGGCGCCGCACCGGAGGTGACGTGAACGACATCGACGTCCTGCGCGGCGAAGTCCGGGACGCCGACGACCACGGCGGGCGCGCGGCGCGCGCCGACGTAGACGCGGCCGTCGAAGTACGAGCGCGGCTCCGCCGCGCGCACGTTCGGAAGCGACGCGAGCGTGGCCAGCTGTTGCCGGTCGAGCGCGAGCGGGCTCGTGAAAACGGTCAGGTCGGGCAGCTTCCCCGCCTCGACCTCGGCCTGCATCGAGCTGTCCATCAGCGTCGGCAGCGCGAAGATACCGATGCTCGCCACTGCCAGTGCGAGGGTCGCGACGGCGAAGATGGTGCGCGAACGGCGCCGGCTCAGGTCGGTGATCGACTTGCGCGAGAGCGCCGAGACCATGCCCGGCGCCTCACGCGACGACAGCGCCGTCGCGGATCGTGACGATCCGGTGCGCCCGTCGCGCCAGTTCGAGGTCGTGCGTCACGTAGAGGATCGTCTTGCCCTCGTCGTTCAGCCGCTCGAGCAATTCGAACATCTCCGCCGCGGTAACGCTGTCGAGGTTTCCGGTCGGCTCATCCCCCACGACGAGCTTCGGGTCGGACGCAAGCGCGCGCGCGATCGCGACCCGTTGCTGCTCGCCGCCGGACAACTCCGACGGCAGATGGTCCGCCTTTTCCGCGAGCCCGACCAGCGCGAGATTGTGCTGCGCCCGCTCAAAGCGGTCGCGCTTCGAGCCGCGGCGCGCAAAGTCGAGCGGCAGCACCGCGTTCTCGAGCGCGGACAGCGTCGGCAGCAGCTGAAAGAACTGGAAGACGACGCCGACATGCTCGCCGCGCCAGATCGCCAGCTCCTCCTCGCTCATCGTGTCGATCCGGAGCCCGTCCACCGTCACCGAACCCGCTGTCGGCCGGTCGATCCCCGTCACCAGGTTCAGAATCGTCGTCTTGCCGCTGCCTGACGGCCCGACGACCGCGACGAGCTCCGCCGCGTCAATCGAGAGGTCTACCCCGCGTAGAGCGGGATAGTCGACCTTGCCCATTCTGTACACCTTCTCGACGCCGGCGAGCTCGATGAGCGGGGCACGCGTAGCTTCCCGCGGCGCTTCTTCCTGACCCGCCGGGCGCCTCACCTCGAGCATCGTCTCTGTGGACACGTCGTTGCTACCTCGACAGTCGCTTCCACTATGGGGCATCTCCGACGCACGGCCATCAGGGAGAGCACCCACCCTCCTTCGGCCAACTACGGAACCCGAGACGGCCACGAAAACCGCCGATCCAGACGAGCCTGTCCGCGATTTCGCCGGATACCGTCGGGGGCACGACCGACGTCGTCACCCTCACGATCGGCGGCAACGACATCGGCTTCGCTGACTTGATCTAACGCCACGAGGGCGGGGCTCAGCCGGCGGCCGTGACCGCCGGTGAAGGAGCGAACGCGGCTGCCAGCCGCTCGACCGCGGCGACGTCGCCGTCGATCGTGACGGCGCCGAGGTCGCCGAGGACGACGAGGGAGTAGAGGTCGGTCGGCGTGCCCGTGACTGTTGCCTCCGCGTCGTCGAGCAGCCCGGGCACGACGCTGCCCGCGTCCAGCGAGGCCTGCTCGTCGCCGACGACGAACCCGATCCGCGCTTCGGGCGCATAGGCGACGATGGTCGTCCGCAGCGCCTTCTCGAGCCAGCCGGGCGGGGTCTCGAGATCGTCGGGCGGGGGGCCCAGGGTACGCAGGCCCCAGCGCGCGATCGCCGCCAGCACGGGCGCGAGCGCCTCCCCCATCTCCGTCAGCTCGTAGACATTCGAGGCGGCAGGAGGCGGCAGCCTGCGGCGCGCAACGACGTTGCCCGCCTCGAGCTCCTTCAGCCTCGCCGCGAGGATGTTGGTGCTGCAGCGTGGCAGGCGCTCGTGCAGGTCGCTGTAGCGCAGAGGGCCGTGCTGAAGCTCGCGAACGAGCAGGAGCGACCAGCGTTCCCCGACCAGGTCGAGCGCGTGGGCAACGGGGCAGTACTGGTTGTACGGCTTCACATGCTCTCCATCAGCGGATTTCGAAGCATCGAATCTTTAGTATGAAGTTAATACTTGCGAAAAGCAAGTGAGAGGAGTAGGTTGTCGCGATCAACGACGGTTTACGAGCAAAGGACGGAACGATGAGTCAAGCGGTCAAGCACAAGTGGATGGCGCTAGCCCTTCTCTGCACGGTGCAGTTCATGGTCATTCTCGACATCGCGATCGTAAATGTCGCACTGCCCTCGATCCAGGTCGATCTCGGGTTCTCGCAGGAGAACCTGCAGTGGGTGATCTCGGCGTACGCCCTCGTCTTCGGCGGGTTCCTCCTGCTCGGCGGCCGTCTCGCCGACCTCCTCGGCCGACGGCGGGTCTTCATGGCCGGCCTGGTCGTCTTCACGATCGGGTCGCTCCTCTGCGGCCTCTCGTGGAGCGAGGGATCGCTGATCGCCGCCCGCGCCCTCCAGGGCCTCGGTGCGGCCACGATCTCGCCTGCCGCGCTCTCGATTCTCACGACCACCTTCCGCGAGGGGCGCGAGCGCAACATCGCCCTCGGCGCCTGGGGCGCGGTCGGCGGCGTGGGCGCTGCCGCGGGCGTCTTGATGGGCGGCGTCCTGGTCGACCTCCTCTCCTGGGAGTGGATCTTCTTCGTCAACATCCCGGTCGGCGTGGCTGCCCTGATCCTGGTGCCGATCCTGCTGGTCGAGAGCCGCGACGAGCGCGAGTCGAGCTTCGACGTCCTCGGCGCGGTACTCGTCACCGCCGGTCTCAGCATTCTCGTGCTCGGGATCACGAAGGGTCAGAACTGGGGCTGGGCGTCGGGTCGAACCTCGCCGTCTTCGCCCTGTCCGCCGTCCTGCTCGCCGGGCTTCATCCTGCAGGAGTCGCGGACGAAGCACCCGCTGATGCCGTTCTCGATCTTCCGGCTGCAGACGCTGACGGCCGCGAACATCGTGATGTTCATCATGGGCACGGCGCTGTTCTCGATGTTCCTGATGCTGACGCTCTACATGCAGCAGGTTCTCCACTTCTCGCCCCTGAAGACGGGGATCGGCTATCTCGCCGTCGCCGGGACGGCGATCATCTGGGCGAATGTCGCCGCGCAGGTGGTGAGCAGGTTCGGCGTCAAGCCGACGCTCGTCATCGGCATGTCCGTGATGACGGTCGGCCTGGCCTTGTTCACCCAGGTCTCGGCCGACGGCTCCTACTGGAAGAACCTCTTCCCGGGCTTCCTCGTGATCGGGTTCGGAATGCCCTTCGCGTTCGTCTCGCTCACGATCGCGGCGCTTGCAGGGACGCGACCGCACGAGGCCGGGCTGGCTTCCGGCCTGATCAACACCTCGCAGCAGATCGGCGGCGCGGTGGGGATAGCGATCCTCTCCACTGTCGCGACGTCGACCACGACGGACTCTGTGAAATCGGGAACGCCCGTGCCCGAGGCGCTCACCAACGGCTTCCAGAACGCGTTCTGGGTCGGCGCGGCGATCACCCTTGCCGGCGTGATCGTGTCGCTCGTCCTCGTTCGCCAACGCGACTTCGAGCCCGCACAGGCGGTGGAGGTCTCGCTCGAAGCAGCCTAGGGCTGGTCGCTCTCCTTCGCCTCCGTACAGGGGGCGAAGGAGAGCAAGGAGCTCCGCTGGGCCGCCGGCCGTGAGGTCGGCGGCTCTCGCGAGCTGCCGGCGGCGCCGTCGCCCTTCTCTACGGCAAGCAGCATCAGCAGCGCCGCACCGGGAGAAGACGAGCGGCATGAAGATAAGGCCTGCGGACGAGCGCCTCGCGAAGGACATCGAGAGGCCAGAGCCTCTGAGCCGGAGTGCCCTCCTCCGAGGCTACGCATAAGGGGGAGATCGATCACTCGTTTGGGCACATTTGCAGGCAAATGGCGTCGGAGCGAGTTTGGTCCGACGATACTTGTGGCGTTCACGCGCTGCGTCGTTGCCGTCAGAAGTTCGCGATCATCGAAGGAGGTGGAGGCTTGGAGCGCTCCAGGCGCGAGTCGTTGTCGCTCGCGGCGGATTCGGCTGTGTCTGCGACGACGCGAGCAAGCCGTCCACGCCTCAGCACGGGGTCCGCTGCCGAGCCACTACTCTTCTCGACCGAGGCAGCCGACGCAGCCTGGAGGCCCCGCGCAACGCGAGCGTGACCGGGACGCGCCCGGTGAGCCTGATGCGGGTGGTTCCTGCCATCGAGCCACACGCGATGGAACAGCCGGCGGCCGACGCCTTTCGCGGTCGACGAATCGCCGTCTTCTAGCCGTACGCGGACTTCGCGACGAATCCGACGCTGGTCGGTCTGTGCCATGCGTTGACCGAAGCCGGTGCGCTCGTGGACATCCTGATGCCACGCAGCGACAGGTTTCCGTCGGGAGATGGTCTGGCCACGCGGCATCGCTTCCCCTATCGAATCCCGCTCTGGCGTGGTGACGTGCGCAAGACGCTCCGGGGCTGGGCCCGAGGGCTGCGGGAGCTGCCCTTCCGGCGCCAGGTCAACCAGCTGTTTGCCCACGGCTCGTTCGATCTGATCGTCGGAGTCGACAGTGACGGCATCATCGAGGGCCGCAGGTATGCCGAACGGTTCGGGGTGCCGCTGGCGTATCTCTCCTTCGAGATCTTCTTCTGGGACGAGCTGACGATCCTCCTACGAGAGACGGCGCAAGGCGCAGGAGTGCGATGCCAGTCGAGCAGCCGACCTGGTGATCATCCAGGACGCAGCAGCGCGCGCAGCTGCTGGCGGCAGAGAACGACCTCGAGATGCGAGCGATTCGTGCATCTGCCGGTCTCCCCCACCGGCGCTGACGCCCGTCGCACCGATCGGACTTCCTGCGAAGGAGATTCGACATCCCGCAGACGCAGACGATCGTGCTGCACTCGGGCGGGTTCGGGGACGAGACCTATGCCCAGGAGCTGCTCGAGAGCGCGGCGACATGGCCGGCGGACTTCGTCCTCGTCATCCACACCAAGTACCGCCCTGGTCGCCGCGACAGGTACGTCGACATGGTTCGGGAAGCAGGACTACCGAACGTGATCCTCTCGACGGAGCCGCTGCCGCCCGAGGAGTACGAGAGCATGGTCGCGTCGGCCGATCTCGGCCTGGTTCTCTACAAGACCATTCCGGGCTCGATCTTCAGGCAGAAGAACATCGAGTGCATCGGCCTCTCGTCCGGGAAGTTCTCCCACTACGCCAAGCACGGCTTGCCGGTCATCTCGATCGGCCAGCAGACCTACGCCGACCTGCTCCGCGAGTACGAGTTCGGCGAGAACCTGAGCTCCTTCGACGAGATGCCCGGAGCGTTGTCGCGGATCCTGTCGAGGCGCGACTGGCACTCCGCGGAGGCGAAGCGCCTCTTTGCCGAGAGGCTCGATTTCGACGCCCACTGGCCCACGATCGCTTCACGCCTACAGGAGGTGATGGCGTAGACATGCTGCGCGTCCCCAGCCAATCGAGACAGTCTTTGCGTGAGCCCAGGACGCAGATCGAAGAAGTCCAGGCGGCCGGCCGCCTGCTCGTCCTGATCGTCAGAGAGCGGTTCCACCCGGATCGAACGCACTTCGTCACCGACGACGCGCTTCCGATGCAGGTCGGGTTCATCGTCTATCCGCAGGACGGAGAGGTGGAGCGCCACGTCCACGTGCCGCTGGAGCGATCGCTCGTGGGGACGTCGGAGGTCCTGATCGTCCGTTCGGGCCGGTGCGAGATGGACGTCTACGACGACGATCGAACGCTCGTCACGACGCGGGAGCTCGCCGCCGGTGACGTCGTGGTCATCTTCGCCGGCGGCCACGGCTTCCGGATGCTCGAGGACACGACGTTCCTCGAGGTCAAGCAAGGGCCGTACACCGGCCTCGACGAGAAGGAGCGATTCTGACCCTGCGCACGAGTGCTCCCGGCGGCCCGGCAGCCGCCGGCTCGTCGACGGGGATGATCCCCGTCAACGAGCCGCTCGCTCGGCGAGCGGAGCGTCAACTGGTCGACGAATGTGTGACGTCGGGCTGGGTGTCCTCGTCGGGCCGCTACATCACCGAGTTCGAGGAGGGCTGGGCGGCCTATTGCGGACGCCGGCACGGGGTCGCCGTCAGCAACGGCACCGCGGCGCTCGAAGCCGCGGTCGCCGCACTCGGGCTCGAGCCGGGAGACGAGGTGATCCTGCCGACGTTCACGATCATCTCGTGCATCGTCGCGGTGCTGGACGCGGGTGCCGTGCCCGTGCTCGTCGACAGCGATCCGGAGACCTGGTGCCTGGATCCGCGACCAGATCGCCGCGCGGATCGGCCCGCGCACGCGAGCGATCATGCCCGTCCACATCTACGGGCACCCGGTCGACATGGATCCCGTGCTCGAGCTCGCGGAGACGCACGGTCTCGCGATCGTGGAGGACGCCGCCGAAGCGCACGGGGCGGAATACCTCACGGGTCGCTCGACCTCGAGCCCGGCGTGGCGGCGCTGCGGGGGCTTCGGGACGCTGAGCACCTTCAGCTTCTACGCCAACAAGCTGATCACGACGGGTGAGGGCGGCATGGTGCTGACCGACGACGACGACCTCGCCGAGCGGCTGCGCTCGTTCCGCAATCTCGGCTTCGGGCAGGCGCGACGCTTCCTGCACGAGGAGCTCGGCCGCAACCTGAGGCTGACGAACCTGCAGGCGGCGCTCGGCGTCGCGCAGCTCCAGCGCATCGACGACGCCGTGGCGCACAAGCGCTGGATGGCGGAGCAGTATGCAGAGCGCCTGCGCGATCTGCACGGCGCTGCAGCTCCCGGTCGAGCGGCCGTGGGCGCGGAGCGTCTACTGGATGTACGGCGTCGTGCTCGCCGAAGAGTCCGGGATGGACGCCGATGGGCTCGCCGGTCGGCTCCGCGAGCGCGGCGTCGAGACGCGGCCGTTCTTCCTCGGCATGCACGAGCAGCCGGCTCTCCACCGGCTCGGCCTCTTCGAGGGCGAGTCGTACCCGGTCGCGGAGCGGATCGCCCGCCAGGGGCTCTACCTCCCGTCGGGCCTCACGCTCACCGAGGCGCAGATCGACCGTGTCGCGGAGGCGCTGGAGGAGGCCCTCGATTGAGCGACCTGCGCGACGAGGGACGGCGCTAGGGCTTTGGCCGGCACCCGGCAACTAGTGAGGGGTGTTCCGCCCCTGCATGCTGCCTGGAGATGGACGAACTCGCGCCAAACCGCTCGGAAGGACGCGCAGGAGGTGAGGGAGTTGATTTCCGCAGGGAACCTGGTGACGCTGCACCCGTTCAGCGGTATGCTTCCCTCAGAGCACGATGCGCGCGAACTGGTCGACCGACTGGTACAGGACCATGTCGACACCTGGGGTACGTTGAAGGCGCCGAACAGCACCTCTCACGGCGTCCTCCTCCGGGTCCCGCTCGCGCTGCTCGAGCTGCCGACCGACCCGCAGGGATTCCTCGACCGGGTCGGTCCGAAGACTCGGAACATGATCCTCAAGGCGTCCCGGAGGGGCTATTCGTACGCCGAGTTCTCATGGAACGACCGGCTAGACGACATCTACGCCATCAACACATCCAGGGTGTCGCGGGCGGGCGGTGCGATGACAGGCTGGTATGTGGAGCCGGTCGAGCCCCGGACTTTTACGGCCGATCAGGCGTCCAGGGTGCGCGTGATCGGCGGCTTCAAGGACGGACGGCTGCGGGCCTACGCATTCCTCGTTGTCTGCGGCGACTTTGTCTTCCTGCAGCACTGCATCGGACATGCCGATGACCTGTCGTCCGGAGTGATGAACGGGCTCGTCTTCGCGGTCGTACAAAGCACCGTGGGCGACGCCCGCTTTGTCGAGTTCGGGAGCGTGCGCTTGCGTGACGCCGGTGGGCTGTCCGGATTCAAGCGCCACAACGGGTTCGAGGCCAGGGCCGTAGCGTTCGAACTGGAGCGCGACAGCAGCGATGCGGACCGGCGCGCCTGAACAACCTGGGAGACGACGGTGCGCCAACACGGGCCGAGTGGTCGGCACCACTCAGGTGCGACCACCGCGTTCGGGGGCACGGGGCCTATTTCGCTGTCAAGCGTCTCCGCATCCGCGATGCCGCTGCCGGCGCCGCATGCAACCGCCTGCAGACCTGGAGCGCCCGGTACTCCCGATCCTTCGTTTCGATCTGAGCGAAATACGCATCGGCCCGCTCCCAGAGTCCCCAGTTCAGGCAGCGGATCAGCTGGAACCGCAGGTGCCGCTCCCATCCCTGTGCTCCGCACACTTCCTTGATCTCGGCCTCGAACTTCCTGATCACGTACTCGTAGCCACGGACGTCGAGTTCCTTCTCCTTCGAGATCGTTGGCTCGTCGTGGAGGTGGTAGATGAACAACGGTTCCTCGATTAAGACAAAGCGACAGTCTCGCGCCAGACGGATCGAGGTGTCCCACTCCTGGTACGAGGGAACTCTCTCGTCCAGGTAGTCGATCCTCGCGAGCGCGACCCGGGATGCTATGAGAGAGGGGAACAACGGTCCCGGACGGCAGAGCAGCGTGGCGTAGACGTCACCACCGTTGACGAGAGGGAGCTGGACCGGCTCGAGCACGTCCTGATTCGCGGGCTTCCTCAGAGCTCCCGTGTGCAGCACCGTCCAGGGATCGAAGTCGACGGCCTCCAGCTCGGCAACCTGTCGCTCGAGCTTTCCGGGTAGCCACTCGTCGTCCGAGTCCAGGAAGGCTATCCATTCAGCCGTCGACTCAGCGATGCCCCGATTCCGGGCAGCCTGAGCACCGGCATTGTGCGGCAGCTGGATGCAGCGCACCCCCATGTCGCCGTACGCTCGGGCGATATCTGCCGTCCCATCGTCGGACCCATCGTCGACAACGATGACCTCCGATGGACTGACGGTCTGACCGACGACAGAGTCGAGACAGCGGCGCAACGTAGCCGCACGGTTGTACGCCGGAATCACTACCGCGATTAGCGGCGTGTCCACGGCCCACGACGATTGTCGCCAACAGCTAGGCGGACTCTGGATCGCCTGCTCGTGGTGCCCGTGCGGGCGGGCGCAACAGCGCTTTTCACGCTCCAGAGCATGGAGTGAATCCACCGCACCAAGGATCGACCGCCTCGGGTGAGCATGGTGTCCTTCCCAAGAAAAAGGGCCACTGCGGCCTCACTCACATCGAGCCGCTTGAGCACGCCAGGGTAACGGCCGATGAGCGCCACGGCCTTGGATCGCTCAGAAAAGGACGAGGCGCAGAGTATGCGATATGTGGCCAGATCCTTCGCGAGCCTCACGCGGGCGGACCGCTTGACAGGAGTCCGCTCTGCCCACTCGGACAGGGACTCGTACAGCCTGAGCCATGTCATGTTCCGCCGCGGGTCCCTGGTGACACGATTCCCCGCATGAACCCCGCGCAGCGCGACCGGAGCACCGAGGACCCCCGGGTGCAATCGGGTATGGAAAGAGAGGCGAATGATGAATTCCGTATCCTCGCCGATAATCACGTCCTCGCGCATGAGCTGCGGCATTCGTTCGAGGGCCGATCGACGCATGGTGAGCCCGTCCAACGAAAAGTACCCGGCGCGCATACCGATCAACGCATCAAAAAGCTCCTCGGGTGGAAGAACGACCCGCACGGTCGTGAGCCTGTTCCCGGACTGCTGATCGAAGCGATTCTGACCTTCGGCATCGTGATAGTGCACGCCGATGGCGTTGTACACACCATCGGCTTCAGGATGCTTCTTGAAGATCTCGGATTCCGCTGCGAAGCGTTCGGGGAGGAACCGATCATCCGCATCCAGAAATGCGACGAAAGGACCCGTGGCCTCACGCATGCCCAGATTACGAGATGCCGCAGCCCCCTTGTTGATACCGCCCCCGTGTCGGAGGAGGCGCACCCTCGTGTCCGATGCCACCAGCTCATGGCACCGCTCCAAACTGTCGTCCGGAGAGCCGTCCTCCACCAGCACCACTTCGCGAACATCGGCCAGGGCCAGGGCCGATCGGACCGCATCCTCAACGAAGGCGGCCGCCTGCGTACACCGGGATGACCACAGAGACGTTCAAACTCACAGGGCCACCGATTGGATGTTGGTTGTGCGGTTGCTGAAGGGGTACCACTTCGTGATGAGGAGCACTTTTCGGCGGGTGTCGCGCGCAACTCGCGCCCGACCCAGATCGACGCCTCTGCTCGCCGGTGAACATCTGCGAGGCGGCAACGGCTTCGGGGACCCGGCGAGGTTCTCGAAAGCCCACCAAATAGCGCACTCATCGCCGGCCGCTACGAGGCGCCAAGGTTCGGCGTGAACGATCCGGGATCCAGCCGACATCGGAGACGGTAGAAACATCTACTCCCTCCCCCCGAAACCGAGAGGTGCCGGCCAGGCCCGCAGCAACGGTGCGGTGTCCACATAGGGAGGCTCCGAAAGCCGGCTCATCATCCTCCAAGGTTCGCCCTTCCAGACGAGCGATTCTGGCGGCTCTCTTCCGGTGGACAGGTAGTAGTCCCGGAACTTGAATCCTTCGCCGATCACCCTGTCCGATACGGTCATCCAGACGGCAGGCACGCCATAGGCTTCGGCGACGATCAACCCATGCAACGAGGACGTGAGGACAGCTTCGCACTCGACTATCCGCTCGATGACGCTTCGCCAGTCTGCCTGAAGGTCAATCTTCGGGACAGCGGGATCGCTCACTTGCACGCTTTTCATGTCGACGACGTGTGGTATTACTCCGAGCTCGAACCGTTTCCCGGCTCGAGGGGTGTAGATCATCGGAAGGAGCATCGCCGGGTCGCCGTACACCTCTGGAACGTCGGCTTGCAGCAGGCTTCGGGTCAGAGGCCCCCTGACCGCGTGGAACACCACCCCTCGAGGCGGGACTATCGGAGCGTCCCGGATCGCGCCAGACCCCCACACCCAGTCCCCCGGGGCAAGGTCTGTCCAAGATACTTCCCACCGCCAGTAGCTTCCCCCTGTACCGTGGCCGTACCAACGTCGGGGTTCCGCCGGACATCCACTCGACGACCACTGGTGAAATGGCGTCCCCGAAGTTTGGATAGTCGCCATACCAGTACATCGGGATTGGACGCGGCGGTAATCCAGCAACACGTCGCACGACGCGAGCCGTCGTCGATTCATTGCGGGCGTCTGCAATTCGAATGACGGTTTCAGCGGCGCTCCTAGCTCCCCCAGCAGCCCGTCGATGCCCCTTGCGGCCCAGCTTTCGCACGGTATGCTCGCAGTCGGCCTGTTCTAGTCACGTAGTCCACCTGGAGTCCGCAGTTCACACAGCTGACGCGAGGGCTCCACTGAGTTCCTCGGCTGTAGCAGTGACCAACCTCATCGCCTCCACACGGTTGTGTTCAGCGACATCTATGTCCCACACGAGCGACGATGCATCGTCGTCCAGCGAGTAAAAGACCAACTCGCCGTAGGCGTCACAGGTACGCTGGACTACCGGGATTGCCCCACACAACGCCGCCTCGAATACCCTATATGTCCACACGAAGTCACCCGAGGGACAGAGAGCAAACTGAGACTTCCCGAGCAGTTGATAATACTCATCGTCCCACGCCTTCACAGGGTACGTGCGTCCCCGATTTGACGCCCAGACCTTGGTCTCGGGTGGGAGTCTCGTGGTTGAAATAGATGTCGAAGATCTTCGCCAGAAACCCGGTCGCTTTTCTAGGGATCTTCCGCCGGATCGCAGTGACCATTCGCTCAGAAGCCTAAGTCGTTCGGACGTCATCAGACCTGCGAACGCGAACCTTAAGTCCCGAATGCTCCACGAATTCCGACACCGCTCAACGGGGCCCCAGGGGAAGATAAGAGCACGATCGACGTCTCCAATTGTCGTACGGCGGTGTCGCGTGATCGATTTCTAGGGAAACTGCAGGTGCCTCACCGATCTCCCACTGCAACGGGAACCGCTCGGCGAGGTACGCGATGACCGGAGCGTCGCTCGTAGACACACACAACGTATGTCCGGCCTCGGCGAAGGCGTGAACAGCGCGCAGGACTTGCAGATTAGCGGTAGGGTGCTCGACGCAAAATCGCACGCTCTCAGTCTCCTCTACACGCGGCTGGCGTAAACCATAATGTCTTGAAAGTCGCTAGGACTGGATCTGCTACCACGCGCCGTAAGCGAGTAGCAAAAGCCGTTTTCGGACAACCGCTGCAGAAAGACAGGAAGCCCATCTTCGCTGCCGGGAACGTGGAGGTGGTATTCCGCCACGATACGATCAACCCGGTCGAGCGAGCCGGATTCCTCCAACTCTTTAAGCACGGATGTCTCGGAGCCTTCGACATCTAGCTTGAGCAGGTCAACGTGGTCGGGCAGTCGTGCGGAAAGTCTCCGAGCAGCCACGGTAACGGCCTCAGTCTCGCCGACCACTCGTCCGGGAACGGTGCTTGCTGATGGCGTAGTCGTTTGATCTGGCTTCAGGTGCAATGCGATCGAGCCGTCGCTGTCAGCTACCGCCTCGTTGAAGGCTGTACAAGCCCAGGCGTTGTTCCTAATGTTCATCGCGAGGAGTTCAAAGGAGCGAGGAGCGGGCTCAATGGCCATGACGAAAGAGCCGGGATACCGCCATTGGAAGAACCATGTGGTGACGCCGATATTGGCTCCGCAATCAACGATCGTTGGTGCGCGTGGTAGCTCACCTACGTCGTATGTTCCTTCGAGAAACACCTCCCCAACCAGATAGCGGATGAGTCGGTACGAGTCATACGACACTCTTGAACCGAAAGCGGCAACGTCGCCAGCATGTTCTACGCCCTTGACGCGAAGTGGCGTCCCCCTGAGATGCCATTCTGCGTATACGCGACCTCGGGGTGCAGCGGCTCTCAGAACCGGCGGGATCCGTCTCAGCATGAGAGGAGCGTGGTCGATGGCCTCATCGTTGTCACCTCAAGGCCGACAGCTGACTCGGCATCTCTTCCCGCAGGCCCGACATCCGTCCAATTTCCCATTCCAACATCGGCCGCACCGCGCCGGGCCAGGGTCCCGGCCATTCACCCCGAACTCCGTCTCCGGTGCTGGTATCCGTAACGTGGAATGCAACAGCGTCTCGCTCAATCGCCACGTGTTCGAATGGTCGAAGTGTTGAGAGTATTGCCATCACCGTGACAATTCCTTCGGCCAAGAAGTTGCCCGGGATCCGACACCTTGATCGCATGATCCCCGGTAACGTCATGTCGTCCGACGGGGAAACGTGATTCGATTGGCTCGAGAAGAGCTTAGTGCCTTCACCGTTCGAGAAATGAAGATTGACCAGAGGTACGAACTCCGGATCGTCGGACAGCCGCCAGTACTCCACTTCAATGCAAACAGCCGACCTGATGTCGACGTCGGTGACAGGCACCCCATCGTCATTCACGACCCGAACCGACCGCAATCGGACACGGTCGTCCCCCGGCGCGGTGCCGAGATCAGACCATTCCCTTTCTGAGCGCCACCGCCGCCCCGCCCCATGTACTCCTCGACGACGCTGGGACCCGGTGCCGTCGGCGGTCAGGTGGCCACCGTCGAGCAGGATCACGCGTGGGCACAGCCGCAGCACCGACGGCATGCTGTGCGACACGAAGAGCACCGTCCGGCCGGTGCCGCTCAGCTCCTCCATCCGCCCGAGGCACTTCTTCTGGAACTCCGCGTCGCCGACGGCGAGCACCTCGTCGACCAGCAGGATCTCCGGCTCGAGATGCGCCGCCACCGAGAACGCCAGCCGCATGTACATCCCGCTCGAGTAGCGCTTGACGGGCGTGTCCAGGAACTGTCGCGAGGCCGGAGAACTCGACGATCTCGTCGAACCTGCGTCTGCACCTCCGCGCGGCGCATCCCCATGATCGCGGCGGACAGCATGATGTTCTCCCGGCCGGTCAGCTCCGGATGGAAGCCGGTGCCGACCTCCAGCAGCGAGCCCACCCGGCCGACCGTCTCGCCCCGGCCCGTGGTCGGCGGCGTGATCCGCGCCAGGATCTTCAGCATCGTGCTCTTGCCGGCGCCGTTGCGGCCGATGATGCCGACGGTCTCGCCGGCCTTGATCTCGAACGAGACGTCCTTCAGCGCCCAGAAGTCCCGCGTCGCGCGCTCCTGCTTCCGCGCCGCGTCGCGACGCGAGCTCGGCGATCTCCTCGCGCAGCGACCGGTACCGCGCGACGCCCTGGGTCGCCCCGATGCGGTAGCGCTTGCCGATGTTCTCGGCCCGGATCGCGATCTCAGATGACATCGGCGAAGAAGTGCTCGACTCGTCGGAAGTAGTAGAGACCGCTGATCAGCAGCACGATCGTGGTCGCGATCGAGAGCGCGACGACGCCCCAGGACACGGTCGCCCCGGTCAGCGCCCACCGCGAGAAGTCGATCACCCACGTCATCGGGTTCAGCCCGGTGAGCCACGGCAGGTTCGGGGCACCGACGTCGTCGGGTAGGCGACCGGCGTCATGAACAGCCACGACCTGGATCAGGAACGGCACGACGTACTGCACGTCGCGGTAGGCGACGTTCAGCGCCGACAGCCACACGCCGACGCTGAGCGCCGCGAGCATCGCGGCCACCATCACGAGCGGCAGCAGCACCGCCGTCAGCCGGCGGCATGAACCCGAAGATCGGCCATGATCACGAACAGCAACACCGAGCTGATCACGAAGTCGGGGATCCACGCGAGCACCGCGCCGGCGGGATCACCAGCCGCGGGAAGTAGACCTTCGAGACGAGGTTCTGGTTGCCCACCAGGCTGGTGCCCGAGCTGGCCGTCGCCGTTCGCGAACAGGGTCCACGGCACCAGCCCGACGAACGCGAACACCGGGTACGGCACGCCGCCGGTCGGGACGTTCGCGATCCGGCTGAACAGCAGCGTGAAGATCGCCATCATCACCAGCGGCTGCAGCACGGCCCACGCTGCGCCGAGGACGCGCCTGCTTGTAGCGGACCTTCACGTCGCGCCACGCGAGGATGTAGAGCAGTTCCCGGTAGTGCCACAGCTCGCCGAGCTTGAGCGCCGAGAACCGCCCGGGAGGCTCGAGGACGTTCTCTCTCCTGGGCTGGGACGGCGGCGGCTTCCATTTCAGTTGCGCTGCAAGGCGTACTCGAGGCCTTCTCACTCCTGACGGCCACCTCGAAGTCGCAGGAGATCCCTGAAACGGGTCATCCTGCGGCGGATCCCGCTCGACGGCATGCGGGCGAGGTACCCGGGGGGGCACAGGTCACCCTTTCGGTGCGGTCGTCACGTCTACCATGACGTCGTCGATCACTGAGGAGGGCGAGATCCGACAGCACCTCACGGCGCTAACCCGGGGGATCGCAGCCCTCGCCGCCTTATCGCTCGTGCTCGCCGGGGCTTCGGCAGCGGCGCGTACCGCCGACAAAGAGGTCCACCGGCGCACCGTTACACTCGGACTCGCCCGCCACGTGGCGTCTGGACAAGTGACGGGAATGGTGAACGACAGGTACCGAGGGTGCTCTGCAGAGGTGCCCGTGGCGATCCAGCGCTTCCGCGCCGGCATCTGGCGCTGGATCGGCACGACGACGACGCGGAAGGACGGCACCTACCGCGTCCGCATCCGCGCCAGGGGAACGTACCGTGCTGTCGGGCCAAAGATCACGCTCGCGAACGGGGCGACGTGCGCCCCCCAGATCGCGAATGTGTGTGTGGGTGTGCAGGTTCCGGCCGGGGCCGATCTGAGGGCGGTGACGCGCAGGCACGGTGCGGGAACGACGTTCTGTCTTGCGGCGGGGAACTACACCGTGACGCAGAGAGTCTTCCTGGAACCGGGAGACGTCCTCTCAGGTGCCGGACGGACGGCCACTGTGATCACGGCCGCACCCAACGTGAACCTCATGTTCGACTACTACCACCCCGACGAGAGCGGCGTCCTGACCTTCGAGCATCTCTCGGTGGGCGGCGCGAACACGCCCCCAGCAGCACACTGCTACCAGGGAGAGTGCGGGTCGGTGTTCCTCTCCAGCGCGGTTATCCACGCCACCGACGTCCGCTGCTTCGGCAACGCGACCACCTGCTTCGGCGGCGGCAGCCACAACCTCGTGCTGACGAACTTCGAGTGCGACGGCAACGGCTGGCATCCCGACTCGCTCGTGATCACCTACCAATCCTCGGCCTGCATCAAGCTGACCGTCCCCGGTTCACTGACCGTGCGCGATTCCTACTTCCACGACAACACCTGGGACGCCATCTGGTGCGACCACTGCCGCCACGGTGTCATCGACATCCGTGACAGCCGCTTCATCCACAACGGCCGGGCCGGATTCACCTGGGAGGTCTCCGGCGACATCGCCCCAGGCGACCGCGCGCTCCTACAGGGAAACACCTTCCAGGACAACGGCGGGAACCCCAACACCCCAAACGGCTCCGGCGGCCACGCCGGCATCCTCATCTCCGACTCGTCCAACATCGAGATCACCGGCAACACCTTCCAAGGCAACCTCGCTCTCGACCAGCCCGGCACCCGCGCCGTACTCATGTACGACGGCCCCCGCAACCCGCGCCCGATGCACGACATCTCGATCCACGACAACGTACTGAACCAGGACCGAATCCAGACCTACACCCCGAGGACCTGAGCCGCAGCAACAACACCTCCCGCCGACCACGACAACCCCAGGGAGCAGAAGCCGGCCAGCGTGGAAAATGCAGACAGCTCATCGCGAGCGAGCGTCCTTCCGCGCATGGCCAGCAGAGCGGAGGACGGTCGGAACAATGAAACAACGGCGCCGGCATACGCGGGAGTAGATCATCAGGAAGGCGCGTCAAGCAGCCGGGCCAGGGCGTCGAGGCGTCGGAAGTCACAACCGGAGACACGGGCGTAGACGCTGCACCGCTGGTGACCGTAGCCCGGCACGTTGAAGGCTGACAACGCAAAGCAGCTGAAAGAGCGGGAGAGCGAGAACCGGAAGTGGAAGCGGAGTGTGCCCTCAACGAAGAGCCGCAACAGACCATTGTCCCGACCAGATGCGCCCGCCGCCAACGAAGACCTCTCCATTCATGTTGATATCGGGGCTGCCACGGTCGAGGATCTTCACGGGCCCTCCGACTCGCCGAACCGCGAAAAACCCCTGCCACGAGCCTCCGTTCGGATGCCCCTCCCCGGAGGTGTCGTTCGCAACGCAATAGTAGATTCCCGTACGCGGGTCGACAGCGCCATAGTATGCGGCCCAAAGGTACTTAGTCCCTGGTGGGCTTCCGGGTGGATGCAGCGACTGGAAGAACTGCGGTGTCCCCAGCCGTGGACTCAAGTTACCCCGATCGATAACAAAGAAGGTGTCGTGGTGTTGGTCTGCTGCGAAGTAGACCCACCGCCTTGAAAATGAGATCTGTACGGCTTGCCATATCGATGGCCTAACAATGACGTGCCAGCTCCCCGGCGCACCGTATTCGGTCGACCGCCAAATAGATGTCCCACCTCCGTCCCCAACTGTCATCCAGACATCCCCAGGGCGGTACGGATCAGCCGACACGGCGTGAATGTGCCGCATTGCGCTATCACGGCCAAACACCTTCTGCCAGTGAACACCGTCGCGACTACGGAACAGCCGAGGCCCCCCTGGGGGATCTCCATACTCGCCGACATAGACGTAGCGGGAGTCGGCATTGAAATCGGTCGAAAGGAGCCCGGCGAGTCGAGCCGTGGCCAAGGTTGGGCCAGACCACTGCAGCACCTCATCCCCGCCGTCGGCGTCGCCCTGTAGACGCCGCGTAAGCCGATCATGTACAGCTTCGACCCGAAGCGCAGGATCTTCGACATCGAGCTCACGCCCTGGGGGAACCCCTTGTTCTCACTGAAAGTCACTCCCCAGTCGTCCGATTGGCGGAGGAACCCGTACGTCGCGTCTTCGACGAAGAGAGACGATGGTCGAGGGCATCGATACCCCTGACCACGTACGTGGCGTCTGGATTGTTCTTCCGGGCGCCGTCTTGGCTGCGTAAGAGCGGCGTACCCATCGCAGCCGATGCCGTCGCAAGAGCAGCAGCACCGATCGCCAGCCACATCACAAGCCGTCGGATGACAGTCGCAGCGGGAATCCGCACCGCACAGCTCCGCAGCTGAAAAGGGATGGTGGAAACCGAGGCGACCCTACGTTGTTGACAATGTTGGTCGTACCACCGCGCGCTTTCGAGCCTTGCCGTGACCGAGCGCCGGTGCGCAACGCTCGCGTTTGCAGAACGGGTGACGCGGAGAACGTGGCGAGAGCGTCGAACCTGGGCTTCAACTCCCGCCAGCGAGGCATGCTGCGCCAGCCGGCAGATCAACGGCTTCTGAATTGCCCGTTCGCATCGTTCCTACGAGACAGCTGTCACGAGGTAATAGGAAGCCAGGTTGCGATGATCCCCGAGATACGTCCACTCTTCGTACCCGACGTACAGCGCTAGCAGGAACTGGGAGAAGCGGAAATAGTTGGCTCCGAGATAGTAAGGCACGATCTCCGCGCATTCCCACGAACTCAGCAAGCGTTCCAGGGCCGAATACCAGCAGTGGTCGTAATAGGCGGGGAAAGTGGCTTGGGGAGGTTTGCCAAAGAGACGAGGGATGATCCATCGCCTTGCGCGGTCGGGCACTATTCTGCTGGCGAGTGCAAAGGCGGCGAACGTCCCTGGGAAGACAGCGATGAGACGACCACCGGGAACGAGGCACGACCGCATATTCGACAAGGGCCGCCTCCATTCCATCGACGTGCTCTAGTGAGTACCGGCTCACGGTCAGGTCGAATTGTCCGACGAGCATGTCGACCCTGTCTCTCACATCTGCAACAACGAACTGATCGTATGATCCTTCGGGAGCCTTCCCGAGCTCGGTCGCTGAGATGTCCAAGCCCACGTAGTACGTACCGACCGGACGGTCCTCCGCGGCAAGCGCGGGGGAGCAGCCCGAGCCGACATCCAAGATGCGTATTCCGGGCCTGAGCCAAGCCTCAACCGAAGACCTGAATTGATCCTGGGGATGCGGAGAGGCCTCGTATCTTGGAGGGAGGTTCCCAGCTAGCGCCGCCCGCGAAGCCGGCAACACGTGCGCCGTGATGGCGCGTGGCCATAGTCGGTCGTCCCGCACCACACCAACTCCCCCAACATCGAGCAGGTCCCAGCGTGACTGCGGCCTACGCTATCCGGAGAATGCGATCCCTGCAAGAAGTCAGGTCGCCAGGAGGTCGTGGAGTAGGAATGGACCTGCGTCTTGTTGACACGTGAGACGTCTGGGTCACTGGGGCCCGCGAAGCGAGCGTGTGTGATCCAGAAGACGCCGCCGCCAGATCCGAATAGTCCGAGATGGAGGACGCGCGAGCTTCTTCGTGCTAGGGCGCGGACCTCGCCGGAACTCGTAGTCGAGCGTGGTTGGTCGGAAGGGACGTTGCCTAGCCGGCTGCATCAGGGGCGAGCTCCACCCCGTTCGAGGGATCGCAAGCTTCCGTCCGGCAGCGGCGATACGAACGACTATGCCGCGAAAAGTACTCCTTTCCCTGTGCGCTGTCCTCGTATGCGCGGCTCCCGCGCTCGCCGCCGGCACCGAGAACCGGTTCCGCGATCTCCGCGGCACCGTCTCCTCTGTCTCGAGCGCCTCCATCGCGGTCACGCATGGCGACCGCACCCTCACGTGTGCGATCGACGACCGATCCCCCTCGGTCGGGCAGGTCGGGACCGGAGACCGCGTCTTGGTTCGCTGCCGCCGGGTGCGGACCGACTTCGTGCTGCAGGCGGCTCAAGGCCCTCGACCCGCCCGCCCGCGTCAAGCTCGTCGCGACCGCTCTCGTCGGCAACGTCACAGCGCTCGGCGACGGCACCATCACGGTCGGGAACGACAAGAAGGGTCGCGTGCTGAAGTGCACGGTCCCGGCCCGCTTCGGCGAAGCTCGTGGCCAAGCTCGAGGTCGGCAAGCGTGTGGCGATGCGGTGCCGCGGCGCCAAGGGGATTGTCCCGAAGCTCTCGCAGATCACCATGCTTTCTCAGCCGGACGCAGGTGGTGACGCCCGGGTGCTGGAGGAGATTCGCGGTCTCCTCTCGGACGCCTGGCCAGGGCAAGGTGGCCGTGACGAACGCGGACGGCCCCCGCACGCTCTCCTGTCGTGTGCCCGCGGCGCTCGCAGCCGCCGTGGCAACGCTCACGATCGGCGACCCTGTCCTGATGAGTCTGCCGCGGGGGCGAGCTCGTCACGATCAAGAAGATCGATGCGCCGGCACCGCCTCCGAGCCCAACACCGCCAGCCTCGCACCCGGCACCAGCCCAACACCGCCACCGCACCAGCGCCGACACCGCCCCCAGCCCAACACCGCCACCGCAACCGTCGCTCCGCCGGCACCGCCCCGCCCAGCCCAACACCGCCACCGCAATCCGTCGCTGCACCAACACCGCCCCCGAGCCCAACACCGCCACCGCAATCCGTCGCTGCGCCGGCACCGCCTCCGAGCCCAACACCGCCACCGCCGGTTGTCGGCAGCCCGACTGCGAATGCGTGTGTGGGTGTGCAGGTTCCGGCCGGGGCCGATCTCAGGGCGGTGACGCGCAGGCACGGTGCGGGAACGACGTTCTGTCTTGCAGCGGGGAACTACACCGTGACGCAGAGAGTCTTGCTGGAACCGGGAGACGTCATCTCCGGCGCCGGACGGACGGCCACCGTGATCACGGCAGCGCCGAACGTGCGACCTCATGTTCGACTACTACCACCCCGACGCGAGCGGCGTGCTGACCTTCGAGCATCTCTCGATGGGCGGAGCGAACACGCCCCTGGCAGCACACTGCAACCAGGGATCGTGCGGGTCGGTGATGCTCTCCAACGTCGGTGATCCACGCCACCGACGTCCGCTGCTTCGGCAACGCAACCACCTGCTTCAGCGGCGGCAGCCACGACCTCGTGCTGACGAACTTCGAGTGCGACGGCAACGGCTGGCATCCCGACTCGCTGGCGAACACCTACCAATCCTCGGCCTGCATCAAGCTGCCACCACGGGTCGCTGACGGTGACCGACTCCTACTTCCACGACAACCCCTGGGACGCCATCTGGTGCGACCACTGCCGTCACGGTGTCATCGACATCCGTGACAGCCGCTTCATCCACAACGGCCGGGCCGGATTCACCTGGGAGGTCTTCGGCGACACCTCCCCAGGCGACCGCGCGCTCCTGCAGGGAAACACCTTCCAGACAACGGCTGGAACCCCAACACCCCAAACGGCTCCGGAGGCCACGCCGGCATCATCATCTCGGACTCCGCCAACATCGAGATCACCGGCAACACCTTCCAAGGCAACCTCGCCCTCGACCAGCCCGGCACCCGCGCCGTGCTCATGTACGACGGCCCACGCAACCCACAGCCAATGCACGACATCTCGATCCACGACAACGTGCTGAACCAGGACCGGATCCAGACCTACGGCCCCGCGCCGCTGAACCACACCACCACCACAGCCGCACCACAACAACCCCCGAGCGGCGCGAGCCGGCTGCGTGCCAGTTCAGCTGCACCGGACGCGCAACGGGCGCGTGTCGCCAACGTCAGTGCGCGGACGGGCTGTCGCGTCAACGCTACCGGTGCATAGCGGACCTCCGTCTGTCCGGCGTCGAACAGCGATCGAGGAGTTCCTCGTCGACGCCACCTGACCACTGGCGCGCCACTCGAGCTGATCTGCGCGCGGCGAGTCTCGATGCCGAGCGAGCCGACGGTCGGCCAGCTCGCCGAGCAGAGTCGTCGCACGTCCCGCGCGGGGACGATCACGAGTCGATCCCTGACCGCGCCGAGCAGAGCTCATGACGAGTCGACGGTGCACTCGCGACGAGGTCGTCACCCAGCTCGTCGGCGAGCGCCGAGACGTCCCGCGACGGTCACGGTCGTCCCGCCGCTCCGATGTGCGCGATTCGACGCGCTGAGATAGGTGGACGCCTCGAGGTCGACGGCGATCACCTCGCCGTCCACGCGGCGCCATTCGAGTCGCTCGCGGCGCAGTCGCAATGCTCGCATCGGGGCAGTGTGCCATGCCGAAGAGTGGAGCCGCATCGCCCGTCTCAGGGACTGTCGCTAGCGTCCCCCGTTCGAGTTCAAACCCCTCGGAAGGGGAATTGCCGTGCCACCGAGGCCGGGGCTAGGCTCGCCGTTCGCCGTTCGACACGTAGGAATCGAGGACGAACCATGGAGGCCGAAGCAACGCCCGCGGGTCAGACGCTCGCGTCATACCTGCGCATCCTGCGACGACGCGCGTGGATCCTGGTGCTCTGCCTCGTCCTGATCCCTGTGGCAGCGGTGTTCTTCGCCCAACGCGGCACAAAGCTGTACACGTCGTCCGCTGAGATCTACGCGAACGAGGAGAGCTTTTCTCCTGCCTTGACAGGAATCCAGGCAACGTCCGGCTCCCAGAGCGAGAACGGGGCCGAGAACATGGTGTACCTCGCCCTGACACCGCGTGTCGCGAGGCGCACCCTGCAGGCGCTCAATCGCTCGGACCGGAGTCCGGACGCCCTACTCGCGCAGACCTCTGTCGGCCAGAAGGGTACGAGCGACTTCTTCGTCGTGTCCGTGATCGACACCGACCCGACCGTCGCCGCACTGCTCGCCACCGGATACGCACGTCAGATCGTCAGGTACAAGAGCGAACTGGCCACAGCTGCGATCGCAAACGCTCGACGGCTAGCCGCCCGCAAGCTCGGCGCGCTCGAGGCCGCCGGCAAGGAGAACACTCTTCTCTACCGCAGCCTCGGGGAGAAGGATCAGGAGCTCGAGATGCTGGGGGCATTGCGGACCTCTCGCATGTCGGTTGTTCGGACGGCCTCACGCGCGTTTCAGATCGAGCCCCGGCCCAAGCGTGCGGCGGGGTTCGGCATCTTCCTCGGGCTCGTCGTCGGCGCAGGGCTCATGTTCCTGATCGAGGCGCTCGACACGCGTGTTCGCTCGGGCACAGAGATCGCCGAGCGGCTCGATCTCCCACTCCTGGCTCGCATTCCGGCGCCGCCGCGCAAGCTTGCGCGAGACGACGGGCTGGTGATGCTCGCCCAGCCTTCGGGCCAGCATGGTGAGTCGTTCCGAATGCTGCGCACGAATCTCGAGTTCGCCCTGCTCTCCGGCGAGGCGCGCACGATCCTGTTGGCGAGTGCGGTTGCGAAGGAAGGCAAGTCGACGATTGCCGCGAACCTCGCAGTCGCGCTCGCACGCGGCGGACGGCGCGTCGCCCTCGTCGACCTCGACCTGCGCCGGCCACACCTGAACCGGTTCTTCCGTCTGCCCAGCACGCCCGGCATCACCGATGTCGCGCTCGGCCGCGCGACGCTCGAGGCTGCGTTGACCCGGGTGGATCTCGGCACGGGGCTATCTGACAGGTGGGAACGGGAGCCCGCGCACGCTCAACGCGTCCGGGTCGCTCGACGTTCTCACGTCCGGTCCGCTCCCGCCCGATCCCGGCGAGTTCGTCGGCACGAGCCGACTCTCCGAGATCCTGAATGCCTTGCGCGAGAGCTACGACCTCGTCGTGATCGACTCGCCGCCGATGTTGCGCGTCGGCGACGTGATGGCTTTGAGCACGAAGGTCGATGCGCTCCTCGTCGTGAGCCGCCTCAACCTCGTCCGGCGGCCGGACCTGACAGAGCTGCGGCGTCTCCTCGACTCGATCCCGATCGCGAAGCTCGGGCTTGCCCTGGCCGGGGCGGACCGCGACCGAAGGGGTGACTACAGCTTCGGGTACAGCTACGGCTACGGCTCCGACGACGAGACCGGCATCCCGACCTGCTCCGCCCGAATCCGAAGCTGCGGAGGCACGAGCGTGAGCCAGGCGTCCGAAACGATCGATCGCGTCACGTCGACCGAGCACTTGCCGACGAATGCGTTCCAGCAGCCCAGGCCGACGTCCTGGGCCGATTGGGTCGTCACCGAGCCGAGCCACGAGTCGGCCGCGCGGGAGCGAGCGGCCAACGCGTGCCCGCGTCGGCGCAGCTGGCTCGATCCGGCGGACGCTGGCCGCAGCGGACGTCACAGGGCTGACGATCGCATTCGTGATCGGCCAGCTCTTCATTGCCGAGAACCCTGCGGCGGTGGATCGCGTCGGTCTCCTGCAGGAGACCCTCGTCTTTGTCGCGACGCTGCCGGTCTGGGTGCTGCTCGCCCGCTCCTACGGGCTCTACGACCGCGACGAGGAGCAGGCGAACTATTCCTCGGTCGATGACACCTGGGGTGTTCTCAACATGGTCACCCTCGGCACCTGGATCCTCGTTGCCGGCACCTGGCTCACGCATGTGGCCGAACCGAACTTCCGCAAGCTCTTCGCGTTCTGGGTGTCGGCGATCGTGCTCGTCTCCTGTGGCCGCATCGTGGCCCGCGCGCTCGTTCGACGGACAACGGCGTACGTCCAGAACACGCTGATCATCGGAGCGGGCAGCGTCGGCCAACTGATCGCGAGGAAGCTCCTCCAGCATCCCGAGTACGGCCTCAACATCGTCGGATTCGTCGACGACAACCCGACCGAGCGGCGGTCGGACATCGGCGACCTCGCCGTCATCGGCGGCATGACGAACATCGCCCTGTGCGTCGAACTGCTCGACGTCGAGCGGGTGATCGTCGCGTTCTCCGGCGACTCGCACGAGACCACGCTCGAGACGATCCGCGAGCTCGAGACGCTCGACGTGCAGATCGACCTCGTGCCGCGGCTGTTCGAGGGAATTCCTCCCGAGTCCCACTTCCACTCGGCCGAGGGGCTGACGCTGATTGCGCTCCCACGCGCACGGCTCTCGTACACATCGCTCCTGCTGAAGCGAAGCCTCGACATCGTCGGCTCGCTCGCCGGGCTCGTGCTGCTGTCCCCGCTGCTGATCGCCGTCGGCATCGCGATCAGGCTCGACTCCCGCGGCCCGATCCTCTTCCGACAGACGCGGATGGGCCGGAACGGCGGCACGTTCAAGATCGTCAAGTTCCGCACGATGGCGGTGGACGCGGATGCGCGGAAGCACGAGGTCGCCCATCTCAACAAGCACCGCCACCCCGACGGCGATCCGCGCATGTTCAAGGTGCACGACGACCCTCGGATCACCCGGGTGGGACGGTTCCTGCGCCGCACCAGCATCGACGAGCTGCCGCAGCTGTGGAACGTCCTCGTCGGGCAGATGAGCCTCGTCGGCCCTCGGCCGCTGATCCTCGACGAGCACGCCCACGTCGACGGCTGGGGGCTGAAGCGGCTCGAGCTCAAGCCCGGCATCACGGGACTGTGGCAGGTGCTCGGGCGCGACGACATCCCGTTCAACGAGATGATCGAGTTCGACTACCGCTACGTGACGGGCTGGTCGCTGTGGAACGACGTGAAGCTGATGTTCCGAACGATCCCGGTGCTTCTCCGACGGAGGCAGGTGGGATGAGCTCGGCAGCCGTGATCGTCGACTCGGCCCCGGCGGCCCCGGCGGCCTCGGCGGACGTCTTCGGCGTTCGCTGCTACGCGGGGACATTCGAGGCGGCCGTGGAAACCGTGATCGATCGGGTGGTCTCACATCTCGGCGGCTACGCAGTTCTCTGCAACGTCCACGTCCTGATGACGGCGCAGGAGCAGCCCGATCTCCACCAGGCCGTCGACGACGCCTGGCTCGTGTTCCCCGACGGCGCACCCGTCGCGTGGCTGGAGCGCAAGCTCGGAGCCCCGACGGCGGAGCGTGTCGGCGGCCCCGACCTGATGCTCAGTGTGCTGGATCGAGGGCGGGCCCGGGGATTGCGCCACGTGCTCGTGGGCTCGACCGACCCGACGTTGCAGCGGCTCGAAGAGCGGATTCGAGCGCAGCTGCGAGGTGTCGAGATCGTCGGCACGCTCGCTCCACCTTTCGACGACCCGAGCCAGTGGAGCGACGAAGCGATCGCGACCATTCGCGCCTGGCGGCCCGACATCATCTGGCTGGCGCTCGGAGCACCGAAGCAGGAGATGTGGATGAGGCAGTACGCCTCCGCGGTCGCGCCCGCGCTCGTGATCGGCGTCGGTGCGGCGTTCGACTTTCACGCCGAGACGAAGAAACGCGCACCAGAGTGGATGCAACATGCCGGGCTCGAGTGGGCCCACCGGCTCGCGAGCGAACCCCGACGCCTGGCTGGGCGCTACCTGACGACGAACGCAGCGTTCCTGGTCAGAGCAACCCGAGCGCTCGCAGTGCGAAGGCCGGCTGAGTGACAGGCACGGAGAGCGGCACGTCGACACGCCTGGGTTTCGTCGCCGCCGTCGCGCAGGCCTTCGAGGACGCGGGGGTCAGCCACGTGTTCCTGCACGACGTCGGACGACGAGTCGTCGCGCGACTCCGACATCGACGTGGCCGTCGCGCGCGAGAGCCTCGTCGCCGTCGACACGATCGTGCGGGCCGGCGGGCTGGGTCGGCTGCTGCAGCGCTTCGACTACGACGTGCCCTGGTGCCGCTACTACGTGATCGAGACGGGCGATCCCGGCCGCCGCTTCCGCCAGCTCGACATCGCCTGCGACCCGTTCGGAATCGGGCGCTACGGAGACGCGGTCCAGCTGGCGCTCGAGCACGCGCAGCACGTGGACGGTGTGAGCACGCTCTCGCCGGCCGCAACCGTCGTCCTACCTCGCGGCCAAGCGAGCTCGCAAGGGCATCCGGGGCCAGGCAGATATCCGATCAACTCCGACAGGAGTTCGATGCCGATCCGGCCGGTGCGTCGACCTTGCTGCGAGCCGCCTTCGATGACTGCGGAACGCGCGTTGGCACGAGCGCTCGGAGATGGATCCGACCCTGCTGCCGGCGTTGCGCGAGATCGGGCGCCTGATCGAAGCTCGCCGCCGAGCACCGCGGCGACTGGTGCTGAGGGCGCGGTTCGCGACCGCCCGGGTGATCCGACGGCTCGGCCGTCCCACCGGGCTGCTCGTCTCCGTCGTCGGGCCCGACGGGACCGGGAAGACGACGCTGGCGGACGGTCTGGAGTCGACGGCGAACGGCCTGTTTCGAGGCACACGAAGGCTCCATCTCTCCCCCGGCGTGCTTCCTCCTCCGGGTCGCCTCCTCGGCCGTCGAGCGACCGGTGACACCTCTGCACCGCATGCTCGACCGCCGTCGGCACCCGCCGGATCGATCGCCCGGATCGGCTATCTCGCAGCGGACACGCTGATCGGCTGGCTTCCGACGGTCAGCCGGGCGAGAGCACGCGCCACCCTCGTCATCCTCGAGCGAGGCTGGGACGACCTCGCCGTCGATCCCCGGCGCTACAGGCTGAGTGCCGGTGCGAGGCTCGTCCGCCTGGGTGGCAAGGTTCTGCCGCGTCCCGATCTGACACTTCTGCTCGAAGCACCCGCGGAGGAGATCCACGCTCGCAAGCCAGAGCTCGAAGTCGCGGAGATCGATCGCCAGCTGGCGGCATGGCGCGAGCTCGCAGAGGCCGAACCGGTTCGCTTCGCGAGCGTCAGCTCACCCACCCCGGAGGATGCGCTCGCCGTGGCCGTCGAGGCTATCGAGGACCGACTCGCGAACCGACTCGGCGATCTCGGCAGGTTCGCCACCGTACTCTCGTGTCTGGGACGGCCGAGCGCATCGGGCGAGCACTTTTCCGTGGTTTCGGGTGGAGGTCGTCCCAGGTGGATCGTTCCGCATCGTCGTGGGGCAGCCGGACCTGTCGGCTCGAAGCTGTACCGTCCGGGAACGTTCGTGAACCGCCTTGGCGCGGGAGGGCTGGAAGTTGCGTCACGAGCCGGTCTCCCGGGCCAGACGGAGCTCGCTCTCGACACCTCCGACGGTCTCGGCCCGGAGATCGCGGCAGCGCTCGGGCTCGACGGCGTCGAGCTGGCCGCCATGCTCTCGACCGACACACGCCGACGCTCGCGCGCCGTGCTGTCCGTCATGCATCGCGGCCGCCCCGTGGCGATGGTCAAGGTTGCTCCGCAAGGCTCACCCGAGCTCGCAACCGAGTTGCGGATGCTCTACGCGCTCGAATCGTCGCCGCTTCGTTCGATCGTGACGCCTCGTGCGCTGGCCTCGTTCCCGTGGCGGGGCCTCGACGTCGTGGCGATGACCGTGCTCTCCCATCGCGGCCGAACCTCTCGGGCTCTCGGGCCGGTCGAGACGGATGCGCTGGTGGAGCTCTACGAGTCGTCCGACAGGTTGAAGGCAGCGCTGGGACGACACCGGCGCAGGAGTGATCGCGCACGGGGACTTCTGCGGCTGGAACACCTCGGTGCTCCGCAACGGCAAGCTCGCGATCTGGGACTGGGAGTGGGCGCACCTCGGCGAGCCGCTGGAGGATTGGTTCCACTGGGAGACCCAGCGCCTGGTGGCGTTCGGGGCCCTTTCGATCGAAAGACTCGTGCGACAGACACTGGTGCCCAGCCCGACACTGCACGATCTCTGTGAGCGGCTCGGGCTCGAAGCAGCGTCGGCCGTTCCGACGGCACTCCGGGCGTCGCTGCGACACAGCATCACGCGGCTGAGCAGCTCGGGCGGCCGCGAGCTCGAGGTGCGCACCCGGATGCTCGAAGCTGCTCGGAGGGCTGCCATGAAGGTGCTGATCTCCGCCTACATCTGCGCGCCGCACAGGGGCTCCGAGCCGGGGGCCGGCTGGAACTGGAGCCTCGCTGCGGCCGAGGAGAACGAGGTCTGGGTACTCACCCGGGAGAGGAACCGGGCGGCGATCGAGGCAGAGCTGGCTGCGCACCCTCACCCACGCCTGCATTTCGTCTACGTCGAGTTGCCGCCGTGGGGGCTACGCCTGAAGAAGGGCGAGCGCGGGATCCGCTACTTCTCCTACTACACCCTGTGGCAGTTCGCTGCCTTGCGGAAGGCACGCAAGCTGCATGCCGAGCTCGGTTTCGATCTCGTTCACCACGTCACGTTCGCGAACATGTGGCTTCCGGCTCTCGTGGGCTTCGTGGAGGCGCCGTTCGTGCTCGGGCCGGTCGGCGGTGGGCCACGGGTTCCATTCCGCCTCTACCCCGAGCTCGGCGCTGTCGGGGCCGCGCGCGAGATCGCCCGGGGTGGGCTCCAGACTGCGTGTCGCCTCAATCCCCTGACGCGTGCGAGCTGGAGTCGGGCCGACGATGATCGTCGTCCAGAATGGCGAGACTCGAGCTGCGCTTCCTCGGCGCCACCGATCGCGGGTCGTCGTTCGATCGAATGCATCGGTTCCGCAATCGTCGATCCCCACCGGCAACGCGAACGATCACCGAACGCGACGAGACGGGCGAGAACAGCGCTCTTGGCCGGCCGCCTCGTCCCGTGGAAGGGCGGCTCGCTCGCGCTCCGCGCGATCGCGCGCACGTCCGATTGGTCTCTGACCGTGATCGGAGGCGGCCCCGATCACGGGCGACTGACTGCTCTCGCTGCACAGAGCTCGGCCTGAACGATCGCGTGACGTTCATCCCGTGGGTGGCGCAACCCGACCTCTGGGACGCGATGGCCCACGCGGATGCACTCTTGCTACCGAGCCTGCGAGACGACGCACCGTTCGTCGTCGCCGAGGCACAGGCGCTCGGCCTGCCTGTGGTCGCATTCGACCAAGGAGGCCCGCGGGAGTTCGCCGGCTTCCCGGGCTCCACCGTTCTGATCGTGCCACTGACCGGCTCGGATCCCGCGGGTGCGCTCGCGGAAGGGCTTCGGCGCGTGTCGTCTGACGCCGAGGACGCGAAGCGGCACGGCGTATGCCATCCCTGACGATCGCGCGATTTCTCGCGACCACGTACGAGGCCGTCACCGGGGCGGCGCAAGCCATGCTGATCAACCGACTCACGGTCCCCGCCGTCGGTGGCGGGAGTCGCCGTGACGATCGGGCTCCTGATCGATGTCAACCCGCAGGCCGCCCTCGGCGCTCGTGCTCGTCGCCGGAGCGGCAGCTGCGTTGGGGGCGCCCGCGGCCCGATGGCTCAGCGCAGCGGTTGTCGCGACGCTGTCGTTCAGAGTATTCGCCGACGTACGGGGTGCTTCCGTCCACGGCCACGTTCGTCGACATGTTCCTCGTCTGGGGAGCTCTGGCTGCAGCCCTCGTCCGGCGTCGCGGCTTGCCGAGCCAAGCAGTGTGGCCGTTTCGATTCCTCGTCGGCTTGACTCTGTGTGCACTCGCCTCGGCTGCGATGAACAGGACCGAGTTGCTTCGTCCCTTCGTCTATGTCCTGCTTCTGGGCACACCCTTCGCAGTCGTGCTCGCGCTCGTCATCGATCGGCCGACCACACGCGACCGGCGCTTGCTCGGTCGGGTGCTGTTGGCGGCGCTCCTCGTTCAGATCCCCGTGGCGTTCGCCCAGAGCCAGGCGAGTGGAAACCCGGACGATGTGCAAGGGACTCTTCTGGGAGCAGGGGCCGGAGCGCATGTCATCTCCGCGATCACGATGATCGGCGCGATCTGGGTCTTCGTCACGTTGCCTCGAACCCTCGCAGTGCGCCTGGCGATTGCCGTGCCGCTCGTCCTCATCACATTCCTCGCGGATGCGAAGCAGGTCGTCCTCGCACTGCCGGCGATGGTGATCGCCGGCAACTGGCGGGGCAAATGGGACGTTGCAATCCGCGTTTCGGCGGTCGCGGTCGCGGTCGTCGCGCTTTTCACCGTGGTCCCGGCCGGCGCCACGGCACGGAAGTTCATCGACAGAACTCGCAGTGGTCAAGGCGGAAAGGAAGCCGCAGCGGCAACAGTGTTCGGAACGGTCAAGACCGACCTGCCGTCGCTGGTGCTGGGCCTCGGCCCGGCCGAAAGCGTCAGCCGGGCGGCGTTCATGACGACGCCGCTCCTGCTCCAGCGAGGACTCCCCGCTGCATGTCCTCGGACTGAGCCCGGCAAAGCTGGCAGCCAAGGCCCAAACGGATGCGTTCGATGCCTCGGGCGGCGGAACGTCGTTCGACACGGGCATTTCGAGCGCGCTGGGAGTGGTGGGCGATCTCGGAATTGCCGGGGGGCTCATCTACGCGTCGATGATCGGCTGGCTCTTCGTCGCGCTACGCCGATCGCAGCGCCGCGAGGCAGTGCCGGCCACCTGCGCGCTCGCGCTCTTCGTCGTGCTAGGCCTCGTCTTCGACTGGTGGGAGCAACCGCCGTTCGGGATCGTGGTCGGGCTTCTCGTCGGACTTGCAATTGCGCAGCCTTCCGTGCCGGAGGCACGGAACGACGCCGAGGTCGGCGCAGCATGGCTGACGGCCAGAGCGGTATCCCAGCCTAGGCCATGCGGATCCTCGTCCTGCATTCCCGATACCTGTCGGGATCGACATCCGGCGAGAATCGCGTTGTCGACGACGAGATCGAGCTCCTCCGCAGCGCGGGACACGACGTTCTCTCATGGACGCCCTCGGTGACAGAAACGAGACCGGTGAAAGCAGCCCTCAATGCGATCTGGTCGACCGACGAGGCGGCGAACGTTCGGCGGCTGATCACGCGCTCACCGGCCCGATGTGGTGCACATTCACAACCTGTTCCCACAACTCTCACCGGTGGTCATTCGGGCAGCCGCAAGTCGTGGCGTTCCGACTCTCGTGACGCTGCACAACTTCCGTCTCATGTGTCTCCCGGCGACGTTCCTCCGCGACGGCACGACGTGTGAGGCGTGTGCCGGGAACGTTCCCTGGCGAGGGGTGGTCCACGGCTGCTATCGGGGATCGCGCCCCGCCAGCATGGTCTTGGCGTCGTCTCTGATGGTCCACCGAGGGGCTCGCACGTTCGACCGCGTCGGGCTCTTCCTCGCTGTGAGCGACTTCGTCCGCAGCGCGTACGTTCAGCACGGGATCGATAGCTCCAGGATCCGAGTCAAGAGCAACTTCGCGTGGCCCCAACCTCGAGCGTCGCGGGGCAGGGGCGGAGTTCCTCGTTGTCGGACGGCTGTCTCCGGAGAAGGGGGTCGACACGGCAATTGCGGCCGTCGCCGGCCGTGGTTCGCTCACGGTGGTCGGAGACGGTCCCGAACGTGAACGCCTCGCCGCGACTGCCCCCGCCGGCATTTCGTTCGTCGGGTCGGTCGAACCCGAATCCGTGCCGACGCTATCTCTCTCGCGCACGAGCCGTGCTCGTGCCGTCACGTTGCTATGAAGGCGCGCCGCGATCGATCATCGAGGCGTTTGCAGCAGGCGTTCCCGGTGATCGCCAGCCGAACGGGTGGAATGCCAGAACTCGTGCAAGACGGCGTCAACGGGCTTCTCGTCCCTCCCGGAGACATCCGCGCCTGGCGCGCGGCGGTCGACCGCCTGCTCGATGACGATGTTTCCGAGCGGTTGGGTCGCGGAGCGTATGCCACGTGGGCAGAGCGGTTCAGCCCGACGGAGGCGACGAGAGAGCTCGAGAAGGCATACGCTGACGCGTGCCGATGACCGATCCCGTCGACGCTGGCCGCCACCCCATGATCACGAGCACCTACCCGGATGAGCGCTCGAGTCAGGCTCGGTTTCGGCCGAAAGTAGCCTCCGACGGTGAAGATCGGCCTCGTCTACCAGGACGCGCTCGCGGGCGGCGGGTACCCGCGCGATGTCCGAGCTCTCGCGACGGCACTCCAGGAGATCGGATGCGACGTCACGCTGTTCGCCGACCGACCGACGAATCCTCACATCGGCGGACTCTCCGGCAGACCAGCGCGTGCTCCCTCTCCGATCGCTCCTCCGATCGAGGACAGGACTCGATCTCCTCCACGTCTTCGGGCTCTTCCTACCACGCCACGCCGCCGTTCTCGCACGCCATGCTGCCGGGCCGACGCCGGTCGTCCTCTCGCCGCTATCGCACCTGCAACCGCCTGCACTCGCAGGGCACAGAGCCCGCAAACACTCGTTCATGGCAGTTCTGACCCCGGTGCTGAGGCGCCTCGACGCCGTGCATGTGTTCTCCGAGACAGAGCGGCATTCACTGAAGCCGTGGTCGGCGCTTCGAGGCTCACCAAGCTTCATTGCGTCACTGGGCACCTACGACGCCGACGTGATCGCGGCGACGGATCCTCGCGTCGCCCGCGACGATCGTCTTCTTCGGCCGCAACGACGTTCACCAAAAGGGCATCGACCTCGCAATCCGGGGGTTCTCTCGCTTCGTCAGAGAAAATGGGGCAGGAGGTCAGCCCGCGTCTCGTGATCGCCGGAAGAACCCACGCATCGAGCGAAGCCCGCATTCGCGAGATCCTGCGCGCCGAAGACACCGGTGCCCACGTCGACCTCCTCGGTTCCGTCGCCGACGAAGAGAAGTGGCGACTGCTACAAACGGCAGCGATGCTCGTCTTCATGAGCCGCTTCGACGGCCCTCCCAGGCCCATCAGAGAAGCGCTCTCCGTCGGTACTCCATGTCTCGTGAGCTACGAGAGCAACATGGGTGAGCTGATCGAGAGCTTCGGAGCCGGTCGCGCGGCTCCGCTGGAGGCGGTCGCCGTCGCCGACTGCCTCGACGAAGCCTTCGCGTCGGCGGGAACACTCGAATCGTGGCAGGCAGGCGCACGGCGACTACGAGCCGAATTGGCCTGGCCGAATGTGGCGCGAACGTACCTTTCAGGGTATGAATCGATCGGAGTGACGAGCACCCCGGTCAGACGATCGCCAACTGTGCCATGACCGACCCGCGGATCACGGCGGCCCGTGATCTTCTTCTCGAGGCCACCACCGCCGAGGTTGTCGGCGCTCTCGCAGCCGCCGGTGTCGGGCACATCTCGCTCAAGGGGCCGGTGCTGAAGCGACGGCTGTTTCCCGGAGGCGACGAGCATGTCTCCGCAGACGTCGATGTCCTCGTGAACCCAGACGACTGGGCCGGCGGCGGAGGCCCAACTCGCAGACCTCGGGTTCGAGCCACTGCTGCTGGACATCATCCCCGGTGATCGCCCAAACCACGCCCGGCCCTACGCTCGCTCGACCGGGGGGCCGTCCGTCGACCTGCACCGCACCCTGCTCGGCGCCGAAGCACCCGCGTCCGTCGTCTGGAGCGTCCTCGACCGGGAGACCGAGCCTGCGATGCTCGTGAACAAACCGATCAGAGCCCTCAACCCGGCAGGCCAGCTGCTGCACGTCGCACTCCACGCCGCCCAGAACGGAGCCGAAGACGCACGCACCCTCCGCTACCTGACACGCTGCATCGAGATCAGCGACGAGCAGGAAGCGGCCGACGCTCTCCGGATCGCCAGAGCGATCGAGGCAACCGACGCCTTCGCACTCGGCCTCTCACTCGTCCCGTCGGGGCAGGCGCTGAACCGCACGCTCGGGATCATGCCCAGCGCTTCGGTGCTCACGGCGCTGAAAGCAGCGTCGGCCCCGAACACGGCGCACGCGATCGAGTGGCTCGCGACTCGAGGTCACGTACCGTGATCGAGCGCGCTTCGTCATCCACAAGATCTTCCCGCCGGTCGCCTACATGGAGAGCTCCTACCCGAGCGCCCACTCGCGCGGAGGCCTGCTGCTCGCCTACCCGGCGCGATGGGTGTGGCTCGCCCGCCAACTCGCACCCTCGCTACAGGCCTGGCGGGAGGCACGCCGGACGAGCAGGCGCTCCACACCACGTGACGGATGAGCACGCCACTTTCGGGGAAGACGGTGACTCGTTTTCAATGAGCAGGAGGCATCGGTGCGTTAATCCAGATGGGTCGCGCCGCGCGGGCGTAATCGAGGGCGTCGGCCGGGATAGAGGCCTGAGAAGCGACGAACTCGAGCGCGGGCACGTGGAGTTCGCAGCGTCTACTCACGATTTGCTCCTCGAGCGCGCGCGAGACGTCCACGGACATCCCGACTCGTTCATAGGAACGGGCAAGACCCGTCTCCTCCTCGAACAAGGAGACCGGGTCTCGCCCGCGACTTTCTCTGACCTAGCCCAATGGGCTAAACGCGATCAGCCCTAGCTCAAGTGGTTGGCCGGGCCGCCCAACGGCACGTCTGTGACCGCGCCGTTGGCGAGGTTGGCGGTCAGCTCGCGCAGGTCGCCGTAATCCTTGACCTCGGGCTTGGTGTACTCGAGCGCAAGCTTCTTCTCGTCGTGCTCCATGGCTGCCTCCTCTCGTATTTGCTGGGCTTTTCTAACCAGGAACCAGGGTACGGCGCGCACTGAAGGAGGGTCAAGATGAAAAAAGTACTCACTCGATCGAGTGGTAGACGTCATGCCGTAGCTCCAGTCCTCGCCGCGCCGAGGGGCTCAGAAGGTGCCCGGTGGAGCCGCCAGCTCGGCGGCTTCAGGTCCGGGTGCCCGGCCAGCTCGTCGAGGGTCGCCGAGTCCGCTTCGGTGCGAAGCCAGCTCTCGGTCGTGGCGAGCGCCCAGACCTTCCCAATCCACGCGGCCCATCCCGCCTCGCCGATCGCAGGTGGCTCCATGACAAGCCGAGCAACTTCAGCTCTGTTGACATACGGCCCCAGCGCCAGGTCCCCGTTCGTGAGGAGGAGGCGCAGCGGATTCAGATCCGCGCCGGCGAGGATGCGGTGGTAGAACGGCGACAGGTCGCTCTTCCGGGTCGAGAGGCGAACTGCATCCGGGACATTGCCTCTCATGCTGGCCCGAACGATGCCGCGATCGAGATGCGGATCCAATCCGAGGCTGGGCGGGATGCTCAGAGCCAGCTCCACGAGCTCGACGTCGAAGAGAGGGGGTCTTGCTTCGAAACCGCCTGCGGCAGCGCGATGGCGCAGGTAGTCGGAGATTCCTATCTCTTCCCGAGAGGTCGTCAACAGGTAGGAGTGGTACCTCCACCAGAGCGGCGTACCCGTCCCCTTCATCCAGCGCCACGGATCGCTCGAGTCGAACAGCTCCTGGGCGCTCTGGGCGGAGAGCCACGCCGGTGCGTCCCGCTCGGCGCCGCGGCGACGACGAATCGCCTGATGAAGGCGATACGGCACGGCGCCTTGGAGCCCGTAGTGCGTCCAGAACCTGCGCATCGGCCGCTTCCACGGTGGTCGGTTGCGCGCACCCGGGAAGCGACGTGCCGTCTGAATGCTCGCGACGAACCTCATCCGACGTACCAGGTCGGCAAGAAGGTACGGCGCAGAGCCGAACACCTCATCGCCGCCTTGGCCGTCGAGCAAGACGTCGACGCCGTCCGCGGCGGCTCTCTGGAGCAGCGGATACTCGATCACATAGCCGGGGCCGCTGAGCGGCAGTTCCCATCTCCGAAGATATTCGAGCGAGAGCCATAGCGCCCCGACCGGCTCCGGCTCGACCTGGACGCTCGGCAGCCCGAGATGGGTCGTCAGCAGATCGATCCGCTCCGACTCGTCGAGCCCGGGATCATTCGGGAAGACGGTCGAGTAACCGCAAGGCGCTCGGCAGCCCTCGCTCTGCACATCGTGCAGCGGCTGAGGCGACCGCGGCGGAGTCGACCCCGGCACTCATGATGATGCCCACGCGCTCACGTACGTCCATCCGCGTGCGCACCGCCGCGGCGACGGCGTCCCCGATCTCATCGGCACACTCAGCGTGAGTTCGCTCTTCCGGTGGCCGGTAGCGCGGGGCCCAGTAGCGGCGCTTCCTCCACTGCCTGTTCAGGTCGAGATAGTGGCCTCCCTCCAAGCGGCGGACGCCCTCGTAGAGGGTCATGTCCCCAGGAAGAGGGCTGCTGCTGATCCTGTGGATCACGGCGATCGGAGCAGGAGCCGGCCGCCGCGGCATGAGCCGCAACAACGTGTGAATCTCAGTGGAGAAGCTCAGGAACCCTCCTGTGTCGACGAAATAGACCGCGCTCACCCCGAGCTGGTCGACTGCAACGATTCCCGCTTGCTCGTCACCGTTCCACGCAACGAACGCAAACGCTCCTCTGAGATCATCGAGCATCGCTCCTCCTCGACGCCGGTAGGCGTGCGCGATCACCGCCTCCGGTTTCGCGTTCGCGGCGAGACCGAGGTCATCCGCGAGCTCGGCGATGTTGTAGACGGTTCCCTCGAGCAGGCACCACACGTGCCCGGCCCGCGAGACGGGCCGACCCGCAGCCGCGTACCGGCCGGCAAACATGGCTCCGTCCGCGATCGCGCGCCCCGAGGCGAGTACATCGCGGCCGAGCGCGGGGAGATTGCTGTGCCCGAGATCCCCACGCGGGTCGAAGATCCCGATGAGAGCGGACGACGTCGGGGCAGCCACGCTCAGATCTCCACGAGCCTGCTGAACTCGCCTTCACTCGGTGGAAGCAGGGCCATGCCCCCGCTCTCGACCCAGGCGTGCGCACCGAATTCCGGCTCGGACTTGACGCCGATGACAACGGATGACTCGATACCTCGCCGTGCGAGTAGGCTCACGAGCACCAGCGACCGGTTAAGGCACCGGGCATCGGTGGGCAGGACGCCGAGCGTCTTTCCCACCGCTCGCCCCAGCCTGAGCCCTGCCAGCTTCTCGGCTCGATCGTCTCCGAGTGGACCTTCGGGCGGCGGAGCGGTTGCACGGAGCATCTCCACCGTTTCAGGGACGCCGTTCCCCCGGGCAAGGGTCCATCGAATCCGGACGTAGGCCACGACGACTTCCCTCGCGAGGTTGACCTTCTGCATCGGCGACAGTGGCCCGGCCAGTTCCTCGATTGCTACCGCGTATCTCAAGCGCGTACGTCCCCGCCCCGTGCTGCCCGTGCATGGTCTTCCACTTTGGCAGCGACTTGGCGGGCGTCGAAGGCCGCCGGAATCACGATTTCGAACATGTCCACATATTCGGCAATCATGGCGCACGTCTCGAGCAGGCGGGTCAGGTATTCCGGCGTACGAACGGAGGTCACAAAAGCGCTGCCGAGAAGGCGGCCGGGGTCGACGGTTCCACACTGCTCGATGGAAAGGTGCCCGGCTTGCCCGTCGCGGCGCAGGAAATACACGGCGGCGAGGGGCAGGGGTCGCTCGGCGACGTCGAGGGCGAAATGCGACTTGTCGCTGCGTCCAAGGCGTCGTCCCAACCTGGCGCGTCCTTCGGGTGACATCGCTTGCCGTTCCGCCTCGGCGATGCTCGCCATCCCTGCTCCTGGATGGGCCAAGAGTCCGCCTGTGACGAGCTCGAGAGCGAGCGCGTCGTCGGTCAGAAGGGACGCCCCTTGCGCGACCAGGTGCGCCGCCACAGATGTCTTGCCTGTACCCGACGGCGCGGAGAACGCGAGCGCGCGACCGCCGAGAGCGACAGCGCTTGCATGGAGGAGCGAAAGACCCTGAAGCGCGGCGGCGATGGGCAGCACCTGGGCGAACAGCAGACGCTGCCAGCGCCAGGCAGGGACTCTCGGCAGCGCGGAGTAGAGCGTCGTACCATCGCCGGAGACGACGTGTCTGCCGTATCGAGGCGCGTAGATCCTGTAGCCCAGGTTGTCGGAATGTTCAACGCTCAGCATCAGGCGGCCGTCCGCGAACCGTCGGTCGATGACGGACTCGACAGGGAACCCACGCCACTGTCCTTCGAGCTCAGCCGCCGAGACCATCTTCATTGTCGTCCGACGGGTTGTCGACGTCCCGTTCGTCTCGGGGATGCCCAGCACGGGCGAGTTGCGCAGCCACCTCCAGACCGAATGCACGTCCACGCCAGCAATCACCCCCCGTGGCAGCACCACGTGGGGTGCCCCGCCGGTCAGCCTCGCGCACCGTCGTTCAATTCGAGCAGCCCGCGCTCTAGTAGCTGTGAGCAGAGGTCACAAAGGTCATCCTCGATCTCTTGTTGGCCAATGCCGTACTCGACCGCGAGGCCGGCTGCCGCGTCCCCAACGGTGGGACTACGCTCCAGAGCGTCCAGCATCCGTGCCCCGGTCGGATTCAGGCCGTGATACATGCCCGACTGGAGATTCAAGATGACGGTCTCCATGGCGAACTCTCGATACACGACGTGCTGAGGAAGCAACCACCGAGGCGCTGAGAAGCGTCGCGCGAGCTTCAGTATCGGTCTGGATTCATGATCCTCCTGTTCTCAGGACTCCTGATGGGTACATCGTCGTTTCCGTGATCAGCCTTGAGTTCCAGAGACGGAACCAGCGCCGTCGCGACCAGGGCGGCCTTGACGAAGCCCCCAAATGAGGGATGCACGAGATCCAGACCAGGCCTGAATTGCTGCGCGTCCGCGGCTCACGGATCCACCTCGTCAGGCGAGCCGCACGCAGGAGTCCGGCTTGGAGACGAGCCGAGAGACTAGGTGGCTGAGAAGCCATCCACGGGCCCGAGGCGCTCGTGCTCCTCGGAGATCGCAAGGATTCCGGTACCGAGTCCGCTGTCGAGATCGAGGATCATGGCCGTCGCCTCGTTGCGAGAGCGGACACCGAGCTTCGAGAACACCGAAGACAGGTGGCTCTTCACCGTGCTCTCCGCGAGGAAGAGCTTTGCCGCGATCTCCCCATTCGAGAAGCCGAGGACGACCATCCCGAGAACCTGTTTCTCACGTGTCGACAACCTCGGTCGGGCGACGATGTTTCGGGCGGCACGGGGCACGGATAGTTGCCCGGAACAGACGCCGCGGACGGCGGCCGGAAGACTCTGCTCGAGTTCATCGTCGAGGACGTAGCCGTCCGCCCCGGCTGCAAGCGCGAGTCGCATGGCGTGCCGATCGGACGTCCGCGGAAATCACGACGACGGGTGTTCCGCGTGCTTGCTCGACTATCGGGTGCAAGTCGCCCGCACTCGATTCCGCGCGATGCAGGTCGACGACCAGCGCGTCGCAGGTGCGCGTACCGGTTCCTCAGCGAGGTTCCGAGTGCTCGCAGGTTGCTCGGCAACGTCGATCCCGTCGCGAACGAGCGCCGAGACGATGCGTTGCCTACGACTGCCCGACGCATTCAGGATTTCCACGGACAGAGCTGGAGGCGTGCGAGTCATTGAACGAGAAGTGGCTGAAATGGGGTACCTCGATCAAGGGTGCTGTGCGGGGGCGTTCCGTTCCCGACGCTGCGCGTATCCGCCGTTTCCTCAGTCAGGACGTCCATCGGCATCTTCCGCGACCAACGTGAGACGCAAACCGGGTGGGCAGGATCCCTAGAGCGGTATCTAGTACTGGGCCAGCGCTCCCTGGGCACGGGCCTTGTTCAGCGCGAGCGAGAAGAGCCACAGGCTCAGCGGCAGCAGCACCACTCCCCACCCCACGAGGATCAGCGCCTCCGACCACGGGCTGCCGTCGCCGTACAGCGCCTCCCGCATCCCGTCGAGGGCGGCCGCTGTCGGCATCGCCTGACCGATCGGCTGCAGCCACTCGGGTAGCAGCGCGATCGGGAACATCGCGCCCGAGATGAATGTCATGGCGAATACCGCCACCGCGACGACCGAGCCACCGCGCTTGAACACGACTGTTGCAGCCGCCGCGAGAACGCCGATCCCAAGCATCGCAAACGCGGACAGCGGCACGATCAGCGCAATCCCGGCCCAGTTCACGTCGCCCGCGGCGAGGCCGAGGAACGCAACGCCAATGATCAGGTAGATCGTGACTCGGACCGAGCCGTAGAGGAACGGGAACGCCGCCGTCCCGATCGCGAACTCGGACGACCGCACAGGATTGGCACAGATGAACTCGAGCGTCCCGGTCAGCTGCTCTTCGCGCACCCGGCTCGAGATCGACGACGTAGCCGACAGGATCACGACCGACACCATCAGCCCGGCCAGGGCGAAGGCGAAGTACGACGGCGCACCACCCAGGTCGGCGTCGGGCGAGAGGCCGACGATCTGCGAGAAGAAGTAGTAAAAGAGGACTTCGATCGCGCCCCAGAAGAGATCCAGCACGAACAAGGTTCTGTACGAGCGGGTTGATCTCGAAATCGCGGCGGCGCGAGCGCCGCCGGCACCGCGTAGCGGATCATGCGGCCACCTCCGCCGGCCCGGGCACTGCGCCGACGAGTCGAAACACCCGGTCGCACGACTCGATGTCCGCGTCGAGATGGCTCGCCACCAGCACGGCTCGGTCGCGGCGGCGGTCGAGTGCCTCCCAGACGCGCTCGCGTGCCTCCTGATCGAGCGAGCGTGTCGGCTCGTCCAGGAGCAGCACCGGCGGCTCTCCGAGCAATGCGCGCGCGAACGCCAGCTGCTGCAGCTGTCCCGTCGAGCAGCGGTCGGCGCGCCGAGCCGCCACCTCGCTCAACTTCAGCTCGTGCGTCAGCTCGTCGACACGAGCGGCGGCCGCCCGGCGCGAGAGCCCACGCAGCCGCGCGAACAGGATCAGGTTCTCGCGCCCCGACAGGCGCAGGTAGAACGAGCGCTCCTGTGCCAACGAGACGCCGATGAGCGACCGCGCCGCGAACGTGCCGGCACGATGCCCGCCGACCGTCACCGTGCCGTTCGTCGGCGTGACCGTGCCGAGAATGCAGCGCAGCAGCGTCGTCTTCCCGGATCCGTTCGGCCCGAACAGCGCGACCCGCTCTCCGGGCTCGATTGCCAGCGACAGGCCATCGAGGACGGTTACTCCGCCGAATGTGCGCGTCAGCCGTTCGACCGCGATCGACGCGGTCTTGTCAGGCGGTGGCAGGGCATGCACGGCGGACCTCGTCGCCACTCCCGGTGTATCGGCAGAATCGGCTTTAGCACGCCACCCCCCATCTGAGCCTTCGACGAAAACGGGCCCGCCACGCTAGAGCTGCCTTGCGTGAGGGTTTCCAGCTCTCGCAACGCCAGGACGAGCCGCACCCTGCGCCCGGACGGGCCCGCCGCACAGAAATAGCCACCGCGGAAGAGGACCGCGTCGGCCGGTGTGTGCCGCCATCCGGGTCGAAGCGGCGCCGGGCCATCTCGACCCGGGGCATGCACGCCCGCCTCGAGAGACCGTCCGACAGCTGCAACCGAGTTGCCGAGCCCCGAGAGCTCGAAACCCAAGCCGCCGAAGCCGCCGAGGAGCGCAAGCCCTCCGACGACTACCCCCGCGGCGAGCAGCCGCCACCCCCGCACCATCGCACCATGCGTCTCGCCACGCTGCCGACTGGACCCGTCCGTTGCTCACTCGTCCGAGCCCCGATAATGCGGATTGAGCGAGTGCGTCATCTCAAGCGCATGTGTCCGCTCCCTGCCAGAAGTGACGTCGGCAAGATGCGCCCAGGCGATCCAGCTCCGACGGTCGCGGCCGACTATCTGACGGTAGGCCGCGCGCGCCGCCGTCCGCCTGCCTTGATCCGCACGAGCGGCCGCGATCAACTCGAGCGGTTCGATCGACCAGGGAGCAAACCGGCGTGAGCTGCGAGCGTCCTGGACGGCGCCGGCCAGATCGCCCCGCCGAAGCGCTGCCTGAGCGCCGTCGAGCCTGGCGCTCGCGAGCACACTGGTCGTCGCAAGCAGCGTCACTACCACGGCGAAGGCGAACGCGCTCGCCCGCGCCAAGGGAGGGAATGGCCGCGCGTCGCCGCGCCCGGCCGCGATCAGGCCGACGCCGCAGATCAACGCGGCGCCGCTCACGCCCATCAGCTCCCAGTCCCAGTCGACCCCCGAGTGCACGACCCAGCCGACGAAGGCCGCGAACGCGAACGGCACGAGCGGCGAGCGCCGCGCACGAACCGCACCCGCGAGGGGTGGCACGAGGACGACGACCAAGAGCACGAGGCCGATGATCCCCAGCTCCGCGAGCGTCTCCGCATAGACGCTGTGCGCCTCTGTCGATGCAAAGAACCCGCGCCAACTCTGCACCCATTCCTGCCAGTAGGTTCCACCGCCGACTCCGATGACCCGGTGCTCGGAGAACGTTTCCCAGGCGGTGCGCCACAGCCCGAACCTCCCGTTCGACGACAGGTCGAAGAGGCGCTCGTTGCTACCCGTCGACAGGGGGCTGCTCAGCGCGTCGTCCCATACACGCCGACCGACATGCACCGGTGATCCCTCTTGCCGCCAGACGACCGCGACGCAGGCAGTAACCACGACGACCAGCGCCGCCGTCCACGCGAGCCGCAACGACGGCGGCACCGGAATACGACGTTCGGCCAGGAAGAGGAGGGCGGCGACCGTGGCGGAAAGCCCGGCGAGAAACACGAGCGCCGGAGCGAACTGGTGGCCCGCGCGCACCGCGGAGGCATACGAGGCGCCCGGCTCCGTCAGCCCTCCCGCCATCGACGCGAGCAGAATGCCGAGCGCCGGGAGCACCCCGAGGACGGCGCTTTCGAACGCGAGCCCAAGCCGGTGCTCGTCCACGACGAATGCAGCAGCAACGCCGACAATCAGTGCCAGCCAGGCGCCGCGGCTGAACGTGAGGTACATCGTCAAGGCGAGGACGGGCAGCGCTGCCCCCGCCGTGGCGCGCGTTGCCAGTCGCCCTCCACGCGCCGCGAACCCGAGCGCGAGGAAGAGACCGATGACCGCGAAGATCCCGAGCCCGTTCCAGTAGCCGATGGTTCCGGTCAGGCGGTAGCCCAGGCCTGACTCGAACGCCCCGAGCCGATCGGGCAGCACGCGCGTGCCGAGCGCGTACAGGGAGAGCAGGGTGATCGCCGCCGTGAGCCCACCGAGCAGGTGCGGAACCGTCCGGCGCTCGACGACGACGAGTGCCGCAGCGACGATGCCCGCGTAGGCGAGGTACCGGAAGGACTCGTCGAGTGTGCTCGGCACCGAGCGCGACCACACGGCAGACAGCGCAAACCACCCGGCGAAAGCAAGCGTCCCGGCGATCATCGTCAGGTCGAGGATCCCGAGAGCAAGGCGCGGCCTCAAGGCGACGACGACGGCCACGAGTAGCCAGGTCGAGAACGCAGCCCAGGCCCAGGCGGCCGGGAAGAAGCCGCCCTCGTTCCCGGCGAGGAGCGCGACGAGGAGAAAGCCGAACGACCACGCTCCGAGTGGCGCAATATCTGCGCTCAGCCGGAGAGACGCGTAACCCACGCGAGGCGGAGCGGCGGCGGACGACTCCATCGGCCTCTCACCCTAGAGGTCCCCTGGCGATCGAGATACCCCCCATTTGCCGTACAAACAGCCGTTTAGAGGGTGATTGTCGCGGCCCGCATCGGCCCACGACCAGACGACTCCCTCGAACGAGGGATGGCCTCACGCCTACCCGCGGGGCCCCACCACCATGTTGATCGCAGGCGGTCGACCACGGCAGAGACCGCAGGTCCACGCCGTCTCCGAAGACATCAGGTGGGTCATGCCCCTCCGGGGATGGGGAGAGGCAGAAGCAGGCCCTACGTGACGCCCGGCTCGGTCGTCTCGCGCAGGGGGGATTGGAGCTCGGCCAGGAGGCCGTCCGGCAGGGAAGCGGCGCCTGTGTCGAGTTGCGCCAGCGCTCCGCTGAGGAGCTCCCGGACTCGATGTCGCTGGTCCGCGTTCGCGGCGGCGGCGCGGTCGGCCTCGGCGCGCGCAGCAGCGATGATCTCCGTTGCTTCGCGCTCGATCTGGTCGCGGCGCGCCTGTAGCTCTGCGAGGGCTGCGCTCTCACGCTCCGTCTCAGCGTGGACACGGGTCGAGAGCTCTCGCGCCCGCGTTAGCGTGCGCAGTGCTCTGGCGCGCGAAGCGGTGCGTACATCCTCGGCGGCGCGTGCCGCCGCCACGAGCAGTTCCACCGCCTCCCCGTCGGCGACCGGCGGCGACCCGCGCTCGACATGCTGCTGCAGGAGCGTCGATCGCTCGTTCTCGGCCGCTTCCAGGCGCTTGCCGAGCTCGGAGGCGCGCTCGGACATCTGCTCCAGGTCGGTGAGCGCCTGCTTTCGCTCGCTCTCCGAGATCTCGAGCAGTGCCTCGAGCTCGTCGTGGGCCTCGCGCACCCGCGCGAGTTGTTGCTCCTCCGTCGCCGGGCGTCGCATCAGCTCGGCAACGGTTTTCGCGCTCACCGCCGCTTCGGCCTCGGCCGCCTCGAGCACGGCCTCGAGCGTCCGCAGCCGTTCCCGCAGCGACTGGCTCTGGCGCCAGGTCAGCGCGTACGCGTCGGCGATGCGCGCGAGGAGCCGGTCGACGTGCTCCCTGTCATAGCCGCGCAAGGCGACGGGCAGCTCGTGGCTCGTCACCTCCTCCGGGCTCAGAGTGCTCATCCCGAGAAGGGTGCCGATGCCGGGTTGGTCAGATGCCACCGCGAAGACGGTACTCCTCTTTTACCCGCCCGCCAAGCTCGCACGCGGATGCATCGACCGTGGCACCCTATCCGGGCCTCGACGACGCCCGGCCGCGGTCGACGGGGATGCGGCGGGCGCGCGGTGGTGACCCGGCGACCCTCCGGCTGCATGGCGAGGCTTGCGCCTCGCCCTACTCGGTGCCCGGCTCGGTCGGCTCGTGGAGGCGGGAGGAGAGGTCGGCGATGATGGTCGTCGGCGGTGGGGCGTCCTCGGCGTCGAGTGACGTGAGGGCGCCGGTGAGGAGCTCTCGCACCTTCTGACGCTCTTCCGCGATGGCGGCGACGACGCGGTCGGCCTCGGCGTGGGCGCGGGCGACGATCTCCTCGGCCTCGCGCTCGGCACTCAGGCGACGCTCCTCCGCCAGCGCGGCTGCGACGGCATCCGCCTCGACGCGAACCTGCTCGCGAATCTCCGCGGTCTCACGCTCGATCCGCAGGCCGGACTCTTCCTCGAATGCGGCGGCTGCGGCGGCGGCCTCGGCGTGGGCGCGGGCGATGATCTCCTCGGCCTCGCGCTCGGCGCTCAGGCGACGCTCTTCCGCCTGCGCGGCTGCGGCGGCGTCCGCCTCGACGCGGACTTGGGCACGAATCTCCGCTGCCTCGCGCTTGATCTGCAGGCGGCGCTCCTCTTCGAGCGCGGCTGCAACCCGCTCGGCCTCGGCGCGAGCCTGGGCACGAATCTCCTCCGCCTCCTGCTCGGCCCGCTCGCGACGCTCCAACTCGAGCGCGGCTGCAAGCCGTTCGGCCTCGGCGCGAGCCTGCAGACGAATCTCCTCTGCCTCCTGCTCGGTCCGCTCGCGACGCTCCGACTCGAGCACGGCCGCGGCGGCGTCCGCCTCGGCGCGCACCTGCGCGCGAATCTCGGCTGCCTCGCGCTCGATCCGGACGCGACGCTCCTCCTCGAACGCGACTGCTGCGGCGGCGGCCTCGGCCCGAGCCTGGGCGCGGATCTCCTCCGCCTCCTGCTCGACCTGCCGGCGGCGCTCTGTCTCGAACTCGGCTGCTGCAGCGGCGGCCTCGGCCCGAGCCTGCGCGCGGATCTCCTCCGCCTCCTGCTCGACCTGCCGGCGGCGCTCTGTCTCGAACTCGGCTGCTGCAGCGGCGGCCTCGGCCCGGGCCTGCGCGCGGATCTCTTCCCACTCCTGCTCGGGTCGCTCGCGAGGCTCTGCTCCCTCCCGCTCCATCCACGTGCGACGCTCCTCCTCGATCTCAGCCGCCACGCGGTCGGCGTCGGCTCGAGCTCGTGCGCGGATCTCTTCTGCGTCTTGCTCGGCCAGCTCGCGGCGCTCTCGCCCGAACGCGGCCGCGGCGTGGTCGGCCTCGACGAGAGCTTGTGCGCGATACTCCGCCGCCTCGAGCTCGAGCTTGGCGCGACGCTCCTCCTCCATCGCGGCCGAGGCCTGGTCACCCTCGGTGCCCGCCAGGGCCTCGATCCCTCGCTCGCTACGCTGCCGGCGCTCCTCGTCGAACGCGGCGGTGGCAGCCTCCGCCTGGGCGCGGGCTTTGGCGAGCATCGCTTCCGTCTCGTGCTCGATTCGCTGGCGACGCTCTTCTTCGATCGCGGCTGCAGCGCGCTCGGCTTCCGCTTGCGCTCGGGCACGGATCTCTTCCGCCTCGCGCTCGGCCTGCAGACGGCGCTCCTCGATCCTCGCGAGGTCGGCCCGCCCGAGCTCTGTTTGGGCGTGGACGCGCTTCGCTCGTTCGCGTGCCTTCGTCAGCGTCTCGAGCGCGCGGGCGCGCGATGCCTCGCGCACGTCCTCGGCGGCACGCGCGGCCGCGACCAGCAGCCTTGCCGCCTCTTTCTCCGGGTCCTGAGGAACTGCCCGTTGCTGCTCCTCGAGCTCGAGGCGCAACCGGGCGGCAACATTGTCCTGGAAGACGCGGCGCTTCAGTTCTGCTTTGGCGACCATGGCGTCGACCTCGCGGCTCACGCGCAGGGCGACCTCCCGATGGTCGGCGAGCAGGGCCTGACGGTCCCGCCGGTGGATCTCCGGTTCCATGCTCTGAGTATGGCTCAGATTTTCGCTATTCGACAGCCCTGGGGCACATACCTGTAACGCGAACCCGAAGCGCTCCTCGCGTGGCAGCGGCAATCAGCGGCGAGAGGCACTGCCTGGGCGCCGCGCGCGCGGTTTGCCCGCTCGCCCACGGGTTCCTAGCGTGGAGCGCGGCACCAGTTGTAGAGCATCAGGATGACTCGCTCCACGGCGCTCAGCGGGTCAGCCTCGACGTCAAAGTTCGGCGTCGGGCTGCCGGGCGTGAGCACGACACCCGTGATCTTCTCGCGGACGCGGTCGACACTCGCGCAAAGCTTCTGTTTGTCGGCCTTCAGCTGCTCGATCCCACTCACCGAGTCGCGATTTGCCTGCTCGAGAACGGCAATTCGTTTCTCGAGACGATCGGATTTCGTGCTGGCCCGATAGGAGCCGTAGGCAACGCCCGCGACAGCTGCGAGGCTGATCACGATCAGGATGATCGCTGTCCTCGCCCTCACAAGACGGGCGCTTCATGCCGCACGACGGGTAGTGCCCTCATCTGGGTTCCCTTTCCCGGAGCCTCCACTCTACAAACACGCGTGACGGGCGCCGCACGGCGAGCGACCCGACCCGTTGGGTCGACTACCGGATCGTGGGCTCAGCTCCGGGGATTCAGCCGCTTTCGACAGCCGCGTTGATGGCGGCGATCGTCGTCGGTCCCGCGATCCCGTCCGCGGTCAGCCCGTTCGCGGTCTGGAACGCGGTCACGGCCTGCGTGGTCGTCGGACCGTAGCTGCCGTCCGCCGTTCCTGGCGCGAATCCGGCGCGCGTCAGTGCTTCTTGCAACGCGGTCACGCTGGTTCCCGAGCTGCCCGGCTTCAGGACCGCGTCGGTCGGTACCGAAGTCCCGCTCGGCGTCGTCGATTCGGTCGGAGTCGTCGTCGCAGGGGTCGTCGTCGCAGGGGTGGTCGTCGGGGTGGATGCCGACGGCGTGGTTGGAGTCTGAGCCGTCGTCTCGGGCGTGGCCGTCGTGTCGTCAGAGCCGCCGATCGATCGGACGAGGACGATGCCGGCACCACCGATCACGACCGCCGCGATCACCGCCAGCACGACAACGATCTGGCGCAGGCCGAGGCCGTCGGAGGCGGGGTGCGGCGGTGGTGGCTCGGGCTCGTCCTCCCAGGCGGTCTCGCTTCCAGGCCCGACCCGCTCGTCGGCAGGCACCGCGAACCAGTCGTCGTCCTCGGGTGCGGTCGACCGATGCGCGTCGTGGTCGGATCGGTCGGCCACGATCCAAATGGTACTAAAGACTCCCGAACGAGCCACTCCTGGTGAGCAACACGGTGCTTCTGCCGGGCTACACCGACAGCGACGCGAAGCGGGCCCTGTCCTCGAGCGGCAGCGGGAACATCGGCGAGAACACGACTGCCTGGGCGCTCTCGGCGCAGGTTGCGGCAACGGCGACGGCGTCTGCCAGGCTGTCGGCCGCCCGTAGATCGACCTGACGCTGCTCGAGAAGCGCGGCGAGGCGGGCGCCTCCCTCGCCGAAGACGACGACGGTGCGGGCGGCTCGGGCAATCTCGTCGCAGGCACGCTCGAGCAACTCCTGCTCCTCGGGGGTTGCGTGCACAGGGCCGCCGCCGGCGTCGGTCAGGCCGCCGGCGATGAGAACGATGCTGCGGTCGGGGTACGCGGCGAGGGTGGCGGCGGTCTTGAGGGGCGTCGCGGCCATGCCGTCGTCGAGGACGGGCACACCTGCGAGCGTGCCCTGCGGTTGCGCCCGCCACGGCAGACGCGGCGCGGTGCGGATGCCCTGCTCGACCGCGCCGGGGCCTGCGCCGGCCGCGGCGGCGATCGCGGCCGCGGCGAGGACGTTGCCCGGGTGGGGCGCCTGGGTTTGGAGAGGGCCGAGCGCGGTTTCATTGCCGGCTTCGACGAGCACGATGCCCTGGACCGGGTCGAGGTAGGCGCCACGCTCGAGAGGATGCGCGAGCGAGAACTCGCTGAGACGGGCCGGCGTGGCCGCGGCGAAGCCGGCGGAGGCGTCGTCGGCGTTGACGACCACGGTGTCGCTGCGGCCCTGGTAGCGCACGATCGTCTCCTTCGCGGCGCGGTAGCGGGCCAGGCTGCCGTGCAGCTCGAGGTGGTCGGGCCAGAACGAGATCACGGCGGCCACGGTGGGGCTCGTGCGCATGAACGCGAGGTGTGAGCTCGTCAGCTCGAGGAGGAGGAGCTGCCCGGTCGCTTCGTGTCGGATGGCGTCGTGTCGGATGGCTTCGTGTCGGATGGCTTCGAGCAAGTCGGCGGTCGGCCAAAGGTTCCCGGCGCGCGCCCCGCTGCTCACCGCAGTGTCGATCCCAGCCGCTCCGAGGATCTCGGCTGTGAGCGAGGTCGTCATCGTCTTGCCGGCCGTGCCGGTGATGCCGATGCTCGGCCCGGGCCAGCGCTCGAGCAGGAGGTCGCCGAGGCACGAGATGCGGGTTCCCTGCGCGCGCAGGCGCTGGACGCGCGGCGCCGCTTCGGGCGTCCACACGTCGAGGTAGGCGATCTCGGCCGGTCCGGGGTCGGCGTCGAGGTCGGTGCGCTGCTCCAGATGGATCCCGAGCTCTCGGAGCCCGTTCGCCTCGCGGGGGTCATCGGGCCCATCGGCGGGGCCGGCGAGGCGCACCCGGTGGCCCTCCTCCGCGAGCAGGCGGGCGAGTGCAAGCGCATCGGAGTCGAACCCCTCGACCAGGATCGTCACGTGGCGATCATCGCGGTTTCGGTCGCGGGCTCGCGAACGTAGGCACGCATCACGGCGAGGCGGTCGGTGCCGGCTCTCATGTCGAGCAGGTGCTCGAACGGCTCGCAGCGGAGGTGCGGCCGTGGAGGCGGATCGAGCCGCGCGACAGTGCGAAAGCTGCTCCACTCCCAATCCTCTGCGCGGTCGACGAAACCATGGCGCGTAGCGTTTCGGAGGACGTACCCGCAGGAACGGTGAAGTTGCTCGATCGTGAGGACCGGCCTCGAGTCGTATGGACGCTTGAACAGGTGCCCGCGGGTGTGGTGACGGCGGTGGAAGCGCATCGCGTAGAGGCTCTTCAGCCGCTGCATCCCGCGGTAGAGGTGTGCCGGCTCGGCCCTCACGACGATGTGGACGTGATTCCCGAGGAGGCACCACGCGAAGAGCTCCCAGGCGCGCTCGCGGACGGTTTCGTCGAACAGGTCGAGGAACTCGTCGCGATCAGCGGTATCCAGGAACAGCTTGCAGTGGCCGTTCCCGCCCGTGGTGATCAGGTGCAGGTTGCTCGACGGCCAGATGCGGGCCGCGTGTGGCATGTGCCCTACACGGTAGCGCCAAGCAGCATCGGCCATTGCCAATGTGGACAACTCGTTGCAGAGTTGACACGAAGGGTGTCTCCCTCCGGGAGACACCCGACGGTCCACGACCACGCTTGATTTCCTCACCAGGGATGCCTAAGTTTTCCCGCTCGATGACGTTTGACGACTGGCTCCTAGCTCTCCACCTCCTGAGCGCGTTCGCGCTCGTGGGCGCGATCACGATGTTCTCGATCGGGTTCGTCGTGCTGCGTTCGGCCGAGACGCCCGGGCGGGTCCTGGCGATCGCCTCCACCCTGCGCGTCGCCCAGGTCTCGGTGGGGATCGGCGTCGTCGGCACGATCGTCTTCGGCGTCTGGCTCGCGATCTCGGTCGACGCCTACCAGGTGTGGGATCTGTGGGTGCTGCTCGCGCTCGTGGGGTGGGCCGTTGCCTCCGAGGCGGGCCGGCGCTCGGGGCCCCTCCTCGAGCCTGCATTCAAGCGCGCCCGGGAGCTCGCCGATCAGGGCCGGGGCGGCCCTGACGTGGAGCTCGTCGCGGCGGCCCGCTCCCAGCAGGCCTTGATGCTGCACTCGGTCTCGACCGTCGTCACCCTGCTCGTGCTCGTCGACATGATCTGGAAGCCGGGCGCATGAGCGCCCTTGCCTCGATCCGGCCCGACTCCTGGAACTTCCCTTTGCTGCTGCACGTGCTCGGCGCGATGGTGCTCGTCGGCTCGGCCGCGCTCGGGTCGGTCGCAGCCCTCGGCGCCGCCAGTTCGGAGGAGAGCGAATTCCTGCGGCGGCTCTCGTTCCGCTCGCTCCTCCTCGTCGCACTGCCCTCCTTCATCGTGATGCGCGTCGCCGCCGAATGGCTGTACAGCAAGGAATTCGGCCACGAGGCGGACGACCCCACCTGGATCGGGATCGGCTACCTGACGGCCGATGCGGGGGCGCTCGCACTGCTCGTCACTCTGATCCTCTCCGGCCTCGCCGTCCGCCGCGGCAGCAACGGCGTCGCGCGGGCCGCCGGCATCCTCTCCCTCGTCGCCGTGATCGCCTGGCTCGTCGCGGTCTGGGCGATGGCCGGCAAGCCCTAGCGGATGAGCGCGATCGTGCTTCGCAGCTCGAGGGACGTCAGGGTAGCCCTGGCGTCGAAGCCCATTGCGGCCCCGGCCAAGTCACGCTGAGGCTCGGCGCGAAGGCCTTCGCCGCCGCTGACGCCAGGCAGAAGCCTGGCGTCAGCGCGTTGGGTCTAGCGTGTTTGCGGGAACCCGAGGTCGACCTTGCTCGTGGCGGGGTCGGGCCAGCGGCTCGTGACGACCTTGCCCCGGGTGTAGAAGTGGATCCCTTCCGGCCCGTAGATGTGGCTGTCGCCGAACAGCGATGCCTTCCAGCCGCCGAATGAGTAGTAGGCGACGGGAACGGGGATCGGCACGTTGATACCGACCATGCCCACGTTGACGTCGAACTGGAACTGGCGGGCGACGCCGCCGTCGCGGGTGAAGATCGCGGTGCCGTTCCCGTACGGGTTGTCATTGATCAGCTTCAACGCCTCGTCGTAGGTACCGACGCGTACGACCGACAGCACCGGCCCGAAGATCTCGTCGCGATAGGCGTCCATCTCGGTCGTGACGTCGTCGAGCAACGAAACGCCGAGGAAGAACCCGTCGCCATCGGGCGCATTCTGACGGCCGTCGGCGAGGACCTTCGCGCCTTGCGCGGCGCCCGAATCGAGGTAGCCGGCCACCTTGTCGCGGTGCTCGCGCGTGACGAGCGGCCCCATCTCCGATGCGGGATCCATCCCGTCGCCGACCGTGATCTTCGGGATCCGCTCCTGGATCGCGCCGACGAGCGGGTCGGCCACATCGCCGACCGCGACAACGACCGAGACCGCCATACACCGCTCGCCGGCGGAGCCGTAGGCGGCGCTGACGGCCGCGTCGGCGGCCATCGCAATGTCCGCGTCAGGCAGCACGATCATGTGGTTCTTGGCGCCGCCGAGAGCCTGCACGCGCTTCCCCTGCTTCGTACCCGTCTCGTAGATGTAGCGCGCGATCGGCGTCGAGCCGACGAAGCTCAGGGCAGCGACGTCGGGATGCGCGAGGAGCGCGTCGACCGCCACCTTGTCGCCGTGGACGACGTTGAAGACGCCGTCCGGAACACCCGCCTCCCTCAACAGCTCGGCGGTGAACAACGACGCCGATGGATCCTTCTCCGACGGCTTCAGCACGAACGTATTGCCGCAGGCGAGCGCCGGGGCCCACATCCACATCGGGACCATCGCCGGAAAGTTGAACGGTGTGATCCCGGCGACCACACCCACAGGCTGCCGGATCGAGTACACGTCGACCCCCGTCGAAGCCTGCTCCGAGAACTCGCCTTTCAGCAAGGTCGGGATCCCGCAGGCGTACTCGATCACCTCGAGCCCTCGCGTCACCTCGCCCATCGCGTCCGAGAGCACTTTCCCGTGCTCGGCGACGAGGAGCTTCGCGATCTCCTGCTTGTTCTGATGGACGAGCTCGCGGATCCGGAACAGCAGCTCGGCCCTCCGTGCCAGCGAGACGGACCGCCACGACGCGAATGCCTGCTTCGCGACCTGCACGGCCTGGTCGATCTCCTCGACCGAGGCGAGGTCGACGGCTCCGCTCTGACGTCCGGTCGCCGGGTTGAACACCGGGCTCGTGCGGCCAGAGGTGCCGACCACCGCGGCGCCGCCGATCCAGTGGTGGATGGGCGCAACTCCGCCGCTGTCCGTATCCGTGGCGCGCTCGCCTGGCGCCGATGCGAGTTCCGTCATGTCTGCCTCCTGAAGATGTGAGCGGAGCGTAGCGAGCGAGAGCCGCGGGCGCCCGCTTGGACCCGAATCGGCATGACCCATGGCCGCTGGAGCCTGATCCGCGAATGCGATGCGAGGATGCAGGAAACCCGAAATAGCACGCCTCTTGGGGGTAGCAGCGAGCCGCGCGACGCGTTCCGGCAGCACGACGCTTCACGCCGATCGGGTTCTCAGCCGTAGAGGCGCTTCAGCTCGACGATGCGATCGTAGCTCGCTCGGAGCGCCGTAGTAGAGAGACGGCCCCGTTCGGCATTCGCAACGACGTGCTCGAACGCGGCTGCGCTCGAGGCCTCGCTCCCGGTCAGGAGCAGCAGGTCGATGCCCGCCTCGGCGGCGAGCGCCGTGACGGCAGGCAGGGTCCGCCCCCTCGTCGCGGCCGCGCCGTCGAGCGCGTCGGTGATTGTGACGCCCTCGAAGCCGAGCTCCCGCCGAAGCAGGGACTGGATACGCGGTGACCAGGTCGCCGGCTTGCCGTCGAGAGCCGGGTAGGTGGCGTTCGAGATCATCACCATCGGGGTGCCGGCCCGAATCGCCGCACGGAACGGGACGAGGTCGCCACGGGTGAGCTCCGCCTGCGTCGCGCCGATCGTGACGGCGGCCCGGTCGGTGTTGAGCGCCGCCCGGCCGATCCCGGGAAAGTGCTTCACGGCGGCCGCGACTCGTGCCGCGGCGAGGCCTCGGGCGAACGCCACCGCGGCTGCGGTGACCGAGAGCGGGCTCGCAGCGAACGTGCGCTGGTCGAGAGCCATGAACGACCCCGAAACGGGCACGTCGGCGACAGGGGCGAGATTCACGTTGACTCCGGCCAGCCGAAGCGTCTTACCCGATGCGGTCGCCGCGGCCCGGATCCGAGGTGCTCCCAACCCGCCAAGCTCCGTGGTCGATGGGAAAGGCCCCGCCCACGCGAGGCGGCGCACGCGACCGCCCTCCTGGTCTGTGGCGACAAGCACCGGCGGGCGCCTCGCCTCGCGCGCAGCCAGTTGCAGCGCCGCTGTGAGGCCTCGCAGCTGGCCCCGGTCGACGATGTTGGATCCAAAGAGGATCACACCGCCGATCTCCCCCCGACGCACTCGGGCGAGCAGCGAAGGCGAGGGTGACGTCCCTCGCATCGCGACCACGAACCGCTGCCCAACGAGCTCGCGCACCGTTGGAGCGCTCGCCGCGAGCGTCGCCGGCACTCGGGCCGCCGCCGCACGCGGCCCGGCAGCGGTTGGCACGACCTGTCGCGTCGGCGGAACGGCGGCTGCCGAGGTCGGCGCGATTCCCTCGGACCCGAAGCAGAGAGCGAACACGACGATCGGGACGAGGAGAGTGCCGAGGATGAGACCACGGCCAAGGAAAGCGAGCCTTGTCGTGTCCCTCGTCGCGTCGCGGTGCCCAACCGCCGCCAGCCCTCCACGCGGAAGGGCCCTACGGGGGAGAAGGCTCCCTGAGCGAACGGTACCGCCGATCATGTGACGTGACTGTGCCGGAAGTGCACCAGGGATGTGACGGCAAATCTGATGTGACGGCGAATCGGTGATCGCTCGACGAGCAGTCGGGTCGACGGCTCGGGGTGCTCGTGTCCCACGCGCTACGGGCGGATCGATCGGGTTCATTCGGCCGCACGACCAACGACCAGTGCGGAGCTACGCCGTGAGCCCTGCTTCGGCCAGTGGTCGGCGACCCCACGCGAATCTCGCCGCGTACCAGCCCTGCAAGGGCTGCAGCGTGACGCCGGCGCTCGACGAGTGCACGAACCAGCCGTTGCCGACGTAGATGCCCATGTGACCGATCTCCGCCGGTGTGGACAGAGCGGCGCGGTCCCCGAAGAAGATCACGTCCCCGGGAAGTAGGCTCGAGAAAGCGATCCGAGCGGGCTTCTCGACTTCGGCGCTCATGGCGTAGGTCGTTCTGCCCTGGAGGATGTCGCCGAGCAGCGGAGCGCCGGAGAACGGCTTGGTCTTGTACACCCTCCACACGAATCCCGAGCAGTCGAAGCCCCCTGGCTTCGTCACCGAGCCGCTGGGTACCGCGGCGCTCCAGATCGTCTGGGTCGTCTCGGAGGTTCCCGCAAAGACATATGGATAGCCGACGAACCGTAGTGCCCGGCTGAGGACGGCGCGCTGCCAGTCCCCCAGCTCCGGTATCGCGAAGGTCTGGCTGAGTTGGTCGAGCCAGGTGGTCTGCCCCGTCGTGAGCTTGAGCGCCCGCGCCAGAGAATAGGCCGCCTCGGCCCGGGTAGCTGGTTGGGATGGGAGCAGCTCGAGGTCGTCGGAGCCCTGTGGGTGATCGAAACGCAGGCCGAGGAGGCGCGCGACCGTCTCGGTGCCGATCATCGACGTTGGACCGAGCCCGGCGTCACGCACCGCGATCCGAAACCGCCGCGCTGCAGGCAGCAGCCCGAGGGCGCCGACGAGCTGAGCGTCGAGCTCGCGGATCGTGACGAGACGGGTGGGATCGACCGGCATCGCTACGCGCTTGCCCCAGGTTACGAGAGCCGCGGCCAACTCGCCACGGGTCAGCGGGTCGGCGGGCCGGAATGTCGCTGGATCGTCCCCAAGGATGGCAAGAGCCGTAACGGTCGAGATCTGAGCGTCGGCCCACGAGGTCTCGGCCGGTTCGACCGGCGTAACCTGGGCGAAGGAGGCCGACGGATCGGTCCGCAGAGAGGCCTGCGAAATGCCGGCAACGCAAAGGGCCACGAGCAAAGTCGTGGTGAGGGTCAGAACTCGCCTCATCCTTCGTGTATCGGCGGCGTCCGGGCGCCCTTGAGCACCTGGGCGAGTGAGCATCGCGCGGCTTGCAGGGCGGAACGGAGGACGAGATCCACACCGCCCGCTGTGGAAACATCGGCACAAAGTCGACACAAAGGGTGTCTCCCTCCGGGAGACACCCGGACGAATGTGGCTACGCCTCCGGCCGGGGCGCGCCGCGGGCGCGGTAGATTCCGCGCATGGCCTACCTCCTCGACCAGAACCGCGGGACGTCGCGGGTCGCGCCGCCGGCACGGAGCCGCGCCTGGACGGCCCGACGCGCGTGATCAGCGCGCCGTGACGCTGCTCGCGGGCTGCGCGATCAGAACGTTTCTCGGGGCGCGCCCCATCCTCGGCAACGCCCGCCGGGCTGCGGAAGCAGGTTGAGCCGTCGTGCCGAAAGGCAGCCTGCGCGACTGGGTCCGCGCCGCCGAGCGGGCGGAGCCGCACGAACAGTGGGCGCTCCTGTGCTTTCTCGCCGGCCGCAACGTGGCGCTCGACGGGGCGGAACTAGACGCAGCGCTCCGACGCGCCGAGTTGCTGCTCGCAACCGGAGGCGACCCTCGGCGTCCGCTCGAGCTCTACGGCCGGGCCGTCACTGCCCTCGCCGAAGATCTCGACGACCCCGCGTCGCGGGCCCAGCTCGCCGCAGGCCTCGACGCTCTCGCTCCGGAGGTCGAGGGACTGCGGGGCGCCACCGAGAGCTTGCGGCTGCTCGACGGGGACGCCGACCTTGCGTGGCAGTGCTTCGCGATGTCGCTCCTTGCCGAGGTGCTCGCTGACGGGGAGTAAGCGGGGCCGCGTCAGGCGCCGACGCCGACGGCCCGCACGATCTGCAGGTCGCCGCTGACAGTCCTGACCCGAAGCTCGTTGACGCCGGCGCTCGAGTCGGCAGGAGGCGCGTCGTCGACGTCGAGCTCCGAGTTCATCGTGCCGCTGACCGAGCTCGCATCGATGTACAGCCTCTCGCCGGGCTTGATGCCGAGATGCACGTCGCCGGAGACCGACTGCACACGCATCCGGCCACCTCCCGCCGATTCGACGTGTACATCGCCCGAGACGGTTGTGACGGCAAGTCCCGCTGCGGCCTCGTCGACGTTGAGATCGCCGGAGACGAGCTTGGTCGTCAGGGGCCCGCGACAGCGACGGACCGAGGCATCACCGGAGGCGGTACGGAGGTCGCACGACCCGTCGACGTCACGAACGCGGAGATCTCCGCTGGCCGAGACGGCCTGGAGCGAGCTCACGTCATCGAGCGCGACGTCACCGGATTCCGTCTTCACGCCGACCGTACCGAGCGTCCCCGTCACCTCGAGGCTCGCCGAGCTCGAGCGAAGATCGAGGTCGCTTCCGTGGGGACAGCGCACACGAACCCCGACCTTCGGATCGCGGCCGACCAGGAGCCCGGACTTCTTCGGGATCTGCACGACGACGATCTGGTCGCCGCCGCGGTCTGTCATCTCGACGCGCGCTTCGGCGATCGCCTTCCGGGTGACGTCGTTGTCGCGCAACGGCACAAGCTCGACGTCGACCTCGGACATGTCAGCCGTCTCGATGCGGACCTCGCCCGCGGCGAGCGCAACTCGCACGACAACGTGGCCTCTCGTCTCGAAGGCGGTCACGACCACGCCTCCGGGCGGAGGGGATTCTGTCGCCGAGCGGCGCGGATTCCGTCCCCGTGGTGCCGGGGCGCGTGCGGCTCCGCGATCTCGGGCAGCTGCATGCAGCCGCAGTGGAATGGACGAAGGGACATCAGGTTCTCCTCTCTCTGTTTCTCTGTTTGGCTCTCAGCTCTGGGCGAAGCCCTGCAGACGGTTGCCGCTGCGGGGGCGACCGGATCGTGGGCCGAGAGCGCGGGAGAGCGCCCGCACGATCCACGCGTTGGCCGAGACGCCTTCGCGGCTCGCCACGACCTCGATCTGCGCCTTCAGCCCTTCGGGCAGCCGAAGGGTGATCCGGGCGCTGAGATCGTCGCCAGGCGCGGGCGGCGGCTCGCCATCGCGCGCACGATCCTCGACGAGCACGAGCTGCGGGTTGCGGCCGGCGAGCCGAACCTCGACATGCCCGCTGGCGAGCTGGTCGTTGAGCTCGAGCACGACGTCGGTGAGAACATCGAGGAGCCGCAACTGGAGCGACGAGTCGACGGCCGCCGCCAGGCGCTCACCCGCCGCTGCGGAGGCCTCGTCGCCGAGCGCCGCGGCTGCCGCGAGGTCGGACTGGATCGCCTGAACGTGCTGTTCGATATCCATGTGACGAGTATATGACATCATTATGATGTCTGTCAAGCAGTTAATCAGCGTCACTGCGATGTCGAAGCCGCCGGGGCTGGTAGAGTTCGCTTTCCGGCCGCCTCGGAGCCCCGCTCCGGGCGGTCTGTCGCCCGCCGGCAGGCCGGAGCGACAGCCGGCGTTCCGCCGACGACGTCCCGCCAATCGCGTGCCGCCCGAACACGCAGCTAGGAGCCCGACCCGCGCGTGCAACACGTCGACCCACCCGATCTGAAGCTCTGGCCGACGCTGCGCCACCTCTACCCGCTCTGGCGGGCCCAATGGCGCCTCGTCAGCCTCGGCCTCTGTTGCGCGCTCGTCTTTACCGGGCTCTCGCTCGCGATTCCGATCCTGATCCAGCGCACGATCGACAACGCGATCGACGGCGGCGACTCAGCGCTCCTCGTCCCCTACCTCGCCGCGATCACCGTGATCGCGGCGCTCCGCTTCGGCTTCAACTTCACCCGCCGCTATTCGACCGCCCGCATCGGCATCGCCGTCGAGGCCCGTCTGCGGGGAATGATGTACGACGCCTACCTCAGGTTCCCGCGCGCGTTCTACGACCGCCACGCGACCGGAGAGGTGATTTCGCGCGCAACGAACGACATCTATCCCGTGCGGTACTTCATCGGCTGGGGCGTCGTCCAGGCGATTCAGAGCGTGATGATGCTGATCGGCGCCGCGATCGTGCTCACCTCGGTGAACGCCCGGTTGGCGCTCTACGCAGCGCTCGCGATGCCACCGATCGCGGTCCTGACGTACGTCTTCGCGCACAAGGTGTTCCCGATCTCACGCGTCGTGCAGGCGAAGAAGGGCCACCTGACGGAGGCGACGGACGAGGCTGTCGTCGGGATCGAGATGGTGCAGGCGTTCGGGCGCGAGGACGACGTCCGCGAGCGGTTCGGCGGTCGCGCCGAGGCCGTTCGCGCCGAGACGATGCGGCAGGCGGGCATCGAGGCGCGGTTCCTGCCTGGGCTGATCTTCCTTCCCTCGCTCGGCATCGCCGCCGTGCTCTACTTCGGCGGCCGCGACGCGATCGACGGGACGCTGACGATCGGTCAGTTCACGCTGTTCATCACCCTGCTGCTGCAGCTCGTGTGGCCGCTCGAGGCACTCGGGTGGATCATCAATCTCGGCCAGCGCGCCACCGCTGCGGCGTCACGCTCGTTCGCCTGGCTCGACTCGATCGAGCCGCTCGCCGAGCCCGCGCAACCGGTTCGCCTCCCGGAGGGGCCGCTGACGATCCGCATGGAGAACGTCCACTTCAGCTACGGAACCGGCAGCGAGGTGCTCTCGGGCGTCGACCTCGAGGTGGCTCCTGGCGAGATCGTTGCCGTCTGCGGCGCGACCGGGGCGGGAAAGACATCGCTCCTCAACTTGCTGCCTCGCTTCTACGATCCGACGCTCGGACGGGTGCTGGTCGGCGGCGTCGACAGTCGCGACGTCGCGCTTGCCGAGCTGCGGCGGTCGGTCGCGCTCGTGACGCAGAAACCCGTGCTGTTCTCGGTGCCGCTGCGCGACAACCTGCTCGCCGCACGCCCCGAGGCCGACTGGGTCGACGTTCTGGCCGCGTGCGAGGCGGCCGGCGTGGCGGCATTCGTGGACGGATTGCCCGACGGCTATGACACGCTGATCGGCGAGCGCGGTGTCAACCTCTCGGGGGGCCAGCGCCAACGCGTCGCCCTCGCCCGCGCGCTCATCGCGCAGGCCCGCGTGATCGTGCTGGACGACCCGATGTCCGCCGTCGACACGGAGACCGAGCGCCACCTCGTGGCCACTCTGCGCCCCGCCGTGGCGGGCCGCACCGTGCTGATCGCCGGTCAGCGCCTCTCGACCATCCTCGTCGCCGACCGCGCGATCGTGCTGCGGGACGGACGTGTCGTCGAGAGCGGCTTGCCACAGGATCTGATCCGCCTCGGCGGTGCGTTCACCGACCTGTTCGGAGACGAGGCCCTTGCCGCCTAGACACCGCACCGGGCTCTCGCGCCTCTGGCGCTACACGGTGGGTCGCCGCAGGCGGCTCGGCGGTGTCATGCTCATCGCTTCGGTCTCCGCCGCCGCTCCCGTGGTCGGCTGGACGATCGTCGGCGATGCGATCGACAACGGCATCAAGGCCTCCGATCCGACCCGTCTCGCGCTCGACGTGGCGCTCTACATCGGTGTCGGGCTGGCGGCCTGGGTCCTCGGGACGATGACGTGGCTGCTGCTGGCCGGGATCGGCCAGCAGATGGTGCTCGATCTGCGTCGCGACCTCTTCGACCACCTCACCTCACTGTCGCTCCGCTACTTCTCCCAGCAAAAAGCAGGGTGGATCATCGCCCGCCTGACGAGCGACGTCGACGCTCTTTCCGACGTGCTGAACCAGGGCCTGACGACGCTCGTCGTCAACTCGCTGACACTCGTCGCGGCGATCGGTGGGCTGTTCCTGCTCGACTGGCGACTGGGCGTCGTCGCGCTCGTCGTCCTCCCGCCCGGCATCGTCGTCACCCGCTGGTTCCAGACCTCGTCCCACACCGCATTCGCCGATGTGCGCACACGCATCGCCGCCGTGACCGCCCAGATCGCGGAGTCGGTGTCGGGCATGGCGGTCGTCCAGGCCTTCAATCGCGAACGGGCCTTTCAGACCGAGTTCGGCGACCTGAACGAGGCGAACCGCATCTCGAACGTGCACGCCCAGAAGCTCTCGTCGATCTTCTTCCCGGCGATCGAGTTCCTCGGTGTCGTGGCGACCGTCATCGTGCTGTTCACCGGCGCGAAACTGATCGACAGCGGCTCGCTCGAGATCGGCACCCTGATCGCGGCAGTCGGCATGCTCCAGCTCGTCTTCCAGCCGCTACAGGAGCTCTCGGAGCTCTACGGGCAGGTCCAGGCGGCAAGCGCGGCAATGACGAAGATCTCGACGGTACTCGACGCCGAGCACGACATCACCGATCGCGAGGGCGCTCGCGAGATCGGCCGGATCGAGGGCCATCTGCAGCTCGAGAACGTCGTGTTCGCCTACGGCGCCGAACCGGTCATCCACGGCATCTCGATCGACGTGCCGGCGGGAGGTTGCGTCGCACTCGTCGGTGAATCCGGTGGCGGCAAGTCGACGACCGCGAAGCTGATCGCCCGCTTCTACGACCCGCTCGAGGGCTCGGTCCGCATCGACGGCACGGATCTCCGCGACGTGCAGCTGCGGTCGATCCGCCGCCAACTCGGGGTCGTCCTCCAGGACCCGTTCCTGTTCAGCGGCACGATCGCGGACAACATCCGCTTCGGGCGCCCAGATGCGACCGACGAAGAGGTCGTGGCCGCAGCGCACGCGATCGGCGTCGACCGGATCACGTCACGATTCGAAGGAGGGCTCGACCATGTCGTCCGCGAGGGCGGCGCCGGTCTCTCCGCAGGCGAACGGCAGCTGATCTCGATTGCGCGTGCGTTGCTCGCCGACCCGCGCATCCTGATCCTGGACGAGGCGACCTCGAACATCGACCGCCCGAGCGAGATCCTGATCGAGCAAGCGTTCGACACGCTGCTTCGGGGACGGACGTCGGTGATCATCGCGCATCGGCTCGCAACCGTGCGCCGTGCCGACGAGATCCTCGTGGTCGAGAAGGGGCGCATCACGCAACGCGGCACCGAGAAGCAGTTGCTGGCTGAGGATGGCCCGTTCCGCCGGCTCGCGGAAACGTTGCACGGCATGCCGGTCCGCGACGTCGCATAAAGACGCCAGGCTGGAGCCTGGCGTCGCCTGATGAATTGGTCGGAAAATCGGAGAACCGCGCGGAGGAGGACCTGGTACGGCGCAGGGCGCCCTCCCCGACGCGCACTCCCCTCTGATCTCCGATCAACTCATCTAGAGCACCCAGGCGTCGTTGCGCAGGATCGGCGTCGCGCGGCCATCGCGATCGAGGCCGTCGACATCGACCTCCGGGCCGCCGACCATGAAGTCGGTGTGCACCCGCGAGACGTTCAGGCCGATTGCCAGCTGTTCGTCCTGTGAGAGGCCGTCGGCATCGTCCACCACGCCCGGCACGCCGGCGCCGTAGGCGATGTGGCAGGTCGCGTTCTCGTCGAACAGCGTGTTCCAGAAGACGAGCCCTGTCTTCTTGACCGCCGAATCTCCGTCGACGAGTGCCACCTCGCCGAGGTACGCCGCCTGCGGGTCTGCCTCGAGCTGGCTTCGGATGATCCCCGCCCCGGCCGACGCCGAGACCTCGACGACCTTGCCGCTCTTGAACCGAACCTCCAGATCCCTGACGACGGCGCCGGTAACGGAGAGTGGCATCGTCGAGCGCACGACACCCTCGGTGCGACGCCAGTCGGGCGAGGTGAACACCTCCTCGGTCGGCAGGTTCGGGATGTGGTCGATGCCCTCCGTGGTCGTGAACGAGGCACATGTCCAGCGAGCTGACGGCAGCAGGCCGACGACAAGGTCCGTGCCCGGTCCGCGAAACCGGACGGCGTCGAATCGTCGCTCGGTCAGTTGGGCTGAACGCGCCTTCAGCTTGGCGCCGTGCTCCCGCCAGGCGACGACGGGATCGGGAGCATCGAGGCGTGTCGCGGTGGCGACGGCCTCCCACAGGCGCTCGAGATCGGGCTCGCCGAACACCGTCGTCGCCCAGCCGGGGGTCGGGGCAGCGATGATGACCCAGTTGATGAGGCGCCCGGAGACGAGCGGGAGATAGAGGGCACGCTCGTCACGGGGCTCGGACATCCCGACGAGAGCCGGATTCAGATCGCCGAGAAGCTCCGGCTCCTCGTCGCCCGTGAGGGAGATCAGGGCGGGGCGCGTCTCCCGCCAGGAGCGGACCCACTCGAGCATATGAGCCGGCGTGCGCCCGAGCATGTCCTCCGGCCCGAGTTCGATCGCAGCACGGCGAACGTGGGGATCGGCGTAACGGACGACGACACGCTGCGCGCCGGCCTTGTACGCCTCGCGGACGATTGCCCGCGCAGTCGGGGCGTGCCCCACCTGGCAGAGAACGACCACCTCCTGGCCGGGCTGGACGTTCGCACCGACGCTGACCGCAAGCTCGGCATAGCGGCGGAGGCGCTCGCTCGAGCGTGAGGAAGAGGAGGCATCGAAGGTCACCTGCCGAGCCTAGACGAGGTTGCACGCCGGAGCTCACCGGAGGGCCGGCGACTCGATTTCTCGTGGCGAAACGGCCTACTCGCCCCAGTCGAAGTCGCGCGAGCGACCCCAGAGATCCCCGTCGAGCGCGGGCCCCTCGGGGCTCACTGCGGCCTCGGCGGTGTCCTCACCGGGCCACGGCAACGCGAGGGAATGCAGTTCGACGGCAGGCTCGCCGTCGAGCGTCTCCTCGATGCGTGCCTGCTCTTCGGACTTGAACAACGGATGGTTCTCGAAGGGATCATCGATCTGGTAGTGGTCGAGCGGCATGTCGCCGTCGAGCTCCGCATTTTGCTTCTTCAGTTCGAGGTGGTCCTGGATAACACTGGCGAAAGGTGATCCTGCAAATTCCGTTTTTGTCTCAACCGGCATAGAGCCTCCTGGCTCGGGGACGCGATCTGACGCCACAGCTGCTGACGCCACTTGAAAATCTTAGCCGACCGGGCGGTTCTCGCAAGCGCACGAGACCTCGACGGGCATGTGCCGGCATGTGCGACGATATGCCGATGCCCCGTCTGATCCCAACGAACCCCGTGGCTGCCGGCCTGTTCGCCTACACCCTGTGGCGCAAGTTGCCGCCGGCACAGCGCCGACTTCTGCTCGCCGCGGCCCGCACCCACGGCCCCCGCGTCGCCGCTGCGGCCGCGGCCGCAGCGAAGGCTTCCCGGACGAAGCGCTAGAGAACGCCGAGCGCAACGCGCACGATGCGGTCCTGCTCCCCTTGGTGCGCCGTCGGGTAGCCCTCGCTCGGGGAGGCGCGCCACGAGCGCCCGATATAGGTGACGCCCGGCACAGAGGAACTCGACCGCGCGCCGTCGTCGAGGCGGTGCCGGATCGAGCGCCAGGCCCCCATGTTCTGGGGCTCCTCCTGTGCCCAGACGATCTCCTCGAGTGCCGGTAGGGACTCGATCAGATCCGCGACGGCCTCGACAGGGAAGGGGTAGAGCTGCTCCAATCGGGCCACGGCCACGTCCGTCGCGCCCGCACGTTCGCCGTGGCCGACGATGTCGTAGTACACCTTGCCGCTGCAGAGGACGAGCCGGCGCACGGTCGCGCCGGCCTCGGGATCGGGAATCACCGGGCGAAACGCGCCCGTCGAGAGATCCGCGAGTGTCGACGATGCGTGCTTGAGGCGGAGGAGCCCCTTTGGCGTCATCACGACCAGGGGCCGGGCCGTTGCATCGAGCGCCTGACGGCGGAGCAGGTGGAAGAACTGCCCGGCGGTCGTGCAATTCGCGATCCGGATGTTGTCCTGCGCTCCTTGCTGGAGGAAGCGCTCCAGACGGGCACTCGAGTGCTCCGGCCCGTTACCCTCGTATCCGTGCGGCAGCAGAAGCGTGAGCCGGGAGGTCTGGCCCCACTTCGACCGGCCGGCGACGAGGAACTGGTCGATCACGATCTGGGCGCCGTTGACGAAATCGCCGAATTGCGCCTCCCAGAGCACGAGCGCGTCGGGCGCGGCCACCGAGTAGCCGTACTCGAAGCCGAGCGCCGCATATTCCGACAGCGGTGAGTTGTAGACCTCGAATGACGCGCCCGCCCCGGGGAGGTGCTGGATCGGCGCGTACGTCTCGCCGGTGTACGGGTCGTGGAACATGAGATGGCGGTGGGCGAACGTGCCGCGTTCGGTGTCCTGACCCGAGAGCCGAACGGGAATGCCGTCTTCGAGCAGGGAGGCGTAGGCGAGCGCCTCGCCCTGACCCCAGTCGATGCCGCCCTCGACGATCGTGGCGCGGCGCCGCTCGAGCTGCTTCACGAGCTTCGCATTGATCGTGAAGCCCGCCGGCACCGCCAGCAACTGCTCGTTCAATGCGCGCAGGCGATCGGCGTCCACCGCCGTCACGACCGCGTCGCCCGTCGTCGCCACCAGGATGGTTTCGGTGGCGGCGGGCGGGGGTGCATGTCCGATCGCCGTCCGCAGCTGCTCGTGCGCGGTACGCAGGGTCGCGGTCACATCGGCGACGAGCGCCTCGACCGCCTTGGCGCTGATCACGCCCTCCTCGATCAGTCGCGAGGCATAGACGGCGCGGACGGTCGGCTGCTTCTGGATCCGCTCGACCATCAGGGGCTGCGTGTACGACGCGTCGTCCTGCTCGTTGTGCCCGAACCGCCGGTAGCCGACGAGGTCGATCACGAAGTCGTGGCCGAACTCTGTTCGATAGGCCAAGGCCAGCCTGACGGCAGACAGCGCGGCTTCGGGATCGTCGGCGTTGACGTGCACGATCGGCACGTCGAAGCCCTTGGCGAGGTCGCTCGAGTAGCGCGTTGAACGGCTCTCGGTCGGATCGGTCGTATACCCGACCTGGTTGTTCGTGATCAGGTGCAGCGTCCCGCCCGTTGCATACCCCTCGAGGGATTGGAGGTTGAGCGTCTCGGCGACGACGCCCTGCCCGGGGAAAGCGGCATCGCCGTGGATCAGCACGGGCAGGGCGACCGACGGATCGTGGATGCCCGCCCCGGTGGAGCGGTCGGTCTGCTCCGCCCGGGCACGACCTTCGACGACGGGGTTTGCAGCCTCGAGATGACTCGGGTTGGGGACGATGGTCACATCGATCTCGCCGGCCGGAGTGACGCGCGTGCCCGAGGCCGGCAGGTGGTACTTGACATCTCCCGTGCCGCCTTCGGGATCGACGACGAGCGCATCGATCGAACGTTCGCCTTCGAACTCGCGCAGGATCGACTGATACGACCGGCCGACCGTGTGGACGAGGGCGTTGAGCCGGCCCCGATGAGCCATCCCGATCACGACCTCGTGCGCCCCACCGGCGGCCGCGAGCGAGATCGTCTCGTCGAGCATCGGCACGAGCGATTCGAGGCCTTCCAACGAGAATTGCTTCTGCCCCAGGAACGAACGGCGCAGGTACTGCTCGAGCCCTTCGGCCTGGGAGAGGCGGCGAAGAAGCGACTGTCGCTCCTCGGCGTCGAGCGGCTGCCGAAAGCGCCCCGATTCGATCGCCTGCCGGAGCCAGACGCGCTCGGCGTGGTCCGAGATGTGCTCGATCTCGTAGGCGATCGAGCCCGTGTAGACCGAGCGGAGGAGCGGCAGCGCTTCGAGCAGGGTGTCGCCCTCGACGTAGAGGCGGAGGAGCGAAGCCGGGATCCGCGACTGGAGCTCAGGTGTGAGAGCCGGGACGAGCCGTGACTCGTCCAGGGCCGGGTCGCCCATCGGCTCGGAGCCGAGAGGGTCGAGCCTGGCCGCGAGGTGCCCGTGCATCCGGTAGGCCTTGACGAGCGCCATCGCCGCGGCCACACCGCCGAGGAGGGTGTCGTCGACGATCGCCGGTCGCCCGGCGGTACCCGCACTCGCCTCCGGCTGCGGGGGAGGCTTGGCCGCCGCCGACGGGGGTGGTGCCGGGGCGGGCGCACCGGCCGGGGCGGGCGCAGCGACCGGGGCGGGCACCACGGCCGCCTTGGGCGGCACGAGGGCCGCCGACGCCGAGGCCGGTCGCGGGGCGACGGCAGCTTCGGGAACGGCGTCGGGAATCGGAGGCGTCTGCGGGGTCGCGGTCGCCGAGCCGTTCGGCCGATCGTGGCCGATCAGGCCGACGAGACCGGGCAACGTGTCGGCTACCGCTTCGGGATCCTGCTCGAACAGCTCCCGCCATTCGGTCGGCACACTGGCCGGGGCATCGAGATATGCCTCGAGCATCTGCGCGACGTACCCGGCGTTGAGACCCCTCAGGTCGGCTTTGCTCACCCGATGTGTTGTACCTGTCCCGACGGTCGTCCCAGAGACCCGACGTCGATGTTCCTCATCAGAGTCTCTGTCTCTAGATGAGCGAGTTCTCGGTCAGAACGGCCATCGTCATGCCGATCACGAACGCGACCATTGCAAAGAGGACGGCCTTGAGAGCGAGGGACTGGTAACGGGCGCTGAGCCGCGCCGAGACGAGAGCGAGGATGATCGCGACGAAGGACGTCCTGGCCGGCCGCGCCTCGAGCTCCAGAATCAGTCCGAGCCCCATCGCGATCGAAGAGAGCACGATGGACCCGACTGCGAGCAGCCCGGCGACCATGTCGGTCGGCGAATGGCGATCGTGACGCGACTCGAGCGTGCTCACGCGCGCACCCCACTTCGCTGCGGGAGCCGCGCGGCACCGCCGCCACGGCCGGGAGCGTGAGGACGATCCGGCCTTGGCCGGCTCGTCCGCTGGCGTCGCGGGGAACCGCCCGACGCGGGCGTGTCGGGCACCACAGCGGGCTCCGCGGGATCCGGAGGCACTGGCTCTGCCTTGATCGCCCACCACACGACAACGCAGAGATAGACGATCGGGATCTTCAGGATCACGAGCATGAAGACGATCTCCCAGACCATGAGAAGGTCAGTCTACGCGATCGCCCCGGCCGCCGGAACGATTCCGGATCGCCGCGGCGGCCACGAGGTTGACCAGACCGCCCGCGAGAGCAAGAAGGAGGAGACCGACACCAAACGTCGTGGCGGTCGTCGTGCCGCTTCGCGTGACGGCGACGAGCGTGAGCGGTCCGAGCGAGAGGTCGAGCGTTCGCCCACCGGCCTGGGCCGTGACCGCGAGCGCCGCGACCAGCGCGTAGGCCACGACTCCGACGGCGAGTGCTCCGAGCACGAATGCCTTCAGAGCCCGCATGCGATCCTCCCATCACCGCCGACGACCGAGAGGGCCAAAGCATGGGCGGCCATCGGAGCGCCGATGATCGTGAGAGTCGGCGCGGCGACGAGCGCGCCGCCCAGGACGAACGCGATGCCAAGTACAGCGGCGGTCAGCGGACCGGCCAGGGCGACGACGGATCTCCGTGAGGGACTGACCGGCGCGTGGAGAACGTAGGTCCGACGGCCGCGTACGACGAGCGCGCTCGCAACCCCGCGCAGGGAGGCCGCGTGCGCCGCCTCATGGAGGCCCAGCCCGACGCCCGTGCCGAGCCCGAGCGCACATGGAACAACGGGTCCCGGAGTCCCGGCCAGCGCCGCGAGCTGGGCGGCGGCGGCAGCGGCGACGACCGCCACGCCTGCAACGCGGGACAGGATCGCGGCGAGACTGCTCGCGACTGCCCGTGAGACGCTGCGTGTGTCGATAGCGCGCCTCCGTGAGACGGCGGCGGGAACCGCACCTGCGGGAGCGAGCCGACCAGCCAGGAGAAGCCAGTCGGCCAGCTGCCGAAGGCGCGAACTGTCTCTCTCGACGTTGACGAGAGCACGGGCGTTCAGGTACCAGACGAAGCGAAGCACGTCAGTGCGGGCAACCTCGGTCGGAAGCAAGAACGCGTCGGCGATCTCCCGGACGATCTGGCCGACGGGCCGGCCCGTACGGGCGAGGACGAATGCGCCGCTCGGGTTGAGCGGCCAGGCATCGGCGCGGACCGCGTCGGCCAGATGCCCGTGACTGAGCACGACCCCGGGAGCAAGCCGGAGCACGTCGGTGTCGGCGATCATCGGGCGGCCGCTCCCAGCCGACGGCCGAGAGCGTGAAGCGCGCCTCCCAACCAGGCACAGCAGACGAGGACGGCGACGACGGCGTCGGGGAGGCCCAGAGAGACGAGTCGCGGGGCGACGAGCCCAACGGCCAAGGAGCCTGCGATCGTGATCGCCGCGAGCACCGCAAACGTCGTCAACTGATCGCCGACGCCCTCACCGCTCCACGGGACGATCGCGCCGGCCACCAACCCTGCGGCAGAGCCTACGACCACGAACGCGGCCACGACTCCAATGGAGCTCCAGGAAGCACCCGAGGCGAGGGACGCGATCGCGCCGACGACCGCCACCGGGAGCGCCGAGCCGGAAAGGCCGACGAGTCCGGCGGCCACGACGAGGACGATTCGGTCTCCCGGCCCTCCCAGCCACACCCAGCGGCCTTGGAGGAGCATGCCGCACACGGCGAGCGGGCACAGGATCGAGCCGAGCAGCGCCGTCGTCGTGGCCAGCAGAAACGGAGTCGGGACCGTTGCGCCGGCAGCGGTGGCTATCGCGATTCCGGCGGCACCGAACCCCAGGGCACCCACTGTCGCACATCGCACGTCGTCCCGACGCGCCATCAGAACGGCCGCCGCAGCCGGCACCGACAGGCGTCCACCCCGGACGAGAGATCTTGTCGGCCTGACCGAACGGAACCGCGGCGCGGGACGAGAGGCAGCGAGCGGCACCCAGACGAGCAGAAGCACGAGGGCCGCGCCAGACACTGTCAGCAGCGCAAGCGAGGCGGACACCGATCCGCGAAGCGCGGACCCGACGAGCGCGAACGGCCCCAGCGGAGCCGTATCCGAGGCTGCGCCGACCCCCGTCCAGACGAGCGCACCGGCACCGATCGCGAGCGGACGCCGACGCCGTCCGCGGGCGGCGGCGAGCCCACCTTCGGCCAGGATCGCTCCCGCCGGCACGGCGGCAACGGTCGCGACTGCGAGTGCGACGCCCGCAACCGCGCCAACGCGGAACTCGAGAGCGAGAGATGCGCACACGGCAATGAGCGACGGCAGCACGGCGACCGCACCGACGAGCGCCGGCACGAGGAGGCCGGCCAGGACGACCGTGATCCCACCGCAGGGGCCTGCGGCGACTTGCGCTCCGAGTGCCGTTCGGCCCGGGTGGGATACCGCCAGCGCCGTGCCCGCAATCGCGGCCGCCAGCACGGGGCCGAGTACCACGGCGTCGGCGACGAGGCCGGAGACGACGACACGCGAGCCCGAAACGCCGGCCAATTCACCGCCGACGGCGTGCCCGATGCGAACGAGGGCCAGCGGGGCCAGCACGACCAGGGTGGCGACGATCCCGGCCGGCACTGGTGCCATGGCGATCGCCTGGCGGAGGCGCCTGAGCTGGCAGCGGGCGACGGCGTCATAGAGCGTCGAACGCATCTCTCACCCTCTCGCGCAGCCGGCCGTCGCCGAGCGCCGCGAGAAACACGCCTTCGAGGGACGAGGCGGCATGACGGGCCCGCAGAGCACCCGGCTCGCCCCGATCGATCACGACCCCGCGATGGAGCAGCACGATCTCGTGACACGCACCACCCGCGAAATGGAGGTCCTGGGTCGCAAGCAAGACCCCGCACCCATGGGAAGCAAGTGCGGCGACTGCTTCGCTCAGGACGACGACCGCCTCGGGGTCGAGCGTCGCGGTGGCCTCGTCGACGAGGATGAGCGGCGGGGCGAGCGAGAAGGCAGCGACCGCGCTCGCCTGTCGCCGCAGCCCGCGTGAGAGCGACCCGAGTCGCTGGTCGCTGCGGTCGTCGAGGCCGAAGGCGGTGGTCAGCACCTGAGCCCTGCCCGCCGCCTTCTCGTCGGCCGCCCAGAGGGTATGCACGAGTGAGACGAGCTCCGCCACGGTCAGCTCGTCGAACCCCGTCGGCTCATCAGGCATGAAGGCCGTGGCCCGGCGGGCAGGACGCGAGCCGGCCGGGGTACCCGCAACCCGGATCGAGCCTTCATCGATCGTGACGAGGCCCGCGGCGGCCCGGAGAAGTGTCGTCTTCCCCGAGCCGTTCGGCCCTACGAGCCCGACGACAGTGCCTGCGCCCACGCGGAGATCGACGCCGGCAAGGGCAGTTGCTTCGCCGAAGTGCTTCTCGACACCCCGCGCGACGAGCGGAGCCGGCGAGCACGCGGGAGAGCGGCGCGTGACCGCCCTCCCGCCTCTCGCGCTATCAGCTACGGCAGACAACCTTGAATCCGGTCCAGCCGAACGAGATCTCGGCGTTCCCGCCGTTGTGGCGGCACCAGGTCGCCCAGGCGAGGGCGACCGCGTAGGCGAACCCGACGACGACGACCCACCAGACGACGTCTTCCGTCTGCGCGGGATCGCCGGCGAGGGCGAGGCGCGGCGCCGCATACGGACTTGCGACCGCGAGTGCTGTGTCCATGTTTCCTCCTTCGAGTGCGTTTGCCAACAGCCCCCACGCTAGGGAGACAACAGACACAGGTGTGGGCCGGGTTCGTGTCGAAACTGTGTCAGGGGCCGCGTTCTCTTACAGAGACCTCATAGCCCCTCTGTACCGTTTACGGCAGACCTGATCTCTCAAGGAGGAAGCCTGTGCGCCATATTCCCATCATCGCCGCCATCCTCGTCGCGGCCGTTCTCGCCCCTGTCGCCGCGTCCGCCGACCGGATGTGGGTCGGCTTCCATGACGATCCCGTCCTGCGGTTCGACCCGAACCGGCAGAGCGAAATGGACCTCGCCCACTCGACGAACAACGCCTCGATCCTGCGGACGCTCGTGACGTGGGCCGACATCGCGCCGGACAAGCCGGCGAGCGCGGCCAACCCGTTCGACCCGGCGTACCGCTTCGACGATCTCGACGAGTTCGTCCGCAACGCGCAGCTGCGCGACACCGAGGTTCTGATCACCCTCTGGGGCACGCCGAAATGGGCGAACGGCAACAAGGGGCGCAACTACCTGCCGACCTCGATGACCGACTTTCAAAATTTTGCCAAAGCCGTTGCCTCCCGCTACTCGGGCCGCACCCCCGGCTACCCGTTCGTGCGGTTCTTCGGAATCTGGAACGAGTCGAACCTGGGGCTCTTCCTGTCACCGCAGTTCAACTCGAAGGGCCAGATCGTCAGCCCGGCCGCATACGCGAAACTTGCTGCAGCCGGATACGCCGGGATCAAGGCGGGCAACTCGAAGGCACTCGTCGCCATCGGCGAGACATCGTCGAGCGGCCGGGACAAGAAGAAGGCAGGCGCAAGCGATGCAGTGGCACCGGGCACGTTCGCCCAGCTCGTCGCGAAGGCGAACAAGAAGCTCAAGTTCGACGCCTGGGCCCAGCATCCGTACCCCGTGCCGGTGAACCAGAAGCCGACCCAGAAGGTGAGGTGGCCAAACGTCGCCCTCACCTCGCTGCCGCAGTTCGAGACGTCACTCGACACATGGTTCGGGAGGAAGAACATCCCGGTGTGGCTCACCGAGTACGGCAACGAGACGAAGCCGGGCGAGCCCAAGGGCGTCACCGAGGCGCAGCAGGCGTCCTACCTGACGCAGGCGATCGACATTGCGAAGAAGGACAAGCGGGTGCCGATGTTCATCTGGTTCGTGATGAAGGATTCAGCGGGAAGCCTCTGGCAAAGCGGCATCTACCGGACGACCGGTGCCGCCAAACCGGCGCAGCCGAAGTTCTCGGCCGCGGCCAAGCCGCTCAGCCCGGTCAACGGCAAACTCAGCGTCAAGGGAGGGACCAAGAACCCCGCGGTGACCGTCTATTTGCGTTCGTTCTGCGCGAACAACGCGGTGGGAGCGAAGGTCGGGATCACGTCGCGCACCAGTCTGGGCGGGAAGCTCGTGGTCATGTCGCAGCCACAGGTGACGCTCGGAATCGACTGCACCGTGGCCTACCGCGTCACAGGGCTCACGGTCGCCAAGGGGAAGACGTACACGGTAAATGCCGACGCCAATACCGCGAACGGAGACGCCACGACGCGGACGATCACCATCGTCGGCGTCTGAGTCGAACGGCGAGGGCGAGGTGGTTCACCTCGCCCTCGCCGCCCCATCCAGGAGCGCATCCAGTAGCGCCTGAGCGTCGTCGCGCACGGTAAGGAGCGCACGATGCGCCTCCGAGACGAACCCCCGAGAAACGGCGCCTTCGACGAAGGAGAGCAGTTCGTCGAAGTACCCGTCTACGTTGACGAGGCCGACCGGCTTCTCGTGGATGCCGAGCTGCGCCCAGGTGATGGTCTCCATTAGCTCGTCCAGGGTTCCGAAGCCTCCCGGAAGCGCGATGAACGCGTCGGAGAGCTCGTGCATGAGCGCCTTGCGCTCGTGCAGCGTCTCTACGACGTGGAGCCTCGTCAGCCCACGATGAGCGACCTCGCGCTCCTCGAGGCTGCGCGGGATGATCCCCGTCACGCGGCCGCCGGAGGCGAGCGCGGCGTCGGCAACGACACCCATCAGCCCGACCTTGCCGCCGCCGGTGACGAGCTCGATCGACCGCGAGGAAAGCTCACGGCCGAGCGCGTCTGCCACCGCCGCATACATCGGGTGGTTCCCCGCGGAGGCCCCACAGAAGACGCAGATCCGTTTCACTCGCGCCCTCGGTTGCCTATGCGAATTGCTCGATGCGCAGGGTCCAGCTGACGCTGCCTCGAGGACGGATGTGCAAGCGGTAGGAGCCGGCGCCGCTGAGAGGTGCGACCTCCTCGGTGCCCACCTCGTCGAGGCCGATCTGGCCCGCCCCCGTACCCTCCCACGACACGCCGGCCGAGCCCGAGCCGAAGATCAGAAAGCGAGGGTGCACCTCGACGACGATGCGCCAGTTTCCCTGCGACGCCGTAACCTCGACGGCATCCGAGTCGTACGAGCCGCTCCCGCTCTGCGACCACGTCGTCATCCATTCGGGTGCACGGGCGACCGTCAGTGTCACTTTCGAGCCGAGCACCGCGCGGGTGCCGGGATCCGGTGACTGACGCAGGACGGAGCCCGCCGCGACCGATTCCGACCCCTCCTCGACGACGTCGGTATCGAAGCTGCCGTCCAGTTGAGCAACTGCTTCGTCGACCCCCACGCCGCGGACGTCGGGAACGGGGGCGCGCGGCGGTCCGCTCGAGACCACGATCCCGATCGGCCCCGGCCGCCTTGCCTCGTCCCCCGCTGCGACGTCGCTCCTGACGATCCGCCCTTCCGGTATCTCCCACGATTCCTCCGCTTGAACGCTCACCGCGAACCCGACGTGGCGCAGCGCCGCGATGGCCTCCTTTTGCGTCGCCCCGTCGACGTCCGGCACGATGGCAAGCGCCGTGCCGCGGCTGACGCGGACGACGAGATCGAGTCCTGCCCGCTCGACGCGGCTGGCAGGCTCAGGCGTCTGGGCAATCACGTGCTCTGCTGCAACCGACTCGGAGTAGGCACGACTGCCGACAACGAGCGGGGCATCCGCCTCGTCGACGTGGGCCGCCTCCGCGAGCGCTGCCCGAGCCTCGGGAAGCGTCATGCCGGTCACCTGCGGAACCTCGACGATGCGATCGGCGTTTGCGATCGTGGCGCCGACGAAGGCAAGGGCGCCAGCGGCGGCGATCCCGACCGCGACAGCGAGCATCCGACGGCTCCGACGCCGCTTGCGGGCGGAGTGACGTTTCGGCGGCTCGAGTACCGCCGTCGGAAGCGGATCGGGAAAGACTGCGGTCGACCGTTCCGCCACCTCGACCGCATGGGCGGCCGCCGCCGCGATTGCCGGCGGAGCAGCGCCGAGCCTCTCGACGACGTCGACCGCAGTCGGCCGGTCCTCCGGGTCGGGCGCGAGCAACGCGTCGACGAGCACGGTGGCCTCGCAAGGCGCACCGCCCACGCACGACGACAGCGGGGGGGCGGCTTCATGTGCGCGTCGAAGCCCGACCGCCAAGCGGTCGTCGCCCTCGAAGGGCGTCCGACCGGAGAGCAGCCAGAACAACAGGCAGCCGAGCGCATACAGATCGGTCGCAGTCTCGCTGTCGCGTCCCCGCGCCTGCTCGGGCGACCAGTACTCCGGCGTCCCGAGCAACATCCCCTGGGTCGTCACACTCGTCGAAGAGCGCGCCAGCCGCGCCAACCCGAAGTCCGACACGACGACCCTTCCGGTCGCGCTCTCGATCAGCACGTTGCCGGGAGTGAGATCGCGGTGGACGATCCCCCGGTCGTGCGCGTAGGCGAGCGCCGAGGCAATCGGGAGAGCGAGCGCGGCAACCTGGTCCCAGGCGAAAGTCTTGCCCCGGGCGACGTCCGCGAGGCTCGCCCCCTCCACGAGCTCCATCACGAGAAAGGGAGTCTCACCGTCCTCGCCGTAGTCGTAGAGGCGGACGATGTGCTCGTGCTCGAGCGGAGCGAGCACGCGCGCCTCTCGCGCAAAACGCCGTCGAAGCTCGGCATCCTCGGCGATCCAGGAATGGAGCAGCTTGACCGCCACGTCTCGCCGCAGGCGACGATCGTACGCCCGCCAAACGGCTCCCATACCCCCTTTGCTGATGCGAGCACGCAGCTCGTAGCGGCCGGCAATGGGGTCGGTCATACTCGTGAGAGCGCGCGTTTCATGGCGGAATGCGGCGCGAGCCACCCCGACTGTAGCTGTCGACCCCCGGAGCGAAGTTGTAAGGAGAAGGAAAAGTCCCGCTAACGGGGAATTACAGGGGCCGTCAAACGTTATACACTGTGAAGACATCGTTCCCGCGGGTAACGCGTTTGACGGAACCGCCTGCAGCGGTCTCCGAAGCGAGCGATGTCGTGACTCAGCGAACCGAGCCAGCGCCCCGAGCATGCGCGCGGACGACGACTACAGAGTGAAAGGATCAGTCTGACCACTACGATCGACATCCCGGCAATTGACACCTTCCTGACCGACGCGCAGGAGCGCGGCCGCGTCGAGACCTCCGAACTCGAGGCGCTTGCGCTCGAGCTGGACCTCGACGAGCCGGCGCTCGATGACGTGCGCGCGGCACTGACGGACCGCGCGATCCCCTTCGACGCCGTCGACGACACCGACGAGACCGACGCGGTCGCCGCTGCGGAGGAAGCTGCGTGGACCGCCGACACCTCGCAGGTGCTGACCGACTCGCTCCAGCTCTTCCTCCAGGACGTCGGCAAGCACAAGCTGCTGACAGCGGCCGAGGAGGTCGCCCTGGCGAAGCGCGTCGAGCGCGGCGACAAGACGGCGAAGGAGCGCATGATCAACGCAAACCTGAGGCTCGTCGTCTCGATCGCGAAGAAGTACCGCGGCCACGGCGTGCCGTTCCTGGACCTGATCCAGGACGGCGTCATCGGGCTCAACCGGGCCGTCGAGAAGTTCGACTGGCGCAAGGGCTACAAGTTCTCCACCTATGCCACGTGGTGGATTCGCCAGGCGTGCCAGCGAGCTATCTCCAACCAGGGTGCCACGATCCGCGTGCCGGTGCACGTCCAGGAGCGGCAGCAGAAGCTCGCCCGGGCACGTCAGCGCCTCGAGGTGAAGCTCGAGCGCGAGCCGACGATCGAGGAGCTCGCGAAGGAGACGGGCCTGAAGGAGTCGCACATCGAGGAAGCCCTCTCGACCGCGGATGCCTCGGTGTCGCTGAACCAGTCCGTCGGCTCCGACGGCGACGGCGAGCTCGGCGACCTGTTCGCCGATCGCAGCGCAGTCGACCCTGCCGACGAGGCCGACGAGACCCTGCAGCGGCTCGAGGTGCGTCGTGCCGTCGAAGCTCTGCAGGAGCCTGACCGCCGCGTGCTGGAGCTCCGCTTCGGCTTCACGGGCGAGCAGTGGACGCTCGAGGCGATCGGCAAGGAGCTCGGCCTCACGCGCGAGCGCGTCCGCCAGATCGAGTCCCGCGCCCTGACGCGCCTCCAGCACCAGCTGAAGGACGTCGTACGGGCCGACGGCGCCGACGTCGTTCTCGCAGCTTGATCGCTTGATCCCGCAGATCGGGAATCCTCCTCTCCCGCAGGTCGGGAATCCTCCTCTCCCGCAGATCGGGAACCCCCGAATGGGGATTCCCGACCGCGACAACCCTCCCCTCCCGCAGATCGGGAACCCCCGAGCGGGGATTCCCGATCGCGACAACCCCTGAAGCCGGGAACCTACGGTTCCCAAGGAACCTCCCTCAGGAACCTCCCTCATCCCGCAGATCGGGAATCACGCCGAGCGGGGATTCCCGATCGCGACAAGCCCCTGAAGCCGGGAACCTACGGTTCCCAAGGAACCTCCCTCAGGAACCTCCCTCATCCCGCAGATCGGGAACCCCCGATCGCGACAAGCCTCCCCTCCCGCAGATCGGGAACCCCCGAAGCCGGGAACCTACGGTTCCCAGGGAACCTCCCTCAGAGAGCAGCCCGTCGCTTTTCGGGAGAGGTCCTAGCCCGTGTTGCGAAGGGCAGCCGCGATTCCCGCGATCGAGCGCAGGAGGGGCCGCCGGGCTGCTTCGTCGCCACCGCGCCAGGCGCGCAGCAACTCGACCTGAATCGCATTCATCGGATCGACGTACGGGTTCCGGAGGCGGATCGACCGCTGGACGACCGGATGGCGGTCGAGCAGCTCATCCGCATCGACGATCGTCAGCACGGCCTTCACCGTTCGCCGGTGCTCGGCGGAGAGCGCACCCCAGAACCTCGCAGGCTCGGCGCGTTCGGGGACGAGGGCCACGTACGCCTCGGCGATTTCGAAGCTCGACTTCGCAAGCGTCATCTCGAGGTTCTCGATCAGCGCCCGGAAGAACGGCCATTCGCCGTAGAGGCGCCGGAGCCATGCAAGTCGCTCACCCTCGAGCCCGTAGGCATGAAATGCCGCGCCACAGCCGTACCAGGCGGGGAGAAGGCACCTGTTCTGGGTCCACGCGAACACCCAGGGGATCGCACGCAACGCCTCGAGCTCGCCGGTCGCCGCCGCTTCGGGCCGTGAGACGGGTCGCGAGCCGATCTCGAGCAGCGCCAGCTCGTCGACCGGGGTGAAGCTGCGGAAGAAGGCGGGGAACACCGGGTCGTCCCACACGAGCTCCCGATACGCAGCGTGGGCGACCCCGGCCAGCTCGTCCATCGTGTCGCGAGCACCGGCGTTCGGAGGCTCGAGGCCGGCCGCGTCGGGGAAGGTCGTCAGCATCGTCGCTGCGACCGCCGCCTCGAGGTTTCGCTCGGCGAGGCCCGGCAAGCCGTACTTGAAGGCGATCGTCTCGCCCTGCTCGGTCAGCTTCAACCTGCCGTCGACGGCGCCGGGCGGCTGCGCCAGGATGCCCGCGTGCGTCGGGCCGCCCCCTCTTCCCGCCGACCCGCCACGCCCGTGGAAGACGGTGAGCTCGACGCCCCGGGCAACAGCGACCCTCGTCAACTCCTCCTGGGCGCGATAGATCTCCCATTGCGCCGCGAGGTAGCCGCCGTCCTTGCCCGAGTCCGAGTAGCCGACCATCACCTCGAGTCGTCGACGCGGGCTGCGGTCGAGGATCTCCTCCATGAGCGGGCCGGCCGCCCGCAGATCCGCGATCGTCTCGAGCAGAGGCACGCCCTGGAGGGCGGCGCCGGCCTCGCGGGATAGGGCTTCCGCGTCGAGGACGTCGTCGGCCGTCCGGGTCATGGAGACGATCAGCCGATCGACAGCGGCTACTCCGTGCCTTGCCTGCACCTTCGCCGCGGCGCCAAGTGTGGCGCGCAGCCGCTCGTCCGGTTCGCGGATTGCCGAGGCGTGCACGCGGAGATCGAGCTTCGCAAGGTGAAGGCCGAACGTGCGGGCGCGGGCACGGAGATCCGCCAGGCGGCCGTCCGCTACCCGCTCGCCCCGATGGGTGCGCAGCAACGCGTCGAGATCGTCGAGATCCGCCAGCAACGCCACCCCGTCGAGGTACGCATCATCACCGAGCCGCCCCCAGATCCGAACGAGGACGGCGCGAAACGGCTCGTCGCCGGCTCCGAGCTCGGGCACACGGCCGATCACCGTCGTGGACATCCCCCACGCTGCACCGAGCGCCTCGAGCTCCTCCCGGTAGAGCTGGCGCGCGAGCTGCCGGGCGCGCTCGAGCGCGTCCTCGATCGTCTCGGGGCCGACACTCGGGTTGCCGTCGAGGTCGCCGCCGATCCAGGTGCCGAACCGGAGGGCCTCGGCCGCGCCGTGCAACCGCTCGCCGAGCGCACGCTCGAGGTCGGGAACTGCGTCCCAGAAGCTTTGCTCGAAGAACCAGAGCCCCTGGCGGATCTCATCGACGACCCGCGGACGCTTCGACCGGATCTCGTCCGTCTGCCAGAGCAGCGTGATCTCCTCTGCGAGACCGTCCTCGACCCGGCGTCGCTCAGACGCGGGGGTGCCGTCGTCGTCGAGGCGCGCGAGGAGCGCTGCCACACGGCGGTGCGCCTCGAGGACCGTGCGGCGCGTCGCCTCGGTCGGGTGCGCGGTGAGGACGAGCTCGACGCGGAGCCGCGCGCCCGCCGCTTGGAGCTCTTCGTCGCCGACGCCCGCACGATCGAGGTGCGCGAACGCGTCGGCGAGGGATTCCCGTGGCACGCGCCCCTCGGCTTCGTACTCGCGACGCCGGCGGATCCGGTGATGCTGCTCGGCGATGTTGACGAGCTGAAAGAAGAGCGCGAAGGCCCGTTGCACGGCGGCCTGGTGCTCGAGGCCGAGTGCACGGACGGCCTCGCCGAGCGCGATGCGTGATCCACCCGCGCGAGCATCACGTGCTAGCGCGCGAATCCGCTCCTCCTCGTCGAGCAGGTCCTGCCCCTCCTGCTCGACGAGCACACGACCGAGCAGATCGCCGAGCAAGCGCACGTTGGAGCGGAGCGCGGCGTCGGCGGACATCTCTCCCACCCTAGAGCAACGCCAAACCCGCACCGGGCAGGCGGGTACGGAGCCAACGCCGATGGGTCCGAATAGACTCACGCTCGCGATGAGCGGATTCGACCTGACGCATCTCGCCGTCGACGGTGTCGACACAGCGGTGCTCACCGCCGGGGCTGGAGAGCCGCTCGTATTCCTGCACGGAGGCGGAACCGTGGAGGGCTTCGACTGCTTCCTTCCGCTCGCGGAGCGCTTCCGGCTCGTCGTGCCGTACCATCCCGGCTTCGGGCTCTCGGGTGATGCAAACGGCATCGACAGCGTCGACGATTACGTTCGCCACTCATTCGACCTCCTGGCCGCGCTCGGGATCGACCGGCTCGTTCTCTTCGGGCATTCGCTCGGAGGGTGGTTCGCCGTCAGGTTCGCGGCCGCCCACGCCGATCGCGTGCGTCGGCTCGTGCTCGCTGCCCCGTACGGGCTGGAGGCTCCGGCACACCCGCCCGCGAACATCGGTGCGATGTCCCCTGATCAGATCCTGTCCGCTTTGACGAACGACCCGACGGTGTTCGCCGGGAAAGTGCCCGTCCCTCTCGACGCGCCGTTCATCGCCGCCCAGGCACGCGAGCTGCAGTCGGCCGGGCGGGTCTTGCCCGGGCCATTCGACCCGGCGCTCGGAGCGAAGCTCGGCGGCGTGACGATGCCGGTTCTGCTTCTCTGGGGGGACGACGACAAGATCGTTCCGGTCGAGCATGCCGACGTCTGGAAGACCGCGATGCCGAACGTCCGCAGCGTCGTGTTCCCCGGCAGAGGCCATCTCCTCTTCCACGAGGATCCCACGGCGGTTGCAGCGGTGATGGCCTTCTCCGAACAGCTTTCCTGACCCCCTCGATCGACGAGCCCACCATGCCTTCGCCACCTGAGCCCGACCTGACACCCAGCGACCTGATCGCGCGTGCGGTCGGGCTTCGTCCCAAACTCGTCGACCAGCAGGCCGAGTGTGAGGAGCGGACGTACTACTCGGAGGAGATGCATCAGGCGTTCATCAACGCGGGCTTCTACCGGCTCTACGTGCCGCGGCGCTACGGTGGTTACGAGTTCGACGTGCCGACATTCGTGCGCGTGGTGCTGGAGGTGGCGCGCGGCTGCCCATCGACGGCGTGGTGCATGGGCCTCGCGTCGGCGCACGCTCTGCAGGTGGGATCGTGGTGGGAGGAGAGCGCCCAGGTGGAGATCTTCGGTGAAGGCGATTTTCGCGCCGCGTCGGTCGCCGCGCCGATCGGGCCTGCGACCAGGACCGACCACGGTTGGGAGTTGAATGGTCGCACGGCATACGCGTCCGGGATTCCCTACTCGACGCATTACATGGGCCAGGCCGTACTGCCGGGCGAGAACGCCCGCGGACTGCCTCGGATGCTGCTGTTCGTGGCACCGAAGAGCGAGTGGAGGATGCTCGACGACTGGGGCCATCTGCTCGGCCTGAAGGGCAGCGGCTCGCAGACGATCGTGTTCGAGGGCGGTCGCGTGCCGGCCCACTGGGCGCTCGAGGACAGGCTCATGGTCGACGTCGACGTGAGTGAGGGGACTCCAGGGCTGCGGCTTCACGGGAACCCGATGTACGGCGGCCGCGCGATCTCGTGCTTCACGCTGTCTCTGGCCGCGGTGCTCGTCGGCGCCGCCTACAACGCGCTCGACGAGTACGAGACGATGATGACGACGAAGATGACCCCGTTGCCGCCGTTCGTGCCACGCAAGTTCGACCTCGACTTCCAACGGTATTTCGGGCAGGCGATGGGGAAGATCGCCACTGCCGAGGCCGCGCTGTTGAATGCTGCCGACCAGCACATGGAGCTATGCCTGCGCTTCGTCGACGAGGGCATCCCGTACTCGTATGCCGACGACCACCGGATCGGCTGCATCGGACGCGAGGTGATGATCCAGGCCTGGGAGACGATGCAGAGCGACATCTTCCGCACTGCCGGCTCGAGTGCGGCAGGCAGGGGTCAACGGATCGAACGCATCTTTCGGGACATGTCGATCGGGAACAGCCATCGCAACACCCAGCTGCGCGATTGGGCGTTTCGCGAGATCGCCCGCGACAAGCTCGGCCTCCCGCGCGACTACGGCCAGGCCAACGTGCAGAGCCCACGCAACTGAGCAGCCTTCGGCTCGACGAGCTCCCGCCCGAACCGCGAGCTCGAGCGCACGGCTGCAGAAGGGAGGTTTGGTTCCGGCTGCAGGGATCCTCGCAATCGAGAATCCCACTCGGGATTCTCGATCTGCGGACCAATGGAGCCGAGGGGGCTCGAACCCCTGACCTTCGCGCTGCCAGCGCGACGCTCTCCCAGCTGAGCTACGGCCCCAGACGGGAGGATTGTAGCCCCTCGAATGCGTAGTCTGCCGCCCAGTTGACGCCGCAGGCCTGATTGTTGCGGCTCGGAGCGGTACGAAGGTGAAGCTGCAGTCGACCGGCAATTCGATCGGCGGGAAGATAGAAACACCGGTCGAGATCCGGACAGTATGCGGCGAGTGCATCTATCTCCCCGGGGGCATAGGGGCGTCGCCGCAAGCCGTTTGCCGTTCGACGATTCGAATACGACCGCACGAGTACCACGTGGCCGTGCAGCGGCGCCCACTTGCACTGCACCCGATCGAAATGCTTGCCGAAATCGAAGATCATGTCGTAGCGCTCACCATCACCGAGCGGCCGGTACACGCCGATTCCGAGGGCGATCGCAGCCTTCGCAATCGCGAGTTCCGCGATCGCACCCTTCTGGTCTGTCGAGAGCCCATCGACCATGTTTTCATACTAGAGAACACGTCGGATGTTCGTTTCCCTCGCCGGCAACGCCCTCAGCCGGCGGCGGCAGCTTCGAGCTTCGGCACGTCGCTCCAGAGATCCTCGAGCCGGTAGAACGAACGGGTCTCGTCGGTGAACACGTGGAGGACGGAGTCGTGGTAGTCGGCCACGATCCAGGTCGCCTCGCGTTCCCCGGCCACGGCACGCGGCAGGAGTCCCTCGTCGCGTTTGAGGACGAAGTGGACCTCATCGCTGATCGCCTTTACCTGGCGCGTGTTGCCGCCCGTCGCGATGACGAAGAAATCGGTGTAGTCGCAGACAGCCCGCATGTCGAGGATGGTGACGTCGGTCGCCAGCTTCTCCTCGCAGAGGGCGGCGATGCGGCGAGCTTGCTCGAGCGATGTCAGGTCGGTCAGCTTCCTCGGTCGGAGCGGGGCAGGATCGTGATCGAGTCGCCCCTGGATCGGTCGAGCGGAGTGTACCGGCGGCCTACGGACAAATCAGCCGCCGCGATACAGGTCGAGGCGTTCGATCTCGGCAGCGACCGCCTCAGGGACCAGATCGTGGATCGGCAATCCCGCCGCGACTCGGTCGCGAACCTCCGAGGAGGAAACGGCGAGCGGAGTGATCGGGAAGAGCTCTACCCGATCGGGCCGGGACAGAGAAGCGACGACCCGCACGAGGTCCGCCCTGTCACTGCCCGGCCTCGTTGCCGCGCCGATGCGCGCCAGCTCGAGGATGCGATCCGGGCGGACCCACGTAGGGAAGGCGGCGAGCTCGTCGGCGCCGATCAGAAACACCGGGTCGTCGAGCTCGAGTTCCTCGAGCGACTCGACCGTACGAGAGAACAGGTCGAGCGAAACCTCCGCCTCGTCGATCGCCGCGAACGCGAGCTCGGCCAGCGCAAGCCTGATCTGCGGTGCCGTTTCGACCTCCTTGTGCCCCGGGTCGGCGACGACGCGGACAAGCAGCCGGTCGAGGCGAAAGTGGTCGATCGCCTCGCGGGCGAGCGCTACATGCCCGTCGTGCGGAGGATCGAAGGCGCCGCCGAGGATTCCGACACGGCCGTTCACTGCCAGATCATCAGTTGGTCGCCGATCTCGACCTCGGAGCCCGGCTTGACGCCCGCGGCCCGGAGGGCCTCCTCGAGCTCCGCTCCCTCGGGTGCCGTCCCGACGACCCGGAATCCCTGGCCGGTACGGAGCACCCGGAACCGGCGGCGCTCGGGGGGCTTCGGCCGATACTCGAGGAACGGCGGCAGCTCCGCCGCTCGAGGTTCTGCTTCCGAGGGCGCCTCCTTGGGACAGAACGTGAAGAGCGCGGCCTGGAGCTCGCCGATGCCGGCGCCGGTCGCGCACGAAATGCGATGAACCGCGAGGATCCGCTCGTCCCGAACCGAGAAGGGCGCCGGCTCCGGCTGAAGGTCGGACTTGTTGAGGACGACGAGCTGCGGGCGCTCTCCGAGGCCGGCGCCATAGGCCGCGAGCTCGCGATCGATCACTCGGTACCGCTCGTCGGCATCCCCCTCGGAGCCGTCGATCACGTGGAGCAGGATGCGCGCACGTTCGAGGTGTGCGAGGAACTCGTGCCCGAGGCCGACGCCTTGGCTCGCCCCCTCGATCAGGCCCGGCACATCGGCGACGGTGAGCTGTCTGCCCGACGACCTCTTGTCGGCGGGGCCGTCAACCGTCCCGAGCATCGGCGCGAGCGTGGTGAACGGGTAGTCGGCGACCTTCGGTTTCGCATTCGAGATCCGACGCAGTAGGGACGACTTGCCGGCGTTCGGCAGTCCCGCACAGGCGGCGTCCGCCATCAGCTTGAGGTGCAACTCGAGCTCGCACGATTCTCCCGGCAGCCCTGTCTCGGCATACCGCGGAGTCTGTCGCGACGGCGTCGCGAAGTTCGAGTTCCCACGCCCCCCACCGCCGCCGCGCGCCACCACGATCCGCGTCCCGTCCAGGCGCAGGTCTGCGACGAGCGTCCCCTCGTCGGCATCGGTCACCTGCGTCCCAACCGGAACGGTGAGGACGATATCGGCGCCGTCAGCGCCGTGCTTGCGGGTGCCACGGCCGTTGCCGCCCCGCTTCGCGTCGAAGACCGTCTTGGCGCGGAACGCCGAGAGGTCGCGCAGATCGGCGTCGGCGAGGAGGACGATGTCTCCACCGCGGCCGCCGTCACCGCCGTCCGGCCCCCCTTTGGGCACGAACTTCTCGCGACGGAAGCTGAGGCCGCCGTCGCCGCCGCGGCCCGCTTTGACGCGAATGCGTGCCCGATCGTGGAACATGCTCACCTGCTCACCTCATCGCCGAGCCCGGCCCGCCTGCGCGCCCGGAGGCGCAGCCGGCTAGCTTGCGAGCTCGTTGACCGAGATGAAGCGCTTGTCGCCCGAACGGCGGAACTCGACGATGCCCTCGCGCTTGGCGAAGATCGTGTGGTCACGGCCGAGACCGACACCGTCGCCGGGCCGAAACCGGGTTCCGCGCTGGCGCACGATGATCATCCCGGCCTTTACTTCCTGACCGGCGAAGATCTTCACCCCAAGGCGCTTGCTCTCGGAGTCACGACCGTTCCTCGAGGAGCCGAGACCCTTCTTGTGTGCCATCTAGCTCTCATCCTCCTGGACGGTCTCCGGCGAGACATCCGCGGCCGGCTTGGCTGCCGCAGCCGGCTTCGCCTTCGCGGCGGCCCGCTTCTTGGCGCCGATCGACTCGATCTCGATCTGCGTCAGCGCGGCCCGGAAGCCCGTGTGACGCTTGTAGCCGGTTCGTTTCTTGTACTTCCCGATCCGGATCTTCGGACCGCGCTGCTGGCCGAGAACCTTGACCGTGACGGTCACGTCCTTTGGCGCGAGCGACGGTGCACCGTCCCCCCCGACGAGCAGCACATCCGGCGTGAACGTCTTGCCGTCCTCGGTCGGGAGCCGGTCGACGAGCAACCGCTCGCCCTCGCTGACGCGGTATTGCTTGCCACCGAGGGAGATGATTGCGTAGCTCATGCGAGTCAGGTCTGTGGCGCGGAAAATGCGGGCAGGCGCCCGCATGCCGAGGGAGTGTAGCGAAACGGGGGCGTCATCTGCGGTCGAAATCGTCGAGCCACTCCGACATCGGCACGTAGCCGGGAGCGGGCGCCTCCTCCGGCGTCGCGGTCTCTTCAGCGGGGTCGGAGACGATGAGCTTCGGTAGTTCTCCGCCCTGCTCGGCGTCCGCCGCGGCGCTCTCGACGACCACTGCGACAGCCCCGGCCTCGACGTCTGCCTCGACGTCTGGCTCGACTTCCACCTCGGCGCCGGCGACGGCGGCGGGCTTCTTGCGGCGGTTCCTGCCGCCGCGGCTCCCGCGGCGCGTCTTGCGCTTCACGGCAGCGGGCGCGTCGACGTCGCCGAGGCCTACTCCCTCCGGTTCCGTCTCGAGACCGGACTCGGTCTCGAGATCGGCCTGGGCCGGGTCGGACGGCTCGGTCGGCTCGGCTGCTGCGTCGGTCACAGCCTCCTGGATCACCTCGGCCGAAGCCGCCTGCGGATCGGCCGGGTCGGCGGGTACGTGGATCCGCGGCGTGCGCCGTCGGCTCGGCGTCTTCGGCGGCTTGCCTGCGGAGCCGTTCCCGGCGACCTCGGGGAGCACGATCGACTCCGGCTCGGTGAGATCGTCTCCCACGTCGGTGACGGCCTCCCCGTCGGCGTCGAGCTCGGCTCCGGCGACGGCAGGCTTGCGCCGGCGGCGGCCGCCGCGAGATCCACGCCGTGTCCGCTTCTTCGCAGGTGTGGCTCCGTCCCCGCCGGGCTCTGTGACGTCCGACGCTGCGGCATCGAGCTCGGTGTCGTCGGAGTCGGCAGCGTCCTCCTCGACGTCGCCTCCATCCTCGAGATCGACGTCGTGGCCCGTAATCTCGGGCTCGTCGAGGACAGCCTCTTCGTCTTCACCGATCGGCGACGGCTCGTCGAGATCGGCCGGCACGGTGGTCGGCTTTCGACGCGCAGGAGCCCGGGTCGGCTTCTCGGCCTCGCTCTCGAAGGTGATCGGCCCGTCACCCACCTCACCGGACGCCACGAGGGTGGCGAAGGCCTGTCCTTCGAGCACGCGACCGATCGTGACATTCGCCTTCTTCCCGACGAGCTTCGCCGCATCGGCGACAAGAACGTCGACCCCGTCGGCCTTGCCGGCAGCAGCCGTGGCGTCGTAGCGGCCCACCTCGCCGAGCTTGATCTCGACAGTCGCGCCCTCGACGAGCGACGAAACCGGCTGCAGGTCCACCAGCTTGCCCTCGGCCACGACGTCGAAATGATCCGTGTGGACATGGCCGTCCGCCGGCACGAGGAAGAACCGGCGACGGGTCGCCTCCTCGATCGCGGCGAGCCGGGTGCCGCCCGGGCCCGCGACGAGCTCGAGAACGCGCGGGTGCAACGAGACGCGGTAGGCCTGAACGCGATTCCCGGGTGCTGCCACCGCCCGCAACCGGCGCTCGACCTGCATCGCGACGGTGTAGTCGGAGACGACGATGCCGTCGCCGGCACACGTGGGGCACTTTCGAGTCAGGATCTCACGCGGTCCGTCGGTGACGTTCTGGCGGGTCATCTCCACCAGGCCGAGTGGAGAGATCTCGACCACATAGGTCTTCGTCCGGTCCCGCTCGAGCTCGCCGCGGAGCGCGTCCTCCACAGACGCCCGGTTCTTCGGATTCGCCATGTCGATGAAGTCGATCACGATGATCCCGCCGATATCCCGCAGCCGGAGCTGGCGTACGACCTCCTTCACCGCCTCGAGGTTGTTCTTGGTGATCGTGTCCTCGAGCCGCTGATTCGAGTTCTTCGAACGTGAGCCGACGAACCGGCCGGTGTTCACGTCGATGACCGTGAACGCCTCCGCATAGTCGAAAACGAGATATCCACCCGAGGGAAGGTCGACACGCCGGTCGAGGGTGGATGCGATCTCCTTCTCCACGCCCGAGCTCTCGAAGAGCGATTCCTTCTCCTTGTAGCGGTGGACCCGCTCGATCATGTGTGGCGACGTCTTCTTGAGGTAGCTGACGATTCGCTTGTGGGTGCGCTCGCTGTCGACGTGCGCTGCCACGAAGTCGCCGGCGAAGAGGTCCCGGACGATCCGGAGGGGCAACTCGGCTTCCTGGTAGACGAGCGTCGGAGCGGTCGCCCCGTTGGCGCGGGTCTGGATCGTCTTCCAGAGCCGCTGCAGGAAGACGAGGTCACGCTCGACGTCCTCGGCGGAGGCGCCCTCGGCAGCGGTGCGGACGATGACGCCGCCCTCCTTCACCTCGAGTCCCTTGATGATGTCCTTCAGCCTCGCGCGCTCGGCATCCTCGAGCCTCCGTGAGACCCCGAGGCCTTCCCCGTTCGGAACGTAGACGAGAAAGCGACCCGGCAGCGAGATCTCGGTCGTCAACCTCGCGCCCTTCGTCTTCATCGGGTCCTTGACCGCCTGCACGAGCAGCTGTTCGCCGCGCGAGATCAGATCCTGGATCTTCTTCCCGTGATGCCGCTTGCCCTCGAGCTCGGGGACGATGATCTCGTCGACATAGAGAAAGCCGTTCTTCTCGAGCCCGATCTCGACGAAGGCGGCCTCCATGCCGGGAAGCACGTTGTCGACGACCCCGAGGTAGATGTTCCCGGCGATCGAACGCCGCTCCGGCCGCTCGAGGTACACCTCGGCCACCCGATCGTCCTCGATCACGGCGACGCGCTGCTCGCCGATGTCGACCGAGATCAGCAGCTCGCGCTTGGCTGCGGGCAACGGCGCCCGCCGCGGGGGCTGACGGCGTCGCTGCGTGCCGGCGCTCTGCCCGGTGCGACGCCTGTCGGCTGCCCGTTCGGCCCGCTGACTCTGCTCGGGCTGTCCCCGCGCGGGCTCCTTGGCGGGCCTGTCCGTCGCCGCCGGTTCGCCGCCGGTAGCGAGGGCCGGCCGCTTGCGGCCGCGGCCGCCGCGGCTGCCGCGGCGCCGCTTGCTTCTCAGCGCGTCCGCGTCCGATCCGGTCGCGGTCGATTCTCCAGTCGTGCTCTCCTGCGTGACCTCCGGCTCAGCCGGGGCGACGGGAGCTTCTGTTGTCGTTGCGCCTTGGGGCGCGTCCTGCTCGCTCTTCTTGTTCTTCCATCGGAACCAGGGCAAAGAGTGCCTCTCCTCGTTGTAGCGCGCGCGGGCACACAGCATCCCTCCGGGATACCGGCCTCGCGCAGCGGATGTCGAAAACCATGGCCATATTCACTAGGGCCTCGCAATGCAGCGTATCAGCGGCAGGGCCTAGAGCTTGACGCGGGATCGATGCAGCACGAATCGGCCTGCATGCGGCACCGAACATCCGTCTCGATCAACACCGTTCGATCGAACCACGACAACCAGCCTTGTCACCGATCGAGCCGGCTACGCTGCTCGTTCGGACCTCGCGACTCGCACCCCTCCGCCCCGCGTCGAGTACCCCGCATCAACCTCTGGCGACCGTGGAGTCGACGGATCGTGGATTCAGGCAGCCGCCGGGCGAAGCCGAGCCCGCCGCGCACGCACCGCGCGCAGGCGTTGATTGAGGCGTGCCCAGGCCCACGGCTCGACCTCCCCGTAGCGCGTTTCGGACTGGGCACGCGTCGCCTCGAGGTACTCGAACCAGGCATCGGCCTCTTCGATCTGTAGCAACTCCGTTGCGAGCTCCGTATCCGGCACCGGCACTCCCTTCGCGTCTGACCTCGCGTCTCAGTGTCGATGCGATCCTAGGACCTGGTCCGGACGGACCCCCCGGAAGCGATCAGATGCGGAGCCGGGCAGCGCCGAGCGCCCGCGTACCGGCGTACGCGACGGCAGCTCTGACGAGCGGCCCCCGGAGCGGCAGCCGTCGCACGAACGCCCGCGCGCCGAGCCCAAGGCCGAGCGCACCGACCACAGCCGGCCCGGCTGCGATCGCCAGCGCCTGCGGGTCGCGTGGAAGGACCTCTCCGCGGCTGAGCCCGAGCCGCAGCAACATGCGGCTCTGCGCGAGCGTGAGGAGCGGCAGGTGGGCCTGCTTCAGCCAGGGCGAACCGGCGATTGCCGCGTTCTTCAATGCGGTCGTCCCGACGAGCCGTCGCGTGACCGCGCCTCGAAGCACCGGCAGCCGAGCGGCCAAGGCCGGGGCGTTGTCGTCCGCGACGCGGGCGATCGCGGCCGCGAGCTCCGCGACCGGCAGCAGCTCTCCCGTTTCGAGCACGTCCCCGGCCGGGACGTACGGGATGCGAGCGGCTCCGCCGCGGCGCACCACGACCAGCGGCAAGCCTGCCCGCGACATTCGGCGGAGGACGGTGCTCTCGGCGGAGGACGGGTCACCCTCGACGATCCGAATCGCAACGGCGGCCTGCGAAGGGTCGCCGTCGACCGAGACTGCGCCGGGGTCACCGCCGGTGGCAAGCGCCGCAGCAAGCTCTCGGGCGCCGACGCCCGAGACAGAGATCCGGGCCGTCGAGCTCTCGAGTCCGCGCGTCTCGCGGACGAGCCCGATCACCTGGCCGATGCCGATGCCGAAGGGCACTAGTACCTCATTCTGAAGGAACGGCGCACTAGCGCACCCCTTCATAGCGGCCACGCGCATGAATCGCCTGCAGCACGCCGACCGCCAGGAGGTTCGCCACCATCGAAGAGCCGCCGACCGTGACGAACGGGAGGGGGATCCCCGTCACCGGGGCGATGCCCATCGTCATGCCGACGTTGACGAACACCTGGAAGAGGAAGGCGAAGACGATTCCACCGGCGACGATCGCACTGTAGAGGTCCCCCGCAACCGTGATGACGCGCAGCCCACGCCAGACGACGAGGAGGTACAGGAGCAGCAGGATCGAGGTGCCGACGAACCCTCGTTGCTCTGCGAACGAGGCGAAGACGAAGTCGGTGGCGTGCTCCGGGAGGTAGTCGAGACGCGTCTGGCTCGCCCCTTCGACGCCGCGACCCGAAAGTCCGCCGGCGCCGACCGCCGTTCGCGACTGCGTCACGTTGTACGTCAGCCCACCAGGATCGCTGTCGGGGTTCGTGAAGCCGGTCAGGCGAGCGGTCTGGTACGGCTTCAGCACCTCGACACCCGCCGCCGGAAGAAACCAGAGCACGCCGGTCACGAGCAGGATGGCGCCTGCGCCGACCAGGATCAGATGCAGCCACCTGACCCCGGCGAGGAACAGCACGGCGGTCAGAGCGGCGCCGTAGACGAGCGCGGTGCCGAGGTCGGGCTGCAGGAAGACGAGCCCCATCGGCACGAGGCCGAGGCCGATCGCGGTGGCAACCGTGCCTAGTTCGCCGACGCGACGCCCCCTCTCGACGAGAAAGCCGGCGATCGCCAGCACGAAGAACAGCTTGCCGAACTCGGACGGCTGGAACTGGAACGGCCCCAGGTCGATCCAGCGCTTCGAGCCACGCACCGCCTCCGCGAAGACGAAGACGACCATCATCACACCGATCGTGCCGCCGTAGAGCAACCGCCAGTGCCGCTGGTAGACGGAGGGCGGAATCAGGATCGCGACGAGCATGCCGGCGACGCCGACGCCGGCGGCGACTGCCTGCCGCGTCACGAAATAGTCAGGGTTGCCCGGGATGTCGAATCTGGTGATCCCGCCGATGGCCCAGATGCCGTAGCCGACGAGCGTCGCGACGGCGAGCAGCAGCAGCCAGTCGAGCCGCCGTACGACTGCACCGACGTCGAAGACGCCGAGCGACGGCGACCTGAGCGACGGCGGGCGATGACGTGTGTCGGCGATCAATCGACGTTCACCAGCGCCTGGGAGCCGGCTTTCCGGTGGAAGTACTTCTCGAAGATACGGAGCGCGGCCGGCGCCGCGGCCGAGGAGCCGTGGCCGCCGTTCTCGATCACTGCACAGACGACGAGCTCGGGGCTGTCGGAGGGGCCATAGCCGCACCACCACGACTGATCCTCGAGGTGCCCCACCGGGTAGCCCGGAAGGTTGACGACCTTCTCGGCGGTCCCCGTCTTGCCCGCGATCGAGATCGGATAGCTGCCGAAGACGCCGGACGACGTTCCCTCGCTCGAGTGCGTCGCAATCCACAGTCCCTCACGGACGGCCTGCAGCGCCGCCGGGTCGACACCGGCATCGCGCGGCGGATCAGGCGGAAACTGACGTATCGTGACGGGCTCTTGCCGGTTCGGGCCCGGCTGCTCGACGCCCGAGACGACGTAGGGCGTGACGAGCTTGCCTCCGTTCGCGATCATCGCGTAGAAGCGGGCCATCTGCAGCGGCGTCACCGTCACGTCCTTCTGCCCGATCGCGAGCTGGATCGAGTCGCCGGGGTTCCAGGCTTTGTCCCAGTCGCTCGCGAACGTCTTCTTGCGCCACGCAGGCGTGGGCACGATCGTCTGCCACGACGGCGCCTCGTTGCCGATGTCGAGACCCGTCGGCGCCCCGAACCCGAACATGCGGGCCCACTCCTGCAGGCGGCTCCGAGCCGCCAAACCGCCCTCGTAGAACCGATTCCCGACGTTGTAGAAGTAGGTGTCACACGACGTCGCAAGCGCCTCCGGGAGATTCATGGGCCGGTTGACGTACGGATCCCAGTTCTTGAAGACCTGCTTGTCGCGGCCGTACTCGGCTGTCGGCGTGCACTGGATCGACGAGTACGGCGAGAGGAGATGCTCCTGCATCGCCGCGAGAGCCGTGACGGGCTTCCAGGTCGATCCGGGTGGATAGGCGACCTGCGTCACGCGGTTGAGGCCGGGGAAGTTTGCCGACCGGGCGGCTGCGTCGTTCACGAGCGGGGCGAGCTTGTCGGGGTCGATGCGACCGACGTAGACCGAGGGCTTGTAGGTGGGGAACGACGCCATGGCCCGCACGGCACCGTCACGCGGGTCGATCGCGATGATTGCGCCACCCGCCACGTTGTACTGCTTGTTGGCTCGAGCGAGCGCGATGCCCTCGCGGATCGCGCGCTCCGCGGCTCGCTGGACGCCGATATCGATCGTCAGCCGGACGGCGGTCCCCGGCCGCGCGTCCCGTCTGATCTCGAGCGGGCTCTGGGGACGGCCGAGCGAGTCGACCCGAATCTGGGCAGCTCCGGATTTGCCACGGAGGTACCCGTCGAAGGCCGCCTCGACTCCCGACTTCCCGATCTTGTCACCGCCGCGGTAGTCGGCTTTCCCTGCCTGCTTTCGCTTCAACTCCGCGGGTGAGATCTCACCGACGTACCCCAGGACCTGCGCTGCGAGCGACAGGTACGGGTAGTCACGCAGGTACGTCTGCTGGATCTGCACGCCCGGGAACTCGGACGCGTGCTCCTGCAGGTAGTAGACCTGATCGTCGTGGACCGCCGTCTTCACGGTGATCGGTGTCAGAGGATCGACGCGCCTGCCCTCGACCTCACGGGCCAGGCGAACCGTCGGCACGTCCAACACGGCGGCGAGGCGCTTGATCATCCGGTAGCGCCCCTCTTTCTTCGGCATGTCGCCGACCCACAGCTTGACTGCGGTTCCGGGAACGTTGCCCACGATCACCTTGCCCGTTCGATCGAGGACTGGTCCGCGAGGCGCTTCGAGTCTGATCGTCCGCAACTGATTGTTCTGGGCCGCATCGAGATATCGCGCCCCCGAGAGCACCTGCAACGACCAGAGACGGAAGAAGAGCACCGCGAAGACGGCGATTGCAACGATGCCGAGCACGCCGACCCGCAGGGCCAGCCCCGGGGTCAGGCGGTACGGCATGCTGGCGCCCGGGTCGGGTGGCAGGAAGCGGGGCGAGGTGTTGCGCCGCTCGCCGTACGGGGCGTCAGACAAGCAGCTCGACCTCCCGCACCCGTTCCAAGCGCTCGGTCGTGCCGACCAGCCGGCGAATCAGCCCGAAGACGGGGTAGGCGAGGAGGGCATTCCAGAGAATCGTGGCCGGGAGCGCGACGAGCAGCACGCGCGCCGCCACGGGCTCGCCCAGCAGCAAGCGAAGCGAGTACCCACCGAGCTCCATGAAGACGGTCGCGGCGACGGCGGCCACGAGCGGCGAATGGGCCCGACTCCGTCCCGTGGTCTCCCCGTAACGGCCCGCCCAATAGCCCACGAGGGTGAGCAGCAGGGACGTCAGACCGAGTGTCCCGAGTGTCGCGACATCGACGATCAGGCCGGCGGCGAAACCGACGATCGCGCCGGTGAGGGCACCCCGGAGAAGGGCGATCGAGACGAGCGTCACGAGCAGGACATCGGGCCCGCCGCCACCGACCCCGACTGCCGAGAACGCCGAGACCTGCAGAATCGCGGCGACGAATACCGTCACCGCGATCCGGATCCCGACACCCAGGCTCAAGGCCGCTCGCCCTTGCGCACGAGCACGAGCACCACATCGACGCGATCGAAATCGGCGAACGGCTCCACCTGCACCTGCTTCCAGAGGTCGGTGTCCGCCTGCCCGACGCTCGTCACTCGGCCGATCGGGATGCCTCTCGGATACAACGAGGCGAGCTTGCTGGAGCGCCAGCCTGCGGTGACGATCGTGTCGCCGACAGAGACTTTCAGCTTCTTCGGAACACGGTCGAAGATGAGCGTTGACGCGGACGCGCGGCCGTGCTTGACGATGCCCGACGCGCCGGACTTGACGTCGATGGCCGATACTGCCAGCTGCTCGTCGGTGAGGAGCGTCACGCGGGCGGAGCGAGAGTAGACCCGCGTGACCCGCCCTAGGAACCCGTTCTCGGTCACGACCGGGGCGTCGAGTGTGACACCGTCGTTCGATCCGACGGCGACGACGACGTCCTGCGCGAAGCTTCCCGTCGGACGGGCGATGACGGCAGCGGCGAGGCCCGTGTAGTCATCGGGGAAGCGCGGCCCGTCACGGAACGCGAGCAGCGCCTTGAGCTTGTCGTTCTCGTTCGCTGCGAACTGGTTTTGAATCGCCTGTTGGCGCAGCGCCTCGTTCTCCTCGCGGAGCTGCTTTGCGTCGGAGCGCGCGGTGAGGAGCGAATCCGCCCAACCGTAGACATCTCGGAATGGTTGCGCAATCCGCTCGCCTGCAATCGTGAACGGCCGCAGCGCGGCCGCGGCCGTGCTCTCTGCGGAGGCGACCGGCCCATCGTCCGGTGTCCGAAACGAAAACGTGATCAGCGCGAGCGCGAGCACGACGAGCACACCCACCACGGCGCGCCGCCTGAAGGCGGAGGTCGTTCGGGAGGGTGGCTTGCCGGTGGCAGGACGCCGGACGTTGACGCCCAGCACCGCCGTGCGTGCGGTGCGATGACGGGGCACAGCGGCCGATTGTAGCTGTGCAGGTCCGCAGATCGCGGAATCCCGTAGCCGGGATCCCACGACCGCGAGAACCCCTGAAGCCGGGAACCTACGGTTCCCTACGAACCTGCACCTATCCGCAGATCGCGGAATCCCGTAGCCGGAATCCCACGACCGCGAGAACCCCTGAAGCCGGGAACCTACGGTTCCCTACGAACCTGCACCTATCCGCAGATCGCGGAATCCCGTAGCCGGAATCCCACGACCGCGAGAACCCCTGAAGCCGGGAACCTACGGTTCCCTACGAACCTGCACCTATCCGCAGATCGCGGAATCCCGTAGCCGAGATCCCACGACCGCGAGAACCCCTGAAGCCGGGAACCTACGGTTCCCTACGAGCCCTCCCTCAACCCCAGCAGCTCGTCTCCGGAGGGCTAGCGCCTGCTGCCATTGCGGCGCTTACGCGAGCGCTCGGACCGATGGATCGCCTCGAACTCCTCGAGGCTGCGACCCGAACCGACGGCGACGCACGTCAGCGGGCTCTCGGCGAGATGCACCGGCATTTGCGTCTCGTGGCGCAACCGCTCGTCCAGCCCCTGCAAGAGCGCTCCTCCACCCGCAAGCACGATCCCGCGATCCATGATGTCCGCGGCGAGCTCGGGCGGCGTCTTGTCGAGCGTGGACTTGATCGCATCGATGATCTGCGAGACCGGCTCGTCGAGCGCACGCCGTACCTCTTCCGAGGAGATGATCACCGTCTTCGGAAGACCGGTGAGCATGTCGCGGCCCCGCACCTCGGCCTGGACCTCTTCGGGTAACCGGAACCCGGAGCCCACCTCGAGCTTGATCTCCTCGGCCGTCTGCTGCCCGACGAGAAGCTTGTACTCCTTCTTGATGTGGGTGACGATCGCATCGTCCATCTCGTCGCCTCCCACGCGCAGCGACTGCGAGACGACGATCCCCCCGAGCGAGATCACCGCCACCTCGGTCGTGCCGCCGCCGATATCGACGATCATGTTCCCGGTAGGCTCGCCGACCGGGAGGCCTGCGCCGATCGCCGCGGCCATCGGCTCCTCGATCAGGTATGCCTGACGGGCACCGGCGGCCAAGGTCGCGTCCTCGACCGCGCGCTTCTCGACTCCGGTGACCCCGGAAGGCACGCAGACGATCACGCGTGGGTGGGCGAAGCGATGCTGGTGCACCTTCTGGATGAAGTGGCGCAACATCTGCTCGGTGACGTCGAAGTCGGCGATGACGCCGTCCTTCAGCGGCCGGATCGCCGAGATCGTGCCCGGCGTTCGCCCGAGCATCCGCTTTGCCTCGACACCGACGGCGTGAACGTCGCCCGTGCGCTGGTCGATCGCCACCACGGACGGCTCGGAGAGCACGATGCCGCGGCCTCGCACGTAGACGAGGGTGTTGGCGGTTCCGAGGTCGACCGCCATGTCGCGGCCGCCGAAGCCCGTGAGAGCGTTGAACCAGCTCATGGACGCAGCAGTCTAGCTGCGGATTTGCAGCAGGTTCGGGGCGTGCGAGGCAAGATGGTCGATCAGCAGGGCGCCGGGCAGCCCGACGACGTTGAGGTAGTCGCCGTCGATCCCCGCAACGAGGCGGGCACCGAGGCCCTGAATCGCATAGCCGCCGGCTCGCCCACTCCATTCGCCGGTTTCGAGGTAGGCGTCGACCTCCGTCTCGGGAAGCTCACGGAACGTGACCCGAGTGACCTCGTGCTCGACGACCGCGAAGCCGGGGCCGAGCAGGCACAGGCCCGAGACGACGAAGTGGGTACGGCCTGCGAGCTCGCGCAGCATCGCGCGGGCGCTGTCGCGGTCAGTGGGCTTGCCGTACAGCCGACCGCCGAGATGGACGGTCGTGTCGACGCCGAGCGTGAGAGCGCCGTCGGCGTGAACGGAGCGAGCCTTGCCCTCGGCGTGGTCGCGTACGAGCGTCACGGGGTCCGCGTCCTGCGGATCGTGCTCGACGTACGACGGGGCGACGACGACGAAGGCGATGCGGAGTTGCTCGAGGATCGCACGTCGCTGGGGCGACGTCGACGCGAGGACAAGAGCGTCTAACACAATAACCATGCGCCGGCCGGGCACGATGGGCAAGCGCGATGCGAGGACGCAGGGTGCCCGCAGAGCCGAGCTATTCGGGCGACCGAGCACGACGCAGCTCGCCGCTCAGCGCGGTCAGGCGGCCCGTGCTTCTCGGTGTCGGGTGCTCTCGCGCTCATCCGGGCTTCTCCGCGACCCAGATCTCCTCGCTCGGCCACTTGCGTGCCCACTCGACGGAGAACGCGTCGTAGTACGGATGGTCGACCGCGTCGTCGGGCGGGTAGACCTCGACCAGGTCGACGACATCGAACCCCGAGCGACGGAGGAGGCGGAACAGCTCGCCGTGCGGCAGCTGCCACTCGACGCCGCCCTCGCCGTACCATTCGAGGCGCCCGAGCCCACGCTGCGGGCGCAGGAGGGCCTCGGTCGGCGGGCCCTCGTCGGGGGCGCAGAGGATCGAAATCGTGCTGTTGCGGAGGAACCAGAGCCGCCCACCGGGGCGGAGCAACCGATGGGCCTCGGGAATCCAGAGGCTCGGGTCGCACCAGATGCTCGCGCCGTACTCCGAGACCGCGAGGTCGAAGCCCGCCGACGGCAGCGGAACGTCCTCGGCACTCGCCTCGACGAGCGGGAAGTCGATCCCGAACTCAGCCTGGCAGCGACGGGCGGTGGCGAGCTGAGCCGGTGTCACGTCGACGCCGACCGGACGCGCGCCGCGCCTCGCAAGCCAGGCCGAGACGTAGGCGGTGCCGCACCCGAGCTCGACGACGTCGAGCCCGTCGACGTCGCCGAGCGTGTCGAGCAACGTCTCGGGGACGCCGAAGACGCCCCAGGTGATCTCCTCGGCGGCCCACATGTCGCTCGCGCTCTCGTCCGTGTAGTCGGCGTTGGCCTTCGTCCAGTCCTCGCGATTGCGCTTCGCGTCGTCCGAGATCTCGGCCACGGCGTGATCCTAGAGGCTTGTCTTGTGAGGGCCGAGTTTCCAGGGCCTCGGCCCTCCGGCGCCGCCGAGTGGGGTCAGATCAACCCGTCCGGAAAGAACAGCGACAGCTCGCGTTTCGCGCTCGCCCGCGAGTCGGAGCCGTGCACGATGTTCTCCGAGAGCAACGTCGCAAGGTCGCCGCGAATCGTGCCGGGCGCAGAGTCGGCCGGGTGGGTCGCGCCCATCATGCCCCGTACGCCGAGGACGGCGTTCTCCCCTCGGACGGCGAGGGCGAGGACAGGGCCGGAGGTGATGAACGTGACAAGCTCGCCGAAAAAGGGCTTGCCCTTGTGCTCGGCGTAGTGTTGCTGCGCGAGTGCGCGAGTGACCTTCAACAGGCGGGCGCCACGCAGCTCGTAGCCGCGACGCTCGAAGCGCGAGACGATCTCGCCGCAGAGCCCGCGACGGACGCCGTCCGGCTTGACGAGGACGAGTGTGGTTTCAGTAGCCATAGGCGCGAAAGCGTAGTCGCTCCGTTCGTCGGCGGCCGGACGAGCAGTGGCACCCCTAGCTCGTGCGTCGCACACGCAAGGGCTGGAGCGGCCCCTCGCCGAGGGTCCCGGCCGGCGGCACCGGAGCTGCACAGTAGGGACAGGCCTGCCAGATCGGCTCGAGCGGAGAGCCACAGGACGTGCATGCTTGCTTGAGGCGGGTCGTGCAGACGGGACAGACGAGGAACGACGCGTCGACCTGGCCACGGCAGACAGGGCACCGAAGGTCGCGTTCGGCCAGCCGCTCCTCGAGAGCGCGATTCTCGAGGTCGCGGTCGCGACGCTCCTCGATCGAGTCCGGGGGCCGCAGGAATAGGTAGACGATCGGACCGACGAACGGGGGCACGAGCCCGAGCACGGCGGCCATGGCGACGAGCCAGGGGTCGTCGATGCGCCGGCGGGCGTCCTTGAAGACCCAGACCGCGGTCGCGAGCCAGAAGACGACGACGACGAACCCGCTCAGGTTACGGGCGAGCGCCCAAGTGTTCGAGTCGAAGAAAGTGTCGGCGACGGGCACGATGTGAGAGTCAGAGAAGGAGCTTGCCGAGGATATACCCGGCGGCGAACGCAATTCCTACGAGGCCGACGAGGATGACGAGAGCGAAGGTGAGGACCGTGATCCGTTCGCGCGTGCGCGAGCGCCGCTTCATGGCAAGGCCGCCGCTTCGAGATCTGCGAGGAGGTACAGCGAGCCGGTCACGAGAACCGGCTCTCCGAGGGCGTGAGCGAGGCGAACGGCGGCGCTCGGGTCGGACTCGACCTCGACGAGATCGAAGTGTCGGCGGGCCATTTCGGCGAGCGTGAAAGCGTCGAGGGAGCGGGCGTTCGACGACGTCGTCGCCACGAACCGGTGGCCGACCGAGGCAAGGCGGCGCAGCATCTCGTCGACGTCCTTGTCTGCCAGCATCGAGACGCAGACCGTGTAGTCGGCGGTGGGCAGGCGCGAGCGCAACCAGGCGATGCCTTCGGGATTGTGGGCGCCGTCGCGGATCTCGCCTGCTCGGCGCTCGAGACGCCCGGGGAGAGCAACGTCGACCGACGCGCCGATGGGACGGCCTGCGAACGCCTCGGCCGCCTCCCTGGCGCCGCCGAGGACGACTTCCCCGCGGGGGACGAGCGCGGCGAAGGTGTCGTCCGGCAGGATCACTATCGTGTCGTCAGTATGGACAACAGCGAGTTTCTCCGTCGCTATCGCCTCGAGCGTCTCGCCGAGCACGTCGGTGTGGTCAAGCCCGATGTTGGTCAGCAGTACGACCCGGGAGCGCAGGACGTTCGTCGCGTCGTGGCGCCCGCCGAGGCCGGCTTCGACGACGGCAACGTCGACGTTCGCATCGGCGAACGTGCTGAGGGCGGCTGCGGTAATCACCTCGAACTGGGTCGCCTCGACCTGCTCCGCCACCGGCCGGACACGGCGCAGGGCGGCGGGAAGGTCCGCCGGGCGACCGCCGAGACGGATTCGCTCGTCCCACGAGCGCACATGGGGCGAGATGGTGGAGCCAACGGCAAGCCCCTCGGAGAGAAGGAGCTGCTCGATCGTCACGGTCGCTGTCGACTTGCCGTTGGTGCCGACGACGTGAACGGCGGGGTAGCGTTGTTGCGGGTCATCGAGACCGGCCAGCAATGCCTGCATCCGCTCGAGCCCGAAGCCGTCGGCAGGCCACGGGCTCAGCCCGAGAAGCCAGGCGAGGTCGTCAGGCATGAGCTTCGACCGCCCTCGACCGACCCGTCATCCGGAGCCCCCGCCCACGAAGCGCGCGATCCCGATGCCGTGCTCGAACGGCCTACTCACGATTCAGGTGCCGGCGCCGGCGAGGGCCTCGAGCTCGCGCGCGAATCGCTCGAGCTTGGCGCGCTCCCCCTCGACGACAGCGGGTGGGGCGCTGCCGACGAACCGCTCGTTCGCGAGCATCGCTTCCGCACGGGCGATCTCCTTCCGCAGCCTTGCGATCTCCGGGCCGGCGTCGCCAGGCGCCTTTTGCCGCTCGGGCCGCACCACCGCGGCGAAGACCCGTCGCTCGTCGTCGGAAGCGAGAGCAACCTGGACGCCGCTCCGCCGAAACGCCACGGCGGCCTCCTGCACGCGCTCGAGTGCGGCGCTCTCCGAGGCGAAGCGGCCGTCCGGGGACGGCCAGGCCGACACGATCAGGCGACTGCGGGTGCCGGGCAGGAACGACCAGATCTCTTCCGTCACGTGCGGGACGACCGGGTGCAACAGCACGAGCAGGCGCTCGAGAGCTGCCAGCGCCGTGGCGCAGGCCGCCGCTTCGTGCTCGTACAGCCGTGGTTTGACGGCCTCGGCATACCAGTCGCAGAAGTCGTCGAAGGTGAGGTGATAGAGCACGTTGACTGCGGTCGCGAAGTCGAACGCCCCCCACGCCGCCTCGACCTGCGCGCGCACTTCATCGAGCCGGGCCAGAATCCAGCGCTCCTCGAGAGCGCTCGGCTCGAGGGCGGGCTCAACACCCTCCGCGTTCTGGAGGATCAGGCGCGAGACGTTCCAAAGCTTGTTGGCAAGCTTGCGTCCCTCCTCGATCGCACCGGGAGAAAACCGCACATCCTGCGTCGACGAGATCTTGAGGAGCCCGTAACGCGTCGCATCCGCACCGTGCGCGTCGATCATCTCGACCGGATCGACCCCCGTGCCGAGGCTCTTCGACATCCGGCGACCGTCGGTGGCGAGCACGGTCGAGTGGATGATCACGTCGGTGAACGGGACCTCGCCCATCACCTCGAGGCCCGCCCAGATCATCCGGTTCTCCCAGAGACGGATGATCTCCCGCGCCGTGGAGTTCACGTTCCCGGGGTAGTACGCCGCGAGCTCGGGCGTCTGATCCGGCCAACCGAGCGTCGCGAACGGCCAGAGAGCAGACGAGAACCACGTGTCGAGAACATCCGGATCACGGGTCAACGCCACCCCTTCGCCGGCCTGCGCTTGCGCTTCCGCTTCGGTGGCCGCGCAGATCACCTCGCCGTCCGGCGTCGTCCAGAGCGGCAGCTGGTGCCCCCACCAGAGCTGCCGCGACAGGCACCAGTCGGGCGTCTCCTGCAACGACGAGATCGCGAACCTCTGCTGCGACTCGGGGTGGTACCGCACCCGCCGCTCGCGCAGCGCCTCGATCGCCGGCCTCGCCGGTTCTTCCATCTTGCACCACCACTGCAGCGAGATCAGCGGTTCGATGCGCGAGTGGCACCGTTCGCACGTCCCGACGGCATGGCGGTAGTTCTCGCGCTTGACCAACTGCCCTCGTTCCTTGATCCAGGCGACGACCGCCGCATCCGCCTCGGCCTGCGTCAAGCCCTCGAGGTCGCCGGCCTGGTCGTTCATCCTGCCGTCGAGCCCGATCACCATCGGCTCGGGAAGCCCGTGCTCACGGCCGATCTCGAAGTCCAGCGGATCGTGGCCCGGCGTGATCTTGAGTGCGCCCGACCCGAATGCGGGCTCGACGCGCCTATCCGCGATCACCGGCACCCAGCGCTCCACGTACGGCACGACGACCTCGCGTCCGACCGCACCGCGGTAGCGTTCGTCGTCCGGGTGCACGGCGACGGCGACGTCGCCGAGAATCGTGGCCGGTCGCGCCGTCGCGATCACGATGCCATCGCCGCCGTCCCCGTCCACGAACGGATAGCGGATGTACGAAAGGACATCATCCAACTCGGCGTGCTCCACCTCGAGGTCGGAGATCGCGGTCTGGTGGAACGGGCACCAGTTCACGATCCGGTTCGCCCGATAGATCCAACCCCGCTCCCAGAGGCGAACGAAGAACGCCGTCACGGCGCGCGTGTACCCCTCGTCGAGCGTGAACCGCTCGCGTCCGTAGTCGAGCGAGGCGCCGAGCCGGCGGTACTGCCCCATGATCGTGCGTCCCGTCTGCTCGAGCCATTCCCACGTTCGCTCGATGAACGCCTCACGACCGAGGTCGTGCCGGGTCAGCCCCTCGCGAGCCAACTGCTTCTCGACGACGTTCTGGGTGGAGATCCCGGCGTGGTCGTACCCGGGCTGCCAGAGCGTCCGGTAGCCGCGCATCCTGTGCCACCGCACGAGGACGTCCTGTATCGCACCGTTCAGCGCGTGCCCGAGATGCAGGTCACCCGTGACGTTCGGCGGCGGCACACAGATGACATAGCTCTCGGCGCGCGAGGCGCCGGCGCCGGCGGCGTAGAGGCCCTCGGCCTCCCAGAGCTCCTGCCAGCGAGACTCGACCCCTTCGGGCTTGTACAGCGACTCCATCTGACCACGCGTCTCCATCGGACGGCAAAGTGTACGGCGCGAGGTGGCGAGCGGACGCCGGCCACGGCACGGACCGATCAGCGACCGATGATGAGCAACGTGCTCGTCCCGTGCGCGTACAGCTTCCCGTCCCCGTCGACGATGCGGCCTTCGGCGGTCGCCACGGTTCTCCCCCCGTGAACCACGCTTCCTGTACACCGCACGAGCCCGGTGGACGAGGTGAGCGGCCGCACGAAGTTCGCCTTCACCTCGAGCGTCGTGTAGGCAACGCCGGCCGGCAGGGTCGAGTGGACAGCACAGCCCATGGCGGAATCGAGCAGCGCCAACGCGAGCCCTCCGTGGACGACTCCGATCGGGTTGTAGTGGAACTCGGCGGGCTCGATCTCAAACGTCGCCCTCCCCTCCTCTACCTCGATCGCGCCGAAGCCGAGCGTCTGTGCGATCGGCGGCGGTGGCAGCTCTCCGGCCTGAATCAGCCGGAGCGCCTCGAGACCCGAGAGCCCTGCGGCTCGAGAAAGCAACTCGCCCGGATCATCCCAGGTGTACGTTCTGGTTCGCCTAGCCATCCCCGCCCGCACCGAGGGCCTGGACGAACCCGTCGGGATCGTCGACCGAGACCCGAAGTCGCCGGACACGCACCGGGAACGCCAGCACCCGCGCCCTCATCGGCGGGTCGAACAGGACCTCGACGAGACCGTCGCGGGCACCGTTGACGAGCCAGTCCCCGCCCCAGCCGTGGACGCCTCGGCTGAGCACCGTCTCGGTCAGCGGTCGGGCCGAGGTCACACTCCCGCGCGGCGCGCGACCGCCGAAGCTCCGACCCATCTCGATGGCCACGTCCGCCTCGTTGACCGCAATCCCGGAGCGCTCAGGGCCCGATGCGACCAGCTTCAGCAGGTGTCTCGAGATCGTGCCGTAGCGGAGCGAGAACCACCGTGGCGAGCCCACGGTGCCTACGATGCTGCGCCGCCGGCGGCCGCTTCGAAGTCGTCGGCCGCGTCGCCAGCCCCGCTCGTGACGAGGGTCGGGTTGAGGCCCTTCGAGATCGTCTCCTTGGTGATCACACACTTGGAGACGTCCTTGCGCGACGGCAGCTCGAACATCACGTCGAGCAGCGCTCCCTCGATGATCGACCGGAGCCCGCGTGCGCCCGTCTCGCGCTGGAGCGCCTTCTCGGCGATCTCCCACAGCGCATCGTCCGTGAACACGAGCTCGATCGTGTCGTACCCGAAGAACCGCTGGTACTGGCGGGTCAACGCGTTCTTCGGCTCTGTCAGGATCTGCACGAGATCGTCGCGCCGGAGCTGGTGCACAGCAGAGACGACCGGCAAGCGGCCGATGAACTCCGGAATCAAGCCGAAGTTGACGAGATCCTCGGGCATCACGGACGAGAGCAGCTCCGCACCCTCCTCCGAGTGCTTGGATCGGACATTGGCGCCGAACCCGACGGAGTTGGTGCCGACCCGACGCTCGATGATCCGGTCGAGCCCGGCGAACGCACCACCGCAGATGAACAGGATGTTGGTCGTGTCGATCGAGAGGAACTCCTGGTGCGGGTGCTTACGACCGCCCTGAGGCGGCACCGAAGCCACGGTTCCCTCGAGGATCTTCAGGAGCGCTTGCTGCACGCCCTCGCCGGAGACGTCACGGGTGATCGACGGGTTGTCGGCCTTCCGTGCGATCTTGTCGACCTCGTCGATGTAGATGATCCCCGTCTCCGCCTTCTTGATGTCGAAGTCGGCCGCCTGGATGAGCTTCAGGAGGATGTTCTCGACGTCCTCGCCGACGTACCCGGCCTCGGTCAAGGCTGTCGCGTCGGCGATCGCGAACGGCACGTTGAGGATGCGGGCGAGCGTTTGCGCGAGCAGCGTCTTGCCGCATCCCGTCGGGCCGAGCAGAAGGATGTTCGACTTCTGGAGCTCCACCTCCCCTTCGTCGACCTGACCCATGCGGACCCGCTTGTAGTGGTTGTAGACCGCGACGGAGAGTGTCCGCTTGGCCTCCTCCTGCGAGACGACGTAGTCGTTGAGGACCGCGTAGATGTCCTTCGGGCGGGGCAGGTTGTCGAGATCGAGCGAGACCGGAGCGGTGAGCTCCTCGTCGATGATCTCGTTGCAGAGATCGATGCACTCGTCGCAGATGTACACGCCGGGACCGGCGATGAGCTTCTTCACCTGCCGCTGGCTCTTGCCGCAGAAGCTGCAGAGGAGCTGCTCGTTTCCGTCGCTCGCTCGGGCCACGTCTCTCCTTTTACTCCGAAATCGCCTGTCTGGCTATCCCGCCGGGTTCAGCGGTGTGCGATCACCCGGTCGATGAGGCCGTACTCGACCGCCTCTTCCGACGTCATAAAGTAGTCACGATCCATGTCCTGCCGTACCTTCTCGGTGTCCTGGCTGGTGTGGTGGGCCATGATTTCCTCGAGCTTGCGCTTCAGCGCGATCGTCTCCCTGGCATGGATCTCGATGTCGGACGCCTGCCCCTGGTAGCCGCCCCAGACCTGGTGGATCAGGATTCTCGAGTTCGGCAGCGCCATCCGCTTCCCTTTAGCGCCGCCCGTCAGCAGCAGGGCACCCATGCTCATCGCAATCCCGACGCAGATCGTGGAGACGTCCGGCTTGATGAATTGCATGGTGTCGTAGATCGAGAGCCCGTCGTACACCGACCCACCCGGTGAGTTGATGTAGAGCGAGATGTCCTTGTCGGGGTCCTCGGACTCGAGGTGGAGCAGCTGGGCGTTGATGAGGTTTGCAATTTGCGAGTCGACCTGCGTGCCGAGGAAGATGATCCGCTCGTTCAGCAGTCGTGAGTAGATGTCGAACGAGCGCTCGCCACGCGAGGTCTGCTCGATCACCATCGGGATCAACGGGCTCATTGGGGCTCCTTGCTGCCGGGTGTCCACAACTTCTTCTCGGGCTCGGTGTTTTCCTTGTCTGGCGTCCACAACTTGTCGCGCGCCTCTGCGAGATCCAGCGAGATCGGCTTCACGTCGGCGACGAGCCGGTCGAGTGCGCCGCGAAGGCGAAGATCCTCGCGCAGCGACTCCTGGTGGCCGTGCGCCCAGATGTCCTCGATCACCTGCTCGGGATCGTCGCCGGCCTCTTCGGCCTGCTCGCGGATCAAGGCGTTGACGTCGTCGTCAGAGACCTCGATCCCAGCCTTGTCTGCGACCGCTTCGAGCGCGAGCTCACGGGCGACCGACCGCGCCGCCTCCGCATGCATCTGAGCAACGAGAACATCGGGTGTCTGGCCCGTGACCTCGAAATAGGTGTCCGGCGCAATGCCTCTCCGCCCGAGCGAACGCACGAAGGCGTCGAGCAGTTCGCGGGCGCGCGTCTCGACGAGCGGCCCGGCCCCCTGAACGTTCGACGCAGTCACGAGCGCGTCGACCGCAGCGGCTCTGAACGCCGCATCGATCTCTTCCTCGACCGCGACGCGAATCCGCCCTTCGATGTCTTCCCGGAGATCGGCAAGGGTGTCGAACTCGCTCGCAGAGCGCGCCAGCTCGTCGTCGATCTCCGGCAGCAACTTCTCGTTCACGTGCTTGACGGTGATCGTGACGGCGGCGCCTGAGTCGTCCGCAAGGTCGTACGCCACTTCTTTCGACTCTCCCACGCTCGCACCAACGAGAGCAGTCTCGATCTCCTCGACGAGGCGCCCCGACCCGAGCTCGACGACGGTGTCGGACTGCGCCTCTCCCGAGGGGCTCTGCAGGTCGACGACCAGGGTGTCGCCCTCCCTGGCCGGGCGGTCGTCGGCCGGCACGAGCTCGGCGACGGTCTGCCGGAGTGCCTCGAGCTCCTGCTCGACGAGCTCCTGCGGGACCTCGGCCTCGGCGCGCGGCACCTCCAGGGTTGTCCAGTCGACGATCTCGGGGATCGGCTGCACCTCGATCGTGGCCGAGAACGACCACGCGTCCTTGTCCGTCGTCGGCAGTTCGAAGTCGTACTCGGGTGGCGAAATCGGGCGCAGCCGGGTGCGCGACGCAGCAGACCAGAACCAACCGCTGATGTGCGATTCCACGGCCTCGGCCCAGATTCGATCTCGTCCGATCTTCGAGACGAGCACGGGCGTCGGCACCTTGCCCTTGCGGAACCCAGGGATCTTGACCGACCCCGAGAGGTCGTTCGTCGCGTGCTCGACCGCGTGCTCGAGCTCGTGTGGTGACACATCTACCGTCAGGCGGACGCGGTTCTCTCCGAGCTCTTCCACCTGGGATGACATCAGGGCGCCATTCAAGCAGACTCGGTAGGGGCTCCCGCCGGGTTGACTGTCGGCCCGGTCCGTCCGACGGGGGTCCTACCCTCGCCACATGGTGCTTGGAATCGTCGTATTCGGTGCCGTGTTCCTCGTCGGGCTCGCCCTGGGAACGGTGACTCGGAGACCCCTCGCGACCGCCTCGCTCGTGGTCGCAGCGTTCGTCGCGTTGCTCGTCGTGCAAACGCATGAGCCGCTCGCGGGCTTCGCGGTCTTCGCGCTCATCGCCCTCGCCGGGCTCGTCGCCGACTCGGTACGAGAAACAGTCGAGCTGCTGCTCGGTCGCTAGTCGACTAGATTTCGATCACACCTCGCGGGTGTGGCGGAATTGGTAGACGCGGCGGGTTTAGGTCCCGTTGGGCTTCGGCTCTTGGAGGTTCGAGTCCTCTCGCCCGCACTCGGTTCGCGTTACGCTCGACGCCGGACCCGAGACTGGCGTTTTCGATGGGCCGCGCTGCGTTTCACGCCCCAATCCCAGGCTGAAGCGTGGCCCCGGGAGGAATCGGCGAGCGCGACCCCCTTCATGGTGTTGAACGCTCTTCAGGGGTCGGGTTGATCGCTGCTCGTACCCGTCCGATCCACGCTCACTGTCTCGTCGAACGCAAGCAGCGGCGCAAAGGTGAACAACCAACAACCTTCAGGGAAGGCGGAACGCCTGACCGAACTCCCCGCCCAGCAGTCCGGATGACGCCAGCGACACCGACATACGCTTTCGCAAAACGGTGCGAGCACCCTAGAGACTTGATGTGAAACGGCCGCTGTTCAAGTTTCACCTCAAGCCTCTAGACTCCGGAGCAATGCGGGGTCGGGGCAGGCTTGGCGCCGGGGTGGCGCTCACCCTCGCGTTTCTGGCGTGGGGCGGCGGCTCCGTCTACCGGACAACGTGTCCGTTGCCGAGCGGAGCCGTGGAGACGAGCTGGGGGACCGGCATTCTCGATGCGCTCCCCTACGCGCGGGATACCGCGGCTCTCTGCGAAGGTCACACGGTGACCCGGCTTCTGATGAGCGCCGTCGGGATAGCACGGATCGACCCGGCGCCGTCACCTGCGGCGATCGCGGCCGACAGGGCGTTCGTGACCGAAGCATCGTCGGTCCTCGATGCCATGTCGGCCGAGTGGGCGATGGAGAACGAGACCGAGAGGACTCTACGGACAATGCCTGCAGCGAAACGACTGGCCCACGTCCTCGGGGTCCTTCGAGCAGGGCGAGGCGTGTACTCCCGGTTGGCCGACCGGCTCGATGTGGCCCCGTCGCCGGCCGATTCCGACCTGGCCGCACTAGAGACGAGCCTGACGAAGTGGCTCAGAATCCAGGTGGCGCTCGACGACCTCTACATTCGCGGGCTCGACGAAGGCACGATCAACAATCCGGCGGTGCGAGAGTCGCGGCAGCGTCTTGGCGACGACCTCGCACGGGTGAGGACCGAGTTGATCGAGCTACAACCCTCTATTCAGCTGGCGTATCCGCGGCTGAACGAGTGGATATTCCTGGCTTCGCAGTCCTAGCTCATCCTCGTCTTGCTCAACGTCATCGCGTCCGCCGCTCGTCGGGACACCGTCGGGACACCCGATGCCAGCCCTGACACCACCGAGAGGCACGGAACCACCTGCTCAAGCTGCCCCTCCGCATGGCCCCGGGAGGAATCGAACCTCCGCGCGTGGATTCGAAGTCCACCGCTCTATCCACTGAGCTACGGGGCCGTGTTCGCGTGCACGGTATCCTGTGCGGGCGCGTGGTGGCGGTAGCTCAGTTGGTAGAGCCCCGGGTTGTGATCCCGGTGGTCGCGGGTTCAAGTCCCGTCCGCCACCTGTACTGGTCCCGCAGATCAAGAATCCGCTAGCGCGAATTCTCGATCGCGACAATCCCTAAAGCCGGGAACCTACGGTTCCCTCGGGTACCCTCCCTCCATTGTCCCGCAGATACTGGTCCCGCAGATCAAGAATCCGCCAGCGCGAATTCTCGATCGCGACAATCCCTAAAGCCGGGAACCTACGGTTCCCGCCCTCCATTGTCCCGCAGATACTGCCCGCAGATCAGAATCCGCCAGCGCGAATTCTCGATCGCGACCCTACGGTTCCCTCGGGTCCCTTCCCGCCTCCGTAGGGGCGAGGCGTGCTTCGCCCTCTCGTGCCGGTAACGCCGTACGATCCCACGCATGCGGCACACCCGCTACGGCTATTGGCTCGAAGAGGCCGGGCAGGTCGAGCCGACCCAGCCGCTCGCAGCCGACACGACGGCAGACGTGGTCATCGTGGGCGGCGGCTACCTGGGCCTGTGGACGGCCTGGCAGCTGAAGGCGCTCGAGCCCGGGCTCGACGTCGTCGTGCTCGAGGCGGGGCTCGCCGGGCACGGGCCGAGTGGACGGAACGGCGGTTTCGTCTCGACGCTGTGGGACGATCTGCCGGTCCTGCGTGACCGGGTGGGTGACGCGCGAGCGGTAGAGGTGTGTCGGGCCTCCGAGCGGGCGGTAGACGGGATCGGCGCCTGGTGCGAAGCGCAGGGCATCGACGCGTGGTACCGCGCCGGCGGCACGATGCAGGTGGCGACGAGCGAGGCGCAGCTCGGCGACTGGGACGACGTCGTCGAGGCCTGTCAGGCGGTCGGAGCGCCCGAGGAGGCGAGGCCGCTTTCGCGGGAGGAGGTCACGGCGAGGTGTGCCTCGCCGGCCTTCCTCGGCGGCATGTTGCTGCGTGTGGCGGCGAACGTCCAGCCGGCACGTCTGTCGCTCGGTCTGCGGGCGAAGGTGATCGAAGCCGGGGTTCGCGTCCACGAGCGCACGCCCGCACGCGCGCTGTCGCGCGACGCAGTCGTAAGGGCGACCGGTGGCACGGTCCGGGCACGGGCGGCGGTCCTGGCCGTGAACACGGCCACCGCCGGGTTCGGAGGCCACAGGCTCGCCCTGGCCGTGGCATCGAGCCACATGGTGATCACCGAGCCGGTGCCCGACGTGATCGACGAGATCGGCTGGACCAACGGCGAGAACATTCGCGACTGCCGCACGCTGCTCCACTATTTCCGCACGACCAACGACGGCCGGATCGCGCTGGGCTGGGGCGGCGGACGGATGGGCTTCGGCGGCCGGCACCGCGACCGACTCGATATCGATCCCGATGCCGCACGGCACGCTGCGACCGCGCTGCGCGACTTCTTCCCGCCGCTCGCCACGCGTCGAATCACGCATGCGTGGGGCGGCCCCATCGACGTCTCACCAACCCACCTGCCGATCTTCGGATCCCGCGGAAGCGTGCACCACGGCTTCGGCTTCACCGGCAACGGGGTCGGGCCGAGCTATCTCGGCGGGGAGGTCCTCGCACGGCTGGCGCTCGACCGTCGCGACGAGATCACCAGGCTTGCCATCGTCGAGCCCGACCGCAAGCTGTTCCCACCGGAGCCGCTGCGGTGGGCCGGCGGCACTGCGATCCGTAGTGCCCTCGTCCGGCGCGACGCCGCCTACGAGCGAGGCGACGACCCCGATGCCCTCACCCGCTTCGTGGCGTCGCTACCTCGACGACTCGGGCTCCGGCTTCCCCGGTAGCACCGGGCACCAAACCCCGTGGCACGGGGACTCGGCGGATGTCTCTTGTCACCAGGAATTGGGACGTCACGAGACGCCGCTTGCTACAAGGAATCGCCGTCCGGAGGCATCCGCCGCGAGCCAGGGCCGCAGGGAGACGACGTCACTGCACGCAGAGAGACGACGTCACTGCACCGCAGGGGGGACAACGTCACTGCCACACGAGAGGCCTCGCGCAAGTGGCTCTGAGCCACAAAGTCCTTGTGGCGATCCAACATGAGCGTGGTCCTCCCACCATCCCGGTCAGCCCAACCGGTCGAGCACCAGCCCCAGCGGAAGGGCCGGGTCTGCCTCCTCGGGTTCGCCCGCGGCGAGATCGCTTTCGGCCATCCTTCCGTAGAGGTTGGCGAAGGCCTGGAAGAGATCCGGGGCCAGGCCGGCCTTTGCCTGCGTCGCTGCGATCTCCCCCATCTCCGCGACGTACCGGCCGGACTTGGCGGCGATCCTCTGGAGCAGAACGGAGGCGTCGTCGACGAGATCCGGGTAGTGCCGGCGGAGATCGTCCAGTACCAGCTCGAGCACGCCGTTCGCTCGCGCCGCGCGGAGGGCCTGCGCGAAGAGTGCGGTCTGGCCCTTGTAGAACGAGGCGGTCGACATCTTGATCGCCGAAGCCGTCCCGATCTCCTCGCCAACGACGCGAAGCTCGAGCCCGGGCGCGTCCAGGCTCGCGACCTGGGCGGCGCGATTGCCCGCAAGGTAAATGACCGTCGTCCCGGGAGCCCGTGGCGGCGGGCCCGAGATCGAGCCATCGACGACGCTGATCCCGACGCCGCCGAGACACTCGGCGACCGCTGCCATCGTCGCGGGAGCGATCGCGTTCAGGTCGGCGAACACTGGCCGGGCTCCAGTGCGGGAGGCCGCCGCGGCGACGGAGCCGGCAACCTCGAGAGCTGCGCCGGGCGGCACGATGGACAGGACGATCCCCGAGGCGGCGATCACGTCGTCGAGTGCCGGCAGCAGCTCGATCCCGTCGGCGAGTCGCTCGGTTCGAGCGCTTCGCCCCTCGATCGTCGCGACAATTCTCGAACCCGCAGCCGCGAGGATACGCCCGACCGCCGCACCCATGGAGCCGGGACTGACGATACCGACTGTGATCACGGCGCGAGCCTACTTGCGCGCTCGCGCCATCCGCCGGGACTGCCGATTACCCTGGGAGGACGCGTTCAGGCGTTACGCTCAGGAGCACGCGCCCGTAGCTCAGTGGACAGAGCGGCGGACTTCTAATCCGCGGGTCGGAGGTTCGAATCCTCCCGGGCGC
>CAWAKM010000010.1:0-19635 GCA_963782615.1 uncultured Thermoleophilia bacterium | reverse complement strand
TTCTTTCGCGTCGTCCAAGCCTCCTGGTTTCCGCGGCGCGGTAGCTGTCGGTTCAGACACCCGCACGGGTGAACGTCACATGCGTGACTCCGCTGGGCGAGGAGGTGGCCTCGACCTCGTAGTCCTTCTCGAGGCCCTCCAGTCCGTCCCAGAGGCGTACGCCTCGGCCGAGCAGGATCGGGACCACCACGACGTGCATGTGGTCGACGAGCCCGGCGGCAAGGAAGTCGCGGATCATGGTGGGGCCTCCGCCGATGCGTACGTCCTGGCCGCCCGCAGCCTCGCGGGCCGTCTCGAGCGCCTCGGCAGGCGACGCGTCGATGAAGTGGAACGTCGTGCCGCCCTCCATCTCGATCGACGGGCGCGGGTGATGGGTGAGGACGAAGACCGGTGTGTGGAACGGCGGGTTGGGACCCCACCAGCCCTTCCACTCCGGGTCCTCGTGCCATCCGGGGTGGCCGAACTTCTCCGCACCCATGATCTCGGCGCCGATCCCGGGAGCGAACTGCTGCGACGAAGGCGTCGTCGATGCCGCCGCTGCCGCCGGGCTCGCCGACCATCTCGTGCCACCACCGGGTGGCGAACATCCATTCGTGCAGCCGTTCGCCGGCGTGACCGAACGGTGCGTCGTGGCTCTGACCCTCGCCGGTGCCGAAGCCGTCGAGCGAGATGGAGAAGTTCTGGACGCGGGCGAGTGACATGGCTGGTCCTCCTTCGCTGACTCGGGTCGAGCGCCGCCGCTGGCGGACGGCGGCGGTTCGTCGAACTCGTCGTGACGGCGAAACCAGAACGAATCCGGCGCCTGCGGCCAGCCCTCGGGCGCCTCCTCGCCCTCGGACTGCCCGCCGTACGGCGTCAAAGACCACAGGCTCCAGAGGCTTCCGATCCACTGGACCATCGCGCCATGCTGGAGGAAGTAGGTGCGGTAGACGTCGTCGCCGTCGCGCAGGAAGACGTTGAAGCCGAACCACTCGTCGACCCCGAAGTCGGCCGAGAAGCGCTCGGTGCAGATCGTGTACCAGGGCACGTCCGTCCAACCCATGCGCTCGGCATAGCGGCGGAGGTTCGCCTGGGGTGCCGGCGATGCCATCGCGAAGGTGATGTCGCGAGCATGCAGGAGGCCGAGCTCGGGGATGCCGTCGGCGACGGACGAGCAACCGACGCACCCGGCGTCGGGCCAGCCGCCGACACCCTCCTCGAAGAAGAACCGGTAGAGGATGAGCTGGCTGCGCCCGTCGAACAGCTCGGGCAGCGACCGCCGCCCGTCAGGTCCCTCGAACTGGTAGTCGTGCTCGACGCGCACCATCGGCATGCGCTTCCGTGCGGCAGCGAGCTCGTGCATCGCGGCCGCGACGGTCTGCTCGCGCTCGAGTCAGGGCCGTCAGCGCCGCGTCCCACTCGGTCTGACTGACGACAGGCGGACGAGCGAGAGTCATGAGCCGGCACCGGGTGGCCCAGCCAGAACCGTCGGCACGTACTCGAGGACCTCGAGCCGACCGTCGAAGGTGCGATTGCTCACCAGGTCGAGGGAGACGTCGGGGTACAGCGCGAGCAGCTGCACGAGCGCGCCACCTGAGGACACGCCGACGAAGTGCGCGGCAGGCAGGCCGTACGCGTCGAGCAGGGCGATCGCGTCCGCGCGCAGGTCGCCTCCCGTGTAGCCCGGATGCCCAGGTTCGTAGGTCGTCGACCGGCCGGTGTCGCGCTGGTCGTAGCGGATCACGAACCGGGCGGGCTCGACGAGCAACCTGCAGAACTCTTCGGGCCACCAGAGCATCGACCCGCCAAGGCCCATCACGAGCAGGATCGGCGGGTTCGCAGGGTCGCCGAATGACTCGGTGCAGAGCGCGACCCCGTTCACTTGAATCAGTCGCTCGGCGATCACCGGTCCTCGGTGGTGTTTGCGTGCCTTCACGGTCGCACCTACCCATGCTCCCGAATCGGACCGTTCCCGCGTCTGGCGTGGCTGAGAAGCGAGTCGGCAACCGCCAGGCCCACGGGCCCCGCGCCGACCACGAGCATCTTGCGAATGGGAAGCTGACTCATACGAGTCTCCTTACTCCGTGAGCACGGCCGCCACGAAACTGAATGCGTTCCACCAGGGGCCCGTTCTCAAACGATCAGCTCTGCGGCGCGTCTTCGGGCGCTCGAATCGGGAAAGCCCGTTTCGATCGAGGACGCGGCAGTGAAGTCGATCCAGGCATCGGACCAGCTCGGCCGGGCGGCCAGCGCACCCGACCTTCGCACCGTCGTCAATCGTGTCGAGAGCGAGGCGTTGCGCGAAGCGAGCTCTGACCCACGGTGCACAAGCCTGTACCGCGGCCGTTGGGCGGTTTCGCGCGGCAGCCGCCGGTCAGCTTACGCGCCGACGGTCTCCCCTCTGAGGGCCGCCTCGATCGTGGCGACGTCGATCTTCTTCATGGGCATCATCGCCTCGAAGGCGCGTTTGGCCGCTGCGGCGTCAGGGCTGGTGGTGGCGTCGAGCAGGACGCGGGGAGTGATCTGCCAGGAGAAGCCCCACCGGTCCTTGCACCAGCCGCAGGCGCTCTCCTCGCCGCCGTTGTCGACGATCGCGTTCCAGTAGCGGTTGGTCTCGGCCTGATCCTCGGTAACCACCATGAAGCTGACCGCTTCGTTCGGCGTGAAGTTGGGGCCGCCGTTGAGGCCGACGAACTTCTGGCCGAGCACGCTGAACTCGACGGTCAGTTCGTTGCCTTCCTCGCCGCCGGGGAAGTCCGACGGTGCCTTGTGGGCGGCGCCGACCTGACTGTCGGGAAAGACGGAGGCGTAGAACTCCGCCGCGTTGCGGGCTTCGCCATGGTCGAACCACAGGCAGGTGATCATCGTGTCGGTAGCCATTTCCCGGTCTCCTTCCTCCGTGGATGACGTTTACGCTCGGCGCCGGGCTCACGCATTACTTCGCCGGGATCCCGGGCGGTCCCCCGAGCACGAGAACGCGTTCAAGATCATCTTGCGCATCTCGTCTCCTTCCAAGTTGGTTGTGGTTCAGACTGGCCCGCCCTCCGGAACTCATCGGTGCCCTGAAGGAACAGGTGCCTAGCTGGTTGCGAACACTTTGGCCGTTGCCGCTCCATACGAGCGAGGGACCGACACGCCAACCTCGGGTAGCGTGGCCGCGGTGGCGGCGTTCGCGCTCATCCACGGAGGTGGCGGGAGCGCGCGGGACTGGCACGTGGTTGCGCCTGCGTTGCACGAGAGCGCGGGCACGATGCTGTCGCCGTCGATCTCCCGATCGAGGACGAGTCGGCCGGTTGGAGGGAGTACGCCGCCGTCGCGCAGGCAGTCGGCGGCCGTCGCGGAGTCGTGGTCGTCGGCCAGGCCGGGACTCCCCTCCAAGCTGGCTCTTCCATGATCCGTTAACGGGACTGGCAACCGAGTGAGAACCGTCAGTCCGCGCGATCACCTTCAGGTCCAACCCGGCGTGCGGCTCGCCTCCTCGATCCACTTGTGCAGCTCTGGTCGCTGTGCCTCCTCCAGAGTGGTCACCTTGATGTACCGGGTCCGGTCGGTGGTTCCGAGTGGGGGTGGGGTATCGAAGTCTGCACCGCCGAGGAAGACGACATTCACCGAGACGTCGTAGGCGGCCAGCTCGATGATCCAGCCACGTTCTGGCAGCCCGTAGTACGGCCTCTTCCACTTGACGGCGTAGTGAAGGCCCGGGATTGTCGCTCGGATCGACTCGTCCAACCCCTGGACAATGGGCTGTAGATGCGGCATCTGGCGCCGGAGCCAATCTTCGATGTCGGAGTGGCTCGCCGATGGCTCTGGCGGCTTTCGCCCTGCATTTCCCTTGATTGCTTTCGGCATCGCATGTCCTCCCCCGACGAGCAGCGCCGCCTGATCACACAAGGTGTCCGAGACGAAGACCATGTCTCTGGCGGTAGTCGCCTGCTCGGATGATAGAAACGCCCGGAGAGCCGGCCGGCGACCTGTCGTTCGAGCGCCACGGTCGGGCCGCTGCGGAGGGCTGATAGACGTCCAAGGGAATGCCCGGCTTGCGGAAGGGTCGGTGGCCGAGGAAGTCGCCGCGGCGCTCGCCGCGACGGACAAGGACGTCTCGATCGGCGGAGCCGGCCTGGCTGCGGCAGCGATCGAGCTCGGTCTCGCCGGCGAGCTGCGCATGTTCCGCGTTCCGGTCGTCGTGGGTGGAGGAACGCCGTTCCTGCCGCCGGTTCCCGCGGTGGTCCCGCTGCACCTGGTCGAAACCAGAACGTTCGGCTCGCGCGTGATCTACGAGCGCTACAGGCGGACAGGATGGCGAGCGTCTGTCGGCGTAGCGCCTCGCGTCGGCGGCCACGCCCGCCGCCTCGCGTAGTTCGCACGACGAGACTGTCGCGCAACGCCCGCGCTGAACGGCTTGTCCAAGTCCGTGTTGGACCGCCAGCTCAGTCCTGTCCCCCTCCCTACCATGGAGATCTCTTGGGGCGGTACGGGCGTGCACTGGCGGTCACGTTCTTCCTGCAAATTTGCCCTTCACGCTATGTCGCGAGTCACCGCGCGTGCCCAGTCTGATGTGCCCGTCTCGTACCTGCGGTCTGTTGTCTGTTTGTGAAATGAGCAACACTTGCAGGTCAGGCCGCGTGCGCACCACGAGTATCGCTCGAGGTCGTGTTCGGCAGAGGCTCAGGTCGCCGTCATTCCGGCTGCCGCACTTCCCGCGCTCGTAGCCGTGCAGCTTCGACGCAAGGCGCGCCTCGGGCCGGGAAGATCTCGAGGACTGCGTTGGCGGCCGCACGATCGACGATCGACCGGGTAGCAGCTCCAACCCCTGACTGTCGAATCACCCAGGTGATTCAATCGCCGCGGTACGAAACCGACGGCGCCACCGTGGGATGATCGCCGCGACCCCGACTTGCCGAGCGCTCGACAGCAGCGCGATCGCGTAGGTACGAGGTCCACGCGATCAAGGCCGAGGTTCGCCCGCGCAGAAAGCAGAGAGGAGTCGAGAGTGGCCGACCAGATCTCACGAGAGGTACTCCCAATCCCCGACCGCCCGTACGAGGGTGAGCTTCCTCTGGACGCCAAGGATCCCGGGGCGGCATTCCCGCCGATCGAGCCACTACGGGCGCCGGCCGGCGCTCCGAACGTCCTGATCGTCCTCTTGGACGATGTCGGCTTCGCCGCCTCCAGCGCGTTCGGCGGGCCGTGCGCGACGCCGACGGCCGAGCGGCTGGCCGGGAACGGCCTGAAGTACAACCGCTTCCACACGACGGCGCTCTGCGCTCCCACCCGCGCAGCTCTCCTCAGCGGCAGGAACCACCACACAGTGGGCATGGGGGTCGTCACCGAGCTCGCGACGTCGGCTCCGGGCTACAACTCGCTGCGCCCGAACACGTGCGCGCCGCTGGCGCAGACCCTGCGCCTGAACGGCTACTCGACGGCGCAGTTCGGCAAGTGCCACGAGGTGCCGGTGTGGCAGTCGAGCCCGATGGGGCCTTTCGACGCCTGGCCGTCCGGCGGCGGCGGGTTCGAGTACTTCTTCGGCTTCATCGGCGGCGAGACGAACCAGTACTACCCGGCGATCTACGAGGGTACGACGGCCGTCGAGCCCTCGAAGACACCCGAGGAGGGCTACCACTTCACCGAGGACATGACGGATCGGGCGATCACGTGGATGCGCCAGCAGAAGTCGCTCATGCCCGACAAGCCGTTCTTCATGTACTTCGCGCCCGGAGCGACGCACGCGCCGCATCACGTGCCGAAGGAGTGGGCAGACAAGTACAAGGGCCGCTTCGACGAGGGCTGGGATGCGCTTCGCGACGAGATCTTCGCGCGCCAGAAGGAGCTCGGCGTCATCCCGCCGGATGCGGAGCTCACCGAGCGGCACGAGGAGATTCCGGCCTGGGACGACGTGGCCGAGGAGATGAAGCCCGTGCTCGCGCGCCAGATGGAGGTCTATGCGGGCTTCCTGGAGCACACCGACCATCATGTCGGGCGGCTCGTCGACGCACTCGAAGGCCTCGACATCCTCGAGGACACGCTCGTCTACTACATCATCGGGGACAACGGAGCCTCCGCCGAGGGCACGCTCAACGGGACGTTCAACGAGATGTTTGTCTTGAACGGCGCCGGCGCGCTGGAGACTCCGGAGTTCGTCGCGGCGCGGATCGACGAGTTCGGCACCCCCACTGCCTACAACCACTACGCCGTCGGCTGGGCCCACGCGATGGACACGCCCTACCAGTGGACGAAGCAAGTGGCCTCGCACTGGGGCGGCACGCGCAACGCGACGATCGTGCACTGGCCGCGCGGATTCGGGGCGCGCGGCGAGATCCGCTCCCAGTTCCACCACGTGATCGACCTCGCCCCGACCGTGCTCGAGGCGGCCGGGCTCCCGCAGCCGACGTCGGTGGACGGCGTCGAGCAGCATCCGATCGAGGGAACGAGCATGCTCTACTCCTTCGACGGCGCGACGGAGAGCGATCGCCGCGTGACGCAGTACTTCGAGATGTTCTGCAATCGTGGCGTCTACCACGAGGGATGGACCGCGGTCACCCGGCACTCGATCCCGTGGGTGATGGGGCCCCAGCTGCCAGCCTTCGAGGACGACGTGTGGGAGGTCTACGCGCCGGGCGACTGGACCCAGGCACACGACCGCGCCGCGGAGATGCCCGAGAAGCTCGCGGAGCTGCAGGCGCTCTGGCTCGCTGAGGCGAAGAAGTACAACGTCCTGCCGCTCGATGACCGGCGCGTTGAGCGCTTCAACTCCGATCTCGCCGGCCGCCCGGTGCTCGTGCGGGGCAGCTCGCAGATCCTCTTCGGCGGCATGGGCCGTCTCAGCGAGAGCAGCGTCCTCAACGTCAAGAACAAATCGCACGCAGTGACGGCGGAGGTCATCGTCCCCGAGGGCGGTGCCGAGGGCGTGATCATCGCGCAGGGTGGGGCGTTCGCGGGCTGGAGCCTCTACGTCAAGGGCGGGAAGCCGGCGTACTGCTACAACCTGCTCGGCCTGCAGCGCTTCAAGGTCGAGGGGGACGGCGCGATGCCACCCGGAAAGCACCAGGTGCGCATGGAGTTCGCCTACGACGGGGGCGGGCTGGCGAAGGGCGGCATGGTCACGCTGTACGTCGACGGCGACGAGGTTGGTGCGGGCCGCGTCGAGGGCACGGTGCCGATGATCTTCTCCGGCGACGAGACCACCGATCTCGGCTCGGATACTGCCTCACCGGTCAGCGACGACTACGGGCCTGGCGACAACGCCTTCAACGGCACGGTCGAGTGGGTGCAGATCGATCTCGGCGAGGATGCCGAGGACGCCGACCACCTGATCACGCCCGAAGAGCGTCTCCGCGTCGCGATGGCCCGCCAGTGACGAGGTGATGCGCGGGCCGCTTCCGCCCGCGTCGTACGACAAGGTCGTACTGCAAGAAGGAGGTGCGCGATGTTTCTCGCGGCGAACGGATGGTGGCTCTGGTCGATTCTGGCAATCGCGGTCTGGATTGCGATCGCGTTCTGGCCTGCGCGCGTCGCAGGTCGGAAGGGCCACAGCTTCATCGGCTACTTCATCTTCAGCTTGATCTTCTTCCCGGCGGCAGCCCTCTGACGGACTCGAACCGTCGACCCCCTCCTTACCATGCGCTCCGATCGGCAACCAGTGGCAACCCACGGCAACGGTTTTGGCTTGTTCGAGCCGTTTTCGCTGCCATCCCGTTTGCGACCGGTTGCCACCGGTTGCGCCCGCTCTGCTCCATAGGTGCTCCACGGTTTGGTCGGAATCCCTGGAGGAGAAGGTCTGGCGCTACCGAGGTACCGTCGGGCAACTGGCGGCTCGTCCTGTAGACAGAGGGTCGCGTGCTCCAACGAGGCGATGGCTCGTAGTGAACGACTTGGTGCGACCTTGGTGCGGATCAGCGAGAACCGTGCGGTCCGAGATCACGGCGACGCTCGGATGTCGATCGCCGCGTAGAGCACGACAGGCCTCCTCTCGTTGATGGACGAGGCCCGATCGTCCCGAGCGCTCAGGACGAAGCCCCTATGACATCCACGCTATGGGACGTGACAGGTTCGCCAAGCTCGTCCTACGGAGGATGCATGCAACGGCGGCAGTGGACATTCGGGGATCGATGACTCAGCGAGCCCGTCGATGGGCCTTCGAGCAGAAACGGGATCCGAGACGCCAACTTCTCGCACGCTTGACACGTCTCAACCGAACAGTCATAACTCACACCTGAATCAAGTCTCAGGTTTGGGCACATCACACCAGGAGGATGCGTTCATGCGCAATCGCTTCACGAAGGTCATGCTCGGAGCTGCGCTCTTCACGCTGCTCGCCGGGACGGCGACCGTGGCCGCGCGTTCCCAGCAGCCGACGGCCTCGTCGTACAAGATCGGCTTCATCTACCCGCGCACCGGCATTCTCGGGGCCTACGGCGCCGAGGAGATCCAGGGCTTCAAGCTCGGGCTCCAGTACGCGACGAAGGGGACGGGCAAGGTCAACGGCAAGACGCTCGACATCACCTACCTCGACGACAAGGGCGACGCCGCCACCGGCGTCACCCAGGCGAAGGACCTGATCGGCCAGGGCTACAAGATCCTGATGGGCACCGGCTCGTCCGGCGTCGCGGTGCAGATCGCCCCGCTCGCCGCACAGAACCAGGTGCTGTACATCTCCGGCCCCGCGGCCGCCGACGCGATCACCGGCATCAACAAGTACACGTTCCGCGCCGGGCGGCAGACGATCCAGGACGTGCTCGCCGCGAAGTCGTTCCTCGGCAAGACGAGCGGCAAGAAGGTCGTCGTCTTCGACCAGGACAGCGTGTTCGGCCACGGCAACTACGCGGCGGTGAAGGCGTTCTTCACCGGTCACAACGTCACCGAGATCTCGGTGCCGCTGAGCGCGACCGACTTCACGCCGTTCGCCCAGCAGGCGAAGAACGCGAACCCCGACCTGCTCTTCATCGCGTGGGCCGGCACGACGGGCGGCGCGATGTTCAAGACGCTCGACCAGCAGGGGGTCTACACCGGGACGCAGGTCGTCACCGGTCTCGCCGAGCGGGCGACCTGGGCGGCATTCGGCGACCCGGCGACGAAGATCAACTTCCTCTCGCACTACGTCTACACCGCTCCGAACAACAAGGTCAACGACTGGCTCAAGGCGCAGACTGCGCAAGCGCAATCAGGTGCCGGACCTGTTCACGCCGGACGGCTTCGTCCAGGCGCAGATGCTCGTGCACGCGTTGCAGAAGGGCGACTACGACGTCGACAAGATGATCAGCGCGCTCGAGGGCTGGAAGTTCCTCGCTCCCAAGGGCTTCCAGGCGATCAGGCCGCAGGATCACGCGATGCTGCAGCCGATGTTCCGGGTGAAGCTCGTGAACGTGAACGGCCGCCTCGTCGGCAACGTCCTCGGCACCGCATCGACGTACGAGACGGCGCCGCCGATCGTGCCGATGAAGGGCTGAGGGGTCGAAGGCAGCGTCCGCGCGTGAGCGCATCCCCGATCCTCGCCACGAGGAACCTCGGGCTCGACATCGGCGGCGCGACGATCGTCGCCGATGTCGGGCTCGAGGTCCTCGACGGTGAGCTGCTCGCCGTGATCGGCCCGAACGGGGCAGGGAAGACGACGCTCTTCAACCTCGTCTCCGGCCTGCGCCGGCCGACGACGCGGCAGCGTCGAGCTCGACGGCGTCGACGTGACCGATCAGCCGCCCTATCGGCGCGCGAAGGCGGGGATCGGCCGCACGTTCCAGGTCTCGAACGTCTTTCCGCTGCTGTCGGTGCACGAGAACGTGCGACTGTCGGCGGAGGCTGCGATGGGCGGGACGATGAGGATCTGGCGGCGGGCGACCGCGGTGCGGGACGCGGTCGCGCGTGCCACCTGGGCGATCGCGCGGGTCGGGCTCGCCGACCGTGAGTGCGTGGCCCGCCGGGATGCTGTCGCACGGAGACAAGCGCAAGCTCGAGCTCGCGATGCTCCTCGCCGCCGACAAGCGCGTCCTCCTGCTCGACGAGCCGATGGCCGGCGTGTCGATGGAGGACGTGCCGGAGCTCGTCGAGCTGATCAGGTCCGTGCACGTGGACGAGGGCAAGACCGTCCTGATGGTCGAGCACCACATGGAAGTGGTGATCGGCCTCGCCCAGCGGATCGCGGTCATGCACGGCGGACGGCTTCTCGCCGTGGACGACGCCCGACGCGATCATGGCCAACGAGACGGTGCGGCAGGCGTACCTCGGGGAGGAGCTCTAGTGCCGCCCCTCGTCTCCGTTCGCGACCTGCACGTCTATCTCGGCGAGTCGCATGTCCTGCAGGGGATCTCGTTCGACGTCCCCGACGGCGGCGTGACGGCGTTGCTCGGCCGAAACGGCGTCGGCAAGACGACGACCCTGCGAGCCCTGATGGGGCTCGTCGAGCGCCGGGGCACGATCGAGCTCGGCGGGAGACGACATCCAGAACACCCGGACGCACAGGATCGTCCGCCGTGGCGTGGGGTACGTCCCCGAGGATCGTGACGTCTTCTCGACGCTGACGGTCGACGAGAACCTGCGCCTGGCCGAACGGGACGCCGAGCCGCGCTACGACCTCGTCTACGACCTGTTCCCCGAGCTTCGGGAGCGGGGCAAGCAGGCGGCCGGGACGCTCTCGGGAGGGCAGCAGCAGATGCTCGCGATCGGCCGCGCCCTCCTGAACGACAATCGCCTGCTGCTCATCGACGAGCCCACGAAGGGGCTGTCGCCCCTGCTCGTCACCGAGGTCGCGCTCGCCCTCGAGCGCGTCTCGGAGCTCACGACCGTCCTGCTCGTCGAGCAGAACCTCGGTGTCGTGCAGCGCGTCGCACGCGATGTCGTCGTGCTCGACACCGGCCGCGTCGTGCACGTCGGGCCGGCGCGCGAGCTGCTGGACGACAAGCCCGCGATCCACCGCATGCTCGGAGTCGGATGAGCACCTTCCTCCTGCTCACGATCACGGGCCTCGGCCTGGGGGCGATGTACTTCCTCGTCGCCTCGGGGCTGTCGCTGATCTACGGGCTGATGGGCGTGCTGAACTTCGCCCACGGCGTCTTCCTCACCGTCACGGCGTACGCGCTGTGGTTCACCGAGTCCAAGCTCGGCGGAGTGCCGGTGCTGCCGCGTTTCCTCATCGCTGCCGCTGGTCGGCCTGGTCGTCGCGGTGGTCTTCGCCGCACTCACGGAGCTCGTCCTGATCCGTCCGCTCTACGGCCGCCACATCGAGCAGGTGCTCGTCACGGTCGGGCTGGCGCTCTCGGTCACGGCGCTCGTGACGGCGATCTGGGGAAGCGACGCACGCGTCGTCGTGGCGCCTGCCGTGGGTCGGAGAGACGACGACGATCTTCGGTGCTCACATTCCGAACGACCGCTGGCTCGAGATCGCAACGGCGGTCGATCGTTCTCTTCGCGCTCGAGGCCTTCCTGCGCCGGACGCGGTACGGGCTGATCGTGCGCGCGGGTGTCGAGAACCGGGCGATGGTGACCGCGCTCGGGATCGACGTTCGCAAGTCGTTCACGCTCGTCTTCATGATCGGCGGCCTGGCAGCGGGCATCGCCGCGGTCCTCTACACCCTCTACTCGACGACGATCGACCCTCAGCAGGGAACGTCGCTCGTCATCTTCGCGTTCATCGTCGTCGTGATCGGGGGCCTCGGCTCGATCCGCGGCACGTTGTGGGCGGCGGTGATCGTCGGGCTCGTCCAGCAGTACGCGAACTACTACGCCTCCTCGGGGCTCGGCGATCTCAGCGTCGTGCTGCTGCTCGGGATCGTCCTGATCGTGCGGCCCGGGGGCCTCTCGCGGAGCTTCGCGTGAAGCGGGTCGCGGTTCCCGTCGCGATCGTCGTCGTCCTGGCCCTCGTGCCCGAAGTTCGCGATCGACATCCCGTACCTGTTCGGCGGCGGCCTGAACACGCCGGGCACGCTCCAGCTGCTGGCGCTCTGCCTGCTGTTCGGAGGGCTGGCGCTGAGCTACGACCTGCTGTTCGGGTTCACGGGGCTCCTGTCGTTCGGGCACGCCCTCTACTTCGCCGTCGGCGTCTACGTCGCGGCGATCGCGATGACCAGATGGCACTGGAGCTTCTGGCAGGCCGTTCTCTTCACGGCGCTCGTCGGGTTCCTGCTCGCCGTCGTGCTCGGAGCCGTCTCGCTGCGGGTCGGCGGCATCGCCTTCGCCATGGTGACGCTGGCCTTCGCGCAGGCCGGCTCGATCCTGGTGCTGAAGAATCCCTACGGGTGGACCGGCGGCGAGGAAGGGTTCGGCACCGACTACCACCAGCTGCCCGACGTGGGCGGTCGGCATCCTCAACACGAAGTATCTCTACTGGCTGGCGCTCGGATACGCTGCGGCCGTGTTCGCGATCGTCCGCTGGGCCGTCAACTCGTCGCCCGGCCACGTCTGGCAGGCGATCCGCGAGAACGAGCTGCGCGTCCAGGTGCTCGGGCTGAAGCCGTACACCTACAAGCTGATGTCGTTCGTGCTCGCGTCGATGCTCGCGACCGCCGGCGGCATCATCTACCTGCTGCTGCTCGGAGGCGCGAACACGCAGGTGACGACCGCGAGCTTCACGCTGACGCTGCTGCTGATGGTCGTGCTCGGCGGCACCGGCTCGCGCTGGGGCGCGATGATCGGCGGCATCCTCTACACCTACGCCGACCACAGGCTCGGTGATCTCTCGTCGTCCCACGCCGTCTCGACCCTGCCCTCGGTCTTCCGGACGCCGCTGCAACAGCCGCTCTTCATCCTCGGTGTGCTGTTCATCCTGGTGGTGTTCTTCGTTCCGGGTGGGCTGACGCGAATCGGACAGGTCGGTGTCCGGCTGGACCGGATCCTGCGGAAGCCGGCAGTGCAGGAGGAGATCACGTGAAGATCAAGTGGGAATCGACCGGGGACGGGCCGCCGCTGCTGCTGATCCAGGGGCTCGGCTACGGGCGTTGGGGCTGGGAGCCGATCGTCCCGGGTCTCGCCGCCCGGCACCGGGTCGTCTCGCTTCGACAACCGGGGCATCGGCGAATCGGACAAGCCGGAAGGGCCGTACACGGCTGCGCAGATGGCCGGCGATGCGCTGCAGGTGCTGGACGAGGCGGGCATCGAGCGTGCGCACGTGCTCGGGGCGAGCCTCGGAGGGATGATCGCGCAGGAGCTCGCCGTCGCCGCGCCGGAGCGCGTCGACAAGCTCGTTCTCTGCTGCACGACTCCGGGCGGCCCGGACGCGGTGCCGATGCCCGAGGTCACCCTGCGGTTGTTCGCCGAGGCCCCGTCGCTCGCACCCGAGGTGGCGCTCCGGCGCTTCGTCGAGAACGCGCTCGGCGACGACCCGCCGGCCGAGCTCGTCGACGAGCTCTTCGCGCGGCAGAGTCGCGAACCCGCCCGACCAGGCCGGCTGGCAGGCCCAGGCGGCCGCGGGCATGGGGTTCCAGGGCGTCGACGGCGGAGATCACCGCACCGACGCTGATCCTCGCCGGCACTGCCGACAACGTCGTCGACTACCGCAACGCGGAGCTGCTCGCCGCCCGGATCCCGGGCGCGCGCGTCGAGCTGCTCGAGGGCTGCCGGGCATCTGTTCTTCTGGGAGCGGCCGGACGAGTCCGTCAGGATCCTCGACGGGTTTCTCGGATGAACGAGCACACCATCGACAAGATCATCCGCGACCGCGCCAGGATCACGCCCGACCGGATCGCGATCGAGGAGGGCGGTCGCACCTGGACGTACGCCGAGCTGGACGCGCGCTCCGACGAGCTGGCGCGGGGCCTCTCCCACGGTGACCGTGTCTCGACGCTCACCGGCAACTCCGGCGAGCACGTCGCGCTGATGTTCGCCTGCGCGAAGGCGGGCGCGATCCTCCACCCGATCTCGTGGCGGCTCGCTCCCGCCGAGGTCGCGTTCCAGCTCGACGACGCCGAGCCGGCGTTCTTCCTGATCGAGGACGAGCATCGGGAGCTCGGCGAAGCCGCGCTCGAGCTCGCGAACGTGCGGCCCGCGCTGACGGTCGCCGACGTCGCGCGGCGGGGCCGAGCCGCGAGCCTCGGACGACGACCCGCTGCTGCTGATCTACACGTCGGGGACGACCGGGAAGCCGAAAGGCGCGCTGCTCACGCACGCGAACTGCTTCTGGACGAACCTCTCGTTCGACCTGGCGACGGGCATCGGGCCCGACGACGTGGTGCTGCAGGTGCTGCCCCAGTTCCACTGCGGCGGCTGGAACGTGCAGTCGATCCTCGCGTGGTGGAAGGGCGCGAAGATCGTGCTCGAGCGCGGCTTCGACCCGGCGCGTGCGCTCGAGCTGATCGAGCGCGAGCGCGTCACGACGCTGATGGGCGTCCCGGCGAACTACCTCTTCATGGCGCAGGAGCCACGGTTCGCCGAGGCCGACCTGAGCTCGCTCAGGCTCGCCGTCGTCGGCGGCGCCCCGATGCCGGAGGCGCTGCTCGACATCTGGGCCGCCCGCGGCGTCCACATCGTGCAGGGCTACGGTCTCACCGAGGCCGCGCCCGAACGTGCTCTGCCTGCCGCCGGAGGACGCGCGGCGCAAGGCCGGCTACGCGGGAAAGCCGTACCCGTACGTCACCTGTGACCTGTCGGCCGAGAACGAGCTGCTCGTGCGCGGGCCGAACGTCTTTCCGGGCTACTGGCGCAACGACGAGGCGACGGCGAGCGCGTTTCGCGACGGCTGGCTGCTGACCGGTGACATCGCCGAACGCGACGACGAGGGCAACTACCGGATCCTCGGGCGGCTCAAGGACATGATCGTCTCGGGGGGCGAGAACGTCTACCCGGCCGAGATCGAGGCCGTGCTCCACGATCACCCGGCCGTCGCGGACGCCGCCGTCGTCGGCGTTGCCGACGAGCGCTGGGGTGAGGTGTGCGCCGCGTTCGTCGTCGCCGAGTCGCCCGTCTCCGAGGACGAGCTGCGAGAGCACTGCCGTGAGCGCCTGGCGCGCTTCAAGGTGCCGAAGTCGTTCACGTTCGTCGACGAGCTGCCGCGCAACTCGATGGGCAAGATCCAGAAGTCCGAGCTGAAGGTGCACGCGTGACAGACGTCGTCACGAACGTCGACGGCCGGCCGCTTTCCACGCGAAGGGGCTCGACACGCGCCGTCGCCTGCTCGACGCGGCCGAAGCGGTGTTCGGCGAGCTCGGGTTCCCGGACGCGTCGGTCGTCAAGGTGGCCGAGGCCGCCGGCGTCGCGACGGGCACGTTCTATCTCTACTTCGACTCGAAGCGGGCGATCTTCGTCGAGCTGATGATGCGACCTGAACCGTCGCATCCGTCACGCGATGAGCGAGGGCGCGGCGCAGGGCACGACGCGCCTCGAGTCGGAGCTCCTCGGCTTCCAGGCGTACTTCCGCTTCACCTCCGAGCACCCGGCGCTCTACCGGATCATCAGGCAGTCCGAGTTCGTCGCGCCCGAGATGCTCCGCTACCACTACGACCGCGTCGCCGAGGGATACGTGACGGCGCTCGAGACGGCGATGGAGTCCGGCGAGATCGGCCCGATCGACGCCGAGGTGACGGCCTACGCACTGATGGGGCTCGGTGAGCTCGTCGGTATGCGCTGGATTCTCTGGGGCGACGGGAGTCCCGATGCCCGACCCGTGTCACCGACGAGCTCGCGCGGATCATCCGCTGCATCCTCGAGGCCAAGGAGTGAGGCCGGTCGGCCTGCTTGCGACCGCTTCGTACCTGCCGGAGCGGTGGATGACCGCTGCGGAGATTGCGGCGCTCTCCGGCATCCCGGAGCAGGTGATCGTGGAGAAGTTCGGGCTGCGCGGCAAGCACATCGCCGCCGCCGACGAGCACGTGAGCGACCTCTCGGTCAAGGCGATCGAACGCCTGCTCGACGAGACCGGCTTCGACCCGAAGAAGATCGACGTCGTCATGTACTACGGCTCGATGTGGCGCGACCACGCCGTCTGGCAGGCGGCGCCGCACATCGCCTACCGCGTCGGTGCGACGAACGCCTTCGCGATCGAGTACGACAACGTCTCGCACGGCACGCCGATCGCGCTGCGTGTCGCGCGCGACCTGTTGCGCGCGGAGCCGGAGCTCGAGAACGTCCTCGTCGTCGCCGCGTGTCGCGAGTCGTACCTCCTCGACTACGCGAACGAGAGGTCGCGCTTCATGTTCAACTTCGGGGACGGCGCCGTGGCCGGGCTCCTCGTCGGCGACGCCGAGCGCAACGAGGTGCTCGGGTCGCACGCGATCACCAACGGTGCGTACTCGCTGCAGGTCAAGGTCGCCGGCGGCGGCTCGGTCGATCCCGACGGCTACCGGTTCCTCGACGTCCAGGACCCGGCGGAGATGAAAGGCGGGCTCGACCAGGAGTCCCTGCCGAACTTCGTCGCCGCCGCACGCGGCGCGGCGGAGCGCTCCGGCCTCACGCTGGCCGACCTCGACTTCGTCTGCCCCCTGCACACGAAGCGCTCGATGTTCGAGGCGCTGCTGTCCGAGCTCGGAATGACCGAGGATCAGGCCGTCTACCTCGACGACACGGGCCACATGAGCGGCGTCGACTCGCTCCTCGGCCTCGACCGCGCAGTGCGCGACGGCCGCGTCGGCGACGGGGACGCCGTGCTGCTCCTCTCGGCGGGCACCGGCTACACGTGGGCGGCGACCGTCGTGCGCTGGGGGCAGGCCGCGGCATCCTCCGGCGGAAGCTGATGCCGCTCGACACGCTGCTCTCCCGACACGCCCGCTACCGGCCCGACCACACGGCTCTCGTGTTCGAGGACGAGCGGCTCACGTTCGCGGAGCTCGACCGGCGGGTGGGCAAGATCGCGAGCGCGCTCCTCGGTCTCGGCCTCGGAAAGGGCGACAAGGTCGCGACGATGCTCGAGAACTGCGTCGAGGTCGATCGAGCTGTACCACGCGGCTGCGCGCACCGGGCTCGTCGTCGTGCCGCTGTCTCCGCTCCTCCGCGGCAGCGGGCTCTCGAATCTCCTCGACGACTCGGACGCGCGCGTCCTGATCACGAACCGGGCGCAGGTGCCCGAGATCGACCGCCTGCGAGCCGAGCTCTCGGGCATCGCCGCCGACCGCTACGTGCTCGTCGACGGCGAGGCGCCCGGGTACCTCTCGTACCGTGCGCTCGCCGAAGCGGCGACCGCCGCGCCGGCCGCCGACGCGATCGACCGCGACGACCCGTACAACATCATCTACTCGTCGGGCACGACCGGGCTCCCGAAGGGGATCGTGCACACGCACGCGATCCGGGAGGCGTACTGCACCGGCTTCGCTTCGAGCTTCCGGATCCACCCGGAGAGCGTCGTGCTCCACTCGGGCTCGCTCGTGTTCAACGGGGCGTTCCTGACCCTGATGCCGGCGTTCTACCTCGGCTGCACCTACGTGCTGATGCCCCGTTTCGACGCAGACCAGTTGATCGAGCTCGTCGAGCGCGAGCGGGTGACGCACACGATGCTCGTCCCCTCGCAGCTGATCGCGCTGCTCGAGCGGCCGGGCTTCGCGGAGGCGCGGTGCGGGTCACTCGAGATGATCTGCTCGGTCGGCGCTCCGCTGCATCTCGGGCACAAGCAGGAGCTCGAACGGCGCCTGCCGAGCCGCTTCTACGAGCTCTACGGGCTCACCGAGGGCTTCGCGACCGTGCTCGACCGCGACGACGTCAGGCCGCAAGCCCGGCTCGGTCGGCGTTCCGCCGCCGCTCTACGAGATGCGCATCGTCGGCGAGCAGGGAGACGACCTCCCCGCGGGCGAGGTGGGCGAGATCGTCGGCCGTGGCCCCATCACGATGCCGGGCTACTACAAGCGGCCCGACCTCACAGCGGAGACGATCAGGGACGGCTGGATCCACACTGGCGACCTCGGCTACGTGGACGAGGACGGGTTCCTGTACCTCGTCGACCGCAAGAAGGACCTGATCATCTCCGGCGGTGTGAACGTCTACCCGCGCGACATCGAGGAGGTCGTGAGCCGGCATCCTGCTGTGGCCGACGTCGCGGTGTTCGGCGTCACCGACGCCGTCTGGGGAGAGACTCCGGTCGCCGCCGTGACGCTGCGCGACGACGCATCCGCCGACGCGGAGGAGATCAGGGAGTGGGTGAACGAGCGGGTGCAGGCGCGTTTCCAGAAGCTCTCGGGCGTAGTCGTGCTGGACGCGTTTCCGCGGAACGCGGCGGGCAAGACGCTGCGCCGGGAGCTGAGGCAGATGGTCGCGACGAAGGAGGAGCGAACGTGAGCGACCGCTACGTGGAAACGAACGGGATCCGCCTGCACTACCTCGACCACGGAGGCGACGGCCCCGTCCTCGTGCTGGCACCGGGCCTGACGGCGAACGCCCACTCCTTCGACGGGCTCATGCACGCGGGGCTCAGCGATCTGGCCCACGTGCTCGCCCTCGACCTTCGCGGCCGCGGCGAGAGCGACGCGCCGCCGTCCGGGTACGCGATGGAGGAGCACGCACGCGACGTGCTCGGGCTGCTCGACGCGCTCGGGCTCGAGCGCGTCGTGATGGGCGGGCCACTCGTTCGGCGGGCTGCTGACCTACTGGCTGGCCGCGAACCACCCGGAGCGGGTCGAGCGCTGCGTGGTGATCGACGCGCCGGCGGCTGCCGACCCGGCGATCCTCGACCAGATCCAGCCCGCGCTCGCCCGTCTCGGCAACGTCTATCCCTCCTGGGACGAGTACGTGGCGCTCGCGAGGTCGATGCCCTACTTCGACGAGGGCGGCTGGGACGCCGACGTCGAGGGCTACTTCCGCGCCGACGTGCGGGTGCGGCCCGACGGCACCGTGCAGGCGCGCTCGCGGCCGGAGCACATCGAAGAGGCGATCAGGGGCACGCTCGCAGTCGACTGGCCGGCGGTCGCCGCCCGGATCGAGCAGCCGACGCTGCTGCTGCGTGCTCCCGGGAGCTTCGGTCCACCCGGGTCGCCGCCGATCCTGACACGGGAGGATGCCGACCGGACAGCAGCGGCAATGGCCGATTGCCGGGTCGTCGACGGGATCGGCAACCACATGACGTTCGTGTTCGGTGACGGCGCCCAGTTGCTCGTCCGCGTGATCGGCGAGTTCCTGCAGCGCCCGGAAGGACCGCCGTCGTGCGATGGGCGCGGGACGACGAACCTCGACGATCCGATCGGACAGGAGCTTCACTGAGCGATCTCGAACAGCGGTTCACCGGCAAGACCGCGCTCTCATCACGGGTGGAGAGAGAGAGAGAGAGAGAGAGAGAGAGAGAGAGCCCGCGCTGCGTTGTCTGATAGCAAAACGGACAATGAATGGCATCGCCGGTCGCGCGGGCTATGGCATCGTCGGCTTCAGGCGCTGCCGGATTCGTTCCGCCATCTGTTCGAGGGTCAGGTCGCCGCTGAGCGCGATGATCCAGTCGGCCAGCTCGGGATCGGTGGCAGCGACTCGATGGCCGTTGGCCTCGAGGAAGGTGAGCATGGCGACGAGCGCGAGCCGCTTGTTGTCGGCCAAGCCTCTTCCTCGGTCTTCAGCTCGATCTCGAGGAGATCGAGCTCGAGTTCGAGCGCCCGCGTGATCTTGCTGGTCGCCGACACGACACGGGCCGTCCCGACGATCGGGGCGACGGCGGCGAGGACGTCGCGCACCTGCTCGGCGGTCAAGCAACTCCCGAGATGCGGCCACTCGGTCACGATCATGCGCTTTCGGATTCTTGGCGATCTCCAACAGGACCTGGGCAAGACGTAGGGG
>CAWAKM010000009.1:0-157658 GCA_963782615.1 uncultured Thermoleophilia bacterium | reverse complement strand
GCCCGAGATCAGGCGCCGACGACGGGCGGCGCATCCGACGGGCGTGCTGATGAAACGACTGCTTACGCAATAGGAATCGACGCGGCCCGCTTCCGAAAAAGCGATGTCACGGATCCGGGAAACGGATCCTGTAAGGGGGAGAAATGGATCCCGTGCGGGGGACAAGGCACGCTGCCGGCCGCTACTCGGGCCGTGACGAGCTACCTCTCTTGTGATGGATCCGGTGCCAGAGAATCCCCTTGATCAGCTGGTTTTCGATCCCCAGGGTCGGGCTGTCCCCTCGGAAGTCACGTGCGCTCCGCCCGAGCAACCACAGCAGTGATCGCAGTGAGGTGCTCATCTCGGCGACGTGACTGACAGTTTTCGCGTCCTCGGCGTCGACCAATCCTTGAAGCCGCTCGGAAAGCGTTCGGGCGAATACCTCGCGTGCCACGACGTCGACCTCGTAGTAGCTGCGGGCGTTGCCAACCGTGTTGCGCAGCCGGAGGCGTGGGTTCCGCAAGAGGCGCTTCAACGCGTTTGCCAGGCCTCCCTTGAGCTCGCCGGGAAGCGGCTCGTGCCGACCGATGACATTCCCGGCGTGCTGGACGTAGTCGTGGAGCGGCCGCTCGACGAACGCGATCTCACCGACGGTCAGCGCGACGCACGCTATCCAGTGATCGTGGAACACCGGGCCGGGCGCGTTCGGAAACGGGAGCACGAACTCGAGCAGCTCGCGCCTGAATAGGGACGCTGCTCCGGTGACGCTGTTGGTGAGGAGCAGCGATCCGAGGTCGGTGAAGTTGTTCGGCCGGTCCGTCCAGTACGAGGGTGCTATCACCTCGCCGGCGGAAGACACGATTGCCATGTCTGCATACGCGAGCTTCACCCGCTCCGTCTGCATCGCGCGTACGAGCGCCTCGAGCTTGTCGTTGTGCCAGACGTCGTCCTGATCAGAGAGCGCGACAAAGGTCGTGTCCGGCGGCACATGTGCAAGACATCGCTCGAAGTTCAGGTAGTACCCGAGCCTATCCGCGTTCCGAATGAGCCGAAACCGCTGGTCCGCGGCACACCTGCGCTCGATCGCATCGGCGACAGCCGGGCTCGAACCATCGTCGCTAATGATGCAGATGAAGTCGCGGTGCGTCTGGCGGTGGATCGACTCGAACTGGCGCTCGAACAGCTCGAGCGCCGGCTCAAAGGTGGCCATGCACACAGCGATCGATGGCGGCATCCGTACCTACGCTAACGAAGGGTCGCCGACGATCGTCCGGTGGAGCGAAGTATCGTGGTGCCGATGAGCTCGAGCGCCCACGCTGTTGGCGGCCACGATGGGCGCCGCAAGCAGCTCCGTCACCGGCTTCGGATTCTGACGGTGATGGCCGGATCGGAGTTCCGGCTGAAGTACGCCGGGTCGGCGCTGGGCTACGTGTGGTCGGTCGTCAAGCCGCTCGCGCTGTTCACGATGCTGTATGTCGTCTTCGCGCGACTCTTCAAGCTCGGGAGCCTCTCGCAGTACTACCCGGTGTCACTGCTCATGGGCATCGTGCTCTTCAACTTCTTCGCCGACGCTACTTCGCTCGGAATGACATCACTCGTGACGCGAGAGTCGCTCCTCCGCAAGCTCGTATTCCCGAGGATGGTGATCCCGACTGCGGCGACCGTCACCGCGGCGTTGACGTTCGCCGTGAACTCCGTCGTCGTCGCAGGCTTCATCGCCTGGAACCAGATCACACCACAGCTCGACTGGCTTCTGGTGATCCCGCTGCTCTTAGAGCTCTATGTCTACATACTCGGGATCGCACTCCTCCTGTCGGTGCTCTTCGTACGCTTCCGCGACATCTCGCAGATCTGGGAGCTCGCAGTCCAGCTCATGTTCTACGCGTCACCAATCATCTACCCGATCGGGTTTCTCCCGCCTGAGCTTCGAAGACTTGCGTTCATCAATCCATTCACCCAGGTGCTCCAGGACATCCGGGCTCTGATCCTCTACCCGGATCTCCCGGGCCAGAAAATCACCGCCGAGGACGCATTTGGAGTGTTCGGACGCTCGCTGCCCATCGCCATAGCGTTCGCAACTTTCGCTCTCGGCTACATCGTCTTCCGTCGCGAGGAACCGTGGCTCGCCGAGCGCGTGTGAACGCATTGCCAGCGATCGTGGTTCAGGGGGTGTCGAAGACCTTCCATCTCCCGCACGAGAATCGCACGACGCTCAAGGAGCACTTTCTGCACCCGCGTCGACGGAGCGGATATGAGGTGCAGAACGCTCTCGACAACATCAGCTTCTCTGTCGAGAAGGGCGAGTTCTTCGGGATCATCGGGCCGAACGGTAGTGGGAAGAGCACTCTCCTCAAGGTCATCGCAGGGATCTACCGGCAGAACGCCGGCACGGTGCATCTCGAAGGCAGACTTTCGCCCTTCATCGAGCTCGGAGTCGGATTCAGTCCTGAGTTGACCGCTCGCGACAACATTCGCATCAACGGAACCCTCCTGGGGTTGACGCGCACCCAGATCGGGGAGCGGTTCGACGAGATCGTCGCGTTCTCGGGACTCGATCGGTTCATCGACCAGAAGCTGAAGAACTTCTCTTCCGGGATGCACGTGCGACTCGCCTACTCGATCGCGATCCAGGTGGACTTCGACGTCCTCCTTCTCGACGAGGTCCTGGCGGTGGGAGATCAGGAGTTTCAGGAACGATGTCTCGAGACTCTTGCAGCGATCCGAAAAGCTGGCAAGACGATCGTGTTCGTGTCGCACGATCTGGGAGCTATCCGCGAACACTGCGACCGAGCCATGCTCCTTCTCAACGGATGCATGCAGGGCATAGGTGAGCCAGGGGCAGTATTGGAGCGATACATCGGTGCCCCTCACACCTAATCGCGAAGCCACGGTTCCGCTGGACCGTTCGGGACAGCATCGGCCAGCGCGGCCTCCTACCAAGCAGGCCCGCAAGTGTGCAGGGACTACAACCGAGTTAGTGCCCGCCTATGAGAGTCGCTGCCAGGCAAGGTTCATACATCATGACTGAGTTCCTCAAGGACAGCAGGCGCTTGGTGACGGAACTGCGATCGGCGCGTCCGCGAGATTGGGGCTGGATTGCCGGGCGGATGATAAGAGGCGGACATCGTGCCCTGTCGAGACCGGTGTTGGAAGCGGACCGCCGAACGACAGGGCAGATTGAAGACGTAAACCACCTACTGCATGACCTGCGATCAGGGCAGCTGAGAGAACTACCACCGATCTCCGGCCCCATGCTCAGCGCAGGATGCGCAGGCAGCTGGTATTTCGAATGGATCGAAAAATGCACTGGATTCGTAGGTGAACATATAGGAATCGAATATTACGCCCCGAAACCGCCCGATCTACCCACAAATGTGGAATGGATTTCAAATACAGTTAGTGACATGAGTCGAGTCGCGAACACGAGCTGCGAGATGGTGCTTTCCGGACAGAACCTTGAGCATTTGTGGCCTGATGAGGTAGTCGGTTTTTTCCTCGAAAGCGCGCGTGTCCTCAAATCAGACGGCTGGCTCGTGTTTGATAGCCCGAATCGGCTGATGACCGAACTACTCGGCTGGAGTCATCCTGAGCACACCGTGGAGCTGACGCCGAAAGAAGCTAGAGCATTGGCAGAGCTCGCAGGGTTCGACGTTGTAAGACTGGTCGGACTGTGGCTATGCCGCGAACCGACAACCGGACGAATGATGAAGTTCGATCCCTTCGGATCGGAAGATCAGTGGTCACTGATAGAGCGAGTTCTGGCAGCTGAATCGAATCCTGAAGATTCCTTTCTCTACTGGCTCGTGGCCCGAAAGGCTCGCGATCCTCAGCCAGACGCGTTGGCTGCTCAGATGCATTCGATCTTTCGAACTGCGTGGCCGGAGCGCCAACGACGCTTCGTCTCCGGTGTTGGCGCGATTATTGAGGAAGGAGGACAACGTCGCGTGCGAACATCACCCAACGAGAGTGGCGCTCTGGCCTTTGGCCCTTACATGCCTTTGAAAGCCGGTCGCTATCGGGTCGAGTGGATGATACGGCTATTCGACGTCCCGTCTATTGATCGCCCCGTCGTGCGGTGTGATGTCGTCGGCAACGAAGGTCGGGAAATCGCGGTCACACATATCTCGGCTCGTGATCTCTCTCGGACTGACAATGTCGTCAGGGTTGACATCTTCTTAGACTCTCTTGAATTCGGGATCCAGGCGAGGTGCTTCTCTAAAGGCGGCGCCACAGTTGAGTGCGATATCCCGATTACGTTTACGCCACTCGAATAACGCTATCTTGAATGGGCTGTCAAGCTCCGACGATCTCGATCTCCGGCAGTGGGAAGATCATCCTTCCTCCGTTTCGCAGGTACTCCGATTCGCGCTCGACGATGCCTTCGCGGAAGTGCCAGGGGAAGACGATCAGGTAGTCGGGGTTCGCGTCCCGCACCTCCTGCTCCGGGAGAATCGGGATCCCGGTTCCCGGGGTCACGCGGCCGAACTTCTCCTCGTTGACCTCCCCGATCGCGGAGATGTCGTCGGGGGTGAATCCGCAGAACTGGAGGAGGACATTCCCCTTCGTCGACGCGCCGTATCCCATGACTGACGCTCCTGAGCCCCGTAGCGTGCGAACGAGGTCGACGAAGTCATTGCGGTGGCGAAAGACCCGCTCCTCGAACTCACGGAACGGCCCGGGTGTCCGAAGGCCCAGACGCTCTTCCTGCCGCATCAGCCAGTCCACGAGGACATCTTGGCGCGACCGCGACGACCCGGACGGGGCAGCGGTCACGGCGAAGCTCCCGCCGTTGACGCTGTTGAACCGCACGTCGATCAGGTCGAGGCCTGCTTCGGCGAGGATCCTCGAGATGACCTCGAGCGAGTAGTACTCGAGATGCTCGTGACAGACCGTGTCGTAGCTCGTGAGACGCAGCATGGACGGCATGTACGACTGCTCGAAGTGCCAGACGCCGTCCTCTGCCAAGCAGGCGGCGACATCTCGGGCGAAGTCGGCAGGTCGTTCGAGGTCATAGAACATCGCAACCGAGGTGATCACGCGCGCAGGGGTGTCGCTGAGCGATCGGTACGCCTTCACGCTGAAGAAATCCGCCAACACCTCAGAGTTTTCCGGGTAGAACTCGAGGAACCGTGCTGCCGTCGGATCGATGCCCAGTCTCCGAATCCCGTCAATCGCGTACGAACCGAGCAGCGTCCCATCGTTGCTTCCGATATCGAGCACGGTGTCCTCAGGCCTCAGGTCGACGAGCGCCTCGAGGCCCCGCGCCTTTCGCAGCAGGTGCTGCCGCATCGACGCGTTGAGCCCTGACCGGTAGCCGTAGTTCCCGCCGTACATCTCTGCGGGGTCGTAGCTGTGCGCAAGTTGCACCAAACCACACTCACGGCACCAGAGGAGCTCGAGTGGCCCAGTCGTCACCGTTTCCGTTACGGACTGTGGGAACACCCCGGTCAGTGCATGCTCACCGAGGTCGAGAACGGAGAGAAGCTCTTGGGAGGCGCACACCCGACATCGTGAGAGAGGGCTGATGCTCATGACCGTGCTTTCCGCGTCGGCATCGTGTCCTCCATCCAAGTCTCGATATCGTTGACAAACTGTTCCCAGGTCGGGAGCCGGATCTCCTGCAACGCGGTTCGCGCAGCGGCGTTTCGCCCGCTATCCGCGAATGCGTCGATTGCGTCAGCGAGCGCACGGGGCTCCACGCTCGACAAGCGAATCTGGCCTGCGTCGGATATCCCTTCGAGGGACGGCAGATCTGCCGATACGATCGCCGGGCAGCCTGCGGCGAGTGCCTCGAGCGCCGGAATGCCAAAGCCCTCCGCCTCAGGAACGGCGATGAGCGCCGTCGATGAGGCGAGCGTGGCGGCTACCTGTGCGTCGGTGGCCGTCTCGTGCCACTGAACACGGCCGTTGCCGGCTAGGGCCTCGATCCGAGCCACAGTGCTCGATGTTCTCCACCCCCGCTTTCCGGCGATCACCAGGTTATAGTCCCTCCCGCGCGCCCAGAGATCCTCGAAGGCGTCGAGGACATGGTCGTACCTCTTGCGCGGCTCGATCGTCCCCACGGCCGCGAAGACAAGCGGTGTCCTCGGAAGATTGCGTCGGTGCGTCGGCAACCCGTCCGCTCCCGGCCTTGCGACGATGCCAAGTGTCACCGATGTCCTGGCAACACGGGTTTCGAAGACACCGCGGGCATGGTTCGAGATGAAGGCGATCGTGTTCGCACCAACCATCGAACGGCAGTACCGCGTGAATGCGAATCCGTCCGTCTCTCGTGGGAAACAGTGCGGGTGGGTGAGTGGCAACGCATCGAAGTGAAGGAAGTACGCGGTCGGGGAACGCGCGCTCCGCACAGCCCATTGCGCGACGGAGACGCTTCCCGGGTCGAGCGAGGGCTCGGGGAGGAAGTAGGCGTCGAAGTGCCTCCGAAGACGTGCCCAAGAGATCTTCGACTCTGCTTGCGCGAGTAACTGGCTTCGCGGCTCGAGCGCTGACGTCTCGGAAGAGGAGAACCGCTGCATCATGACATCGCTGAGCGTACTCAGCTGCCCAACGGCAAACGAGTCGCCGTCGAGCACGCCGTACTTCGCTTCGAGCCGGCGGTGTGACCATCGCGTTGCCAACTGGAGGAGAACACGCTGAATCCCGCTGGTCGCGGGCCATGACGCGTACTGCGTCACGTCGAAGAGGACAGCTGTCATTCCAAGAGCTCCAGAACTTCGAGCAGTTGCTCGGCGTACCGCGAGGGAGAGCGCGTCTCCAGATACGCGCGCCTCCCGGCTTCTCGTTCGGGCTCGGTGCCCGTACTCGAGTGCAGGAGATCGGAGATCGCCTCTGCCAGCGTCAGGCTGGAGAGCTCGACAGGGACGCCGATGATCCAATCCGGCGCGTCAGCTTCGAAGACAAGAGGAGCGCTGGCAACGGTCGGAACTCCGAATGCGATGCAATCCATCAGAGCACCGCTCAAGGTGAGCGTCGAGCTCGAGCGAAGCTGGATGGCCTGGTCGACCGCATAGAGATAGTTGCGCAGAGTCGTTGGGCTGACTCGGCCGGCGAACGTGACGAACTGCTCGAGCTCGAGTTGCGCCACGAGGGTCTCGAGCGCCTCTCGCTCGTGCCGCGGCGAGCCCCCCACAACGTGGAGCCGAGCGGGGATCCCCCAGTCCCGAAGCCATGCGACCGAAGCCACGACCATGTCGGTCAACTTCGTCCGTCGGTCTATTCCACCGAACGTTGCGAGGTGCACTTCGTCGTCCCTGAAGGCGAGAGTGTCTCGCGCGACGCGTCGCGACTCCTCTCCCAGTTGTCGGTCCGGAGGGGTGTACGGCACGAACGGCACGAACGCCGGCGCAGTTGCCGTCTCATTAGCGATCCGCAGTTGAAGGCTCCGGCTGTGGACGATGAGTGGGGTCGCATGGCGGGCGAGATCCCTGTAACCGGCCGTCGGCAGGCTGTCCAGATCGGTCACAAGAGCGGGAATCTCAGACGGGTTGACGCGTCGCGCGGACGACCTGATAAGACCAGCTGTCCACACCGGACCGCGGTCGAGGAGGTAGGACTCGAACATCCGATCGTCATGGGCGATGCAAGCCCCGCCGAACGCCCCGAGGAGGTCCATCATCGGGAAGTGAAAATGACTGTTGCCGACAACCGCAACGATGGCGTCGAACTCCTCCTCGAGGTACGGCGCCGACGAGATGGGCTCCACACCGTCGGAAGGCAACAAGGCGGCTCCCGCACTGAAGACCGAAACGTCTGCGTGCTCCCGTACGTACGAAAAGGTGAACGCGGTGTAGTCGGCGACACCGGATTGTTGCGGCGGAAGCGGCGAGACCAGCGCTATCCGGGGACGTGGCCGGCGACCGACGGAGAATCGCTTCGCCGTCGGTTCCGCCAGGAATGGGCGCAGCGCACCACGGAGGCGCAGGAGGACTGCATCCGGATCCGCGAGATCGCCCAGGTTCGCCCTCTGCGCCTTCGATATCTCCTCGCCCGCCGCGATTGTGTCGACGAGTGCCCGCGCGAGCCCTTCAACTTCCTGGGGCTTCGCGAGCCACAGGCCGTCTCCGAGTAGCTCCCGGTGCACCGGGATGTCGGACGCTACAACCGGAGTACCCACGCGGACGGCACTAGCCACTGGGATCGAGAACCCCTCGGCTATGGACGGGACCATGACGGCCATGGCCCCGGCGAAGAGCGCTGAGAGCTCGTCGTCGGGAACATATCCGGCAAGCTCGAGATAACCCTCGGGAAGCCCGGCCTCGCTCGCAACAACCCTGAGGGCGCTTTCCTGAGCCTCAGTGAGGGTCCCCGAGACGACGACCCCGACATCGGGGAGCTCGTGACGCGAGGATGCGACGGCTGCAACGCCCGCCGCAGCGTTCTTTCGGGGATCACCGCCGGCGGGGAGAAGGACGTAGGGCGAGCCGCTGATGGGGCCGTCGTGAGTGGCGGCCGGCAGCGGATCCGCAACCCAGGTCACAGTCGCGTCGAGCTCGACGCCCAGGATCTCTCGCGCGTCGTCCAGCGTCGAGTTCGAGATCGGAAGCAGTCGGTCGTACCAACCCAGTGCCTCGATCCGTGCCCTGGAGCCAAGCGCCGACACCGCTGAGTGAAGGTACGCGCCAGGGTACTTCTGCGGAATGAGGTCGTAGACGACGGCGACAGCCGAGCATGAGCGATCGGTCAATAGCGGCAGGATCGAGGCGCAACTCGCAGTCATCGGTGAGAGCTCGACGAACAGGGACGCATCGCCGCATGCATGCGTTGTATAGGTGATGTCGTCGACCACCGACAGTGTCCTGTGATCGAGTTCTGGAAGCTCGGATGAGGCGAACCCGGTGATCCTCCTATTCGCTGCGCTCTCCCTCAGGGCTGCGAGCACGAACCGGGAGTGCTGGCCGACTCCCCGGTTTCGGAGAGTCGGCTCCTGGAGACATCGGAGGTCGACTACGATGCGTCCGTTACCGGTGATCTCGTCTCGAGGGGCACCTCGATCCCCCTCCAAGAGTCTTGCGGCGCGGGTGACTGCGTCGACCTCCAGGACGGCCTGCCGCTCCTCCCACGTCAATCGTGTGTCGTGCAACGAGCTGTCGTCGTAGACACCAAGTTCTCCCAGTTCTTGTAGGACGCGAGCCGCATCACCATGCGCGAGCGGGATACCTGCGCTCGCAAAGACCAAGGCGAGCGGGTCCAGAGCTTCTCTGCTGGACGATCGCCTCGACGGGTTGACCGAGAAATGCCACGGGTCGGCGGGTGCGTTCGCTTCCTCGAACGCATCCCTCGGGGTCGGGACAGGCGCAGCGGGATGCAACACATGCCTTCCGAAACTCAACGCCGCGGAGACCGGCGTCACCAGCCGAGCTACCGCGCGGCCGGCATGCCAGGTTCGAGACGCGTAGACGGCGGCAAGGTCGAAGCGATCTTGCTCGACCTGACGCTCGAGCGAGGACGTGCGCGCTTCCAACTCATTGGCCGCAGCTTCTGCCTTTGCGAGGTCGAGCCTCAGCACGGCAACCTCCTGGTCCATTTCGGCGAGCTGCAGGGACTGCCTGTGGACGTGGGCAGGCACGTATCGGTCAAGTACCGACATGGGGTAGCTCAAAGGCTGAACGATGTACGGCCGCTCCTCGACGACGTAGAACCTATTGATCCCGTCGAATGCCGCGAAGGCGTAGCCGGCTTCGAGAAGGTTGGTCTCCCAATCGAGGAAGTTCGGAACGTTCGTCAGCGGCTCGATTGCCTCGATGCAAAGAACCGTCGGACGGACAACTCTGAGGTCGAACGACTCGAGCACCTCGCGCTCCGCGCCCTCGACGTCGATCTTGAGGAAATCGATCACACGCCCAAGGGCGTGCTCTGCCAGGATCGAATCCAGGCGTTCGCACCGAACCGTTCGCCGCTCGAATGTGAAGCCCGGTGGCAGGAGGTCGGTCGCAGGGCGGTCGAAGCCCGACAAGCCTGCGTCGGGAGCCCCGAACCAAAACTCGGCGGCTCCGGATCGATTGGACACACCGAGCTCAAGGTTGATGTCGCGGCTGCGGGAGGCGGAGAGCCGTGCGAAATGGGGGCCGGGCTCGATGTTGATTCCCGACCATCCCGCGTCGTAGAACAGCTTCGTGACAGAACCCTCCTCCGGATCGCCAGCGCCGACGTCGACGTAGAACCCGGCTGGCGTCGACTCGAACACCCGCCAGAGACGGATGTCCTCAGCGTTCTGGGCGTATGAGACAACGGCGTCCTGCGACTTCCGACCATGGAACGGCGCCGGAGCCCCCGGCCTCAGTTCATCAGCGGGTACATGAGCCTGCTTCGGGCGCTCGCCTGGCACGTTTAGCCATCCCTCATTCAGCGGCTGCGCCGGTGGCGAGGACAATTCGGCCAGGTTGGATCTCGACGATCTCGCGGCGCAACGCATCGGGATCGGCCCCTGCCAAGATCGCGCCGTTCGCCATTGCCACTACCCTACCGAGTCTGTGAGCAAGCCCACCGTCCGCAAACAGCGGCTCCTGGCGGGAAATATGCTTCCGGAGAGTGCCGACAAAGAAGGATCGTTCACGAAGCAGGGAAGGGCAGTCATGATCCCCTCCGGGACGTCGTCGTGAACCGCGCCTTCGTGCTCGGTGCCGGCGGGCAGGACGGCTCGCTCCTCACCGAGTACCTGCTCGATCGGGGATACGCCGTCACGGGGGTCGTCAGGTCGGGCTCGACGCCGCAGAACCTCTCGGGCGTCGCAACGCGAGTCGAGCTCTTCGAGATCGACGTCCTCGCTACCGACGCGCTCGCCGTGGCGCTCGAGGCGTCCCGGCCGCAAGAGGTCTACAACCTCGTATCGCCCTCCTTCGTCCCTGCGTCCTGGGACGATCCGGTGGGGACAGCCGAATTCGCGGCCGTCGGCGTCACGGCTCTTCTCGAGGCAATCCGCCGCGTCGACCCGAATATCCGCTTCTACCAGGCGTCGTCGAGCGAGATTTTTGGGGAACCCGACGTCTCGCCGCAGAACGAGGACACACCGCTCGCACCCCTGAGCCCGTACGGCGTGGCCAAGGCGTATTCCCACTTCATCACCAGGAGCTACCGCCGCGCTACGACCTCTTCGCCTGCTCGGGCATCCTCTACAACCACGAGTCCGAGCGACGCCCACCGTCGTTCCTGCCCAGCAAGGTCGCCCGTGGCGCTGCTGCGATCTCCCTCGGGATCCAAACGGATCTGCACCTCGGGGATCTCTCTGCCCGGCGCGACTGGGGCTACGCACGCGACTACGTCGATGCCATGTGGCGCATGCTCCAGTGTGACGAGCCCGACGACTACGTCGTCGCCACGGGGGTCGCGCACTCGGTTGGGGAGCTGGTCTCCTGTGCGTTCGAGCGGGTGGGTCTTGACTGGCGGACATACGTCGCGGTCGACCAGGCTCTGTTCCGGGGCCGTGCTGAGGTCCACCGCCTCGTCGGCGACGCGTCCCGAGTGCGCGACCGTCTCGGGTGGAGCCCGACCTTGGCGTTCGAGGAGCTCATCCACCTGCTCGTGGACGCAGAGGTCGCGCGGCTCGAGCTGGGATCTCGAGCATGGGCCGCAGCATTCGGCCCGGGGCACGACAACAGGTCGGATGATTGACGCCACGGGTCTTGTGGCGGCCAAGATAACGTCGGCCAAGAGGCCGCGATGTGCACCGACGCCGTCCTGCTCTGTTCCCGCGTCCATGGCACGGCGGACGGGCCGATTAGGGCCTCCGGGGGCTTCCGGCGAGCCGAAGTGGCCTCTAAATGATGCCCGGTCTCGACGCGCATCGTCGCGACCGAAGGCGTGCGCCTGGTGGAGGCACCTCTTGATCCCAGCGGCGCGGCTCGACAAAGCGCGGAGGCACGACGTCCCCGTGATCGAACTCGCCCGCGCCGAGGCGCTGGTGTGCGTGTGATCCATGGCGGCGGAGCACGACATCGACGTGATCGTGAGAGACAAGTTCTTTCCACCCCGCCGACTACTCGGGTTCCTGCCCGATCTCAAGCCGAGGACAATCGTCGAAGTCGGGGCGGCACACCCTAATTATCTCTCGATCAGCGCGAGCTTCCGCGGGCTCGGGTGGAAGGTAATCGCGATCGAGCCAAACCCCAAGTTCTGCGCCATGCACCGAGCATCGGGGTTCGAGGTGCTGCAATACGCCTGCAGCGACGAAGATCGCGATGATGTGGACTTCGTCGTTGTCGACTCACTGGGCGCTGAATACATGGGCGGCAGGGTGTCCAACGAGAGCTTCTCTTCTCTCGGGATCAAAGGCAAGTTCGAAGACCTCTATTCTGCCGTTGACTACGAGACGACCATGACCACTATCAAGGTGAATGCAAGAAGACTCGACACCATACTCTCAGTCCATTCACCATTTCTCGGGCGAATTGACATTCTTGCTGTAGACGTCGAGGGTTGGGAGCTGACAGTGATTCGCGGGATATCTCTGGACAGATATAAGCCTATCGTCATCATATTGGAGAACCTGTTTGACGACGATAGATACAGAGAATTTATGGCCGACCGAGACTATGATTTGTTCGCGCACATCGCGCCCAATGATGTGTTCGTACGGGCAACGAAATGATCGCATGGGGATCTTACGCGACGTACCCGATTAGTCTTGGAGTTTCGGGACTGCGCGCCGGAGATCCGCCCCGCGGTCGTCGATCTCTTCGCCTGCTCGGGCATCCTGTACACCACGAGTCGGGGTGCCAGCTGCCCTTCATTCCTACTGAGCAGGCTAGCGCGCGGCGCCGCTGCCGTCTCTCTCGGGCTGGAGACGGAACTTGGTCTCGCGGAGCTCCCGCCCAACGCGACTCAGGCTACGCGCCCGACTGCGTCGACGCCACGTGGCGCATGCTCCAGTGTGCCAGCCCCACGACTACGTCGTGGCCACAGGGGAAGTGCACTCGGTCGAGGAGTTGGTTTCGTGCGCGTTCGAGCGAGTCGGCCTTGATTGGCGGGCGCATGTCGTAATCGACCCGACCCTGTTCCGGGGTCGTACGGAGGTCCACCGCCTCGTCGGCGACGCGTCCCGAGTGGGTGAACGTCTCGGGTGGAGCCCGACCTTGACGTTCGAGGAATTCATCCACCTCCTCGTGGACACTGAGGTCGCTCGACTCGACCGGGGATCTAGGGCGCTCGAGCTGCCAAGGCTTTCCCTCTCGTGAACGCGTGAGCGATGGCGGCGGAGCACGGCATCGACGTATTCGTACGAGACAGGTTCTTGCCGGATTTCAAGTCAAGAACGATGGTCGAGGTCAGGGCTGCGCAGCCCAACGATCTCTCGATCCACAACCGGCGGCGCCGCCACTTCAGTCTCGGCATGCTGACACCGATCGAATATGAACTGACGAACTTCAACACCACATCCAGGCGGCCTGAGCCAAAAACGCGACTCCACTGAACCAGGGGTACTGCGGCGGCTCCACCGAACCCGGGGTACTGCGGGGACCCCAGGGAACCCGGGAAACAACATCCACGTCGCCGCCTGGAGTGGAGGATCCGGTGTACCAGTTGCGGTCAGAACGGCTCGCAGAATAAGTCCTCCCAGCCTTTGCCTCCCTCCAAACGGCCGATCAACAAGGCCCAGTCCAGAGGCGGCGACGTTGTCCCATCCGGTTCGACTACTTTCACCGTGGCGAAGTGGCGCTCGAGCATCCTGAAATAGGCGTCGGGTTCTTCACCGAAGAGTGAGGTCGCACAAGACGGGTTGTATTCCGTGACGAGGATCGGCCGTAGCCGCTCAAACGTGTGCCGGGCACCTTCAAGGACGTGTGTCTCAGCGCCCTCGACATCGAGCTTGACGAGATCAAGTCGAACCAACTGCTGCTCCTGCGCCCAGACGTCCAGCGGCAGGGCGGGCACCGTCTCCACGTGCATCTGAAACGGCACCTCGTCTTTGCCGACAAACCGCACGTGCGTCTCGCCCTCGACTACTTCAACTCGCTGCGCGACGAAGCCGCTACCTGCGAACTCGTCGCTGCGCGCCAACCTCAATTCCCCGGCCTCGCTCCACAGTGCGCATCGCACCCGGCTCGTGCGTGCCCGGGGTTCGCCGAGACCATCAATGTTCCGCTCCAAGTAGCCGAAGTTGCCCCCGCTGGCCTCGAATGCGAACACTTCGCCGCGACAGGCGAGCACCGCCAGCGCCAACGTATGAGCGCCAATGTTGGCGCCGATGTCGAGACACACCCAGTCGGGCCTCACGACTCGCTCCAGCAGACGCATCACATGCGGTTCCCACTCCCCCGCCGTTCGTATCGGCTCGAATACGCTCAGGTCCCGGGGATCGCCGGCTACCGTTGTGACTCGGCCACCTGGCAGACGCAGTAAGGCTGTCGAACGCACCAGTTCGCGACCTTAGCGCACCCGGTTTGTCCTCGCGGAGTCGGAGCTTCTTGAACCGCTCCGGATTTCATGCAGGCGGCGCACTGGCACGGGGGAGGCCGTGAGCGTATGGGGACGAGGCTCAAGACCGAGGTAGGATTCCCTTCGCGACCCTCGACCGGGACGACCGCGGAGCTTATTTGCGTATGCTGGCCTCTTGCCGCATGTCGACGCCGACGAGGGCCGCGAGAACGCCGCCGCGCCGATACCAGGAACGCCCCGTGGATTGAGTGGGGTACCAGGGATCCTCGATCTGCTCGCCGGCCGGGAGGCAGTGCTACCGACCGGGTTGGATGTCCTGCTCGCCGCCGGTTTCCCCGCAGAGGAAGCTCCCGGCCTTGCCGACGCCTTCCCTCGGGGGTCATCTTTCGGGGTCGCCCACGGGGCGTCGATCATGGACATCGCGGGGAGCGCGCCCGAGACAGGCGCGCCTGCCGACCAATCCCGCGGTCTCGAGGCGCTCCGCGTCTGGCGCGAAGGAAATGGCCAGGGACGCAGCCTCCTCATCCTCCGCAACCCGCCTGCTCCGACTCCCTCGGAGCTCCTTGCGCTCCGGGCCGGCCTTGCGAGCGACTCCGTCTGCGCATCCGTCTCACTCGACGAGGCGGCGCATGGGGGCCCGGCGCCCGGGATCCCCCCCGGTGTCGTCGATCGACCAGGAGGGCGCGCAACGCTGGTTTCGTCCGAGGCGCTCGACATCGTGCTCGCGCTCGCGGGCGCAGAAGCCAGGCCGTCGCCCACGGACGACGCCCTGTCCACACTCGAGCGCGCCCTCGTTCGGCCCGGGCTTGTGCATCGGGCAGTTCGGCCCGCCGAGGGGCGGGTCTCGCGGCGACCAACGCGCCAGAAGAGTGCGATGTCCGAGGGCACGCTCCGCGTCGTGGTGGACGGCAGATGCTTCGACAGCCCTCTCTCCGGGACACAAGTCCAGATCATCTCGATGGTCGGCGCGCTTTCCCGCCGGGCAGACCTCGATGTCGTCGTGCTGGGCGAAGGGTTGCACGAGACCGTCGCGCCCGTCGCAGGCGATGTGTGCCCCGCCGTCCCCATCCTCTCTGAGTCGGACCTGCCCTGGAGGGCCGATGTCTTCCACCGTCCGTACCAGATCTTCCAGGCGCGCGAATTGTCGCAATGCCTCGGACTCGCGTCTCGCTTCGTGCTCACCCAGCAGGACATGATCATGGCGCGCTCGCCCGAATACCACCGAAGCTCGGAAGACTGGCAGCGCTATGTCAAGGCGCACGACGCGGCTCTCGCGGCCGTCGACCAGGTCGGCTTCTTCTCACTCCATGCAGCCGTCGACACGCTGAGCGACGGTCTGTTGGACCCCGCACGCGCAACGGTCGTCCCCCTCGCCGCCGGCTACAAGGCGATCGCCGCCTCCGAGCCGCTCCGTGACGTCATCCCCGGGAGGGTTGGGCAACGGCCGATCCTGCTGCTCCTCGGAGCGAGCTTCCGACACAAGAACCGTGAGTGGGCGGTGCGCCTCTTCCTGCGGCTCGCGGAGCGCGGGTGGGACGGGACGCTGGTTCTCGCGGGCGGGCATCCGGAGTTCGGCTCGTCGGCCGCGGCCGAGCGCGCGATCCTCGACGCCTGCCCCGAGTTCGCCGACCGCGTTGTCGACCTCGGGCACATCGACGAGGGTCAGAAGACCGCGCTCTACCGTAGGGCAGCACTCGTGCTCTATCCGTCGCTCTACGAGGGCTTCGGGCTTATCCCCTTCGAAGCAGCTGCGCTCGGCACCGCATGCGTCTACTCGGCTCGCGCCTCGATGGCTGAGTTTCTCCCTGCCGAGGGAAGGCTCCCGTCGTTCGGCCTCGACATGGCCACCGATTTTGTGCTCGACATCCTTTCGTCGACGACGCGGCAGGCGGCGATCGTCACTGCGATCAGCACCGCGGGAGTGGGACTCACCTGGGAACGGACAGCCGACTCGTACGTCGACGTCTACCGTCGTGCGCTCGCGCAGCCGCCGCGCACGATCGATCGCAAGCTTTTCGACGAGGTCGTCTGGTCGATCGCGAACTCGTCCGCGGTCGGGAGGCTCTCGAAGCGCGAGGAACTTCTCGTGGATGTCTATCGACGGCATCAGGGCTTCCGGCGGCTGGCCGACGCGTCGCTTGACCTCGGGCTCGGTGCCCGGCGCCTGGTCCGCTCGATACGCCGCCCTCGGCAGTAGCCACTAGGGTGCTGTTGGGGAGGCCAGCCGTTCTCGGGTCGATGCCTCTGACCCGGACGCGATCGTCCACGTGCGTGCTCTGGCTATCCACGGGGGCGGATCGGCAACGCCTCTCCACCGGCCGGTCGAGCGCTGGTACCTGCACTCAGGAGGTCGACCCCGTTCACGCGCCTCGAGGTTGTCTCGCTTCGCCGGAATCATCTCGATGGCGATGAACGGCCCAGCGCCGGCTCCTTCGGCCTCCCTACTCAGCAGCGCCAAGGCCGGAGAGCTAGGACGCCTTCGTTCTACGATGCGTGCATGTCGGAGGCGAGAACGTCACGGATTGCTCTGATCGGATGCGGGCGATGGGGGCGAAACATCCTGCGCGATCTTCTCCAGCTCGGTTGTGAGGTGTCGGTGGTCACGCGCACTGCCGCCTCGGCGGCCCGCGCACTCGAACTGGGCGCGCACCGAGCGGACACCGATCTGGCTTGTCTGCCCGAGGTTGATGGAGTCGTGGTCGCCACGCCGACCTCTACCCACGCCGACGTCATCAACGGGGTGCTCGATCTGGACGTTCCCGTGTTCGTCGAGAAGCCCCTGACGTCCGATCTCGAGGCCGCGCGTGCGATCGCCGCCGCGGCGGGTACCCGAGTCTTCGTGATGGATAAGTGGCGTTACCACCCGGGAATCCAGCTGCTGGGGGAGATCACACGGAGCGGGGCGATCGGTGAGACGCTCGGCCTCCATACGGTCCGTGTGCAATGGGGCAACCCCCACCCCGACGTCGACTGCACGTGGATCCTCCTCCCCCACGACCTCGGCATCGCTCTCGAGATCTTCGGGGCTGTCCCGACTCCGGTCTCTGCGGTGGCTCACCATGACGGTGCCCGCTGCACCGGGTTGATGGGGCAGTTGCGCTTCGACGGTGGGAGATGGATGTCGGTCGAGGTGGCGTCGAACGAGCGGTCGAACGTTCGTCGTGTCGAGGTCTTTGGCGACGAGGGGGTAGCCGTGCTGGGCGGCGGCTGGGACGAGCACGTCACGATCACCCGCACCGCTCCCGGTGGGGAGCCTGACGTGACGACCCTCGAAGCCGTCGACGAACTCCCGCTCCTGGCCGAACTGCGGGCGTTTGTCGACCATCTCACGGGCGGATTGCCCCCGCGATCGTCGGCGGACGAAGGAGCCAGCATCGTGGAGACGATCACCGGGCTCCGACGGCTCGCGGGGATGGACGCATGACTGTCCACGCTGACGTTGTTATTCCGACGCACGACCACGCACTGCTCCTCCCGCTCTGCGTCGCAAGCGTCCGCGAGCAGACGATCGAGTCGCTGCGGATCGTGATCATCGGCGATGGCGTAGGAGACGAAACGCGCGAGGTCGTGGCCGCCCTCATGCTCGAGGATACGCGGATCGAGTTCCACGACCTGCCGAAATCGGGCCGCACGGGTGAGACGCACCGTGGCCCGATTGTTGCTGCGAGCACGGCGCAGATCGTCACGTACGTCGGCGACGACGACCTCCTCTTCCCCGACCACGTCGAGACGATGCTCGGCCTGCTCGAGGACGCCGACCTCGCCCATCCGCCGGCGGCCCTTCTCGACCCAGACGGCGTCGTGCATTGCGCAGCCTACTCGCTGGCCGAGCCGGGCTGGCGAGCCGAGGCGCTCACGGGCGAAAGCCTCCTCAGCCTCACGGGCCTCGCCCACACCTCCGACGCCTATCGGCGGCTCCCGTACGGATGGCGTGAGACACCGCCCGGCGTCTACACCGACCAGCACATGGTGCGGCAGTTTCTCGAGCGAGACTGGTGCCGCGTCGCAAGCGCCTCCAGGGTCACGACTGTGCATCTTGCCGCGAGTTTGCGGACGCACATGACGCCGCAGGAGCGCCGTGACGAGCTCGCCCAGGTGTACGAACAGATCAGACAGCCGGGAGGATGGGAGAGGCACCGTTGCGAGGCGCTCGAGGCAGTGCGCGCAACGGGCTCCGCCATGCATCTCGGCCTCGTCCACGCCAATCGCCGGATCGCGGAGCTGGAGTCGCCGCAGGCGCGCCTCGACCCGCGAGCGAGCTTCAGACCAGCGCGTTGGCGTGCGGCTCTTGGGCGGGCCCGAGCCGGGCTAGCACGAGGTCGCGCATCGCGCTGAACGACCCTGCTCTGGCGTCGTTCTCCGAGAGCAGCGGGGCGGAGCACGGCCAGTCGATCTCGACCTCGGGATCGTCCCAGCGACAACGGAGCTCGTCGGTCTCGTTCCAGTACTCGCTGACGGCATAGACGTGGACGCTGGGCTCGGGGAAGTAGAAGCCGTGCGCGACACCCGGGTCGATCGCAACTGTCATCGACAACGCGGGGAGCAAGATCGTCAGCGCCGTGCCGAAGGTGCGGGAGCCGGGCCGGAGGTCGTGCAGGCCGAGCACCATCGACCCGGCGGCAACCGTGAGCACGTCGGCGTGGCGCACGTGACAATGGAAGCCGCGCAGCACGTTCGCCTCGGAGGAGACGACGTTCCACTGGACGGGGTGTGGACTCTCGTACCACGCTTCACGATAGACCTCCGTGAATTGCCCACGATGGTCACGGTGCGGCTCAATGCGCCTCATTCGCACACCGTCGATGCCAGGCGACATACGATGCAATCTAGCGTCGAGGCACTGGGAGAACCGGGGGAACCCACCAAGTCGCCGCTGCTACGAGAGCGACACGACACCGGGAGCACGAACCGGGGAACATCACCTAACGACCACGACGGAGATCGCCACCGCGTCGCCAAAGTACCGACTTCGGCCTCCAACGACCTGATGTGAGCGTGTCTGACGGCAGCGGCAGAAGGGCTGCCCACCGCAGCCGAAGAACTCCGGCGTCAGCGAGAAGTGTGCTCAGTAGTAGCACTCGTACATCACCTGGCGCTGCGTCGGCGACGACTTGAACCGCCAGAGGTAGAGGGTCTTTCCCCTCCGCTCCAGACGGCCCTCGAGATCGTCTGCGACCGCATGGTAGTAGCGTTCGATATCGGCCGCCTGCTCCTCCGACGAGGCCAGCGCGACGGTGACGTCGTTGCCTTCGATCGTCGTCTTCAGCGACCCGTCGCCGGCACTGTCTGCGAGTTGGTCGCCTGCCGGAACGACCGTCGCAACCCCCTTCTCGCCGTTCAGGCAGCGGAGGGTCAGCTCGAGCCTCGTCGGCGGGTGATTCCTCATGTCGTGAACCTTCCACCCGACCCCGTCGGCGACCACGATCAGCGCGGCGACGCCGAGGGCGACCCGCAGGTAGAGCCACTCGCGCCGGTCCGGCTGGTCGCTCACGCGATCCCGAAGGCGAACGAGACGCCGAGGCAGACCGTGAGCAGCACGGCGAGGATGACCGCCACCCAGCGCGATCGGCGCCCGATCGTCTCGACGGCGAACCCGAAACAGACGGCAAATGCGGGCAGGGCAGGTAGGAGAAAGAGTGCCTTGACCGTGTCGCCGTCGACACTCGGGTAGGCGTACGCGTAGTAGAGCGTTCCCGCGAGCGCGACGAGCGGCAGCAACGGAATCAGCGTGAGCTCGGGGTGAGAGCGAGCGCGTGTCACTGCGAGCCCAGCAAGTGCGAGCAGGCCGGCGGCGGCGAGAAAGGTCGGCACCACTCCCACGACGGATTGAGCCGTGAGGCGATTCTCGACCCTCTCCGTCATCGGCTTCTGGATCGAGCCCCATTTCCAGTACCCGTAGTAGTCGCCCCACGTGTCGGTGTAGAGGATCGGCCAGAACCCGGGTGCGAGACTCGGGCGATGAGGGGCGGTGATCACCTGAGGCAAGCCCGGGTCGACGTAGAACCGGAGCCTGCGCGACGGAAGCGCGGTTGCGGCGACGAGCCGGAACGGCGCCGGCGCAGCAGAGCGTCCGGGCACGAGGCGAGGCACCACGCCCCGGCCCGAGGAGGCCGACGACCGGCCGAAGATCGGATTCGAGTACCGCGTCTGGAGGTACACGTACCAGGGCAGAGCGACGAGCACCCCGACGACGCCGACCACGACGAGCGCCCGCAGCGCAGCGCGACGGTCAGGTGGCCGGGCGATCGCGGCCACGAGCAGCGCGACGCAGACGACACCGAACGTCCAGAGCCCGACCGAGCGGACGAGCTGGCCCGCCCCCACCACGAGCCCGAGCACGAGCGCCGCACGCACCCCGTAGCGGCCCTTCTCGAGCATGCGGGCAGCGAGGACGAGCGCGAGCATCGCCAGGAACGCGACGAGGGGCTGCGGGTGGAACATCGCCGCCGTCTTGAGCACGATCGGGGAGGACACGAAGAACGCGACCGCCGCGAAGCGCAGCCAGGCCCGCCCCGGGAAGACGATCGTGCAGAGAGCAGCGAGCAGAATTGCGGTCCCGACCGCCAGGGCACCGTCGAGCAGCTGTCCAAGGTCGGCCGCGTCCGCCAGACCGAGCGCATCGCCGAGCTCGACGAGCGGCCCTGCCAGGAGGAAGAAACCAGGCGGGGTGTAGTAGTTCCTCAGCTCGGTCGGGATCCGCCACTCGGTGACCAGCGTGCGGGCGTACTGGATGGCGATTTCGGCGTCGTACCCGGACACCGACGGATAGTGAAAGGCGTTGTAGACGACGACGACCGTCAGGACCGCGACGAGCGCTGCCGTCAACACGTCCGGCAGACTCGCCGGGTCGATGCCGAGCAGACGCCTAACGCGCATCGTTGCCGCGCCAGCCGCCTGTCTCGCCCCTGTACGTGCCGCCGAAGAGCGCACGGGGAGTGCGGAGCAGAATCTTCAGGTCGACGCGCGGCGAGCGGTTCTCGACATACCAGACGTCGAGCTCGATGCGCTCGTCCCAGGGCAACGTCGCGCGTCCGTGGATCTGCGCCCAACCCGTCAGCCCCGGCAGCACGTCCAGCCGCTTGTGCTGGCGCTCCGTGTACTTCTCGACCTGATAGCGCAGCGTCGGTCGCGGTCCGATCACGCTCATCTCACCGCGCACGACGTTCCAGAGCTGCGGCAGCTCATCGACGGAGGTCTTGCGCAAGATCCGCCCGACCCGTGTGATCCGGTCGTCAGCGCGGTCGACCGCAAAGCCGGCTCCCTGGTGCTCGGCGCCCACGACCATCGTCCGCAGCTTGAGCAACTCGAAGTCCTTGCCGTCCTTGCCGACCCGCGTCTGACGGAACAAGATCGGACTGCCGTCCTCGAGCTTGACCGCGATCGCCGCGGCTGCGAGCAGCGGGCTCGCGACGGCCAGGCCGAGACCGGCCGCGAGCACGTCGAGGAGCCTGTTCACCGTGTTCCTTCCGCTGCTTCCCAGGTCGCAGGCACGCCGCGCTGCAGGTAGTTCCAGAGTGCCACGATGGTCGCCCACGTGACGAGCGTGTAGTAGCGCGCGATCGGGACTCCGGCCGCCGCCGCCGCGATGAGCGTCACCTGGCCCGCGAGCACGATGCCGTACGCCCAGCCGTCGCCGGCGAGCGCAACGCTCGAGGCGAGCAACCCGAGGTGAAGAATCCCGCTGCCGTAGCGGAGCAACCGGTGCGAGACGACAGCGATGAGGTACCCGGGCGGCAGCCGCCGGAACATCGACCCGCGCAACGTGATCTCCCAGCAGTGCTCGAACATCCGCACCTTGCGGCGGTACTCGGTCTCGTTCGACGGGGTCGGTTTCTCGAAGGCGTGCGCCGCGGGCTCGTACACGGCACGGCGGCCCGCCTGCACCATCCTGTAGGGGAACGAGAGGTCGTGACCCCAACGGGGGTCGACCTCGACGTAATCGGCGCGGTTGACCGCGTAGATCGAGCCATTGCCGCCCGTGATCGAGCCGAGCCGCGATTCGGCCTCGCGCAGCTTCAGCTCGTGGCGCCAGTAGATTCCTTCGCGGTTGGTGCCTTCGGCGGTCTCGAGCCGCAACTGTCCGCACACGTATGCGACCTCCGGGTCGGCGAGGTTCGCAACCAGCCGCCGCAACGCATCGGGCGCCCAGGCGGCATTCGCGTCCGAAAAGGCAACGACCTCGGATGTGGTCTGCCTGACAGCGCGATTCTGCGTCGCGACCTTGCCGCCGCGGCGGCAGTCGATCAGGCGCACGCGGGGCTCCCGTGCCGCGACAGCGGCGACGAGCTCGTTGGTCCTGTCGGAGGACGCGTCGGAGGCGACCACGATCTCGAGCCTCTCCGCCGGGTAGTCGAGTTCGAGGAGGTTGCCGAGTCGCCGCTCGATCACCCGCTCCTCGTTGTGAGCGGCAACGACGATCGCCACCGTCGGCGTTGCAGTGCTGTCCTTCGACACGCGCCGAGCCCTGATCCGGGCCGCCAGCTGGGCCGCGGCCGGATAGCCGGCGTGCGTCCACGCGAGCGCCCCCAACGACCCCCACAAGACTCCCTTCAGCAACACCGCAGCAGTGTACGTTCGCTCGGAGCGCCCGGTACCGTAGGCGACCGTGCTGGGAGCAGATGAACCCATCCGCGTGTTGCGGGTGATCGCCCGTCTCAATGTCGGCGGACCGTCGTTGCACGTCTCCTACCTCACGGAAGGCCTCGCCACGCGCGGCTACGCGACAACACTTGCGGCCGGCGCGATTTCGAAGGGCGAGGCGTCGATGGCCTTCGTGGCCGAGCGGCGCGGTATCGAGGTGGAGTGGATTCCGGAGCTTCGGCGCGAAGTGTCGGCGCTCCGCGACGTCGGCGCGGTGCGCAGGATCACCGAGATCATCCGGCGCGACCGGCCTCACGTGCTCCATACGCACACGGCCAAGGCCGGCACGGCCGGGCGTCTCGCAGCCCGGCTCGCCGGCCCCGCCCGGCCACCGGTCATCGTGCACACCTTTCACGGGCACATGCTCAAGGGCGAGTTCGATCCCGTCCGCGAGAACCTCTACCGCACGATCGAGCGGGCACTTGCCCGCGACACCGATGCTCTGATCGCCGTGAGCCCCGAGGTACGCGACGAGCTCGTCGAGATCGGAGTCGCCGCCGCCTCGAGGTTCGCTGTCGTTCGGCTCGGGATCGACCTCTCGGAACGTATGGAGGGTGCCGAGCGGGGCAGCAAGCTCCGCACCTCTCTCGGCATTCCCCCAGACCGCTTCACGGTCGGGTGGGTCGCACGCATGAGCCCGGTCAAGCAGGCGGGAGACGTGCTCCGTACGGTCAAGCTTCTCCACGACCGCGGGATCGGCGCGGCACTCGTGATGGTCGGAGACGGCCCCGACAGAACCGCGCTCGAGACACTTGCAGGCGAGCTCGGCATCGACGATGCGACGCGCTTCGTCGGCTTCCAGGACGATGTCGGCCCCTGGTTCCACACGTTCGACGCCCTCCTCCTACCCTCGCGGAGCGAAGGCACGCCCGTCAGCGCGATAGAGACAATGGCGTCCGGCCGACCGGTCGTGGCCACCCGCGTCGGTGGGGTCGCCGACGTCGTTCGCGACGGAATCGACGGCTACCTCGTCGAATTCGGCGACGTGCAGGCGGCCGCCGATCGCCTGGCGCAGCTCGCAGCCGACCCCGAGTTGAGACGCCGGATGGGCGCGGCCGGCCGCGAGCGGGTGCTGTGCCGTTATCGCGTGCCGCGACTCGTCGACGACGTCGATCGGCTGTATCGCGCGCTTCTCGACGAGAAGGGGTTCCCGGTCACGGCAGGGGGCGGTCCTGCCAGGGTGAAGGAGGAGTGACGTGGGCCCCGACCTGACCATCCTGATGCCGGTCTTCAACGAGCGGAGCACGATCGAGGAGGCGATTGCCGATGCGCTCGGCGCCGAATTGCCGGTCGACGGGCGTCAACTCGTGATCATCGACGACGGGTCCACCGACGGCACTCGCGAGTGGCTCACCACGACTGAGCTCTCGGACAACGTCGAGGTCGTCCTGCACCCGCAGAACAGGGGCAAAGGTGCGGCGATTCGCACGGGACTCGGGCGCGCTCGTGGTACGTACTCGGCGATTCTCGACGCCGACCTGGAGTACGCCGCGTCCGACCTCGGGCCCGTGCTCGAGCCCCTCCTCGCCGGCAGAGCGCGGGTCGTCTTCGGGACGCGCGCCTGGACTTCCCAGTCGTCGTTCAGCTTCTGGTACGTGATCGGCAACAAGTCGGTCACGTTCGCGACGAACCTCCTCTACAACTGCTGGATCTCCGACGTCATGACCTGCCACAAGGCGATGAGCACCGAACTCTTCCGGTCGCTCCGCCTGCGCGAGCGTGGTTTCGCGATCGAGCCGGAGATCACCGCCCGGGTGCTGCAGTCGGGCGAAAGGATCTTCGAGGTCCCGATCGGCTACGCCGCGCGGTCGCGCGACGAAGGCAAGAAACTGACGGCGTTCGACGGGATCCGCGTCTTACGGACGCTTGTGCGCTGCAAGATCGCCTAGCGCGTCGCGGTAGGCGGCGATCGTCGCCGAGGTCGCCGCACGAAAGCCGAACTCGGCTCGAGCCTTCGCCCGCGCAGCAGCTCCGAGCCTTTCACGGCGGGAACCGTCGGCGAGGAGCCGTTCGAGTGCGTCACGCAGCCGGGCACTGTCCAATTGCGGCACGACGACGCCCGTGACGTCGTGCTCGATCGCGTCTGCCAGGCCTCCCGCGCCGCTCGTCACGACCGGTCGGCCGTAGGCCATTGCCTCGTGTGCGACGAAGCCGTACCCTTCTCGCCGCGACGGCACGACGACCACGGCGGCACGTGTGTAGTACGCCCCCAACTCGTGGGGGGCAACGAAGCCGACAGCCTGAGGAACGATGTTGCGCAGCGGCCCGTCCCCGACGACGACGAGCGGTAGGCCGGCCGCGGCCTCGACGAGCTCACGGATCCCCTTCTCCTCCGACAGGCGCCCGACATACAGCACGTGCGGCGGCTCATCGGGTGGCCCAACCTCGACCGGAATGTCGACGCCGCTCGGAATCACGTGCACCTCGCGCGCGCCGAGTCTCCGTACATCCGCGGCGAGCGAGGACGACGCGCATACGACGACCCGCGCCCGGCGAAGCAGCGGCCGGAAGACCCACGGCAGCCGCTTCGCGAGCTCCACATCCGACCCCCACGCCTGCAGGACGAGCGGCTTGCCCGTCGCGACGCCTGCGACGGCAGACGGGAGCCAGTGCGCGTGGACCACGTCGGCCCTGCGTGACGCGCGCCGCGCCGCTCGGGCGAACGACAGGAGGAAAAGCGGCAGCAGCAACGCCCTCCAAGGCCGGGCGCGGAGATTGTTCGCGATCCCATCCCCGTAGGCGATTCCAAAATGCCGGAACGAGGCCGGCGAGACGACGGTCATCTCGACGCCGGCCTCGCGCAGGTGGACCACCGCGTCCTCGACGAACCGCCCGGCGACATCGCTCGAGTCACGCGGATACGACGTCGTCAGGACACACACCCTCACGTCGGCAGGAGCCGCCGCCCGAACACCGCCGGCGCCACGATCGCGAGCATCGCGAAGACGAAGAAGTAGTAGAAGCTCATCGTCAGATAGAAGAAGTTGGCCGCCATCGTGCCGACGAGAGCCGCCGTCAGCCCCCACTCGAGCGGGCGCACGCGGGCCGCAACCGTATCGCCCGCCGTCGCAAGCACCCGGCCGAGCGAACGCCCGACCGCAAGCCGGTGGAACAGATAGCCGAGGAAACCGAGGAAGAGCAGCGCCCCGACGATGCCCGTCTCGACGAACAACGCAACGTAGAACGAGTGTGGCCCGAAGTTGTCACGTCCAGTCACGAACTGGTAGTAGACCGAGAAGTTGTTCAGCCCGAGCCCGAACAGCGGGTGTTGCGACAGCACCTGGGGGATGAACTCGTAGACGACGAAATGGGTCGACGTTCCCTTGCCGCTCGTGTCGACGCGCGACCTCAGGACCGTCTGGAAGAAGTCGGCCCGCTGGGCAACGAACGCGAGGATCACGACGCCGATCCCCGCGAGCGGCAGCAGGAACCGCGCCGTGAAGAACAGATGCCTGTAGGGAACGGCGAGAACGAGCAGGCCGCACAGAAGCCCGAGCATGCCGCTGCGCGACAGCGTGGCGAGCTCCATCAGAAAGAGGAACATCAAGGTCAGCATCAAGCGGCACCCGCAGGCGGTGGCCGCGCTCGAGTCGGAGGTAGATCGGGAGCAACACCAGCAGAGGAATGACGAGCTCGATCCCGAGGTGATTGGGGTCGCCCGTGAGCGCGTTCGGCCGATAGACGTTCGCTCCCCCGATCGCGCCGTAGATGTTGATCTGGCTCGCGCCCCCGGTCAGCGGGGAGAGGACGGTGGCGTCGAGGTTCCCTCCGGTCGTCTGTGCGATGCCGAGCTGCAACACGCCGTAGAGAGCGTTGAAGGCAAGGCCTCCGCAGAACGCCGTCAGCGCCCACCAGTAGAACCGCTCGCCACGGCGGGCGACGAGTGCCACGGCAGCGAAGAGGAACAGGAAGTGGAGCAGGAACTTGATCATGCCCTTCCCCCACTGCGCCAGGGACGTGGCCGTCTCGAGATTGAAGAACCCGAGCAGGTAGACAGCGAGAAACGCGAGGAAGAACGCGAACGTGACCGCCGAACAGCGCGCGAACCGGCCGTCGAGCCGCTCGATCCGGCCCAGAGCGAAGGCGAACAGGAAGAGCACGGTCAGCACGTCGGAGAGTGACAGGTCGCCGCCGACGCTCCAATGGATCTTCGCGAAGGTGACCGTGAACACGGTCGCGAAGAACAGCGCGTCGACGATCGGCTGCCGCCTGGTCGTCACAGCGACCTGAGCAACTCGGCGGTCTCCTCGACCCGAGTGGAGCGGGCGAGCCGATGGTGCCACTCGTCGGACAGTTTCAAGTCGGGCAGGCCGCCGTTTCGGAACCGACGATCGAGCTCGATCAACGCCTCACGAAGTGCACCGACGTCGTCCGGCGGGGCGACGATGCCCGCCCCCGTCTCGCGGATCAGGTCGGCTGCGGCGCCGTCAGGAGGCACCGCCGCCAGGATCGGCCGCCCGGCGGCAAGGTACTCGAACACCTTGCCCGAGAGCACCCCCTTGCCGCGGCCGCCGGCCTCGGGGATCAGCAGCAGCAGCGCCTCGGAGTCGCGCTGCAACGCGAGTGACGTCGATCGCGACGCGTACGGGATCAGGTCCAACCGGTCGCCCAGGTCGAGCTTTGCGGCCCACTCGCGGTCGGCGCTACGGAAGTCGCCGAGGAACCGGGCAACGGCATCGACCCTGGAATCACTGAGCGCCTGTAGGAACGGCCGTGGATCCCGCTTGCCGAAGAAGCTTCCGGCATGCGTGACGCGCAGGCGCAGGCCGGGGACGTAGTCGAGACCTTCGAAGTCGTCGAAGTCGGAGCCGTTCGGAATCATCACGACCCGCCCCTGCGGCTCGAGGCCTCGCACCTCGTCGGCGATGAAGTCGGCGACGCACACGATCGCGTCGGCAGAGCGGGCGACGAGCTTCGCGACCCCGACGTCCACCTTCTCCTTCGCTCTCACGGCGGGGCTCTCCGAGCGGCGGTGAACGTGCGCGATGGGCGAGTCCCGCAGGTCGGCCACCCAGCGGACGCCGGTCGCGCGCTTGGCCGCAGCGCCCACGAGGTGGATCGAGTTGGGCGGAGAGGTCGTGATCACCACGTCGATCCCGTGCTTGCGTACGAGACGGATCGCAGCCGGGACGGCCGTCAGGTTCCAGGAGACGTTCTCGTCCGGGACGAATGCGCGACGACCGAACAGGCGTGCCTGGGTCGTGAGTCGCGCCAGCCCTTCCTTGCCGTGGAGCTCCTCCGCAGGCTTGCGGCCGCTCGGTCCGAAGTAGCGTGCGCGGTGCACCCATGCCTGCGTGGGCACGCGCAAATCGTCGTCGCGATGAATCCACTGCGGATCGTCCGGCGCCAGGACGTGGGTCTCGATCCCGAGCGCCGGCAAGTACTGGGCGAGCTTCAAGGGACGCTGCACCCCTCCCCCGCCGGCCGGAGGAAAGTAGAAGCTGACGAGCAGCACCTTCACCGGGGCGATGGTACTGACGTCGGCATATCTGCCTACCACCGCTCACCGACGCGGGCTGCGCGACGCCACTCGCCGAGGCGGCTTCGAAGCAGCGGCGCTGAGTCGACTGCGAACGCGAGTGCGAGCCGTACGAACACGATGAGTGCGAGCGCCGCAAAGACGAGCGCCGCCGTCGAAGGGCTGGGCCAAGCGATCAATGGACGCCACAGCGCGCTGAACTCCGGCGAGTACCAGCAGAGGAGTTCGAGGCTGTAGTTGTCGCGCGTGCAGATCTCGGGCGTGCCGCTGCCGACGGCGCCGACGACGCCGACCCACAAGCTCAGCGCGAGGACGGCAAGGGTCAAAGCAGCCGCCCCGAGCGAGGCTTCGGATACCGAGAGGCGCGCGGCCAGAGCCAGCGCCGCGGGAACAGACGCGAACAGGAAGAACCGTGGCCCGAAGAAGTCGCCGCCGTACCAGGCCCACCAGCGACAGTAGACGGCGACCATGCCCACGACGACAACGAGCCAGAGCACTCTTGCATGGTTGACCTTGGTGAGCTTCGCGAGCGAGCCGCGCGTCCCGACGAACAGCCCTGGAGCGTAGAACAGCAACCCCTTGCCCAGGGAAAACACGATCGCGACTATTCCGAGCAACGCCGGGTACGAGAAGCCCGGGCGCCCGGAGTACGGCAGGATGGTCTGGAACCCGTGATCGTCCTCGTACGGTGACGTGAAGCTCCCCGTGTGAAGGCGAACATCGATCAGGGCGAGCACGACGGCGGCAACGATGGAGAGGAGAGGCGTGAAGCTCCTGCGGGCGACCGCGAGGACGAGGACGGCCAGGGCGAACGCCGGAATGATTGCCGGCGTGTTGACCGCTCCCAGAACGGCCGCCGACCAACCGAGAAGCCGGACGGGGCGCGTCTGCCCGGCTACGACGGCCAGCAGGCCCACCGAAAGGAAGACGGCGGTCGTCGTTTCCCCGTAGAACGACGTCACATGCCCCGAGAACATCGACCCGAAGACGAGCAGGAGCATGAACGATCGGAGCAGTGTTCCGGCAACGCTATGACGGAGAAGCAGCCAGAATGCGACCAGACCGAGGGCGAAGAGGATGCCGTTGAACCGGTACGTGACCGCCTTCTCGTCGCCGACGACACGGCCGAACAGGTCGAGCGGTGTGGCGAGAACGGACGTGACGAGCGAGTAGCGCTCGCGGGGCAAATCCCCGGCAACGAGCGCGCGGACGGCCTCGTAGCGGATGCGGCCGTCGCCACCGTAGTTCCTCGGCAGGATCAGGAGCAGTGCGAGGCCCGCGACGAGGAGCGAGACGTCCAGAAGGGCGAGACGAGAGATCCGCCTTCGCATCTCACCTCCAGTGCCGTCGTGACAAGAGTCCGGACAGCGTAACGTGACTCAGTCGTTCGGGTTGGTCAACGCCTCAGGGGCCTCGTCGTGCGATGGGATGCCGGTGGCCTCGCGGTGCACCTCGCGAATGGCGATCGCGCCTCCCACGATCGTCGTCGGGATGTACCAGATCGCCTGCATGAGGAGCGAGAAGGCGATCGCTGTCTCACCGTCGACGCCGACGACACCGAGCGCGGACACGGCGAGCCACTGATACGTGCCGATGAACCCGGGTGAGCTCGGGATCACGACCCCGAGATTGATCACCGCAGTGACGAACACCAGCTCGGCCGGGGAGAGGGAAACGCCGAGCGATCGGCAGACGATACCGGCCGCGCCCGCCCATGCACCCCATGCGACGGCGCTCAGAGCGAGCGCAAGCACAAGACGGCGGCGACCAATCGGGGACGCGACCTCATCGATCGTGTCGCGTAGCAGGCGCCGGCCACGGCTGCGCGTCTCTCGGCGCGCGCGCGGTCGCGTGCGCGTGTAGACGATCGCCCCGGCGACCACGAGCACCACGATCGCGAGCAGGATGACACCCCCGACCGCTATCCGTTCCACCCAGACCTCGTCGCCGACGACGGGGAGAGACGCCGCCAGAGCGACAACGAGCGTGAGGACGTCACAGGCCCGATCACGGAACACCGACCCGAAGGCGCGGCCGGTCGGAATCTCCGCCGAGGTCGCGAGCCAGCGAGCCCGGAGGATATCCCCGATGCGGAGCGGGAGGACGTTGTTCGCGCCGATCCCGCCCAGTACGAGCGCGTAGAAACGGCGGATCGTCAGCTCGAGCGTGTCTGCGATGAGCCGCCAGCGGGCTGCCTGGGCGATATAGACGACCTGGATCACAGCCGCCGCGAGGACGACGAGGACGAGGTCGGCGCCTCGGAGTGCATGCCAAACTGCGTCGAGGTCGGCATCGTGAAACACGAGCCAGAGAAAGAAGGCCGACGACGCGATGCCGACCGCGAGCAGCGCTTTGCCGCGTCCGCGAGAACGTACCGAGGCAGGCATGGTGGTCACGGCGCCAGCCGGTAGAGGGTGTAGCGGCCGTCTCGAAACGCGACCGGAAGCGCGAGCTCCGTGTCGAAGCGGTGGCGGTCGATCACGACCCATGAGGCACCGCAGCGCTTCGGGATCCAGAGCTCCCCGGTGCGGTTGAAGCGTCGCCACCGGTCGCGGCGCAGATACGGCCGATTTCGCTTCGTGTCGGCGACGTGGCCCGGTGGGGCATTGCAGACGTACACCGGCGCGGCGGCGGCGATCCGATAGCTCGACTCGAGGTCGGCGTACACGACGTCTCCCTTGGGCACACCTGTCCTCAGCGCGTCGACGAGTCCGGGCGTCAGCGGGCTCGGGCGCCGCTCCTCGGAAGGCGACCAATCCGAAAGCCCGTGGACGAACGTGGGCAGAAGAAGCAGCGCCGAGGCAACGGCGGCTGTTTTCTCCACAGAGCGGAGACGCCTCAGACCGACCACGAGGGCGACGAGCGCTCCTGCAACGGCGACCCAGGTCGCCCAGGCTGGACCGCCCTGCTCGACGGTGTACCCGAAATCACCGGGGAACTGCCATTGCAGGACCAGGCCTACGGCGAGAGCGACAGGTGCAACGAGCGGGCCGAGCAGGGATGCAAGGACGCCCACGCCACCGGCGAACGCGAAGCCGAACGGGAGGAAGCCCGCGAGCCGCCGGGCCTGTGAGACCGAGACCACATCGGAGAACGGCGTGAAGAGCCACGGGACGAGCGTGATGGCGAAGACCGCCAGCGACCCCCCGACGACGTACGCCGCCCAGCGACGCCGCGAGGCGAGCGCCGTGAGCGGAATCAGCAGCAGCGCCGCTACCGCGACGGCGCCCGCGCGCCCGAACACCTGCGGTGCGAGCGAGAAATGGTCGACCGTCCCCTGCAGCTGGCCCGCATATTGATCGAAGGCGCGGGCCCGTTCCGACGCCCCCGGGCTCACCGAGGCAGTACTACGCACGACAGGAATGAGCCAGACGAGAAAGAGCCCGGCCGGGACGACGAGCGCCGCGAGAGCGAGGGCGCCGCTACGCAGCTGCTCCCGCCGCCACGCCCAGCGGACGGCGAGGAAGCCACAGAACGGGATCCAGAGGAAGATCGCGTACGTCGGATGGACGACGGCGAGCACGAGTGAGGCGAGGCCGGCGCTCATGAGAAGACCCCACGACGGCTTTCTCATTGCGGTCAGCGCGAGAGCGAGCGCGGCGGGAACGAGAAGCTGACGGGCGGCCGTCGCAGGCAAGGCGAGAGCCGTGTAGGCCCCGCCGTGCCCCGGCGCCATGGCCGCGATGGCGACGGTAGCTCCCGCCGAGGCGGCGGCAGGCGTCACCCGCCGGAACATTGCGTAGCCGGCCTCGTACGCGACGAGTACGGCGAGGGGGGCGAGCACTGTCGGCTCGTGGAGCACCACCTCCGCCGGATCCGCGAAGGAGACCTTCGCGATGAGAGCGAGGAATGCGTGCCAGAGCGGGAACGCGTAGCCGGGGTGAAGGCCGCCATCGGCGAACTCGTTCACGGACGACAGCGACAGGCCCTCGAGCTCGGCGAGCTTCCGCACACGCGCGAGATGAAAGAGCCCGTCGCCGCCGATCTCGCCGGCGACATGCCAGAGGAGAAGCCCAAGCACGGCACCGGCCGCCCAGACTGCCATCCGCCCGGGGATCGGCGGCACGACCGGACGTCGGAGTGCGAACGGGGACGCCACGACTCCGACAAGCGCAAGCAGTACGAGCGCGAGGGTCAACGAGGTGTGGACGAGGAACACGACACCCATCGCGCCGAACACGATTCCGAGACCCCAGGCGAGCGTCGCCGAGGTGCTCCGCACACCCACGGCGCGGGCCGCGATGGCGCCTGGCGCAAGGACGAGTCCCGTCGCAGCCGCGAGCCGGACGAGCAGGAAGAGCGAGCTCATCGCTCGAGCAGCGAGCGAGCGTCGCCCGTCCCCAGCCAGCGAGCCGTCTCGCGATACATCGCACCCTGCTGCCCGCGCACGATGCGACCCCGTAACGCTAGCGACGTACGAAGCAGCGACCGGACCTGCTCGGCCTCTTTCGGGCCGTGGTGTTTGAGGAAGAAGCGCAGATGACCGCGGACGTTTTCACGGAACAGGCGTCCACCGTGCGAGGCACCCCCGACGTGCACGCAACGCGCCTCGGGCGTGAAGAGCGTCTTCCAGCCGGCGGCCGCGAAGCGGTAGCACCAGTCGACTTCCTCGCTGAAGAGGAAGAACCCGGCATCGGGCGGGCCGACCTCGTCGATCGCGACGCGACGGACGAGCAGGCAGGCGCCCATCACGCATTCCACCTCACGCTCGGAGGCGTGGTCGAAGCCGGCACCGTAGAAGGCGTTCAGAAGCTCCGTCCGGGGGCCGAGCTTGCGGAGGTAGAGGTATTCGGTCGCAAGCCGCCAACGGGTCGGGAAGCCTCGCACCGACCGCTGTAGCGACCCGTCGGGATCGAGGAGCTTCGGAGCAACGACGCCGACCTGTGGATGCGCATCGCCGATTGCGACCATCCGCTCGAGTGCATCGCCGGCGAGCCAGGCGTCGGCATTGAGAATCAGCGCCCAGCGACTCGAGGAGATCTCCTCGAGTCCCCTGGCCCAGCCGGCGGCAAGGCCCGCGTTTGCCTGCTCCACCACGCGCACCTCGGGGAAGCGGTCGCGCACGAAGGCGACGGTGCCGTCGCTCGAGTCGTTATCGACGACGATGGTCTCGACACCTTGCACGCTCTGGAGGCACTGCTCGATCCACGGCAGGGCGTTGTGGGTGGCGACGACAGCTGCTGCGTCAGCCATGCCCGACCTCGGGGCGGGCCCCGCCGCGCACCGACTCCCAGAGCAGGATCGCGCCTCCGGGCGCAGCGAGTGCGACGGTGACGAGAAAGAACAGGAAGCCGGCGGCGAACGCCGCGTCGGCGTCCACTCCGACGCTACCGAGGAAACTGACGAAAAACGCCTCACGCACGGCGAATCCGTTCAGGGTGAAGGGCACGAGGAGGACGAGGAAGAACAGCGGCCCCATCACGTAGTAGATGCGCGGACCGAGGTCGATCCCGACCGCCTTGCACGATGCCCAGATCGAGAGGATGCGCACCGCCTGGATCGCGGTCGTGAACACGAATACCTTCAGGAGGAGCCGCGGATGCCCGCGATAGTGGTGCACGCCGTCGTAGAACGCCCTCAGCGGGCGCTCGAGCCGGACGCGAACGAGCAGCGGTCGCAGCCGGACGAGCAGCGGGCGCGCCGACCGGGCGAAGAAGACGACAAGGAGCAGGATGGTGCCGAACACGAATGCGCCCTCGAGCCAGAGGTAGGCGCTGACGTCGTACCGGCCGAGCGCGAGCACGAAGCCGACGGCGCCGAGCAGAACCGTGGCGGCTCCGCCGAGCCCCCGCTCGAGAAGGACGATCGCGGTCAGGTCACCTGACCGGCCGGGGTGCCGCTTGGCGGTCTCGAAGATCCGCACTGCGTCGCCGCCGATCGACGTCGGCAGGATCTGGCCGGCCGTATACGAGACGAAGTACGCGCGCGTCAACCACCAGAACCGCTCGAGAATTCCCTGCGCTACGAGCAACCACTGCCACCGTAATGCCATGGGCAGCGCTGTCACGATCATGATCGTGACAGCAAGGGCGAACCACCACGGGTCGGCCGCGGTGAGCACGTCCCACGTCTTCTGGACGTCGATCTTGAGGAGGATGTACGCGATCGCCAGCGTCGTCAGCGTGAGCCCGATCGCGATCCGCACGGGACGCCTCACGTGCGAGAGGCGCGGCACTTTCGGTGTCCTCATGCCGTGAACCGCTCGTGCACACGCCTGACAGCGTCGACCGCATCGAGGATGTCGTCGTCGGTGTGGGCGGGAGAGAGCGGGAGTGAGAGCACCTCGTCGCCCGCCTGTTCGGCGACCGGCAGCGGCACCTGACCGGGGTAACGCTCGCGAAACCACGTCAGGCGGTGCACGGGGAGGAAATGGATGCTCGTCGCGATCAGCTCCTCGGCCAAGGCGCCCTGGTAGGCGTCACGGGTTGCGCCGGCGCGCGAGGCGTCGATCCGGACGACGTAGAGATGAAGAGCATGTGTGTCCCGCTCGTCGCGCGTGAGGGGCTCGATCCCCTGGAGACCTCCGAGGCCCCGGTCGTACAGCGCGAACTGCCGCTCCCGGATGCTTGCGTGCGCCTCGACACGGTCGAGCTGGACGAGCGCGATCGCTGCGAGCACGTCCGAGAGGTTCGCCTTGAACCCCGGGCTCACCTGGTCGTAGTGCGATCCGTCGCCCCGGCGCGTCAGCCGCATACTCCGAATCGCCCGGGCGACGTCAGCGCGATTCGTGGCGACGAGCCCTCCCTCGCCTGCTGCGATGTTCTTCGTCGCATAGAGCGAGAAGCACGAGGCGTCCGAGATGCCTCCGAGCTTGCGACCGCGATACCTGCCCTCGGCTGCGTGCGCCGCGTCTTCGACGATCGGCAGGCCGAGCGCCAGGATCGGGTCGAGATCTGCCGGCTGACCCGCCAGGTGGACGGGCAGGATCGCCTTCGTCCGTTCTGTGACGAGTGCCGGGATCAACGCCGGATCGATGTTGAGATCGGTGTTGCGGACGTCGCAGAAGACGGGAGTGGCGCCGCAGTGCTCGATCACGTTCGCCGTTGCGGGCCACGTGATCGGGCTCGTGATCACCTCGTCGCCGGGCCCGACACCGACCGCGAGCAGCGCCAGGTGGAGTGCTGCCGTGCCCGACGAGACTGCCAGCACGTGGTCGGCCTCGAGATAGGTGGCCATGCGCTCCTCGAGCAGCGCCGCGCGCGGCCCGGTCGTGAGCCAGCCGGACCGCAGCGTCTCTGCGACGGCGGAAATCTCCTCCTCCCCGATCGCGGGAGGCTGGAAGCCGAGCCTGGTGCTACGAGGGGTTCGCATCGACCAGGAAGCGTAGGGCCTGCGCCGCACGACGAGCCCGGCCGAGGGCATGTTCACGGTCGTCGCCTGTGGCCAGGATCGCGCCGGCCCGGTCGGCACCGCGAAGAAGCGGGCCGAAACGCCACCCGGGACGGCGGTAGGTTCGCACCCATTTCACTCCCTCGACTGCCGCGGCGGCTTCCACGCCCTCGGTGGCGCCGAGCACGCCCTCCGGTGCGACGAGGAAGAGAATGCAGGCGCCGCCGGCCGTCAACCCTTGTGACAATTTGTCACAAGGGTTGACGCCCAGCGCGAAGTCGAGCGCGACGTCGTTGAGATCGACGCCGACGGCGGCCCGACACAGCTCCGCGTCGTGGCCGCCACCGAGGCGCGCGGCAACTTCGACGACATACGGGAGCCCTCCAGCCCCCAGCCGGATCTGCGTATAGCTCGGCCCGTTCTCGATGCCGAGGGCCGAGACAGCGGCACGCGCGGCCTCGACGACGCTGTCGGTCGGATGGGTGCTCGGCCAGGCGTGCGCCAGTGCGACACCGAACGCGGGCGGGTCGGCGCCGATCCGGTCGGTGACCGTGAGCGGAACGAACGCGCCAGCCCGCGAGACGGCGTTCACCGTCAGCTCGGGCCCGTCGATGAGCTCCTCGACGAGCACGCCGCCACCGCGCGACTCCGCCACCGCCGCCTCGACCGCCGACGCGAGCCTGGACGGCTCGCGCACGAGCGTCAAGCCCCGCTGACCCTGACGGTCGGGTGCCTTGACGACGCAAGGGAACGAGACGCCAGGGTCGCCCGCGGAAAACGTCTGCGGCTGCCGGACGCCGGCGGCCGCAAAGCGCTCGCGCTGCCGCGTCTTGGTGGTCGCCAGAACCGCGGTCGCGCCGTCGAGCGGGTGCGGCAGCGCGAGTCGCTCGGCAACCCTCGCGGCGATTCCGACCGGCCAATCCGCACCGGGCGAGATGATCCCGTCGACGCCGCGGGCACGGGCTAGGCGCTCGATACCCTGCTCGTCCTCGGACGAGATCACGGCGCGCTCGTCCGCCAGTGCGAATCCGACTGCGAGCGGATCCTGGTCGACCGCGATCACCGTCAGGTCGCGGGCAGCAGCTGCCTCGAGCAGGCCGAGCTGCGCCGCCCCGGCGCCTAGGACGAGGAGACGTGCCGTGTGTGACCGAGGATGCTCCGCCACCAGGCCTCGTTCTCGCGGTACCAGGCGACGGTCTGCTCGAGGCCGGCGGCGAAGGTCGTCCGCGCCCGCCAGCCCGTGAGGGCCGCCATCTTGTCCGTCGATCCGATGTGGCGATCGACCTGACCGAGTCGCTCGGGGACGTGCACCTTCGTCGACTCGGTGTCGCCGACAGCCTCGAGCACCAGGTCGGCGATCTCGGCCACAGTAATGTCGGTGCCCGTCGCGACGTTGACGACCTCGCCGGCCAGCGAGTCGAGAGGAGCTTCGATCAACGCCTCGATCGCACCGGCGTGGTCATCGACGTAGAGCCAGTCGCGGCTCGCGTGCCCGTCGCCGTGGATCGTCAGGGGGGCGCCCGCGAGGGCCTGGGTGATGAAGCGCGGCACGACCTTCTCCGGATGCTGGCGCGGCCCGTAGTTGTTGAACGGCCTCACGATCACGATCGGCAGGTCGTAGGTGACGAAGTAGCTGTAGGCGAGCCGGTCGCCGCCCGCCTTCGTCGCTGCGTACGGGCTGCGCGGCTCGAGGGGATGTCGCTCGTCCATCGGGTCCGTCTCGGCGGTGCCGTAGACCTCGCTGGAGGAGATGAGGATGAACCGCTCGACCGGTGTCCGACGGATCGAATCGAGCAGGATCTGCGTGCCCTCGACGTTCGTCGTCACGAACTCGGACGCACCCTCCTCGATCGACTTCTCGACATGCGATTCGGCCGCTGCGTTGACGATCACATCGACGCCGCCGACGAGCTCGGCGACGAGATCGGCGTCACGAATGTCACCGTGGACGAACGACAGCCGTTCGTGGCTCAACACGTCTGCCAGGTTCTCGAGATTCCCGGCGTACGTGAGGGAGTCGAGCGAAACCACCTCGTGCCCCGTGTGCGCCAGGAGATGGCGGATCACGTTCGAGGAGATGAATCCGGCGCCGCCGGTGACGAGAACACGCTTCACGGTCGGCCGATCGTACCCGGGCAGCGCGTCCGTCGTGAAGGACCCGCGCGAAGCGCGGCACCCACGATCGCTCTGACTGAGGCGCGATGCACCTCGTCGATCCCGTTGGAGGGAGGGGTCACAGGGAACCGAAGGTTCCCGGCTTCAGGATCCGCGCGCAGCGCGACAACAAGGATCGTTCTGAGTGGGGGCGCGATACGCTCTTCGATCGCGCCCCCACTCAGAGCTCGCGCTCGATCGCGTACAGCGGACGCCCTTCGACTTCACGCTGGATGCGACCGAGGTACTCGCCCACGAGGGCGAGGACGAACCCCTGCACCCCGAGGACGAAGATCACCGCCGCACCGAGGAACAGAGGGCCCGGAAAGTCCGAGTTGCCGATCCAGTAGGCGGTCGCGTAGACACCGAGCGCAGTCGCGGCCAGTGTGCAGACGAATCCCAGCATCACGCCTGCCCACTGGATGGGCTGCGGCCAGAAGCCCGCCAGAACATGGAGGGCGAGCCGCGTCAACCGGAGGGGTGAGTAGCGGGAGACGCCCTGACGGGCGGCATGACCGACGTCCACCTCGATCACCGAAGCGCCACCGGAGAGGATGAGTGCCTTCGTGAACTTCTGCCTCCCGATCGAGCCGAGCATCGGTGTGACGACGGCACGGCGGTAGGCGTTGAACGCGCAGCCGAAGTCGGAGATGTCGACGCGTGTGAAGCGGCGCAACATGCCGTTGATCAGACGCGAAGGCAGGGTGCGCCCCCACGAGTCACTGCGTGCCGCGCGCCGACCACTCGCCACGTCGTACCCCGCGTCGACGGCGGCGACCAGCCTCGGGATGTCTTCCGGAAGGTTCTGGAGGTCACCGTCCATCGTGACGATGATCTCGCCGCGGGCCCGGCTGAGGCCGGCATGCATCGCAGGGTGCTGACCGAAGTTCCGCTTGAAGCGGACGGCGCGCACACGAGCATCGGCGGCGTGCAGGCGCTCGAGCGCCGCGAAGGTGCCGTCCGTGGAGCCGTCGTCGACGTACACGAGCTCGAAGGGCCGACCGAGCTCGTCGAGGCTGGCAACCGCTCGGCGGTGGAGCTCGTCGAGCGAGCCCACCTCCTCGTAGAGCGTGACGACCACCGAGAGCTCCGGCGGAGAGTCAGGGGCAGCTGCGCGCGAAGGCCCTGAAAGCGCTTGTGTCTCTGTCATGGGAGGAGGAGCCTAACCGTCCGCGACCCGCATGGCGATTTACGGGTTTGCGTTGACCGGTCCGGCTTCGGTGAGGCCGAGCCGCGCATGGAGGCGACGCAGCGGCGCGGGCGCCCACCAGTTCCACGTGCCGAGCAGAGCCATCAGGCTCGGGACGAGTAGAGCGCGGACGATCGTCGCGTCGAGCGCGACCGCGACAGCGGTGCCCACTCCGAGCTCCTGGATGAACGAGATCCCCGATGTCGCGAACGTCCCGATCGCGACGCAGAACAGGAGCGCCGCGGCCGTTACGACACGGCCCGTGCGCTCGAGCCCGTCGGCGACCGCTTCACGGTTTTGGAGCCCACGGTCGCGCGCCTCCCTGATCCGGGAGAAGAGGAAGATCGCGTAGTCGGTCGAGAGACCGAACGCAGTGGCGCAGAGGAGGATCGGCTGCGTCGACTCGAGACCGGCCAGGCCCTCGCCCCACTCGAACACGAGCACGAGGATCCCGAACGAGGCCCCGAGCGTGAGGATGTTCATCACGAGCGACTTCAGGGGCAAGACGACGGAGCCGGTGAAGAGGAAGATCAGGGTGGATGTCGTTACGGCGAGGATCGCGAGCGCCCATGGCAGGTGGGCGCGGAGCGACGCCTGCTGGTCGACGAAACCCGCGGTCTGCCCCATGACCCGCGCGGTCGGCAGCTCCGCCCGCACGGTCCGCACGAGTTGCTGCGACCGCTCCGAGAGCCCTTCCTCGCGCGGCAGGAGGTCGAGCCGCCACAGACCTGGTGCGACGCGGCGGGCCGGCAAGACGCGGGCAACCCCCGGCGCTGCTGCTAGACGCATGGTCACGGCCTGCGAGGGCTGGCTGTCGCTGACGACGGTGATCGGCGCATAGCGGCCGCGGATGCCGTCGCGGTCGAGTGTCTCCGCGACCTGGCGCGCGCTTGCCGAGGCGGGCAGGGTCGTTGCATCGACACCGACGAACCGGACGCCGAAGGCGGGTAGCGCCAACACGACCAGCACGGAGGCGGAGGCTGCCGCAACCCGTCCTGGCCGCCGCATGACCCACGAGGCAAGGCGCCCCCACCGCCCGCCGGAGGGCAGCTGCTGCAGCCTTCGCGGCGCCAGCGCGTCGATCCGCGGTCCGAGCCAGTAGAGAAACGCCGGCAACGGCACAAGGGCGACGATGCCGGCCGAAAGCGCCACGAGGACGCCGCCCAGACCCATCGAGTAGAGGAACTGCTGCGGGAAGACGAGCAAGCAGGCCATCGACGCGGCCACGGTGAGGGCGCTGAAGACGACCGTGCGACCGGCGGTGCGCATCATCTCGGCCAGCGCCTCGCGGCCGTGCCCGTAGCGCGCCGCCTCCTCGCGCCAGCGAGAGACGATGAAGAGCGAGTAGTCGATCGCAAGGCCGAGTCCGAGGCCCGTGACGAGGTTGAGCGCGAAGACCGAGAGAGAATGCGCCTCGACAGCGACCCGGAGGCCAAGGAACGTGAGCGCGATCGCGCCCGCTCCGACGAGCGGCGGCAGAAAGGCGGCCACCAGCCCACGGAAGACCCAGAACGAGAGCAGGAGGACGAGCGGGAAGGCGATCAGCTCGGCGCGGCGGAGGTCGCTCTGGATGGCCTCGGTCACCTGGCGGGAGGCGATCGCACCGCCGCCGAGCAACACCTCCGGATCGTCCGCGAACGCCTCTGCCAGTCTTTCCGCAGCAGCCTTTGACGCATCCCCTCCGCGGGCGCGGAGGAAGACGAGCATGACGCCGTTGTCATCCATCACCGTCCGAGCGACCGCAGGATCCTGGTTGATCCGGGCTCGAGCCCGCGCGACGGCCGTAGGACCACCCGTGACGAGCGCGAGCACGCCGGGGTCCGCCTCGACGCCCGTCTTCTGCTCCACCTCGAGGTTTGCGAGTCGGCTCTCCGAGGACAGGTCGGCGAACTGAGCCGACCCTGCATCCATGCGAGGGATAACCGTGCTGCCGATCGCGAACGCCAGTGCCACGATGCCGGCCGAGACGACCGTGACCGCGCGAGCGCGGGTCGAAATCAGGTGGATCACACCCACAGAGAAGCAGCAGCGGCCGGGGCCCGACGCACCCACGTCGTGACCCCGGCCGCGAGACGGTGTCGTCAGGCCGCTTCTGCCAGCGGAGCGCGGGCCTCCGCCTCGGCCCCACGTTCACGGCGGGCACTCGGGATCGCGAATGCGGCGACCGCTCCCAGGCCGACGACGGCGGCCCCGATCCACAGCGCGGGAGTCATCCCGTCGACGAACGCCTGGCCGGTGCCGTAGCCGCCGTAGCGCGAGAAGACGGAGGCCAGGACCGCCACGCCGAACACGCCGCCGAGCTCGCGAATCGCGTTGTTGGCCCCGGAAGCCTGACCCTCCTGCTCACGCTTGACCGAAGAGAGCACGAGGTTCGCCATCGGCGTGAAGAACAGCGCCATGCCGACGCCGGCCATCACGAACGGCACGATGAGCGACCCGTACGGCGTCGTCGGAGTCGAGACGACCGCGATCCAGCCGAGCGCGATCGCCTGCAGCGTCAGGCCGACGCTGAGGATCCGCTTCGGGCTGACCCGGTCGGACATCGCGCCGGCGAACGGAGCGACGAACATCGGGGCGAGCGTCCACGGCAGGATCCGCAGGCCCGAGCTGAGCGGCGAGTAGCCCTGCACGGTCTGGAAGAACTGCGTCAGGAGGAAGATCGAGCCGAACATCCCGAAGAACATGAACAGCGATGCCAGGTTCGCGAGCGAGAACGCCCTGTTGTGGAAGAACGTCATCGGAAGCATCGGATGCGGTGCCCGAATCTCCCAGGCGACGAACGCCGCCACCAGCGCTGCGCCGAGGCCGAGTGCGGTGAGGATCTCCGGGCTCGCCCAGCCCTGCTCGTTCCCGCGGATGAGGCCCCAGACGATTCCGAACATCCCGGCGCTCACGAGCCCGACGCCGGGCAGGTCGAGCTTGCCGGCGGGGCCGTGGCTCTCCGTGAGCCGCCGGAGGGCCAGCGGCACGAGCAGGATCCCGATCGGGACGTTGAGCCAGAAGATGAACTGCCAGGAGAAGCCCTGGACGACGGCGCCGCCGACGACGGGGCCGAAGGCGATCGCCAGCCCGCCGATGGCGCCCCAGGCACCGAGCGCGAGGCCGCGTTTGGCGGGTGGAACGGCCGCCGACAGGATCGTCAGCGTCAGCGGCATCACGATGGCACCGCCGAGCCCTTGCACGGCGCGGGCGATGTTGAGTACCTCCACGTTCGGCGCGAGCGCGGCCGCAACCGACGCGACCGTGAAGATCGCGATGCCGATCGCAAACATGAGGCGGCGTCCGAAACGGTCACCGAGCGCGGCTCCGGTGAGGAGCAGAACGGCGAACGTGAGCGTGTAGGCGTTGACCGTCCAGGAGAGGCTTTCGAGGGACGCATGGAGATCCGTGCGGATCACCGGGATCGCGGTCGAGACGACGAGGTTGTCGAGCGAGACCATGAACAGCGCGATCGATGTGATCGCGAATGTCCACAAGGTCTTGCTGCGTTGCGTCCGGGTGTGCTGGGTCATCTTCGATCTGTTCCCTTCTGGTTCTGTGGTTGTGATCAATCACTTACCATTTGGTGAAAAAAAGAAATCTGCTCCTACTCGGTCAGACCCGACTGGCAGCCTTCGATCAATCGAGCCGACCAGGGCTCGGGCCGGCTGAAGGCCTCCATCGCCGTCAGGATCGTCAGCAACGCGCCCTTCGAGAAGAACGTGCTCACCACCTCCGGCGACTCGCCGGATGCCCGTTCGGCAAGATCGACGAGATCCCGCCAGGCGCCGCGAACGGCCTCGCAGATCTCGGGGTCGTCGCATGAAGCCCAGCACTTGAGCATCAGCATCAGCCGGTCGCGATCGGCCATGACCGTGTTGTACGCCTCACCCATCGCGTGGAGCGCATCCATTCCCGTCCTGCCGCGTGACGCATCGGCGAACACGTCGTACAGGTGGTGAATCGTACGTTGCGATGTGGCGAGATAGAGCTCCTTCTTCGTGCCGAAGAGCCGGAACAGGTAGGGCTGCGAGATCCCCGCCGCCCGTGCGATGTCGTCGGTCGAGGCCCCGTGGAGTCCCTTCCTCGCGAACTCGCGGGTGGCGGCGTCGAGCACGGCAGCGCGGCGCTCGTCTGCCGTCTGTCGGGGCGCTGTCGTCTTCATACTAGTAAGTATTCACTTACATATGGTTCGTGTCAAGTCCGGCCGGGCCCGTCGCAATCACGATCCCAGACGTCAGGCGGCCGGTCGCATGTCCGAGCGTGCTGCCTCGATCAGCGAAGCGAGCTCCGAGGCCGACACCGGCTTCGAGACGACGAACCCCTGGATGAGGTCGCAACCGAGCTCCGCCAGGAACTCGTACTGCTCCGCGGATTCGACTCCCTCGGCAACGACCTCCAACCCGAGCCGATGCGAGAGCTCGATGGCCGCAGCGACGATCGCGGCGCTGGCTTCCGAGTTGGGGAGATCCGAGACGAAGGAGCGATCGATCTTGAGCAGGTCGACGGGAAGCTCCTTCAGGTAGCTGAGGGAGGAGTAGCCTGTTCCGAAGTCGTCGATCGCAACCCGGACTCCGAGCGCCCGGAGCGCCTCGAGTGTGAGGCGCACCCGAGCCGGCTCCTGTGCGAACGCGCCCTCGGTGATTTCGATCGTCAGAGCCGAGGGCGGGAACGCCGCTTCTCGGAGCGTCTCCTCGACGCCTGCTGCGAACGTGGGATCGAGCAGGTCGAGCACCGTGAAGTTCACTGTGACGCCGAGGCCGATTCCCTGGCGCCTCCAGACTCCGCACTGGCGAACTGCCTCGCGCAACACGAAGCGATTGAGCTCGATGATGAGGCGCGTGTGCTCGGCGAGCGGGATGAACTGACCCGGCTGCAGCCGGCCTCTTGTCGGGTGGCGCCAGCGGACGAGCGCCTCCACCTTTTCGAGTAACCCGCTGCTTGCCCCCACGATCGGCTGATAGTGGACTTCGAGCTCGCCACGCTCCACAGCCGCACGGAGCTCGGTCATGAGCACGAGCTTGCTCGCGTCGTTGCGATCCGTCCCGGCGTCGTACCGCAGGACACCGGCGCGACCGTGCTTCGCCGCGTACATGGCGACATCCGCCCGGCGAACGAGCTGACCGACCTCGGATCCATCCTCTGGGGCAAGCGCGATTCCGATGCTGGCATCGACCGAGACCGGGATGCCGCGAACCGACCCCGGCGCCTCGATGCTGCGCCGGAGAGCGTGCCCCAGCTCGATCGCTTCCCTGGGCGTCGTCCGAGTCAGCAAGACGGCGAACTCGTCGCCGCCGAGCCGTGAGACCGGTGCACCGCCCGCGCCCGCGACGAGTCTGGCTGCAATGTCTCGGAGAAGCTCGTCGCCGGCGTCGTGCCCGAGCGAGTCGTTGACCTCCTTGAACCGGTCGAGGTCGATGAGGAGCACGGCCAGGTGCTCCCCCTCCGCCAGACCGTCGATTGCCTTTCCGACGTCGTCGTGCAGCGCCACGCGGTTCGTAAGGCCGGTGAGAGAGTCGTGACGCGCCTGATAGCGGATCTCCGCGACGTACTGGCGCAACCGACGCGATGCGCGAGCGAGTGCGGGGAGCAGCAGGACGAACAGGAGGATCAGGGCCACCTCGAGAACCCCTGCCACGGGCAGGAGCGATTCGCGCGCGGCTGCCGCGATGGGAGCATAGTTCTGCTCGATCGAGACGACCGCAACCGTGCCGTGCCCGAGCGCGACCGGGACGCTCGACACGAGTGCCTTCACGTTGTCACCGCCATCGCCGGTCGGAACGCTCGCCACCCGCGAGAGGATCGCTCCGGTTCGCACGTCCGCGATCTCGAGGGGGTTGCCCGCCCTCCTGCCGATGAGCCGGTGATCGGTCGAGTACGTGATCCGGTCGTGCGAGCCGACGACCGACACGCGGAGCACACCGTCGATGAGGACGTAACGCCGCATCAGCCGGTCCAACTGGACGCGACGGCTCCCGCGAACCGGAGCGGCCGCGTCGGAACCCCGAAGCGCCCCGCGCAGGAACGTCTCCGAAACGAAGTGACTGCGGTTCGTGGCCGCCCGAACGGCCTGTCGCTGGTCGATCTCCCGGATGACGCCGAGGATCAGCGCACCTGCGAGCGCCAGTCCGAGCGCCGTCACGATCGCGAAGCGGAGGACGAGGCGCGGCTGACGGTCCTCGCGCCCTTCGCGCGCCGGGCCGGAGCTCGGGTGGGGCCGCAGCTGGAGCCTCACGAACCCTCCGTGCCTATCCCGACCCTGCCGTCGTGGTGGTGTTGCCCTGGCCGGCTCCATGACCGCTGCTCGAGCCACTCCCGCCCGAGCCACTCCCGCTCGAGCCACTCCCGCCCGAGCCACTCCCGCTCGAGCCACTCCCGCCCGAGCCACTCCCGCCCGAGCCACTCCCGCCGAGCCGCGCCTGTCGGGTTCCGCGACGACGACGGGAGGGACGGGGATGGGATCGGGAACCGCGACGACGACGGGAGGGACGGGGATGGGATCGGGATCCTTGACGACAACGACGGGGCTGGGATCGGGATCCTCGACCGGGACGGGGCCGCTGCTCTGATCCGCATCGCTCGATCCGCTGTCGCCGTTCGACGCGTCGGCAGCACCCGGAGACGCTGCATCAGTACCCTTGCCGGGCGAAGCGTTCACAGCGGGTTCATCGGTTGCGGGTGTCGCGCTGAAATCGTCACCAACCGCAACCGCCGGGAGGTGGTTGCGCGTGGGCGGCACACCGACGAGGTCGGAACTGCGTCGACCTGGCACGACCACGGCCTTCGGCGTCAGCGCGGGTCGGAGCGGGGCAGGCGCAGGCCCTACAGTCTCAGCAGCATCGGCCGCTGCGACCCGTACGCGGAGCACGCGCTCGGCTGCCGTCGTGGCGATCTTCACTCTGCTGGACGATGCCGAGGCGACCTGTCGGTCAGGCGGTGCAATCCCGTCGGCGAGAGCGACAGCCACCCTCTCGACGAACCCCGGCAGCGGCAACGACAGCCCCGAGGCGCTCACGAGCGGTACCGGCAGCGCTACGGCCAGAAGCAGCCCCGCAAGTGCACTTCTCCGCAGTGGTGGGTCGGTGTCGCATGACGCGGCGGAGTTGTCAGGAAAGCCGAGATTCACTGGCGAACCGTGGACTGCGGCCGTCGTCCCAGCATCCCCTCGAAGGGGTACGTCACGGCAAACGCCGAGGGAACGGAGAGGACCGTGTCCTCGGCGAATCCGGGTGCGTCAGACGAAACGGGCGAGAGCGGCCGCGACTCTGTCGCACTCGCCCTCCGTCATAGTCGTCGCAAAGGGCAGGGCCAGCGCCCGCGCGAAGGCCCGGTCAGCGCCGGGAAACGGCCCTCGGTCGCGATAGGCCGCGAGATGATGCAGGGCGTAGGTTCCGATCTGCACCTCGATCCCCTCGGCCCGAAGCCCGTGCAAGGCCTCGTCACGGCGGTCGAGCTGGACGACGTACGCCTGCCAGCCATGACGATCGCCTTCGCCCGCCGACGGCGTCAGAACGAGGTGCTCGAGCCGCTCCGTGTACCAGCCGGCGACCCTCTCGCGCGCGGCCAGCAGCTGCTCGAGCCGCGCGACCTGCGGGATCCCGAGCGCGCAGAGGAGATCGGACAGCCGGTAGTTGAGCCCCGGCTCGAGGATGTCGAAGTCGGCACGAGGCGCGATGCCGTGATGCCGGAAGCACCGGATCGCGTCTGCGAGCTCGGCGTCATCGGTCGTCACGGCGCCACCTTCACCGGTGGTGACGATCTTGCGCGGATGGAACGACAGGCAGCCCATCACCCCGAGCGAGCCACAGGGTGTGTCGCGATACCGCGCGCCAAGCGCTCCAGCTGCGTCCTCGACCAGAACGACCTCCTGCGGCACGGCCGTCTGCAGCTCCTCCCACTCGACAGGGCGGCCGAAGAGATGAACGGCGAGCACCGCCTTCGTGCGCCCGGTGACCGCCGCGGCCACCCGCGCGAGATCGAGGTTGAAGGTGTCGGGATCGATGTCGACGAGCACAGCACGACCACCGCACAGCTCGACCACGTTGGCCGTCGCGGGAAACGTGTAAGCGGGGACGATGACCTCGTCGCCCCGACCGATCCCCAGCGCCATCATCGCGAGATGGAGCGCCGCCGTACCCGACGAGACCACGACCGCTTCGGCCGTGCCGCAGGCGCCGGCCAGCGCCCGCTCGAACTCGTTCACCTTCGGGCCCATCGTGAGCATGCCGGTCGCAACGACCTCGGCGACGGCCGCGAGCTCGGCCTCGCCGACGTCTGGCCGCGCGAGGCGGATCGGCTCGCTCACGACCCGGTGGGACGGTTCTCGCGGTACCAGTCGATCGTGCGCTCGAGCCCGTCGTCGAGCTCGACGGTGGCCTCGAAGCCGAGCAACTCGCGCGCCTTCCCCATGTTCGGGATGCGCAGCTCGACGTCGACGTAGTCGAGCGGCGTGAACACGATCTGTCCCGGGGCGCCGATGATGCGCTTGATCCGCCGGGCGAGGTCGTAGATCGTGACTGCGGATCGCGCGTTGCCGATGTTGAAGCTCTCGCCCACCGCGTTCGGATGCTCGAGGCCGAGCAGCGTGCCCTGCACCATGTCGTCGACATAGCACCACGCACGGATCTGCGAGCCGTCGCCGTGAATCGTCAGGTCGCGACCGTCGAGCGCCGCCTCGATGAACGCGCGAATCGCGCCGCCACCGATCTGACCCGGACCGAAGATGTTGAACGGCCGCACCGAAACCGTCGGCAGGTCGAATTCCGCATGGTAGGCGTGCGACATGTGCTCGCCCGCGAGCTTGGACACGGCGTACGTCCACCGCGCCTCGCCGACCGAGCCGATCGTCGTGACCTGTCCTTCCCCGACGTTGAACGCGTGCTGCCCGAACACCTCGCTCGTCGAGAACTCGACCATCCGCTCGATCGTGTCCTGGGTGGCAAGCGCGGCCTCGAGGGCGTTGTAGGTGCCGATCATGTTGACGCGCATCGTTCGCACGGGGCTCGCGAGAACGGTATCGACGCCGGCAATGCCGGCGGCGTGAACGATGTGCGTCACCCCCTTCGCCGCCTCCGTCAGGCCCGGCAGGTCGAGGACGTCGCCGGGCACGAGGCGAAAGTTGACATGCTCACCGAGGTCGGTTCCGGACAGTGCGTCTCGATGGAGATTGTCGAAGGCCACCACCTCGTTGTCGTCGACGAGCCTCCTCGCCAACGTCGTCCCGATGAAGCCGGCGCCGCCCGTGATCAGGATCCTCTTGCCGGTCAGAGCCACGCGGCGAGTGTAGCCGGGTAACCTCCCGGCGATGCGCCTGGGGTCTCCCGCAATCGTGCTCCTCGTCGTCTCCGTCGCCCTGCCGGCGTGCGCGTCGGCCGGGATGGTCGATCTGCAGATCCGATTCCGGGCGGATGAGGGCACGAAGGCCCGGCTCTTCGAACTACGTTGCACCGATCGCGCGACGGGAACGGTGCCCCGGCCTGCAGACGCCTGCAGGCGTCTGCAGGCCCTCGGCCGCAACGCCTTCCGTCCGACGCCCCCAGACACGGCGTGCACCGCGATCTCGGGTGGGCCGTCCACCGCGTGGGTGACGGGGATCCATTTCGGTCATCCGCTCTGGGTCAGGCTCCGCCGCGACAACGGCTGTGAGATCGCGCGCTGGCAGCGCGTTGGATTCCTCCTGCCGACGCCCGCGGCGCCGCGTTGAGCGACTAGCATCGCCGTTCAGTGAAGACCCTCCTCTTCGTCGGCGCCGGGCGCCATCAGCGCCGCGCGATCCTGCAGGCGCGCGAGCAGGGCATTCGTGTCGTCGCGGTCGACCGAAATCCGGACGCCCTCGGGCTGCAGGTGGCAGACATCGCCGAAGCTGTCGACTTCACGGACGTCGAGGCGGTGACCGAGGTCGGCCGCCGGTACGCCGTCGACGGCGCCCTGACGGTCTCCGCCGACCGCGCGGTTCCCGTCGTCGCCGCCGTGACGGAGACGCTCGGGCTGCCGTCCATCGGCACCGCCGTCGCCCAGCGGATGCGCAACAAGATCGTGATGCGCCGCGTCTTCGCCGACGACGGTGTGCCGCAGCCACCATTCGCAGCGGTGCGGTCGCTCGTCGAAGGGAGGCGGGCGCTGAAGACCGTGGGGCTGCCCGCTGTGTTGAAACCGGCCGATTCCGGCGGCCAACGCGGCGTCTTCCGGATCGAGAGCGCGGACGACCTCGACCGCCACCTCCACGCAGCGCTGGCCGAGTCCGCCGAGCAGGAATGCATCCTCGAGGGCTTCGTCGAAGGCACCGAGATGAACGGAATCGTGATCGCCCGCGGCGGCAACGCAGAGGTCGTGACCCTGTCGGACCGGCTGCGACCACCCGGCATCGGCTTCGGCGTCGGCTGGATCCACGTGTACCCGGCGTCGGCCTACGGCGACCAGCTGGAGCTCTCGGAACGCGTCGCCGCCCGTGCCGTCGAGGTACTCGGCCTTCGCGACGGCATCGCCTTCCCGCAGCTCATCGCGCATCCCAACGGCTCCGTGGCCGTGGTCGAGGTCGCGGCTCGGATTCCGGGAGGCCAGATGGCCGACCTCGTGCGGCATGCAACCGGCGTCGATCTCGTCGACATTGCGTTGCGGTTCGCACTCGGCGAGCCCGTTCCGGACGAGGTCGCACGCCCGCGGTTCCAGCAGCCGCTCGCTATCCGCTTCCTCACCGCCGAGCCCGGTCCTCTTCCGGCCGGACGCGTCACGCACGTCGGCAGCCTCGAGCCGGTGCTGTCGGCCGCGGGTGTCGTCCAGGCGGATACCTATCTGCAGGTCGGGGAGACGATCCGGCCGGTCCGCCTCGACGGCGACCGGCGTGGATACGTGATCGCAGTCGCCGACACAAACGTCGCGGCGCTAGACCTCGCCGAGTCGGCGGCCCGGCTCCTCACGGTCGAGGTGGACCGATGAGCTGCGGATTCGATCTCCCGCACTACCGCGAGATCGTCGCCGCCGCTCAGGCAGGCGGCTATCGGTTCGCACTCTTCGAGGACGCTCCGGCCGCCGGTTCGGTGATCCTGCGACACGACGTCGACCTGTCTCTCGAAGCGGCCGTGCGAATGGCCGAGCTCGAGCACGACGCCGGTGCGGCGGCGACCTACTTCCTGATGACGGAATCCGTCTTCTACAATCTCGACTCGCCGGAGGGCGATGCCGCGATCGCCCGACTACGCGCGCTCGGGCACCACATCGCCCTCCATGCGGTGTACCCGAACGCTCCTGACGACGACCGCTTCGATCCGGTAATTGCCTGGCACAACCCGGACCCCGAGTACATGCGCGAGCCGCTCGCGGACGGCCGGATCAACGTCATGCGGGAGCCATGGTTCGACCCGGCCACCTATCGCTCCGACTCGAACCAGCACTGGCGCTCCGGTTGCCCTCATGACGACCTGCGCGCCGGCGTCTTCCCCTGGTTGCAACTCCTGACGCATCCCGAGATCTGGGCATTTCCCGGCGAGACGATGGGCGACACGATGAGAGCGATGTTGGACGCCGAGAGGGAGCGGCGGCTGCAGCAGCTCGCGGACGACCGGATCGACCTCACATGAGGTGCCGGCCCGACCCCGCGTACCGGCCGAAGGCGTTCGTCGACGCGTCGTGGCGCACGAGCGGCACACTGGTGCTCGCATGGCGCTGAAGCCGATCACCGTCGTCGTCACCGCGTCCGGTGCCCCCGGCACCGCTGCGCTGCTGCGCGGCCTGCGCGAGAACGGCGAGCGCGAGGTACGGCTCGTCGGAACGGACATGTCGGCGCGCTCGGTCGGGCGCCACCTCTGTGACGCGTTCCACCTCGTTCCGGCCGGCTCTGACCCGGGCTTCGCTGGCGCGATCCGGGCGATCGTCGAGCAGGAACGGGCCGACTGCGTGCTGCCGCAATCATCGTTCGATCTCGAGGGCCTTGCCGAGTACCGCGAGAGCTTTCCCGTACCCGTGCTCGTGTCCAAGCCGGACGCGATCTTCCGTTCCAACGACAAGGCCGAGACCTATGCGTTCCTCCACCGGCTCGGGTTGCCGGCCCCGGCATTCCGGCGTGTCAACGGCGCGGCGGAGGTCGAGGCCGCCGCGCGCGAGCTCGGCTACCCAGGGGTGCCCGTCTGCTTCAAGCCGGTGTTCTCGTCCGGCTCACGCGGCTTCCGGATCCTCGACCCGACGGTCGACCGCGCCCACCAGCTGCTCAACGAGAGACCCGGGTCGGTCGCGATGCGCCTCGAGGAAGCGGTCGAGCTGCTCCCTCCCGTCGGTGGCCCCGATCTCCTCGTGATGGAGCTCGCCACGGGCGCCGAGCGCACGATCGACGGCATCGCCGACGGCGAGCGAATCCTGCTCGGGCACCCGAAGACGCGAGAGGCGATGCGAGCAGGGCTCGCGATGTACTTCGTCACGCTCGAGGACGAGGCATTGATGGAGGTCGCCGACCGGATCGTCGCCGAGCTCGAGATCGAGCACTTCTTCAATATCCAGCTCGTCGGCGAGCACGTGATCGAGGTCAACCCACGGATCTCGACGATCGTCTACCAGGAGGATCTCAACATCCCCTACCTCGGCGTCAAGCGGGCGCTCGAGGAGATCTCTGCCGCCGAGCTCGTTGCTCTGCGGTCGCGGATCAGGCCGGGACGGACGGCACTACGCTACTTCGACCAGCTCGAGTGGGACGCCTGAGCGAGGGTCCTCCGTTGACGACCATCCCCAACCCCCACCCACCCGGGGCACGGGCACAGGCACGCTACCGCGAGAGCTGTGACGTCTCAGGGCCAGGATCGCGTCAACAGTGAGCCAACCGCTCCCCAGCTTCCGCGACCAGGCCGACAGCGGCCAAGGCGCCGACGGCGCCGAACATCCTGCGGGCAAGAGCGACCGCCGCGCGGGGGAAGATCCTGGCGAGGACACCAACGCCCACCGGGTCGCCGACGATCGCCCGCTGCGCGTCGTCCTCTGCCCTGTCAATACGGCCGGCGTGCCGTGGACGACGGCCGAAGCCCTCCGACGGCGCGGTGTCGATGCCAGGCTCGTCGTGTTCGAGCGCTATCCCCTTCATCCCGAGGCGGACATCTCGCTCGAACGCTCGGGCGGCTTCGCGCACCGGCAGGCGACCCAATGGCGGGCACTCGCCGGTCTGTTGCCGCAAACGGACATCTTCCATTTCGTCTTCGGCCTCACCCTGGTGCCGCAGTCCCTGCAGTTCCCGTTGCTACGGCTCTTCCGGAAGAAGTCGGTCATGCACTACCTCGGCTCGGACATCCGTGGCAAGACACCGGAGCAGCTCGCCGCCGGCAAGAAGGCGGGCGCCGAGATCGTGGGGAGCTACGACGCAATCCGCTGGGTGCCCGGCGCAGATGTGATCCCGCCGGGAATCGATCTCTCGCGCTTCACGCCCGCGCCTCCGTCCGATCGGGTGCGGCCACTGATCTTGCATGCCCCGTCGTCGCGGCGTCGCAAGGGCACCGAGCACGTCATTGCGGCCGTTGCCGAACTGGACGCCGACCTCGAGATCGTCGAAGGCCTGCACCACGCCGAAGCTTTCGAGCGGTTCCGGAACGCCGACATCGTCGTCGACCAGCTCAACGCCGGCTGGTACGGCTTGTTTGCGATCGAGTGCATGGCGCTCGGAAAGCCGGTCGTCACATTCCTGCACGAGGAAGCCGTTCGGCGTACGGAGGACGCCTTCGGCACCACCGTGCCGATCGTCTCCGCCACCGCCGAAACTCTTCGCGACCGGCTCCGGCCTCTCGTGAGCGACGCCGACGAGCGACGACAGAGAGGAGCGGCGTCGCGGGCCTACGTCGAACAGGTGCACGACCAGGAGCGGATCACCGACCGCCTCCTCGACGTCTACGCTCGACTCTGATGGCGCTCTCCGGCCAGCTCCAGCGGCTCGGCAAGCACTCCGCGATCTACGGCCTCGGCGGCCTCGTCTCGCGGATCCTCGCCGTCCTCCTGCTGCCGCTCTACACGCACTATCTCTCGCGGTCGGACTACGGCCAGATCGAGACGCTCGTCGCGCTCGTCACCGTGCTCACGATCGTGCTCCGCTTCGGCATCTCGGCCGCCTTCTTCCGTTTCTACTTCGATGCGGACGACGACAACGGACGCCGCCTCGTGTTGCGCACGTCGTTCTGGTTCACGATGACGATGGCGACGCTCGGCCTCGTCGCGGTCGTGGCGCTCGCAACGCCCATCTCGAATTGGCTCTTCGGTGAGCCGGAAGCCGCGAACCTGGTGCGGGCGAGCGCCGTCGCCTTGTGGGCGCAGATGAACTACGAGCAGATGTCGTCGCTCTTTCGGGTCGAGGAGCGGTCCGTCGCGTTCGTGATCGCGAGCCTCACGAATGTCGTGCTCACGGTGGCCGGCACGGTCCTTCTGGTCGTCGTGCTCGACCGGGGGCCGCTCGGAGTGATCGTCGGCAACTTCACCGGCACCCTCATCGTCTATCTCGCTCTGCTCGGATACCGCCGCGAACAGCTCGGACTCCAGCTCGACCGCGGGCTGCTCCGCCGGATGAACCGCTTCGGCATGCCGCTCGTGCCGTCTGCCCTGTTCCTCTGGGTGACGAACTTCAGCGACCGATTCTTCCTCGTCAAGCTCACGGACACCGCCGAGGTCGGCCTCTACTCCGTCGGCGTACGCATCGCCTCGGCGATGGTGTTGCTCCTCACAGCCTTCAGAATGGCGTGGCCGGCGTTCGCGTACTCGATCAAGAGCGACGACGAAGCCAAGCGAACGTACGCCTGGGTGCTCACCTACCTCGTCGTCTTGACGGCGTGGATAGCGACCGCGTTGACGTTGCTCTCGCCATGGCTCGTCGACTGGCTCACGGCTCCCGAGTTCTCGAGCGCGTCGCGCGTCGTCGGCCCTCTCGCATTCGCGGCGGTTTCGTTCGGCGGCTTCATCGTGATCTCGATCGGCATCGGCCGCGCCCGCCGCACCCAGTTCAACTGGGTGATCACGGGGATCGCGGCTGTGGTCAACGTGGCGCTCAACCTGACGCTGATCCCTGTCTACGGCATGATGGGTGCTGCCGTCGCAACGGTCGCCGCCTACACCGTGATGTTCGCCGGGATGGCGTGGTGGGCACAGCGGATCTTCCCGGTCCCGTATCAATGGCGCCGCGTCCTGACGGCCGCCGCCGCGGCCGTCGCCCTCGCTTCACTGGGCAAGGTCGTAGGCGCCGGGCTCCCGCTTGCGATCGGCCTCATCCTCGCGTATCCGTTGCTGCTTCTCCCGCTCGGGTTCTACCTGCCGGTCGAGCGCAAGCGGTTGCGCGCGCTTCGCGTTCGCGCATGATCCCCTACGAGGGGGCGTCGAGCCCGGCAGCGCGGATTGCGGCAACGGCGAGCTCCTCGTCCACCTCACCCGGCAGTCCGCTGACACCGACGGCGCCGACGCGAAGGCCGTCGTCCAGGGCTGCGACACCGCCGAGAAAGAAGCTGAACTGTGGATCGAAGCTCGCAAGCTCGGTCGGCGAACCGCCGGCCTTGTCTGCCAGCTGGCGGGTCGTGAACGCATCGCTCCGCGCAGCGGTATACGCCTTGCGCTGAGCGTTCAGGTAGGTGTCACGCGCCGCGCCGCTCATCGCGACCGAGGCCACCACCTCGCCATGCGTGTCGACGACCACCACGGACACCGGTCCGGGCGTGCCGTCGATCACGCTCCGGAGAGCGGCGAGGGCCTGGTCATGAGTCATTTCGACTGAGCGAAGAACTGCGCCAGCTCCCCTTCCTTGAACGGACGGGAGTCGACCGCGAGACCGCCCGAGAACGGAAACTGGAGCGTGAGGAGAACCACGAGTGAGAAGCCGATGATAATCGCAATCGTGGCTGCCCCGATCGCATGGAAGGCCGCGCTCCGCGAGCCGACGAGCGTCACGTATCCCAGGATGACGATCGAGCCGACGACGATCATTGCCGCGATCAGGGCCGGGAGGTCGTTGCCGTCGCTCGCGCCGAGCCGGTCGCTCCGCGCCGCCAGCACCGCGTTCAGGTGACGGACCGAATCGTCGTAGAAAGCGACCTGGGACGCCGACACGGGCCGGTAGCCCTGCATGGTTTCGAACACCCGGTCGATTCCACGCCAGGCGTCCGCGCTCTCGGCGCCGTCTCGCATGAGCGCCCATTCCCGATCGACGACGATTCGCGTGTAATCGCCGATCGACGACCGGATGCGTGCTCCGCCCGGCTCGCCGAACGCATAGCTGTCGCGGACGATCGCCGCCAGGCCGTCGGCCTCGGTCTGGACCGTGTCGCCCGCAGCACTGAACGCCTGGAACTCGATCACGACGACGAAAGCGAGCAGGAGTCCGAAGAGCGAGGCAACGACCCCGAGCACCTGCGACGAGACCTCCGCGTCGAACCCCTCGCGGGTCGCCGGGATCCACCGCCGCGCTGCCCACACGCCGAGCATGACGATCCCGAGCACGCCGGCGACGGTCACGAGCACGAGCACAGGCGTTGGCACGACGTCGACGATGGTTCGCATCACGCCCGATCATCCCACGCCGTCGGCGACCGCGTGTCTACGATGGCGCCATGGCTGTCTTCGAGCGAAGCACTCTCTCCAACGGCATTCGGGTGCTCATGGCGCCGATGCCACAGGCCCAGTCCGTCTCCTGCTTCGTGATGTTCTCCGCGGGCTCGCGTTACGAGACCGCCGATATCGGCGGCATCGCCCACTTCGCCGAGCACATGTTCTTCAAGGGCACGGAGCGACGCCCGACCGCGCGCGCCATCTCGACCGAGATCGACGGCATCGGTGGCGAGTTCAACGCCTTCACCGGCAAGGAGTTCACGGGCTACTACGTCAAGTGCGCCGCCGGCACCCGGGATATCGCGCTCGACGTGCTCGTCGACATGATTCGCAACTCGCGCTTCGACTCGGGGGAGATCGACCGGGAGAAGGGTGTCATCGTCGAGGAGATGAACATGTACTACGACACGCCGCGCGACTTCGTCGGCGGTGTCTACGACCACCTCCTGTATGGCGACCACCCGCTCGGGCGCGACGTGATCGGCACCAAGGAAACCGTTCGGGCCGCGACTCGAGACACTTTCACGTCGTTCATCGATCGCTGGTACCGGCCCGAGCGGACGGTCGTCGGGATCGGTGGCCAGATAGGAGACGGGCTCATGGAAAGGCTCGAGGACCTGCTCGGGTCGATCGAGCCACGCGAGACCGGAATGCCGGAGCCAGTCGTGATTCCTGCGAACGGCTCACCCGTGGCAGTGCACACGAAGCAGTCGGATCAGGCGCACATCGTCCTCGGCGCGCGCAGTTACCCGCTCGGGCACCCGGACCGGTACGTGGTGCAGCTGCTCGCGACGGTGCTCGGGGGCGGCATGTCGTCACGGCTCTTCACCGAAGTACGCGAACGCCGGGGCCTGGCGTACTACGTGTTCAGCAACAACTCGAGCTTCCTGGACGCAGGCTCGCTCATGGCGCAGGCGGGGGTCGACATCCAGAGGATCGACGACGCCGTCTCGACGATCGCCGCCGAGTTGCGCCGGATCGCCGCTGAGCCCGTTCCCGCTGCCGAGCTCGAAAAGGCACGCGCCTTCACGAAAGGTCGCTTCGTGCTGGGGATCGAGAGCCCGCACGGGACGCTGATGTTCGGGCTCCGCCGCGAGGTGCTCCTCGGAGCGGCCGAGGAGCCTGAGGCGATGCTCGCCGGCCTCGACGCCGTCACTGCCGATGACCTCCAACGGGTCGCGCAGGACGTCGTCGGCAAGCAGCTCCGCCTCGCCGTGATCGGCCCGTTCGAGGACGCCGAGCGCTTCGAGCGGCTCCTCGACGGGTCCTGAGCGAATTCGGGTCCCAAGCCGGATTCGGACGGGCGTCTTCGGGGCGGTTGCAACGGGCTCCGTCGCGACTCGATCTTGGGCCTGGCCGGTTGCCGCGTACCGCGATCTTGATTGCGAACGCTATCAACGCTATCGTGATGTCGTCGATCGTCACGCGACCGAGAGGCCAGCCATGACAGAGCCGGAGACGTTCAACGTGCCGCTGCCGTTCCCACCGCATCCCCACCCGCACGACGTGATCTTCATTCGCGGAGAAGGAGACCCTGACCCCGGTGCCAGGGAGCACGAGGACATCATGTTGCGACGCGTTCCACGCGAGATCGCCATGCGCTACCGCGCCGGCGCCGGCGGCCGCGGCATGACACACGCGCAGTACCTCACAGCCCTCGTCGAGCTCCATGCGCGTGTCCGCGAGATGGCAGATGGCGGGGATGAGCGAGTCCGCGCGACACTCGACGAGCTCGGACTGCAGACCGTCCTCGTCTAACCGGCGGGCGCGCGCACCTAGAGGCTTGATGTGAAACGGACGACCTTCGTCCCACGACGGGCGGCCGTCGCTGGTCCGTCGAGGCTGCGCCTCGCTCGACCATCGTGGGCTACGCCCTCGATTCTCGCCTCGCCGCTACGTCCCTTCGGGATCCTCGGCGGCGCGGGCCGCGAGCTCGGACACGACGGCGGGGTCGGCCAGCGTCGTCGTGTCGCCGAGCGCCCGGTTCTCGGCCACGTCGCGGAGCAGCCGCCGCATGATCTTGCCCGACCGCGTCTTCGGGAGCTCCGGAGTGAAGACGATGTTGGCGGGCTTCGCAATCGCTCCGATCTTGTGGGCGACATGGTTGCGCAGCTCTTCCAGCATCTCGACGGAGGGGCCCTCATTGCCCTTCAGCGTCACGTAGGCGACGATCGCCTGCCCCGTCGTCGCGTCCGCGCGTCCGCAGACGGCAGCCTCGGCGACCTTCGGGTGGTCGACGAGCGCCGACTCCACCTCGATCGTCGAGAGACGGTGGCCCGACACGTTCATCACGTCGTCGACGCGTCCGAGCAGCCAGAAGTCCCCGTCCTCGTCGATCCGGGCGCCGTCGCCGGCGAAATAGTGGCCCGGAAACCGCGTCCAGTAGGTCTCGCGGAACCGCTGGTCGTCCCCGAAGATGCCGCGGGTCATCGCCGGCCACGGCCGCTCGAGCACGAGGTAGCCGCCGCCTTGCTCGACGCGCTCGCCCCGCTCGTCGAGGACGGCTGCCTCGACACCCGGGAACGGCCTCGTCGCCGAGCCCGGCTTCGTCGTCGTCACGCCCGGAAGCGGCGTGATCAGAATCATCCCGGTCTCGGTCTGCCACCAGGTGTCGACGATCGGGCAGCCCCCACCACCAATGTGCTCGTGGTACCACATCCACGCCTCGGGGTTGATCGGCTCCCCGACCGATCCGAGCAGACGTAGGGTCGAGAGGTCGTGAGCTGCTGCGTGCTCGGGACCCCACTTCATGTGCGCCCGGATCGCGGTCGGCGCCGTGTAGAGGATCGTGACGCCGTAGCGCTCGATGACCTCCCACCAACGCTCATGATTCGGGAAGTCGGGCGTGCCCTCGTACATCACAGAGGTGGCTCCGTTGCACAACGGCCCGTAGACGATGTAGCTGTGACCCGTGATCCAGCCGATGTCGGCCGCGCACCAGTACACGTCCGTCTCGGGCTTCAGGTCGAAGATCAGCGAGTGGGTCGTCGCCACCCCGACGAGATAGCCCGCGGTCGTGTGAGCGATCCCCTTCGGCCGCGCCGTCGTCCCGGACGTGTACATCAAGAACAGCAGATCCTCGCTGTCCATCGGCTCGCACGGGCACGTCACAGGATCAGCGGACACCTCGAGCTCGTGGTACCAGCGGTCGCGGCCGTCGGTGATCGGTACCGACGTCCCGGTCCGCCGCACCACGAGGCAGGCGCGCACACCCGGTGAGTCCGCCATCGCCTCGTCGGCCACTCGCTTCAACGGCACCGGCTTCCCACGACGCCACGCCTCGTCCTGGGTCACGAGCACCTCGCACCCCATGTCATTCATCCTGTCCGAAAGCGAGTCGGCCGAGAAACCCCCGAACACGACCGTGTGCGGAGCGCCGAGGCGCGCGCACGCCAGCATCGCCAGCGCGAGCTCCGGCACCATTCCCATGTAGATCGCAACGGCCGTGCCCTTACCGACGCCGAGCTCCTTCAGCGCGTTCGCCATCCGGACCACCTCGCGCTGCAACTCGGCGTACGTGATCGTCCGCGTTTCACCCGCCGGTTCACCCTCCCACTGGAACGCCACCCGCGAACCGAGCCCCGCTTCGACGTGGCGGTCGACACAGTTGTAGGCGACGTTGAGCGTCCCTCCGAGATACCACTGCGCGAAGGGCAGCTCCCAGCGGTACAGCTCCGAGAACGGCTCGAACCAATTCACCCGCTCCCGCCCGTTGCGCTCCCAGAACGCCTCGAACGGCTCCTCGTACACACCGGCCTGCGCATTCGCCTGGGCCGCGAACACGGGCGAGGGCGGGAACCGGCGCGCCTCATCCGAGAACGTATGAATCGTGTGGTCGCTCACGCCGCGAAAACCTCCGGCTCGGACGAGGGCCTCGTCACACCGTCATGGCGAAGCCCCGGGCAATGAAGCTTGGCGCGCATGATGCCCATGACGAGGATGTCGGTCATCTCCGACGATCCTAACGCCGAGCACGGCGTCGCAGCGCATCGATAGGGTCCGGGAAATGGACGATCTGACGACGCTCCGAGAACGGCTCGCGGAGATCTCCGACGTCAGCCGCGCGGCGGGCGTCCTCGGGTGGGAGCAACGGGTGTCGATGCCACCGCTCGGCACCGAATCGCGGGCCGAGTCGCTCGCGACGCTCGGCCGCATCGTCCACGAGCGCTTCACGGATCCCGACGTCGGTCGCCTGCTCGACCGGCTTGCACGGCTCGAGGAATCGCTTCCGTACGACTCGGACGACGCGAGTCTGATTCGCGTCACGCGCCGCGACTGGGAGAAGGCCCGCCGACTCCCCACGGAGCTCCGGGTCGAGATGACGCGCGCAGCAGCCCGGGGGCACCAGGCATGGGTCGAAGCCCGGCGGGACGACGACTTCGCCGCGTTCCTGCCGTACCTACGGACGAATGTCGAGTTGAAACGCCGTTACATCGAGTGCTACGAGCCGTCCGACCTGCCCTACACGGCGCTGCTCGACGACTACGAGCCCGGGATGACGACGACGGAGGTGCGCGAGGTGTTCGCCACGCTACGCCCTGCGCTGACCGAGCTCGTCCGCACGGCGCCCCAGGTCGACGCCTCGTTCTTGCACGGAGCCTTCGACCCCGACGCGCAGCGGCAGTTCGCCGAGCGGGTTCTCCCGACGCTCGGGTTCGAGCAAGGCGCGTGGCGCCTCGATCCGACGGCCCACCCGTTCTGCACGTCGTTCTCGAACCGGGACGTACGACTGACGACCCGGTACCGGCCGGACGACCTCGAGTCGATCTGGTCGACGCTACACGAGGCCGGTCACGGGTTGTACGCACACGGCATCGCCGACTCGCTCATGCGGACGCCGCTCGGCGGCGCACCCTCGCTCGGCGTGAACGAGTCCCAGAGCAGGACGTGGGAAAACCTCGTCGGCCGAAGCAGACCCTTCTGGGAGCATTGGTACGCACCGCTCCAGAAGACCTTCCCGGGGCAGCTCGGCGAGGTGGAGCTCGACTCGTTCATGCGCGCAATCAACCGGGCGGAGCCCGGGCTCATCCGCGTCGACGCCGACGAGACGACCTACTCGCTTCACATCATCCTCCGGTTCGAGCTCGAGCAGGAGCTGATAGCGGGCGCCGTGGAGCTCGAAGACCTACCGGAAATCTGGAACACGCGGATGAAGGAGTTCCTGGGTGTCGACGTTCCGTCGAACGCCGACGGCGTGCTCCAGGACGTGCACTGGTCGGGCGGCGGCATCGGCTACTTCCCCACGTATGCCCTCGGCAACATCATCTCGCTCCAGATCTGGGGTAAGGTCCGCGAGGCGATCCCCGACCTCGACGAGCAGATGGCGAGCGGCGACTTGCTCGAGCTGTCCGACTGGCTGCGCGAGAACCTCTATGCGTATGGACGCAAGCTGACACCGAAAGAAACCCTCGAGCGCCTTACGGGATCGGACGCGATCGACCCACAGCCCTACCTCACCTATCTCGGCGACAAGATGTCGGCGCTCGTCGGGTGAAGGTGCTCGGGGAGCACGAGCGCGAGGCCATCCGTGGAGTCCTCGAAGGGCTCGAGCGTGACGTGCCGCTGCTGCTCGAGCTCGGCCCCGAGGAGATACCCGTGACCGTGATCGCCGGCGGCCACGAGATCGACTTCGGTGCCGAGACGCAGGCACTCCTCGAGCAGGTCGCCCGGCTCTCGGAGCGCGTCGTCCTGACGGTGAGCGAGACGAAGGCGCGCGGGAGCTGGCCGAAGACCACGGTCGGCGGGCGGCTCGTCTACCACGGGCTGCCGTGGGGGTTCGAGCTGACGACCCTGGTGGGAGCGATCGCGGAAGCAGGCCGGGCAGCGAGCTCGCTCTCGGAAGGCTCGCTCGCCGCGATCGCGAGCCTCGAGCACGACGTCGCACTCGAGGTGTACGTCACCCCGACCTGCCCTCACTGTCCGCCCGCCGTGCTGATGGCGTACCGCTGTGCGCTCGCGACCCCGCGGGTCTCGGCCTCGGCCGTGGAGGCGACGGAGTTCGCAGCCGCCGCCGACCGTCACGGCGTCTTGTCAGTACCGGCAATCGTCGCCAATGGCCGCCTGGCCTGGGTCGGTGCCGTTCCCGAGACGATCTTCGTCGAGCGTCTGCTCGCGGCTGCGTAGACTCGAACCGTGAACACCCTCGATCGTGCGCACCGGATTCTGGACGGCATCACGGAGCGCATCCTCGGCGAGTTGCCGCCGGAAACCGTCCTTTTCGACGCTCACACACATCTGGGAGACGACATCGACGGGATGCGTGCGCGCCCCGACGAGATGCTCGCGATGTTCGACCGCGTCGGTATCACGGGCGCGTTCACGTTCTGTCTCGACGAGCCCGACCGCGTCCCCGGATTCACGGCCGCGAACGACCGCACGCTCGCGTATGCCGCCGAAAACCCGGATCGGATCGTCCCCTTCGTCCGGCTGGACCTCGAAAAGAGGCCCGTCGAGGAAGCACGCCGCTGTCTCGAACTCGGCGCCCGTGGGATCAAGCTGCACCCGCGAGCGCAGAAGTTCTCGGTCGGCGACGAGCGCCTCGACCCGGTCTTTGCACTCGCGGTCGAGCACGACGTCCCGATTCTGATCCACGGCGGCCGCGGCCTGCCGCCGATCGGCGACCACCTCGCAGCGCTCGTCGACCGCTACGCCGACGTTCGGCTGATCATCGCTCATGCCGGGATCGCCGACCTCGGAGGGCTCGCAGGCCACTTCGCGCACGTGCCCGGGGTCTTCTTCGACACCTCGCTGTGGAGCGTCGTCGACCTCATCGACCTCATGCGCCAGGTGGCGCCGCAGCAGATCTTGTTCGCGACCGACTACCCCTATGGGCGCCTCCCGAATCAACTCCTACTCGCGCTCCGCGCGGCGCGAGTCGCGAGTTTCGACGAGGCCGAGGTTCGCGGGATGCTCGGCGGTACGGCCCTGGCGATCAAGAACGGCGACCCGTTGCCGGTGCTCACGGCACCCAGGGGACCCGATGTGATCTCGCACTCCCTCCCCCTCGCTCGCATTCACCACTACATCGGGACGGCGACGCCGCTCCTCTGGATGCGGCAACCCGACCGGGCGGGAGGCCTCGGGCTCGCGCTCAATGCGGCACACGAGGCAAACGTTGACGGAGTTCCCGACGCCGACTTGATCCGCCAGGCGCTCTCCGCCGCAGCAGAGCTCTGGCACGGGATCGGCGAGATCGAGGATCGTCAGGAATCGGAGCTGGTCGCCCGTCCCGCACGCATGCTCGTCCACATCGCGGACATCCTCGCGGTGACGGCGCTCGACGCCGGGCTCTAGCCTGGCGTCCCGGGCCTACAGCCCGCCGAGGGCCGCCGACGCCCGCTCGACGAGCGTTGCCAGCACCTTGCGTTTCCAGGCGCTCTGCGGGTGGCCGGGGAGGCCGACGAGCGGATCGGCGGGGTCGAGCGCACGCGGAACGTTGGCGACACCCGCTGCGACGAGGGTGACGGCGTCGCCCCGGCGCGCAGCGGCGACCGAGACGAGCGGGAAGGAGAAGGCCTGCCGCTCGCCCGTGCGGAGGTACACCGAGGCGTCGGGAGGTGCCGGCAGCCGTACCGCCACCACGATCTCGCCCGCCGCGAGCGTGACGAGGGAGCGATTTTCGGCCGTCGGCCGGCGGTAGAGCTCGAGGAGCGGAAGCTCCCGCTCACCATCGCGCGACCGGAGCACCACGACGGCACCACCGGCTGCGAGGGCAGGAGCGAGATCGGAGGGGTGCGCCGAGATGCAGTCTCCCGGCTCGAGATTGTGCTTGCGGTGGTCACCGATCTGGGCGAAGCACGTGTCGCCACCACCGAGCCAGCAGTGCCACTCCTCGCCACGGTAGTACCAGCAGCGCGTGTGCTGGCAGAGGTTGCCGCCCACCGTCCCCTGGTTGCGCAGGAGCGGCGACGCGGCAAGTCCGGCTGCGGTCGCAACTGCCGAATAGGCCTCGACGAGCTCGGCGCCGGCGACCTCCGCGAGCGTTGCCGTCGCCCCGATCTGGATGCCCCTTCCATGCGCAACGATGCCTCCGAGCCCTGCCTCCTGCAGGTCGACGAGGAGCGAGGGCGCGCGGATCCCACGATCGATCTGCCCCACCAGATCCGTGCCACCCGCGAGGATTACGGCACCATCGTGGGCCAACAGCTCGAGCGCCTCGTCGACCGAGCCGGGCCTGGCGTAGGAGATCATGCGAGCGCCTCGAGCACGCGGTCTCGCGTCAAGGGCAGCGAAGCCGCCCTGCGCCCGGTTGCGTGCGCGAACGCGTTGGCGATCGCGGCGGCGGTCGGGACGATCGGGGGCTCGCCGAGCCCCTTGGCACCGACGTTCGGCAGGTTTGCGTCCGGTATGTGAGGGTAGTCGATCACGATCTCCGGCACATCGGCGATGGTCGGCAGCTTGTAGTCGTCGAGGTGGGCATTGACGGGGACGCCGGTGGTCGGGTCGACGACGAGCTCCTCCGAGAGAGCGAACGCCATCCCCTGCAGCACCCCTCCCTCGACTTGGCTCGAGGCGGTCAACGGATTCACGATCCGCCCGACGTCGTGCACTGCGACGATCCTTTCGACGCGAACCTCGCCCAGCGAGGCGTCCACGACTACCTGCGCGATCTGGCAGCCGAACGTGTGCACGACAAAGCCCTCGGGGTTGGGGCCGCGAGAGCCCGAGCCGTCGATCGTGGCGTTGCCGAGCTTGCCGGTCACTTCGGTCACGCCGACGTCGATCGCCCCGTCATGCGAGCGGATGCGGCCGTTGTGGATCTCGAGATCGCCCGCCGCGATCTCGAACACGTCGCCGGCGAGCTGCAGCAACATCTTGCGTACCTTCGCCGCCGCCGACCTCACCGCGGGCATCACGGACGACGTCGTCTGTGAGCCGCCTGCAACCGGGCCGTAGACGTTGGGCGCCGTATCCCCCCCGACAACGCGAACATGATCGAGCGGTAGCCCGAGCTCCTCGGCCGCGATGATCTGCGCACCCGTGAACGTGCCGGTGCCGATGTCCTGGATTCCGGTCACCACAGCGGCGTGCCCCTCGGAATCGAGCCGGACCGTCGCGTGCGACGGCGGCCCACCGCCTCCCCACCAGATCTGCGTCGCACAACCCATGCCCCGCAGGAGCCCGTCGCCACGCGAAGTCCGGAGCTCCTGGCGCTCCTCCCAACCGGCGAGCTCGGCAGCCCGGTCGTAGCAGGCGAGCAGCTGCTTGCTCGAGTACGGCAGTCCGCTCACCTGATCGACGTCGGCGTGATTTCGGCGGCGCAGCTCGAGCGGGTCGAGGTCGAGCGCGAGCGCGAGCTCGTCGATCGCCTGCTCGAAGGCGGTCGTGCCCTCCATCACCCCGGGGGCGCGGAACGCTCTCTGCGCACGAAGGTTCGTCTTCACCGGGAAGGTCAGCGCGCGCATGTCATCACAGCGATAGAGCGTGCGTGCGGGAATCAGGACCGGAAACACCCAGCCGCCCTGCCCCATCGCCACGACCGCGTCGGCGTCGATGGCGGTGATCGTGCCGTCCCGACGCGCACCGAGCCGCACGGTCTGACGGGTCGCGGCGCGACGGCCACCGTCGAGCTGCTCAGCATGCCGCTCGTTCACGAGCCGCACCGGTCGGCCCGTGAGCCGGGCGAGCTCGGCCGCCACGAGGGCCTCGAACCCCGCTCCCTGCTTGGCTCCGAAGGCGCCACCGACGAACTCCGTCCGCACCCGAACGTCGTCCTTGCGCAGCCCGAACGCCTGTGCAAGCTCGTCGCGGGCAGAGAACATCCCCTGGGTCGACACCCAGGCGGTCAGACGGTCGCCGTCCCAGAACGCGACGGCGCCGTGCGGCTCGAGGGCGCTATGCACCTGCGCCGGTGTCTCGAGAGCAAGCTCGACGGTGACCTCGGCGGCAGCGAGTGCCGCCTCTGCGTCCCCGCGGACGTCGTCGGTCGGATCGGTCGTGAAACGCTGCTCGTTCAGGGCCTGCTGCGGGTCGACGACGTGCACGAGCACCTCGAGGTCGAGGGCCAGAGCGCGGACGCCGGCACGTGCTGCCTCAAGGGTCTCGGCCGCGACCACCGCGATCGGCTCGCCTGCGTAGCCGGGCTCGGCGGTGAGAATCGGGTTGCCCGCCGTCAGCGAGAGCTCGCTCTCCGGGCCGATCACCGCCCGGACACCCGGGGTCGCGAGTGCCGCTTCGAGGTCGAGCGCGCGGACACGTCCTTTGGCAGCGGGTGAGCGAAGGACCGCCGCGTGGAGCATGCCGGCGAGCCGCACGTCGACGGTGAACCGGACACGCCCGGCGACACGCGCGGCACCGTCCTGTCGCGGCGCCGGGCGGCCGACGAGAACGAGATCGGCGGCAGGCGCCCAGCTCTCGACATCGTCGGAGTCGTCGACGAGCACCCAGACGTCCTCGTACCGCCCCTCCATCTCCTTTTGCGTCCGGACGAAACGGGTCACAGGGCATCCGCGGCGCGTAGGATCGCGCGCTCGATCTTCGGGTAGGCACCGCAACGGCACAGGTTGCCCGCCATCGCCTCTCTGACCTGCGCAGCTGTCGGCCGCGGCGTCCGCTCGAGCAGCGCCGTTGCACTGACGATCTGGCCCGGCGTGCAGAACCCGCATTGGAGCGCGTCCTCTGCGACGAACGCCTGTTGCAGCGAGGACGCACGGCCGGTCGAGAGGCCTTCGATCGTCACGATCTCGTGGCCCACTGCCGCCTCGGCCAGTAACAGGCACGCGTTGACGGGCCTGCCGTCGACCAGCACGGCGCACGCACCACAGGCACCCTCACCGCACGCGAGCTTCGTGCCGAACAGCTCGAGGTCGTCGCGCAACACGGCGAGCAGCCGCCGGCCCTCGGCCTGGACGACGTGCTTCTGTCCATTGATCTCGAGCGTCATCATCACGCTGTTAGGACTACAGGTGCCTGCCCGCGCACGTCAAGCGGGATAGGATCGGCCGGTGCGGCGGACGTTCCTGATCCTTCTCGCCCTTGGCCTGCTCGGGACCGGGTGCGGCGGCTCGTCGAGCGACAGCGCCGCCACGAGCACCGAGACCACGACCGAGGTCAACGACACGACTTCGACAACGGAGGGCTGCAGTGACGTCGCGGTCCCGCCGGCGCGCGACGACGGCGGGGCGACGGCACCGAAGGAGCGCCTCGACCCCGAGAAGACGTACGCCCTTGTCATCAACACGAACTGCGGCTCGTTCACGGTCACGCTCGATCTCGCGAAGGCACCGGCCACGGCGGCCTCACTCGTGTCCCTTGCGACGTCAGGCTTCTACGACGACACGATCTTCCACCGGATCGTGCCGGGCTTCGTGATCCAGGGCGGCGACCCGACCCAGTCAGGGAGCGGTGGGCCCGGCTACCAGACGGTCGACGTGCCCCCCTCGGACACGAGCTACACGAAGGGTGTCGTCGCGATGGCGAAGTCGCCAGCCGAGCCGGCAGGAACCTCCGGCAGCCAGTTCTTCGTCGTCACCGGTGACGACATCGGCCTGCCCCCCGACTACGCCGTCGTCGGCAACGTCACGAGCGGCATCGACGTCGTCGAGCGCATCGGCGAACTCGGCGACCCGGCAACCGAACAGCCGACCCGCCCCGTGGTGATCGAATCGGTGACGGTCGAGGAACAGTGAGTATCGCGGCGATCGTCCTCGCCGCCGGGGAGGCGTCCCGGTTCGGAACCCCGAAGCAGCGGCTGCTTCTGCCCGAGGTGCTCGAACGGCTGGAACAGAGCCCCGTCGACGAGATCGTGGTCGTCGCGGGGGCGCATACGCTCGAGACGCCTGCACGGGTGGTTACGTGTGCAGGGTGGAAACGCGGCCCGGGCGCGTCACTCGCCAGCGGGCTCGAGGAGCTCGGGGGCGAACACGAGGCTGCGATCGTCGTCCTTGCCGATGGGCCCGATCTCGCCCCCGCTGCAGTGGAGCGGGTGATCGACTCCTGGCGGGCCGAAGGCGGCAGCCTGGTGGCAGCCTCCTACGGCGGTCAGCGAGGTCATCCGTTGCTCGTCGCCCGGGAGGCCTGGGGCACGATCCCCGACGCGGGGTTGCGCCAGCTCGACGTACGACTCGTTCCCTGCGACGACCTCGGCGATCCCGGAGACGTGAACACCCCGGCAGACCTGCCGGAGCGGTTGCGGTAGGCGTCCTAGGCGTCCGCCGACCGAAGCTGCATCAACTTCTCCATCAGGCCGGTGGGCATCCGCTCCACCGCCGTGGTCTGCACGTACTGCCGCAGCGAAACCTCGAAGCGATATCGGCGCCGGCAGTAGTCACAGCCGTCGAGGTGCGACTCTGCCTGGGCGACCTCGGTGTCGGTGAGCTCGCGATCGAGATACCCCTGCAGGAGCTCCTCGCACGCATCGCACGGTCCGTGGCTCACGAGATCGCCTCCTCTGCGAGCTTCTGCTTGAGCAGTCGCCGGCCGCGGTGCAGCCGCGACATGACGGTGCCGATCGGAATATCGAGGATCTGGGCCGCGTCGGCGTAGCTGAACTCACCGATGTCGACGAGCACCACGGTGTCCCGGAAGTCGTGAGGGAGAGAGGACAGCGCGGTCACGATCGAGTCCTGGGAGAGCTTTTCGACGACGCGATCCTGGTCGAGTACCTGCTCGCCCTGCGATTCGACCATCCTGTTCGCCAGGTAGTAGTCGCCTTCCTCGATCGGCTGCATGTCGGGCGTTCGCTGGATCTTGCGACCGCGGTCGAGATTGAGGTTCGTGAGGATGCGCAGCAGCCACGCGCGGAGGTTCGTGCCCGGGGTGTATGAGCGCCAGCTCCTGAATGCACGACCGTAGGTGTCCTGAACAAGATCCTCAGCCTCTTCACGGGTTCCGACGAGCCTGCGTGCGACGCGATACACCTGGTCGGCGAGTGCGAGCGCCTCTTCCTCGAAGCGAACACGGTCGCGAGCTTCCGCCGCGATCCGCCGTCCCTCGATGTCGGGCTCCGCCTCACCCACCGCGCAACCGTAGCGGTTACGGACGCTGAAACGCGATCGAGCGCCGGCTTATTCCGCCTACACGATCTCGAGCTCGCGGAAGCCGGCTTTCGCCATGGCCGCGAGGAGCGCGTCCCGCGAGGTTTTCTCGTCGTCGAACTGGAGCGCGACCAGCCCCATCAGGTTCGCGTTCGCGCTCTCCAGACCCTCATGGCCCCGCAAGGTCGCCGCCAGCCGGTTGACACACCGCTCACAGCGGATCCCGGTGACGTGCAGCGTCTCGAACTGGGTCGCCATCCCGGGGGATGGTACCGGGGGGTGGACGTGACGATGCACATCGACGTCGGGCTGCGTCAGACTTTGCCGCGAACGCCGTGCACGGGTCTCCCGGCCGCCTCCCAGGCGTAATACGAGGCGCTCGGGCCGAACGACGGCTCGTACGTGACAACCCGGGGATTGCGACCGACCTCCATGGCCCGCTGCGCATGCCACAGCAGATTGGGATCGTCGCGTTCCTCCCAGACGAGCACGAGGTGCGCCGCCGTCATGTGCCGAGCGACGAATGTACAGCCGACAGCGGGACAGGGGAAGGGATCGGTTTGCACGCAATACCAGCCGTGATAGTCGCTCGAGCCGTCGTCTACCCAGAGCTCCTCATCCTCGACAGCCTGCTCCTCGTCGAGGAGCAGAGAGCCGCGCTCCGGCATCTCGTATTCGGTCACGGCAGCACGATAACGACACCGGCAAGCGACGCGACGACCACCGAGACCGCGGACGGCCGTTCTCCGGGACCCTCGTCGGGTCGGGAGGCGGCCGGCAGAGCCGGTGAAGGGCGACTACTGGGCGACGGAGGTCGGTTGCCGTCCGAGCGTGACGGTGACCGTCCTCGCGGCATCACCGCGGTAGATCTTGAGGTCGACCTTCTCGCCGGGCTCGTGCGCCGCGATCACGTCGCGCAACTCGTCGATCGTCGAGATCGCCTTCCCGTCCGCCGCGACGATGACGTCGCCGCCCATCCGGAAGCTCTCACCCGCGATCACGACTTGTTCGCTGCCCGCCTGCAGCCCTGCCCCGGCGGCGCCTGAGCCGGGGCTGACGGTCTGGATCACGAGACCCTTGGTGACCGGAAGGCGGAACGACTTCGCGACGTCCGATGTGACCTCGACCGCGGACACGCCGAGGTAGGCGTGCTCGACCTTGCCGGAGGCAAGCAACTGGCCGATCACGGACTTGACGGTGTTCGACGGCACGGCGAAGCCGATGCCGACGTTGCCGTCCCCGGCCCCGCCGGTTTCGATCTGCGAGTTGATCCCGATCACCTCGCCACGGGTGTTCAGGAGCGGGCCGCCGCTGTTGCCGTGGTTGATCGGCGCGTCGGTCTGGATGACGTGATCGATCGAATAGCCATTGGGAGCCTGTACCGCCCGTTGGAGGGCGCTGACGATGCCGGCCGTGACGGTGCGCTCGAGACCGAAGGGGTTGCCGATCGCTACCACGGCGTCACCTACCTCGATCCCGTCCGAGTCGGCGAGGGCGAGCGGGGTGAGCGCGCGCGCGGCCGCGTCGACCTCGAGCAGGGCGACGTCCGTGGACGGGTCGCTGCCGACGAGGGTCGCCTTCAGCGTGTCGTCGTTCGAGAAACGCACCTCGATCGAGGTCGCCCCGTCGATGACGTGGTAGTTGGTGACGACGTGCCCCTCCTTGTCCAGCACGAAACCCGACCCGAGCGCCTGGGACGACTCCTGGAACTGGCCGGTCGATGAGGTGGAGGAGCCGATCGTCGAGGTGATCTGAACCACTCCCGGACCGCTGCGCTTGTAGATCTCGTTGATCGAAAGCGCCGTGCCGGCGGCAGCGGGAACACTGCTCGGCGCCGCACCCGGCTGCCGGACGAACGTCGTCTTCGACGACCCGTCGAAGGCGCCGACGGCGGCGGCACCACCGAGGGCCGCGCCTCCACCGAGCACGGCGGCGGCGGCAAGGAGGGCAAACGGCTTCAGGGTGGAACTCGAGCGCGTCGGGCCGACCGGCGTAGCCGGACCCGGAAGGGGAGGAGGTGCGATCGATTCCATGACCTCGTTATACGGGCGGCATCGTGAACCGCGGGGTAGTGGCGGTTAAGCCGGTGTTGCGGGTGGTGGGAGCGGGCTGCGGTCGCCGTTCCCCGCCCGGCTCAGCGCGTGCGCATCAAGCGACCGACGGCGCCGATCAGCTCCTCGGCGCGCTCCTCGCGCACGGCCCCGGTTGCTCCGAGCACGCAGTGGCGCACGTGGTCGTCCATCAAACCGAGCGATACCTTGTCGAGAGCCGCCTGAACGGCACCGATCTGGGTGAGGATGTCGATGCAGTAGCGATCGCCGTCGACCATCCCTGCGATGCCACGAACCTGCCCCTCGATGCGGGCGAGGCGCTTGATCAGCGCCTCCTTCTCTTTCGTATAGCCATGGGTCATGTGCGCTCCTCGCGGACGCTGCGGAAGCGGCGCAACCGCAGCGAGTTGGTGACGACGAACAGGCTCGACAGGGCCATCGCGGCCGCGGCGACGATCGGATCGAGAAGACCCGCGATTGCGAGCGGGATCGCGGCAACGTTGTAGGCAAACGCCCAGAACAGATTGCCCCTGATCGTTGCAAGCGTCCGGCGGGCGATCGCGATCGCGTCGACGGCCGCCCTCAGGTCGCCCGAAACGAGCGTCAGGTCGCTCGCCTCGATGGCCACGTCCGTGCCGGTGCCGATCGCGATCCCGAGATCCGCGGCAGCAAGCGCGGGCGCGTCGTTGACGCCGTCGCCCACCATCGCCACGACCGCGCCACGCGCCTGCAGACGTGCCACCTCCTCCGCCTTGCCGGCCGGAAGCACATCCGCGACGACGCGTTCGATCCCGACGGCACGCGCGACGCTGCGGGCGGCCCGTTCGTTGTCACCGGTCAGCAACACGGGCTCGAGACCGAGCTGGACGAGCGCCGCAACGGCCTCTCGGCTGGTCTCCCTGGCGCGATCACCGACGGTCACGACTCCCCTCACCTCCCCGTCGACAGCAACCACGACCGCTGTGAGACCGCTGTCCTCCGCACTGGAGACGGCAGCTGCGAGCACGAGAGGGATGGCGAGCGAGTGCTCGCCGAGCAGCGCGGGCCGGCCGACGACGACCCTGCTGCCACCCACTACCGCCTCGACTCCGAGCCCGGCACGGTCCCCGAACGATTCGACCGCCGGGAGCCTGCCGAGCCGTTCGACGGCGTGACGTGTGATCGCGCGGGCAATCGGGTGGTCGCTCGCCGCCTCGGCCGCGCCGGCGTCACGAAGGATGTCGTCAGGCGCCGTGCCGGGCGCCGGAACGACCTCGTCGACCCACATCCGACCCTCCGTGAGCGTTCCCGTCTTGTCCAGCAGGATCGTCGTGATCCTGCGCGTCTGCTCCAGCACATCGGGCCCGCGAACGACGATGCCGAGCTGGGCGGCCCGGCCGGTGCCGACCATGAGCGCGGTCGGCGTCGCGAGACCGAGGGCGCAGGGGCACGCGATGATCAGCACTGCGACGGCCGCGGTGAAAGCCGCCGCGGCGGAGTGGCCCGTCACGAGCCAGCCGATCAGCGTCAAGCCGGCAATCGCGAGCACGATCGGGACGAATACCCCCGCCACCCGATCGGCAAGGCGCTCGACTGGCGCCTTGCCTTCCTGCGCCTCGGTGACGAGCCTGGCTATCTGGGCCAGCGCAGTGTCCTCGCCGACGCTCGTTGCACGCACGACGAGCCGCCCCGACGTGTTGACCGTCGCGCCTGCAACCGGGTCGCCGGGCCCGATCTCGACTGGCACGGGCTCACCGGTCAGCATCGAGGCATCGACCGCCGAAGCGCCCTCGACGACGACACCGTCGGTTGCGATCCGCTCTCCCGGCCGCACGACGAAGATGTCGCCGACTCCGAGCTCGGACACCGGTAGCCGCGTCTCGACGCCGTGGTGCAACACCACGACGTCTTTCGCGCCGAGTTCGAGCAGCGACCGGATCGCCGCGCCTGAGCGGCGACGCGCTCCCTGCTCGAGCCAGCGGCCGAGGAGGATCAGCGTCGTCACGACGGCGGCGACCTCGAAGTAGACGTCGCCGTCCGGCACGAAGAGCAGAACGACCACCGACCACCCGAAAGCGGAGAGCGTTCCGACCGAGATGAGCGTGTCCATCGTCGCCCCGCCGTGGCGGGCGGCACGAGCCGCCGCGCGATGGATCGGGAAGCCGCACCACGCGACGATGGGGACGGTCAACGCCAGCGCCAGCCACTCCCAGCCCGCGACGTGGAGTGGCGAGGCCATTGCGATCAGCGACACCGGCACAGAGAGGGCTGCTGCAACGACGAGGCGACGACCGCCTCGTTCGCCGGGAGGCCTCTCGCCCCGGCTACCAGCGAGATGCGCCTCGTAGCCGGCCGCCTCGACGGCCCGCAGTAGCTCGTCCACGGTAACGAGCCCGGGATCGAAGTCGACGCTCGCCGTCTCGGCGGCGTAGTTCACACTCGCCGCGACGCCGTCCAACCGGTTGAGGCCCTTTTCGATCCGGGCAGCGCAGGAGGCGCAGGTCATCCCCTCGAGCTCGAGCCTCGTGTGAACGCTGTCATGAGCGGAGACTGCCATATCCATTCATCGTACCCTAGGGGGGTATACACACCTTGGCTGGTACGCCGCGTGTCAGTGGGGCGCGAGCTCGACGGCGATCTCGACGAGCGCGCGCACGTCGGCGTCGGTGGTGCGGAAATTGACGAGGCAGGGCCTGAGGCCGACCTTGTCGTCGATTGTCGCCGGCGCCACCCAGACGCGACCGTCGTCCTGGAGCGCTCGCACGAGGCGGGCGTTCTCGGCGTTCAGGTCACCCCTCGTGCGAATGTGGCGAAACGGGACGATCGAGAGGGGCGGCGGCCCACAGAGGGGCTCGAGGGCGTCGTGGGCGAGGACGAGTTCATAGAGCAGGCGCGCTTGTCTCAGGTTGTCTTCAATCGCATCACGGAACGCCTGCGCGCCGTGGGCCCGAAAGGCGAGCCAGAGCTTCAACGCCCGAAACGGCCGCGAATACTCGAGCGTGATGTCGACCATATGGCCGGTCCGCTCGTGCGGGATGTACGCCTCCTCATGGGAGAACGCTTGGAAGAGATCGTCACGGTGGCGCACGAGCAGGACGCCGCACGCCTTGGGGAGATACAGCCACTTGTGCGCATCGAGCGTCACGGAGTCGACCCTGTCCAGACCGACGAAGAGATGGCCGGCAGACGGGGTGGTCGCGGCGGGAAGCCCGTAGGCACCGTCGATGTGCAGCCAGACACCGGCCTCGGCGCACACATCCGCGACGTCGTCGATCGGGTCGACCGCACCTGTGAGCGTGGTGCCCGCGGTGGCGACGACAGCAACCGGAACGCGCCCGGCCGCGCGGTCGGCGCGGATCGCCCCCCGAACAGCCTCAGGCACGAGCCGCCGGTTCCCGTCGATCGGGAGTGCGCGCACGTTGCCGGAGCCGAGCCCGAGGATCTCGGCCGCCCGCTGAATCGAGTAGTGCGCCTCCTCCGAGCAGTAGAGCGTCGCAGGGGCGCTGCCGATACCGTGCCGTCGCGAGCCTGGGATCGCCCGCTCGCGCGCCGCTGCGAGCGCCGTCATGTTCGACACCGTGCCGCCGCTCGTGAAGGCGCCGGCCGCTGCCGGGAAGCCGATGAACTCTGCCACCCAGCGGACCGCCTGATCCTCGATCTCCGTCGCGGCGGCAGCCCACACTGCCAGGTTCGCGTCGAAGCACGAGGCGAGGAGGTCGCCGAGCACGCCGATTTCGAGACCCGACGACGCAACGAAAGCGAAGAAGCGGGGACGCGTTTGCGCAATCGACTCGTCGAGGGCACGGCGGGCGTCCTCGAGCACCTCGAGGACACTCGTTGCCGATTCGGGCAGGGCAGCACCGAGCAGCGCCTTGAGCCGGTCGTCGATCGGGGGCTCAATGGAACGCGCCTGGTCGAAGCTCCGCCAGCCGGCGGCGACGATCTCGGCAGCGCGATCGAGTGCCTGCTCGCGGGGGACGTCGAGGCGAAGGCTCACGCGGGAAGGATAGGTGCCGCCTCGATGCGCCCGGCGGCCGTCTGCCACGCAGGGAAGACGCGGATCGGTTCCGTCGCCGGACCCTCGAGCGCGGCACCGTCCTCGAGCGAGAAGAGCGCTCCGTGGCAGGCACAGCGAATCGCCTTTCCCTCCAGCCATCCGTCCGTGAGCGGGCATTCCTCGTGTGTGCACCAGATCTCGAACCCCACGTAGCCGTGACCCAGCCGGGCCACCGCAAATGAGAGGTTGCCTACCTTCACCTCACGCAGCTCGCCGTCGGCGAGGTCGGCAGGGCCGAGGTCAACGCCCATCAGGCATCCCAGCGAACGTGCAGGTGCTGTGGCGCGCGGAACTCCCAACCCCTGAAGAGGGGTGGCCGCTCCGGATCCGGCCGCAGGTTCGGGAGCCGTTCGAAGAGCCTCTGCACGGCGATCCGCATCTGCACGCGGGAGAAATGGTGGCCGGAGCAGAAATGTGGGCCGAAGCCGAACGCTGCATGGTTTCGCCTCGGGCGGCAGAGGTCGTAGGCAGCTGCCGTCGGCCCCCACACCGCCTCGTCGCGGTTGGCGGAGGACACGAGGACGCCGAGATTCGAGCCCGCCGAGACCCTCGTCCCTCCAACCTCGACGTCGACGATTGCGCGGCGGGTCTGGGTCCCGATCGGGGAAACCCAGCGCAGACCCTCCTCGACTGCATCCTGGACGCGCCCGGCCGGATCGGCGGCGAGAACGGTGGCCTGGCCGGACTCGAAGAGCCCCACCACTGTCGACCCCGCGGCATGCCCGGGCTCCTGCATCCCGCCGAGCAGGATTACCTTCAGCGTCGGCAGGATCGAGTCGACCCGCTCCGCCGGCGTGCCCTCGGCGTGCTGCAGCATCGTCGCGATGGTGCTCGAGTCAGGACTTTCGATCAGCCGCTCGAAGACGGGCCCCAGCTCGCGGTCGATCTCCGCCCCGATCGCGTCCGACACGGCCCACTTCGCAGGGTCGTCCTCGAAGTTGATCGCACCCTGCGCGAGCCCGTGAAACCAGCGGCGAAGCGTATCCCCGTCGATCTCGCCGAGACCGAGAATCCGCCCGAGCGAGAGAACCGAGACCGGTTCGAAGTACTCGCTCATCAGCTCCGCCTCACCGCGGGGAGCGATGGCATCGAGCAGAGCCTCGACGATGGGCGTCACGAGCTCGGGCGTTGTGGCCTCGACCACCCGTGGCCGGAGCGAGGGGTCGAGCATGGCGCGGAGTCGCTTTTGCGGCTCGCCGTCCAGCACGAGGATGCTCTTGCCCCCCATCGCGCGGTCGAGTGGCGAGGGTGTCACAGCGGAGTCGATCAACTCGGGGTGCGAGGTGGCAAATTCGACATCGGCCCAGCGGGTCACGAACCAGAGACCGACGGCGGGGACGAAGCACACGGGCTGCTCGCGGCGCATCCGCTCGTAGACCGGATAGGGATCACGCTCGAGCTCCTCCACTGTGATCTCGTCGGCGAAGCTCACAGCGCGTCCACCCTGTCGACCACCTCCCGGCACCAGGCCGGGTACAGAGCGATGTCGTCGACGAACTGGGATGGCTTGACACAGAACGTGGTGAAGCCCCTATCCAGCTGCGCCGGGATCGACGCGATCGCCGGCTCGAGCGGCGACGGGCTGAGGTCGTCCGGAAAGACAGCGCGCATCCCTCCGACGAGCTCGAGCTCGGAGATGTCCCGGCCCACGGCGGCGAGGCCGTCCCGCAGCATCGTCATGTCGTCGTCCGAAGGCTGCCCCAGCGGATGGAAGCCGTGGGCGTAGCGGGTGACCCTGCGCAAGAGCCGGGGATGGACCGACTCGCCGCCGAGCCACACGCGAGGCCCATCCGGGCGCCAGGCCTTCGGCTCCAGGTACACGTCCTCGTACGCGTAGTGACGGCCTGCGAACGTCGCGGGCGTGTCGCGCCAGAGACCTTCCCAGGCGGCGAGATGCTCGTCGAGCATGTCCCCACGCTTGCCGAACGCGACGCCGAGGGCGTCATACTCGTCCCGGTGCCAGCTGACGGTGGGCTGCACGACCAGGCGACCTTCCGCGAGGAGATCGAGGGTGCCGAGCTCGCGCGCGAGCAGCAGTGGGTGGCGCAGCGGCGCGATCACGGCGCACGCCGCGAGGCGAAGGCGCGCCGTCGCGGCGGCAATCGCCGACAGCAGCACGAGCGAGCTCGGCCACGGCATCGCGGGATCCTGGTTCCCGGGCATCGCGTAGTCCCGCGGATTTCCCATGATCCCGTCCGCCCCGGCGCTCGGTCCGAGAACGACGTGCTCGCTCACCATCGCTGCGTCAAACCCGGCTTCCTCCGCGACAACGGCCATCTCGACGAGAGCACGCAGGTCGCGTGGTCGGGTGAGCGTCCAGTTCTCGCTCAGCACCACAACGAGCTTGAGGGTGCTCAGCGGGGCACCCCGCCGACGAGAGCGGCGGCCCTGTCGACCACCGCTTGCTGATGTGCTGTGAGGTCCTGGCCGGGCACCTCGCCGAGGTAGGCGAACGGGTCGTCGATCCCGGCTGAAAGGCCCGACAACTCCTCGATCACGGAAAGGCCGCAGAACGGCACGTGACCGGGCGAGTAGCCGCCTTCGTGCGAGGCGACGAGACGACCGGAACAGAGGCGCGACGCTGCATCGAGCAACCGTCGAGTCATTGCGCCGAACGCGGCGGCCGGCAGCAGCATGCGCCCGAGCGGATCGAGTGCACCCGCGTCGAAGCCGCATGCGATCACGACCAGCTCGGGCTCGAACGCCTCGAGCGCCGGGACGACGACTCGGTCGACCGCGTCGAGATAGGCCCCCGTCCCCGACCCCGCAGGGAGCGGGACGTTCAGGGTCGCGCCCACCCCGGCACCCGCACCGGTCTCCTCGAGGAGTCCCGAGCGCGCGGGATAGCAGCCGTCCTGGTGCAACGAGACCGCGAGCACCGAGGCGTCCTCCCAGAACACCGCCTGGGTTCCGTTGCCGTGGTGGACGTCCCAGTCCACGACCGCGACGCGACCCACCTCATGCACCGCCTGGGCATGGCGGACACCGACGGCGACATTCCCGAAAAGGCAGAAGCCCATCCCGAGGTCGGGCAGTGCGTGGTGACCAGGAGGCCGCACGAGCGCGTAGGCATTGTCGACCCTGCCTTCGAGCACGGCATCGATCGCGGTGATCGTCCCGCCGGCTGCAAGCTGCGCGATCTCGAACGAGCCGTTGCCGAACGGGGCCTCGCTGCCGGCGTCGCCGCCGCGGCCCGCCGACAGGTCCTGGATGCGATCGACGTACTCCCGCGTGTGCACGCGACTCAGCTCTTCGACCGTCGCGGCACGCGGCGACAATGCGACGAGGCGGTTGGTAACGCCGGTTGCATCGAGCAGGTTCTTCAGCCGGCGCTTGGTGGCAGGGCTCTCGGCGTGCTGACCCGGCTCGAGCCAACCACCGGCAGGCAGCTCGGAGGCGCCCGAGCCGGTGTCGTGCCACATCATCCGCTCGTGCCAGACGAGCCCGGTCGCGCGATCCGTGGGTTGAGTCAACAAGAAGTCCGCCTTACGCCGTGGTGCCATCGGCGATCTGCAACGTCTTCAGGTCGGAATAGAAGTCGAGAGCGAAGTCGCCACCCTCGCGACCGATCCCCGAGATTCCGATACCGCCGAACGGCGCCGTGAGATCGCGCACGAGGAACGTGTTGACCCACACGGTGCCGGCACGGATCGCACGGCCGACACGCTCGGCCCGCTCCGCCGAGCCCGTGTAGAGGATCCCCGAGAGCCCGTACGGGGTCGAATTCGCGAGCGCGATGCCCTCGTCTTCGCCCAAAAAGGTCTGGACCGTAAGAACCGGGCCGAAGACCTCCCGCTGGACGATCTCGCTCTCGTTCGAGCGGGGGACCACGAGTGTGGGCTCGTAGAACAGGCCACCACGTTCGGCCGGGCGGCCGCCACGGACGATCTCGTCGCCGTTCTTCCTGGCGCGCTCCACGAACCCGGCCACCCGTTCGAGGTGTTCGCGGTGGATCAGCGGCGTCACCGTCGTGCCGTCGTCGCGCGGGTCGCCGAGGACCTGCTCGTCGGCAAAGCGATGGAAGAGCTTCAGGAACTGCTCCGCAACGGACTCCTGTACCAGGATCCGCGTCCCGGCGAGGCACACCTGGCCGGCGTCGTCGTACTGCCCGGCAGACTTCCGGGCCGCAGCTTCGAGATCACAGTCCGCGAAGACGAGCAACGGCCCTTTGCCTCCGAGCTCGCCGGTGAACGGGACGATGTTCTTCGCCGCGGCGACGCCGATGTGGCGCGCCGTCTCGGGCGAGCCCGTGAACGAGACACGGCGAACATTGGGGTGGGCGACGAGCGCGGCGCCGATCTCCTCGCCGATGCCCTGCACGATGTTGAAGACACCGGGCGGGAAGCCCACCTCGGCGACCAGGTCGGCGAGCAGTGAGCACGAGAGCGGCGACCACTCGGCGGGCTTGAGGATCACCGTCGACCCGGCCGCGAGCGCGGGGGCAGTCTTCCACGTCGACAGCATGAACGGCGCGTTCCACGGTGTGATCACGACGGCCGGGCCGCTCGGCATCCGAATCACTCGGTTCGCGGTCCCGTTCGACCTCCAGACACGCTCCTCGTAGGCGACGGCAAGGTCGGCATAGGTGCGGTAGTTTCGTGCGCCTCGGTTGATCAGACGGGATTTGAGCGACCGGAGCAGCATCGCCATGTCGATGCATTCCACGGATGCGAGCCGATCGACGTTCGCGTCGATGAGGTCGGCGAGGCGATGCAGGTAGACCGCACGCCCGGCAGCGCCGAGGGCGGCCCAGGCAGGGAACGCCGCGGCGGCGGCCGCCACGGCGAGATCGGCCTCGAGAGGGCCGCCGCGGGCGACCTCGCCGAGCTGCCGCTCGTCGATCGGAGAGATATCGGTAAACGTGCGCTCGCTCGCGATCCGCTCGCCGCCGATGAAGTGCTCCGCCGAGACCTCGATGCCTGCAACGGTGACCGGCGCCAGCCGGTCGCCCGAGCTCACGCGACCTTCCCGAACGCGATCGTGCCGACGTCCACCATCGCGTGGCCGCCGTCGACGGGGATCACGGCGCCGTTGACATACGACGCATCAGCGGAGAGGAGCCAGGCGACTGCGCCGGCGATCTCGTCGGGTGAGCTCGGCCGCCGCAACGGCACCTCGGCCGTCACCTCGGCATAAGCGTCCTCCCGGGAGGCATCGAGTTGTCCTGCCAACCAGTCCATCTCGGCGTCGGCCATCGGGGTGCGCACCCAGCCCGGGCAGATGCAGTTCGCACGCACGCCGGCCGGGCCGTGGTCGAGCGCAATGCACTGCGTCAGCATCGTGAGCGCAGCCTTTGAGGAGCAGTACGCAACGCTTGCAGGCGCGGCCCGCAAGGCGGCGACCGAGGCGACGCTGACGATCGTTCCGCGCCGTTCGAGCAGGCTCGGAAGTGCGGCGCGCGCCGTCAGGAACGCACCCGTGACGTTCGTCCGGAAAACGCTCTCGAAGGTCTCCGGATCGAGGTCGAGCAGCGTCCCCTCTCCCCCGACGCCGGCGTTGAGGACAAGCGCGTCCAGGCCGCCGAAGCGAGCGACCGTTTCCACCACGACCCGATCGGCGTCGGCGGCGACACCTGTGTCTGCGGCGATGGCAAAACCGTCGATCTCACCCGCTACCGCTTCGATCGGTTCCGGGCGGCGCCCCGTGACGGCGACCGCATATCCGTCGGTCGCGAGCCGCCGGGCGACCGCCGCGCCGATGCCCGTGCCACCACCGGTGACGAGAGCCACCCGGGTCACGAGCGAATGTCCTTGACGATCTCCTGGTCGTCGACGGTGTAGCCGAATGTGAATCGGAAGCCCTTGCCGATCCTGACGGGGGAGAGCAGGTCGTGCTCCTCGTGACCGGCGCCGAAGAGCTCGAGCGTCGCGCTTCCCTCCCATACGGGCGAGACGACCCGATCACGGCTGCGCGACCTGACGAGTTCGTGGACCGCCGGATCGTCGTGGCGGCCCGCCTCGAGCCTGGGAAAGTGACGGACGTTGACGATCGGAGGGTCGTTGTGGGTCGGCCCCGACTCCGACACCCGCTCCAGTGTCACGGTGGCCTCGGCAACGCGCCGCTCGTAGGCAGCGCAGGTGGCACCGAACGTGGCCCCCGGCTTCACGCCGGGGTCGGCCGGGTTGGCGAGTCCGAACGTCCGCGTCATCCAGATCGAGCCGAGTTTCTTCGGAAAACCCTGCAACCAGCCACGCGTGAGCGCGAAGTCGCGATCCACCCAGATGAATGGGCAGGTGGTCACCTCCTCGCCGTCGAGCAGCGCATTGACGACCAGGAACGCTTCCTTGTACTGGGACCTCGACGGGTCGAGCAGCTCGTCGCCGCGCTCCGAGCACGACTGCCAGTCCGCGAAGACCGCGGCGCAACGACCGGCGTCCGGATGCGGGGAAAGCCCGGTGGGAAGACAGGACGCCGCCTTCTCCGGCTCGGCCCAGTACTCGACCACGAGGAAGTCGCCGATGTAGTGCCACGGGGGATAGGGAACGATCGAGGCGCGCCCGCCGGGCGAACGCGGAAGCGTGTATCCGGTCACCGGGGTCACGAGAAGGACTCGGGTAGTGGCTCGCCGAGCGTCTCGCGGCTGTCTCGCTCCCAGACCACCGCAACCGGATCGAACCGGAAGTAGGACCGCGGCGGCAGGGGCCCCCACGTGTTGGACGAATAGCGATCGTCGGGCCAGACCCGCGGCTCGTGATCGGCCTGAAGCTGCTCCATGTCGCAATAGAGCTCGACGAAGCATTCCTCCTCCACGATCCTGACGTAGCTCGCGATGTTGCCGCCGACGCCGTGCCGGGCCGGCCCCCAGCCGAGCCACCTTCCGTGCCGGGCAAGGTGGTCGAGCAGGTCGCGCATCTGGCCGATGTCGACCGTGTCGAAGGCGAGATGGTGGAAATGCCCAGGAGCCTTGTCGATCAGCGCCATCACGTGATGGTCGCTGTTGATCGTGAACCAGATCCCGGACTCGCCGAGGCGATCCGCGACGGCCATGCCCAGGGCCTCCGTGTAGAACCGGGTCGAATCGCCGAAATGTGAGCTGAGACAGTTGACATGGCCGAGCCTGCGTGGTGCACCTGGCCGCACCGTGCTGGAGCGGCGGGCATGGATGACCCACGGCTCCTGGCGGCGGTATGGCATCACCTGCACACCTCGCCCGTCGGGGTCGAGTACGAAGAGGCCTCCTTCTTGCTCCTGCCAGGTAACCGCGTGTGCCTGGAAATGCGCGCGGGCGTCGTCGAGCGAACAGCCGCGGGCGAGCTCGAAACCGGTGTGGTCGTGGCCCGGTTCGTCCCCGGACATGAGCTCCAGGCTGTACGGCTCGTCGTCGCAGGAGAGCAGGGCCCGTCCGCCGTCACGGCCCCGGTCGAGGAGACCGAACTGGACGGCCCAGCGCGCAGCCGCCTCTTCGACGTCCGTGACGCGGAGGCAGACGTGGTCGATGCGTCGGAACTCGATCACGGCTCTCGGCGCTCGGCAGTCATTCGCTCGGCCTCCTCCTCGGGGATCGCGAGCGCGACGTGGAGCGTCTGGGCCGAGACCTGCATCTGTTCACCCGGGCCGGACAGGTCGACGTCCCACTCCTCGATCGTGTTCGTCAGACGCCCGATCCCCGAGATCTCGACCTCGACGACGTCCCCCGGGCTCATCGGGCGCGAATTCGCGGGCGTGCCGGTGAGGATCACGTCGCCCGGCTCGAGCGTGATCAGCCGGCAGAGATCTGCGAGCTGATACGCGACCGGGAAGAGGAGATCGTCCGCTGTCGCCTCCTGGACGACCTCACCGTTGAGATAGGTGCGCAACAGGTAGTCGGTCGGATCGAACTCGGCGGCCGGTACGAGCTCGGGGCCGAGCGGGAGGAAGCCGTCGTGGCCCTTCACGCGCAGCATTGCGCCGCGGTCGGCATGGCGGAAGTCGTGCATGCCGATGTCGTTCGCACATGTGTAGCCCCCGATATGGTCGAGCACCGCGTGCATCGGCACACCCTTCATCCGCGTGCCGACGATCACGGCGAGCTCGCCTTCGTAGTTGAGGAAGCGTGCACCCCGGGCCATCAAGACGGGCCGCCGGTGCCCGTTCAGCGTCGTCGGCGGCTTCATGAAGTACGACGGCTGGAGCGGGGTGAGCGCGTCGTACTCACGCACTCGACTCCCGTAGGTCAGGTGCACGGCGAGGATCTTCGACGGCGTCGCGGGCGCCAGGTAGACGGCGGTCGCCTCGGGAACACGGACGCCGTCGGAGAGGACGATCTCGTCGCCGTCGCGACCCCCCCACCGCGCCTCACCGTCGACCTCGACGAGAACGCAGCGTCCGTCCGGGCTACAGATGGGACGCATATTCCTCTATCTCCCATAGGGTCACGACCTCGACGTCGAGCTCGCCGACCGCCCCGGCGAACCGCTCCACCTCGAATCGCTTCATCGCCACGAACGTGGAGATGAGCTGCTTGCCGAGCTTGTCCACGAGTACGGCGTCGGCCTCGAGCGCGTCGAGGGCCGCGCCGAGGTCGGAGGGTAGCGTGGAGCCGGCGTGGGCGTCGTCCATGCGGTAGGAGTCCCCGACGACAGGCTCGGGAGGCGTGAGCTCGCGCTCGATGCCGTCGAGCCCGGCCAGCAGCACAGCGGCGGTAATGAGGTGAGGGCAGGCGGCCCCGTCTGCGGTCCGAATCTCGACGCGGGCCCGCGGGCCACGCTCGTTCGGGACACGGCAGAACGCGGTGCGGTTGTCGTGGCCCCAGTTCGCGTGCGTGGGCGCAAGGCTGTCGGGCAGGATCCGCTTGTAGGAGTTGATCGTCGGTCCGAGCAGCGCCTGCAGGCCCTGGGCATGCTCGATCACGCCGGCGATGAACTGCGCCGCCAGCGGGCTGAGCCCGCCGGGGCCACCCTCGTCCGCGAAGGCGTTGTGACCGTCCTTGCCGGCGAGCGAAAGGTGCAGGTGGAAGCCCGAGCCGCCCTGGTCGGCGAACGGGCGGCCCATGAACGTGGCGAGCATCCCCTCACGCACGGCGATCTCCTTCACCGCGGCTTTGAGCATGAAGGCGCGGTCGGCGGCGTCGAGAGCACCCGAGTGCTTTACATTGATCTCGTACTGCGAGTTCATGAACTCGTGGTTCGCGGCGAATGCCTGCAGGCCGAGCTCGTCGCACCACAGCAGCATCCGGAGAACGATCTCGCGCGGGTCGGAGACGGCGCCGACGGTGTACACGCGAGAGAGCTCGTCGACGTAGCGGCGCAGGCCGTTCGGTGCCGAAGGGTCGCGCTCGGCGAGGAAGAACTCGAGCTCCGGCGCGACGATCGGCTCGAGGCCACGGGCCGCGTAGGCGTCGATCACCCGTTGCAGCAACGCCCTTGGACAGGACGGCCAGTGGTCTGCGCCGTCCAGCGTCCACGCCTCGCCGAGGCACCAGGCCACCTCCGGCTGCCACGGCACCGGCCGCAGCGTCTCGAGGTTGGGTCGGATCGCGAAGTCCACGTAGCCGGCTTCGCCTCCGACGACGGGCGTATGCCGCAGGTCGGTGCCCATCACTGCTGCGCAGAACGCGACGCCCTCCTCGCACATGCCGGCGAAATGGCCGATGGGAATGTCCTTTCCGCGTGCGACACCGTGCAAGTCCGTGTACAGCAGCCGGACTGCACGCACGCCCAGGCCGCTCAAGGTCCTCGCGGCAGCCTCGGCCTCCTGGTGCTGACTCACGTCCAACCCTCCTTGTCTCTCAGGAGCGCACGTGCACGGGCAGGCGCTTGATGCCGTTGAAGAAGTTCGAGCGTAGGCGCGTCGGCGTTCCGGCAAGCTCCATGCGATCGAGGTAGGGAACCATCTCCTCGAGCCAGATCCTCACCTCCAGCTTCGCGAGGTGTGCTCCAAGGCAGAAGTGCGGGCCGCCGAGGCCGAACGTGAGATGCCGGTTCGGCTGCCGTCCGAGGTCGAGTCGGTAGGGATCGGCGAACTTCTCCTCGTCGTAGTTGCCGGAGGCGTACCACATCGTCACCTTATCGCCGGCCTTGATCCGGCGGCCGTGGGTCGTGACGTCGCAGGCGGCCGTTCGCCTGAAGTGATGGACGGGGTGTGCTCGACGCAGGATCTCGTCGGCCGCGGTGCCGGCGAGGGACGGGTCCGCGATCAAACGGGCCGTCTCCTCGGGATGGGCGAGCAGGTCGAGCAGACCGAGGCTGATCGTGTGCCTCGTCGTCTCGTTCCCCGCCGTCGTGAGCAGGATGAAGAACAGGCCGAACTCGTGCTCCGACAGGCGCGAGCCGTCGATCTCGGCTTCGACCAGGCGGGTCGTGACGTCGTCACGGGGGTCGGCACGACGCGCCTCTCCGAGCCTGCACCCGTACTCGATCAACTCCGGGGCGAAGGGGCTCGAGAAGGGCAGCAGGCGGATCGACGGATCGTTCGAGGTCAGCTCACGCAGGTTCTGCTCGCCGACCACCTCGGGGTCGGTGTTGCCGAGGAGCTTGTCGCCGAGCTCGATCAGGAGGCGCCTGTCCTCGACGGGGAGGCCCATGATCTCGGAGAACACCCACATCGGGATCTCCGAGGCGACGTCCTCCACCCAATCGAAGGCGTCGCGCTCGAACGCCTGCGCGAGGATCCCGCGCGCGAGGCCACGGATGCGCTCCTCGTAGGTGTTCACGACCCGCGGCGTGAAGCCCTTGTTGACGAGGGCGCGTAGCCGCGTGTGCGCCGGCGGGTCCGTGTCGAGCATGGACTTGCGTGCCTCGACCTCCTCCGGAGTGAGGTCTTCGAGCGACGTCCCTCCGATCTCGGACGAGTACGTGGCCCAGTCCTTCGACATCTGCACGATGTCGTCGTATCGCGTGAAGACCCAGAAACCGCGGCCGTCGATCTCCGGCTGCCAGAAGAGGGGCGCCTCGCGACGCAGCAGCGTGAGCCACTCGTACGGCACGCCCCGCTCCCAGGTAGCAAGGTCGGTGAGGTCGACGTCGTCGAGGACGAGGCCCTCGACGGACGGCCCCGACGTCGTCGCGGCCCGCGCGACGGTCTCGGAGACGTGATCCTCCCTCTCGTGGGCCGCTTCGGCGGCGGCAGGTGGCGGGCCCAGTCGCACCTGGAGCTCGCCCGCTTCGACGCGCGCCTCGAAGATCGGGAGCGGCTCCAGGGCGGGCGGGCACAGGACGTCTCCGGTGCGCAGGTCGAACTCGGAGGCATGACAGGGGCAGACGATGACCCCGCCTTCGAGCTCGCCGTCCGAGAGGGAGCACTCCTCGTGGGTGCACGTGTCCTGGAATGCGACCCAGCCGGCGGCGGTCTTGCCGAGGCAGACGGCAGCACCCTCGATCTCGACTCGGCGGAGGAAGCCCAAGGGGGCCTCCTCCGCCGTGCCGACGCCGTGCCACGCGAGGTCGCGCACGATTTCTCCCTCCTACAGCGGGGTCGTGTCGCCCGCCGACTCGTACGCGAGCGTCTCGTCGAGCGGTGCGACACCGCGATGCTCGGCGGCATGGGAAGCCGCGTTGTCGACGTTGGCCCGGCGCGTGACGAGCAGGATCACGAACCATAGGAGGGCGAGCGCGAGCAACCCGAGCGTCCAGTAGAGCGCGACCCAGTTGAAGTTCGAGCCGTCGTGGGGATCGGGGTTGAGCGCACCGTAGAAGCCCAGGATCGGCGTCACCACGGCAACGGCGACGATCAGGTACTGCCACCACTTGTTGCCGCTCTTGCGCACGAGCCCGAACCCAGCGACGGCGAGGATCAGGTAGACGAGCTCGATCGCGAACGACCCGATCGTGGCGGAGAGGATGAACGTCGCAAACTGGTCGTTGGGGAAGAACGGCACGAACTTGCCGTCCGGCCCGGTGACCCCGAACGTCGTGCCGTAGTTCGTGGCGAAGACGAGCAGGACGAGCCCGATCCCGCCCACGGCGACCATCAGGTTCGCGAACCACGGCGTATCGTGGCGCGACGTCTTCGCGAACGCTTTGGGGAGCAGCCCGTCACGCCCGAGCGCGAAGAACCCGCGACCGATCAGGACGCAGATCGCGAGCGCGAGCGCCATCGCATCGAGGATGACGACGAGCTCGAGGATCGTGGCGAACCACGAGCCGACGTATTTCGTCGCCATCTCGCTCACCGGGCCGGGCGAGAAAGCCCACGCGCCCTCCGACACCGCGGCCTTGCCGTAGCCGATCGAGAAGGCATAGGCCATGATTACGAAGAAGCTGGCCGCGACGGCGACCGTGGCGATGAGCGCACGGGGAATCGCCTTGTGTGGATCCTCCGTTTCCTCCCCGATCGAGGCGGCTGCCTCGAAGCCGACGAAGAGGAGGATGCCGAGCAGGATCCCGCCGAGCACGCCGCCGCCGGTGATGCCGAAGAGCGACGTCTCGTTCGGATTGAACATCGTCAGCGTGTTCCCGTTCTCGCCTCCCTTGGCGATGATCACGACGGCGAGGATCAGCATCGGGACGAACGAGACCACGGCGAACGTCAGCATCGCTCGGATAGCGAGGCGCACGCCGAAGTAGTTGAGGACGAGGACGATCGCGAGCGCGATCATCCCCCACACCCACCAGGCGGGACCGCTGTCGGAGATGTGCGTCGTCCAGAAGCCGTCGATGAGGATTCCCAGCCCGAGGTAAATGCCACCACCGCCGAGGAACAGCGCGCCCACGAAGAAGAAGCCGGCCGTCAGAACACCGACCCATGGATGGGCTCCGTGCGTGAGGTACTCGTACACCGCCCCCGCGCCGGCGTACTTGCGGGCATAGAGCGAGATCGTGTACGCGATCGCAAGCACGCCGATACCGGCGATCAGCACGGCGAGCGTCGCGTTCCAGCCCGCTCCGATGTCGGGACGCGAGACGCTGCCGAGGATCAGGGCAACCGAGAACATCGGGCCGATCGCGAGTGCCTGCGCGACAGCGTGAATGGTCGTGAGATTCTTCTGTCCGAGCTGGCCCGTCGAGCCCGCTCCTCCGATGTCGTCCTCCTGGCTCATCTCCGTCCGCCTCCGTGGTGTCGTCTCCGAACGGCGAATCCCCTTGCGCTCGCCTGGCGGCCACGTTATAAGGTTCGAACATCGAATGTCAACCATGCGCTCACCTCGCTCGGACGACCCGCGGCAGGCACGCACGCTGCGAGTCCGCTCGGTCGTCGGCCTCGCCTATGACGAGATTCGATCACTGATCGTCGCAGGCGCGCTCGCCCCGGGCTCGCGGCTCGCCCAGGGCGACCTGGCCGACCGGCTCGGCATTTCCCGCGGCTCGGTGCGCGAGGCGCTGCGTCGACTCGCCGGCGACGGGCTCGTCGACTTCGAGGTCAACCGGGGCTTCTTCGTCGCCGAGGCAGCCCTCGACGACGTGCGCCAGCGGCTCGAGGCGCGGCTAGCGCTCGAGCCGGAGATCGCCCGACTCGCCGCCGGCCGTCGCAGCGACGCGGATCTCGAGTTGATGCGGACGACGATCGAGGCCGAGGCCTCGGCGCACACGTCCGACGAGGTGCACGATGCCAGCCGCGCCTTCCATGTCGCGGTGGCGGGTGCGACGCAGAATCAGGCCTTCACCAAGCTCCTCGACTCTCTCTGGATCGCCGACGTCGGCCGGCGGCTGCTGGCGCAGCGGAGCCGGGCGGCGAAATGGCAGGACAGCGACGTGGAGGAGCACCGCCAGATCCTCGTAGCCCTGAAGGACGGCGACGCCGAGCGAGCAGCACGGCTGATGCGCGCGCACGTGGAGAGCGCCGTCCGGCACTGGTCGCCTCGCGCCTGAGGCATGATGACGGTCAGTCGAGCGCGAGCGCGACCGTGCGCACCGACTGCTCGGAGTCGGCCCCGAGCGCATCGTCGATCTTCGCCTTGAGCTCGCCGGAGGCGAAGAGCTCCTCCGTGATATCCGCCCCGCCGATCAATTCACCCTTGACGAACACCTGTGGAATCGTCGGCCACGCACTGAGTGCCGTGAGCTCCTGGCGGATGCGCGGGTCGGGCAGCACGTCGACGCCGGTGATCGGCGCGCCGGCCTGCCACAGGGCCTGCAGCGCACGCATCGAGTTGCCACAGGCCGGCGCCTCCGGCGTGCCCTTCATGAAGACGACGACTGGTTCGGTGTCGATGACCTGCTTGATCTGATCGTGCAAGGTGCTCATGCAGTTCCCTTCGTTCGGATGCGAAGCTCGTGGATGGTGCCGTTGGCGAGCGGGGTGGCCAGCGCGGCATTGACCAGCTTGTGCTGCTGGATCAGCGGCAATCCGTTGAACGCGTCCGAGGTGACGGTGACCTGGAAGTGATCTCCGCCGCCGGTGCGGTCCTCGACCTCGATCTCCCCCCCGGGAAAGGCCTGGTCGAGAAGATCGCGGATCACGTTCGTTGCCATCGGCAATGATGCTAACGATGGCCGGCCGTGTTGCCTTCCTCCTGTCGCTGCCGGAGCGCGCGGTTCGCTCGGTCTTCGCACTCGCCGGCGGCGGCGTCCACGAGACGGCCGAGCTCGTACTGCCGCGCCTCGTGCGCCGCTCGCGGCTGTACGAGGCGACCGCGAAGAACCTGTTGCGCGTGTCGATCGAGCTCGTTGGCGGCGTCGAAGCATCTCCGGCCTCAGCAGACGAGTACGAGCCGAACGCCAAGCGCCTTGCGGTGCGCAAGACCGCAGGGAATGTCGTCGAGCTCGGCTCCATCGCCGCCTTCGGCTTCTCGCCGCTCTGGCTACTCGCCGCAGCAGCAGACGTCACCCACGGGACACGCGTCTACCTCGACGCGCTCGTGGGAGAGCTCAAGGTTGCAGGCGTGCTGGCCGGGGAGGCGCAGCTCGGATCGGTGGACGACCTGCTAGCGGCACTCGAGGGTGGCACGGGAGCGGCGGCCAGGCTGATCGACATCCCCCCGCTCGAGCTCGCCGCCCTGCGTCGGTCGCTCGCCGATCTCCGCGAGGACGCAAGTGGGCTTCCGTCGCCGGCCGAGATGGCCGCACTCTTCGATGGGCTCCGAGCAGAGGCGGTCCGTGAGCGCCGCAGCCTGCTCGACGTGTCCACCGGCGTCGGCATCGCGTTCTTCAACTCAGCGCGCCACATCGGGCGTCAGCACCTGCTCGATCCGTACGGCGAAGACCTGAAGCCCCTGCGCGACGAGGGTTTCGGTGCCTATGCGGCACGGGTCGCGAAACCGTACGGCTCCGCGATCGCCCGCCACCTCGACCCGGAGCGGGCGAGCCTGACTGAGCGCGGGATCGACAAGCTGAGGCGTGCGCCGTGAGGAACCATGCCCGGCCGCACAGGGCCGCACCTTACCGTCTCGACCGTTTCGGCTGAATCGTGGGCGATGTCGTCGAGCCCACGTTCCGGTCGTCCGTCACCCGACTCGTCGGCGACGCCGCAACAGTGTGGCTCGAGAAGCTACCCACCCTCGAGGCCGAGCTAGCCGATCTCTGGCAGCTCGTGCTCGGCCCTGAGCTCCCCGGTGGGCTCCTCGCGTCGGTTCGGATCGTCAGGCGGGCCGACGGCGCCGACGCGGTGCTGAAGGTCGCCGGGCCCTGGGACTCCACCGCCGACGAGATCACCTGCCTGCGCGCCTGGGCAGGCGGTCCTGCCCCCGAGTTGCTGGACGCCGACGAGTCGCGTGGCGCGCTCCTCCTCGAGCGAGTCGCTCCCGGCGCCGTCGCGTTCGACGCCGACGCCGGTGATGTCGCGTCCCTTCTCCGGCAGCTCCAACTCCCCGCGTTTCCCCACCTGCCGCCGCTCGCCGACGTGGCGAGTCGGCGGCTGGATCGCGCCGAGCGCGACGGGAGGGCATCGAGAGCGCGGCTCGCCTGGGCCAGGAAGGCAATCGAGCGGCTGGGCGACGACTCGTCTGCATCCGTCATCGTCCACGGCGACTTCGACGAGCGCAACCTCCTCACCTGTGCACGAAGGGGCCTGTGCGCGATCGATCCACTGCCATGCGCCGGAGACCGCACCTACGACGCCGCCTACTGGGTCCACGCCAACCGCCGGCCCGGCAGACGGGCGCGCTTCGACGCCATCGCCGCAGTCCTGGATCTCGACCGGGGCCGGCTGCGGGACTGGTGCGGAGTCATCGCCGTACACGGCTGAGCCTGGTATGCGTGATGCACCCGTCGCCGTCATCACCAGGGGCGGACAAGAGCGGAAGCGACGCGGGCTCGCAGCGCCGAGGCCGATGCGGAGCGTCTCACGACGCAAGTGGCTCAGAGCCACAAGCACGGTCATCCCCGAGCATCCCGAGGCACCGCGCCCTCACAGCCCGAACTCGGACGGTTGGGCCGTTCGGGGTTCAGGGCCTGGCAGACGTCAGGCTTGTGGCTCAGAGCCACATGCCTTGGGCCGAGGCCTCAGCAATCTGACGTCGGTCGTCCGGGGCGGAGACGATCGCCGGCGATCACGTCCTGACGACGGAGAGCGAGGTCGACAGGGTCGGGTGCCCTCCGCGAGACAAGGCCGGCGAGGACCTCGTTCCGGATCTCTCGCAACTCCGCGGCACGTTCACGCTCGCTGACGACGATCCGGCGGACGTGCACGTAGCTCGGTCGCGGCACCCCGAGCTCCTCGGCTCTCGCGCCGACCCGCCGCCACACCTCTGCGATCGGGAGCGACTCGTCGTCGAGCCGTCGGATCGCGCGCAGGAGCCGTCGGTCATACCTGGGCGCCGATGCGGGCACCGTGACATCGTGACGACCGAGGTGTAGACGCTTGGCGCCCTCCTTGAGACAAATCCGTGTCGTCTCGGCTGGGCCCCGCTCCGCCTCGCGACCGACCCATCTTGCGGATCAGCCTCGTCTCCCCGTCGTCTCCGAGTCTTGCGATGCGGCAGACGGGCGACAGCGCTTGTGGCTCTGAGCCACATGGAGCTCTCGCAGGTCGGATAGAAGCCCTATCCCTCCATCGCCCGATCCGGCCCGGTGTCCCGGGCGGTCGCTGACCGACGGGCCGCCCGCGGGCAGCCCGGACCGACTGCGATGTCTTGTCTCCATCATGATGTGTATGAACCCTTGTCCTCGTACCTAGACGGTGTGAATGACGGGGAGGGTCGCCGCGGCAGGTTGCGCCGCCCCGATAGGGTCGCGGCTCGTCCTCGGCGCAATCCGCCGCCCCTCGGCAGGGTACGAGCCGTCCGCCCCTACAATCAACGTCATGGTCCACCCCGACTCCTTCGGCGCACGCTCCACGCTTGCCGTCGGTGGCCGCGAGCTCGAGATCTTTCGGATCGCCGCGCTTCAGGCCCGGTACGACGTGGCCCGGCTCCCGTACACCCTGCGCGTCCTGCTCGAGAACGTATTGCGGCGCGAGGACGGGGTCACCGTCACGGCGCGGGACGTCGAGGCCGTCGCCGGCTGGAACGCCGCCGCCGAGCCGTCGCAAGAGATCAACTACAACCCGGCGCGGGTCCTCCTGCAGGACTTCACGGGCGTCCCGGCGGTGGTCGACCTGGCCGCGATGCGTGCCGCGATGGCCGACCTCGGCGGCGACCCGCAGAAGATCAACCCGCTGATCCCGGTGGAGCTCGTGATCGATCACTCCGTGCAGGTCGACGACTTCGCCACGCGCTTCTCGATCGAGCGCAACTCCGAGCTCGAGTTCAGCCGGAATCGGGAGCGCTACGCCTTCCTCCGCTGGGGTCAGGGCGCCTTCGCGAACTTCAAGGCGGTGCCTCCGAATACCGGCATTTGCCACCAGGTCAACCTCGAGTTCCTCGCCCGGGTGATCGAGGAGCGCGACGGGCAGGCATTCCCCGATACGGTCGTCGGCACCGACTCCCATACGACCATGGTCAACGGACTCGGGGTGCTGGGCTGGGGTGTCGGTGGGATCGAGGCCGAAGCCGCCATGCTCGGCGAAGCGATCTCCATGCTCGTGCCCCAGGTCGTCGGGTTCCGGCTCCACGGCGTGCTGCCGGAGGGGGCGACGGCGACCGACCTGGTGCTCACGGTGACGCAAATCCTGCGGCAGACCGGTGTCGTCGGGAAGTTTGTCGAGTACTTCGGCCATGGGCTCGCCGGGCTACCGCTCGCCGACCGGGCCACGATCGGGAACATGTCACCCGAGTACGGCGCCACCTGCGGATTCTTCCCAGTGGACGACGAGACGCTCCGCTACCTGCGTCTGACCGGCCGGAGCGACGACAAGGTTGCGCTCGTGGAGGCCTACTGCAGGGAGAACGGGCTCTGGCACGACCCGGACGAGCAGCCGACGTACTCGCAGATCGTCGAGCTCGACCTCTCGACCGTCGAGCCGTCGATCGCCGGGCCCCGGCGGCCCCAGGACCGGGTTCCGCTCAGGGAGGCGCGCAACGCCTTCTCGGCGGCGCTGCCGTCCTTCGGAGTCGGTGAGGGCAACGGCCGCGTCGACGAGGCCGTCGAGGAGTCGATGGACGCGAGCGACGCGCCGGCGTTGACAGCGACCGTCGCCCGTACCGGAGTCGCGTTGACGATCGACGGAGAGACGGTGGAGATCGATCATGGCGCAGTCGTGATCGCCGCGATCACGTCCTGCACGAACACCTCCAACCCGGCCGTGATGATCGGCGCCGGCCTGCTCGCAAAGAAGGCGGTGGAGCGTGGTCTCACGCGCAAGCCGTGGGTGAAGACGAGCCTCGCCCCCGGCTCCAAGGTCGTCACCGAGTACTACGAGAAGGCCGGCCTGACGCCCTACCTGGAAGCACTGGGCTTCAACACTGTCGGCTACGGCTGCACCACGTGCATCGGGAATTCCGGGCCGCTGCCCGACGCGGTCTCCCAGGCCCTCACGGACGCCGATCTCGTCGCCTGCGCCGTCCTCTCCGGTAATCGCAACTTCGAGGCGCGGATCCATCCCGAGGTCAAGGCGAACTACCTCGCCTCCCCGCCGCTGGTCGTCGCCTACGCTCTCGCGGGGCGGATGGACATCGACATCACGACGGAGCCACTCGGGTACGACCCGGACGGCGAGCCTGTCCATCTAGCCGACATCTGGCCCTCGGCCGCCGAGGTACACGACGTGATCGCGGGGGCGATCGGGCGCGAGATGTTCCTCGAGACGTACGCGAACGTCTACGACGGTGAGGACGCCTGGCGCGAGCTGCCGGTACCGACCGGCGAGCTGTTCGCCTGGGAGGACGCATCCACCTATGTGCGCCGTCCGCCCTACTTCGACGGCATGGCTCCCGCCGGGACGATCGGCGACATCACCGGCGCCCGCTGCCTCGTCTCGATCGGCGACTCGGTCACGACCGACCATATCTCCCCCGCCGGGTCGATCAAGTTCGACTCGCCCGCCGGGCGGTATCTGGTCGATCACGGAGTCGAGCGAGCAGACTTCAACTCGTACGGGTCGCGCCGCGGGAATCACGAGGTGATGGTTCGCGGCACGTTTGCCAACGTGCGCCTGCGCAACCAGCTCGTCCCGGGCTCGGAGGGAACGTGGACCGCCTACCTCCCCGACGGCGAGGAGATGACGATCTTCGCCGCAGCCGAGCGTTACCTCGCGGAAGGCACTCCGACGATCGTGCTCGCCGGCAAGGAGTACGGCTCGGGCTCGTCGCGCGACTGGGCTGCGAAAGGGCCGAACCTGCTCGGTGTGCGGGCCGTGATCGCCGAGAGTTACGAGCGGATTCACCGCTCCAACCTGCTGATGATGGGGATCCTGCCGCTGCAGTACCTGCCGGGAGAGAGCCTTGCCTCGCTCGGGCTGACCGGACGCGAGGAGATCTCGGTCACCGGCGTCGAGAACGGCGAGGCGCGCGAGGTGACGGTCACCGCGGACGAAACCTCGTTCCGGGCGATCCTCCGACTCGACACCCCACGCGAGCGCGAGTACGTTCGCCACGGCGGGATCCTCCCATACGTGCTGCGGCGACTGCTGGCCGGCTGAACGAGAATTCGCGATCCGCCGGCGGGCGTACCCCGGGGCGAAGGGAGGCTGATGAGCAGGAACGAGACCTCATGGGGAATCGACCCCGTGCCGGAGCGATTACGTGTGCTCAGCGGCCTCGATATCGGGCTCCTGTGGGGCAACCTCGGGGTCTCCCTGCTCGTCGTCGTGGCGGGCGCGATCCTGGTGCCGGCGCTGTCGCTCCCCTCGGCGCTCGTCGCGATCGTCGTCGGCTGCCTGGTCGGGAACCTGATGCTCGCAGTCGCAGGGCTGATCGGCGCCCAGGCGCGCGTCCCTGCGATGACGCTGATGCGCGCGCCGCTCGGGTCGCGTGGATCGTTCCTGCCGACCGTGATCAACGTCGTGCAGTGCCTCGGCTGGACCGTGTTCGAGCTGCTCGTGATCGCAACCGCGGCCGCGGCGCTTTCCGACGAGCTGGTCGGAGTCGACGCCCGCTGGATGTGGACGCTCGTGTTCGGCGCGGCGGCCCTCGCAATGGGCCTACTCGGCCCGATCGGAGTCGTACGCACCGTGCTTCGCCGCTTGGCCGTCTGGGTCGTGCCCGTCGCGATCGTCTACTTGACGTGGTGGGCGCTGACGGGCGAGGGCCTCAAGGAGGCGTGGGATACCCAGGGTGAGGGCGGCCTGTCGACCTGGCAAGGCGTGGACATCGTCGTCGGCGTGACGGTGTCGTGGATCCCGCTCGCCGCCGATTACACGCGCTTTGCGAGAACACCTCGGGGAGCGTTCTGGGGCACGGGAATCGGCTACCTGATGCCCGACGCTCTGCTGCTCGCCCTCGGTGCCCTGATCCTGCTGACCCGCGACATCGGAGACGCGGCCGCACTCCCGGCAGCCGTCGCCGCCGGGGGAATCGTCGCGCTGATGGCGCTGTTCGTGCTCACCGTCGCGGAGACGGACGAGGCGTTCGCGAACGCCTACTCGGGCGCCGTCTCCCTGCAGAACCTGTTCCCGGGAGCGCCGCAGCGGCTGCTGATCGTAGCCACGACGACAGTCGGAACGATCGGGGCGCTCGCACTCGAGCTGACGAGCTTCCAGTCGTTCCTCTTCCTGCTCGGCTCGTTCTTTGTGCCCTTGTTCGCCGTCCTGCTCGCGGACTGGCTGCTCGCCGGTCGGACGTACGACGCGACTGACGTGTTCGGCGCGCCCGCCTGGCGCCCGGGCCTGATCGGGGCCTGGGTAGTCGGCTTCGCCGTGTACCAGTGGCTCTCGCCGACCGGCCCGGCGTGGTGGGTCACGCAAGTTCAGCTGCTAGACCCACCGTCGTGGGGGATCGGGGCGACATTGCCGAGCTTCGTCGCGGCCTTCCTCGTCGGCCTCGTCGCTGCGGCGGCTTCTCGCCGCCGCTCCACCTTGCTCGCGACCGGGAGCTGACACGGGGCTTCTCCCTCCTCCCGACCCTAACCGGAATCGGGCCGGGTGCCGAAGAAATCGGCGGCGGGCAGCGTCGCATCGACCAGCACGGTGTCATAGGGTGTCCCGTTCAGGTCCAGCGCAGCGAGCAGCGCCCCGGCCACTGGCTCACGGGTCGGACGCACGGGGTCGGCGCCGGGAAGCCGGGAGACGATCTCCTCCACGAGGAGATCGGCACCATCGCCGCGAAGGACGCCACCGAGGAGAACGAGTGGGTAGGGAGGCTCCAGGCCGACCTTGACCGCTGCGATCCGCGCTACCTCACCAAGCTTCACACCGTGGTCGCGGACGATCGACCGGGCGACGCCGTCACCCAGCCGTGCGAGGCGGAGTACCGAGGGCGCGAGCGCGGCCGCGTCCCACGATCGGCGACCGCCGCGGCGCGTGAACGCGTGGAGCACCTCCTCCACATCCGCTGCCCCGAACAAATCGAGGGCTTCCGCGGTGATCCCCGTTGCCGGAGCGATTCCCAACTCGGCCTCGTAAACGGCATGGAGCGCATCGCTCCCGATCGCCCACGCCCCGGTGTGCAACGCCCACCAGCTCGAATGCCACTCGCGACCGTCGCGACCCGTGGCCCCGACACACCCGCCCGTCCCAACGACCACGGAGATACCGACCCCGTCATTCGTGCCCGCACGCAGCGCCCCGATCGCGTCGTTGACCACGGTTACTTGCGCGCGCGGCACGACAGTCGCCAGAGCATGGAGAAGGTCGGCCTTGTCCTCGTCCCAGTCCGCACCCGCCAGGCTGAAGACGGCCGTCTCCACGTCGTCGCTCGCCGAGCCTTCGGGGAGCGCCGTGCGGACCGCCGCCGAGATCTCACCGATCGCGCTCTCGAAGGACGGTGCCCCGTAGATGTCCGAGCCGCCGCCCCGGCCGGACCCGACAACGGCGCCGTCCGGGCGCGCGACCAGGGCAACCGTCTTGGTGTTGCCTCCGTCGACTCCGAGGATGAGCGCGGTCATGCCGCGAGAAGTCGGTCGGGAAGGAAGGCGTGATGTGCGGCTGCGAGCTCGGCGAACACCGCCTCAGCCTTCGCGACAGATTGGACCAGTGGGTTCGCAGCGAGCGCCCGCACGGCATCTGTCCGCGTCCCCGACCACCCCGCCTCAGCTGCCAGCACCTGGTACTCCGCCAGCATCTCGACGAGGCCGCGGAGATGCCGTGGCAGCTCCCGTTGCGGGAGCGGCTCGACCCAGGAGGCAGAGAAGCGGCCCGTGACCTCTACCACGAGGTCATCGGGGAAGCCCGGCAGCGAGCCGCGGTTGGGGACGTTCACAGGCAGTACGGCGCCCGTGTCGTTGAAGACCGCGTGCATCGCGTCGATCGCCAGCTCGAGCTCGTTGATGCCGCCCCGCGACCGAGCCGGATCGAGGACCGGATCGTCGCGCTCCGCCTGCTCGGCGTAGTGCTCCCAGTACCCCGGCACCCAGGAGAGAATGTCCTCGGCACGAGTGGTGGGCTTCGCGAGTTGCTCGGCGAGCACCTCGTCGCGCCAGTAGTAGTACGGGAAGTAGTCGGCCGGGATCGCGTCCATCGTCGCCGCGAGCTGCAGGATGCGCTGCTCGTGCACCGGGAGCAGCGAGCCGGGACCGAGGCGCTCCTCGGCGGCCGCGTGGACGTGCGGCATCAGATCTTCGCCGTCGAAGGCGTGCTCGACGCTCCAGCACGCGTGGTTGAGGCCCACCATCGTGGAAGAGACTCTCTGCGGGTCGAGCCCGGCGGCGATGGCGAGCCCCTCGGTGAAGATGTACGGGCCTTCGCAGAGTGAGACGAGCGGGATGTCGGTGTTGAGCGTCCACGCCTGGGCGACGATGTTGACGGGGTTCGTGTAGTTGAAGACCCGGGCCCGCGGACAAACGGCCTCGATGTCTGCCGCAACGGCCTTCATCACCTGGATCGCGCGCAAGGCCATGAAGAAGCCGCCGACCCCTTGTGTCTCTTGCCCGATCAGCCCGTGGCGGTTGGCCGTCCGCTCGTCGAGCGCGCGCGCTTCGAACCCGCCGGGCCGGAAACTCGAGAGCACTGCGTCACACGAGTCGAGACCTGCGAGCCGGTCGGTGGTCGACGTGATCGTGATGTCGAGCCCTCGGGCACGGGCCATCTTTCGCGCGAGCACCTCGACGAGCGCCAGCCGGTCGGCGTCGAGGTCGATCAGGGCGATCTCCGAGCCGTCGAAGTCCACTCCCCGGTGGTGGATGAGCGAGGCCATCGTGCCCGCCCCACGGGTCGAGGCGCCGCCGACGTAGGCCATCTTGATCCGCGCCATCGCCCTCCCTCAGACCGTGGTGATCGCGACATCCGTGGCCGCGTCGAACAGATGGAGCCCTCCCGGAGCGAGGCCGAAGCGAATGGTCTCGCCGATTGCGACTCGGAGGTTGCCGTCCGCCTCGATCACGAAACGCGCCCCGGCGGCGGCTTCGACCCCGATGAACGTCTCACGGCCGAGCGCCTCGGCATACTCGACGCGGGCCTCGAACGGGCCGATCAGGCCGTCACCTTCCACCCAGGGACGACAGCACTCCGGCCGGACGCCGAGCACGACCTCGGCCGGGAGCTCACCGGTCGCTGTGGCGAGCGGGACGCACAGGTCACCGCGGACGAGCACGTCCGTGGCATCACGCGACATCGGGACGAGCGACATCGAAGGACTGCCGATAAAGGCGGCGACGAACGTGTTCGCGGGGCGCGAGTACACGGTGTCGGGGTCGCCGACCTGCTCGAGCCGGCCATGGTTCATCACGGCAATCCGATCGCCCATCGTCATCGCCTCCACCTGGTCGTGGGTGACGTAGACCGTGGTGGTGCCCACCTGCTGCTGAAGCCGCTTGATCTCGCCCCGGGTCTGGGCGCGGAGTTTCGCGTCGAGGTTCGAGAGCGGCTCGTCCATGAGGAAGACTCGGGGCTGGCGCACCAGGGCCCGCCCCAGCGCGACGCGCTGACGTTGTCCGCCCGACAACTCACGCGGCTTGCGCTTCAAGAGCTCACCGATGTCGAGCGCCTCGGCGGCTGCGTCGACCCGGCGACGGATCTCGTCGCGCGGCACCTTGCCCATCTTGAGGCCGAATGCGAGGTTGTCTCGCACCGACATCTGCGGGTACAGGGCATAGTCCTGGAACACCATCGCGATATCGCGACGGCGAGGCGCGACCTGATCGACGACGTCGTCGCCGATTCGAATGTGCCCGCCGGAGAGGCCCTCGAGCCCTGCGAGGAGCCTCAGGGCCGTCGTCTTGCCCGACCCGGATGGACCGACGAGCACCATGAACTCGCCGTCGGAGACCTCGAGCGACAGCTCGTGGAGCGCGACCACGTCACCGAAGTGCTTCACCGCGCGGTCGTAGGTCACCGATGCCATGCGCTCAGCCTTTCAACGATCCGGAGACCATGCCGCGAATGAAATGGCGCTGCAGGAAGACGTACATCAGCAGCACCGGGAACGCGACGATGATCGATGCCGCCGCGAGCAACTGGATGTCCCCCGTCCGTTGGGACTGGAAGAAGGCGAGCGAGAGCGGCGCGGTGAGGATGTTCTGGCCCGAGAGCATCACGAGGGAAAGAAGAAAATCGTTCCAGGTCCACATGAAGACGAGGACGACCATCGTCAGAATCGCGGGACGGCCGTACGGGACGAGCACCCGGAGCAGCACACCGAGGCTCGAGGCGCCGTCGATCCGAGCGGCCTCCATCAACGAACGGGGGGTGGAGCGGAAGAACGCGCGCATCCAGAACGTGCCGAAGGCGATCGAGAGGGCCGTGCTGGGCAGGATCACACCCCAGACCGTGTCGGTCAGCCCGATGCGCCGGAAGTCGAAGTAGAGCGGGATCACGGTCGCCTCGAACGGCATCAAGAGGCCGAACAGGAACACGTAGAAGAGCATCGTCGCACCACGGAAGCGCATCGTCCCGAACGCGTAGCCGCTCAGGACCGAGCAGACGGTCGAAAAGACAACGGTCGTGAGGGTGATCACCGCACTGGTGACGAGAGACGAGCCGAACGAGCCCTCGGTCCAGGCCATTCGGAACGAGTCGACGGTAAAGGGATCCGGGACCTCGAAGCCCGAGACGAGTGCGTCGGGCCCGTGGAACGCCGTGAGGACGACCCCGACGATCGGCGCCAGCGCCAGGACGGAGAAGAGGAGCAGCAGGCCGTAGTTGACAGCACGCTCGATCGTCCCTGTCATTCCGAGCCTCTCTCGCCGAGCCGAGTTACTCCAAACGCGACCGCGAAGATCGCAAGCGCGAGGACGATCCCGATCGCCGCACCGAGTCCCGCTTCACCCGTTTGGAACGCCGCCGTGTAGAGGCGGTACGAGGGAACGCTCGTCGAGGTGCCAGGCCCGCCGCCGGTCATCACGTAGATCAGGTCGAAGCTGCGCAAGGCCGTCGTGGTCGTCAGCACGAGGCAGACGACGATCTCGTTGCGCAAGCCCGGGAGCGTGATCACGAGGAACTCGCGGAACGGCCCTGCGCCGTCGACCCGGGCGGCGTCGTAGAGGCTCGTCGGGATCTTCTGCACCCCCGCCACCAGCAGCACCATCGTCAGCCCGAACGTGACCCATGTGCCGACGAGCCCGACCGAGGGGAGCGCCCACGTGAAATCCCCGAGCCAGGGGCGGGCGAGACTACCCAGACCGATCGCGCGGAGCCCCTCGTTCAGGGGCCCGTCAGGCGCCAGGATCCAGCGCCAGACGACGCCGACCGCCACGAGTGCGACGACCTGCGGCAAGAACAGAATCGCGCGGAACGCCGAGATCCCGCGAATCCGCATTCGCGAAAGCAGCGCCGCAAGCGCAAGCCCGATGATCAGCGGCAGCACGGCGTAGAACACGACGAGGACGAGGGCGTGTCCGAAGGTCTCCCTCACCTGCGGATCGGTGAAGACCTGTCGGTAGTTGTCGAGGCCAACCCAACGCGATGGCGTGATCCCGTCCCAGGCGTGAAACGAAATCCAGAAGGTGTGCCCAAAGGGAACGAGCACGAACGCTGCATAGATCAACAGTCCGGGGAGGACGTAGAGGTAGCCGACCCGGCGCGGCTCTCCGGGGGGACGCACGTCCCCCCGGAATTCACGACCGATGTCCTCGGACGAGGCGGCTGTCGCGGCTACGTCCGCCATGCCGGGCGACCTATGACCCGTGGAACTTCAGGTAGTCCGCATCGAGCTTCTTCGCGAAGGCAACGGGTGTCAGCTTGCTGCCCATCAACTCCTGGATCGCCGCGGTCACGGTGTCGTAGAACGTCGGCGTCGCCCAGTCCATGTACCCGGCCATGGCACTGGTCGTGCTGAGCTTGGACCACCCGGCGAGCGCATCGCCGCGCACCCCTGCCGGCTTCGCCTTGACGACGATCGCCGGCACGTCGCCGGCACCCTGGATCACCTTCGCCGCCGCGGGACTCGTGATGAAGTCGATGTATCGAGCCGAGAGCTCCTTGTTCTTCGCGTTGGCCGGGATCGCCCAGGCGAGGCCGCCGCTCGCAATCGCTCCGGGGGCCTGTCCGGTGCGGGAGCCAGGCAGGAGGATGAGCCCGACATTGTTCTTCAGCCCGCTTGCCATATCACCCGTCTTCCAGGTGCCTGTGATTGTGAAGACGCCCGTCCCCTTGAGGAATTTCTTGGTCGCGTCCTCGTAGCCGAGGCCGGAGAAGCCGTCGGAGTAGTAGCCGGCCTTGGCCCACTTCTGCACGGTTGCGGCGGCCTTCAGCACCGCCGGCGTCGACCATTTCGAGCCAGGCCTACCGAAGATCGTGTTGCCGACCTGCGCGGGCGGGGCGACCGCCATCAACACCGACTGGAACTCGTGGATCCCCGGCCACTTGTCGAGATTCCCGAACGCGATCGGAGTCTCCCCGGCCGCCTTGGCAGTCGCAAGCGCCTTTTCGAAGTCCGCGAGTGTCTTCGGCAATGCTATCCCGAGCTGCTTCAGCTTGGTCTTGTTGTAGTAGACGCCGACCCAGTCGCCGGTCGTCGAGATGCCGTAGAGCTTCCCGCTTCCGATCTTGCCGTTCGGCGTCACCCGCCCGTCGATCGTGAGCAGCGCCGCCGACTGCCGCTTACCCCAGCCCCACTTGGCGGCGTAGGCATCGAGCGGAGTGAGGAGGTTCGCCTTCACGAGCTGTCCGAGGTCGCCGAGCCCCTGGTTGACATGGGTCACATCGGGTGGGTTCGACCCCGAGAGTTGGAGGGTGTCGGTCTTCACGAGGTCGGCATACGCCTTCGAGACGTGCTTGATCGTGACGCCGGGATTTGCCTTCTCGAACAGCTTGTCGAGCTGTTTGAGGGCCGCGATGCGCGCGGTGTTGGGGCTTTCGCCGTCCTGGACGGAGAGCGTCGTGTCCGTGGGCGCACCTGTCGCCTGTCCGGCGAGCACCGCAAGCACGACGACGAACATCGCAATGCACGCGAGCGCGGCCCGGACCGTCGAGCCCGGTGTGCAGGAGCGCTTCATGTGATCGTTCCTCCTCCTGGTTGCAGCCTACGCACGAGGGTCGCGCGAAAGCGATAGCGGTCGGAGCGGTAGGCCGTCTCACCGAGTTCGACGACCCGGTCGGACTCGTCGTAGCTCGTCGTCGTGGCGAAGAGGAGAGGGCTGCCCGGGTCGACCCCCAATAGTCGCGCCTGAGCTGCGTCGGCGGCCACAGCCTCCGTGGTGTAGTCGGCGCGCACGAGTCCCGCACCGGCGGCGTCCAGCACGACGTACAACGACGCAATGTTGAAGTCGATCGTCGGTAGTTCCGGGGCGAGCGCAACCGGGATACGGGTGTGGTCGAGCGCGACCGCCATCCCGTCGAGCAGCCGGAGGCGGTCGAGTTCGAACAGGTCCGCACCGGGCGCGACGGCGAGGACCTCGGCCTCACCGAGCGTCGCGGGTCGAACGTTCGACCGGATGACGCGCGAGGTCGCCTGAAGGCCGCGCTCGGCCCCGAGCTCCGTGAAGCTCAGGAGCAAGTTCGGTGGCTCCGCGAGAGCGGAATCCCTGACGAAACGCCCGCTGCCACGGGCCGCTCTGACGAGCCCGTCGTCGACCAGAGTGTCGAGGGCGCGGCGAACCGTCACCCGGCTCACGCCCATTCGGCCGGCAAGATCACGCTCGGATTGCAGCCGCGCCCCCGGCGGGAGGGCACCCGAAGCGATCTGCGCCGCAATGGCCTCTCTGACCCGGTCGTGGAGAGGCTGGGTTCCGGCGAGCGAGGACGACATCGCGCCCGAGTATCGGGGACGGTCTGGTCTACGTCAAATCATCAAGTGGTATTTCACTGGTCTGCCTTTGAGATAGGGTCGCGCTGCGATGAGTGCACCGTGGCGAGAGACGACCCTCTGGCGGGAGACAGGCGCAGTCCCCTCCACCCTCGAGCAGACCCTGAGCGACACCAAGGGCATCGCGGCCGCCGCGCAGCTCCTGAGGAGACGCACTGTCCGGCGAGTCGTCGCCACGGGCAACGGTGCATCGTATTACGCCGCCATGGCCCTTTGGCTCGCCTCGCTCGAAGGCCGGCCCGGCCCCGAGGTGCTCGCCGTGCCGGCGGGGCTCCTCGCCCAGGGCGCGTTCTCATGGCGTGACGGGGATGTTCTCCTCGCGATCTCCTCGTCCGGAGAGATGCGCGACGTGATCGAGGCGCTCGATGGAGGCGCGCCGACGCCGTTCGCGGCTATCACGTCCTGCCCGGCATCGACGATCGGGTCGCGGGCCGGTGCGGTCGCGCTCGTCACGGTCGCCTCGCAGGAGGCGATCACCCACACCCAGGCATTCTGCGGGAACGTCGTCGCAGCGCTCTCGGTCTGGGCCACGGTGACGGGTGACAAGACACTCCAGGCGGCAATCCGCGGTGTGCCCGAGATCGTCGCGAACGCGGTCGCAAGCGCGCCGCCGTGGGCCGCCGGTCTCCCTGATTTGAGACCCGACGCCGCGGTCGTCTTCGGCTCGCGTCACGCCTGGGCCGGCGCCCTCGAGGGCGCCTTGCTGCTGAAGGAGGTCGCCGGCACCCCGGCGGAAGGGGTCGAGACGCGCGAGGGAGCGACGTCGGCGATGTACGCGCTCCGGCCGAGTCACCTCGTCGTGAGCCTCCCGACGATTGGCGACGCCCTGCTCGAGGAGGCCGAGGGGATCTGTGCCGCCCGCGGAGCCACCGTCATCCGCGCTCCCGGCGGGGATCTCGCGGATGCGCGGCTTAGCCCCGTCACAGCCTTTCCGGCCACCGTTGCGCTCGCCGCCCGACTCGGCGTCGAGCGAGGGCTCGACGTCGATGCTCCTGCCTGGACGGATGCGTACTACGCCGTGGCGCGGGGGGCGGCGTGAGTCTCGGAATCGGCGTGGTCGGCTGCGGCAGCGTGTTCGCCGGCCCCTACGTGAGCATGATCGACCGGCTGCGGGCCCGAGGGCGCGTCCACGTGAGCGCGGTCTACGACGTGGACGAGCAGAAGCGGCACGGAGCCGCCCGGCGATTCGGCGTCTCCCCCGATCTCCCGGGCCCCGAGAGCGTGATCGGGGCAGGCGACGTCGACATCGTGCTCGTGCTGACGAGCATGAACGAGCATGGCCACCTGACGAAGGCGGCCCTCGAGGCCGGCAAGCACGTCCTGGTCGAGAAGCCGCTCGCAACCTCGTTCGAGGCGGCACAGGCACTCGTCGAGCTCTCCCGGATCAGCACCGGTCTGCTCGTCTGTGCGCCGCACATCCTGCTCAGCCCGACATTCCGGGCGATCCACGCGTGTGCCCGCGACGGGCGGATCGGAGACCTCCTCTCCGCGCGAGCCCGCTACGGCTGGGCCGGCCCGTCATGGGCGGACTGGTTCTACCGGCCGGGCGGCGGCTCGCTGTTCGATCTCGGCGTCTACAACGTGACGACGCTGTGCGCGCTCTTCGGGCCGGCTCGCCGGGTCACCGCGATGGTCGGGACCGCAATCCCCGAGCGAGTGATCAACGGCCGCTCGATCACCGTGGAGGCGGACGACAACGCCCATGTCCTGCTGGACTTCGGTGAGGCCCGCTTCGGCGTCGTCACGACCGGCTTTACGATGCAGAGATACCGCTCACCGGCAGTCGAGGTCTACGGCTCCGAAGGGACGCTACAGCTGCTCGGGGACGACTGGGCTCCGGAGGGCTGGGAGCTGTGGCGGAACAAGGACGCCTTCTGGCAGGTCTACCCCGAGAGCGACCCCCACTGGCAGTGGACGGACGGACTCCGTCACCTCGTCGACTGCGTCGAGGCCGGTGTCGAGACGACCACCCGGCCCGAGCACGCGCTGCACGCCCTCGAGATCATGCTCGCGGCTCAGGCCGCGGGCACCGACGGCGTTGCACGCCGGATCGAGACCGACTTCCCCGAGCCGACATACGGGGACACACTGCTCGCGGCCGACGAAGCCCATCGCTCGCACGACCGCCGCAGCCACGATGGGCTATAAGCCTTCGCCCCGCCCCACGTTCGAGCGCCCGACGGCGCTGCCGTTCTCCGAGGTCGTTCGGCATACCTGGGGTGATGGTGGGACCGGGCTCGTCGACGACTGGATCTACGTCTCGAGCGGCCTTCTCCACACGATCGTCTTCGGGATGGATCCGGGCGGGTGCTTCCGGCATTCGGAGGACTTCCGCACGATATTCGGGGCGGACGAGGTACTCCACGTCCTCGAGGGGACGTTCGTGATCGCGAACCCCGAGACGGGTGAGGTCTACCGCCTCGAGCCCGGCGAGAGCGTCTTCTTTCGCAAGAACACGTGGCACCACGGGTTCTCGTACGGCGCCGAACCCCTCCGCGTGCTCGAGTTCTTCGCCCCACCCCCGTCCACCGGCACCTCGGGGCCCTACGCCCGGACGAGAGAGTACCTCGCGGAGGAACGGTGGTCGTACGGTGACGACGCGCTGGTTGGTGCGTTGCCGCACGCCCGGCCCGGCGAGGAGACAATGCGAGTCGTCCGCCAGAAGGACCGCTCGCACCGCCTCGAAGGAGACTCGCTCGTCGGACTCATCGCGAGCACGGACCAGCTGACCGTCGCAAGCGTTCGTCTCGTCCCAGGAAGCAGAAGTACCCAGGTGTTGCGCGGTGGCGACGCACTCGTGTTCGTCGAGAACGGCACGCTCCTCGTCCACGTCGAGTGGGCCGGAGAACACGACGTCTTCGAGCTCGGGCGGTGGGATGCCGCCTACGTTCCCCTTGGGGGGAGCTATGACCTCGAGGGAGCGGGCTCAGGCCCTGTCGACGCCATCGTGGGGGTAGCGCCGACGTATCGGGGCGCTCGTTGAGCATCGCCGCCCACCTCGCCCGAGTGGGGTGACCGTCTAGCATCGCCTCATGCCACGCGCCGCGATCGTCGGGAACCTCGTGCTCGACGTGGTTGCGGGTGCGCCGGAACGTCCCGGCGGTGCCGTCTGGTACTGCGCCCGCGCTCTCAGCGAGATCGATCCGGGGGCAGATGTCGTGCTCGTCTGCCGCTCCGCTCCCGAGGATCGGGACGCGCTCGTGCCGGGGCTCGAGAAGCTCGGGTTTCCGGTGCACTGGCGGGCGGCAGAGCGAACGACGCGGTTCTCGTTCCACTACGAGGGAGAGCGGCGGATCATGCAGATCGACGCGCTCGCGGACCCCTGGACTCCGACCGACATCCGCGGCTGGGTCGGCGAGACGATCGGCAATGCGCCCTGGATCCTCGTCGGAGCGCTCACTCGCGGCGACTTTCCGCTGGAGACGCTGACGGCGCTCACCGCACGAGGCCACCGACTCATCGTCGACGCTCAGGGGCTCGTCCGCCACGGCCGGGTCGGCCCACTCGTCATCGACGGCACCGTCGACCGGGCCGTGCTCGGCCACATTACGGCGTTGAAGTTGAACGACGAGGAGGCCGAGCAGCTCTGCGGCGGTACCGACGAGGCCGCGCTGCGCACGCTGGGTATCCCGGAGATCGTGCTCACACTCGGGTCCGAGGGAGCACTGATCATCTCAGGAGACGTCACGACGCATGTCGATGCAGTGCCGATCGAGGGCCCGATCGATCCGACCGGGGCGGGCGACTCGTTCCTGCTCTCCTATGCCGTCGCGCGCCAGCGGGGCGTGGAACCTCACGAGGCGGGATTGATCGCAAGTAGGTTCGTCTCGACGATCATCGCGCGCTGATGGAGGCGCGAGTTGCCACGGCGCTCGGGACCGTGCTGGTCGACCTCGAGCGCGGCGACACCGAGCTCGTCGACGACGATCCACCACTCCCAGGAAGCGCGGATGTCTCCCTGCCACTTCTCGTTGCTGCCGACCAAGTCGGCGCCAGGATCGCGGCCGTCGTCGACCGCAGGCCGCCCCTCGTGCTGTCGGACGACGCGGGCCAGACCTGGCGGGAGGCCGGCGGTGGGCTACCGGCAGGAACGGCGGTCGCGATCGACCGAGACCAGCCCGACCTGTTGCTCTACGCGTCGGAGTCGCGCCTCTTCCTGTCGGAGGACGGGGGCCGCTTCTGGAGGAGCCTGGCGCCGGAGCTGATCGGGATCACCGCACTGGAGTTCTCGTAGAGTTGGCAGATCGAACGACGAAAGGAACAAGCGCAATGAGCGGGCTCGACGACTTGATCAAAGGTGCGGCGGGCGGCCAGGGAGGTGGTCTCGGTGACCTTCTGGGCGGCCTTGCCGGAGGGGGAAGTGCCGGAGGCCTGGGGAGCATCCTCGGCGGGCTCTCGGGCGGCGCCGGTGACAGTCCCGGTGTGGGGGCAGGCGGTATGGGAGGGCTCCTCGGATCCCTCCTGCCGATGCTCGGAGGCCTGCTCGCGGGCGGTGGCCTCCAGAAGGTCTTGTCAGGATTCCAGGCGAACGGGCTGACGGCGCAGGCGGACTCGTGGGTCGGAACCGGCGAGAACGAGCCCATCAGCGGTGCCGACGTCCGCAAAGTCGTCGGCGACGAGGAGCTGGCAAAGATCGCGACTGCGCTCGGCGTCTCGGAGGACGAGGCCGCGAACGCGGTCGCCCAGGTGCTGCCGGAGGTTGTCGACAGGGTCTCGCCCGACGGGCATCTGGCTCCCGACAGCGAGCTCGACTCCGCGTTCGGAGCGCTCGAAGAGCTCGGCGGCGGGGCGGCTCAGGGGCAGGGCTAGCGAGAGGCCCTCCGGTGCCGCGGCTACGGCAACCGGAACTCGCCGCGGGCAACCGTGACGGCCTGCCCGCCGACCTCGACCCGATCGATCAACCCGTCACCGCCCTCGGCTTTGGCATAGAGCGTCGAGGGCCGCCCGATCTCCGCGCCCTGCGAGATCGTGATCTCGTCGCCCCAGGCGATGCGCCCGTGGCGGGCGAGATGGCAGGCGAGAGGTCCGGCCGCCGAGCCCGTCGCAGCATCTTCTCCACGAGACCAGAACATCCGGGTCGTCCACCGGAGATCAGACCCCGCGAAACAGCTCACGCCCGTCACCCCAAGCGCAGCGACCGCTGCCGGATCCGGACGGAGCGCGGAGACCTCCGTTTCAGAGCGGAGTGCGACGAAGAGATGGGTGGCCCCGTTGTCGTACAGTTCGACGGGAAGCTCGGATTCGACCACGCCGACAGCCTCGAACAACTCCGCCGTAGCGGGAAACCGATCGACTGTGGGCACCGGCTGCTCCATCCGGCCGAACACGATACGGCCCGATTCGTCGCGTTCGAGCACGACGGGCACGTCGCCCCGCCCCGTCTCGAGCGTGATCACGCCGAGCTGGAGCGGCGCCCCGAGCACGAACGCCGTGCCGAGGGTCGGATGGCCCGCGAACGGCAGCTCGAAGGCCGGGGTGAAGATGCGGATGCGGGCATTGCCACTGCCCTCCGACGGGAGGACGAACACTGTCTCACTGAAGCCGATCTCCAATGCGAGCGCTTGCATGGTCGCATCGTCGACCCCGCGCGCGTCGGTGAAGACAGCGAGTTGGTTCCCCTCCAGAGGTGTGTCCGTGAAGACGTCGGCGACGACGTAGCGCAGCGTTCTCATCCGAACGGCTCAGCTTCCGCGCGCGCCCAATCGGCGGGGACGTCCGACCCGCCCTCCTCGCTGACCCGGGCGCCGAACCGCACAAAGGTCGGGGTCGAAACGATCTTGCCGGCCACGAGCGCCTCACCCTGCCGGAAGCCCGTCGCCCTGGCGAGGAGGCTCGGAGGCACGAACGAGAACACCTCGGTCGGGTGCCCGACGTCGGCGACCGAGTTCATGCGCATGAGGAGCAGGTTGTCGCATTGCGAGACGACGTTCTCGTGCACCTTCTGCGGGCGCTGGGTCGAGAGGAGCAGGTAGAGGCCGAACTTGCGGCCCTCCGCCGCGATCCGAATGGCCGTTGCGTGACGAGCTCCTGCGTGATCACCTGGCCGAGCCGGCGGACGTCGCCGTCGACGAGCGCCACGAAGCCGCCGGGTGGCGGCACGGCGCTGCCGATCGCGATCCGATAGCCGAAGGAGTGCCCGTCGACCGACACGGCAGTGGCGGGAATCGCCTGCTCGAAGCGGCGGCGAAGGTCGCGGAACCGACCGATCGCCGCGCCGAGCTCATCGATGTCGCCTGCGCTCACATGGGGAGGCTAACGCAGCGCGCTCCGCCGCTCCGCTTCGACCCATTTCGCGTGGTGCTTTCGCGCCCATGCTTCATCGACCTCGCCGGTGGTCATCCCCCGGAGCGCGTGCCGGGTGCTCGGATGAATGAGCGCCAGGTACAGGTGACCGACAAGCAATACCACCGAGAGGAAGGTGAGCGCATCATGCACGGTGCCGGCGCCGTCGAGGAGATATCGGTGGTCGCGCTCACCAAGCCAGAGGAAGAAGCCCGACAGGGCAAACAACAGCGAGAAGCCAACGGTCAGCAGAACGTTGATCTTCTGCCCGGCGTTGAACCGCCCCTGCGGCACCTTGCGGCCGCGCAGCCAGCGGCGGTCGTCGCGGTCGATCGCCTCGATCTCGCGCCAGTCGTCCGCGAGCCGCTTCCTGTTCCCGAAGACGACGATCACGATGATCGCGATCGCCCAGGCGACCGCAACCCAGATGTGGACGTTCTTGACGAGGTTGCGGCGGCTGATCAGAGTCGACAGCGCAGGCAGGTACAGGATCAGCCCGGTCGCGAGCAGGGCGACAAACGCCGAGGCATGCATCCAGTGCAGCACTCGCTCGGTGCGTGTGAAGCGCTCGATCCGAGACGGGGAGGCTGATTCAATAGGAGAAGCCATTCGACTTCCCGAGCCACGCGTCCGCATCGTAGCCGTGCTGCTCCCAGTAGCCCGGTTGCGGGGCTGCCTGCACCTCGATGTGCCGAACCCATTTGACGCTCTTGTACCCGTACATCCGGGGCATCACGAGTCTCAAAGGGGCACCGTGTGGCCGGGAGATTGGAGCTCCGTCCATCTCGTACGCGAGCATCACGTCCGGCAGGAGGGCCTGCTCGACGGTGAGCGAGTCGTCGTACGGATTCTCGGCCGAGACGAACCGGAGCCCGTGAGCACTCTTCCTTGCGCCGGCGCGGTCGAGGAGCTCGCCCATGCGAACGCCGGCCCAGCGAACGTCGTTGACGCTCCACCCGGTGACGCAATGGAAGTCGGAGATCTGGTCGGCGCGGGGCATCCCTTTCAGATCCGCGAGGGAGAGGCTGACGGGGTGTTCCACCAGTCCGTCGATCGTCAGCCGGAAGGTGGCAGGGTCGAGGTCGGGCATGGAGCTGCCGATCGTGTAGATCCGCCAGCCTCCGGTCGGCACGAAGCTCGAGACGGACTTCGGCACCGCGCGCCCGAGAAGGCCGGTCGCGTCCCTGGCGAAAAACAGCCCGGCGGCGCCCACCCCGAGAAGGCCGAGGAAACCGGCTCGCCCGATCGTGCGGTCGTTCATCTCCATCCCTCGTGCTCGGCCGGCGGCTGCGGATGGGCGTGGATGCTCGCGTGCATCGGTTCGTCTCCTCCGGGGCGAACGTCCTCACAACGTGCGCTTTCCAAGCGTAGAGGTCGCGCGTACCCGATGCACTACTCCGGGCCCCCCTAACGCACCGCTAACGAACAGGCGAGCCCGGGTTACGCCTATCCTGGCACCGATGCGCGTCTACCTCTGCCGGCACGCACAGGCCGGACCGGGCAGCAAGGGCGACCCGGACGAGCTCCGCGAGTTGACTCCGGCCGGCGTCGAACAGGCGCGGATGCTCGGCGAGACGCTGGCCGGCCGCGAGGACGCGCCGGTGCTCGTGCTCTCGAGCCCGTTGCTTCGCGCACAGCAGACCGCCGCCGAGATCGGGCACGCGACCGGTGCGCCCGTGCGTATCGCCGAGGCACTGGCGCCGGGTGCGACCGCCGAGGACCTGGCAGCTGCGCTCGTCGGCGAGCATGGTCCCGTCGCCACCGTCGGACACCAACCCGACTGCTCGGAGATCGCCCTCGCCCTGATCGGACACGACCCGGGCTTCCCGGTGGCCGGAATGGCAGAGCTGGAGCTCATCGCGTGACGGCGCTTGCGGTGCGCGAGCTCCGCAAGAGCTACGGAGCCGTCGAGGCGGTCGCAGGGATCAGCTTCACCGTCGAGCAGGGCGAGGTGTTCGGCCTGCTCGGGCCGAACGGCGCGGGCAAGACGACCACCGTCGAGATCCTCGAGGGGTACCGGAAACGCGACGGCGGCGACGTGACGGTGCTCGGCGCCGACCCCGAGCACGGGGGCTCGGAGTGGCGCGAGCGGATCGGCGTCGTTCTGCAGGCGTCCGAGCTGCCGGCCGCGCTGACCGTCCGCGAGGTGCACCGCATGTTCGCCGGGTACTACGCGCGCCCGCGCGACATCGACGAAGTGATCAGCCTGGTCGGCCTCGACGAGAAGTCGGGTGCCCGCGTGAAGACCCTGTCCGGGGGGCAGAAGCGCCGGCTCGACCTCGGGGTCGCGCTCGTCGGCGATCCGGAGGTGGTCTTCCTCGACGAGCCGACGACCGGGTTCGACCCGGCCGCCCGGCGAACGGCGTGGGAGCTGGTTCGCTCGCTCCGCGCGCTCGGCAAGACGATTCTGTTGACGACGCACTACCTCGACGAGGCGCAGCAGCTCGCCGACCGGGTGGCGGTATTGCGCGAGGGCCGCATCGTCAAAATCGGGTCTCCTGCCGAGCTCATCGGCGTCGCCCCGAAGGTGGAGATCCGCTACCGCGAGGCAGGGCGCGCGATCGTGATCGAGACCGACGAGCCGACGCGCAAGCTGGCAGAACTCGCCGGTGCCGCGGCGGCCGCCGGGCGGGAGCTCGAGGCGCTCGAGGTCGTGCGACCGTCGCTCGAGGACGTCTACCTCGACCTGATCGACGACGAAGACGGCCCATGAGGTTGTTCCGGCATGAGGTGCGGACGCAGCAGTTGCTGTTCTGGCGCAACAAGGAGTCGGCGATCTTCGTCTTCATCTTCCCGCCGATGCTGTTCCTGCTCCTGGTCGCGCTCTACGGCGACGACCGTATCGACGGGTTTCGGGCGGCCGACGTGCTGCTGGTCGGCCTCGTCGGGTACGGGTGCGCCAACACGGCCTTTGCAGGGCTTGCGGTCACGCTCGTGATCCGCCGCGAGAGTGGTGTCCTCAAGCGGATGCGGGCGACACCGCTTCCCCCGCCGACGTACCTGGCCGCCGTGCTCTGCTCGACCCTAGTCGTCTTCGTCCTGCAGTTGCTGTTGATGATGATGCTCGGATTCGTGTTCTACGATGCGAGCGGGCCTCGGAACTGGCTCGGCCTCGGTCTCGCCGTGGTGCTCGGTGTTGCGGCCTTCGCGGGGCTCGGCTTCGGGGCGGCGGCGTTGATCCGCTCATCCGAGGGGTCGTCGGCGGTCGTGCAGCTGATCGTCCTGCCGATGGCGTTCCTCTCGGGCTCGTTCGGGCCGACGAGGAGCTACCCGGCCCTGCTGCAGGCGATCTCGGACGTGCTGCCGCTCACGTACCTGATCCGCATCCTCAAGGTCGTGTACCTGGGCGGTGGCTCGTTCTGGTCCGAGCCCAGAGCCATCGCGATCGTTGTTGCCTGGGGCGTCGCCGGCCTGCTCGTCGCCTGGCGGCGCTTCGGCTGGGAGCCGCGCGAACGCTGAGCCCTGGTGCTCCCGGTGCGTCTCCCTGGCAACATGCGCCGCGGGCTGCTCGTGATGATCGCGTACGGCTCGACTCGGGGCGTCATAGAGTGCCCGTGTGAACAACGTCCCCGATCCGCACGCTGGGCCGGTGGCGGAGTCTCTGCCGTTCGGCACCGCCGAGATTCTTGCGGCCACCGGAGCCGCGCGTCGCGTACTCGACGCGGGCTGCGGCGGCGGGCGGCTGACGATCGCGCTGGCGCAGGCGGGGGCGCAGGTCACAGGCATCGACACGAGCGAAGAGCGGCTCGAGCAGGCACGTCGGCGGGCCGCCCGAGCCGACGCGGACATCCGGCTCATCGAGGCCGACTTCAACGCGCCGTTGCCGTTTGCCGACGCATCTTTCGATGCCGTCACGAGCCGCCTCGCGCTCATGGCCGCGGATCGGCCGGTCGGAACGCTGCGCGAACTGCGACGCGTGCTCGAGCCGGGCGGTCGGCTCGCGACCGTGCTCTGGGCGGCGCCCGCCGAGAACCCGTGGTTCGGGGTGCCGCGGGCGGCGATCGCCACGGTGCTCGGTGCCGAGCGAGCCTCCTTCGCGCGGGCGTTCGGCCGGCTCGGCGATCCCGAGGAGGCAGCAGACGTCCACCGCGCCGCCGGCCTGGAGGACGTGGAGGCGATTCGGCTTCGTGAGCGCACGATCGTGGCGGATGGCAACGAACATTGGGCTCGCCTGGCCCGCGAGAACGGCCACTTCCGGCGAGTCGCGGCCACCCTGGACGACGCCGAGGCTACGGCACTCGCCGCCGAGCTCGAGGCGCGGCTCGCGCCGTACCGCGAGGGGGATCATCTTTCGCTGCCACGCACGCTCGTGCTCGTGACCGCGTTGCGCTAGCGGCAGGTGTGACCCCAAGGTGTTCAGAACGGGCGGCCCGGGTAGCGAGTTCCTCGCGTCGTAGCCCCGGAGGACGTATTACCTGCCGATGGTGTGCTTGTGGCTCGGCCTCGCCTTCAGGCTTTCCCTCAGCTCGGCGAGGAGGACACGCGCGTCGGTGGCATCCTTCTCCATTCGCTCGACCTGATCCTGAACACGTTGCGCGAGCATCTCCAGCCGGTCGAAGACGCCGTCGCGCGAACTGGAGCTGGAATCCCCCGGCGCTGCGGCCGCGTCGATCAGGTCGAGCAGCTCCCGCATCTCCTCGAGCGTCAACCCGAGGGGCTTCATCGCCTTGACCACGAGCAGACGATGAAGGTCGTCGTCCGAGTAGAGCCGGAAGCCGCCGCTCGAACGAGTCGACGGCGTGACGAGACCGATCTCCTCCCAGTAGCGAACCGTGCGGAGGCTCAGGCCCACGCTCTCGGCGGCCTCGCCGATCTGCAGCAGCTGGTGACTCGACATCCGCGCAGCGTAGACCGAAATGCCGGCCGGCGTCGGCTGATCGGCGAGTGAAGCACTCAAGTCGGTCAGATCAGCGCGAGCACCGACTACTCATGCTTCCGAACGGTACCGGCGATGCAGACGTGGAACGCCAGGTAGTGGGATCTTGGCAAGTGTTTCAGCCAGTGGAGTCGAGCTGTTCCGTATCCTGGCACGACGAGCCCGTAGGCACCCCCGTCGATTTCGTCGATCTCGACGTCGAGCTCTCTGAGCGGCTTGAGCACACCGGGGATCGTGAGGAACAGTTCCGTCGGCGGATACTCGTCGGGCCTTTTCCTGAGGAGGCGGTAGATCAGCCGACTGACGCCGAGCGGGCTGAGGTAGTTCGAGAACGTGACGACGATTCGTCCTGAAGGTCTCGTAACACGGACGAGCTCGGAGAGCACCTGAATGCGCGGCTGCGCATGATTCACCGTTTGCAGGCAGATGCCGACATCGAAAGTATCGTCCGGAAATGGCAGGCACCGGGCGTCGGCTTTCAGAGAGCGGCCGCGTCCCGGCCCCAATTGTCGCCGAGTCAGCTCGACGGCAACCTCGGAGAGGTCGATGGCCGTCACCTCGGCACCCATGTCGGCGAGCACTCGCGAGAAGCCGCCGCGAGCCGAGGCACAGTCGAGAACACTTCGCCCGTTCATGTCGGGCAGCTGCCGGATCGCAAGCTCCCGCCACACGGCCACGGCTGGCAGTTGATCGAGATGCTCGAGCCCATCCCTATGTCGGTGCCAGCGATCCCAGGCGACAGAGGTCTGCTCGATTTCGGCAACGGAGACGATGGGGGAGCTCATGCGCTGGGCTACACCGCGAGCTCGCGGACTATCCTGCGCCGTTGTCGGTGGTCGGTCGCTTTGTCGCACGGCGGAGCGTGACACGAGCAACCAGTCAGCATCGCACCAGTATTCGGAGTGCTCCAGATCTCCATGACACGGTCGCCATCGATCCTAAAGAAGAAGGTTACGAGGAGATCCCTTCTCTCGTCGTCACGGGGGGCGCTCTCCCTGGTCAACGCAAGCACGACGATCGGGGCGGCGTAGAGAGACAACACCGACGTCAGGTGATCGTCTCGGTTCGCGAACGCGGATCGGACACGCTCCAAGATGGCCTCTCGGCCGATCGACGAGCCGGATTCGGAGGCATGCCAGACCGCCCGAGATCCTGTCAGCGTTGCGAGCCGGCCGAGGTCGCAGCTGCCCCGTGCGTCGAGCCACGCCTCGGCCACAGAGCGCGGGTCGGTGAGCGGTACGCCGGGAACACCGGCGTAGGTGTCCCTAGCCGAGCGAGCGAGTTGCACGCTGCGTACCATCCCCCTGTTTTCCCCCGATTCCCCTCGTTCCACGCCCTGGTGGATGCGTGGGTTCCCACCCAAGACCTTAGGTGCGCCGCGCCAACCGTCAACCCTCCCAAACTGCAGCGTTTCCGTGGCTTGGCCGTGCCTTCAGGCTCTCCCTCAGCTCTGCTAGGAGAACACGTGCGTCGGTCGCATCCTTCTCCATCCGCTCGACCTGGTCCTGCACACGCTGGCCGAGCAGCTCCAGCCGGTCGAATACGTCCTCTGGCGGGCCGGACGCAGCGTCCGCCGGCGGCGACGCGGCGTCGATCAACTCGAGCAACTCACGCATCTCCTCGAGCGTGAGTCCGAGGGGCTTCATGGCCTTGGCCATCAGCAACCGATGCAGGTCGGCGTCCGAGTACAGGCGGTAGCCGCCGCTCGAACGAGTCGACGGCGTGACGAGGCCGATCTCCTCCCAGTAGCGAACCGTGCGCAGGCTCATCCCCACACAATCGGCGACCTCGCCGATCTGCAGCAGCTCATGACTCGTTGGATGGCTAACAGGCATCCCCCACCACCTACCCTATTGACCAACACTCACGTAAGTGTAGAGTGATGTCTACACTAACGTAAGAGTCGAGTGTGTCAAGACCGGTTTGGGACGGTTCGACGTGTAGCCGATTTGGGGGAAGGCGTCAGATGATCATTCTCGGGGTCACTGACCCCTACGGGTTCGACAACACGGCCGCGATCCTGGTCGACGGAGCGCTTATCGGGATGGTGGAGGAGGAGCGTCTCAATCGGATCAAGCACGCCGCCAATACATCTCCAACCAGGGCGATCGAGTGGTGCCTGGAACAGGCCGGTTGCACGCTCGCCGAGGTGGACGTGATCGCGGTCGGCTTCAGCGATCCGCAGACCGTGTTCAACTCCGCAGCGCGATCGATCGCCGCCCGCCGCCTGAAGCGAGAGGACCTCTATCGCGGCCTGCGCGAGGAGTACCGAAACCTCCGCATGCACAAGACCTACGTCGGCGAGCTCACAAAGTGGCTCGGCGCCGCGGGCGGAGACAAGCTGATGTGGGTGCGCCACCATCTCGCCCACGCGGCCTCGGCGTTCTTCCTGTCGCCGTTCGAACGAGCCAACATCATCTCGCTCGACGCCAACGGCGGCCAGGAGTCGGGCCTCTACGGCGTCGGCACGGGGGCACGGATCGACGTGCTCGAGTACGTCGACCGCGAGAACAGCTGGGGGATCTTCTACGAGGGTTTCACCGGCGGGCTCGGTTTCCGTCCGCACAACGACGAGGGAAAGGTGATGGGCCTTGCCGCCTACGGAGACCCGCAGGAAGGCGTCTTCCCCTTCGTCGAGCTGGCGGGCGAGGGCGGTTGGCCCTCCTACGACCGCGAGCGCTTCCACGAGGAGGTCGCACGAATCCGGCCTCGGGAGAGACACGAGTATCCGATCAACGGCTACCACGAGCAGATCGCGGCACGCGCCCAGCTCAGTCTCGAGGCGGCAGTGGCCAGTGCGGCAGAGGAGCTCCACCGGCGCACCGGCCTGACCGATCTCTGCCTCGCCGGCGGCACCGCCCTCAACTGCTCCTGCAACGGCAAGCTCCTCGACCTTCCCTTCGTCGAGCGCCTGTTCGTCCAGCCCGCGGCATCGGACTCCGGAACGGCCCTCGGCGCTGCGGTGCACGCTTACGTGAAGCTCACAGGCCAGCGCCCGACGACAGTGTTCGACCATGCGTACTGGGGCCCCGAATACACGAACGACGAGATCGAGGCAGCGCTGAAACAGACCAAGACCACCTACCGCAAGGTGGAAGACGTTGCCAAAGAGGCCGCGACGATGATCGCCGCCGACAAGATCGTCGGCTGGTTCCAGGGACGCATGGAAGTTGGCCCCCGGGCTCTGGGAAACCGCAGCATCCTGGCGAACCCCGGCAACCCGGCGATGAAGGACGCCGTCAACAACAACGTCAAGTTTCGCGAGCCCTGGCGGCCGTTTGCACCATCGATCCTCGCAGAGGACATGGAGGAGTATTTCGGCACCAAGCATCCGTCACCGTTCATGATCCTCGCCTTCCAGGCCCGCACAGAGATCGCCGACAGAATCCCAGCCGCGTTGCACGTCGACGGAACCGGCCGGCCGCAGTCGGTCGACAAGTCCACCAACCCACGCTACTGGCACCTGATCGACAACCTCCGCCAGCTGACCGGCACACCGGTCGTGCTCAACACCAGCTTCAACGTCGACAGCGAACCAATCGTCTGCACACCCAAGAACGCCCTCGCGACCTTCTCAATGAGCGGCATGGACGCACTCGCGATCGGAGACTTCATCGTCGAGAAGGACGCAAGCAGAACGAGCTGACGCTCGGTAGCGTGAGTCCCGTGACCATCACCTTGAAGCGTTCAGTCATCGGCATCGCGATCATCGCCATCGTCGTCTCTGTCTCGACACTGGCAACCTCCGGATCGGGCGGCGTGATCTGGCGGGGAGACTATGAGACTGGGAACTTCAGCCAGTGGGAGTGTGGGCTGCAGGTGCAAGCCGAGGGAAGGGCGACGGTCGTGACGAGCCCGGTGCGGCAGGGCAAGTACGCGGCCCGCTACGAGGTCCGCCCCGGTGACCACAACGTTGGCACGGGGAACGGCGAACGCACCGAGGTGAAGAGCTGCCGTCACGCCGTCGAGGGAGAGGAGCAGTGGTGGGCCTGGTCGACGATGTTCGCGCCTGACTTCTCGGCCAGCAACTCCGACTGGAACATCTTCACCCAGTTCCACAACTCGGGCACGACCGGCGGCAGGGTCGAGTTCTACGTGAACGGAAACAGCATGCAGTTCGTGACCCACGGCGGCGAGCTCAACAACCCGACGGCCCGCTTCTGCGAGATCGCCAAGAGGACGAACGGCAAGTGGTACGACTTCGTCATCCACGTCAAATGGTCATCCGCGAACACCGGGTTCGCCGAAGTCTGGGTCAACGGCAAGAAAGCTGTCCAGTTCACGAACACCCCCACCCTGTACGTCGGCCAGGACGTCTACCTGAAGCAAGGGTATTACCGCGAGCCGCAGTCCAACGTCGGCGTCATCTTCCACGACGGCATGCGCCAGGGCACGAGTTACGCCGACGTCGCAGCCGAGTTCCCAGGCGGCTCGACCTCGGAGGCCGCCCCGAAGGCTAGTTGGGGCGCCGGGGCATGCCTCCCCAAGCTCCCGAGGAACGTCCATGCCCCGGTGATCGAAGGTGTCGTACGGCCCGGGCGGATGCTGAAAGCATCGCGGGGCAGCTGGTCGCCGGCGCCGACCCGGTTCCGCTATCAGTGGCAGGCGAGCGACAATGGCTCGGCATGGCGCAACCTCCGGGGCGCGACTGGGCAGTCGCTTCTGCTGCCGGCGACCTTCTCCGCCTCGACAGTGCGAGTTCGAGTCACCGGCCTCAACGCTGTCGGGTCGAGCACGGTCGTGAGCGCCCCCGTCGGAAAGAGCCTCGTCGTCAATCCGGCCCCGAAGCCGGTCGGGTCTGCCTCGATCGTGCAAAGCATCCGTGCGGGACAGACGCTACGAGGAACCGTCGTTTGGAAGGCCGTCCCCGCCTCACCGGTACGACAGATCGTGTTCGCGATGGACGGCAACAAGGTGACGCAAGTCGATGCGAGCCCACCCTACGAGTACGTCCTCGACACGACCAAGCTCGCCAACGGGGAGCACACCCTCGGGCTCACGGTAACGCGACCGGACGGAACGATCGTCTGGAGGCCGTACCAGATCGGCACGGTCACGATCGACAACAACAAGGGATAGCTCTCGAGAGAAGCCCAAGGGAATCCATCTGCGCGATGACCCTTAGCAGCAACGACGACGTGGGGTCCCCGACCGACCAAGCACAACCCGCCTGAAAGCTACTGCGGATTTCCCCGACGCCACTACATCCAGCCGTTTTCCCCGGGGTGCGCCACCCTCAGCTCACCGCCTTCTTCACGAGTGCGCCGATTCTTGCCTCTTCGGCAGCGGTCAACTTCTCCAGCGCGAATGCGGTCGGCCACATGGCACCTTCGTCGAGGTTCGCCGCGTCGCTGAAGCCGAACGTCGCGTACCTCGTCTTGAACTTCTGCGCGCTCTGGAAGAAGCAGACGACCTTGCCGTCCATGGCGTACGCGGGCATCCCGTACCACGTTCTCGGCGAGAGGGATGGCGCGCTGGCCTTGATGATGGCATGGAGCCGCTCGGCCATGGCGCGATCCGGTTCCGGCATCTCGGCGATCTTCGCGAGCACGTCGTGTTCCCCGTCCGCCTTGCCCGCACGTGGTCCACGGCGCGCAGCCGTCTTGAGCTCTTGGGCGCGCTCCTTCATCGCGGCTCGTTCCTCGTCCGTGAATGCCCGGGACGCCTTGCCGGTAGCAGTCGCAGCGGACGTCTTCGTGCCCTTCTTTGCAGGTTTCCTCTCAGCCATCGCGAAGCACCTCCGTGCGTCGAACGAGTCCTAGCCGCTTGACCTCCGGCTCGATCACCGGACGCTCAGCAGAGCTCCTGGATGCGGATGTCCATGGCGGTCAGGGTAGTTGCCGCTCCATGACCGGCGCTTCTCGAATTCCTGATCGGTCTCGTCACCTGTTTCGCCACCCACGAGGGCATCCTCGCCGTCGCCTACGCGTGCCACCGCGCCAACCGCTACGTCGTGCCCTCGGGTGGCATTCCCGAACGGGGCTGCCCAGCCGGCGTCGTTACCATCCTCACATGCTCATCAGGGTCTCCCTGATCGGCCTCGCCGCTGCCCTTGCCCTCACCGCAGCCTCAATCGCCGGCAGCTCTCAGACACCTCCTGCTCCCGAGGCATTCAGACCGTGCGGCAGCAGGGGTGACAGCAGCAAGCCCCAGACGCTACCGACCCGAGTAGGGGAGCGGATAGGGCCACTGGTGATCTGGCCGTCGATCCGAACCGGCGTCCAGGACAATGGCACGAGCAAGACCGCCTGGGCGTTCTTCGCGAAGGCGCCGATCGTTCTCCCCGCTCGAACGAAGGTCACGCTCGCAGTGCCTCCCGAGGCCACGCATCTGATCGGATTCCAAGCCGCCGGGGGCGCGTGGGTCTCATCTGTCCGATTCGAGGCATGTCGCGAGAACGTTCGCGCCTATCCGGGCGCGTACGACGGCACGGTCGGGAAGTACACGGGGTTTCCATTCGGCTTCGGGCTGGCCCGGCGCTCGATGTGCGTGCCACTCGAGGTCTGGGTCGAGGGACGAGCGACTCCCATCCAACGTCTCATCCCGGTCGGACGCCCGACCTGCAGTTAGCTGGGGCGAGCCGCGATACGGCAGGCGACATTCTCGAACATTGGCGCATCGAGTCCACAGTCCTCAAGCCGAGTAGTCGGTGAAGATCGATCGATCCTCACGACGTGGATTATGACCGGAGACATGCGGGTACGGGTCCGTAGCCGGTGTGACGAAATCCGTGAAGGGAGCACTATGAGGACTCACGTGGCAGTTGTAGAGACCAAGATCGACGCTACGCCCGACGAGGTTTGGAGTGCCCTGACCGACCCGGAGAAGACCAAGGAGTACATGCTCGGCTCTGAGGTCGTGACGGACTGGACGAAGGGTGGCAGGATCGTCTGGAAAGGCGAATACGGTGGCAAGGAATACGAGGATCGGGGTGAGATCCTCGAGATCGCGCCGCCGCGTCACCTCAAGGTGACGCACTTCAGTCCCTCGAGCGGTCGGGAAGACGTTCCCGAGAACTACCACACCATCCTCTACGACCTCGAAGCGGTCGGCGCGAAGACCCGTGTCACGCTGAGCCAGGACAACAACACCAGCGAGGACGAAGCGGAGCATTCACGCGCCAACTGGGGAAAGATGCTTTCGGGGCTAAAGCACGTGGTCGAGCAGAGTTAGCAGAGCACAACCGCCTGCCAGCACTCCGATGCACGAGGCGGCGGCGGTTTCGGGGACGCGCCGCCCGGTACCGACCGAGTGGGCGAATCCGGTGAAGCTCGATTCGTGCTCGTGCCCCACAAGCGGCTGACGAGGAGTCCACGTGGACTCGCACCGAAAGACGTCGACGCGGTACGTGAGAACCTCAGCGCGATGCTTCGGGCCAACCTCTACAACGGCGTCCGCCGGCCAACCTCACCTGCAGCCCCGAACTGGTCTGTGTGGGCACCTTCCGCCGCCGCCCCGGCGAGCAACGGGTGCGCGTCCGATACGCGCTCAGCGGCCAACACGAGAAAGTCCGCTGCCGGTCCACCACGATGACAGACATCATCGAACCAGCCGAGTTCAGCCCGCCCTCACCCATCAACGCAGGCGTCCCTCCAAGCGACAATCGTGGTGCCTGAGTTGGCGCACACCCAAACCACGCGGCTGACCTACTACGCGCCCGCTGCGGATCGTGCCGCTCCGTCCAGCCGTTTGGGTGTCCGCGTGGCTCGGCTAGGGTATTCGGATGGTCAAGGCCAGAGCTGTTCTCGAGGTCGCCTTGGACGAAGCCGATCTCCTGGCTCATTCTTCGGAGGGGTTGGATCTTGAGAGGATCGCGCCGATTGTTCGACTCGCGCACCGCGCATTTTTGATTGGGGATGGCGATCTGACGGAGAAAGAGGTTCGTGAGAGCGGCCTTCAACCCATCATGTTGGCGCGGCTCGGCCTCTAGCTCGGCCTTGTCGGCGCGCATCCCGAGACTCGCCGCCACATGGCCGCTTTCGTATCCGTGACTGTTCTCGGGTAGCTTCTGTTCCTTCCAGTCGGTCGGGGATCACGATGCGCTTGATGCTCGTTGCAGCAGTCGTTGTCGTCGATCTTGCTCACCCTTCGTCGGGGAAGGCGGTGAACCCACAGGCGACGGAACTCGAGAACTACCTCGCGTTGACGTCGTGGACGCGCGACGCGTCCCCTGTGGCGGCGGGTCTCGCCGAGGGCATTGACGATTGGCTCTCGTTCGGTGACGGCCTCTTCCTCCGTCAAGTCTTGCGCCGCTGTCCGACGCTGCGCCGGCTTCCCAACGGCCGAGCTGATGGGCCTGCCGCCATCCGTGTCGCCCACGAGCAACTCGTTATGCCTATGCCAAGCTCCGCCGCGCCTGCAGAGGAGCTGAACGGCAGGCGAGGAGCGCGGAGGCTTCCGGGCTGAAGCTGTTTCGAACCCGCCCCAAGGACTTTGAGCACGAATGGCGGAACGTCGTGAAAGGCCAGAGAGCACAGCCGCCCGTACTTCTCGGTCGCCTTGCGTGCATGCCCGGGCACTACGCATGTGGACGGCCTGCCAGAAACGTAGTCGAGGCGTCGTACGGAGCAGCTAACGCTTCCGAGTTACGTTGCTAATACAAGGGAAGAGGCGGCGCTCCGCGCCGACCCGAGTCCCGCCGCGCCGGCCGCGCCGCCCCATTCGGGGCGACGCGCGACCGCCACGCCGGGGCACTTGGTCCGGGCCGTGCGTCCGACCTACGGCGTCCCCCACCCGATCCGAAACGGCAGAGCGGCGAAGACTGGGCGATGCTTGCAGCGGACACTCGCCCAGCCAACGGAAGCGACGCGGGCTCAACTCGTGCAGTTGCAGCCGATGCGCAGGGGATGGAGATCATCGCCCTCGACGTCGTCTTGCTCGTCGGAGCGTTGGCCGCGGTGCGATGGGCGAGCAAGGCGTACACGCGCTTCGCGCCACTTACTGCCGCGCTGGTCGCAGGGGCGACCTTCGTCCTCGTGCGCGATCACTACGACCTGGAGGACTCGGCCTTCCTGCGGACCTTAGTGGTGTTCTGTGCCATCGCCGCAGCGGTCACAGCTGCTTCTTGCCTTGCGCTAAGGCAAGGCCCACGCACCTCGGCGGAGTACGCAACACTCGCGGCCGTACTCGTCCCCATGCTGTTCGGTGCGTCCCTCTTGGTTCGCTACAGCCTCTGCCTCGTCACAGGCTGCGATCTGTCGTGAGCGATTCGGGTGACATTCACGAACTGGCCCAGGCGAGTGGGCGTGGGTGGTGCGGAAGACCATGACGGACGGTCGAGGAGAGACGCAGCGTCGTCGCCTGTAAGCGGTTGACTGCCTTTGCGGAGATCGGAGCCGACCGACGTACCCGGTTGCTCCCGCGACGGCGATCAGGCGGCTGCGTCGCGGACGAGGTCGGCGGCTCGCTCGCCGATCATCGTCGTGGGAGCGTGGGTGTTGCCTGACGAGATCACAGGCATCACCGCAGCGTCGGCAACACGCAGGCCGTCGACGCCGTGGACGCGCAGCTCCGGGTCGACGACGGCGAGCTCGTCGATGCCCATCCGGCAGGTCCCCACCTGGTGAAAGTACGTGGTCGCCGTCTGTCGAATGTAGGCCCGGATGTCCGCGCGGGAGGTCACGTCCGGGCCGGGGTAGAGTTCCTCGCCGAGCCACTCTCCGAGTGCACCAGCCTTCTCGATCTCGCGCATCTGGTTGAACGACCACTCGAGCGCGTCGACATCGGCCTCCTCGGCGAGGTAGGCGGGATCGATCAGCGGCGGATCATCCGGGGCCGCCGAAGCCAGGGTCAGCGCCCCGACGCTCGCCGGGCGGATCAGGGCAGCCCACAGGGTGAATCCGTCCTCGGGGCCTTCCATCCCGGGCAGGTATATCGGCACGTGGAAGAAGAGCGGCTGCGTGTCGGGCCCGGGCAGACCGGCCTTGCTCCGCGCAAACAGTTGGGCGTGCAGCGGCTGCGTCCCGGGCACGACCGGCGGCACCGGGCGCGCGGCGGAGCAGACGACCGGCACGAGCAGATGGTCCTGCAGGTTCTTGCCGACGCCGGGCAGGTCGACGACGACGGCGATCCCGTGGCGGGCGAGCTCGTCGGCCTTGCCGATCCCGGAGAGCATGAGGAGCTTGGGCGAGTCGATCGCACCCGCGCAGACGACGACCTCGTGCTCGGCTCGCACTTGCTCGGGTGCTCCCTCTCCGGACAGCTCGACTCCGACGCAGCGCCCGCCCTCGATGATCAGTCGGCGGGCGCGCGTGCCGGTGAGGAGGGTCAGGTTGGGTGCGTCGAGCACGGGCCGCAGGAACGCGACGGCCTGGCTCTGGCGGATCCCGTCCTTGACCATCAGGTGGCAGAAGCCGACGCCGTCCTGGGTCGCCCCGTTGTGGTCGGCGTTGAGGGGGATTCCCACCTCCTGCGCCGCCTCGACGACCGTGGCAAGGAGGGGGTGCGGCTCGTAGTCGGCAGTCACGCGCAGCGGACCGCTGGCGCCGTGGTATTCGGATGCCCCGCGGCTGAAGTCCTCGGAGCGTTTGAAGAGCGGCAGGACGTCGTCGTAACCCCAGCCCGTGCAGCCAAGCTCGGCCCAGCCGTCGTAGTCGCTGCGATGGCCGCGGATATAGATCGTCCCGTTCAAGCAGCTCGAGCCGCCGAGCACCTTGCCGCGTGGGATGTCGACCGTGCGGCCGTCGCACGCCGACTGCGGGACAGTCGTGTACGCCCAGTCCTCCGGGCTTCCCCAGAGCTCCCACAGCCGTGCAGGGTCGTGGATCGCCGGGTTGTCATCGAAGCCGCCGGCCTCGATCACGCAGACCCGCATCCCCGCGTCGACCAGGCGGCGAGCGACGACCGCGCCGCCGCTGCCCGAGCCGACCACAACCACGTCGAACGAGGTACCGACCAAGTTTTCGGTCACCACCGGAAGCTACTCCTTCGTGACGATGTCCATAAGGTTAGCTCCTTCACACACAAAAGGCGATCTTGAGACTGAGACTCGGTGGGTCGGTCTGTCTTGGGCCGTTGCCAGCCTGGTTGTCGTCGTGTCGCCTGTGACTCATCAAGTGACTGGCCGCCTTGTGCGTGCCTTGGGAATGATCCGTCTGGGTGCACGGCGGCGCCGGTCTGGCGCCCGCTGTTGGCTTGATCAGGAGCTTGTCCACCCTTGTGGGGGTGTGACTCATCACAGTCTTGCCGCTGCGGTTTCCGTGCACTCAGACCGGCGTCACTGGACCCTGCGAGTGGGATCGGAGGATCAGCGGGATGCTGGCAGATCAGGTGGACTACGTGGTAGGGGTCGATACCCATCGCGACGAGCATGTGCTCGCGGTGGTGGCGGCATCGGCGGGAGCGGTGGTGGCGCAGCGGTCGGTGCCCGCGACCGCTCGCGGATACGCGGAGGCGCTGCGGGTCGCGGCCGAGTACGCCCCTGTTGCAAGGGTGTGGGCGGTTGAGGGTTCCGGTCACTATGGGGCCGGCCTTGCCCGTCATTTGAGCAGCCGCGGCGAAACGGTGCTCGAGGCCGGCCGCGGTCCCCGTAACGAGCGGCGACTGCAGGGCAAAGACGACCAACTGGACGCGGCTCGGGCGGCCCGGACGGTGCTCGCCAGCGAGACGCTGGCGCTGCCACGCGAAGGCCAGCGACGGGAGGCGCTGCGGCTGCTGCTGGTCGCTCGCCGCAGTGCCGTCGATGTGCGCCGGGAAGCGCTCGTGCAGCTACGCAGCGTGATCGTGACCGCGCCAGACGAGCTCCGCAGCGAGCTGCGAGGGCTGCCCACGGGACGGCTGCTCGAGCGCTGCAGCCGCTTCCGCCGCTCGAGCCCACGTACCCCCGACTGGTACGCCACGACGCTGCTGCTGCCCACACTCGCCCGACGTATCCAGGCCGTGACCCTCGAAGCGGCAGAGCTGCAAACGGAGATCCTCGGCCACGTGCGGTCGCTCCCACCCAGGTTGCTCGACGAGCCCGGTGTCGGCCCGATCGTGGCGGCCCAGGTGATCGTCAGCTGGTCGCACAAGGGCCGCGTCCGCTCCGAAGCAGCCTTCGCCCGGCCTGCCGGCGTCGCCCCGATCCCCGCCTCCTCAGGACAGACTGTCCGGCAGCGGCTCAGCCGCGGCGGCGACCGACAACTGAACCGCGCCCTCCACCCCGTGATCCTCCACCGCCGCCTGCACGACCCCGACACCAGGGACTTCATCGCACGACGCCTCGCCGAAGGCAAGACCCGCAAAGACGCCATCCGACTGCTCAAACGCTACCTCGCCCGCCACCTCTACCGGATCCTCAACAGCGAGCCGCTCACGACTTGACAGTCATAGGAGCTCCCGAACGCTGGCCCACGCGAGCGCCGTGTTCAGACACCCGCCCGGGTGAAGGTCACATGCGTGACGCCGCTGGGCGACGAGGTGGTCTCGACCTGATAGTCCTTCTCGAGGCCCTCCAGTCCGTCCCAGAGACGTACGCCTCGGCCGAGCAGGATCGGAACGACCACGATGTGCATGTGGTCGACGAGCCCGGCGGCAAGGAACTCGCTGATCGTCGTGGGGCCTCCGCCGAGGCGTACGTCCTGACCGTCCGCCGCCTCGCGGGCGATCTCGAGCGCCTCGGCGGGCGAAGCGTCGATGAAGTGGAACGTCGTCCCGCCCTCCATCTCGATCGACGGGCGCGGCTGATGGGTGAGAATGAAGGTCGGTGTGTGGAACGGCGGGTTGGGGCCCCACCAGCCCTTCCACTCCGGGTCCTCGTGCCATCCGGGATGGCCGAACTTATGCGCACCCATGATCTCGGCGCCGATTCCGGGAGCGAACCGCTGCGAGAAGGCGTCGTCGATCCCGCTGCTGCCGCCGGGCTTGCCGACCATCTCGTTCCAGAACCGTGTGACGAGCATCCATTCGTGCAGCCGGTGGCCGGCGTGGCCGAACGGTGCCTCCTGCGTCTGGCCCTCACCGGTGCCGAAACCGTCGAGCGAGACGGCGAAGTTGTGGACGCGGGCGAGTGACATACCTAGTCCTCCTCCTCATGGGTCAGTTCTTTGAAGCCATGATGGCCCAGTCTGCTCGAGTCTCACGCTCTGGCCGACGCCTTATCAACTTCGTATTCGGCTCGAGCAACGAACGCACAGGGCGCCCGTCGGGCCGCGCGCGCTCGGGTGACTCCCGAGCGCTGGCCCACGCCGTCGAACCCGCGCTTGGCGGCAAGTGCAGCGTGTCGCGCCTTCAGAAGCGGTTGCCGTGCGGCGCGGCAGGACGCTTGCCCTAGAGTGCACCGGGGGTAGTGGCTATGCATGAACGAGTGAGTCGGCAGGTCAGGCTGAAGTCGAGGCCGTCCGGTATTCCGCAGCAACCCGGACGCCCTCGCAATCGGCCCATAAGCGCCACGCCGGCGCCCCTCGCCCCACCCAAGAAGCTCAAGAGACATTCCTTCACTGGGGCAAGCGAGCGTCACGCGGCTGGCAGTTGGCGGTCCCCGTGGAAGACCGCTTCGACGTTGTTCCCGTCCGGGTCAATGACGAACGCTGCGTAATACCCGGCGTGGTATTGCGGGCGAAGACCCGGCGCGCCGTTGTCGCGGCCGCCGGCTTCGACAGCGGCGCGGTGGAACTTGTCAACGGTGGCTCGGTCGGCTGCGGCGAACGCCACATGAACGGGAGCGGCCGGGGGTTCCCCTTCCCCGATCCAGAAATCTCCACCGCCCTCGATGGCGAACCCAGGCCCCTGCGAACTCTCCACTACCTTCACTCCGAACGGCTCGAGGGCCTGCTCGTAGAAGGTGCGGCTGCGTCTCAGGCACATACTCGCAGGGCCAAGTGGTCGATGAGGGGAAGCGTCACGGGCAGCGACACGCCCCTATCTTAGAGCGCGATCTCCGGGGGACATTCCTGAACGCTGGCCCATGCGAGTGTGTCATCATCCCCTCGTGAGTCAGTGTTTCGTTTACCCGTGTGCCTTGAACGTGTTGAACTGATACTTCAAGACAAGAAGATGAAATTTGAGGAGAAAATATGAAGACAACAATGCTTCCAGAGGAATCCGATGCAAAATCGCCAGCAGGCGCGGACATTCGCTTCCTTATGGATGGCAACGCGGGCGACATGATCCATAGTACAGTCCCTCCGCACCAAATAAATAAAGCGACTGTTCACGCAACAGTGAGTGAATTCTGGTATGTGCTGGAGGGACATGGCGAGATTTGGAGAGATGACAGCAAGGAGAGCAACATCACCGTTCTTGTTCCAGGCACATCAATCGATATTCCAGTAGGAACAGCCTTTCAATACCGAAATGTCTCAAACGTGGAATTGAAGTTCATTTGCATCACCATGCCGCCTTGGCCAGGCGAATCAGAGGCTACATATGTCAAGGGTATATGGCAGCCAACGATTTGATGTTGTCAATCTATCGATCGGAAGAGCAGAATCGCACCGCCCGTCGGGGTTCAGGTGACATTCCTGAACTGGCGCAGGTGAGCGGTCTCTCGCTAGAGGTTGTTGAGTCGCGCCCTATTTCTGCGCGGGTGACCAGACGAGCCCGCTTTCGTGCCGGTCCTGGGTTCGGGTCAGGTTCCGCTGGCCGCTGCCGTCGGTGTTCATCGTGTAGATCTCACCGTTGCCGTCGCGTTCGCTCTTGAACGCGATCTTCTGCCCGTCGGGTGACCAGCCAGGCTCCGCGCCCTTTGTCGTTAGCCTGTGCTGTCCGCTGCCGTCGGCGTTCATGACGTGGATCTCGAAGGTCGACGCTCTGCCGCACCCGCTACAGGGACCGTATTTCTTTCTCCCGAATTGGCGCTCGAACGCGATCTTCTGCCCATCGGGCGACCAGGCAGGAGCAAAGTTGCGCCCCCCGCTGTGCATCAGCCTTCGCTGTCCGCTGCCGTCGGCGTTCATGACGGTGATCTGCCAGTTGCTTCCGAAGGCGATCCTGCGACCGTCGGGCGACCAGACGGGGTGCCGGTCTCCCACCGTGTTTCGGGTCAGGTTCTGCTGCTGGCTGCCGTCGGCGTTCATGACGTAGATCTCCGCGTCGCCGTCGCGGCGGCTCATGAAAGCGATCTTGTTCCCAAGCGGCGACCAGGCAAGTTCGCTGCCTGTCTCGCTTGTCAACCTCCGCTGGTCGCTTCCGTCGGCGTTCATGACGTAGATCCGGGAGTCCCCCACGAAGCCACGGACGAACGCGATCTTCTGTCCGTCGGGCGACCACGCCAGATCGCTTTCCCAGCTGTCGCCGCTCGTCAGCTTCTGCTTCCCGCTCCCGTCCGCGTTCATGACGTAAACGTCGCTCGTCAAGCCCGTCGGCTGGACGACGATGCCCGCGAAGGCGATCTTCTGACCATCGGGCGACCAGCGCATCCCGCCAAATGCGTCGGCCAACCGTCGCTGCCCACTCCCGTCGCGGTTCATCACCCAGAGAACCCCGGCATAGCCCGCGTGCAGAGGCTCGCGGATGAAGGCGAGCTTCGGCGTCGCCGCTCCAGCCAGACCACCGGATCCAGCGGCGAGCGCAGGGGACGCGGCATCCGGCTGTGTCGAGCGCTGGAGAACCGCCGAGACCGCGACCACGACCAGCGCCAGCAGCGCCACCGACGCCGCGTAGATCCGCCGCCGACGCCGTGAGCGCTGCCGCGCCTCCTCGATCAGCGCCTCGACAAGAGCCTCGAGCTCGTCGCGGTCGACGGGATCACTCGGACGGGGTGGGCGTGGTGGGGCGGTAACGGTCACAACTGCATCCCTAACTCTATTGCGCTAGTATTACTAGCACCATGTTGGATGTCAAGTTGGACAGAGGTGACCCCACCGATCTCCACGAGCAGGTGGCCGGTGAGATTCGACGTGCGATCGCCGAGGGAGAGGCCAAGCCGGGAGAGCGCCTCCCGCCCGCCAAGGATCTCGCCGCCGTCCTCGGCGTCAACACCAACACCGTCCTGCGGGCGATGCACGTACTCCGCGACGAGGGACTGCTCGAATTCCGGCGCGGGCGTGGCATCACGGTTGCGGGCACGCTCGAACGTGGCGCCGTCGTCCAGCAGGCAAAGGAACTCGTTGCCTTCGCCCGCCACCACGGCTACCGCCTCGACGAGCTGCTCAAGATCATCGAAGACGTCGGCTGACGACAACCCAAGGCCCTCGCTCGGATCGACAGCAATGTGAGCGCGCCGCTCGGGTGACTCCCGAGCTCAATGTCATTCTGAGGGCGTGTCGTCTGGTTCGAGTTTGAGAGTTCGGGTTGGCGGCGGCTGGCTCGATTCCCGATTGTCGGCTTTCTGCCGACTTGCCCGTGTTGTGTCGCCGCCGCCTTCCCGAGACCGTCGAGCGTGACCTGATAGGAGCGTGGCTTTCGCCTCGATTGAGGTCTGTTCGCTCGCCGGTCGCTCCTCTTTGTCGTTGGAGGCGAGTCGAATGATCGTGATCGGGGTGGACGTACACAAGCACTCGTTGACCGCGGCTGCGGTCGATCAGCTGGGCTGTCTGTTTGCTGAGCGGAGCGGGCCGGTCGACGGTGAGCTGCTGGCCTGGGCGGTTGCGCGAGTTGAAGCTGCTGGTCGACCACCGCGACGATCTCGTCGCGGAGCGCCGTCGCTGCCAGCAACGGCTGCGCTGGCATCTGCACGAGCTCGACCCGACCCTGCAGGTGCCGCTGGGCGCGCTCGACCGGACAGTCTGGCTCGACCGCGTCGCTCGCAAGCTCTCCCGCAGCGAGCAGACCATCCAGGTGCGGATCGCCCGCGACCTGCTCGGCCGCTGCAAGACCCTTACGCGCCTGATCGCCGAACTCGACTGCGACCTTCACCTACGCGTTACAGCGATCGCACCGCAACTGCTACAGCTACCCGGCTGCGGACCCCTGAGCGCCGCCAAGCTGCTCTCCGAGATCGGCCCCATCAGCCGCTTCCGATCCGACGCCCAGCTCGCCCGCCACGCCGGCGTCGCACCACTCGAGGCCAGCTCCGGCAAACACCAACGCCACCGGCTCGACCGCGGCGGCAACCGCCAACTCAACTGCGCCCTCCACCGGATCGCGATCACCCAAGGCCGCGTCCACCCACCCGCCCGCGCCTACCTCGAACGCAAACAGAACGAAGACAAAAGCCGCCGCGAAGCAATCCGCTGCCTCAAACGACAACTCGCAAGAACCATCTACGACACCCTCAGAAACGAGCCAGCATTGACACAGGAGCAACACTGGCGCATGCGAGTGTGGAGGCGGGCGGCCGCTCGGTTTGGACGCCCCGCGACACACCCGAGCCCGGACTGAGGATCGCGTTCGTCGCTGACCCGGACGGGAATCTCGTGGAGTTGCTTTCCAGCGATGAGGGAGCTCCTCCAAACTAAGGAATCGAACATGCGCAGCGGTTTAGGAAACCTGTGATGTACTGGAGCCGTGGACGCCGCGGAGCTTGAATGGATCGCGTGGACTAACCCGATCACCACCGCGTTCGGCGCGGAGGTCGCGGCCTCGGACCTGTCGGGCCGCACCGTGGCGTGTCACCAGCACATCACGCCCGTCAGCATCTGCATCGTCGGCCCGCTCCTCCAGGCCGGGGCCCGAGTCCGAATGGCGCCATGCAACCCGGACAGCACCGACGACCGCGCCGCAACGCACCTCGCCTCGATAGGCGTCGAGATCCGCGGCCACGCCGGCATGTCTGCCGTCGAGCACGCCGACGCACTGGCTTGGCTCGCGAACGAACCAGCCGACGCGCTGTGCGACATGGGCGGTGAGCTGATCGTGACGACAGCAGCAGCGGGCCACCGGCCCGCCGGTGCGCTCGAGGCCACCACGACCGGCTTGCACCGCCTGGCCGGCCTCGATATCCCATTCCCGGTCTTGGACTGGAACGGGATCGCGCTCAAGGATCTCATTCACAATCGGCATCATGTCGGCGCCGAGACCTGGCCGGCGTTCACGGCGATCACGGGCCTGTCGCTGTACGGCCGCGAGATCGTCGTGGTCGGGTTCGGCCCCGTTGGTCAGGGCGTTGCGCTGCGCGCCCGCGATCTGGGCGCCAACGTCACGGTGGTCGACCTCGACCCGGTTCGCTTGATCCAGGCGCAGCACCACGGCTGCCGCGTCGCCGACTTCGATGACGCCGTTCGTCGAGCCAGCGTGATTGTCACCGCGACCGGTTTCGATGGCGTAGTCGGAGCGGCACAGATCGAGCGCCTCCCCGACGGCGCGATCCTCATGAACGTCGGCCACAGCCACCGTGAGATCGACGTCGACTGGCTGAATCAGCACCCCCACACCGACCTGCGTCGACATCTCGAACGGTATGAAGTGAACGGCCGACGCGTGCATCTGCTCAACCGGGGCAGCCTCGTGAACTTGGCGGCCGGTCTGGGCACTGGAGCACCGCAACTGTTCGACCCCTTCGCGGCGATCATGCTGCTCGGTCTCGACGCGATCCTCGAGGGACGTATCGCCGACCTACCCGCGGGTGTGCAGCGGTACCCCGCCCAACTCGAAACCAGAGTCGCTCGAGCCCTGGTCGACAGCACCTGCGATTGAGGTGACACACCAGCCGGTACGGCAACACGTACGCTTGCGTGAGGGCAGGCGGGTGTCCGGATTCCCGTACGCGACCAGCCGCTCGAGCAGCGATGGGGTAGCGCGCTCTGCGATCTTGCAGGCGGCGATGTTATGTGGCCGAGGACGAGTCTAGGCCCGTTTGGACCGCGGCTCCTTTTCCGCTACCGACTGTTCGTCGGGCGGGAACCGTGGACACATTGAACCCAGCTCATGCGCGGGACGGACGCGCGACGCTCAGGGGACATTCCCTAGCTCACTGGCGCATGCCAGCGTTGACCTGCTTCGAGCGAGCGTGAATCGATGCGCGTTTCGGTCGGGTGTATCGGGGTGGTGTGTGGTCTTCAGTTTCTCGGGCGATGGGCGTAGTCTGGTGGTTGCATCGATGAAGGGAGGTCTTGTCGAGAAGGCGCCTGTTGCATCATCCTGGCTCCGCGCGAACCGCTCATTCGTAGAGCCTGCTCTTCTCGTGAAGCTCCCAGAGCTTCACCCGCGCGCGATCGCGCAACACCGCAGAGAACCAACCTCTGACTGAAAGGAGTTCCTCATGAGCAGGGGGTCGGACACTCCCTCGATCGTCCTTGTCCACGGCGGATTCGCGGACGGCTCCGGCTGGCGGGGCGTCTACGAGCACCTGAAGAAGGACGGCAATAGCGTCAGCGTCGTCCAGAATCCGACCGTCTCGCTGGCCGACGACGTTGCCGTCACCAAGCGCGCCATCGACGCCCAGAGCGAACCGGTGATCCTCGTCGGCCACTCCTATGGTGGCGTCGTCGTCACCGAGGCGGGCACGCATCCCAAGGTTGCCGCGCTCGTCTACATCGCGGCCTTCGCACCGGACGAGGGCGAGTCGGTAAACAGCCTGATCGCAGACCCGCCAGCAGGGGCGCCGGTGCCGCCGATTCTGCCGCCGCAGGAGGGGTTTCTCTTCCTCGACCGAGAGAAGTTCCATGCTTCCTTTGCGGCTGACCTGAGCCTCGAACAGGCCGCGTTCATGGCCGACTCGCAAGTCCCCTGGGGCGTCGATGCGCTCGGCGGCACGGTCAGCGAGCCTGCCTGGCGGAGCAAGCCGAGCTGGTACCTCGTCGCGACCGAGGACCGGATGATCCCCCCACCGGCCCAACGCCAGATGTCAGCGCGGGCGGGTTCGACGGTCGTCGAGGTCGCAGGCAGCCATGCCGTCTACATATCGCAGCCTGCAGCCGTGGCCGACCTCATCGAGACGGCAGTCACCGCCACGATCCCTGTCGCCGTCGGCGCCTAGCGCCATCGAGATCGAGAAGCACACTCGGGTCGGGGGACAGAGGCCGTCCCCCGACCCGAGTTGCCTCACTCCCACGGCGAGATCCGAGCCGCTAGAGACCACTGTCGCTCCGGTGACATTCCCTCGCTGGCACCTGATGGCCGCACTGCCCGAGCAGCGAGGCGTGATCGGGTACTCAGAATGTCCGTTGCGTCTTGTTGCTGATGGAGAAGCCATGCTCCGATTCTGTACCGACGCACGTGACCGCAGGGGTGCGGGAGGTGCAGCGGAAGGGGCCGACTCTCACCGTCTGCCCGTTGCGCAGCACCCTCGCGGGGATATCCGAAAAACACCTCCTTTGGGGCCCGGCGCCCGCAGCGGCGTCCCTGGCGTAGCCGGTGAGGAACCATCGGCGCGACCACTCCTCGTGGGCGGAGAAATAGCAGTCGCCCGAGTATCTGAAGCGGTTCCTGTGGATTCCGCACGAGACGCGGCCGAAGCCGCCGGCGCCGCTGTGGGGATCGAAGGAGATGGACATGTCGCATTCGATTTCCCGGTCCGGCGTCACGAAGTGAACGAGGTCGACGGTTGCCGCGCCCAGCGCAGGCGCAGCCAGCACACCAGTCGCCAGCAGGAGCCCACTCGCGAGCAGCAGCCTCGCATACCTCCTCATGGGCGCGGAGAATAATGCGCTTCCGGCCACGATGGTAGGCGCTCAGGTGACCCGAACTGGCGCAGGCCAGATTGCTCCGGACCTTTGGCGGCAGGCCGTGGTCAGTCCTCCGTCGCCTCGGCCATCGACCGCGGTGCGGGCACGTTCTCGAAGCGAAGGTTGCCAGCGGGAACCATCCAGGTCATCACCTCGACCGCCAGCCGGCCCTCCTGCACCGCCGGGTCCTCATTGCTGAGCCGGCGCGCCGTCTCTGAGTCGCACATCATGATCGAGATCCCGCGCAGGCGCTCGTCGTCCTGGTCGACGAGCGGCCCGCCGCCGACGAGGTAGCCGCGGTCGCGCAGGTCGGCTCGGAAGGCGAATGCCGATCCTGGAGTCCGGCCGCCTCCTCGTCCGTGAGCTCCGGTGCATCCGGCCGGCGCACGAGTAGCACGAGCGTGTGCCGGTCGAACTGCATGTGACGAATTAGACCAGACTCTCTGTGACATTCCGAACTGGCGCAGCCGATGTTGGTCCAGCCATGGGGTTGGTTCCCACCGGACCGGAGGGCGAATTCAGGCCCGGCGACCAGACCGGGTCACAGTCGTGCCCGGTCTGCGCGACAGCCTCCGCTGACCGCTCCCGTCCGCGGTCATGACGTCGATCTCGAGGCTGCCGCGTTTTCAGCCGCCGACGCTCCGCGCCCGAGGAGTGTGACTCCCGCTGCCGCGAGTGCCAGTGATCCGAGCGCGGCCGCGACGATCGCTGCTCCCTCGCCGCTTGTCAGGATGTTTTTCTGGAAGCCCAAGGTGACGACAGCGGCGGGAACGCCGAGTTGGGCGGTGGCCGCGAGCCCGGAGGCGAACGGCTGTCGCGTGACCAGGGCCGCAATCGCGTGCACGACGAGGTTGAACAGCAGCAGTTCAGCCGCGAGTGCGATCAGCGAGCGGTCTTGGCCGAGGGCACGCAGGTCGAGGCGCGCACCAAGGACGACGAAGAAGAGCGGCACCATCAGGCCCTGGGCGACCCCTGTGACCTGACGCGAGAGCCGCTTCGGGCCGCCGATCGCAGCCACCATTAGCCCCGCGCCGAAACCGGCGACGAGGACACCGGTGCCGTTGTTTTCCGCTACCCAGGCGAGCCCGAAGAGGATGAGCAACGAGAGGCGGAGATCGAGCGCCCAGCCGCGCGACTTGGACAGGCGACGCACCTGCCGAACCCACGGCCGGTGGCGCACAGCATGCACAACGACGAAAAGCGCGAGCAGGCACAAAGCGATGAGGAAGCCGCCCGCCACCGCGCGGAGCGCGCGGCTTGGCTCGAGCACGAGCGGGAGCAACACGATGGCGGCGATGTCCGCCAGGGCCACCTGCGCCATGACCGTCAGCGCGCGCGGATCCTCCAGCAGGTGCTGTTCCTGCAGCGCCGGCAGCAAGATCGCGGCCGATCCGCTCGCGAGGAGCAGCGCGTAGATAGCGGAGTGGTGCGTCCCGCTCGCCCGTGCAACCGCGACCCCGCCAATCGGGGCAAGCAGACCCGCGATCACTGCGGCAAGGCCACCACGTCTGACACCCGAGAGGAGTCCGGGCTGGCGGAGTGGCACATGCATCCCCGCAACGAACATCAACATTGCGAACCCAACCTCTGCCAAGAACGCCGTTGTCGGCTCGTCCGGGTTGAGCCAGCCGAAGCCGCTGTTCCCGATCATCACGCCGGCGGCGAGCTCGCCCACCACCACCGGAACGAGCGCGCGTCGCCCCGACGAAAGGAGCGGCCCTGCCAAACCGGCTAGAACAATCAGGGCAAGAACACCGAAACTCACGACTCCAGTTTCGTCCAATCCCAACCCAGCGGCGACACCCACCCTCGCAGACCGGCCTGATCACATCGCCGAACGTACCGTCTTGGCTGCCCCTTCGGATCTAGATTTGTTTGTCTGCCGCACCCGCAGGCGCAGCCTCCTATCTCGTTCATCACCCATTACGGGCGTGGACGACGACATTTTGTAGTGCTGCTCTGCTTCACTCATGTCCACGCGCTCGTGACGGAAGGTGATGTGAGATGAACGTATTTCTGGATGACCGGAGGCCCGCGCCCGACGACACCTGGGTGTTGGTGACTACTCCCAGTGCCGCCATCTCGCTTCTTGAAACCGGCGAGGTCGAACTCATCAGCTTCGACCACGATCTTGGCTACGACGGCGAAATTGAACTCACGGGCAACGATGTCCTGCTCTGGATCGAAGAAGCTGTCGCGCTCCGAGGGTTCCAACCCCCCGAGATGCTCGTCCACTCGGCTAACCCGCCAGGCCATGAGAAGTTGCTTCGGGGCATCGAAGCGATCCACCGCAGAGCAGGGTACGCGTGATCGCCACCAATCGGACGACGTATCGGCGACTGATGCTGTTCTCGGGTCGTTCCTCACCCGGTCTCGCGGCGCGGATTGCGGCGAGCCTCGAGGTCGAGCTCGGCGGCGTCGACATGGAACTGTTCGAGAACGGGGCGAGAGCGTGCCGCTATGAGGAATCGGTGCGGGGCGCCGACGTCTTTATCGTGCAGACCGCGACCCCACCGCTCGATGAGCACCTAATCGAGCTGCTCGTGATGATCAACGCCGCCAAGCTCGCCTCGGCGAAGCGGATCATCGCCGTGATTCCCCGATTCTTCTACGCCGGCCACGACCGCAAGTCACGCCCGCGCGAGCCGATCACGGCCCGTCTTGTCGCCGAGATGATCGAGTGTGCCGGCGCCACCAGGGTGCTGACGATGGACCTCCACGCCGGCCAGGTCCAGGGCTTCTTCACAATCCCGGTCGACCATATGACAGCACTGCCGCTTCTCGCCGACCACTTCCAGGCACGCTGCGCGGACGAGGAAGCGGTCGTGGTGTCGCCCGATACCGGCCGAACGAAGCTCGCGGGCCGCTTCGCTGCAATGCTCGACGTTCCCCTCGTAGTGCTCAACCGCGACAGCCAATCAGCCCGTGCCGCCGGCAAGCCATCAGTCATCGGCGCCGTGCAAGACAAGGCTGCCATCCTCCTCGACGACATCATCGACAGCGGCGAGACCCTGATCTCAGGCGCCGCGGCACTGCGGGACGCCGGCGCCTCCCGTGTATTCGCCGGCGCCACCCACGGCGTCTTCAGCGGCGACGCCGCAGCACGCCTCGCGGCTAGCGCGATCGAAACGATCGTGATCACCGACACCGTCCCGCTCTCGGTCGGCACACCGGGTATCGAAGTGGTGACCGCCTCCAGCATCCTCGCGCACAGCATCAAGAACGTCTTCACCGACACCTCCGTCTCCGCGATCTTCGAAGGGGCCAACGAACTCTTCTAACCGGTGTGATCCTCCCGCCCGGGTGCAGAGGTTCGTTGATTCTTGTCAACCACGCCGAGCGGGTGCCGGATCCGTGGTCCCCGCCGAGCCCAAGGCTGCGGTGAAAATCAGTGCGCCAAGCCAGAGGCCCGGTGATCGCCGAGTGCGACTCCGCACGCGAATAGCCGCACTCTTCGGACATACCGTGACTCATGTCCCGTGCTGAACGAAGGGCGCTGGCGACTTGATCCGCAAGCCAGATGCCCATCCTCGTAAACCTGATGCTCATGTGACTGTGAGACTCGTTGGGCTGGTCTGTCTGGGTTGGTTGCCAGCCTGGTGTCGTGCTGCTGCTCGTGACTCGTCATGTGACTCCGAACTGGCGCAGGGGAGTGACACGTCCTCAGGCACAAGCCGGGGGAGGAAGGCGGCGGCGGCGCTTCTCGCATGTCGTAGTTGACGAGCGAAAGTGAGAGGATGAGCGAGCGATCCCCGACCCGGTTGGGGATGGGGCGCTCGGAAGATGAAAGGAGGCTCGTGTGGCTGGACTTCAAGTTCGTGCCTTCAGCGCACCCGACGAAACCCGGAGGCCTGACAAGACTCAGGTGGACGTCGTCAAGATGGGTGGTACTACGGCAGCCCGCTTGACGCTCGAACCCGGATGGAAGTGGTCGGAGTGCATCAAGCCGATCGCCGGGACCAAAACCTGTCAGGTGCGGCATGTTGGCGTCGTTTAATCCGGCAGGATTCACATCGCCCACGAGGACGGCAGCGAGGGAGAGATCGGGGCAGGCGAGGCGTATGTCATCGAGCCCGACCACGACGCATGGGTGGTCGGCGACGAAACCTTCGTCGGCTTCGAATTCGAGTCGCCGACGGCCGAGGTGTACGCCAAGGTCTAGACACCTTCGGCAGGTCGCACGAATCGGGGCACCGAGAGGCGCCCCTTTTCGTTGCCCCGCGTCGTTCACCAGAGGTAGTCGAGACGATTTCCGTCTCGTCAACGTCCAACCTCGCGCCGGCTTCAAGCGACCCGCACCGGCGCACCTCAATCCCCGTCGACCTCCTTGCGCCAGTCGGGGCAGAACACGACGACCGTGACGGTGTCCTCGTCTTCGCGGCCGTGCAGGCCGCGCCATCCGGTCGCGCTGCGGTCGGCCTCACGGCCGCACGACTCGCAGACAAGACGTGGTGAATCGTCAGCCCTCACCCGCCGGAGGTTCGCAGACGGGAGCGGCTGATGCCCGAGGCAGGATCCTCCCCAAGGACTCCTGCACTCCCGCCTGTCCTCACAGTTGTAGGCAAGGACGGAGAGTTTGCAATGGCTTTCGAGTAACCGCGCGCTGGCTTGGGCCGAGTTGAACGGGGCTGCTCCTACGCGACCACGGCGAACTAGCGGGGATTCGCTGCGTTTCGCCCGGAGTGCTGGCAGCGGGAGTTCGGGGCCGGGAATAGGGAGGCCCGCCGGTTGGCGGGCCTTCCCCTTCAGCGTCCTTGGCCTGGCCTTGCGGGTTAGCCCAGTTCCGAGGCGTTGGCGAGGAACCGTCCCATCGAGGACTCGATCCGCGCACCCGCGATCGCCTCGACGACACCAATCCGGTCGACGACCATCCCAGCGCGCAGGATCACGTCGTCCATCTCCTCGCTCGCGCGGATCTGTGCCAGCTTGTCGCGCTCGCCGTGGAGCAGGAAGAACCCAGCAAGGTCACCCCCGTGTGCTTCAAGGAAGTACGCCGCCCAGCTCTCGATCACACCGTCGTCCTGAAGCTTTGTCCACATCGCCACGGCCTCGCCGAAGACCGTCGCCGACTTCGCCTCACGGCCGCGGACGTTCTAGCTAGTGCGTCACGTACCCGGCCCACCCGATCGTGTTTCCGCTCGCGGTGCCGACCGACGCCCAACGGCCGCCACCCGTCCAGCCCTTGTAGATCCCGGTGCCCTTTGAGATCTTCCAGGTGCCGGACTCGTTGTACGACGCCGCCTTTGTCGGGTCGATGTTGGGGATGGGAATGTCCACGCCGCGAATGTTGAAGGTGAGCGTTCCTTTCTTGGATGTCAGCGTGTCGAAGGCGTATATCGGATTCTGCTTCTGCCCATCAACGAGCTTCTCCTGCCCGTTGTTGGGGTGGATGCTCGTCGTGCCGGAGTCGTAGATCAGCATGGAGTGTTGGCAGCGGGAGGTCGGGCCGAGAAGGAGGAAGGCCCGCCGGGTGGCGGGCCTTCTCTTTCGACGGATGACTTGCTTAGCCCCTCCATGCGCCCCGCCCGGTGCGGGACTACGGCAGCAGGTGGAACTCGACGTTTGACTTGCCCAGGTTGCCGTCTCCGAGGTCACGAACGTTGACGTAACCTCGGGCGTTCGCGTAGACGCCTGTGCCGCCGACCACGGGGAACCTGAACTTCGACGGGCCATTAGGATTGAGCGACCCGTACCCTTCAACGAAGATGGTTCCGCCTGGCAGGTACGCCTGGGCGTCAATCAGCCCAGTCGCTTTGCGCGAGAAGTCGGATCCGAATCCGGTTATGAAGGTGAGGAGCACCTGGAGGTGGCCGACCTGTGCGCCCTTCTTGGTTCCGGCCCACTTGTAGAGCAGGTCCACGAACGCGATTTGGTCGCCGCCAACGGGGGGGCGATCGAACGTGAAGTCACCCAGTGGCTGGTCGTTGTTGCCGCTCACTTCGAGCAGGCTGAACGTCTGCGGACTACTGATCGCGGACGCCGACGCCACCCAAACCGCAACCGACAACACGATCAGCGCGGGCACGAACCAGTGTTTCCGCATTGGCCTCTCCCTTACGGATGCCAGGGGTGGCTGCCTCTCGCTACCCGGTTGAGCGGAGAGAACCCCTTTGAGTTGTGCGAACCTAACTTGACACTTGACGAGAGTCAACCGACCCGTGCCCCGAGTGCTGGCAGCCGGGCGTTCGGTAGTTCCGGGTAGGCGAGGTCAGCGGTGGCGAGCATCCTGTAGCGAGCCGAAGGCGCTGCCGATAACAGAGGCACGATGCTTGTTTTCGTGATCCGGGACATCTCCGTTGGACTGCTCGCGGCGACGTGGATCGGCGGGTTGCTCCTTCTGCGCCGCAGAGGCTCTGGCGGATAGTTCGCCCGGAGTGCTGGCAGTGGGAGGTCGGAGGTCGGGAAGCAGGAAGGCTCGCCGGGGCGGGCCATCCCGTCCGTTTCGGTTGCGTGACGCGCGCCACGCGGTAACGCTTCTACTCGGAGGGCCTCTCGATGATTCGTGTAAGTCGCGACCGGGTTCGCAGTCGCGACTCGCGCTTGATCGTGTTGTGGACTCCCGCGTCAAGCCCTGGTGTAACCAGGGCGTCTTTCCGTCCGTGCTCCACGGTCAGAAGAAAGGCCCCTTCCGAGGCCTTTCTCACTTCGTGGATGCAGGTTGGCCCCGACATGCCCAACCAGACCATCAACCTACGGGAGGTTTCCCCTGCAGCAAGTCTGCGCCAGTCTTCTCAACCCTCTCGGGAAAGCAGATGAGCCAGAGCTACGTCCGACATCTCTTGCCCCGTCTTGCCAAGCGAGCCGGGATCGACAAGCGCGTGCACGCCCATGGTTTTCGCCATTCGTTCGCTGTGCACCTCGAGCGTGAGGGAGCAACGCTTACAACCATCCGTGACCTGCTCGGTCATAGCTCAGCTTCGGTGACTGACCGATATCTCCGCCGCCACGGTGCATCTGACGCCATCGCCTTCAGCCAGGCCCGGCAGTGGAATCCATCTGTTCGATGACCCCCTAGGGGCAACGCGAACGCGGGGTCCCCAAACCAACCAAGCTCTACCCGCTCTATAAATTGCTACGGATTTCCCATAGCGCCGGGGCATCCAGTCGGCGGGAGACAAGCGGCGACAACCCTTTCAAGCGAGAGGACGCTCGCGCAGGGGGAGGTCTTCTAGCCTGACGAGCAGCTCGTACATCGGGGATGGTCATCCTGTTGGCGACCGTGATCGGCGGCGTGCTTTCTCGCAGGCTGGGTCGGTTGGACTTGCGTAGACTCGCGCCACCGACTGAGCGAGGAGGGATATGGATCACGAAGAGACGCTGCGGCGCTGCTACGAACTGCTCAACGCCGGTGATGTCGACGGGTTTGGTGACCTGTTGTCCGACGATTTCGTCGAGCACGAGGAGACGCCCGGCCTTGCACCAACGAAAGATGGGGTCAAGGCGTTCTTCCGGATGTACATCGCCGCGTTCCCCGATCTGCGGATGGATCCAGTGGACGTCCTGCCGAGCGGCGACAAAATCGTGGCTCGAGTGATGGCGACCGGCACCAACACGGGCGAGTTCATGGGAATGCCCGCCACCGGGAAGAGTGTCGACGTGCAGCTCATCGACATCATGCGGTTCGGTGACGACGGTCTCGTCCACGAGCATTGGGGCGTGTTCGACGCATTGGCGATGATGCAGCAGCTGGGAGTCGTACCGGCAGGGCCGGCAGCCTAGGCAGCGCAACCCACAACGTCCTTCGAGGGACATGAACGCTGGCGCAGGCGACAGACCCGTCGATCGGGGTGGCCGCGTAGGATCGCGTCGCGCGTTCCTGGCAAGGGCCTGAGCATCGGGAGGCACCGCCGAACCCTGGATATTCTTCGTCTATGTCCTCGCGTCTCGACAAATCGTGGAAGGTTGTCGCAAGTCCTTCGACGCCAAGCGTCGACCGGTGTGTGGATATCTTCGTTAGGCCTGACGGGACTTTTGGGTTTGAGGAGTTCCGACGGGATCCCGAAGATATGGGCGCGTGGACTCCGGTCGCCTACTTCTCGGGACGTCAGTACGAGTCTCAAGACGAGGCAGTCGCGGCGGCACGTGAGTCTGTCCGCTGGTTACCGGAGGTTCTCGACAGCCGAAGCTAATTTCGAGGTCATTGCGCCCTCTCCCGGGCGGCGAAGCAATTAGCTCATGTGACTTCCCGAACGCTGGCGCAGTCCAGATGGTTGTCACCAGCGGAAGGCCTTGACGCGGGAGGCTCGTTAGCGGAGGTCGTCTGGGGTGAGTTCGATCGGACTGCCGTGTGGCGTGCGGTCGGCGGCGTGGGCCCAGGCGTTTCGGTACTTCAGGAGCGTGGGTTGGTCGGTCAGGCCGCGCTCGGCGACGAGGCGTTCGAGGGCTACGAGCCAGTGGTGGTAGGTCTCGCCTGTGTCGGGATCACCGGCGGCCCGCGCTCGTTCGATCTCGCTTGCAAGGATTGCTGTCCATTCCGGCCAGTCGAAGAGACCGCGTTCGTGGAGCATCAGCGTTAGGGCGAACGCGTGCGCCTCCCACGGCTCACCGAACACCGGCCCTTCCGCGATATGGAGGACCCCCGGCAGAGCCGGGTCTGCGGTGTGCGAAACGGGGTGCCGTCCGCTCGTCACGAAGCGGGTACCAGGTACGGCTCGAAGGCGTCGACCGAGACGGTCAAGCGCGGGTCGGTCTCGGCGCCCCACAGCTCAGTCCCGTTGAAGCAAACGGTGTAGAGCCACTGTGGGTCCTCGCCGCGTCCATGGGCGTGCGAGTCGGGAAAGACATGGACTCCGTGAACCAACAGAACCTGTCCGACGTGGCCACGCACATAGCGCGGCAGCCGTGTGTGTCCTGTCGGGTGGGTGTTGTCGGCGCGGACGCGATCACCGGGAGCGAAGCGCGCCCGGCGCGGTGGCTGCCGCCTTGGGTTGGCGCGGCCGAGCGTGGCGGCCTCCTCCGTCGCGAGAACCCGCCGCACAGCTCGTCCGGTTCGGAGCGAGCGGCCGGCCGCCACCTCTTCTCGGTCGACGAGTCCACGCTCGGCCAGCAGCCGTTCGAGCCCGGCGAGCCAGCGCTCGTAGTAGCTCATCGCGAGGTACTCGACCGGCTCACGGTCCTCGCGGGCAAACCGCACCTCATCCAGGTTCCACTCGCCGGTCGCTCCCATCGCGCGCGTCAGTGCGAACACACGCCGCTCCCAATCGGCGTGGAACACCGGCTCGTCCGACTCGGTCTCGACCGCTCCGAAACCGAGGACGCCGCCCATGTCGTGTGCATCGTTCATCGCATCTCCGTCTCAGGCTCTCTCGGCAGGCCCGTCCCGATCATCGAGTCCCGGGTGACCAGCGCCGCCAGCTCGTCCTCGTTCCAGCCGTCGGTACCGGCAGGGCGCATCGGCACGACCAGGTAGCGGATCTCGGCGGTCGAGTCCCACACCCGGATCTGCGTCTCCTCCGGCAGTTCGACATCGAAGTCCCGCAACACGCCGCGTGGGTCAAAGACGGCCCGGGAGCGGTACGGCGCCGACTTGTACCAGACCGGCGGCAAACCAAGCAACGGCCACGGATAACACGAGCAAAGCGTACAAACGACCATGTTATGGATCCCCGGCGTGTTCTCGATCGCGACGACCGTCTCGCCCTGCCCGCCCGCGAAACCCAGCGAGGCGATCGCGGTCGGTGTATCGCCGAGCAACAGCAGCCGGTAATCGGGATCCGCCCACGCCCTCGCCACCACGCGGGCACCGTTGTGCGGCCCGACCCTCGTCTCATACGTCTCAATCAGCAAATCGAGCGCAGCCGGCTCGACATAACCCTTCTCGACAAGAACCGTCTCAAGCGCGCGCACCCTGAGCTCCGTCTCCGAAAGCTCCGCGCGATCGTCATGCCCATGACCATCAGCCATCCGTCCGCCAATCCGCCGCAGCCGTGAAAAGCTTAAAACTCCCCGCTCGCCAGTGACCTTCTACCAACTTTGTGCTGGTCGTTGCGTGCGCGAAATAGTGCGCTCCTATCCCTCAGACGTCAAGCCGACGTTGCAGGCCGCGCCACCTGGACGCCGAGACGATCAGCCTACGACCGCACGACTCGCACACCAAGGGCGCGGAGTCGTCGGCCTGCTACTCGTCGGATGGCTGGACAGGTACGGCATCGAGGAGATGCAGGAAACGGCCGCCGGACTCTCGCCGGAGTCTGTCCGGCGACCGGATCGGCGACTCCGTCAGGCCGTCGCGCATCCTGACCAGGTGGGGTTACGGGCTGTGTTGCGCCACCCTCTGCTGTCCGCTTCCGTCCGAGTTCATGAGGTAGACCCCGTAGCTGCCGTCGCGGTTGCTGACGAAGGCGATCTTCCCTCCGTCGGGCGACCAGGCGGGGTCGGCGTCGAACGCCGGGTTGCGCGTCAGGCTCCGTTGTCCTTTCCCGTTGGCGTTCATCACGTAGACCTCGGAGTTGCCGTCGCGGTCGCCGACGAAGGCGATCCTCCGCCCGTCGGGCGACCAGGCAGGAGCGGCGTAGGCCCCCACCGGCTTCGGCGTCAGGTTCCGCAGCCCGCTGCCGTCCGACTTCACGACCAAGATCGCGTCGGGCGATGAGAACCCCCGCACGAACGCGATCCTGCGGCCGTCGGGAGACCAGGCGGGATCGGCTGCCCCCTGGCCGGGGCCCCGGCCCAGGTGCGGCGTCAGGTCACGCACGTTGCTGCCGTCGGCATTCATCACGATTACGTGGAAGCAGAAATCGCCGCAGCCTGACTGGCCTAGGAAGACGAGCTTCCGCCCGTCGGGCGACCACGCAAGAGAGCGCGTCCGCCCGTTCGTCAGCCGGTTCGATTGTTTCGTCAGGGGCCGGTGCTCGCTCCCGTCGGCGTTCATGAGGTAGATCTTGCCGCCGCTGAAGAACGCGATCGTCCGCCCGTCGGGCGACCAGGCAGGAGTGCCCCCGTTGCGCGCCAGCCTCCGCTGCCCGCTTCCGTCGGCGTTCACGACATAGACGCCGCTCAAGGCGTACGGCCCGCCTTCGAAGGCGATCTGCCGCCCGTCGGGCGACCAGGCAGGCGCGGCGGGGTACCTCGCGTCGCGCGTCAGCCTCCGCTGCCCGCTCCCGTCGGCGCTCACGACGTAGACCTCCTTGCCTCCGTCGCGCTTGTCGCGCCGCCCGCATAAGGCGGATAGATGAAGGTCGTCCCTCCGCGCTCGACATCGCGTATCCCGCGCAGTCCAGTAGCTGATCGTCGAGTGTGGACGCCCAGTTACTGCTGCAACCTGCGCAACCGTCATCCCAGCCCGCCACAACTCCAGTGCTCTCCCTCGCTCCTCGGGACGAGCATGGCGGCCCCGGTAGTTCAGCCTGTGCAGTCGAGTGTGCTCGGCTCTGGTGAGGGGAATGAGGTTGTCGGGATCATTGTTCAACGGATCTTCAGCGATGTGATGGGTGATCTCATCAGAAGTAAGCCGACGACCGAGTTTCTGTTCCAGCACCCACCGATGGAACGCGATTTTGCGGCCATCGATGCTCACGTACCAGTAGCCCGTCTGGAACCACCCGATTCCCTGCCCACCGGGCTGTCGATGCGTCGTTCTCGTGTGAGGCAGATTGATATTTGGGGATGGCCGCTGACATCCTCGCCGGGAAAGCGGCCCTGCTGATGTCGTCGCTGCTGATCGAGATCGCCCGCTGCACCGAGATGACCCACTGCCTATCGTCTGCTGCAACGGATCATCCATGCATGGTCGTGGTCGCTGCGCAGGGCCGTAAGCGGTCGGACTACCACCTTCCCGAGCCCTGGAGCGGTCGAATCGAGGAGGCACCGATCCTCTTCGTCGGTTCGAACCCCTCGTTCAATCCGAATGAGGGCTTCCCAACAGCGGCCTGGCGTGATGCGGAGATCGAGCGGTTCTTCACGACGCGCTTCGAGCACTCCAACCAAGCGTCTCACTACTGGCGCACCGTTCGGAACATCGCCACGGATCTTCTCGGTCGCACGGCAACCGCAGGAATCGACTACGCGCTCACCGAGATCGTGCGCTGCAAGTCAGTTCAGGAACACGGTGTCGTCGAAGCAATGGACGCATGTTCCTCTCGATACCTGATGCCGACTCTGGAAGTCGCGTTCGCCCCCGTGATCGTCGCCCTCGGGAAGAAAGCACGCGTCGGGATGGCGGCCACGACCCAGATGTCGAGCACGATCGGCCTCCGGGGACCCGTTTCGCTCGCAGGCCGGGAGCGGTGGGTACTCATGCTCGGCCATCCCAGCGCAGGGCAACGGAAGAAACCACTGCCTGAAGAGATCACGACAATTGGTCCGGTTCTGGGGCGGCGCGGCACCTGACGCCGGAGCGGGTTCTGCCCGGAGGGGCTGGGTCGGCAGTATCGGCGTCGATGGCCCAGCACGTTTCAAATACATGTCGTGGCAGAAGAGAGGCAATGATGATCGTGACGGGTAGCGGGCCATCCTCACTAGGAACTTCGGTGCAGCGACGATGTCACGCAAGCCACGCCCGCCCCGAGGGGAGCGACTTCACGGAATCGGGTTTATGTTCGTGTACGCGTAGGCCGCATGACAGATGATGATGACGTGGCCGTTGCCGTTCGTGATGACCAACGCTCGCCCCTGGTAGACCTTTGCGCCATTGCCGGCTTCGTCGCCGCCTCGTGCGGTCTGACAGTTCGATGATCCGATGAACGGCCCGGACGGCCACTGAACGTCCTCACTATGGACAACGGGAGAATCGAAGCACGTCACGATGACCGAACCGTTCGGCGTGAACGTCGCATAACCCGACGCGATGGCCCAGGCACCAACCGGTGCAGTGACGTCCCAATACTTGGGGTACTGAGGCGTCCAAACTCCGACGGATAGCGACGTAAGTCCCTGGTAGATGTTGGCATAGCACCGCGCCGGCAAGCGCTCTACGGCCACCGGACGGCCATACTGGCCATCTACCGGTCTATCAGCCAGCGCGGTCGTGGCGCCGAGAGCGACGATTGCGGCAGCTGCAACGATTATCGAGACGAGAACCTTGCGTCTCGAGGCATAACGGCGCATGAACTGGCCTCTCCTTCATTCGTGGCGCAGACTCGTCACACGAGAGGTGTTCGCACCCCAGCAGCGGGCCGACGCCGGAGACGACTCGTACTTCCAAGAATCATCCTAGGGTTGGGCACCATTGCTTCCATCAGGGGTTCCGCTGATCGCCTCTACGAGGACAACCCGAAGAGGTGCTGGCAGCAAGAGCCGGTAGTTCCGGGTAGACGGAGTCAGCGGCAGCCCTGATGCACTACTGGCGGGCAGGCGGGATCCTGCGGGGTGAAGAGACGGACTCAGACAGCTTGAGAGGGAGTCAGTTGGCCTTTCGTCGATCTCAAACCGAGGAAGAACGGACCTCCAGGGAAGCCGAGAAGCAGGCGAAGCGCGAGCAGGATGCGCTGCGGCGAGCGGCTGAAGTAGAGAGGCAGAGACTGAAGCAGGAGGAGGGAGCACGCTCTCGCCTTCGAGACAGCTTCTTTGCCACTGCCGCCGGTCAGGCCCGAAGTGCGTATGAGCAGGGATTGAAGGTGTGGTTCGGCGACATGCGGTCCGCGCCCGATGAGACATGGGAGCTGGCGAAGAAGCCCAGCGCAGCTATCTCGCTTCTCGAATCCGGCGAGGTCGACCTAGTCTCCCTCGACCATGACCTCGGCCTCCAGCCGTTGCCCGGACCGGCCCTATCGACATTCTCCGGTACTCATCCTCTGCAGTCTTCCCGTGCCGCGCTGAGCCCGTTCGGCAAGGCCATAACGTCACTGTGAACGCTGGTCCGTGTGCCTATTCTGCCTCGCAGGCTTTCGGCCAACCACAACCCGAGGTGGCCGAGACTTGCTCGCTCGCGGGCTGCGATTGTGTCGAATCTTCGCGGGTCCGGCGCGCGGCATCGCCTCCTACTATGCGGCTTCGCGTTGATCTTCATTGCCGCGACTCTCGCCGAACGGCACCAGCAGAGCGACGAGGGCAGCTACATCCGAATCGCCTACGACCTGGTCGGCAGGTCTCACGCGAGCTCGGCGGTCCCGAACCTGTGGTTCGGCCCAGGTCTGCCGGTGCTGCTCGCCCCTCTCGCCCTTGTCCACGCACCACTCGAAATGATGCGGCTGCTCGGCCCGCTACTGCTGCTTTGCGCCGTTCTTCTGTTCTACGAGCTGATGCAGCTGTACGTCGATCGCCGAGCAGCTTTCGTAGCTTCGACGGCCCTCGGCTTGTACTTACCGTTCTACGTTCTTCTACCGAGCCTACACAGCGAGACGGCCGCGGTGCTGCTCGTTGTGCTCTTCATGTTTGCGCTGACGCGCGATGTGCGCGAGCGCCGCGCTCGGTACCTGATGCTCGGAGCGTTTGCTCTCGCTGGCCTCGCACTGACTCGCGTCGTGTTCGGCTGGATCTTGCTGGCGGGACTTGCCGTCTGGCTCGTGGCCTGGCTCATCAGTAGAGACCAGAGGAGCTCGCGCATCGTGGCCGTGCACGCCCTGGCGCTCGTGCTCTGTCTGCCGTGGCTGGCGCACACCTATTCCGTCACGCACAAGGTCTTCTACTGGAGCTCTTCGGGCGGGCTGTCGCTCTACTGGATGGCGTCGCCCTCCGCGGGGCAACTCGGCGATTGGCACGGACGAAACGAGGTGTTCTCGAACCCAGGTCTAGCCCAAGACCGGCCCGAGTTCACGAAGCTTCGGGGATTGGGCCAGGCCGAAGCGGACGATGTCCTCCGCCATGATGCACTGCACCTGATCCGGGAGCACCCTGTTCACTACGCCCGCAATCTTGCCAACAACTTGTCGCGCATCTGGTTCAACCTGCCATACAGCTTCACGCCGGAACACGTCGGCGTGCTCGTCTACATCGTTCCAGACGCGCTGCTCCTCGCGGGGCTTCTCGCGAGTGGCGCCGTGCTCTGGGTCACCCGCCGGAACCTACCCTTCGAACTCCGCAGCTTCCTCGTCCTGCTCGTGCTCGGGGTCGCCATTCAGACGCTGCTCTCGGCGTACCAGCGGATGCTCACACCTCTGGTTCCTGTCATCATTCTGCTTGTCGTCGTCTCACAGGCGCGCTACGTGGAACATGTGCGCGCAAGCGGGTCTGTCAGAGAACAGTGACGGTCTGAATAGTTCGCTGCAGCGGTTCATGCCCAGTCCCCGACGTCGGCGGGCGTTGGTGTTGCAGCAACCCCGCTCGAGCGGCCTCCGAGCCCACTGACGCCCTCCGGACCTCGTTCTGATCGAGGACCTGGCGACGCTCATGAACTCCCGTTTTAGCCTTGACGCGGCAAGGAGCTTCGTCGAGCGGGGCACCGAACTTGACCTCACATCTCTTCCCAAGGTTCCCCTGAAAGATATAAACGACGACCAGCGGCTTGCGGTCGCAGAACTAGGTCAGCCAGATGGTCGGCTGGCACGGGGTCGGCACATGCGTGGCACAGGGGTCCTGCACAAGAAGCGGACGGCCTCGAGCGGAATCGAGCCAACACGAAGCCGCATCCAATTGTTCGACATGATCTGGTGGATGCACTTCCGAAACTTAGAATTTGTCCGACCGACCTTTCCGCCCATGTCGCAAGGCCGCACGTCTTGGCCGATCGAAGGTTACGAGTCATGAACGAGCTTCTGGTCTGCTCCTCTTCGCCGCCGAAGGAGTGGCGGCCTGCCCGCTCGATATCTGGGATTGCCGCCGTGATCTGCCCGATGCATTCTGAGCGATTGTGGTCGAGTGGCTCATCACGAAAGCGGACGAGCCAGTGCGCTGTCTCGTCGTCGGGAGGGAGCGGCGCTCCCTGTTCCTCGGTGCGGCGCCACTGCCAGCCGGCACCAAACCTGACGCCGCGCGATTCCATGCTCCGATGAGGCTCGCGAGTGTCACTGCTTACTCGGCGTCTCCCGCTCGAGAATCCCTTTGTCCCAGGTTGAGTAGGCCCAGATTCCTCTCGCTTGCGGGTCGTTCCTCACGCCGAAAAAAGGGTGTGCTCTTCAAGCATTTCGGCCATCGTTGCGCATACAGTGGATAGAGCATTAACGGCACAGCAGTGAATAGAACAACAAGAGTGCCAATTCAGAAGAAATACCTGCAAATCAACTTTTTTGCCCCCGTAGCTCAGTGGATAGAGCAGTGGTTTCCTAAACCGCGTGCGCAAGTTCGATTCTTGCCGGGGGCATCAACCATAACCCGGCCCCGGAAGCGGCATCGCGGACATCCGCACGGCGGACAACCGACCTGCCGTTCGGCGTCCGTCGACCAGGTCGTTCGACCCGAGTCAGCCCTCGAGGCGCGCAACCATGCGGACTAGGTGGCATGCACGCGGTGTTACGAACCGCGGGCACGAACGGCCCACACAGGCCACAGTCACGACCGCCCGTGCGCAAAGAGGTGAGTAGTTCGAGTCCGCTTAGGTCCACTCCGTTGTCGAAATGACAACGATTCTCCTGCTCAGTGGCACCTTCTGGGTCCATTCGCTCAAATGAGCCGAAGTGGCAGGTACGAACCTCGCGTTTGGGTTCAGGGTTGGAGTCCATTTGTGGCCATCCGGTTCAAGTTCGAGAGTGCTCCGTCCATGTCCGCAGGTTCCTCCGGTTCGGCGCCGCTGGAGCCCCCCTTCCGGGGGCTCCAGCTGGTCTTGCTCGGTGGTCGCGTTGGTGTGCGACGGCAGCTAGTGGCAGTCCCAGATCGCTTTGCTGGGCGATGCCGTACCGCAGCTGTTGTGGCTGAAGCTGGGCGTGCCGGTGCCGTCCCACCAGAGATCGGCGCCCGAGCTGCCGCTCGCCGAGTTGTGGCTGAAGGTGCCGGTTCCGCCGAACTCGTAGATCCCGTAGATGCCGCCGGTCGTCGAGTTGTGATCGACCTGCGCCGCGTTCCCGTAGTCGGTGGCGATGCCGAAGTAGCGGGAGGCCACGTCGTTGTGGTCGATCGTGACCCCGGTGTCGGTCCCGATGCCTGCGTCGTTCGTGTTCAGGCTGTTGTGTGAGATCACAGTCGACGAGGCAGCCCCGATCGTGAGAACGCCCCACGACTGAGCGTTGTTGAACCAGTCCGAGCCGCACCCGTAGTTCGGGTCGTTGCATTCGTTGCCGCTGATCGTGTTGTGATCGATGGTCGCCGAAGCACCCGATAACACCCCGATTCCGCCAGGGCCGGCACAGACACTGCAGGGCGTGCCCTGGTCGCCCGCGGCTTCACCGCGGCGAGCGTGACGCGGGTTCTGCAGATCAGCCGCCAGGCCGTCTACCGGGTCCCGACGCCCCGGACGGCGCCGCAACGTCGGCCGGTCACCGATCCGGTCGAGCAGGCGATCGTCGAGGTCGCCGAGGCCAACCAGACCGACGGCTACCGGATGGTCTGCGCAATGACGCGGCAACGGCTCGGGACCGCGGTCAACCGCAAACGGGTGATGCGGGAGCGGAAACTGATCCAACGCCGGCGCCCGCTCGCCCGGGGCAAGCGGCCCGGGTTCTTCATCGTCGAGCGGCCACGGCAGCTGTGGCAGCTCGACATGACCTCGATCTGGGTCGCCGAGCACGGCTGGACGTATCTGAACGCGATCATCGATTGCTGCACCCGCGAGATCGTCGGCTGGGAGTTGAGCCTTCGCTGCCGCGCCGACGAAGCGATCGCCGTCGTCGACCAGGCCGCCAATGCGCACGGGATCGAGCCGGGCGAGCTGACCCTCGGCTCCGATAACGGCTCGGCGTTCACCGCCCGCCGCTTCCGCGAGAAGCTCGGCAAGCTCGAGATCCGCCATCGCCGCGGCGGCTACCGCGACCCCGAATCCCAGGCGTTCATCGAATCCTGGTTCGGGAAACTCAAAGAACGGGAGGTCTGGCTGAACGAATACGAGACGCTGGACGACGCCCGCCGCGGGATCGGCGGCTACGTCGACTGCTACCACCACCGGCACCACTCGGGCCTGAACTACCGGACACCCCACGAGGTCGCCCGCACCTGGGAAAATCACCAACCACTACAAAGACACGCGGCCTGAACTGTCAACACCGGCGGGGAGCAGGTCACTCACGGGCCGTGGCGTCACTGCACGCGAGGCTGGGGTTGGCCGGGCGGCCCGACTGCCGGGTGCCCACACAGCCGTCTAACGAGTCGGAATGGGAGACCGCTGGAGGATTCAGCTGGCAACGGTGAATGGCTCGATCCGTCGCTAGACGGCGCGGATCTTCTCAACTAGAGGCATGTCCTTTAGTTCGTAGACGTGAAACTCCTCAAGCTGAGGAGATCAATCGGCCCGGTGGGCTACGGCCGACCCGCGACGATCACGCCCGCGAGTCCCGCTGCTGCGGCAAGCCTCACGGCGCAAGTGTTGCCGCCGCGCACGGAGCGGATGGGTTTGGATCGGTCTTGTAACTCAGTCGAGCAGGCTGGAAGGACGCCAGGAGGAGAGCCGCCCTTCCAGCCGTTCGCCGCGCGACGCTCGCGATCGCCGCGGCATGTGGCTATCCGACAGCGTGCATCGCAAGGGTCGAGCGATCCGCGCGATGGTACACCCGCTGAGCCACACGACCGCGTGTTCGGGCTGGACCGGGAGTCTCTCGAGCTGCTCGACGAGCTCCGTGGCGGGTGGCCGCTCGCCGTCGCCTCTAACGCACCGCGTACCCACCTCCTGGCAGGATTGACACGGGTCGACCTGCTCAAAGCCTTCGACGTCATACTCGGGGTCGAGGAAGTCAAGGCTCCCAAGCCCACGCCCGACCTTTATCTTCGAGCGTGCGAGTTGCTCGCCGTCGCACCGACACACTCGATCGCGCTAGAGGATTCCCCGCCTGGCGTGGCTGCCGCGCGCGCGGCAGGCCTCTACGTCCTCGGTGTCCCGTCAGTTCCCGGCATCGTGCTCGAGGCGGATCTCGTCGTTGAGTCGCTCGAGGATCCGCTTGTTCCGATCACGATCGGCGAGCGGATCAGGCGGCGGTGATGCGACGGGCGCCAGCAGCCGCGGCCTGGGGGCTTGCGCAAACTGGGCCGAGGTTCCCTTCTAGCGCGGTCCGACCGACAGATGGTAGACCGTCGTCGACGTGAAGACCTCGTCGGGCCGGAGGATCGTCAAGGGGAAGTTGGGGTGATTCGGCGAATCGGGGAAGTGTTGTGTCTCGAGCGCAAAGCCGTCGCTCTGGCGGAACAACCGCCTGCTCAGACCCGCGAGCGTGCCGTCGAGGAAGTTTCCTGAGTAGAGCTGGAGTCCGGGCTCGGTGGTGTAGACCGCCAGCTCGCGCCCACTCGTCGGCTCGCGAACATGGGCGGCGAGCACGAGGGACTGGGAGTCGTCGCGGTCGAGAACGAAGTTGTGGTCGTAGCCTCGTGCGATTGCCAGTTGCGGGAACGCGTCCCGGATGCGCGCGCCGATCGGCGCCGGCGTGGTGAAGTCGAGTGGCGTGCCGACGACGGGGTCGACCACGCCGGTCGGGATCAGTGTCTGGTCGACCGGCGTGTAGCGGGCGGCGCTGAGCGTCAGGACGTGATCGTAGATCGTGCCCGATCCCTCGCCCGCGAGGTTCCAATACGTGTGGTTCGTCAGGTTGACGATCGTCGGCCTGTCGGTTGTGGCGCGATAGTCGATTCGGAATGCGTCATCGTTCGAGAGCGTGTACGTGACGTCGACGGCCAGCGTGCCCGGATAGCCCATCTCGCCATCGGGGCTCGTGTAGTGGAGCTCGAGCCCGACACGATCCCTGGTCCCCGGCGCGACCGCCGCCTGCCAGACACGTCTGTCGAAGCCCTGCGTGCCTCCATGGAGGGAATGCGCTCCGTCGTTCTGCGACACCTGGCAGATCGTCCCGTCGAGTTCGAACCTTCCTTGGGCGATCCGATTCGCGAAGCGGCCGACGATCGCACCGAGATAGTGGCCACCGTGCGCGACGTAGTCGCCGAGGGTGGGCAGGCCGAGGACGACGTTCGCTCTCCGGCCGTCATGACCCGGGGCCCAGAGCTGGTGGACCGCCGCGCCGTACGTCATCACGGACACCACGATCCCGGATGGATTGGCGAGGGTGTAGAGGTCGACGGGAGCGCCGTCGAGCGTCCTCCCGAACGGCTCCCTCGTCACGGCCAGCGCCCGCGGGACAGAATGCGGTGGGGTCTTCACGGTGCCGAATAGTCGATGCTGATCACGTGAGCCGTTCGGTCTCTCCCACCCGCAGCTGGATGGTCTTGAGGTTCCTCATCACATCGTCGCCGCCACGTCCGAACAGGTCGTGGAGTCGAACGTACTCGCGGTAGAGCTCCTCGTACACGGCGTGGTGCCCAGCAATCGGACGGTAGGTCTCGTCTCCGAGATGCGCCATGTGTCGCGAGGCGTCGACGATCGAGTCGTAGCCTCCTAGAGCCGCGCCGGCCGCGACGGCCCCGAACATCGCGGAGCCGAGCGCCGGCGCCTGCCTGGACGCCGCGACGGTGAACTCACGGCCGGTGACGTCGGCGTAGATCTGCATCAGGAGCTTGTTCCTTTCGGGCAGTCCGCCGCACGCGACGATCCCGGTGACGGGCACGCCTGCAGACTCGAAGGCGTCGATGATCACGCGGGTGCCGAAGGCGGTCGCCTCGATCAGCGCGCGGTACATCTCAGGCGCTCTCGTCGCGAGCGTCAGGCCGACGAGGAGGCCCCGGAGATCGGCATCGACGAGCACGGAGCGGTTGCCGTTCCACCAATCGAGTGCCAGGAGCCCGCTCTCTCCGGGGAGCAGCTTCGCCGCCTCCTCCTCGAGGATCGCGTGCACGTCGATTCCGCGGCGCCGTCCGAGCTCGTGGTATTCGGGCGGCACACAGCTCTCGGTGAACCACGCGAAGATGTCTCCGACACCAGATTGCCCGGCCTCGAACCCGAAGAGTCCGGGAACGACTCCATCTTCGACGACACCGCACATCCCCTCGACCGTTGCTGTCTCGTCGCCCAGGAGGATGTGGCAGTTGCTCGTTCCCATGATCACGACCAACATTCCGGGATCGGTCACGGTCGCCGCCGGCACCGAGACGTGTGCGTCGACGTTGGCGACTGCGACGGCCGTCCCGGGCCGGAGACCCATCCAGCCGCCGGCTCTCTCGGAGAGGACGCCGGCACAGCCGCCGATCGGCACGATCTGCCGCGACATCTTCTCGTCGATCACATGCTCCAACCTCGGGTCGAGCGCGGCGAAGTACGAGTCAGTCGGAAAGCCGTCGCGCTTCGACCACATCGCCTTGTAGCCCGCGGTGCAGCTGTTGCGCGTCTCCGAGCCGGTTAGCTGCCAGACGACCCAGTCGGCAGCTTCGATCAGGCGTTCGGCGCGGGCGAAGACCTCAGGTGCCTCGGCGAGGATCTGAAGCGCCTTGGCAAAGAACCACTCCGACGAGATCTTGCCGCCGTAACGTCGCAGCCACGGCTCTTCCCGCTCGCCCGCAACGGCGGTGATCCGATCCGCCTCAGGCTGCGCCGCGTGGTGCTTCCAGAGCTTCACCCATGCGTGCGGCTGACGCCGAAGATCGTCGAGCACGCAGAGCGGGGTCCCGACTGCTGTCGTGGGCAGCATCGTGCACGAGGTGAAATCGATGCCGATGCCGACCACGACGGCCGGGTCGACTCCGGTCTCGGCGAGGAGTTGCGGAACCGTCTCCTGAAGCGTCCGCACATAGTCTTCGGGATCCTGGAGCGCCCAATCCGGCTCGAGGTGGACGTCGTCGTCGGGTGTCGGCAGGTGCTCGTCGATCACGCCGTTGCGGTACGGGTAGACGGCCGTCGCAAGCTCGCGTCCGTCGGCACAGTCGACGAGCAGCGCACGTCCCGATTCCGTGCCGAAGTCGATGCCGATTGCGTACCTGTGGCTGTTCACGTGGGTCTTGGTTTCACGCGTTGCGGCTCGACGACCACCTTCAGCCCGCGTCGCTCAATGAGCGCACCGAACGCCTGTCGCCACTCGGAGAGCGCGCAGCGCTCGCTGACTAGCGGCCCGAGCTGGACGCGACCCGTCTCGGCCAGTGCGATAGCGCGGGGCAGGTCTGTCGCCTCCATCCGTCGGCAGAGCAGCAGCGTCAGTCCTTTCCGGCGCGCGGTCGAGGCGGTGAAGCTCGTGCGGTCGCCGTCGGGGATTCCCACGATGACGATCCGCCCGCCCGGTCGAACAGCGTCGATAGCGCTTGCCAGCGAGTCATCCTCGCCGGCGGCCTCGAACGCGACGTCGACGCCGCCTCGCGGCAGCCGGTCTGTAAGCGCCCGGCTGGCGAGCGCCTCGTCCGCGTCGAGCGCATGCGTCGCGCCCATCGCCGCGGCGACCGCCACCCGGTGCGACAGACGGTCCGTCGCGAGAATCGTGGTCGCGCCGACGACGCCGAGCGCTTGGAGGAGCAGCAGCCCGATCGGGCCGGACCCGAAGACGGCGGCGGTCGTCCCCACTCCGGCTCGACCGAGATCGAGCGCATGGAGCGCGACCCCGAGCGGCTCGACCAAGGTGCCTTCCGGGTCCGAGATCGAGCTGGGGAGCCGGTGGGCGAGCTGTTCCGGCCACGGGAGCAGCGTCCGCAGGGCACCGTCGGTCGAGCCGTGCCCCGCGAATCGTAGCTCGGGGCAGAGGTGCGGCTGCCCCGAGCGGCACACGACGCAGCAGCCGCACGGTATGGCCGGATCGAGCGCCACCCGTTCTCCGGCGCGAGGCCCGGACTCGATCGTGCCGACGAACTCGTGTCCCAGCACAAGCGGGTGCGTCAGGGCGGCGTCGCCGATCGACCCCTCGACGAACCAGTGCCGATCAGATCCGCAGAGCCCGACTGCGGTCACGCGGATCAGAACCTCCCCGTCGGACGATGTCGGGGCGGGCT
>CAWAKM010000008.1:0-1202252 GCA_963782615.1 uncultured Thermoleophilia bacterium | reverse complement strand
CGGACCTCGACTTGCGTTGGAACGGGGTGCCGGCCGATGCGCAACCCCGCATAGGGAAACGCGGTGCGCTGATGGGCGGTGACGGGCTCGAACCGCCGACCCCCTCGGTGTAAACGAGGTGCTCTACCAGCTGAGCTAACCGCCCTTGGCTCCCGCCATTGAAGCGGTTTTGGCGGAGCCGCAGGCGACGTTCGGTCGGGACACTCCACGGCCGGCCCACGCAGGCGAGTTTCCGCGAGTGGGTCAAGCGTGCTCGTCAACCCCGAGCGGGGGATCAGTCAACTCCCAGAAGGGTGAGCGCGCGGGCGCGTTGATCCTCACAAGATGCGGCTACCTCGACGGAACGCGACGGTGCGGCGGACGCGGAGGTCGAGAGATACCGGCTTCCTCCTCGGGAGCCTGCGCGAGAGGGGGCCTCGGCGGCGGCCCCCTTTTCGTTGCGCAATCGGGTTCGACTCCGGCGCCGGCTACGTCGCGGCCGCTGACCCGACGGGGCGTCGTCGTCCGCAGTTCGTCAGGGACGGTGGGGCAGAGGGTGTGATGTCCGATCAACCATCTAGATGATCGTGATCGTGAAGGTCTGGGTCGCGCTCGTGTCAGCGCCGCCATTTGCGGTTGCTCCGTTGTCGATCGCGCTGACGGTGACCGTCGCGCTTCCGATCGCGAGGAGTGTTGGTGTGTACGAAAGCGTCCCGTCGGGAGCCACGGTGGGCTGCGCCGTGAAGAGCCCGGGATTGTCGGAGCTGACCATGAAGGAGATGCTTTGCCCTGCCTCGTCCGGCGGTCCGGGAGTGACGCCGGTCGCCCAGCCGGTCACGGATTGTGCTCCCAACAGCGAGACCGTCGTCTGATTCGGGCCTGCCGTGAAGCTTGGTGCGTCGTTGACCGGGTCGATCGTGATCGTGAACGTGCTCGGGGCGCTTGTATCGATGCCACCGTTGGTCGTGCCGCCGGTGTCGATGGCGGTGACGGTGATGGTTGCGCTGCCGTTCGTGTCCGCTGCCGGCGAGTAGGTGAGCGTGCCGTCGGGGGCAACGGTCGGCTGGATCGCGAACAGTGATGAGTTGTCGGAGTTGACGGTGAACGAGACGGTTTGCGCTGCCTCGTCGGGCGGGCCTGGAGCGATTGCGGTCGCCCAGCCACTGACCGACAGCAATCCGGCGTCCTCCAGCGCGCCCTGATTCGGGCCTGCCGTGAAGCTTGGTGCGTCGTTGACCGGGTCGATCGTGATCGTGAACGTGCTCGGGGCGCTTGTGTCGATGCCGCCGTTGGTCGTGCCGCCGGTGTCGATGGCGGTGACGGTGATGGTTGCGCTGCCGTTCGTGTCCGCTGCCGGCGAGTAGGTGAGCGTGCCGTCGGGGGCAACGGTCGGCTGGATCGCGAACAGTGATGAGTTGTCGGAGTTGACGGTGAACGAGACGGTTTGCGCTGCCTCGTCGGGCGGGCCTGGCGCGATTGCGGTTGCCCAGCCGCTGACCGACAGCAATCCGGCGTCCTCCAGCGCGCCCTGATTCGGGCCTGCCGTGAAGCTCGGAGCCACATTCGGAGGCGGAGGCTGGGAGGGGGTGGACGCCGTAGGGGCAGGTGGGACCGGGGGCGATGCCGGGGCCTCCGACGGAACTGCAGGCTTCGGCGCCGTCGGCTCCGGTTGAGTCGCCGGCGCTGGAAGTGGCGACGGCGGTGGAGCAATGTTCGTGATCGGCGTCGGTGTGGGAGCCGTCGACGAAGACGGCGCCTGGGCGGGAGACGCGGCGGGCTCGGCTGCGGGTGCGCTCGTAGCGGTGTCCGCGGTCGGCGCAGACACCGGCTGCGACACGTCAGCCGACTCGCTGCCGGACGGAACCGCAGAGTGCGTGACCCGCGCGCGACGAGAAGGTCGCGCACTGTTGGCTGCGACGGATGCCTGTGCATGTGCGACCTGCGGTGCGGATGGTGAAGCCGCACGCGCCGTCTCCTGGGGGGAGATCGTGCCGAGCATCGCTGCAGTCGTGAGCACTGCAAGCCCACCGAATGCAGCAGTAATCGAGGGCGTAAGCGGAAGACGCGCGAGGAGCGGAGCGTGCGTGAGCCACGAGATGGGCCCGAGCACGAGCCTCATTCTCCCGAGCGAGACGCTCACAAATGCGCGCACGAGGCGAGGATCGAACTGCGTACCCGCGCAGCGCGCGATCTCCGACCGGGCATCCGTGGCGCTCGCCGGCTCCTTGTACGACCGTGCGGACGTGATCACGTCGTAGACATCCGCGATCGCCGTGATGCGCCCGCGAGCGGGAACGAGATACACCCACCGCAGCAGCCCGAGCACCTGCACCAGCCCGGCGAGCACGCCTATCACCAGCGCCGAGCAATGAGGCGGTCGGCGACTCCCCTGCAAGGACACGCGACACGCAGCACGACCGAGCCGACGAACAGGCACCCCGGAGAGCATGAAGGCCCACCAGGTGAGGATCAGCTGCCGAGCCTCCGGCCCGGAAGCGGTCGAGGATCTCGGCGGTCGGCTCGCGAAGAATGTCGGGGTAGTCGAAACGCTGCGCGAGAACTGCGAACCAGATGTTGAACCAGACCGCCGACGCGATGAGGAACACACATGCAGCGGTACCGATTGCCACTCCGGGACTCTAAACGCTCACCGAATGGTGCGACTTGGTGCATCCGGGGCGCATCGCTGTGCTGATGCTGTTCTCCACCCGCACCATCAGCCGTCAAGTGGCGCTTGCCCTATCGTCTTCGGTGACATGGGGCGGAGCGGAGTGGGCGAGATCGATCGCGCGCAGGTTCGGCTGGCGGAGCTGGTGGGGGCGCTCTCGCTCGGCATAGACCTCGGCTTCGGGCAGCCGATGGAGCACGTGTTGCGGCAGTGCCTGATCGCGCTTGCGGCTGGCCGGGGACGTGCGGCTCGACGGAGAGCGGCGCGCCGTCGTCGATTACACGGCCCTGGGTCGCCTCGAGCCACTTGGGCACCGCCTACGTCTTGGGCACCGCTGGCGCCTGGGTCGCTATCCCTCGTGCTAGGTGGCCGAATGATCGCCGAACCGGATCCAGCCGGTCCTGAAAGACAGCGGAATGCCCGCCAACGGCATCGACCGGTGTAGCCGCCTCGAAGATCGATACGGGGTGTACGTGGTGAGAGGAGTGTGATTTGCTGAGCGAGATCCCGAGCTACCTGCCCTGACCATGTAGAGCACGAACCTGTTCACCACGTCGGTACGAGGGTGTAGATGCTTCAGCACGAGGGGCGGCAACCCTGCCTGCTCGAGCGCCTCCAGCCGCATCCGGTGGAACCGCCGCGCTCGGACACGCGTCAGACCGATCCCGGTGTGGGGGACGCTGATGAGCCTAGTATGGAAGGCCATCGTCGCACCGGCGAGGGTTGCCGGGTTCGGCGGCCGAAGGCCGTGGTGTGGAGGATGATCCGGCGTGACTTGGAAGATTCGCGGTACCTACTTCGAGTCGTGCAACTGCGATGCGATCTGCCCCTGCCGCAGGATTGACGGCGTACCGGGCGGCCGTTCGACCCACGGGGTCTGCACGGGCGTTCTCTCCTGGCTGATCACGGAGGGCCACGTCGACGACGTCGATCTCTCGGGGCTCCCGGTCGCGCTCGCCCTGCGCTACGACGACGACGAGCTGGACTCGCCGTGGACGTGGGTTCTGTACCTCGACGAGCAGGCGTCCCAGGGGCAGCACGCCGCGCTGGAGAGCATCTTCACGGGACGCCTGGGAGGCGACGCCGAGCAGCACTTCCCGTGGGTGTGGAAGGCGAGCGAGCTCGTCGCGGTGCGGCTGGTCTGCATCGACGTGGAGCACACGCGCCACCGACAGTGGCTGAGGATCCGCGACCGAGTGAGCGTTCGGATCCGCGGCGTTTACCCAGGAGACGAAACGGTGACCTGCGTGATTCCCGGGCATGAGGCTAGCGGCGAGGAGTTGGTCGCCGACGAGCTCGTCGTCGAAGATGGCCCGATCTCGCTGAGCTACCGCGGCACCTGCGGATACGGCTCGACCTTCGAGTACGCGGGGTGAGTGCTCAGTACATTTCCCGCACGATGGGCCTGCAACGGTTGACACGTTCGCCGCCCAGGGTGAACAATTGGCCTTTCAAGCATCCCTAGCGGACGGAGGTCGTCGTGTCGTGGAGCCTGAAGGGAAGCTATGCGGAGACGTGCTCGTGCGAGCTGATGTGCCCCTGCAACTTCTCGTTCGACCACGGCGCGACCTACGACTATTGCCGCGCCACCCTCGTCTTCAACATTCGCGACGGTGAGATCGAGGGCACAGACGTCAGCGGCCTCAAGGCCGCCGTGATCATCGACACGCCGAAGGTTATGACCGAGGGGAACTGGCGCGTTGGGATGTTCGTCGACGAGAACGCGACCGACGAGCAACTCGAGAAGCTCAGTGCAGTCTTCGGCGGCCAACTCGGCGGTCCGATGGCGGGACTCGCTCCCCTCATCGGGGAGATGCTCGGCGTGGAACGGGCCCCGATCGAGGTTGTGGACGACGGCCTGCGACATAGCGTTCGAATTGGGAACGCGATCGACTTCGAGATCAAGGACATCGTCCCGTTCGGCGTCGAGACCGGAGAGCCCGTCCGGCTTGTCGGGGTGTTCCACCCTGTCTCCTCGGAGTTCAACGCTGCCGAGGCGACGAGGTCGAAGATCAATGCGTTCGGGATCGAGTACGAGGGCAAGACGGGAATCTCGACGGCCCAGTTCTCGTGGGCCGCTTGAACGCTTGACCACCGCGACAGACCCTCAAGTGTCCCGCAACGCTGGCCTCGTGCCTGCGTTCGCGGCCATGCGCACGAGATTGGGGCTCGTCGCGCTGCTTTTCGCGATCGCTGCCGTTGCCTGGTGGTGGACGGCGGAGCAGATGCAAGGAATGGACAACGGGCCCTGGACAGTTCTTGGCACGCTCTCCTGGTTCGTCGGAGTGTGGGTGGTGATGATGGCCGCGATGATGTTCCCGTCGCTGGCGCCGACGGTAGCCCTCTACTCCCGGATGACGAAGAGCCGTTCCACCCTCGCACCGCTCGCCTTCACCTCCGGCTACCTACTGGCGTGGGCGAGCGTCGGAGTGCTCGCCTTCACCGTCGCAGCCGTGGGAGGAGCGTTCGTGGGTGACGTGCTCGCCTGGGATCGCGCCGGACGGTGGATCGCAGCAGGGACGCTCATCGTCGCCGCCGTCTACGAACTGACCCCTCTGAAGGATGTATGCCTGGGGAAATGCCGTAGCCCGCTTGGATTCTTGCTCGGCTCCTGGCGCGACGGGGCGGTCGGCGGGCTCAAGATGGGCCTCAGACACGGCGGCTGGTGCATCGGCTGCTGCTGGGCCCTGATGGCGTCACTCTTCGCTCTTGGGGTCATGAGCCTCGCTTGGATGGCATTCATCGCCGGCATCATCGCGTTCGAGAAGCTGATCCCGTCCCGCCGCGCAGCGACCTACGGAACGACCGCCGTCCTGCTCACGCTCGGCGTGCTCCTGATGCTCGCCCCAGACGCGATCCCCGCCCTCACCGTTCCCGGCGACGGCTCGATGTCGCCAATGGATCAGATGAGCCCCTGACCCGCACACGACCGTCTGGAAGACAGCGGAATGCCCCCAACGGGATTCGAACCCGTGTAGCCACCTTGAAAGGGTGGTGACCTAGGCCGCTAGTCGATGGGGGCGGCGTGGGCGATGGTACCTGTGCAAACCGTTTCCCCCCTGTGGCACCCGGGCTGGCTCTCGAAGGGAACGGCAGAAGATTGAAAGGTGACGGCCGCTCCCAAAGACGGGCGCTGAGGCGGCTTGACGGATTCCTCACCTCGCGCGAAGGGACGGCACATATCTCGGGCGTAGGTTGTTGCCGATGAGACTTCCACTCCTGACCATCGCCATCGTCTTGTCTGCACTGGCAGCGGCCGGAAGCGCAGCCGCTGCGACACTCGTATCGAACACCCTGTTGGGTTTCGAGGTGCCGCCGATCTCCTCGACCCGCGGCACCTTCGTCGGCACCGCCGCCGGCGACGTCCGATTCAGCTGGCGTGCGCAGATCGAGCACCGGCCGCTCTCGACGGGCGCCACGGTGCCGATCACCGGTGGACGCATGCTCCTGCTCTCGCCGTGGGGACGGACGCTCGCAGGCTCCATCACGGGTGGCAGCGTCTCCGTGGTCGACCGGGGTCGGAACTGCGGCGATCAGCGCTACAGAGTGGAGGTCACCACCACGGTCGGCACGTTCACCGGGACGCTCACGCACAACCGGCGGGAGTTGATCGGACACTGTCTCATCACGTCGGCCACGATTCGGGGTAAGGGGGCATTCGCTCTCACCGAGACATTCCTCGCACCCCGACTGCCAAAGCTTCCCTAGTTCCGCAAGCCCTGCGTACTCCCGCTGCCAGCACTCGGGGCAGAACGTCACAGGCCCTCCCGTCCCGTCTGACTCGACGCGCATCGTCATGGGATGAGAGCCATGACGCTACCGGGACGGGACGCAGATCGAGACGGTGACGAGGCGGTGCTCGGCCGTCGTTTGAATTGAGGAAGCATTGCCGCCGGCCCTCAGCTCTGAGCAAACGCGAGCGGTCTAGTCGCCCGTCTCGCCCATGCGGCCCATTTCACCGGGCCGGTGTCCGCCCGAGTTCGGTCGACGGAGGCTATGCGGCGAGGGTTTCGGGACTGAGCTTCAGGATCTCCCCGTCGAAGTCTTCGATCACACCGCTTTCCTCCAACAATCGCCCGTACCATTTCACGACCTCGGGGTGCAGTTGGAAGAAGGTCGAGAGCACGCTGACGCGGTGTTCGCCGTTGATGACGTTGCCCGGCCATTCCTTCGGATGCCTTGCGTCGAGCTCGAGGATGTTGCCAATGGTCTTGACGGCGAACTTGTGAAAGGTGTTGGACTGCTCGAAGTCGCCTGTATCGGGGTCTCTCAGGGCAGCCAGGATCTCGCCGGTTCGATACTTATGGTCGACGAAGGCCGCCCTTCTCTGGAGAGCGCGGAGAACGGCTCCGCAGCCCAAGACGTAATCGACGGATTCCTGCGGAGAGTTTCCCTCGACACCTGTGATGCAGTCGCAGATGATGTGATAGGTGGAGAACCTCTCGCCCGATCGCCAGTCCTCACCTTCGTGGTGAACCCACGAAACTCTATGAGGCCCACTTTCGACGTAGGTCATGACCGGGTTGATGGAATCGCCGTAGCGACGCCCCGCATATTCAGCCCACGAAGCGACACGACCGGCGAAACGACTCGGCTGGAGTTCGAGCAGCTCGACGGGCTTGTGGATCAAGCAAAAGACCTCCTGCTCGTCGATGCTCACGGAATGGCGAAGGACCCCACCTGATGTCATCATCAGCCTCCCCAGGAGACGCTGCCAGCACCCGTCCAACCGCGAACGACAGTATGTACCGAAGTGTGGTCGACATATCGGGAATACGCCATCCCCTCAGCCCCGCCAACGCCCGCATCGACCCATAGAGACCTGAAGCCAGGGGGAACGCGCGTTCCGACTCTCGTGGTCGCCACTCGTGCTGGGCGGTATGAGGGCGCCTTTTGGTTCTCTCACCGCTCAACTTCCGAGGATCTGGGCCCAGCCGCTGGTGCTTGGGCTAGAACTGAGACTCCCCGTGTACCGGGCGCGGACGCGCCAGCGACCCTGGGATGGCGCGACGATGACGCGGGCCTGGCCGGCCACCGCGCTACGGCGCATCGCTCTCGCAAAGTGCCAGCCGCTGAGGGGGTCGAACTGGTCCAGCTCGAACACGAAGCGCCCTCCGGCCTTCGGAGACACGATCGCAGCGACCATGCGCGCGCCCTTCGCCCCCGGCGGACGCGTCAGGCGCAGGACGACCGTCGTGGGGCGACGGATGCGGAGCGAGATCGCGTACGTCCCGGTCGCTCCGGGACGACCCCGTACGACGGCGAAGTAGGTTCCGACGCCGAGACGCTCGGCGAGCGTCGAGCTCGCGAGTCCCCCACAGGCGCAGGCGACTCTCGTGCCCGAGCCCGACAGGAGCAACAGGTCCGCCGGCATTGTTCCGCGCACCCACAGCGTCGCGTCGCCGCGGGTTGCGACTCGGAACCGGTAGACGTCGACGATGTCGGCATCCTGGGCCGACAGTGCTCCACGCTTGAGGCGGCCGCTTTGCAGCAGCACACCGGGGGCCAGATCGTCCGTCTGCGCGCGTCGCAGCGAGACGTGGACCGATACAGCTCGTCCGCTGAGGGAGTTCATCGGTTTCGAGGCAGTGCCCTTCTTGGCGCCCTTCGTTGCTGAAGCGGGGGTCTCTGCGAACGTCACGACGAGCGGGAATGAGCCTTGCAGCCCGAGCGCAGGGGTGTAGAGGAGGTAGCCCTCGCACTCGCTGCTCTTGCGGACGACATCACTGGGCGCGTTAGCCGACGGACGAAGGACTAGCACCCGCAGACAGGCGCCCGGGGTCCCAGTCGCGTTGATGCGATACGTCACGCCCTGCCTCAGCCTGACGGAGAACGCCACGCCGGGCCGCAGCAGGGGATCGAGCGTCACCCGGGCATCGCGGGTGAGTTCGGTGCCCTGGAGCTTCACCGCCGGCACGCTTGCAGTCTCGAGCGTGAAGCCGCCGACGCGCGCGTCCCACGGAGCAGCGACCGCAAGCAGGTACTGGGTTCCGCGGTCCGCGTCGAAGGCGACTCCCGCGACCCCCGAGACGTCGGTCAGCGCGCACCCCATCGAGACGAGCTTGGAGCGGTCGAGCCGGAACACTGCAACCACCGAGTCGACGCGACCGCGCACGGTCAGGCGAGTGGCGACCCGGCCAGCCTGCGTCGGCTTCACCGTGTACCAGACCGGGGCGTACGAATCGCCACAGAGATCGGGATCCTCGTACTCCCACGTCGCGCCTTCGGTCGTCCCCGTTACCTTCGCCGGGATCGGAAGCCGCGTTGCGTTGTCCGGTTCGTCGTTCGGAGGGGTGACTTCAAGTGCGAACCGCGTCGTCGCGCGCCCATGGCTCGGGTCACCCTCGTAGGTGCCGAGCAGGGAGTGCTCGCCGCCGTTGATCTGGCTCGGCGTGTACGACACCGTGCACTTCGAGGAAAAGGCACCGGACGGTTCAAGGAGGCATTCGGCGTCGGAATCAAACGTGCCGATGCCGTTGCCCTCGACGCTGAAGATCACAGTACCCGTCGGCGGCTGGCGCGACTCGGCCAGGCCGGCGTCTGTCACCGTCGCCACGCACGCGGTGGCGGAACCGGGAGACACCTGTTTCGGCGTGCAGGCGACGGAGAGCTTCGTCGCATTCGCGGCGACGGCGCCGCTGGGGAGAGCAAACATGAGACCGGCCGCGGCAGCGCAAGGCAGCAAACGAAGCGTCCAGCCGAACGACCTCGGGAGAGCCTCCAACTGAACACCTCCTAGACGGGGCTTCCATCGATTATCGGCGCGGCTTGCGCCAACCTTTATCGCCACCGCGGATGGCGGCTGCCCGGGACTACGGAACCGCTCCAAGAGTCTCCGAGACTCCCGAGCGGATGGGACCCGCGCTTGCGGGGGTGGGGGTGGCTCCCCGCATAGGTGCCCAACTCTCCTCCTGCGAACGCGGAAGAGGGCAAGCGACGCGGCAGAAAAGGTTCGCGACGCCTGAGGCCAGGAGCACTGTGGGCCGGCGCCCTCTTGGTCACCACCGTCTCTGGCGTCCGACCGAACAGCCTCACACTCGTGTACTCACCGGCTGACTCCGAAGGTCTCGCGTGGTCGTGAGACAGTTGCTAGAGAGGCCGTCACGCAGCGCTCCTGCGTGACGGCCTCTGCGACGCACGGACTACCGGGCGGTTGCGATGTCGGCCTCGCTCTCGCTCCAGCGTGCCGTCAGTGCGTAGAGCACGACCACGTTGAGCGCGAGCGCAGTCAGTGCCCAGAGCGGGTACTGACTGTTGCCGAGGAAGCCGAGCTGGGCGAAGAAGTTCAGGCCCACGACGATGATCGTGAACCAGCGTGCCCAGCTCTGCCCGCCGAGCAGTCCGAGGCCTCCGAGAACGAGCACCACGCCCCAGATCAACATGATCCAGCCCCACGTCGTCAGATCGACGACGAGGAAACCGGAGGCGGTGACGACGTAGTACTTGTCGTCGAAGAGGGCGATCAGGCCCTGGATGAAGTCGATGCCGCCGATGATCAGCATCACGATCCCCGCGAAGCCGATCCAGCCTGCCATGCTTCTCGAGTTCACGCCGTACCTCCGAGGAAGGGATGCCGTTAGTCGCATCCGTTGCATGACCATTCGAGCAGGAAGGGCGTGTCCCTGCTGTCAGGTGCGGCGTGCCGGCTCACGACGAAACGAGAACGCCGCTCGCTCTGCACGGCCTCCGCGGGCCACGCGGAGGCCGTGGTCGAGCTTGGAGTGCCCCCGGCAAGGATCGAACGAGCGCACGCGGGAATAAGAGATCCCTGTTCGATCAGTGGGCGTTCGGGACGCACGGGCGTCCTGGCGCCTCTCGCCACAAGCCGTTTCCGCCCCGTGGCCCTCGGCTCGAGGCGCCTTTTGCCAGGTCTGCCGCGTTGTTGCCTCGTTCTCCCCGCTCTTCCGAGACGCACCAGTTCGATGGTGCTGGAACGGCGGCTCGAGCCGTAGGCGGGCGATCGGGGTGTCGTCACGCCAAGGCCTCGACCTCCCTGAGGGTCGCCCTCTTCCTCCCGGCCGAGAGCACGGCGGAGGCGAGGTCGGGGAACTGCGAGAGCAGCGTGCGGAACTCCCGGCGTGGCACGACCGCGACGTCGAGTTCCGAGCGGGCGACCACGGTGGCCGTGCGAAACGGTTGGCCGACGAGGGCGATCTCGCCGACGAAGTCGCCGGGACCGAGGACGGCTACGAGTCGGTTGTCGCGAATCACCTCGGCCATGCCGTCGAGGATCACGAAGAACTCGTCAGCGAGCTCGCCCTGTCGGATGAGGACCTTCCCCGCCGGGATGCCAGTCCGGTCGGCGAGGCGCACCACCTCAGCGCGGCGGGCGAGGGGGACGGTCTCGAAGAGGGGAATCGTGGGGACGTCGTCGGTGTGCAGGGGGTACTCCTTTCGTCGTGGCAGGCAGTCTGGCGAGAGAGATCGCGGGTGCAGGTGCATGTCAGCTGCGCACGCCGACCGACTCGAGGTATGTGCCGGGGACGGCGATCGGGCCGGGTTGCTCGAGGCGGTTCCAGGAGAGCGCAAGGTCGCGTAGGTCGCGTGCCAGCGTCTCGCGTGCGGTCCCGGCGGCCTCGAGCGCTTTCAGGGTCGGCCCGTAGTAGGCGGCGAAGTACTCGACGAACGCCTCCGCGGAGGTGAAGCGGAACGTGAACGTGCGCAGGCGGTGCGTCCAGGACACGTCGGGCCCGAAGAGCTCCGCGAGGTGCTCCTCGGTGCCCCACAGCATCGGCGAGGCGAGGCCGGGAGGCGGCGGAACGTGCGCGGCGACCGTCCCGAACATCGAGCCGAGGAAGCCGTCGGGCGTCCAGCTCGCGAGCGCGATCGTGCCGCCCGGCCGCGTTACTCGGACGATCTCCGCGGCTGCGCGGCGATGGTCGGGAGCGAACATCGAGCCGAAGACCGACAGGACAGCGTCGAACGATTCGTCGGGGAACGGGATCTCCTCGGCGTCGCCGTGGCGCAGCGCGAGGTCGACCCTCTCGGCCGCGGCGCGCTCGCGGCCGCGGTCGAGGAGCGCGGGTACGTAGTCGATGCCGGTCACGTCGCAGCCGAGGCGGGCGGCAGCGAGGGCCGCGTTGCCGCTCCCGCACGCCACGTCGAGCACGGTCGAGCCTGCCCGCAGGTCCGCCGTGTCGCACAGGCGCTCGGCGACAGGGACGATCAGAGTCGCGATCTCGGCGAAGTCGCCGCTGGCCCAGGTCGCCTGCTGGCGGGCCTTCACGGCTGCGAGATCGAGGGTTGGTGCAGTCGTCATGATTTCCGCTCCTTCGTTAGTTAGCACGATCGTTCGTACAGATTGAGTCAATATACGACCGTTCGTGCTATCTTGTCAAGTGATGAGCGAAATCCATGTCCGGGGCAATCCCGATCGCCGGACGCGCCGGCGGCGCAGCGACGGCGAGCGAAGCCGTAACGCGATCCTCCATGAGGCCGCGCAACTCGCCACCGTCGAGGGCCTCGCCGGGCTCTCGATCAGCCGGCTGGCAGAAGCCGTCGGGATGAGCAAGAGCGGCCTCTTCGCCCACTTCGGCTCCAAGGAGGAGCTCCAGCTCGCGACGATCGAGACGGCGAGCACCGTATTCAGCCGAGCAGGTGATCGAGCCTGCGCTCGCGGCCCCCACGGGCCTCGAGCGTCTGCGCCAGCTCGCGGAACGCTTCCTCCAACATGTCGAAGGCGACGTCTTCCCCGGCGGCTGCTTCTTCGCGTCGGTCGCGGCCGAGATGGACACCCACCCCGGCCCGGTACGCGACCTCGCAGTTCAGGTCGTCGAGGAATGGTTCGGACTGCTCGAGGCGGCCGTCCGTGACGCCCAAGCCGAAGGCGCGATCGATTCGTCGGAGGATGCCGGCCAGCTCGCCTTCGAGCTCGACGCATACCTGCTCCTTGCCAACGCACAATTCGTCGTCAGCCGGCAGTCGACGCCGATCGACCGCGCACGCCGCGCGCTCGAGCGCCGGCTCACCGCCGTAGCTCCCACCGCGATCGCGTAGAGCATCGAAGGAACCGCCATCTCGGATAGATCGTGCGCCGAGCCGCGCGATGGTGCAGAATGCGGTTACCTCGACGGCACGCGACGGTGCGGCGGACGCGGAGGTCGAGAGATACCGGCTTCTTTCGAGGCCTGCGCGGAGAGGGGCCTCGGCGGCCCTTCTCTTCGTTCTTGGTCGTTTCCGGGTCGACCGACGCCAGGGATCTGCACGGCGCGCGGCCTCGTCCGGTCGCTGCGCCGTTTCATCGAAACGCAATCACCGCCCGCCGTCGGTATCGATATCCTGTCGGCACACGAGGACGAGTATTCGGTGAGGCTCATTGCGCTCTCCCTATCCGTTCGCAGAGGGAGGCCATCATGACGGCAGGCGCAACGAAGCTTGCGTTCGACAACGGCGGGGTGTTCATCCAGGACACGCGCCGCGAGGTCGAGCTGTACCTCTCACGCGGTCGCACCCGTCTCAAGGGTGCGGTGCTTCTCTACTCGAAGGCGCCGATCGCGCTGGCGTTGACGGTTTCCTCCTGGGGGGTGCTGATGTTCCTCCACCCGGGGATTGTCGTCGCGCCCCTGTGTCTCCTCGGGCTGATTCTCGGGGCGACGCTGACCGCCTTTTGCGTCCAGCACGACGCAAATCACGGCGCCTACTTCCGCCAACGCCGCTACAACCACCTCGTCGGCTGGTCGACGGACGCCTTGCTCGGCATCTCGAGCTATGCCTGGCGCGTGAAGCACAACGTCGCGCACCACACCTACACGAACGTCGACGGGTTCGACGCCGACGCCACCCAGGTGCCGCTCGCTCGTTTCACCCCATCCCAACGAGTACGGCCCTGGTATCGCTTCCAGCAGTACTACATCTGGCCGATGTACATGCTGATGGTGCTGCGATGGCAGACCGTCGGCGATCTCTTCGCCTTCCGGCGGGGCGCCATCGGCGAGAGCGCCCTGCGCCTACCGCGCGGCTGGAACCTCGTCGGGATCGTTGCAGGCAAGGCGTTCTTCATCAGCTGGGCGATCGTGATCCCGCTGCTCGTGTACCCGTGGTGGGCCGTCCTCGCCGCGTACATCGGTTTCGGGATGGTCACGAGCCTGATCATGGCGACGACGTTCCAGCTCGCTCATTGCGTGGAGGAGGCATCGTTCGCGTCGGCGGACGAGCTCCGCGCAGAGCGCCGGATCTGGGCCGTCCATGAAGTGGAGACGACCGTCGACTTTTGTCCGCGCAACCCGGTACTGACCTGGATGCTCGGCGGGCTGAACTACCAGATCGAGCACCATCTCTTCCCCCGGATTCCGCACACCCACTACCCGAAGATCGCCGAGATCGTGCGACGCAACTGCGCCAAACACGGTGTCCGCTACTCGTTCCACCCGTCACTCGGGGGCGCGCTGCGCTCCCATTTCCTCCATCTCCGGACGATGGGCCGGCTCGGACTGCCGGCCGAGATCGAGATGGGGTAAGGCGGACGGGTGGCGGCCCGGCACCCGCCCTGCGGCTATCCGAGCGAGACGAGCTCGCGGGAGTCGTCCGTCGGGAGGTCGCCTTCGGGGTAGGTGACAACGAGACGGCCGCGTCCCCACTCGAGGACGTGGATCTGCGCACCGTGGGCGCCGACGGCCCGCGCCACAGGGCGGGCCCACGGCCAAGGCGCAGTCGAGGACCTCGTCGATGCGCCCCACCCGCTGCGACCGCGATCTGGAGGGCGACTTCCCCAGGCTCGCGAATCTCGAGCTCGAGCCTGGCGGATACGGTGCGTTGCATGGGCGCTGACCGCAGCTCACAAGAGACGGGAAGGGGCGGGATCCCCCGCGCGTTGTCCTCAACGTGAAGGTCGAGCTTCTCTACTGGGACGGCTGTCCCTCGGTCGCCGAAACGCGAGCTCTGCTCGCGAACGCACTCGCCGCCCAAGGCATCAGCGAGCCGATCGTCGAGAAGGAGATCGTCACCCACGAGGACGCAGTCGCGGCGCGCTTCCCCGGTTCGCCCACGATCAGGATCGACGGCGTCGATGTCGACGCCGCGGGAGCCGACTCCAGATATGCGCTCACCTGTCGTATCTACCGGCTCCCGGACGGGCGCGTGTCGCCCGTGCCGAGCCTTCAACAACTCCAGGAGGCCCTTCAATGACGCTTGCCCTGTCCGCAACCGCACCCGAGTTCTCGTTGCCCGGGACCGACGGCCGGAGCCATTCGCTCGCCGACTATGGCGAGGCCGCGGTACTCGTGCTCATCCAGACGTGCAACCACTGCCCGTACGCACAGGCGTGGGAGGGGCGTATCGGCGCGATTCAATCCGACTATGCGGGCCGCGGCGTCCGCATCGTTGCGATCAGCTCGAACGACGCTGTCTCACACCCGGAGGACTCGTTCCCCGAGATGGTCGCCCGTGCCGCCGCGCGGGGGTACACGTTCGACTACCTCTACGACGAAGACCAGTCGGTCGCCAGGGCACTGGGCGCCGAGCGCACACCCGAGGTCTACGTCTTCGACGCCGACAGGAGGCTCGCCTACCACGGTGCCGTCGACGACAACCGGGACACCGAGGCCGTTACCACGCACTACCTCCGCGATGCACTCGACGCAGTCTTGGCCGGTCGCACCCCGCCGGTCAGCGAGACCCCCGCGGTCGGTTGCACCGTGAAGTGGCGTTCGTGACGGCTTCCGTCACCTCGATCACGTATGCCCCCGTGAAGGGGCTGGCGCTCAGCCACGTCGAGGAGGTCGAGCTCGAGCTGACGGGGGTGCGCGACAATCGCCGGTTCCACCTGATCACGGACGACGGGCGTCTGGTCAACGGCAAGGTGGCGGGCACGCTCGTGCAGGTCGCGGCGGCCGCCGACCGCGACGGCACGACGTTGTCGTTGCGCTTCCCCGACGGGTCGACGCTCGACGGCGACGTCGTGCTCGGCGATCCGGTCGAGACGAGCTTCTTCGGGAGGCCGGTCGCCGGCAGGCTCGTCGACGGGGAGTTCTCGGAGGCGATCGCCACGTTCGCCGGCCGGCCACTCAGGCTCGTCCGCGTCAACGAGCCGGGCGCAGGCTCCGACCGCGGCACCGGCGCGAGCGTATCCGTCGTCTCGAGCGGAACGCTCGACACGCTCGCTCGCGAGGCAGGCGAAGAGCGCATCGACGGTCGCCGCTTTCGGATGCTCTTCGGGATCGAGGGTGTCGAGCCTCATACGGAAGAAAGCTGGCTGGGACGTCGCGTTGCCTTTGGCGATGCCGTCGTGCGGCTGCGAGCGCACGTCGGTCGTTGCGCGGTGACGACTCACGACCCGGACACCGGTCTTCCCGACCTCGACACGCTCCGCGTCCTGAGGGGGTATCGCTCGGAGGTCGCGAGCGAGGAGCCGCTTCCGATCGGAGTCTGGGGCGGCGTCGAGGAGCCGGGACGCGTACGCGTCGGAGATCCCGTGGAGCCGTTGTGACGATCGATCCCAGAACGTCGCTCGGCGCCGTGATCCTCACGGTCGGCGACCTCGAGTCGCAGACCGCGTTCTACGGGGACGCAATCGGACTGCGCGAGATCCGCCGTGACGGCGATACCGTCGAGCTCGGAGCTCCGGGCGGCGACACCGCGCTCGTCACGCTCGTGGGTCGACCCGACGCGCCGCCGCGACCGCCGCGCACGACCGGGTTGTTCCACCTGGCGCTGCTCGTACCGACGCGCGCCGAGCTGGCGCGGTCGCTGCGTAGGGTGAGCGCCACCGGCCACCCGTTCACCGGCGCCTCCGATCACCTCGTCTCCGAGGCCCTTTACCTCGACGACCCCGAAGGCAATGGGATCGAGATCTATCGCGACCGGCCTCGCGAGGAGTGGAGATACGCCGACGGCCAGTTGGAGATGGCGACGCTTCCACTCGACCTCGACGGCGTTCTCGCGAGTGGCCCGGGCGACGGCAAGGACGGCATCGCCGAGGACACCCGAATCGGTCATGTCCACCTCCAGGTCGCCGACATCCCCGCGGCCGAGGAGTTCTACGCCGGGGCACTCGGCTTCGAGCCCACCGTGCGAGGCTATCCCGGGGCACTGTTCGTCTCGGCGGGCGGCTACCACCACCACGTCGGACTCAACACCTGGGCGACACAGGGTGCCCCGGCCCCGCCCCTCGACGCCCGCGGACTGCGCAGGTACACGATCGTGCTCCCCGATGAGGCGACGCGCCGCGACGTCCTCCGGACGGCCGCCGCGCTGGGGCTCGAGATCGAGAACGACGACGCGAGATCGGTCGTCACGGATCCGTCGGGTAACCGGGCGGCTCTCGTCTCCCGGTGACGGCCCCCGGGGCCGCGCTGCCGCTATGACCGTGTCGCGCCGGCGGCGGCGCGCGCCTGTCGCTCGTACGGGTTCGCGGCGTAGCCCGTGCGGAGATAGCTCAGCGGCATGCGGATCGGGCGATGCTGTAGCTGCCACACATGGCAGAGCTCGTGGGTGATGAGGTCATCGGAGACGTCGCTCGCCCGCACGAGGATGATGCGGTGCAGGGCGTATCCGTCGAATCGACTGAGCCACGGCAGGCGAAAGAACCACGGCGCGGTCCAGAGGTGCACACCTTCGATCCGGACAGGCGTCGGCCACCAGTCCAGCCGGTCGAGTCGTGCCTTGGCGGCTACCAGCCGGGGGTTCAACGCGTGGGTCGGGCCTGCGCCCTCTAGGTGCCGAGGACGACCGGCGCGAGGATGAGCACTGCGCCACCGTCCTGCGCCTGCTGGTACTCGTAGGTGTAGAGCCTCGGCTCCGTGATGCGATTGACGAGAGTGAGCTCTCGCTTCGGCATCGTCCCGATCGTCGGCGTCGTTGGCCCGATCGAGTCTCGGAGCGGCTTGCTCAGCTCGGTGCGCACATCGTTCTTCTTCAGAAACACCGAGGTGCCCGACGCCTGGCCGTCCGGGCGCGGGGGAAGGAAGATCGAGACGGAGTCGATCTCGTCAACGTACTTGAACGTGTAGAGGGCGAGCTCCAGCGCTTCCCGACGAAGAAGCGCGTGTCGGGCCTCGGACGCCGTGCCGCCTTTGATCGAGCAGGCTGTTCCGAGGCCGCAGAGGATGTACTGGAGGCTGTGCGTCGTCGGGAGGATGTCGATCTCGTTCTCTTCCTTCTTGCCGGTCGAGGTATCGGGGCGGATGGCGATCGTGCTCACCGCCACGTCTCCCTCCGCGCCGCTGACCTTCGGCGGGCTGACGAGCGCCGCGACCAGTTGCTGTCCGCTCTTCAGGCGGTAGCTCTTCGCCACCCGATCGGCGATCTGCTTCGCCTGTGCCGTGTCGCTGCCTGTCGGCTGCCACGCAGACCACTTCGCGGGAGGAGCGGGATCGGAGCGGCCCACCAGGACGACGAAGGCACCGAGGCCGATGCCGGCGACCAACGCGAGTGCGACGTAGACGATCACGAAGCGCGAGCGGTAGGCCGCGCTTCGGGCGCGATCCGTGCGAGAGGCTCTCCCTTGCTGGCCGACCGGCTGCGCCGGCTCGGCCTCGATGAACCCGGGTTCGTCGCCGCCCGTTTCGGTGGTCGTCTCGCTCACGTCCGAATCTCCATCGCGGGGCCGTGCGGCTGGGGGCCCCGTCCGATCGCGGCTGAGAACTCGAGCGGCGGCCAGACGGTCTCGTCCGCGAGGTCGAGCTCGGGAATCCTGATTTCGGCGGACTCCAGGAGACGGAGCAATTCGTCGCCCATGATCTCCCGCCTGTCCTCGAGCGCGTCCGCGATCGTCTCGATCCCGCCCCGGTTCGTGGTCGCGAGATTGTGCGCCGTCACGTACGCCTGCCCGAGGATCTGCGCTGCCACGGTTCGTTTCGCCGGGTCGCCGAGCACACCGGCAATCGGATCGGCGTCGAAGGGCCCTCCACCGCCTGCTCGCGACATGATCTGCAACCCGATCTTTTCGAAGCGGTCGAGCGTTTCCTTGCGCGCCTGCTCCTCGGTCTCACCGTTTCGCGGCGTCACGTGGAACGGCTGTGGCCCCATCGCGGCGCGGCCGACCATCAGGGCCGCACGCGCCGTGACGCCGGCCACGTCGCCGCCGACGCCGTTCGAGTTCTCGCCGTAGACGACCCGTTCCGCCGCCATGGCGCCGAGGCCCCAGACGATGTCGTGGAACATCTCGTGCTGGAACGAGAACAGGCGCTCTTCCTTCTCGATCATCCAGTGGTGGCCTCCCACACCCTGGTCGCCACGCTTCTTGATCGTGAGCCGGGTCGACTCGCGGCCGGTCAGGTACACATGGCCGGCGACCGCGTGGCCCGCCTCGTGGATCGCGACGGCCCGGCGCTCCATCGGGATGTACTCCGACCCGATCGCGGTACCGGCATCGAGCGTGGTCACCGCCTCGACGAGGTCGTCCCAGGCGAACCCGGTGCTGCCCGTGTGGTGGGCGATCGTCAGGGCCATCGAGATCGCCTGCTCGATCATCGCCGGTGAGTATCCGCTCATGATCCGCGCGATCTCGTCCCGACGCGTCGGCGAGTCGAGCTCGTCGCTATGCGACACCTTCCCGATGTAGAGATCGAGGATGTCGAGCCGGTCCTGCTTGCTGGGAGTCCTGAACCACACGTGGCGGCCCATGCGCCCCGGGCGAATCAGTGCTGGATCGAGTCGGTCGATCGGCACGTTCGTGGCGCCGATGAAGTAGATCTGGTCGTTGCGCGGACGGGCCGCCGGCATCCGGAGCTTCATCTTCCCGACCGATCGCGGCACGATGAACGTCGCGTCGAGCAGGGTGTTGAGCTTGCTCGTGAAGGTGCGGCGCATCCACGGCGGGTTGTCGATGCCGTCCATCACGACGAGCAGCTGGTTGAGCGCCATGCCGCCGCCCATGCCGCCCATGCCGCCCGGGAACATGAAGTTGAAGACGCTCGCCATCCGCAGCTGGAAGCCGGAAACGCCAGTCGGCTGCGGAGCCCGGGAGTCGAAGAGCCGGTCGCGCCACGCCCGGGTCTCGACGATCAGATCACCGGACGGATCGCGTGATCCGAGAGGGCCGAAGAAGAGGAGGTCCTCGGCATTGCCGGACACGAGCGGCTCGAACCCTTGCACGCCGGTTCCGAGGGACTGCCGCCGCATGCCCACGGCGTCGATCTCGTCGATGAAGACGATGCACTGGCCGCCCCACTTGCGCGCGAGCTTCTTCGCCCGCCGCGCCAACACCCTGACGACGATTGCGTCGATCCCGATGAACGTCGCCGCGAAGCCCGAGCCGGGCATCGAGATGAACGGCGAGTTGAAGCCGGTGGCGATCGCCTTGGCAAGCATCGTCTTGCCGGTGCCGGGCGCGCCGAAGAGAAGCAGGCCACGCTCACGCTTGCCGCCCGCGCGCTCGAAATGGTCGCCCGACTGCCAGATATCGACGACTCGTCGAACCTCCTCTTTCGCCTCGGCCTGGCCGCGGACGTCGTCGAGCTTCACGCCCCATTCCGCATCGCCCGGTTCGAAGGACTGCATCTGCGACAGGTTCATCATCAGCAGCGGGCCGAACATGATCGCGAAGTTCGCGAAGAAGAGGAAGAAGACGAAGACCGCCTGCATCCACAGCTGCGGCGAGCTGAGAATGTTGCCGATGCTTTCCCACATCGTCCCGGCCGCACCCCACCACGTGCCGCCGACGAAGATCCACGTGATCGTGATCGCGATCACGATCAGAAGCGCGAGCTTGAACCAGAAGCGCCAGAACCACGCCCGCCTCCGGCCGACGACGTCGGCTTCGCGCAACTGAGCGCTTTCGACCCCGAAGAGGCTGGGCCACGGGATCAGCCGGCGAAAGACGAGATCCGCGAAACCGCGGAAGACGATCACGACCGCGAGCGCAGCGAGCAGCGACGCCCACCAGCTCCAGCCGTTCTGCTGTGTGAACCAGACGAACAGCGCCGGTGCCGTCATCACCGCGACGACCGTTGCGACCCTCGTCAGGCGGCGCCACGAGCGGGCCAGCTCCTGCGAAGCCTCTCCTGTCGGCAAGGTTGCGAGCGGCGCGGTTGTGGTCATCGCCAAAGTGTACGCTGGTCGCTCGGAACCGGATGTTCAACCGTCGTTAAGCGGACGTCACTCCTGCTAGCGTCGCCCGCATGACACAGGCAACGCTTCACACCAGCGAGGGCCCGATCGAGGTCGAGCTCTTCCCCGAGGACGCACCGAAGACCGTCGCGAATTTCACGAAGCTGGCCGGGGCGGGCTTCTACGACGGCCTCATCTTTCACCGCGTGATCCCCGACTTCATGATCCAGGGTGGGTGTCCGGAAGGCACGGGCACCGGCGGTCCCGGATACAAGTTCGAGGACGAGTTCAACGACCGCAAGGTCGTCAAGGGCGCGCTCGCGATGGCGAATTCCGGCCCCAACACCAACGGCTCCCAGTTCTTCATCGTCACGGCCGAGGCGACGCCGTGGCTCGACGGCAAGCACACCGTCTTCGGGCAGGTTACGGCGGGGCAGGATGTTGTCGACCGTATCTCGCACGTCGACCGCGACCGCGCACGGGATCGTCCGACGACCCCGGTCACGATCGACCGCGTGGAGATCGACGGGGCCGCTCAAGAGGGCTGAGCCCTCAGCCGAGTGCGTCCTCGGCGCGGGCGAGCAGCTCGGGCGCATCTGTCGTCTCACCCGCGAACGTCGCGGTGCCGATTGTGGACTCGTGCTTGTCGAGGGCCGAGACGCGGTTGGCGACGAGAGCGCAGCCGATGGTGCCCGTGCGAGGGAGGATGATCGCGAAGCGCCTGGGAGCGACGCGGGCGACGATGTCCGTGATCCGCACGAGCCGGAGCAGCGCCTCGCCTGCGACCTTCTCGTCGGCATCGCGATCGACGAGGTCGAGGACGAGGAGCGAGAGCGGCTCGTCATAGCGAATCGCGGCCGCGATTGCGCGGGTCAGGTCGTCCATGAAGCGGACTCGATTCGGGAGGCCTGTAACCGGGTCAGTTGCGACCTGGCGCTCCAGCTCCAGGTGCAGCTCCACAGGCCCGGCTCCGCCGTCGGCCTCGTCGGCCGCCGCCAGCGCGTTCACGATGCGGGCGAGCAGTTGTTCCCCGGCGTCGCCTGGCAGCGCCTCGCGGACTGCGAGCGCGACGCGCTCGTACGGGTCGAGCTTTTCAACGGAGGAAGACATTTCCTGGGCCATCTCATCATCATCGTGGCCGCCGGGGGGTGCCTCGCATCCCCCGAACGAGGTACTTCGCCGGCCCGGTCGCTTCCTCGGCACGATAGGCTCGCAGGGTGGAATTGAGCGGGAAGACAGCCATCGTCACCGGCGCGTCGTCAGGAATCGGCGCGGCGACGGTGCGCAAGCTGCGCGAGATAGGCGTTCGTGTCGCTGCTGGCGCGCGGCGGATCGAGCGGCTGGAGGCAGACGTCAACCTCGAGCTCGATGTCACGGACGAAGCGAGCAGCCGCGCGTTCGTCGAGGCGGCGGTGACCGAGCTCGGAGGGGTCGACATCCTCTTCAACAACGCGGGCCTCGCCCTCGGTCGGGCGCCGTTCGCGGACTCGACAGCGGATGACGAGGAACGCGTCATCCACACCAACGTCGACGGCGTCCTGCGGATCACGCGACTGGTGTTGCCGCACGTCCGCGACGAGGGCCACATCGTCTTCATGGGCTCGATCGCCGGGCGGCAGGCGTACCAGGGCGGGGCCTCGTACATCGCTTCGAAGTTCGCGGTCCGCGGGTTCTCGTATGCGCTCCGAGAAGACCTGCTCGGCCGGCCGATCAGGATCACGACGGTCGACGCAGGGCTCGTCGAGACAGAGTTCTCCGTCGTCCGCTTTCGCGGCGACAAGGCTGCCGCCGACGCGGTGTACGAAGGTCTCGACCCGGTCACTCCGGACGAGGTTGCCGACTGCGTCATGTTCGCACTCACGCGGCCTGCGCACGTGAATCTCGACGAGATCGTGATCAAGGCGATCGCACAGTCGTCAGGCGCACGCGTCGTGCGTCGGACCGCCTGACGCCTGTTGCACCTCCGCTCGTCGTACGCCGCCGGATCCTGCGCCTTGCGATTCCGGCGCTCGGCGCTCTCGCCGCCGAGCCGCTCTACGTGCTCGTCGACACGGCCGTCGTCGGCCATCTCGGTGGGCGCGCGTTTCGTGCGCCGCCGTGGCTCGTCACGGGATTCGCGTAACGCGGGCCTCTCGAAGCCAGTTCGCCGTCAACGCGACTTCTGTAAACCCTGTGCGCAAGATGTTGCGGTACGAGCTCGAGGGACGGTCATCCCGTCGCTCGCCGGTCTCGGTCACGACGATGTCGCAGCCGGACTCGCGGGCGTGCTGGATCCGCGTCGCGAGCAGGGCATTCTGGCCGCCTTTGCCCCGGTGCTCGGGCAGAGTCGCGGCGAAGCCGAGATAACCCACGTCTTCTGCGATGAACACCCCGGCCGCTGCCGCGGGTCGGTCGCCGTCGAGCGCGATCCAGCAGTCCCAGCCCTTCCGGTGTGCGCTCGCGGCCCATGGCGCGACGGCGTCCGGTAGGCCGTAGCCGGTCGCGACGATCTCGCCGAAGGCCGTTGCCTCGCCTCGCCCGACCCTGACGAGGCGCAGCGAGGTCGCTGCCTCCGGCGCCGAGTCGACCTCGCGCCGGAACGTCATCCAGCTCCAACCATGCTCCAGCCCGCGATCACGGAGCCAGTCGCTGAGCGCTTCCGGGCGTGCCTCGGGGGCGACCGCCACGCAACAGGTGACGTCGTCCCCGATCGCCGCAAGCGCTCCGTCCAGCGCTCTCTCGGTGGCGGGCTCGTCGACCCCCAGGCCGACGATCCGGTTCAGCATCGGGCTCAGAGGTGCCTCGTCGGCCCGCAGTACTGTCACGCCGTCGATCTCGATCGCGCCCGGATAGAGGCACCTGTACGCCGCCAATGAGACCCGCGCCTCGCGATTCATCTCTCCGAAGCATAGAACCCGACCATGGCGCCGAAGCTTTTCGAGCAGGCTACGTCGTCCGCTCGCTCCGCTTGCGCCAGTAGCGCTCGAGCCCGAGAAAGCACAGTGAATACGACACCGCCCGATCGTACGCTTCGAAATCGTCCGGATCGGACGTGGAGCAGTCGGCGCGTGCGGCGGCAACGAACGTCGCCTCGTCCATGCCGTGGGCCACGCGATCGGCCCACCGCTGCAGCGTCTCGCGGAGACGGGCGAGGTGCTCGGAGACGTCGTCGAACACGCCGAAGTGGGTGAGCGCGACGCGGGCGGGAGCCCGCCGCTCCGTCTCCGTGATCGTCGCCTCCCAGGCCTCGAGATCGATATCGGGTGGGGGCGTCGGGGCGAGCACGAAGCTCGCGGGCGCGATCCGCAATCCGACCGAGTCGCCTGCGTACAGCGTCCCGTCGTCGTGCAGCATCGAGATGTGGTGGCTTGCGTGGCCCGTGCTCGGGAAGCACTCGAGCCCGAGGACGTTGTCGCCGGCGATCCGGATGCTCTCGGCCGGGACGGGAACGAGCGTGCCCCAGAGCTCGTCGAACGCGTCGCCGTAGAGCCTCCGCGCGCTGGCTTCGAGCTTGCTCGGGTCGCTGAGGTGGGGTGCGCCCGCCGCCGAGACGTGCACCTGAAGCGTCGGCAGCTCACGGACGAGAGCGCCTGCGGCGCCGGCGTGGTCGAGATGGATGTGTGAAAGGAGGAGATGCCGGATCTCGCCGAGCTCGAGGCCTCGCGCGGCGAGTTCTCCTTTCAGCGTCGGTATGCACGTGGCGGGGCCGCAGTCGAACAGTGCCGCCCCGTCGTCCGTCTCGACGACGTAGCAGCCGACGCTCCGCGCCGCACCGCGGTGCAGGAGGTCGATCGGGGTCGGTACCGTCATGGGGTGAACGTATCCGACGTCAGCGGACGACGATGCTGATCGCGACGACGAACGACGTTGCGGGCTACGAGATCCAGGAGGTGCTGGGTGAGGTCTTCGGGCTCACCGTGCGTTCCCGAAACATCGGCTCGCAGATCGGAGCGAGTTTCAAGTCCCTCGTCGGCGGCGAGCTCGGTGGGATGACGAAGATGCTCGCCGAGGGCCGTGAGGAGGCGATCCGGCGCCTCGTCGCCGAGGCGGAGCAAAAAGGTGCGAACGCGATCCTCGCGATGCGCTTCGATACGTCGGAACTGGGGCCGACATGGACGGAGATCTGCGCCTACGGGACCGCGGTGCGGATCAAGAAACGGTAAGCCGGAAGCCTCGAATACCGACGAACCCCGGAAACAGACCCGACGAAGGTACCGTTCCACGGTCCGGCCGCGTTAGGGATCTCTTCAGGGATCATTCGAGATCTTGCAGGAAGATGCAGCGCGATCAACGGATCCGCGTCAGCGGAGTCGAGATCTTGCCGGGGACGTAGTCGGCGCGAGTGCCTGCGCAAGGTCGGCGATCAGATCGTCGGCAGACTCGATCCCGGCCGACAGCCGGACGAGATTCCGCGGTGAGGCGAACGGACTGCCCGCGGTCGCCGCGTGCGTCATGCGAAACGGGTGCTCGATGAGGCTCTCGACTCCCCCGAGGCTCTCCGCGAGCGTCCACACTCTGGTGCGGGCGACGAGGTCGACGGCTTCCTCCTCCGAGTCGACGAGGAACGAGACCATGCCGCCGAAGTCACGCATCTGGCGCGTCGCGAGCTCGTGCCCCGAGTGGTCCGGCAGGCCCGGGTAGAGCACCTCGTTCACGTTCGGGTGACCTTGCAGGAATGCGACGACTGCGCGAGCGTTCTCGCAGTGCTGGCGCATCCGGACGGCAAGCGTCTTCAGGCCCCGGAGCACGAGCCATGCGTCGAACGGTCCTGGCACGGCGCCGAGCGATTTCTGCAGGAAACGAAGGCGCTCCGAGATGGTCGGGTCGTTCGTGGCCGTAAAGCCCCCGACGACGTCCGAGTGCCCGCCGAGGTATTTCGTCGTCGAATGCACGACGATGTCGGCGCCGAGCTCGAGCGGTTGCTGGAGATACGGCGTGGCGAACGTGTTGTCGACCACGAGCAGCGCGCCGCCCGCGTGCGCGGCATCGGCGGCGGCCCGGATGTCGACGATGTTCAGCAGCGGGTTCGTCGGGGACTCGATCCAGACGATGCGAGTCCGGTCGTCGAGATGCGCCGCGAGGTTCGTCGAGACCTCGTCGGGCGTGATGTAGTCGAACGCGTATCCCTTCGGCTCGTACACCTGCGAGAACATGCGGTACATGCCGCCGTAGACGTCGTTCACGCAGACGATGCGCTCGCCCGGGTCGACGAGGTGCATGATCGTCGCGGCCGCCCCGAGCCCCGACGAGAACGCGTGCCCGTACGCCGCCGACTCGAGCGAGGCGAGGCACTGCTCGAGGGCCGTTCGCGTCGGGTTCGCAACGCGCGCGTAGTCGTAGCCCTTGTGGACGCCGACGGCCTCCTGGGCGTACGTGGAGGTCTGGTAGATAGGAGTCGTCACCGCACCCGTGGCCGGGTCGGGCTCCTGCCCCACGTGAATCGCGCGCGTCTCGAAGTCCATCCGAGAGATGGTAGACGTCCGGGTGTATCGTTCCGTCGGGCCGCCAGGGGTTGCGCGGCCGCTCAACGGCGCACGGACTCGAGGCCGCAGGCACGGCACAGCCGGTCGAGCGCCCGGTCGAGGGCGCCGTCGAGTGCAGCCGAGGCGCGGACGCCGGGCTCGCGGTGGAATGCCTTCACGACCAGCACCCCATCACCGCGCTCGGACTTGAGATCGGCGCGGCCCACGATACGATCGCGCCAGAGCAGCGGCAAAACGTAGTAGCCATACCTACGCTCGGGCGCCTTCTTGAAGACCTCGATCAGGTGATCGAAGCCGAGCACGCGGCGGGCGAACGGCCGGTCCCACAACAGGTTGTCGAACGGGGACAGCAGCACCGCTGTCGACGGCGCCGTCGGCTCGAGGTCGGCGCCGGCGGGGACGAGGACGGGCGCGCCGCCGTCTTCGACCGAGACACGCTCGAGGGCACCGTCCGCTACGAGCGCATCGACGATCGGCCGGACGCGCGCCACCCCACCTTTGAGCCGCCAATGCTCGACGACGCCGGCCTCCGTCAGTGCTCCACGCGCCCGGACGGCCTTGAGGGCGAGAGAGCGCAGCCGCTCGGCCTCGCCGGGGAGCGGCGCGTCGAGTACCGCTCGCGGCAGCACCCGCTCGGGTAGGTCGTAGAGCCGCTGGAATCCCTGTCGTCCCGCGACCACGAGTTGGCCGTGATTCCAGAGCCGGTCGAGCATCGCCTTCGCCGGCTTCCAGTTCCACATGCCCCCCTCGCTCGATCCCTCGAAATGCCGTGAGCCCAGCGGGCCACGGGACCGGATCTCCTCCAGGATCTCTTCCGCGAGATGCGCGTGCGTCTCACCCACGTCGCCGTACCAGCGGCGGCCGCCTTGACGCATCTGCGCCGCATGGAGCGGCCAGTCTTCGGCCGGCAGCAGGCATGCCTCGTGTGCCCAGTACTCGAACACACGTCCCTTTGCAAGCAGCCGCGGCACCGTTCCCGGCCGATACGCGCCGACCCGGGAAGTCAGTGCAATGCGGTGGCTGCGCTCAACGGTCGAGATCGAGTCGAGCTGCACACACGAGAGCCGGCGGATCGCCTCGTCGACTTCGTGCGTGCTGCCGCTACGCGAGCGAATGGCATACCCCTGGGCGCGGATCGTGAGGCGCCGAAGCGCAGTGAGGGAGACGACTCGCACGAGAGCATTCTCGCCGACAGCGCCCGGGCGCCGACCCGGCCGGGGTTGCGCCGACTTTGTCGTGAATCAGCACAAAGTCGGCGCACCCATCGCCGGGCGGCTGCCTCGACTAGCCGCTTGCCGTCGCGACCTGGACGAGCCGCGTGCCGGAGATGCCGGCGAGCGTCGGGTCGCCCTTGCGGTAGGCCTTCGCGAAGAACTGCACGTTGTACCCGTTCCTGAGCGGGAAGTCCGAGCGAGGGTCGACCGAATACGTGATCCGGCCGTCCGTCGCCGTTTGTGCGTCGGTCGGAGTCGACGTGAGGATCGGGGTCGAACGGAGGAAGACATACGCATTGCGGACGAAGTACCCGCGAGTGTCCTTGACCGTGATCGTGACCGTGATCGGCGATGTGCGTGAGCGCACCGGGTTGGGGTTGAAATCGACGGTCTGGACGATGAGCCGTTCGCCCGCCGGGACATCGGTGACATCGACCGACTTGCCGCCGCCCGGCAGGTTGATGATCCCTCCACCTCCGCCGGACGTGTCCTGCACGAGCGCGGTCTCGGTCGAGATCGCGCTTCCCTTGCCACGGCTGTTCCTGCCGGTCACCTTGACCCTGACGGTAAAGCCGACCTGTTTCTGGGTGAGCTTGTAGTCGCTCTTCGTTGCGCCGGAGATCGACGCGCAGGAGTTGCCGTTCTTGTCGCATCGCTGCCACTGGTACGAGTACGTGATCGGCTTGTCGCCGACCCATGAGCCGGTGGTCGTGGTCAACGTCGTTCCGACCGTGGCGTTACCCGCTATCGCCGGCGGGGCCGTATTCGCGGGCACACCGGTGCCGGTCGTGATCTCCCCCGTCGGGTTGGAGGCGGCAGTGTTCTTGCCTTCCTTGTCCGAGGCGGTGACTTCGAAGCGAATCGTCGCCCCCAGGTCGGCGGACGTGATCGTGTACTGGGTGCCGGTCGCCCCGGTGATGGCAGCGCAGTTGGCGGCGTTCCCGTCGCACCGAAGCCAGCTGTAGGCGTAGGTGTTACCGCTACCCGACCACGTCCCTCGATCACCGGTCAGAACCTTGCCCGTGATCGGGCTTCCCGTGATCGAAGGCTCCTTGGTGTTGGTAGGGCCTGCCGCCGACGCAGCGAGGACAGATCCGGTGGCGAGGACGGCGAGAACGGCGGCGCCAAGACCGCACCCGATCCAGCGCCATCTCGTGGCAGAGCTTCGTTCCGACATGAGGGTCTCCCTTGTGTCCTGTCGAACCGCCGCGTGCGACGACGCCACACGCGGCCGCATCGGTTCAGGTGTGAGTCTTCAACCTAGTCAATCGAGGAGCCTTGCCGACGGATCAAGCAGGCGTTTGGCCCTGGAGGATTGCAGCAAGCCGTGCGGCATCGATGTTGCCGCCCGACACGATGCACACGATGCGCCCGCCGCCCGCGCGGCCGGACATGGCAGCGGCGACTGCGAGCGCTCCCGCGCCCTCGGCGATCACCCGCGCCCGCTCGGCCAACAACCGCACGCCCAATGCGGCCTCGTCGAGCGTGACGGTATGGGCGCCCGCCAACAACGGGCGCGCTCGAGTCCACATGGGCGCGAGCAGGCCCTTGCTCCCGGCGCCGTCCACGAACGACGGTGTGTAGTCGACCGCGACCGCCTCACCGGCCGCGAGCGACGCTGCGAGGGGGGCTCCCGTCTCGGGCTCGCAGGCAAAGACGCTCGTCGATGGACTGAGCACGGCGAGCGCGCTCGCGATCCCTGTCGTCAACCCGCCGCCGCCCCACGGGATCAGCACGGTGTCGATCTCGTCGAGCTCGTCGACGAGCTCGAGCCCGATCGTGCCGTTGCCGGCCATGACCGCATCGTCGAGTACCGGATGGACGAAGTACGCCTCGATGCCCGGATACGCGGCGTCCTCCATCGTCTGCCACCAGCGGTCGAACGGCACCTTGATCACGGTGCCGCCCAGCCGCTCGATTGCGTCGAGCTTTGTCTGCGGGGCATGGTCGGGCGCGATGATCGTGGCCGGCACCCCTTCTTCGCGGGCGATCCAAGCGACGCCTTGCGCCATGTTCCCGGCGCTCGTCGTCATCACGCCGCCGGCGATCGCTCCGGGAGGTGCCGTCCGGATCGCATTCGCGGCGCCGCGGATCTTGAACGATCCGATCGGCTGCAGGCACTCGAGCTTCAACCAGATCTCTGCGGATGACTCCGGCGCCTGGAGCCGTACGAGCGGGGTCCGGATCGCGACGTCCGCGATACGCTCGCGCGCAGCCCGGATCTCTGCGAGCGGGATCAGAAGTCGACCTCGACGCCGACGCCCCGCTCTCGTGCTCTCGCCACGCACAGCTCGGCAGCGGCGAGATCCTCGACGGCAATGCCCATCGACTTGAACACCGTCAGCTCGTCGTCGTCCCGACGGCCCGGATGGAGGCCGGTGAGGACCTCTCCCAACTCGGCCACGATGTGATCGGGCCCGATGCCTTGCTCGTCGACGGCGAGCCGGTAGTCACCGGACTCGTTCATTGTCGACTCGCGCCGGTCTACGAACAGGGTCGCCGCAGCGACCGTCTCGGAGCTGAGCTCTCTCGACTTTCCGTTCGGGAACGCCCCGGCTGCGTTGACGTGGGCTCCCGGAGCCAGCCACCCGAGCTCGACGATCGGTTCGCTGGCGGCGGTCGTCGTACAGACCACCTCGGCCCCTGCGAGCGCATCCTCGATCGAGGTGACTGCGAACGCATGGGTCTCGAGCGCGAGCGCCTCGGCATGCGCCGGGTTCCGGCTCCAGATCCGAATGATCGGATCCTCGAGAACGCTCTGCATGGCGGCGACATGGGAGCGGCCCTGCACGCCGGAGCCGAGGACGGCCACCGTGCGTGCACCCGGCCGAGCGAGTGCCTTCGTCGCTGCAGCGGACACGGCGGCGGTGCGAATCTCCGTGATCGGCGACGCGTTCATGATCGCCACCAGCTCGCCGGTGATTCCGTTGTGGAGCAACACCGCGCCCTGGTGAGGGTCGAGTCCCCGGCCCGGGTTCTCGGGGACGACGACGATCTCCTTCAGCGCGAAGGCGGGGGTGTCCCCGCCGGCGTACGCAGGCATCAATCCCATCCCGACCGGCCCGGGCGGGAACATGAGGAAGCGGAGTGGGTTGTGCAGCTCACCGTTGGCAAGCCGGGAGAGGATTCGCTCCATCGCGGTCACGCACGACGCCATGTCGAGTAGCTTGCGGACATCGTGCTCGGAGAGGACGAGGACGCTCATCGGAAGACCTCCGTCAGTTGGTCGCGTTCGGTGGGTGTGAGAGAGAGCGAAAGTGCCTCGAGAGCGGGGGCGAGATGGTCGGCGTGTCCCGGTCCTACGATGACGGCCGTCACCTCGTCGAGCGCCAACAGCCACGCGAGCGCGAGCCCGGCCATCGAGACGTCGCGTGCTGCGGCGTCCGCCGCGAGTGTCTCGAGAGCGGCGAAGACGCGATCGGAGTTGTAGTCCTCGTACGGTTCGGGCCGCTGCGTCATCCTCGACCCGGCCGGCGGGGGCTCGCCGCGCCGGTACTTGCCGGTGAGCCAGCCTCCCGCGAGAGGGCTGAACGGTGTGTAGCCGAGACCGTGGGCATGGCAGACCGGAAAGACGGATTCGCGATCGCTCTGCTCGAGAAGGGAGAAGCCGTTCTGCGCCCACTCATAGCGCGGTAGCCCCTCGAGCTCCGACAACTCGAGCGCCTCCGCTAGCTGCTCGCCGGTGAAGTTCGACGCCCCGATCGCACCGATCTTGCCGGCGCGGACGAGGTCGCCGAACGTCTGCAACGTTTCCTCCTGCGGCGTATCCGGGTCGAAGTCGTGTGCGAGGTAGAGGGCAACCCGCTCGATCCCGAGGCGTTTCAGGCTCGACTCGATCTGGCGTCGGATCCGCGTCCGGCCGAGACCGTGATCCTGGCCGTCGCCCATCGGGTTGAACGTTTTCGTCGCGATCACAATCCGGTCCCGGACGTCGCTGCCCTTCGTCGCGAGCCACTCACCGATGAAGCTCTCGCTGCGGCCGCCGCCGTAGGCGTCGGCGGTGTCGAACGCGGTAACGCCGCGGTCCCAGGCCGTGTCCATAAGGCGGAATGCCTCGTCCTTGGACGTCCCCCGGCCGAAGAAGGCGGGTGAAGAGCCGATCCCGCCGAAGTTCCCACAGCCGAGCACGATCCGGGTGATCGCAATGCCGCTGCCGCCGAGGAGGCGTTCGTCCATCCGGCCGATCCTACGGGACTCGGGGCGCTCGCCAGCCGGGCCGCCTTTGGCCATCGCCGCTCCCGCGCATACCGGCGGGGATCGGCTAGGTTCGAGCCAATGGCCGAGCTCATGGAAGGGTATGCCCGATGACGTACGTTGCCGTCGCCGATCGCTATGACCAGATGCACTACAACCGCTGCGGGAGCCGTGGCCTCGTGCTCCCCGCGATCTCGCTCGGACTGTGGCACAACTTCGGAGGCGTCAGTCCGTCCGAGACAGGACGCGCGATCGTGCGCCGGGCGTTCGACCTCGGCGTCACCCACTTCGATCTCGCGAACAACTACGGCCCACCGTACGGCTCGGCGGAGGAGAGCTTCGGACGCCTCTTACGGGGTGACCTCCGGCCGTATCGCGACGAGCTGATCATCTCGACCAAGGCCGGCTACGACATGTGGCCCGGCCCATACGGAGACGGCGGCTCCCGCAAGTACCTCTTGGCCAGTCTCGACCAGAGCCTCGCCCGGCTCGGGCTGGACTATGTCGACATCTTCTATTCGCACCGGTACGACGGCGCCACCCCGCTCGAGGAGACGATGGGCGCCCTCGACAGCGCTGTGCGTCAGGGCAAGGCACTGTACGTGGGCATCTCGTCCTACTCTGCGCCGAAGACACGTGAGGCGGCCGCGATCCTGCACGACCTCGGCACCCCCCTCTTGATCCACCAGCCCTCGTACTCGCTGTTGAACCGGTGGATCGAGCCGGATCTCGTCGACACGCTCGGGGAGCTCGGTGTCGGGTGCATCACGTTTTCCCCGCTCGCACAAGGCGTGCTCACCGACCGGTACCTGAACGGCATCCCGGAAGGTTCGCGTGCGAGCCGAAACGACTCACTTTCCCCGGAGATGATCACGCAGGAGACCCTCGCCAAGGTGCAGGCGCTGAGCGCGATCGCTGCCGGGCGTCGGCAGTCCCTCGCGCAGATGGCGCTCGCCTGGACGCTCCGCGACGAGCGGATCACTTCGACGCTCCTCGGCGCGAGCAGTGTCGCGCAACTCGAGCAGAACCTCGCGGCGCTGGACAACCTCGAATTCTCGAACGAGGAGCTCGACGAGATCGACCGCTGTGCCCCCGACGGCTCCGTCAACATCTGGGCGGCGTCGAGCGACCTCTAGGGCGCTCCGGCTCGGCCGCAGTCCACGATGGAGTACCGGCGTCTCGGCTCGAGTGACCTCTACGTCTCCGAGATCGCGCTCGGCTCCTGGCTGACCTTCGGGGGCGGGATCGAGCGGGACCGAGCCGTTGAGTGCATCGACCGCGCGTTCTCGCTCGACATCAACTTCTTCGACACCGCCAACGTGTACGGCAGTGGCGCCGCGGAGGAGCTGCTGGGGGAAGCGCTCAGTGACCGGCCCCGCGACTCGTACGTGCTCGCGACCAAGCTGTATTTCCCGATGAGCGACGTTGACCGCGGCCTCTCGCGCGCCCAGGTCCTCAAGCAGGTCGAAGCCTCATTGCAGCGGTTGCGCACGGACCACGTGGATCTCTACCAGTGCCACCGCTACGACTCGGGCACTCCGCTCGAGGAGACGATGGCGGCGCTCACGGAGGTGGTGCGTACCGGTAAGGCTCGCTACCTCGGGTTCAGCGAGTGGACCGCGGGTCAGATCGAGGCGGCGCACGAGCTCACCGGCGTCGAACGCTTCGTGTCGAGCCAGCCGCAGTACTCGTTGCTCTGGCGCCTGCCCGAGCGTTCCGTGATACCGCTGTGTGCGGCGGAGGGGATCTCGCAGATCGTCTGGTCGCCGCTCGGGCAGGGGATGCTGACAGGGAAGTACCGGGCCGGGTCACCGTACCCTGCCGATTCCCGCGCAGCGTCCGAGAGGATGGGATGGGCGATGGGGCGCTTCCTGACCGACGAGGTCATGGGTGCGGTGGCGAGACTTCGGCCGATCGCGGACGACGCCGGCCTGTCGCTTGCGCAACTCGCGCTTGCATGGGTCCTCCGCGAGCCCAATGTCGCCTCTGCGATCACCGGTGTCTCGCGGCCCGACCAACTCGACGACAATGCGGCCGCCGCCGGTGTTCGGCTCGATCCCGCCACCCTCGCAGCGATCGACGACGCGGTCGCAGGCGTCGTCGTCGACCCGGGCTGATTCCCGCGGACTGACCTGCGGCGTAGGTGTGGGCGCCGTCGCGGCGAACGGTCAAGGGTGAACGACGAGCGGTTCGAGCAGGCTCAACACGACGCGCAGCGCGAGGCGGCACCATTCGTCGGGCTCGCCGTGGCTGCGAATGCTCTGCTCGCGGCGGGGAGCGCCTGGCGCCACTGGGAGCTCTACTCCGGCGATGACTGGTGGGTGTGGCTCGTGCTTGCGGTGCCCGCGGGCGTGCTCGTCGTGGTGTTCTTGTTCGGCCTCGGCCGGTTGGGGGTGAGCAGCGAGCACCGGCGCAAGGCGGCGGTGAGCCTGCTCGGCCTCCTCGCCACCGCAAATCTCGTCGGGATCGGCCTCGTGATCGGTTCGCTTCTCTCCGGCCACGATCCGACCGGTGCTCAGCTGCTTGCGAGCGCCGGCGTCGTCCTGCTCGTGAACGTGATCACGTTCGGGCTCGTGTTCTGGGAGCTCGACAGCGGTGGGCCGGTGCGTCGCGCGCTCGCAGAGAGCCGCGGTGCGCCGGACTTCCAGTTCCCCCAGGATGAGAATCCCGAGCTCGCCGGATCGAGCTGGGCGCCCGCGCTCAACGACTACCTGTACATCGCGGTCACCAACTCGATCGCATTCAGTCCGACAGACGCAATGCCGTTGACGCATCGGGCCAAGCTGTTCATGGGCACCGAGTCGCTCGTCGCGGCGGTGACGCTGCTGCTCGTCGCCGCCCGCGCGGTCAACATCCTCGGCAGCTGAGTCAGCACCCGTTCCGGCTTCACGGATGTGGTGCACTCACATCTAGCCCCTAGTCGTGGCACAGGCCACCCTCAGTTGGCGCCGCTTCGATGGTCTCACCTCGAAATCTCCCGAAAGGAGACCGAACGATGAGACGCACGAAGACACGCATGCTGTTCGCCACGATGGCGGCGCTTGCCTTGATGGTGGGGGTCGGCACCGCCATCGCGGCGACGACGGACAGCACCGACTTGAAGCAGGAGGCGGCACGCATCACGGCCCGGTCGACGTTCGACGCCTCAGTGGCGAAGAGTCTCGGCACGACCACTGCCAAGCTCCAGGCCGCGATCGACGCTGCCGCGGCGGCCCGCATCGATGCGGCGCTTGCCGCCGACGAGATCACGGCGGCCGAGGCCGAGACGCTGAAGGGGGCCTTGGCCGACGGCAGCATGCCGGCGATGAGGCTGGCAACGGCGGCCGGTGTCGCGACTCAACTCGACACGACGGAGGAAAAGCTGAACGCTGCCTACAGTGACGCGCAGAACGCTCAGGCCAAGGCCCGCGTCGATGAAGCGCTGGCAGCCGGCAATATCACCGCGAAGTACGCCACGGAGCTCAAGGCGAAGATCGACGCCGCCACGTTCCCCGGCTTCGGTACCGGCGGCAGGGGCCATCACGGGGCCCATGGCGGTCCGGGAGGGCCTGGGCTGGGCTTCGGCTTCGACCTCGGCGTCCCACCGGCGGGGGATAGCTCGTCGACGACAACGACGGCGGTGCTCGCGCTCGCGTAGAGCTCGATCGACACGGTTCGGGTTCTCGGCCCACGAGGGGTGAGGGGCGCTCGGCGCGCCCCCTCACCCCTCGACGTCAATCCGTGTGGGTCGCGAACGCCGCATAGGCCGGATCGAGGACGTCACGGAGATCGACGCCGTCGACCACGAGCCCGCTTGCGCCGAGCCGTTTGAGCACCGAACCGATCGGAAGCGCGCGCGGGGGGGCGAGTGCGGGCAGTGGCCCGGCGGCCCAGGGGTCACCCACCGACTCGACCGGTGCTCCGCCGCGCTCCGCCCGGGTCTTCGCCGTGCAGCCGCGCCACTCGAGGAGCAGCGATGGATCCTCGTCGATCGCGTCGGCGACGACGTACGCGAGCGCGATCACGTGCTTGCAAGCACCGCCACGATCTGCGTCAGGGCAGGTGCACGAGCGCCGGATCGATCGCCCCGGTGGGATCAGTGGCTCCTCCCAGTCGACGGTCATCACGTGCTCGAGCTGGAGGGACTGCTCCCGCCCGGCGGCGGCGGCCTCGAAGAGTGTGCGCCCACGTGGTGAGCCGATCACGGCGGCCCAGATCCGTGGCGAGACACTGTCGGCGGCAAGGGCCACTCGGTACTCCGCCCCCGTCGAACCGATCACGCGGGCCGTGATCTCACGCTCGGCGACCGCAACCGTGTGGACATGTCCCGTGCGGGCGAGGATCCGGCCGCGCTCTGCGCGAGGCGAGCCCTCGTCCGCGACGACGGAGGTGGCAAGCCAGCGGGCCCACGGCCCGCGCCCGATACGGTCTCCGTCGCCGCTGACGAAGATGGGACGGCCCTCCTTCAGCACGGTCATGCTGCCTCCTCGACCGGCGACTCCGACAGCGACACCGCTGAGCGGATCGCGTCGAGGTCGAGCTCGCCGAGCCAGTCGTCGGCCCGCCCAGCAACGACCTTCTCCGCGAGCTCTCGCTTGGAGTCGAGCAGCTCGTCGATCCGCTCCTCGAGCGTCGCGGTGCAAATGAGGCTGTGAACGAAGACGTCCTTGCGCTGGCCGAAGCGATACGCGCGGTCGGTTGCCTGCTGCTCGACGGCGGGGTTCCACCAGCGGTCGAAATGGAAGACGTGATTCGCGGCCGGGAGATTGAGGCCGCGGCCGCCGGCACGAATCGAGATGACGAGTACCGACGGGCCTTCTGGAGTAGCGAACGAGGCGACGAGCTCGTCGCGCTGCCGCGCGGGCAAGCCGCCGTGGAAGAAGCCGATCTCACGGCCGAGGCGCTCACCGAGGTGGGGCACGAGCCGGTCGAACCCCGGATACTGAGTGAACACGAGCGCCTTGTCCTCGCTCGGCATCGCCTCGAGCAGCTCCACGAGGCGCTCGAGCTTGCCCGACCGCCCTTCGAGCGGGCGGCCCGTAGCGAGCAGCATCTCGGGGTGGTTGCACACCTGCTTCAGCTGACTCAGCATCGCGAGCACGGCCCCACGGCGGCCGAAGCTGCGCTCATGCTCCTCGATGCGCGGCATCCAGCGGTCGACCGTGGCCCGGTAGAGACTCGCCTGCTCCAGGGTGAGACGGCAGTACTCCTTCGTGATGGTGATTCCCGGCAACTCCAGCTCCACCTCGGGCGCGTCCTTCGGCCGCCGCAGGATGAACGGCTGCACCATCGCCCGTAGCCGTTCGAGAGCCTGCGCGTCTCTGTACGCCTCGATCGGGCGCGCGAACGTACGCTGGAACCTTTCGCGCGAGCCGAGCAGGCCCGGGTTGACGATGTCCATGATCGCCCAAAGCTCGTCGAGGCGGTTCTCGATCGGAGTGCCGGTCATTGCGAGCGTGCGACGCGCCTGAAGCCGTCGCAGGGCGCGCGCCCGTTTCGTGGCTGGGTTCTTGACGTCCTGCGCCTCGTCGAGAACGAGCCGATCCCACGTGATCGCCGACAGCGCATCGACATCGCGCGTGGCGACGTCGTACGAGGTGATGACCACGTCGCTCGAGCGAGCGACGTTCGCCAGCTCCGTGCCGGTCAGGCGTTCGCCGCCGTGGTGCACGTGGACGCGGAGGGAAGGTGCGAACCGCTCGATCTCGCGGGCCCACTGGCGGGTGACGCTCATTGGGCAGACGACGAGGGTGGGTCCGAAAGCGTCCGCGCCGTATTGCTCTCGCTCGGAGGTCAGCATGGCTATTGCCTGCACGGTCTTGCCGAGTCCCATGTCGTCGGCGAGGATCGCGCCGATTCCGAGGTCGCCGAGCAGCCGGAGCCAACCGTGACCGCGCTCCTGGAACGGGAAGAGGGGATGCGTCATCGTCCCCGGTGTGCCGAGGGGCTGGTAGCGCCGGTCGTCGTCGCCGGCGAGCAGCGCGCCAAGGGTGTCGTCGAGCTCGACCTCGCCGAGCTCGAGCCCTGCATCCTCGACGTCGACTCCCGAGACGGCGCGGACGAGGTCGACGACCGATCCCTCGCGACGGCGGTCGAGGAACAGGAGCGCCCGCTCGACCTCGGTGCGCCGCAAAGCGTGCCAGCGGCCACGAACACGGATCAACGGCTCCTTGGCGGCAGCGAGTTCGGTGAGCTCTTCCTCGGTGAGGGTCGTGTCGCCGATCGCGAGCTTCCAGTCGAATCGGGCGAGAGCGTCGGTCGTGAACAGACCGCTGGCAGTGCGGGCGGTGGCGGTAGCGGTGAGGTTGAGGCGAAGCCGGCTCGTCGAGCTGACCCAGCTCCGGGGCAGCAGGACGGGCACGCCGAGCTCCTCCAGGCGCGGGATCGCATCGCGGAGCACGAATCGGACGCCGTCGTCGTCGAGCTCGAGCGTGGTCGGCTCCACCGGGTCGAACGCGAGGCCGCCCTCGGCGAGGATGGGCTCGATCAACCCGAGCTGGCGGTGTACCGCGATTCGCGGGTCGGCCGAGCGAAGGAACTCGAACACCGCGTCCCCACCGTCGTGAAGCAGGGATGTGGGCAACGCCAGAGTCGGATCGTCGGCCGCCTGGAGCCACAGCTCGAGCACAACGCGGGACGTGCCGTCGGCCTCCGGCCCGGTCTGCTCGTCGAGCCGGAGGCTGAGCAGCCACGGCGCGATGGAGCGCCGCTCGAGACCGCGATCGACCCAGTCCGTGACCCGCCGCTCGAGGGCGCCGAGGCCGGAATGCGGCGGCAGCTCCGGGTCGGCCGACGTCAGGCCATCCAGAAAGAGCTCAGGTGCGCTGGGCCGGTTTCGCGCGAGCCGGTTCCCGAGTCGCACCCCCGCTACGTGGAGGCGGTCGCGAGCGATCTGGTCGACTGCGCAGGCGTAGAGGTCGTGCACCAGCGCGTCGCGGTCGTTGTCGAACGCGGCGGCACAAACGGGCGGCAGGGCAGCTGCGATCGCATCGAGCATCGCCTGCACCGTCTCGTCGATCGTTGCCCCCCAGTAGGCGAGCCATGTGCGCCCTCCGTGCTGCAACTGAGGGTGGAGGAGCCCTTCGCTGACGGAACGGGCGGCAAGCTCGAGAACGGCGAAGGTGGCCCGAGCAGAGCCGCCCAGCTCGAGCTCGGGCGGCGGCTCGGCGGCGAGGTGGATCAGCTCGGCGAGTCCGATTCGGCGGGCAGTCGCACCATGGCCGAGCTCCGCCAGGTCGGAGACGGCGGGGATCCCCAGCTGGAGCCGACCAACCGACAGCGATCCGTCGGAGCCGCGTTCGAGCACAGCCGCGCTGACGTCCTGTTGCCACAGGATTTCGAGGGTTCTGCGCTCGGAATTGACGTCGGGCTCGATCGGCTCTGGTGTGGACACGAACCTTTCAGGATACGTGCAGCCGAGGATGCCGCGGTGAAAGAGCGTACCGCAGCATCCTCGGCTGCATCCCCAATCCACGCTTCGCGTGATCCTGAAGGGGCCCGCCCGCGGGCCCGTCCTCCCGACCGTTCAGCAAGACGCCGACCCCGACGAGGAAGCCGCGGTGACGAGTATGCCGCGGTGAAAAACGAGGATGCCGCGGTGAAACAGGCGTACGCGGATGCCGCGGTGAAAGAGCGTACCGCAGCATCCTCGGCTGCATCCCCAATCCACGCTTCGCGATCCTCGGCTGCATCCCCAATCCACGCTTCGCGCGATCCTGAAGGCCAGTAACGCGGCAGATCGATGATAGAATGACGACATGTCAACGAACCTGGCTATCGTGCTCGACCTCATTCGAGCGCGTACGCTGGTCCTGCGAGATGTCGACCACCCGCTCGGGAGCCACCACGGCCTGGGCTTGAACGATCTCGCCGTGCTTCTCGAGCTGAAGGCAGCACCTTCGCAGACCCTGCAGCGGGTCGAGCTCGCGCGGCGGCTGGCAGTGACGACGTCGGGCATCGCTCGGCAGCTTGCGCCGCTCGAGCGCATCGGCCTCGTCGGACGCGAGTCGAATCCGACAGACGCGCGCCTGGCGCTCGTCGTGCTCACGCCTCGCGGCGCAGAGCTCGCGGACGAAGCCGCAGCCACGGCCGAGGAGGCGGCAGGGCGGGCGCTCGGGCGCTTGTGGTCGCCCGCGGAGAAAGCGGCTCTCGCAACGCTCCTCGGCCGTGCTGCGGCCGACGTGACGATCGACTGAGCGAAGGCTCGACCGACGCCAGGCTTCAGCTCGACGCCATGGGCCCGCTGCCCCCGCCGAGTCGCACGACTGTGGCCCCGTCGGCAGAGTCCGAAGCCTGCTCCTCGACGAGCGGGTGGCGCGCGAGCTCGTCGCGAACTGCCTTGCGGACGGCCCCGGTGCCGCGGCCGTGGATCACGCGCACCTCGGCGCGGCCGGCAAGCGCGGCCGCGTCGACGAGATCGCGTACGGCCTCGCGCGCTTCCTGGGCGGTGCGGCCGCGCAGGTCGATCTCGTCGGGGAGGTCGGCCTGGATCATGGCCCTGACGGTCACCGCCGGCTCGGACCGATCCTGGTCCCGCCGCGCGTCACGGTCGGGTTGGAGGCGATCGAGCGGCACGCGCACTCGGAGGCCGCCGCTGCCGAGCACCGTCGCCTCCTCGCCGACGATCTCTGCGATCGTGCCTCTGACTCCGAGTGCTGCCGCGACGACCGGATCGCCGGCCGCAAGCGGGCCCTCCCGCGCCAACGGCTCGTCGAGCCGCTCGAGCGACTGTGCCGCGCGAGCCGCGCGGTTCGAGGCAGCCCCCAGTCTGCGGTCGCGCTCTCGCTCCTTCTGCTGCGCGCTCGGGCTCGCGGCACGGCCCCGCTCGCGTTCGAGCCTGCGGGCCGCGCGAATTTCGGCGCGCAGCCCTTCGAGCTCGGCTCGCACCTCCGCGAGCTCCGCCTCGGCCAGCGCCAGGGCACGCTGGCGTTCGGCAGCAGCGGACGACCGAACGCGTTCGATCTCGTCGCCGAGAAGCTGCTCGGCGCGGTCTGCGGCGAGATGCGCCGCCTCCGCCTCCCGCCGCTCCGCAGCGGCGGCAGCGAGTGCCGCTTCCGCCTCCCGCGCCGCGGCCTCGGCCTCGGCGACGAGCTCTGTGACCTGAAGCCGCTCCGGCGCGATCCTGCCTCTCGCAGCTGCCACGATCGGCGGCGGCAGCCCGAGACGCTCGGCCGTCTGGAGGGCGTGAGACGTCCCCGGGCGGCCCAGCGTGACCGTGTACAGCGGCTCGTTGCTGTGGGGGTCGATTCCCGTAGCAGCGTTCGCGGCGCCGGGCGCCATGCTTGCCCACTCCTTCAGCTCGGCGTAGTGGCTCGTCGTCACCGTGAGCCGCGCCTGCGCCGCGAGGCTGCCGAGCACGGCCTCCGCGAGCGCCGCGCCTTCGACCGGGTCGGTGCCGGCGGCGATTTCGTCGAGCAGGACGAGGGACTTCTCCGTCGCCGTTTCGAGAATGTCCACGAGGTTGCGCACGTGTGCGGAAAACGTCGAAAGGCTCATAGCGATCGACTGTTCGTCGCCGATGTCGACGAGGATCTCGTCGAAGACGGGTAGGGACGCTTCGTCCGCCGGCGGCCGGAGGCCGCACTGGTGCAACACGGCGGCGAGGCCAAGTGTCTTCAGTGCGACGGTCTTGCCGCCCGTGTTCGGCCCGCTGATCACGAGCGCGCTGAGGCCCCCCAGCTCGAGGTCGATGGGAACCGCCGAATCCCGATCGAGCAGCGGATGGCGCGCCCCACGCAGGATGACTTCGTGGCTCTGAGCCACGAGCGCTCCTCGCCAGCCTCTCGAGAGCCTGGCGCGCGCGAGCACGAGATCGAGCTCGGCCGCGGCTCCCACCAGCGCGTCCACGGCTGCCTGGTGCCCGCCGACGAGCAACGACAGGTTACGCAGGATCCGCCCCACCTCCTCGCGCTCGGCCGCCTCGGCCTCACGTAGCCGGTTCGAGTCGTCGACCGCCGCGAGCGGCTCGATGAACAGCGTCTGACCCGAGCCGGAGGAGTCGTGCACGATGCCCGGAACGCGTCCACGGGCCGATGCTTTCAGCGCCAGCACGGGACGACCGCCGCGCTCCGTCACGTAGTCGTCCTGGAGGTGCTCGGCGAGAGCCGGATCGCGAGCGATCTTGCGGAGACGCTCGGCGAGTCGGCCGCGGCCTTCACGAAGCTCGCGCCGAAGGCGGCGCAACGGCGGCGAGGCCGAGTCGCGCAAATCCGAACCGTCCTCCTCGACCGAGCGGCCGATCTCCTCCGCCACGGAACGCAGGGAGGGTTCGATCGCCTCTGCGAGCTCCATCAACGCCGGGATCGCGGCTTCCTCAGCGAGCGCCTGGCGGGCGGTCACGCCGGCTCGAATCGTGCGCTCCACCTGTGCGAGCGTGCGGGAGTCGAGCACGCTGCCGCGTGCCGCGATGCCTGCGGCGTCTCTGACGTCGACGACTCCATCGAGTTCAGGCTCGGCGGCCTGGTCGAGGAGCGAGATCGCCTCGGTCGTCTGCTGCTGCCGAAGGCGCACCTGCGTGTCGTCCGCCGATGGACGGAGCGTTGTGGCCAGCAGGGCTCCGGGCTCGCAAGCTGCCGCCGCGGCCAGACGGATCAGAACGGCTGGGAGCTCGAGCAGCTCGAGATCGTGCTCGCGCATGGCGCGAGTGTACGACCGGACGGTGCATTGCATCGCTGTCGGCGGTGTCCTACCATCTTGCAGCTCGTGTGTCATCGCGACTCGCTGCGGCCCTGCCGAGCTCGCCCACGGCTATCTCGCGATTGGCAAGCGACGGCCGCACCGATCACCACCACGCCGAGAGCGTCGCCGATTCATGGTTCGGCTCGCCTGACTCCTAGGTCGAGGGCACGGGCAGCGGCTGCGATCGGCGCCCGATCTCGGTTCGCACGACCGGTGCGACCTCGGTTCCGTAGAGTTCGATCGCGCGCATCGTCTGCGCGTGGTCGAGGCTGCCGACCGTCAGCTGGAGGAGGAACCGACCGTGCCCGAAGACCTCGTGTTGAAACAGGATCTTCTCGATCACCTCCTGCGGGCTACCGACGAAGTTCGCGCCGCGGAGAGATCGCGAGGCCTCGAACTGCTCGCGAGTCATCGGCGGCCACCCGCGTTCACGTCCGATCTTGGTCATCATCGCCTCGAAGGGCGGCCACGAGACGTCGGCTGCCTTCTGTGAGGTGTCGGCGACGAAGCCGTGCGAGTTGATGCTGAGGGCCGGGATGTCATGCCGCGCCTCTTGCGCGGCGCGGCGGTGGATCTCGGCGAAGGGCGCGAACCGTTCGGGCATGCCGCCGATGATCGCGAGTGCCATCGGCAGGCCGAGTGCCCCCGCCCTCGCCGCCGACGCCGGATTGCCGCCGACTGCAATCCACACGGGGAGCGGATCCTGGGCGGGGCGGGGATAGACGCCGGCCTCGTCGAGCGGCGCGCGGTGGCGCCCGCGCCAGGTGATGTGCTCGGCCTCCCTGAGCTGTAGGAGGAGGTCGAGCTTCTCGACGAAGAGCTCGTCGTAGTCAGCGAGGTCGTAGCCGAAGAGCGGAAACGACTCGATGAAGGAGCCGCGCCCCGCCATGATCTCCGCTCGCCCACCCGAGAGCAGATCGAGCGTCGCGAACTGCTGGAAGACCCGTACGGGGTCATCCGAGCTGAGGACGCTGACGGCGCTGGTCAGCCGGATGTGGCTTGTCCGCTCGGCAGCTGCGGCAAGAGCGATTGCCGGAGCCGACACGGCGAAGTCGGGGCGGTGATGCTCGCCGATGCCGAAGACTTCGAGCCCGACCTCGTCGGCGAGCGTCGCCTCTTCGATCAGGTTGCGGAGCCGCACGCTCGGCGACATCGTCCGTCCCGTGGTCGGGTCGGGCGTGAGTTCCGCGAAGGTGTAGAGGCCGAGTTCCACGAGAATGATTGAGCACACAACAATATACCGTAGGGAACGTCCTTAGGGCGGCAATGAACTGTGAGCGGGAGTGAACACGCGGGAAGGAGTAGGACGTGATCGACCACATCATCCTCGGCGTCGACGACGTGGGGGCGAGCAGAACGTTCTACGAGCAGGCCCTCGCCGCGCTCGGCATGGACGTCGTGATGGCGATACCGGGCGGCGTCGGCTTCGGCAAGGACGGCAAGCCGACCTTCTGGATCGCCGCCCGAGAGCCCTCGGGACCGGTGCACGTTGCGTTCGCCGCTACCGATCACGCCACCGTGGACGCGTTCTACGAGGCGGCACTCGCTGCCGGTGGGTGCGACAACGGCCCGCCGGGGCTTCGCGCGCACTACCACCCGTCGTACTACGGCGCGTTCGTCATCGACCCCGGCGGCAACAACATCGAGGCGGTCTGCCACAAGCCGGAGTAGCGTGGCCGACTACAGTGAGCGGCATGTCCCAGCCGCGGCTCGTCGGGATCAACCACGTCGCCATCGAGGTGGGCGATATCGACGAGGCACTCGCGTTCTACGGGAGGGTCTTTGCGCTGACGCTGCGCGGACGTTCTGGCGGGATGGCGTTTGTCGACATGGGAGACCAGTTCATCGCCTTCTCGCGCGGCCGCACCCAGTCGGCCGACATGCACCGCCATCTCGGCCTCGTCGTCGACGACAAGCAGGCGACGCGCCTGGCGCTCGAGCAGGCCGAGGCCGAGATCCTGCCGGGCCGTGGGCTGGACTTCCGCGATCCCTGGGGCAACCTCGTCCAGGTCGTGCAGTACGACGAGGTGCAGTTCACGAAGACCGATGCGGTTCTGCGCGCCATGGCGCTCGACCTCGGGAAGAGCGAGCGTGCCCTGGCCGAGTTGCGCGCCAAGGGGATCGAGCCTGACGCCTGATCGCCGTACGCTCGCCGCTATGCGGCGGGCGTGTAGTCCGTGCGGAGGAAGCGGCGTCGAGAAGCGAGAGACCGCCGCCGCCGCTCGACGAGGCTAGTCGGGCAGGTGACGACCTCCTCGTCAGTGCCGCAGGCGACGGCGAGCGTCAGCCGGTCGCCCTCGGCGTCGAGTACCCGCGCGCGCGAGCCGATCTCGTGCACGGGCCCACGCTCCTCCGAGCGGAGCTCGGCGAGTAGGTAGACGACCTCGCCGGTCGTCGCGTCTCTGTCGTCGCCCATGCTGAGAGAGACGCGTCCGTTCGTGTGCGGTTGGGTCCCTTCACGGAACCCTTACTCGGCGAGGGCTGCGCGAGCGCCGGTCGGGGCTCTGCCCGGTCAGCAGAGCGCGGTGCAGGTCTCGAGCACTGCCGCGCCGATCCCGTCGGCGACGGCCGCGAGCTCGTCCTCGGTGACGACGAGGGGTGGTGAGATCTGGAGCGCGACGCCGCGCAAGAGGCGAGTGATCACGCCGTTGCGGCGAGCAGCCGCGACAACGGCCGGCCCCGCGGCCGGATGCTCGGCCAGGAGGTCGCCATTGATCTCGACGGCTCCCGCGAGGCCGGCGTTTCGTACCTCGACAACGCCCGGGAGCTCGAGGAGCGGCGCCAGGAGCTCGCGGAGGACGGGCTCGAGCGCCGCGGCGCGATCGACGAGTTTCTCGCGCTCGAGAATGTCGATGTTCGTGAGCCCGGCAACACAGGCCGCGGGGTGCCCTGCGTACGTGCTCCCGTGCAGGAAGGGCGCGGCATTCTGGTCCCAGAAAGGCGCGCGCACGTGGTCGCTAACGACAACGGCACCGAGGGGCACATACCCGGAGCTGATCCCCTTCGCACACGTCATCAGGTCAGGCGTGAACTCGTACCGCTCGCAGCCGAACCAGCGGCCGAGTCGCCCGAAGCCGGAGATGACCTCGTCGGCGACCAGAAGGACACCCCGCTCGCGGCAGATTCGCTCCACCGCCGGCCAGTAGCCGTCCGGCGGAGGAATCGCGCCTCCGGCGCCGATCAGCGGCTCGCCGACGAATGCCGCTGCTCTGCCGCCCAGCTCGTCCAGAGTTCGGGCGAGGTCGTCCGGGTCGTCGTGGGCGACCTCCGCGACGCCTCCGACCAGCGGCCCGTAGCCGTCGCGCACTCCGGGGATCCCCGACAGCGAGGTGCCGTAGGCGTTCGTGCCGTGGTAGGCGTGTCGGCGCGAGACGATCACGGTCCGCTCGGACTGCCCGACGAGCGCCCAGTAGCGTCGCACGATCTTTGCCGCTGTGTCGATGGCTTCGCCGCCACCGCTGCAGAAGAAGACGGCAGGGTCGGGGATCGGCACGAGCTCCGTCACGCGCGCCGCCAGCTCGAGCGCCGGAACGTTGGCAAGGTCACCGAAGATGTGATGTGAGGCGAGTGTCCGGAGCTGTGCGGCGACGGCCTCGGCTATCTCCTCCCGTCCGTGGCCGACGTGGACGAACCACAGCCCCGCGGTCGCATCGAGATACTCGGAGCCGTCCACATCCCAGACGCGGCAACCCTCGCCACGGGCGAGCACGAGCTCGTTCCCTTCGACCTTGCCCATCGCCGCGAATGGGTGCCAAAGGTGGGTCGGAGTGGCGGTTCGTGGCATTCGAGCAAGGCTAACGGTTCGCGAGCAGGTGAGCCCAGGGCGCCGATCCTCGGCGTCCGTGAGCCGATCCGGACCCCGCGCGACAGGTCTTCTCCTGCCCGATCGAGGCGTTCGGGCGTGAGATGATTCGGCGAATCGGCGGTCGCACTCCGTACCATCGTTCGAGGAGGTGTGGGCATGAGCGAGAAGAGCTACGAGGAGCTGTGCGCGTCCCACCGCTGGGTGGTGCCGACGCGGTACAACATCGCGGCCGACGTCTGTGACAAGCACCCGCGAGACAAGGCGGCGATGGTCTGGGAGAGTTTCGACGGCTCGGTCCGGGAGCTTGCCTGGGGAGATCTGCAGGACCTCGCGAACCAGGCAGCGCACACGCTCGCGGCGCGGGGTGTGATGCGGGGAGATCGTGTCGCGGTCGTCCTACCCGCGACCCCCGAGGCGGCCGCGATCTTCTTCGGTGTCTGGAAGCTCGGGGCGATCCTCCTCTCGATGTCGGTGCTGTACGGCGACGACGGGATCCAGCACCGTCTCTCCGACTCCGACGCCCGTCTTCTCGTCACCGACCCCGAGAACGCGCCCCGGTTCGACCGCACCTGGGTGCCCGACGTTCTCGTGCTCGACCGGGACACGCTCGCCGCCGCTCCAACGGATTTCATCTGCGTCGACACGTCGGCCGACGATCCCGCTCAGCTCTATTACACGTCGGGAACGACAGGTCTCGCCAAGGGGATCGTCCACGCGCACCGCTACATCCTTGCCCACGAGGAGTTCCTGTACTGCCACGAGGTTGGGGACGGCGAGCGCTTCCACGGGATGGGTGAGTGGGCCTGGGCTGCCGGCATCGCCCCGCTGCTCGGCCCCTGGCGGCTCGGTGCAGTGCAGTGCGTCTACCGACGCGAGGGTGGTTTCGACCCGCACAGGCAACTCGCGTTCCTGAGCGGCCACCAGGTGACGAACGTGTTCACGACGCCGACGGCGATGCGCGCGATGATGGCCATCGACGATGCGGGCGCGCGGTACCCGCAGTCGTTCCGCCGTGTGTGCTCGGCAGGCGAGCCGCTCAACCCGGAGGCGATCCGCTGGTTCCGCCGGCAGTACGGGGTGACGGTGCTCGACTACTACGGGCTGACGGAGTCCTATCCGCTCGTCGCCAACTACCCCTGCCTCGAGGTCAGGGAGGGTTCGATGGGCAAGCCGATGCCGGGCTGGGACGTGCAGATCCTCGACGAGGACGGCCAGCCGGTCGGGCAGGGGGAGCGCGGCGAGATCTGTCTCCGGGCCCGCTCCAACCCACACTATCCGCTCGGCTACTGGAGGAACGTCGAGGCCGGTGAGGAGACCTTCGGCGGTGAGTGGTTCCATACGAAGGACGCCGCCGTCCGCGACGAAGACGGCTACTACTGGTACGTCGGTCGCGCCGACGACGTGATCATCGCAGCCGGATACCGCATCGGTCCGTTCGAGGTCGAGTCAGCCTGCCTCGAGCATCCGGCAGTCCGCGAGGCAGCGGCGGTTGCGTCACCCGACGAACTCCGCGGCAACGTTGTGAAGGCGTTCATCGTTCTCGCCGACGGTTTCGCGCCGTCGGACGGCCTCGCCGACGAGATCAAGCAGTTCGTTCGCGAGCGGCTTTCGGCGTACGCTTACCCGCGCCTGGTCGAGTTCGTGCCCGATCTGCCGAAAACGCTGACGGGGAAAATCCGCCGCATCGAGCTCCGCAGGCGCGAGCTCGACCGCGCCGGTACAGGCGCAGGGACCTGATCATCGCTCGGGCTCGATTTGCCGCCGATCGCTTCGTCGTCGGCCCGCCGGCGGCCGCCGATGTCGGTGGGGACGACCTAGCGTGCTCCGTCGGCGTCGGAGACGACATGGACCTGCCACTCTCCCGGCACGCCCTTGAGCACGTGCGTCCCCCGCTCCGCGAACTCGATCCCGGAGCCGACGACGAGATCCTTGACCGTGCTCGAGACGAGCACCTCGCCCGCCTGCGCGAGCGCCGAGATCCGAGCGCCGAGGTGGACGGCAATGCCCTCGACGCCTGTCTCGGCGAGCTCGATCTCACCCGTGTGAAGCCCGGCCCGGATCTCGATGCCGAGCCCGCGAACTGCGTCGCGGATCGCACAGGCGCACCGGATCGCTCGCGCCGGGCCGTCGAACGTCGCCAGGAAGCCGTCGCCGGCGATCCGGATCTCCTTGCCTCGGAACTGCTCCAGCCTGTCTCGCACCAGCACGTGGTGCTCGCCCAGGAGCGCCGTCCAGTTCCGGTCGCCGAGCTCGGCGGCGCGCTCGGTCGAGCCGACGATGTCCGTGAAGAGGACGGTCGCCAGCACGCGGTCCGGCTCGCGCCGGCTCCGCGACCCCGTGAGGAACTCCTCGACCTCGTCGAGGCCGGCGGCCGCGTCCCCTGCGAACGGGAAGTGGTCGTCGCCCACGAGCTCGACGTACTTTGCGTCCGGGATGTGCTCTGCCAGGTAGCGCCCGGCTTCCACCGGGATCACGCGGTCACCGGACCGATGGATCACGAGCGTGGGCACCCGGATCGCGGGCAAGACGCCCCGGATGTCGATCTCCATCGTGACCCGGAACCACGCCAGCGCGGACGCCGGCGTGCCGGCGAAGCGACAGGCCTGCGCATACCAGTCCCGAAACCTCTCGTCCTCGACCGACGACGGGGCCATGGAGCTCAGGCCGAAACCCTCGCGACCCCACTTCTTGTCGTACGACACGAGAATCCGCTGCTGCGTCTCCTCGTCCAGCCCCCACGGGTAGTCGGGCGCCCACTTCCTCCGCGGGTACGACGCGGCGAGAATGAGCGCCGAGGTCCGCTCCGGGAACGTCGCCGCGAACAACGCGCAGATCGGCCCGCCTTCCGCGCCGCCGAGCAGCGCGGCCCTCTCTGACCCGGCCGCATCCATGACGGCGCGAAGGTCGTCCATCATCTCCTCGTAGGAGCCGATGTCGAGAATCCGATCCGAGAGCCCCGTGCCGCGCCGGTCGAACACGATCAGCCGCGAGAACGACGCCATCCGTTGGAGGAAGCTCGCGTACGGGGGCCACCACTGGTTCTGCTCGAGGTGAGACATGTAGCCGGGCGCGAAGACCAGGTCGATCGGTCCGCCGCCCAGCACCTGATACGCGATCCAGAGCTCCCCGCTTCTCGCGTATCTCGTCTCGGCCTCCACGAGCCGCAGTTTCTCAGTAATAGACTGACCCGGTGCGCCGGCTGACCCAGAACACCAAGGCCGAGGCGCTGAAGCGGGCGCCGCTCTTCGAAGGGCTTTCGAAGAAGGAGCTGAACGAGCTGGCACGCGTGACCGAGGATGTCCAGGTCCCGGCGGGCACGGTGCTCTGCAAGGAAGGCCGGCTCGGGCGCGAGTTCTACGTGATCGTCGAGGGAAGAGTAGAGGTGACCCGCGGCGGGACGCCCGTCGCGACACGGGAGGAAGGGGATTTCGTCGGCGAGATCGCGCTGCTCACGACGACGCGGCGAACCGCGACCGTGACGGCGACAACGCCGCTTCGCTGCCTGATCCTGATGCGTGGTGACTTTCGGCGCGTGCTCGACGCGAACCGGCGCATCGAGCGCAAGGTGATGGAAGCGCTCGCGGAGCGCCTCGCGTCCTATGTCGCCGATCCGGCGTCTTGACCTGGATCGAGGGCCGGCCCACCGCGCGCGGAACGCCACGCGGATTCCGGTTTTTCGACATTGCCGTGCGACGCGATCACAGATCCCGTCGCACGGCAACGATGATCCACACTATGAGCAGCCGGTGTTCGTGCCGCAGTCGCGGCACGTGTAACAGCTGCCGGTTCGCACCATGCGGCCGCCGCACTTCGAGCACTCGACCGCGTCCTCCCAGCTGTTGAAGAGCGCTGTCTGGCCGGTGGGCGGGGCCTCGTGGGCCGGTGCTTCCGCCTCGCCCGCGGCATAGGCCGCGGCGAGCCGCGCCTTCACCTCGGGCGTGAGGATCCCGGCCTCCTCCTGCTGGTCGGCGGAGAGGAACTTCTTGCCCATCCAGCGGAAGATGTAGTCGACGAGGGACTTCGCGATCCGGACATCGGGGTCGTTCGTCATCCCCGACGGCTCGAAACGCATGTGGCTGAACTTCGAGACGTACACCTCGAGCGGTACCCCGTACTGGAGACCGAGCGAGACGGAGATCATGAACGAGTTCATCAGGCCGGCAAGCGTCGTGCCCTCCTTGGCGATGTCCACGAAGATGTCGCCCGGCGTCCCGTCGTCGAACAGGCCGACGTGGATGTAGCCCTCGTACTCGCCGACGCGGAACTTCCGCCCCACCTCGGTGCGGTCGTCCGGCAGCCGACGTCGCTTCGGAGCCGCGACAACGCCGCCGAGCGCGTGGATCTGCGCGATGATGCCGGCCTCCGAGGTGTCCTTCGACCCGGACAGCGGCTGTGCCACCTTGCAGTTATCGCGGTAGATCGCGATCGCCTTGACACCGAGCTGCCACGCCTCGATCAGAAGCTGCGACACCTCGTCGATGGACGTCTCCTCGGGCAGGTTCACCGTCTTCGAGATCGCCCCGGAGATGAACGGCTGCACCGCACCCATCATCTTCACGTGACCCATGTAGTGGATCGCACGCTCTCCGATCGCGCAATCGAACACGGGGTAGTGCTCGTTCTTCAGGTGCGGTGCGCCGATGACGTTTCCGCGCTCGTCGATGTACGCGACGATCTCCTCGATCTCGCGGGTTGCATAGCCGAGCTCGCCGAGCGCCATCGGCACCGTCTTGTTGACGATCGTGAGCTCGCCGCCGCCGACGAGCTTCTTCGACTTCACGAGCGAGAAGTCGGGCTCGACGCCGGTCGTATCGCAATCCATCATGAAGCTGATCGTGCCGGTCGGTGCGAGCACGGTCGCCTGGGCGTTGCGGAAGCCCGATACCTCGCCCAGGTCGAGCGCATCGTCCCATGCCTTGCGCGCTGCCGAAAGCATGTCAGCCGGCACCGAGTCCGCGTGCTGGATGTTGCCGACGGCCGCCCGATGCTTCGAGATCACGCCCAGCATCGCAGCCGCGTTCTCCGTGTAGCCCGCATGCGGAGCCATGCGCTTCGCGATCTCGGCCGACTTCCGATAGGCGCGCCCGGTCATGACCGCCGTGATCGCGGCCGCGTACGCGCGCCCCTCGTCGGAGTCGTACGGCAGGCCGCGTGCCATCAGCAGGGCGCCGAGGTTCGCGTAGCCGAGGCCGAGCTGCCGGAACCGCAGCGCGTTACGGCCGATCTCGGGCGTCGGGTAGGAGGAGTAACCGACGATGATCTCCTGCGCCAGGAACATCACGTCGACGGCGTGCTCGAACATCGGCACGTCGAACTCGCCGTCCTCCTTGCGGAACTTCATCAGGTTCAGTGACGAGAGGTTGCACGCCGAGTCGTCGATGTGCATGTACTCCGAGCACGGGTTCGACGCGTTGATTCGACCCGTGTTCGGGCTCGTGTGCCACTGGTTGATCGTGGTGTCGTACTGCACGCCGGGGTCGGCGCATTGCCAGGATGCCTCCGCGATGTCCTTCAGCAGCGATCGCGCGTCGACCGTGCGGACGACCGAGCCGTCGGTGCGGGCCGTGAGGTTCCACTCCTTGCCCTCGACCACCGCCTCCATGAAGGCATCGGTGACCCGAACCGAGTTGTTCGCGTTCTGGTACTGGATCGAGCCCCAGTCGGGCGAATCGAGCGACATGTCGTAGCCCGCCTGCTCGAGCACACGCGCCTTGCGCTCTTCCTTCGCCTTGCACCAGATGAACTCGTCGACATCGGGATGGTCGATGTCGAGCACGACCATTTTCGCCGCTCGGCGCGTCTTGCCGCCCGACTTGATCGTGCCGGCCGAGGCGTCGGCGCCGCGCATGAACGAGACGGGGCCGGACGCGTAGCCGCCCTTCGACAACTGCTCCTGCGACGACCGTAGGCGCGACAGGTTGAGGCCGGAGCCGGAGCCGCCGCGGAAGATCACACCCTCGCGGCGGATCCAGTCGAGGATCGAGTCCATCGAATCCTCGATCGAGAGGATGAAGCAGGCAGAGCACTGGGGCTTCTCCTCGAACCCGACGTTGAACCACACGGGCGAGTTGAACGATGCGATCTGGTTGACGAGGATCGCCTTCAACTCGGCCTCGAACGTCTCGGCCTCCTCGTCGCTCGCGAAGTAGCCGCCCTGCCGGCCCCAACCGCCGATCGTGTCGACCACCCGGCCGACCATCTGCTTCACAGAGCGCTCTCGCTCCGGCGAGGTCATGCGGCCGCGGAAGTACTTCTGCGCCACGATGTTGGTCGCCGTCTGCGACCAGAAGCGCGGGAACTCGACGTTCTTCTGGTCGAACGCGGGCCCGTCCTTGCCCGGGATCAGAGCTTGCCGTAGTTCCCACTCGATCTCGTCGAACGGGTCGCGGCCGGGGATGGTGAAGAACCTCTGCGGGGTGATGCTGGCACCCTCGTTGATCACCGCGTTGACGTAGTCGTCGGTCGTCGCGGATGTGGTCGGTGCCGTCGTCGCTGACTCTGCTGTCGCCTTGGTGGTCGCCATGCCTGCCTCCCGGCCGTCCGTGGTTCAGAAAATGTGCCCTCCGTCCCGCGGGTGTAGCGCTGGGAGGATTCGGGATGCTAGGAGGTGGGTCGGACGGCGCCCACGACCCGTCATTTTCGCGCAATTTGCAGGAAAAGAACGAGCCCAGCCCGTTCGCCCAGTCTACCGGCCGAGGGTCGTTACGCGGCGGCGGGCGGCGTGCCGTCGCCGTCGTCCCCGCCGTTCATGCGGCGGCGGAGATAGCCCGCCGAGCCGGCCGCGAGGAGCAGCACGGCAAGCCCGCCGAGCACGAGCAGCGGGATGGGCACGGACGACGGCCCGGAGGTGTCGGTCGCCTGCGTGCCGGTCTGCGTGACCGCGTCCGCCGGAGTCGTGCCGGTTCCGGTCGTGCCCGTGGCGGTGCTGCCCGTACCGGTCGTCCCGGTGCCGGTCTTCCCTGTGCCGGTCGCGGTCGTCGGGGGTGTCGGATCCTCACCGCCCGGGTCGGGCTTCCCCTGCTTTGCATACGCGAGTGCGCGACCGATCTCCTCCTTCGCGTTCGAGTAGTCGATCACGTCGGGCGGCAGGCTCTCGATCGCCGCGCGATAGCACTCGAGCGGATAGATCTTGTCGACACGGCCGTCGTCGTACCAGTCGGCGACCACCTGTTTCGCGCACGATTTCGCCTTCGCCGTCGTCGCCGCCGCTGCGCCGCTGACGACGGCCGACAGGGTCACCAGGGAGACCAGCACGAAGCCGAGCCGCAGGGCGCGATGAGAGGTGAGAGATCGAGTCACGGCGCGGGGGGCGGAAACGAGATGCCGAAGAGTGTTACAAGTCTCCCGGCTGCCATTGAAGCGGTGGTGAGTGGAGGGTAAACGAATTGTAAGACTTCGTGGCCAGCGAACCGACTCCTTGGTGCTACCGTGGCGCGCCATGGACGCGGCCCCGCGCGCGGTGCGATCAGGCCTCGCCACGGCCGTTCTGGTGGCGGTCGCCGTGCTTCTCGGGTGGGCTCTCTTCGCCGGCGGTGGCTCTGGCACGGGCTCGACGGCGTCGCTCGGAACCACCGCCGTGATCGTGTCGGCGGTCGTGCTCATCGCATGGGCGAGGAGGGCTATCGCGCTCCCGAGGCTCGATCGGGCGGGTCTCGTCGCCGGATCGGCTGCGACTGCACTCGTCGCCTGGACAGGCCTGTCGGTGTGGTGGTCGATCGCCGGCGACCGCTCCTGGGATGCCCTCGCCAAGGGAATCGTCGTCCTCGCTTTTGGCGTCGTCGGTCTCGCGGCCGCGGCCTTGCCCGGTCGCCCCGTTCGCGCACTCGGACTCGTTCTCGCCGCCGGTCTCGGCGCGGTCTTCGTGTGGGCGCTGCTCGGCAAGGTGATCCCGGCGCTCGGTCCCGACGATGTCCGCCAGGTCGCGCGGCTGAAGGGATCGATCGGCTACTGGAACGCGCTCGCGGTGCTCGCGGACGCCGCGCTCGGCCTCGGCCTGTGGCTCGTCGTGTCGGTGCGCGAACGCTTCGGTCGACCCTTCGGTGCGATGCTCCTCTACGGGGCGACGCTGGTCGTACTGCTGTCCCAGTCGCGTGCGGGACTCCTTGCCGGCTTGGCGGTGGTGACATTGGCGTTGAGGCTTTCGGACAGCCGGGTCGAGGCGGCGCTGTTGGCGCTGCTCGCGGCCGGCCCGGCAGCGATCGTGGCCGGCTGGGCCTTCACCCGACCAGCGCTCGTGGAGGACGGCAGTGCGCAGTCGGGCCGCGGCTCGGCCGGTGCGGTCCTCGGCGTTCTGGTGGTCGTCGGAGCAGCTCTCGTCCTCGCGGCCGTGGCCAAGGTTCCTGTCTCGCGGCTCGTCGAGACGCGGCGGCGCGAGGTCGTGCGAGGTCTTCTCGCCGCTGCCGCGTTGGCTGCCGCCGTCGGTGTGGCCGGGATCGTGCTGAGTGTCGGCAATCCGTTCCCCTGGGCGGTCGACCAGATCGGTGGCTCGGGTGAGGTCGTCAACAGCCCCGGGCGGCTCGGCAGCCTCGAGACGAACAACCGCACGGTGTGGTGGGGGGAGGCGTGGCAGGTGTTCCGAGCGAATCCCGCCGGCGGCACGGGGGCGCGAACGTTCGAGATCGCGCGCAAGCGCTTCCGCGACGACGCTCAGAACGTGACCGAGCCGCACAGCGTCCCGCTCCAGTTCCTGTCCGACACCGGGTTGCCGGGCCTCGCCCTCGGAATTGCGTTCGTGATCGCGCTCGCGCTCGGCCTTCGCGCCACGATCGGCCGGCTCGAGCCCGGAGAGCGTGCCGCCGCGGTCGGCCTCGTTGCCCTTCCGCTCGCGCTCGGCCTCCACGCGCTCGTGGACTACGACCTCGACTTTCTCGCCGTGACCGCCCCGGCCGCTCTCGTCTCGGCGGCCTTGCTCGGCGCCGGCCGTCCTGCTCTGGCCTCGCCTGGTGGGATCCTCATCGTCGTGAGCGCCGTCGCCGGAGCGGGAGTCGCGATCTGGGTTCTCGCCGCGCCCGCGCTTGCGATGCGATCGGTCGACCGCGCCTACCGCCAAAGCGACAGGGGAGACCTCGCCGCAGCCGCGGCTTCGGCGAAGCGCGCCCAGGGCCTGAACCCGCTGTCACCCGAGCCGCTCTTCGCCCGCGCCACGATCGCCGGCCTCGCGGGCGACAAACGCGCTGCGGAGACGTTCTACGAGCAGGCGACGCGCCTCCAGCCGAGCAATCCGGCGACGTGGTACGAGCTCGGCCTCTTCCGCCAACTCGCTCTCGATGATCAGTGTGGGGCGTACTTTGCGCTCAATGCGGCGTACACGCTCGATCCTCGCGGCAGTCGCTTCTACGTCGGCGGCCCGCTCGACGTCGCGAGGGCCGCGGTGAACGATCCCTTGCATCCCGCCTGCGGGAAGTGAGCTGCTCAGCTACCGACGACGACGACCGCGTGGGCGCCGTGCAACTGTGAGGCGCGCAGACCGTCGAGCGGCCCGACGATCCGGATGCCGAGATCGTGCCCGAGTCGCCGGCCCTCTCCCTCGAACCCCTTGCGGTACATCACCAGGCTGCGCGTGAAGTCGGATCGTGGCCCGTTCGCGACTCCCCCGATGCGGTAGCCGCGATGCGAGACGCGTGCCGCTGTCGACGCTGCTGCCCCCTGGCGCCCGTTGCCGTTGAGGACGAGGACCGTGACGTTTCGGCGTGCGAGCTGCGCGGCGGGCGCCGCCACACGATGCACCTTGGCGGCAGCGGTCCTGTGGGACGCCTTCGTCGTCGCGGCCTTGGCAACGGGTTGGACCGACGTGCCGGTCGACGGCTTGGCAATGAGTGCGCCGCCGACGACGACGAGGACGAGCAGCTCGAGCGCTGCCACGGCGGTCGCCACCAAGGCTGCGGTGCGCCACGGGTGGATCAGCCGGTCGTCGTGCTGGATGGAGACATCCATGGCAACGACGTTCGCGGCTCGTCGGCCGGCTCCTGCCTCGAGGCGCCGCTACGAGGGCTGCAGGGACTCCCACGTCGTCGCGACGCCGGTCGCGAGCGATGTCTCGGGCCGAAAGCCGATCGCGATCGCCGCGCGTTCGCCGTCGAGCACGCTCCGCCCGAGCTCTCCGGCTCGCTCCGCTTCATGGACCGGCTCCGCGTCCGAGCCGGCGACCCAGCGGCAGATGTCGTACAGGTCGAGGACGGAGGTTGCGGTGCCGGTACCGATGTTGAGCACGCCCTCCACGCGGCTGTCGAGTGCCGCGAGCGTCGCCCGCGCCACGTCACCGACGTAGACGTAGTCCCGGCTCTGGGAGCCGTCGCCGAAGATCCGGCACGGCCGGCCGTCGAGCAACCGTCCGAGGAAGATCGCGACGACCCCGGCCTCTCCGTGAGGATCCTGGCGCGGGCCGTAGACGTTGCCGAACCGCAACGCGACGTGGGGGGTCTCGGAAAGCCGCCCGAACGCCCCGAGATAGCCTTCGCCTGCGAGCTTCGCGGCGCCGTACGGAGAGAGTGGTAGGCAAGGATCGTCCTCCCGTGCCGGTCGCTCGCACTCGCCGTAGATCGCTCCGCCGGTGGACGCGAACACGACGCGGGCGCCCGCGAGGCGGGCCGCCTCGAGTACGTTGACCGTGCCGATCACGTTGATCGCGGCGTCGCGTTCCGGCTCGGCGACCGAGACGCGCACGTCCGCCTGCGCCGCGAGATGAACGATCGCCCGCGCGCCCGTCTCGCGGACGATCGTGTCGAGCGGCTCGCGGACGTCGTGGACGTGCAGAGTCGCGGCGGCGGGCACGTTCTCCCGCACGCCCTTGGAGAGGTCGTCGACGACATGCACCTCGTCGCCTCTCGCGAGCAGCGCCTCGACGACGTGAGAGCCGATGAAGCCGGCACCGCCGGTGACCATGACCGTCATCGCCGTAATCTATCGGCAGATGTTCGTCACACTCGAAGGGCTCGACGGCTCCGGCAAGACCACCCAGGCGCGCCTGCTCGGGGCCCGCCTCGAGGCCGAAGGAGTCGACGTCGTCCTCACCCGGGAGCCGGGTGGCACGCCGCTCGGGGAGGAGATCCGAGACCTCGTGCTCCATGGCGGGGAGGTCGCCCCGTGGGCCGAGGCGGCGCTCTACGCGGCCTCGCGCGCTCAGCACGTCGAGCAGGTCATCCGACCGGCGCTCGCGCGCGGCGCGACCGTCATCTGCGACCGCTACGTCGACTCGTCGGTCGCCTACCAGGGCATCGCCCGCGGGCTCGGGCTCGAGCGGGTGCTCGAACTCAACCTCGCCGCCGTCGAGGGCCTGATGCCCGACCGGACGATCCTGCTCGAAATCGGGGCCGACGGCGCTGCCGCCCGGATGCACGGCGACCGCGACCGGATCGAGCGCGAGGACGACGGCTTCCATGCCCGGGTGGCCGACGCCTATCGGCAACTGGCCACTCGCTTCCCGACCCGGTATCTGATCGTCGACGGAACGCTGCCGGCCGGAGACATCGCCGAGGAGATCCATGGAGCCCTTCGCAGCAGTTCCTGAGCAGCACGAGGCGAAGCGGCTGTTGGCCGCCGCGCTCGACGACGGGGACGCGCACGCCTTTCTCTTCCACGGGCCCGCGGGCGTCGGCAAGACGGCGGCCGCCTTCGCGTTCGCAGGTGCCCAGCTCGGCGACCCGCGGCGAGTCGCCGAGCGGACACACCCCGATCTGCGGGTCGTCGAGCCGCTCGGCGACATGATCCGAATCGACGTGATTCGGGAGCTCCATCACGACCTCCACCTGCGCCCGTTCGAGGCCGACCGCCGGGTCTACCTTCTACTCGGGGCGCATCTGCTCAACGACGATGCCGCCGATGCGCTGCTGAAGGATCTCGAAGAGCCGCCGCTCTACGCCACGATCGTGCTGGTCGCCGACGAGCTCGGGCCGCTTCCCGAGACGATCCGCTCGCGCTGCCAGCTCGTCCCCTTCCGGCGGCTCTCGGAGCGTGCGGTGCGAGAATGGCTGACGACTCGGGCGCCGGAGCTGGGCGAAGCGGAGGCGACGGCGACCGCTCGGGTCGCGGGAGGCCGCCTCGACCGCGCCCAACGGCTGATCGACCCGGACGTTCGCGAGCGGCGCGCCGCCATCATCGCCGCCGCACGTGGGCCGTACCTCGAGTCTGCGTTCCAGCCGGCCGACGCGTCTCGGGCGTTGCTCGATGCGGTCGATCTGCGAGGGAAGACCGCGCGGGATCACGAAGAGCTGGTCGTGGCAGGCCTCGACCTGGCGCCGCGTGATGCCGAGCAGCGAGTCAAGCGCGTGCAGCGGGGCGCCGAGCGCGAGGAGCTGCTGGCGCAACTCGAGGAGCTCGCAGCGTGGTACAGGGATCTCGTCGTCGTCGCGAGCGGCGCCGAGCGGGCAACGACCCACGCCGATCGCCTCGACGATCTCCGGGCCGATGTCGCGCTCGACCTCGGCCGAGGGCCCGAGCGGGCGGCGGCCCTCGTTCGCCAGTCCTGGCGGTCGGCGGAGGAGTTCAACGTCAGCACGGGGCTGTGGCTCGACGCACTGTTCGTGCAGCTGCAACTCGCGTTCGCCTGATCCAGAGGCCCGAGTCCGGCTGCGCACACAGGCGACTCTCAGGCAACTCACAGGAAGGGCTGGCACTCTACGGTCGATGGCCGAGACCGCAGCCCTTCCCTCTCACGCCGCCCGTGTGCTGGTGGTCGACGATGAGCCGTCGATCACGGACGCGGTTGCGACTGCGCTTCGCTACGAGGGGTTCGAGACGATGGAGGTGGGCGCCGGCCGGGCGGCCGAGCAGGCGATCGACGAGTTCCGGCCCGATCTGATCGTGCTCGACGTGATGCTGCCGGATCTCGACGGCTTCGCGATTGCGCGACGACTGCGCGACGGCAACCACCGCGTTCCGGTGATCTTCCTGACCGCCAAGGACGCGACCGAGGACAAGGTGGCGGGCCTCGCGCTCGCGGACGACTACGTGACGAAGCCGTTCAGCCTGGCCGAGATCGTGGCTCGTGTGCAGACGGTGCTCAGGCGGACACGGGGCGAAGCGGACGGTGCGATGCGCTTCGCCGACCTGTCTCTCGACGAGGAGACACGCGAGGTGTGGCGCGGCGACCAGCCGATCGAGCTGACGCGCACCGAGTTCGAGTTGCTCCGCTTCCTGATGCTGAACCCGCGACGGGTGCTGACAAAGCGCCAGATCCTCGACAACGTGTGGCACTACGACTTCGGCGGTGACGCGAACGTCGTCGAGACCTACATCAGCTACCTGCGCAAGAAGCTCGATCCGCTCGGCCCGCCGCTGATCCAGACGGTGCGGCTCGTCGGCTACGCGCTGCGCGAGTCCTAGGCGACGGCTCCGTGTCGCTCCGGGCGCGTCTGCTCGCGGTGCTCGTGTCCCTCACCGCCGTCGGTCTGATCGTCGCCGGAATCCTTACCTACGCGTCGTTGCGCTCGTTCCTCGTCGACCGCGTCGACCGTACGGTGAGTGGAAACGCGCAGGCCCTCGCGCGGTCCCTCGATCTGCGCGGCCACCTCGACCCCGGCGACGTCGACGCCCTCGGTGCGTCGAATCCGGGCGTGTACATCGGCCTCGCGGCCTCGGGGGAGCAGCTGCGCTGGGCGCCGGTCGGCGTGCGTCCCGGTGAGACGCCGCCCCCGCAACCGGACCTGCCGGTGTCGCGGGCGACCGGTGCCGAGGCCGACGACGACCCGTTCACGGTGCATGCGGCGAGCGGCGGAACGCGCTTCCGGGTGCAACTCGAACGGCTCCAGGGCGGGCAGACACTCATCGTCGCGGCCCCGCTCGACGAGGTCGATGACACCCTGCACCAGCTGCTCGTGGTCGAGGTTGTCGTCGCGCTCTCGGTGCTCGCCGCGACCCTGGTGCTCGGGCTGTGGCTCGTCCGGGTCGGCCTGCGGCCGCTCGGCCGCATCGAAGTGACGGCGGCGGACATCGCAGGCGGCGATCTCTCCCGGCGGGTCGAGAACGACGACCCCAAGACCGAGGTCGGCCGGCTCGGTGGGGCGCTGAACGCGATGCTCGGCCAGATCGAGGAGGCATTCGACGAGCGCACCGCGTCGGAACAGCGGTTGCGACGGTTCGTCGCCGATGCATCCCACGAGTTGCGCACCCCGCTTGCGGCGGTACGCGCCTATGCCGAGCTCTTCGACCGCGGGGCGCGCGAGCGGCCGGACGATCTCGAGCGGGCGATGACCGGCATCCAGCGCGAGTCGCGGCGAATGGGGCTCCTCGTCGACGATCTCCTGCTGCTCGCCCGGCTCGACCAGGGCAGGCCGCTGGAGCGCAAGCCGGTCGCGCTCGGCGAGGTGGCACGCGACGCGGTCGAAGCCGCGAGGACGCTCGATCCGGGACGCGAAATCGAGCTCGACGTACCCGTGCCGGTGGAGGTGTTGGGCGACCGCGAGCGGCTGCGGCAGATCCTCGACAACCTGCTCGCCAACGTGCGCGCCCACACCCCGCCGGGTTCCGCCGCCGCCGTAGGGGTCCTGGCCCGCGGCGATCAGGCCGTCGTCGAGATCGCGGATACCGGTCCCGGGCTCTCCGACGCCCAGCTCGAGCACGCGTTCGAGCGCTTCTACCGTGGTGACGCATCCCGCTCGCGCGATGCCGGCGGGGCGGGTCTCGGCCTCGCGATCACGGCTGCGATCGCGGAGTCGCACGGCGGTGCGGCCACCGTCGCGAACGAGGGCCGAGACGGTGGCATCGGTCTCACAGTCCGAGTCACGATCCCACTCGTCCCGCCGCTCTCGAGCTCGCTTCCCGCCGGCTGACCGTCGGGCGCGGGGGTGCCTCAGCCGCCGCTGATGGCGGCGATCACGTCGACCCGCGAGTGAGGCGCGAGGGGTGTCTCGAGGCCGGCGCGCTCGCGATCGACGTAGACGTTGATGTGGTGGCGCAGCACGGGGCCGGGGTCGCACAACCGGTCGCGGAGCCCGGGCCAACGTTCGTCGAGCCGCTCGATCGCCTCGTCCACGGTCGCGGCGTCGATCTCGAGTCGTCGCGGCAGCTCGTGAAACAGGGGCGGCAACGTGGAGGGCAGGTGCAGGTCGGCCATGGCTACGCCAGCACCGCGACTTCGACCGACGAGATCGCAGGGAGATAGCCGGCGATCTCCTCCCAGCTGTCGCCCTCGTCCGCACTCGCGAATACCTGTCCTGTGCTCGTGCCGAAATAGAGGCCGGGAACATCGAGCGAATCGATTGCGAGGCCCTCGCGCAGCACTCCGAGATGCGCATCGCGCTCGGGTAGGCCCCGAGCGAGCCGCCGCCAGGACGAGCCGGCGTCGTCCGTGCGCCACACCGCGGCGCGACCGTCGGGCATACAGCGTCCGTGCCCAGGGTCGAGTGGGATCACGTAGAAGGTGTCCCGGTCGTGGGGATGCGCTGCGGCAGCGAACCCGAAGTCGCTGGGAAGCCCTTCGGTGATCTCCGACCAGGAATGCCCACCGTCGTCGCTCCGATGCATGCCGCAGTGATTCTGCTGATACATGCGGTCTCGGTCGACCGGCGACATCACGAGCTTGTGCACGCAGTATCCGACCTCGGGATTCTCGAGCGGCCACTCCGCACGCAGCCCCCGGTTGCGTGGTGTCCAGGAGGCGCCGTCGTCGGTCGTTTCGAAGATCCCGTAGCCCTGAATCACAGCCCAGAAGTGAGGGGCCTCGTCGGGATGGGGGAGGATCGCGGGCAGCCCGAGGTGTCCGGGAGGCTGCTTGGCAGGATCGTTCCAGTCGTCACGGCCGGGTTGGCCGTCGAGCGTGCTGAGGAGCGACCACGTGGCGGCACCGTCCCTGCTCTCGAAGATGCCTGCAGCCTCGGTGCCGGCCAGGACTCGCCCGTGGGCGGCCGTCAGGCCCGTGATCTTCGAGATCTTCAACCCGGGATCGGAGTGTGCGAGACCCTCACTCGACAACTTCCACGTCTCGCCAAGGTCGTTGCTGCGCCAAACGCCGGCGCCGTGCCACTCGCTGGCTGCGGCAGCATAGAGCGCACCGGTCGCAGGATCGTGCACCGCGTGAAACACCGGCCAGCCGTCGCAGAACGGCCCGCGGACGCTCCAGTCCCTGCGGTCCGCGTTGCTCTCGAGCACGAAACAGCCCTTCCGGGTTCCGACGAGTAGGACTATCCGGGTCATCTGGTCCCTCCTGAGCGTGGTTGGGCAGAACCTCGAAGCAAGAGACCGTTCGCCGGGATGAAACTCATCGGTCGATTGTTCTGGCGTCGCCGCCGTGAAAATGAACGGGCAACGTGGCATCTGACGAGTCGGCCGTTAGAAGCTGTGTGGGACGGCGACGTGAGGGCGTCGATCCGTTGTGGAACATCTCCCTGGGCGACCCGGACGAATCCGGACGTTCCGACGCCGAGAGGCTAGTATCCAGGCCGCGCCGACGTAGCTCAGCTGGTAGAGCACTTCACTCGTAATGAAGGGGTCCGCGGTTCGAGTCCGCGCGTCGGCTTGACACAGAAACCCCGCACGGTCGGTCCTTCTTTACGCGCCGCCACGTGACCCTCTCCGTCGGGCAGTTCGGGAGGCTGTTTGGGTGTGCTCAAGCCGTAGGGCGGTGGCACGCCTCATCCTGAACTTGACACATGTACAGTTAGGCGCGATCGCCGCTACCGTCCCCTGGAGGTCGTTATGCCTGTCGTAAATGCTCCCAACTCCTTGAGCTTCGAGACACAGCTGTGGCCGCGGTGACCCCTCCGGAGACGACGATCCACCCGCTCGATCCACTCGCTGCGGAGGAGATTGAACGGGCAGTGTCACTGGTCCGCGCCGCGGTGCCAAAGGACCTCCGCTTCGTAACTGTCGGACTGCATGAGCCATCCAAACCGGCGCTGTCCGGCTGGCCGTCAACGCCGATCTCGCGCGAGGCTGAGATCGTCGTCCTGTCGCCCACGGAAGATTGCGCATACGAAGGGGTCGTCGACATCTCGGCCGAACGGGTGGTCAGCCTGGACGCTCTCGAGGGTCATCAACCCGCGATGGTTCCCGAGGAGTACATGCAGCTGGAGCAGTTGATGCTCGCGCACCCGGACTTCGTGGCCGCCCTCGAACGACGAGGCATTACTGACCTCTCGCTCGTGTGCGTCGATCCGATTCCGGCCGGCGCCTGGGGTGACCACGCATACGAGGGTCGGCGACTCTGTCGCGCTCTCGCATGGGTTCGCGCGTTCCCGGACTCGAACCCATACGCACGTCCGATCGAGGGGCTCGTGGGGCTGGTCGATCTCAACCTAGGTGAGGTTCTTGAGGTTTCGGACTTCGGCGCCGTTCGGGTGCCGCCGGGCGACGGTGAGTACCGCGCGGCGAGGCTCGGACGCCAGCGCGACGGCCTCAAGCCGATCGAGATTACTCAGCCAGAGGGGACGAGTTTCGATGTCACCGGCAATCTCGTTGAATGGCAACGATGGTCACTTCGCGTCGGATTCACGGCACGCGAAGGCCTTGTACTCCATCAGCTCGGCTACGCCGACGGGGGACGCGTCCGGCCGATCCTTCACCGCGCTTCATATTCGGAGATGGCTGTCCCGTATGGCTATCCCAGTCCGACCAGATACCTGCAAGCGCCGTTCGACATCGGCGAGAACCTCGTAGGGACGCTCGCAAACTCCCTTGAGCTCGGTTGTGACTGCCTCGGTGAGATCCACTACTTCGACGCGACCGTGTCGAATGGCGGCGGGGAGCCCGTCGTAATCAAGAACGCCATCTGCATGCACGAGGAGGACTACGGCGTCCTCTGGAAGCATTGGGACTTTCGAACGAGCGAAACGGAGGTCCGTAGGTCGCGCCGCCTCGTGATCTCGTCGATGTCGACAATCGGCAACTACGAGTACGGGTTCTTCTGGTACCTGTATCAGGACGGCACGATCGAGTCGGAGATCAAGGCGACGGGCATCATCGCGACTGCTGCGATTGCTGAGGGCGAGACCCCCGTGTACGGCCAGCTCGTGGCCGAGGGCGTCAACGGCATGATCCACCAGCATTTCTTCAATGTTCGCCTCGATTTCGACCTCGACGGAGAGCGAAACTCGGTTTACGAAGTCCACACCGAAGCTGCTCCGCCCGGCCCGGACAACCCCTTCGGAAACGGCTTCTATCCGGTCAAGAAACAGCTGATGACAGAGGACGAGTCGCCACAGTTGATCGACCCGCTCAATGCCCGAACCTGGCTCGTCGTCAATCCCTCATCACACAATGCGGTTGGCGAGCCCGTCGGCTACCGGCTGCTGCCAGGCGAAAATGTTCTCCCGTTCGCGCAGCCCGAATCAGCCTTTGGGCGCCGCGCCGGGTTCGCCTTCAAGCATGTCTGGGTTACGCACTACGACCCGTCTGAGCGCTATGCCGCCGGTGACTACCCCAACCAGCACGCGGGTGGAGAAGGGCTTCCGGCGATGGTTGCCAGGGGACGCTCGATCGAGAACGAGGACATCGTTCTTTGGTACACGTTTGGACTGCACCACATCCCACGCCCAGAAGACTGGCCGGTCATGCCAGTCCACTACATCGGATTCATGCTGAAGCCGTTCGGCTTCTTCAACGAAAACCCAGCGCTCGACGTTCCTCCACCCGCCCACACCCACGCTGGACACTGCGCGCACCATCCTGGCTAGGTGCGGTCAGAGCGCGCGTTCGGCATCGGTCAAGTCGCTCGTCTCGACGCCTTGCTGCCGTCACCCATCTGGTGACGCGGATCCGTCGCGATGAGACGCCGCGGTCCGATCCGTTGAACTTGCGAGGAGCGAGAGAAGGTGGCGAAGCATCGCGATCGCCTCTTCCGTCCTGGTCTCGTCGCCGTACAACAGTTGCTGCAGCGTCAGGCCATCGAGTGCGGCGAAGACGAGTCGGGCGATTACCTTTCCTTCGATGCCGCAACCGCTGAGCGACTCTTCGATCGCGTTGACATAATCGTCGTAGCTCTTGCGCATGTCGGCGAGCAACGCTGGACTGCGAAGCGCTCGGAGCAGCACATCGAACTGGAACACGGCGTCTTCCGGTCGCTCGCTCAGCACGTGCGGCACATCGGCTGCGAAATCCTCGATGTCGTCCACCAGCGCAGCGAGGTGCGTTGTCTCGATTGTATTCGCGACGGCCCACGTGAGCGTCTCGTGGATCATCGACTCGCGGGTTCCGAAGTGGTATGAGGCGAGTCCGTGTGTGACACCGGCCTCGGCCGCGACAGAACGGAACGTGACCCCGTCGAACCCATCTCTCGCAACGACTCGGGGTAACGCCCGGCAGAGAGCCTCGCGACCCTGGCCGTGTGCGATCGGGGATCGCCGTGGCTTTCGATTGGCGCTTTTACGATCGGGCAATGTCCGCCTCCGACGAGCACTAACTTGACAAATGGACGGTAACACAGCCTCCTGTTGGCCGGCTTGGATAGATTGATCCGCGCGTATTGCTTGACAAATGCACAGCATGGTCTGATACTCGCGGCACCGCACGATTGGCAGGACTGCGTATTCGGTCACCACCACGATCCCGGGGCAAGGATCTAGATCGTTCGTGGGTACCGCCGAGAGGGGTTCGATGTCCACGATGGAAGTCAAGACGCCCACGAGAGAGTACGAGCTGTTCATCGACGGCCGGTGGTCGGCGTCATCGACCGGGGAGACTTTCGAACGTGAGAATCCGGCGACCGGTGAGCCGATCGGTCACTTTCCGTCCGGCGGTGAAGAAGACGCTGATCGTGCGATTGCGGCCGCTCTAGACGCACATCGCTCTCGGGCCTGGCAGGACGTGCCAGGGGCGCGAAAGCAGCAGCTCATGCGGGGCGTTGCGGATTGGTTGCGCGAGCACATTCACGAGCTTACGACGATCGTCTCTGCCGAAGCAGGGAAGCCGGTTTCCTGGGCTCGTTTCGACGTTCTCTTCGCAGCTGACTTTTTCGATTACTACGCCGGGATCGTCCGCGATGTCGGCGGGCGCACGATCCAGGGCCTTCGCCCAGACCTGTTCGCCTACACCCTCAAGGAGCCGGCGGGTGTCGCGGGGGTTATCACGCCGTGGAACTTTCCGCTCCTGATAGCGGCTCAAAAGGCGGCTCCTGCCCTGGCAGCAGGCTGCCCGATCGTCCTCAAGCCCGCACCTCAGACTCCGCTCACGGCGCTCGAGCTTGCTCGTGCATTCGAAGAACTCGAGTTCCCAGCCGGGGTCTTCAACGTCGTTACGGACTCGGGGCAGGGCAGTCCGGTGGGCTCCCGTCTCTGTATGCACCCAGATGTGGCGGTCGTCTCGTTTACGGGATCGTCGGGCACCGGGCAGCGCGTTATGGAGGCCTGTGCCGGAACGATGAAGCGAGTTGCGCTCGAGTGCGGCGGCAAATCGCCAATGCTCGTGCACGAGGACGCGGACCTCGAGGCGGCCGTTGACGGCGCCCTCTTCGGGATCTTCTTCAACACCGGTCAGGTCTGCAACGCATCGTCCCGTCTCTTGCTCCACGAGCCGATAGCCGACGAATTCCTCTCACTGTTTCTCGAACGCGCCGGCCGGCTTCGCGTTGGAAAGCCAACGAGTGAAGACACTCAGATCGGACCTCTCATCAGCCGTGAGCATTTGGAGCGAGTCGTGTCGTATGTGGAGCTAGGCCGGGAAGAGGGAGCGGAGTTGATCCTGGGGGGAGAACGTCTCCTCGAAGACCTCGAGACTGGCTATTTCTTCGGACCAACCGTCTTCGATCGTGTCGACGAGTCGATGAGAATCGCTCAAGAGGAGATCTTCGGTCCTGTCCTAGCGGTGGGGCGTTACGCCGCCTTGTCCGAGGCAATCGCGCGGGCCAACGCCACCAGATTCGGGCTCGCTGCAGGCATCTGGACCCACGATCTCGAGGTAGCCGACACGGTCACGCGCGAGCTGTCGGTCGGCATGGTCTGGGTCAACGAATGGCTCGCGATGTTCCCTGAAACGCCGCATGGAGGTTACGGGTTGAGTGGCGTGGGGCGCGAGATGGGTCCCGAGGCGATGCATGAGTTCCAAGAGAACAAGACCGTCATCCAGAAGACCGGACGCCGGGAGCTGATGTTCCCGTAACCGGCTAACTCAGGCGGGCGGGTCACGTCTGAAAGCAAGACCCCGACAACCACTGGAGGAACGCTGATGACAGAACTCACTCGCCGCGACCTCGTCCGTGCGGGTGCCATGGGTGCGGCACTGCTCGGGACGCGCGGCCTCTTCGGGACGGACGTTGCGAGGGCGGCGCTCGCTCACGATCTCGCCGAAGCAGCGACCCGCGGCGGGACGCTTCGAGTCGGCATCACTGGCGGCGCCCCGACCGATGACTTCGACGCGGCGCACGTCAACGGACCGTCGGCGACGGTCCGAATGCAGGCGTTCTACGAGACGGTCCCATTCCTCGATGGCAACTTCAGGCTGCACAACAACTTTCTTGCCGAGGAGTTCGAGCCGAATAAGACGGCAACCGAGTGGACTGTCCGGCTTAAGCAGGGCGTGGAGTTCCACAACGGCAAGACGGCGACTGCCGACGACTTGATCTACTCGGTCAAGCGAGTCATGGATCCGAAGTCGGCCGCGACGGCCGCCGGGCAGCTGACCGCTGTCGACCTGACGCGAACCAAGAAGCTGGACAAGCGGACCGTTCGGTTCGCACTTAAGGCCCCGCGATCGTTCTTCGACTACCTGATGAGCGACATCATTTTCCTGATCCCCGTCGGGTATGACCCGAAGAAGCCTGTTAGCACAGGGCCGTGGCGACTCAAGTCGTTCCAGCCGGGGCGCCAGACAGTCCTCACCCGGTTCGAGAACTATCACGGGACGCCAGCCTATGCCGACCAGTGCATCATCACGGAGTTGCCCGACGACACCGCACGGGTGAACGCGTTGCGCTCCGGTCAGGTGGACGTGATCAACCAGGTGCCCTATTCGCAGGTCACCCCCTTGAGGGGCCAGTCAGGCATCAGGGTCGCGCTCTCGCCGACCGGCGGCTGGAACCCGATCACGATGCGTGTCGACGTCGCGCCGTTCAACGACGTCCGCGTGCGCCAGGCGATGCGCCTCATCATGGACCGGAAACAGGCGATCGCGACAGCGCTCTATGGCCAGGGCGTACCTGCGGGTGACACGTACGGACGCTTCGACCCCTCGTACAAGGATTTCGTCCGGGAGCAGGACATCGAGAAGGCGAAGAGCCTGCTCAAGGCCGCTGGCCAGTCGAATCTCAAAGTGGAGCTGGTCACTTCGCCGCTGGCGGCGGGGATCGTCGAGGCCTGCCAGGTGCTCGCGCAGAACGCGAAGGCGGCGGGGGTCACGATCAATGTCCGCAAGCTCGATCCGGGGTCATTCTTCGCGCGATACACCAAGTGGCCGTTCGCGATCGACTTCTGGGTCGGCCTTCCGTACCTCGTCGTTGCCTCGATCGCCGATGGACCCGGAGCGAACGTCGTCAACGCGACGCGTTTCAACGACCCGGGCTTCAACCGGTTGTTCAACCAAGCGTCAAGGACTCTTGACAAGAACAAGCGCACCTCAATCGTCCATCAAATGCAGCAGATTCAGTACGACCGCGGCGGCTACATCAATTGGTCGTACCAGAACAACGTGGACGCGTACGCGGCGAAAGTTGGAGGCGTGCAGCCGATCGACAAGACCTACTTCGGTCTCAATCGCGCCCAGCTGCACAAGCTCTGGCTCCGGTAGGTCGACGACCAACGGGAGGCGGACGTGGCCGGTGGAGAGCAACTGCTGGCCCCGGAGGTTCTGACTGAGCCTCTGGGGCCAGGTGCCTCCGGTGCCCAGTCGTCACGCACGACCACGACCCGGTGGATCCTGAAACGTGTCTTGTCCAGCTTTCTTGTGCTCTTCGGGGTGTCGCTTCTCGTGTTCGCCGCCACCCAGGCCTTGCCGGGCGACACCGCGACGCAGATTCTCGGGCGGAGTGCGTCGACCGAACAGCTAAACGCGCTCCGCGAGCAACTTGGACTGGACCGATCATTGGTGACCCAGTACCTGGACTGGCTGAAAGGCTTTGCGACCGGCTCCCTCGGCGACTCGCTCACGTCACCGCAGTCGGTCAGCTCGATTCTCATCGATCGAGGGTTGGCGTCGCTCGCGCTCGTCCTAGCCTCTGCGCTGATCTCCATCCCTCTTGCCGTTCTCATCGGCTCGCTCGCTGCGATGCGCCGCGACCGGCCGCTCGACCACGCCAGCCAGGGGATTTTTCTCGTGCTCACGGCGCTGCCCGAGTTCGTGATAGGTCTCGGGCTGCTGATCTTGCTCGGCACCACGGTGTGGAAACTGCTGCCGACGGTCGCGCTGCTCCCGTCGGGCGGGTCGGCCTTCACGCACCCGCGTGAGCTTGCCCTGCCTGTCCTGACGCTCGTCCTCGCCGTGCTGCCATACCTCACGCGCCTACAGCGCGCCGCGATGATCGATGTGCTCGAGTCCGAATACATCCAAATGGCGCGGCTGAAGGGCCTCCCGGAGCGCATCGTCGTGCGCCGGCACGCACTGCGCAACTCGCTCGTGCCGGTGATCCAGGGCTCCGCGCTCACGCTCATCTACTTGACCGGCGGCATCGTCGCGATCGAGTACCTGTTTGCATATCCGGGGATCGGTAGCGCTCTGACGACCGCCGTCGCTGCGCGCGACGTGCCCACGGTGCAGGCGATCGTGCTACTGCTCGCGACTGTTTACGTCGTGGTGAACCTCGTCGCCGATCTGCTCACGGTACTGCTCGTCCCGCGCCTGAGGACGCGCCGGACATGAGCGTCGTCCCCGCGGCGGCGGCTGAGACGGCGCCGGTGGCGCGCCGCCAGCGGTTCCGTACGCTCCGGCGTTCGCTGCGCTTCGGCCGGGTCCGGCTCGGGCTCCTGCTCCTCCTGTTCGTGGTAGCGATCGCGATCATCGGGCCGTTTGTGGCGCCGCACAGCCCAGACGACGTCGTCGGCCTGCCCGCGCAAGGCCCGTCGGGCAGCTTTCCCCTCGGCACCGACTACCTCGGCCACGACGTCTTGTCGCGGGTGCTGTGGGGCGGGCGCAGCGTCCTGTGGATGGCGTTTTCTGCTGCGACGCTCGGCGTTGCGTTCGGCGCGGCGATCGGCCTCGTCGCCGCCTACACGCGCACGGCTGCAGACGACCTGCTGATGCGCGGGATGGACGTGATCCTCGCGTTCCCACAGATCGTCTTTGTCCTGCTCTTCGTCTCAATGTTCGGGCCGAAACTCCCGCTCATCGTTGTGCTCGTCGCGATCGCCTGGATGCCGCAGGTTGCGCGCGTCGTGCGCGGCATCACTTCGGAGGTCGTGCTTCGCGAGTACGTGGAGTCGGCCGAGCTCATCGGCCTGTCGCGGTGGCGGATCCTGACGAAGGAGGTCCTTCCGAACGTGACCACGCCGTTGATGGTTGAGTACGGCCTGCGTCTCACGTGGTCGATCGCACTGATCGCCGCGATCAGCTTCCTCGGCTTCGGGATCCAGCCTCCGAACGCCGACTGGGGCCTGATGATTAACGAAAACAGGCAGATCATCACGCTGCAACCGTGGGCGGTGCTCGTGCCGGCGGTCTGTATCGGCTTGTTCGCGATCGCGACCAACTTCATCGCAGAAGGCATCGCGCGAGCGATCGCCGGGGTCGACCGCGTCGGAGCCACACGGTGATTGCACTCGACGTGTCGGGTCTGGTGGTTGAGCTCGAGCCCGGCGGCCAGGAGATCGTCAAGGGCATTGGATTCTCCGTTTCACGAGGCGAGATCGTCGGCGTCGTCGGAGAGTCCGGCTCGGGGAAAACGACAGTAGCGCTCGCGCTGCTCGGACACGCGCGTCGCGGGACGCGGATCGCCGAGGGATCAGTGCTCGTTGGCGGTGAGGAAATGCTCGGCCGCACGCCCACCGACGTCCGCGCGGCCCGCGGCAGCAAGGTGTCATACGTCCCACAGGACCCCGCGGCGGCGCTCAATCCAGCGCTGACGATCGGGATGCAACTCGCAGAAGTGATCGAGACGCATCGGCCAGCGGCGACCAAAGCGGAGATCTTCGAGCGCGTATGCGAGACCCTCGTCGAGGTGAAGCTTCCGTCCGACAAAACCTTCCTGAAGCGGTACCCGCACCAGCTCTCCGGCGGACAGCAGCAGCGCGTCTGCATCGCGATGGCGTTCGTGCTCCGGCCAGGGGTAATCGTCCTCGACGAGCCGACGACCGGTCTTGACGTGACGACCCAAGCCCATGTCCTCGAGACGGTGCGCGACCTCTGTCGAGTGCACGAGGTAGGCGCGGTGTATGTCAGCCACGACCTCGCGGCCCTATCGATGTTGGCCCACCGTGTCCTCGTGATGTACGCCGGGAGGATGGTCGAGCTGGGACCGATGCAGCGGCTATTCGCTCGACCTGCCCACCCGTACACGCGTCGCCTCATCGAGGCGATCCCGGATATTGCCGCGCGACTCCAGCTCGAGGCTATCCCAGGCCACGTGCCACCTCCCGGCCGAAGACCAGAGGGATGCGTCTTCGCGCCACGATGCACGGATGCCGTCCCTGAGTGCCTCGTCGCCGAGCCGCCCGTAACACAGCTCGAGCGGCACCACGACGTTGCCTGCTTCCGTGCCGCCGAGCTCGCCAGGTCGGATCTGAGCTTTCTCATACTCGACGATCGCCCTCCGAACACCGCGGAACCCGTTCTGGCCGTCTCGGGACTAACTGCCTTCCATGGCGACCACCAGGTCTTGTTCGATGCGTCCCTCGACCTTCGCCCGCGGGAGTGCCTTGCACTCGTGGGCGAGTCGGGGTCAGGCAAGACCACGTTGTCGCGGGCGATCATGGGGCTCCACGTACCAGGCGAGGGTGAGGTCCGCTTCCGGAACGAGGTGGTGAGCCCCGACCTCCGGCACCGGCCCTCGAAGAGCCGCCAGGGCTTGCAATACATCTTCCAAAGCCCCTACAACTCGCTCAACCCGCGGCATACGATCGGCGAGATCGTCGGCATGCCCGTCCAGCACTTCTTCGGACTGCGGGGCAGGGAAGCGGCCGAGCGCGTCGCATTCGCACTTGAGCGGGTGTCGCTGCCCGCCGCGATGGCGAACGCGTATCCGGACGAACTCTCCGGCGGAGAGCGGCAGCGGGCCGCCATCGCGCGCGCGCTCGCCAGCGGGCCTTCGGTCCTCATCTGCGACGAGATCACCTCGGCGCTCGATGTCTCCGTGCAGGCTGCGATCATCGAGCTACTCCACGAACTGCGGGAGCGGGAAGGGCTCGCGATTCTGTTCGTCACCCACAACCTTGCTCTTGTGCGTACGATCGCCGACCGCGTGATGGTGCTTCACAAGGGGCACATCGTGGAGGCCGGCGTGACGGACAGCGTCATCGATCGCCCGGAGCACCCGTACACGCGCGAGTTAATCGCGGACACGCCCACGCTCGCTGGTAGGGCCGCCGTGTCCTACACGGGCAACGAGGACACGTCCGCGTGACGTCCACTACCGAGCGGTTCCACACAACTAGAGGGGAGAGACTCCAGCAATGCCCGATCTCACGCACGTCAACGTCCACGATGTCGAACTCGAGCCCTGGCCCCTCCCCGACCCCGAGTCCGGTCTCGAGGTCGAAGGGGATCCAATTCTCGAAGGACGGATTCTGTGGGTCTCCGACGATGGTTGCGAAGCCGTCGGGACGCAGCGGATTACCCCGTGCGTCATGCGCGGGACACACGTCGACGAGACGTCGTTCTTCGTCTCGGGGCACGCGACAATCAGGCCGGATGGCGGCGAACCGATCGAGGCGCGAGGCGGGCAACTCCTCCATTTCGACGGTGGGCTGCACACCGAGTGGACCGTCCATACGACGACCTTCAAGGTCTTCCACCTCCGCAGTTCCAAGCCGCTTGGCTTCTAGCTTTCCACGTCCGCCGAAGAGCACGCAACCAGCAAGGGAGAGGCGTATCGATGGGGCGATATGACGTTGTCGTCATCGGCGGGGGATTCGCGGGTGTCTGCGCCGCGCGTGATCTCGGGCACGCCGGCCTGTCCGTCGTGATCGTGGAGGCCCGTGACCGCCTGGGTGGTAAGACGTGGACCGCACCATTCCCCGGGACGGCGCAGAGCGTTGAGATGGGCGGCACGTGGGTGTCGCCCAATTACCATCTGTATGTCCGGCGGGAGATCGAGCGGTACGGCCTCGAGCTTTCTCCCAGTCGTGCAGGAGAAGTGAGATTTTCCTGGTCGTTCGTCGGCAAAGACTCCCGCGCGTTCCCGGTCGACGGGGACGAGCTCTATGACCTCGAACGTGCCTGGTACCAGATCATCAAGGAGTCGCACCGCATTGAGCGGGACACTCCACGCGACCAACATGATCTCGCCGATCTCGACGTTTCTGTCGCCGAATTCCTTGACCGGCTTGCGTTGGGTCCGCAAACTCGTCAGTTCTTGGAGGCGTTCGCGGCCCTCGGGTCGGGCGCCGATCCGACAGAGTGGTCCGCGCTTACGGCCCTGAGCTGGGTAGCCGCGATGGATCACAGTGCATGGGGCTGGTATGCGTCGGTCGTCGACAAACTCGCCGCCGGAACGGGCGGCGCGATCCAGAAGATGGTCGAGGACTCAAGAGCCGATGTCGTGCTCTCCGCACCCATCACGCACGTCGAGCAAGACCAGGAAGGCGTAACCGTGAGGGCGCGAGACGGAGCGACATTTCGCGGGGCGCATGCGGTCGTCGCGTCCCCGATCGCCACCTGGCACGACATCGAGTGGGGGTGGTCGCTGTCGCCCGAGAAGGTCAACGCGGCGGCCAACCCACACGCGGGCAGGATGAGGAAGATCTGGGTGCGATTAGCGGGAGCTCCGACGGACGTCATCGGCTTCGGGCTCGGCGGACAACTCCTCTGGATCTCACCCGAGTACGACCTGGATGACGGAACACAATTGATGGTCTGCTTCTCGGCGCCGCAGAACGGGCTCACGGCTGGAGGCGGTGCGTCCATCCAAGCGGCCGTCGAGCATCACTTCCCCGGCGCGCAGGTCATCGATGTCGCAGAACATGACTGGAGCGCCGATCCGTGGGCGAAGGGCACGTGGATGTGCACCCGCCCCGGGCTGCTCAGCACACAGATATCCGCGCTCCAAGCAAGCGAGGGTCGAGTCCACTTCGCAAACGCCGACCTTGCGAACCGCTGGATCGGGTGGATCGACGGCGCCCTTGAGTCTGCTGGCAGGGCGGCGAACGCGGTCCAGGCGACAAGCACGTCGTGAGTCAGACAGACCCTCGCGCCGGAGATACGGATGATCAACAGGCGGGACACCTAGGAGACATGGCCGACCATCCACTCGATGCGCTCTGGGAGCCGCTCGTGCTTCGTGGGGTTGTATTGCCAAACCGGGTGATGTGCTCCGCCACGACCCTTCAGTATGGGACCGGTGGGCTCCTGGGCGATCGACACATTGCGTTCTATCGCGAGCGGGCGAAGGGAGGGGTCGGCCTTCTCGTCAGTGAGCAACTGACGGCAACATCGATCAGCCGGACTGGATTTCCACGCGAGATCGCCGCGTACGACGAGCGGCAGGTCGAACGCTTTCGTGTCCTCGCGACAGCGCTTCGGAGCTATGAGACCCGTTTCTTTGCGCAACTCGTTGCGGGTGGGGCCGCCGGAGGAAGTATGGTCGGGCTCGATCGCTGGGGACCCGTCCGCGCGCCGTCAGCGATCCCCGTTCCCGGGGGCGAGGTTCCATCGCCGCTCTCGACGGGAGAGATCGAGCAGATGATCCTCGATTTCGCACGTTCCGCCCGCAGCGTTCGTGCGGGTGGGCTCGATGGCGTCGAGGTGCACGGTGCTCACGGGTGGCTGATCGGACAGTTCCTGAGCCCGTTCTACAACCAACGCGACGATGCCTACGGTGGCAGCGTGGAGCGTCGATGCCGGCTCGCGCTCGAGATCGGCGCCGCGATCCGCGACGAGGTGGGCGAGGAATTCGCTGTCGGACTCGCCCTGACGTATGACGAATGCATTGGAGCAGCGGGGATCACGATCGCCGAAACGGAGGCGCAACTCGCGGTGCTGGCGGACGCGGGCAGCTACGACTTCTTCGACCTCTCCATCGGCTCGCCGCACTCGGAGCACTTGACAATCTCGTCGATGAGCGTCCCAGAGGGGTACGCGTTCGGCGCTGCGGCCCGGGCGAAGGCCGTGGTCGGGGAACGCGCAGCCGTCTTCGTCGCGGGTCGCGTCGTCGACCTCGGCATGGCGGCTCGAGCGATCGCGGACGGCTCCGCCGACGTGGTGGCGATGACGAGAGCCCATCTCGCCGACCCCGATCTGGTCGGCAAGGCTCGAGCAGGTCGATCGGCGGAGATCGTCCGCTGCGTGGGCGACAACACCTGCGTCAACCGTGCCCTCCACGGGGCCGAAGTCGTCTGTGTCGTCAACCCTGCCGTCGGGCGCGAGGAGAAGTGGGGCAAAGGGACACTCGTTCAAACGGCAGCACCGAAACGGGTCGTTGTCGTCGGAGCCGGTCCGGCTGGCCTTCGCTTCGCCGCGACCGTCGCCCAGCGTGGCCACCAGGTGTCGGTGCACGAACGCGAGATCGAGCCTGGCGGGCATCTGCGGGACGTCGCCTGGCTAACCACACGCGAGAGCTGGCGGCACGCAGTCGAGGATCTCGTCGCGACGCTCCAACGACACGGCGGGAGGCTCATTGTCGAAAGCGCCCCAAGCGCCGACCGACTCATTGCCGAGGCGCCGGACATCGTCCTCGTCGCGACCGGCGCACGCTGGGACGACAGCGGCGTCAGCGCGCGCCGGCCGGAACGGAAAGAGATCCCGGGCTTGCGAACCGCGAAGGTGCTCGGGCTCGGTGCAGCACTGACACAAGCCCGGAACGATCCGCGTGTACTCGGCGATCGCGTGATCATCGCCGACGAGACGGGCACCTATCCGCCGCTCGGCCTCGCCGAGGCTCTCGCAGCCGCCGGGGCTGAAGTGCATCTCGTGACACCGGCTGACGCGATCGGCGAAACCACGGCGGGAGATCTCGAACTCCCTCACATCTTGCCCCGCCTGCGCCAGCTGGGCGTGACGCTGACGACCTTGCACGACATCGCTTCAGTCCACGAGAAGTGCGTCAACCTCGACCACATCTGGGGTGGACCAGGTCTGGTCGTGCGCGACGTCGACTCGATCGTTTTCGCGCTCCAGCGCTCCCCGCGTCACGAGCTCTTCCTCGCGTTGCGCGAGAGCGCGATAGCGACACATCTCCTCGGCGATGCCCGCTCTCCTCGCACGACAACCGCCGTGATCCACGAAGCCGAGACGTTCGCTCGCGCGTTGTGATGGGGACGGAGACTCCAGCACATCTTGGCGGTTCGCCAGTGACCCGCGGGGCGCTCAAAGTGCTTGTGGCGGGTGCCACCGGACATCTGGGAAGCGCCGTCTGCCGCCGCCTCGCGGAGCGCGGAGACTTCGTACGCGCCCTCGTCCGTTCCGGAGCTTCACCCTCCGCACGTGAAGCGCTCCGGACAGCTGGTGTCGAGGAAATAGAAGGCAACCTCGAGCGACGAGAAACGCTGGCCAGGTGTCTTCACGATGTCGACGTAATCGTCTCGACAGCAAGTTCCTTCCCGCACGACCCGCGGCCCAACGCCATCGATCTCGTCGACCGCCAAGGGCAACTAGCGCTCATGGATGCTGCCGAGGCGGCCGGCGTCCAGCGAGTGGTGTACCTCTCCTTCCCCCCGGCCGCGTTGGACTCCTCGTTCCAGCGCGCCAAGAGAGAGGTCGAAAATCGGCTGCGCACCGCAGCTGTCGAGTACGCAATTCTCCAGCCAGGCAACTTCATGGACGTCTGGTTCACGAAGGAGCTCGGACTCGATCTCGCTTCTCGCTCGATGCAGCTCTTCGGCGGAGGGGTGTCCCCCCTTTCCTGGATATCCGTGGCCGACGTTGCGGCGGTGGTAGACCAGGCCGTGCGTGAGAATGCGTACACCGGAGCGACGATCGCCTTCGGCAACGGCGAGGCCTTGAGCCAGAGTGAAGTACTGGAAATCGTCGAACGCCTCAGCGGCGAGTCGTTCCAACGCGTCAACGTTCAGGCACCTGAGATTGAAGACATGCTTGCCGCCGCGTTAAATCCCACCGAGGAATCGATCGCCTGCGTCCTGCTCGACGCGATCGAGCCGTCGATCCTCCCGCCCTCGCCGGGAATCGTCACCCCGATTACCGTCGAGCAGTTCGTCACAACGCTACTAACCCGAAGGAGGAACACGTGATTCACTCGAACGACCTCATCTGCCATACCGCGAGCAACTGGGTCGACGTCCCAGCGGAGGTGGCCTTCGACTACCTCACAGACGGAATCCAGCAAGGTGAATGGACGTTGGGATGCCTCAACCGTGCCTACGTCGGCGAGCATCCCAACGGTCGGCTGTTCGTCGGTCGCTCGATAATGGACGGACAGGCGTGCTATGTCGTCCCCCGCCCCGACAGGAAAGAACTCGTCTGTTTCTACGATGTCGGTGTGGGCGACGATGCGCCCGGGAAACTCGAGAGCGGCAGCGTCTTCCTCCGCGTCATTCCGGGCTCTGACTGGGGAGGCACCGCGGAGCAATGCATCGTCACGCTCGCAATCTGGCGGCCGAAAAGTACCGACGATTTCGCGTGGGCTCAAGAATGCCAAATGTTCAACGCCGAGATCTTCATCCTCAAGGGACGGCTCGAGCATCGGTTCGACCTCACAGAACCTGTTGTCACACCAGGCTACGCGACCACCAAGGTCTAGATGACCTCTACCACGTGAGTTCACACCGCTGACCTTCAACCTCTGTGAATTGGAGACACATGACAGCGTTAGAACAGGCAGGGCTCGATGATCTTGTGCGAGCGCTCACGGCCGATTTGCGCGGGACGGTCACCACACCCGACGACCCGGAGTACGACAGCGCCCGGCGGGTATGGAACGCGATGTTCGATGTGCGCCGCCCTGCCGCAGTACTGCGGTGTGCAGACGAAGCCGATGTCGCAACGGCGGTGCGCCTGCTCCGAGATGCCAATGTGCCCGTTGCGGTTCGTGGCGGCGGACACCACATCGCAGGGTTCGGCACATGTGACAGTGGGTTCGTGATCGACCTCGGGGCCATGCGTTCTGCGTCCCCAGTCGACGGAGGACGGATGCTCGTTCAAGGCGGAGCGACGTTGCACGAGGTCGATACGGCCGGAGACCGTGTCGGTCGAGCCGTACCTCTGGGGGTTGTATCCGAGACAGGCGTCGCAGGACTCGCGCTGAGCGGCGGCGTAGGCTGGCTCACGCGGCGTCACGGCTACACCTGCGACAACCTGCTCGCCGCACGTGTAGTCACCGCAGAGGGAGAGATCGTGCGCGCGAGCGAAACCGAAAACGCCGACCTTCTCTGGGGATTGCGCGGCGGCGGGGGCAACTTCGGGATCGTCACCGAATTCGAGTTCCGGTCGCACCCGCTCGTCCACGTCGTCGTCGGTGAGGCCTACCACGTCGTTTCGGATGACCGACGCGTCGAGGACGTCCTTCGCTTCTATCGCGACTGGACAGCCGAACTCACCAACAACGTCACGGTTTGGCTCGCGATCGAACAAGTCAACCCGGCCTACGACCTGATCGCGGACGACCACCTCGGCCAGCTCGTCGTCGCCATCCTCGGCTGTTACGCCGGAGACTCTCTCGACGACGGTGAAGTGGCATTAGCGCCGCTAACACGAGAGCTCGGGCCAACAGCGGCACGGTTGTCAAGAATGCGGATGGTCGATCTGCAACACAGCCAAGACGACAGCGCGGCTGCCGCACAAGGCATGCGGAGCTACATGAAGGGAGAGATGCTGACGCAGCTCACTGACTCGGCGATCACCGGCATCGCGAAGTACAGCCAGCAGATGCCGACGACCAACTCACTGTTCGAGATGGGGATGGTCGGCGGCGCAATGGGAGACTGGGACGAGATGGATGCCGCTGTTGGATTGCGCGAGGCCCGATACCTGGCCGGGTTCTCGATGATGAGCGCCGACGACGCAGATCTCGATGCCAAGATCAACTGGACTCGAGAGGCTTGGTCGACGCTGACCGACGCGTCGGCAGGAGGGGTTTACCTGAACTTCAGCGGTGAGGACGGAGAAGGCAGGATCCTCCGATCTTTGGGGGCGAACAGCGGCGCGAAGCGCGAAAGGCTGTTCGAGGCAAAGCGCCGATTCGACCCGACCAACTTCTTTCGGATCAACCACAACATCGACCCGACTCGGACAACAAATGATCTCGATGGCGCTAATGGTTGACCTGCATAGGGGGCCGGCGGACAGTGTCACTTCTGCAGGCACGTCGACTGCGGGTTCGGGGTGCCACGATGGCGGCTAATTCTCCGATCCCTCCAGCGGGCGAACGGACACTGCAACACCTTCTGCGGGAACGCGCTATCACCCACGAAGACCGTCCGTTTGCCACCGTTGGTGGCACGACGCATTCCTACGCCGAGGTCTCAGACCTTGCCGCCCGTCGGGCGCTGACGCTCCGGCAGGCGGGCGTCAAGCAGGGCGACCGCGTCGTTGCCCTGCTGCCAAACGGTCGCGACCTCGTGGAGCTGTTCTTTGCATGCATCTGGTCGGGCGCGATCCTCGTCCCAGTCAACACCGCGAGCAAGGGGCCTCAGTTGGCCCACATCCTCGAGAACGCTGAGCCGGCGCTCGTCGTCACAGACGTCGGCCTGGCGGCTCAGCTCGCCTCGTTGGACGCTTTACCCGACGCAACACGAGCGGTTTGGGAGATCGGAGACGGCCCGGCACCGCGAATCGGGCAACTCGAGGGAGAGCCGCCACCCGGGCTCGGCGACGCCCTCGAGCCTGCTCGGACGAGGCCGGGTGACGCGAGCGCCATCCTCTACACATCAGGCACCACGGGACCACCGAAAGGAGTCGTCTGTCCGCAGGCGCAGTTCTGGTGGTGGGGGCATCTCACCGGAGCAGCCCTTGGCATCAGCGAGGACGACGTTCTCTATGATCTTTCCGTTTTCGGTGAGGGGTAGCGAGTCGAGGAATTCGAGATACCGGGGAACGGCGTTGGAGGTGAGTGCACGACAAGCTGTCGCCCTCGAGCGTGCCGGCCCAACGACGGCCCCTCCACCGGACGCCCTTCTTTGGACAGGAAATGCGGCTGTTGTTGGCGACAGCAGCCGGCGTTCTGGTTGAGTCGTAAGGAATCCCTAACGGCGTAGCTCGACGCCTGCAGCTTCTCTATCCCAGGTCGAAGCCGAGACTCCGCGAGCGCGGAGAACGTACTTCTAAGGAGCTGTGGCAGATGCGCGCAGGGTTCTGCCCTCCTGACATCGCTCTGCTCGAACGGTTCATGATCGACTGCCTAAAGGCGAGTGACCTCGCCGATGAGGGTCACCGCATCGTGGCGCGCTACCCGATCGAGGAACGTGTGGGGCTCGTGACCCTTGTCCCCTTGACCGGGAGCTACTCGGCGACTGAATCGTTACATGTTGCATGCTGCATGACGCGCGCGACGAAGGCACCATCTTCGGTGTGCAGGCGGACACTGTCGCCAGCTGCGACAGCTTCGAGCCGTGCAATTATCCGGGCGCCTTCGTCGGTATGCACGCTGCCGATCGTGACCGGAGAGCCGTCGAGCCGCCCGGCCGCCCGGCGTACCGTCGTCACCTGCTCAACGACACCCGTCTTGACGACAACGTCACGGGTTTCGAAGCTCCCACAACGAGGGCACCAGTACCGGTGCGGAAACCCGCGCCAGCCGCAAGCCTCACAGCCGCAGATCTTGACTCCCTTCACGTCGCCCTCTCGAGAACAACGACGTTCGCACACGCCCCATAGCGATACGCGACCATCCCGTAGCCGGACACGACCCCGAAGCGCGCTCCGTCAATCTGACGTGCGCCTGCGGCACCCCGAAGCTGGGTCACAAGTTCGACGAGCCCGTGCATCCCACCAGCTGCTCCGGCCTGTCCAGCCGAGAGCTGCCCACCTGAGATATTAACCGGGAGTTCGCGCGTGACGAGTCGCTCCGCAATAAACCTTCTGATGTCTCCGTCGTCCGCAAACCCGAGATCCTCGAGCTGCACCAGAGCCATCGCCGGGTAGTCGTCGTAGACAGATACGACGTCCATATCCGCTGGGCCCAATCCGCTCTCGCGCCAGAGCTCGGGCGCGATCTTCCGAAGACCTGTCTCCAACCCATCTCCGTCGTGGTTGTCATGGTTGTGCAGAGACTTCAGGGCGCGAACGCGTACGGCTCAACCCGAGGCCTCCGCACTCACGACGACTGCGTCAGCGCCAGTGACAACGGGCGCGCAGTCGAATATCGACAGTGGATCGGCAACGACTGGTGCGCGAAGGTATTCCTCAAGCGACAGGGGCGTCCGGTAAACCGCGCCAGGGTTCGCCACTGCCCACGAGCGCTGCATCACCGCGACCCTCCCATATGCGTCGGCGGCCGAGCTGGTGTCGTTCCATGTGACGCAGGGTCAGGATCGCGAAGAGCGCGTTTGGTCCACCAGTGGGCAACGGGGCCAGAGAATCGCGGGTGACGCTGTTGTATTCATCGACGAGACGGACGAACGCTGCCGGGTCGAGCCGGTCGCCGGCCACGAGGAGAACATGACGAGCATCGCCTGCCTCCACGGCCCGGACGGCATGCTGCAGCATCTCTATCGCCGAGGCACCCCCGTTGGCCGAATCCATGAGCCAGCGAACACGCAGCCCAAGGCTGACGGCGAGGTCGATTGCGTGATCGGGCGCTAGCGAGAACGACGCAACCCCGAGACCGTCAATGTCCGCCGGTGCGAGCCCTGCGTCGGCGAGCGCCCGCCGGGCGGCATCGACAAGCACCGTTGTTGTCGTGACCTCTGGGCCTGGATGACGTGCATAGGGGAACTCGGCGGCCCCTGTGATAGATGCCTTCACTGCCCCATTCTCACTGTCGGGTCGGACTGAACAACCGGCACTGGACGGCCGCTTCCATGAAACGGGAAGGCGAAGCGCGGGGAGGCCCACGCGAGCCCCCGGATCTGTATCGCAATGAAGGTGCCTGGTGCGCTGGAACCGTCGTGGTGTCTGATTAGACTACAGAAGTTGTCTCGAGCGGTGGCATGCGTCGGGCTCAGATTGACCCACGATCGACCCACGGACCCCAGGGCCCCCCAGTACCCCCGCCGCGCTCAGGGAATCGTTGGAGTCACGTCTACGACTCCCACTCCGGCAAGAGCGCCGGGTCCCTCCGGCACCTGTGCGTTAGCGCGGTTCGTTGCTCAGAGCCTCTGAGAACAAAAGACGGTAGGCAACGCGTAGGCCCTCGGGTCCAAGGCGCTGAGAACGTCGCCGATGGCCGCGTGCGTGGACCTCTGCAGGGGTCAGGTGCCGTGCCGCAGCGTCCACTGGACGGGGTAATTGGGCCGCTCCGTTTGGCGCACCCGTTGGCGCGCCCAGGATGCTGACGGCTGTTGCTCGTCTGAAACGGACCTGAAACAGACCGGGTCGATCATCGGATTCGACATGCGAGCAGATCGAGTCTCGAGGAGGTAGGAAATGAAAGCGCGACACGCCATGCTCGTTGCGCTCGTCGGAGTCGCGGTTTTCGCGGTGATCGGACGCAGTGCGCAGTCGCAGACTGCGTCCCCGACACTCTCTGCAGGGTCGATCGTTTCCGCCGGAGCGCCGAGCTCGAAGCTCGCCTTCATCAGGTACAGGCGCATCGCGTGCTGTGGGGGTGTCCCCCCCTTCGAGCTTTACGTCATGAACGCCGATGGGAGCGGGAAGCGGCTGCTGAAGATCGACGTCGGGCGGGGATTTGCCTTGTCGCCCGACGGGCGGAAGTTCGCCTTCACCGGCGGGCGCGACGGCAAGATCGGGATCTACGTCATCAACGCCGACGGCAGCAGGAAGCGGAGGCTGACGAGCAACGCGGGGAACAACTTTAGTCCTGCCTGGTCGCCCGACGGGCGGAAGATCGCCTTCTGCCGGGGCGTCGGGCCGCACTGCGACCAGATTTACGTCATGAACGCTGACGGGAGCGGGCAGCGGAGGCTGACGCGTCTCCCGGAGCACAACGGGGATCCTGTTTGGTTGCCCGACGGCCGGAAGATCGCCTTCGTGAGCTTCCGCGATCGGACGGCTGGCCTGATTACGAAACCCAAGCTTCCCCTTCCCATCGACCCCCAGATTCACCTCATGAACGCGGACGGCACCGGGCAGCGGAACCTGACCCGCGACTGGGGGCTCAACTTTCCGGTCTGGTCGCCCGACGGGCAGAAGATCGCCTTCACGAGCAAACGCGATGGCAACTGGGAGGTCTACGTCATGAACGCTGACGGGACTGGGCAGCGGAACCTGACTCGCAACGCGGCGAACGATAACCTCTTTGGCACTCATGTCTGGTCGCCCGACGGACGGAAGATCGTCTTCGGCCGCGACCGCGACGGCGACGGCGGCTACGACGACATCCACCTCATCAACGCCGACGGCAGCGGGCACCGGAAACTGACACAAGGGCGGTCGCCTCTTTGGTCACCGGACGGGCAGAAGATCGCCTTCCAAAGCAAGCCCGAAGGCAACTGGGCCGAGATCTCCGTCATCAACGCCGACGGAAGCGGGCAGCAGAGGCTGACGCGCAGCCCGGCGAGGACGTTCAATGGCTCGCTTGTCTGGTTGCCCGCGCAGAAATAGGTCGCGACTCATCAACGTCTAGCGAGACCGCCAGGCTGCCCCAGTGCGCGGGAATCCACGCACCCATGTCTTCAGGATCACGTCGGAATTCCTCAGACCCAAGGTCCCATCAAGCCGAACGAAGATATCCACACACCGGTCAACGCTTGGCGTTGGGGGACTCGCCACAACCTTCCACGATATGTCGAGGCGCGAGGAGATGCCCAAAGATTATCGAGGCACCTGCGCGACGGTGCTCTCGCCCGGAGCTACCGAACTCCCGCTGCCAGCACTCCGGGCAGAACCCGCCGGGGTCAGGTGCCGTGCCGCAGCGTCCGCAGGACGGTGTGAAGCCGTGTTCTCACAGTCACATGAGTACATGCAGCTCCGAGCGCCGCGCGAGTTCCTGAGTTGAGTGCCGGACGGGCGTGTGTCGCCGTCGCCCACGGCGAGGCTCGCGCGTGTGATGATTGTCGCGATGGAAGGCCTGGTGGCCGAGGATCTGATCCGTGAGGGCTGGAAGGCGCTTGCCGGGGCCGACTGGGACGTTGCTCGTTCCTGTTTCGAGAGGGCCGCTGAGTTCCGGGAGACCGCCGAGACTCTCGACGGGCTCGGGCGGGCGCTCCACTTTCAGCGGGAGTATCCGCGCGCGATCGAGGTGACCGAGCGCTCCTTCGTTGCCTATCGACAGGAGGGGATGATCGTTGAGGCTGCCGATCGCGCACGCTGGCTCGCGTTCCTGCACGGGGCGATCAACGGCAACATGGCGGTCGCCGGTGGGTGGATGGGGCGCGCCGCCTCGCTGCTCGAGGATGCGGACGAGTGTGCCAGCCACGGCTGGCTGGTGCTCGACCGCGCCCCATTCACCGATGATGCCGAAGAGCGCCATCGGCTCGCTACCGCGGCGCTTGCGATCGCACGGCGCTTCGGTGACGTCGATCTCGAGTTCGACGCGCTCTCGTTGCTCGGGGAGTCCCACGTGGCCGCCGGTCGCGTCGGCGAAGGAATGAAGCTCCTCGACCAGGCGATGACAGCGGTCTCGGCGGGCGAGGTTGTGGGCGTGGTTCCCGTCGGCGACATCTATTGCCGCCTGCTCAGCGCCTGCGAGACGGCGCGCGACGTGGCCCGCGCGGAGGAGTGGATGGCTGTGGCCGGCGGTTTCGGCGCCTGGAGCGACTTTGTCTCTCCGGTCTGCCGCACGCACTTCGGGGGCATCCTGGTCGCGATCGGCCGCTGGAAGGAGGCGGAGGAACAGCTGCTAACTGCACTGCACACCTTGAACGGTGGCTACCGCGGGATCAGCGGGTGGCCGCTGGGCAGACTGGCGGACCTGCGCGTCCGGCAAGGACGCTATGACGAGGCGCGCCGCATGACCGAGGGCCACGAATCGCACCCGGTCGCAAGGCAAGTTCTCGCGGCGGTCGCGCTTGGGCGGGGCGAGGTCGGGCTGGCGGAGGAGCTGGTGAGCCTATGTCTAGAGGGCGGGGCAGCCGCCAATCCGAACTGTGCGCCCGTACTCGAGATGCTCGTGCAGATTCGCGTCGGCCGCGACGACATTCCCGCAGCGAGTGAGGCGCTCGAGCGGCTCGAGAACGTGGCAGCCAACAGCTGTGACGACGTAGCCGCCGCGTTCGCCGAGCTGGCCACGGGGCGAGTTCGGGCCGCCGAACGCGACAGGAAGGCGCCGGCCCATCTCCAAGCAGCGCTGCGCGGGTTCACGGCTCTGCAGCTTCCGCTCGAGGCGGCGCGCGCGCAGCGCGAACTCGCGCGGGCGCTGGCCGAGGACACGCCCGAGGCCGCAGTAGCTGAGGCGCGGCTTGCGCTGCGTACGTTCGAGCGGATCGGCGCGACGGCCGACGCAGACGCCACGGCGGCACTGCTGCGCCGCCTTGGCGCCGGCGGACGTGCATTCCCCAAACACTTCGGCGAGCTGACCAAACGTGAGACCGAGGTACTCACACTGCTGGCCGATGGATGCTCGAACGAGGAAATCGCCCAGCGCCTCGTCATCAGTCGCCGCACTGCGGAACACCACGTCGCGCACATCCTCTCCAAGCTCGGGCTACGAAACCGTGCGGAAGCCGCAGCCTATGTGGTGCGCGAGCGCTCCGAAGACTCGTAGCCCAATGGGTACTCCTACCGATGCTCGGCGACGCAGTCGAGACGATCCTCCTCAGGTCACGTCAAACGACTCGAGGAGGCACGAAGATGGGCAGCACCGAAGAGAACAAAGCAGCCGTCCGAGCATGCTTCGAGAACGCGTCGCAGGGCAACTTCGACGCGCTCGACAGCATCGTCACCGCCGACTACGTCCTGCACCCCGGAGATGTCCGCGGAGCCGACGGCCTCAAGGAGATGGTGCAGGGCTATCGCGACGCGCTCAGCGGACTGAGAGTCACGATCGACCAGCAATTCAGCGACGGAGACTACGTCGCGACCCGCTACACGATCACGGGCACCCACGACGGCAACCTCATGGGAACACCACCGAGCGGCAAGGACGTCGCCTTCACCGGCATCACAATCAGCCGCTGCAAGCGTGGGCGCATCGCCGAAGAGTGGGAGATCACCGACACAGTCGCGCTCCTGGGCCAGATCGGAGCACTGCCCGCGATGGCGCAGCGCTGAACCGGACGGGCACGACGCCGACTGGCGCCGCGAACAATGCAACCCGCCAGACCGGCGTCGTGCCCGGTGTGTAATCCCGCTCGCCTGCGCGGGCAGCGGAACCTCTCGCGCAGTCCGGCAGAGGACGACTGCTGTCTCGCCTGGTCGCCCGGGTAGAAATAGGCGCGACTCGGCTGCCCCAGTGCGGGAATGTCGCTTGAACGTGGCTGGGGCGCAGTAGCATCAGCCGGTGCAGTCGCGTGGGATTCACCATCTCGATCTGGTAGTCACTGACGTCGAGCGAAGCAAGCGTTTCTACTCGGAACTTCTGCGCGGGCTGGGCTGGTCAGGTGTCCTCGAGCTCGAGGGCGAACGGGGCGAGAGGATCTGGTACCTGCAAGCGCAAGACACCTGGATAGGTCTGCGCGAGAAGCAATCAAACGCGCACGGTGTGCCGTACGACCGCTACGCCGTCGGCGTGCATCACATCGCCTTTGAAGCATCCTCGCGAGGAGCTGTCGATCGCTGTTGGAAATGGGTGCTCGCGCAGAATGTCGAGACCGAGACTGCTCCAAAGGAGTTCCCTCACTACGTCGAGGGCTACTACGCGGCCTTCTTCTACGACCCCGACGGGATCAAGCTGGAAGTCGTCCACGAACCAGTCCGAGCCGCGATCACCTCCACGTAGACCGTCCGTATCTCGGTCTCGAGCGCTTGGAACTCTGCCTGCCCTTGTGCTCAGGAATGTCTCCCGGGCCATTGACTACGGGCCGTGAGACAATCGTCTGCGAGTTCCATTGTGAACGGAGGGCCGTATGACCCTTGACCCGATTGCCGTCCTGCGCCTCTACGGCGAGGCGTGGGCGATTGCCGACTATGAGAGCCGGCTTGTGTCGCTTCGGACCTTTTGGGCGGACGGCGGACTGTACTCGGACCCGGACGTGCCGGAGGGTGCGCGCGGCCCGGAAGCGCTCGCAACCGAAATCGAGCGACAGTTGGAGCTGTACCCGGGGATATCGATCGTCAGCAGCGCTCCTGATGTCCTCGGCGACCGCGGTTGGTTCCGCTGGAGCGCGACGCTCGCGACGGGGGAGTCATTCCAGGGGGTCGGATTCGTCGAGTTCGCCCCGGACGGGCGAATCGCCAGGCTGACCTGCTTCTACGAACCGTAGGGGAAAGATGAAGAAGATCAAACGGGCGCTCGACCCGGGCAACATCATGAACCCGGGGAAGTACCTGCTCGACGGGGCCTACGAGCTCCACGCCGACACTACGTCGCGAGAGGAGGAGTGATGCTCGGATTCCGGCTCTCGGCGCAAAGACCGCCCGAGGCGCGCCGCATCACCGACGACGTCGTCATGCGTTTCGACCACATCTACGAGGTCGACCCGCGGCTGATGACCGAGCACGTATCCCAGCAGCAGCTGCCGAACTGGGAGATCCACCGCATCGTCGCCTCCCGCTGGGAGCACCTCGCCTGGATGCACGCCCATTTCGCCGACTCGGTCGTCTCGGGCGAGGAGCTCCTGAACGAGATCGAGGCGGAGGGATAGCGTGCGGCTCGCTGGCAAGGCGGGGGTCGTCACCGGGACGTCGAGAGGCCTTGGGCGGGAGATCCAGCTTCTTGCGACGGCCGAGGGTGCGCGCGTCGTCGCTCTAGCCAGGAGCGCCGAGGCCGGTCAGCGGGCCGTCGACGAGTCGAGGTCGGCCGGCGGCGAGGCGGTCTTCGTCCAGGGCGACGTCCGGCGCGAGGAGGACGTGGTCGCCGCGATCGAGCGCTGCCTTGCTGAATATGGTGCGCTCGACTTCGTCGTCAACAACGCCGGCATCCTCGGTGAAGGCCGCCTGCACGAGACGACCAACGAGCTCTGGCATGACCTCGTCGCCACGCACCTGACAGGGACGTTCTGGGGCTGCAAGCACGCGGTCGCCGCCATGCGCGAGACCGGGCGGGGCGGCTCGATCGTGAACATCGGCTCGATCCTCTCGTTCACGGGAGACGGCTATCTGGCCGCCTACACGGCGATGAAGTCCGGAGTGCTCGGGCTCACCAAGGCGGTGGCGATCGACTACGCCCTCGACGGGATCCGCTGCAACTGTGTATGCCCCGGCGACATGGAGACGCCGATGATCGAGCAGTACTTCGACGGGACCGCGGACGCGGACGCGGCGCGTGCGGAGATGGAGGCTGCCTACCCGGGCAGGCGGATAGCCCACCCACGCGAGGCGGCGGCGGCGGTCGTCTTCCTCATCTCCGACGAGTCCTCCTTCGTCAACGGTGCACCGATCCTCGTCGACGGCGGGCTGACGGCAAAGACCTATTGAGAACGAAGCCGCGCCGCCCCACGTGGTCGACAGCGAGAACCCCTTCAGCATGGAGCCCGCGCCAGCCGAGCTGTTGACGGTGCCCAACGTGTGCGGCTGACGGTGCCCCGGGGTGCAATCGACCGATGTACGCCGTTCCCGGTAGGCGGGTTCAGCGGCACCCGTGGTAGGCGGGAGGCCATCCGGTCTGCGTCGAGGTCGAACGGTAACAGCCTGTTGCTCGGCTGAAACGGATCTGAAACAGCCGGGGAGCAATATCGCACCAAGGATCATTCCGCACGAAGGAGGAGGAGCATGATCAACGTCGCCAGGCTGCCTGTCACTGCGGCCGTCGCGATGGTCGCGGCCGTCGGGATCGCTCTGCTCTCGCCGTCACCCTCGCTCTCGGCGACGGCGCAGCAACTAGGTTCGAGGCATGCGGTGACCGAGAACGGCGTGCGGTTCTCGTTCACGGTGCGCGGATGGGCTACGCCAACGAAATGGGATGACTGGGCAGCGTTCAGCAGCATCCCGACCAACAAATCCCCCGGAGGGCCTATCTCGCTCAACAAGTCCAGCGGGGGGGCGCAAGATGCAGAGGGGATCGTCTATTGGACGAGCTTCCCCAACGGCGACTACGCCGATCCGTGCGCTCGCGTGTTGAATCCGTCGGTTGGCCGGTCGGCCGCCGCTCTCGCGGCCGCAGTTGCGACAGCGCCTGGCACCAAGCTCGTCAAGGGGCCCTCGGACGTGACTCTGGGCGGGCACCCCGCGAAGTTCGTGTGGCTCAAAGTTCGCAAGCAAATTGGTTGCGAACCTGGGTTCTTCTACACCTGGCGAGACGTGGACGGCGGTGCGTTGTGGCCAAGGACGACAGCGGGCGGCACGATGCGGGTCTGGATCGTCGACGTGGACGGGACGCGCCTCTTCATCGCAGCCGCGACAAGCGAGCAGGCCAACCTGAGGATCAAGAACGAGATCTATTGGATCGTCCAATCGATCAGGTTCGGCTAATCCGATCCCCCCACGCGGCGGTCGTCGGGACACGAACCCGCAGCCGTCCCGTGGACGCTGCGGCGCGGCACCTGGCCTTGTTCTGCCCTAGTGCTGGGAGCGGGAGTTCGGGGCCGGGAAGCGACGTAGGCGGGGGGTCGGCCCTGGAATGTGCCTCAGAACCCAGGGCAGACGAACAAGCTGTTCTTCGGCCCCGCTTGTCGTCTGACGGGCAGAAGATCGCCTTCGGCCTAGCTGACAACAGTCAGTGAAGGTCTCCTGAGGGAGGAGAGGCGTCGGTTCCGCTCGATGCGGAGATCGTCGATCTGCTTGTGCAACGCGCGGCGGCGAGCCGAGATCTCACGCTCCTTCGACAGCATTGATTGCAGCTCGGCCTTGGCCGCGCGGGTCGAATCGCTCCCCCTCTGCAGGGTTTCGATCTTGGTGTGCAATACAGAACGAAGCTTCGAGATGTGACGCTCTTCGGCGTCGAGGCGCGTCACAAGCGTGATCAGCGCGGCGTTCGATAACGATTCCACACCGTGATCGTCTGCAACTGCGCTCATAGGTCCACCTATCGGTGGCTCCGCACAAGGAGGACACCCCCTTCTTGGGGGACCCGAGACTCGAGTCCGCGCGTCGGCTTCCACAGATCCCTGCAAACGGTGATTTCTGTTTGGCCGGAACCGCCACCAGAGGCTCGGGGTAACAGACGGGGCAACGCGCACGCTTAGCGGCCGGTCCTCGTGCTTCGCGCCCTGCCCGAAGTGCTGGCGGCGGGACTCGGGTAGTTCCGGTTTGCCGCGTCCGTGGCGGCGCTCGAGTGGAGCTCCGCCCGTCTGCCTCTGGGCCGGGATGCCAACGGGCTGTTGCCGGCCTGAAACGGAACTGAAACACCCGGTGCGCAACCTCAGGCCAGGAAGTACCTCGACGCACGAACGAGGAGGACGAGAGGGATGAGCAACGTCACCAGGCTGGCTGTGACGTCCACCGTCGCGATGGTCGCGGTTGTCGGCATCAGCCTGCTCTCGCCGTCGTCGTCGCCCTCGGCGACGCCGCAGAGCGGTTCGAGGCATGCGGTAGAGGAGGGGGGCGTTCGGTTCTCGTTCCGGCTGCCGACGTACGGGGGCTGGGAAAAGTTCAGCAGCGTCCCGGCCGACGGAGGGCCGATCTCGCTCAACAAGTCCATCGCGGGGCCGCAAGGTGCAGAGGCCATCATCTATTGGACGAGCTTCCCGCACGGCGACTACGCCGATCCGTGCGCCCGTCTGCTGAACCGGTCGATTGGCCGATCGGCCGCCGCTCTCGCAGCCGCCGTGTCAACGGCGGCCGGAACCACGCTCGTCCAGGGCCCTTCGAACGTCACCCTGGGCGGGCGCCCGGCGAAGCACGTGGTGCTCACCGTTCGGAAGAACGTCGGTTGCGATCCTGGGTTTTTCTACACCTGGCGAGATAGGCAAAGCGGTGCGTTGTGGCCGGTGACGAGCGTGGGCGACACGCTCCGGGTCTGGATCGTCAATGTGAACGGGAGGCTTCTCTTCATCGAAGCAGCGACAACCCGGCAAGGCTCCGGGTCGCTCCCGCTGAAGACGGAAGTCCAGCAGATCGTCGAATCGATCAGGTTCGGCTAATCCGACCCGCACCCGGCGGTCGTCGGGACACGAACCCGTAGCCGTCCTATGGCCGCTGCGGCGCGGCACCTGACCCCTTGCGGTCCTCGTGCTTCGCGTTCTGCCCGGAGTATGGGAGCGGGAGTTGGGTCGTCCCGGGGAAGTGCGAGGGCAGCCCCTACTAGCAGATCATGTGACAAGGGGCGTGGCCAAACCCGCGCCCCTCGTAGCTCTACAGCTTGCGCGCGGCCATCGGCGGCAACGGGCCGCTTGCGTCCATCCCGTGCAGGTCGGCGATAGACCCTGCGAACCATTGATCGAACTCGTGGTCAGATGACAGCACGTTCGCGACGAAGGTGTCACCACCAGACCCTTCCGCGATCACGAGCACGAGGAAGTTGCCGTCGGGCGTCGGCTGCAGGTACGCGCGGTGCTCCGTCAACCCGAGGCGAGCGTTCATATCGTCGAATCCGGCCTTTCGAGGCCCTTTCAGCTCGGCAACCCAGGCTTCCCAGGCATCGACCTTGTCGGCCGCAAGTGGTACTGCCATTGCGGGCATGGAGACTCCCTTCCTTCCGGGATGGTTGGACGGCGATCATCCCCCAGCACTCGGTCGTGCGTCAAATGCGGCGACCGCCTCGTCCCGTCCCGTGGACGTTGCGGCGCGGCACCACACCCTTCAAGGCGTTCGGCGACTGCGCTGAGTCTCCGCCAACTTCACGAATTTCGCCCACGGCCGAACCCCGCAATGGCCGCGCCGTCTAGCAGGATCGCCCCCCCATCAACGGGATTAACCGCAAGCTGACATCGCCGTAACGGTTCCCTCGTTTCGGAGGCGTATTGCTGTCGAGTGCAGGCGCAGGATGCGATCAGGCAGACAACGAGGGAGGTCGGACATGAAGGCGAACGGTCGGAGTGGACGTTTGGCCACAGTAGTGCTGCTCGGCGTTTCGGCGCTGATAATCGGGGCGGTCTTCGGCGCGGCCCGGGACGGCCAGGCTGCGAGCACGGTGAAGCCGTCGAATACGGCGCCTCCGACTATCTCCGGCACCGCGAAGGAGGGAGCGACTCTGACCGCGTCCAACGGGACGTGGGACGGGACGACTCCGCTCACGTATGCGTTCGCGTGGAGCCGCTGCGATCAGGATGGCAGCAGTTGCTCGAAGATCAGCGGCGCATCAGCAAGCACCTATGTGCTGAAAAACCTTGACGCAGGCACGACGCTGCGGGTCACCGTCACGGCTACGAACGCGAACGGATCAGCCGATGCGACATCCGTGCCGACGGCTGTCGTGGCCGCGACCCCGGTGCCCGCTCCCACGGGCTGCCCGTCCGGAAACGGCACCATCGCGATTACCGACGTGACATCGCCGGCACGCCTTGCGATCGACCAGCAGACCATGATCCCCGGGATCGTGACACCGTCGGCCACCACCATCCAGGCCCACTTCCGTGTCACGGCCTGCGGTGGGCGGCCGGTTCAGGGAGCACTCGTCTACGCCACCGCCGTGCCGTACAACCAGTACTCGATCGCACCGGAGGGCACGACAGGTGCCGACGGCGGCACGATCCTGACGATGACCCAGCAGCGCGGCTTCCCGGCCGCGAGGCAGCAGCAACTCCTCGTGGTCTTCGTCAGGGCGCGTAAGCCGGGCGAGATCCTCACAGGAGGGATCTCGACGCGCCTGCTCGTCTCGTTTCCCGTCTCACTGAAGTAGGGGCCGGCTGACCATCTGCGTGGCATCGCCGCCTGAGCCCCACCCGCCCTGCTTCTCGATGCGAGGCCCGGCCTCAATGGCTGGGCCTCGCTCACCGAGCGCACTGCCCGAAAACGCTCGAACGGGAAGGCCATGGTGCGGGAGGCGACGGTGATCGCGTTTAGGATTCGGTGGTGATGTCCTCCGCCCTTGACGCTGAGACCGTGGTCGCCGAGCTCGAGGCGGCTGATCGGCTGCTTGTCCAGCAGGTGTTCAAGCCGATCGCGAACGAGTACCGGATCAGCGTGCCCGCTGCCGGCGGGAGCGAGGAGGGGCAGCCGATGCTCTACGTGAAGCAGAAGAGGATGAAGATCAAGGAGGACATCCGCTTCCGGCTCTCACCCGACGACGACCAGCACCTGTTCATGATCAAGTCGAAGTCGGTGTTCGAGTTCCGTGGCCGCCACGAGGTGCTCGCCGCCGACGGCGCGATGATCGGGATGCTCGAGAAGGACTTCCGTCGCTCGCTCCTGCGCAGTCATTGGCACGTGCGCGACGCGACGGGCGAGGAGCTGCTCGAGGCGCACGAGTCGAGTTGGATCGTGGCGCTGCTGCGGCGGTTTGCTGATCTCGGGCCTGATCTGTTTTCGCTGTTGGAGTGGTTGCCGTTCAACTTCGTCCTCCGACGCGGCGGCCACCAGGTCGGGACGTACAAGCGTGTGCTCGGGAAGTTTCGAGACCGCTACGTCGTCGAGCTCGGGCCGGAGCTTGCAGACGTCGACCGGCGACTGATCGCCGCGTTCGCGATCGGCCTCGACGCGCTCCAGGATCGCTAGGGGCGCTCCCGATTGGCGGCGGGACTCGCGGGTGGCAGTATGGCGGTGGGAAGGTAGGAAGATCGGGTGCTGCGGACGTGGCTATGGCAGGTGGTGTTCTTCACGGTGGTCGTGGCCGTGTGCATTTTCTTCACGATGTGGCTCATCGAAGTGGCGTCGTGACGAACATGCGTTGATCATCGCGATCGTCGCGCGCGGGACGATCGCCGCGCTCAGTTCCTGAAAGGCAGCATCACAGGCCTGTTCAGTGGCGAGGGATCGAGCACCGGGGGCGTCGGCTAGGTATCCACGAATGGTTGAGCCTTGGGGCGTCGACTGGGGTGACGGGGCAGCCGAGAGGCCAGTGCCCCTTTGAGTGTCACGGCGACCCGTTGCAAACTCACGGCCATCGCCCGATACCACCCTCTGAACTCGCTAGGGCTGGTTGGCGGAGAAGACGACTTTGCCTGCCTCGTTCGCGACCAGGACGCGCCTGCTCGAAATGGTGGCGACGAACCCTTGCCGATTCGCCTTGTGGCAGACCGCACTCCCGCCATCGGCGGCCGTCCAATAGCAGGTGACCTTGTTGTGGGTCTCGACGAAGGTCACGCGACTGTCGTGAAGTGGCGCGAACACCCGCAAGCGATCCGGCTGATTCCGATGGAACAGGGTCTTGTCTTTCACCGTCCTGACCGTGACGATCTTCTGTGAGACGACAACGACATCCCCGGTCCCGTCGGCCCTCTGGCAAAGAGACGCCCAGCCGAGCAATGAGATGAAGTTGCAGGTGATGTTGTTGTGCGTTCGAACCACTGCGGCTCTATTGGTCGCAGCAGACCCACCCGCAGCGCCTCCGAGGAAGAGCGCTCCAGGCACGATCATGAGCAGGACGAGGGTCAGTGAGCGCCGCATTGGTCGTCAAATCATGTGTCCGATACCTGCTCGACGCAAGGGGGACCGAGCGCCCTCCGGCAATCCGGCTCTGCCCGAGAGCGTGGCTACATCAACGAGGGGAGCAGTGACGAAGTGCAACGCCTCGCAGCGCCGTCCTTGCACATACCTGCACAACATCTCCACGTCTCCCGCACCCGTTCTGCGGGCGAGGCTCCTAAGCTGACGGCATGAGCAGGGGGCGCATCGCTGTCATCGAGGACGAGCCGACGATTGCGGCCTCGATCGCGGCGCGGCTCACGTCCGAGGGGTACGAGGTCGAGACGGCGGGAGACGGCATCGAGGGCGTCGACCTGTGCCGCAGCTTCCGCCCCGACCTCGTGGTGCTCGACCTCATGCTGCCGGGCCTCGACGGGCTCGGTGTCTGCCGCGAGATCCAGCGTGACCGTCGCGTGCCGGTGCTGATGCTCACCGCCAGAGACAGCGAGACAGATCTCGAGATCGGCCTCGCGGTCGGCGGCGACGACTACATGGTCAAGCCCTTCAGCCCCCGCGAGCTCGTCGCCCGCGTACGGGCGCTGCTGCGCCGCGCCGACCGGTCGACCGCCGACGAGAGCGAACGGCTCCGTATCGGGACGCTCGTCATCGATCCGGCGACCCGCGAGGTGCTCTATGCCAACGAGAACGTGCACCTCACCCCGACCGAGTTCGACCTCCTCTACCGCCTCGCACTCACGCCTCATGTCGTCTACGGCCGACGCCGGCTGCTCGAGCAGGTGTGGGGCTACAAGGACGGCGCCGGCGAGCGCACTGTCGACTCGCACGTTCGGTCGATCCGGCGCAAGCTCGACCCCTCCGTGATCAGGACCGTGCACGGCATCGGCTACGCCCTCGACACGAACTCGTTGCTGTGAGACCACTCGACTCACTCCACTCGATCAAGCTCAAGCTGGGCGTCGTGATCGTCGCCGCAGTCATCGTGACCGTCGGCGTCGTCAGGCTCGGTGAACGGCTCGGACTCTCGCCGCTGATCAGCGGCTTGGCGGCGGCGGCCTTCGCGCTGGCAGTCGTCCAGGTGCTGGCACACGGGATGACCTCGCCGCTGCGCGAGATGGTGACCGCCGCCCGGGCAATGGCGCGCGGCGACTACTCGCGGCGGATCACCTCGTCGTCGCGCGACGAGGTCGGCGAGCTCGCCCGCGCGTTCAACACGATGGCCTCCGAGCTGGCCGAAGCCGACCGCATGCGCCGCGACCTCGTCGCCAACGCATCGCACGAGCTCCGCACGCCAATCGGTGCTCTGCGCGCTCGGCTCGAGAACCTCGTCGACGGCGTCGAGCAGGTCACGCCGGCAGGAATGGGAGAGATGCTCGAGCAGGTCGAGAGGCTCGGCTCCCTCGTCGAGCAGTTGCTCGACCTGTCCAAGCTCGAGTCGGGAGCTGTCCCGCTCGAGCTCTCCACCGTCCCCGCCCGATCACTGCTCGACCGGCTGACGAGGGACTGGCGAGAGCCCGCAGGTGAGCGCGACGTGCTGCTGCTCACGTCGACCGCTCCACCCGACCTCGAGGTGGGGGTTGACGAGCAGCGCATGGGCCAGGTCCTCTCTAACCTCGTCGGCAATGCCGTTCGCCATTCGCCCGAAGGCGGCAAGGTTCGCGTCGACGTCACCGCGAGGCCAGATCGCCTCCGCATCACGGTGAGCGACCAGGGCCCGGGCATCGCACCCGACGAGATCGAGCGCGTCTTCGAGCGCTTCTATCGCTCCGACCGGGCGCGCTCGACAGATGGCGGCGGCGCCGGTCTCGGGCTTGCGATCGCACGTTGGATCGTCGAACTGCACGGCGGCACGATCCACGCCGAGCAGGCCGAGCCGACCGGCTGTCGCATGATCGTCGAGTTGCCCGCGTGAGACTCGCCGCGCTGGCCGCCGCGCTCGTGGCGGCGGTCGTCATTCCGGGTGGCGCGCCCGGCATCGGCATCGTGATCGTCGCTCTGCTGATCGCCGCGGCAGCCCGCCTCGGTACCGGGCACTCTCTCGACCTGTGGCTGTTCGGCACGGCCGCAGTCGCGCTCGCGAGCATCGCCGCCCTCTCGGACGCAGGCTGGGTTGTCGCGATCGACCTCGTGACGGCGATCGTGCTCGGCACGATCGCCGTCGCTGGCCCGACGCCTCTAGCTCCAGTCGTTCCCGTCTGGGCGCTCCGGTCCGTGCCGGAGATCACGCCACGGCCAAGCCCCGCCGTCGTTCCCGTCGCCCGCGGGATCGCCCTCGTCGGCATCGTGACGGTGCCGTTCGCGGCGCTCCTTCTTTCGGCCGATGCGGCGTTCGCCGCTGTCGCCGACGGTATCCCTTTCCCGCCCACGGGCATGTTGCCCCTGCGCACAGTCGTGTTCGCCGGAGTGCTCGCCGGGGCTCTCGGGCTGGGCCTCGTGCGACGGCAGCACTCCATCCAGCTGTCGTTCGAGCGCTCGCGCCGGCTCAGGCCGATCGAGTGGATCCTCCCGCTCGCGGCCCTCGTCGCACTCTTCGTTGCCTTCATCGGCGTGCAGGTGACAGTCCTCTTCGGCGGGCGAGACCACGTTCTGGGGACGAGCGGATTGACGTATGCGCAGTACGCACGGTCGGGGTACTGGCAGCTGCTCGCCGCGTCGGTCCTGACGCTCGGTGTCATCGCCGCTGCCCTCGAGCTCGCCGATACACCGCTTCGAGGACACCGGGTGACCCTCAAGGCGTTGCTCGCAGCGCTCTGCTGCCTGACTGTCGTGCTGCTCGGTTCGGCGTTGCACAGGCTCGACCTCTACGAGAGCGCCTTCGGTCTGACGCGTCTGCGACTGAGCGCCGAGGCGTTCGCCTGGGGTCTTGCAGGACTCTTTGCGCTCATCGTCGTGGCGGGCGCCCTGTCAGTCGTTCATCGAAACTTCGCCCGAATCGCGATCGCGGCGGGGGCGCTCGGCCTACTCGCGTTCTCGCTGTCCAACCCGGACGGGAGGATTGCGCGCCAGAACATCGACCGCTGGCGCGAGACCGGCAGCCTCGACGTCGGGTACCTGCAGACGCTCAGCGCCGACGCAGCTCCCGCGATCGCCGAGCTGCCGCCCCGGCTACGCGACGTCGCGGTCGCCACGCTCGCAGACCGTCTTGCGTCTGGCGACGGGTGGGGCTCCCTGAACGTGTCGCGGCACCGGGCGCGCAACATCCTCGCCGCAAGGTGACCGGCCGCCCTCGCCAAGGTCGAGGGAGTGACCTTCCTCGTGTGGATCGGGCACCCGACCGCATCGCCGTTGATGGGACCGGCTTCCGCGGGTTGTGGCCATTTCACGGTCCGTGATAGAAAACGGGGCTGTCAGCCAAGCCAGCGCGACAGGCCAGTGACATCCCACAGCGAGCGGGCGCGGGTTAACAGACCCTCGCGCAGCGGGTAGAAGACCGGTAAATCCTTCGATCCGAGCAGCTGCGCTCCGCTCGACCTCTGTCACGCCGGGTGCGACGGCGACACGTTCCCGAACACCGGCGCGCCGCGGCCCGCTCCCACTCGTGCCGGAGTCGTTGCACCAGCGGCTCGAGGACGCCGTCGTCTCCCCGCGAGGAGTCCTCTTGCATCTGGTTCGGCAGCCGTTCATGCTCGTGCGACGGTTGCCCCAACGGTGAGGCGAGGAGTTGACGATGGACGCGAGACGGTTCCTTCCCCTCAGTGGCTCGGTGTTCGTAATCGTGGCGCTGGTCGCGGTGATCGGGTTTGCAGGTGATGTGCCGGAGAGCAACGCACCGGGAGCGGAGGTGGCGTCGTTCTACGACGACGAGCAAACGCAGCAGGTGATCGGCGCGTTCCTGTGGGTGGCGTCGATTCCGTTTCTCGTGTTCTTCGCCGTCGCCGTCGCGGGGTTCGCTCGGTCCGCTGAGGCCCGGACGATGTGGGGATACGTCGTGGTTGGCGGCAGCGTCCTCCTGGGAGCGACTCTGGCCCTCTTGGCCGCTATTCAGTTTGCGATGACCGACGGTGCCACCAACGACATTTCGCCCGCCGCGCTCGAGGCCCTAAATCTGATCTTGGGCAACGGGTGGGTGGCGTTCAACGGCGCTCTCGGCGTGATGATGCTCGGCGCCGCAGGCTGCCTCCTTTCGGCGATCCGCTATCGCTGGCTGGGGTGGGTTGCACTCGCACTCGGTGTCGCGCTTTTCATCCCGTTCGCCGACTTCGTCGCTCTGATCCTGTCTCTCCTCTGGATTCTCGTGGCGAGCGTCTTGCTCTTCCGCGCCGCGTCGAGTGTCGGATCCGAGGCAACGGTCCCCGGCTAGAAACCGCCGGCGACCGGAGCGTTCGTCCACGGGCTGGCGTCCTGCCCGACCTTCACCCGCGACCGCTTGCGCCGCGGGCCGCCAGGAGGTCTGCGCCGGCTCGGCCGATCAGTTCGTCGACTTCGTCAGCGGGTTCGTATTCGTCAGAGGGTTCGTGTTCGGCCAGGCCGAGGTGATCGCGCGCTGCGTTTCCGCCGTCGTCGACGGGTCGGCGACCGTCGCCAGACGTACCGGTGCCACGTTCGGCCGACGCTCGGGCGTGGCGCTCAGCGAATGATCTCCAACGTCAGGTCAACGTCATTCACCACCGTTGGCGCTGCTCTTGACTACGTCGCGCATTGATTTCGGCCAGATCCCATGCCGGCCCGGCATCAGGATCCCGTTCGGGTCGACTGCGTCCTTGATCGTCTCGCAGAAGCGCTTGTAGGAGTGGTTGTTGAACGAGTACTGCTCGGAGGCGAGGTCCATGAAGTCGAGGTGGGCCCGGTACTCGCCGTAACCCAGCTCGGCGGCCTCCCGCACGAGCAGCTTCGAGGTCTCGTAGGCGCCGCGCACCTGCTGCTCGTCTTTCGTGTCGAAGATCACCATCGTGATGTGGATGAAGCAGCGCGCGTTGATCGGCAGTAGCGCGGCCAGATAGTCGAGGTTCGCCTTCTTCTCGATCCGGTCGCGGAGCAGGCCGCAGACCTCGACGGCATGGTTGCCGCTCATCGGGACAGCCGGCGAGAACGCGACGTGCCCCCCTTCCTCGCCGCCGTACCAGCCGGTCATCGTGTTGATGTCGAGGTTCGGGATGCCGATCTCGACCTTCTCGGCCGGATGGGTGATCTTGTCGTACTCGTCCGCTCCGTACTTCGTGCCCCACACCTCGGCGTCCTCGATCTGCTCGAAGGCCTTCTTCACCTTGTTGAACTTGAGGTCGACGATGTCCTCGTCGCCGTAGATCGCGAAGCGCATGATCCAGCGGCCGATGTCGAGCTCGCGCGCGATGTGGTCGATCACGCCGTCCGGGATCGGCTCCTCGCCCTCGTACCATTGTTGGCGGTTCGAGAAGACCGATCCGAGGCAGAGCGTGTTCAACACCTGAGGCACACCCTCGATGCTCTTGTCGAGCATCAGCCCTCGCAGCGTGTCGACGAGCCGCGGCAGGTCGCTGTCGTTCCAGACCCGGAGCCAGCACGGCATGTAGCACTCCGGTGTCGGCATCAGCCAGACGCCCATCTTCGTGACGATCCCGAAGTTGGACTGCATGAACAGCTGGTCGGGCGTCGGGCCGAGGCCGCGCTTGTAGACGTGCGCCGCCTGACCGTTCGGAATCGCCCAGTTCCCGGTTCGCATCAGCTCGCCGTTCGGCAGGACGACCTCCATCCCGCACTGCATCATCTGGTCCTGGCCGTATGGCAGGTAGGTGATGCCGTGGTCGAGCGTGTTGCCGACCACGCTGCCCCAGCCGAGGTCGGCGATCGATAGTCGTAGCTTGTGGCCGCCGGCCTGGATCGCGTCGTAGAGGTCGAACCAGGTGACGCCCGGCTCGACCACCGCGTATCCGAGCTCCTCGTTGATCTCGAGCACCCGGTTCAGCCGGCGGAGGTTGACCACGACGGAGCCGCGGACCCGCGGCGACGAGCCTCCGTACCCGTTGTTCCTGCCGACGGCCGAGACCCACAGCGGGACACGGCGCTCGTTGGCGATCCGGACGATCGCCTGGATCTCCTCGACCGTCGCCGGCTGCACCACCGCGGCAGCCTCGTAGTGGTCCCAGCTCTTGTGCCAAAAGGGATCCCGGAACTCGGCCTTGTCCTCCTCGGAGGTAAGGACGTGCTCGGCGCCGACGACCGTCGCGAAGTCGTCAAGTGCTTTCGCAAGGTTCCGCTCGGAGACGTTGGGGGGGAGAAGCAACGACACGGGACACCTCCATTCCACAGGGAACAACCTGAGCTCCTCGAGCATAGGACACGCGCAGCCCGGTCGCAGCATCGGCTCGGGTAGGCCGCGAAGCGTCGGGGCCACGGGCTGCTTGCGTCGCATGCCTCTCGATTGGCCTCCCGGAGGGCCGGAGGATCGCATTCGCCAGTCACGCGAGTGTCTCGAATGACACCTCCAAGGGGACGGGGTCATGCGTCGACGAGCCAATGTGAGGAAGTACCCTCCAGCAATGGGTGCTGAACGCGCTTCTCCTCGGGCGAGAACGTGGTGTGAGCGGGTGGGCCGGAGCCGGAGTCGGCGATGTGCTGCGGCCTCACCCGAGTGGGGGTCGGGGGCAGAGCGGGCCGTGTGGCTGTCGTGGATCGGCCGGGGCCGGCGTTGCTGACATCGCCTTGGACTCGATTGTCGAGGTGATCCTCGAGTTCGGCAGGCAGCAGGAGCTACAGCTTCTGGCACTCCTGGTTTCGGCCGCGGCGCTGCTGATCCTGGCGGTGCCGTTGCGAGTCCCGTACCCGATCCTGCTCGTTCTCGGCGGACTGCTGCTCGGGTTCGCGCCCGGTGTGCCGACGGTGACGATGTCGCCGGAGGTCGTGCTCGTGGGGATCCTGCCGCCGCTCCTGTACGTGTCGGCGTATTTCACGGGACTTCGCGAGCTGCGCCAGAACCTGCGGCCGATTTCGCTGCTCGCGATCGGACTCGTTGCGATGACCACGGTCGGCGTGGCCGTCGTCGCACATGTGTTCGCCGACCTTCCCTGGGCCGCGGCGTTCGTCCTCGGCGCGGTGGTGTCACCAACGGATCCGATCGCGGCGACTGCGATCGGGAGGCGGCTCGGGGTGCCGCGACGGCTGATCGATATCGTCGAGGGCGAGAGCCTCGTCAACGACGGGACCGCGCTCGTGCTGCTGCGTACCGCGATCGCGGCCGCTGTCCTGGGATCGTTCTCGCCATGGGACGCGGCGTGGCGGCTCGTGCTCAACATCGTCGGCGGGATCGCCGTCGGTCTCGTCGTCGGCTACCTGATTCGCCGGGTTCGGCGCGCGCTCGACAACCCGCCGCTCGAGATCACGATCGCCTTCCTCACCGGCTACTTCGCGTTCCTGCCTGCGTCGGCACTCGGCGTCTCGGGGGTGCTCGCGGTAGTCACCGCCGGTCTCTACATCGGTTGGTACACACCGGAACTGACGACGGTGCAGACGCGCCTGCAAGGCCGCGGCTTCTGGGAGATCCTGACGTTCCTACTGAACGTGCTCCTGTTCGGGCTGATCGGACTGCAGCTGCCTCCGATCGCCGATGCGCTCTCCGGCACCGGAGGCTGGTCGCTGGTGGGCGATGCTGCCGTGATCGCGCTCGCGGTCATCGCCGTTCGGATCGCCTGGGTGTTCCCTGCGACCTACCTGCCGCGTTGGCTGAGTCCGCGCGTCCGCGACCACGATCCATCGCCGCCTTGGCGGTATCCCGCGTTCATCTCGTGGAACGGTATGCGCGGTGCGGTGACGATCGCGGCGGCGCTGCTCATCCCGCTGCGCACCGAGACGGGCGCGCCGTTTCCCGACCGCGATCTGATCATCTTCTTCGCGTTCGCCGTCGTGCTCGCGACACTCGTCGTGCAGGGCTTGTCGCTGCCGCTCGTGATCCGGGCCCTGCGGCTCGAGGAGGACGACGGCGGCGCCGACGCGGAGGAGGCGCTCGCGAGAGTCCGCGCGGCCGACGCGGCGCTCGAACGCCTCGACGAGCTCGTCGGCGAGTCGTGGGTGCTGGAGGACACGGCCGAGCGGCTTCGCGGGCTGTATCGGTTCCGGATCGATCGCTTCTCGGCGCGAGTCGATCCCGACGGCGACAGCACCATCGAAAGGCGGTCGTTGAAGTACCAGCGGCTCCGGCGCGAGCTGCTCGAAGCGGAGCGACACGCGGTGGTGGAGATGCGCAACACCGGCGAGATCAGCGACGAGGTGATGCGGCGCGTCGAGCGTGACCTCGATCTCGAGGCCTCACGCCTCGACAACTAGCCTCGTGCGTCGAACGTCAAGGGGCTCGCCGGGTCGTCGACCAGTCGATAGCTGTTGTTCAGCCTCCACTCGGCTCGTTCGAGGAGCGCCTCGCTCGGCGGCACTGCGAACCCGAGCGAGTCGGCCATCCGCACGATCATGTTGAACAGCGCACCGATGTGAATCGCGTCCACGATCGCCTCGACGGTGACGCCGGCTGCGCGGACCGCCTCGGCGTCGGCCCCACCGAGCTCATCGGGTCGGAGGGTCAGCTTTTCCAGGAACCCGAGCGTGGCACGCACCTTCTCGTCGACCGGTGCCGTTCGCCAATCCCGGCACACCGCCTCGACCACCTCGTCGCCGAAGACGAACGACGCGACCGCGCCGTGGGTCTCCGTTCAGAAAGGACATTGGTTCAGGGACGAGACGAAGGTCGCAAACAGCTCGCGCTCCCCATTGCTCCAATCGGACTCTCCTCGCATGGCAAGATCGAGCACGTCGGAGAAGGGGCGGCCGAAGATCTCGGGCCGGTAGTAGAGGGTCTTGACCACATCGCTCGGCACTCGCCCGCTGCCGGCCTCGATCGCGGCAAGCGTGGCTTGCTCGGCCGGGCCGTGGTCCTCCTCGACACATCGGAGCCTCATTCCAGAGCCTCCAGCCCGACGGTCAGACGGGCCAGCCCGACACCGACTGCGGCGGCCACGGTCTGCTCGAAGATCTCGTTCTCGGAGAGGCCGGCGGCCTCGAGCTCCTCGACGTCACGATCGGTGATCGCGTAGGCCCTCCGCCGCACCTTCTCGAGGTACGCGCGCGCAGCGACCGGCTCCGGCCGCTCGGGTCGGGCTGCGGTACGAAGCTGCCCGATCAGGTGGTCATAACGGGTGCGCATGCCCGCAGGCTAGCCGTGCGCGTCCTCCGTCCGAGCCAGAGCCGCTGCCAAGGGCGACGCTGTCGACCTCCGCCACAACCCGAACCTCCCGCGGTTCGAGCTGGGTGGGTTCGCGCTTGTCGCGGAGAGGCACACCGCCTATGGTGGCCCTGGGCTACCGACGCCCAGGCGAGACACGTTCAGTCGGCCAACGAAAAGGAACGAATGATGACGGATACACCCCTCGACGAACTCGGTCCCGTTGATTACGTCGTCGTCGAGTTTCCGGCGGGGGCGAGCAACTTCACGGGCGAGATGGCGGCAGAGCTGATCGCGTTGGTCGACGCCGGGACGATCCGCGTGATCGACGTGCTGATCCTGGCGAAGAACGAGGACGGTTCCGTCGAGGCGATGGAGCTTTCCGATGTCGGCGAACTCGGCGAGCTACAGGCGCTCGAGGCCGAGTTGGCGGAGCTGTTGGCCGAGGAAGACGTCGTGCACCTCGCGGCTGCGATGGAGCCGGGAAGCACTGCGGGAGTTCTGATCTGGGAGAACCTCTGGGCTGCGCCCTTCGCATCGGCGGCGCGGCGTTCGGGTGGCCAGCTGATCGCCAACGGACGGATTCCGATTCAGGCGATCATCGCCTCGATCGCGGCCGATGAGGCACTTGCGAGCAAAGGAGACTGAGATGCCCCTCAGACCAGCACGGGTAGGAAGAGTCGGCGTGATCGGCGCGCCGGTCGCGAAGACCGCCGTCGTGGCGGCGGCCGTCACACCCGGCCCCTCGCCGGTCGCTAAGACCGCGGTGGTGGCCGCGGCCGTCACTCCCGGCCGGGGGGTCCGCCGGCGAATCTAGCCCCGAAGGGTGGCGGCAGGGGAGCGGCACGGGTCGCGGGCGCTCGTCGGCTTCGGCGCGGGCCGTGCGACGTCCGCTTGATCGGGCCGACCCCGTTGGAGCCTCGCCGCGCAGGTGTCATGACCTCGGACGAGGCGGCGTTCGCTGCCTCGTCCTGAAGGCACGCACGTCGCACGGCGGGCCTGCTCGTCGTCATGCAACCGTGTCTCCAGGGCCGGACCTGCCTCCATGATGGAGGCCGTCGGGGCGGATCAAGGGCGCATACGCGGGGGCATCGCGCCCCTCCTCCCCTGAGAGAGGGCGACCAGCATGCGGCGTTGTCGCACCTCCTGCGTTTCCCCCTCGAAAACGGACAAGTTCACTCGAAATGGGTGAGAAACGGCCTTGACACAAGGCGTCGGGGTACGCAACGATCGCGGGCAGCCAGCATCGAGAGGAGCCGCCCAGTGCGGGCCGGACTACCATCGTTGCTGCGGCGAAGGACCTTCACCGGGGCGTGCGGTGGGTCTCCATCCGGCTCGCTCGTCGGGCGAGGCCGGCAAGCGCGGGTCGAGCGATCGCGGCGCGCTGACCGCATCTACGGACGAAGGAGGGACGTATGACTGTCCCCGTCTGCGTTGGTGTGGAATGGATCAACACGTTCCATGCGGGCGCCTGCAACCAGAACAACCTCGACTACCGGGACGATCACGCCGAGGGTTTCTACAACCACATGGGAAGCCACGGGCATTTCAGGATCTTCCACTGGGGGAACGACAACGCCTGGGAGACGGATATCCGCCATCCGGACTTTGGAGGCGACGCGCTGCACTGGAGCGAAGACGTCGACTTCTTCTACTACTCGGATCACGGCGGCAACTGGGGCAACGTCATGCACATCGCGTTCGCGGTGTCGCACAACAACTGCCTCGGCTCATCGGACACCTGGAAGCTCGGCTCGAGAATGATGAAGTGGCTCGTGCTCGACTGCTGCCAGGCGGTCCTGAACACGAGCGCGTCCCACATCGCTGCCGTCTGGTTCCCGCCGATGCGCGGCCTGCACATGGTGTTCGGTTTCATCATGGACGGTCACGACAGCTGGTGGACCTCCGGCCTCGGGCGCGACTTCGGTGACGACGCCGGCACCGGCCACCGTCTCGCCAACGCCTGGCTCGACCGGGCTTACTCCTGGTGGCTGGACGACAACCCCATCGCCATAGCTGCCGGCGCCACGCAGGGCGAGGCGATCAACCGCCGTGAGAACGAGTCCGTCAACTGGCTGGGCTCGCCTGTTTCGGCCACCAACTGGTTGGCCTGGAAGTACCGGACCTGAGGAGGTCGAGATGCCAGAAGTCAACTTCATCAAGCGGCTCGACGCCCCCCCGAAAGTCGAGACCCAGATCTACGCGCTTGCCGCTCCGGCGGCGACCCCCAAGACCCTGCTCGCATTCGCGAAGGGTTTCGGGGTCGAATCGAAGCGAGCCGTGCAGGCACAGGACAAGGTGAAGCTCACCTACACGGCCGGGCAACACGTCCTGACCCTGTTCAGAGCTTCCGGTGCGCTGCGGTACCAGGACCAGACGCGCTGGCAGATGGACGACGGCAAGTCGAATCTGGAGATCTCGGACGCGGAGGCCGCCAAGCTCGCGCTCAGCCACATCACGAAACACAAGCTGGCGTCGACGAAGGAATGCACGTTGCTCAAAGTGAGCCGACTCACCGTCGGTGACGCCAACGTCGACGCGAAGAGGGGTAATGAGCGAATTGTCGATGTCGGCGTCGCCTTCCAGCGGACGATCGGTGGCGTCCCGGTTGACGGCCCCGGAGGGAAGCTGATCGTCTATCTCAACTATGAGCGTGAGCTGACCGGCTTCGACCGCATCTGGCGGCCGACGAAGGCTGTCCAGGCCGCGGTGCCCGAGCTACGTTCTCCGCGGCTCGCGGAGGCCGATATGTTGCGCTACTGGAGGAGGCACAACAGCGCTCGAATCGACGTCTACGACATGCGATTCGGTTACTTCGAACGCGGATACGAGGAGGGCCAGCGTGTCCTGCAACCGGCGTACATCATGCTGCTGTCACTCGTGTCGACGAACGAACGGATCAGCATGAAGACGGCGCACGTCTTCCCGGCGGCGGCAAACGCCGTCGGCACGATCATGCCGCCGGCCAAGAAGGTCGTCCCTCAGGCGCCCCGCCAATGAGGGGTTGCACGACGTCATCAGAGGAGGTGAGTGCACTCGGATAGCGAGCCGTCATCGATCGGCATCGAGGAGCTGGAGCGCCGGATGCGGCCCGGCGCGTTTTCGCAAACCGGGTTCCTCGGAGAGCACGAGCGGCTCGAGGACGTCCTCGCAGCCGATGCCCGGACGCTCGGGGAGCTCGGGCTCACCACCGAGGAGCTCGCGGCGCCGCTCGATCGGCTCCTCGATGCCGCCGAACAGGCTCGCGGCCGCTCCGCCCGTGTCGACGGCCGGTTCGAGATCCGGATCGAGCTCTTCACGGGCTTCCAGATCTGCCCCTGGGCGCCGAGCCCGCACAGCGGCCAGTGCTCGGCGGGCGGCGGCGTCCGGCATGCGTCCGTCGAGTGGCAGCTGCGCAACCTCGGCAACGGAACACGGTTGAGCGGACCGGGCCTGATCGTGCACCTCATCGGCGCCCATGGCTTCTTCGAAGGCTTCGATTCGCCCAATCGCGTCGACCCGCCGGCGCTGGCACGGATTCTCGAGCTCGTCCAGGAGCCGTGATGGAGGAGCGGGGTTGCCTCGGCGCCGCCGGACGATCCGTTCCCGAAAACGTGATGGCCGTCGTCGTTGTTCGACGGCGGGTCGGCTGCGTCGTGGGGACGCGTACGCGTCCCCACGACGCAGGTACATCAGCCGAGCTGGGCGCGGATGGCTCCGGCGGGATGCTCCGTCGTGTGGACGTTGACGTAGAAGCCCGCCGGATTGCCGATGATCTCGTCGATCAGTGCCGGATCGGCAGGTGCGCAACCCTTGGCGTTCCCGTCTGCGGCCGGCGCGGTGAACGGGACCACGACCGGCCCGTTCGTTCCGGCGACCCCACGGTGGATGTGCGCGGCGGTCGTCGGCAGCGTTACGTTCGCTACGTGCAGTCGATAGCAGACGAGGCCGGCGTCCTTGCGGACGCGGATTACCGCCGTGCCCGTCGCGTTGGGCTCGCTGGTGCCCTTGAGGTCGATTGCGGCGATCCATCCGAAGGAGTCCGCCGACGTCCCGGTGAGCTGTCCACGTACGGCACCGGCTGGGAACTCGCCGGTGTGCACGTTGATGTAGTACGAGTCGGGTCCGGCGAGGATCGCCGTCACGAGAGTCCGGGCTACGGGTACACACCCGCTCGACGTGCCGGCTGCTCCCGGTATCTGGAGCGGCACTACCACGGGGCCTGCCGCCCCGGTAGCGGCCTTGTGGATGTGCGCTGCGACCGCTGCCGGCAGGTTCTTGGCGGCAAGCTGGTAGCAGAGCTGGCCTTGTCCGGCGCGAAGTCGGACCGTCGCCGTTCCTGTGGCAGCCGGATCGCCTGCGGGGGCTTCGGTCTCACCCGTCAGTGAGACGGCAAACGCGGTTCCGCCCGACGTCGCTCGCAGCAGCGTCCGCGGACAGGCGCCGGTCGGCGCCGGAACGATGTCCGCTGCGTGCTTGAGATGGGCGCTCAACTGCTTTGCCGAGACGCGGAGCTTGACGTACGGCGCCTTTGCCGACGACGTTCGGTGGCAGATTGCCCGGGTCGCGGCATCCGTGCCCGCGTTCGCGGTGGCGAGCGCAGTTCCGGCGAGCGCGACGGTCGCGAGCAGCAAACCAAGTCGTTTCATGTGCCCTCCCAACGGTGGTTTCGTCCCGTAGTACGGGGGCAGACGGTCGACGGTTTGGCGGTCCCGAACATCGGCGCGCGCCCAAGCCGGGAGGTCCTGTGCAGTGTGGCCGGCCCGGCCTCGAGCAGATCGACGGCAATCCGGCTCCGCTCGACAAGGAGTCTCGTCGCCGTCCAGCCATGGAGGAGGCGGTCTTGGACTGATCTCAGCCGGCGCGGCCGGGGCCCTCAACCTGGTGTGGGCGTGGCGCCTCGCCTTCGGCTTCTTCGGCCTCCGACGAGCGCCGGCCTCAACTGTCTGCGTCGGCCTCCAGCAGGGCGGCCATGGCGGCGCTGCCGCGGTCGATCGCCGGCCGCATCTCGGGGTTGAGATGGAACGCGGTGCTGTCGTAGTCGTCGGGAAGCGTGCCACGCAGGTGCAGGTCGAGGGCGAGGAAACGGGGGTAGTAGCCGCCGCCCATGCAGAAGATCGCGTCGTACATCTCCCCGCCGATCTCGTGTGAGTCGAGCGTCGTCGCGTGCTGCAGCTCGAGCGTCGTCGTGCCGTCCTCGGCTCCCGGCGACAGGCGCAGCTCGATCTCGTCCGCGCCGCCGCCGAGCGAGAGCCTCAGCAGGTGCGGGGCGTCGCAGTCGACGATCGTGCCGGTGCCCATGTTCGCCTGCGCGAAGGTGCCGCCGACACGCAGGTCCCCCGTGACGGTCGTGTACCAGCGTCGCAGCCGCTCGGGATCGGTACAGGCATCCCAGAGGTCGTCGATCGTCGTCTCGTAGGTGCGGGTGAACACCGCCACCCGCGCCTCGCCGGCGGGAATCGCCCGGTGGCGCAGCTCGGGGTCGGGCTCGTGGTACGTCGTCGTCTCGGTCTTCATGGCTTGCCGCCTCCAGTCTCGGGGTGGGGTGGGGTTGCTCGTCGTGCGCGCTTGCCGCGTGCGACCTCGGTGCCGAGCGCGTCGAGCCGCTGGTTCCAGAAGTGCCGATAGGGCTCGAGCCAGCGATCGACCTCCTGCAGGGGGGAGGTATCGACTGCGTACAGCCGTCGCGTCCCTGCGGCTCGCACCGTGGCGAAGCCGTGCTCGCGGAGGACCCGCAGGTGCTGCGAGACTGCCGGCTGCGAGATGCCGAACTCCTGCTCGATCACGGTGCCGATCTCACCCGCGGCCTGCTCGCCGCTGGCGAGCAGCTCGAGGATCCGCCGCCGCACCGGGTCGCCCAGGATGTCGAACGCATGCATGCCCCGGACTATATCATCCACTTCTTATATAAGTCAAATGTGAAATTAAAGCCTCGCCAGTTCTCGATCAAAGAGCTTTCGAGACAATGTCGGATTCGAGACATCTCGTTCGACGTCCAGGTAGAGCGCGGGATCCAGGCTCGTGCCGAACGTCGAACTGACAGGGAGGACGACATGAGGGTGATGGTGCTGGTGAAGGCGAACGAGGAGTCCGAGGCGGGCGTGATGCCGAGCACGGAGCTTCTCGAGGAGATGGGCGCCTACAACGAAGAGCTCGTGAAGGCGGGGGTGATGCTCTCGGGCGAGGGGCTACACCCGACCTCGAAGGGGGCCCGGGTACGGTTCGAGGGCGGTCGGCGCACCGTGATCGATGGGCCGTTCGCGGAGTCGAAGGAGCTCATCGCCGGCTACTGGGTCTGGCAGGTGGGCTCGTTCGAGGAGGCCGTCGAATGGCTCAAGCGCGCGCCGTTCGACGGCGGCACCGAGGTCGAGCTGCGGCCCGTGTTCGAGCTCGAGGACTTCGGTGCCGAGCTGACGCCCGAGCTGCGCGAACAGGAGCAGCGGCTGCGCGACCAGACCGCCGCGCAGTAGGACGACGGTGAGCTCCTCTGCCACCCCGATGTCACGCACGATCGATGCCGTCTGGCGGATCGAGTCGGCAAAGCTGATCGCCGGGCTCGCGCGGATCGTGCGCGACATGCGGCTCGGCCGGATCCTCGCCGCGCTCTCACCTTCGGAGCCCGAGGTGCAGGGCCTCGTCGCGCTGATGGAGCTGCAGGCCTCGCGCCTGCGGGCTCGCGTCGGGCCGCACGGGGAGCCCGTGCTCCTCGGCGATCAGGACCGGGCGCGCTGGGATTGGCTCCTCGTCGGACGCGGGCTGGCGGCGCTCGAGCGGGCCGAGGCACTCGGCGGCGCGCTCGGGACCTATGCGCTCCAGGCGGCGATTGCCGCCTGCCACGCCCGGGCGCGATCGGTCGAGGAGACCGACTGGGCGCGGATAGCCGCCCTCTACGACGCGCTCGCGCAGGTGTCGCCGTCGCCGATCGTCGAGCTGAACCGAGCCGTCGCGCTGGCGATGGCGTTCGGACCAGACGTCGGCCTCGACCACGTCGACGCGATCGGCGCCGACCCCGCACTCGCGGACTACCCGCGGCTGCCGGCCGTCCGCGGCGACCTGCTCGTGCGGCTCGGCCGCCTCGAGGAGGCGCGGGTCGAGCTCGAGCTGGCCGCCTCGCTGGCGCGGAACGAGCGCGAGCGTGCGCTGCTGCTGGAGCGCGCAGCGCGCTGTCGGTGAGCGAGCGGGGGCGGGCCCGGGCGGGCGCCGGGCGAGGCTCTACCTCGCTGAGGCTCGGCGGGCGCCTAGCCCCTAGGGCTTTGCCGAGGCCCGGCCGCGCCTCACGACGCTCTACCCGGATCCGAGCGCGACCGTGATTTGCTCGATCGCCGCTGTCTCCTCCTCCTGCACCCCGCCCTTCGCCTCGGCCACCGCGTTCGCGACGTCGAGCACGAGCGCGCGGTAGGGGTCGAGCTCGTCCGGTGCCTTCTCACCGAGCACCGTGACAGCGGCGGTGAGGGAGCTGATCGTCCCCTCCTGGACCTCCTTGGGCGACGCGACCAGGCCGAACCCGGTGCCGTGAGTTCCGGAGAGCTCCCGAACGAGCTCGCTGTCGCTGTCGCTGTGCGCCGCGAGGTGCTTCGCGATCGCCTTGGCCTCCCCGAAACTGTCGGTGAAGTCGCGATGGGCAACCGAGACGAGCATCCCGGCCCCCGTGACGCCCTGCTCGAGTGCGTCCCACTCGTCCTTCGTGAAATCCGCCTTGCCTGCCATCTGTCCTCCTCGACCTCGGGTGCGATCTGTGCGCGGATTCTTGCAGCGCCCGACCTTCTGCCGGGTTGTCAAGTGGTATCGGGGGAGGCCTCGAGGCGGAAGCCGCCGGCCTCCTCGAGCGCGCGAATGCGGTCCTCGAGCGGGGGATGCGTCTGGAAGAGGCCGGAGAGAAAGGCGCCGGGGCCACGCACCGCCCGCGTGGGGCTCTCGATGAAGAGGTGTGCGGTGGCGCGGTCGGCGTAGGCGACCTCGCTCGGGTCGAGCTGGAGCCTCCTCAGCGCGAGCGCCATCGCCTCGGGGTCGTTGAGGATCGCGGCGGCGCTCGCATCGGCGAGGAACTCGCGACGTCGGCTCAGTGCCATCTGCAGCATCACCGCGGCGAGTGGGGCCAGCACGAGCGCCACGATGGCGGCGATGAGCTGCACCGGGTTTCGGTTATTGCTGCCGCGCCCGCTGAAGAACGCCATCCGGAAGGCGAAGTCGCTGATCATCGCGATCACGCCTACGAGCACGGCGGCGAGCGTCATCAGTCGCACGTCCCGGTTGCGGATGTGGGAGATCTCGTGGGCGAGCACTGCCTCGAGCTCTCGCGTCGGCATCAGCCGGCGGAGGCCGCTCGTGACGCCGACGTACACGGTCGAGGGCCGCGACCCGGCCGCGAAGGCATTCGGAGCGGGATCGTCGACGAGGTACACGGGCGGCGTGGCGGGCAGGCCCGCCGCGATGGAGACGTTCTCGACGAGCCGGTAGAGCTCGGGGTCGTCGCTCTTCTGCAGCGGCGTGGCGTGGGTGAGGCTGCCGATCATCCGACCCCCGTTCCACCAGGCGAAGAGCCCGTACGCGAGTCCGAACGCGAGCAGGCCGATCGCGGCGGAGCGCCCGAGGAAGGCGGACGAGGCGGCGGCGAAGACCACGATCAGGGCGGCGAACGCGACCACCACGAGCGCCGTCCGGATCCGGTTCGAGCGGATCTGCTGCTGGAGGGTCACGCCAGGCTTGCTACGACCCGAAGCTCACCGCGACGGGGGCCCGATCGGCCTGGTCGGCGGCGAAGAACTCGCGCGCCCGGAAGCCGGCAGGCCCTGCGAGCAGGAGTGACGGGAACGTCTGGGTCGCCGTGTTGTAGGCGAGCACGGTCGCGTTGTAGTACCGGCGTGCTGCGGCGATCTTGTCCTCCGTATCGGTGAGGTCGGACTGCAGCTGCAAGAAGTTCTGCGAGGCCTTGAGGTCGGGGTAGGCCTCCGCGACCGCGAAGAGCTTGCCGAGGGCCTGGCCGAGCAGCGAGTCGGCCTCGCCGGCCTCCCCGGGCGTCGATGCCTGGGCCATCGCGGCGCGGGCCTTCGTGACTTCCTCGAACACGCCTCGCTCGTGCGCCGCGTAGCCCTTCACGGTTTCGACGAGATTCGGGATCAGGTCGTTCCGACGCTTCAGCTGAACGTCGATGTTCGCCCAGCCCGTGTCGACCTCGTTGCGGAGCCGGACGAGTCGGTTGAACAGGTAGATCGCGACGACGAGCACGACGACGACCACGCCGACCACGATGAGAATCCACGTCACGTGTTCAGTTTCGCACGCGGTCGTGGAGACGTGCTGCGGGAGAGCGTGGCTCGGTCACTCACCGGCCGCCGACCATCTCGGTCGCCCGTCAAGCGGTACTTCCTCAGCGCCGACGGCTGGGTCGGGCGATGCGTCCGAAAGCGCGTCGGCCGCCGTCGCTGCTGGTGAAGGCGCTCAGCTGGATCCGTTCGCCCTCGAGCTCGAGGCCGGAGCCGATCACGCCGGGCCGCGCAGTCGGACGTCCTCGCCGAGGCCGGCGGAGGGGCCACGGGTGACGACGGCGTAGGCAACCTCGTCCACGAAGTAGGCGATCAGATCAGGCTACTCGGGAGCGCGATCGACGCCCCGTCCGTCCAGCACGTCGAGTTCCTCCCGCACGATTTCCATTGCGACGGATGCCCTGGGGTACCCCACGTAGACCGCGAGCAAGGTGATGAGTGCCTCGAGCTCTTCGCGGCTGGAACCGTGAGCAACGGCCCAGCGCGCGTGGCCGCGCAGGCGGTTGTCGACCCCTCCCTGTGCGACGAGCGCGGCGATGACGACGAGGCTGCGGTCGCGAAGAGACAGGGCATCATCGACCCAGGCTCCGGCCGCGGCGTTGATCGCCTCGGTGCCGAATCGCTCACCGAACCGCTCGGCAAACCAATCAGGAACGTCCTCGCGCGCGATCCCGAACTGGCTCGCGTAGGCGTCGAGGCCCAGCTCGTAGCGGTCGTCAGGCAGTGCCATTCGCTCCGAGTCTATGCCCATCTGCACCCACGGCATCGCTGACATGACAGATAATGGAGCGACGTTCATGCCCGTACCCGAGGAGAGACGATGAGCGACACTGCCCCCGCCCCGCCGGCACCCGAGGTCGACGAGACCGGGATCACGGAGATCGCAGACGGGATCTGGGTCATCCCCGACCGGAGGATCCCACTCGTGCCGAATATCGGCATTGTCGTGGGCGACGACACGGTGCTCGTCGTCGATACGGCGATGGGGCCCTTGAACGGTGCTCGCGTCCTGGCCGCGGCCAAGGAGAAGGCCGCAGGGCGGAGGCTGCTGCTCACGCTCACGCATTTCCACCCCGAGCACGGGTTCGGCGCGCAGGTCTTTCGCAACGAGGCGACGATCGTGTACAACCGCGCCCAACTCGACGAGTTCCACGACAAGGGCGAGGCGTACCTCGGGATGTTCCGGACGTTCGGGCCCGCAGTCGCGGCCGCACTCGAGGGAGTCGAGCTCGTCGAGCCGCACGTCGTCTATCAGGGCGATGCGGAGATCGACCTTGGCGGTCGCAACGTCCACCTGCGCAGCTTCGGGCTGGGGCACACGCGGGGGGACCAGGTCGTCTTCTGTCCCGACGAGGGCGTGCTGTTCACGGGTGATCTCGTCGAGTCGCGGATCTTCCCGATCTATCCGTTCTTCCCGCCCGACGACGCCGATGTCGACGGCAGCCGCTGGATCGAGGTTCTCCGCCGTCTCGAGGAGCTCGCGCCCCCCCTGGTCGTGCCCGGGCACGGAGAAGTGAGCGATGTGGCGGTGATCACGACCGCGCGCGAGTACCACGAGACGCTTCGGGCCGAGACCTTCGCGCTGGTCGACGCGGGCCTCTCGGCCGACGATGCCGTCAGCGCGCTGGAGCAGCGCATGCTCGACGCCCACCCCGACTGGGTTCAGCCCGAGTGGGTCGGATTCGGGATCCGCTGCTTCCATGCGGAGCGCAGCGCCGACGTAACCTGACTCGGGGTCTAGGCGCCGGCCACGAACGCCTCGATCGCCTCGGCGACCTGCGTCGGCGTTTCGATCATTGCGAAGTGCGTCACACCCAACAGCTCGCGGACGGTGAACCAGGCGTGCTTCGCTGCGAAGTCCTTCTGGGCTGCCAGGAACGCGGGATCGTGGGGCTGGCCGTAGACGTGTAGCACGGGAATGGGCGGGTCGAGCCCCGCCCAGGCGTCGACCGCGCTTGTCTCCCGGGCGTACCCGGCGATGATCTCACGGCCCGATCGCATCCACATGTCGGCTCCGTGCTCACTCATGACGGCAAGGGCGGCGTCGATCTCGGGTTCGTTGGAGTTCGCCCTCCAGATCTCGAGCAGCTTCTCGCGGGCAACAGCCCAGTCCTCGGCCGAGGTGAGCAGCTCCAGCACGCGCCGGTAGGGGGGAGGTGGCGGGATCACGTACCAGTCGACATGGACGAGCATCGGGACGCGGTCGGGGAAGCGGCGACGGAGCTCGATCGCGACAAAGCCGGAATGCGACGCCGCGCACGGGACGAACTGCTCCACGCCTGCGGCGTCGGCGACCGCGAGCACATCGGCGATCATCTCTTCGAGCCCGAAGTCGGCCGGCGCCGGATCCGACTGCCCGTGGCCGCGCCATTCGCTGTTGAGTACGCGCCTCCGGGTCGAGCATAGTTGTGCCACCCGGCTCCAGCGCTCCTTGTTCGAGCACCAGCCGGTCGTGAAGAGGAGCGTCGGCTCACCGCTGCCGCCGTCGTCGTAGCTGATCGTTATCCCGTCCACTGGGGCGCGTGCCATCGTCGGCTTTCCCACTCTCGCTGTGCAGCTACCCGCGTCCGGTGACGTCGATGAGTGGGCCCCGTTCGGTGCGGTCGATCTGGAGTTGCAGGACGTCGAAGCGGTTGTAGTGGCCGACGATGTCGTGGAACAGCTTGCCGTGCAACACGGCCTCGAACGAGCAGTCGGCGTACACGATGCCCGGCTCGTCGACGAGCGGGGGCGTCACCCAGCCGCCGTCCGGGCCGACGATGCCCGACATGCAGTTGTACGTTTCCTCGGGCACCTCGAACGGAATCCCGAGTTGCTCTGCGACCTCCGGGGTGCCGTATTCCTGGCTGCACAGCGAGAAGAGCTTGCCCTCGTAGGCGTGAGGCGCAACGTGAAGGTAGAGCTCGTTCGATGAGTGGCGTGCGCCGGCGAGTGCCGCCGACGGGAAGTTCGCCACATGGATGCGCTCGCCCTGGGCGAGCAGCGCATACCGGGCCAACGTGTTCAGGTTCTCGCCACAGTTGAGCGTGCCCAGCGGGCCGAAGCGTGTCGGGAAGACGTTCAACGTCGAGCCGTCGCCTCCCGCCCAGACGGCGCGCTCCCCCCATGTGGCAACGAGCTTGCGGTGCTTACCGAGATAGCCGTCGGGCGAGACGACGACGTTCGTGTTATAGAGCGTGCCCATCCCGCCCGGCTCGCGCTCCGTCACGCCGACGACCGCCACCACCTCTGCCCTCGTCGCGGCCGCGACGAGGGCGTCGATCTCCAGACCCGGCACCTCCACGGCCTGCTCGTGCAGTCGCGCGTGCCATGACCCGGTCTCGTTGAGCGGCTTCACGAACACCCAGTACGGGAAGCCCGGCACGAAGCTTTCCGGCAGTGCGACGATGTCGGCTCCGCCGCGGCCCGCCTCCTCGATCAGCGCGCACGCCTTCTCGGTCGAGGCGCTTCGGTCGAGCCAGACGGACGAGTCCTGGATCGCTGCGGCGCGGAAGGTCGCTACGTCCTTCATGGTCTCGGGCCTCCTGTGCTCTCGTTGGACATCGGGATGATGAGCGAGCTCCGGCGGACGCCGGCGATACAACCTCGTTCGCCCTGTTCCACGGCCGTCTGGGTATCGAAGGCCATCACCGCGAGGCTAGCCGACGACACATCCGAGAGCTCGCGGGTTCCGGTTGAACACATCTCGCGAAGATCTGGCAGATGCTCGTCGCCAAGGCCGGCGTCTCGCCAGCCGACACGGTGTTCGTCTGGGGCGGTACGAGCGGGCTCGGCAGCGCCGCCGTCGAGATTGCAAAGCTCGCCGGAGCGACGGTGATCACGAGCGCGGGAAGCGACGTGAAGCTGTCCGTGCTGTCGGACCGAGGCGCCGACGCAGTCCTCGACCATCGCAGCCCGGACCTCGTCGATCGTGTGCTCGAGCGGACCGAGGGCGAGGGGGCGACGATCGTCTTCGAGCACGTCGGACAGGCGACGTGGAAGCGCTCGCTCGAGCTTTGTGTCCACGGGGGCACGATCGTTAGCGCCGGCGCGACGAGCGGCGACGACGCTCACCTGAACGTCACCTACATGTTCGCGAAGCAGGTCCGGATCCTCGGCTCCCGCCTCGGGACGATGGACGACGCCCTCGCCGCGGCACGCCACCTGAGCGCCGGTCGGTTTCGCCCGCTGGTGGGATCGATGCTGCCGCTCGACCAGGTTGCCGAGGCCCATCGGCTGATGGAGGAGGGGCGCGTGATCGGCAAGGTCATCGTGACGCCGTAGGGGCAGAAGCACCGAGCGCGCCTCGGCTTGACCTAGTGACATGTTACGTGGTTGGATGACCGAGCACTGATGGCGGCGCTGATCGCCTCGGAGGAGATGCTCGCCCATCGGGCCCCAGAATCCAAGGAGTTCAAGGAGGAATGGTGATTCGACGGAAAGTGACGGGCCTCTCGGCGCTCCTCGCGCTGCTCGTGCTGGTCGCCGGCGTGTCCGGATCGACGGCGGCGCCGTCCAGCACGTCGGCAGCTCCGAAGGGCTATACAGGGGTCGAAGCGACCCTGCCGACGCAGTACAAGCGCCCTGCGATCAAGGCAGGGACGAGCTGCACGATCGGGTTCCAGAACCCGGTCGCCGCCAATGAGACGCTGAGCTACCTGCAAAAGGGCGTGGTCAAGCAGGCGGCGGCGTACAAGTGCAAGGTCATCGCACTCGACGACAAGCTCAGCCCGGACAAGCAGGTCAGCAACATGCAGCAGCTGCTCGCGCAGAAGGTCAATGCGATCATCTTCTATCCGCTCGATCCGAAAGCGACGGTGCCCGTGCTCAAGCAGGCGAAGAGCCAGGGTGTTCCCGTCCTCGCGATCGATGCGACCTTCGGCAATCCGAAGGCACCGGCACCCAACATCACCACGCAGGTGTGGCAGGGACGTGACATCCAGGCGTACCTGCAGGCCGGAGCGATGGCGTCGGCCAACAAGGGCGGCCAGATTGGGCTCATCGGGATCGGCTTCCCGGTCCCGGCCCTGAAGTACCTCACAGCCCGCGAGAGCTTCTACGCGAAGAAGAACGGCCTGACGGTCGTGGGCACGCAGGACAACCCGTCCGATGACGTGACAGGTGGCGAGAAGGCCGCGAACGGCCTGCTCCAGCGCTACCCGGACATGGATGGTGTGATCGGCTACAACGACCCGAGCGCACTCGGTACCGCAGCGGCCGCGCGCGGCGCCGGTAAGACGCTTGTGATCGTGGGCAACAACGGCTCGAGTGACGGCCTCACCGCCGTCAAGGGCGGTCGCATCGCGGCGACCGTCCAGGTCGACCCGGTCGGGTGGGGCAGCCAGCTGGTGCTCGCCTCCTACAGCCTGATCACGAACCAGAACCTGCCGTTGCCGAAAGTGATCGTGCGTCCGGCGACGCTGGTCACGAAGGCGAACGTGGGTAGCACACCGAGTTGGAGCGCGCAGGTCAAGGCCATTCACTGATCGCTCCTGGCGGTGCGGCGGGCGCTCTCTCGAGGGCCCGCCGCACCGCCTTGGTCTCGTGACAACACTCCAAGCCTCCGATGGCGCGGCCCGAAGCTGGCTCGGTCGGCTCGACCGCCGCGAAGTCTCCTCGCGTGAGCTGGTCTCGCTCGTGCTCCGCCGGATCGACACCGTCGAGCCTGCACTCGGCGCAGTCGTGGCCCGTGACGATGAAGCCGCTCTTGCTGCCGCGGATGACGCCGACGCCGCACGTCGAACCGGCCACCGCGGGCCACTGCTCGGGCTACCGGTGAGCGTCAAGGACTCGATCGAGGTGGCAGGGCTCGAGTGCGCCGGTGGCTCCCTTGCCCGCGTGGGGCATGTCCCTGCGGCCGACGCCACCGTCGTGGCGCGGCTTCGTGATGCGGGGGCAATTGTCGTCGCCAAGACCAACGTGCCGGAATACACCTGGTCGTACGAGACGGAGAACGTCGTCCACGGGCGCACCTGTCATCCGCTCGACCACGACCGTACGCCGGGAGGCTCGAGTGGAGGTGAGGCAGCGTTGATAGGGGCCGGCGCGTCTCTCTTCGGAATCGGCACGGACGGTGGCGGCTCGATTCGCGTACCGAGTCACTACTGCGGCATCGCCGGACTGCGGCCGACCGCGGGGCTCGTGCCCGAGACGGGCTGCTGGCCGTCGACGCGCGACACGGGCATGCTCGACATGAGCGCCGTGGGGCCGATGGGACGATGTGTCGATGACCTCGCCCTCCTTCTACCCGTCATCGCCGGGCGGGACGACATCGACCCGTTCGTCCACGGCTGCCCCGTGGGGGACCCGGGCACGGTTGATGTCGGCTCACTTCGGGTCGGGGTCTACGACTACGACAGCGTCTGGCCGGTGTCCACGAGCACCCGCAGCGCGATCGCTGCGGGTGCAAGCGCGCTCGCCGACCTCGGGTGTGCGATCGAGGATGTCACCCCACCGGACGTCTCGGAAGCGACGGACATGTTCTTCGCTCTGATGGCGGCGGACGGTGGGGCGCGCGCACGGCATGAGCTCGAAGCGGCCGGAGGCCGTCACGTCGAACAGATGGCGAGGCTTCTCGACGACGTGCGGCCGCTGGCGCTCGATACCGAGGCGTATTTCGCCCTCGTCAGACGCTGGATCGCTTTCCGGGCATCGTTGCGCGCGTTCGTCGACCGCTTCGACGTCGTGGTGGCCCCGGTGACCGCTGGTCCGGCGCCACTGCACGGCTGCACGCCGGGGAGCGATCAGCCGCTCGAGACATACCTCCCGTTCAACTACACGCACACGTACAGCCTTGCCGGTCTTCCCGTCGCCGTCGTTCGCGCCGGCACCGAACGGTCACTCCCGATCGGTGTGCAGGTAGTCGCGCGTGCATTCAGCGACTACGTCGCCCTGGCGGTCGCTGCCGCAATCGAGCGTGGGCTCGGGGGCGCCCCGCTCCCCGCGCTTGACGGGGATGCGGGAGGCTCGTAGCGTCGATGGGCGTGACGTCAGAGCCCATCCTTCGCGCCGAGGGAATGCACAAGCGCTACGGCGGCGCCCACGCACTCCGGGGCGCAAGCCTCGCCGTGTACCCCGGAGAGGTGCACGCCCTGGTGGGTGAGAACGGGTCGGGAAAGTCCACGATGCTCAAGATCCTCTCGGGTCAGGTCCACGCGGACGCAGGCCAGATCACATTCGGCGGTCGTGCGGGATCGTTTCGGAGCCCGACCGACGCGCTGCGGCAGGGGATCGCAACGGTCACGCAGGAGACCACCCTCGCGCCGGAGCTCTCGATCGCCGAGAACGTCTTTCTCGGCCACCGGATGGCGAAGCGGGGTGGCATGATCGATTGGCGCGCGACGAGACGGCGGGCAGAGACTGCCCTGGAGCATCTCGGGCTCGACCTCGACCCGGCTCTCGCCGTGCGGCGCCTGCGACCCGATCAGCAGCAGATGGTGGAGATCGCCCGTGCGCTCTCGATCGACGCCCGAGTTCTCATCCTCGACGAGCCGACGAGTTCGCTCACCGACGACGAGGTCGAGGCTCTCTTCGGGCTCGTGCGGCGGCTGCGGGAGCAAGGCGTGGCCATCATCTTCGTGTCGCACCGGCTCAACGAGGTCTTCGCACTCGGCGACCGCATCACGGTGCTCCGCGACGGGCGCACGGTAGGAGCAGGGCCCGTGGACGAGTTCGACCGGGAGCGCACGATCCACCTGATGGTCGGACGCGCGCTCGAGGCGATCGTGCCGCCGGCGGATTCGATCTCTGAGGGCCCCTCGTGCCTGCGTGTCCGAGGGCTCACCCTTCCCGGGGCTTTCGCCGGCGTCGATCTCGACGTCGCGCCAGGCGAGATCGTGGGTCTCGCGGGCCTCGTCGGGGCGGGTCGGAGCGAATTGCTCGAGACGCTCTTCGGATTGCACCACCCCGAACGGGGGACAGTGGAGATCGACGGGAGCCCGTGCTCATTCCGCAACCCGCGAGAGGCGATGCGGGGTGGCGCCGCGTTCGTTCCCGCCGACCGCAAGCTGCAAGGGCTCGTGCTCGACATGAGCGTGCACGAGAACCTCGTGATGGCGTCGACGTCCCGGCTGACGCGCGTTCGCCATCCGAGCCGTACCCGCGAGCAAGCGATCGTGACGCAGTCGATCGATGAGCTCCAGATCCGCGCCCACTCGGCCCGGGTCCCGGTCTCGACGCTCTCCGGCGGCAATCAGCAGAAGATCGTGCTCGGCAAGTGGCTGGCGGCGGCTCCGCGTGTGTTGATGCTCGACGAGCCGACCCGCGGGGTGGACGTCGGCGCGAAAGCCGAGATCTATCGTCTGCTCTTCGAAGCCGCAGAGCGCGGGATCGGGATTCTTGCGTCGTCATCAGAGATCCCGGAGATCCTGACGCTGTGCGACCGGGTGGTCGTCATGTTCAGAGGGCGTGTCGCCGCCACGCTGGCCCGCGCCGACGCGACCGAGGCCCGCATCGCCCACTTTGCGGGAGGGCACCAGTGACCGGCAGCCGCGAACCCGCCGCCGACCGCCGACGGGAGCGGCTGCGCGATCACGCTGCGGGCGTCTGGTCGGCGACGAGCCGCTACGCGGCAGTCCTCGTGCTTCTCATTGTCATCTTCGTCTACTTCGCGGTGAGTCAGGACAACTTCCTCACTGGGCCGAATCTCGAGAACCTGCTGACGAGCGTCTCGATTCTCTTCATCGTCTCGATCGGGATGACGTTCGTCGTCCTGACCGGTGGGATCGACCTGTCGCTCGGCTCGCTGCTCGCGCTCTGCGGTCTCATCCTCTCGCAGTTGTTCAACGGCGCCGGGCTCCCTGCGTGGCTCGCTGTCGTCCTGACAATCCTGGCCGGCGGACTCATCGGCGGAGGTGTGAACGGCGTGCTGATCGGGCGCGTCGGACTGTCGTTCTTCGTCGTCACGCTCGGGACGCTGTCGCTCTACCGCGGAATCGTCAACATCTGGTCGGACACGAAGACGACCTACATCAGCTCGTCGTTCCTGGACTATCTCGGCTTCGGCAAGTTCCTCGGGCTGCCGATGCCGATCTGGCTCATGATCGCGACGTTCGTGATCGCCAGTGTGGTTCTCCGCTGGACCTACTTCGGCCGGGATGTCTACGCCGTGGGGGGAAACATCGACGCGGCACGTCTCTCCGGCATCAATGTCAGCCGCACGCTGATAATCGTCTACGGGATCGCCGGAATGTGCGCCGCGCTCGGCGGGATCATCCAGGCTGGCCGCCTCGGGGCCGCAAGCCCGCTCGTCGGCGAGTCGATTCCGCTCGACGCCGCGGCGGGAGTTCTGCTCGGCGGCACGAGCTTCACCGGCGGCGTCGGGGGAGTCACCGGAACCGCCGTCGGCGTGCTGTTCATCGGAGTACTCCAGAACGGGCTCGCGATCGCGGGCGTCTCGAGCTTCTGGCAGCAGATAGTCACCGGCGTGATCCTGATCGCCGCGGTCGCGATCGACCGGCTGCAGCAGAACCCGAGCGGGCGCTTTCGGCGCCGCGAGGGCGGGAGCGGCCACGGGCCGACATCGACGAGCGAGCCGACGAGCGAGGGCGGCTAGCCCGACTGAAGCCCGGCTGCGACGAGCGCTGCGAACTCGGCCACCGTCGTCAGCTCGAGCGGAAAGGCGGCAAGCATCGCAGCCGTGTCGGTCACGGCGCCTATGTCGGTCTCGAGCATCAGCGCAGCGAGCGACTCCTCGACGGGATGCCGAGCTTCTGCCCGCTGTCGCTCGAGCTGCGCCGCAGGTATCTCGTCGAGTGAGAACCTTCGACCAAGGGCGAGCTCGAAGCTGCCGACGACCTCGCGTTGCGACAACGCCTCCGGGCCACCGAGCTCGATCACCCCCGAACGTGGTCCCTCGCCGAGCGCCGAGCGCGCAGCGATCTCTGCGACGTCACACGCGGCGATCCAGGTGACCGGGCTCGCGCCGACCCCGAACAGCGTCGCGCGACCCTCCGCCGGATCGAACCCGCAGAGCGGCGTGAACCAGACGTCCATGAACTTCCCGGGGCGAAGCACGACCGCGTCGAGTGCGGCCCGCTCGAGTCGCCGCTCCACCGCCCGCTTCGCGCGCTGGAGCGGGAAGTCGATCGGTATGGGCCTGAACGAGACGAGTACGAACCGCGGCACACCGGCAGCCTCTGCCGCGTCCACGAGCGCGATATTCCCGGCGGCATCGACCCGATCGAGTGCGTCGGGGCGCTCGTCGCGCGGGAACGACGTGACCGTCGAAACGACGCACGACACACCCTCGACGGCGTGTCTGAGCGATTTGGCGTCCTCGACGTCTCCGCGTGCGATCTCGACCCCGAGCGTCTCGAGGCGTCCGACCACCTCTGCCGCGGTCGTCGGACGGAGGAGGGCGCGAACATCTGCACCGTTCTCCCGCAGACGAGTGCAGATGCGGGACCCAAGAGCACCAGAAGCACCGACGACGAGCACGAGGCTCACGACCTCCCGGTTTTCCTGCGTCATGTCTCTATTCTCAACCACACCGTCGGTGCGCGCCGGCGACCGCCGGCAACTGGGGTCCCGGCGTGGAGGCCTCGCCGGTCGCGGATCCCGCAGGTCATCCGCTGCCGTGACCCGGGTGGTAAGAAGAACTATGCAGGAGACGCGATCGTCTCGCTCCCGGGAGACCCGTGAGCGCGTGCTCGAGCTGCTCTGCGACACGTTCGTTCCTGCCGTCCAAGGGACTGATGACTTCCTGGCTCGGCCGGCCAGCGCGCTCGGTGTTCCCTTGGTACTCGGAGTTGCCGCGATCGATCCCCTCCTCGACATCCTCGGGGACGGCTTCGCCGATCTCGATCTCGACTCCCGCACCCGGTGCGTGATCGCCATCCTCGGCGCCGGCGGCCCTGGTGCCGTCGCACTTCGCCAGCTGCGAGCCGCGACGCTAGCGCTCTTCTACGGACTCGTCGAGAACGGCCGCAATCCGAGCTGGGATGCGATTGGCTATCCGGGCCCGGTCTCACGACCCCCGTCGCCGGAAGAGCGCCCGAAGCGGATCGCTCTCCTCGTTCCTCCGTCCGAGGGGGCTGTCCTCGGAGCCGATGCTTGTGTCATCGGCTCGGGCGCAGGCGGCGCGGTGATCGCCGCGCGGCTGCAGCAGGCAGGGTTGTCGGTCGTGGTGCTCGAGCAGGGCGGCTACACGAGCGAATCGGATCTGCTCCAGCTCGAGTTGCACGACGGCGGCCGCACCTATCTGAACGGTGGGCTGTTCTGGTCCGAGTCCGGCAGCATGGGGCTTCTCGCCGGAAGCACCCTCGGCGGTGGTACGTTCGTCAACTCCCTCGTCTGCCTGAGGCTTCCGCAGCAGATGCGCGAAGAATGGGCCGCGTTCGGCCTCGACGGCATCGACGGGCCGGAGTTCGATCGGTACACGGACATGGTGTGGGAGCGCCTCGGCGCCAACACCGAGGCGACCGAGCCGAACGCGAGCAACCGCCTGATGGCCACCGCACTCGAACGCATGGGCCGCTCATCGCAACTGTTGCCGCGCAACGCCGGAGAGCACGACGCCCGCCTGTGCGGCTACTGCAACGGCGGCTGCCAGCAGGGCGAGAAGCAGTCCACGCTCCTCACCTATCTCCAGGACGCGGCCGACGCCGGAACACGGTTCGTCGTCCGCTGCCGTGCCGAGCGGGTCCTGGTCGAGGACGGCCGGGCGGTCGGTGTGGCGGCGACCGTCGTCCACGATGACGGGACGGCTAGTTCGCTTCGCGTCGACGCGCCCGTCGTCGTCGTCGCCGGAGGATCGGTCGAGTCGCCGGCGCTCCTGCTCCGCTCGGGGATCGGTGGCCCCGCCACGGGCAGGTTCCTGCGTCTCCATCCGGCGTGGTTCGTCGGTGGCGTTCATGCACATCGGCTCGATGCGTGGACGGGACAGATCCAGTCGATCACCTCGACCGACTTCAGGTCACTTCCTCACGGAGGCGGGTTCCTGCCGGAGTGCGTCACCCTCAGCCCCACCTTCTGGGCCTCCGGGCTGCCATGGCAGAACGGTGCGGCCCACAAGCACGCAATGCTGAAACTGTCCCGCGTCGCAAGCTGGCACGCCGTCACTCACGATCACGGCTCGGGCGACGTAGTGCTCGGCAAGGACGGCGAGGCGGTCGTCCGCTGGCACCTCTCCGACTCGATCGACCGGCAGACGGCAGTCTCGGCCCACGTCGAGCTGGCGAGGTTGCACAAGGCGGCAGGAGCCGAGGAGATCTTCACGTTCGACCCCCCGGGACTCACGTGGCATAGGGGCGAGGAGCCGTTCGATGCGTTTCTCGACCGGCTTGCCGCCGTCGACTACACGCAGGCGGTTGCCTACTCCGCTCATCAGATGTGCTCTTGCCGAATGGGCAGCGACCCGACCACCTCGGTCGCCGACGGCGACGGCCAGCTCCACGACACGCGCGGCGTCTGGATTGGCGATGCATCGGCATTCCCGACGGCCGCGGGTGTCAACCCGATGATCGCGGTCATGGCGTTGGCCGAGCGAACCGCCAACCGCATACTCGTAGAAGGTTGAGCCTCGAGCACGCTTTGCCTCGTGGTTCTGACATGTAACATGCAGCGGATGATGAGGATCAATCAACCCGACACCTGCTGTCCACTCGGCGCGCAGGCTGGTGGCGACGGCGGGCGCGTTTCCGTCGCCGCGATCCAGTCTGCGTCCACGACCGGTCAATAGACAGATCGTGTCGGGCGAATATCGCCGACCCCGGAACGACCAGCGCCCAAACGATAGTTCGACCCCGGTCGTCGTCAGCGGCCTGCCCCCCTCGGAGCGGACCCTGCGCCACATCATCGAGTTCCAGGCCGAGCGGCTCGGCGACCGCCCATGTCTCGCCGTCGACGATACCTCACTCAGCTACGGCGGCCTGTGCGACGCGGCCTCGCGCTTCGCGGCCACCCTCCAGGCCTCCGGGGTCGAGCGTGGCGATCGGGTCGCGATCATGAGCGAGAACCGCTGGGAGGTCATCCAGTGCCTGATCGGCTGCGCTTGGACAGGTGCCGTCCTCGTGCCGATCAACACGGCGAGTCGCGGAGCACAGCTGCAACACATGCTGACCAATGCGGGGCCCAAGATCGTCGCCGCCGAGACCACGTGTCTGGAGAGCATCGCGGCTGTGGTCCGGCCGGACGAGGTGACACAGCTTTGGCACATCGGCTCAGCGGAAGAGCTGCACTGGCGCGGGCTGGCGTCGAGACCATTCCCGGCGGCGACCGATCCAGTCGCGGCAACGCCCGTCGGCCCGGGCGACCCACTCGCGATTCTCTACACGTCGGGAACCACCGGCCCCTCGAAGGGGGTCGTATGTCCGCACGCTCAGTTCTTCTGGTGGGGAGCCACCGTGGGCGGCATGCTCGGCATTCGCCCCGAGGACACGCTTTACACCTGCCTTCCGCTCTTCCACACCAATGCGCTCAACGCATTCGTCCAGGCCCTGATGCACGATGCGCGCTTCGTCGTCGGTCCCCGCTTCTCAGCCTCGCGATTCTGGGAGCGCGTCGCAACTGCCGACGCGACCGTCACCTACCTCCTCGGAGCGATGGTCTCGATCCTTGCCGCACGCGAGCCATCCGGCGAAGATCGCGCCCACCGCGTCCGCATCGCCTTGGCTCCGGCAACTGCTCCCGAACTATGGGACGTCCTCCGCACCCGATTCGGCGTGCAGGTGATCGAGGGCCACGGGATGACGGAGACGAATGCGGCAATAGGCCCCGCCGACGGCGAACAGCGGCCGGGATACATGGGTCGAGTCATGCCCGGTTTCGAGGCCCGTGTGGTCGACGACCACGACTCCGCGGTGCCCGACGGAACGCCCGGCGAGCTCATCCTGCGGGCCAAGGAGCCGTACGCGTTCGCGGCGGGCTACTGGCGGATGCCGGAGGCCACCGTCGAGGCGTGGCGCAACCTCTGGTTCCACACCGGCGACCGGGTCGTGTGCGCGGACGGCTGGTACCGGTTCGTCGACCGGATGAAGGACGCGATCCGCCGCCGCGGCGAGAACATCTCCGCCTGGGAGGTCGAACAGGTACTGCTCCAGCACCGACAGATCGAAGCGGTAGCGGTCATACCGGTCCCCTCCGAGCTCGGTGAAGACGACGTCATGGCCTGCGTCGTGGCGCGGGCGGGCGAGACGATCGACCCCGTCGACCTGATCCGTCACTGCGAACCGCGGCTGACATACTTCGCGATCCCCCGCTACATCGATCTTCTGGATCAGCTGCCGCTGACCGAGAACGGGAAGATCCGGAAGTTCGTACTCCGCGAACGCGGCGTCACTGCTGCGACCTGGGATCGCGACGCCGCCGGGATCACGCTTCGACGCTGAGATACGGGGAGGTTCTACCGCCATGTGCGCTCATCAATCCGAAACGTCCGAGGTCGTGGGGTGCCGACACTCCGAGCGGCACTACCCGATGCGGTCGTGAGCGAGATCGAGGGCGGGATGGTGCCCCTGCCGGATCCGCTTCCGGCCTCAGCTCTCATGGGCTCCGGTGGGGTCAGATCACTCCGCCTGCCCGCTCGATCGCCGCCCGGAGGATCTTCTTCCCCTCCTCCAGGTTCTTCCGCAGCGCCGACCTGGCGGCCTGCAGGTCTCCCTTCTCGTAGGCCCGAACGATCGCGCGGTGCTGATCGCTGGAGCTTCCCGCGGCGGACTCCGAAAGCATGAGCAGGGCCCGCTCCTGAAGCTGGAAGACGCAGAGGCGTCGATACATGTCCGAGATGGTCGAGTTGCCCGCCAGGTCGACCTGGAACTCGTGAAAAGCGCGGTTGGCGTGGATGTACTCCACGGGATGAATCATCTTCTTGCCGCGGACCGGGCCGATCGTCGCCTGTAGCAGGATGTTGAACTGGGCGAGTTGCTCGTGGCTCAGGTTGCCCACCGTCATGTCGGCGGCGTAGAGCTCGAGCGCGAGGCGGGCCTCGTGCAGTTCGTCCATCAGGTCAGCCGTCAGGGGTCGAACCACGTAGCCGCGCGGCTCGCTCACCACGAACCCTTCGCTCGTGAGCCGTGTGAGCGCGTGGTGAACGGGACTTCGTGAGACGCCGAGCTGGTCGGCTAACGACTGCAGACTGATCTTCTGCCCACCGCCAAACTCCCGCCTCAGAAGACGCGCCTTGATCGCCTCGTACACCTGGTCGTTGAGATCGACGCGGACAATGACATCCGGGGACAGAGCGCTCGCGCTCATGAGGCGCCTTCCCTCCCGCGGGCGACGAAGCGACGGAAGTCGGCGACCGCTCCCGACGGGGCGAGCGCAAAGCTCGGCCCACGGCTAGGCCCGAGCCCCGTCAGCGTCGCGATGCGGACGGCCGCCTCGGCGAGCTTCAACGTCACGGCAACACAGTTCACCACGGGCGCGTGCCCCACCATCAACCCGTGCTCACGCGCGAGCAACAGGCCAGGCAGCGCGCCGGCCGGGACGATCACGTCGGCGCCGTCGGCGACGATCGGCTCGACGAGACTGATGAACGCCGCGAGCAGCCGCGCATAGGCGGCCTCGTCGCCAGCAAACGCGGGCTCGAAGTCCTCGACGACGACGCCAAGCCCCACCACGTGAGTGACGCGCCCGCGCAAGCCGTAGAGGTCGGCCTGCTCGAGGTGCCAGCGCTCGAACACCGGGTCGATCGAGACGAGCCCGATATTCCGTCCCAGCTGGGCCGCCCAGTGAAGCGTCGTCTCGCCGAGGCCCTGCACCGGCATCGTGACGGCCGAACGCGCCTCGTAGAGGCCTGGATCCTGGAAGTGCCCCATCACGTAGGCGTCGTAACCGCGCTCTGCCGCCTCGAGTGCGTTGTCGATCGCCATCGCGGCACAGCGGAACTCCGTCAGTCGCCCGAAGTCGCGGTCGGGTGGGCTCATGCCACGGACGTCGACCGTGGTGCCCTCGTCGGCGATCTCTGCGAGGTAGGCCGCCATCCGCTCGAGGTACGGAGCGTTCTGCGCCGGGTCGACGAAGCTCTGCCACCAGATCCGCACTACGTCATCTCCTGACCGAGACGCTACTCAGAGCCGCCATCATCGCATTCTGCATGTTGCATGCGGTGTCCGACAAAGGCGCCGCCTTCCGTATCGAGACAGACGGGGTCTCCCGCCCCGACCAGCTCGAGCCGCGCAATGATCTGGGCATCTCCCTCAGTGCGCACGAGGCCGATCGTCGTCGGAGGCCCCTGCGGCCGCCCGGCCGCCCGCCGTACCGTCGTCACGACTTCAGCGACACCTGCCTCGACGACGACATCACGCGTTTCGAAGCTCCCGCAACGCGGGCACCAGAACCGGTGCGGAAACCCGCGCCAACCACAAGCATCGCAACCACAGATCGCGATGCCCCTCACGTCACCCTCTCCAGGACGGCGACGTTCGCGCACGCCCCGTAGCGATAGGCGACCATTCCATAGCCGGACACGACCCCGACCCGCGCCGCGTCGATCTGACGCGCCCCTGCAGTGCCTCGAAGCTGCGCTACGACCTCGACGAGGCCGTGCATGCCACCGGCGGCGCCGGCCTGTCCGGCAGAGAGCTGCCCTCCCGAGGTGTTGACAGGGAGCGTGCGCGTGACGATGCGTTCGTCGATCAGCCCCCTGATGTCGCCGTCATCCGCAAACCCGAGATCCTCGAGCTGCACCAGAACCATCGCCGGGTAGTCGTCGTAGACAGAAACGACGTCGACGTCCGCTGGGCCGAAGCCGCTTTCCTGCCAGAGCTCAGCTGCGATCTCCCGAAGACCAGTCTCCAAGCCGTCCCCGTCCTGACTGTCGTGGTTGTGCCACGCCTTCAGCGCACACACGCACACCGCCGGGCCCGATCTTTCCGCACTCACGACGACAGCATCGGCCCCCGTGACAACCGGTACGCAGTCGAACATCGACAACGGGTCGGCAACAAACGGCGCCCCGAGGTACTCCTCGAGCGACAACGGCGCCCTGTAGACGGCGCCCGGGTTCGCCTCCGCCCACGAGCGCTGCGTTACCACGAGCTTCCCGTATTCCTCGCGCCCGAGATGGTGTCGCGCCATGTGACGTTGGGTTAGCAACGCGAAGAGCGCGTTCGGCCCCCCAGTCGGCAGCGGCGCAAGGTGATCACGTGTGGCGGTGTTGTACTCGTCCACGAGGTGCACGAAAGTGTCTGGGTCGAGACGATCGCCGGCGACCAGCAGTACATGGCGGGCATCACCAGCCTCCACAGCCCGGCGGGCATGCTGCAGCATCTCGATTGCCGAAGCACCCCCGTTGGCCGAGTCCATCAACCAGCGCACCCGGAGCCCAAGTCGGACGGCCAGGTCGATGGCGTGATCCGGCGCCAGCGAGAACGATGCCACCCCGAGTCCGTCGATATCCCCGGGCGCAAGGCCTGCATCGGCCAGCGCCCGCTGGGCAGCATCGACAAGCACCGTCGCGGTCGTCACCTCAGGCGCCGGATGACGAGCATACGGAGACTCGGCGGCTCCCGTGATCAATGCCTTCACTGCGTCATTCTGGTCGCCGGCCCGGACTGAATGACAGACAGACCGTGCGCAGCCACGGAAGCGACGAGTCTGAAGTCCGAGCTAGGCGGGCGCCACAAGGCAATCGATGGCCACCCGATCAACGATGCCCGCGGCGCACGCCGGCCGTGACCGCGATCGCGGCGGCGGCCGCGAACAGTGCGCCGGCGGCGAGCAGGCCGAACCCGATCCAGAGCACTGCGTCGAGCTCGGCGCCAATGCTCATCTCGGTGGCCACGCCGCGGGTCGCGTCGGCGTTCATCACGACGGCGCGCCAGTTGCCGTCCTCCGGCTCCCATTCGAGTGTCTGCTCCCCGGATCCCGTTGCCGAGGTGGCCCAGAACGTCTGGGCGCCCGGCGGAGCCGCCGGGGCGCCGCCCGCCCGTCGCGAGTAAGTGGGGTCACGGTGGTCGAAGTCGGTGACGACCTCCCGCTCCACGCCCACCAGGTATCGGTCGACCTCGGCTGCCGGGCCGATGGCGACGAACACGTTGCGGTCGCTCTCGCTGCGAAGCCGGACCGTTCCGAGGAAGATGTCGAGCGCCCGCTCGGCGCCGTCGGCATCGAGGTTCGCGCGTTCGGAGACGATCGCATACGTCGAGGTCGAAAACTCGGCGCTCGGTGACATCAGGTAGCCGTCGTCGTCGCGCTGGGTCTGATCGACGGCGACGAGCGCACATCCGCCGGCCAAGAGGCCGAACGCGACGATCCCGACGACGACACCGACGATGATCAGCACCACCCGCCCTGCCGTCCCACGCTGGCGAGCCGCGGCCGCAGGATCTGGCTCGGCGCCCAGGCCTGCCGGGACAGCCTCGACCCGCCGCCCCGCGGTCTCCCCGCCCCCCTGGTCGAGGCGGAACGGCGGGTACTCGTCCCGCATCAGGAACACGTACACGGCGACCCGGGCCACCCAGCGGTCCATGCCGAGCACGACGTCGAAGATCCCGCGCGGGTAGCGGGTGGTGAAGAGCAGTGCCACCCCCGCAAAGAGGACGAGAACCCCGATCAGCCCCGTCTGGTAGCCGAAGCCCCACGCCCGGTCATAGGCGCGCGAGGCCGCGTAGCTCCCGCCGCCGAGGAGGATGCCGACGACGACGTAGTGCGGGATCGCGAGGAGCCACGACTTCACGAGCACGAGGCCGCGCGACAGCCGCTCCGGATAGGCGACCTCGAGCCGCGCCGGATAGTCGGGCACCTCGTCGAGCGTGAACGGCGGATAGCGGTCGGTACCGAGCGCCGCGTAGGAGTAGAAACCGACCCGCCATGTCCACCGGAGCACTCCGACGTTGAAGTCGAAGATGCCGCGGGGGTACCGGCCCGTGAAGAGGATCGCGAAGAACGCGACGATCGTCAGCACGAGGAACGCGAGCCAAAGGAAGGCGAGCACGATGTAGTGGGGGATCGCGAGCGCCCACTTCACGAGCCACAGCCAACGGCCGACGCCCGGGTCGAGCTCGCCCTCGATGCGGACGGGATATGGCTGGGAGTCCATGCTGCCTCCTCGGTCGCCTGACGATAACCTATGCGAATCCCGCGCCGCCTACGCGCGTGAGATCACGGCGTAGGCCTCGGGGAAGACTTCCTTGTCGGCGTAGAGGTCCGCCGGGTGGTATCCGATGAACACCTGCACTGGTCCGGAGTGTTGGCTGCTCCTGCGGCGTCAGCGAATCGACCGTGTTCGGGTCGCGCTTTCGCGCCGTCTCTCCCGATGCGCGAAGCTTGGCGCGCGTGAGTTCGGCCCAGGGCTCGGCGCCAGGCTGCTCGAAGAAGGCGTCCGGCCGGGGTCGAGCACAGGGCCGAACTGGGCGGCTTTTTGACGTGTCCTTCGGCCGCGTCGATCGGCTGGCGGTAGGCCGCGTCCCCTGTGGGCTCGCCGACCCGGCGCCGGCCGACCGTCCTTCCGTGGGTCGTGCTGTCGACAACGCCGTGCAAGATGCGACACAAGCCACGGAGTCGCCAGGAGGGCGCTTGTTCGGACGACGCACACTTACGCACCTGTTCGTGCTTACCGCGGCGCTTGTCGCCGTCGCGCCAGTTACGGCAGCCGGCAGTCCCGGTTCCTCCGTCGCGGCCGTTGAGCCGCCGACCGACCAGATCGTGATCCGCCTCGCGGCCGGCAAGAGCTTCAATGCCGGCGCCATCGGCGCCTCCGGCGGCATCGACCTGAAGCTGGTGCGCAGGCTTACGGACGGGTCGTACGTCGTCAAGCTGCCGAACCGCCGGACCGTCCGGCTGGTGCGCGCGATCACCAACCGGCTCGCGGCTCGCGGGGACGTCGTCCTGGCCGAACCCGACGCGATGATGCAGCCGTTAGCGACCCCGACCGATCCGAGTTGGTCGCTCCAATGGGACATGTTCGCCCCTTTGGGGGGCTCGTACGGGGCCAACCTGCCCGGCGCGTGGGACATCACCACCGGTTCTGCTGGTGTCACGGTGGGCGTGATCGATTCCGGGTATCGGCCGCATGTCGACCTCGCCGGACGCTTTGTCGCTGGCTACGACTTCATCGGCGACACCCTCGTCGCCAACGACGGCAACGGCCGCGACTCGGACGCCTCCGATCCGGGCGACTGGATCACGAGCGCCGAGAACCAGAGCGGCTACTTCGCGGGCTGCGGCGCGAGGAACAGCTCGTGGCACGGCACGCACGTGTCGGGCACGATCGGCGCCGACTCGAACAACGCGCTCGGCGTCGCAGGGATCAACTGGGTCTCGAAGATCCAGCCGATGCGGGCGCTCGGGAAGTGCGGCGGCTACACGACCGACATCGCAGACGCGATCCGCTGGGGCGCCGGGCTGTCGGTTGCCGGGCTCCCCCTCAACGCGACTCCCAGCGACGTCGTCAACCTCAGCGTCGGAGGCAGCGGCGCCTGCTCGGCGACCTTCCAGAGCGCGATCGATGCCGCCGTCGCAGCGGGCACGGTCGTCGTCGCCGCCGCAGGGAACGACAACGAGGACGCCGCGAACTCCACTCCGGCGAGCTGCAGCAACGTGATTGCAGTCGCAGCTACAGGTCACACAGGCAGCCGCGCCTACTATTCGAACTACGGCACGACGGTCGAGCTAGCCGCGCCGGGCGGCGACGCACAGCTCGCCAAGACAGTCCTGTCAACGCTCAACGCCGGAACGACGACGCCCGGCGCAGACGCGTACGCGAACTACCAGGGAACGAGCATGGCGACGCCACACGTCGTCGGTGTCGTCTCCCTGATGCTGTCGGTCAATCCGTCGCTGACTCCGGCGCAGGTGACGTCGATGCTGCAGGCGACCGCGACGCCGTTCCCGGCCGGGAGCACCTGCAGCACGTCGACGTGCGGTGCCGGGATCGTGGACGCGACCGCTGCCGTCAGCGCTGCGGCCAGTGCGGTGGCCGGGACGGTGCCGGTCAATACGGGTTTGCCGACGGTCGGTGGGACGGCGCAGGTGGGGCAGTTGTTGACGGGCACGGTCGGTAGTTGGTCGGGTGCGGGTCCGATCGGTTATAGCCAGCAGTGGCAGCGCTGCTCCGGTGTCGGCTGTGCTGCGATCGCGGCGGCGACGGCGCTGACGTACACGCCTGTTGCGGCCGATGTCGGTTTCACGTTGCGGCTGCGGGTCAGCGCCTCCAACAGCGTTGGCGGTCCCGTCACGGCCGACTCGGCGGCGACGGCCGTGGTTGTCGCGGCCGCTGGCGGCTCGTCGGTGTCGGATGCGTTCACGCGGGCGGATGCTTTGACGTTGGGGCCGGGCTGGTCGACGACGACGCGGTATGGGAGTTCGAGTTGTTTGCTCGCGATCAGTGCGAATCAGGCGGCGTTCCCGGCCGGCCGCGGCGGCGGCTGCGAGCAGTACTGGACCGCGAACCCGACCCAAACGGACGGGGTCGGCTCGTTCACGGTCACCGCGCTTCCGCCCGAGGGCGGCGAGGTCGACGTCGAGGGGCGGATGCAGGCGCTCGGCTCAGGCCAGGCAGTCCTCTACGAGGGCGCCTGGCTCAGACACACAGTCGGCCCCGACACCTACTACATCGTGCGCCGCAACAGCAACGGCAGCTGGGTCACTCTGGCCACGATCAACGGGCCCGACATGGTCGTCGGCGACCAATTCGCGTTCAAGCTCGCAGGCTCCAGCCTCAGCCTCCACCGCAAACCCGCCGGCTCCGGCAGTTGGGCCCAGATCCTCGCCACCAGCGACACCACGATCACAGGCCCCGGACGCTTCGGACTCGAGTTCTACAACGCCAGCGGCGCCAAAGCCGACGACTGGACAATCAGCACCGACCTCCCCGGCAGCAGCACCGCCGCGGTGCCGGTCAATACGGGTTTGCCGACGGTCGGTGGGACGGCGCAGGTGGGGCAGTTGTTGACGGGCACGGTCGGTAGTTGGTCGGGTGCGGGTCCGATCGGTTATAGCCAGCAGTGGCAGCGCTGCTCCGGTGTCGGCTGTGCTGCGATCGCGGCGGCGACGGCGCTGACGTACACGCCTGTTGCGGCCGATGTCGGTTTCACGTTGCGGCTGCGGGTCGGCGCCTCGAACAGCGTTGGCGGTCCCGTCACGGCCGACTCGGCGGCGACGGCCGTGGTTGTCGCGGCCGCTGGCGGCTCGTCGGTGTCGGATGCGTTCACGCGGGCGGATGCTTTGACGTTGGGGCCGGGCTGGTCGACGACGACGCGGTATGGGAGTTCGAGTTGTTTGCTCGCGATCAGTGCGAATCAGGCGGCGTTCCCGGCCGGCCGCGGCGGCGGCTGCGAGCAGTACTGGACCGCGAACCCGACCCAAACGGACGGGGTCGGCTCGTTCACGGTCACCGCGCTTCCGCCCGAGGGCGGCGAGGTCGACGTCGAGGGGCGGATGCAGGCGCTCGGCTCAGGCCAGGCAGTCCTCTACGAGGGCGCCTGGCTCAGACACACAGTCGGCCCCGACACCTACTACATCGTGCGCCGCAACAGCAACGGCAGCTGGGTCACTCTGGCCACGATCAACGGGCCCGACATGGTCGTCGGCGACCAATTCGCGTTCAAGCTCGCAGGCTCCAGCCTCAGCCTCCACCGCAAACCCGCCGGCTCCGGCAGTTGGGCCCAGATCCTCGCCACCAGCGACACCACGATCACAGGCCCCGGACGCTTCGGACTCGAGTTCTACAACGCAAGCGGCGCCAAAGCCGACGACTGGACAATCAGCACCGACCTCCCCGGCTGAACAGCGTGGCTCAGCCAGACATGATTCGCATGGCCTCGCTGCGTGACGGCGCTCCACGAGCACACGCCGGAACTGCGCGAGGTTGGCCGTCCGCGCCCGAACACGATTTCGCAGCAGACGAAACCTTCCTGCACGTGACCGTTTCAGCATTGCGCGACACTGCAGCAGGCCGCACCTGCGGAGACAGGCCGGTACGCTCAGCCCACGCCACGCAGCTCGAGGAGAGTGCAATGTGAACGCTCGAGATGAAAACGGCTTGGGGATCTTCTTCACGGGGCTTCCCGCGCCTCTTTCGATCGACTACGCACAGCGTGCAGACGAGCGTGGGTTCCGTAGCGCGTGGTTTCCGGAGATTACGTTTGCCGACTCTTTCGGGCCGGCGACGGCGGCAGCCCTGAGGACGGAGCACATCCTGCTCGGCACAGGTGTTGTCGGTGTCTGGAGCAGATCGGCAGTCACGATGGCGCTGCAGGCGGCCACCTTGCACCAGCTCTCCGGCGAGCGTCTCTTGCTCGGCCTTGGTGTGCAGGCTCGTGGCTACGTCTCGGGCTGGCACGGCCAGCAGTACCAGAAGCCCGTAACGGCCATGCGCGAATTCGTGACCATCCTACGACTGATCCTCTCCGGTGAGCGGGCCACCTTCGACGGTGATGTGTTCTCGGTACGGAACTTCCAGCTTCAGATGGAGCCTCCCGCGCGACAGGCGCGGATCTACATCGCCGCGAACGGGCCGAAGATGATCCAGCTCGCGGGAGAACTGGCCGACGGGATGCTCGGGTACTTCCACTCGATCGACTACGTGCGCAACGTCGTTGTTCCCAACCTCGGGATTGGGGCCGCGCGCTCCGGCCGTGATCTGTCGGATTTCGACGTCACGGTCGGATTCCCGAGCGTCGTCACGCCTGACGACAGCGGGATCGAGCTCGTCAAGGGCCAGGTGATGATGTTCGCAACCGCGCTCGACTCCGCGCCGGCGTACGCCGACAGCATCGTTGCAGCGGGTTTCGGGGATGTTGCGACGGAGATTCGAGAGCGCGTTGCCGTCGGGGATCTGCGCGGAGCCGTCGCCGCCGTGCCCGACGCCATGGCCGACGCGCTGACGCTCAGCGGAAGCGGAGAGCACGTGCGCGCTCGGGTCGACGAGTACCGTTCTGCCGGGCTCACGGGCGTGATGCTCAACCCGTCGCCGCCTGGCGGCTGGTTCCCGCTCTACGAAGGGCATTTCCCTCTCGACGCCGAGCTGCCGCCGTTCGATTTCCCGCGGTTCCTCAGCGTCGTCGACGACACGTTGGATTTGCTCGGTACCTGAGCCTCGCAGACGAGCGGGCCCTCGCCCCATGCTCGTCCGTTCCCGAACTCGTCCAGCCGATCGCCAACGGCGGTGCCGACGTCATCGCCCCTGCACGGCACGATGAATGTGCCTGCAAAGGCTGCAAGGAACTGCTGCCGTGGTGTTCCACCCCGATCGGTGACGACGAGCGTTGCTCGTGGCAGAGGCGCTCGAGCTGTTCTCGTCGCGTCGAGTGGTACCCCTGGTCTAAGGTCGAGGCCATGCCAACAACGCCTTTGCGCTTTGCGAGCGCGCCCTGCACCTGGGGAGTGTGGGAGCGGACGATCGACCGCGACGACCTCGTCGCGCCGCGGCGAATGCTCGAGATGGTACGGGAGGTGGGATACACCGGCATCGAGCTCGGCCCCCCCGGCTACTTCGGCAGCGACGCAGCTTCCGTCTCAGCGCTTCTCGACGAATTCGGCCTCGCGCTCGTCGGGGCGTTCGCGCCGATGCGAATAGCAAGCGACACGGGGTTCCGGGACGACCTGCCGTTTCTCGACAGTACTATCGACATACTCGCCGCCACCGGCGCTGCAGGTCCCGTCGTCTTGGCAGCCGACGAGAACGACGCACGACTCGCCGTCGCAGGGCGTTCGGAGGCACGAGATGCAACCTCGCTGCGGGGCGACGACCTGAAGCATGCCGCCGAGCGAGTGCAACAGGCCTCCGACCGCGCGGCCAGGCGCGGTGTCGCCGTTGCCTTCCACCCGCACATTGCGACGTACATCGAGAGCCCCGAGGAGGTCGCTGCGCTGCTCGACGCGACGAGCGTCGACATCTGCCTCGACACGGGCCACTGCATCATCGGCGGCGGAGATCCAGTCGAGATGGTACGGCTGGCCGGCAACCGAATCACGCACCTCCACCTCAAGGACGTGGACACGCGCATCCTCGCGCGCGTCCGGTCGCAGGAGTTGACCGTCGAGCAGGCCTGGGAGCAGGGTCTCTTCTGCCCCTTCGGAGAAGGAATCGTCGACTTCGCGGCCGTCCTCTCGGCTCCCGAGCTCGCCGGCGGCCTGGACGGCTGGGCGGTGATCGAGCAGGATCGCGTTGCGGTGCTGCAGGACGACCTGGCAGCAGTGCGCGCCGTCGAGGAGCGCAATCTGTCGGTCGTCCAGCACGCGCTGCGCGCCTGACGGGGACGGACGGCCGCGCCGGCGCACACCGGCGTGACCCGGGAGCCGGGAGGATGGCCGCCGGCCCTTCCGCACAAGCCGAAGGTGCGCTTGGGCTGATCGACCGAGTGGAGGTCGGAGGCTTCGCGGTTGTCGGCGCCCGCGGCGAGTTCCTTCTGCCCGGGCTGTAGGCTCCGACTCGTGGCGCGTACGGTCGGCATCGGACTCGTCGGGTTCGGCTGGATGGGTCGGGTGCACAGCTCGGCGTACCGACGCGTGCGCGAACACTTCCCCGAGTGCGCGGGCCAGCCCAGGCTCGTCATCGCCGCCGACGAGACCGAATCTCGCGCGCGTGCGGCCGTCGACCAACTCGGATACGAGCGGTGTACGACCGATTGGCGTGACGTGATCGCCGACCCGGAGGTGGAGGCGATCAGCATTACCGCGCCGAACCGCCTTCACCGTGAGATCGCACTGGCCGCAAGCGCTGCGGGCAAGCACTTCTGGTGCGAGAAGCCCGTCGGACGTTCCGCGGCCGAGACCGCCGATGTCGCCGCGGCCGCAGAATCCGCCGGCGTGCGCACGATCGTCGGTTTCAACTACCGGCAGGCGCCGGCCGTCCAGCACGCTGCGCGGCTGATCTCGTCGGGAGCCCTCGGCCGGGTGCGCCAGTACCGCTCCCAGTTCGTCACCGACTACGCCGCCAACCCGCAGGGCGCGCTGTCGTGGCGATTCCTCCGTTCGGAGGCGGGCCAGGGCATCCTCGGCGACCTGATGTCGCACGCGGTCGACACCGCGCAGTTCCTCCTCGGGCCGGTCGACCGCGTCGTCGCGCACCTCGATACCACCGTCACCGAGCGACCGCGGCTCGCGACGGGGGAGGGCACCCATTTTGCCGTCGTCGAGGGCGGAGAACCGGCGCCGGTCGAGAACGAGGATACGGTCGTCAGTCTCGTCCGCCTCGCTTCGGGTGTCACCGGGACGATCGAGTCGAGCCGGGTGACCGTCGGCCCGCAGGCCCGGTACGCGTTCGAGGTCAACGGAGAGCACGGCGCCGTGGCCTGGGACTTCGAGCGAATGAACGAGCTACTCGTCTACCTTCCGCTCGAGAACGGCGATGTCGGATATTCGCGCGTCATGATGGGGCCCCGGCACCCGCCGTTCGCGAGCTTCCAGCCGGGCGGCGGGCTCGCGATGGGGTACGACGATCTCAAGGTGATCGAGGCATTTCTCCTGCTCGAGTCGGTCGTCGACGGCGTCCAGCGCGAGCCAGGTGTGCGCGAGGCGCTCGCTGTAGCCAGAGTGCTGGCCGCGATGGAGCGCTCGTCCGTGTCGGGTGCCTGGGAGACCGTGAGCCTCGACTAGAGCTAGGGCCAGGACCAGTCGATCCCGACGCCCAGTGGCTCACCGCAAACGGCGCTCGCGCGCGCGGCAATGCCAATTGCGACGGCGCGCCGGTCGTCCACCAGGCCCGGTCCGGGGTGTTCGTCCCCCGCGCAGGCGGCGACGAATGCCGCCAGCTCACCGCGGTACGCGTCTGCGAACCTCACGCGGTAGTCCTCCGGGAACATCGCACGGTCCTTCGCCGTCAGGCACAGGACACCGTCACGGCTCGCGGCCGTTCCGATCAGGACGGACCCGTCGCTGCCGACCACCTCGCAGCGAATGTCGTGACCGAACGCGCACGTGCGCGACACGTGAGTCGTCGCGATGCCACCGCCGGCGAAGCGGATCGTCACGGTGGCGTTGTCGAGGTCGCCGAGGTCGCCGAGCTCCGGGTACACCGCAGATTGGCGTGCCGCGAAGGCTTCGATCGGCTCCTCGCCGAGAAGCCAGCAGGCGGCGTCATAATCGTGCGCCGCCATATCCACGAGGAACCCGCCCGCCGGGACGGGATCCTCCGGCTCCGGCGTCCGGATGTCGCGGCTCGTCATCAGCACCAGTAGGGGCTCGCCGATCGCGCCGCTCGCGACGAGCCGGCGCGCCTCGACGAAGGCGGCGTCGAAGCGACGGTGGTACCCCACCTGGACGACCTGCGCGGGCCGCCGGGCAGCCTCGGCGACGAGCAGCTCGTGTTCGGCGAGCGTGGTGGCCCCGGGCTTCTCGAGCAGGACGTGCTTGCCCCCGCGTAGCGCATCGATCGCGACACGGGCGTGATCGATCGAGCGCGCTGCGATGACGACTGCGTCGATGTCATCAGCCGCGAGCAGCTCGTCGTAGGAACAGCTGCGGACGCCCAGTTCGCGAGCCACCTCGGAGCCCCGGGCCCGACGAGTCGACGCAACGGCAACCAGCATCCCGCCCTCGAGCGCGCGCGCGTTCCGGGCGTGCACGGTTCCCATCCCTCCGAGGCCGGCGATCCCGATCCGGAGCATGCCGTCCATTCCGCTTGACAACCCAATCCTGACTATGTCAGCGTAGCCCGCGAGAGCGCAAGCCTAGGATCGTCGATCAGCAACGAAGGGGATCAGCCCCGAATGCTTCCGACCACGCAGTGTGGGGTCGTTCGTCGCCGGCACGTCCGGCGATGACCGAGGCGGCTGCTCCGGCGATCTCTCTGCGTGCCGTCTCGAAGCGGTACGGGACGCATCTGGCGCTCCATCCCTCCGACCTGGAAATAGCAGAGGGCGAGTTCTTCTGCCTGCTCGGGCCCTCGGGCTGCGGCAAGACGACGACGCTGAACCTGATCGGTGGGTTCGTGAATCCGACCGGTGGCGAGATCTATATTCGCGACCAGCGAGTCGAGCGGCTGCCCCCACACCGTCGCAGCGTCAACACCGTCTTCCAGTCGTACGCGCTCTTCCCGCACATGACGGTGCGAGCGAACGTCGGCTTCGGGCTCAAGATGGCGAAGGTGCCCTCCGGCGAGTCGGCCACCCGCATCGAGGAGGCGCTGGCGCTCGTCGGGCTCGAAGACTACGCAGACCGGGTGCCCGATCAGCTCTCAGGGGGCCAGCAGCAGCGGGTCGCGGTAGCCCGCGCGCTCGTCAACCGCCCCGCCGTGCTGCTCCTCGACGAGCCGCTCGGAGCCCTCGATCTCAAGCTCCGCAAGCGCCTGCAGCTCGAGCTGGCGCAGATCCACCGCGACGTCGGCACGACGTTCGTCTATGTCACGCATGACCAGGAAGAGGCGATGTCGATGGCGACGCGCATCGCCGTGATGAACCACGGGCGGATTGCCCAGATCGGGACGCCGGCGGACATCTATCATCGCCCCTCCTCGCAGTTCGTCGCCGACTTCATCGGCGAATCGAACTTCCTGGACGTCGACGCCAGCCGGGCGTCGAGCGGGGTCGCCTATCTCGACGGCGGGAGCGGGGTTCCCTGCGCCTCGGACGGATGGCAGGGCGGCGCGCGGGCAACCCTGATGATCCGGCCCGAATCCATCCACATCGGTCGGCCCGCGGACGCAGCGGATTCGGCGCTGCGCGGCCGAGTCGTCCAGACCTCGTTCCTCGGGAGTCAGACGCGCATCGCGGTTCGCTGCAACGGAGTCGAGACACCCATCGTCGTCTCACAGTTCGGACGCGACCGCGTCGCAGCCCTCGACCTCACGCCGGACAGGGAGGTAGTCCTCTGGTGGGATAGCTCGGATGCATTGTTGTTGTCGCAACAGACGATCAAGGAGGAGTAAGTGTCACTTTCGGAAGGACGGATCAGCCGCGCCGACCTGCTCAAGATCGGTGCCGCCGGCGCGGTCGGGCTCACAGCAGCCGGCCCCGCGTTCGGACGCTCGTCCAGGCGCGAGGCGACCACGCTCAACATGCTGACGTGGTCGGACCACTACGCAAACGACCAGCTGAAGGCGGTTGCCAAGGCCACCGCCTTGCAGGGACGCCCAACGCTTTTCAGTGACAACGCCGACGCCTATCTCAAGATCAAGCAGACCGGCAGCCAGTTCGACATCGTCTCCGGCGACGCACTCTGGGTGCCGAAGTACCTCAAGGACGGGCTCACGGAATCGTTCGACCTCTCGTCCCTACCGGTCTCGAAGCAGCTCTACTCGATCGCGCGGAGCTTCCCGTTCTGGAAGGACGGGTCGAACTACATGGGCTACCCGTTCTCGTGGTCGACGGTCCAGATCTACTACAACCCGAAGTACGTCACGGTGAAGCCGGATTCGTGGCACGCGATCCTGGACAAGAAGTACGCGGGGAAGATCTCACTCGAGAACATCCCGACGGACATGATGGCGATCGCCGGGCGCGCAACCGGGGCCAAGAAGCCGTACGCGATGACCTCGGCTGAAATCTCACGGGCCAAGGCCTACCTGAAGGCGTTGAAGCCGAACGTGCTCAAGCTCGCCTCGCAGAACAACGAAGTCATCCGCGCACTGGCCGACGGCTCGGCGTGGATCGGGATCACGAACCTCGGGTCCGACGACCGTGTCAAGGACGCGGGCGGCCCGGTTGTCAAGCAGGCGTACCCGAAGGAAGGCACGGTCGGATTCATCGACTCGGAGCAGATCGTCAAGGCCTCGAAGAACAAGGCCTCGTTCGAGAAGTTCGAGAACACGATGCAGCAGGCTCCGTGGATCGCGAAGAACTTCATCACCAACGGGCGTCCGCTGTTCAACGAGAAGGCCTACAAGATCCTCGTGAACCAGGGCCACGGCGATCGTGCTCGCCGGCTGCTCTACAACAAGCCCCAGAACGCCCTGAAGATGACGCTCAAGGGCCCGGCGGGCAACGAGCAGGCGTACCTCGACGCCTTCAACGAGGTGTTCGGCGCCTAGATGCCGGCGGGCGCCTCTGATGCTCCCGTGCTTCCTCCTGTCGAACGGCAGGAGGAAGCACGGGAGAGCGTCGTCGAAGGACGGCTTTCCGGCCTCTTGCAATACGCGGGGTTCGTGCCTGCGATCCTCCTCTACGGGCTCTTCTTCGTCGCTCCGCTCGCACTGATCGTCGCCTACAGCTTCTGGCAGACGGTCGACTACAACGTCGTCCACGACTGGACGCTCGACAACTACCGCTACTTCTTCAGCGTCCCGACCTATCTCCGGACGTTCTGGGCGACGATCTGGGTCTCCGTCGCCGCGACCGCGATCACCATCCTGATCGCGTTTCCGTTCACCTACTGGCTCGTCCGTTACGTGCCGAGGAAGCTCCAAGGCCTGCTGCTCGTGCTCGTCATCTTGCCGTTCTGGACGAGCTACCTGCTCCGCGTCTACTCGTGGCTCAACATCCTCGGGGAGGGAGGGGCGATCAACCGCTTCCTGCAGCGGGCGCATATCACGGACAATCCGGTGTCCCTGTTCCTGTACGACCGCCCGGCGGTGATTCTCGTGCTCGTCTACCTCTACTTCCCGTTTGCGGCCCTGACCCTCTACGCATCACTCGAGCGATTCGACTGGAACCAGTTCAAGGCCGCCATGGACCTCGGCGCACCGCCGCGGACAGCGATCTTCCGAATCATGCTGCCGCAGATGCGAACGGGGATCATCACCGCCGTCATCTTCGTCTTCATCCCGATCCTCGGCGAGTACCTCGCACCCCAGCTCGTCGGAGGAACGCGCGGCGTGATGATCGGGAACCTGATCGTCAACTTCTTCAGCGGCGGCCAGTACACGCGCGGGGCGGCCGCCGCGCTCCTCATCGCCGGCCTCATCATCGCGCTGCTGCTCGTGTTCCGCCGCTCGCTCGAGGTGGAGGATCCCTACCGTGCGTGAGATCGAGGTCGTCTCGCCCCACGCGGGTCTCGTCAAGGCGCTCCTCGGCACCTGGGCGGTGCTCGTCTACATCTTCCTCTTCGCGCCGATCATCCTGCTCGTCCTGTTCAGCTTCAACGCGAACAAGTACGGGACGTTCCCCTTCACCGGCTGGACGACCCACTGGTACTCCGAGGTCTTCGGCAACTACCAGATCAAGGACGCCCTCACCACCAGCCTCAAGGTCGCCGCGGAGGTGACGCTCGTCTCGACCATCGTCGGGACAGCAGCCGCTTTTCCGCTCGTGCGCTCGCGTCTTCCATTCCGCAGCGGCATCACCGTCGGGATGACGCTGCCGATCATGATCCCGGGCCTGTTGATCGGGGTCAGCCTGCTCATCCTGATGACGAGCTTCTTCCGCATTCAGCTTTCCGTCCAGACCGCCGTGATCGGGCAGGCGGTCTACACGACGCCGTTCGTCATGCTGCTCGTCGCAGCGCGCCTGCAGGGCTTCGACACGTCGCTCGAGCGGGCGGCGAGCGACCTCGGGGCGAACACCTTCAACCGGTTGCGCTACGTCGTGCTGCCGTTGATCATGCCCGCCGTTTTCGCCGGGGCGCTGTTCGCGTTCACGCTCTCCCTCGACGAGTTCATCATCACGCTCTTCTTGATCGGCGCCCACAACACCCTGCCGATCTACATCTACACCCAGGTGAAATTCGGCATCACGCCCGAGGTGAACGCGCTCGCAAGCCTGCTGCTGGCCGCCTCGCTGATGCTGATCGCGTTCGCGTTCCTGCTGCCCGCGGCATTGCGCCGCGGCCGCAACGCGGTGCGGGCGAGTCGCGCCTAGCCCTCGGGTTGCACCCAGGCGCCCGTGCGGGCGCTCTCCACCGCAGCCTCGAGGGTGGCCACGCCGCGGTGGCCGTCGGCGAAGGTCGGGAACGGCTCGTGCGGAAGCCCCGCGACGGCGCGGTAGACCCGCTCGAACAGGTTCCTGAACGCCCCGCCGTAGCCCTCGCCGTGCCCGGCGGGGTAGCGGGACATCGGTCGGGCGCTCGCGACGTTGTGCAGCGGGTCCTTGACGACGATCTGACGGGGGCCGTCTGCGGGCCGGAACAGGAGCTCGTTCGGCTCCTCCTGGTCCCAGGTGAAGCCGGCCGTCGTGCCCTCGAGCTCGAAGAGCAGCTGGTTCTTGCGGGCGGCGGCGCCCGCAGAGAGGACGAGCGAGCCCGCCGCGTCACCCTCGAATCGCAGCAGCAGCGCCGCATAGTCCTCGAGCTGTTCGGTCGCGAACGACCGGAACTCGGCCAGCACCCCGGTCACGTGGCGCCCGGTCACGTGCTCCGCGAGGTCGAGCCAGTGCGTGCCGAGGTCGCCGACGACGTACGAAGGACCGGAGCGATCCGGGTCGATCCGCCATCCGGAGGCGGGGAAGAGGAGGTCGTCACACAGATACCGCCCGTGCGCGAATGCGAGCTCGCCGAGCTCGCCGGCTGCGACGCTCACACGCATCTGCTCGACAAGCGGATAGAAGCGGGCGTGATAGCAGGTCGCGTGCACGATTCCCCGCTCAACTGCGGCCTCGAGCATCTGCCGGCTCTCCGGCGTCGAGACCGCGAGCGGTTTCTCGCAGACAACGTGGATCCCCCGCTCGATTGCTGCGAGCGCCTGGGCCGCGTGGGCGGCGTTCGGGGTGCAGACATGGAGGACGTCGACCGACTCATCCTCGAACAGCGCCTCTAGATCGTCGTACGGCGTCCCCTCGCCGAAGGCTTGCGCGCCCTCCAGCGTGCGTCCGGCCACCGCGACGACCTCCACACCGATCGCGCGCAATGCAGTTGCGTGCACCTGGGCGATGAACCCCGAGCCGGCGATCGCGGCTCGCATCAGCGCTGCGCCGCGTGGAACATGCTCGTCAACACGTCGATGTCGAGGCGGCCGCTTTCCGGCGGTGTCCGGCAGGTCGTCCCGTTGACGATGCAGTCATGGAAGTGACGCAGCTCGCGGGCAAACGACTCGTCGTAGGAGTGCGCGATCTGGACGACATTCATGCGGCCGCTGTCACCTGTGCGACGGTAGATCGTCGGATGCTGCTTCAGCCACGGCGAGGGGAACTCTAACGTGCGTACCGAGTCGGCGAAAACGAACTGGATCGTCTCGCGGTACTCGAACGTGCCGAGCACCTGGATCCACGCCAGGTCGCAGCGGGCCCCGTTCTGGAGCCGCAGCGAACCTGTCACCGAGCTGCCCTCGTTCCACCAATCGCCGGCGACGACTCGGCTCGGCAACGGCTCGCCCATTCGTTCGAGCGCACCGTGGACGACGTTGAGGTCGTGCAGCATGCTGCCGAGGAAGCTCTCGGAGAAGGCACGGACGACGTCCTCCGTTCCCGCGCCCACAGCCTCCTCGACCTGTTCCGCCTCGCCGCGGCGGGTGGCGTCGATCAGGTGACCCGGGACGTCGTTACCGCGGATGATGTCGCCCGGCTCGAAATACGGCTCGAATTCGGGGTCGTAGACGATCACGCTCACGTAACGCAGTTCGACAGTGCTCTCGGGTAGTTCCGCGATCAGCTGCTCCACCGACGGGTCGTAGCGCTTCATCGTCCCGACCTGGACGACGCGTCCCGCCTGGTCGCGGGCGGCGACGATCCTGTCGGCGTCGGCGAGCGTGATGCACATGGGCTTCTCGACGAAGACGTGCACGCCGACGCTGAGCGCCGCGAGTACGACCTCCGCGTGCGTCCCGGCCGGCGAGCAAACGACGATCGCGTCGACCTCGCCCGCGTCGAGCAGCGATCGGTAGTCCTCGTGCAGGCCCGCGATCGCATAGCGCGCGCCGAGTGCCTCGCGGACAGTGGCGCTCGGTTCGGCCAGCGCGGTCAGCGTGAAGCGATCGCGGAGTGCGGAGAGGTAGGGGAGATGTTCGGCCTGGGCCACGAGCCCGCCGCCGACGACTCCGACGCGAACCGTCACGAGATGACCGCGGCGGCAGCCTTCTCGAAGGCGAAGGCGATCTCGTCGAGATCGGTCTCGTCGCAGAGTGGCGACACGTCGACATGGATCGAGCGTTCCAGCAGGTCGAGCGTGCGCGGGCGGTCTGGCGCGTCGCGCCCCGATGAGTCGATCAGATCGAGCACCGGCTTCCAATACGGATACACGTGGAGATCGATCGTGTCGGGTTCGTAGATTTGCATCGCGGCGACGCCCTCCCAACGAAGCGCGTCGACCAGATCTGCGGCGATCTCGGACGTCCGTGCAAACGTGACGAGGCAGATACCCGCGTCGCCCTCAGCGTCGTTCGGCCGGCGCAACGAGAGGCCCGAGATGGCGCCCACGCGTTCGGCGAGCCGTGCCTGGTTCGCCCGCATGCGCTCGAGCAGCCCGTCGAGTCGCGTCAGCTGCACGCGCGCGATCGCGCCTTCGATCTCGGAGGCGCGGAAGTTCCAGCCGGCGTAGTGAGGCAGCCCGACACCCCGGCGCACGGAGCCCGCGCAGTCGTGTACGTCGATGGCGAGGTCGAGCAGATCCTCCCGGTCGGTGATCATCACACCGCCCTCGCCGGTGGTGATGATCTTGTTGTACTGCAGGCTGAAGGCGCCGGCGTCGCCGAAGGTCCCGAGTCGCTGGCCACGATACGACGCACCTGCCGCCTGGCAGACGTCCTCGATCAGTGCGAGCCCCCGTTCGCGTGCGATGGCGGCGAGGGGCTCCATGTCGGCCGGAGCGCCCCGCATGTGCACGGGCAGGATTGCGCGCGTCCTGGACGTCAGCTGTCGTTCGACATCGATCGGGTCGAGCGTGAGGGAATCGTCGATGTCGGCGAGCACGGGGATCGCGCCGGTTGCGACAACGGCGTTCGGCGTCGCGTTCCACGTGTAGGCAGGGACGATCACCTCGTCACCGGGGCGGACGCCTGCGCCGATCAGGCCGCAGATGAGCGCGGACGAGCCGGCGTTCACCATCAGCGCATGCTTCGCGCCCAGGTGGGTGGCGAACTCTCGCTCGAAGTCGGCGACCTCGTGCGGCCCTGTGCCGACGCCGTAGTAGCGGAACGGGTTTCGGCTGCGGATCACCCGCGCTGCGGCCTCGACCTCCTCCTCGCCGTACTCCATCCCGCCCGGGAACATCGGCGGCTCCGGCCGCGTACGGGCGGGCGTGCCGCCGTCGCGCGCGAGTCGGGAGTGCAGTCGGGTTTCCGCCACCTCGCGACCCATCATGGACATCGGCCGGGACGCACGCAACCCGCCGTGGGCGGGTCAGACGAACGGGGGCTGCTGCGTCTTGGCCTGCTCGTACGCATCGCGCGTCGCGACCGTGCCATCGATCTCGGACACCGCTCCGATCGTGCCTGTCACGAGTCTGTCCCTTCCGCCCGAGCCGAGGTCATGGGACAACGTGGATCGAGCGCCATCCCCGCCCACGAGTCTCGAACCCAGGCCTGCGGCGGGTCGTCGGCGATCGCCATGCGGCGCTCCGGCGCCGGGCCGGCCATGATGTTGAGGTAGTAGAGCGGATAGCCCGGCGCGGCGGCGCAGGGACCGTGGTAGCCGCGTGGGACGAGGAAGACGTCGCCGTCTCGAACGGTGACGGTGGCGTCGATCGCCCCGTCGGCCGTATAGGTCCGGTGCAGCCCGTACCCGTCCGGGGCGTAGCCCTTCGCACCCGTGCGACCGAGGCGGAAGTAGTAGATCTCCTCGTTCCACACCGGACTCCCCGGCGTGTCGTCGTGCTTGTGCGGCGGGTAGGAAGACCAGTTGCCGTCCGGGGTCAGGACCTCGCAGCAGATCAACCTGTCCGCGCCGGCAAACGTCTCCGGCGTCATGAAATTGGTCACCTGGCGCGTCGCCACGCCCGCCCCGCGGGTCTCGACCTCGACCGTTTCGGCCGCGCCGTACGCCGCGTCGAAGCGACGGGTGGCCCGGGCGCTCGCGAGGGCGAGCTCGCACCCCCCGGCGCTCGTGAGCCTGAGTTCCGCATCGATCGGCACATACGCCCAGTCGCTGACCCGGGCGAACACGCTGGAGCGACCTTGCAGGTCGAATCTCTTCCCCTCTACCTCGACCGTGACTCCCGCGCCCGAAAGCGGTAGCACGGCGAATTCCTCGCCGTGGGTCACGAACGTCCGGGCGCCACCGGCGGCGAGCTGCACGACGCGAAGACCGCAGTACGACCATGAGGCCGACTCCGGTGTGACGACCACCGGATCACCGTCCCGTGACGCAGCCGGGGCCGGCAGGTGCAGTTCAGCTCCCTGCACGCGTCCGCTCCAGGATCTCGTCGAGTTCCTCGACCGTCGGCATGGCGTCAGCGCAGAGAAGCCGCGACGCCACGATCGCCCCCGCGGCGTTTCCGAGCTCAACGGCGTCGAACGGGCTCAGGCCAGAAAGGAGGCCGTGGCAGAAGGCACCGCCGAAGGAGTCCCCGGCACCAAGTCCGCAGACGACGGAAACAGGGACAGGAGGGACGACGCGCCGCTCGTCCGACGTGACCACGAGCACGCCGTCGCTTCCGAGCTTCACCACGGCGACCTCCACGCCATGCGCCAGAAGAGCGTTGGCAGCTTCGTCCGGATCGGAAGACCCGACTGCCACCTGGCACTCACTGCGGTTGCCGATCGCAATCGTCGCGCAGTCGACGGCATCACCGATCACCCGCCGTCCCTCGTCCTCGGTTGCCCAAAAGGTCGGGCGCCAGTCGAGGTCCAGCACGACATGGTCGGTTCGTCCGTGCGCCTCGAGCAACGCCAACGACGTCGACCGCGACGGCTCGACCGCGAGGGCGGAAGCGGAGATCCACAGAATCGGGACGATCCTCGCGGCGTCGAGCAACTCGTCGGTGGTCGCGATGTGGGCGTCGGGCGCTTCCGGTGCCCGGTAGAAGAGGAGCTGCGGGTCCTCGGGAGGATCCATCGCCGCGAACGCGAGCGGCGTGCGCAACCCCGCGTGCGTGCCAACGAAGCGCGTGTCGACGCCGAAGCCCGCGAGCGCCTCGCGCACGTACTCCCCGAACGGATCCGCGCCGACGGCCGTGACAACGGCTGAGCGATGCCCAAGGCGGGCTGCCGCGACGGCGACGTTCGTCGGGCTTCCCCCGACCGACTTGGCGAAAGTGCGCGCCTCCGCAAAGCCGACCCGCTGCTGTTCGGCGTAGAGATCGACGCTGACGCGACCGACCGTGAGGAGTTCCAACGGGCGCGTCATCTGCGATCGGGTAGGGGGCGATGTTCCCTGGCGATGTGCACATCTTCTACCTTTCGCGGAGCGCGCTCGGGGCCCGAACAGCGGGTGCCACTGGTCGTGAGGGCAGGAGCCGTTCGAGCCCAGGTCATGACGAGGACTTCGCGTCGTTGGCGACGAGGCACTCGTCCGGCCGGGGCCACTCGCGAGCCTCCGGCTTGTGGCTGATCGGACCTCCCTGTCACACTCTGCGGATGGCCCGACCGTCCGGTTTCGTTCAGTTGGTGCCCGTAGAACCGGCAAGGAGCCGTTGCCCGTGCGCCAGGTGAAGAGCGTCCTCATCGGGTGCCTACTGGTGGCGTTCGCGGTCGCCGGATGTGGGGGAAGGACGTCGATGAAGACGCCGTCCGAGGCGGCGCAACGCGACATCGCCGCGCGTTTCGCTGCCGCCCTCCTCGTCGGCGACTCCGCCGGCGCCCGTGCCCTGCTCGTGCCTGCAGACGACGGGGCCCGAATGTTTCTCGTGCAACAGGCCGTGGGACGGTGGAGGACTCCGCAGGAGCCGATCCGGCTCCGAGCTCGACGCGCCGGTCCCTGCCTCAACGGTGACGGTGCCTGCAAGCTCTGGACGTTGAGCTTCGGTCGCAGGCACACCCACAGTGACGGGAGGTTCGTTGTGCAGAGAGGAGAGATCGTCGTGTTCCTCGTGCCGTCGGCTGCCGGAGCACGGGTCGAGTTCTTCGCGTTCAGGAACGTCCGCACGCGCTACAGCACGCACCACGACTCACAACTGCTGCCGTCCAAGCGTTAGCCGACCCGCATGTCGCTCCCCGCCCTGTCTTCAGCGATCCCCAGATCGCGGCGGGCGACCGGCGAGTGCCGGCGCGAGGCCCGACACTAGAGGTCGTTCGTAATCGTGAAGGGGAGGTGCATGCCGCCCTTGTTGCCGCGGAGGTCGGATGCCTCGACCTCGAGGCGGTACGGGCCGTCGGGGAGCAGGGTGGTGCTCCAGGTGTGGGCGAGGTAGAAACGGTAGAGGCCCGGCTTCCCGGGGCTGTTCTGACGTGTGCCGGGGGCGTAGATCCGCCGGAAATCGTCCTGTCGGAGCAGCCCCTTGCTGAAGTCGATCGGGGTGTGCCAGGGCCGCACCGTGAGGCCGCCGCGGCGGACGCGCCAACGCACGCGCGCCGGCGTCACCGGCAAGCCGCGCCACGGCGCGGGCACAGCGAGCGGCGGTAACTGGTGCGCGTCGGCGATCACGTCCACGGCCCCCGAGATCGCGGCCGGAGAGAGTGCACGGCCGTTGCGCGAGAAGGCGACCTTCGTCACGTGCGGTTTCGTCGTATCGGCCCAGGGCGTCAATGCTCCCGGCCGCAGCGGGTCGCGATAGCCGCCGGAGCGGTGCTCGGCGAAGTGGACATGCAGCCACGGCGCCTCGACGTGACCCACGACTTGATGCTTCTCGACCCGCTGGAGATGACGCACTGCGTGGATCACGTGCCAGTAGCCGAAGTCCACGTCGCCGTCCGAGACCGACAGCGACCGGGTGCCTTCGAGATGCACGATCCCCTTGCGGACGGCGTGCACCGGCGTGCCGTTCGGCGCCGAGATGTCGATCCCGAAATGGAATGCCCTCGACGTGCCCGAGAGGCGTGGGTCGTTGAAGTAGCCGCGCACCGGGTGCGCCCGGTCGAACGGTTGCAGCGGCCACGAATACAGGCCACCAAGACTAGCTCGCACTTGCCGTTTCGATCAGTCGGCCGGGCGAACCCAGCCGGCGGCTAGAGGTCTTTCCGCTTCGCGGAGCAGCGCGGGTCGTGATAGCTCGCGAGCTCGAGCAGCAACGCGTGCAGCGTGCGCTTCTCCTCCGCGTCGAGCGGAGCGAGGAATTCCTTTTCGACGCGTCTCGCGATCAGGCGCAACTCGCCCAGCGTCTCATTCCCTGCGGCAGTCAGGCTCACGAGCTGGCGGCGGCGGTCACCTGGGTCGCGTTGCCGTTCGACGAGACCCTTGCCTTCGAGCTCGTCGAGGAGCCCGACGAGGTGGCTGCGGTCGTAGCCGAGTGTGTCGGCGATCTCGCCCTGGGTCTCACGCGTGCCCTCGTCGAGGAGTGACAGCACGGCGTGGTGTTGAGGTGTCAACCCCGTCGATTCGAGTGCGTCGTGGGAGCGATCCTTGATCAGCCAGCCGAGCCGCTTGAGCAGAAAAGCGCTGCTCAGGAGCAATTCTCGCGGAGCGCCGGCCGGCAGGGGAGGCAGTGGTGTTGGTGAGGTCGACATGTCCAGTGTTAAGTGTAGCGCAGCCGAGTATGGTTCCGTGCTATCGTTGTCTCATACCACGATTGAAGGGAACGATAGATGGGACTTTCCTCGGTTGCTTCATTTGGTGCTGAACGAGCGGAACGACGTTGGAGCGCCCTCGCGCTCATAGTCACTGCACAGTTCATGGTCATTCTCGACGTCGCGATTGTGAACGTCGCGCTGCCGTCGATCAAGTCCGACCTCGGCTTCTCGCAGGCGAGCCTGCAATGGGTGGTATCCGCGTACGCCATCTTTTTCGGTGGGGCGCTCCTCCTGGGCGGCCGGCTCGGAGACCTTCTGGGACGTAGACGTCTCTTCGTCGCAGGTCTGGCCCTGTTCGCGGCGAGTTCGCTGCTCTGCGGCCTCGCCTGGTCGGAAGCGTCGCTGATCACCTTTCGCGCCATCCAGGGCCTCGGCGGAGCTCTGCTCGCACCGGCCGCGCTCGCGCTCCTGATGACGACGTTCGCCGAAGGCCGCGACCGCAACCGCGCCCTCGGTATCTACGGCGCCGCCGCGGGAAGCGGCGCTGCTGCCGGTGTCCTGCTCGGCGGCGTGCTCACGTCGTACCTGAGCTGGCCCTGGATCTTCTTCATCAACGTCCCCGTCGCCCTGGCCGCGATCGCGCTCACCCCGTGGCTGCTGCGGGAAAGCGATGCCGGGCTCGAGCATCGCCACTTCGACCTCGCAGGCGCGGCAACCGTCACGGGCGGCTTGATGCTGCTCGTCTACGCGCTGACACGCGCAACAACGGACGGTTGGGGCACCCGCTCGACGATCGGGCTGCTCGCCGGCTCGGCGGCCCTCGTGCTCGCCTTCGTCGTGATCGAGCTGCGCTCGAGGGCGCCGCTCCTGCCGCTGCGGATCTTCAGGCTTCGAACCCTGACCGCCGCCAACGCGACGATGCTGATCGTCGGCGCCGTCGCCTTCTCGGAGTTCTTCATCCTCACGCTGTACCTGCAGGATGTGCTCCACTACTCGGCGATCCAGAGCGGCGTCGCGTTCGCCGGCTTCGCCCTCACGGTCGTGGTTGCGTCGAACGTCGCGCAGCTCATCGTCAGCCGCGTCGGCGTCCGCGCCACGCTGACCGCCGGGTTGCTGGCCTCCGCCGTGTCGGTCGCGTGGCTGACCCGCTTACCGGTGGACGGCCATTACTTCTGGGATCTCTTCCCGGCGTTCGTTCTCGGCGGCGCCGGCATGGGGTTGTCATTCGTTCCTGTCACGATCGCGAGCCTGACCGGCGTGGAGCGCTCCGATGCCGGAGTCGCTTCCGGGCTCGTCAACACGACCCGGCAGATCGGCGGCGCGATCGGCCTCGCCGCCGTGAGCGCCGTCGCTGCGCTCTCGACCGGCCATTACGTCGACGCTCATCCCGGGGTCACCGCAGCGAGCTCCGCTGCGCTCGACCACGGCTTCCAAACAGCGCTCTACATGCTCACCGGGCTGCTGATCGCAGGCGCGATCATCGCCGCCGGATTGATCCGGCCCCCGCGGCATCGCGCCGTCACGCAGCCGGTTGACGCTCAACACCTCGACATTCTGGAGGAGGCGGCATGACCTACGACCACCAGCTGCTCGACGGCGCCGAGACCCCGGCCCTGCTCGACCGCCAGATCGACGATCTCCTGCTCCACGCCAGAGGGCTCGAAGTCATGCGCGACTTCCTGACGAAGAAGGGCGCGAGCAGGGACGAGGTCGCCGCTCACAGCCGCGAGCTCGAGTCCACCCGAACGCGCCTCGTCGACCTGATCCGCGGCACCGCTCGCGGCCGGGGTGGCTTGACCGCCGACTAGAACAGCATTGCGCTGGTCCACGTTGTCGTGCGCGTGCCTCGCGGCCGGGCCTACTTCCGCCGCCTGCCGCCCAGTTCGCGCTCGACGCTCTCGAGCCATTCCTCGTGGGCGCGCAAGAGCCCGCGACCCAGTTGGTGAACGAGTCGGAGGTATCGCTCCCGGTGTGGGAGGGTGGCGGCGACCGCCTCACCGACCTCGAGTCGCGCGGTGACATCGGCAATGTCACCGCGCATGGCCTGGAGGCTCGCGAGCAGAGCCTCGTCGCTCTCGGCGAGGTCGCCGGCCAGCATTCGCACGATCGCTTCGCTCTGCATGCGGGGAAGAGCCGACGGCTCCGAGATCCACGTGCGCAGGGCATCGCGGCCGGCGTCCGTGAGGATGTAGACGGTTCGCTCGCGGGTCTGTCCCGGCTCTTTCCGTGAAGTGAGATAGCCGAGCTGCTCGAGCCGCTTCGGCTCGGCGTACCACTGGCTCTGGGCCGACGACCAGTACAGCCGGCCCTGGCGCATCATCCGCACCAGGTCGTGCGGCCCAGCGCCACCCTCGCCGACGAGCGCGAGAACGGCGAACGAGAACGGTTTCAGTTCGTGGCTTGACATGACTCCGATTCGGATGTTATACCTCCGATTCAGATATTAAAACTCCGTATCGGAGTCTAAACGTGAGAGGAGCAGAGCATGGCCACAGCAACGCATCCAGGCACGGCAGCCGCCGAGCCGATTTGGTTCATCGACAACCTAGCCCGTGTCCTCGTCGACGGCGAGGCGAGCGGAGGGGCGCTCGCGATCGTCGAGATCACGGGTCGCAAGGGCGACATGCCGCCGCTGCACGTCCATCCCGTCGACGACGAGACCTTCGTCGTCCTCGAGGGCTCGCTTGCGCTCTTCCTGCCGGGCGGGCAGCGCATCGACCTCGTCGCCGGCGACGCGACCGTCGCCCCGAAGGGGGTTCCGCACGTGTACCGCGTCGAATCAAATCAGGCCCGCTGGCTCGCGGTCGTGACGCCGGCAGGCTTCGACGCGTTCGTCCGCGAGGCCGGCGAGCCGGCGGAACGGGCAGAGCTACCGCCGCTCGGGCGCGAGCACGACCCGGCACGGCTCGGCGCGATCGCCGCTGCGCACGGCATCGAGCTGCTCGGCCCTCCCGGGGCCTTTCCGGCGTAGCTCTTCGCGCCAGAACGAACGCATGAGACGGCCGCGTCAGATCAACCTGTGCTCGGTCGCCCACCGCGCCAGTTCGTGCCTCGTCGAGAGCTGGAGCTTGCGCAACACGTTCGAGACGTGGCTCTCGACGGTCTTCACCGACAGGTGGAGGCGGGCGGCGATCTCCTTGTACATGTAGCCGCGCGCGATCAGCTGCAGCACCTCGCGCTCGCGCGGGGTCAGCTCGTCGAGGTCGGTGTCGCCCGCCACCCGGTCACCGGCGCGGAACGCGTCCAGCACGAAGCCCGCGAGCCGCGGGGAAAACACAGCGTCGCCGTTCGCTACCTGCTCGATCGCGGCCGCGAGCTCCTCGCCGGAGATCGTCTTCGTCACGTACCCACGCGCGCCGGCCCTGATCACGGCGATCACGTCCTCTGCCGCGTCGGACACGGACAGCGCGAGGAAGCGCACGCCGGGGCGCTCCGGCGCGACCGCGTTGATGATCGCGTCGCCGCTTCCGTCGGGAAGGTGCACGTCGAGCAGGACGACATCCGGGTCGAGCTCCTTGATCAGCGGCACTGCCTCTGCGACGCTCCCCGCCTGCCCGACCACTTCCACGGCCTCGCCCAGCTCGGCGCGCACGCCCGCGAGGAAGAGATCGTGGTCGTCGACCAGCACCACGCGACGCTTCATGACGCCCTCCGCATCAGATGCAGCTCTACCTCGGTGCCGGCTCCGGGGCTCGTCACGATGGACGCCCGACCGCCGGCGCGCTCGAGCCGCCCCTCGATCGACTCGACCAGGCCGCGGCGGTCGGCGGGCACGGCGGCACGGTCGAACCCCGACCCCCGGTCGCGCACGAAGATGGAGACCTCTTCGTCGGTGACTTCGGCGTAGACGTCGATCTCCTCGACGCCCGCGAACTTGGCGGCGTTCGTCATCGCCTCGCGCGCCGCCAGGACGACAGCTCCGACGGCGGCATCGACCGGGCAGTCGCCCGCGCTCGCGAGCTCGACGCGCACGCCGTGGAGCTCCTCGACGTCGCCCGCCGCAGCCGAGAGCGCCGCCACGAGCGACGCGCTGTCGTCGCCGATCGGCTGGTCGCCGTACAGCCAGCCGCGCAGCTCGCGCTCCTGCCGCCGGGCAAGCGACGCCACCCGGCGCGGTTCGTGTGCATGCCGCTGGATCAGCGCCAGCGTCTGCAACACGGAGTCGTGCACCCGCGCGGCGACATCGGAGCGCTCATCGCTGCGGATCCGTGCCGTGCGCTCGGCGTCTCGGTCGAGCGCGAGTCGCCAGACCCACGGGCCGGCGATCAGCAGCAGAGCGCCGGCGACCGCGCCGGGCGCGAGTAGCGTCGAGGACGCGCCTTCGCCTGACAGCAGCACGACCGCGCCGATCGCGGCGAGCGCGATCCCGCCGTAGGAAAGCGGTGCGTCCGGCCGAAAGCTGCCGCCCTGCCGCCAGGCGAGCGCAAGGCCCGCCGCGATCAGGGCAATCCCGGCCACGGACCGGTCGGAGAGACCGAGGGCGCTGAGCAGAAGCCCACCGGCGAAGACGGCCAACACAGCGGCAAGCCACGCGTGCGCCTTGCCGGAGTACGCCCACAGCGCCAGGTAGAGCACGATTCCCGCGCCGCCGGCGAGTGCCAGCAGCGCGAAGACGAGCCGGACGAGGGTGACGTCGACCGCGAGGGTCTGCGCGATGCCCGCGCAGACCCCTGCGATCACCCGCTCGTCAGAGCTCGGCGCGAAGGTGGGCAGCGGCATGCCGGCTCATCGTACGGCCCGTTCGACCCTGACGGATCCCAGGCCGGTGTGGGCGTCGAGCACGAGCACGCGGGCCCCGGGCTCGACCACGTCGCTCTCGACATTGCGGCCGTCTCCCCCGACACCGCCGGGAAGATGAACCTCGCCCGCCTCCGCCGATCCGTGCAGCCTCAGACCCACGTTATCGGGGACGGTCACGCGCAGCTCGCCGACGTCGACGCTCGCATCGACATGCGTCTCGCCGACGGGGAGCTGCAGCGCCCTGAGATCGAGGTCGAGCGAGCCGATACCCAGCCGGTAGTTGCTGCGCAGATCCTGCACACTCGTGACGGCGTAGGAGCGATCGCCGATACCCCGTCCGACGTGCACGTTGAACACGGCGGCGAAAACCGCGGCGGCGACGAGGACAAGGGCGACGAGTGATGCGACCGCGATGCCGATGTTGCGCCCGACGCGTCGCACGCGGCGGGAGTCCTCTGCGGCGAGCTCCGCCGCGTCCTTCGTCGGGTCGGCCGCGGGCTGGCGCGTGATCCAGAGGATCACGGCACCCGCGATCAGGAAGAGGAACCAGGCGTCGCCCTGAGGCCAGAGCGTGGCCCGCGAGAGGAGAGCAGCACCCGCCACGGCGAGAAGACCGAGCCCGATCAGCGGCCATGGGCGGTCTCGCCGGTTGCGCAGTGCCGCCGTGGCGATCGAGTCCTCCTTGCCCTCGTCGGGCATGACGAGGGCCGCGGCGGCGTAGATCAGGATGCCGGCCCCGCCCAGGAGAGTGAGAACGACGAAGCCGACGCGAAAGACGGCGGGGTGGATCTCGAAGTAGCGAGCAAGGCCGCCACTGACACCGGCAACCTTGCGATCCGAGCGGCTGCGCTGCAGGCGCCGGATCTCTGGGATATGTGTGATGTGTGTGTTCATGTCTAGAGGATGGCCTCCGGCGCTTGCGGCGACCATCCGGAATGACCCTGAGTCGACCCTGAGATCTCTCCGGGGCCGGACACCGGGGTAGGGAGCCTCAACGGCGCGGGGCGACGCTCGTCCAAATTGTCAACGTATCGCTCGCAGCCGGTCGTGGAAGCCCGTGCCCGGCGCGTGGACGTTGAGCATCCGGCCGCCTTCGGGGCCGCTCGTGAAGGTGTGTACGACACCCGGCGTCGCTGCCACGAAGCTGCCGGGGCCGGCCACGAAGCTCGTGCCGTCGAGCTGGACGTGGATCTCTCCCGCGAGCACGTAGAACGCGTCCGTGTGGTCGTCGTGGCTGTGGAGCTCGGGTCCCTCGAAGCTCGGGTAGAGCTCGAACTCGATCAGCGAAAGCTCCTCGCAGCCGATCTTGATCGTGGCGACGCGGGTGTCGCCCTGGAGCCGTTCGCCTTCGCCGGCGTGGAGGACGATCCCGGCCGAGCCCGGCAGTCCGCTGCCGGGCTCGGCATCGAAGCTGTCGAAGCCGCCCGGCTCGCCGAGGTCGAGCGCGCGGAGGTTGGCCGCGAAACCACCGTCCGGCGTGTGGAAGTTGAGGAACCGGGCCGGCGACAGGCTCCTGAACCCGTGCACGAGCCCGGCGGGCGCGCAGACGCAAGCGCCCGGGCCGAGCAGGTGCTCTTCACCGTCGACGAGAAATGCGAGCTCCCCCTCCAGCACGTAGAACGAATCCAGATGCGCCCGGTGAAGGTGCGGGTCTGCTCCGGGCCGAGCCCCGGCGAACCACGACTCGGTGATGCAGAGCGCCCCGAGGTCACACTTGAGCACGATCCGACCACCGAAGAGCCCCTCGCCCTCGCCCGGGCCGTGAACGACAGCCGGCATTGGCTTCGAGTATGCCCAATCGCACCCACGATCTCCTGCTTGCCTGCGCTCGTCCGGGCGAAGGAGCCCGGGGTGGTGGACGATCAGGGCGCGTTCGGCCTCGAGCGGGATCCCTTGTGACAAAGGTCTAGTCCGCGCCTCGAGATGGCCATTCGGCCAAACCCCAGTAAGACACGGCCGCCGCCGAGCGGATACTGCTGTCGTGCGGCTCTCCACCGAAGGCGCCCTCCGGCTCTCACCGTCCGATCTCTCGGCGCATCTCGCCTGCCCGCACCTGACGACGCTGTCGCTTGCTGCCGTGCGCGGCGAGATCGTCAAGCCGAAGCTCGACTCGCCGCACCGCGACCTCATCTTCCGCAAGGGGAACGAGCACGAGGCCGCCTATCTCGCACGGCTCGTGGCGGAAGGTCGCGCGATCGTGCGCGATCCCCACCTACGACGACGAAGAGTTCGACGCCGACGAGGCGCGGCGGCTAACCGAGGAGGCGATCAGGGAGGGTGCCGCTGACGTCGTCTACCAGCCGTATCTCGTCAGCGACGACGAACGCTGGCGTGGATTTGCCGACTTCCTCGAGCGTCAGCCGGCCGGGGCTACGAGCCCGTCGACACGAAGCTGGCGCGCAGCGCCAAGCCGGCCCACGTGCTGCAGCTGCTGTTCTACGCCGAGCAGGTCGCCCGCATCTCGGGGTTGCCCGTCGAGCGCGTGCATGTCGAGAACGGGCTCGGCGAGCGCGAGACGTTCCGCGTGGTGGAGTACGAGTCGTACTACCGGCGCGTCCGCGAGCGGTTCCTCGCTGCCCTCCGGGCCGAGGAGGAGACCTACGGCTGGCCGTGCGGCCACTGCGGCATCTGCGACTTCCGGCAGCATGTGCTGGCAGCAGCGTGTCGACGACGACCACCTGACGCTCGTCGCGGGCATGCGCCGGGTGCAGGCGGAGACGCTCGCGGAGGCGGGGATCTCGACCCTGGAGGACCTCGGTCAGGTGCAGTCCGTGACGATGGCTGCCCGGCTGAAGCCGGGAAGCGCCGCGAGCGCGCAGTCGCTCGAGGTGGTCCGCCACCAGGCCGAGCTGCAGCTGCGCGGCCGGCGCGAGGGGCGCTACCTGTTCGAGCTGCTGCCCGACCAGGAGGATCGCGGTTTCCGGTTGCTGCCCGAGCCGAACGCCGGCGACGTGTGGTTCGACATGGAGGGCCATCCGTTCTACGAGACCTCGCGGGGGCTCGAGTACCTGTTCGGCTACTGCTTTCGCGACGACGCGGGCGAGGTCGCCTACGAGGCGGTGTGGGGGAGAGATCGTGACGGCGAGCGCGCCGCGTTCGAGCAGTTCGTCGACTGGGTCGTCGCCCGCCGCGCGAGCACTACCCGGGCATGCACGTCTACCACTACGCCGCCTACGAGCGCTCGGCGCTGACGCGTCTGATGGGCGAGCACGGCACCCGCGAGCAGGAGGTCGACGACTTCCTCCGCCAGGAGGTGCTCGTCGACCTCTACCGCGTCGTCAAGCAGGCGCTGCGCGCGTCGACCGACAGCTACTCGATCAAGGCGATCGAGAAGCTCTACGACTTCGTGCGCACCGCCGACGTGTCGGGCGGCGACGAGTCGGTCGTCCGGTTCGAGGAATGGGTCGAGAGCGGCGACGACTCGATCCTGGAAGACGTCGAGCGCTACAACGAGGAGGACTGCCGCTCCACGTTCGAGCTGCACGAGTGGCTGCGCTCGATCCGGCCCGACGACGTTCTCTGGCGGCTGCCGCCAGATCAGCGCGAGCCGACCGAGGCGGCCGAGGAGCGCGACGCCGAGCGGGAGGCGCTGAAGGCCGTATTGCTGGACGGGGCTGAGGAGGGCGAGCCGCGCCGGTTGCTCGCGAACCTCGTCGACTACCACCAACGCGACCAGCGGCCCGAGTGGTGGGCATGGTTCCAGTGGCCGAAGCTCGACGACGACGAGCTGATCCGCGATCGCACGGCGATCGGAGGGCTCGAGTGGGACGGCAACCCACCCGAGCTCGAGGATCAGAGTCACGCGTACCGGATGACGTTCCCGCCGCAGGAGCACAAGATCGACGGGAAAGCCCGCGATCCCGACAGCCGCGCGGGATTTCGCGTCCGCGTCGACGACGACCACGGGATCGTCACCGTCCTGCGCGGCGCAAAGCGCGTGGACGAGCCGCTGCCCCGTGGTCTCACGCCTGGACCGCCGATCGAGGACTGGGTCAAGCGCCAGGCGCTGATGCGGTTCGCACGTGCCTACGCTGACCGGCGACGAGGCGGCCTACCCGGCCCTCGTAGCATTGCTCGAGCAGCGGCCACCCGACGTGCAGCTCGACGGCGACCCCGTCGCCGCCGCCCTGTCCCTCGGGCGAGAGCTATCTCTTCGTGCAGGGGCCGCCCGGGTCGGGTAAGACCTGGCAGGGCGCCCGGATGGCGATCGCATTGATGCGCGAGGGCAAGCGCGTCGGGGTCACGTCACTCAGCCACAAGGCGATCCACAACCTGCTGCGCGCGATTCAGCACGAGGCCGACGCGCAGGGGTTCACGTTCAAGGGAGTCAAGCGAGCGCGGGACGAGGACGAGTCGGAGACGGAGTTCACGAGCCGCTGCATCGTCTCGTCCATCGATGTAGATACCTGTGCCGACCCGTCGTTCGAGCTCGTCGCCGGCACGGGCTGGTCGCTGACCCGCGAGGCCGTCGACGTGCACGCTGCGCGAGCGGCCGATCGACGTGCTGTTCGTCGACGAGGCCGGCCAGCTCTCCCTCGCCGACGTGCTCGCCGCGGGGACGAGTGCCCGCTCGCTCGTGCTGCTCGGCGACCCGAACCAGCTGCCGCAGGTGTCGCAGGGCTCGCACCCGGAGGGCTCCGGGCTCTCGGTGCTGCAGCACCTCCTCGGAGAGCACGTGACGATCCCGCCCGACCGCGGCCTCTTCCTCGCGGAGACCTGGCGCCTGCGGCCCGAGCTCTGCGCGTTTACCTCCGACGCCTACTACGAGGGCCGGCTCGAGCCGGCCGCGGTGACCGCGTCGCGTTCGCTTGCGGCCGGCAACGGGCCGGTCTGGCTCGAGGTCGCACACGAGCACCGGGGCCAGTCGTCGGTGGAGGAGGCCGATGCCGTAGAGGCCGCGGTGCGCGCGCTCGTCGGCTCGCCGTTCACCGAAGAGAGCGGGTCGACGCGCCTGCTGCGAGAGGACGAGATTCTCGTCGTCGCACCGTACAACGCCCAGGTGCGGACGCTGCGCTCGCGACTGCCCGCTGCGGTCGCGGTCGGGACGGTGGACAAGTTCCAGGGCCAGCAGGCGCCCGTCGTCGTCGTCTCGATGGCGAGCTCGACCGCCGAGGAGGCCCCACGCGGGATCGGCTTTGCGTTCGACAGCCACCGCTTCAACGTCGCCACCTCGCGCGCCCAGTGTCGCGCCGTGCTCGCCTGTACTCCGCGACTGCTCGACGCCGACTGCCGGACGGTCGAACAGATGCGACTGGTCAGCGCGGTGTGCCGGTTCGTCGAGCTGGCAGTTGGGTAGAGCCCCGCTACCGGCCGCAACGAAACCGCTCGAACAGGACCGCTGAAAGCTTGCGGTCGGATCGCGGGGGCCGCTCGACCATTCTCGACGTCGGCCGGCGTTTCTCGCAGGACACCGACCGCCGACCGACGCGATCCCCGAGCAGCGCCCGTCGATTCCAGCTGCGTGTCAACCCCAATACCCTCGTTCGAGGGATATGGATCCCCCAGAAGAGTGATTACGCTCAGACTGGTTCGGAGCGTCGCCTCGAGCCGAAAAGAACCCTGTTTGCAGAGGAAAAGAGGAGCGGTCATGCCCAAGATGTTCGGTCGGGGACACCCGGCGTCAAAGAGCGAAGGCGGATCGGGCGAGCCAGAGCCCACGCCGCGCGAAGCCCCGGTCGACGAGCGGGCCTCGAAGGCCACGAAGAAGAGCAGTCGGGCGCGGACTCCCGCGGCGGAAGCTGCGGGCGGCGGAACGTCCCTCGACTTCGCGCAGGTCGGCGAGCAGGTGGCGATGGTGCTCGAGGCGGCCAAGGAAGCGGCGGAGAAGATGAGGTTGGAGGCGCGCGCGGAGGCGCAACGGATCAGGACGTCGAGCCAGAGGGAGGCGCGTGACGCGGTCGAGACGGCGAAGGCGGCAGCGGAGCGGGCTGATGCCGAGGCAGCGAGTGCGCGCGCCGAAGCCGAGCAGCAGACCAAGGAGTTGCGCGAAGAGGCCGACGCGTACGCCAGCAACACGCGGGAGGCGGCGGACGAGAAGGCGGCTGCGCTGCTCGCGCAGGCGGAGAAGCGGGCAGCCGCGAGAGAGATCACGTTCCAGGAGCGCCGACGCTCGCTCGACGAAGGCGTCGTCCGGACGGAGGAGCGCTTGAGGCAGCTCGTCGCAGGGCTGAAGGAGCTGGCCGCCGGCCTCGAAGAGCTCGTCGAGCCGGACGATCACGCCAACAACGGCAACAACGGCAACGGAGACAATTGGAACGACGAACCGCTGCTCGGGATCGTGACTCGGCCCGACAGCGAAGCGCACTCGTTGTCGCGGGAAGGCGGGACCACCTGAGCAACGGAGAGATCGGTCAGATCGCCGCTTCGATGCGGAGACTCTCCGTTGCGCTCGACCAGCTCCTCGATCCACTCGGACTACCCGAAGCCAGCGGGGCCGACGGCGGCCGCCGCTTCCACCGCGAACAGGTCGTCGGCGTCCTGGCGAAGGCCCCGGAGCGCCAGCCGAGCCGCGACGGCCGGTTCGAGCGCCTCGCGACCGCTTTCAGGAGGCTCCGCTGGCGCCAGGCCAATGCGATGTACAGGCTCCGCTGGAGCCAGGCCAGCCGCTATCGCATCGCGAGGCTCGTCTTCACGACCATCTTGATCTTTGGCGTCTCCTGCGGCCTCGTCGTGCTGCTTCTGGCCACGATGCGGACCTGAGGTAGGTCACGAACAGGTTGTCGCAAACCGCGCCGGCAGCGAGGGCGACATCCCCTTGCCCATCGGTCCGGTCGGCGCCGGCCTGGAGAGGATCGGGCCGTCAGCCCTGCAGTGCGCCGGCGAGTGGCGGCGCCGTGAGCCCGCGGGCGGCGCCCGCTTCGAGCAACTCCGCCTCGCCGATCGCGCCGCCGATGCCGGTCGGCGTCGAGACGGCGAGGCTCGCATACAGCACCGCCCACCGCAGTCGATCGGCCGCATCGGCGCCGCGCAGGTCGGCCCAGATGTACGCGGCCACGAGCAGGTCGCCGGCGCCGGTCGTATCGACGGGGTCATCGATGCGATCCGCGGCCACGGAGATCGTCTCGCCGCCGCTGTGCGCTATCGCACCCTCCGCGGCGAGTGTTACGACGACCGTCTCCGCGAGCTCGGCGAGCTTCCCGGCCGCCTCCTCGACGGTCGCCGCACCGGTCAGCCCGAGCGCCTCGCTACCGCTGACGAAGAACGCCTTTGCGCCGGTGAGCGCCTCGGGCGGACGGCCGGCGTAGGCGCGCGCATCGTCACCGCCGCAGGTGACGTACGCGGAAGCCCCGTCCGGAACGACGTAGAGCTGATCGAGGTTCAGGGCGACCGCGCGCGGTGCAGGGGCCCCGACGTCGGCGGCTGACGCGCGGGCGCCGGGATCGACGGTCACCATCGCCCGGTCGCCGCCGAACGGCATCACGACCGTCGTCGGCGTCCGCGGCGAAGACTTCGTGGAGACCGACCCGACGCCGTCCTCGGCGAGGGCATCGCGAACGAGATCGCCGGCCACGTCGTCGCCGAGTGGTGCTGCAATGGCGGCCGACAGGCCGAGTCGCGCGGCCCCGACGGCGGTGATCGCACCGCCTCCGGGCGTCCGCAGCAGCTCGCCGGCGAACTTCTCCTCGCCGAGCGCCGGCAGCGACTCGAGCCCCACGAAGGTCAGGTCGAGGAAGACGGGGGTGGCGACGACGAGATCGATCACAGAAGACAAAAGATAACCATCCGGGACAGTCTCACGGGGCGAGTGGGTAGGTGCGGCCGACGCGAGGCTGCAGCGCGGCGTCGAACGTCGCGCCGCGAATCATTCGTGTCCGGAGACGGCGTGCGGCACATACGGTTCCTCGAGCCGGCCGGCTTCGGCGGCCGTGAGCTCGAGCTCCTCCGCCGCGAGCGCGTCCTCGACGTGACCGACGCGTGTCGCGCCGACGATCGGCGCCGTCACGCCCGGCCGTCCGAGCACCCAGGCGAGCGCGAGTTGCGCGCCCGAGACGCCGCGCTCGGCAGCGACCTCGTTCACCCGGTCGACGACCGCGAAGTCGATCTCCGGGACGTAGAGAGCATCGCCGAATGGGTCGCTGCCCGCACGCACCGTGAGTTGCGCGCCGTCCCTGGTGCGGTTCCCGGCCAGGAGCCCGCGCGCGAGAGGGCTCCACGGCAGCACGGCGACGCCCTGGTCGACGCACTGCGGGATCATCTCCCGCTCCTCCTCGCGGTACACGAGGTTGTAGTGGTTTTGCATCGAGACGAACCGTGTCGTCCCGTGCCGGTCGGCTGTCGACTGTGCCTTCGCGAACTGCCAGGCGAACATGCTGCTGGCGCCGATGTAGCGGGCCTTACCCGCCTTGACGACGTCATGGAGCGCCTCCATCGTTTCGGCAATCGGGGTCAGGGGATCCCAGCGGTGGATCTGGTACAGGTCGACGTAGTCCAGCCCGAGCCGCTGCAGCGAGCCGTCGATCGAGGCCATCACGTGCTTGCGCGAGAGGCCACGGCCGTTCTCGCCGGGCATCGTCCGCCCGCGCACCTTCGTTGCGATCACGAGCTCCTCGCGGGAGAGGAGCTTCGGCAGCACCCGGCCGGTGACGACCTCGCTCTCGCCACCGTTGTAGACGTCGGCAGTGTCGAAGAACGTGATTCCGCCCTCGACGGCGCGCCGGATGATCGGCTCCGCGTCGGCCTCGGCCAGCGCCCACGGCCGCTCCGGGTTGGCGCCGAAGCTCATCATGCCGAGGCACACGCGCGAGACGCGCAGTCCCGTACTGCCGAGGTTCACGTACTGCATCTCTCTCCTCTCGTCGGTGCCGGTGGCAAGTGAGCAGCGCGTCCAGCCCCTCAGCCGTCATCGCCCCCGTGCTCGGCGAGCCAGGCTTTGGCGACGCGCTTGTGTGCCCGCGTCAGCCAGGCCTCGACGACGATCTCCTCGAGCTCGTCGTGGTCGAGACGTGCCAGCTCGGGGATGCGGACGAGCACCGCGGGGTAGCCCTTGAAATGGGGCGTCGTGAAGTAGATGCCGCGGTCGTCGGCGAGCAGGATCTCCTTCACGTCGAGGTTCTCGACGCGGAACATCAGCACGTCGTCGAGCCGCTCGCCCGTCTCGGGGTCGACCGCATCGGGGCGTTGGCTGCGGTGGAGGACGAAGGTCTTGTCGTTCGCCTTGTATGCCGGCCGCCCGTCGTCGGAGATCTCCTTCGTCGTTTGCGGGAGGGCCAATGCCAGCGCGTCGATGTCGGCAATCGTTGCCACAGTGTCACTCTGCCATCTGGAGCCGTGGGGCGGCAGATCCGGGCGAGTGGTCTTGGCCTGCGGGTGTACCGGGTGTACCGTAGGCCGGTTCTCGTCTACGACACTAGGAGGCATCGATGTCCCGCCGACGTGGCCGGCATCAGCGAACGGCTTGCCTGCTGGGAGCGACGCTCGTGGCTGTGCTGACCGCGCTGCTCGTTGCTCCCTCGGGTGCTGCAATGACGCGGTCGGGGTCTGCTCGAGCGGGGGCAGCGAACACGAAGGAGTGGTGCGCCGCAGTGATCAACACCAACACCAAGGCCGGCGCCATGAAGAACAAGCGGTTCCTGCCCACGGCCAAGGTCCCGCCCAGCGTCTGGAAGAAGGTCGTCGACGCGGCTGTCGCAGGGCGGAGTAAGCTCCTCGCCGTGACGCCGAGCTCGATCAAGACGGCAATGACACACGAGTTGGACTGGTTCGCGCGCATCAAGGCGAACCACTACTCCAACGCGACGCCGCTCGGTTCGTGGACGGTGGCCGAGGTCAAGAAGATCACCGACTTCGAGCGCACACAGTGCGGGATCAAGTTCTCCTGAGCCGTCCCTGAGGCGTGAGGAAGCCGGCGCCTGCGCCACGGGCGATGCTCAGCGGCTGAACACCGCGGCCGGACGAACGCTGGCGTTCGCAAGCCGGCTCCGGTCGCTCACCCGCGGCTTGTCGGGTATCAGCGACCTCAGCTCCTCGGCCATGTCGCCCGCCTGTCCCACGAGCACGGCGGCGATCAAACGCTCGTCGCGCAGGTAGAAGCCGACGAGGCTGCGCTCGGTAATCGAGCCGCGGAGGACGACCTCGTCGACGCCGTCGGTGTCGCCGAGCAGCTGCAGCTGGAGGTCGAACATCTTGGTGAAGAAGGCGGGCACCTTCGCAAACCCCTTGCGTCCGCCCGCGAGGTTGCCGCCCAGGTGCTTGCCGTGGGCGTCGGCATTGCTCCAGTGCTCGATCCTGCGGACGCGCCCGGAGACGACGTCGTCGAACCGTGCCACATCGCCGATCGCGTACACGTCTGCGACGGAGGTACGGAAGTGGTCGTCGACGACGATCCCGTTGTCGAGCTCGAGGCCGCTGCCCTCGAGGAAGTCGACGTTGGGCTCGACGCCCACGCCGACGACGGCGAGGAACGCCTCGATCGTGCGGCCTGATGCGGTGCGGACGCCGGTCAGCATGAGTCCGTTCGCGTTGAATTCCTCGATCTGCTCCCCGTGCACGAGCTCGACGTCGTGCTCGCGGTAGAGGTCGGCGACCTGCTCGGAGAGTTCGGCCGACGCGAGCGCCGGCACGAGCCGATCGCCTCGTTCGACAATCGACACCTCCAGCCCGAGCATGCTCAGCGACGCCGCGACTTCCGAGCCGATGAAGCTGCCGCCGACGACGACGGCCTTGCGAGCTTCCGCGGCCTCCTCCTTCACGGCCAGGGCGTCGGCGAGCGTTCGGTAGGTGTGGACGGCGGGCAGGTCGGCGCCTGGGACATCAAGCGTTCGCGGATGGGCGCCGCTCGCGATCACGAGCGTTCCGTACGGAATTGTCTCGCCGCCCGGGAGCGCAATCGTGTGCGCGCCGGTGTCAACCGACTCGGCGGTGGTGTCGAGGCGCAACTCGACGGCGAGGTCGTCGTACTCCTCGGCCGTGTGGACGAGTGCTTCGTCTGGCTCCATCTCGCCCCGGAGGACGCCCTTCGAGAGCGGCGGCCGATTGTAGGGCGGGTGCTCGTCCGTTGACACGACGGTGATCAGCGCGTCGCCGCCCGCCTCGCGGTAGGCGTCGATCAGGCTGGCCGCGGCGCGGCCCCCGCCGACGATCACGATCGGGTCTTTCGCCATCGATCTTCCCCGCCTCGGTAGGCCCGATCTCAATCCCGCCAGGATGTCGGAACCGAGCAGGGCACACGCCCATACTACTGTTCGATTGGCTGGTGGTTCTGCAGCAGCACGCCGCTCGGGTCGCGGGCGAGGTCGGTGAGCGTGTGGGCGGTGCGGTCGGGGGTTTCCGGGAACACCGACCGGCCGGGGCGGCTCGGGCGAGGTTCGAGTGCGGGCTTCGAGGGTAGACCGGAGGTGTCGCAGGAGCTCATCGAGGCACGCGGTTGCGAGGTCGCGCAAACCGACCGATGAGTTCTTCGCGAGCAATCCGTCTCAATGGCGGAGACTGTTGCGGAGCAACGACTTCGCACAACCGCGACGAGAGGAGTGTGATGCCCGGTCAGTTCGTGCACATGGAGATTCCGGCCGACGACACCTCGAAAGGGCAAGAGTTCTGGGGTTCGCTATTCGGATGGCAGTTCGAAGCGTTTCCGGGTGGGGCCGAGTACCACATGGCACGCATCGGTGAAGCCAGTGGCGTGGCCATCACGAACATGGAGCCCGGCAAGCGCGGAACGCGTTCCTATTTCGACGTCGACGACATCGACAACGGGATCGAAAGGGTGAAGCAACTCGGTGGCGAGGCTGATGAGAAGATGCCGGTACCGGCAATGGGGTGGTTCTCCACGTGCCGGGATCCGCACGGGAACGAGTTCGGTCTCTGGCAGAGCGATGCCGACGCCCCGGTTCCCGCAGGATAGACGGATCGAGAGTTCGACAGCCGATCGCCTGCGGTCCGCGCGGGCGGCGGCTGCTCGGGCTGCCCACCTTTGGAGGCGCATGACCCGGATCGATCACACCGCAGGCCCCGTACAATGACGAGGGTGCAGGATCCGTCACGAACCGCCACGCGCGAGCAGGACGAGCTCACTCCACGGTTCGAGGAGCATCGCCGGGAGCTGACGGGCTACAGCTACCGGATGCTCGGCTCGGCCTTCGAGGCCGAAGATGCCGTGCAGGAGACCTTCATCCGAGCCTGGCGCGGCTTCGACCGCTTCGAGGGTCGCGCGGCGCTTCGGTCGTGGCTCTACCGCATTGCGACGAACGTCTGCTTCGACATGCTGAACGGGCGCGAGCGCCGGGCACGACCGATGGATCTGGGGCCGGCACGGGCGCCCGTCGAGTCCAACCTGCACACGCTGCCGAAGACCACCTGGATCCAGCCGATGCCGAGCGGCCTCGTCGTCCCGGAGGGAGATCCGGCGGAGGTCGCCGTCGCGCGTGAGACGATCAGGCTCGCGTTCGTCGCCGCCCTGCAGCATCTCCCACCGCGCCAGCGCGCGGTGCTGATCCTCTGCGAGGTGCTCCGCTGGCAGGCGACGGAGGTCGCGGAGCTCCTCGACACGAGCGTCGCCTCGGTCAACAGCGCGCTCCAGCGCGCGCGGGCCACCCTCGCCGCGGGCAATGTGAGCGAGGCAACCACGCCGGCCGAGCTCGGTGAGGCGGAACGAGAGCTCCTCGCGCGCTACGTGGCAGCGTTCGAGGCGTACGACATGGAGGCGCTCACCTCGTTGATCCAGGAGGACGCAACGCAGTCGATGCCGCCGTTCGACCTGTGGCTGCGCGGCCGCGAGGACATCCTCACCTGGTGGGTCGGGCCGGGCGCCGGGTGCCGCGGCTCGCGCCTCGTTCCGACCGTCACGGCGAACGGCTCACCCGCATACGGGCAGTACAAGCCCACGCCCGGCGGCGGCTACGAGCCGTGGGCGCTGCAGGTGCTCGAGCTCGACGCCGGCCGGGTCGTCGAGTTCACGTTCTTCCTCGACACCGAGGCCGTCTTTCCGCTCTTCGGCCTGCCCGCCCGGCTCGAGGCGTAGGGGCGACGCGGAGCTTCGTCCGACGAGGGCTGCCGCGGCCGGCACGTGCGATTGGTGCTCGTCGCTGGTCGGGCGAGGCTTCGTGCTTGTCGCTGCGGGCGAGGCTTCGCCTCGCTCCTTCGGTGACGCGCCTGACGCTCGCGTCAATCCGACAAGACGTCCCGCAACCCCATGTAGCCGACGAGGGCGCAGAGCTCGTCCGATGCATTCCGGAGCCGGATCCGACAACCCTGCCGGCCGGCCGCGAGCTGAAGCCGCGCGAGCGCATCGACCGTTACCGCGTCCGGGTCGACGCCGGTCACATCGCACAGCGCAAGATCCACGCCGGGTTGGCTCAGCAGCGTGCAGACCCGCTCGCAGAGCCCGGGGAGGTCGGCGCGCGTGATCGGCCCCCAGATGCTGAAGATCATGCTCTGCGGCGATGAAGCGGTCATCGGGAATTGGACCGTTCGGTCGCCGAGAACTCATCGACACCGAGACCGATGAGTTCTGATCCTCGGGCCGGTCTGACCCTCGATACTTGTTCCGAAACGGCGCACCCGAAAGGATCGGCCCAGATGTCCGCAGACGCTCGAACGCTCGACTCCCCAACGCCGGACTCCCGCACGCGGTGGCTCGCGCTGCTCGTTCTCTGCGCCGGCACGCTGATGATCGTCCTCGACACCACGATCGTGAACGTCGCGCTGCCGTCGATCAGGGCCGACCTCGGCTTCTCGGAGACCTCGCTCGCCTGGGTCGTGAACGCCTACCTGCTCACCTTCGGGGGCTTTCTGCTGCTCGGCGGGCGGCTCGGTGACCTCTTCGGCCGGCGACGGATGTTCCTGATCGGGATCGCGCTCTTTACGATCGCGTCGATCGCCTGCGGGCTTGCGAACTCGCAAGGCCTTCTGGTCGCGGCGCGGGCGGTGCAGGGCCTCGGTGGCGCAGTCGTCTCGGCCGTCTCGCTATCGCTGATGATGAATCTGTTCACCGAGCCCGCCGAGCGCGCCAAGGCGATGGGTGTCTTCGGTTTCGTCGCTGCGGGCGGCGGCAGCATCGGCGTCCTCCTCGGCGGGGTTCTGACCGATCTGCTCGACTGGCACTGGATCTTCCTCGTCAACGTTCCGATCGGGTTCGCCGTCTACGTCTTCTCCCTGAGGCTGCTGCCGGCCGCGCGCGGCCAGGCCTCGAGCGAGCGCCTCGACGTCGCCGGCTCGGTCACGGTCACCACCTCGTTGATGCTCGCCGTCTACGCCATCGTGAACGGCAACGACGCAGGCTGGACATCCACCCAGACGCTCGGACTTCTCGCCGCTGCGGCGGTGCTGCTGGCGGTCTTCCTCGGCATCGAAGCACGTGTCAGCTCACCGCTCGTGCCACTCGGGATCTTCAAGCTGCGCAACGTGGCGACGGCGAACATCGTCGGTGTCCTGTGGGCTGCCGCCATGTTTGCCTGGTTTTTCCTCTCTGCCCTCTACCTCCAGCTGGTACTCGGGTACAGCCCGCTGCAGGTCGGCCTCGCGTTCCTGCCGGCCAACCTGATCATGGGCGCGTTCTCGATCGGCCTCTCTGCCAGGCTCGTGCTGCGCTTCGGGTTCAGGGCACCGCTCGCGACCGGGCTTTCCCTCGCCGCCGTCGGCCTCGTCGTCTTCGCGCGCGCACCGGTCGACGGGAGCTTTGCAGCCGATGTGCTCCCTGCCATGATCCTGCTCGGATTCGGTGCCGGCATCGCCTTCAACCCGATGCTGCTCGCAGCCATGAGCGACGTCGCACCGGAGGAGTCCGGGCTCGCCTCGGGCGTTGTCAACACAGCATTCATGATGGGCGGCGCGCTCGGCCTCGCGGTGCTCGCTAGCCTCGCCGCCTCGCGCACCGGCGGCCTACTCGACTCCGGCGACGCTCCGCTCGTCGCCCTCAACGGCGGCTATCACGCCGCGTTCCTCGTCGGCGCTCTCTTTGCGGCTTCGGCGGCAGCTGTCGGCGGTCTATTCCTCCGCACGAGTGAGGCGACTGCCGGTGCGATGCATGACGATGTGGAATCGGTTCCGGCTGCCGTCACCGAGTGACATCGGTCATCGGAAGGCGGCCTCACGTTCTCGGCGAGACGGGTCGACCCGCCTTTCCGTGAGGGACCTGGTTCCGCGTGCCCGCTGCGCGGTCGTCTGACCCTGTCGCCGGCGCCTCCTCAGGCGGTCGGAGTCGCCGTCTCTCCACGGACGATTGCTGCCCCGGCTGCGAGTGACTCGAGTTTGCCGAAGGCCACGTCGCGTGGCAGGTATTTCATGCCGCAGTCGGTGGCGGCGACGAGCTCTTTCGGTCGCTTGTGAGGGAGCGCCCGGCGGATGCGGGCGGCAACGGTCTCGGGCGATTCCACGTCCATGTCGTCGAGATTGATCACGCCGAGGATGATCGTCTTGTCGGGCAGCGTCTCGAGGATCGAGGTGTCGAGGCCCGACTGGGCGGTCTCGATCGAGATCTGATCGCATGAGCACGCTGCCATCTCGGGCAGGAAGGAGTAGGCGGAGGGGCGCTCGTGGATGATCGCGGCGTACCCGAAGCAGATGTGGACGGCGGTCGTGCCGTCGACGCCGTCGAGCGCACGCTGGAGCGCGGCGAGTCCGAACTCGCGCGCTTTCTCGGGCCGTGCCTGCATGTAGGGCTCGTCGATTTGGACGATGTCGGCCCCGGCCGCGAACAGGTCGACGATCTCGTCGTGGACGGCGCCGGCATAGCCGAGGGCGAGCTCGGCGTCACTCTCGTAGGCGTCGTTTTGGGCCTGTTGCGACATCGTGAACGGGCCCGGTACGGTGACCTTGATCCGCCGGCTCGTGTTCGCCCGCAGGAACTGGACGTCGCGCACCTGTACCGGGTGCTTCCGCTCGATCGGGCCGACGACCCGCGGCACCGGGTTGGGATGGCCGCTGCGGTCGAGCGCTGTCCCCGGATTGTCGATGTCGACGCCGGCCAACGCCGTCGCGAAGCGGTTGGAGTAGCTCTCGCGGCGCGCCTCGCCGTCGGTGATGATGTCGAGCCCCGCCCGTTCCTGGTCGCGAATCGCGAGCAGCGTCGCGTCGTCCTGGGCCTGCTCCAGATAGGCCGGATCGACCCGCCAGAGCTCTGTCGCCCGGGTGCGAGGCGGGAAGCGGTCGCGCAGGCGTTCCCGATCGATCAGCCAGTCGGGTTGGGCATACGAGCCCACGAGGCCGGTCGGGATCGCGTCCGGAAAACGGGAGCCGGTCACGTGGCGGAGGCTACACCGTAGGGTCCGCGTGGGAAAGGGCCGGCACACGGTGTTGGCGTGTGGCCTTTCCCCGGTGCTGCGCGGGCATTCCCCGATTCCGGCGGGGGTGGAGGCGGCGTACGATCGGAGGGTACGACAACTTCCTGGAGGTGAGCGCTGCATGAGCACGACGATCGAGCCGCCGATGACGGAGCAACCCGAGGACGTTCTCGAGGCCGAACGCTCGGCGAAGCCCGGTCCTCTCGCCGTGGTGCGGGGATTCGGGACGGTGCTGGGCGGGTCGCTCCTGCTCGACGCGGTAGCGGTCGCGAGCGTCGTCTCCGTCGCCCGCTCCGTAGCGATGCGACGGCGGCCCCGCGCTGACGCGCTTCTCGGCCTCGCGGGGCTGGCGGCGTACGCCGGCAAGGCCCGTCCCTGGCACACGAAATGGGGCTCGACGCCCGACGAGCGCGCGATGTCCTTGCCCGGTGACGAGCTCAGCGAAGGCTGCGAGCGAACGACGCGCGCGATCACGATCGACGCTCCTGTCGACGAGGTTTGGCCGTGGATCGCCCAGCTCGGGCAGGACCGCGGCGGCTTCTACAGCTACGAATGGCTCGAGAACCTCGCCGGCTGCCGTATGCGGAACGCCGAGCGGATCCACGCCGAATGGCAGCACCGCGACCTCGGCGAAACCGTGTACCTCCATCCGTCCGGAGGGCTCCCGGTGACGCTCTTCGAGCCGGGCCGTGCTCTCGGGCTGAAGGGGTGGGGAGTGCTGGTGCTCGAGCCTCTCGAGGACGGCCGCACGCGGCTGATCGTCCGGGGGTCGGGCAAGCGCGGGCTCGAGCTCCTCTACGGGATCGCTCTGGTCGAGATCCCGCACTTCGTGATGGAGCGCAAGATGCTGCTCGGGATCAAGGAGCGGGCCGAGGCGGCGCAGACCGGGAGCGGCTGAGCTGCCCGCACGAGGCCATGGTGGGCGGAGGACGGTCGACGCCTGCCGAAGCCTGGCCGCCGAGGTCGAGGCCTGGCGTCCGGGGTAGCTCAATTCGCCGTCGGCGCGGTGTCCTCCCCGGGGCCGTCGCCCGGCCACGGCGTCGTGGTGACAGCTCCGGTCAGGTCCGCCAGCGCGTTCTGAAAGTCGTCGCGGGAGACCTCGCCCTTCGCGTAGCGCATTCGCAGCGTGGCGACTGCGGGATCGTCTCCCGGCGCGGGAGCAAGCACCGCGGCCGGAACGGCTGCCTGCGCTGCCACGGGAGGGGAGAGCCGTCGCACGGCCCAGACGACGCCGACGACGAGCAGTGCGATCAGCAGCAGGAAGAACATCGCATGAAGCGGGCCGTTCCACCAGTCGTCGTGGGCGTGGCGAGCGCTCTCCCGCCAGAAGAAGTCGTTGCCGCGTTCGTGGTCCATGCCGGTTCACCCCTTGGGAATCGGTGCGATGCCTCTCGAGCAGATTCAAGCACCCCAATCTGTGAGCCGGATGAGAATCCACGACCTCGCGACGGCGGCTCTCGACGGCCGGCGGACCTGCGTGATTGAATCGACCCCGATGGCCCTCCGTCACCACGTCCGGATCGAATACTGCGTCCCCTGAAGCGCCCGCCCGAACGCGACCAGTCTGGTGGCGCGCATTCTCGAGGAGTGGGAAGGGATGATCGGCCTCGTCGAGGTCGTACCCGGAGTGGGAGGCATCTTCGACGTGCACGTCGACGATGAGCTCGTGTTCACCAAGTCGATGCTGGGGCGGTACCCGGAGCCCGACGACGTCCTGCCGCTGCTGCGCGAGCGGCTTGCCGCGGCCTGAGCGTCGAGATCGGATGCCCGGAGTAAACCGACGCCACCCTGGCGGTGGGCGAGCTCAGCGCCCGACCACCCTCTCGTTCTCAGGAGGCGATGCGCAGCGAGCCCATGTCGCGCTCGACGATCCGCGTCAGCGCCTCGACGCAGCGAGGATCGAAAGCTGTCCCCGACTCCTCGTGCATCAGGGCGAGCGCGCGATCGACAGACCAGGCGGGGCGATAGACCCGTGGCGATACGAGTGCGTCGTAGACGTCGGAGACCGTGAGGATGCGGGTCTCGAGATCGAGGTCGTCGGACGTCAGGCCGCGCGGGTAGCCGGTCCCGTCGAGGCGCTCGTGGTGGTCGAGCACGAGACGCTCGACGCTCGCGTCGAAGCCGCCGAGCTCGTTCAGGAGCTCCTGACCTCGCTCGGGATGCTGCTTCACGACCGCGAACTCGTTGTCGTCGAGCGGCCCGGGCTTCTGCAAGATCGCGTCGGGGACGGAGAGCTTGCCGACGTCGTGCAGCAGGCCGCCGATCGCGAGCATGCGAAGGCGCGCGGCCGGGATCCCGAGCTCCTCGCCGAGCTCGACCGCGAGGGAGGCGACGCGACGGGTGTGCTCCTCGGTCGACGTGTCCTTCTCCGCGAGGCGAACCATCAGCGCCCGGACGCGGGCGCCGAGGAACGCCTCCTCGGCCGCGACGATCTCGGCCGTGCGAAGGTCTCCGATCAAGGGGCGCGACTGGCTGCCACGGCGGAGGTCGTACGCCACGGACGCGCCGACGAGCGTGATCCCGATCAGCTCGCCGACGTGGCCGAGCCACCAGCCGAGGTCCATCCAGGTGAGCGCCAGGGCGCCATAGAGGGAGGCAGCGAGAACCACGAGCCCGGCAACGACCGCGAGGTCAGCCGCGCGGCGGGTGAGGAGGTACGTGTTGGCCGCCCGGACGGCGAGAGCGGCGAAGAGCGTCAGGCCGACTGCGAGCAGCAACCATGCCGCGGTGGATCGGGCGGCGGGGACTGCCGGCACGAGCTGGGGGGCGAGAATGCCGACGACGCTGACGACGACGACCGCGACGGCGATGCCGCCCTGCAGCCCGATCACATAGGGAATCGACCGGGGGGAGCTCAGCCACCGCAGGCCGGTGAGCGCGAGCACGGCCGCGCCGACGGGCAGGGTGGCAGCACCGCTGAGGGCGACCACCCCGTTGTTGCCGACGAGGACACCCGGCGTGACGAGTCCGTGGACGGCGAGGAGCGCCGCCATGATCGTGAACCCGCCCGCCATCACGACCGTGCGGGGGTCGCGACGGCGAGCGCCCTGGGTGAGAAGGGCCACTGCGGCAGCCGCAGCGACGAGAGCGCTGACACCGACGCCGTAGAAGTGCACCCAGCGCGGCGGCATCACCATGGTTCCGCCCCACCGCCAGAGGACGAGGACAGGCACGACAGCCAACGCTGCGAGGAGGAGCAGAGCCGATTCCGGGAAGCGGCGATGCATTCACGGCTTATCGGCCGATCGCCTCTCGATCTATAGGCCGCCGTCGCGACGCGCACCCTTGACGGTCGCGCACGTGATGCGTACCGTCGCCGGGATGCCGGCCGACAGTCACGACCGAGACGGGATGCATGCAGATCGGTAAGGCCGGGGACCCCGTTAGCCACATCTGCCAGGCCTACCCCGACCGGGTCGAGGTGCGAGGCCGCGACCTCTGCGCCGATCTGATGGGGAGGGTCGGCTTCACCGAGTACTTCTATCTCCTGCTCACGGGCAACGAGCCGACCGAGGAGCAGTGCTACTTCCTCGACCTTCTCCTCGTTGCGATCGCGGAGCACGGGATGATGCCGACCAATGTGGCGGCGCGGATGACGCTCGATGCCGATCCCGGGTCGCTGCAGAGTGCCGTCGCGGCGGGGATCCTGGGCTGCGGACCGGTCATCCTCGGCACGTCCGACGAGTGCGCGCGGCTGCTGGCCGCGGCGCAGGAGAAGGTCGCGGACGGCGGCGAGCTCGCCGCCGTCGCCGTGGAGACGGCACGTGCCATCCATTCGTCCGGCGGCAAGGCGCCGGGCTTCGGGCACCCGGTACACCGCCCGCTCGACCCCCGGGCAGAACGCATTCTCGAGCTCGCGGACGAGCGCGGTGTGAGCGGGCCTCACGTCCTGCTCGCGCGCGAGCTGCGTGGGGCGGTCGCGACTGCGTGGGGCCGGCCGTTGACGATGAACGTTTCGATGGCGATCGCGGCGGTGCTGCTCGATCTCGGCTTCCCGCCGGCCACCGCGAAGGCCGTCCCGCTGCTCGCCCGCACCGCCGGGTTGCTCGCCCACCTGGCCGAAGAGCAGGAGAACCCGGTCGGGTTTCTCATGGCGGGCAAGGCCGAGGAGGCGATCGCCTATAGGCGCCGATCCCAGGAGGGGCCGGACTGATGCTCGAGCCGGACGTCGAGACGTTTCCCTGGGCCGAGCAGCTCGAAATCGACGACGCGAGCTACCGCACCCAGCTCGCCTACCTTTTCGACCGCTCGGCGTTCTACCGCGAGAAGCTCGCGGATTCCGGATTCGCCTCGGCCGAGGCGGCAGGGGGATTGGGAGACATCTCGCAACTTCCGCTCACCGAGAAAGAGGAGCTCCGCGTCACCCGAACGCGCGACAATCCGTTCGGCGCGCACCTCTGCGCATCACAATCCGAGATCTTCCGGATCTACTCGACGAGCGGGACGACCGGCACACCCAGCTACATCCCACTCACCGCGGGTGACATCGAGAACTGGGTCACGAGCTCGGCTCGAAGCTACGCGGGGTCAGGCGCAGCCGCCGGCCAGCGGATCGTTTCGACCTACAGCGCCGGTCCTTTCGTGGCCGCCGTGGGACTCGCTGCCTTCGATCGCATCGGCCTGTGCCACATCCCCGTCGGTACCGGCAACACCGAGCGACTGATGCTCGCGATCGATCAACTCGGGCCCGAAGCGGCTGCGCTCACGCCCTCCTATGCCGCCTACCTGATCGAATGGGCGGCAGAGCGGGACTTCGATCTCCAGGGGTCGAGCGTCGTGCGGTTGCTGGTGGCCGGCGAGCCCGGCGGAGGCGAGCCCGCCTTCCGCGCGAAGCTCGAGGAGGGCTGGGGCGCCAGGGTTACCGAGGCCATGGGTATCGGCGACATCGGTGCGTCGCTGTGGGGGGAGTGCGAGGAGCAGGACGGCATGCACCTCGGTGCGCGCGGCTTCGTCCACGCCGGGCTCGTCGATCCGGAGACGGGCCATGACGTCGAGATGGTCGACGGGGCCACCGGCGAGCTCGTGCTGACGCATCTCCGTCATCGTGCAGCACCGCTGCTGCGGTTCCGCACGCGCGATCACGTTCAGGTCAGAACGAGCCGGTGCGCGTGTGGCCGAACGAGCCCGCGCGTGCGTTGCATCGGGCGGACCGACGACATGCTCATTGTCCGAGGCGTCAACGTCTTCCCCTCTGCTGTCCGTGAGGTGGTGAGCGTGTTCGCCCCCGAGGTCAGCGGCAACATCCTCGTCAGGCCAAGGGGGCCTGGGGTCAAGCAGTCACCGCCGCTCCCCGTCAGCGTGGAGCTTGCGCGTGACTCGACCGGGAACGACGGTCTTGCCGACGCGATCCGTGACCGATTGCGTACCGTCCTCGTCGTCCAGACCGAGGTCGAGCTGGTGCCGTGGGGGAGCTTGCAGCGCAGCGAGTACAAGTCCAAGCTCGTAGAACACCAGGTGGAGGTAGACGGTTGATGCAGAAGCTGCAAAGCCAGGGCGTGCACCACATCACGATCTGCGGTGCCGACCGGCAGACGTCGATCGACTTCTGGGAAGGCCTGCTCGGGATGCCGTTCGTGTTCGACCAGCCCAACCTCGACAACGAAGGGGAGAGCCACCTCTACTTCGACCCGGGTGACGGCCGCCTGATCACCGTCTTCACGAACGAGGCGCGCACGCCCGATCCGCGCCGCACCCCGACGGACCCCGGCTGCGTCCACCACATCGCGTTCTCGGTGTCGAAGGCGACGTTCGATCAGGCGGTGGAGCGGCTCGAGGAGCGCGGCATCCGGCACAGCGGCGTCAAGGACAGAGGCTTCATGGACTCGATCTACTTCGAGGACCCGCTGGGCCTCACGATCGAGCTCGCGGCCTACCGCTTCGAGCCGCCGGCGGGCTACACGCATGCCGAGGTCCTGCTCGAGGCGCACGGGCTGCGGGTGGAGCGCGGCGATCACCACATCGCCCAGTCTCACCTGGCGGATGCGATCGAGGCGCTCGTCCTGCGATCGCGTGGATCGCTCTCGGACGACCGCTCGGCGAAGAATCCATACTGATCTCGTCACCCGTCAAAGGAGGATCACATGTCGGCAATTGCACTCAACATCCTGAAGCCGAGCGTCAACAACCTGACCGTCCGCATCTTCGTGCGGGCCGCAGGGCTCGATTTCGAGGAGATCGACGTCTGGGGCAAGACCGGAGAGCCCGAGTTCCTGGCCAAGGATCCGGCCCACCTGACGCCGATGATCGAGGAGGCAGGGCTGCCGAAGGGGTCGTTGTGGGAGAGCTGCGCGATCATGCAGTACCTCTGCAACAAGCACGGCCTGACCCGGTTCTATCCCGTTGACCCGGCAGAGCGCGCCATGGTCGACAGCGCGATGTTCTACCTGATCGGCACCCTCTATCCGCTCGTCGCCCGCGCCACCTACGGGGCCCTTGCGTTCCCGCAGTATCCGGGTGAGGTGGGCTCCTCCGACGCCGACGACGACGCGAAAGCGGTGGCGCAGGCGGTGTGTGAGGCGGCGCTCGCAGAGCCGCTCGACGTGTACCGCACCTTCTTCCTGGACGGCAAGCAGTTCATCGGTGGCAGCTCGCCCTCGATCGCGGACATCCGTCTCGCAGCGACGCTCGAGTTCCTGCGCGCGATCGACTACGACTTCCCGGTCTGGGCCGAGGAGTACATGACCGCGATGGAGGACAACCTGGGCGAGGCGTATGCCGAGCCTGCGGCGGATGTGCGCGGCTACATCGAGTACGCGAGGTCGCAGAGCGCCTGAGACAGGCCGGTGTGGATAAGCACATCGAACTCGGCGACATGCGCCGCGGCTGGATGAGAGCCGCCCTGATCGCGACGGTGCTCGCGGCCTCCGCCGCGCTCGTGGCCGCGGCGCCCGCCGCTCCGAAGTTCGCTCTCATGAGCCCCGCCTTCGCGTCGGGTGGGACGATCCCGGCTCGGTTCACGTGCGACGGCGCGAACGCGATCGCGCCGCTCCGGTGGACAGGCGCCCCGTCCGGGACACGGTCCTTCGCCCTCATCGTGGACGACCCCGATGCCCCGGGCACCTTTCTCCACCGTCTCGCGTGGGGGATTCCCGGCACGGCGAAGGGCCTTGCCGGCCGCGCTCCCGTCGAGGGGTTGAACGGCAGGGGGCAGGTGGGCTGGATGGGCCCGTGCCCGCCGAGCGGCACACACCGCTACGTCTTCCGCCTCTACGCGCTCAAGAGCAGACTGCCGCTCGAGGCGGGGGGCGACCTGACGAGGTTCGAGGCGGCGCTGAAGGGTCGGGTCCTGGGCGTCGCGAAGCTCGTCGGCCGCTACACCCGCGGCTGAGCCGTGCCAACCGCAAGGCTTGATGCGCAATCGGCGCATGCGTTCCGCGAGATACACCCCTACGTCAGATCGAGCCTCTAGCTTCGTGCCTCTTGCAACGCCCGCCAGACCCGCTCGCCGTTCGCGGGCATGTCGACATGCCGGACGCCGAACGGGGCGAGTGCGTCGATGACCGCGCTCTGGACGGCCGGCGTCGCCCCGATCGTCCCGGACTCGCCGATGCCCTTGGCCCCGAGCGCGTTGAGCGGCGTCGGCGTCTCCATCTCGACGGTGTCGAACGACGGCAACTCGGCGGCCGACGGGAAGGCGTAGCCGAGGAAGTTGGCCGTGAGTGGGTTGCCGTCCTCGTCGTAGACGAACTCCTCGTAGAGGGCCTGCGCCACGCCGGTCGCCACACCGCCGTGCACCTGGCCCTCGGCGATGACGGGGTTGATGATGCGGCCGGCATCGTCGACCGAGACCATGCGTCGGAGCTCGACGGCGCCGGTTTCGGTGTCGACCTCGACCACAGCGACGTGCGCGCCGAACGGGAACGTCGGAGCGCCGGCATTGAAGATCTCCTCGGCGCGAAGCTCGTCGAGCCGGCCCTGACCGTGCGCTTTGGCGGCGAGCTCGCGCCAGGTGAGGGTGGGGGTGGGGGAGCCGATCACGTGGAAGCCGCCGGCATCCGCGTCGAGCACCACGTCGTCCACGTTCGCCTCGAGCTGCTCGGCGGCGAGCTGCCGAGCGCGCTCGGCGACCTCGTGCGCTGCCTGCTGGGCCGCGACACCGCCGATCTGGGTCGACTTCGAGCCGTACGTGCCGACGCCCTGGCGCACCTCGTCGGTATCTCCCTTGATGACCCGCACCGCCTCGACCGGGAGACCCAGCCGGTCGGCGACGATCATGGCGAACGTCGTCTCGTGACCTTGACCATGTGAGAACGAGCCCGTGCGGAGGATGGCCTCGCCCTCCTGTGTGATCTCGACGGCGCCGAACTCCGGCTCGACCAGGCCGTTCGTGATCTCGACATACACGCTGACGCCGATGCCCAGCGCCAGGGTGCTGCCTTCCTCGCGCCGCCGCCGCTGTTCGTCCCGCAGCCCCTCGTAGTCGGCTGCTTCGAGCGCGAGATCGAGCGCCCCCTCGTAGTCGCCGCAGTCGTAGTGGGCGCCGGAGGCGGTGGTCAGGGGGAAGGCATCGGACGCGAAGAGGTTGCGCCGCCGTACCTCGGCGGGGTCGAGCCCGATCTCACCGGCGAAGAGATCGATCGCCCGCTCGATCGCCTGCGTCGCCTCCGGCCGGCCCGCACCGCGAAACGGGCCGATGGGGGTCGTGTTGGTGACGACGCACGTGAACTCGGTTTCGATCTTCGGGATCGCGTACACGCCGCTTGCCATCACGGAGGTGAAGCCGGGGAGGACTGCCGCGATGCGTGGATAGGCGCCGACGTCCTGCAGGATGCGAAGGCGGTAGGCCTGAACAGTCCCCTCCCGGGTTCCACCGATCGTGAACTCGAGCACCGCAGCGCGGCCGTGCGTCATCGCCACCATGTTCTCGCTACGGGTCTCGGTCCAGCGGACCGGATGTCCCAGGTGGCGAGCGAGCCACGACACCAGGATCTCCTCGACGGCGAGGAGCTTGGCGCCAAAGCCGCCGCCGACGTCCGGTGCGACGACACGCACGTCCGCGGGGTCGAGGCCAAGGCTCATCGCCAGGCCGTCTCGATCCTGATGCGGCGTCTGGGTCGAGAGCCACAAGGTCAGCCGGCCGTCGTCTCCGACGAGGGCCGCACACGACCGCGGCTCGAGCGGGCACGCCGCCAGGCGCTGGCTGACGAGGCGCCCCGAGACGACCGTTTCGCAGTCGTCGAACATCGTCTCGTCGCGCTCTGCCGGGTGACTCGTGCAGACGTTGGTGCCCGACGCGGGGAAGAGCAGCGCGTCACCTGCCAGCGCCTTCTCGGGGTTGACCACGACCGGCAGAGGGTCGTAATCGACGACGACGAGCTCGGCGGCATCGACGCCTTCCACTCGGCTCCCCGTGACGACGATGGCGACGATGTCGCCCACGAAGCGCACGACCTCGTCCGCCAGGAAGGGTCGTCCCATGCCCTGATCGAGACCCGGGAACGGAGGCGGCTGGAACGAGCCCAGGCCGACGTCGGACGCCGTGAACACCTGCGTCCCCGGCAGAGCGAGAGCGCCCGACGCGTCGACGTCGACGATGCGCGCATGAGCGTACGGCGAGCGGACGAACGTTGCGTGGAGCGCGCCGGGCAAGTCCATGTTCTCGACGTAGAGTCCCTTGCCGAGAAGGAAGCGCGAGTCCTCGCGCCGGAGGATCCGCTGGCCCATGACGCCGCTCATGCGCGAAGTCTTACATGTCGGCGGGGCGGCCCGTCGATCTGACGGTCACTTGGACAAGTCACGAGGCCGTGAAAGGATGACGGAATGACCTTGCCTCCGAAAACACCCAAGGATCTGTTGCTGGCGCCCGTGGCGGCAAATATCGATTTCAATCTCCAGTCTCTGCGAGACAAGTCGCCGGCCGACATCGGCGATGCCGTTGCGATCGCCCTCAACGTCAGCCGGGGCGCCGACCGCGAGCAGCGCGCAGCCCGGATCCTCGAGGTGGCGCTACACATGGTCGATCTACACGACTGGCAGGCAGAGATCACGGACGACGCGGCGCGCCTGAGACTGCGCGGCGGATCGGTGTCGATCGACCTCGGCCTCAGCGCCACGATCCTCCAGTACATCGAGAACGGCCCCTGACCGACCTGAGCAGGCTGAGATGCGCGACCTGACTCGACTCGGGGTCGGCGACGCGGCGGAACTGCTCGCGCGGCGCAGCATCTCGGCGTCCGACCTCACCGCGGCGTGCCTGGCGCGGATTCGCGAGTGCGACGGAGCGCACAGCCATGACGGGGATCCAGGCTCGATCAACGCGTGGGTGCGCGTCTACGAGGAAGACGCAGTCGTGGCCGCAGCTCGTGCCGACGAGCGTCTGAGCGTGGCCGGCGTTCGACGGGAGGGCCCACCCCCGGCGCTGACGGGGATCCCGCTCGGGCTCAAGGACCTGTTCGGCGTCGCGGGCAAGCCGGTCACCGCGTCGAGCCGGCTCCTCGAGGACGTGCCTGCGGTTGACTGCGACGTGTGGAGTCGCCTGGGCGCTGCGGGCATGGTGCTTCTCGGCCATCTGCACACCCACGAGTTCGCCGCCGGCGGGACGACCGACCAGGTGGGCAGCCCGTGGGGCCGTGAACGCTCCGCCGGCGGCTCGAGTGGCGGCTCGGCGGCCGCGGTCGCCGCGCACATGGTTCCCGCCGCCACCGGCACGGACACTGCGGGCTCGCTGCGCATCCCGTCCGCCTGCTGTGGCACGTCGACGATCAAGCCGACGCGAGGCAGGGTCTCGATGGCGGGAGTCGTGCCACTGTCGTGGAGTCTCGACCACGCCGGCCCGATGGCGCGCACGTTGGCCGACTGCCGACTGCTGCTGGCGGCGATGGTAGGGCCCGATCGCCGGCGCGCGGAAAGCGCGCCCCAGGCCGGCGTGCCGGGGCCGCTACGGGCACGTGAGTCGTCGCGACCGCTCGACGGCGTGCGGCTGGCAGTCTCCCCGCGCGCGGACGGAGCAGAGCTCGACGCCGACGTCGCAGCCGGCTTCGAGCTTGCGCTCGACGCCTGCCGCCGGCTCGGCGCGTCGCTCGTCGAGCCGCAGCCTCCCGAGCTGAGCGCGGACGTGGGCGAGGACTTCCTCGATGTCCTGACGACGGAGATGCTCGTGTATCACCGCCGCTTCGACGGAAAGCGGGAGCTGTACCGGTCGTCGTCGCGCGAGTGGGTGGAGGACGGCGAGCGGCGTGCCGTGACCGGGGAGGCGTACGTGGCAGCACACGTGCGGCAGCGCGAGCAGACGGGTGCCTGGGCTGCCTGGCTTGACGAGCACCGGGTGACGGCACTGGTCGAGCCGACGATTCCCGTCGTCGCTCCACGTCGCGGAGACGGGTACGAGCACGCCGGCTCCGACTACGCGCTGATCTCACTCACGCATCTCTGGGACTGGACAGGCTTCCCCGTCGTTGCGCTCCCGGCCGGCGTCGGCCGTAGCGGCCTTCCCGTCGGCGTGTCGCTGATCGGCCCGGCCGGCTCCGACTGGGAGCTGCTCTCGCTGGGCGTCGCGCTGCAGGCGGAGCTCGGCGTGCCCGAGCCGCCGGGTGCGCAGTGACCCGACGGATACGCAGCCCCTGTCGCGTCACGTAGCGTTCCGAAAGTGGTCGAGGCCATGACGTGAGGTCGTGTCGTGTCGTCGCCTGGAGACAGCGGCGGCCAGCAGCGAAGGACGTGTGATGACGAGTTGCTCCCATCTGGAGACGATCGCTTTCCGAGAGCTTCCTCCGTCGATTGCGGGGTGCGAGGACTGCTTGCGGATCGGGGCCAGCTGGGTTCATCTGCGCATGTGCACCAGCTGTGGTGGCATCCGCTGCTGCGACGACTCACCGAACAGGCACGCCTCGGCGCATCACCGCTCGAGCGGGCATCCCATCATCCGCTCCGCCGAGTGGGGAGAGAACTGGTTCTGGTGCTACGAGGACGATCTGGCGTTTGCGTTGGCTCCCGAGGCGACGTGAACGCGCGACCAGCATTGTCGTGACGCGCGTTCAGAGAATGACCTTGATCGCTGCGATTCTGGGATCGGGTGTGGCCGCCATCGACGGCACGATCGTCAATGTCGCCTTGCCGGCGATCCAGGCAGATCTGGGCGGTGGCCTCGAGGCGCAGCAGTGGATCTCGAACGCGTACACGCTGACCCTCGGCTCGCTGATCCTGATCGGCGGTTCGCTGGGCGACATCTACGGCAAACGGCGAGTGTTCGAGATCGGCGTCGCCTCGTTCGGTGCTTTCTCACTCGTCTGTGCGGTCGCGCCGACCGTGGAGACGTTGATCGCAGCCCGCGCCTTGCAGGGGGCGGCGGGCGCGCTGCTGACTCCGAGCTCATTGGCGATCATCGTTGCCGCCTTCTCGGCGCGGGAGCGGGGCGCGGCGATCGGCTCGTGGACGGCCTGGGGTGGGATAGCGATGATCGTCGGTCCGCTCGCCGGCGGGCTGATCATCGACCAGACGTCTTGGCGCTGGGTCTTCGCCATCAACGTGCCACTGGTGATCGTGACGTTGATTCTCGTGCGCTCCGCGGTGCCCGATGGGCCTTCCGTCAGCCGAAGGGTCGACCTTCTCGGCGCCGGGCTCTGTGCGTTGGGGCTCGCCGGCATCGTGTTCGCCCTGATCGAGCAACCACGCTTCGGGTGGAGCAGCCCGGTGACCCTCATCTCCCTGCTCGGCGGCGTGTTGGCGTTCGGGTCCTTCCTCGCCTACGAGAGGCGCGCCTCCCACCCGATGCTGCAGCTCGACCTCTTCGCCCGGCGTAACTTTGCGCTCGCGAATCTGCAGACCCTCTCGATGTACGCCGGTCTCTCGATCCTCTTCTTCTTCCTGTTCATCTTCCTGCAACAGGTCGCCGGCTACTCGGCGCTGAAGGCCGGGCTGACGACGATCCCGACGACCCTGATCATGTTCGCCTTGTCGAGTCGCATGGGTGCCCTCGCGGATCGCCATGGCCCGCGGCTCTTCCTCGCGGGCGGGCCGTTGGTCTCGGCCGCCGGCATCCTGCTCTTCCTCAGAGCCGGCCTCGAGACCTCGTATCTCCGGGACCTGCTTCCGGCCCTCGTCGTCTTCTCGCTCGGGCTCTCCATGACCGTGGCGCCGTTGACGGCGACGGTTCTCGCCGACGCCGACGAGAGCGATGCCGGCATCGCCTCGGCGGTCAACAACGCGATCGCTCGGGTGGCCGGCCTGATCGGCGTCTCGGCCATCGGCGCCTTCGTCGCCGGGCAACTCGCGGGGGACACGTTCGCGCCGGACACCGGGTCGGTGCGGGCTTTCCACGAGGCGATCGCGATCTGCTCCGTGCTGGTTGCCACGGGTGGCGTGGTCGCCTTCTTCGGGATCCGGAATCCGGGTCGTGTCGTCAAGGCGGAAGCGTGCCCGGGCGGACAGCTCGCGGGAGTCCCGCGGCCGGCCGTGGTCGATTGACGGTGGCGAGAGTGCGGGAGCGAAGGCAGAATGGCTCCACCCTCCGGAAAGGAGCGCTGATGAACGACGAACAGATCCAGAGGACGATCGAGGAGCTCGTCGCCGAGGAGCATCGCCTGTGGGAGGATCAGGCCCGCGGCGGCCATGCCGAGACCGACCGGCAGAGGTTGGCGGTGGTGAAGGTCACGCTCGACAGGTGCTGGGATCTCCTGCGCCAGCGCCGCGCCTACGAAGAGCACTCGCTCGACCCGGACGCGGCGACCCTCCGCGAGGCATCGGTCGTGGAGAACTACCGCCAGTGACGTAGCCGGGTGGCCCGCAATTCGAGGTGACCTGCGGGGGTCACGTCCGGGCCGCCGGTACCGGGGCGGAACGACTGAAGGAGGTCATCCCTTCGGAAGCGATGGAACCGCGATCGGACGCCGCTATCGCGTCACGCGGCCGTGTCCGGGCGCTCGTCCCCCGCGTGCGTCGCGACCTCCTCGATCACCGTCGCCGTGACGGCAGTCTCGATCGTCGCTCCGGGCTCCAGCCAGGCCGCGGTACCGTCGGCGACGTTCTGCGCGAGGCCCCCGGGCGGGCTCGTGGACGGCTCGGTGAGGAGGACGTAGTGACCGCGCCAGCCGCCGTAGACGCCCCAGAGCCAGGTCGTTCGAAACAGCTCCGGGTCGAAGGCGATTCGGAGGCCGAGTGACCGCGCGGGATGGGTGACCGCACACCATCCCTCACTCGGGCCGACGGTATGGAGCCACTCCGTCACTCCCGTCTCTGCCCCGAGTACGGCGGCCAGGTCGAGATCGCCGTGCAGCGGCCACCGGAGAGGCATCGGCGCCCCGGCGAATCGCCCCGGCTGAGCGGGAACTGCGACGAGCCCTTTCACAGGCAGGTGAATCCGCGACTCGGGCCCGATCGCGTGGGCGACATGCAGGCTCCAGGCGAACGGCACGGGCCGGGTGCCGAGGTTCGTGAGCCGGTGGCGGAAGCCGATCTCGACACCGTCCCGGCCGAGCGTCACCCATTTCTCCATCAGGCACGGTAGAGCGACGGTGAAGCGTCTCAGGGCGATGGTGGCCGTCTCGCCGTCGTCGGTCTCCACCGACCAGTCCCAGGGGCCGTGCCAGAGGTCGCCGTGATCATGGAACGTGTTGCCGTCCAGCTCGCACGGCGGATCGGTGGGGAAGAGCTCGTCCCAGCCGCCGCACCAGACGTCGTCGAACGCCGCGCCCGGATACGTTCTGCGCAACGGCACGCGTGGGTTCTGCCACAACAGGTTGACGCCCGTCGGTCGGTGCACGAGATCGAGGATCTTCGCCCCGGCCTCGGGGAACAGCGTCACGCGGAGGCGGTCGCCCTCGAGCGCGAGCCCGGGGACGCCCTCGTGCACGAGCGTCGTGTCGACGATCGGCGCGCTGCTCACTCGCCCTTCAGCGCCCCCGAGACGAGACCCTTCACGAAGTACCGCTGGCCGAAGATGTACACGGTGACGATCGGCAGCGTGGCCAGCGTCAGGCCGGCCATGATCGCCGGCACGTCGAGGCTGTATCGGCTCTGGAACCCGGTGATGCCGACCATCAGCGTCTTCTTCGAATCGTCCTGCAGGAAGACGAGGGCGATCAGTAGCTCGTTCCAGACCCACAGCAGGTTGACCACCGCGAGCGTGACGAGGGGCGCGGCCGACAGCGGCAGGACGATCCGCCGGAACACACGCCAGGACGACGCCCCGTCGATCACCGCCGCCTCGATCAGGCTCGCGGGGATGGTGCGGAAGAAGTTCGTGAGCATGTACACCGAGAACGGCAGCATCAGGCCGACGTAGATCAAGATCACGAGCCGGAAGGTGGAGATCTGCCCGATGCGCACCCCGAACACGAACAACGGTACGAGCAGGACGACGGGCGGCACCACCATCAGTGCAACGAGCACGCCGAGCAGGGTGTCACGGCCGCGGAAGGACCAGCGGGCAAACCCCCAAGCGGCGAGCGCTGCGACGAGAAGCGTCAGAGCGACGGCCGAGCACGAGAGGAGCACCGTGTTGCCGAGCCAACGAGGGAACTGATCGTTGAGGGCGGTACGGAAGCCGGCGAGCGTTGGATCGGCAATCGGGGCCCAGGGGTGCGCGAGGAAACTCGACTGCGTCTTGAAAGCGGCCGAGATCATCACGTAGACCGGAAACAGCGCGACGAGTGTCGCCAGGATGAGGAGGCCGTGCTTGGAGACCCCCGCGGCGATGCGCCTACTCATCGAGCCCCATCCCGGTGCGACGCTGGATCCGGAAGAACATGGCGATCAGGACCAGGGTCCCAGCGAAGAGCGTCACAGCCGCGGCCGAGGCGATCTCCGGTGACTGGTACTGAAATGCCGTCTGGTAGATGTAGAGCTCTGTCACCTGGGTCGCGTCGCCAGGCCCTCCCTGGCCGTTCGTCATCACGTACACGTAGTTGAAGACCCAGGAGACCATCGTGATCGCCTCTACGACGACGTAGAAGATGATCACCCCCGAGAGCTGGGGGATCGTGATGCGGCGGTGCAACCGGAAGAAACGGGCGCCGTCCATGCGTCCCGCCTCGAAGATGTCGGCCGGGACGGACAGCAACCGCGCGAGGAAGAGGACGATGCCGAAGCCGAGCTCGCGCCACACGATCACCAGGGTCATCGTCCAGAGGGCCCAGCGCGGCTGGCCGAGCCAGTCCTGCGCCAGCCCGCCCAGTCCGATCGCCCGCAGCAGCTGGTTGACGAGCCCGTTGTACTGGAGCAGTTGGCCGAAGATGACGCCGATCACGGGGATCGGAAGCACAAACGGTAGGAACAGCGCCCAGCGGTGGAAGCGCCAGCCGCGCAGGCCTTCGAAGAGCAGGATCGAGAGGAGCAGCGATGCCGCGACGAGGATCGGCACCGCGAGCAGGAGCCGGACGTTGTGGCCGATCGCGGTGCGAAAGGTCGGATCGGACCAGGTGACGTGGAAGTTCTCGGTCGTCCAGGCGCCGTCGAAGTGCAGCGAGGTCTTGACGAGCTCGACCATCGCGTAGCCGAAGACGAACACGACGACCGCGACGGCCGGTGCGATCCAGAGGACCGGCTCGAAACGGCCGGGTCGGAAGCGGCGCTTTCTCCTCGATGGGCGAAGAGCCACGGTGTCGGGGGTCACACGACCCCCGACACCGAGTGCGAGGAGTGGTCTAGCGGTACGAGGCAGACCACGTCTTGAAGTTCGCCATCTGCTTCCGCTGCGTCAGTCGGATCCGCTGGGCGATCTTCTCGGTTGCCGCCGCGGCCTGCTTGGCGTCGGTGTTGCCGCCCAGCAGGAGCTGCGCCTGGGCGAAGAAGGCCTTCGCGTCGAGCTCCGGCGGGATGAAGTTCTCGAGATACGGAGAGCCCGTCTTGACGAGGTTGAACAACACCTTCTGTTGCGGCAGCGTGATCAGCTTGGTGTTGAACCGGTTGTCGGCGGGGAACGCGCCGGTCGTCTTGAACCAGGCGGCCATCCGCTCCGGGGTGTGCATGAACATGATGAAGTCGGCCGCCACCTCCGGGTACTTGGTCCACGACGTGATTCCGACCGTCTGCGAGGTCGAGCCGAGCTTGCCGGCATACGGGCCGGTGCCCCACTTCGGCATCGCCATCACGCCGAGCTTCGCGACGCCGACCCTCTTGACGAACTTCTTCACATCCGACCCGGCCGAGACGGTCATGGCAGCCTTGCCCTGGACCATGGCCTCCTGGGCCGTGTAGAGATCCTGCGAGTTGATGTCGTCGTTCCAGCACTTGTGGTCGCGCAACTCCTGCAGGCGCGTCCAGTAGGCGGCGAGCTTCGGGTCGGTGAACTTCGCCTTGCCGGTCGTCGCATCGAGGACGTCGCTGATCGAGGTGATCCCCTGCGCGCCGATGATCGAGAACAGCCAGCCGCCGAACCACCCGTCCTTGACGCCGCCGGCGAGCGGCGTGATGCCCTTGGCGTTCAGCGTGTCGCACGCCTTCAGGAGTGCACTCCACGTGGTCGGCGGCGCGACCCCGGCCTTGGCGAGCACGTCCTTGCGGTAGAGAACGGGGAACGACGGCTGCACGTACCACGGTGCAGTCCACACCTTTCCGTCGTATGTGTCCTCCTTCGCGTTCAGATAGTGCGCGAGCTCGGACTTCGGGATGTAGTCCGATACCGGCTTCGTGTTGCCGTGCCAGGCATCGTCGAGCGCCCAGATGCCGCCCCAGAAGTACTGGATGTCCGGGCCCTTCTTGGCGGCTGCTGCGGCCTTGAATGCGGGAATGAGCCCGTCCGTCGTCTGCAGGACGGTCTTGATCTTCACGTTCGGGTGCTTCTTCTGGTAGAGCGCGACCGTATCCGCCAGCCAACCCTTCGCGCCCGCGGCCTCCTGCTCACCCCACCACGACATCGTCAGGTTGACCGGCCCCGTCGGGAACGCCTTTCGCGTCGTCGTCGCCGTCCGCGCGGCGAGCCCAACTGTTGCCAACACTGTCGCGGCCACGACTGCAACGACCGCGACGACCCCGAGCTTGCGATGCATCGCTTCGCCCTCCTTTTGGATTCTGGATCTCGATCTTCCTCCCTCGACGCACCCGGCGCAAGGTCGGTCGCGATGCTTCAGAGCCTCAGATCGTGGCCCGACAACACCTCGCAACCGCCGGTCGTCACCAGCACGACCTGCTCGACGCGGACGCCTGTGCCGGAGTACGTGCCCGGCTCCATCGCGACGACCATCCCGGCCTCGAGCACCGTCGTCGAGGCCGGGACGAGGCGGGGCTCTTCGTGGTATCCCGTCCCGAGCCCGTGGCCCGTGTGGTGCGGGAACTCGAGCCGTGCCCGAGCCAAGGCGTCGAGCTCGCCGGCGACGAGGTCGGGCCGGATGGTGGCCACCAGATCGGCGAGGGTTTCGCGCGCACGCGCGTGGGCCTCCTTCGCCTCGTCGCTCGGCTCCCCGACGGCGAAGGTTGCGCACGAGTCGCCCCAGTAGCCCGCGAGGCGTGGAACGAGGTCGCAGAGCACGAGGTCGCCGTCCTCGATCACGCGACTGCCCGGTGGGCCGCCGATCTCTGCCGTCCGCGGGCCGGCGACGAGATCGGCGAGGACCGGCAACCTCGTTCCGGCCGCGCTCTCCATGGCGCCCCGCACGACCGCCCACAGCTCGAGCTCGGTGAGCCCTACCTCCGCATGAGTACGCGCCGCCTGCTGCCCCGCGTCACACACGGCTATCGCCGCGCGCATCAGCTCGACCTCGTCGGGATCCTTGACCGCCCGTGCCAGCGCGAGCTCACCGCCGACGTCGACCCAGTCGAGACCCGCGGCAAGCGCCGCAGGAAACGCGCCGGCGTCGATCGCGACGCGGGAGCCCGAAAGCACGCCGCTCAGCGCTCGCTTGGCTGCGTCGACCGGGTCGAGCGGACCGATCCCGAAGCCCGGGTAGGTCGCGATCTCACAGCCCGTCGCCGCCCCGGGTTCGGCCTCGTCTTCACTGACGACGAGCACCGGCGATCCCTCCGATCCGAGTACGGCGATCGGCGGCAGGGCGAACGGGCTCGGTCCCGACTCGATCTCCGGTGCATACCCGGTCAGCCACGTCACGACGGACGGATGCGCGACGACGAGGGTGCCCGCGTCCGCTGCCTCGGCGATCGCAATCGCCCTCCGGCGCCGGTCGGCCATCAGAACGTCACCGTCAATCCGCCGTCGACCGTGAGTACCTGTCCCGTCACGTACGTGTTCCGCTCGCTGGCGAGCCACGCGACGTGCTGCGCGATCTCGCCGGGCATCGCGTAGCGCCGGATCGGGATCTTCCCGCGCTCGATGTAGATGTCGGTGAACCACTCGCCCTCGAGCTCGTCCTGGCCGTCGATCACGGACATACGGGTGGCGACGAAGCCCGGGGCGACAGCGTTGACGAGCACTCCGTGGCGCGAGAGCTCGACCGCCTGCGTCCGCGTTGCCTGTTCCAGCCCTCCCTTGGCGACGTCGTACGAAAGCCCGAGCTCCTCTCCGAAACGGCCGTGCACGGAGGTGATGTTGACGATGCGGCCGTAGCCGCGCGCGATCATGCCTCGTGCCGCTCTGCTCGCGAGGAAGACGGGGGCGTGGAGGTTGATCGCGAGCACGTGCCGGTAGGACTCGAGCGTCATGTCGATACCGAGGGCGGGCTCGTACACGCCGGCGTTGTTGACGAGGACATCGATCGGCCCGACCGTAGCCTCGGCCTCGGTGAGCAGATCCTCGAGCGATTCGGTCGCCGACAGGTCCCAGCGAACTCCGTGGACAGCCGGTCCGAGATCGGGCACCTCCTCGACGTCGACCGCCGCGATCCGGGCGCCCTCGGCCGCGAACAGCTCCGCGATCGCGCGGCCGATGCCGTTGGCTGCGCCGGTCACGAGCGCCGTGCGCCCCTCCAGCAGTGTCATGCGGTGCTCCCTCGTTCGTTGTCGTTTGTCGTTCGCGGGCGGCCGGTTAAGGTCACGTGGCATGCATGCTTCCCGCCAGACGTCCCGGCGTCAACGCCGATGAAGATCACCGACGTCGAACCGATCGTGCTGCGCCTCGCGCAGGTCGACGCGACCCGTGCCGACGGAACGCAGGATGCGTTCCTCGTTCGGATCCACACCGACGAGGGGATCACCGGGGTCGGCGAGGCAGACACTGCCCCGCTGATCGCCAAGACGATCATCGAGATGCCGTCGTCCCACTCGCTGGCACGCGGTCTCCGCGAGGTCTTGGTGGGCGAGGATCCGCTTCAGATCGACCGCCTCTGGCAGCGGATGTTCCACGCCAGCGACCACTATGGGCGCCGCGGCGCCGCGTTGCACGTGATCAGCGCGATCGACATCGCTCTCTGGGACATCGCCGGTAAGGTCGCCGGCCGGCCCGTCTGTGAGCTGCTCGGCGGCCGCCGCCTCGACGAGATCCCGGTCTATGCGAGCGAGGTGATGCCGGAGACGCCGGACGAGGTGCGGCGCATCGCCGAGCGTGCGGTCGAGGCCGGCTACACCGCACTCAAGCTCGGCTGGGGGCCTCTCGGTCGCGATCTCGTCCTCGACGAGGAGCTCGTCCGCGCCGCGCGTACGACGCTCGGCCCCGACCGGCACCTGATGATCGACGGCGGCCGCATCTACACCGTTCCGCGTGCCCTCGAACTGCTGCGCCGGGTGGAGGAGCATCGTCTCTACTGGTTCGAGGAGGCGCTCCAGCCCGACGACCTCGACGGCTATCGCCGCCTCACCGATCGCGCCGACGTGCGCATCGCCGCGGGCGAAGCCGACGAGACGGCCGCCCCGTTTCGGGCGCTCGTCGAGCACGCCCATATCGACGTGGTGCAGCCCGACATGGCGCGCTGCGGAGGTTTCACCGTCGCCCGGCAGATCGCGCTGCTCGAGCGCACCTCGGCGGTGGAGATCGTGCCTCACTGCTTCTCGACGTCGATCTTGATCGCGGCGTCGCTCCAGTTCGTCGCCACGCTCGACCGCCCGACCCTGTCCGAGTACTCCGTCGCCGACTCACCGCTCGTCAACGGCATCCTGCAGCAACCGTTCGTGCTCGACGGTGGTCGCCTGGCCGTCCCCGCGGGGCCGGGCCTCGGTGTCGAGCTCGACCTCGACGCGATCGCCCGCTTCAGAGTGGGGTAGCAGTGGCCGCGATCGAGTTTCGCGGGGTGACGAAGCGGTTCCCGGACGGGACGATCGCCGTCGACGACCTTCATCTCCGCATCGACGACGGCGAGTTCATGATCCTCGTCGGCCCCTCAGGGTGTGGCAAGACGACGGCGTTGCGGATGGTCGCCGGGCTCGAGCAACCGACGTCGGGCGAGATCCTCGTCGGCGACGTGGTCGTGAACGACCTCGATCCCGTCGATCGCGACATCGCGATGGTGTTCCAGAACTACGCGCTCTATCCCCACATGACCGTGCGCGCCAACATCGGCTTCCCGCTCGAGACGCAGCGGATGCCGAAGCCTGAGCGGGAGCAGCGGATCGCCGACGCAGCCACGCTGCTCGGACTCGAGGACCTGCTCGACCGCAAGCCGCGGGCGTTGTCCGGCGGGCAGCGGCAGCGCGTCGCGATGGGGAGGGCGATCGTTCGCCATCCGCAGTCGTTTCTGATGGACGAGCCCCTCTCGAATCTCGACGCCAAGCTTCGCGTCCAGATGCGCGCGGAGCTGGCGAAGCTCCACCAGCGCCTCGGCGTGACCACCCTGTACGTGACCCACGACCAGGTCGAGGCGATGACGTTGGGCCAGCGGGTCGCGGTGCTCGACCACGGGGTCGTGCAGCAGGTGGATACGCCGGAGGTGCTCTACAACCGGCCCGCGAACACCTTCGTGGCGTCCTTCATCGGCAGCCCCTCGATGAACTTTCTCCGGGCTCGAAGCGACGGCCGCGCGATCTCCTTCGGCGGGTTCACCTTGCCCCTGCCCGAGACGGTCGCCTCTCGGCTGCGGAGGAGAGACGGCGAGATGCTCGTGGGACTACGGCCCGAGTACTTCTCGGACGCCCGCACGTCGGGTGGTGGTGGTGCCGAGACCCCGGTCGCGGAGATCCCCGTCACCGTGGAGATCACGGAGCAGCTCGGCTCCGAGACGCTCGTCTACTTCCGGGTCGAGGGGGTCAGCGCCGAAGCGACGGGAGAGTCGGAGGCAGAGCTCGGAGGCGCGTTCGTCGCCCGGCTGGATCCGCGCACGCATCCAGCGCCGCGGGAGCGTCTGCAGCTCGCGGTCGACGTCGAGCGGGCCCACTTCTTCGACCCCACAGACGGGACCTCACTGACGAACGACGCCCCGTAGGCGGCGGCAATATACTCGCCGGTGTCCGGGACCACGACCGCTCGAGAGGAGCTTTGCGATGGGTGTGCTCGACGGGCAGGTTGCGATCGTGACGGGAGCCGGGACAGGCCTCGGTCGCGGCATCGCGCAGCAACTCGCCGAGGCCGGAGCGTCGATCGGCGTCGTCGAGATCGACGCCGCGGCCGCTGAGATTGCGGCGGGCGAGCTCGCCCAGGTGGGCGTCCGAGCACGCGCCTATCCGACGGACGTGTCGGTGAGCGCGCAGGTCGATGCCGCGTTCACGGCTGTCGTGAGCGACTTCGGCCGGCTCGACATCGCGGTCAACAACGCCGGCATCAGCCGGGTCGGGCCGCATACCCAGGACGTCACCGACGAGGACTGGCACGACTCGATCGCGGTCATGCAGTCGGGGGTGTTCTACTGCATGCGCGCGGCCGGCCGGATCATGCTGTCGCAGCAGTCCGGCTCGATCGTGAACATCTCGTCGATCCGCGGCTTTTCGCCGAACCCGGGCCGGATGACCTACTGCGCCCCCAAGGCCGCGGTGATCATGATGACGAGCGTCGCCGCAGGGGAATGGGCGTCCCACGGAATTCGTGTCAATGCGATCGCACCGGGTGTCCTGCGCACTCCGATGTGGGATGCGGATGTCGCCCGCGGCGCGATCGACGAGCAGTTCTACGTCGACACGGTCCCCGTGCATCGTCTCGGACTTCCCTCTGAGGTCGGCAAGCTCGTCGTCTTCCTCTGCTCCGACGACGCGTCCTACATCACGGGGAGCGTTCACACGATCGACGGCGCTCTGACCGCCATCCCTGCCGGCTGACGGCCGGGAGACGCAGCGTGTTCCTCCCGCTCGTCGACGTGTTCGGCGACGACGACGTCACGCAGCTCTTCGCGGAGGAGTCCCATGTCGGCGCCTGGCTCGAGGTCGAGCGGGCGCTCGCAGAGGTGCAGGCCGAGCTCGGGATCATTCCTGCGGAGGCTGCCGCGGCGATCGCTGCGGCAGCCACGTCTGACCACATCGATCTCGCGGTGCTGCGTGGACGGACGCTCGTCGTCGGCTACCCGATCCTGCCGCTGCTCGAGCAGATCGGCAGCGCCTCGCCTGAGGCTGCCCGCTATCTGCACTGGGGGACGACGACCCAGGATGTGATGGACACGGGTCTCGCGCTCGTCCTCGGCCGCGCGCTCGACAGGATCGTGGCTCTCGTCGACGCACTCGGCGCCGAGGTGGCGATCAAGGCCGATGCGCACCGTGGGACCGTGATGCCGGGCCGGACACACGCCCAGCCTGCGGTGCCGATCACGTTCGGCGGCAAGCTGGCCGTCTGGCTCGCCGAGCTCACTCGCCACCGGGAGCGCGTCCGAGGCGCCCGCGAGCGGGCCACGGTCGTACAGCTCTTCGGCGCCGCCGGAACGGCTGCGGCGCTCGGCCCGCAGAGCCGGGCAGTTCGCCACGGTGTCGCCGAGAGGCTCGGGCTGGGAGCCGTCGACGTCCCCTGGCATACGGCGCGTGACGGCGTGGCCGAGGTCGGCTTCGTGCTCGCTGCGACGGCGGGCACCTGCGGCAAGCTCGCGCGTGAGGTGATCGAGCTCTCCCGGCCGGAGATCGGCGAGGTTCGTGAGGAGGGAGGTCATCTGCGCGGCGCGTCGTCGACGATGCCGCAAAAGGAGAACCCGGTCGGCAGCGAGGCGGTCGTCGGCCTCAGCATCCTGGCCGCGCAGCACGCCGGCACATTGCTCGCCGCGATGCAGGGCACGCACGAGCGCGCGGCCGGCGAGTGGCAGGCGGAATGGGACGCGTTGCCTCTCACCTGCGCCGCCGCTGCGGGCGCGCTCGCCGGGGCACGGAGCGTCGTGGCGGGCCTCGGCGTCTTCCCCGAGCGGATGCGGGCCAACCTCGACGAGGAAGGCGGCTCGATCATGGCGGAGGCTGCGATGATGGCCGTGGCCGACGTGGTCGGCCGAGCGGACGCGCATGCGCTCGTCGCCGAGGCCTCGTCGGCCGCGCGTCGCGAGGGCCTCTCGCTGCAGAGTGCGCTCGAGCAGGTGCTCGAGCCCGACATCCTCACAGCGATCGCCCCGCTCGCCGACCTCCTCGAGCCGGCCTCCTATCTCGGCGAGACGGACGAGATCGTGACGAACGCCCTCGCCGGGTGGGCGCACGCCACGTCCGCTGGCGGTTAGCCGCTCGGCGGCTGAAACAGCTCGACCGTGATCCCGTCGGGATCTCGCAGATAGAGCCCGAGACCCCCACGGTTGATCCCCGTATCGACCTCGACCGGCGGGGAGACGAACGACGTCACGCCCCGTTCGACCAGGTCCTCGTACAGAGCGCCGAGATCGGTGACGATGAAGCAGAGATGCGAAGCCCCGACGTTGCGCGGCTCGACGTCCGCATTGCCGCCCGCAGGCGAGAGGTACTCGAAGAGCTCGATCACGTGCTCCCCGCCGGGCACGCGGAGATGAGCCATGCGCACGTGGGCGTCCGGATAGCCCACGATCGCGGCGAGGTAACCGCCTTCTTTCTCCTGGGTCGCGATCACCTCGCAACCGAGGGCATCGCGGTAGAAGACGAGGGAGCGGTCGAGGTCGGAGACGGTGTAGCCGGTGTGGTGGATGCGGGTCAGCACCTAGCTACCCGCGGCGATCGCGTCCCGGAGCTCGACGCCGCCCGCGGGCGTGACGACGAAGATGTTCTCGACCCGCGCGCCGTAGCGCCCCGGGAAGTACACGCCAGGTTCGACGGCGAGCACCATCCAGGGCTCGAACGGCATGCTGTCCGAGGGGATCAGATGTGGGTCTTCGAACGACGTGAGCCCGACGGCATGCCCTCCGTGGTGTGGGAGCTCACCACCGGGCAACGACGTGACGACTCTGGAGTGGAGGTTCGCGAACACCTCGGCGCCGGTCGCGCCCGGCACGAGCTCCGTCCGTGCTTGCTCGAGAATGTCGAGGAGGATCGACCGCGCTGACTCCGCGTCGGCGTGCGATCCGGCGACATGCGTCTCGGCCGAGTCGCCCCAGTAGCCGTCGGCGCGGACGACGACGTCCGCGATGACCGGGTCGTTCTCCTCCACGATGCGCCTGCCGGCGACGTGGATCGGGCAACACACCTCGGCCGTGTTCGGCCCCGAGAGGAGGTCGCACACGAACTCGATCGGCTCGCCCGACGCGATCTGCGCCGTCGACTGCGCCGCGGTGTACAGCTCGATCTCGCTCGCGCCCGGTACGGCACCGCTCGAAACGGCCTCCTGGCCGAGCCAGCAGAGCTCGTAGGCGGCGTTGATCTTCTCGAGCTCGTCCCAGTCCTTGATCAGCCTGATTCGGTGGAGCGCCCCGTCGGCACCCACGACCGTGGCGGACGTTGCCGCGGCCAGCCGCTCGGCGGCTGCCGGGAGCTCAGACGAGACGCCGATCCGCCGAGCCAGGCCGACCGCAGGGACGGCGGCGGTAGTGGCGACGAGGCCGGAGATGGGGTCGAGGTCGATCCCGAAGCCGCGCTCGCCGAAACCGAGCACCTGGTCGGCGTCCGACAATGCGTGGGCAACCGGCACTTCGTCCCGCATGACGACGAGGGTGCGCTCGCCGTCGGAGCCGATCACGAGCGCGGAGGGCCCGCCGAAGTAGCGCCAGTAGCCGCACAGGTGGTTGACGTTGTCTGCGCCCAGAACGATCGCGCAGTCGACCGTCTCGGCGGCCATCCACTGCTGCAATCGCTCGAGTCGGTGAGGCGGCCTCGGCATCGAGAGAGTCATCGGGTCTCCGGGCGGACAGGGGAGCGGTGGGCTTCGGGCGAGTATGTCATACTCGCCCGAGTTATCCGAATGAGAAGCCTGGATTTCAGATCGTGAAAGTCGAGGGGGGCAGGCGATGCGCGCCAGGCGTCACACGCTGACCGGGCCGTGACGACGATTCGCTCGGTGGCGCGCGCGTCGCGGATCCTCGTCCAACTCGGCGAGCAGCCCGACGGGCGCACCGCGAAGGAGGTGGCGGTCGCTCTCGAGCTGCCACTGCCCACGACGTACCACCTGCTCGGAACACTCGTCGCCGAGGGGTTCGTCGCCAAGGACTCGCGGCGACGCTATCGCCTCGGACCGGCGCTCGGCACGATCGCAGACGCGTACGTCCGCCAGTTCAACCCGCCGGAATACTTGCTCGGCCCTCTCCATCGGCTCGCCGACGAGACCGGCGAGACCGTGTACGTCGTGACGTGGCGGCACGACCGCATCGTCGTGCTCGCCTCCGTGGAGGGAGACAGCGCCGTGCGCGTCTCCGGGGCCAATCTCGGGTACGTCGAGTCGGCCCACGCGCGCGCCTCCGGGAAGTTGTTGCTCGCCTTCGCCTTGGAGGACGTGCGTGCGGCGTACCTGGCGCTCAACCCGCTGGTTCCCGTCACGCCCCGCACGATCGTGCAACCCGACGAGTTCGAGCTCGAGCTCGAACGCATCCGGTTGCGCGGCTACGCCGTCGACGAGGAGGAGTTCCGCGAGGGAGTCTCGTGCGTCGCAGCGCCGGTGATCGAGAGCGGTCATGCCGTCTCTGCGTACTCTCTCTCGGCGCCCACGGAGCGATTCGGTCGGCGGCGGGCGGAGTTGATCGACTGCGTGCTGGCGGCGACACGGCGGGCGGCGGAGGCCGGAGGTCACGACGCGCGCTCCCGTGCTCGCCCCCCGTCGCTTTCATCATCTTGAATCCAGCCCGGTATCTTGACGTGAGATGGGGCGGGGATATACTCGCGCACGTCCGAGACAACTTCATGTGGGAGGAACCGTCTCAATGGGTGTGCTCGACGGGCAGGCCACGATCGTGACGGGGGTCGCCACAGATCGTGGCCGTGGCACTGCGCCGCAGGGCGGCGTGCCGAAACGCCCGGTGAATTTGCTGGACGGCGATTGCCGCGACATGAGGAGGGAACGATGAGAAGGTCGCATTGGCGGGTCGGCGCATTGCTCGCAGCAGGGGTTCTGGCACTCGCGGTGACGACCGCCGCGCTCGGAACCACAAGTGGGGGCGCCGCCGCGAAGGCGGACGGCGGTTCAATCACGGTCTGGCTCAGTGGCACCTACGCGGGCGCGACGCCGGGGTCGACCTACCGGAAGTGGCTCGACGGGATCAAGGCGCGCTACGAGAAGGCGTACCCCGGCTCGAAGGTGAAGTTCGTGCTCACCCCGGTCAACAACGCGCAGTTCACGGCGCAGATCGCCGCCGCCTTCGCCTCGAAGAAGGTGCCGGACGCGATGCTCGTCTACTCGGGTGGCTACACGACCCCGTACATGCTCAGCTCGCTCCAGAAGCTCAACGACCAGGTCGCACAGACGCCGGGCTTCTACGAGAGCCAGAACGGCTGGGACCTCTCCTGCCTCAACCTCGACTGCAAGGATGGCAAGGGTGAGATCTACGCCGTCCCCAACGATCTCGGCACCTACGGGCTGTTCTACAACAAGGCGCTGTTCAAGAAGGCAGGCATCGCAGCACCGCCGAAGACGTACAAGGAGCTGCTCTCGCAATGTGCCAAGTTCAAGGCGAAGGGCATCCTCCCGCTCGCCTACGGCGACCGCGACGGCTACTCGACCGACAACTGGGTGACGCAGGACTACGCGTCGTACATGGCGAAGGGCGACATCGCGAAGGTCAACGACGGCAAGATGAAGTACGCCGACCCCAAGCTCGTGAAGCCGCTCGAGGCGCTCACGCAGTTCAAGAAGCAGGGGTGTGTCAACCCGGATGCGTCGACGCACGAGAACAACGACGCGAACACCTACTTCACCTCGGGCAAGGCCGCGATGGTGCTGATGTTCCCGTTCGTGATCAAGGACTTCGAGAAGGCGCTCGGCAAGAAGCTCGGGCTGGCACGGCTGCCGCAGTCGGGGCCGAATCCCGGACGCACCGCCTCGAACTCCTTCCACAACTGGGTGATCCCGAAGAACGCGAAGAACCAGGGCGGTGCGTGGGAGTTCATCAAGATGGCCGTGGACGGCCGGGGCGCTGGAGGTCTGGCGACGAAGGTCGGCGCCCTCCCCGCCAACAAGGCCGTGAGCGCGGGGCTCAAGGATCCGCTGTCGAAGTTCTTCCTCCAACTGGCGGCGAATCCACACGTGGCGCTGCTCGACAGCGTCGTGCCCGTGAAGGTCGCGATCCTCTACTACCAGCAGCTCCAGGCTGCGTTCTCCGGTAAGACGACGCCGCTCCAGGCGATGCAGAACGTCGACAAGGGCCTCAAGTCGCTGAACCCCTGATCGCGTTGCAGACAGTCGCCGTGCGGAGCAGGCCCCATCGCCCTCAGTGGCTGTGGGGCCTGCTCTACGCGGCCCCCGCCGTGGGGTTGGTCGGGGTGTTCGTCGCCTATCCGTTCGCCAGCGTCCTCTACCACGCCTTCACACGCTGGGACGGGCTCAGCCCTTCCGAGTGGGTCGGCTTCCACAACTTCGAGCTGCTCTGGAGCGACCCCATCTTTCGGAACGCCCTGAGGAACAACGCGATCTTCGCGCTCTCCGTGCCGATCCTCGTCGTCGTGCCGCTGATCGTGGCCTTCGCGATCCACCGGCGCGTGCCGGGATGGCGGTTCTTCCGCGCCACCGTCTTCCTGCCGGCGGTGTACGCGACGGTCGTGATCGGGATCCTCACGGCGACGGTGCTCCAGCTCGACGGGCCGTTGAACCAGGTTCTCGGCGGGGTGGGCCTCGACGGCCTGCAACGCGAGTGGCTCGGAAGCGCGAGCACGTCGATCCCGCTCATTCTCATGGTCGTCGTGTGGACGAACTTCGGCTACAACGTGCTGCTCTACCTGGCGGGGATGAGCGCCATCGACCCTTCGCTCGAGGAGGCGGCCCGGATCGACGGAGCGGGCTGGATGCGCATCCTCGTCTCGGTGATCGCGCCCAACCTCCGCCGTGTGCTCGAGATCGTGCTCGTCGTGAACACGATCGCCGCGTTCGCCTTCATGTTCACCTACATCTACACGATCACGAACGGCGGGCCCGGCACCGACACCTACGTGTCCGAGTTCTACATCTACCAGCAGGCCTTCACGAACCAGAACATGGGGTATGCCGCGGCGATCGGCGTCGTTCTCGTCGGGATCGTGTTCGTGGTCGGCCTGTTCCAGATCAGGGTGTTGACCCGGAAGGAGGAGCACTGAAGTGGCAGCGGTCGACGCGACCGTGACGCCGCCGCCGCGGCGGCGGCGGCCAACCAGTCGTCATTCGTGGCCCCTCGTCGTCGCGATCGGGCTCTTCTGCTTCTCCGCGATCCTGCCGCTCCTCTTCATGGCAGCGACCGCGTTTCGGACCCAGGCGGACTGGGCGAATGCGAAGATCGGCCTGCCGACGACGCTGTCGCTCGGGGCGTTCGAGCGGGCGTGGACGGGCGCCAACATCGGGGTCTACTTCCGCAACTCGGTCATCGTGACGACGGCCACGGTCGTGCTCTCCGTCTTCAGTGCGACCCTGGCGGGCTACTCATTCGCCAAGCTTCGTTGGCGCCTCTCGGGCGGCGTGTACCTGTTCGTGCTCGCCTGGATCGCCGTGCCGCCGCTGCTCATGATGGTGCCGATCTACGTCGAGATGGTCCAGCTCGGCCTCCTCGACACGTACGGCTCGGTGATCTTCCTCTACACCGCTCTCAACCTCCCGTTCAACGTCTACCTGATGACCGCGTACTTCCGCTCGGTGCCCGACGAGCTGATCGAGGCGGCGAGGATCGACGGCGCCGGCATCCACCGCACGTTTCTCCTCATCCTGCTGCCGCTCGCCAAGCCCGCCATCGCGACGCTCGTCATCTTCAACGTCCTCTGGTCGTGGAACGAATTCCTGTTCGCGCTCCTGATGCTGCAGTCCGACGGCGTCAAGACGCTCACCGTCGGCGTGCTCCAGCTGCAGGGACGCTTCGCCGCCGACTATCCCGCGCTGATGGCCGGTCTGCTGATCACGTCGCTTCCGGTGATCGCCGCCTATCTCGTCTTCCAGCGCCATCTCGTCCGCGGCATCGTTGCCGGGGCCGTCAAGTGAGAGGAGCACCGTGACACCTCGCCGATTCGAGGGCAAGAACGTCATCGTCACCGGAGCGGGTCAGGGGATCGGGCTCGCGATCGCGGAGCGCTTCGCCGACGAGGGCGCAGAGCTGATGTTGATCGGCCGGCGGCGCGAGCCGCTGGAGGCGCTCGTGGCCCAGATCGAGGCGCGGGGAGGGGGCGCCTGGCTCCATCAGGCAGACGTGAGCGACTCGGCTGCCGTCGATGCCGCGGTCGCCGCCGCGCACGAGCGCTGGGGTCGGATCGACGTGCTCGTCAACAACGCCGGGATCGCCGAGGAGAAGGACTTCCTCGAGATCGAGGACGAGAGCTGGGACGCGATCCTGGCCACGAATCTTCGCGGCGCCTTCTTGATGTCCCAGCGCGTGGCCCGCGTGCAGGTCGCAGCGGGCGGTGGGGCGATCGTCCACATCGCCTCCATCGACGCATCCGGGGGGGACGGTCCCTATGCGAGCTACAACGCCTCCAAGGCCGGCCTGCTGGGTCTCAATCGGACGATGGCGCTCGAGCTCGGTCCGCGCGGCGTCCGTGTCAACTGCGTCAGCCCGGGATTTACCCACACCGAGATGACCGAGGTGGGCGTGCCGCCCGGGATGATGGAGTACCTCGTGCACCGCTTCGACCGCGTCCCGTTGCGCAGACTCGTGCGCCCGGAGGAGATCGCGGCCGCCTGCGCCTTCCTCGCCTCCGAGGATGCGTCGGCGATCACGGGCATCGACCTCACGGTCGACTGCGGCCTCACCGCCAACTGGTACATCCTCGAATCCATCCCGGCCGATGGCTAGCTGCCGCGTTGCGGCGGGCGACGTGGCCGGCTGGCAGAGCGTCGTGCTCGAGAACGACGACGTCCGTGTGGTCGTCCTGCCGGAGAAGGGGGCGGAGATCCATCAGATCGTCGATCTCCGGTCGGGCACGGAGATCCTCTTCGAAGCACCGTGGGGGCTTCAGCCGCCCGGAGCCCCGCCGCTTCCCGGCAGCGGCGACGACGCGTTCATGTGGAACTACGCCGGGGGTTGGCAGGAGCTGTTCCCGAGCGTCAACGAGCCATGCGACTACCGCGGCGGGAAGATTCCCTTCCATGGTGAGGTCGCCTCGCTGCCATGGCAGCGCGAGGTGCTGGAGGTAGGCGGCACGGAGGCGCGGGTGCGGTTCTGGACGCAGTCTCGCTTGACTCCGTTCCACCTCGAGCGCGTACTCAGCCTCCGCGCAGGCGAGGCGACCCTCGCCATCGAGGAGACGGTCGTCAACCAGTCGTCCGAAAACGCCCACTTCGTCTGGGGTCATCATTGTGTCGTCGGGCCGCCGTTCCTCGAGCCCGGTTGTCGGCTCGAGATCCCGGCCCGCACGATCGTCACCTCGCCCGAGCTCTGGGAGCCCGAGACGGCTCGGCTCGCGCCGGGCCGCCGCGAACCGTGGCCTCTGGCTCCGCTGCGCGCAGGCGGGACGGTCGACCTCCGCGACGTCCCGGGCCCCGAGACGGGGAGTCACGACGACCTTTACGTGACCGAGCTCGAGGCCGGCTGGCTCGAGGTCTCGAATCCCCGGCTCGACCTGACCTTTCGGCTGGAGTGGGATCACGCGTTGTTCGGCTGGATCGTCCTCTGGCAACCGTACGGCGGAGCGATCGCCCCACCGCTCGCCGGGTCGTACGCACTCGGCATCGAGCCGTGGACCAGCATGCTCAATCTCGAACGGGCCGTCGCGGCCGGGGTCGCCGTCGAGCTCGCCGCCGGAACGTCCCTGACGACGAGCCTGCGGGCGCAGCTGCTGGGCGGGGCTGGAGCGCGCTAGAGCGCGTTGCCGGTGGAGGGATCGAAAAAGTGCGCGCGTTCGATGTCGACGCCGAGGACGAGTCGCTCCCCGGGGGCAGCGGTCGTGCGAGGGTCGAGACGTGCCACGAGCGCCCCGCCCAGCTCCACCTCGCCTTCGCTCTCCTGCTCCGCCTCGACGCCGTCGGCACGGAAGTAGAGGAGCGTCTCGGAGCCCAGCTGTTCCGTGAGCTCCACGGTCACGGGAAGCCGGTCGCCGGCGGCCGCCGGCGCGCCGAAGCGGGGGTCGAAGAAATGCTCGGGCCGGAGCCCGAGCAGGACCTCGCCGTCCACGAGGCGTAGGCTGTCGCGCGCCTGCTCCGGGAGCTCGAACCGGTAGGCCGCGAACTCGACCACGCCGCCGGAGAGCCGCGCTCGGAGGAAGTTCATCGCAGGGCTGCCGATGAACGTGGCCACGAATGTGTTCGTCGGGCGGCTGTAGAGCTCGCCGGGGGTGTCCACCTGCTGGATCACGCCGCGGTTGAGAACCGCGACGCGCTCGCCGAGCGTCATCGCTTCGGTTTGGTCGTGAGTGACGTACAACGTGGTCACGCCGAGCCGTTGATGCAGCTTCACGAGCTCGGCCCGCATCTGCACCCGGAGCTTCGCATCGAGATTGGAGAGCGGCTCGTCCATGAGGAATGCCGTGGGATGACGAACGATGGCGCGACCCATAGCCACGCGTTGTCGCTGGCCTCCTGACAGGGCTCCCGGCTTGCGCTCGAGAAGCTCATCGATGCCGAGTAGCTCGGCGGCGCTCCCGATCCGCCGCCGCCGCTCGTCCTTGGCGATCTTCTGCATGCGCAGCGGGAAGCCGATGTTGTCGCGGACGGTCATGTGCGGGTACAACGCGTAGTTCTGGAACACCATCGCGATGTCCCGATCGACCGGGTCGAGGTCGTTGACGACTCTTTCGCCGATGAGGATCTCTCCCGCGGTCGGCTCCTCGAGTCCTGCCACCATTCGTAGCGCCGTCGTCTTGCCGCAGCCCGAGGGGCCGACGAAGATCATGAACTCCCCGTCGTGAATCTCGAGGTCGAGATCGTCGACGGCAACCGTGCCGTCGCCGAACTGCTTCGTCACTCCCGAAAACCTGATCCCGGCCATCTAGACGAGGCGGACGCGCTCGCTCGCGCCAGGGCCGGGCCCGGTGGTGCGCCTCACGGTGCTCGCCGTGGGAAGAGCGGCTGGGCGTGGAAGCCGGCGCACTAGACCGTTCCGTCGCTCACGCGGTAGCGATCGATGAACTCGGCATCGAGCTCCCAGCCGAGCCCGGGCTGCTCGGACAGTCGCAGGAGCCCGTCGTGCAGCTGCGGACGATTGGCCGGGAGGTTCCACCAGATCGGGTCCCGGTCGGGGTGGAAGCATTCGACGAAGGTGCCATGCGGGATCGATGCGATCAAGTGACTCGCGACCTGAGGCTCCTCGTGGTGGCCCATCGCCAGGCCGTAGCTGGAGGCTATCGCTGCGACCCGCCGCCATTCGGTCGGCCCGCCCGACCAGGATGCATCGAAGTTGCAGACGTCGATCGCGCCGGCTGCCATCAGCTCGCGACAGCCGGACGCCGAGTACTCGCTCTGTCCGGCGCACACCCGCGCCCCGGTCTTCAGACGCACATCGCGAAGAGAGACCTTGTCCGTGTCCCACCGGCAGGGCTCCTCGAACCAGTGAAGATCCGCGTCCTCGACGAGCCGCGCAAACTCGATTGCCTCCTCTGCGGTCCAGGCCTGATTGGCATCGGCGCAGAGGATGAAGTCGCTGCCGGCCGCCTCTCGCGCGCGCTTGAACCGTTCGGCGTCGGTCCTCGGATCCCGGCCGCCAACCTTGAACTTCAACCCCGCCAACCCGAGCTCGCGGAGCTGGGCGACCTCCTCGACGATGTCGGGCCCTCCGTAATAGCCTCCGATCGAGATCATCGGGACCTCGGAGCGGTAGCCACCCCAGAGGCGCCAGAGCGGCTGTCCGAGCGCCTTTCCGATCGCGTCCCACAGAGCCGCGTCGACACACGCGCACGCCACCAGGCCGAGACGGCGGTCGCGAAGGATGTTGAACGTCGCCGGTCGCGCCAACTGCCATGTGCGTTCCACGGCGAAACCGTCTTCTCCGATCAGCGTAGGGGTGATCTCGTCGTCGATGATCCGCCCGATGACGCCGAGTGATGCGTCCTCGTCACCTGCCCAGGCCTCACCGGTGATGCCCTCGTCGGTGGAGATGCGACAGATCGTGGTCGAGCGGTGGGTCATCTGGTACTGACTCCCGCGATACGTTCGGGCGAGTGGGACCCGGATCGCCACCGTCTCGATCCCGCGAATGGTCAGCGCTCGTGGTGTCGAGGGTGATTGCACGGCGTCCGTCATCGACGAATGATGACCCTCAGCGGCTCGTCGCTGCAGCGCGAGACCTCGGGCGCGCACGGTCCGTCAGGCCCCCTCATCGTCCCTATGTATCATCATGTTGATACCAAGTCAATAAATTGATAATCTCGAGGCAACGCCTCCATCGTTCGTCGATGAGGTCGTGGCCACCTCGGGAGGAATGTCGAACCATGGCGACCCGCACGACCGGATCACGTCTCGATCTCGTGAGCGCCTACCGCAGGATGTTGACGATCCGCCGGTTCGAGGAGCAGGTCCTCGCACTCAGGCTCAGCGACGAGGTTGCCGGCTCGGTGCATCTGTGCGGGGGGCAGGAAGCGATTCCCGTCGGGGCGCTGGCCGCGCTCGAGCCCGACGACAGGGTGATGGCGACGTATCGCGGGCACGGCTGGGCCGTGGCCTGCGAGATTCCGCTCGTCGCGCTCTTCGCGGAGATTCTCGGGCGTGCCACGGGGACAAACGGCGGCCGGGGCGGATCCGCGTACCTGTCTTCGCCGGAGCACCGCTTCCTCGGCGAGAACTCGATCGTCGGCGCAGGGCTACCGATCGCGAACGGGGTCGGCCTGGCAGCGCAATTGTCCGACTCGGGACGGGTGGTCATCGTCTCGTTCGGCGACGGCGCGACGAGCCAGGGCGCCACGCACGAAGCGCTCGTGATGGCGGTGGCGCGCACGCTGCCCGTCGTCTTCGTCTGCGAGAACAACGACTGGTCGGAAATGACGCCGATCGCTGCCATCGCGCCGCTGCGGGATCTGGCTGATCGCGCACCGGCGTACGGGATGCCCGGAACGACGGTCGACGGCACCGACCCCTCCAGTGTGGCGGCGGCGATCACGGTCGCCGCCGAGCGCGCTCGACGTGGCGAGGGCCCGTCGTTCGTCGAATGCAAGACGGTGCGGCTGATGGCGCATTATCACGCCGATGTGGAGCACTACCGGGATCGGGTCGAACGCGAGGCCTCGGTGCTCCGGGACCCTTTGCCGCTTCTTCGGCACCGCCTGCTCGAAGACGGTGTCGTGGACGAGCGGTCGATCGTCGAGCTCGAAGGAGCCGTTGCGGACGACGTGCTCATGGCGTCCGAGCGTGCCCTCGCCGAGCCGCTTCCCGATCCGGCGACCGCAACGGCTCACGTCTGTTCCCACAGCCGCGCCGAGGACGTCCCAGCGCCTCGCACGGTCGACGGCCCGTCGCTGACCATCGCAGCCGCTCTCAACGAGGCGCTCCGGCGCGAGCTTGCCGAGAGCCCTGAGGTCATCGTCTTCGGAGAAGACATCGCAATCCCGGGTGGCGTCTTCGGGATCACCCGCCGGCTCCACAAGGAGTTCGGCGGGGATCGAGTCTTCGACACTCCGATTGCGGAGGCGGCGATTCTCGGAGCAGCACTCGGTGCGGCACAAGAGGGCTTCCGGCCGATCGTCGAGGTCATGTACAGCGACTTCCTGCTCGTCGCGCTCGACCAGCTCGTCAATCAGGCTGCCAACGTGCGCTACCTCCACAGCGGCCGGCGCTCGGCGCCGCTCGTCGTTCGCTGCCAGCAGGGGGCCACCCCGGGCTCGTGTGCTCAGCATTCCCAGAGTCTGGAGGCGGTGCTCGCGCACATTCCCGGGTTGAAGGTCGGGATGGCCTCGAACCCGCACGACGCGTACGCGATGCTGCGAGCCGCCGTGCACGACCCGGATCCGGTCGTCGTGATCGAGAGCCGGGCGCTGTACGCCGTCGAGGGCCCCGTGGACACGGAGGCCCCGTTGGAAGCTGTCGGCGGCGCCAGGCTCCGGCGGCAGGGCACGGACGTCCTGATCGTGACCTGGGGCAGGATGGTCATCGAGGCAGCGGCGGCAGCCGAAGAGCTTGCCGAGGCCGGAATCGACGCAGCGGTGCTGGATCTCCGCTGGCTTTCCCCGCTCGACGACCGGGCCCTGATGACGCTGTCGAAGGAGATGCAGCGCGTCCTCGTCGTCCACGAGGCGAACCTCACCGGCGGGTTCGGGGCCGAGGTGGCTGCGCTGGTCGCAGAAAACGCGTTCGAGGAGCTCGTCGCCCCGGTGATGCGCTTGGCCACACCGGACGTCCGGATGCCGGCGGCTCCCGTTCTGCAGAACGCACTCCTCCCCTCTCGCACGACGATCGGTGATGCCGTGCGAACGCTCGTCAGGGCGTGACCACGTTCTCTGTCGCTCGAGATCGTGAGACCGGCACCTCCGCCGACCCCCGGAGGGACGCACAGTGCGAGCGCTCGTAAAAGCCGCAGCCGAGCGGGGGCTCTGGCTGCAGGACGTGCCGGAGCCGGAGATCGGGATCAACGACGTCCTGATCCGGGTCCGGAAGACCGGGATCTGCGGCACCGACCTGCACATCCACTCGTGGGACGCCTGGGCGCAGAAGACGATCCCCGTGCCTCTCGTGATCGGACACGAGTTCGTCGGCGAGATCGTCGATGTCGGCTCCAACGTGAGCGACTTTCACCCGGGCGAGATCGTCAGCGGTGAGGGCCACGTCGTCTGCGGCCGGTGTCGCAACTGCATGGCAGGTCGGCGACACCTGTGTGCGCACTCGATCGGCCTCGGCGTACAGCGGCCGGGCGCGTTTGCCGAGCTCGTGGCGCTGCCGATGACGAACATCTGGCACCAGTGGCCGGGCGTCGACGAGCAGGTGGCCGCGATCTTCGACCCCTTCGGGAACGCGGTCCACACGGCGCTCACCTTTCCCGTGCTCGGCGAGGACGTCCTCGTCACCGGCGCCGGCTCGATCGGCTGCATGGCGGTCGCGGTCGTGCGTCACGCCGGCGCGCGGTACGTGGTCGTCTCGGACCCGAACCCGTATCGCCGCGAGCTCGCGATGCGGATGGGGGCGACGGCGACGCTCGACCCGACGGTCGAGGGGCTCGACGGGATTCAGCGGGAGCTCGGGATGACCGAGGGCTTCGACGTGGCGCTCGAGATGTCGGGGCAGCCCGCCGCGTTGCGTGGTGCACTGCCGGCGATGGCCCACGGCGGCCGGATCGCGCTGCTCGGAATCCAGACGGGCGAGGTGCCGATCGATTTCACCCCGATCGTCTTCAACATGCTCACGCTCAAGGGGATCTACGGCCGCGAGATGTACGAGACCTGGTACCAGATGTCGGTGATGCTGCAGTCCGGCCTCGACATCCGTCCGGTTATCACCCACGAGTTCTCCCACCGTGACTACGAGGAGGCGTTCGCGGTGGCTGCCTCGGGGAGCTCGGGGAAGGTGATACTCGACTGGACCGATCTCTAGCAAGAGAGGAGAGCCGTGTACGGATCGCTGCAGGAGGAGCTCGCCGGCGAGCTCGACGGGCTGAGGGAGGCACGTCTCTACAAGGGCGAGCTCGTGCTCGAGTCGCCGCAGTCCGCGCACGTCGAGGTGCAAGGCATGGGCGGCCTTCTCAACCTCTGCGCCAATAACTATCTGGGGCTTGCCGACCATCCGGCCGTGATCGAGGCGGCACGCGACGCGCTCGAGCGGTGGGGTTTCGGCATGGCCTCCGTGCGGTTCATCTGCGGGACGCAGACGCTGCACAAGCAGCTCGAGGAACGCCTGTCCCAGTTCCTCGGCACCGAGGACACGATCCTGTTCAGCTCCTGCTTCGACGCGAACGGAGGGTTGTTCGAGGCGATCCTGGGCCCCGAAGACGCCGTCATCTCCGATGCCCTCAACCACGCGTCCATCATCGACGGGATCCGGCTCTGCAAGGCGACGCGGCTGCGCTACGCGAACGGCGACCTGGCCGAGCTCGACGCGCGTCTCCACGAGGCGGCCGGAGCGCATACCCGGATGGTCGCGACGGACGGCGTGTTCTCGATGGACGGTCACATCGCCGACCTGTCCGGGATCTGTGACCTCGCCGACCGCCACGGGGCTCTCGTGATGGTCGACGACTCCCATGCGGTCGGGTTCGTGGGACCGAACGGCCGTGGCACCCCCGAGCTGCACCAGGTCACGGAACGCGTCGACGTCCTCACCGGCACCCTGGGGAAGGCGATGGGAGGGGCGTCAGGCGGCTACGTCTCCGGCCGGCGTGAGATCGTCGAGCTCCTGCGCCAGCGAGCGCGACCGTACCTCTTCTCCAACAGCGTGGCTCCTCCGATCGCCGCCGCAGGCCTCCGTGCGATCGACCTGGTCGAGGGCGCACCGGAACTCCGTGACCGCCTGTGGGCGAACACCGCGCGGTTCCGCGCAGCGATGGGTGAGGCCGGGTTCGCGATCGTCGAAGGGACGCACCCGATCGTGCCCGTCATGCTCGGCGACGCCGCCGTCGCAGCCGCGTTCGCCGAGCGATTGTGGGCGCGGGGCGTCTACGCCGTCAGTTTCTCGTTCCCGGTCGTGCCTCGGGGGCAGGCGCGCATTCGTACCCAGCTCTCTGCGGCCCATACCTTCGAGGACATCGACTTCGCCGTGGCGCAATTCGTGGCCGTCAAGGAGGAGCTTCCTCTGTGAGATCGAGATCCGGCGGAGCGGTGGAACGATACTTTGCCGCTCGACGAACCGAACGTCTGCGGCCAACAGCTCGGACAGCTGCTGATCGGTCGGCCAGCGGCGATCGAACGCCGCTAGGAACTGCTCCACCACACGGACGTTGGCGGCGGCGGCATCGTCTGCCACATTCGACGCCTCGGGTCTCATCGTCGCGGCCGCTAGACCGGGACCGGAGCAGTCGTGGCGATCGGCGTGAACATCTGGACGAGGGCCGTGAGCCCGTCTTCCGTTCCCGTGAGGATCGTGGCGCGCCTCTCGGCGAGTGCCTGCCGCACACCCAGAACGCCGTCGATCAGACCGAGTAGCGCCTCCGGCTCGATCCGGACGACCAGCGTCGGATCCTGAGCATGGGCCCTGAACGTCGTGAGCACGCGGTCGCGGACGACGAGCGAGATCGGGGACTCGTCGTCGAAGCGGATCTCGTATGAGCCGTCGATCGCCGTTTCCGGGCGAAAGCGCGCCTGCACGGCGTAGATGCTCCAGCAGTCGTTGGGCTGCGGTGCCCCCAGTGAGCGCGCACCCCACCGCGCCAGCGAGCCGAGCACGTCGTCGAGCTCTCGTCCGTACGGCGTGAGCTCGTACACGTTGGCGGCGGCGGGCGGCGGCAGCCTCGTCTTGTGGACGAGCCCCGCCTGCTCGAGGTCCCGGAGCCGGGCTGCCAGGATATTGCTCCCGATTCTCGGCAACGCCTCCGCGAGATCGGTATAGCGCCGTTGTCCCAGCATCAACTCGCGGACGATGAGGAGCGACCAGCGCTCTCCGACCAGGTCGAGCGCATGGGCGACCGGGCAGTACTGGCTGTACGTCTTCACGAGCCGATCCTAGCGCTCTGCTTCTCGTTCGGTTTACCGTACTAAGAGTTCGGTAGTCCGAACTTGTTTATTGAAAGTAGGACGCATAGCGTCGGATCCATCACCAACCACTCTGAAAGGTGGACTCCGATGGCTGCTTCAGAAGACCGCAAGTGGTGGGCACTGGCCCTCCTCAGCGTCGTCCAGTTCATGGTCATACTCGACATCGCGATCGTCAACGTCGCTCTTCCCTCGATCAAGATCGACCTCGGGTTCTCGCAGGAGGACCTGCAATGGGTGATCAGCGCCTACGCACTCGTGTTCGGAGGCTTCCTCCTGCTCGGCGGGCGCGCCGCCGACCTCCTCGGTCGTCGACGCGTCTTTCTCGCCGGGCTCGCGTTGTTCGCTGTCGGCTCGCTGGTTGCAGGGCTTGCCTGGAGCGAGGCGTCGCTGATCGGCGCCCGATCGCTCCAAGGGCTCGGCGCGGCGGTCATCTCCCCGGCGGCTCTGTCGATCCTGACGACGACCTTCAGCGAAGGGCGCGAGCGCAACATCGCGCTCGGCGTGTGGGGGGCTGTCGGCGGGTTCGGTGCCGCCGCCGGCGTCCTGCTGGGCGGCGTCTTCACCGACCTGCTCAGCTGGGAATGGATCTTTTTCATCAACATTCCCGTCGCGCTCGTCGCGATCGCACTCACCCCGATCCTGCTCGGCGAGAGCCGCGATGCCCGTGCCAAGAGCTTCGACGTGCTCGGAGCCGTGCTCGTGACGTCCGGGCTCTCCTTGTCCGTGTTCGCGATCACCAAGGCGAACGACTTCGGCTGGACGTCGGCCAGGACGATCGGCCTGTTCGCCGCGGCCTTCGCGCTGCTCGCCGGCTTCGTCGCCGTCGAGTTGCGGACGAAGGACCCGTTGATGTCGTTCTCGATCTTCCGGATCAAGACCGTCACCGGAGCCAACGTCGCCGGGTTCATCCTCGGCACGGCGCTGTTCTCGATGTTCCTGATGCTGACGCTGTACATGCAGCAGGTGCTCGGGTACTCGGCCCTGAAAACGGGCTTCGCCTACCTCGCCGTCGCCGGCACCTCGATCGTCTGGGCGACGGTCGCGTCACAACTCGTGACGAGGGTCGGCGTCAAGCCGGTGCTCGTCACGGGGATGAGCCTGCTGACCATCGGGCTCCTCTACTTCACGCAGGTTTCCGTCGGCGGTTCCTACGTGAAGGATCTGCTCCCAGGGTTCCTGATCGTCGCAGTCGGGATGGCCTTCTCCTTCGTGTCGATCTCGATTGCAGCGCTTGCGGGCATCGAGGCGAAGGAAGCAGGCCTCGCCTCCGGCCTGATCAACACGTCGCAGCAGATCGGCGGTGCCCTCGGCATTGCGATCCTCTCGGCGGTCGCCGTGGCCCACACGAGCAGCGCTGCCGAGTCGGGCGATGCCGTCCCGGCTGCGCTGACGGCGGGCTTTCACGCCGCGTTCTGGGTCGGTACGGCCGTGGCAGCACTCGGTGTTCTCGCCTCGATCGTCCTGATCCGCAGGGAGGAGTTGGCCGCAGCACCGTCCGCCGATGCCGGCGAAGCGGCCGAGGCGCTCCCGCTCGCCGCGTAGCGTCACCGGCGTTCCCCGCCGTAGCGCGCTACGGCGGGGCTGCTTCACCGGCAGACTGACGTCCGTGCTGGACACCGACATTCAGCGGCCGATCGGGGCTCGGGCATTCGTGGCGCGTCGCCGGGTGCGGCTCTCGGACATGGACGCCGCCGGGAGAGTGCGCCTCGACGCGGTCGCGCGCTTCCTGCAGGACGCTGCGATCGACGACGTGCAAGAGACGGGGTGGGGAACGCCGGAGCACCTCTGGTTCGTCCGGATGATCCAGCTCGACGTGCGCAAGCCGCTGCTCCACGATCGTGAGGTCGAGATCCTGACGTGGTGCAGCGGCGTCGCAGCGATCGCGGCCGGGCGGCGTTGGTCGCTCACGGGCGACGCGGGTGGCAGCGTCGAGATCGACAGCGTCTGGATCCATCTCGATTCCGGTCAGCGCCCGACGCGAATCGGAGACTTCGGCCCGTACGCCGCGGCGGCCGGCGGTCGGACGGTCTCGACGAAGCTCTCGCTCCCCGAACCGCCCGGCGATGCCGCCAGGTCTCACTGGTCTCTGCGCTCGACCGACCTCGATGCACACGGGCACCTCAACAACGCCGTCTACTGGCAGGCGCTCGAGGATCGGCTCGCCAGGGCAGGGACGAGCCTGACGGTGCCGTACCGGGCTCTGCTCGAATACCGGGAACCGATCGACCTCGAAGACGACGTCGAGCTCTTCGATTTCGGTCGGGACGGCGGCCGGCGTCGGATGGCGTTCGTCGTGGGCGGCCGGGTCAAGGCAGTGGCTTCGATCGAGCCGCTGCGGCCCTGACCGATCATCCAGCCGCTAGCTCGCAGTCGCCTGCCGCTTCCACTGGGCGCCGCTGTTGCCGCTCGTCAGCGCGGAGATGACGGCGCGGCGGACGACCCGACCGTCGCGCGCGTGACCGTAGAGCTGGATTCGGCACGGGTGCTCGTCAAGCTGCACCCCGAACGACGTGGAGCTCCGCGGCAGCGTCGCCACTTCTCCCTCGACGTAGTCCTGGCGCGGATCGGGCCTGACGCTCACACGTACCTGCCACTCGGTGACGTTTGCGGCGGCGTCCCACGAGAGCTCGATGCCCTCCGCGGTCGGCGTCTTGCGAACGGCCATGTTGCCGACGATCGTCGCGGACGGCTGCAACGCGAGCCGCTTGACGGGTTGCGCCGGCTGCGTGGCAGGAGCAGGCGCGGCGGAGGGTGCGGACGCCACAATCGCGCGAAGAGCGGCGAGCGTTGCCTCCTCGGTCTTCGCGACTGCCGGCTCGAGCGTGGCGCCGGCGAGCCATGGATGCGAGCTCAGGTAGCGGCGGGTCTCCCCGCGGATTCCGGCGGCCAGGCCGGGCTCGTCGGGAACGAGCCCGTCGAGCACGAGCCGCTGCGCCTCGCGCAGGTAGAGCGCGTGCCTACGGCCGAGCTCGAACGCTATCTGCTCGGGCGCGTTCGAATCGACCATCGGGTCGATCGGGCGCAGCCACTCGTCCTCGTCGCTCATCGTCATGGCGACAGTCTCGGTGAACCGGCCGACCAGCTGCGCCGATGGAGCAGTTCTGCCTCCGGCTCTACGGCGCGAGCCAGCCGCCGTCGACCGAGAGGACGACGGCGTGGCTGGACTCCGACGCGGCCGACGCGAGAAACACCACGTTCCCCGATGTCCTCAGGCGTTGCCCGCTCGGCCGTCTCGGCGCGCATCGGAGGGGTCGTGCACGAGAAGCAACCACCACGCGTCGTAGGTAAGAGGCGTTACGCGCTCGGTCGACGCTTGCGCAACCAGACCCGGATCACGTAGACCGGAACGACGATGCCCGCGGCAAGGAACGCCCCGACGCCCCACGCGGTCGCGTGCGCATTGCCGCTTCGGTCGGCATGGGCGAACGTCGCCATGGAGATTCCGGCGGCGATCACAACCGCGATCAGGAAGTCGGGAAACGCCATGTCCCAAGTGTTGCAGGTGGACGGCACGCCACGTGCGTCGAGTATGTTGCTTCCCGCCTGCAACCATTCGGCCCCGACAGGTCGATCATCCTCGGAACGGGAGGCGCGCGTGCCCGGAAAGTTCGTCGTCAAGAAAGGGCCGACCGGGAAGTTTCGCTTCTCGCTCGTCTCGACCAACGGTCAGATCGTCGTCTCGAGTCAGGCGTACGAGACGAAGCGTGCCGCCATGGGGGGGATCGCATCGGTGCAGAAGCTTGCGGCCGGTGCGACGCTCGTCGACTCGACGGCCGCCGCGTCCGCGAAGACGGTTGCAAAGCCGGCCGCGAAGAAGCCGGCCGCGAAGCCCGCGGCGAGAAAGCCCGCGGCGAGGAAGGCCGCGGCGAGAAAGCCGGCTGCGAAGAAGCCGGCCGCGAAGAGGCCGGCCGCGAAGAAGTAGGCGAATGCGGCGTCGGGATCAGGCTTTCGGGCCACATCCCGACGCCGGGTCAGCCGACCGGGCGTGAACGCAGCTTTCCGACCGTGTCCGGGTCGGCCTTCTGCATGCTCTCGGGCGGCCGCCCCGCCTGGAGTGCTTCGAGAGCGTCGGCGACCATCTCGCCGACGCGACGCCAGATCTCCGGCACGTTTCCGGCTCGATGGGCGGAGAGAACCGTCCCCTGCGTCGTGCGCGCCCGTTCGTCGGCGGGAATGGGCTCTGCGGGGAACACGTCGATCGCGGCGCGGATCCGACCCGAGGCGGCGGCGTCGAGGAGCGCAGCCCAGTCGACGACTGCCGCCCGGGAGACCAGCACGACCACCGAGCCGGGAGCCATCGCCTCGAAGCAGGAGCGGTCGATCCTGCCCACGTTCTCGGTCGTGACCGGTGAAAGCACGAAGACGACGCGCGACCGCGCAAACAGGTCGACGAGTCCGACCGGTTCGACGCCGCGCCCCACGAGAGCCGCGTCATCGAGCCATGGATCGTGGCCGAGGATCTCGCAGCCAAACGGCTGCAGGAGCGGTAGGAGCGCCTGCCCGAGGCTGCCGCAGCCGACGAGGCCCACGGTCTTTCCCGCGAGCAAGAAAGAGCTGCCGTTGACACCTTCGTCGAAGAGAACCTCCGTGCCGGCACGGATCTGGGCGTCGCCTCGGGGAATGTCCCGCGCTGCAGCGAGTGCCAGCCCGAGTGCCAGCTCGGCGACGGGCGGACCGAACACGGGCCCGATCCCGAGCACGTCGATCCCACGTGCGAAGCACGCCGGGTAGTCGATGTTCGGCAGGAAGTTGCCCTCGACGTTCAGCACCGCCCTCAGCCGCGGAGCGCGCTCGAGGCGCTCGGCGGGGAGTGCAGTCTGGCCGACGATCGCGACGAGCTCGGGCAGCAGCGGCTCGACGATGTCCGGCCCGGCAGGTGGGCCGTCGTGCCAGGTGACGGTGGAGAGCGCCTCGAGCCGGGCACGCGACTCGGGCGAGAAGATCTGGTCGAGCATCCTCGGGTACGGGTCGACGAGGATCACGCGCAGAACCTAGCTGCGGGCGAGGGCTCTACTGGAGCCGACGGATGAACAACCGCGTTGCGGCGGAGCCGTCGATCTGAACGGCGACGACTCCGGTGAGCCGCTTGCCCTTGGCCCAGGTGGGAATTCTCCACGCGCATCGGGCCTGCTCGCCCCTGAAGATGTTCGCGAGGACGCGTAGCCGCTTGCCCTCGACCTCGGCGCGGCACCGCACCGAACCCGTCACGACCGGCCGGCCTGTCGTCATCTGGACGAACGGAACCGAGGCCGCGAGCCGCGAGCGCCGCTTCGACCGGGTGACGTGGGCGGGCTTGGCCCCGACCCGGAGTTCGGTCTTCACGGGCGGCGAGCTCGCGGAGGTCGCGGCCGACGCAGCGGGCGGCGTCGTGGCCGCCTGCACCGGCGGGGCGGACGTCTGCGCCGCCGGCGCCGGGGCGGGCGCCGGAGTGGCGGCTGGTGTGGGTGGCGGGGGCGGGCTGCCGGCGACGTCGTCGCCGAAGTTCTGTGTCCAGTAGAGCTGGCCGGCGGTGGTTGCGGCGACGCCGACGCCGGTGGAGGTGAAGTTCGCGTTCTCGATGTTCGCCTTGTGGCCGGGGGAGCCGAGCCAGCCGTCCACGACCGACTGTGCCGTCGGGTAGCCCCAGGCGATGTTCTCTCCCCACCACCCGCCCCCGTACCCGCAATCCTTCGCGCGCTGGTACGCGGTGCGCGAGATGGGTGGTGCCGGGTCGTTGTGATCGAAGTACGTGTTGCCGGCCATGTGGAGCGACTTCCATTCCGAGGATGCCGTGAGGGGGGCCGAGACCGCGAGCTGCGAGAGACCCTTGCCGGCGCGGTACTGGTTGATCAGGCCGATGACCTGGGCCGCGAGATCCGCGCGGTTGGTGCCCCAGGAAGAGGAGGCGCTGCAGTTCGTGACCGCCAGCGCCGGAGGAGCCGGCGCGGTAGCGACGACGGCGAAGAGCGCGACGGCGGCGACGGCAAGACAACAACGGGCAGCTCGGGAAGAGGTGTGCATCGTGAGTACTCCGCCGGCGGCGGGCGGGTACAGATGGTGTCGGCAATCAGGGCCGGATCCTCGACCCCCAATTGCGCGCGATCTTCGGTCGCAGGATTAGAATCGATCTGTGTCCGTGCAGCGATGGCTCGAGGAGCCGATCGAGGAGCTGACTCCCTCGATCGGGCGACAGGTCGTTCACACCGAGACGATGACCGTCGCTCGTATCCACCTGCGCGCCGGCGCCGCGGTGCCCCGGCACGCCCACGCGCACGAACAGGTCGCGAACGTGCTCGAGGGCCGCCTGCGGTTCGTCGTCGGCGACGAGGAGCACATCGTCTCTGCCGGCGAAAGCGTGATCGTGCCGGGTGGCGTTCCTCACGAGGTCGAGGCGGTCGCCGACTCGCTCGTGCTCGACGTCTTCTCACCGGTGCGCGACGACTGGATACGCGGCGAGGACGCCTACCTGCGCGGCTGAGAAGCCTCGTGCAGGTCGGGCGCGGGGTCGCCCGATCCAGCTCAAGCGTCCAGGAGCCTGCGGATTCCGCGCACCGCCTGTCCGATGCGGTGCTCGTTCTCGACCAGCGCGAACCTGACGAACCCGTCGCCGCCTGTGCCGAACCCGACGCCCGGCGACACTGCCACGCTCGCCTCCCGCGCAAGCTTCTCCGCGAACGCGAGCGACCCGAGCGACCGGAACCGCTCGGGGATCGGTGCCCACACGAACATCGTCCCCTTCGGCTTTGGAAACCTCCAGCCGGCACGGTCGAGGCCGTCGCACAGCGCATCCCGACGGGACTGGTAGATCGCCGACACTTGACGTGGATAATCGGGCAGCTCGTTCATCACCACGATCGCGGCGATCTGGATCGGCTGAAACGTGCCGTAGTCGAGCCAGGACTTCAGACGCGCGAGCGCGCCGACGGCCGCGGCGTTGCCGACGACGAAGCCGACCCGCCACCCCGCCATGGAGAACGACTTCGTCAGCGTGTAGAGCTCGACCGCTACCTCGTCGGCGCCGGGGACCTGAAGGATCGAGGGAGGCTCGTAGCCGTCGAACGCCAGATCGGCGTAGGCGAAGTCGTGGACGACGAGCAACTCGTGCTCCCGTGCGAACGCCACGAGCCGCTCCATGAACGCGAGATCGACGGTGGTCGTGGTGGGGTTGTGCGGGAACGAGAGGATGACGACACGCGGTTTGGGTTGCGCACGCTCCCACGCGTCCTCGAGGTTCGCGAACAGGTCCTCGTCAGCCCCCATCGGCACTTGCGTCACGGACGCGCCGGCAAAGATCGGTGCGTGGATGTGGATGGGGTAGCTCGGGCTCGGGACGAGCGCCGAGTCGCCCGGCTCGAGGAGCACCCACATCAGGTGCGAGAGCCCTTCCTTGGCGCCGATCGTGTTCAGCACCTGTGTGTCCGGGTCGAGGTCGACCCCGAACCTGCGGTTGTACAGCGTGGCGGCGGCGAGGCGGAGGTTCGGGATTCCCCTCGAGGCCGAGTAGCGGTGGTTTCGAGGGTTGTGGGCAGCCTCGGCGAGTTTCTCGACCGCGAGCTCGGGGGAGGGGAGATCCGGGTTGCCGAAGCCGAGGTCGACGACGTCGTCGCCGGCGCGACGCAGTTCGAGCGTGAGCTCGCGGATGACCGCGAGCACGTACGGCGGCAGGTTGTCGACGCGACGGAAGTCCATCTGGTTCACCCTAACGCGGCCGAGGTGTGCGGCCCGCCGGACAACCGGCAGCGAGGGCCCCACCACCCGCGAACGGCGCCGGCCGGTCGAGGCTGCGCCTCGTCCCTACCGATCGAGGGCTGCGCCCTCGATCTGCGCCTCGTCCTACGAGCCCGCTGCGACGAGCGACGAGGACGATGCCGCCGCGAGGGAGGTTCCGATACCGACCACGTCGCCGACGATCACGAGCGCGGGCGATTCGAGCTCGGTCGAAAGCTCCGCCAGGTCGGCAAGCGTCGCCGAAACGGATTCCTGCTCCGGCAGCGTCCCACGCGAGACCACTGCGGCCGGTGTCGAAGCGGCGAGGCCCGCCCTGACGAGCCCGCGGCAGAGCTGCTCCAGCCGCTCGAGCCCCATGAAGAGCACCAGTGTTCCTCCTGCAGCCGCGAGCGCCGCGTAGTCCGGCTCGCCCCCCTCCGCGCCGTGCCCGGTCGCGATCGTGACGCGGTCGGAGACGCCGCGATGCGTGACGGGGATGAGCGCCGAAGCGGGCACGGCCGCGATCGACGAGACGCCGGGGACGATCTCGAACGGAACGCCGGCCTCGGCGAGGGCCAGGGCTTCTTCGCCGCCTCGCCCGAACACGAACGGGTCGCCGCCTTTGAGGCGTACCACGTCGAGGCCCGCCGCTCCATAGGCGACGAGCAGTCTCGTGACAGCGTCCTGCTTCATGCCGGTGCGTCCGATCACGAGGGCGTCGTCAGGAGCCTCGTCGACCAACTCGGGGGAGACGAGCGCGTCGGCGACGAGGACGTCGCAGGAGCGGACGAGGTCCAGGCCGCGGGCGGTGATCAGCCCCGGATCGCCGGGCCCGGCGCCGACGAGGTGGACCGTCACCCGAGCTCCTGCGCGACGAGCCCGGCGAAGTATTCCTTGCGCTCTTCGTACGTGGCGAAATGCGACTTGGCCCATGGGCGCAGCTCGCGCAGCCGGTGGGCGAGCTCGGCGTGCTCGGGTCGGACCACGGTCGCGATCTCGTCGCGGAGACGCTGGGCGAGCGCGGGCGACGCGCCTCCCGTCGACACGGCGATCGCGATCGGCTCGTGACGGTGGATCGCCGGGAGGATGAACGAGCACAGTTCCGGCACGTCGACGACGTTGCAGAGGAGCGTCCGCGCCTCAGCGTCGCGGAAGACTCGGCGGTTGACCGACGTCGTGGAGGTGGCGGCGACGACCAGGAACTTCCCGTCGAGGTCGGAGGCGCGATATCGGCGGCGGATCAGGGTCAGGTCGAGATCGACGAGCCCAGGCACGATCCGGGGAGCAACGAGGCAGACATCGGCGCCCGCCGCCAGCAACCCTTCGACCTTCTCGAGGGCAACCGGGCCTCCGCCGACCACGAGCACGCTGCGTCCCGTCAGATCGAGGCAGGCCATGTAGTAGCGGGGAGAAGCCACGATCAGACCTCGACGGACGTGATCCGGGCGCCCTGGCGATCGAGCCGGACCGAAAGGCGCCCCTCGTCGGTCGCGAGCGACAGCGTGAACGCGCCGGGCCCGACCGCGGTGAGCGTCGCGCCTTCGAGACGGTGGCCCTGCAGCGACCCGAGAGCGTCGCTCACGTCGCGGGCACTCTGCTGCAGTGCCGCTCCGCGCGGCAGCTTGCGATAGAGCCGTAAGGCGGCCTGCTCGCCGGGTGGGCCGTAGAAGGCGCGGACCCGTCCCGACTGCAGGGCCAGCTCGAGGATCGGCTCGAGCGTCTGCGCGTGCTGCTCCTCGAGCCGGCCCGCCTCGATCGCCTCCCCGAGGTCCGTGAGCTGCTCGCGGTAGCTCTCCGATGCTGCAGCGGCGAGGACTGCCCGGGTCTCTGCCAACGCGAGCTCGCCTTCCGACTCCGAAATGCGGATGACCGACTCCATCAGCGCGTCACTCATGCGAGCCCTCGCCGACGATCGCATGGAGCTCGTGCTCGAAGCCGCCCGTCTCGATTGCGCAGTGCATGCCGCACTCCTTCGGTGCGTCGGTCTCCCACCACCACCGGCCCGCGCGCACGGGCTCGCCCGCGGCCACCGGTCGCGTGCACGGCAGACAGCCGATCGAGGTGTAGCCCTTCGCATAGAGCGCATGCGTCGGCACGTCGTTCTCGCGGAGGTAGTCCCAAACCTCGTCTTCGGCCCATTCGGCGAGCGGGTTCAGCTTGACGATCGCGCCGTGGTCGTGGTCGATCTCGATCTTGCGGATGTCCGAGCGCGACGCCCACTGATCGCGCCGAAGGCCCGTCACCCACGCGTCGAGTCCAGCGAGCACTCGGGTGAGGGGTTGCACCTTGCGGACGTTGCAGCAGAGCAACCGGTTCTCGACGGAGCGGAAGAAAAGGTTCGGGCCGTGGCGATCGACGAGGCGCTGCACCTGGCCCGCGTCGGGCGAAAGGAACTCGAGGCGGAGGCCGTCGTAGCGCTCGCGAAGCTGCTCCACGAGATCATGTGTCTCCTGCGGCAATCGCCCCGTGTCGATCGAGAAGACGCGAACGGTCGGATCGATCCGATACGCCATGTCGATCAGCGCCACGTCGCCCTCCTGAAAGGCGGTCGAGAGGGCGAGCCCTCCGCCGAACCGGTCGATCGCCCACTCGAGCAGTTCCCAGGGCTCTTGCCCTTCGAACTCGACCGACAGCTCGCCGGCCTCGAGGTCGTCGATGTAGTCGGCCTCTCCGGCTCCGGAGCCGGCGAAGTCGGTGCCTCCGCTCTCTGGTCGCTCCGTCGGGCCTACGCTCGTGCTCATGCAGCTACCTCCTCTTCGGGTGCTTTCTCTCCCCGGCGCGACCGGGCCGGCTCGCGGCCGATCAGGACGCCGAGCTCGTCGTCTGTCATGCGGTCGCACCACGCCCTGAAGCTCTCGTCGGGGCTTCGGCCTTCGAGCCACGCCACGATCAGCCGCTCCACCGTCTCGTCGAGCTCCTCCGTCGGCACGCGCCGGAACACCGGGCGGCCGATCGCCGCCACCGGGCCGAGCGCTCCACGCAGCAAGATGTCGTACGCCTGATGGCGCTTGCCTTCGGCGTCGCGTACCGTCGTGCCCTGAAAGCCGAGGTCGCCGACCCAGTGCTGGCCGCAGGCGTGCGGGCATCCGTCGAGATGCAGCCGCAGCCCGGAGACGTCGTCTCCGAACCGCCCTTCCAGGTGCTCGATCAGGACGCCGAGCCGGCTCTTCGTCTCGGCGACCGCGAAGTTGCAGTGCGGTTCCCCGGTGCATCCGATCGCGTTGCTCCGCAGCCGGTTCGCGTCGACCGGGAAGCCGATCTCCGCCAGCACCAGTGAGGCGGCCTCTGCGTCCCTGACGCCGGTCACGACGAGGTTCTGTTGCCTCGTCAGGCGGATGTCGCGGCCCTGGCCCGCGGCGAGGTCGGCGACGGCGAGCATCTGGTCGCCGTCGATCAGACCGAGATGCACCGGCGCACCCACGGAGGTCACACCGGTCTCATGCTCGGGCTCGACACCCATGTGGTCGGCCGGCTCGTGGTCGAGCGGCAGGAGCGAATAGTCAGGGAGGGCGTAACCGAGCCGTCGCTCGACCTCGTCGCGCATTCCCTCCGGGCCGCGATCGTCGACCATGAATTTCATGCGTGCCTTGACGCGGGAAACCCGGTAGCGCAGATCCTCCTTCCAGGCGTCGAGCAAGGCCCGCATCACGGGCATCGCCTCGTCCTCGCGGATCCAGACGCCGAGGTCGCGCGCGATTCGCGGCACTGACGACAGTCCACCGCCGACGAGGACCGCGAAGCCCTGCTCCCCGTTGCGGAGTGCCCCGACGAGCGAGATGCAGTTGATCTCGGGCGCGTTGCAGCGATGCGCGCAGGCCGAGATCGAGATCTTGTGCTTGCGTGGCAGGTCCGAGTAGTCGGGATTGCCGTAGAAGAACGCCGTCACCTCGTCGTGCAGAGCGGTGACGTCGAAGAGCTCGTCGTGGGCGAGGCCGGCGACGGGGCATCCTGTCAGGTTCCTGACCGCGTCGCCGCAGGCGCCGACGGTCGTCAGCCCTGCGTCGCGGAGGCGGTCGAACACCGTCGGCAGGGAGGCCAGCTCGAGGTAGTGCAGCTGAACCGTCTGCCGTGTCGTCAGCTCCCCGGCACCGCGGCCGTGCTCGTTCGAGAGCTCGCCGATCGTGCGAAGCTGCGCGGGCGTGATCCGGCCGGCCGGCAGCTTGATCCGGAGCATGAAGGTCCCGATCTTCGGCTTGTCGTGATAGACGCCCCACCACTTGAGGCGGACGAGGTCCTCCTCGTCGATATCGGCGTAGCCTGTCGCGATCAGCGAGGGCAGCTCGCCGAGCATCGCGAGTGGGCTCTTCTCCCGCTTCAACCGCTCGACCGGATTGCGCTTGAGCACGAGCTCGAGCGTCGGTGCCTCCTTCAACGTCCGTGTGGCCTCTGCCATCCGCTTCCTCCTCACCCCCGGAACGACAGAGGGCCCCGATCCCGGAGCCCTGGACGGTGCCGGCGGCACCTGCGCTTCGCCATCTTCCCGGTCGCCACCCCGGGTGGGTGGCTTGCGGCTGGAGTTCGCACCTGACGGACGTCGTCCCGGTTGCGGCGGTTTCGTCGGGCCAGGTCCCTCGACCGCTCGTGATAGCTGACGCTATCGAATGTATAGCAACATCACTTCAAAAAGACAAGTGAGATGCCACCGTGGGTAGGCCGAGGTCGCCCCGGCTGCGGCGGGGACGGAAGGAATGCTTCGCTCGACACGGCCTCGAGCGGGCCGAAATCCAGCGGGGCGATCGCATTTGGTTGGTACCATCCTTCCCATGGGAAACCTGGGTATCTACTTCATCTTCCTGATCCCGCCGATGATCATCGGCTTCGTGATCCAGCACCGGCTCAAGAAGACCGTCGCCTCGCAGATGCAAGTGCCGGTTGCGAACGGCATGTCGGGGGAACAGGTGGCGCGGATGATCCTCGACCACAACGGCCTTTCGGCCGTCCCCATCCACCAGGCTCCCGGCGGCCCGCTCTCCGATCACTATGACCCTCGGCAGCGCACCGTCAATCTCTCGCAGGGCGTCTACGACGGGCACGCCGTCGCGTCGGTAGCGATCGCCGCCCATGAAGTGGGTCACGCGATCCAGCACGAGAAGGCCTACGCGCCGTTCCGGCTGCGTAGCGCGATGTTCCCCGCGGTCGCATTCGCGTCGAAATCCTGGCTGATCCTGCTGCTGATCGGCGTGTTCGCCCAGATCGCCGGCCTGGCTCAGCTCGCAATCATCCTCTTCGCGGTCGTCGTCCTGTTCCAGCTCGTGACGCTGCCGGTCGAGTTCGACGCCTCGCGGCGCGCCAAGGCGCAACTCCATTCGCTCGGGCTCGTCAGCGCAGGCGAGGAGCAGGGAGTCGGCAGCGTGCTCAGCGCGGCTGCCATGACGTACGTGGCCGCAGCGCTCGCCGCGCTCTCGCAGCTCGCCTACTACGCGCTCATCTTTCTCGGCAACCGCAACTAACGTTCGTCCGTGCGGGTGCTCGCCCTTGTCCTGAGAGCAGGCGCCGTCGTCGTCGCGGTCGGATTCGTCTTCTCGCTGCTCGTCGACCGCGCGCCGTCGCCGGTCGCAGAGCGGGTTCAGGCGGCGCCGAAGGCGGTCGCGGTCCCGAAGACCGTCACCGTGAAGAAGGCGAAAAGCGATGTCCCGGCCGGAGTCGTCACGATCGCCGCGGTTGGTGACATCGTGATGGGCTCGACGCCGAACCTGCCGCCCGGAGGCGGCCGGTCGTTCTTCGACGAAGTCGAGACCGACCTGGCCGGCGACGTCGTACTCGGGAACCTGGAAGGCACGCTCTCCACCGGGGGTAGCTCGAAATGCAGGGCCGGCAGCACCGACTGCTACGCCTTCCAGACCCCCCCGTCGTACGCGACGTGGCTTCGCAAGGCCGGCTTCACGATCATGAACCTCGCGAACAACCATGCCTTCGACTACGGCCCGTCGGGCGAGGAGCAGACACTCGCGGCTCTTGCGAAGCAACGTCTTGCTCATACGGGGCGCCCCGGTGAGATCAGCTATCAGCAGGTCGGCGAGATCAAGGTTGCCGTCGTCGGCTTTGCCCCCTATCGGTGGGCTCAGCGGCTCACGAACATTCCGGCGGCCAGGCGTCTCGTCAGGCGAGCCGCCGCGAACGCAGACGTCGTCATCGTCACCATGCACGCCGGTGCGGAGGGCACCGATCATGCGCATGTGCGGCCGGGGCCGGAGACGTTCCTGGGCGAGAACCGAGGCAACGTCGTCGCGTTCTCTCACGCCGTGGTCGAGTCGGGCGCGGACCTCGTCATCGGCCACGGGCCTCATGTGTTACGTGGAATGGAGTGGTACCGGGGACATCTGATCGCCTACTCGCTCGGGAACTTCGCGGGCTACAAGGTCTTCGCGCTCGGCGGGCCGCTGTCTCTGAGCGGCATCCTCCGGGTGACGCTCCGTGGCGACGGTGCCTTCGACAGCGGCACGCTCGTCCCGACCCGCCTCGTGCGTGGCGGCATGCCGGCACTCGACCCCGCCGAGAGCGCTCACGGGATCGTGCGCGCTCTGTCGAAGGCGGACTTCGGGGCGCGGGCTGTCAAGGTCTCGGCGAACGGTGATCTGACACGCTGACCGCGGTCGCAGGCGCGATGCCACCTCGACGCCACCCCGACGCCAGGCTTTAGCCTGGCGTCGAGCGAGGAATGGCGAACGCACTCATACGCTCGACGCCAGGCCGGAGCCCGGCGCCTGAGCTCTGCAACCGACGGGAGGGACTGTGCGCGAGTTCGACGTGGTCGTGCTGGGCGCCGGCGTGGCCGGTGAGGTAGCCGCAGGGCGGCTCGGACAAAACGGCCTCTCGGTGGCGATCGTCGAGTCGAGGCTCGTCGGCGGTGAATGCTCCTTCTACGCGTGCATGCCGTCGAAGGCGCTGCTTCGGCCGGTGGAGCTCGCGCGCGAGGTCGGGCGCGTCCCCGGGCTCGAGATCGGTCCGATCGATGTCGCGGCAGTGCTCGCGCGGCGCGACGACGTGATCTCACACCTGGACGACACCGGGCAGGTGCCATGGCTCGAAGAGCGAGGAGTCACGCTCGTCCGGGGCCACGGTCGACTGGACGGCGAGCGGCGCGTGGTGGTCGACGGCGAGCAACTGATGGCAGGAAAGGCCGTGATCGTCGCCACCGGCTCCTCTGCGCTGATCCCCGACATCGAGGGGCTCCGCGCCGCCCGCCCGTGGACGAACATCGAGGGAACGACGGCAACCGAGGTCCCTCCGCGGCTGGCAGTCCTCGGCGGGGGAGTCGTCGGGGTGGAGCTCAGTCAGGCCTGGGCGGCTTTCGGATCGACGGTGACACTCGTGCATCGGGGCGAGCGCTTGATCGAGCGGGAGGAGCCGTTCGCCGGGGCGCAGGTGCTGGAAGCCCTCCGCGAGGGCGGTGTCGACGTCAGGCTGCAGCGCTCGGCGGTACGGGTGTCGCGGCCGAGCGCCGTCCTGATCGAGCTCGATGACGGGACAACGGTGGAGGCGGAAGAGGTCCTCGCGGCTTTTGGCCGCCGGCCCGGCACCGCTGCAATCGGTCTCGAGACCATCGGGCTCGAGACCGACGGCCCACTCGTCGTCACCGAAAACCTCCGTGTCCCAGGGCATGACTGGTTGTTCGCGGTCGGCGACGTAAACGGTCGTGCGCTCCTCACCCATATGGGGAAGTACCAGGGACGGCTCGTGGCGGACACCATTCTCGGTCGTGAGGTCGAGCTGCGTTCGGACGGGGGCCGCTCGCCGCGCGTCATCTTCACAGATCCTCAGGTAGGAGCCGTCGGGCTCACGCTCGGGGCGGCCCAGGAGGCCGGCCTCCGAGTCAGGCACGTCGACGTCGAAACGAGCGGCAACGCCGGTGGCTCGTTCGTCGGCCGCGGCGCAGTGGGGACCGCCAGAATCGTCGTCGACGAGGACAGGCGCGTCATCGTCGGCGCCACGATCACAGGCGCCGAGGTTGCGGAAGCGCTGCACGCCGCGACGATCGCGGTCGTCGCCGAGGTGTCGATCGACACGCTCTGGCACGCCGTACCGTCGTTCCCAACGCGGAGCGAGTTGTGGCTGAAGCTGCTCGAAGCGTACGGACTGTGAGCGACCACCACCTCGCCCAGATCAACGTCGCCCGCCTGCTCGCGCCGGTCGACGCCCCGGCGACAGCCGAATTCGTGGCGGCGCTCGATCCGGTCAACGCGCGCGCCGATCGTGCACCCGGCTTCGTCTGGAGACTCCAGACGGAACAGGGGAACGCGACCTCGGTGCGCGCGTTCGATGACCCTCTTGTGATCGTGAACATGTCGGTGTGGGAGTCGATCGAGGCGCTCGAGGCCTTCGCCTTTCGGGACGAGGGTCACCGGGCCGTTCTTCGCCGCCGTCGCGAGTGGTTCGAGCGGCAGGTCGATTCGGGCACCGCGCTCTGGTGGATTCCGGCCGGGACGACGCCGACGGTCGACGCGGCCGTTGCCAGGCTCGTGCATCTCCGCGAGCACGGGCCCACCCCGTGGGCGTTCACCTTTCGCGAACGATTCGCCGTGCCCTGAGCACCGGCGTTCCGAAACAGGTCAGTGCAAGACAGGGGTTGCCAACTGACTCGCGCCACGGCAGACTTGGGGTGTTCCGCCGATGACGAACCCGGGGAGGCGCACCGTGAGCTCGGAGATCGTCGGCCCGCTCGAGCAGGCCACCGAACGTTTAGGGGTTGAGCGCCGATCCGGGCGGGCGCTGGCGATCGAGTCGCTGGGACCCGTGACGATTCTGGGTGGGATCGTGTGGGCGATCTTCCAGCCGTACCGCATCGTCTTCTTCGACCGTGTCGACAAGGGGGTCTACGACTATCTCATTCAGCCGCCGCTGCTCGTGATCGGCGTCGGCCTGCTCTTCTCTCTCGCGATTGCCCCGGGCCTCATCGACGACCTCCGCTCTGCGCATGGAACCAAGAGCTGAGCTCGTCCACTGGGCCTTCGCTGCGGGCTTTCTCCTCCTCGGACTCGTCCTGCTGGCCGAGGCGATCGTCGGCGCGGAGGTCTTCGCCATGCGGCGCTGGCGCATGTACCTGTGGCCCTCGATCGCCTTCGCGATCGGCGTCCTCCTCTGGCCGGTGTCGGTCTTCTTCACGAACTCGACGCTCCACATGCTGGCTCATGCCTCGTGGGCCGAGGTCGCGATGCTGGCCGGTGCCGTCCAGCTCGCCCTCGTGCGCGGCAAGCTGACGAGCCGGTGGTGGAGGCTCTCGCTCTCGTTCACGCTCCTCGTCAGCGCCGCCGCGTTCCTCATCCACGAACAGAACCCGTGGCTGTTCTCCCGAGCGGCGTTCCTGCACCACGCGATCGGATGGACGCTCCTCGTCGCTGCCGTCTTCCCGCTCGGCCAGGTGCTGCAGCCACGGCGCCTTGCCTGGAGCGCGGGGTTCGCGATGACGTGGGTCGTGCTCGCCGTGATGCTGTTCTGCGACCGTGACGTGGCTCCCATCTTCGGCCACCTCTCGGATCTCGCGGGCGGCGCCGGATGAGACACCTCGTCGTGGTCGCGATTGCGGCGCTCGTGCTCCCGACGGCCGCCTCCGCTCACGCGACCCTGATCAGCAGCTCGCCTGCGACGCAGTCGCGGCTCGACGCATCGCCACGTGCCGTCGTGCTCCGGTTCGATCAGGGGGTGACGACGACCGCCCGGGCGATCGAGGTGTTCTCGGCGGCGGGACGCAGACTGTCCGGCATCGCGGTGTCGGGTGGCGGCGGTCGCATCGTCCGCGTTCCGGTGCGCGGCCTCGAGCGGGGCGAGTCGTACACGGTGCGCTGGCGTGCGACCTCCTCCGACGGTCACACGGGCGCGGGTGTCTACACGTTCGGCATCGGCGTGACCCCACCGGCCCCGACCGAGGCGTACGGCTCGACAGGCCCGACCTGGACGGACGACGTCGCACGCTGGGCGTACTTCGTCGCACTCGCGCTGCTCGTGGGGACGATCGGCCTTCGGCTCCTCGTGCTCCGCGAGCCGCTTCCCGTCCGGCTCTCCAACCGGATGTACGGGCTGGCCGCCGCGGGCGGCATCGCGACACTGAACGTCGGGATCGCGGCGTTCGTGATGCGGGCTGCCGACGCGTTGCAGCTGCCGTTCATCGATCTGCTCTACGGCGACCTCTCCCCGATTGCGACGAAGACCCGCTTCGGGATCGCGTTCGTCGCGATGACGCTTGGCTTCGCGGTCGTCACCGCTCTCGTCCTGCTCGCCTGGATCCTCGACCGGCCGTGGCTCCTCTGGCCCGCGTTCGTGATCGGACTGGGGTTTGCGACGGGGCTGTCACTCTCCGGGCATCAGGCCGTCGAGCCGAACGCGACCCTCCTCACAGGTCTCGCCGACTGGCTTCACCTTGCGGCCGCGATGCTGTGGGTCGGTGGCCTCGTAGCGCTCGCTGCCTGTGTTTGGCCCCTCGCGCCTGCGCTCCGTCGAACGGCCTTTCTCGGCTTCTCGCGAATCGCGACGGTGCTCGTCGCGGTGCTCGTGCTGGCGGGCACGTACCTCTCGATCGCGCGGCTACCGAGCATCTCGGACCTTTGGTCGACGCCGTACGGCCGGGATCTGATGGTCAAGATCGCGATCGTCTGCGTCGCGCTCGGTTGGGGGGCGGTGCACCACTTCGTCGTGCGACCGAGGCTCGAGCAGGGCGACGCCCCGAGCGGTCTGCGCCGAAGCCTGATCGGAGAGAGTACGGTGGCGATCCTCGTGCTGCTCGTCGCGGCCGTTCTCGTCAACGCGCGGCCCCCGGCGGTGGAACCAACTGGTGGCGCGCGTTCGGTGACTAGCCTCCCCGGGTGACTCTGGTCTCGATCTCGGGTGGCGCCGGCTTCCTCGGCCTCCACCTCGCCCGTCGCGTCCGCGCCGACGGAGCCGCCGTTCGCACGCTCGACCTCGCCGCTCTCGACGATCGCGAGCTCGAGAGCGGCGTCGAGGAGGTGCGGGGCGACATTCGATCCGAACAGGACGTGCGTACGCTCGTCTCCGGCGCCGACGTAGTCGTCCACGCCGCCGCGGCACTGCCGATCCAGGCGTCGCGTGCGACGATCCGCGCCGTCAACGTCGAGGGCACGGCGAACGTGCTCGCCGCCGCGCTCGCAGCCGGCGTGCGGCGCGTCGTCCTGATCTCGTCGACCGCCGTCTACGGGGTTCCCGAGCGGCATCCGATCCACGAAGACGATCCACTGGTCGGCGTCGGCTGGTACGGCGAGTCGAAGGTCGAAGCCGAGCACGTCGCCGCCGAATTCGAGCGCCGCGGCCTCGACGTCGTGACGTTGAGGCCGAAGACGTTCGTCGGTCGCGAGCGCCTCGGCGTTTTCGAGATCCTGTTCGACTGGATTCGGGAGGGGCGCCGGATTCCCATCCTCGGCAACGGCGAGAACCTGTACCAGTTACTTGCGGTCGAGGATCTCGTCGACGCGGTCGTGCGAGCGTTCGCCGCCCCGGTGCGCGGCGTGGCGCTGAATGTCGGCGCCGGCTCCTTCGGAACCGTTCGCGACGATCTCCAGGCACTGATCGACCACGCGGGCTCGGGCTCGAGGTTGCGGTCCTTGCCCGTCAGGCCCGCCGAGGTGTCGTTGCGAGCGCTCGAGGTCGCCAGGCTGTCGCCGCTCGCCGAATGGCACTACAAGACGGCGCACAAGGACTCCTTCGTCTCGATCGAGAAGGCGCGCGATCTTCTGGGCTGGGAACCGCGGTTCTCGAACGCGGAGACGTTGTGCGCCACGTACGACTGGTACCTCGAGCATCGCGGCGAGATGCGAGGTGCCGGGACGACGCACCGCGTTCCCTGGAACCAGCAGGCGCTCGGTCTGCTGAAGCGGCTGAGCTGAACCGATCGGCGGAGAGTGGCGGGTTTAGAGGCCGAGCACGACCTCGACCGTGACCCGCTCGGCGCCCTCTGCGAGCGGCACCACGTCGCCCTCGACCGCGAGGCCGTCGACGACGAGTGAGCGAACGCCCGTCGACACGCCGTCCGGATTCGAGACGGTGATCTCGTACGTGGCACCGCGGAACCGCCGGGTGACACTGAACGAGCCCCACCGTCGCGGGATGCACGGATCGATCCGTAGGCCGTCATACCCGGGCTTGATTCCCAGAATGCCCTGCGCGATCGTCACGAACGTCCAGGCGGCGGTGCCTGTCAGCCACGAGTTCTTGGCCTCGCCGGGAGTGGCGGCATCCCGGCCCGCGATCATCTGCGCGTAGACGTAAGGCTCGGCCCGGTACGTATCGATGTCCGCCTGAGTCGAGGGGCAGATCGAGTGGTAGTACTCGAGCGCGCGGTCGCCGTCGCCGAGAAGGCACCAGCCGAGGTGGATCCAGGTGTTGTTGTGGCAGAAGATCCCGGCGTTCTCCTTGTAGCCCGGCGGATAGCTGGTGATCTCGCCGAGCTCGAGGTGGTAGCGCGTGTACGCCGGCTGAAGGAGGACGATTCCGTGGTCGGTGAGGAGATGCTCGTGGACGCTCTCGAGCGCCGTCCGCGCGCGGCCGTTGTTGCGGCCGGCGCCGCCGAGTACGCACCAGCCCTGGCTCTCGATGAAGATCTTCCCCTCGTCGCTCTCACTCGACCCGACGGGCGTTCCGTCGGCGTCGAAGGCCCTGAGGTACCAGGCGCCGTCCCAGGCATGCTCTTCGACCGAGAGGAGCATGTCGTCGTAGACGTCGTCGACCCGAGCGGCCTTCTCGGCGTGGCCGAGGTGCCGGTAGAGGCCGGCCAGGTCGCGGCAGGCATAGAGGAAGAGTCCCGCGATCATGACCGACTCGGCCCGAGACCCCTCGACGTCGCCGGCCGTCTGGAACGACTCGTTCGGCTCGGTCGAGAAGCAGTTGAGGTTGAGGCAGTCGTTCCAGTCGGCGTGGCCGATCAGCGGGAGCCCGTGCTCGCCCCGATGGGAGAGCGTGTACGCGATGCTCGTCTCGAGATGGTGCCCGAGGTCCTCGCCGCTACCGGGCGTATCCGCGTACCCCACCGGTTCTCGCAGGATGGAGGTGTCGCCCGTCTCCTTCACGTACGCGCAGGTCGAGAGTACGAGCCAGAGGTGGTCGTCGTAGAAGTCACCGCCGACGTCGGCGTTCCCCTGCTTGGTCAGAGGCTGATACTGGTGGTAGCAGGTGCCGTCCGCGAGCTGGGTCGCCGCGAGGTCGAGGATTCGCTGCCGGGCCCGCTCGGGCAGAAGGTGGACGAAGCCGAGGACGTCCTGGTTCGAATCGCGAAAGCCCATGCCGCGGCCGATGCCCGTTTCGTAGAAGCTCGCCGATCGCGAGAGGTTGAAGGTGACGAGGCACTGGTACTGGTTCCAGATGTTCGCCATCCGCTTCGCATGCTCATCGGGGCAGTCCACCTGGAACGCCGAGAGGAGGTCGTTCCAGCGGTTGCCGAGCGCAGCGAAGGAGGCATCGACGGCGCCCGGCGCCTGGTAGCGCGCGAGGATCGCATGGCCTCGGGTCTTGTCGACGACGCCGGGACGCTCGAACTTCGGCGCGTCGCCCTGCTCCACGTAGGCGAGCAGGAACGAGAAGGTGTCCGATGTCCCGGGCTCCAATCGGAGGTCGACCTGGTGGGAGCCGATCGGATTCCATCCGTGCGCGATGCTGCCCGTGGCTGACCCGGAGAAGGGCACGGCAGCCTCGTGGAGTCCGTTGTGGACTCCGACGAATGCATCGCGCGACGTGTCGAAACCGCTGATCCGATGGGTGCAGCCGAACAGCGTGTAGTGGTCTCGGCGCTCGCGGTACTCGGTCGTGTGGTAGATCGCGGAGCCTTCCACCTCGACCTCGCCGATCGAGTACGTCCGCTGGAGGTTCGACATGTCGTTGAGAGCCTCGTAAAAGCAGAACTCCACGAAGGAGAACAGCGTCAGGTCCTTGGGTCGCGCGCCGATGTTCCGCACGGTCGTCCGCCAGAGCTCGACGTTCTCGCCCGGAGGCACGAACAGGAGCAATTCGACTTCGACATCGTCCTTGACGCCGACGATCCGCGTGTAGCCGAGCCCGTGCCGGCATTCGTACCGGTCGAGCGGGGTCTTCGTCGGCTTCCACCCGGGATTCCAGACCGTCTCGCCGTCCCGGACGTAGAGGTAGCGCCCCCCGATGTCGTACGGAACGTTGTTGTAGCGGTACCGGGTCAGCCTCCGTAGCTTGGCGTCACGCCAGAACGTGTAACCACCGGCCGTGTTCGTGCAGAGACCGAAGAGATCGTCCTGACCGAGATAATTGAGCCACGGGAGGGGCGTGTCGGGCCTCGTGATGACGTATTCGCGACTCGCGTCGTCGAACCGTCCGTATGCGGTTCCCACAAGGCTCCTTCGGCTGGCTCCGAGCCGATTCTATGTCCTGCCGTCCGGGGTACTCTCTGCCGGCGTGGAGACTCAGGGCAGGAGGGCGAGGGCGCCGCGGACAGTGCCCGCTCGGAGACGAGCGAGCGCTTCGTTCGCCTGCTCGAGCGGGAGCGCCTCGACCTCGCTGCGCACCGGGACGCGCGGCGCGAGTCGGAGGAAGGACTCGCCGTCGGCCCGCGTCAGGTTTGCGACCGAGCGGACGACCCGCTCGCCCCAGAGCAGCTCGTACGGAAACGAGGGGATGTCACTCATGTGGATGCCGGCACACACGACCGTGCCACCTTTTCGGACGTGGCCGAGCGCGATCGGGACGAGCTCGCCCGCCGGCGCGAAGATGATCGCCGCGTCGAGCGGCGCAGGTGGCCCTCCAACCGTGTCGCCGGCCCACATTGCGCCGAGTGAGCGTGCGAACCCCTGGGCCGCCTCGTCGCCGGGACGCGTGAAGGCAAGCACGTCGCGTCCCCTGCTCACCGCGACCTGGCAGACGATGTGTGCCGCCGCGCCGAATCCGTACAGGCCGATTCGGCGAGCGCCACCCGCCAGCTGGAGCGCGCGGTACCCGATCAGCCCTGCGCAGAGGAGCGGCGCGGCCTGCAGGTCGGGATACCCGCCGGGAATCGGGAAGCAGTAGCGCTCGTCGGCCACGCACAGCTCCGCGAAGCCGCCGTCGAGGTCATAGCCGGTGAAGCGGGCCCGGTCGCAGAGATTCTCCAACCCGCGCTCGCAGTACGAGCACACACCACACGTCCAGCCGAGCCAAGGGACACCCACTCGGGCACCCGGCGGGAAGCGTCCGGCGCCCTCGAGCACATCGCCGACGATCTGGTGACCGGGGACGAGTGGCAGCTTCGGATGCGGGAGCTCGCCGTCGAGGATGTGCAGGTCGGTGCGGCAGACGCCGCACGCGAGCACCCGCAGGAGCGCCTGGCCTGGGCCGGGTTTCGGATCCGGAACCTCCGCAGCACGGAGGTCTGCTCCCGGGGCGTCGAGGACCATCGCTCTCATCGGCGGGGTCCGGGTCCCCGGCGACCATCGTCTACGCTGCGGCGCATGCGCGACCTCCTCGAATACCGATCTGCCTTTCCGATCCTGGAGCACACGACGTATCTGATCAACCACTCGCTGGCCGCGATGCCAGCCAAGGCCGAGGAGCGCCTCGCGGAGTACGCGCGCATGTGGAAGGAGCGGGGCATTCGCTCGTGGGGTGAGGGCTGGTGGACGATGCCGATGACGGTCGGCGACCAGGTCGGCCGGATCATCGGGGGCGTGCCGGGAACCACCGTGATGCACCAGAACGTCGCGGTCGCCGAGGCGGTCGTGCTCTCGTCGTTCTTCCCGATCGACCCGGCCCGAAACAGGGTCGTCTACGAACGTGGGAACTTCCCGTCGGTGCGGTACCTGTACCAGGCGCAGCCGGCACTCGAGGTCGTGGTCTGCGAGGACGACAGTGCAATCGTCGACGTGATCGACGAGCGCACGCTCCTCGTTCCGATCAGCCATGTGCTCTTCAAGACAGGAGAGATCCAGGAGATCGAGCCGATCATCAACCGGGCGCACGAGGCGGGTGCCCACGTGATCCTCGACTGCTACCAGAGCGCCGGCATCGTCCCGTTGGACGTCACCGTGTTGGACGTCGACTTCGCCGTCGGCGGCTCGGTCAAGTGGTTGAACGGCGGCCCCGGCAACGGTTGGCTCTATGTGCGGCCCGACCTCGCCGAGCGGCTCGAGCCGACCTTCACGGGCTGGCAGGCGCACGAGCGGCCGTTCGACTTCGAGGAGGAAATGGACTATGCGACGGGTGCGGCCCGCTTCCTCACGGGCACGCCGAACGTCCCGGCCCTGTACGCCGCGACGGCGGGCTACGACCTGATCGAAGAGGTCGGCGTCGACCGGATCCGCGAGAACTCACTGCAGCAGACGCAGCTCCTGATCGACCTCGCGGACGAGGCCGGGTTCGAAGTGCGGAGCCCCCGGAGCCCGGCGCGTCGCGGCGGCACCGTTACCGTCCATGTGCCCGAGTTCCCGGCGGTTCACCGGGAGCTGGCCGAGCGGCAGATCCTCTGCGATTTCCGCCCCGATGCGGGCATCCGGCTCGGGCCGCACTACTACAACACCGATGCCGAACTCGGGTTCACGATCGAGCAGATCGCGGATATCGTCGAGAGCGGCGCCTACGAGCAGCACCTCGGTGTCGTCGCCCGGCACTAACCATCCAGCCGAGTGATCTCCAGGAGGTAGGCGATCATCACGTTGTCGCCACCGACGGCGAGGTGGTGGGCGTCCGAGAGCTCTTCGACCCGGGCGATCTGGTGCGCGTTCGAGTCGAATACCTCGCCGAAGGGGAAGAAGCTGTAGTCGACGACCCGTGCCTCGAGGCCGTGGCCTGCGAGCAGTTGGGCCGTCCGGACCTGGCCCAGGATCGAGAGCTGGAGCACGAGAGCCCGTCCGTCTGTGTGCAAGAGATCCGGGAGGAGGGCGAGAAAGCGATCGAAGAGGTTCCGGCCCCAGAAGTCGAGAGGACGGTGTCCACTCGGCTCCTCGTAGGGGTCGACGGGCATCTGGTAGAGGCTGGCTGCGATGACGTCGAACCGGGCAGTCGGCTCCCACTGAAACAGGTCGATCGTGTCCCCCGTTACGCGATCCGACACGTCGTTGCGGAATGCGTTCGCGAGCGTGTTCGCGACCGAGCTCCGGTCGATGTCGATCGCATGCACCGAACTCGCCCCATTGAGGGCGAGCTGGACGGCCAGGATGCCGCACCCACAGCCGACGTCGAGACACGTGCCGCCGTTGCCGAGGCCGGTCCGGTGCAGGTGCTTCCAGAGCAGGTAGCTCCCCTGGGTGGGTACGAACACCCCAGGCTCGACGGCCAGATCCGGGAACGGGAGGGGATAGATCGTGCGGCCCTCCCCGTCGCGCCAGCTTTCCACGGGAGGGCCGGCGCCGCCGCCGGCCGTTTCACGTCGCGGAGCCACCCTGCGATGTCCGGCGCGCGTTCCTACGAGCGCCTCGGCAGCTGCGGCTATGTGCGCCGGTGTGACGCCGCAGCAGCCGCCGATGATCTGGGCGCCCTCCTCTCGCCACGCGAGCGCCAGGTCCGCATAGGCGCTCGGGTCGATCCGCTCGTCGAAACGCCAGAGCCCACGCGTGAGGTGGCCGAGGTTCGGATAGACGCCGAGCGGCAGGTCGGTGAAGTCGCGCAGCCAGCTCACCATCCCGGGCACATGGTCGACCGGGAGGCAGTTGATCAGGAGGGCGTCGATGCCCATCTCCTCGAACCGACGGGCCGCCCTGCCGAAGAGATCGCCCTCGGGCGGACCCCAATGCTGGCCGTAGACGCCGCAAACACCGTGCCGGCAGCGCCGGAACGAGAGCCAGACCGGCAATCCCAGTTCGAGGAGGCTTTCGACGAGGGTAAAGGTGTCCGGCTCGCGGACGAGTGAGAGTGTCTCGAGGAGCAGGAGGTCGGGCGGCTCGTCTGCGAAGATCCGCTCGAGAAGCTCCGTCGTTCCGGCGCGGGCGAGCGACTCGGCCTCCTCGGAGACGGAGAAGGCAACCGCGCAGGAGCCGGACACTGCCTCAGCCGCCGCAGCCCGCGCAAGCCGGATACCCGTGCGGGCGGTATCCATCCAATGCACGAGCCCCACTTCATGGGCGTCGCCTCCGCGCACGTCGGCGAGCACCGACCAGGTGTCGGTCGAGATCACGTCACAGCCGGCTGCGACGTAGGAGCGGTGGACGTCCGCGACCGCCTCCGGCGCCCGGTACAGGGGCCACGTCCCCCAGATATCCTCAGCGGCCCCGCGGCTCGCCGGCGGGATGACCCGCTGGAGCTCCGTCGCTATCCCGCCGTCGAGCACGACACAGCGTCCGGCGGCGAGCTTCCGCTCGACCGCACCGTACGGGTGGGGTGCCGTGCCCGTGTTCGCCATCGCGGTCCGCGCACGATACCCCGCGACATAGCCTGTCCGGATGGGCGCTGCCGACCCGGTGAGAAACGCGCTTGCCGGCTTCATGCTCGGCGCGGCCGGGATGTTCGCGACGATGTACTCGACGCAGGCGATCCTGCCGGAGCTCTCGCGCGCCTTCGACGTCAGTCCGTCGCGGGCCGGCCTGTCGATCTCGGTCGTCGTGCTGGCGGTCGCGGTCGGCGGTTTCGTCTGGGGGCCCGTCTCGGATCGGATCGGGCGGCCGCGTGCGATTCGCACGGCGAGCGTCCTGCTCGTGCCGCCTACTCTGGGGGTTGCCCTCGCGCCGGGGTTCGAAGTGCTCCTCGTCTGCCGTGCGCTCCAGGGGCTCTGCATGCCCGGGTTGCTCGCGGTCGGGGCGCCATACGTCGTCGAGGCGTTCGTGCCGCGCATCGGGGCGCGGGCGATGGGGTACTACGTGTCGGCTCTCGTCGTCGGCGGCCTCGTCGGGAGGCTGGGCGTCGCGCTCGCGAGCTCGGTCGTCGGCTGGCGCCTGGCGATCGGCGCACTCGCCGTGCTCCCGCTCGCCGCCGCGATCGCGATGCGGGGAGGGCTTCCGGACACCCACCTTCCCTCACGTGGCGGCGGCATCGCGCGGCATCTCAGAAACCCGCGCCTCCTCGGCGTCTCGATCGGCAGCGGTGCGCTGTTCTTCACGTTCGTCGGCGCCTTCACCTTCGTCACCTACCGACTCGAGGAGCCGCCATTCTCGTACTCGGTCGCGACGGCGAGCCTCGTCTTCCTCCTCTGGCTCACGGGGCTCGCCGGACCGCTCGCGGGGCGCCTTGCAGACCGGGTTGGTTGGCGCCGCCTGGCACTCGGCACCGTCGCCCTCTCAGCCGCCGGTGTCTTGCTGACGCTGCCCGATGTGCTGCCGCTGCTCGTGCTCGGGCTTGCGTGCATCGCCGCTTCCATGTTCACCGGGTATACCGCGACTCAGCTCGGTGTCAGCGATGTCGCCATCTTCGACCGGGGCGCCGCAACGGCCATCTACTTCAGCGTCTACTACGGCGGCGGCGCCCTCGGCGCCTACCTGCCGGGCCTCGCCTGGCAGGAGTGGGGATGGGGCGGCGTTGCGGCGACGGGGCTTGCCGCGCTCGTTCTCGCCGCTGCCGCCCTCAGCATCCGGCCGACGCCGGCGCCACGGCAGAGCGGGTAGCGGGCGATCCTGCGCGTCGCCCCTCCTCCGGCGGCGAAGCGTCAATCCGACCGAGCTCTCAGTGCACGATCAAGACGTCGCAGTGGGCGTGGTGGGCGACGGACGAGCTGACGCTTCCGCCCAGCAGGCGCTTGAGAATGCTCAGCTCACGCGTCCCGACGACGATCAGGTCGGCCTCGCGGTCGCCCGCCAGCTCGACGATGGTGTCCGCCGGCTCGCCGATCGCCGGCACGTACTCTGCTTCGACGCCGAGGCCTTCGAGCACCGCCGCGGCGGCTTTCAGCTCGTCGGCGTGCATCTCGGGGGAATCGGTCGGGTCGAGCGGGCCGGTGCTACCGCGTCCAACCGGAATGTGCACCGGCGCCACGCTCGTGATCACGAGCTTGCCGCCAAGCGCCTCAGCGAGCTCGGCCGCGCGCTTGAGGGCCCGCTTCGCCGGTTCGGTGTCGTCGTACCCAACAACGATCGTCTTCATCGCTCGCCTCCTTCGCGTGACGTCCCGCGTAGTCAACCTTGTCCCCGCAGCGAAGGCAAGGGGGGAAACCCGCGAGTTGCCACGGCTTTTCCCCGGCGGGCAGGTGGCTTACGATGCTGGCGTGAGCCGCACCGAGCTGGACAGCCGGCATGTGCTGGCACGGATCATCTCGACGGTGGGTTCGAGCCTCGAGCTCGACGAGGTGCTCCGCGCTGTCGTCCGGTTGCTCTCGGAAGGGAGTGGGGTGCACGCGTGCTTCGTCTACCTGGTCGAGAGCGACGGGAATCGGCTCGTGCTCCGTGCTGCGGGTGCGCCGTACGAGCACCTGATCGGGAAAATCGCGCTCGAGCGCCCGAAAGGCCTCGCCTGGTGGGCAGCGGAGCGCAACGAGCCGGCGTTCATTCCGGACCACCTCCTCGACGACCCGCGCGTCGAATACGTTCCCGAGCTCGAGGAAGAGCGCTTCCAGTCCCTTCTCAGCGTTCCGATCGCAGCACGCGACGGGACCGTGATCGGCGTCATCAGCGCCCATACGGAGGCTCCGCGCGCGTTCAGCCAGACCGAGGTCGACTTTCTCGTCACGAGTGCCTCGCTCGTCGCCGGAGCGATCGAGAACGCGCGGCTCTACGACGAGACGCGTGCCCGCTTGCGCGAGCTCGAGGCGATCACCGAGCTCGCGGAGGTGATCGCGGGCGCTCGTACCCTCGATGAGCTGTTGCCGGAGGTGGCGCGCTGTGCGCGGGGGCTTCTGCAGGCGCGTGCGTGCCATCTCTACCTCCTCGAGCAGGGCAGCGAGGAGCTCGAGCTGCGTGCGTCGGCCCCCGTGGGGGCGGACGCACGCACCACCCTCGGCCTCGCCGAGCTCGGCCCGGAGCTCGCACGTGGCGGGCGCGCCTCGCGCCTCGCCGTGCCACTCGTCGCGAGCGACGAGCTGCTCGGCATGCTCGTCGCCGAGCGGAGCACTGCCGTCGACGCGGCGCGGGCCGTCGCCAGCCAGATCGCCGTCGGGATCAAGAAGATCCAGCTGATCGAGCGGCTGACCGAGAAGAACCTGATCAAGGACTTTTTCGAGGATCTTGCCGCCGGCCGTGTTGGGGGGGCTGTCGAGGGGAGGGCGGCGCGGCTCGGTTGCGACCTCGACCGGCCGCATCTCGTGCTCGCTGCCGAGCCCGCCGCCGACGCCCTGGAACGAGCCCTCGCGGGGCTGCTTCCAGGCTCGCTCTTCGACCGGCGCGAAGATTCGCTGCGCGGCCTTCTGCGCGTGCCGGCAGGCGGCGAGCGGGCTACGACAGAGGTCGTCCGCCGGATCCACGCCGACAGTGCCGTGCCGCTTGCGATCGGGCTTTCGAGCGTCTGCGTGGGGGTCGCGAGCTTCGCCGAAGGCTTCGAGGAGGCACGCCAGGCGCTCTTCGGAACGGCCGTGCTCGAGCGCGAAACGTCGGTCGTTGCCTTCGAGGAGCTCGGCGCCTACAAGTACCTGCTGCGGATCGCCGCCGACGGTGGCGTTCGTGACGCGACGATCGAGGCGGTCACCCGCGTCGCGGAGTACGATCGCGACCGCGGAGCGTCGCTTCTACCTACGCTCGAGGAATTCCTCAAGCGACGTGGGAGCATCAGCGCGACATCCGACGCGCTTTTCATCCATGCAAACACCCTGCGGCAACGCCTCCGGCGGATCGCCGACCTCTCCGGGATCGATCTCCGCCGGGACGACTGGCTGATGATCGAGATCGCGGTGAAGCTCGTGCAGCTCCGGCTCGTGCTCTCCGGGCGATAGACCGGTTCCCTATACCGGCGCCCGTCACGATGGAGCCTCTGACCATCGATCCTCGCGTCCGGTAGTGATAGGAACTCTCTACCGAAAGAGGAGGGAGTCCTGATGGGCGTCGACACGGCCAAGGTCGAGACGATTCGGAAGACGATCGCAGAACGTGGAATCGAGTTCATCTTCGCCCAGTTCGTCGACATGTACGGGCGCCCGAGCGCCAAGCTGATCCCTGCCGCCCAACTCCACGCACTCGTCGAGGACGGTGCCGGCTTCGCCGGGTTCGCGGCCGGCGAGATCGGCCAGCTCCCGAGCGATCCCGACATCGCGGCGATCCCCGACCTCGACAGCTTCACGCTCGTTCCTTGGCAGCCGAATCTGGCGCGGTTCGCGTGCGATGTGACGGTGGAAGGCGAGGCGTGGCCGTACTGCCCGCGGACGATCCTGCGCAACGTCCTCGCTCAGGCAGCGAACCAGGGATACGAGTTCAAGATCGGGATCGAGCTCGAGTACTTCCTCGTGCAGCTCGAGGCCGACGGCACGATCGAGATCGCCGACAAGCTCGACACACTCGAGAAGCCGTGTTACGACATGGCCGGCCTGACGCGCCAGTACGACTTCCTGACCACGGTCTCGCGGTACTGCAACGAGCTCGGCTGGGGCAACTACGCGAACGACCACGAAGACGCGAACGGCCAGTTCGAGCAGAACTTCGAGTACGACAACGCTCTCATCAGCTGCGATCGCGCGATCTTCTTCCGCTACATGGTGCACACGCTCGCGGAGCAGCACGGCAGGATCGCGACCTTCATGCCGAAGCCGTTCACGACGCTCACCGGCAACGGCTGCCACTTTCACATGTCGCTCTGGCAGAACGGCACGAACGTGTTCCTCGACGAATCGGACCCGCGTGGGCTCGGGCTCTCGGAGTCTGCGTACAACTTCATCGGCGGGCTGAAGACGCATGCGCGGGCCTACAGCGCGCTGACCGCGCCGACCGTCAACTCGTACAAACGGCTGAAGCTCGGCTCGACCTCGAGCGGCGCCACCTGGGCGCCGGTCTGGATCTCGTACGGTTACAACAATCGCACCCAGATGTTGAGGATCCCGGCGCCCGGCCGCATCGAGGATCGCACGGTCGACGGCTCCTGCAACCCGTATCTGGCGGCCGCGGCAGTCCTGGCCTCGGGCCTCGACGGGATCGCCAACAAGCTCGATGCCGGCGAGCCGAACTCCGAGAACCTCTACAGCTTTCCCTACGAGGAGCTCGTCGGCAGGGGTCTGCGGTCGCTTCCCTCGACGTTGCACGAAGCGACTGCGGAGCTCGAGGGCGACGACGTCCTGCGCGCCGCCCTGGGACGCACGAGGGAGAACGAGGAATACGTCGACTACTACCTTCGGGTGAAGCGGGACGAGTGGTTCCGCTACCACGAGCAGGTGAGCGCATGGGAAGTGCGCGAGTATCTGACGCGCTTCTGATGGGTCGGCAGAGCCTCCACAGCGGTGTGGCCGGGGACTGAGGCGGCATGTGCGGGATCGTCGGACTGTTCGCGAAGTCACCCGAGATCGAAGAGCACCTCGGTGCCCACCTCGTGGCGATGCTCGCGCAGATGAGCGACCGAGGGCCGGACAGCGCCGGGGTCGCCGTGTATCGCGATCCGGTGACGGCCGGTCTGACGAAGCTGACGTTGTACTCGCCGCATCCCGCCGAGGACTGGCGGGCCGTCGCGGCGGCGATCGGCGGTGAAGTCGACTCCGTCCGCGCGAGCCACGCCGTCATCGTCGTTCCCGGAGACGCGGCCGAGGGCGAGGCACGCGTTCGCCTCGCGCGGGGTGATCTGCGCGTCATGAGCGCGGGGCAGGTGATCGAGATCTACAAGGACGTCGGCCTGCCCGAGCAGTTCGCCGAGGTGTTCGAGCTCACGAATCTGCGCGGCAGCCACGCGCTCGGGCACACACGGATGGCAACCGAGAGCCGTGTCACGACCGAGGGGTCGCATCCGTTCTCGACGGGGCTCGATCTCTGCCTCGTCCACAACGGCTCGCTGTCGAACCACAACACGCTGCGCCGCGCGCTCCGACGCGAGGGAATCGAGTTCCAGACCGAGAACGACACCGAGGTCGCCGCGGGCTATCTCGAGTGGCGGCTGCGCGAAGGTGCGACGCTCGAGCAGGCGCTCGAAGGCTGCCTCGAGGATCTCGACGGCTTCTACACGTTTGCCGTCGGTACAGCCGACGGCTTCGCGGTGCTGCGCGACCCGATCGCCTGCAAGCCTGCGGTGCTTGCCGAGACGGACGATTGGGTTGCGATGGCCTCCGAGTACCATGCGATAGCCGTGCTTCCCGGAGCCGAGGATGCGCGGATGTGGGAGCCCGAGCCGGGGATCGTGTACGTCTGGGACAGGGCTGCCGTCGCATGACGGCGACCCTCGAGGCGGAGGTCGTCGATCTCGGCGTGACGCCTCTCCGTGAGCTGAACCAACGCCTCCACGATGTCTCACTCACGGGGGAGGGGCCGCGGCGCTGGCGGATCGTCAATCCGCGGGGCGCCCATGCTGTCGCGTGCGGGCTCGACGCCGACCTCGAGGTCGAGATCGACGGGCATGTCGGTTACTACTGCGCCGGCATGAACAAGCGGGCGACCGTGCGCGTGCGCGGCAACGCGAGTACCGGGATTGCCGAGAACATGATGTCGGGAACCGTTGTCGTCGAGGGGAGCGTCAGCCAGTCGGCCGGCGCGACCGCCCACGGTGGGCTGCTCGTCGTCCACGGCGATGCGGCCGCCAGGTGCGGCATCTCGATGAAAGGGGTTGACATCGTCGTTCGCGGCTCCGCCGGGCACCTGAGCGCCTTCATGGCCCAGACCGGCTGCCTCGTCGTCTGCGGCGACGCCGGTGACGCGCTCGGCGACTCGATCTACGAGGCGCGACTGTACGTGCGTGGCGTCGTCGCCGGGCTGGGCGCCGATTGCATCGAGAAGGAGGTGCGCGACGAGCACCTCGCCCAGGTGACCGACCTCCTCGCGCGCGCAGAAATCGACGACGTCGACCCCGGGACGTTCAGGCGGTACGGCTCGGCGCGGAAGCTCTACAACTTCACGATCGACAACGCGGGCGAGTACTGATGAGCAACGGGTGGCAGCCTGGCCTGCGTGAATCGGCCCTTTTCGACCGCAACGTGATCGCCGAGATCCAGCGGGCCGCCCGCGAGGGCATCTACGACATCCGTGGCTTCGGCGCGAAGCGCAAGGTGCCGCACTTCGACGACCTCCTCTTCCTCGGCGCGAGCGTGTCGCGCTACCCGCTCGAGGGTTACCGCGAACGTTGCGACACCGACGTCACGCTCGGGACACGGCACGCGAGGAAGCCGCTGGAGCTGAAGATCCCGATCACGATTGCCGGCATGAGCTTCGGCGCGCTGTCGGCGCCGGCGAAGGAGGCTCTAGGCCGGGGGGCTACCGAGGTGGGAACCTCGACGACGACGGGCGACGGCGGGATGACACCCGAGGAGCGCGGCCACTCGGAGATCCTCGTCTACCAACTCTTGCCGTCGCGCTACGGGATGAACCCGGATGACCTCCGCCAGGCCGACGCGATCGAGGTGGTGGTCGGCCAGGGCGCGAAGCCCGGCGGTGGCGGGATGTTGCTCGGCCACAAGATCTCCGACCGGGTGGCGGCGATGCGCGACCTGCCGAAAGGGATCGACCAGCGCAGCGCCTGCCGGCATCCGGATTGGACAGGACCCGACGACCTCGAGATCAAGATCGGCGAGCTGCGCGAGATCACCGATTGGCAGAAGCCGATCTTCGTCAAGGTCGGTGCCACGCGGACCTACTACGACGTGCAGCTCGCCGTCAAGGCCGGCGCCGACGTGATCGTCGTGGACGGCATGCAGGGCGGCACGGCGGCAACGCAGGACGTGTTCATCGAACACGTCGGCATTCCCACTCTGTGTGCCATCCCGCTCGCCGTGCAGGCGCTGCAGGAGCTCGGGCTGCACCGCGAGGTGCAGCTGATCGTCTCGGGCGGTATCCGCAGCGGCGCCGACGTCGCCAAGGCACTTGCGCTTGGGGCCGACGCCGTCTCGATCGGTACTGCCGCCCTGATCGCGATGGGCGACAACAGCCCCGACTACGAAGCCGAGTACCGCAAGATCGGTAGCTCGGCGGGCTATTACGACGACTGGCAGGCGGGCCGTGACCCTGCGGGGATCTCGACGCAGGACGACGACCTCGCCGCGCGCTTCGACCCCGAGCTGGGCGGGCGCAAGGTGGCGAACTACCTGCGCGTCCTGACCCTCGAGACCCAGACGCTCGCGCGCGCCTGCGGCAAGTCGCACGTCCACAACCTGGAGCCGGAGGACCTCGTCGCGTTGACGATCGAGGCGGCCGCGATGGCCCGCGTGCCGCTCGCCGGGACAGACTGGATCCCGGGCACGTCGGCGTGACGGCACATGCGAGGCGTCACGCGTCCCTCTCTTTCGAGAACGAGCATGTTAGTGGACGATGAGGACGTCGCAGTGTGCCCGGCGTTGCACGGCCTCGCTCACCGAGTGCCCGAGGAGGCGCTCGATCATGCTCGGCTCACGCGTGCCCACGACGATGAGGTCGGCGTTGTGGGCCTCGGCGACCTCGACGATCGCCTCGGCCGGGTCGCCGACCGCCTCGACCAGTTCCGCCTCGATTCCCATCTTCTCGAGGAGCGAGCCCGCTTTGCGCAGGTCCGAGCCGTCGTCAGATCCCGTCCCACCGCTGATCAGAACTGGGATGACGCTCGTGACCACGAGTCGCGCGGCGTAAAGCCGAGCCAGTTCGCCGGCTTGCGCAATCGCACGGTCTGAGGGATCGGACTCGTTGTAGCCGACGACGATCGTCTTCATGACGCCTCCCGTGGCGTTTCCGCTGGATTCTGTCCGGTCTCCGCTGGATTCTCGAGGACGCGAAGGCATTGGCAATCGGGGAAAGCCACAATTGTCAGAACGGCTCTCTACTGACTCCGAGCAATCGGCAAGCCGTCACGGTCACCCTCGACGCCGAGGGATTCGAGCAGTTCGGCGCTCCAGTTCGGATGTCGGTCGATGCAGGTTGGGCACACACGTAACTCGGCCCCCTCGAGGCCGGGGTGGTCGATGGCGGTATCCGTCGAAAGTGCGAGGCGGCCCCATGCAGCGCCCGAAAGCAGGCCGTTGGCCTGCTTTCGGTTACACAACGCACAGTGGAGATAGAGCCTCGCCATCGACTCCTGCTCAGCCCCAGGGCCCGATGAACGGGCCGGTGGCATCGGTCAAAAGGATCACCACGACGACCACGATACACAGGAGCGAGAGGCCGATCATGAACGGCGCGACCCGGCTGTCTTCTTTTTGCTGTCGGGGGAAGTCGATCTGCTTGCCTGCCACTGGATCCTCCTCTCTACCCGGCCCGCGGCGGGGTGTCGACTGGTCCGAGCGCGCCGGACCCACGCAAGGATGCTGCCTGACGCTCGAGCTTCGCGTTCTCCATCGTGACGAATCCGACGAGCGCAGCCACCATGAGGATGATTCCGAGCACCGTCAGAATGTAGGTACCCGTCGAGTTGGCGCCGCCCCATGTCCAGAACTCGGCGATGTCCTCGCTCCATTTGTCGTACGGGAAGCTATTGAACATCAGGCCTCCTTATGCCTTGACCATTGGCTCGCGGATGATCGAGTTATACGCGTCGAGCAGGATCGGCGCCGCCTCGACTTCTTCGCCATCGGGTGTCACGATCACCTCCGGCGCGCGCTCGAACTCTGGATAGAAGTCCTGCTGGAACTCCGCCAGGTCGAGGCCTTCGAGCTCGACCTCTGGGGGCACCCTCAGCAGGTTGAACTTCTTCAGTACCCAGCTGATCACGTACCCGGGCAGGAAGGCGAGCGGCAAGAAGGCCATCATTCCCATCAACTGCCCTCCGAACGAGACGGGGATGTTGTTGATGCCTGTCGGATAGCCGCCGGCGAAGATACCGACGAGGAACACACCGTAGAAGCCGCAGAAACCGTGCACGGCGACCGCGCCAACCGCGTCATCGATCCGGAGCTTCTTCTCGATCCAGGTGCCGACCCAGACGGCGAGCATCCCGCCGCTTGCCGCCAGAAGGTACGCGAGCGAGGGGTGGTAGACGTCCGCGCCGGCCGAGACCGCGATGACGCCCGCGAGACCGCCTGACAGCGTCCAGAACGGATCGCCCTTGCTGGCAAACCAGCCGCCGGTGAAACCGCCTGCGAATCCGATCGTGATCACCATCGCGATCGCGCCCAGCGTCGTCGGCGAGAGGTAGATGTTGAGCCATCCCGGGAACACGGTCGACTGGATCACGAGGCAGGCGGCGTAGAAGCCGTAGAACCCCGTGAAGATCAACATTAGTCCGAGCAGCGTCATGTGAGTGTTGTGAGGTCTGAACGCCCTCGCTCTGCCGGCGATGTCGTACTTGCCGATTCGGGGCCCCAGATTGAGCAGGACACCGAGCGTGAAGGCACCCGCGACACCGTGGACGACGAGTGAGGCAATCGCGTCGTGGAAGCCGAAGCGGGTCGTGAGCCAGCCGCCGGAGCTCCAGCCCCAGGCGGCGTCCATGATCCATACGAAGGAGCCGAGCACGACCGTGAGCAAGAGATACGCCGAGAGGCGGACCCTCTCGATCAACGCTCCCGACATGATCGACCCGGTTGTCCATGAGAAGAGGAGGAATGCCAGGAAGAAGACGAGGCTGACGTGATCCTGCAGGTTCGGGCCCATGCCGGCGCTCCACGGCGCAGTGAGTCCACACATTCCGGGCAAGGCGTCGGGGCTCATGTGCCCACTCTTCGGCCAGCCCTCCTGGAAGCAGCCGTAGACGTACCAGCCGAAGTAGTAGAACGTCGGCGTCACGACGGCGATCGTGAGGATGTTCTTCATCGCCGTCGACATCACGTTCTTGCGACGCGCGACGCCGGCCTCGTACGCCATGAAGCCGGCGTGGATCAGCCACATGACGACGACCGTGAAGAAGTAGAACTGCTCGGTCAGGATCGACGAGTCGAGCTTGATCTGCTTTTCGAGATCCTCGATCGTCGTCGCGGCGAGCAACGACATCAGCGACGAAACCATGCGTGATCCTCCAATCAGCCTCTGCGAAACGTGCGCCGAGCGTATGGAAGGCTTCGCCGCCGTTCTATGGGAGGAGGGGCTGGTTCTGGCAGGCCTCTTGTGGAGGTTTGTTACATACGTTCCGAGAGGGCTACGGTTCGAGCACCGCGCCGGTGCGACCGTCGACGCGAACAACCTCGTACTTCGTCGGCTTCCCAGCGGCGTCGATGTCGTACAGCGAAACGGCCCAGATCGCTCGGGGCGGGATTCCCTGCTGAACGAGGCGAATCTGCAGACGATCCGGCTTGAACGAGGTCGAGGCCCGAGCGATGCGCTCGGCTTGTTCCTGCGAGACCGTACGATCGGATCTCGCACAGCCTCGACCGACGAGGAGCGCGACGAGGAGGACGACGACGATCGCCGCGAATCGGAACTGCCAGCTGTCGCGGAGATCCCGCTGGGGCTCAGCCACGCGTCTGCAATCTCCGGGCAACGACGTAGCCTCGGAGGATCAGGTAGCCGACGAAATGCGTCATCACGACGAGGAGCAGCCACCAGAACCACCACACGTAGTGGGGACGCAGCTCACGGAGCTCCACGACGGTGAGATAGAGCGCGATGACGAGCGTGAGCACGAGCACCCACGGGGCATATCCGAGCAGCAGGAAGACGAGCACGCGCACCATCCTGGGTGAGCGACGACGCGGATGCAAGTCGCTCGCGCAGGCGCGAAATACCCGCTGCCCCTGACACAATCCCCCCGGTGACCGCCAGGGAGATCACCCAGACCGTGGCGGTGATGCTTGCCGCGGGCCTTTGCTCGGAGCTCCTCGCCGGCGTGTTGCGACTGCCCCGGATGGTCGTTCTGCTCGCAGCGGGGGCCGTCCTCGGGCCGGAGGTCGCGGGCGTGCTCGACCTGCCGCTCGACAACGTCGGGATCGAGCTCCTCCTCACGCTCGGCGTCTCGTTCATCCTCTTCTACGGGGGACTCGGCCTGTCCGTCCGTGTCTTGCGGCGTGTAGCTCTGGGTCTCGGACTGCTGGCGATCCCGGGTGTGCTCATCACCTGCGTCGTGACGGGAGTCGTCGCCGCCTGGGCGTTCGGCCTGTCTGTCCAAGAAGGGCTACTCATCGGCGCGGTGCTGGCTCCGACCGATCCTGCGATCCTGATCCCGCTGTTTGCGAGCCTTCGAGTGCGACCGAAGGTGACCCAGACGATCGTGGCGGAGTCCGCGCTGAACGACCCCACGGGCGCTGCCCTCGCTTTGAGCCTCGCGGCCGTCGCCGTCGACGGCGGATCGCTGGGCGGGCCGTTCGTCGAGTTTGTCAAGGCGGTGTGCATTTCGACCGCGATCGGCGTCGCGATCGGGCTCGTCCTTGCGGTCGTGATCTCGAACAGGCGCTTCGGAGTTTGGCGCGAGTCGCCGGCGGTCGCGGTGATGCTGATCGTCGCTGCGGGCTACTTCACGATCGACACAGCCGGGGGTAGCGGCTACCTCGGAGCGTTTATCGCGGGCCTCATCGTCGGCAACCTCGAGGTATTCGGACTCGGGATGCACGCCGACCACGAGCGTCTCCTCGAAGGGTTCATCGGAATCGTCGCCGACGTGATGGTGATCTTCGTCTTCATCGCCCTTGGCGCAAACCTGCCGTTCGGGTCGCTGTCGGAATACGCGGTTCCTGCTCTCGTCACCGTCGCAGCGCTCGTGCTCGTGGCCCGGCCGCTGACAGTCGTCGCCTGCCTCGCGCCCGACCGTCGCGGCGACTGGACGAGGGCCGAGATGGTGTTTCTGGCCTGGACCCGGGAGACAGGTGTCGTCCCGGCTGCGGTGGCCGCGCTGCTCGTGGCAGAAGGGGTTCAGATCGGAGACGAGCTCGTGACGACAGTGGCGATTGCGATCATCGTCACCCTGGCCGTCCAGTCGACCACGAAGGCCTGGCTTGCTCGACGCCTGAAACTTCTTCAGGACGAAGCCGTCTACGTGGGCGAGCCGGAACCGTCGCAGAGTGTCGAGGCTACCGCGGCCGGCCCATCATGACCAGGGGTAGGGCGAGTTCGAGACCGGGTGCAGGTCGCCGGTCGCGAAGCGCTCGAAGCGGAACGGCGTCAGCAGCGGCGCCGAATCCCCGCAGATGACGCGGGCGACCTCGCGGCCGACGCCGATCATCTTGTACCCGTGATTCGAGTCGAGAATCCCGTACACGTTCGGCTTCAGGTAGTCGAACACCGGGAAATTGTCCGCGGTGAACGACCCCACCCCGCCCGATCGCGCCTGCTTGTACAACGGGCGGCAGCCCTCGAAGCGGCTCATCGCGTGAGAGAGCGCCGCGCACCACATGTCGGGGAACGAGTCGTCGACGTCCGTGGTGGAGGGGTACGGGTCGAGCTGGACGTCGCCGTCGACCGTGAGTGGGGAGGCTCCGCCCTGGACGCCGTGCCTGTCCCGCTTGTAGTAGATGCCCCACAGCTCGTCCGTGATCAGCCGCCCGTCGTCGGCGTGCAAAGGCGCGTCGGTGTCGAGGTGGATCACCGGCGGCGCGCCGCCGTCCGCGGTCGCGAACATGAGCGGGTCGACGGTGATCTCGCCTTCCTGGAGATTCCAGTACGTCCACATCGGCTGGTCGCGCGCGACGTCGCCGGAGGGTGTGTGGATGTCGATCGTCATCGGCAGGCCGAGCAAACTCCAGAAGTGCTTGGCCCAGGGGCCGGGAGCGACGACGACCTGCTCGCCGACGGCGACGATGCCCTTGTCGGTCACGACGGCGGTGACGGCGTCGCCGGCGCCGAGGTCGAACCCGGTCACCTCGGTGTACGAGTGGATCTGCACACCCTCGGCGAGGCACTTGTCGCGCAGGCCGATCACCGACTCGACGTTGAAAGCAAATCCGCCCTGGTGCTCGTGGAGGCAGACCGTGACGCCCTTGGCCCGCCAGTCCGGAAAGAGCTCCTTCATGTGCGCGTCGACATCGGCCTCGCCGAGGTACAGGTCCGACCGATAGCCGATGCGCTGGTGGCGCTCGTAGACGGCGGTGAGGTCGCTCTCCTGCACGCCGGGGCCGAGCGCGATGTAGCCGACACCGTTGTAGTGGTACGCCTCGGGGTCGGACTCCCACACCTCGACGCACGCCTGCATCAGCTCGCTCATCGCGGGCTGGAAGTAGTTGTTGCGGACGACGCCGCAGGCGATGCCGGTGGCGCCGGCGCCCGGGGTCGCCTTCTCGATCACGACGATGTCGGCACCGGAGCCGAGGCCGCGCTGCCGGAGCTCGACTGCGAGATGGAAAGCCGTCGAGAGTCCGTGCATGCCGGCGCCGACGACGACGAAGCGAGACGATGCGGGTATCATGTCTATTGCCTCCCCGGCAATGGTATGTCAAAATCTAGGGCGGAGGGTAGCATGGCACGCACCGGTCAACCAGCCGTCCGTCACGTCGCAGCCGTCGAGCGGGCGTTCACCGTGCTCGATGCGCTCGCCGACGGGGGCGAGCTCGGCACGAACGAGATCGCCCGTCGCACGGGCATCAACACCAGTACGGTGTCGCGCCTGCTCGCAACGCTCGCCTCGGCGCGGTTCGTCGAGCACGTCGCCGAGACCGGCAGGTATCGCCTGTCGCTACGCCTGATCGAGCTCGGCAACGTCGTGCTCGGGCGCCTCGACCTCCGCGCTCTCGCCCGGCCCCACCTGCAGGACATCGTGCGCGAGACCGGCGAAACCGCAACCCTCTCGGCTCCCGGCGAGCACGATGCGGTCACCGTCGACTTCGCGCACAGCTCCTCCGTCGTCCAGAGCGTCGCCCAGCTCGGCAGGCCCAGCGTCGGCCATGCCACGGCAGTCGGCAAGGTCATGCTCGCCTGGGGAGACGTCGAGCTACCGGTGTCCCCGCTCGCCTCGTTCACCCCTCGCACGATCACGACGCGCGAACGGCTCGTCGAAGAGCTGGCCCAGGTTCGGCGGCGCGGTTTCGCCGAGGCCAGGGAGGAACGTGAGGAAGGGTTGGCGGCGGTCGCGGCCCCCGTGCGTGACAGTAGAGGCGAGCTCGTGGCGATCATCGGCGTCCAGGGGCCGGCCTCGCGCTTCGATCCGCGAGCGATGCGGACAGCCTCGGCTGTGGTACTCGAGCATGCCGCCGCACTTTCGATGGCTCTTGGCTGGCCGAGACCGTAGCCCGCGTCACGCCGGCAGCCAGACGAGGCAGGTCGCCCGCTCACGGATTCGCTTCGTGAGCTTCGCATACGCCCTCCGCTTCAGCCGCTCGCGGTCCGGCCCGATGACGAGGAGGCCGGGTACCCGTTCAGAGACCAGCTCGAGCAGCGCATCGACCGGCCGCGGGCTGCAGAGCCGAAGCCGCTCGACCTCGACCGCGAGGGAATGAGCAAGCGCGGCCGGCGCACGCAGCGCGTCCTCGACCTCCTGCGTGCCCACGTACTCGTATCGCATCGCGAGTGAGATCGGGCCGAGCGCGATCTCGGCGACGTTGACGACGATCAACCGCTGCCCGGACTCGACGGCGGCGTCGACGGCGAGCTCCGTCGCCTCGGGCTCGAACGGCACGTCGAACGTGACGAGCATGACGGGACGGCTGCCGGAGACATCCGGGATGTCCGCGCTCGTCCGGGTGCGCCGTGTCCCGAGCACGTCGCTACTCCGGCCGCAGCTTCCAGCTCTTCGTGCTGTCACGCATCTGCCGGGCTGCCCGTCGCCGGAGCTGGGGCACGGCAAGCAGCGCGTAGCCCATCACGAGCACGAAGAGCAGGAAGGCGTACTGGATGCCGACAGTCGCCGCGAGCGGGATCAGGATCGCAGCGAGCACGAGCGGAGGCCCGAGCACGAGCAACCGGTAGCGGCGTACACCCCGCAGCAGCGCCTCGTAGTCGGCCGCCGGAATCTGCCCGGTGTCCCAGGTCTTGCCACACGCGCCGCACGTCCAGCGCTCGCCGTAGGGGGCCTGGGTCGATGCGCCACAGTCGCACGTGATCGTGATCAGGGGCGAGCGCACCCCACGATCCTAGACGAGCGCACATCCGACGATTGTGCCGCCACGGCAATTCGATTTCCGACGGCTAGGAATCGTCCGTTGACCGTGGTAGGTTCGCGCGCAGGCGGCATCAGGCACCGCGGTCCCGGCACCCCGACGGAGGTTGATTGTGGCGACAGCAGAAGTCCAGGAACAGCAGCTCCTCAAGACGCTTCGTTGGTACGACGGCTTCGTGATCGCCCTCGCGAACCCCGGCTTCTTGCTCATCTCGCTGCCGTATTCCGTCGCCGACCTCGGCGGTTGGGGCGCAACGATCCTCTGGGGCATCTCCGCCATCGTGGCCGTCTTCATCAACACGATCTACTCCGAGCTCGCCACGATGTTCCCGGAGAAGTCCGGTGGCCTCGCGCTCTACGCCCACGAGGCGTGGCGCAAGTACACGACTCTCGTGGGTCCGATCGCCACCTTCGGCTACTGGATCGGCTGGTCCGTCGTCCTGGCCTCGAGCGGCATGTTCATCGGCTCTGTGATCGGAGGAGAATGGTTCGCGGGTGAGCCGACCGGCAGCTATCTCGGCGCGGACGGGTACTTCTCGACGGGCGGTGCCGAGGTCGGGTTTCCCGCCCTGGTCGGGATCGGGCTCATCGTCTGCGTCTGGCTGTTCAACGTGTTCGGGACCCGTGTCGGCGTCACGTTCGGCTACGCCGCTGGTGTTCTCCTGATGGTGCCGCTGTTCGTGATGATGATCCTGCCGTTCCTGAACGGCAGCTTCGACAGCGACAATCTCACGAACAAGCTCGGCGATGCGGGTCTCGCCTGGGGCGGCCTACAGGTGGCGCTCGTGTGGCTGTGGTTGATGTGCTGGTCGGCCTGGGGGGTCGACGTCTGTGCGACCTTTGCCCCCGAGTACAAGGACACGGTCCGGGACACGAAGTACGCCCTCAGGTCGGCCGCCCTCTTCTCGATGGTCGTCTACATCGTGCTGCCGATCGGCCTCGTCGGCGGCGCCGGCCCGAAGCTCGTCGAGGGTTACGCCTACCCTGCGGCGATGGACAAGATCGTCGGCTCGACGCGGCTCACGGACTTCTTCATCGTCTGCCTGGTCGCGAGCTTCATCATCACGATGAACACGGCGACGGCCGACGGCGGACGTGCGCTCTATGGGATCTCGCGTGACGGCATGACCATCAAGCAACTCGGCGCCCTCAACAGATTCAAGGTGCCGGGGAATGCGATGACCGTCGACATGGTCGTCAACATCCTCCTTTGCCTGTTCATCGGCAACATCTACGGCATCCTGGCTGCGAGCAACCTCGGCTACGTGCTCGCGCACATGTTCGCGCTGTCCGGGTTCGTGCTCCTTCGCAAAGACAGGCCGAACTGGCCGCGCCCGATCAAGTTGGGCGCGATCTGGACGCCGATCGCCGGTCTGCTCGCCGTCTGGTGCTTGATCCTGACCATTGTCGGCTTCGGCTATTTCGGCACCGCCGGTGGGGGCTACGGCGGCAGGAAGGAGCAGGTGATCGGCGTCGGAGTCCTCGTGGTCGGCCTGCTGCTCTTCTTCTTCCGGCGCCTCGTGCAGGACAAGGAGAAGATCCACTGGCGCGAGGAGACCCCAACGATGCCGCCAACGGCCGTCTCGTCCGGCGTCCCGACCCACTGATTTGTCGATCCGGCGGTGAAGGGGGCGGGCTTGCCCGCCCCCTTCGCTTGCCGTTTGCATCTCCGGCCGTGCGGCTGAAGAATGGTCGCATCCGTACCGCCCCAGAGGAGGCATTCCGACATGGCGCGCGATCCCAAGCACGACATCCTGTTCGAGCCGATCAAGATCGGCCCGAAGGTGATGAAGAACCGCTTCTACCAGGTGCCTCACTGCAACGGGTTCGGGTCCGAGAAGCCGTTCAGCCAGGCGTACTTCAGGGCGTTGAAGGCCGAGGGCGGGTTCGCGGGCGTCTCCACCGAGTACTGCTCCATCTCCCCCGAGTCGGACGACACGCATCGCATGTCGGCGCGCATCTGGGACGACGGCGACATCAAGAACCTGTCGCTGATGTGCGACATGCTGCATGAGCGCGACGCGCTCGCCGCCTGTGAGCTCTGGTACGGCGGGCCGCACGCGCCGAACATGGAATCGCGCTGCGTCGCGCGTGGCCCCTCGCAGATCCCGAGCGACTTCGAGTTCCTCACCTACGCGATCGAGGCGGACAAGGACGACATTCGCCACCTCCAGAACCTCTACGTCGCGGCGGCAAAGCGGGCACGCAGCGCCGGCTTCGACATCGTCTACGTCTACGGCTCCCACTCCTACCTGCCGCAGCAGTTCCTGACGCCCTACTACAACCATCGCACCGACGAGTACGGGGGCTCCTTCGAGAACCGGGCCCGGTTCTGGCGAGAGACGATCGAGATGGTGAAGGAGGCCGTCGGCGACGACTGCGCGATCTGCGTCCGGATGTCCACCGACATGTTCATGGGCGAGGCCGGAACGCAGCTCAAGCGCGACTGTCTGCCGTTCGTCGAGCTCTGCGACGACCTCGTCGACGTCTGGGACATCAACCTCTCCGGCATCGCCGAGTGGGGTGAGGACGCGACGCCGTCTCGGTTCTATCCGCAAGGGCGCGCGCTGCCGTGGCAGGCCGCTGTCAAGGCAATCTCGAAGAAACCCGTCCTCGGCGTCGGCCGCTGGACGAACCCCGACCTGATGGCCGAGGCGATCAACGAAGGGAAGCTCGACATCATCGCCACCTGCCGGCCGTCGACGTCCGATCCGTTCCTGCCGAAGAAGATCGACGAGGGCCGGCTCGACGACATCCGTGAGTGCATCGGCTGCAACGTCTGCATCTCGCGCTGGGAAATCGGCGGCCCGCCCCTGATCTGCACCCAGAACGCGACCGCCGGCGAGGAGTACCGTCGCGGCTGGCATCCGGAGCGATTCACGAAGGCGGCGAACGCCGACAACGACGTGCTCGTTGTCGGTGCAGGCCCGGCCGGGATGGAATGCGCGATGATTCTCGGCAAGCGCGGCATGCGCCGCGTGCACCTCGTCGAGGCCCAGGACGACATGGGCGGCACGATTCGCTGGATCCCGCAGCTGCCGGGGCTCGGCGAGTGGGCGCGCATCATCAACTACCGCAAGATCCAGCTCGACAAGCTGGCGAACGTCGAGTTCATCCCGAACACCGAGCTGGCGGCCAAGGACGTGGCGGAGTACGGGGCCGAGATCGTCGTCGTCGCAACCGGCTCGTACTGGGCCACCGACGGGCTCAACGGCGCCTCGCACGCCCCCATCCCCGGTGCCGACGCGAGCCTCGCCTGGCAGGCGACGCCCGACCAGTTGATGGGCGAAGGCAAGCAGCTCGAGGGCGAGCGGATCGTGGTGTTCGAAAACGACGGGTACTTCATGGGCGTCTCGATCGCCGAGAAGCTCGCAATGGAGGGGAAAAAGGTCACCCTGATGACGCCGATGGGCACCATCGGGCCGTACATGCACTTCACGCTCGAGGCGCCCAATCAGCACCGCAGGCTGCACAAGCTGGGTGTCGAGATCGTCACCTATCACCTGCCGACCCGGATCGACGAGGGTGCCGTCGTCGCGAGCCACGTCTACGACGAGGACGGCCACGAGCACACGTTCGAGGCCGACGGTGTGGTGCTCATCTCGCAGCGACGATCGAACGAAGCCCTCTACCGCGCGCTCAAGGACGACATCGGCCTCGCCGGGCTGGAAGCGGAGGGCGTCAACGCTCTCTACCGGATCGGCGACTGCGAGGCGCCGCGGCTCACCGCGGACGCGGTTTTCTCGGGTCACCGCCTGGCGCGGGAGATCGACTCGGCGGATCCGTCGATCCCGCTGCCGTTCAAGCGCGAGCGGCGCATGGTCGACGCCGAGTCCGTGGCGAAGGAGAAGGCCGAGTTCGCGGAGCTGTACGCCGGGGCCTCGAGCGCATAGATGCGTGTCGTCGTCTGTGTGAAGCAGGTGTTGCAGCTGGGGGACGAGGTCGAGTTCACCGGCGATGGGCTCGACGTCGACCCGGAGTACCTCGATCCGGCGTTGAACGAGTGGGATGGTTTCGCGACCGAGGAGGCGCTGCAGTTGCGGGAGCGTCTGGGAGGTGAGGTCGTTGTCGTGACGTGTGGCCCGAAGCAGTCCGAGGCGGCGTTGCGGCGTTGCCTGGCGATGGGCGCCGACCGTGCGATCCGGATCGAGGGCGCCGGCCGTGACCCGTTTTCGGTTGCGCGGGCCCTGGCGGACGTGGTCGGGGCGGAGGAGGCGGATCTCATCCTCTGTGGTGTCCAGTCGAGTGATGCGGTGCAGGCGGCGACGGGGACGGCGCTCGCCGAGTTGCTCGAGCTGCCGCGCGCCGCTGTCGTCACGCGCGTCGAGTACGACGCCGGCTCGAGGAAGGCGGTGATCGACCGCGAGCTCGAGGGTGGGCTTCTCGATCGGGTCGAGATCGAGACGCCGGCCGTGTTGACGATCCAGACCGGGATCAACGAGCCTCGCTATGCGAACCTCCGCGCGATCAAGCAGGCGGAGCAGGTCGAGGTCGACGTTCGCAGCGCGGCCGGCGGCGGCCCGCCTGCCTACAGCGTCCGCAGGATGTTCGTGCCCGAACGGGGAGAGGGCGCGGAGATGATCGGCGGTAGCCCCGCCCAGATCGCCGAGCGTATCGCCGCGATCGTGAAGGAGCGGCTCGCGTGAGCGTTCTCGTGGTGGCAGAGCATCTTCGTGGCCAGGTTCGTGACGTCACCCGCGAGCTGATCACCGCCGGCCAGACGCTCGGGCCGGTGACCGTGGCGGTGATCGGGAGCGATCCTGGCGCGCTCGTCGCTGCCGTCGACGTCGAGGGTGTCGAGGAGATCGTGACCGTGGAGATCCCTGCCGCCGAGTTCGAGAGTGACGCCTACCAGGCGGCCGTCGAGGCGCTGATCGCGAGTCGGCAGCCGCGGGTGACGCTGCTCGGCTTCACCGTCAACAGCATGGGTTACGGGCCGGCAGTCGCGGTGAAGCTCGGTCTCGGCTTCGCGAGCGACGTCCACGGCGTCGCGCTCGAGGGCGCCGGAGTGATCGCGACGCGCTCGTTTTACGGCTCCAAGGTGAGTGCGGAGCTCGAGTTCCCGGGAACCGACGGCGTGTTGCTGTTGCTGCGGCCGACGGCCTGGGCGCCTGCGGAGGGCCGGGGCGCCGCGCGAGTGACGTCGTTCGAGGTTGCTGCGCCATCGTCACGGGCGCGGCACCTCGAGCTGGTGGAGGCCACGGCTGCCGCCGATGTGGACATCACCCAGGCCGACTTCCTGCTCTCGATCGGCCGCGGGATCGGCGACAAGGAGAACGTCGAGATGTTCAGGGAGCTGGCCGAGAAGATGGGCGCCACGCTTTCGGTCTCGCGCCCGCTCGTGGACGCCGGTTGGATGCCCGCGTCGCGGCAGGTCGGCCAGTCGGGCAAGACCGTGAAGCCGACCGTCTACCTCGCGTTCGGAATCTCGGGTGCGGTCCAGCATCTCGCCGGGATGAAGACGTCGGGGACGATCATCGCGGTCAATACCGATCCCGAGGCCGCTATCTTCAACGTCGCCTCCTACGGCGCGAAGGCCGACCTGTTCGACGTGGCGGAAGAGCTCGAGAAGCTCTTTTGAGCCTCTAGCGGATGGAGACACGTGAGACGTTCGCCGGTCTGTCCGACTGGCAGATCGGGCTCTGGTATGCGCTGATCGTCGTCTCGACGTCGGTCTTCGCCTGGGGTGTCGTGCGGCTCGTCCGCAAGTACCGCCGCGGGCGGGGGAGCTTCCCGGCGGACAGGCCGTTGCACCGGGTCGCCGGGACCGCGCGGATCGTGCTGACCCACAGCTGGATCAAGCGCCGTGACGGCGTCGCCGGGCTCGCGCACGCGATGATCTTCTACGGCTTCGTCGTTCTCTTCATCGGGACCGGGATCCTCGCGTTTCAGGACGACTTCGCGGAGCCCGTGCTCGGCTGGGACTTCTGGCACGGGCCCTTCTACCTCGGCTACTCGCTGTTCCTCGACGTCTTCGGTGCGTTGCTCATCGTCGGGCTCGTGATCCTGGCGGCGAAGCGCAGCCGCAAGCCGGCACGGCTCGACTACGGCCGGGTCGACGGCGTCGCCAGCCGGTATGAGCGCTGGCGCTACCAGGTCGGCGACTGGGTTTTCGTCGGCTCCCTTCTCTTCCTCGGCGTGACCGGTTTCCTGCTCGAGGCCTTGCGGATCGCGGAGACCGATCCGTCGTTCGAAAAGTGGGCGCCGTTCGGTTGGCTCGTCGGCCAGGGTCTGATCGCGGTCGGAGTCGACGGCGAGACCGCCTCGGCCGCACACTTCCGTGACTGGTGGGTGCACGGCATCGCAGCGCTCACGTTCGTGGCGGCGATCCCGTTCACGAAGGCGGTCCACATGATGACCGCGCCCGCCAGTGTCGCGACACGGGACGAGCTGGCGGGGAAGCGGCTCGTCGAGCTGCCTCCGAGCCCGAAGCCGGAAGAGGTCGGCTACGGCGTCGTCACGGATCTGACCCCTTCGCATCTGCTCCAGCTCGACGCCTGCACGAAGTGCGGCAAGTGCCACGCTGCCTGCCCGGCCGCCGCGTCCGGGTACCCGTTGTCGCCACGCGATCTCGTGCTCGATCTCCGGGAGCAGTCCGAGGGCACGTTCGGCATTCGGGCCTGGCTCACCGTGCCGCCGTTGTTCGCCTCGGACGAGAACCTGCTCGGCAATCCGATCAGGCCAGAGACCGTCTGGTCGTGCATGCAGTGCATGGCGTGCGTCGAGATCTGCCCCGTCGGGATCGAGCACGTGCCGATCATCAATCACCTCCGCCGCAGGCTCGTCGACCGCGGCGAGATGGATGCCCAGTTGCAGTCGACGCTCGAGACGATCTACGAGTCGGGCAACTCCTTCGGCGAGCCGAAGCGAAAGCGCGGCCGGTGGGCGAAAGAGCTCGAGTTCGAGATCAAGGACGCACGGAAGGAACCGGTCGAGATCCTCTGGTTCGTCGGCGACTTCGCCTCGCTCGACCCGCGCAACATCCGCGTCACGCAGGCGCTCGCCCGCATCCTGCACCACGCTGGGGTCGACTTCGGAATCCTCTACGAAGGTGAACGAAACGCCGGCAACGACGTCCGGCGGGCGGGTGAAGAAGGGCTCTTCGTCGATCTCGCCGAAAGCAACATCGAGGCCATCTCCGGGTGCGAGTTCGATCGCATCCTCACGTCCGACCCTCACTCGTTCAACACGCTGAAGAACGAGTATCCGGCGCTCGGAGGAACCTGGGAGGTCGTCCACCACTCGCAATTCCTGCTGGAGCTGTTCCAGTCGGGCTCTCTTCCGGCGGGGAAAGCGCTCGGCCGCCGCGTCACCTACCACGACCCCTGCACGCTCGGGCGCTACAACGGCGTCTACGACGAGCCGCGTGCCCTGATCGAGGCAACGGGTTGCGAGCTCGTCGAGATGGAGCGCTCCCGCGACAACTCGTTCTGTTGCGGCGCCGGCGGCGGGCGGATCTGGATGTCCGAGCTGAAGGAGTCGGACGCGCCACGGCCCTCCGAGTCGCGCATCCACGAGGCGACGGCGCTCGACCGGGTCTCGACATTCGTCGTCTGCTGCCCGAAGGACGTGACGATGTACGAGGACGCGGTCAAGACCTCGGGGCACGAAGGCGAGATGGAGGTGCGCGAGCTGACGGAGCTCGTCCTCGAGTCACTCGAGCTCGACGCCCTCGCGGCCGCTGGACCCGGCGCCGACACTGTGTGATCGGCTGAGACGACGGCTTGTTTGCAGGGCGTCCGGGAGAGCGCCGGCCGCCCCTGGGCCTGCCGCGAAGGAGGCGATGCCACCCCGTCCGGCTTTGTAATCTTGCTCCGTACCGCGACCAGGAGAGGTGTTCAAGTGAGCAAGGAGACTGCGTTCCACCCCCGCCTGCAGGCGATGACGGATCAGTGGATGGATCTGTTCGGCTACTGGGCGCCCTCGGTCGTCTCGGACACGCTCGAGGAATATCGAGCGTGCCGTGAGAAAGCTGCGCTGATGGACTTCACGATGCTGCGTAAGGTCGATATCGCCGGGCCCGGTGCGTTGACCTTCGTGAACGGCATCGTCACGCGCGACGTCTCGAAGCTCGGCCCCGGGCAGATCGGCTACGGGGCACTGTGTGACGAAGACGGCAAGATGATCGACGACTGCACGGTGATGGTTCGCTCCGCGGACGACATCCGCTTCTGCGGTGCCAACGACCGCGACTTCCACCTCTTCCACGAGCTGGCGCCGGCGGGCATCACCGTGACGGAGATCACGGATGCGACGCCGCACCTATGTCTGCAGGGACCGCTCAGCCGCGTCATGCTGCAGTCGCTCGCGAACCGGGATCTCTCGAACGCCGCGTTCCCGTACTACACGTTCCGCGAGGACGTCGAAATCGGCGGTGTCCCTGTCTTCATGACGAGACTCGGTTATACGGCCGAGCTCGGCTACGAGCTCTGGGTCGAGCGCGAGCGGGCGCTCGAGCTGTGGGACGTGCTGCTCAGCGAGCTCACGCCGCAAGGGATGAAGGTGATCGGCATGGTCGCGCTCGACCTGTTCCGGATCGAAGGCGGCTTCATCATCGGCGGCGTCGAATACGACCCGACCGTGTCGCCGTACGAATGCGGGCTCGGCTGGTCGGTCAACCTCGAGAAGGGCGACTTCCGGGGCCGCGACGGGATCATCCGCGACCGCGATGCGACCGACCTCCGGCTCGGAAGCGTGGTGCTCGATGCCGGTGGCGACTCAGCGAGTGGCGCCCCGCTCTTCGTCGAGGGCGTCGAGGTCGGGCTCGTCACGCAGGCGGTCGAGTCACCGTTTCTCGGCGGGAAGACGCTCGGGCTGGCGAAGATCCCGCAGGCATTGAAGGTACCGGGGACAAAAGTCAGCGCGCTCGTCGGCGGCAAGCAGGTTACGGGCGAGGTCGTGGAGCATCCGGTCTACGAGAAGGAGCGCCGTCGGGCGAAGGAGACCGCGTGAGCTACCGGCTGTACTGGCGTCGGAACGATGGTGTCAGCGGCCACGTCTGGCTGAGCGCCGGAGACATGGACGCCCTCACGGGCGAGATGGCCCTGCAGGGCATGCCGTGGCCGAACGACCGGCTGCCGGGCCCCGGGGGCGATACCGTCGTCGAGGCCGACGAGGTCGAGAAAACGGTCGCGTCCGCGCGCGAGGCTCCGCTGACGCTCTCCGACGGGCAGCTCTGGGTCGACTGGCTCGCGTTTCTCGAGGGTGCGGCCCAAAACGGCGGCCTCCTGATCCGCGCCTGAGCCGCACGGAGGTTGCCCCACGGCCGGGTCGGCCGCGATGAGATAGTTACGGGACAGGCGACGTCAGAGGAGGACCGATGGGAACGACGGAGATCATTCGCACGGCATTCGACCGTCCTCAGCGCGAGCTCGGCTGCGAGTTCATGGACTGGGAGGGCTGGTACTGGCCGAGCACGTTCGGCGACGCCGTTGCCGAACATCACGCGGTGCGCAACGACGTCGGCGTCTGGGACGCGTCGCCGTTGCGGAAATGGGGTTTCAACGGCGCTGATGCGCTCGTCGCTGCCGACCGCGTCTTCACGAACGACATGCTGGCCCTCGAAATCGGGCAGGTGCGCTACGCGCCCTTTTGCGACGAAAACGGGAAGATGATCGGCGACGGCACGGTGTTCAAGGTCGACGACTCCAACTGCATCGTCGTGACGGCGCTCGACTCCGATCTCGGCCACTTCGAGAGCGTCGTCGCTGGACTCGACGTCGAGATCACCCCGATGACGACGTCGACGCCGCAGGTCGGCATCAACGGGCCCCGCGCACCCGAGCTGTTGCAGTCGATCTGCGAGGCCGATGTCTCAGCGCTGCGCTACTTCCGCTTCTGGCCCGACCACGTCGAGGTGGGGGGCGTACCCTGTTGGGTGTCCCGCACCGGCTACTCCGGCGAGCTCGGCTTCGAGCTCTTCTGCGGGCCGGACGGCGCAGACCAGCTCTGGGCCGCCGTCATCGGGGCCGGCGCGCGTCCCTACGGCCTCGCAGCCGTCGAGACGATTCGGATCGAATCGGGGCTGATCTTCATCGGCTACGACTACTTCCAGCACGAGACGAGCCCGTACGATATGTCGCTCGACAAGCTGATCCGCTTCGACGGACCCGACTTCTGTGGCAAGGGCGCGCTCGCCGCGGAGTCGGCCGACCCTCCGCGCCGGCTCGTCACGCTCGTGCTCGACGGTGGCGACGTACCGGAGTACGGGGCAGCCGTGACGAAGAACGGGTCGCCGGTCGGCTCGCTGACGAGCCCGTGTGAGAGCCCGACGCTCGGCAAGGTGATCGGCATGGCGGTGCTCGAGAGCGGCTGCGCGTCGATCGGCGAGCGGGTGGAAGTCGCCCTCGGCGACGGGACAGCCGAGGCGACGGTGGCCACACTGCCGATCTACGACCCCGGCAAGGAGCGGCCCCGCTCGTAGCGCGGCTACCGACCGCAGGGCCGAGCAGCCCGAGCCCGGGCGATCACGAGCCCGACGCCCGCTCACCGGACGGGGCGTCGGGCTGGGCAGACATCCGTACGGCCCGATTCGGGTCTAGTCGATGTCCGGCAGATCGGCGAGCCAGGGTGTCCGGTAGCCGCTCTCATCCCACAGGACCGGGAAGAACGACTCGTCCAGGGAGAGGTCGCCGTGCCTCCGGTACCGCGAGTAGATCAGGTCGACGTTGTGCTCGTGAAAACGCACCTCGACCGGCAGCATGTGCGTCACGAGGGCCATCCGAGCCACCGAGGCGCTCGTATTCGGCGACGACCCGTGCCAGGTGAGACCGTGGTGGAACGAGCCGCCGCCGGCCTTCACCACGACCGGGACGATCTCGAGCTCGGTGCCGCGCGGCGCTGCGTTGCGCGCAGGGGCGAGCCAATCCTCGGGCGCGTGGAACTGCGAGCGCTCGGGCGGCGACTTCGGCCACCGGTGCGACCCTCGCACGTACTCGATCGGGCCCGCGTCCACAGTCGTTTCGTGCAGGGAGATCCAGCAGGTGAGCATCTCGGCCGGTACGAGGTAGTCGGCGTACGAGGAGTCCTGGTGAAAGCCGATCGCCTTCGTCCCGGGCGGCTTCCACAGCACGTTGTCCTGCAGGATCCGGGTGCCGCGGTAACCCGCCAGCTGGGCCCCCAGGCGACCCGTGCGAGGGCTCAGCACCTGCGCGGCGATCACGTTGTCCGCCCTCCAGCCGTTGCAGATCTGCCGTGTTCGATCGATCGGATCGCGGCCCGGTACCCAGTTCACCTCATCGGGCTTGATCCCCGTCTCGTACTCGCCGTCGAACAGTCGCTCGTAACGGGCCTGCAGCAGCTCGAGCGCGCGGTCCGAGACGAGTCCCTCCTCGACGATCAGGTAGCCGTCGCGGTCGAAGGCGTCGACCTGTTCCTGTGTGAAGGATTCGAGGCGCGTCATGTCACCTTCGGGCCGAGCTGGAGGAGCAAGCCTGCCACTCAATGCATCGGTGGTTCCCAGCCCTCGAGCACGGAGGGCTGCCAGTTCGTCCCGACGGTCTTCGATCCGGCCACCCAGGGGCCGAGCTCGGGTTGCGGGAACTTGCAGTGTTTCTCTTTCAGCAGGATGCCGTAGGAGTTGCCGCTCTGGAGGTGCGTGAGCAGGACCTTGCGGGCGATCTCGTTCTCCCTGCCGGGCGGAATCGGGAAGTAGATCTTGATGAACGAGTTCGAGTAGCGGTCGAACACCGCAGGAGTGCCGTCTTCCTGCAGGAGCTCGATGTCCTCGAGCCAGTTGATGTCGTCGCCCGGGGGTCGACGCCTCGAGGTCGACGCTCTCCACGAGCGAGATGTCCTCCTGATACGGGAAGCGATGCCCCGCGAGGAACTCCGCGTCGATCCCGATGATCTTCTCGGGCTCGCTATAGGCCGTACTCACTCACCGGACATCACCTCCGCGTGGCTCGGGAGATAGTCGACCGGGATATTCGAGATGCTTCTCGAGCAGCCGCTCGATCTTCGCGAGTGTCCGCTCCTCGCTCACGCCCGGGATCCAGCTCGTGCCCGCGAGCGGCACCTTTGCCATCGCGGCCGCCTCGACCGTGAGCGCGCACAGATCCTCCGGCTCGAGTGAGTGGACGTTCGTCTTGCCGCAGGCGCGCGCCAGCATCTGCACCTCGAGTGTGAGCGTGTGCAGGAAGTTGTAGACGCGCTCCGCGGCGTCCTCGACGACGAGCCGCTTGCGCAGCTCGGGATCCTGGGTCGCGACGCCCACCGGGCATCGGCCCGTGTGGCAGTGATAGCACTTGCCGGCGGGGACGCCCACCGTGCCCTCGTAGTCGGTGACGCCTTCGAATCTCCTTGTTGCAGTTGAGCGCCATCAGCGCGGAGTGCCCGATCGCGACGGCCTTGGCGCCGAGTGCCATCGCCTTCGCGATGTCGCCGCCGTTCCGGATCCCGCCGGCCACGACGAGATCGATCTCGTCGGCGAGTCCGACGTCCTCGAGTGCGCGTCGCGCCTCGGGGATCGCCGCCATCAACGGGATACCGGTCTCCTCGGTTGCGAGGTGCGGGCCCGCGCCGGTGCCTCCCTCGGCGCCGTCCAGATAGATGATGTCCGGGCCGCATTTCGCCGCCATCCGCACGTCGTCGTAGACGCGCGAGGCACCGAGCTTGAGCTGGATCGGAATCTGGTAGTCCGTCGCCTCGCGGATCTCCTGGATCTTCAGCGAGAGATCGTCCGGACCGAGCCAGTCGGGGTGCCGCGCAGGCGACCGCTGATCGATGCCGGCCGGCAGCGAGCGCATCTCCGCGACCTGCTCTGTCACCTTCTGACCCATCAGGTGGCCGCCGAGGCCCACCTTGCACCCCTGGCCGATGAAGAACTCGACCGCGTCGGCAAGCATCAGATGGTGCGGATTGAACCCGTACCGGCTCTGGATGCACTGGTAGTACCACTTCGTCGAGTAGATCGCGCTCCGGCGGGATCATCCCGCCTTCGCCCGAGCACGTCGCCGTGCCCGCCATCGACGCGCCCTTCGCGAGCGCCATTTTCGCCTCGAGCGACAGAGCTCCGAAGCTCATCCCGGTGATGTAGACGGGGATGTCGAGCTCGATCGGCTTCTTCGCGAAGCGGGCCCCGAGGATCGTCTTCGTCACGCACTTCTCGCGGTAGCCCTCGATCACGAAACGGGTCAGCGTTCCCGGCATGAACATCAGCTCGTCCCAGTGCGGGATCGGCTTGAACATCGAGAAGCCGCGCATGCGGTAGCGGCCGAGCTCGGCCTTCATATGGATGTCGTTGATCACCTCGGGGGTGAAGATGCGGCTGTGCCCGAGGACGGTCTTGGTGCTGGGTGCTGTCTCGTCTGCCATGGGGCTCCTAGCGCGGCGTCCCGCAACGATCCACCGGAAAGTCTCGTTGCGGGACGCCGCGCTCGATGTTGGTTGGACGGTGGTCGACGCGCCCGCGGCCGACCATCGTGATCCTGAAGCGACGCGCTTCGCGCGCCGGTGCGTCCGGTGGGCTAGGACGATCACAGGACGAGCTTGCGCTCGGACGGCTCGAGGTTGTCGTAGTTGTAGAGCTTCTTGCCGCAGACGAACTTCTGTAGCTCGGGCGGCGCGCCGAGATCGTAGATCCGGAACTTTCGCTCGATGAACTCGGTATCGGCTTCGGTCCACTCGCCCGGCACGCAATCGATCCCGAGCGAGCGCACCTTGCCGCCGACGTAGATCGTGCCGTCGTACATCGAGTCGCCGAGCCCGTGCCCGACGTCACCGCAGATGATCTGGCGGCCGCGCTGCATCATGAAGCCGTTCATCGAGCCGGCGCTGCCGAGCACGATGATCGTGCCACCCTTCTGGTCGATTCCGGTACGGGCGCCGACGCGGCCCTTGACCACGAGGTCGCCGCCCGCGGAACGCCGCTCCGGTGAGCGAGCCGGCATTGCGAGTCGATCACGACCACGCCGGACATCATGTTCTCGCAGGCCGACCAGCCGACGCGACCCTTGATGTGCACCTCGGGCCCGTCGATGATGCCGCAGCCGAAGTAGCCGAGGCTGCCGTCGAACGTGATCTTGCAGCGGGTGAGGATGCCGACGCCGAGCGAGTGCTTCGCGCCCGGGTTTCGCACCGTCACGTCGGTGACGCCCTGCTCGTTGAGCAGCCAGCGCAACTCGAGGTTGATCAGGCGGGTCGTGAGGTCGTGCGCGTCGAACTCGGCTCAGGCGCCGTCGATCTCGGCGATCTTCGGGACGGCTGCGTCGGGCTCGAGAGGCCGCGGGCGTCGTAGCTGATCGCATGCTCGCCTACGCAGCCATGTCTTCTCCTCTGCGAGCCGGGGCTCAACGACGCGGGAGGCCGGCTTCGCGGGCCGGGAGGCTGACCACACGTCGACAGTCCGGACGCAGAAGGAGGGGGCTCGTGGGGGAACCATGGGTTCCCCCACGGCGACTATCGCTGCCATACCAGCACCTCTCCTTCGTACGGGTCGTAAGTATCGATCTCGTGGTCGATGATCGCGCGGATCGCGATCTCCTCGGACGCCAGCGCCACGAGGTCGTCCGCTTCATAGAGCACGAGCGGTTTGGCGGCCATCTCGTCCTTCGCGACGCCGAGGGCGTCTTTCGTGACGCAGACGTAGGTGAAGACTCCGTCGAGCTCCTCGAGGCTCTGCCGCATCGCGTCTTCGAGGGAAGCACCCTCGCTCATCTTCTCGGCGAGGTAGACCGCGATGATCTCGGAGTCGCACTCCGACTGAAAGCGATGCCCGGAGCGCTCGAGGCGGCGCTTCCACTGGAAGTAGTTGGTCAGCTGCCCGTTGTGGACGACGGCCACGTCGGAGAACGGATACGCCCAGTAGGGGTGTGCGCCCGAGATGTCGACGTCCGATTCCGTCGCCATGCGCACGTGCCCGATGGCGTGCGTCCCCGTGAATGCGTTGAGCTCGTAGCCTCCGGCCACGGTCTCCGCGTCGCCGAGGTCCTTGACGATCTCGAGTGAGTGACCGAGCGAGAGCACCTCGGCGTCGGGAACGTCCTCGACGAAGTCGGCGAGCCTCTTCAGGTCGCCCGCGTACTCGAGCGTGACGCGGAAGGCGTACTCGGTCTCTTCCTCGAGTTCGTGCACCTTGGCGCCGAGCGCGTGGAGGCGCCGCTCGACCTCGGCGCGATGGCGGCGCAGCCGGTCCTCGTACTCGAAGTCGCGCGGCGTGTTCGCATCGGCGAGCTTGTACCGCATCACCACGAGGTCCGACGGCTTGCCGTAGAGAGCGTAGCCCGTCGAATCGGGGCCGCGGTGCTTCATCGACTGGAGCATCCGGGTCATCTCCAGTCCAATCGGATGCTCACCGTCCTTGTAGATGATTCCGGCTATTCCGCACATTTCACTTCGGCTCCAGTGGGTTGTTCTCGTTTGTTTTCCGGCCGCGAAGCTGGCCGCTTCAGGGATTTACCCGCCGTAGGTGGGACCCCGCGTAGGCCATCCGCTCCCGCGGACGGCCTACTTGCGGATCAAGGCAGTATGTCGAGGTACTCGTTGACATCCCAGTCGGTGACGGTGGCGCAGAAGCGCTCCCACTCGTCACGCTTGTAGTGCATGAACACGGTGTACATCTCGCCGGGCATCGCCTTCTTGATCACCTCGTCCGCCTCGAGGGCATCGAGGGCGTCGCCGAACGTCATGGGAATCTTCTTCACCTTCTTGCCCGCTTCCATGGCAGCGTAGATGTTGCGTTCCTCCGGCTCGCCGGGATCGAGCTTGCGCTCGATGCCATCCCACATCGCCATGATCAGTGCCGACATCGAGAGGTACGGGTTCACGGCGGAGTCGACCGAGCGGTACTCGAACCTGCCCGGGGCCGAAACCCGCAGGGCGGTCGTGCGGTTCTGGAAACCCCAGTCGGCGAAGACGGGCGCCCAGAAGCCGGTGTCCCAGAGGCGACGATACGAATTGACGGTCGGCGACGTGATCGCGGTGAGTGCGCCGAGGTGCTCGAGGATGCCGCCGATGGCCCAGAGGCCGACCTTGCTCGGCTTCCGTTGATCGGCTGTCTCCGGCATGAAGGCGTTTTCGTCGCCGCGCCAGAGCGAGATGTTGTGGTGGCAGCCGTTGGCGGATACCCCCATGAACGGCTTGGGCATGAAGCACGGGAACGCGCCGAGCTCGCGGCCGACCTGGCGGCAGACCTGACGGAACGTGGAGAGGTTGTCGGCTGTGCGCTCGGCGCGGTCGAAGTTGAAATTGAGCTCGATCTGGCCGGGCGCGTCCTCGTGATCGCCCTGGATCATGTCGAGCCCGAGCGCCTGACCGTACTCGACCACCTTGTGAATGATCGGCTGCAGCTCGCTGAACTGGTCGATGTGATAGCAGTACGGCTTCGTGACGCCGCTGATGTCGGGCGTCCCGTCCTCCTTCAGGTTGAGCCACATCATCTCGGGCTCAGTGCCTGCACGGAGGTGGAAGCCGGTCGTCCTCTCGAACTTGGCCTGGAGCCTCTTCAGGTTGCCGCGGCAATCGGAGGTGAGGAACGAGCCGGGGCTCGTCGGCTCCTCGCGATTGCGGAAGCAGGTGCACCAGACGCGTGCGACCTTGCTGTCCCAGGGCAGCACCTCGAACGTGTCCGGCTCGGGGATCCCGACGAGCTCGGCCGCCTCGGGGCCGTAGCCGATGTAGTCGCCATGACGGTCCGTGAAGAGATTGGCGGTCGATCCATAGACGAGCTGGAAACCTTTGGCGGCCATGCTCTCCCAGTGCGCGGCGGGCACACCCTTGCCCATGATCCGCCCCGTCACCGAGATGAACTGGTAGTAGATGTAGGTGATTCCCTCGGCGTCGATGCGACGACGCACATCGGCGATCAGCTTCTCGCGTCCCCTGGTTGCTACGAAGCGGTCGAGATCTGTTGCCACCGCGCGCCTCCTTCTAGGTGTCGTGTTGCCGCTCGTGCGTATCGCGGGTACCCGTCGTTCGCTCGGAATCGATCGGGCCCGCATCGTGCCACCCCGTGTCTACGCGTGCGGTGGGGTCGGTGTCAAGCCCGAATCGTCCATGAGGGGATGCAATTGCCGCCAGCGGAACATCCCTGGATCGATCGCTGCCGCGCCTCCTAGTCGTGCCAGCCGAGAGCGACCGAGATCCGGAGTGCGCACTCTCTCAGCAGTGGCACCGCGGCGGCGATCGCGTCGTCGTCGAATCGGCTCGTCGGCCCCTGGAGCGCAACGATCGCCGCAAGGTCACCGTCGGCTCCCCACACCGGTGCAGCAATCGCTCCGAGACCGGCCTCGCGCTCGTCGATCGCCTGGGCGTACCCTCGGGCGCGGACTCGATCGATCTCCTCCGCCAGCACCGCCGGGTCGGTGATCGTCCGCGGCGTGAATGCCGCGAGCTTCCCCCGCGGGAGCGGTACGTCACCGAAAGCGAGCATCACCTTGCCGGCCGACGAGGCATGCCCGACGCTCGGCCGGCCGAGACGCGTCACGCCTTGCAGATAGCGATCTGTCGGGACGAAATCGACGGTGATTGCGTCGGCTTCGCCGGGGATCGAAAGCGTGGCGGTCTCGCCGACCCGGCGCACGAGTTCCTCGAGGTGAGGCCGGGCGAGGTCGCGCAGGTTCAGGCGGCCGAGGACGGCGTTCGCATAGCGGAGCGTGCGGACTCCGAGCCGGTAGCGGCCCGTCGCAGCCACGTGCTCGACGAGACCGACCCGCGTCAGGGTGCCGAGCTGACGTGAGACGGTGCTCGGGCTGATTCCCGTGCGCCGGGACACCTCGGTGGTGCCGAGCTCGCCGCCGTCGGCGAGCGCGTCGAGGATCTCGACGGCGCGCACCGTCGCTTCGACGTCGCGGGTGGAGGGTTGACCGGTACGGGGCATCGCGCTAGTCTCTTTCCACTGATAGCACGCTATCCCGTCTGACGCAATATTCATGTCGATGCTCGTCACCTGTCCGAACTGCGGCCCACGTGAGGTGCAGGAGCTTCGCTGCGCCGGCGAGACGACGAAGCGGCCGACCTCGACGCCGACGGTGCGCGAACTGAACGAGTACATCTACTTCCGGCGCAACGTCTGGGGCACACAGCGCGAATGGTGGTTCTGCCGCACGTGTGAGGACTGGTTCCTCGCCGACCGGCACACCTACACAAACGTGGTCGAGTCGACGTGGCATCCGGAGCCGACGGCATGACCGGCCCGGGCCCGACGGAGCCGGCGGCATGACGCGCCTTGCGCCGCAGGCGGGTGAGCGCATCGACCGCTCGCAGCCGATCTCGTTCACCCTCCACGGCAAGACCAGGCAGGGTTTTGCCGGCGACACGATCGGCTCCGCCCTGTATGCGTCGGGTCAGCGGGTGTTCTCGCGAAGTTTCAAGTACCACCGGCCGCGCGGGCTCGCCTGCTGCTCGGGGCATTGTGCGAACTGCCAGATGACGGTCGACGGAATTCCGAGCGTGCGTGTCTGCACGGAGCCGCTCCGCGAGGGTGCCGTCGTCAAGGGCCAGAACTTCATCGGCTCACTCGAGCATGACCTGATGCAGGTGACCGACAAGCTCGCCGGCCCTTTCACGCCGCCGGGGTTCTACTACAAGACCTTCATCCGCCCGCGCAAACTATGGCCGCTCTACGAGAAGTTCCTGCGCGGCGCGGCCGGGCTCGGCCCGCTCGATCCGAACGGCTCCCGGGTGGAGCGCGTCGACATCGAGAACCGCCATGTCGACGTCGCCGTGATCGGCGGTGGCCAGGCGGGGCTCGAGGCGGCGATCGCAGCGGCACGGGGCGGCGAGTCGGTGGTTGTGATCGACGAGGGCTACGACGTCGGCGGTTCGCTCCTCGCCGACCGGGACGGAATCGGCACCGCCGCCGACCTTCGTAGGAGCGCGCTCGAGGCAGGTGTCGAGCTGCTCGCGCCCGCGATCGCGATCGGGCTCTTCGAGCAGGGCCTCGTCCCGGTTGCTCTCGGCAACCTCCTGATCAAGTTCCGCGCGCATCGCGTCATCGTCGCGAGCGGGGTCGTCGAGCAACCGCTCGTCTTCCCCGGCAACGACCTCGTCGGCGTGATGCTGCCCGACGCCGTGCGGCGCCTCGTCAACGGCTTCTCGATCAAGCCGGCCGAGCGCGCCGTCGTGCTGACCGTGGACGATCGCGGGCTCGAGGCAGCCGCCGACCTCGAGGCCGCCGGTGTCGAGATCGCCCGGATCGTCGATTTCCGCGAGAACCGCAACCCGGCGATCGAGGCGCAGGCCAAGGGCGGCAAGGTCGCACAGGTCTCGGTCGGCGGCCACTTCGTCAAGGCCGACCTCGTCGTCATGTCCGGCAGCCCGCAGCCCAACTACAAGTTGCTCGCCCAAGCGGGCGCCAGGATCGATTACGACGAGAGCCGGGGCATCTTCGTCCCGACCGACTTGCCCGACCACGTCGAGGCTGTCGGCGCCGTCACCGGCGATGTCGGCCGGCCGGCGGTGCCGAGCCCGATCCTCGACTACCGAGGCGAGAAGTGCTTCGTCTGCCTCTGTGAGGACCAGACCGCGAAGGATCTCAAGTATGCGATCGCCGAGGGCTTCGACTCGATCGAACTCTCGAAGCGATATACGACGGTGACGATGGGGCCGTGCCAGGGCCGGCTCTGCCATACGAACTCGATCCGTGTCTATGCGAAGACGACCGGGCTCGACGAGAACACGATCGGCACGACCACGGCGCGGCCGCCGTACTCCCCGATCTCGATGGGAGTGCTTGCAGGCCCGCCGCAGGAGCCACGGAAGCGCACCTCGCTCCATCATCGACACAAGGACATGGGCGGTCAGATGATGTGGACCGGCGCCTGGCGCCGGCCGCACTCGTACGGTCACGACGCAGGTGCCGAGGCCCAGCACGTGCACCAGGCGCTCGGCTTGATCGACGTCTCGACGCTCGGCAAGATCCTCGTCACCGGCCCCGACGCGGGCGCTTTCCTCGACCGCGTCTACCCCAATCGCTTCTCCGACCTCAAGGTCGGCCGCACACGCTACGGCGTGCTCACCGGCGACGCCGGCAGAATCATGGACGACGGCGTCGTGGCCCGCCTCGACGAGGACACGTTCTACGTGTCGGCCACCTCGACGGGTGCCGACGGGGTCTACCAGTGGTTCACGTGGTGGAACGCGGTCTGGTTCATGAACGTCCAGTTCGCCAACCTGACGGGAGCGCTCGCCGCGATCAACGTCGCCGGCCCGAACGCCCGCGAGGCGATGCAACGGGTGTCCGACGACGACTTCTCGGCCGAAGGCTTCGCCTACCTCGACGCCAAGCAGGTCGCCGTCGCCGGCGTGCCGACGCTCGCCTTGCGGATCGGCTTCGTCGGCGAGCTCGGCTACGAGCTCCACTTCTCGAGCCCTCTCGCCGAGCACGTGTGGGACACGATCTTCGCGAAGGCCGCCGACCTCGATCCGAAGCCGTTCGGCCTCGAGCCTCAACGAATCCTGCGGCTCGAGAAGGGGCATGTGATCGTGAGCCAGGACACCGACTCGGAGTCGAATCTGCACGAGGCGGCGATGCCGTGGCTCGTGAAGAACGACAAGGAGTTCGACTGGATCGGCAAGTGGGCGACGCAGCAGGTCGCCGACCGCGGACTCGAGTGGATGCTCGTCGGTTTCGAGAGCCCGAGCGGCGCCATGCCCGTCGAGGGCGGACAGGTCGTCGTCGACGGCAAGTCGTCCGGGCGGGTCACGAGCGTGCGGCGGAGCGCCGAGCTCGACAAGGTCATCGGGCTCGCAATCGTGCCCAACGAGCTTGCGGTCGACGGCGGGCGATTCGACGTCCAGGTGAACGGCCGTCCGGCACCGATGAGGGTTCATCTCGGCCCGTTCTACGACCCCGCCGGCGAGAAGGTGAAGTCGTGAGCGCCCTCGCGTTTCTTTCCGTCGACGCCGTTGCCGACCACGGCGACGTCCATCCGGTCGCGAAGTCCGCAATCGAGCGCGTGCAGCGCGACCTCGGCGCCACGTTCGTCGAGCGCGACGGCTGGCTCGTTCCCGTCTCGATCCCCGGCGAGGACGATCACGCCGCCGTCGGGATCGCCGACGTCTCCGCCCTGACAAAGCTCGAGGTGCGCCCTGCGGGAGAGGCGATCGCAGGCGACGGGATCGTCTGGTACCAGATCTCCCCTCGTCGTGCTTTCGTCCTGTGCACGCCGGCGCACGGCGCCTCGGTGCGGGAGCAGGTCGGCGGGCGGTTCTCGCTCGATGTCAGCGGCGCCTATTCCGTGATCGCGATCATCGGGCCCGAAGCCGACACCGTCTTGCGCCGGATGACGCACATCCACCACTTTCCCTCGGGCGGCGAGATCGCGCACGTGCAGGGGCATGTGCTGAAGCAGGGCGGCGGCTACTGGGTGATCTGCCCCCAGGAGCTCGGCGAGTACGTCTGGGACGTCGCCGTCGACCGGGCGTCCGCACTCGGCGGCGGCGCGGTCGGTGTGGATGCGCTCGCAGGAGCCGGATCATGAAGGACATCTTCTTCCGCAAGGAGATCCTGAAGCGGCCCGGGCCCCTGAAGAAGCATTACGACGTCGTCATCGTGGGCGGTGGCTCGCACGGTCTCGCGACCGCCTACTACCTCGCGATCCACCATGGCATCACGGACGTCGCGATCCTCGAGAAGAGCTACATCGGGTCGGGCGCGGCCGGGCGGAACACGACGATCATCCGCTCGAACTACCGTACTCCCGAGGGAGCGGCCTTCTACACGGAGAGCGTCAAGCTCTACGAGAAGCTCTCCGCGGATCTCGACTTCAACATGATGTTCTCGCAGCACGGGCATTTCACGCTCGCGCACTCCGACCGGTCGCTCGTCGTGCAGAACGAGCGCGCGGAGGTGAACAAGTTGCTCGGGATCGACAGTCGGGTGATCGGTCGCCAAGAGGTGAAGAAGCTCTGCCCTCAGATCCACATCGGCGAGGACGTGACCTGGCCGATCCAGGGCGCGCTCTACCACCCACCCGGCGGGATCATCCGGCACGATGCGGTCGTCTGGGGCTACGCGAAGCAGGCCGGCCGCCGCGGTGTGGAGATCCACCAGGGTGTCGAGGTGACGGGCTTCGACGTCAAGGACGGCAAGGTGCGCGGAGTCAGGACGAGCAAGGGCGACGTCTCATGCGGCGTCGTCCTCAGCGCCACCGCCGGCTGGTCGACCCCGGTCGCCGCCCTGGCGGGCGTGCCGCTGCCGATCACCGGGTCGATCCTGCAGGCGTTCGTGACCGAGCCGGTCAAGCCGTTCCTGGACAAGATCATCGTTTCGGCGCAGATGCACATCTACTGCTCCCAGACCGATCGCGGCGAGTTCCTGATCGGCGCCGAGGTCGAGCCGTACCCGACGTACTCGAACAAGGGCACGTTCCCGTTCATCGAGTACGCCTGCCGGCACATGCTCGAGTTGTTCCCGCAGCTCCATGCGACGAAGATCCTGCGCCACTGGACCGGCCTCTGCGACATGAGCCCCGACTACAGCCCCATCATGGGCCTGACCGAGGTCGACGGCTTCCTGGTCGACTGCGGCTGGGGAACATACGGCTTCAAGGCCGCGCCGATCACCGGTGTGACGCTCGCCGAGCTGATCGCGACCGGGAAGACACCTGAGCTGATCGAGCCCTTCAAGCTCGAGCGCTTCTACAACGACAACCTCGTCTCCGAGCTCGCCGCCGCCGCGGTGAGCCATTGATTTGTCCGCAAGGCCGGCATCCGCTTGCGCGGACGCAGGCCGCGGGGGACCCGCCTTCGGCGGAAAATCCCTGAAGCCGCCAGCTTCGCGGCCGGAATGCGCACACCCTCACGCTCGAACCACGATGAAAGGAACTGACTGAGATGCTCTCTAGCCTCGAGATCGCGCAGGCCGCTGTGATGCGCCCGATCGCCGACGTCGCCGCCGAGCTGGGGATCGAGCCGGACGAGCTCGAGCTCTACGGGCGCTACAAGGCAAAGGTCGACCTCTCCATTCTCGAGCGCCTGGCCGACCGGCCCGACGCGAAGCTGATCAACGTGACGGCGATCACCCCGACGCCTGCAGGCGAGGGCAAGACGACGACATCTGTATCGCTGACGCAGGGCTTCGGGAAGATCGGCCGGCGCGCGATTCTGGCGCTCCGTGAGCCGTCGCTCGGTCCCGTCTTCGGTGTCAAGGGCGGCGCGGCGGGCGGCGGCTACGCACAGGTCGTGCCGATGGAGGACATCAACCTGCACTTCACCGGCGACATGCACGCGATCACGGCGGCGAACAACCTGCTCGCCGCCCTGGTCGACGCGCACCGGTTCCACCGTCACGAGCCCGAGATCGCGTCGGTGACGTGGCGGCGGGCGATCGACGTCACCGACCGGTCGTTGCGGAGCATCGTCGCGGGCCTCGGCGGGGCCAAGAACGGGATCCCGGCAGAATCGGGCTTCGACATCACCGCGGCCAGCGAGGTGATGGCGATCCTGGCGCTCGCGACCGATCTGGCCGACCTGCGCCGGAAGCTCGGCGCGATCACCGTCGGCTATACGCCTGACGGCGATCCGGTCACGGCGGAGGACGTGCAGGCGGCGGGCGCGATGGCAGTGCTGCTGAAGGACGCGCTGAAGCCGAACATCGTGCAGACGCTCGAGGGGCAGTTGTGCTTCATGCACGCGGGCCCCTTCGCGAACATCGCCCACGGCAACAACTCCATCATCGCCGACCGCATCGCCCTCAAGCTCGGCGAGTTCCTGATCACCGAGTCGGGCTTTGCCGCCGACCTCGGGATGGAGAAGTTCATGGACATCGTCTGCCGCGTCGGCGGCCTCCGGCCGCACGTCGTCGTGATCGTCGCAACGGTGCGAGCGCTGCGCCATCACGGTGGGGGGGACTGGCGCGAGAAGGCCGCCATGGCGCAGATGGCAGCCGAGGTCGAGACGGGGATGGCGAACCTCGCGAAGCACATCGAGAACGTTCGTACGTTCGGGATCCAACCGGTCGTCGCGATCAACACGCGGCCCGACGACGAGCTCGAGCTGCTCGAGCTGATCAAGACGCGTTCACTCGAGGCCGGCGCATTCGGTGCTGCGATCCACAACGGCTTCGGCCAGGGTGGGGAGGGCACGATCGAGCTCGCCGAGGTCGTTGCCGCCGCGGCCGAAGCCGAGTCGGACTTCCAACCGCTCTACGCCGACGACGAGCCGATCGAGACGAAGATCGAGAGGATCGCGACGACGGTGTATGGCGCCGACGGCGTCGACCTGGCCCCGGCGGCCCGCGAGGCAATCGCCCGCTACGAGAAACAGGGGCTCGCGCACCTGCCGATCTGCATGGCGAAGACGCATCTCTCGCTGTCGCACGACCCGCTGCAACGAAATCGGCCGCAGGGGTTCGTCGTCCCGATCCGCGACATCCGCGTCTACTCGGGTGCCGGCATGCTCGTGCCGTTGTGCGGTGACATGCTGCAGATGCCCGGCTTCGGAGCGCGGCCGGCCGCGTTCGCGATCGACATCGACGAGCACGGGGAGACCGTCGGGCTGTTCTAGTTCCGCAGGTTGGGAATCCGCAGGTCGGCAGGTTGGGAATCCCCTAGCGGGGATTCCCAACCGCGAAAACCCCTGAAGCCGGGCCTCCCGTTCCGCAGACCGGTAATCCGCTTGCGCGGATTCCCGTTCGCGAGGATCCCTGAAGCAGGGAACCTACGGTTCCCTGCGAACCCTCCCTTCTCTCGAGTGGCGATTCTCTCGAGTGGCGCCTTTCTCGAGTGGCGCGGTTTGCCCGCTCCGGTCGTCTAGGCTGACCGGATGAGCGATCTCGAGGGCCAGCAGATCACGGCGGCACAACGTGTGGCGCTCGAGGCCGAGCTCGCCGACATGGAAGGCCCGCAGCGCAAGGCGGCCGTCGCTGCAATCGCGACGGCGCGGGAGTTCGGCGACCTCTCCGAGAACTTCGAGTACCACGCGGCGAAGAACGAGCAGGGCCTGCTCGAGGCGCGGATCCGGAAGCTCCGTCACCGGCTGCACCACGCCGTTACCGTCGAGCACAACTCGACGGACACGGTCGGCGTGGGCTCGATCGTCGAGATCGAAGACGAGCAGGGCGAGAAGATGGAGATCGAGATCTCGAGCGTCGGCGGCGTCTCACCGGACTCCCCGCTCGGCAGCGCGTTGATGGGAGCGAGCGTCGGCTCGGGCGTCGACGTGCCTGCCCCGCGTGGCTCGTGGCACGCCACGGTGGTCTCCATTCGTGCCTCCTGAGGTACGAATGACCGCATCGTCCGGCCCGCTCAAGGGGCTCGAGCTCGCACAGGTCGCAATCGGCGTTCGCGACATCGACGCTTCGCGCAGGCGCTGGGCCGCCGTGCTCGGTGTCGACGTCCCCGACATCGTCGAGGTCGAAGCCGGGAGTCGCGTTCGCATGACCTACAAGGGACTCCCGTCGAATGCCCGCGTGAAACTTGCATTCTTCGATCTCGGCCGAGTGCAGTTGGAGCTGGTGGAGCCGGTCGGTGAAGGCAGCGTCTGGATGGAAGGGCTGGACAGGAACGGCGAGGCCGTGCATCACCTGGCGTTCTGGACCGAGAACATGGGCGAGACTGGCGCCGGGCTCGAAGATCACGGCGCAGAGCTCGTCCAGCGGGGAGACATGGGTGAAGGACAGTACGCCTACTTCGACGCCGTCGAACCCCTCGGGTGCGTCCTCGAGCTCCTCGAGAGCACGCGGTCCGGGGACATCTGAGGCACCCCGCTCCGACGTCCTCGATGCCGGTTCGGGCGCGCCTGCGGATCGGCTCGATCGAGTCCCGCATCGGACGGATTCCGAAGGGCGGCGCCGCTTCGCACCCCGACCCGGATCCGTACGATCGAATCCGGCTCTCATGGACGAGGGCACGAGGCCGACCTGATCCGCTGGGCCGCGAACGGAGCCTCTGGAGTGTCCCCGTGGCGAAAGAAGGCGAACGTCTCCACCCCGGCGCGTGCGGCGGAATCGAGCTGGTGGCCGATCCTCTCGAGACTTGCTTCGTCATAGCTGAGCTCGCGGAACCTCAGGTATGCCCAGCCGGCGCGACCCGACGCGTCGCCCACCCTGACCGTCCCGGCCTCGGCGAGACGCTCCTCGACTCCGTCCCAGGTCGGATCGCGTAGGTCGAGGGCGTAACGGATGCTCGGGTCGACCGAGCCGAGCAGTAGCTCGAGGAAGCCGTCGTCCCGCGGGCGCTCGACGACCACCCGAACACATCCGAGGCGATCGCCGAGGGCGCCGACCCGTTCCTCGAACGTTGCGAGCCGGCGCTCCAGGCCGTCGGGCGCCTTGACGGCGAAGCGGAAACCGCTCGGCACCTGAGCAGCCCACGAGCGAAACTGCTCTTCCGACGGCAGCCGGTACTTGGTCGCGTTCAGCTCGACAGCGTCGAGGTGCTGGGCATAGAAGGTGAGAAAGGCGCTGCGGTCGAGCCCCGCAGGGTAGAAGCCCGGCTGCCACGACGGGTAGCCCCAACCCGAGGTGCCGACATGCACCGTCGTTAGACTCGCTGGAGTGTCTGCCACGGAGCATGTCATAGCGCAGAACGTCGTTCCCGTCCTCGACCACGGGTTCGTGGCTCTGGACGCGGCCCTCGCGAGCGATCTCGCAGTCGTCAACGGGGCACGGGTCTCCTTCAATCAGGAGTCGGACGAGTTCACCGAGCGAGAGGAGGGCTTGATCCGGTTTCTCGTGCGCGAGCGCCACGGGAGCCCGTTCGAGCACGGCTACTTCCGCTTCCTCGTCAAGGCGCCGATCTTCGTCGTCCGCGAGCACCATCGTCACCGGGCGGGACACGCCTTCAACGAGTGGAGCGGCCGTTACTCCAAGATGGAGCCGGAGTTCTACATCCCCGACTTCGTACGCACCCAGGTCGGCAAGCCGGGTGCGTACACGTTCGAGCCGGTCGAGGACGCGACGCGTGAGGCGGTGCGCCATGAGATCGAGGAGAACGCCCGCCGCTCCTACGACGCCTACGAGCGAATGCTGGAGCAGGGTGTTGCCAAGGAGGTCGCCCGCACCGTCCTGCCGCTCTCGACGTACACGAAGTACTACTGGAGCTGCAACCCTCGTAGCCTGATGCATTTCTGCGGCCTGCGAAACCACGAGTCGGCCCAGTTCGAGATCAGGCAGTTCGCGGCCGCGGCGGAAAGCTTCCTCGAGCAGTTGATGCCCGTGACGCATGCTGCATTCGTCGCCAACGAGCGACGCTCGCCGTAGGGGCGAGCTGAGCCTCGACCGATCAGGGGCAGACGCCACCAAGCAGACGCCAGCGACACGTGCGACCCCACGGTGGTCGCCGGTCGAGGGACGCTACGCCTCGCAGACGCGAGACTTCGCACCGCCCCTTACGCGGTCGTGAGCAGCGGCTCGCGCGAGCCGGTCCGGACGATCACCCAGGCGTCGAACTGCTTCAGCGGATAGGGCGCATTGAGCGGCACCTTCGTGGTTCCCGCTGACACCACGAACGCCCCGCACGACTCGGCGAGCCGGCCGTTGAGTGTGAGCCACAGGGTGTACGTCTCGCCGGCGGGGAGCGGCGGTAGCCCGGAGACCTCGAGTGTCATCGGCCAGTTCCCTGCTTCATCCCGCGCGAGGAGGGCGATGGAACCCGTCGCGCCGGAAGGGCCCTTCATGACGACCGTTTGCACCGGCCCGTCTGGACTGTTTCGCCCACCGATCGCATAGCCGACGGCGAACAGCACCATCGCCGTGACCGCAACCGCGGCGATTGCCGTGTAACGCCGACGCCGGAACGCGAACGCGGCGCGACGCGGCTCTGGTGGTGCCGCTGCGAGCCACGGCGGCAGCTCGGGAGGGGCGCCGGCGGCGATGAGGAGGTCGTGTGTCGACCGGAGGCGGGAGTGCTCCGGATCGCCGGCCTCGACGATCTCGTCGAACGGTGGGGTGGGCCCGTTCACCGCTCGTCCTCGAGCGTATCCGCGAGGCGCGCGAGGCCGCTTCGCGTGCGCGTCTTCACGGTACCGAGGGGAATCCCGAGAAACCCTGCGATCTCGCTCTGGGAAAGCCCCGAGAAGTAGGCCAAGTCGATCACGGTTCTTTCGTGCTCCGGCAGCGTTTCGAGCGCACGGTGCACGCGCCAGGCGTTCCACGACGCCTCGGCCTCCTCGTCCGGGGTCGCGCTCGGCGACACGATCTCGGGAGGGTCGGCGACGGTTGGTGCAGGCCGACGGCGCTGTGCGTCGACGATCGCGTTGCGGGCGATGGTGTAGAGCCACGCCCCGCCGGGACCGCGCGCGCGATCGTAGCTCGAAGCCGACCGCCAGACGGCGGCGAACACCTCCTGCACCGAGTCCTCGGCGCGGCCGCGGTCACCGAGACGGCGGAGGGCGAGCCCGAGCACGGGTCGAGCGTAGCGGGCGTAGAGCTCTTCGAAGGCCCCGCGTTCCCGAGCCGCCACACGCTCGATCAGCTTGCCGTCGGTGACCTCGGGTGCGCTCACGAGCGCGATCGTCGCCGGTGGGGGGCCGGAGGGCAACCGATAGCTGGCGACCGCGTCCATTCCTCGGACCTACGCATCGCGTGACGGTGCGGATTGGAGTAGGCGTCCCCCGTCGACGACGAGGCTCGTGCCCGTCACGAAGCCGGCGTGTGCGAGGTAGAGCACCGCCTCCGCGACGTCGTCGGCCGAGCCCACCCGGCCGAGGAGCGTCTCGCCCGCCCGCCGCTCCTCCTGACCTGGCTCAATCGCCACCGGGCCAGGCGCGACGCCGGCGACGCGTACTTCCGGAGCAAGGGCCTTGGCAAGCACGCGCGTGAGCATCGCCTGGCCGGCCTTCGCAGCGCAGTGGGCGCTGAACGAGATCCAGGGCTGGTAGGCGGCCACGTCCTCGACCATCACGATCACGCCGCGATTGGCGCGCAGGTGCGGTGCGGCAGCCTGGGAGACGAGGAAGCTCCCCTTCACGCTGACGGCGAGGACCGCGTCCAGCGTCTCCTCCGACACCGACTCGAACGGCTCCGGAACGAACGGTCCCGAGGCAGCGATGACGAGCACGTCCAGACCACCGAGCTCCTTCACGGCGTGGGCGACGACTGCGTGCGCCCCCGCTGTGGTTCGGACGTCGCCGTCCCGGGAGCCGGCCGCGACGACCTGCCACGTCTCTCTGCGGAGGCGGTCGGCGATCGCCGAGCCGAGCTTCCCGGTCCCGCCGGTCACGAGCGCGCGCAGGGGGGTCGTCTCTCGCGCAGCCTTCATCGTGCGGAAACCGTATCGGGGTCGGAGGTTCGGCGAGGCGCTGCGGCCGGGGGCGAGGCTCGAAGCCTCACCCCCGACGGCGCAGGCATCTAGCCGCGCGCCGCTTCGAAGCGGGTGCCGATCGCATCCCAGTCGACGACGTTCCAGATCGCCTCGAGATACTCCGGGCGCCGGTTCTGGTACTTGAGGTAGTACGCGTGCTCCCACACGTCGATGCCGAAGAGTGGGGTCTTCCCGTCCATCACCGGTGAGTCCTGGTTCGGCGTCGAGAGGACCGCGAGGCCGGTTCCGTCCCAGACCAGCCAGGACCAGCCGGAGCCGAATCGCTTGATGCCGGCGTCGACCATCTGTTGCTTGAGCACGTCGAACGCGCCGAACGCAGCCTGGACGGCCTCGCCGAGCGCGCCCGCAGGCTCGCCGCCGCCGTTCGGCGAGAGTGATGCCCAGAACAACGTGTGGTTGGCATGACCGCCGCCGTTGTTCCGAACCGCCGCCTGCTTGTCGGAAGGAAGAATCTCGAGATTCGCGATCACGGCGTCGATCGGGCGGTCCATCCATTCCGTCCCGTCGAGTGCGGCGTTGAGGTTCGTGACGTACGCGGCGTGATGCTTGCCGTGGTGGATCTCCATCGTCTTCGCGTCGATGTGCGGCTCGAGCGCGTCGAGCGCGTACGGCAGATCCGGCAATTGGTAGGCCATTCTCTTCTCCTTCGTTTCGTTTCCGGTTCAAGGATATGCTGCGGGGCGTCTCGCCGAGCCGGAGGTCGTTTTCGTATGCCCGCCCACACCGATATCAATCCTCGTGAGTTGGCGCCGGCTCTCCTCGAGCTCGACGGTATCTCGCGCGCCTCGATCGAAGCGCACTACCGGTTGTATCAGGGCTATGTCGGCAAGCGGAACGAGATCCTCGCCAGGCTCGAGGCCGTCGACCGCTCGGGCGCGAACCAGGTCTACTCCGAGCTCCGTGCGTTGAAGGTCGAGCTCAGCTTCGCGGTCGGCGGGATCAAGAACCACGAGGTCTACTTTGCGCACCTCGGCGGTACGGGCGGCGACCCGGCGGGCGCGATCGACGCGTTGATCAGACGCGACTTCGGCTCGGTCGACGCGTGGCGTGACGATCTCAAGGCGACCGGAATGGCGGCCCGCGGCTGGGCCTGGACGGCCTATGACTGGGACGAGCACCGCCTTTTCAACCACATCGGGGACGCCCAGAACACGTACCCGGTCTGGAATGCGACTCCGCTTGTGGCCCTCGACGTCTACGAGCACGCGTACTTCCTCGACTTCCAGACCGATCGCAGCGCATACATCGACGCGTTCTTCGCGAATCTCGACTGGACCGTCGTCAACGGCTGGATCGCCACCTACGGCATTCCAGCGGCGTAGCTTCCCGCGATGCTCGAGAACGCCCTGATCATCGCCGGGGGCTATCTGATCGGGTCGATCCCCTTCGGGGTCGTCGTCGTGCGGGTGTTTCGAGGCGAGGACATCCGCAAACAGGGAAGCGGCAACATCGGCGCCTCGAACGTGTGGCGAACGTATGGCAGGTGGCTCGGAGTGCCCGTGGCGCTTCTCGACGTCGCGAAGGGCTTCGTTCCCGCGCTCCTCGGCCTGAAGGTCGGCGGTGAATGGGTGGGCGTCTTGGCGGGAGCAGCCGCGATGCTCGGCCATGCCCGCCCGGTCTGGCTCGGATTCACGAAAGGCGGCAAGATGGTCGCGACGGCCGGAGGTGTGACACTCGCCCTCGCCCCACTGGCAGCGGCGATCGGCCTACTCGTCTGGCTTGCCACGTTCGTATTGTCCCGCTACGCCTCGCTCGCCTCGCTTGCAACGGCAGCTGCGCTACCGATTCTCTGCGTCGTACTCGGCGAGCCCTGGCCGACGGTCATCTTCGCGGCTGCTGCGAGTGTGGCGGTGATCGTGCTCCATCGGCAGAACATCGGTCGGTTGCTTCACGGCACCGAGTCGCGCTTCTCGCGCGGTGACCGTTCCGCTACAAACCACCCGTGAGCCAGTCCGCCAGCGTCGTCTGACGAGCTTCGTCGGCACCCCGAATCTCGCCGCGGAGCTCACCGACCGTGCCCCACCGCTCCGCCAGCACGTCGTGGTCGTGGATCGTCTCGAGGTTGACCTGGCGGGACAACACGAAGTCGCCGTCGGCAAGCCCCGGCACCACGTCGAGCAGGCTCTTGAGAGCGACACGGACAGAGTCCTCGACGAACCGGGGCTGGAGGTGAGCATGCTCGACGACGAACAGCTCGTCCGGGCGCTTCAGCAACTCGAACACGGGCGCGGACATCGAGCGTTCGACGAGATCCACAAGTGTTTCCGCGTCGATGTCGTTCGCTGTGCCGACCAGCAACGTTCCGCGGCCGCGCTGGTTGTGAGTCGCAATCGGGACGAGTTCGAGGATCTGCTCGATGTCGCCGGCACCGAACCCGGCCTCGGCGAGCCGCTCGGCCGCTCGGCCCGCCACGAGCCCCTGGGCGCAGGGGCAAGCGTTGATCCCGGTCGCCTCCACGCCGACGACGCGCCTCGAACTGTGTTCCGTCGCCGCCGCGATACCGATCAGGGAGACCATCTCCTGCGTCGGCAGGCCGGTCACCGGGGTCACTCGCCGCATCGGCCAGCGGGCCGTGATGCGCACCTCGGCCCGGACGGCGCGCTGTCGCTCGACGATCTGCCGCGCGATTACCTCGGCGATCTCCTCCACGATACGTGCCTCGCCGAGCACGACGTCCCCGATCGCCTCGTCGAACACCTCGGGGAAGCGCGACATGTGCACGCCCTTTTGACCGCGGGCCAGATCGACGGTGCACTCGATCTCGGCCGCCATCACCGTCTCCGCGTCGCCGCGGCGAATTCGGATCGCCTTCTGCACCCGGGTGACGCCGGCCCGGGAGAGCGCGAGCTCCACGGGCGGCGCCGACGCCTGCATGTCGGCTACGAGATGCGGCCGGTCGGTCATCGGATTGAGGCTAGCTGTATTTCCCTGCACGCAGTATCCCTCTCGCGAGATCTCGGATCCGTTGGCGCCGATCCCTCGATCGGAGATCCAAACCCCTGAAGGGTACGCCCGCGGAGCCGTCTCTCCCGCGCCGCCACCGGGCGATCAGCGGAGCAGACGCGAGAGGCGGCGGTCCTTGAGCTCCCTGCCGCCCGTTTGGCAGGTCGGGCAGTAGGTGATCGTGTGCTCTTCGAACGCGACGCGGCGCAGGACGTCGTGCCCAAGCGGGCACGCCTTGCCGAAATTCCCGTGGATGCGGTACACGTCGACGTCGCCCTTCCCCGCCTCGCGAAGCTCGAGCGCCCGCAGCAGGTCGTCGTGGATCGCCGCCGCGAGTCGCCCTACCTCGTCGGCAGAGAGGTCGGTCGACAGCTTGAAGGGTGATAGGCGGGCCAGCCAGAGAATCTCGTTTGCATGCGCGCGGCCGATCCCCGCAAGTGCACGCTGGTCGCGGAGAAGCGGATGGAGCTGGCGTCGCTCGCGGCCGAGGATCTCTGCGAGCCGCTCGGGCCCGATGTCGAGAGCGTCCGGGCCGAGATGGGCGAGCTCCTCCTCGAGCGCCTCGGGTGTGAACAGCCAGACACCCGCGCGTCGTTTCTTCCCGGCCTCGGTCAGCACGAGCTCGCCCCCGTCGCCGAACGAGAGCCGGAACATGGGCGTCTTCGGGGTCTTTGCACCGGGTGGGTGATAGCGGAGCCGGCCCGCACTCATCAGATGGACGCGGAGAACGAGCTCGCCGTCCTCGGTCGGGAAGAGCAGGTTCTTTCCGCGGCGACGGGCTCCGCTCAACCGTCTGCCGGCGAGCGTTGTCATGGAAGGGTCGAACGTCTTCACGGTGGCGATGTGGGACGGGCCGGCACGTTCGATGGGCGCCCGCGAGACCAGCGGGTCGAGCTCGCGCACCCACGCCTCCACCTCCGGTAGCTCGGGCATCTCGGCGTAGTCTCCCTGGAATGGCCGACCCGATCCAGGTCGAGGTGATACGCAGCGGGGTCGTCGAGGCACAGCACACCGTCTACGCCGTTGCCGTGCGCGACGGTCGGATCGTGGCCGAGTCCGGCGATCCAGGGCTCTCGGACCCTCCTCCGCTCGTCGGCCAAGCCGATTCGCTCGTCTGCCGGTCATCGAGGGTGGGGCACGCGTAATCGCGGCGATGCGCTCCTACCCCGAGATGCTGCGCGGACCGGTTGCGGCCGACGTGCTGCTCGTCCGCGAGCTCGACGGCTGGACGGCGCAGGGTGGAGCCGAGGGCCTCTTTTGCGCCTGCTCGCCCGACGGTTTGGGGGTCGCCTTGAAGGTCATGGACGGAGCATTTCGGGGCATTCGTCCTGCACTTGCCCTGTTTTTGGAGAGGCTCGGCTTCCCCACCAGCGAGCTCGGCTTCGTCACGGTGGAAAGCAGTCACGGGGAGACGGTAGGGGCGCTGAGAACGCGTCCCGAAAGTCATGTCCCAAAGGGGTGATCTCACAGATAGGATTCGCCGGCTTGCTTGGGGTAGTGACCGGTCGGGGAGACCGGAGAACGGTTGCACACAGGGATCCAGGGCTCGTCTTCGTCAACCCACGAGAAGAAGGGGTTCATGCTCTCCGTCGAGATCGCTCTGCCAGACATCGAGGAACTGCACAAGCTCGTGGAGCATGGGCAGGAGAAAGGTTTTCTCACCTACGACGAGATCGTCAACGCGCTCGAGGACGTCGAGTTGACAAAGGAGCAGCTTGAGGAGTTCACCACGTATGCGATCGACCATTCGATCGAGCTCGTCGAGGGGGAGCAGCACAAGCGGCTGCCGCACGAGCCCGTTTCGGTCGAGGACGAGAAGGTTGCACCGAAGCTCGACCTGAGCGTGGAGCCGTCGCTCGACTCGCTCAGGCTCTATTTGCGCGAGATCGGGAAGGTGCCGTTGCTCACGGCCCATCAAGAGGTGTCGCTCGCGAAGCGGATCGAACGCGGCGACATGGCGGCGAAGCAGCACATGATCGAGGCGAATCTCCGACTCGTCGTTTCGATCGCCAAGGGGTATCTCGGCCGAGGGCTGTCGTTCCTCGATCTGATCCAGGAGGGATCGCTGGGCCTGATCAGGGCGGTCGAGAAGTTCGACTACCGCAAGGGCTACAAGTTCTCGACATACGCCACGTGGTGGATCCGACAGGCGGTCACACGTGCAATCGCCGACAAGGCACGGACGATCCGGATTCCGGTGCACATGGTCGAGAAGCTGAACAAGGTCGTGCACATCGAGCGGCAGCTCGTGCAGCGACTCGGTCGCGAGCCGAAGCCCGAGGAGATCGCCGACGAGCTCGAGATACCGACCGAGGAGGTGCGTGAGATCCTCCGGATGGCGCAATTGCCCGTTTCGCTCGAGAAGCCGATCGGGGAGGAGGAGGACTCCTCCCTCGGCGACTTCGTGCCGGATGACTCCGCCGAGTCGCCGTTCGACACGGCATCGCTGTCGCTGAGGCGGGAGGACATCGACCTGGCCCTGTCATCGCTACCCGCGCGCGAGCGCAAGGTGATCGAGCTGCGCTTCGGCCTCAGCGGCACGCAGCCGTGCACGCTCGAGGAGGTCGGTCAGGCGTTCGGGGTCACCCGTGAGCGGATCCGCCAGATCGAGAACAACACGCTGAAGAAGCTCGAAGGACTGCCCGAAGCGCAAGCGCTCCGGGACTGCGTGTAGTCGGCTTTCGGCAGTCCACGTAAGGTCGGCTTTCGGCAGTCCACGTAAGGTCGGCTTTCGGGGGTGTCTCCCAAAGAGCAGGGGAGACACCCCTAGCTTTGTCCTGGCGGGCGCTTGCGCGCAATCAACCGGCGAGAAAGCCGGCTTCTCGGAGTGCGGCGAGTCCGCGCTCGCGTAGCTCGCTCGCGAGCCCGACGACATCGGCGTCGAGAGGCCCATAGGCGGTTGCCTCGAGCCAGACGGTGCGGTCGTTGATCTCGCCCACGATCACGCGGGCAGTCTCGGCGTTCGTGCCCGGGAGATTCGAGATCGCTCCGAGGACCGCTTGGCGCGCCTCCGAGATCGGTGTGTCGATCGCGACGGGGAAGCGGGCCGTGATGACGCGTCGGGGGTCCTTGATCGTACGGTTGACGATCATGCTCGTCGTCAGCTGCGTGTTCGGGACGAAGATCCGGCGGGCGTCGTCGGTAACGAGCGTCGTGTAGATGAGGGCCATGTCCTCGACGAACCCCGTCTCACCGCCGACCGTGATGCGGTCGCCGAGGCGCAGGGGCTGTGTGAACGAGACGAGCAGGCCCGAGCCGAGATTCGAGAGCGGGGTACTGAAGGCGAGACCCGCGAACAGGGCCAGGACAGCGCTCGATGCCAGCAGGGCCTTCGCGAGCTCCGCAGTGACGTCGTAGAGCGAGAGCACGCTCCAGGCGAGGACGATCACGAGGATGCAGATGATCACGCGTCGGGCGAAGTTGAACGTCGTCCGATGGCGGGCGACGGCCAGGGGGTCACGCCGCCGGAGCCGCCGTTCGTAGTGGTCGTAGACGAGCTCGAGCACGAACCTGACCGCCACGATGACGGCGATGCCGACAACAGCGATCGCGATCGCCTTCGTGTTCGTGTTCGAGAAGTCCACCGATCGCGTGATTCGTCGGCGAACGAGCAGAGCCTCCCTGGAGGGTCACTCGCGCAAGGGCTCGTTCTCCAGCTCGAAAGCAGCATGCAGCTCCCTGACCGCGTTCGGGATCTCCGAGCGGGCGATCATGCACGAGATCTTGATCGGAGAGGTCGAGATCATCTGCAGGTTGATCTCGTTGTCGGCCAGTGTGCGGAACATCTTGGCCGCGACACCCGGGTGGGAACGCATGCCCGCCCCGATGAGCGACACCTTGCCCAGATCGTGATTCTCCTCGACGGTGAACGCCCCGAGCTCGGCCCGGGTACTCTCCAGCGCCGCCTGGGTTGCAGGCACATCCTCGGCAGGCACCGAGAACGACATCTCCGCGTTTCCGTGAACGACGTTCTGGATGATCGTGTCCACGTTCACGTGCGCGGCCCCGACGACATCGAAGATCAGCGCTGCGACGCCGGGGCGGTCGGGGATGTCGGAAAGCGTGAATACCACGTCGTTCTCGCTGTGCGTCACCGCCGACACGATTGGCTGCTCCATCGAAGCTCCTTCCTGAACCCAGGTGCCCTCCTCGTCCGAGAACGTGGAGCGGGCGTGAATACGAACGCCGTGATTGCGGGCAAGCTCGACCGAGCGCAACATCAGGACCTTCGCCCCTGACGCCGACATCTCGAGCATCTCCTCGTACGAGATCGCGGGTAGCTTCCTCGCGTTCGGCACGATGCGAGGATCGGCGGTGAACACGCCCGGTACATCGGAGTAGATCTCGCAGGCGGCGCCGAGCGCAGCCGCGAGCGCGACGGCGGTCGCGTCGGTGCCGCCGCGTCCGAGCGTCGTCACGTCCATCGTGTCGCGCGAGAACCCCTGGAAGCCGGCGACGAGCACGATCTTGTCCTGATCGAGCGCATCCTTGACCCGGTCGCCCCGGATCTCTCGGATCTTGGCCTTCATGTGGGCTCCGTCGGTGAGGATGCCGGCCTGGGAGCCCGTCAGCGAAAGAGCCTCGTGACCGAGATCGTGGATGGCCATCGCCACGAGGGCGCACGCGATCCGCTCCCCGGTCGAGAGCAACATGTCGAACTCCCGGACGTTCGGCGTCGCCGAGACCTGGTGGGCGAGATCGATCAGCTCGTCGGTCGTCTTGCCCATCGCCGAAACGGTCCCGACGACCCGCAAGCCTCGCTGCTTGGCGTCGACGAGTCGTCGCGCAACGTGCTTGATCTTGTCTGGATCGGCGACCGACGAGCCGCCGAACTTCATCACGACGGTGTCGAAGTCCACCGCCGGAGCCTACCGTCCTGCATCGTTGCCCGATCGGTTGGGATCGCTCGCGGGCGGCCTCCGGCCTCCTGCGTACCATCGGCCCGTGACCTCCGAGTCAGAGTCGCCGGAACCCGCGAACGTCGTTCACTGCACCGCTGACCACGGCCTTCATCTCGAGCGTGGCAGGGTCGAGGAGTTGCTCAAAGGGGGACGTTTCTTCTGGCTCGACGTCCACGCGCCGGAGGCTGCCGACCTCGAGATCCTGCGAGAGGAGTTCGGTTTCCACCCTCTGTCGCTCGAGGACTCGTGGCGGTTCGGCCAGCGACCGAAGATCGATGACTACGACGGCTACGTCTTCCTCGTCGTGTTCGGTGCCTCGAGCGACGAGGACGCGGACGGGCTCGTCGAGCTGCACTGCTTCTACTCCGATCGCTACCTCGTCACCCTGCACCGAGACGATGCACCTTCGATCTCGACTCTGCGTGAGCGCTACACCAAGCGCGATGCGCCGGTGGACGATCCGGCCAGGTTGTTGCACGGGGTCGTCGACGGGCTCGTCGACGCCTTCTTCCCCCGTCTCGCCGTCATCGACGACCGCATCGACGTGCTCGAGGAGGGAATTTTTCGCGACGCCGGCGAAGCCGAGCTGCAGGAGATCTTCACGATGAAGCGCGAGCTCGTCCGCATGCGGAAGGTGATCTCGCCGCAACGTGACCTGTTCGCATCGATCGTCGTCGGGGTGGAGTCGTTCCCGGGGATGACGGACGACGATCAGCGCTACTTCCGCGACGTCTACGACCACTTGATCCGGATCGGCGACATGGTCGACACCTATCGCGATCTGCTCACGGGCGCGATGGACGTATACCTCTCGACGGTCTCGAACCGCCTCAACAGCGTGATGAAGCAACTCGCGATCATCGCCACGGTCTTCATGCCCCTCACCTTTCTGACCGGCTTCTTCGGGCAGAATCTCGGCTGGATGGTCACGCACGTGGGCGGTCTCGGGCACTTTCTCGTGTACGGGATCGGTCTCGAGTTGATGACGCTCGCGATCGTGCTCGGGTACTTCCGTCGCCGGGGCTGGCTCAAGCGGTGACGCCAACTCGCCCGTAGCCGTTTGCGTTAGCCGGCTCCGGAATACCTGGCCGGAGATCCGCGCGTGACCGTGGTCCGAGCGGAGGGAGCTGCGGAGCCGCCTCCCGTCCGGCCCCGCTATCCGTTCGGCGCGGTGGGATACTCGGCCCATGGCATCGCGGATCGGGTGTGACGTCGTTGTCGTGGGCGGCGGGAGCAGCGGTTGCGTCGTCGCGGGGCGGCTTGCGGCCGAGACGGACGCGGAGGTCGTGCTCGTCGAGGCGGGGCCCGACTACGGTCAACGGGCGTCGGGCCGATGGCCGGCCGATCTGCTCGACGGAGGCGCCCTCGTCACGTCGCACGATTGGGGCTATCACAGCGGAGAGATCGCCGGGCGCGGGCCGATCACGTTTCCGCGCGCCCGCGTGATCGGCGGGTGTTCGTCCCATAACGGTTGCGTCGTCGCCGTCGGCTGCCCGGCCGACTATGACGCCTGGGCCGCGGCAACCCTCGACGACCGCTGGCGGGCCGCTGCGATCCGGCCTGCGCTCGCCCGCGCGCTCGAACGACTTTGTGTGCGTACCTACCGCGAGCACGAGATCGGGCCGTTTCATGGCGCGTGCCTCGATGCGGCGGCGGCTCTGGGTGTGGTGCGCGCGGACGACCTCGCCGACCTCGACGGAGGCGTCGGGTTCGGGATCGAGGCCGTCAACATCGACCGCGGGGTCAGGGTCAACGCCGCCTTTGCGTACCTCGATCCCGCGCGTGCCCGCCCGAACCTGACGATCCTCGACCGGGCTCTCTGCGACCGCGTCGTCCGCACCCGTGCCGCCACCGGGGTGATCCTTCGACGAGACGCCCAGGAGGTGCGCGTCGTCGCCCAGACGGTGGTTCTCTCCGCCGGTGCGTACGGTACTCCGGCGATCCTGCAGCGCTCGGGCGTCGGTGACCCGGCCGACCTGCAGGCGGCAGGGATCGCAACAGTGGTCGATCTGCCCGGCGTCGGCCGAAACCTCCACGACCACCCGCTCGTGGAACTCGAGTTCGCCGGCTCGGACCGGCTCCGAGGGCTTCTGGCCGAGTCGGCGGCCACGCGCTTCACGCCCGAAGAGCAGACACTCGGGAAGCTTCGCTCGACCCGGGCGACGGGCCCGTACGACCTCCATCTCTTTCCGGTTGCCGCGCACCCACACAGCTTGCTCGCGGGTCGTGTGATGCTGGTCGTGGCTGCGATGGAGCCGCGTTCCCGCGGACGGCTCCGGATTGCGGGCGCCGATCCCGAAACGGCGCTCGTGATCGACCACTGCTACCTCTCGGATCCGGACAGCGCCGACCGGGCGGTGCTGGCGGAGGGAATCGAGCGGGCGCGAGAGCTCGGAGCGACGGAGCCCCTGCGAGCTCTGATCGGCACGGAGATCCCCGAGAGTTCCGACAGCCCGATCGACCTGGTCCACGCCCACTACTACCACCCGGTCGGAACGTGTGCGATGGGCACGGACACGGATCTGCTCGCAGTCTGCGACGGCGCCGGACGGGTGCGCGGACTCGACGGTGTCGTCGTTGCCGACTGCTCCCTGATGCCTGTCGTGCCTCGCGCCAACACGAACCTTCCTGCCGTTCTCGTGGGCGAGCGGATCGCCGACGCCTTGCTCTAGCGCCACGGCTCTCCTCGAGGCCGTCGAGCTCGACGGTGCCATCGGTCGTCTGACTCAGGTCGTGTGACTCAGGCGTGGCGTGGGGCGCGCCGCGCCGACGGCCACGCCAGAGCAACGCCGCCGATTGCCAGCGAAGCGACGGCCGATGCAAGGACCAGCTTCAACATGCTCCCTTCCTTTCTTCCCCCGGGAGTACGACCAACCGCGTCGGTCGCTGTTCGTGACATGGGTCTCATGAAAATCAACGCCGGGACGATGTCAATCCCTCCACGCTCACACTGCCGTAGAGGTGGGCGCATCTGCCGGCGAACCCGGATTACCCCGGAAGGGTGAGACCGAGCGGATGGTCGGTGTCGATGGCAGGAGGAATGCCGACGCAACGCGCCCTCGTCGCTGCTCTCGTTGCCGCCGTGTGCGGCTATGCGGTCGTGCGCCAGGGGCGCATGATGATGCACGAGGGCGTTTCCATCGAGGACGGCGGGGGCTGGGCAGCGCTTCTGATCACCGAGGTGTGCTGCTGCTTCGCGGCGGTCGCGGTCGCGCTCGCGTAGCGGCGCTCGCACAACGCCACGACCCTGACGTCGCCTCGGAGCGTGCGGACGCCGCTCAGCGCCGCGCGAACCGCAGGTGTGTGACGCCCGGCGCTGCGACGGTTCTCGTGTGGACGTGCTGCGGGTTGCCGACGCCGAGGTGATCGAAGAGTCGCTCACCGTCACCGAGGAAGATCGGCACGAGGCTGATCTCCATCTCGTCGACGAGGTCGGCAGCAGTACGTGCGGTCAGTCCGGCAAGAGTGGCACGGCCGACCCGGGATCGTGGTCCAGCAGGATTCCCCGCGTGATGGCGGTGTGCCCGAAGCGGTCGCGGACGCCGTCGACGGCAGCGTCGAGCGCGCTGCTGGAATGGCGATCGAGAGGCAGCGCGAGTTGGACGGCGTGATCGTCCAGGACGTTGGCGAGGGAGACGCCGACGAGCGTCAACCCGCGTTGCTCGACCGCGGGCCGTGCCGCCGCGAGCAGGTGCCGGGCTGCCAGGAGGATCGGTCGAGTTTCGGCGGTCGCGTGCGGGAACGTCGTCGACCGGGTGGCGCGGGAGAAGTCGCCGAACCGGAGTCTCAGGACGACGGTGCGGCTGACACGGTGGGCCGCGCGCAGGCGCCGGGTGACACGATCCACGAGGCAGATGAGAGTTGCGTCGATCTCCTCGAAGGAGCGAGTCCGCCGGCCGAGCGCCCGCTGGGCCCCGATCGAGCGTCTCCGTCGGCCCGGCTGCACCGGCCGCGGATCACGATTGTGCGCGATCGCATGGAGGTGCCGGCCGGCGGCCCGACCGAGCATGGCGGCGAGTGCCGCCTCCTCGAGGCGTGCGACGTCGCCGGCTGTGCGGATGCCGCGCGCGTGGAGCTTTACCGCCGTTCTCGGCCCGACGCCCCAGAGCCGTTCCACGGGGAGCGGGTGCAGGAACTCGAGCTCGGCGTCGGGCGGGACGACGAGAAGGCCGTCCGGCTTCGCGACGGCGCTCGCGACCTTCGCCAGGAACTTCGTCCTCGCGACGCCGACGGTGATCGTCAGTCCAACACGCTCGCGAACGTCGCGTCGGAGTCGGGCTGCGATCTCGGTCGGTGTGCCGGAGATCTGCTCGAGCCCGCGCACGTCGAGAAAGGCCTCGTCGATCGACAGGCCTTCGACGAGCGGTGTGGCGTCGTCGAACACCTGAAAGACCGCCCTGCTGGCCTCGGCATACGCCCGCAGACGCGGCGCCACAACGACGGCCTGGGGGCAAAGCCGCGCCGCCTGCCTGCCGCCCATCGCGGTGCGGACACCGCAGGCCTTGGCCTCGTAGCTCGCCGCCAGCACGACACCCGCTCCGACGATCACCGGTTGTCCACATAGCCGCGGGTCGTCGCGCTGCTCGACAGACGCGTAGAAGGCGTCGAGATCGGCGTGGAGTATCGTCCCTCCCATACGAACATATGTTCTCATATGCATCGGGAACCAGAGCTGCGAACGTCAGGCTCGGCTCGTAGCGCTGAAGCGGAGACGGCACCAGATGGATGGAGCAACCGACGTTTGTGCCTAGCATCGACCGGGGAATGCTCCTGCCTGTGTCGCTGAAAGGAGAGGACGATGTCCAAGATCGCACCGTGCTTGTGGTTCGACGGCCAGGCCGAGGAGGCCGCGACGTTCTATGTGTCGCTGCTCCCCGACTCACGCATCGACAACGTCTTCCGCTCACCGGCGGAGACGCCGAGCGGGCCGGAGGGCTCCGTGCTGCTGGTCGAGTTCACGCTTGCGGGCCAGCAGTTCCTCGGAGTGAACGGCGGCCCACAGTTTCAGTTCAACGAGGCTGTCTCGTTCACCATCAATTGCGCCGACCAAGATGAGGTCGACGAGTTGTGGGAGAAGCTGTCGGCAGTCGAATCCGCCGAGCAGTGCGGCTGGCTGAAGGATCGGTTCGGCGTGTCGTGGCAGATCATCCCGAGCGCGCTCCCGAGGTTGCTGAGCGACCCCGACCGGGCCAGGGCGAAGCGCGTCATGGAGGCGATGCTGACGATGAAGAAGATCGACGTCGCAGCCCTCGAGCGCGCGTGACGAAGACGACAACCGTCGATCGGGGTGGGAGCCATGCTGCCGCGACCAGGCGGGTCAGGTGCGTTCAGGTGCCGTCAGTCGTTGTATGGGCGCACAGGGTTGACGGCGATAGCTCCTCCGTCTGCTGAATAGACGCTGCCCGTCACGAAGGACGCGTCGTCGCTCAGGAGAAAGGCGACGACATTCGCGATTTCTCCTGGAGTTCCCGGCCTCCGCATCGGCGCGAGTCTTGCGCGCGAGCTCGCCGCAGAATCGCCTGGGGCGGCCGCTGCCGTGGCTCCGAGGAGGTTCGTCGGGACGATACCCGGCGCCACCGCGTTCACCCGAACCCCGATCGGGCCGCCGAACACTGCCGCCGAGCGCGTCAGGCCGACGATCGCGTGCTTGCTCGCGTGGTATGCGACAAGATCCGCGCCCCCACCGAAGGAGCAGATCGACGCACTGGTCACGATCGCGCCTTGACTCTCTTGCGCCGCAAACTGCCGGAAGGCCTCACGGAGCCCGAGGAAGATCCCGCGTACGTTGACGCTCATCACCCGATCGAAGTCGGCGGCGGTGGCTTCGAGAAACGTGGTCTGTGCGCCGGCGATTCCTGCGTTGAGGTGGTACAGATCGATTCGGCCGAAGCGTTCGATTGCAGCGCGCGTGTACGCCTGAACGTCGAGCTCCTGGGACACGTCTGCCTCGACGGGGTGGATCTCGCCTTCGGCGCTCGCTGCAAGCTTCTCGGCGTCCTCGCGGTTCGTGTCGACGGCGACGACCTTCGAGCCCGCGGCAGCCAGCTTGACCGTCACCGCCGCCCCGATCCCGCTCGAGGCGCCGGTGACCACGGCGACCTTGCCTCGTAGTGACTCCACGTATCTCTCCTTCGAGCGGGCTTGCCTTTCGGCTACCGAGCTGCCGGCGCCGCTTTCGTCAGATTGTCGGACGATCCTACGATCACGGCCACCGCCGGGCGAATCGAGGTGCGAAACTCCGGCGACGAAGCAGTCTCGTGCCTCGTTCGACCAGGCCGCGGAGACGCGGTTCAGATATAGGTTGTTGGCGCGCCAACGCCGGCACGAGAGGAGGTCTGATGGCCGACAACGCGTACGACCGGGGAAGAGAAGTGCGGGGGGAGGTACTCGGCGCGAAACACGTCGAGAGGTCGTTGGCCAACGCCAGTGAGTTCGCCAGGCCGATCCAGGAGCTCGTCACCGAATACTGCTGGGGTGCGGTCTGGTCACGTCCTGGGCTCGGGCGTCGGGAGCGCAGTCTCGTCAACCTCGGCATGCTCACGGCGCTCAATCGCTCGCACGAGCTCGCTGTCCACGTCGGTGGGGCGATCAGAAACGGCTGCACCGTGGCGGAGATCCAGGAGGCGCTGTTGCAGGCCGCGATCTACTGCGGGGTGCCTGCGGCGATGGAGGCATTTCGCGTTGCCGAGGAAGCAATCAAGGCTTTCGACCCCGAGCTCCTCGACGGGAAGGATGCTGACCCGATCACGCCGGCTACCGACCCGTGACGGGGGCGGCGAGGATCGGGTTCGTCGGGCTCGGCGCGATGGGCGCGCCGATCGTCGAGGCGATCGCCGATGCTGGCCATGAGCTTGCCGTTCACGATCGCGAGCCGCACGCCATCGAGCCCGCCGTCGGCCGGGGTGCGATCCCATGCAGATCGCCGGCCGAGGTGGCGAATCTCGCCGAGATCGTCTTCGTCTCGTTGCCGAGGCCGGATGTGGTACGGACGGTCGCCGTCGGAGAGCGCGGCCTGGCCGAAGGCAAGGCGATGCGAACGTATGTCGATCTGTCTACGACGGGCTCCGTTGTTGCGGCAGAGGTCGCCGGGGCTCTCGCCGCTCTCGGCATGGACGTCCTCGACGCCCCTGTCAGCGGCGGGGTGGCGGGCGCCCGGGCTCGCACGCTTGCAGTCATGGCAGCGGGTGAAGAGCCCGTCTACGAGCGCATCCGCCCGCTCCTGCAGCTGTTCGGAAAAAACGTGTTCCTCGTCGGCGCGGCGCCGGGACAAGGCCAGACCGCGAAGCTCCTGAACAATCTGCTCTCCGCCACTGCGCTCGCGATCACGTCCGAGGCGGTCACCTTCGGAATCGCGGCAGGTCTCGATCCGGGCATGTTGCTCGAGGTCTTCAACGCTGGGACCGGCCGAAACACGGCAACGGTGGAGAAGTTCCCAAAACAGGTGCTGACGCGGCAGTTCGCGTCGGGGTTCCGGCTCGAGCTGATGGCGAAGGACCTCGAGTTGTGCCTGGGTGAGGTGCGCGAGAGGCGGTTTCCGATGCTCCTGGGAGGCCTCGTCCAGCAACTCTGGACGCTGGCCGCCACGCAGGCCGACGCGCAAGCGGACCACACGGAGATCGTCCGAGTCTTTGAGCGCTGGGCGGGAGTCGAGGTCAACGCGACCTTGCCGACCGAGGAGGGTCGACGATGAGCGGCGTCGAGCCAGAGGCGCAGACGTCCATCGTCGGGACCGGCGAGTACGAGATCTACGCCGTTCGGTACGGGACGCTCCAATCGCGGAGAAGCGATCTCTTCTACCGCTACGGAAGCTACGGAGAGCCCGACGGCGAGACCGAGATGGCCTACTACTTCTGGGTGCTCCGTGGCGGCAACGAGGCAATTCTGATCGACAGCGGGTTCAGTCCCCCGGCCGGCGAGCGCCGGGGACGAACGTGCCTCGTCCCACCGGTAGCGGCCCTGCGACGGCTCGGTGTGGCACCGGAGGCGGTCTCGACCGTCGTCGTCACGCACTTCCACTACGACCACATCGGGAACCTCGACGCGTTTCCGCAGGCGCAACTGATCGTGCCGGAGGGTGAGCTCGAGTTCTGGACCGGGCCGATGGCTGCGCGTTACCAGTTCGGCTCGCATATCGAGCCGCGAGAGATTGCCTACATCGAGCAGGCCCGTGGCGAGGGCCGAGTGCGAACGACCAACGGAACCGAGGAGATCCTGGAGGGGGTTACTGCGATCGCGGTCGGTGGACATTCGCCGGGACAACAGCTCACGGTCGTCGAGAGCCCCGGCGGGAGAGTCGTGCTCGCGTCCGACGCCGTCCACTTCTACGAGGAGCTCGAGCTCGAGCGGCCGTTCGCCGTCATGCACGACCTCGAGCGGATGTACGCAGCCTACGACGTGCTCAAAGGGTTCGCACGCTCCGGAGCGACCGTCGTTCCGGGCCACGACCCCGAGGTAGCGCATCGGCACGTCGAGGCTGACAGTGATTCCGACCGAATCGTCGTTCGGGTCGGATGAGGAGCCGAAACCGAACTGTAACTCGCCATCGAGGCGCGGCCCGGCGACCTCGACTGAACTGCGACGGCAAGCCCCCCCGAACCACCTCAGAGGGAGAGTGAGAGGAGACGATGGGCACGGAGCTGACGGAACGCAAGAAGCAGCTGCGCGACGAGTTCATAGACGCGCGCGGCTACTGGAACGGCTTCTGGGACGGTCTTCTCGAACTCGACGAGGACTTCTTCGAGGCGTACACCCGTTTCTCGAGCGTCCCATGGCGCAACGGCCCTCTCGAGCCGAAGGTCAAGGAGTTCGTGTATATCGCAGTCGACGCGGCAGCGACCCATCTGTACGTGCCGGGCATCCGCCAGCACATCAAGCAAGCGCTCGGCTACGGCGCAACGGCTCACGAGATCATGGAGGTCCTCGAGCTGACGGCGACGCTCGGTATCCACGCCTGCAATATCGGCGTCCCGATCCTCTTCGAGGAGCTCGAGGCCGCGGGGCAACCGGTGCCCCGGGAGATGTCAGAGCGACAACTCGCGCTCAAGGCCGACTTCGAGGACAAGCGCGGCTACTGGCATCAGTTCTGGACCGAGGTGCTACTCCTCGACCCGGACTTCTTCGAGGCGTACACGACCTTCTCGTCCGTCCCCTGGGTCAGCGGCGTCCTCGAGCCGAAGATCAAGGAGCTGATCTACACCGCCTTTGACGTCTCCGCCACCCATCTGTACACCTCTGGCTTGCGGCTGCACATCAAGAACGCGATCGGCTACGGCGCTACGCGCGAGGAGATCCTCGAGGTCATCGAGTTGGCGAGCGTGATCGGGATCCACTCCTGCACCGAAGGCGTTCCCATTCTCCTGGAGGAGCTCGCGGCCGCCGGCGAGGAGGCATCCCCGTGACGACGGGCGGACGGAACAACAGCGGCCTCAACGGGATGATCGGTCTCGGCAACATGGGCGGCCGGATTGCCCGACGCATCCGCGACGGAGGCCTGCCGGTGCACGGATTCGACGTGAACGCCTCTCAACTCGCGGGCTCGGGCATCGAACCGACGACGTCCGTTGCAAACCTTGCGGGCGAGGCCGACATCATCTTCCTCTCGCTCCCGGACAGCCATGCGGTCGAAGCGGTCGTCTACGGCGCCGGCGGACTGCTGGAGGCAACCCAGGCCGGCCAGACCATCGTCGACCTGAGCACGTCTGCTCCCAAGTCGACGACACGGATCCACGCCGCACTCGCCGGGAAGTCGGTCGACTTCGTCGACGCCGGTATCTCGGGCGGCGCGGCGGCTGCGGAGAAGGGGACGCTCTCCATCATGGCCGGTGGCGCGAAGGAGGCGCTGTCGCGCATCACTCCGATTCTCGAGACCTTCAGCACTCGTATCTACCACATGGGGCCCTCGGGATCAGGCCACGTTGCCAAGCTCCTGAACAACTTCCTCAACGGCATCAGCCTCGCCGCGACCGCCGAGGTGATGGTCGCTGCCAAACGCGCCGATCTCGACCTGACCCAGTTCCTCGACGTCGTCAATCACTCGAGCGGAGTGAACTTTGCGACGCAGAACCGTTTCCCACGGATCGTAGAGGGCGACTATCTCGAGGGAGGTCTGACGAACAGCCTCATGGCCAAGGACATCAGGCTCTATCTCGAGTACCTGCAGCAGATCGACGTCACGAGCTTCACCGGCACGGCCTGCCTGGGGGCATTCAATCTCGCCACGTCACTCGGCTACGGCGATCAGATCAGCAACCGGGTCGTGGACGCGATCGGCGATATTGCGGGCGGTGTTCGCATCCAAAGGAGAGGAGAGGAGTCATGAGGATCGCGAGGGGACGGATGACGGGATCCGCCACGGAGCAACGTGGTGCGACCTTCACCGGTCGCGTCTGGGCAGACCCCGTCCTGGGCGCAGAAGCCGGAGTGACGGTCAACAACGTCTTCTTCGAACCGAAGGCGCGGACCCACTGGCACACGCACGAGGTGGGCCAGGTGCTCTACGTGCTCGCCGGTGAGGGATGGGTGCAGGTGCGGGGCGGCCTCGGTGGGCCGCTGACGACGGGTGACACGGTGCACATCCCGGCCGGCGAGGAACACTGGCATGGAGCCGCCGGTGACGCCTGCATGCTGCACCTCGCGGTCTCTCTCGGTGCTACCGAATGGCTCGACGAGGTTTCGGACGGAGACTACGAGCGCGTGACCACCGCGCGGTAGCTCCACCGCTGCCAGGCGGAAAGTGCCACATCGTGGACGTCTCGCACGGTGAACCGCTCCTCTACGCGGTTGTGCCGCTCCTCGCTTCAGGGCTCCACCCGCTCGAACGGGCGAGTCGCGTCCTGATGCAGCGCGGTTGAGCGATGCTGCGCGAGCAAACGCGGGGCGGCCGAGCCCGGCTACGCACCGCACCCCTCAGGGGAAGGAGCGGGTGCGGACGCCAAAGGCCGAACTCGGCCAGGCTCCAGTGTCACCGGTCGGTCGGACTCCGCTCGCGTTGCAGACGGGCGCGGCCAGCAGGGCGACACGCGGGAGGTGACCCGCCGCCTCTCCGGGGCCGGAGAACCGGCGCGCCCATCTGCCTACTCACGAATAACCGGATCCGCGGCGAATGCAAGGCCGCAGGCTGCCTGGAGGCACGGACGGCGCCGGGAAAAGGGCGGCCCGCGCCCAAAGCGGCCGCCTACGGAACTCGCCGTACGAGGCGATATCCATCCCGGACGACGCGATATTCATCCCGGACGACGCGATCCTCATCGCCACGGCGACGACGCCGAAACTGGGAGTTCTCAGGCCTGACCGAACTCGACATCGCGGACGTGACCTGCTGACCAGCGCCTGCGTGGGCACGCAGCCCTCGGATTGCTGTCCTGTCGCAACGCGAGCCACAGCAGCAATGATCTCTCATCTGGGCCTGCCTGGCGGCGACGGCGCCGTCTGTCGCCCGATCGGTAGACCGCTAGGCTTGGCAGGCGTTCTCCGACCGTTGAGAATGCCAGTGTTGTCGACGAACGTCCTCGGTCAAGTGATGGGCGGCTTCGAAAGGGAGGTCGGATGTCAGCAGCGCCGGTAGTTGGATCCTTTCCCAGCCCGCACCAGGTCGGGACTCCTGCCGGATGCGAGGGATGGGAGGAGATGTATCCGTACTACGCTCGCTTCGACGAGGAGCGGCGCCAGGCGGACGAGAAGCGCTTCTGGTTCTGGAACTCGATGCACTTCCCGGTGCCGATGCCCGCGTTCGACGCGATCTGCATCGACACCGCGTATCAGGCACTCGGCACGTGGCAGAACCGGGTCTTCGCCGTGCCGCCGGCGATGGGCATCGATTGGCGCTGCATCAACGGCTACATCTACATCTCCGGGAACCCGGTCACCGACCCCGCGAAGATTGCCGAGCGCGCAGGGTTCTTCCAGGAGCGCGCCGGGTACTACTACGCGAACTGGGACGACCTCTACGCGAAGTGGCGCACGAAGATGGACGCGCTGATCGAGGAGCTCGAAGCGCTGGAGGTACCACAGCTCGACGAGTACGAGCCGGACGCAGTCGCCTTCGAAGACCAGGAGACGAGCTACTGCTCCATCCTCGACGCCTACCGAACCGCCCTCAGGCTCCACGACCTGATGTGGCAGAACCATTTCGAGTTCCTGCTCCTCGGCTACGGCGCCTACATGACCTTCGCCGAGCTTTGCAAGGCCAACCTGCCGGACATCCCCGATCAACACATCGCGCAGATGGTCGCCGGGCTCGACGTCCTCCTCTTCAAGCCCGATGCGGAACTGCGCCGGCTGGCACGGCTCGCCATCGACACCGGGGTCGACGCGGCGTTCGTCGAGGGGCGCTCGCCGCAGGAGATCGACGCGACGCTCGCCGAGAGCACCACAGGCCGGGCCTGGCTGGCGGAGCTCGAGAGCGTCAAGGACCCGTGGTTCCACATGGCAACGGGCGACGGCCTCTACCACACGTACGGCTCTTGGCTCGACGATCCGACGATCCCGTACGCCTCGCTGACCGGCTACGTCGCCGCGCTCAAAGCGGGCGAGGAGATCGAGCGCCCAACGGATCACATCGCCCTCGAGCGCGAGCGCCTTGCGACCGAGTACGCCGGCCTCCTCGACGACGACGCGCGCAAGGGGTTCGAGGAGCTGCTCGCGCTTTCGCGGACGGTCTTCCCGTACGTCGAGGAGCACAAGTTCATCTGCGACTACTGGTTCCTGACGAGCTGGTGGAACAAGATTCGCGAGTTCGGCGACCTGCTGGTCGCGCACGACTTTCTCCCCGACCGCGACGGCATCTTCCAGCTCTCCCGCCTCGAGGTGTACTCCGCGCTCGACGAGCTCCTGCTGACGTGGGCAACCGGCGGGCGGCCGCGCGGCCCGACGTACTGGCCGCCGATCATCGCGAAGCGGCGCGAGCTGCTCGAACGGCTCGCTGACTGGACGCCGCCTCCGGCCGTCGGCGCCGTGCCCGAGGTGATGATGGATCCCGCGCTGATCATGCTTTGGGGCGTGACGACACAACGAGTCCACGAATGGGCGCGAAACCAGGAGGGCGGCTCCGAGCTGAGCGGTACGGCGGCCTCGCCGGGCGTGGTCGAAGGCGTCGCCCGCGTCGTCAAGACGGTGCGCGAGATCGGCGACATCCGCGAGGGCGAGATCCTCGTTTGCAGCATCACCTCGCCCGCGTGGGCGCCGATCTTCTCGAAGATCCAGGCCGCCGTCACCGACATCGGCGGCGTCATGTCCCATGCTGCGATCGTCTGCCGCGAGTACGGTCTGCCGGCCGTCGTCGGTACCGGCCGCGCGACCTCGCAGATCAGCACGGGACAGCGTATTCGCGTCGACGGCACGACGGGCACCGTGACGATCCTCGAGTGAGCAGTGCGGTCCATACCCGACGCCTGGCCGAGCTGCGCCGCGAGCACAGCGCCTCGTTCGGCGGCAAGAGCTCGACCCTCGGCGAGCTGATCGCGGCGGAGATCCCGGTCCCTCCCGGCTTCGCCGTGTCTACGACGGCGTTCCACGCGTTCATCGACGGGGCGGGTCTCCAAGGAATGATCGCGTCCGAGACGGCCCGGATGTCGCTGGACGACGTCGACTCGGTCGGCGCGACGTCCCATGCGATCGGCGAGGCGATGCGCTCCGCGCCGATGCCGGACGCCGTCCGCGACGAGGTTGCTCGGCGCTACGCCGAGCTCGCGGAGCAGGCCGGCGTCGACGAGCCGCCGGTCGCGGTGCGGTCGAGCGCGCTCGGGGAGGACAGCCAGGATGCGACCTTCGCGGGACAGCAGGAGACGTACCTCTGGGTGCGCGGCGCCGATCACGTCTGCGACGCCGTGCGCGACTGCTGGGTGAGCCTGTTCGGCCCGCCGGCGATGACGTACCGCGCCCGGCTCGGGCGCGCGGAGGAGGAGCCGGCGATGGGCGTCGCCGTCCAGCTGATGGTGGACGCCGAGGTCTCGGGCGTGATGTTCACGTGCAACCCGGTGAGCGGTGACCCGAGCATGGTGGCCGTGAACGCGAGCTGGGGGCTCGGCCTCGCAGTGGTCGGCGGCGAGGTGACGCCCGACGACTACCTCCTTAGCAAGGTGACGTGTGAGGTCGTGCGCGAGAAGGTCCACGCCAAGGACATCGAGTACGCGCCCGACGCCGGCGGCCGCGGCACCGTTCGTGTCGCCGTGCCCGAGGAGCGGCGAGAGATCCCGTGCCTCGACCGGCCGGCGCTCGACGCGCTCGTGGAGCTCGGCCGACGCGTCGAGCGCTATTTCGGCTCCCACCAGGACGTCGAGTGGGCGATCGCGAGAGGGCGTGAGCTCCCGGGAAGCCTGTTCGTCGTTCAGTCGCGGCCGGTGACCGCGTTGCCGCCGCGCGACCCACCGCCGAGGCACGACTCCGCGATGGCCCTCGTGATGAGCATGTTCGGCGCCCGCGAGGCCGAGAAGTAGCAGCCGATGGCTCTGAGCGACGACGACGTCCGCGAGATCCTGCGGATCATCGACGAGTCCGATCTCGACGAGCTCCGGATCGAGACGGAGGGTCTCTCCCTCCACGTCCTGCGCGGCGGTGCCGCTCCCGCCGGCGAGCCCGAGCCGGAGCCGGAGCGGCGTGCCCCAGAGGCCGCGCCGACCTCCCGGGCCGCCGCGCCTGGGAGCCCGAGTCCGGAGGACGGGCTCGCGATCGTGTCGCCGACGGTCGGCGTCTTCTACCGCGCCCCGGCTCCTGGCCAGGCCCCGTTCGTCGAGGTCGGGACGCGCGTTGAGCCCGACACGATCGTCTGCATCATCGAGGTGATGAAGATGATGAATTCGATCCCTGCCGGGATCGCGGGAACGATCGCCGAGATCCACGTCGGGAATGCGCAGGCGGTCGAGTACGCTCAGCCGCTCTTCCGCGTCGAAGCCGGATGACGCGCATCGTCGACATCGTCGACACGACGACGCGCGACGGCAACCAGAGCCTCTGGGGCGCGACTGGCCTGACCGCGGGCGACATCCTGGCGATCGCTCCGACGCTGGAGCGCGTCGGCTTTCACGCGCTCGACTTCACGTCGAGCACGCATATGGCGGTGTCGGTGCGCTTCCACCGCGAGGACCCGTGGGAGCTGATCCGGCTGATGCGGGCGGCGATGCCGAACACGCTCCTCAACTTCATCACGAGCGGGATGCGCTTCATCGCCTGGCATCCGTGCGATGAGGACGTGATGCGGCTCGCCTTCCGCTGCGTCGTCCGCAACGGGATCCGGCGCTTTCAGTTCGCCGAGCCCGCCAACGATCCCCGGGTGCTCCGCCGCCTCGCCCGGATGGCCCGGGAGGAAGGTGTCGATGAGATCGTGGTCGGGCTCACCTACTCGATCAGCCCCGTGCACACGCACGCCTACTACGCCGAGCGTGTGGCGTCGCTCGCCGACTGCTCCGACATCGACCGCTTCTACCTGAAGGACCCGGGCGGCCTGTTGACGACCGATGCCGTGCGCGAGCTGGCCCCGCACTTCGTCGCCACCGGACGCACCGTCGAGCTGCACAGCCACTGCACGATCGGGCTCGCGCCGCTCGTCTACCTGCAGGGACTGGACGCCGGCTTCCAGGTGCTCCACACCGCGATCGGGCCCGCGGGCAACGGGACCTCGCAGCCGACCGTCGAGTCGACCCTGCGGAACCTCGGGGCCGAGGGGTACGCCCATCAGCTCGACACCGAAGCACTCGGGTGCGCGCGCGAGTACTTCCGAGAGCTCGTCCGCGAGAAGGGCCTGCCGCCGGGGACGCAGCGCGAGTACGACGCTGCCTACTACCACCACCAGCTTCCCGGCGGAATGGTGACGACGACCAAGCGGATGCTGGAGGAGATCCACCGGCCCGAGCTCTTCGACGCGGTGCTCGACGAGGTGGTGCGCGTGCGGGCGGAGATGGGGTACCCGATCATCGTGACGCCGGTGTCCCAGCTCGTCGCGTACCAGGCGACGCGCAACGTGATCGACTCCGAGCGCTGGCTCAACGTCTCGGACGAGACGGTGCGCTACTTCCTGGGTCACTATGGCGAGTTCCCCGCACCACCCGATCCGGACGTTGTCGACCGCGTCCTCTCGCTCTCCAAGGTCGACATGCTGCGCGACGCGCAGCCGGTCAGCCTCGAGGGAGCCCGCGCGCGCTTCGGCGATCGCATCTCCGACGAGGAGCTCCTGTTGCGGCTGACGATGCCGCAGGAGCAGGTCGACGCGATGCGCGCCACACCGCCGCTCGCGGAACGGCCGCGTCGTACCCCGGTCACCGGCGGCGACCCGCTCGTCCGCCTCCTGCGCGAGATCGAGCGGCGACGCTCGATCTCGTACCTCCGTGCCCGTAAGGGCGACGACCTGGTGGTGTGGCGCCGTGCCTCTTGAGGAAGTCCGCGGTTTCGTCTTCGACATCGACGGCACGCTCGTCCACCGGGCCGGCTCCGAGGTGCACGTGATCCCCGGCGCGCGGGAGGTGCTCGAGAAGGTCACCGCATCCGGGCGACCGTATGCGCTCTTCACCAACGGCAGCCACATCCCGCCCGCCGCGTTCGCACGGGAGCTGCGCGCGGCCGGGCTACCGGTCGAGGACGGGCAAGTGCTGACGCCGCTCTGCTCCGTGCAGGCGTACCTCGACCGCTTCCGCGGGGAGGCGCGGGTCCTGCCGTTCGCGACCGAGCTCGCGCGGGCGTACCTCCACGAGGTCGGTGTCCACCTCGTCGAGGGAGGCAACGGCGTGCACGTCGACGCGGTGTTCGTCGCGCACGTCAACGAGACCGACTTCGACGAGCTCGAGCGCGCCGCCCGCGCCGTCATCGCGGGCGCACGCCTGCTCACCGGCAGCTACGTCCCGGCCTACGCCGGGGCCGCAGGCCCGATCCTGAGCCGCGGCGCCATGATCACCGCCGCGATCGCGAAGGCGAGCGGCGCCCGGCCGGTCGTCGTGGGCAAGCCCTCGCACGCGGCTGTGCGCGAGATGGGGCGGCGGCTCGGTGTGCCGCCGAGGGAGATCGCGGTCGTCGGCGACGACTTCCGCCTCGACGTGGCGCTCGGCCGCCTCGGCCGGTCGAAGACGGTGCTCGTCCGGAGCGGCATCAGCAGCTCCCTCGACCTGGCCCGCGTGTCGGAGGAGCGCCGGCCCGACCTCTCGATCGGCACGGTGGCGGAGTTGCTCCCGTGGCTGTGACGACGGCGCGGGCGGTCGGGATCACGGAGCCGGGCGGACCGGAGGTCCTGCGCGTCGTCGAACGCGCGGTGCGCGAGCCGGCGGCGGGGGAGGTTCGGCTTGCGGTCAGGGCTGCCGCGGTGAACCCGACGGATATCGCGTTGCGGCAGCGCGGCGCCGAGGGGCTGCCGCCGCCGTGGGTGCCGGGCATGGACGCGGCGGGCGTTGTCGAGTCGGTCGGGCCCGGGGTGGAGCGGATCGCCGTCGGCGACGAGGTGATGGCAGCGGTCACGCCGCGACGTCCGGAAGGCGGTGCGCAGTCACAGCTCCTGGTTGTGCCGGCGGCGTCCGTCGCTCGTGCTCCCGCCGGCGCGAGTCTCGAAGAGGCTTCGACGCTGCCGATGAACGGCCTGACGGCGTTGCGCGGACTGGAGCTCCTCGACCTCGCTGCGGGTGCGCAGCTGTTCGTCACCGGCGGAGCGGGCCTGCTCGCCTCCTACGTGATCCCGCTCGCGAAGCGGGCGGGGCTTTGGGTCCTGGCCGACGCGGGCCCGGCCGACGAGGAGCTCGTGCGCGACCTCGGCACGGACGTCGTGCTGCCTCGTGGCGAGGGCCTGGCGGCGGCTGTGCGCGACACCGTTCCCGGCGGCGTCGACGCGGTCTTCGACACGGCGCTCCTCGGACGCGGGATCTTCCCGGCGATCCGGGACGGAGGTGCGCTCGTGTTTGTCAGAACCTGGGACGGCGAGCACGTCGAGGACGGCGTGACCGTCCACCCTGTCCGGGTCGCCGACGTGCTCGACCGTACGGACTGGCTGCGGGAGCTGAACCGGCTCGCGGCGCAGGGTGTGCTCGCGCTGCGCGTCGCCGCGACGTTCCCGCCCGAGCGGGCAGCAGACGCGCATCGGCGGATGGAGGCCGGTGGCCTGCGCGGCCGGGCAGTCGTGGTCTTCGACTAACCAGCTGGAGGAGGTCGCAGGCGACGCGACCGAACCGCCGCTCGCGACGGCTGCAGCGCGGCAACCGACGTCGACATCCGTGACTTCTGCTGAACCGGAGCCGTCAGGTTCCTCGATGATTCTCGAGAGCTGTTTCGAGGGTTGAAACAACGGGAAATCGTCAGTTACGCTCGTCGGACTCGACGGGAAGGAGAGAGCTACGTATGGAAACCGACCAGAGGAACGCGCGGATCTTCGGAGTGCTGTTCCTCATTACGTTCATCACCTCGATACCGGCGCTCGCTCTCTACCAGCCGGTTCTCGATGACCCAGCCGCCTACATTGCCGGTGGCGGCGAGGACACCCAGATCTATCTCGGAGTGCTCCTAGAGCTCCTGCTCATCATCGCGAACGTCGGGACAGCCGTCGTTCTGTACCCGATCGTCAGGCGGCAGAACGAGATCCTTTCCATCGGCTACGTCACCGCTCGCGTGATGGAGTGCGTGTTCATCGCGGCCGGCATCCTCTTCGTGCTAGGGATCGTGAGTCTGCGTCAAGACAGTCCGGATGCCTCGGCCCTGGCCGTCTCGCTCGCCGCGCTCAAGGACTGGACGTTCTTGCTCGGCCCCGGCTTCATCGTCGGCTGGGGGAACGGACTGATCCTCGGCTACCTGATGTACAGCTCACGCCTCGTCCCACGAGGGATGGCATGGCTGGGCCTCATCGGTGGGCCACTCATCATCCTGTCGGGGATCGGCGTACTGTTCGACGCCTGGGACGCAGGCGGCACGGTGCAGGCCCTCGCGACAATCCCAGAGTTCCTGTGGGAGCTGTCGCTCGGGATCTACTGCGCCGTGAAGGGGTTCAGGCGAGATTCCCCGATTCTCTCGCAGGCCACCAGTTAAAGCAGCACACGGTGCTCGAAGCGCCGGGATCCGCGACGCGCACGTCCCAGAGAAGCAAGCGAGCCCATAGCTGGCGATGCCGACCAAGAGGAGCCGAGGTGCCAGCTCCGGACGATCTCCGGCCACGACTCGTTCGTGCCGACCTTCGGGACCGGGTGATGGACGACGAACGAGCCACCAGATGGTGAATCCGACACGGTGGAGACCGCTACTTCCTCCACGCCGACACGCCAGAACGAGGCGAGACGTTTCAGCGAGAACGTTGGAGGAACAGCGTGTTCCTCCAGGTTCTTGAGACCCGGCACGATGACCCATCCCTCACATGTCTCTCCGTCAAGAGACGGTACGACTCGGCGGGTCGGCGTTATCGAGTCTGGCCCGGTTGCGGGCCTGCCTTGAGGGCGAAAACTGAATCCTCCCCGCCCTCCCTAACAAGCTCCTGCAAATAGGGATTAATGGACGCGGCCGAATCTAACCCGCGGTCTGTTCCCATCGCGTCGCCGCACGGTCTCGCGCGGGCCTGGCCCGCCGAGACCGTCCGGCGCTTCTCTCAACTCCTCGTCAGTGCGGGGGTCTGGTTCTGAACATGCCCATCCGCCGGCTTGACCGGACCACGATCGAAGACGACAGGCTTCGGCCCCAGCACAGCGTGCAGCAGACCGACCGCCTCGCGCATCGCTGCCGTCGCGTCGCGCCCAAGGAACTCCGATCCGGCGCCGCCGCTGATGAACGACCGAATCGCCCCCAGTTCGCCGTCGTCGAACGCAACGGTCTCGTCGCGCAGCGCTGCCGCTATCGAACGCAGTGACGGTGCGCACGCCACCGCGATCTCGGGATGGACGATGTGGCGCGGACCACGGCCGATGTGAGGCCGCTCAGGCACGCTTGCGCGTTCGAGGGAACGCGCAAGCCGATGTCGCTTCCTTTTGATCTTGTCGCCGAACATGGCCAACTCCTTTCCCGCTCGGATCGCGAAGCCGCGATGGCATTCCGAGGATACTAGCTGAGCGATCAGCTATATGCAAGGTGCTTGGACGGCCCTTCCGAATTTCGAACGGCGTGCCTCAATCCTCAGGCTATTCTGGCCACGAGAGATAACTAAACGTTTAACTAGTTATGACCTTGGCGGCCCACGTACGTGTGCCCGCAGGTAGGTTGCTGCGTGCCGAACCGCTGATACGGTCGACATGATGGCGAACTCACGGGCGGCACCGAGTCGGGACGCGGAGCGGTCACGCCAGGCGATTCTCGCGGCCGCCGAAAGCGCCTTTGCCGAACACGGCTTTGACGGTGTCAGCCTGGCCCGGATTGCTGAGCATGCCGGCCTGTCGAGGGCCGCACCAAACTACTTCTTCGGCTCCAAGCAACGGCTCTATCAGGCCGTCCTCTGGGAGGTGATGCACGCTCGAGAGGAATCACTCGCCGCCGCCTTTCGGCCCCTCAGAGCACTCGCTGAGTCGGCCACGGAGCTGCCCGACCAACATCTCGAAGCGGCCGTACAGGCGGCGATCGACGGCTACGTGCGATTCCTCGACGAGCGGCCCGCCTTCGCCCGTCTCATCTCCTGGGAGAACCTCCGCGGAGCCCACGACCTCTCCTCAACGGCCGGCGCCTCCACGGCGATCTCCGATGCCTTCGGCCAACTCGCTCAGAACGCCCAGCGCCTCGGCCTCACGATCTTCGACCCCCGGCTCCTCACCGCCGCATTCGTGAGCCTCCTCTTCCTCCCCATCGCACACCACCCCACCTTCGCCCGCGGCAGCGACTTCGACACGCTCGATCCATCGTTCCGCCTGCCCTACCAAACGCTCGTACGCCAGATCATTGTCCGACTGCTAACAAACCCGGGCTGAGACGATCTCGATGCAATGAGTGTTGACCACGACTTCGATCAAGTGGAGCGATAGACCCAACAAGAAGGTCCCGCTCAGTGAACGATCGCAAGCGCGGTCGCACCGATGAGCGCCAGGGCGAGGGCGACGTTGATGATGCGAGTGCAAGAGCCACGCGCCGTCCCGCTGGTTCTGGTGCCAGCAGTAGCGCGGGCGGCTCACCGTTGTGTCCGAAGCATCGAGACAACGGCGGGCCTCACGCAGACCTCCGTGAATGGACGCTCGCGTCCGGCTGCCCTAGCCCCTCCGCGCTCGTCTTCCTCGGGCGCAACGGAAACGTCTTCTCAGAGGACGAAACGCGGAACTGGCGACGGCGAGTCTTCAAGCCGGCAGCAGCAGCGGTCGGGTTTCCGACCGCCCGCCCCTATGACCCCGCCACAGCTTCGTCTCGCTCCTGATCGCGGAAGGAACCCACGTGATCGAGGTAGCACGCCAAGCAGGCCACAGCCCAACGATGACCCTCGGTACCTACAGTCACGTCTTCGATGGGGCGTCCGGCGTCGAGGGTTCAAGTGCCGAGGAAGCCATCAGTTCGGCCCGGCGCGTACCCACCACGTACCCCGATCGCGGGGCCTCGGCTAACTCAACGGCTCGCTAAGACGACGAAAGCCCAAATTTTGCGGGGCATTTCGCGAAGCCCTCTAACGCACTCGAACCGTTGACCCCCTCCTTACCACTTGAGCCCCAACAGTTGCACCTGGTCGCGAAGCGCGCAATCACGCGGGTTTCCGGCCCCAACGAAGGGTTCGGTCTTGCTGCCGGTTTCAGGCTCGGCTACTACGATGTGACATTCAGATCGAAGAACCGGCTCAGTAGGGCAGCCACCGCGAGATCGCCGGCGAGGGCTCTTGCATCATGGATCTCCTGCGAGCTGACGAATCACCGCCGCTCGAATCATCGGCGGCACCAGGCCGCGTAGTACTCACTCACACGCAGATCTTGCGGGCCACTCCGACGAGTGTGTGAGCGACCGTCTCCGTGTCCGCGATGCTGACCCACTCTTCGGTCGCGTGGGCGCCCGCCCCACTGGGCCCGAACAGAACACAAGGGATTCCTGCCTCGGCGATGAAGGCAGTGTCGGCCCAGTAGCTTGCGCCGGAGATCCGCGGTCGTAACCCTGCGGACTCGGTCACCGCCGCAGCGACGGCTGAGACGATTTCTTCGCTTTCCGGAATCTCGAACGGGTTGCGGACGAGCAGCGTCCGGCGCTCAGCCACGAGCTCGCTGTCGAGGGTCCGACAGTGGTCGAGGATCAGATCGAGCTCGGTCTCGATATCTGCGCATCGCTCTCCTGGCAGTGTGCGCCGCTCGAGACCGATCACGCATCGCGCGGCGTAGCTCGACAGCTCGACTCCGCCGGAAATCAGCGAGGCGTGAATCGATCCCCGGCCGAGCAGTGGATGCGTGCGCTCGTGGAGGGCATGGTTGAGCGCGCCGAGCGCCGTGAGAATCGGGCCGGCCTTCACGATCGCGTCGATGCCGAGGTGAGGTCGGGAACCGTGCGCAGAGCGGCCGACGACCTCGATCTCGGCCCAGACGAACCCCTGGTGTCCGATCACGATCTCGAGCTCGGTCGGCTCTGTGAGGATCGCAGCATCCGCCTGGACGGTGCGCAACACCTCACGGATACCGACGCTCGCGTGCTCCTCGTCAGAGACCGCGGCGACGACGACGTCACCCGCGAGCCCAAGCTTCGATGCTTCCCGGCACGCGATCAGCGCGGCCGCGATGCCGGCCTTCATGTCGTAAGAGCCGCGGCCGTAGAGTCGGTCACCCTCGAGGCGGGGCACGTGCGCGTCAAGCATGCCTTCGACGTTGACGGTGTCGGTGTGACCGCAGATCAGGAGCGTGTGTCCCCCGCCGGCTCCCCGCGCGCGGACGACGACGCTCGGCCGCCCCGCTTCTTCCTCCAGGGTCTCGGTCTCCAGGCCAGCGCGACGTGACCAGTCGGCGATGAACGCCGCGATCCGGGCCTCTCCGGCACCGCCCGCTACCAGCGCTGGGTTGACCGAGTCGATCTCCACGAGATCGGACAGGAGCTCGATGATCTCGTCGCGCATGTGGGAATGATCACCGCCCGTCATTCCAAAGCATGTCGAAGATCGTCACCGTCGGCGTCGCGGCCGTCGGTGCCAACCTCATGGTATGCATTGTTGCAAGGCGCTCGCGCCTCGAAGGGGATCATGTTCACCACCTCGTCTTTCACGCGAGGAGCCGGGGAGTACGCAGCTACCGTCTCGCCAAGGGTGATCCTCATTGACGGGCGTCGAGTGGCGGAACTGATGATCGATCACGACGTTGGTGTCAGCACTCGCGAGGTCTTCCGCTTGAAACGAGTCGATTCCGACTATTTCGGGGACGAGGTCTGACACCAGCGGCATCGCTGCGACGCCAGACCTCGGAGCGTTCGTGACGACATCGATGCGGGGTCTCCACACGGCAGCCCACCAACCACTCCCAAATCACTCCCACACGCCCGATTGTGGCTGCCAGCGGGGCCTCATAAGCGCCCTATCCCGCATGAATCCTGGAAGCCCTCTGACGGACTCGAACCGTCGACCCCCTCCTTACCATGGAGGTGCTCTACCAACTGAGCTAAGAGGGCGAGGCCCCGGAGTCTAGCCTCTCCGGCCGCGCCGATTCGGTGCCCGAGCGATGCAGGGGAGAGGATTCGAACCTCTGAAGGCTGAGCCAGCGGGTTTACAGCCCGCCCCCTTTGGCCACTCGGGAACCCCTGCGCGCGCGCCATTGTAACGGCGGCCGGGTGGCGCGGCAGCGTGGTAGAAGTATCGCGGTGCGGGCAGCGATCGTCACGGTCGGTTTCGCGGTGCTCGCAGGGGCCTCGATCGCCGTGGCCTGGGTGGCGGCTCCCGGGGCGAGCGGCAGGCCCGCAGGCGACGGACCCGGCCGTCGTCGCCACGAGCCCACGCGCGGCGACCGCGTCGCGAGCCGACGGCAGCACCCGCGTCGAGCTCCCCTTGATCCTCCCGGGAGACACCGGGGTCGCAGTCTCGCCGGACGGGCGCCGACTCGCGTTCTCGAGCGCACGCACCGGCAGCACCGAGATCTACGTCGCCGACGCAAGGGAGGGAATCCTGAGCCGGCTGACGGACAATGCATCCGCCGACGACGTCGGGCCGGCCTGGTCGCCGGACGGGCGACGGCTCGTGTGGGCGAGCGGCCAACCCGGCTCTCACGACCTCTTCGTGATGAACCGTGACGGCGGTGAGAAGAGGCGGCTCGTCGGGGACGCGGCGAACGACGTCGAACCGGCCTGGTCGCCGGACGCCGCGCAGGTCGCGTACGCCTCGAACCGAGACGGCCGCTACAAGCTGTGGGTGGTCGACTCGGACGGGGGTGAGCCCGCGCCGCTCGTCGACGCTCCAGGCCGGATGCGGTCTCCGTCGTGGAGCCCTGCAGGCGACGCGGTTGCCTATACGGGCGACGTCGGTGGCAACGCAGACGTGTGGGTGGCGCCGGTCGACGGCTCGTCGCCGGCCCGGGCGACGACTGCGCCCGGATTCGACGGTCGCCCGGATTGGTCGCCGGACGGCCGCCGACTCGCGTTCGTCAGTTCCCGCGACGGTGCTCAGCGCATCTGGCTGATGCGGGTCGACGGGAGCCGCCAGCGGTCACTCGAGTCCTCCGAGCCCGGGGATGACACGCCAGATTGGAGTATGACCGAGGACGCGATCAGTCCCGAGCGCGGCTCGTTGCTCCCCGACCTCGACCAGCAGGCGCCGAGTGGCGTCCTCGTCCTGAGAACGCAAGGGGGCACGAGACTCGGATTCACGTCGGCGGTCGACAACATCGGCGACGGCCCGATCCACATTCGAGGGACTCGCCTCGGCGCCGCGCGGATCATGCGGGCCGACCAGCTCGTCCACCGTCGGTACGGAACGGTCAGGGTCGTCGCCGGGATCGGGCGCCTCGCCTACGAGGCGCATCCGCCACACTTCCACTGGCATCTCGAACCGTACGAGGCGTACGAGCTCCGCCGCGCTTCCGACGACACGTTCGTCGCGCGCGACGGCAAGAGTGGTTTCTGCCTGCTCGACCGTTGGGGTCACGCGTTGCGCCGTCCGGGGATCGTCCCGGGGCCGCCGAGATTCGTCGGCGACTGCGCGGCACTCCAGCCGGATGCACGTCGCGTCGACGAGGGGTCGTCGGTCGGCTTCACCGACCGCTACCCCGGATTCTTCCACGGGCAGGACATCGACATCACGGGGCTCGAGCCCGGGCTCTACGTCCTCGTCCACCGTGCCAATCCGCAGCGACGGATTCGGGAGCTCCGCTACTCCAACAACGACGCCTCGGTGCTGATCAGGATCTCACCGCTGAATCGTCTGACGGGCGCCCCCACGGCGACGATCGTCCGGCGTTGCCCCTCCTCCGACCAATGTCAGGCAGGCTGACGCCGTGCAACGCTACGACGTCCTCGTCGTCGGTGCCGGGCCCGCGGGATCTGCGACTGCGATCCACCTCGCGCGCGGTGGGGCACGCGTCCTGCTGGCCGATCGGGCCCGCTTCCCGCGCGACAAGCCCTGCGGCGGCGGCGTCACCGGACGGGCGCTCCGGCAGGCGCCGTGCGACATCAGCCCGGTCGTCGAGCGCGTCGTCCACACGTTCGAGCTTCGCCTCAACCACCGCCGCAGCTTCCGCCGAACGAGCCGCGATCCGCTGATCCTGATGACGCAACGGCGACGGCTCGATGCGTATCTCGCCGAGCAGGCGGTCGCAGCGGGCGCAAGCTTCCGGGACAACGCCCGTGTCGAGCAGGTCGAAATCGGCGCGAACCGGCGTCGAGGCGACCGTCGGCGGCGAGCCGGTCAGCGCAGATCTGCTCGTCGGCGCCGATGGTGCAAACGGCGTCGTGGCAAGGGCGGCGGGGCTCGAAGCGGGCATCGTCCGGGGCGTCGCGCTCGAGGGGAATGTCCCCTGGCGGCTGCTCGACCGTGACCGGTACGCGTCGACGGCCGTGATCGAGTTCGGTGCCCCAGCCGGCGGCTACGGCTGGCTGTTCCCGAAGGACGAGCATGCGAACCTCGGAGTCGGCGGCTGGGCGGAGGAGGGGCCGCGTCTGCGCGAGCATCTTGCACGCCTCGCCCGGGCCTACTGCGATCGATCCCGCCGCAATCGCCGATGTGCGAGGCCATCGCCTGCCGATGAGGCGCATCGGCGCGTCGACCCCGGCGCGTGACAACGTCCTTCTCGTCGGCGATGCCGCCGGGCTCGTCGATCCGCTCTCGGGCGACGGGATCTACGAGGCGTTCGCCTCGGCGCGCCTCGCCGCCGAGGCGATCCTCGCAGGCGACCTCGCGCGGTACGCCGACGCTCTCGCGCAGGCGCTCGATCATCATGCCGGCGCCTCGTGGGCCGCGAAGCGCGCGCTCGACCGGTATCCCGCCGTCTGCTTCTGGGCGGCGCGGTCGCCTGGCGTCTTCGACGTCGTCGCCGGCCTGCTCCGGGGGGACGTCGGGCACCCGGAGGAGGCGACGGGCATCGCCCGACCCGCCGCTGCGGCTGATCGCACGCGTCGCCCGCCGCGCCTGAGCGGTTCTGCCGTGCTGTGCACGTTCCAACCCGTGTGTTCGGCAGGGGTAAAGGTGGGGCATGTTGTTGCCGATGGGGTCCTTACACGTGATGGATCTCATGGCCCTGTTGAAGAGCGCCGTCGAGAGCGGCGCGAGTGACGTCCACCTCAAGCTCGGCCAGCCGCCGGTCCTTCGGCTCGACGGCGATCTCGAGCAGATGGAGGGTATCCCGGCGCTGACCGAGCCCGATCTCGAATCCGTTCTCGACGCCGTGACGCGGATCTCGCCGAAGCGGCGGGATCTCTTCGAGGACACCGGCGACCTCGACATCGCCTTCTCGCATCCCTCGCTGCCCCGCTTCCGCGTCAACGGGTTCCGGCAGCGCGGTGCCACCTCGTTCGCGTTCCGGGTGATCCCGAGCGAGATCCCGAATTTCGCGACGCTCGGTCTCCCGGCCGGTGTCGGCCGGCTCGCCGAGGAGCAGCGTGGGCTCGTGCTCGTCACGGGCGCGACCGGCTCCGGCAAGACGACGTCGCTCGCGTCGATGCTCGACCACATCAACCGCACCCGGCGCCAGCACATCGTCACGGTCGAGGATCCGATCGAGATCCTGCACCCCGACCGCGGCTGCATCGTCAACCAGCGGGAGGTCGGTCTCGACACGGCGAGCTTCGAGCAGGCCCTCCGCCGCGTCCTGCGCCAGGATCCGGACGTGATCCTGATCGGCGAGCTGCGCGACACCGAGACCGCCCACACCGCCTTGCAGGCTGCCGAGTCCGGTCATCTCGTCTTCTCGACCCTCCACACGATCGATGCCGCCGAGTCGATCGGTCGCATGATCGAGTTCTTCCCGCCCGCGAAGCAGCAGCAGATCCGCTCGATTCTCGCGGGCACGCTTCGCGGCATCGTCAGCCAGCGGCTCCTGCCGCGCAACGACGGCGGCCGTGTCCCCGCGGTCGAGGTGATGGTGACCAACGCGCGCATCCAGGACCTGATCCGCGAGAACCGACCAGACGAGATCACCGACGCAATCGCCGCCGGCGAGTTCTTCCAGATGCAGACGTTCGCCCAGTCGCTGATCGCGCTCGTGATCCGTGGCGAGGTCAACCGCGAGGTCGCCGCCAATGCGGCCACGAACCGCCACGACTTCCTCGTTGCGCTCGAGCAGGCCGAGAAGAACGTCATGGCCGATATCCGGCTCGAGGAAAACGCGAAGCACCCGAACGGGTCCGACGGCGCCTCCAAACCGGGCTCCGAGCCGCTCGTCGCAGGCCTTCGCTAGGCGGATCCCGCTGCCCCATCACCCTTTCGGGGGTATCCCTCAGGTGCACGACTCCCGATGGTGAGCGTGTGATCCTGTCGGTTACGCCCCGCGTTGCCCGTCGCGTTGTCGCGCGCGCGCTGCGGCGCGGCGCCCGCGAAGCCGGCTTCACTTTGATCGAGGCCGTGATGGCAATGGCGATCTTCGCCATGGTCGCGACGGCGCTCGCGGGCGTCCTCGTCTCCTCGATCAGCGCGCGCTCGATTGCGAGCGAACGAACCGCGGCCGAGCAGATCGCAAACGACCAGCTGGAGTGGATCAGGTCGATCGACTACGACGACGTGGGCCAGACCACCGACGGAAACCCGGTTGGCATCGTCGAGGTCGACGGCGACCAGTCGGCTCAGGGTGGCCCCACCGTTCCGGCGAAGTACACCGTGGTGATCGAGATCTCTTGGGTTGACGACGCTGTACCGACGAGCTACTCCACCAAGGCGAGCTACAAGAACGTCGTCGTCACGGTGTCTCGGGCCCGCGACTCGAAGCAACTCACGCAGCAGAGCACGCAGGTCGGCCCACGGCAGAGAGCGGCGCTCGGCGGGATCAACAAGGGGATCGTCAACGTCCAGGTAACGGGCTACCCGCCCGAGACCGCGCCCTTCCCGGATGTTCTGGTCCGGCTCGACAACGGTCCGAGCTCTCCGCTCGCCGACACGACGGACGTGGCCGGCGCGGTGCGGTTCCCGGCGCTCGACCCGGCGACCGGTTCGAGCTACTACGACCTCGTCGTGCCGTCCTTCAACGGCTACATCCTGCTGCCGGATCCAAGTGTCACGCATTTCCAACTCGCGGCCGGAGCGACGCCTCCGCTGAAGGTCCTGCAGGTATACAAGCCTGTGACGTTTGTCGCCGATTTCGACAACAGCAACGGCACGCCCTACGTCGGGACAGTCGTCTTCACGGTCGCGAACTCCAGGGGATCGAAGAGCTACACGTACACGGGGACGCCGGTCACCGTGACGACGATCACGAACTCGACCACCGGAGCAGCTGAGCTGCTCGTGCCGGGGACGTACACGATCACCGTCACGAATCAGGCAGCCGCGTTGTTCTACACGGACGTCATGACCCAGGACGTTCCAGGGACCCTCTCGGACTATCCGAACGACCTCGACGCGACGACCACCGTGACCGCCGATGCGCTCGGTTCGATCAGCGCCACCGTGACGTCCAACGGCGGCCCTGTCGTCGGGGCGACCGTCACCGTCACCGGCGGCCCGCGGTCGATCCCGACGCGAACGGCGACCACGAACGCGAGCGGGATCGCGTCGTTCTCCGGGCTTCCGGCCGGGTCGGGATACACGGTGACGGCTGCGAAGGGCGGCCAGAGCGCCCCGAACCAGTCGGTCTCCGTGAGCGGTGGCTCGACCACCAACCCCACGTTCGACTTCCCGGTCGGCTCGCTGAAGGCCGTCGTCACATGGGCGACCGTGAATGTCGTCGGCGCGACGGTGACGCTCACCGGCGGGCCGACCGGGGTCTCCCTCTCGGGGACGTCCGACGTCAACGGTGAGGTTCTCTTCTCGAACATCCCGGCCGGCTCGGGCTACACGATGAACGCCGTCAAGAGCGGCCAGACCGGCACGGCGAGCCCGACCGTCGTCGGAGCTACCACGACCACCGTCCCCATTGCGATGCCCACCGTGTCGCTCTTGGCGACGGTCACCTGGGTCGGCGCCAACGTTACGGGCGCCCAGGTCACGCTCTCGGGTGGACCGATGTCGCTCTCGCCGATCTCTGCCACAACCACCGGTTCTGGCCAGGTCACGTTCAGCAACGTTCCGGCCGGCGGCGGCTACACCCTGGCGGCGCGAAGAACGGGCAGACGACGACGCTGACGAGCCAGACCTTCACCACCTCGCCGACGACGAGCGTCGGCATCGCTCTCCCGACCGGGACGATCGCCGTCAACGCCGCGACGTGGGCCGGCCAGCCGGCGGGCAGCGCCACGATCACGATCTCCGGCGGGCCGAACTCGCCGACCACCTACACGGGCACGACGAACGCGAGCGGCATCGTCTCGATCGTCGTTCCGGCCACGACGAGCACGTATCCGTACACGGTCTCTGCAGCGAAGAACACGGGCACCGGCTCTGCGACGGTAACAGCGGTTGCGTCCGGTGCCACGGTGACGGTCAGTACCCTCACGTTGACGCAGACTGGCACGATCGCGCTGACGAACACGAGCCTGAGATGGGCTGGGCAGTTCGTGCCGAACGCGGCGGTGACGATCACCGGCGGCCCGAATGCCGGCGCCACCTATACCGGGACAACGAGCGCGACCGGCGCGCTCTCGGTCACCGTGCCGGCTTCGAGCTCGTCGTTCCCGTACACGGTTGCAGTGGCGAAGAACACCGGCTCGGGCTCGAACAGTGCGGTGGCGGCGCCGGCCTCCGGTGCGACGGTAACGGCAACCGTGAACTTGACCCAGACGAAAGTTCTCACCGTGACCGCCCCGACGAACTCCACCATCAGCATCACGGGTGGGCCGAACGGGACTGCCGGAAGCACACCGGCGTATACGGGCGCAACGACGAGCGGCACGACTGTGGCGATCACCGTCCCGATGGCGACGGGTTACACCTACACCGTCCGGGCGTACAGGACAGGGTGCTCGGGCGCCGGCAACAAGTCCGGCGTTGCCACGGTCAGTTCTGCCTCGACCCCGACGACGGTGACCGTCAGCTACTCGGTCACGGCCTGTCCCGGTACGACGCCATGATCGCCGGCGTGGTCCGCCGGGCATCCGGCGAACGTGGATTCACCGTCATCGAAATGCTCGTCTCGATGGCCGTCCTCGGCGTCTTCTTCGCCACGTTCGCGACGGTCATCAGCTCGTCCATCCGCCACGGCAGCCAGATCCAGGAGGAGGCGGTCCTCCAGACCGAGGTCAGAGCATCCATCGACACCCTGGCGGCTGATCTGAGGCAGGCCACAGCCGGCGGCGACACGGCCCTCTCGCGCCTCTCGACGGCGACGGGGACGCAGCTCACCTTCCTCTCCCCCGACCGGGCGGCCCAGATGCACCTCCGGCGCATCTCGTTCCAGGTGACGGGTGGAAAGCTCCAACGGGCCATCGCCACGAGCACGAACACCGCTACGCCGTGGTCGATCCCGGCGCTCGGTACCTGGTCGACGCTCGCTCGCTCGATCGTCACGACCGGCATTCCCGTCTTCACCTATTTCGACGCCAACGGCGCTTCGACGAGCGTCGCCGCGAACGTGCGGACGGTCAGGATCCGGGTAACCGTTGCGACGGCGGCGAACCAGGCGCGCACGTTCACCTACGACACGCGCGTGACGTTGAGGCCCGCAGCGTGAAGCGGCTGACTGATCGGCTGCGACGGGAAGACGGCGTCGCGATGGTTCTCGTGGTCTTCGGGGTGGCCCTCCTCGCCACGCTCTCCGTCATCCTCGTCGACACCGTTACGAGCGAGTCGGCGAGGAGCGCGAAGTCCGTCACGCGCCAGTCGTCGTTCGAAGCCGCCGAGGCAGCGATCGACGACTACATCGCCAAGCTCGCGGAAGACCGTGCCTACTACCTGCATTGGGTCCACCCGGCCGAGTCGACGCGCAAGGACGACGGCAGCGGTGGCACGAGTGCACTCGTCTCGGCGAGCGGATCCTCCCCGGCCCCGAGCACCTGGTGTCGTGACCCGAGCACCAAGCCGGCGCCTGTTGCTTGGAGCTACGGCGCAACGTGGCTCAACAACGCGAATGGAAAAGATCACTGGTGCAGCCTCGGCAACGGCTACGAGTACAACCTGCAGATCACACCGCCCACGAGTGTGGCCCAGACCGGTGTCACGGTCGTCGCTACGGGACGCAAGATCAGCAACACGGCGGATACCCGCATCATCGAGGCCGTCGTCAGGCAGTCGACGATCGCAGACTTCCAGCGGATCGTGGACGGCGACGTTGGCTGGGGAGTGGGCGCGACAACGTACGGGCCGCTCTACGCCAACGGGGATATCGAGCACAAGGGCACGGCCGAAGGCAATGCCTACGCCACGGGCTGCCTCAGCTACAACTCATGCTCGGGCGCGGTGGACTTCAACGGCGGAAGTGGATTTGACGGCAGCGGTTCGACGACCTCGTATCCGAACCTGTTCAGTCCTCCGAGCCCGCTGAAGGGCCCGATCGATTTCAATGCGTTCTTGACGTCCTTCAGCGACATCAACTCGGCGGCTGCGGACGGAGGCATTTCGTTGTCCTCGACCTCTGTGATAGCCGGCGGCACCACGTACCCGACCTCGAGCAAATCGTCGCATTGGCTGACCTTCAACAGCAACGGAACTGTGTCGGTGAAGGGCTGCACGGGTGGCAGTATCGAGACGTCCAACCCGACAGCGACGTGTACCACGATCGCCGGGTCGCCGTACGCAGTTCCGACCAACGGGGCGATCTACTCGCAGGGGAGCGTCATCGTCCAGGGAACCGTCAAGGGCCGGGTCACGATCGCGTCCGAAGACGAGATCGTGATCGCGAACACGCTGCTCTACAACGGCGACGGATCGTTCTCCACCCCACAGTTCGGCGTCAACGTGCTCGGGCTGGAGGCCAAGAACGACGTGCTGACGCCATCGTGGGCGCCGATCGATCTCGACTGGCGCGCTGCGGTGCTCTCGCAGGCCGGCACCTGGCAGGGTTACGGGAGCAGTCCGAGCTGCTCGACGAGCCCGAACACCATGAACCATCGCGGCTCGTCGGCGACGAAGGACGGCGGGAGCTTCGCGGGGAGATACTGCGAGCGCAACTACCTGTACGACCCCTCGCTGCAGTACCTGCCGCCGCCCTGGTTCCCGACGCTCGATCCGAGTTACGAGATTCTGTCGTTTCGTGAGCTTCCGGCCGGCTGAGATCTCCGCTCCAAGCCCTCTGAAATACCCGTTTCAAGCGACGCGGGGGAAAGCTCACGTTCCCTCAACCAAGTGGTCTGATCTGCCGATACGAGGAGGGTGAGCACGCTCGCTGTCGCAGCTGTCCTCCCCGGTCTCGCCGTCGGGAGCTTCCTGAACGTGGTCGCGGCCCGTGTGCCGTTGCATCGGTCGATCGTGTCTCCACCCTCCGCGTGCCTGGCATGCGGCCACGAGATCACGCTGCGCGACAACATTCCTGTCGTCTCGTGGCTCGTACTTCGTGGACGTTGCCGACACTGCGATGCGCGCATCTCGATTCGCTACCCCGCGGTCGAGATCGTCACGGCTCTCCTCGTCGTCGGCTGTTTTGCGGCCTTCGGAGCGACTGCCTACGCCGTCCTCGCGTCGGCGTTCTGCATCGTGCTCGTCGTCCTCGCTGCGATCGACCTCGACTATCGGATCGTCCCGAATCGGATCGTCCTGCCGGCGGCGGCCGCGGTCCTCGTCGCGCACACGCTGATCGAGCCGAGTCTCGAGTGGGTGATCGCCGCGCTCGGGGCGTCGCTGTTCCTGCTCATCGCCGCGCTGATCTACCCGGCCGGGCTCGGCATGGGCGACGTCAAGCTCGCACTGCTGCTCGGAGCCATGCTCGGGGTCGACGTCACGGTCGCGTTGATGATCGGATTCGTCGCCGCGCTCGTTCCCTCGCTCCTGCTGGTCGTGCGACACGGCTCCGGGGCGCGCAAGATGGGGATTCCGCTCGTCCCTTTCCTCGCTTTCGGCTCGGTCGTGGCGCTGTTCGCTGGTGGAGCGATCCTCGACTGGTACCTCGGATTGACGGGATAAGGCGCATGGTCGGCCCTGCGGCGGCACGAGGACCGAGTCTCGGATGGTGCGCGTGAACTTCGAGCCTGCGGGCCCACTCCGCACGTCCTCCAATCTGACGGCTCCGCGGGTCGCCGAGAACGGTGGCCCGGCAGACGACGGTCTCGCCGGTGACGGCTTCGAGACGATCTCCGACCTCGTCGCGGAGCTGATCGCGACGACCGAGATCGTGCCGCGCGACCGGCTCGCCGCTGCCCGTGGACGTGCCGGGATCGGCGGGCTCGCCCAGGCGCTGCAGGACGAGGGCTATGCCCACCCCGACGGCGTGGCCCGCTCCCTCGCGCGCCGCTACGCATTCCCGTTCATCGATCTCACGGAGGAGCGGGCGTCGCCGAGCGCCTCCGAGCTGATCCCGTTGAAGACGCTGCAGCGGGTCGTCGCGGTGCCGATCTCGCGCACCGATGACAGGCTCCGCGTCGCCGTCGCGGATCCGGCGAACATCCACGGCATCGACGAGTTGCGGCTCGCGACGCGGTACACGATCGACATCGGCGTCGCCAACCGCGAGGAGATCCTGGTCGAGCTCGAGCGCCTCGCTCGCCAGAACGACGCGATGGACGCGCAGTCGGCACTCGACGACTTCGAGGTGGTCGAGGAGGACGACCTCGAAGTCGAGGACGGCGTCTCGGACGCGCCGCTCGTGAGACTGGTCAACTCGATCGTGATGCAGGCCGCAACCGACGGCGCCAGCGATATCCACTTCGAGCCGCAGGAGGATTCGCTCCTCGTCCGTGTCCGCGTCGACGGGGTACTCAACGAGACCCAGCGGATCCCGAAGCGAATGGCGAACGGTGTCACGACACGCCTGAAGGTGCTCGCGAAGCTCGACATCGCAGAGCGCCGCAAGCCGCAGGACGGACGGATCGCCCTCAACGCGCGTGCCGTTGGTCGCATGCTCGATATTCGCGTGGCAGTGCTTCCGACCGTCGAGGGTGAGCAGGTCGTCATGCGTCTCATCGACAAGTCGCGCAAGACGCCGACGCTCGAGTCGCTCGGTATGTCGGAGTCGATGAGAGAGAAGGTGGCCGAGATCATCCGGCGGCCGACGGGAGCGCTGCTCGTCACCGGTCCGACCGGCTCGGGCAAGTCGACGACACTCTACGCAGCTCTCGCCGAGATCAACCGGCCGGAGATCAACATCATCACGGTCGAGGACCCGGTCGAGTACCGGCTCGCCGGCATCAACCAGGTGCAGATCAACGTCAAGGCGGACATGACCTTCGCGTCGGCGCTACGGTCGATCCTGAGGTCGGACCCCGACGCGATCATGGTCGGCGAGATCCGTGACGCCGAGACCGCGAAGATGGCGATCGAGTCGGCGCTCACCGGGCACATGGTGTTCTCGACGTTGCACACGAACGACGCGGCGGGTGCGATGACACGCCTGAACGAGATGGGGGTCGAGCCGTTCCTGACCGGATCCGCCGTCTCTGCGGTGATCGCTCAGCGACTCGCGCGCAAGCTATGCACGAACTGCTGTGAGATGTATTCACCGACGACTGCCGAGCTCGTCGCTGCCCGCCTCTCCCCCGACATGGCAGCCGCCCGCGAGGGCATGGTTCTGTACCGCAAGGTCGGCTGTCCGCGCTGCGGTCGCACGGGTTACAAGGGGCGGATCGGGATCTTTCAGCTGCTCCTGATGAACGACGAGCTCGAGGCCCTCGTGTCGCAGAACGCGCCGCGTGATGCGATCGAGCAGGCAGGCGCCGCCGCGGGTATGCGGTCACTGTGGGACGACGGCATCGCGAAAGCGGCTGCCGGCCTGACCTCACTCGAGGAGCTCGCCCGCATCGTCACGTCGACCTGACCGCGTTGCCATGGCTCCCGTCAGCCGATGCGCAAACGTCGACCATCGGCAAAGAACGGCCGGGTACGGGTGTAGTCGGGGCGACGCGTAGCGTCGACTGTGTGTGACCGGCGTCTGTCGCTTGTCGGTGGAGGCTGCTGCCTCGCCCCTCGGCCGCCGGGTACGGTCCGGATAGGGCGACGCGTAAGCGTCGACCGCCGTGGTCGCCTGCGACCGCAAACGCGCCCAGCTCAGGCGGCAAATCGGGCTAGAGGCTTGATGTGAAACTCGAACGTGCTGTGGATGCCGCCTCATGCGCGTCGCCAGGACGTTGCCGCTGCCTTGCTCAGGCCACCAGCCTGCGCCGCAGCCGCGGCGACGCCCCGGCTTGGCCTGAGACGACCCCACAGCGCGTCCGTTTCACATCAAGCCTCTAGTGCTCGTCGACCAGGCAGTTCTGGTACTCGAGCGAGGTGAGGACGTCGTCCGTGAAGCGACGCGCCTTCTCGTGCGTTGGAAAGCTGAAGGTGCGGCGGAGAGGCTCCTCGTTCAGCTTTTGCCCGACGGGGTACGCCTCCGTTTCGACGTCGAGACCCCCGTTGGGGGTCTCGACGCCATGCAGAACGACGATCGGGCGGCCTTCGTAACGCGCCTCGAAACGGAACACGTCGGTCCGCGAGGGCGCGGGTGGCTTCCTGGCCACGAGCCCTCCCGCTAGCGGCCGGCGCCTGCGTTGCGCGCGGCCTGCGCGACGACCTTGCCGTCGACCGATCCCGTGAACTGGGCCACGATCTTGCCGGGGCGCCTGACGACGAGCACGGCGGGCGAGTCGGCCGGACCGCCGAAACCGACGACGGAGCGCGCCAGCTTCTCGTCGAGGACATTGATGGCTGTGAAACCGGCCCCGACCTCGTGGGCGCCGCTGCGCGCCTGTGCGACAGCAGCACGGTCACCAGCTGCCGTTCCCGTGTAGAGCGAGACGACGACGACCTTCGAATAGTGGAGCTTCGACGCGATCGGCGCCGGAAGGCCCTTGAGAAGAACGACGGTCGGCTTGGCAGGTGTTTGCGCCGGCTTCGACGGCGTCACGGGCGACGGGGAAGGGACTGCGACGGGAGTGGAATCGGTCGAGGAGCCGCCGATCACGCCGGCGCGCACGACCATGAGGGCCGCGAAGGCGGCGATGAGCACGACGATGCCGATGAGTGCGGCACGCGGTACTCGACGGGTTGAGGCGGCGATGGTATTCACAACTCACCTATCGGCAGTGTGGCGTCGAATCTTTATGCCGACGTGCACGCCCGGGTGACGGTCGTCACGCGGGCCCGAACGGTGCGCGCACCGCGCGTCAGGTCGGCAGCGAGTTGCGGTGAGGCGGCGACGAATCGAGCGCTCCGCGCGAACGTGCTCGCTTCGACCGCGACCCTGGCCACGCGGTCCGCCCGCACGGTTACCTCGAGGTGCCTCCGTCCCTGCGTCACCCTCAGCCGGGTCACGGGCGCACCGGCCGGGAGCGAGAGCAGCAGCGTGGCGCGACGGCAGGTCGACCTGCTCCCGGTTGCGTACACGGTGATCGAGCCGGAGTCCCCGAGCCACCCGTCGTGATGGAGGCCCTGCACGACCGCCGCGACCTGCGCGTCGCCTCGAGGCCGGACGAGCGTGAAGTCGCCCTCCCGCGCGAGAAGCGCCGAGTCGGGCACGACGACGCGCGTGGCCGTCTCGACGAGGAGGATCGGCCGGGTAACGGGGTGCTCGCCCAGCCAGAGGGTGCCGTTCCCTGACACGGTGAGCAGGCGGACAGCCCCGTCGAACGGCATCGCATTCGGGCCCAGGAGCGCGGCGCCCGTCACCGACGCGTTCCGCAGAGCGAGCAGCATGGCTCCGGCCTGGTCGCCTCCCGCCGTCTGGATGAGCAGCACGTCTGCGGCGTGCGTCCGATCCACCCAATCGGCGACGGCACCGAGCTTCGCCTGGCGCACGTCGCGCGAGAGCGACCTGTCAGCGGCATGCGCCGCGACGGACGTCAATGCCAGGACGGCGGCCGTCGCGGTGAGCATCCCCCGACTGCCCAGGCGGCCGTAGACCGCGGCAACTGCGAGAGCCAGGCAGGCCGTCGCCGCAAGCGCAGTCACCAGGCTCGCGTTGCCCACGCCGACCGTGCCTTCGAGTTGGCCGACCGCGAGCAGGAGTGGCGAGTCCGATCGGCCCTGGCCCGCGGTGTAGTCGCTGAGGGGAAACCGCGCTACCGCAATCGCGAGGACAACCGCAGTTCCCAGAGCGGCGGAGCGCCAAGGGCGCGCCTCGGCCATCCAACAGCAGAAGCTCACCACAACGAGTGGGGCGGCGATCATCAGATACCGCTCGAAGAAGCGGTCGGACACGGTCTGGCTCGCGATCAGCGCGGCTGCCAGGAGCAGCGTCCCGATCAGTGCGACCGCGACGGCTGCGAAGGCATGCCGAACGTTGTCTTGCGGCCGGACGAGCTCGTGTGCCGCCCACGCGACGGCTCCGGGCACGACGACAACGCCGGTCGCAAGAGCGAGCACGAATGCGGACGCCGGAATCCATCCGAGAGTGCCGCCCGCGAGGTGGAACGACGTCAGTGTCGAGTAGCGGCCGAGCTGACCGGTAGCGGCGATCGACATCGCGGCGACGAGGGGAGTGCCCAAGAGGAGCCAGTGCCTCGACAAGAGCCTCCGGAGCCGTCCCCGTTCGACGACGAGTGCCGCGATCGCTGCGGCGACGAACAGCGCCGCGTACTGGGCCCGGGCCAATGTCGCGAGGCCTGCGGCTACGACGAACCATCCCTGGCCGGCGAAAGACGGGAAGGCAATTGCCCTCACCGCTGCCAGGATCGCGAGCAGGGCGAGGAGATAGCCGATCGCGTCCGCGGTGACATAGCCCGCATAGAGCAGGTCCGGCGACGCGAGCGTCACGGCCGCGGCGCCAACGGCGCTCCACTCCCGTATGCCCAGCTCGCGTGCAAGGACGTAGACGACGATGGCGCCGAGCGACATCGCTGCGGCGTTGACGCACTGCGTGAGGCGGAAGGCCAGCTCGGGGTCACCGAAGAGCCAGGCGGGAGAGGTGAGAAGGGGCTGCACAAGGGTCGGCAGGCTCACCGACTCGCCGAGGACGCGGGCCCCGTGGCCTTCCGCGAGCGAGCGCGCGAGTTGCCCGTACAGGTACTCGTCCGGAAGGTAGCGCTGCAACTCACGTCCGAACACGCCCACAACCCGCACGATGAAGCTCACGGCGACGAACGCCGCCACGACGCCGGTCGGTCGCAGGGCCACGTCGACATGCCGACGGCGACGACCGATCGCGGCGGGGACCTGGACGATCATTCCGATCACCTCCTTCGACAGATCTCGATCGAGTCCTGAGCGCCGGTGTCGAGATGACGCGGTGCCGGCGGGGGTGACGTGCTCCGACCGGGAGGGATCATCGAGCTCCAGATGCGCGTGGGGCGCGATTGCTCGCGCCCCACGCGTCCAGCCGGTGACTCCGTTCGAAGGTACGCCTACGCGCAGTCTCCACCCGGTACCACGGCGGAGATGTCGCCGCCGGGGCCGGTGTACGACGCGGTGCAGCCGTTCGCCGCGGCGCCGTTCGAGTCCCACGCGACCGTGTAGCCCGAGCCCGCGGCAACCACGGTGAGCTTGGTCGTCGGGGGCAGGCCGGCGTCATAGCTGGCCTTGAGAACCGTGGACGAGATACCCGTGTACGAGCCGTTGTCGGAGTAGAAGGCCTCGATCGACGGAATCGCCGCGCGGATGTTCGACTTGGCCGCGGTCTGATCGGCCCGCTTCTTGAAGCCGAGGTAGGACGGGACGGCGATCGCGAGCAGGATGCCGATGATCACGAGCACGATCAGGAGCTCGATGAGCGTGAAGCCCGACTCCTCCTGCCTGAGCCGCTTCTGCAGCTTGGTGAGAAACATGTGACTCCCTTTCGGAACTGGGGGGTGGAACCGACACGCTCGTTATCGGTGCGCCTCGCGTCGCCCGCCATCCCCATTCGGGTGATTTGCAGGGGACAGCCATCCCTCACACCGGGGGATGTGCCGATGACGCTCGGCACGGGAGGAAAGAGGTGTCTTTCGGACCGGGAAAGAGGTGTCTTGCGGACCGGCTGGGTCGTGAATTTCAACCCGCGCTCAAGGTGCGGCGGGGACCTGCCGATAGAGGCCACCGTGGAACTCTCAGAGCATCCCCCGCGGAATTCCAATCCTGCCCTGCTCTCGGTCGACACCCTGCTCGAGAAGGCTGTCGCCGTCGGAGCATCCGACCTGCACCTGACGTCCGGCTCGCTGCCGGCCGTTCGGCTCCACGGTCACATCGAGCTGCTCTCCGACTTCCCGGAGCTCGACCCCGACCTGATCCGCCAGCTCGTCTACCGGATCACGACCACCGAGCAGCAGAAGCATCTGGAGTTGAGTCGGCAGCTCGACTTCGCCTACGGCATCCGCGGACTTGCCCGCTTCCGCGTCAACGCCTACTACCAGCGCGAGAGCCTGGCCGCCGCGTTCCGCACCATCCCCACCGACATCAAGTCGCTCGAGGAGCTGAAGCTTCCGTCCTCGCTGCACGAGTTCACGTCGAAGCCGCGCGGGCTCGTTCTCGTCACCGGGCCGACGGGCTCGGGCAAGTCGACGACCCTCGCGTCGTTGATCGACGAGATCAACCGTACCCGCACCGACCACATCATCACGATCGAGGACCCGATCGAGTTCCTGCACAACCACAAGCGCTGCATCGTCAACCAGCGTGAGGTGGGTCAGGACGCGGTCGGCTTCCCGGAGGCGCTGCGGGGAGCGTTGCGCCAGGACCCCGACGTGATCCTCCTCGGCGAGATGCGCGACCTCGAGACGATCGGCACCGCGTTGACGGCCGCCGAGACCGGCCACCTCGTCTTTGCCACGCTCCACACGCAAAGCGCGCCGAGCACGATCGACCGCATCATCGACGTCTTTCCTGCCGCCCAGCAGGACCAGGTGCGCATGCAACTCGCGAACTCCCTCCAGGGCATCGTCACCCAGACGTTGATGCCGACGAGTGACGGCCAGGGTCGTGTCGCCGCACTCGAGATCCTCTTTCTCGACGACGCGATCAGGAACCTGATCCGCCAGGGAAAGATCGAGCAGGTCTACTCGTACATGCAGACCGGCACCCGCCGGGGCATGCAGACGATGGAGCAGTCGTTGACGGAGCTCATCGTGAACCGCCAGATCACCGTCCCCGAAGCGGTCGCCCGCTCGAGTCGGCCCGAGGCCCTCATCTCGGCGCTGGAGCGCGCAGGTGTGCCGATCCCCGCCATGTCCAACGACGGCACACCCGTCGCCACGCCCGGTATCGGCGCGGCGCTGCGGGTGGCCGGGAGCTAGCCGCCAATGACTTCGTGGAATGCCGCAATTGACTTCATCGAGTCCCGCAATCGGGCTTCGCTAAACGCGTCCCAGAGCACAGACCTGTCCGGCTCCTTCGACCCACCCCGCCCGAGCGATGCGTCTCCTGCGATCGGCCGCGCCGACCTCGAGGTCGGTTATGGCAGCCGCGGCGGCGTTGTGGGACTGCCGAGCCGAAACCCCATCGGCTTCGCCCCCGCCGCAGACCCGGAGCGCGATCTGCCGCGCGAGACGCGCTTCCACACGGAGATCTCCTTCAAGCGACACCAGCCGCCGGTTTCGCCGCGGGCGAGCGCCCGGTCCGACAACGGCTCCCGCGATGAGTCCGAGCCCGGCGCGGAAGATCTCGTCTGGAGGCTGCCTGCGACCGAGACCGAGTCACACGGCAGCATCGAAGAGGTCCACGACGAGGTGTTCGCGTCGTCCACCGAGGACGGCGGGATGGACACGGCGGCGATGGCTCCCGACGAGCCCGCGGCGGAGGATCTCCAGATGTTCGACGCGCCGGCAACCGACGCCGAGGCGAAGGTGCCGTTCTACAAGCGTGAGCTGACCTTCCGCCGGCGCAAGCCGGAGGCGGCGAGCGTTCTGGCAGCAGTCGCCGAGGAGCCCGTGATCGAGGAGGCCGTGATGGCCGAGGCGATCGTCGAGGAGCCCGTGATGGAGGAGCCTGTGATCGAGGAGGCCGTGATGGCCGAGGCGATCGTCGAGGAGCCCGTGATGGAGGAGCCCGTGATCGAGGAGGCCGTGATGGCCGAGGCGATCGTCGAGGAGCCCGTGATGGAGGAGCCCGTGATCGAGGAGGCCGTGATGGCCGAGGCGATCGTCGAGGAGCCCGTGATTGAGGAGCCGATGGAAGAGATGCCCGTCGTGGACGAGCCTCGAGCAGAGGCACCTGTTGCCGACGAGCCGGTTGCGGACGAGCCGGTTGCCGTCGAGCCCGTTGTCGTCGATGCCAAGAACGGCGGCCGGTCCCTCGGCCGCAAGCGCAACGGCTCGCCGCTCGCCACCTCGGCGCGCAAGTCGGGTCGTGGCGGCAGAGGCAAGAACACGGTTGTCGGCCTCAAGATCGGCGCCTCACAGATCGCCGCGGCCGTCGTCACCGAGACCGCCGGGAGTTACGAGCTCCTGCAGCTCGCGCGCCGGCCGATCGACAGTGGTCTGGTCGTCGACGGCGAGATCCGGGACAAAGATGCTCTCGCGCACCAGCTGAAGCTGTTCTTCGACGAGCACAAGCTCCCGAGGAAGGACGTCCGCATCGGGCTGGCGAGCAACCGCATCGGTGTCCGAACGTTCGACATTGCCGGCATCGACGACGAGGCCAAGTTCGACAACGCAGTTCGGTTCAAGGCGCACGAGGTCCTGCCGGTCGCCCAGCACGAGTCGGTGCTCGACTACCGTGTCCTCGAGGAGCGTCCCACCGCGGACGGTGAGCCGTCGCGGCGGATCCTGCTGGTCGTGGCCCCGCGCGACCAGGTCGAGCCGTATGTGGACGTTGCGCGGGAAGCAGGCATCAGGGTCTCAGGTCTCGACCTCGAGGCGCTGAGCCTGTTGCGCGCCTTCGTCGAGCCGAAGCCGTTCGCGGCCAGGGCGATCGACGACACGTCCACGGTGATCGTCTCGATCGGGCACGAGTCCACCAACCTGCTCGTCGCCGGCGGGGGCGCCTGCGAGTTCACACGTGTCTTCGACTGGGGCGGAGGCACGCTCCAGAATGCGGTCATGCAGGAGCTCGGCGTCCAGAACGCCGAGGCGGCGACGATCCTACGTCACCTCTCGCTCTCCGGCCCGGGACGGCAGTACGAGTCGCTGGACGAAGCGACGCGCGCCCGGGCGGTCGAGGCGGTACGGCTCCGGCTCACCCCGTTCGCGCGGGAGCTCGTCAGCTCCCTGCAGTTCTACCAGACCCAGCCGGACTCGCTCGGCATCGGCGAGATCGTGATCACCGGTGGTACGTCGCACCTCGAGGGGCTCGGCGACGCACTCCACCAGATGATCGGCGTCAGCGTTCGGGTCGGAGATCCCCTCGTCCGTGTTCACGCGAATCAAGAGTTCGACCCGGCAATCGAGGCGACAATCGGTTCGATGGCAGTTCCGATCGGGCTCGCGATCGAGGACGAGAGGACGCGCAGTGTCAACCTGTTGCCGACCGACCTGAAGCAGGCAGCACGCAAGCGCCCCAATCTCGCTGGAATCGCGATTCCGATTGCAGTTGCCGTCCCGGTCGTGGCACTCGGCTTCATGTTCGTCTCGGCACACGGCAAGGTGAGTGACTCGCAAGCCGAGCTCGACGCGGTCACCGCCCAGATCGATGCGTTGCCCACTCCCACGGGCCCGGTCATCGACGCTTCCATCCAGGGTGCGCAGGCACAGCGTGCACAGGCTGTGGCGAACGTGCTCGGGAGCCGGGTGGCCTGGGATGCGGTGCTCCGTGACGTGTCCCGCGTGCTCCCCGAGAACGTGTGGTTGAACTCGTTGCAGGCGCAGGTGGCAGCCACGTCCGCCGCCGGTGCCACGCCGGTCTCCGCCACCGTCGTGGCGGGAGTCCCCACAGCGCCAACCGGCGCCGTGATCACCGGCTACACCTATGCCCAGACCGATGTCGCTCGCTTGCTGGCACGACTCGCGACGCTCCCGACACTCAGCAACGTGACGCTCACGTCGAGCAAGGTGGAGAAAAAGGGGACGAAATCGGTTGTCCATTTCCAGATCGCTGCTGACCTGAATACCGGAGGTTCCTGATGAACGGCCTGCTGAAGGAGAAGAAGGCGGTGATCGCGCTCGGTGCCGTCGGAGCCGTCGCCTTGCTCGCAGCCGCGTGGTTCCTCGTGGTCGCGCCGCAGCAGTCGAAGGCGGACGATCTCGGCCGCCAGGTCACCCAGGCGCAAGACGACCTTGCCCAGCGCAGGATCGCCCTCTCCACCCCTTCCGCCAAGATCACGGTGAAGGCCGGTGACACGTATCGGCTGGCGAAGGCGCTTCCCGACGCCACGAACATGGCGGGCATGATCCTCGACCTCAACCGCCTGGCAGCGCGACACAAGCTTGCGTTCACGTCGATCACTCCGAACGCCCCGCTCGCCGCGACGGGCTACGTCGCCCAGCCGGTCGGTGTGGAGGTGCAGGGGCGGTTCACGAACGTCTCCTCGTTCCTCGGTGAGCTTCGTCGGCTCGTCCGGGTGCGAGGCGGCAGGCTCGACGCCCGTGGTCGTCTCTACTCGACGACGAACATCAACCTCACCGAAGCAGAGACCAAGTTCCCGAATGTGAAGGCGGCCGTGACGATCGAGTCGTACACGTTCTTCGCCCCGACCGCCGCCGGCACGCCGGCGACGCCACCCACGTCAAGCACACCGTCCGCGAGTGCGACGGTCGCAGCAGGAGCGAATCCCTGATGGCCCAGAAGACCGACATCGCGGCCGCCAAGGCCCGCAAGCAGAAGATCATCCTCGCAGCAGCCGGCGTTGCCCTGATCGGTCTGGCAGTGATCCAGGTGCCGAAGATGATGAAGAAGAGCGACAGCCAGCCGGTTGCAGCTGCTCCGGCAGCGGCGACCGCCGGGACCGCGACCGGGACGACGACTGCGGTGGTGGTGAGTACGAACACCGGTACCTTCAAGCCTGCCGGGTACGTGGCCGGAGTGGCACTGCCGGGCGGTTCCAAGGTCGTCGTGGCCACGAACAAGCTCGCGGCGTTCACCCTCTTCGAGGCCAAGGACCCGTTCGTCCAGCAGGAGGGCGACGAGGCGAGCGCAAGCCCGACCAGCGAAACGACTACAACGAGCGCCGAGACCGCACCGACGGCGTCGGGCGGCACCACCGCGACGAGTGACACCGGAACGACCACGGCGCCGCCGCCGATCGTCTACGCCACCATCACGCTCGACGGCAAGCCGCAGCAGGTGAAGGTGAAGGAGAAGTTCCCGAAGAACGAGCCGCTGTTCGTGCTGGTCTCGTTGAAGAAGAAGCTCGCGAAGATCGGCGTTGCCGGCGGCTCCTTCGCCGACGGGCAGACGGTCACGCTCACGGCCGGGAAGAAGCTGACGCTGGTGGACACGGCAACCGGGGTTCGCTACGAGCTGAAGCTCGTCTACACCGGCGCCGAGCCCGAGCAGATCGAGGCCTTCTCGTCCGCGACCCAGCCGGCTGCGGCGGCCGAACAGCCTGCGGCGTCCTCCGGCGGAACCACTGCGGCCGCCACGCCGTGACCGCTCAAGTCGTGCCCGTCGCCAGCCGATAGGAGAAACGAATGCCGTCCTTCGCCTATAGCGCGATCAACGCTCAGGGAGCAGAGCTCGCGGGCGAGATCCAGGCCACCGACCTGTCGGCAGCGCGTGACGCGCTGCGTGGCGGAGGGCTGCTCGCACAGTGGATCGAAGAGCTCAAGGCTCCTGCCACCAAGAAGACCGGATTCACCAAGGGCAAGGTCAAGGCGAAATCGCTGCAGGTCTTCTCGCGCCAGTTCGCGACGATGATCGAGGCGGGCTTGTCGGTCGTGACCGCGCTCGTCATCCTCGAGCAGCAGACCGACGACAAGGTACTTGCCAGCGTGCTCGACGACATCCGCGAGCAGGTGGAGTCGGGCTCGCTGCTCTCCGAGGCGATGTCCCGGCATCCGGATGTGTTCAGCCGGCTCTACATGGCGATGGTCGAGGCAGGCGAAGCGGCAGGCGTGCTCGACGTCGTGCTCGACCGCGTCGCGGTGCAAATCGAGAAGGAGGAGAAGATCAAGCGTCGTGTCAAGGGCGCGATGATCTATCCCAGCGTGGTGCTCGTCTTCGCGACGCTCGTGATGGCGGGAATGCTGATGTTCCTCGTCCCCATCTTCGTCCGGATCTTCGACGACCTCGGCGGGGACCTGCCGATGCTGACGCAACAGGTGATGCATGCGTCGGATCTCCTGCGCGGCTACTGGTTCATCATCTTCCCGGTCATCGGACTCTCGATCTTCGGGTTCTTCAAATGGAAGAAGACCGAGGTCGGGCGCCAGGCCTGGGACCGCTTCAAGCTGCGGCTGCCGGCCCAGATCGGCGTCGTCGTGCGCAAGGTCGCGATGGCGCGCTGGTCGCGCACGCTCTCGACGCTCATCGCCTCGGGTGTCGACATCCTCCGCGCGCTCGAGATCACCGCGCAGACGACGGGAAACTGGGTCGTCGAGGAGGAGACGGCGAAGGTCCGAGTCCGCGTGCAGGAAGGCGCAACGATCGCCCAGCCGCTGATCGACAGCACGGTGTTCCCGCCGATGATCGCCCAGATGGTCAAGATCGGTGAGGAGACCGGCGAGCTCGAGAAGATGCTCGCGAAGGTGGCCGACTTCTACGAGGACGAAGTCGACGCGTCGATAGCGGCCCTCACCTCGATCATCGAGCCGCTGATGATGGTCGGCGTCGGCATCATGGTCGGCATCATCATCATCAGCATGTACCTGCCGATGTTCAAGCTGCTGACGCTCGTCAAGTAACCCGTTCGTTCCCTCGTAGTTCGCTCGTCGCACAACAAGGCCGATGTCCCTCGCCAGAGGGACATCGGCCTTCGTGCGGACAGAGGCTCCCCGGTACGGCGCCTATTCGCGCATGAGCATCGTCACTGCCTCGCGCTCGAGGTCGACGTACGGCTCGCCGCTGACGTCGACCGCCACGCGCCGGATCGTGCCGCCCGTGAAGCGCCAGGGCTGGGTGCCCGGATAGTCGGCGGTGACGCCGGCGCCTCCGTCGCGCCCGATGCAAAGCCCTTCGCCGGCGATCATGAACTTGCCCGGCTGGGTCTTGATCCGCTGCTCGCCGACCTTCACGTCGCCGTGCCAGAGGGACAAGACGCCTGTGGCGACTCCCGGCGGGTCCTCACCGTCCTTGTCGAACGACGCCGAGAGGATCAGCTTCTCGCCCGTCGGAACGTCAGCGGTCGCAACGACGTGCTCCTCCGCCATCCCGACGAAGTTGTAGACGTAGTGCAGGCGGTTGTCCTTCACGTACAGCGCATGCCCTCCGAACGGCGACCCGTGGGCGAAGAGCACTCCCTCCGCATCGGCGGCAGGGATGTCGACGTAGGCACCGATCGCGAACGAACGGTTGCGGACGTTGACCGCCTGCGACTCGGGAACCTCGGCGGCATCCGGGAAGTAGATGTAGCGGTCTCGCGGTGGCGACAGGACCGGCCGTGGGGTGAGCATGATCTCGAGCGCCGATCGGTCGTCGAGCGGGAAGGCACCGTTGGCGCCCGCCTCGGCAAACCACAGGTTGACGAGCTCCCGCACCTTCTCCGGATGCTCGGCGGCAAGGTCGTGCAGCTCCGACCGGTCGACGTCGGTGTGGTACAGCTCCCATTCGTCGTCGTTGAAATTGCTCCACCCGGCGATCGTCGGGTGATTCGTGACGACCTTCCAGCCGTCGTGCCAGAGCGCTCGCGAGCCGAGCATCGCGTAGAACTGCGTGCGGCGCTCCGTCGGCGCAGACGCGTCGTCCAGGCTGTAGCGCATGCTGACGCCGTCGAAGCGGCTTTGCACGTGGCCCTTGATCGTCTCGGGAGGCTCGACGCCGAGGGCGTCGAGGATCGTCGGCACGAGGTCGATCGCGTGGTGGTACTGCTCACGGATCTCCCCGCGGGCCTTCGTACCCGCAGGCCACGAGATGATGCAGGGGTCGCTCGTACCGCCGTTGAACTCGTACCGCTTCCACATCTTGAACGGCGTGTTGAACGCCATCGCCCAGCCGTTCGGATAGTGGTTGTAGGTTTTGGGCCCACCGAGCTCGTCGATCAGCGGCAGGTTGGCCTCGACCGTGTCCGGGATCCCGTTCGCGAACTTCATCTCGTTGACGGAGCCGTTGGGCCCGCCCTCGCCCGAGGCGCCGTTGTCGGAGACCAGCACGACGAGAGTGTTCTCGCGCCACCCGAACTCCTCCAGGAAGCCGAGCAACCTGCCGATCTGGTCGTCCGCGTGCGCGAGGAAGCCCGCGTACACCTCGGCCATGCGGGCGAAGAGGCCCTTCTCGTCGTCGGACAGCGAGTCCCAGGGCCGGGTCACGTCCAGCATCGGGAACGGCTTGCCGTCGGGGCCGGTGCGGGTTTCGGGCGTCCCGATCGGATTCAACGCCGGCAAGTTCGTGTCGGTCGGAACGAGGCCGAGCTCCTTCTGGCGCGCGAGCGTTTGCTCGCGCATTGCCTCGTATCCTTCGTCGAATCGCCCCTTGTACTTCTCGATCCAGTCCTTCGGGGCGTGGTGCGGGGCGTGGCAGGCGCCGGGAGCGTAGTAGAGGAAAAACGGCTTCTCCGGTGCGATTGCCTTCGCGTCGCGGATGAACTCGATCGCCTTGTCCGTGACGTCGACGGTCAGGTGGTAGCCCTCTTCGGGCGTGCTCGGCTGATCCACGAGGTGGTTGTCGTAGACGAGGTCGGGATACCACTGGTTCGTCTCCGCGCCGAGAAAGCCGTACCAGCGCTCGAAGCCGCGGCCGGACGGCCAATTGCGGCGAGTCGAGGCGAGGTTCATCTCGTCGTCGGGGCACAGGTGCCACTTGCCGACCATGTAGGTGTTCCAGCCGAGCTCGCCGAGGATCTCCCCGAGCGTGCCGTTCTCGGCCGGGATCGTGCCGCTCGCGTTGGGGAAGCCGATCGCCGCCTCGGTGATGCACGCCATGCTGTTGCGGGTGTGGTTGCGCCCGGTCAGCAGGCAGGAGCGGGTGGGAGAGCACAGGGCCGTCGTGTGCCACTGGGTGTAGCGCACCCCGTCCGCCGCGAGGCGGTCGATGTTCGGCGTCTCGACCGGGCCGCCGTAGCACCCGAGGGCCGAAAACCCGACGTCGTCGAGGACGATGTAGACGACGCTCGGGGCACCGTCGGGCGCCTTGGGCGGCTCGAACGGCTCCCAGTCCGGCTCGGAGTCGCGGATGTCGACGTTGATCGTGCCCTTGAACGTTGCGCTCACGTGTCCACCTTCCGTTGGTTGTCGAGCCGGCCCGCGCTCCGGCCGCTCGCGGCGCGGGCCGGGATCTGCCGACTCTCCTCGCCTGCATCCTGCACTATCGCGTGCGGGACGCGTGTGTCGGTCCGGTGTACGACGCCCGTGGCCCCTCGTCGGGTCAGCCCGAGACTTAGGACTCCGGCAGCGCTCCACCTTCGGCGGTACGACGGGCGACGAACTCGGTCAGTTCGGCGGCGACGGCCTCGTCCATCGGCGGCGGCTCGAACTCTGCCAGGGCCTGCTTCCAGATTGCGTTCGCCCGTTGCGTCGCGTCGAGTGAGCCCGCCTCCGTCCACTGGCCGTAATTCGCCCAGTCGGACACGAGGGGCTCGTAGAACGCCGTGCGGTAGCGGGCGAGCGTGTGCTCGCCGCCGAAGAAGTGGCCGCCCGGGGGGGTCTCCGCGATCGTGCCGAGCCCGATCTCTTCGTCGTCCACGGCCAGCGGCTGAAACGCTTCCGCGATCATCTGCAGGACCTCGACGTCGAGAATGAACTTCTCCTTCGACGCCGTCAGGCCACCCTCCAGCCAGCCGGCCGCGTGGATCAGGACGTTGCACCCTCCCAGCACTGCCCCGAAGAGGCTCATCATCGTCTCGTACATCGCTTGTGCGTCGACGGCGTTGGAGGCGTTCGGGGCGGACGAGCGGTACGGAAGCCCGACGTGACGGGCGAGTTGGCCGCTCGCCAGAGCGGCCTTGAAGTACTCGGGAGTGCCGAACGCGGGCGCGCCCGACTTCATGTCGACGTTCGAAGTGAACGCCCCGTAGACGACCGGCGTACCCGGTCGCACGGCCTGGGTGAGCGTGATCCCGGCGAGCGCCTCGGCATGCTGGAGCGTCAGCGCTCCGGCGAGCGTCACCGGCGCCATCGCGCCCGCCAGCGTAAAGGGTGTGATGATCGACACCTGACCCGCGGCGGCGAAGTCGATGAGACCCATGCACATCGGGATGTCGAGCTGGCGCGGGGAGTTGCTGTTGATCACCGTGTAGCACCGCGGGGCGGAGACGAACGTCTCCTGGTCGATCCCGTAGCCGATCCGGAACATCTCGAATCCGTCGGCAACCTGTCCCCGGCCCCGGGCATAGAGGTACGGCGCCTTGTCGGTCAGCGTCAGATACGCAAGTCCGGACTGGAGGTGCCGGAACTGCATCGGGACATCTTGCGGCTCGACGCACGGCCCGGTCACGTGCATCACGTCGAAGTGCTGCGTGAGTCGGACCAGGTCCCGGAAGTCAGCGAGATTGCCCGACCGCTTGCCGTTGTCGAGATCGCTCACGGCCGGCGGGCTGCTGACGGGGACGGTGGCCAGATGGCGTCCGCCCAGGGTGACGGTTCGGTCCTGCGAGCGGCCGACCAACTCGAACGAGCCCGGCGCGGACGCCACGGCCTGTTCCACCAGTTCCGGTTCGAAGAAGACCATCTGCGACTCATCGTCGACGCGCGCCCCTGCTCGGCGGAGAACTCCGCGCGCTTCGGGGAGCAGGACGCGGATCCCCTGCTCCTGAAGGATCGTGAGGGCTGATTGATGGAGATGGCCAACCTGGTCGGCGCTGAGGATCTCGATCGGCGGGAACGGGCTCTCGAGCGCGCGATACCTGGACGAGCGCCGTTCGGGCGCGGGCCCGTCTGCGCCTCGGCTCCGACGACCTCTCCGCTCTCTCGGACGTTCCTCCACCGCGGTCATCCTCCTGACGACCGGGTCATCGTACGCGTAGCGCTCGAGCGTTCTCCGCTAGCGTGCGACGTCCACCACGGGCTCGCCCAGCGCGTCGAGATCGACCTCCACGCCAAGCCCTGGCCCCGGCGGCGGTTTCTGCGCTCCGTCGGCCCGCCGCGGCAGCCCCGTGCCGTGGTCGACGGCGACCCAGGTGTGGAAGTCGCACGTGTGCACCCGCAGGCGCTCCGGCGTGCCGAGGCTGACGTGAACGACCGCCGCCGTGACGAGGCTCGCGCCGCCCGCGTCCTCGACCGTGACCTCGACTCCGAGCTCGACGGCGACGTCGCGGATCAGGGTCGCCTGCGTCAGGCCGCCGACCCGCTGGAGCTTGACCGTGATCCCGTCGGCCACACCCTCGCGGTGTGCCCGCAGCAGGTCGCCCAGCGTCACGATCGACTCGTCGAGCACGAGCGGGCGGTCTGCCGCGCGGCGCACCGACGTGCACTCTGCGTAGGTGCGGCAAGGTTGCTCGAACGTGTACTCCAGGTCGCGGGTGGCCCGTAGGAAGCGGCGGGCGTCGCCGGCCGTGAAGCCGCCGTTCGCGTCGGCGAAGAGCACGATCGAGTCGCCCACGGCGTCGCGTACTGCCGCGAGTCGCCCTGCGTCGTCCTCGGGGACGGTGCCGACCTTGACCTGGAGGCGCCGGTAGCCCTCGGCGACGAGTTCCCGGGAGAGTGAGACGGCCTCGTCCAGCGACGAGATCGTGACGACGTTGTAGAGCGGGACGGCCTCGCCGAAGCGGGCGCCGAGTGCCTCGCAGAGAGGTTGGCCCGCGGCCCGCGCCGTCACGTCCCAGCAGGCCATATCGAGCGCCGACTTGACGTATGCCTGCCCGCGCATCGCGCCGTCGAGCAGAGCGAGGACGGCCCTGGGCTGTGTCGGGTCGGCACCGAGCAAGAGCGGTGCAAGGTCGGCGATCCCGGCCCGTGCGCCGGCTGCGAAGGAGTCGGCGTAGAGCGCGCTGATCACGGCCATCTCGCCCCAGCCCGTGATTCCCTCGTCGGTGTCGAGCGCGACGATCGTCGAGTCGAATGCCGTCGAGCCGACATGCCCCATCGCGTACGTCCCGCGGTGGAACGGCTGGAGCTGGCGGAAGGCGCGTACGCGTGTGATCTGCACGGTCGCGGCCTCGGTCAGTCCACGACGACGACGCCCGACCCGAGCTCGCGCTCCACCTCGGCGGCGACATCTGTTCCGAACAGCCGACCCAGGAAGCCGTGGTGGTGCGATGCCAGGACGACGAGGCGAGCCCCGCGATCCCGCGCGGTGGCGGCGATCTTGTCGGCCGGGTTGCCGACGGCCCACACGTAGTCGGCGTCGAGCCCTGCGGCCTCGACGCGGGTGCGGGCCTTGGCGAAGATCGGCTCGAGCTCGGGAGGCTCGACGAGAGGGATCATCTGAGCCTCCTCGTTGAGGCTGCCGAAGCTCTGCGGCCCCTCGGGGTCGAAGAGCATCTCGAAGACCGCGACGACGACGAGGGCGTCCCCGGACGATGTGGCTTCCGCGATCGCATGATCGAGGGCGCGACCGGCGCCTTCGCTGTCGTCGAACCCGATCACGATCGTCCCGGCCATGCTGAGAGCATCGCAGGTCTCGAGCGGGCGCGGCGTCAGTGACACCGGGCCCGCCCAAGCTGCGAATGCGGACTGCTAGCTGAGCGCCTTCTGCTTCAGGCTGTCGAACTCGGCCTGGTTGATCGCGCCGCTGTCGAGCAACTGCTTCGCCTGGGCGATCTGCTCGGTCGACGACGTGCCGGCGACCGACTTGATGTAATCGTCCTGCTGCGCCTTGGCGGCCTTCATCTGCTCCATGCTGCGGTCGGCCATGCCATTGTGCTCCGCGATGAGGTAAATGAGCACGCCGAGGTAGGGCAAGAGAATGACGAAGATGATCCAGATCGCCTTCATGCCGCCGCCGATGTCCTTGCGACGGAAGATGTCCGCGAAGACCGTGATCAGTAGCCAGATCCAGATCACGAACGCGAAGAAGATGATCATCGACCAGAGAACGTCGAGGAACGGATAACTCGCTGCGACCACTGTTGACTCCTTGCTCGGGGATTGCGCAGCACGCAACCTCCGAGATCGGTGCGCGCGCTGTGCTCTTGACTACCCCAACCATCTCATATTTCGACCCATCGAGCATGATCGCACTCCATGTCTGAGCGTCTGACGCGGTATGTCCCGATCGTTCAATGGTTACCTCGCTATGAGCGGTCGTTTCTCAGTGCCGACCTGCTCGCCGGCCTAGCGGTCTGGGCGGTTCTCGTCCCGCAGGCTGTCGCGTATGCCGCGCTCGCGGGCGCGCCGCCGCAGGCGGGGCTTGCGGCTGCCCTCGCGGCAGGCGTGCTGTACGCGATCTTCGGCACCTGCCGCGAGCTCGACGTGGGGCCGAGCTCGACGATCGCCATCACCGCGAGTGCCGCTCTCGTTCCAGTTGCTGCGGCATACCCAGCTCAGGAGTACACGGTGCTCCTCGCCGCACTCGCGTTGCTGACGGGAGTCACGCTCGTCGTCGCCGGAGCCCTGCGCCTCGGATTCGTGTCGGAGTTCCTCGCCCGCCCGGTGATCGTCGGCTTCATCAGCGGGATCGGCGTCTTGATCATCGTCGGTCAGCTGCCGAAGCTGCTCGGGCTCTCGGTCGAGAGCGGCAACGTTCCGGAGATGCTCTGGCGCGAAATCGGCTCGCTCGACGAGAGCGGTTGGCGGACGCCGGTCATCGGATGTGCCTCGCTGGCCGCGCTCCTCGTGCTTCGCCGGGTCGCACCGCGCGTTCCCTGGGCGCTCGTCGTGGCCGGCGTCTCGGTCGCCCTGAGCCGTGCCTTCGATTTCGCGGCGCACGGTGTCGCCGTGATCGTGGACGTCCCCGCCGGCCTGCCGACGCCCGCGATCCCGAGCATCGGTCCCGGTGAGATCGGCGCCCTCAGCGGTGGGGCGCTCGCGCTCGCGCTCGTGGCGCTGGCCGAGTCGATCGGCGCTGCGCGCTCCCTGGCAGCGAAGGGAGGGTATGAGATCGACCCGAACCAGGAGCTCCTCGCTCTCGGGGCATCCAACCTCGGTGCTGGGTTGCTCCAGGGCTTTCCGGTCGACGCAAGCCTCTCCCGCAGCGCGGTCGGAGCCGGCGCGGGCGTGCGCACTCGCCTCTCGGGGCTGATCGTGGCGGCGCTGCTCGTGGTGACGATGCTCTTCCTGACGCCGTTGTTCGACGGGCTACCCCAGGCGACCCTGGCGGCGATCATCATCGCGGCGGTGATCGGGCTCGTCGACGTGAAGGGCTTCCGGCAGTTGTGGAGGATCGACCCGGGTGACGCGCAGCTCGCGATCGTGGGCTTCTCCGCCGTCGCCCTGCTGGGCGTGCTGCCCGGCATCGTGGTCGCGGTGATCGCATCGCTGCTCGCCCTCGTCCGGCGCGCATACCGGCCCCGGATCGCCGTGCTCGGGCGGGCGGTGGGCGAGACGAGCGGCGACGAGGACTACCGGTTTCGCAGCATCGACCGCCATCCCGAGTACGAGACCATCCCCGGGCTCGTCCTCTTCCGCTTCTCGAACGAGCTCTTCTTCGCCAATGCCTCGTTCTTTCGCGACGAGACGCTGCGCCTCGTCGCCGCATCAGACCCTCCGGCGCGCACCGTCCTCGTCGACGCCTCGGCGATCAGCCATCTCGACACGACTGCGGTGGCGATGCTCGATGACCTCATCGACAAGCTGGAGGCGTCGGGCGTCGCATTCGAGCTCGCCCGCCCGACAGCCGCCCTCAAAGACGCGTTGTCGCGGACAGGCCTCCTCGATCGAATCGGGCCTGATCGGCTGTACCCGTCCGTGCACGCCGGGGTGGAGTCGTTCCTCCGGCGGCGCGCGGACCCGGGACATCCCAGAGGCTTGATGTGAAACGGACGCGTTGTGGGGTCGTCTCAGGTCAAGCCGGGGCGTTGCCGCGGCTGCAGCGCAGGCTGGTGGCCTGTGCAAGGCCGCGGCAACGTCCTGGCGACGCGCATGAGGCGGCATCCACAGCACGTTCGAGTTTCACATCAAGCCTCTAGCCGGCCCTCAGATCGCCGTCTCCTCGCCCGGCCGCAGAACGCGGACCTCCGTCGCCGGCGCCTTTTCTCGAACCGCTCGCTCGAAGAGGGCGGGAGGTGTCGTCAGGAAGGCGGGCGGGCCCTGGAGCCCGAGATGGATCGGGTAGTAGGTGCCCCAGTGGATCGGGATCGCGATGCCGGCGCCGAGGAGCGCCGCCGCCTGCGCCGCTCGGCTCGGGTCCATGTGGCCCGGGCCCATGGACGGTCCCCAGCCCCAGATCGGCAGCAGCGCGACGTCGATCGGGGCGAGATCCGCCATCCCGGCGAAGACGTCGGTGTCGCCGGCGAAGTACACCGAGCGGTCGCCGCCCTCGATCACGTAGCCGAGCGGCTCCGCGCGGATGCCGAACGGCAACCGGCCGGTGTCGTGCTCGGCGCGGGTTGCCCGCACCGTCACCGCTCCGATCTCGATCTGCTCGCCGGCCCGCATCTCGGTGACTTCCGCCACCCCGGCCTTGCGCCTGATCAGAGCTCCCGCGCCGTGCGGGGCGACCACGGGCATCTCGCGGCCGAGCCGCTGCAACGAGGGCAGGTCGAGGTGGTCGTAGTGCAGGTGCGAGATCAGCACCGCATCGACACCGCGAAGGGCCCTGGGGTCGACCTTGGCCGTCCGGCGCAGATGGGCGACGCGGGTCCGGAGCAGGGGGTCGGTGAGGAGCTTGACACCGCCGAGGTCGACGACGACGGTTGCATGCCCGATGTACCGGACGGCGGCTCGAAAACGCGGCGGTTCGACCACCCCGCGATCCTATGCTGCGCTGTCGTGGGCCGTCCGGGACGGGGAGTAGGTTGTCGCGCGTGTCACAGGCGGCTCTCCGAGGCTCCGATGAAGCCTCCCAAGGATCGCGCCCTCTCAGCATCAATCTCACGGTGCGGACGATGCTCCTCGTCGCAGCCGTCGTCGGCCTCGCGTGGGCGTTCGTCTACATCCGGGAAGCGATGATGACCCTCTTTCTGGCGCTGTTCTTCGCGCTCGTGCTCGAGCCCGTCGTACGCCTGATGCAGCGGCATCTCCCGCTCGGGCGGGGCGCGTGCGCGACGACGCTGATCCTCGGACTCGTCGCGCTCGCCGTCGTCTTCACCCTGCTGTTGCTCTCGCCGCTGGCCGGGAGCTTCAGGGACTTCGTCGACGCCCTGCCGGGGATGGTCGAGGACATCACGACGAACTCGTCGTTCGGCTCGTGGCTGGACACGCACAGCTCGGCGCCCGAGACCGCCCAGGCGAATGTGAAGGAGATAGCGCAGGGCATCGCCGACGCAGCCGGGGGCGTGATCGGCGTCATCGTCACGGGGTTCAGCCTCGTTCTTGCTCTCGTCACCGCGATCTTCCTGACGCTGTTCCTGATGATCGATCTGCCGCGTCTGATCGGCGGCGGTCGACACCGCTCCTCGATCCACGCGGCTCCGATCGCTGGAGCCGCATGTCCGAGCGGATCATCACCGCCGTCTCGCGGACGATGCTCGGCAACATCGCGATCTCGATCATCTGCGGCACGATCTACGGCGTCTCCGCCTGGCTGCTCGGCACCCCGTTCCCGGTCGTCATGGGGGTGATCGCCGGGCTCCTCGACCTGATCCCGATGGTCGGCGCCACGATCGCCGGCGTGATCCTCGTGCTCGCCACCCTGACGCGGGGCTGACCCCTGGCGGTGATCATGCTGATCATCGTGCTCGTCTACCAGCAGTTCGAGAACTACGTGCTCCAGCCGACGATCCTCGGCAAGGCGGCCGACGTCTCCGGCTTCTTCGTGATCGTGAGCGTGATGATCTTCGGCGCGTTGCTCGGCGTGATCGGCGCGATCATCGCCGTTCCGATCATCGCCTCGATCCAGATCGTCGTGAAGGAGCTGACGACCGAGAGGCGCGCCCGCATGGCGTCCCTCCGTGCCGATGCCGATCCTCCGGGCGCCTCCGCCTGAAGTGGAGTAGGCTCGCCCTTGCAGCGACCTGCCACTGCCTAGGAGGAGTACCGTGACAGCCAGCCCCGCAGTCCACTCGCCGTCGCGTGGTCGGATCATCGGTGCGCGCGTGCTGCTCGTCATCGGCGTCCTGCTCCTCGTGGTCAGCATCCTCTCGACCTACGTCAAGCGAGAGGCCCTCGATCCCGGCCAGTTCGAGCAGACCTCGCGGGAGCTGGTCGAAAGCCCTGCGATCCAGGAACAGGTGTCGGCCGTGATGGTCGACGCGCTGTTCTCGAACGTCGACGTCTCGGCCGAGCTCAAGGGCAACCTGCCGACGAACCTGCAGGCTCTCGCCGGCCCGCTGGCCGGTCTCTCGCAGGGCTTCGCGGACACGGTGGCGCAGAAGCTCCTCGCCCGGCCACGCGTCCAGGACACGTTCGTGGCGCTGTCGTCGGCGTCGCAGGCGCAGCTGGTCAAGGTTCTGCACGGAGACACGAAACGCCTGACCACCTCGAACGGCAACGTCGTCCTCGATCTCCGGCCGCTCGTGCTGAGACTGGGGGACAGGTTCGGGTTCGTCAGCAACCTGGCCGACAAGGTTCCGCAGGACGCGGCCCAGGTCACGATCATCAAGTCCGACGACCTGGAGGCGGCGCAGAAGGTCACCCACTGGCTCGAGCAGATCGCGAACTGGGTCTGGATCCTCGCGGTCGCCGCCTGGGTAGGTGCAATCTGGCTCGCCCGGGGCAGGCGCCGGCAGGAAGTACGCTCCCTTGGCATCGGCCTCATCGTGGTCGGGATCCTCGTCCTGCTCGCACGGTGGCTGGCCGGCAAGTACTTCGTCGACCACCTCGTCGTCAACGACTCGGTTCGGCCGGCTGCGAGCGATGCCTGGGACATCATCACGAAAGCGCTGGCCGCGTCCGGATGGGTCGCTCTCGTCGTCGGCATCCTCGTCGCGATCGGGGCCTGGCTCGTCGGCCCGGGGGAGCGCGCCACGTCGGCGCGAGCCGCGGTTGCACCGACCCTGCGGCGAACCGGGCTCGCCTGGGGGCTCTTCGTGGTGGGGATGATCCTGATCGTCTGGATCCTTCCGATCCAGATGTTTCGAACGACCGTCGTCCTGCTAGTCGCCGCGGCGATCGGATTCTTCATCTTTCGGCAGCAGGTGGAGGCAGAGAGTCCCGAGGTGCCGACCTCGGCGGCCGTTGCAGCGCCGCGGCCGGCGGCAGACGAGCCGAAGCCGCCGCTCGAATAGGCGGCTCTCAGGCCGCCTTGCAGTCACCGCAGGCGCCGTGGAGCACGACCTCGTGGGCGTGCATCCCGTACGCGAGCCGGTTCGCGGCCTGCTCGAGCGCCCGCTCGAGGGCCGGATCGGCGAACGGCTCCACCTTGCCGCAGTCGTCACAGACGAGGTGATGGTGGTGCTCTCCCCCGGTGTGCGCGGGCTCGAAACGGGCGATCCCGTCACCGAGCTCGACGCGCTGGACGAGGCGTAGCTCGACGAGCTGATCGAGCGCACGGTAGACGCTCGCGATCCCGACGCGGCCGCCCGTGTCGCGGATGCCGTCGAAGATCTCCTGCGCCGACCGGCAACAGGACTGAGCGCCCAGGTGCTCGATCACCGCCCTGCGGGCGCCACCGTTACGAAGCCCCCTCGCCTGGAGGTCGTCGAACGCGTGGGCGCTCCAGGTCGGGTGGGCGGGGTGCATGGAGGGTAATGATACCGATTCTCACTAGCTGCTAGGCTTGCCGCCGTGCTTTCGAGAATCGTTCTCTTTAGCGGGGCACTGACCGCCTCCGCTGGGCTACTTGCCGGGTGTGGCTCGGGCAGCCCGGGCGGCTCTGAAAGCCACCGTGACACGGTCGTTGCCGCGTTCTACCCGATTGCCTATGCAGTCGAGCAGATCGCGGGCGGCACGGTCGACGTTCGGAACCTGACCCCGGCCGGCGCCGAGCCGCACGACCTCGAGCTCACGCCGGGTGACGTGCGTGCCGTCCACGACGCATCGTTCGTCTTCTATCTCGGCGACGGGTTCATGCCCGGCCTCGAGACCGCGGTGCAGGAGCGACACGGTCGCTCGTCTGATCTTCTCCAACAGCTACGACGGGAAGAGGGCAACGGCGGAGGGCCACCCGACGATCCTCACGTCTGGCTCGATCCGGTGCGCTACGCCGCGATGGTGCGCCTGATCGGCTCGGCTCTCGGGGACGACGTGTCGGCGGGTCGCCTCGCGCGCAGACTTGTCCAGCTCGATGTGCAGTACCGGCGTGGCCTCGCACGCTGCGCTCGACGGCAGGTCGTTACGAGCCACGCTGCATTCGGGTATCTGGCCGCCCGGTACGGACTCGAGCAGCTTCCGCTCGAAGGGCTCACGCCGGAGGCGGAGCCGTCTGCCAGGGATCTGGCGCATCTCGTCGACGTCGTCAGAGCGTCCGGGGCGACGACAGTGTTCTTCGAGACGCTCCTCTCGCCGAAGCTCGCGCAAACGGTAGCGCGAGAAGCCGGGGTCGGGACTGCCGTGCTCGACCCCATCGAAGGACTCACCGAGGACGAGATTGCAGCCGGAGCAGACTACTTCTCCGTCATGCGGTCGAACCTCGCCGCGCTTCGGAAGGCGCTCGGGTGCACGACCTGACGAGCCCGGTCGTCGAGCTCGACAAGGTCTCGTTCGGCTACCGGGCGGGCGTCCGGGTGCTCGAGGACGTCTCTCTCGTGGTGGCCGCGGGTGAGTTCGTTGCCATTGCGGGACCGAATGGCGGCGGCAAGACGACGCTCCTTCGGCTCATTCTCGGGCTCGAGCGCCCGACGGCTGGAACGGTGCACGTCTTCGGGACTCCGAGCGGGAAGGTGCCCGAGGGCGCGCGCATCGGATACCTCCCTCAGCGATCGCGCCTACTCGGCGAGGCGCCGGTCACGGTGCGGGAGGTCGTGTCCACCGGGCGCCTCGCCCGGGCAGGCATCTGGGGGCCGCTGCGTCGCTCAGACCGTGAGGCGGTAACGCGTGCAATCGAGACGGTGGGTCTCACAGTGCAGGCCGATGCCCCTCTACGGACGCTGTCGGGCGGGATGCAGCAGCGGGCGCTGATCGCCAAGGCGCTCGCGTCCGAGCCGACGCTCCTCGCTCTCGACGAACCGACAACCGGGGTCGACGCCGCGTCGCAGGAATCGCTCGGCCTGCTCCTCGAAGAGCTGCGGTCGAAGCTGGGTGTCACGATCCTCTACGTCTCGCACGAGTTCGGCGCCGTGGAGCACGTGGTCGACAGGATCGTGCTCGTCCGCGGAGGCATCGTGTACGACGGCCCGCCGAGCGGCCTACCCGGTGTGTGGCACGACCCTTCGCACAGCCATGCTTGACCTCGAGTTCATGCGACTCGCCCTGGCCACGGGCGCGATCGTCGGGCTACTCGCGCCTGCCGTCGGGTTCTTCCTCGTCGAGCGCAAGGCGTCGTTGATCGGCGACGGACTCGGGCATGTCGCTTTCGCCGGGGTGGCGGTCGGGTACTTGCTCGGGATCTCGCCGGTCCTGACGGCGCTCGTGGCGGCGGTGATCGGCGCCCTCACGATCGAGTGGCTGCGTGCACGCGGCGGTGCGGCAGGCGACCAGGCCCTCGCACTCGTCTTCTACACCGGCATCGCCGCCGGGGTCGTGCTGGTCTCGCGGGCGGGCGCGCTCAACGTCAACCTTTTCCAGTTTCTCTTCGGGTCGATCCTCACCGTCACGCGCGACGACTTCTGGACGGTGCTTCTGCTGGGGATCGCCGCCCTTGCGACGATTGCGGTTCTCTTCCGCGGTCTCGTCGCGACGGTGCTCGACGAAGAGGGCTGCCGGGTCGCGGGAGTTCCGGTCACGCGCCTCAACGTCGTCGTCGCCGTGCTCGCTGCGCTCACCGTCGCGGTGTCGATGCGCATCGTCGGGATCCTCCTGATCGCGGCGCTGATGGTGCTGCCGGTGATCGCCGCGAACCGCGTTGCGTGGAGTCTCCGGTCGACCTTTGCTCTCTCGATGGCGTTCGGGGTCTGCTCGGTCATCTCGGGCTTGTCGATCGCCTACTACGCCGACCTGCCGCCCGGCGGCACGATCGTGCTCGTCGCCGCGGGAGCCTTCGTCGTCTGCGCCGGGGGCAGTGCTGCCGCCCGCCGGTTCTGACCGGCTGTGATGGAATGGGAAACGCGATGCGACGCGTCACCCTGACGGGCTCCGGGCTCACACTCGACGACGTGCTCGCGGTCGCACGCGGCGGCGCGGAGGTCGACATCGCTGCCGCCGCGCTTGCGGCGATGGCGCGAGCGCGCACGGTCGTCGAGCAGTCGATCGCCGATGGAACACCGGCATACGCTGTCACGACCGGGGTCGGCAGCCGTAAGTCGTTCGACATCGAGGCCGCCGATCACGACCGGCTGCTCGTGCGCCAGCACCGAATCTCCCAGGGCTCGCCCGTGGCGCACGAGGTCACGCGGGCGACCGCACTGCGGCTCGCAAACGCGCTCGCGCGGGCGACGACGGTTGCCCGGCCCGAGCTTGCGTTGCATCTCGTGGGGGCCCTGAACGACGACCGGCTGCCGACGGTTCGCGCGCTGGGGTCGGTCGGGCAGAGCGATCTCGCGCAGATGGCCGATCTCGCCGACGGGTTTCTGGACGGCTTCGAGCTCGCCCGCGGCGAGGCGATCACGCTGCTCAACCAGAGCGCGTTCTCGACGGCCTACGGCGCGCTAGCGTTTGCCGACGCAGTCGTGCTCCTCGACGCGCTCGACTACGCGGGAGCGCTCGACCTCGAAGCGCTTGGCGCCAACCTGAACTCGGTGCACCCCGCTGTCGGAGAGGCGCGGCCCTATCCCGGGCTGCAGGCCACACTCGCCCGCCTGGGAACGCTGCTCGATGGCAGCGAAGTCGAGGCCCGCGACCTGCAGGATCCGCTCACGTTCCGGACGATCGCCCAGCAGAACGGCGCCGCCCGAGACGCCTTCGGCTTCGTCGGCGCTCAGCTTGCGATCGAGCTCAACGCGGCTCAGTCGAACCCGCTCGTGCTCGTCGACGAGGGTCGCGTGATCTCGGTCGGTAACTTCGAGATGCAACCGCTTGCGACGGCCCTCGACGTCGCGCGGCTCGCTCTTGCACCTGCGATCTCGACCGCGGCCGAGAGGGCGGTCAAGCTCCTACAGAGGCCGCTGACGGGTCTTACGGAGGGCCTCGGCGTGCGCCCTGCGATGGCCGAGAGCGCGCTCAGCGAATTCGGCATCGCCGTGCAGGCGATCGCCGGAGAGGCGCGGCTTCTCGCCCACCCCGTCTCATTCGAACTGGTCTCCACGACACAGGCGGAAGGGATCGAGGACAGGATGACGATGGCGCCGCTCGCCGCCCGACGACTAGAGGCGATGGTCGAGCTCGGCGCCCGCGTCGTCGCCGTCGAACTCATGCTCGCTGCCCAGGCGTGTGATCTCCGCGGCCACAAGCTCGGAGTCGGAACGTCGCGGCTCCACGAGCAGGTGCGCGGTATCGTCCCGTTCCTCGCCGAGGGGGACATCCTCCCCGACCTCGAGCCGCTCGTGCAGCTGATCCGCAGCGGCCGGCTCGCGCCCTGATGCGAACCGTCGACGTCCACCAACATCTGCTGCCTCCCGAGTTCGTCGCCGAGTTGCGGCGCAGGACAGCACCACCGCGCATGGTCGGGACGACCCTGGAACTGGCGGAGGGATCGTTTGCGTTCGAGCCGTCGGAGCACGACGCCGAGAGCCGGATCGCGCTGCTCGACCGTGAGGGCATCGACCTCGCCGTGCTGTCACTGCAGCCGACCCTAGGGCACGACCTGCTCCCGGGCGACGAGCGCACCGAGCTCGTGGCGACCTGGGAGGCAACCGTCCTGGAGCTCGTCGCGGCCTCCGGCGGACGCCTCGCCGCCCTGGCTGCGGGGCCTGCCAGGCCGGAATTCGTCGGCGCCTGCGTCGGTTCGGACACCCTCGCGGATCCCGATGAGCTGGGGCCGCTCGTCGCGTCGCTGCGAAAGCACGGCGGCTTCCTCTTCGTGCACCCATCGGGCGGTCCCATCCCGCACGGCCGGCCCGGCTGGTGGGGGGCGCTCACCCTCTACACCTCCCAGATGCAGGCCGCCTACCTTTCCTGGCTTGCGGGCGGGCAGGAGCGCTGGCCGGAAATCTCGGTGGTGTTCGGCATCCTGGCGGGCGGCGGACCGATCCAGCTCGAGAGGCTCGCCTCGCGCGGAATCGATGTTCGCTCGACCCTCCATCCCAACGTCTTCTTCGACACCGCCTCCTACGGCCGCCGCGCGCTCGAGCTCTGCATCGAGACGTTCGGGGTCGAGCAACTCGTCTATGGCAGTGACCTGCCCGTCGTCGACCCCACGCCAACCGTCCGGGCGATAAGGGGTTTCGGTGAATCTGTCGAAAAACTGATCAGGTGCGACAACCCGAACAGGCTCCTGGCTCGAGCGTGATTGCGACATTCCTGTCGAAGCGGATAGTCGCTGACCACGATCTCAGTCGTCCAGAGTTGCTCGAGCTGGCACACGCGATCGGCGGCGAGGAGCGCCTCTGGCGCGAGCACGTGCGTCACGACGCGGCGGAGCGCCAATATCAGCAGCTCTACCGTGACCCCAACATCGATGTGTGGCTGATCTGTTGGATGCACCGACAGGACACGGGTTATCACGATCACGACCGCTCGTCGGGTGCGGTCTATGTCTGTGAGGGCATGCTCTGGGAGGACTATTTCCAGAGGGACGAGGATGGGTGGATCCGTGAGAAGACCCGGCAGCATGCCGCGGCCGGCTCATTCGACTTCGACGCTGCCTATATCCACGGGGTACGGAACGAGGGCCACGAACCGGCGACCTCTATCCACGTCTACTCGCCCGCGCTGTGGCGGATGGGCCACTATGAAGCCGACGGAAACGGTGTCATGCGGCGGATCGCGATGACCTACGCCGACGAGCTCCTCGGCGCCGCCTGACGCCACCGACCGCGGCCCCTCTCGGCCGGCGGAGCCGGGCCTCCGGTGCCGCTCGCGTCGCTGAGGCCGCTCTGGTCGGGGGCCCGTGCTCTCGCACTGTTCCCCCTCCCGACGCGACCTCAGCGACACGTCGGAGGCGTCAGGCGCGCCCGCAGCCCCACCGACCGCGGCCCCTCTCGGCCGGCGGAGCCGGGCCTCCGGTGCCGCTCGCGTCGCTGAGGCCGCTCTGGTCGGGGGCCCGTGCTCTCGCACTGTTCCCCCTCCCGACGCGACCTCAGCGACACGTCGGAGGCGTCAGGCGCGCCCGCAGCCCCACCGACCGCGGCCCCTCTCGGCCGGCGGAGCCGGGCCTCCGGTGCCGCTCGCGTCGCTGAGGCCGCTCTGGTCGGGGGCCCGTGCTCTCGCACTGTTCCCCCTCCCGACGCGACCTCAGCGACACGTCGGAGGCGTCAGGCGCGCCCGCAGCCCCACCGACCGCGGCCCCTCTCGGCCGGCGGAGCCGGGCCTCCGGTGCCGCTCGCGTCGGAGGCGTCAGGGGAGCCCGCCGGGCGGCACCGACAGCGGCGCCTCCTCAGAGAGGTTCGCCGGCGAGCCAGCCCGCGCCACGCTTGTAGAGCGCCTCGACCTCCGGGCCCGTCAGGCCGGGCATGTCGGGCTTGACCTCGTACCCGAGCCGGGACTGCAGGTAGGCCAGGTGGCGGTAACCGGTCGGGAAGCGGTCGAGCAACGACCGGTCGAGCACGGGTGCCGCCCCGGGCTCGAGCGGGTCGAGCCGGTCCTGCTCGTAGATGGGCTGCCGCAACACGAGCCCCCAGCGGTCGTCGCGACACTCGAGGAAGTCGAAGAACCTGCCGGTGCAGACGACGTCGCACAGCACCCCGTCGACCTCGGCGCGCTGTGTGATCGTCATCTTCGTCTGTGCCGTTGCGCGCGCTTCTGCGAGTTCGATCGACGTGCCACCGAGGAAGTGGAGGATGCGGACGCCGCGCTCGAAGCCCTCGCGGCTCACCTGGATGAACTCTTCGGCCGGCCCCTGGAACCAGGTCGCCATCATCCGGCCGTCGTCGTGCCAAACCGTGCGGAAGCGCCCCCAGTCGCCCGCGTCGCGCCAGACGACCCAGTTCTCGATCAGCTCCCGAATCGCCAGGCGGGCTTCCGTGCTCGACGGCGCTGTCGTCTTCATGCTCGGTCCTTGGTCGGGCGTCCTACGCGCCGAAATCCAGCAGGACCTTGCCCAGCTTCCCGGGCTCCTGCAGGCGGTCGAATGCGGCGGCCGCCTCCGCCGCCGGGAAGATACGGTCGACGAGTGGCGCGATCCGGCCGGTCGCGAGATGCGGGACGACCTCGCGGGCGAAGGCCCGCACGGCGCAGGCCTTCTCCTCGAGCGGACGCGCGCGGAGGACAGTGCCCATCACGCGCGCACGTCGGCCCATCAGCTTTCGGAGGTCGAGCACCGCCTCTGTGCCGGCGCCGGTGCCGACGATCACGATCCGTCCCTTGACCGCGAGCGCTGAGAGGTCGGGTCCGAGGTTCGGCGCCCCGACGAGCTCGAGCACGACGTCGGCGCCTCCCTCTGCGAGGGCCCGCTCCACGAGCTCCTTCGGGTCGATCACCGTCGCTCCGAGGCTCGACACGCTCTCGTGCAACGCGAACGTACGGACGGCCGCGATGACCCGGGCGCCGGAGGCCGCCGCGATCTGCACGGCTGCTGTGCCAACGCCGCCGTTGGCGCCGTTGACCACGAGGAGCTCGCCGGGGCGAAGTCCGGCCTGGCTCATGATCGCGTCGTGGGCCGTGACGAACACCTCCGGCACGGCCGAGGCCGCGAGTTCGTCGAGCCGCTCGGGCACGCCAGTGACGTGGAGCTCGTGCACGAGAACCCGTTCGGCGAGCCCGCCCCCGCCCACGATTCCGAAGACGCGGTCGCCGGGCTCGAATCGACGTGCGGTCGGCCCACGGGCAACCACCGTCCCCGCCACCTCGATGCCGGGCACGTCGGGCGGTGACCCGGGTGGGGCAGGGTAGCGGCCCTCGCGCTGCGCGAGGTCGGCCGGATTCAGCCCTGCGTAACGGACTGCGACGAGGATGTCGTCGCCTGACGGTGCGGGCTCGGGCCGCTCGTCGAGCAGAACGACGTCGTTGCCGCCGGCACCGGTGAAGACGACCGCTCGCATGCTCTTCGAGAGACTAGACGCTGGGCTGCGACGCGACGGGAGACGCCGGCGCTACGGTTGCGCCACGTCGTCTGGCGGGCGACGCGATCGAGCACCCCGCGACCCAGGTAGGAGACCTCATGCTCGCAGCCGTTTGTGCCCAGATCTCGCGCGACGACCCCGTCTCCGGGTTGGACGTGCGCGATGTCCCCGAGCCTTCGGCGGCCGAGGGCTGGGAGGTCGTCGAGGTTCGCGCTGCGGCCCTCAACCACCATGACGTCTGGACGCTTCGCGGCGTCGGCGTGACCGAGGACGATCTCCCGGTCGTCCTCGGGACGGACGCCGCCGGCGTCACCGCCGACGGGCGGGAGGTGGTCGTTCACGCCGTCCTCGGCACCGCAGGGCCCGGTGAGGACGAGACGCTCGCCGCGGACTTCCACCTGTTCTCGGAGCGCGGCGTCCAGGGAACGCTGGCGCAACGCATCACCGTGCCGTCGCGGAATCTCGTGCCGAAACCGGCCGCGCTCTCGTTTGCGGAGGCAGCATGCCTACCCACGGCCTACCTGACCGCGTACCGGATGCTGTTCACACGAGCCCGCCTGCAGCCCGGGCAGTCCGTGCTCGTGCAGGGCGCCGGCGGCGGTGTGGCGACCGCTGCCGTCCTGATCGGCCGGGCGGCCGGACTGGCTGTCTACGTGACGAGTCGCAGTGAGGAGAGGCGCGATCGCGCAATCGCGCTCGGCGCCGTCGGTGCAGTCGAGCCGGGCGGTCGACTGCCCGTGCGTGTCGATGCGGTCCTCGAGACGGTGGGACGGACGACGTGGGATCACTCGCTCAAGTCGCTGCGACCCGGGGGGACCGTGGTCGTGGCGGGTGCGACGACGGGGCCCGATCCCTCGGCCGACCTTGCGCGCATGTTCTGGCGCCAGTTGTCGGTCGTGGGCTCGTCGATGGGCACGATCGTGGAGTTCCGGCGGCTGTGCGCCTTCCTGGAGCAGACCGGTGTTCGCCCGCTCGTCGATTCCGAGCATGCCCTCGCCGATGCACATGCCGCGTTCATGAGGCTCGAAGCGGGCGACGAGTTCGGGAAGATCGTTGTCCTCCCGTAACGCCAAAGGGGCAGACAGCGATCCAATGAGGTTCGGGTTCATCGGGCTCGGCAATCTCGGCCGCCACCTTGCGGCGAGTCTGCTCAGGGCGGATTTCCCGCTCACGGTGAACGATCGCGACGAGGCGGCGGCGCTGCCGCTTCTCGAAGCCGGTGCAGCGTGGGCCGATTCCCCCGGTGAGGTCGCAGCGGCCTCCGACAGCGTCTTCACGTGCCTACCGTCCCCGAGCGCAGTCGTCGAGGTGCTTACCGGCGAGACGGGTGTCCTGGCCGGGCTTGCAGCTGGAGGAACCTGGATCGACACGAGCACCAACGATCGGCACGAGCTCCTCCGGCTCGCCGCGATCGCCGAGTCCCGGGAGGTCCGCAGTCTCGAGGCGCCGGTGACGGGCGGCGTCCATCTTGCCGCGTCCGGCCAGATCACCGTGCTCGTCGGTGGCGATGCGGACGTCTACGCGGCCCACCTGCCCGCGTTCGAAGCTATCGGCGGCAAGGTCTTCCACATCGGTCCGCTCGGCAGCGCCTCGGTGATCAAGGTGATCACGAACATGCTCGCGTTCATCCACCTCGTCGGAGCGGGGGAGGCCCTGATGCTGGCGCGGCGTGCGGGGCTCGACCTGGCCCAGTCGTTCGAGGTGATCAAGGCCAGCTCCGGCTCGAGCTTCGTGCACGAGACCGAGAGCCAGGTGATCCTGAACGGCAGCTACGACATCGGGTTCACGATCGACCTGGCCTGCAAGGATCTCGGCTTCGCCCACGAGCTCGGAGACGAGCTCGGCGTGCCGCTCGAGCTCGGAACGCTGGTCGAGCAGACCTTCATCCGGGCGAGGGAGCAGTACGGGGGCTCGGCGTGGTCGCCGATGGTGGTCAAGCTGCTCGAGGATGCTCTTGCCACCGATCTGAGGGCGCCGGGCTTCCCGGCGAGCCTCTAGGCCGGCGGGCCGAAAACAGGAGTCAGGTGGAGCTCGTCGCCCTCGTAGGGGTGGCGCGCGGCCACGTCCTCGTCGAGCTCGACCCCGAGTCCCGGTGCGCTCGGCGGGATCACGTAACCGCTTTCCCACTGGATCGGCGTCTTCAGGATCTCGGCGTGGAAGCCACCCCAGTCCCGGATGCCCTCGAGAACGAGGAAATTGGGGCTGCACGCGCTGAGCTGGATGTTCGCCGCGCCGACGACGGGGCCGCAATAGAGGTGGGGTGCGATCTGGGCGTAGTGTGCCTCGGCCATGCCCGCGATCTTCTTCGCCTCGAGCAGGCCCCCGACGCGACCGAGGTTCAGCTGCAGGATCGAGGCGGCGCCCGTCTCCAGCACTCGTGAGAACTCGTACTTCGTCGTCAGCCGCTCCCCGGTTGCGATGGGAATCGACGTCGCCCGGGCGACCCGTGCCATCTCCTCCGGGATCTCGGGCGGTGTGGGCTCTTCGAACCAGAGTGGGTCGTACTGCTCGAGGCGCTTCGCGAGGCGGATCGCGCCTGCGGGTGTGAACTGGCCGTGCGTGCCGAAGAGCAGATCACAGCGGTCGCCGACCGCTTCGCGCACGCTCTTCACGTAGCGCGTGGAGCGCTCCAGATCCTCGAGGCCGGGCTGGCGGGGATCGAAGGTCGAGTAGTGCCCCGCCGGGTCGAACTTCAGGGCCGTGAAGCCCTGGGCCAGATATTCCGCCGCCCGCTCGGCGGCGAGATCGGGATCGAGGTAGACGTCGGTTGCGTCGCCGGCTTCTCGGTAGAGGTAGGTGTATCCCCGCAGCCGTTCGTGCACCAGGCCGCCGAGCAGCTCGTAGACGGGCTTGTTCACCGCCTTGCCGACGATGTCCCAGCAGGCCATCTCGATACCGCTGAGCACTCCCACGAGCGAGATGTCGGGACGCGCCGAGTATCCCCGTCCGTAGACGTCGCGCCAGAGCCGCTCGATCCGAAACGGGTCGGCCCCGATCACATGGCGGTCGCAAACGTCCTCGATCATCCGTGCCACCGTGTGCGGGCCGAACGTCGCCGCGTAGACCTCACCCACGCCCTCGACCCCGTCGTCGGTGACGAGCTTGAGGAACAGGAAGTACCGCCCGCCGAAATGCGGCGGCGGGTTCCCGACGACGAACGTCTCGAGCTCGGTGATCTTCATCGGTGGCTGATCATCCTTCCCGGTCAGAACACGATCAGGTTTCGGATCGCGTTTCCGCTCACGACCGAGGCGATCGCCTCGTTGATCTGGGTCAGTGGATACCGGCCGGAGATCAGCTCGTCGAGCTTCAGCCGCCCTTCCTGATAGAGCGCGACCAGCTTGGGGACGTCCACCGCGATCCGGGCCGAGCCCATCTTGCTGCCGAGGATCCGCTGTCCGTCGTTGGCGATCGCGCCGGGATCGAGCGAGGCCGTCACACCCGAGGCGGGGATTCCGACGATCACCATCGTTCCCGCGCGACGGAGGAGCAGCGGCCCCAGCTCGACTGCCCGTTGCGTGCCGACGGTGACGATGACGTAGTCGGCTCTGCGTCGACCGGTGACATCGGCCACGATCTCGGCGACATCCTCGAGGTCCGGATTGGCCGTATGGGTCGCACCGAATGCTCTCGCCGTCTCGAGCTTGGCGGCGGACGGGTCGACCGCGACGATCAGTGTCGCTCCGGCGAGCACTGCGCCCTGTACGGCATTCAGGCCGACGCCCCCGGTGCCGATCACGACGACGCTGCTCCCAGGCTGGACCGCCGCCGTGTTGATGACCGCGCCAACACCCGTGATCACTCCGCACGCAAGCAGCGCTGCGCTGTCGAGCGGGATCTCGGTGGGGACGGCGACAGCCTGCGAGGCGTCGATGACGACTTGCTCGGCGAAGCCGCCGGTCCGAAGGCCCTGCACGATCGCGGTCCCGTCGGGTGCGCTGAGCGGCCCTTGCGCGTCGAGAGGGAACGTCGCCTCGCAGAGCACGGACTCGTCCCGAGCGCACGCATCGCAAGCTCCGCACGACCGGATCAGCGTCACGACGACGTGGTCGCCGACGGCGAACCCCTCGACGCCGGCGCCGACCTCGGCGACGATCCCCGCCGCTTCGTGCCCGTACACGGCCGGGAGCGGGCCGCCCCAGGCACCCTGGAGGTAGTGGATGTCGCTCTGGCAAATCGCGCACGCAGCAAGCGCAACCCTGAGCTCACCGCGGCCCGGGGCGGAGAGCTCCACCTCCTCGACGACGAGTGGCTCTCCGAACGCGCGACAGACCGCGGCCTTCATCTCGTGCTCACCGATCCGCGCGGCCGCGTGTCACACGATGGAATCTTGTACCAAATACGGAACAAAGTCAACCGAATCGAAACTGCCGCTGAAAAGGTCCTCGAAACGGCATTCAGCGCGGAGTCGAGCTCCGGGCGCTGTACGCGGGCAACCAGTCGACGAGCTCCGAGAGGAGACGGCCCTGCTCCCGGAGACAACGCACGATCGTCTCGCGGCGCTCGGGCGTCACGCGCGAGCGGGGCACGAGCGTCGTCAGGGCGGCGATCGTGGTCCCGGCCTCGTTGTCGATCGGGACCGACGCAGCATAGAGTCCGCGTGCGGTCTCGTCCCAGTTCTCTGCCACGCCCTGCCGGCGGACGTTTTCGAGGATCGTCCGTAGCTCGGGCATCCCACCGATCCGGTGGCCGGTCGGAGTGATCAGCGGCCGCCCCGAAAAGAGCGCCGCGACGGCTTCCGGCGCCTGGCTCGCCAGCACGACTCGGCCACTGGCCGAGGCGAATGCCGGGGACTTGGAGCCGACATGGGTGACATAACGGACCGGCTGGGAGGTCTCTTCCATGGCGATGTAGAGGGATTCGTCGCCGTCGACGACCGCGAGTGCGATCGTCTCGTCGAGTTCGTCGAGGAAGTCGGCAGCGACGGTCCGGAACGCCGTCACGATCGGGAGCTCCGTCGAGTGTGAGCCGAGCCGGAGTGCCCGGATCCCGAGGCCGTAGCGGCCGTCGGCATCACGAACCGCCCACGCCCGCTCCACCAGCACCCCGCAGATCCGGTGCGCGGTGCTCTTCGCGAGCCCGAGCTCGCGGGTCAGGTCGGCGAGGCTGAGGGCGCCGCGCGCCGCCATCAGATCGAGGATCCGGAGCGTGGCGTTGACACCGGTCGAGGGGGAACGCGCCTCCCGAGGGCCGGGCACCTGGTCGTCGGCGGTCGTGTCGAGGGAGGCCTCCACCGTCCCGAAGATACTCTCGCAGCTGCCCGATGTCGAACGGTGATCCAAATGGAGAACGACCTTGACGTGGCTGGTGTCTATCTGTCATAAGAGCAGACATCAGATTGGGACGGCAGTCCATCCCTAGAACGAGAAGGCCCGAGGGGTTACCTCTTCGGGCTGTGTCGGCGTGCTCCCAACTTTGATCGTGGTGGAGCGTCCACACATACGTCCAGGTCGATCTCGAGAGTGGAAGGTGAGGAACAGGTTATGAATCGCGACCCACGAACACAGCTCGACGAGTACCGCCTCAACCAGGCAGGCGAGCTCGAGAACGCGCTGATCGACGATTTCTTCACCGGCGAGTACTCGCGAGGTGACTTCGTCCGGCAGGCCACCATGATCGGCCTCTCGGCAACGGCGATCGGCGCCGCGCTCGGAGCAATGGGATACACAGCAGCGCCTGCGCGTGCAGCCACACGGGCCGTCAAGGCCGGCGGGCGTTTCAAGCTCGGCATCGTCCCGGCTCCGGCAAAGCCGATGGAGCCGAACCTGTTCGCCGACCACGGCACGCTGGCGACGGGCAGCATCTGCGGCGAGTTCCTCAACATGACGAGCCCCAACCTGACGCTCGCGCCGATGCTCGCCGTGAGCTGGAAGCCGAACGCGAAGGGGACGGTCTGGACGTACACGCTCCGCAAGGGCGTCAAGTTTGCGAACGGCCAGGCCATGACGGCCGCCGATGTGGTCGCGACGTACAAGAGGCTGACGGATCCGGCAGGCGGAGGCGCAGCGCTGTCGGCGTTCAAGGGCGTTCTCCAGCCCTCCGGCGTCAGCGCCGTGGGCGACTACACGGTCGTCTTCACGCTCGATGCACCGACGGCCAGCTTCCCGTACCTGACGAGCAACACGACCTACCAGGCCGTCATCCTGCCGGCCAACTACAAGGACGGAACGTTCACGACGACCCCGCAGACGACGGGGGCGTTCAACCTCACCTCATACACGCCGGGTGTCGGGGCGAAGTTCGAGCGCAATCCGGGTTGGTGGGGCGGTAACGTGCCGCTCGACGGCGTCGACGTGACGTACTACGCCGACGAGTCCGCGGCAATCGCGGCCGTTCTGAGCGGCCAGATCGACCTGATGAGCCAGACGTCCTTCACGAACGGCCGCGCCGCGTTCAACAACCCCAACCTGCAGATCGTCACGGTCAAGGGCACGCCGCATCGCGAGATCTCGATGCTCCTCCGGACCGTCGCTGCGGCCCCGGAGTTCAAGAACCCCCTCGTCCGCCAGGCGTTGGCCCTGACACTCGATCGGCCCGCGATCATCAAGCAGCTCTTCAACGGCTATGCCATTCTCGGCAACGACTCGCCGTGGGCGTCGATCTATCCGTCGACCGACAGGTCGGTGGCGCAGCGCCATCAGGATCTCGCTCTGGCGAAGAAGCTCATGGCGCGGGCCGGCTATCCGAACGGGTTCAAGCAGACGTTGACGCTTGCGAAATACCAGGAGGAGCCGCAGCTCGCCCAGATCATCGCGGCCTCGGCGAAGAAGATCGGGATCGATCTCAAGCTCAACATCATGACGTACACCGCCGTCTACGCCGGCACGTATTCGGGTGGCAAGACAGGACGCGGCTCGAACCCGTGGCTGAACTCGCCGATGTTCATCACCGACTACGGGCACCGCGCCGTGCCGAACGTCTTCCTCGGCTCGGCGTTCAAGACCGGCGGCGTCTGGAATGCGGCCGACTACTCGAACAAGGCGTTCGACAAGGCCGTCGACCGGTATACGGCCGCGCTGACGCTGAGCGAGCAGCGCAAGTACGCCGGAGTCGGACAGCGGATCCTGCTCAAGGACACCCCGGTGATCATCCCGTTCTTCTTCAACTGGACGCAGGCCGCGTCGAAGAAGGTGAAGGGCTTCGTCCCGTCCGCGATCGGGACGCAGTACCTGTCGAAGACCTCGCTCGCGTAGGTCCCGCGGGAACCGCTCAGGCCGGGCCGCTGCGCACTGCAGCGGCCCGGCCGACATGCTCGAGGGAGGCTCGGGATCGCCCGTTTCCTGCTCAAACGGCTCGGCTTGGCACTGATCACGCTGTTTCTCCTCAGCGTGCTCGTCTTCGCTGCGGGGTCGATGCTGCCCGGGGACCTCGGCAGGAACATCCTCGGCAACTTCGCCAGCGAGCAGGATGTGGCGATCTTCAACCACAACGCCGGGGTCGACAGGCCCCTGATCACGCAGTACGTGGACTGGATCACGAGCTTCTTCCGTGGCGACCTCGGGACCTCGTACCAGTACCAGGTGCCGGTCTCGGATCTGATCGGCACCTCGTTCGTCAACTCCCTCAAGCTCGCCGCCGTCGCATTCGTGATCGTGGTGCCGCTCAGCATCCTCGGCGGCACGGTGTCCGGCCTCCGGCGCAACAGCCTCACCGACAGGGTGATCACGGTCACAGGCGTCTCGTTCACGGCGATCCCGGAGTTCGTGACAGCGATCGTCTTCATCCTCGTATTAGGGCTCTGGCTCGGCTGGCTGCCGGTGTCGGCGACCGCGCCCGAGGGCTCGAATGTCGCGACGCAGGTCGAGTATCTGCTCTTACCGAGCTTCGCCCTCGTCGCGGTCCTCTTTGGCTACATCGCGCGGATCACGCGGTCGAGCGTGATCGAGTCGGTCGACGCCGATTACACCCGCACCGCCTATCTCAAGGGGTTGACCAAGCGCCAGGTCGTCGGGCGCCACGTGCTCCGGAACTCGCTGCTGCCGACGATCGCCGTCGTCGCCACGCAGGTCGGCTACCTGATCGGCGGGCTCCTCGTGATCGAGAAGCTGTTCAACTACAACGGCATCGGCCTGCGTATCTACACGGCCGCGGAGAACAAGGACTACCCGATGCTGCAAAGCGGCGTTCTGCTCGTCGGCATCGTCTACCTGGTGGCGACGCTCGTCGCCGACATCCTCTACTCGCTGCTCAACCCGCGGATCCGTTACGGAGGTGACCAGTGAGCGCGATGACCGACGATGCTGCCGGGTTCGAGCCCGACGCGGAACTGGTCCCGACCGAGGCGAAAATCGCACGGCGCGAGATGGTGCGCCAGCTCCTGCACTCGAAGACGTTCATCATCGGCAACATCATCGTCCTCTTCTGGGTCTTCTGGGCGATCACAGGCTCGAGTCTCACACCCCACGACCCGCTGGAGCAGACCAGCGACATCCTCAAGGCCCCGAGCTCGGCCTACTGGTTCGGGACCGATCAGTTCGGGCGCGACATCTTCTCCCGCGTGCTCGCCGGCGCGACCTCGACGTTGCTGGTGGCGCCACTCGCGACGCTGCTCGCGCTCGTCTGCGGTACCGCGATCGGGCTCGTCACCGGGTTCTACGGCGGCATCGCCGACGACACGATCAGCCGGTTCGTGGACGCCGTTCTCGCGCTGCCGCTGATCGTGATCGCGGTCATGGTGCTGACCGCGCTCGGAACCTCGTACGTGACGCTGATCGTCGTGATCGGCCTGGTCTTCACGCCGCCCGTCTCCCGCACGGTCCGTGCGACCGTGCTGGGCGAGCGCCGGCTCGACTACGTCCAGGCGGCCCAGCTGCGGGGCGAACGCGGGCCGTACATCATGTTCGTGGAGATCCTTCCGAATATCATGGGCCCGATCGTCGTCGAGGGAACCGTTCGCCTCGGCTACGCGATCTTCGCGATTGCGGGCCTCACGTTTCTCGGCTTCGGCGTGCAGCCTCCGTCGCCCGACTGGTCGCTGCAGATCTCCGAGAACTACACGCTCCTGTCCTCCGGCTCGTACTGGTGGACGGTGCTCTTCGCCTGCACGGCGATCGCGACGCTCGTGATCGGCGTCAACCTGGTCGCTGACGGCCTGCAGCAGGTGGTGGACGAGTGAGCGAGACGGCCGTCCAGGTGGTGGCGCCTCACGCCCTCGAGCTCGAGGACCTCGACGTCGTCTACCGCGTCCGCGGCAGCGACCGGCAGGTGTTGCGGGGGGTGACGCTGAACGTCAAGCGCGGCGAGGCCTATGGCCTCGTCGGCGAGTCCGGCTGCGGCAAGTCGACGGCGGCGCTCGCGATCGTCAACTACCTTCCCCGCAACGGGCGCGTGCGCTCGGGCACGATCCGCATCGACGGCCGGGACGCCGGCGCCCTGTCGGGCGCGGAGCTCCGTGAGCTGCGCTCGAACGCCGTCTCGATGGTCTACCAGAACCCGGGCGCCGCCCTCAACCCGTCGATCCGGATCGGGAAGCAGGTCGCCGAGGTCTTCAGCACGCGAGGGGCGAGCGCCGGCGAGGCGACCGACCGGGCGCGTGAGGCGCTCACGCGCGTCCAGATAGCCGATCCCGGCTCCGTCATGGGTCGCTACCCCCATCAGCTCTCCGGCGGCATGCAGCAGCGCGTCGTGATCGCGATGGCGCTCGCCACCGACCCGGCGCTGCTGATCCTCGACGAGCCCACGACGGGCCTCGACGCCACCGTCGAGGCCGAGGTGCTCGACCTCGTCGCCGGCCTGCAGGCGGAATTGCACACGTCCGTGCTCTTCATCAGCCACAACCTCGGGATCATCCGGAAGATGTGCGACCGCGTGGGCGTGCTCTACGCCGGGTGCCTCGTGGAGGAGGGCGCGACGGACACGATTCTCGCCGACCCACGCCATCCGTACACCGTCGGCCTGCTCCGCTGCGTGCCTCGCGGCGGGGTGCGCAAGGATCAGGGAAGGCTCGACACGATCCCGGGCTTCATGCCGAACGTGGGGGAGGAGCTCCCCGGCTGTGTGTTCGAGGGGCGCTGCACGCTTGCCGTCGACCGCTGCCGCACCGAGGTGCCCGCTGCGCATGATCTCGGTGGCGCCCACATGAGCCGCTGCCACTTCCATGAGCAGGCACAGACGTTGCCGCGCGAGATGGCCGCGGACCTCGACCTGCCGGCGGTCGACCGCGCGACCGCGCCGCTGCTGCAGTTCGACGACCTCGGCAAGGTGTTCAAGCAGCAGGGGCACGACGTCCATGCGCTCGTGGGCGTGTCGGCGGCGATCTGGCCGGGCGAGACGCTCGGTCTCGTCGGGGAGTCCGGCAGCGGCAAGACGACGCTGGCGCGGGCGCTGCTCGGGCTCGTGGCGCCGACGTCCGGCGCAGTGCAGTTCGACGGCCGTCAGCTCGCCGGGACGCTGAAGGGGCGCTCGACCGAGGACATGCGCGCTCTCCAGATCGTGTTCCAGAACCCGGACTCGGCGCTGAACCGCCGCCACACCGTGAGGAAGATCATGCGCCGGTCGTTGAAGAAGCTCGCGGGCCTCACCGGGTCGGCCGCCGAGCAGCGGACGCTCGGGCTGATGAGCTCGGTGCGCCTCGCAGAGCGCTACGTCAGCGCAACGCCGGGCCAGCTCTCGGGCGGGCTCAAGCAGCGGCTCGCGATCGCCCGCTCGTTCGCCGGCAACCCGAAGCTCGTCGTCTGCGACGAGCCGACCTCCGCGCTCGACGTCTCGGTGCAGGCGGCAATCCTCAATCTCCTCGTCGAGCTGCAGGCACAGGAGCAGGTCTCCTACCTTTTCATCTCCCACGATCTCGGTGTCGTGCGGTATGTCTCCGATCGGATCGCGGTTCTCTATCTCGGCCGGCTGATGGAGCTAGGCCTCTCCGAGACCGTCTACGACGGCCCTCACCATCCGTATACCGAGGCGCTGCTCTCGGCCGTGCCAACGGTCGACGGCGGCGAGCGTGAGCGGATCAGACTCGAGGGAGACATCCCGAGCGCGGCAAATCCCCCGAGCGGCTGCGTCTTCCATACGCGCTGCCCGCGCAGGGTCGGCGAGATCTGCGACACCGTCGAGCCGCCGCTCGTCGAGGTCGAGGAGAACCACCTGATGCGCTGTCACATACCGCTCGACGAACTACGAACGCTGCAGGCTTCCGGAGCGCCGTCCGTCACGGCGGCCGCCGCTTCGTGAAGATCCGAGCCGCGGTTCTCGAGGCGACAGGTGGGCTGCTTCACATCCAGGAGCTCGATCTCGCCCCGCCCGGGCCGGAGGAGGTGCTCGTTCGGCTCCGCGCGAGCGGTGTCTGCCGCTCCGACTACAACGCGATCGACGGGACGACCGAGTCACCGTGCCCCGTCGTGCTCGGGCACGAAGGCGCGGGCGTTGTCGAGGCAGTGGGCGCCGGAGTGACGCGCGTCGCGGCGGGCGACCACGTGGCGCTCTCGTGGACACCGTCGTGTGGGGAGTGCTCGGAGTGCGTTCGCGACCTGCCCCAGCTCTGTTCGACGGTGTGGCCCGTGATGGCCGAAGCGGGGCTGATGGACGGCACGAGCCGCCTCTCACGTGACGGCGAGCGCGTCTACCACTACTGCTTCCTCTCGACGTTCGCCGAGGCGACCGTCGTTCCCGAGCGCTCCTGCGTCCCGATCGCGGACGATGTCCCCTTCGAGGTCGCGGCCCTCGTCGGCTGCGCGATCACGACGGGAGTGGGCGCCGTCTGGAGGACAGCCGGCGTGCACCCGGGAGACCGCGTCGCCGTGATCGGCTGTGGCGGCGTCGGCCTGTCGGCGCTGATGGCGGCCGTCGCAGTGGGAGCCGAGCCGGTGATCGCTGTCGACATGACGCAGAGCAAGGTGGACGCGGCGAGGGCGTTCGGGGCGACGGGCGGTGTCGTCTGGGCGGGAAGCGCCGAGGCGACCGCGGAAGCGATCCGGGAGCTCAGCGGCGGCGGGGTCGACTACGCGATCGAGGCGACCGGACGTGGCGAGGCGATGCAGGCCGCCGTCCATTCGACCCGCAACCGCGGCGCCGCGGTCCTGATCGGGATCCCGCGCGAGGAGACGATGCTGACGGTTCCGGCGCGCACGATTCCACGCATGGAGCGGCGTATCCTTGGCTCGATCTACGGATCGGCACGGCCGGAGCGGGACTTCCTGACAACGCTCGACGTGTACCGCTCGGGCCGGCTGCCGCTCGACCGCCTCATCTCGCACCGGCTCCCGCTGGCCGAGGTCGAGCAGGCGTTCGAGCTGATGCTCTCGGGTGAGGCGCTGCGGGTGGTGCTCGATACAACGACGGGAGGAGCGGAATGAACCTGGAAGAGCTCGACGGCCGGATCGGCGAGGGCTGGGGCGGCCTGTCGCCGAACGGCAGCCATGTCAACGTCGTCCTCGCACGCAGAGGCAGTCCGACGGGTGCGGCGGCGATCTCGATGTTCACCAATCCGAAGCCCGGTCACTCGCCGGTGCTCTGCTGCGTCGGTGCGTCGCAGCCCGAGTACCAGCCGATCTGGCCGCCGACGCTGATGATGAACAAGGCAACTGCAACGACGTCCGAGCAGGAGACGATGACCTGGGGTGCAGGCCAGCTGGGTATCGGCCAGGCGGTGCTCGATTCCGTCGCCGACGGCCTCATCGAGGCTTCCGGCGACCTGATCGTGCTCGTTGCGATCTGGCTCGACGGGCGGGCGGCCGACGAGACGGCGGTGCGGGAGGCCTCGCGAACCGCCGTCCGCAAGGCGATCCGGATGTGTGTCGAAGGCCGCGACCCGGATGCAGCGGCCCGGCTCGTCGTCGAGCGTGATGCGCTCCGTAATCCGTTCTACAGCGGAGACTGATGCGCATCACCGCCGTCGAGACACGGCGCTATCGCGTCGAGCTCGACCCGCCGTTTCGGGCTGCGTGGGATCCGGTCCCTCGTGACCATCTGGAGGCGACGCTCGTCGGCGTCCATACCGACGACGGAGTGAGTGGGTGGGCGAGCGGTGACGCTCTGCCCGACCGCGACCGCCTCGAACAGCTTCTCGTCGGTCTCGACCCCTTCCGGACGGAGCTCGTGCGAGAGCTCGCGGAGACTGTTGACTTTCACGGCGGTCGCGCCTGGACGGTCGAGGCCGCGGTCTGGGACGTGCTCGGCAAGGCGACGGGGCAGCCCGTCTGGAAGCTGCTCGGGGGCAGGTCGGAGCGGTTGCTGGCGTACGCCTCGAGCGGCGAGCTCGCCGAGCCGGAGGAACGCGCGCGGCGCTCGGTCGCTCTCCGTGACGCAGGCGTGAAGGCCGTCAAGATCCGCTTTCATCACGCAGACTGGCGCGACGACATCCGGGTCGTCGATGCGGTACGCGATGCGGTCGGCGGCGACTTGGAGATCATGGTCGACGCCAACCAGGGCTGGCGCATGCCCGGCGACCTCGAGCCCCGCTGGGATGTCGCGACTGCGGCGCAGGTCGCCCGGGCGCTCGAGCCGCTCGGGATCTACTGGCTGGAAGAGCCTCTTCGCACCGACGATCTCGACGGCTATGCGGCGCTGCGTCGGCTCACGAGCCTACGGCTCGCGGCCGGGGAGATGGTGCGCTCGCCGCAGGAAGCCCGTGATCTCGTCCTCCGGGCCGGGATCGACGTCCTCCAGTGCGACGTCGTGCTGTCACTCGGGATCGGAGGCTGCCGTCGCGTTGCGGGTCTAGCCGACCTGATGGGGCGCGCCTGGTCGCCCCACACGTGGTCGAACGGCTACGGGCTGCTCGTCAACCTTCATGCCGCGCTCGCGTTCTCGACGGTGCCGTTCATCGAAGTGCCGTTCGACCCGCCTGCCTGGTCGGCGGCGCGGCGTGACTGGCTTCTGCCGGTTCCGATCGAGATCGCGCCTGATGGAACGATCGCGCCGCCAGAAGGCCCCGGCTTCGGCGTCACCCCCGATCTCGACGCACTCGAGCGCTGGAGGGTCGCCTGATGCGGATTCGGGCGGCCGTGCTCCGCGAGCCGGGGCGCGTCGTCGTCGAGGAAGTGGAGCTCGACGGGCCGAAACGCGCGGAGGTGCTCGTCAAGGTCGCTGCTGCCGGAGTCTGCCATTCCGACCTCCACCTCGTGGACGGCGACCTCGGCGAGGGGCGCTGGCCCATGGTGCTCGGGCACGAGGGCGCCGGTGTCGTCGAGGCGATCGGGGAGGGCGTAACACATGTCGCCGTCGGCGACCCGGTCGGGTTCTCGTTCGTCCCCTCGTGTCGGATGTGCCAGGCCTGCCTCGCCGGCAGATTCAACTTGTGCGTCCCGGCAGGTGAGAACGGTGTCAGAGGAACCCTGATGGACGGCACCTCCCGCCTGCGGCTTCCAGACGGCACGGTTCTCCAGCACGGGCTCATGACCGCCTGCTTTGCCGAGCGGACGGTCGTGGACGGCCACGGCGCTGTGCTGCTCCCGCCGGAGTTACCGCTGTGGCAGGCAGCGTTGCTCGGGTGTGGCGTGATGACGGGCTTCGGCGCCGTTCGCAACGTCGGTCGCGTGGAGGCAGGAGAGAGCGTCGCCGTCATCGGGTGCGGGGGCGTCGGCCTGCAGGTCGTCGCCGCCGCGGCCCTCGTCGGCGCCTGGCCGGTCGTCGCGATCGACCGCGACGCCTCGAAGCTCGAGATCGCTCGTCGCCGCGGTGCCACCCATTTCGTCGACTCCTCTGTCGTCGACCCGGTCGAAACAGTCCTGGAGCTCAACGGCGGCGGCGTCGACCACGCGTTCGAGGTCGTCGGGCGACCCGAGACGATGAGGCTCGCCTGGCAGTTGCTCCGACCGGCCGGGACCGCGGTGGTCGTCGGCCTTGCTCCGACCGGCGTCGAGGTATCGCTCCCGGCAATCGAGTTCCTCTCCGACAAGGGCATCCGCGGCTCCTACTACGGGTCGGGTGACCCCGCGGTCGACCTGCCCGAACTGGCCGAGCTGGCGGTGACCGGCGAGCTCGACCTGTCCGACGTCGTGACGAACGTCTCCGATCTCGACGGGGTCAACGAGGCGTTCGACCGGTTGCGGCGCGGCGAAGGTGCGCGCACGATACTCGTGCTCGACGCCGCTCTCGCGGACGCCCCGACACTCTGACAGCTCCCGTCACCCGGGGTCAGGCGACGAGCGTGATCGCGTCGACCCCCGCCTCGTGGCACCCGCGGCACCGGGCCTCGTAGGAATCGAGCGCGCCGACCACGATGGTCTCGCCCGAGTAGGGCGCCGGCCTGCCGTCGACGAGTCGCTGGGTCGTCGTCGCCGTGCCCCCGCAGCGGTGGCAAACCGCCTGCAGCTTGTCGACGAACTCCGCATGCGCGAGCAGCTCGGGCATCACACCGAAGGGCAGCCGGCGAAAATCCTGGTCGAGACCCGAAACGACAACCCGGGTGCCGCCATCGGCGAGCGAGAGCGCGGCGTCCACGATCGAGCTGTCGAAGAACTGCACCTCGTCGATGCCGACGACGTCGTGACCGGCGGACAGGCCGACGAGCTCGCACACGCTTTCGACCGCCACGGCGCGCATGCGCGCTCCGGCATGCGAGACGACGTCGGTCGCGTCGTATCTGTCGTCGATGCGCGGCTTGAAGATGACGACGCGCTGCCCTGCGATCTCGACCCTCCGCAAGCGTCGAATCATCTCTTCGCTCTTTCCCGAGAACATCGGCCCGCAGATCACCTCGAGCCAACCACCGCGTTGTGGGGGGATGCGAATCACGTTGCCAGAGGCTAATGGCGGTATCGGTCGGACGTCGGTTGCGTTAAGGGTTGGTGAAGGAGGTTGCACAGCGCCGGTTCGGGGGCAAGGATCCTCCGAGATGCGCGTCGCCGTCGTCGCCCAGACTCCAACCTTCGCCAACGAGGCTCTCGCACAGGTCGGGTGCCGAGGGGCCGACTGGTGCGTGCTGACTCCGGCGGAGGCACTCACCACCTTGAGTTCCGGCGACGCCGCGATCGGCAGGATCGACGTGCTGCCGACTCTCGACGGCGTCGACGACGGACTCTGGGTGCTCGGCGCTCTCGCCGCCAGGGGCATCACGGTGCTCAACGACGCTCCAGCGCTGCTTGCGGCGCACGACAAGCTTCTCACTGCGCGCCTGCTTCGCCGGGCCGGCTTGCCGCATCCCAGGACACGATTGATCACCGGCGATCGGCCCTCGTCGCCGCTGCGACCGCCGGTCGTGGTGAAGCCCAGGTTCGGAAGCTGGGGACTCGGCGTCGAGCGGTGTGACGACGAGGCCTCACTCGCCGACCTGCTCGCCGTGCTTCCAGCCGAGCCGTGGTATCAGGCGCACGGCGCGTTGGTCCAGGAGCTCGTCCCAACACTCGGGTTCGACCTCCGGATCGTCGTCGCCCACGACCGTGTCATCGGTGCGATCAGCCGAGTCGCAGCTCCCGGCGAATGGCGAACGAACGTGGCGCTCGGGGCAGAGCGGCGCCGGGCTACGCCGCCGCCCGACGCCTGTGCTCTCGCTCTCGCGGCGGCGCGGGCGACCGGAGCCGAACTCGTCGGAGTCGACCTCCTTCCGGATGGCCGCGGCCGCTGGACGGTGGCCGAGATCAACGGCGCTGTCGAGTTCAACAGTGAATACGCTCTGCGGCCGGATGCCGACCCCTTTGCCGAGGCGGCGTTCCTGCTCGCCGGTGCCGCAGTCTGCGCGAGGGTGCGGGAGCCGGCACCGGTAGCGCACGCGCTCCGCGGATAGCGGGCCGCACCCCGAAGCGAGGGCAGCACGGTGAGCCGATCGCCCGCGGCATTGCTAGACTGCACCGCTGCTAGAGTGCGGGACCGCTCGGCGGCGTAGCTCAGTTGGTTAGAGCAGCGGAATCATAATCCGCGTGTCGTAGGTTCGAGTCCTACCGCCGCTACCTAGCACGCCCTTGCTTTCCCACCACACGAGAAGAAGCCATGGCAACCGGAGTCAGAGTCGCAATCACGCTCGCCTGCACCGAATGCAAGCGGCGGAACTATCAGACGGAGAAGTCGAAGCGGAACTCACCCGATAGGGTCGAGTTCAAGAAGTACTGCCGCTGGTGCGGCTCTCACACGACGCATCGGGAGACCCGCTAGACGTGGCCGACGAGACCCGCAGACAGAGACGCGACGCGCGCCGTGCGGCCGGCGAGCAGCAGGCGAGCGAGCCTCGTGGTGTGCAGCAGCCTGGTGTGCCCCAACCGGCGGCGGTAGGCGGCGCGCCGATCGCGCCCGTCGAGCACGAGTCGCGACGCCGCGGGGGTTTCATTCGCGAGTCGGTCGCCGAGCTTCGCAAGGTCGACTGGCCCAACCGCGCTCAGACGATCCAGGGGACGGTCGTCGTCATCATCGCCGTCCTCATCGTCGGCGCCTACCTCTGGGGCGTGGATCAGATCGTTCGTCCCTTCGTCCGCGATGTCCTTCTCGGACAGTGAGGCTGAGATGTTTCTCTGGTATGTGATCAACACGTATTCCGGGCACGAGAACAAGGTCAAGACGAACCTCGAGCATCGCATCGTCTCGATGAACCAGTCGCCGCGGTTCCGCCGCGTCGTGGTGCCGACCGAGCAGGTGATCGAAACGAAGGACGGCCAGAAGGTGCAGATCGAGAAGCGTGTTCTGCCCGGCTACGTGCTCGTCAACATGGATCTCAGCGACGAAGCGTGGACGGTCGTGAAGGGCACGCCGGGCGTCACCGGGTTCGTCGGCGCGGGCGCGAAGCCGGTGCCTCTCTCCCAGGGGGAGGTCGACCGGATCCTCCACACGGCAGGTGCCGGTGGCGGTCCCGCGGCAAAGTCGCAGGCCCAGTTCTCGCTCGGGGAGTCCGTCAAGGTCACGTCGGGCCCACTCTCGGACTTCGACGGCGAGATCGTCGATGTCAACTCCGACGCGCAGAAGCTCAAGGTCCTGGTCGACATCTTCGAGCGGCAGGTGCCGGTCGAGCTCGGTTTCGACCAGGTCAAGAAGATCGACTGAGAGAGAAACGAAGGGGCGAGGCAGGGCCTCGCCACTAGGGCAGATCCGCAGGGCAGACACGTACGCTCAACGAGATAAGACGGGAGGAGGGGCGAGCAGCCCCGACTGCACTCACGCATATGGCAAAGAAAGTTCTCACACTCATCAAGCTCCAGATTCCGGGTGGCCAGGCCAACCCGGCACCACCGGTCGGCCCTGCGCTCGGCCAGCACGGCGTCAACATCGTCGAGTTCACCAAGGCGTTCAACGCGCAGACCGCCCAGGAGAACGGTCGGATCATCCCGGTGGAGATCACGGTCTACGAAGACCGGTCGTTCACATTCATCACCAAGACCCCGCCGGCAGCGGTCCTGATCAAAGAGGTGCTGAACCTCGAATCGGGCTCGGCCGAGCCGAACCGGGTCAAGGTCGGCAAGCTCACCCAGGCTCAGCTGCGGTCGATCGCAGAAGCGAAAATGCCCGACCTGAACGCACACGAGGTCGAGCAGGCGATGAAGGTGATCGCCGGCACCGCACGGTCGATGGGCGTGGAGGTGGAGGGATGAGCTCCCGCGGCAAGCGGTACACGACCGCGCGGGCCAAGATCGATCGCGAGAACCTCTACTCGCCGGTCGAGGCGATCAGGATTCTCAAGGACATCGAGGGCGCCAAGTTCGACGAGACCGTCGAGGTGCACTTCCGGCTCGGCCTCAATGTTCGCCATGCGGACGAGCAGTTGCGGGGGACGCTGATGTTGCCGCATGGCACCGGCCGCACGATGCGGGTGGCAGTATTCGCCGAGGGCGACAAGGCCCGAGAGGCCGAAGATGCGGGCGCTGACATCGTCGGCTCGGCCGACCTCGCCGCGAAGATCGAGGGCGGCTTCGTCGACTTCGACGTCGCGATCGCGACACCCGATCAGATGGGCAACGTCGGCAAGCTGGGCCGCGTCCTCGGGCCACGCGGCCTGATGCCAAACCCGAAAACGGGCACCGTCACGTTCGACATCGCGAAGGCCGTCTCCGACGCGAAGGCGGGGAAGCTCGAATATCGCACCGACCGCGGCGCGAACGTCCACGTCGCGATCGGCAAGAAGAGCTTCGCCGAGCGCTCGCTCGTCGAGAACTACGCAGCACTCGTCGAGGAGATCGTTCGAGCGAAGCCGGCGTCGGCGAAGGGTCGCTACATCAAGGGCATCACGATCACGTCGACGATGGGGCCCGGGGTTCATGTCGATCCTGCGCGTACGCGTGGCATCGTCGAGGAGCTCGAGGAGGCCGTCACAGCGTAGGGCGAGAGTTCGCTCACTGTCGTTTTCAACACGCCCGTCGCCGAAGACGGCCGGCAGCTCCCTCGTGGGGCAGAAGCCCGGCTCAGGTGGCCTCAAGCGCAGAACGGCCTCGGGGTGTCTCCCGACCAGAGCAGGGGGAGACACCTCGAGAGCGGTTCTCGTTTCGAGCCCGCCTCCGTGCGGGCTCGATGCTTTGAGAGGAGGTGGATAATGCAGAAAGCAGACAAGGAACGAGTCGTCGCGGAGCTGACCGAGCGCCTGCGCTCGGCGGATGCATTGCTCGTGGCCGACTACCGCGGCCTGACGAACGGTCAGCTCGCGAGCCTGCGGATCGAACTCCTGAAGCACGGAGCCAAGCTGTCAGTGGTCAAGAACACGCTCACGCGGAGGGCTGCGGAGGCTGCCGGTGCGGATGCGTTGCTCGCGATGCTCGAGGGGCCGACGGCGATCGCGTTCGTCGAGGCCGACGGGGATGCCGTCGCCGTCGCGAAGGCGCTCAGCGATGCGGCCAAGGACACGAAGATCCTCGCGTTGCGGGGTGGCGTGCTCTCCGGCAACCCGATCACGGGTGCCGAGATCGAGAGTCTCGCCAAGCTGCCGCCGCTCGAGGTCCTGCAGGCTCAGCTGGTCGGGGTGATCGTCGCTCCGTTGACGCAGCTCGCTGCGGTGTTGAACGCGCCGTTGCAGAACCTGGTCGGCCTGATCGACGCCAGGATCGTTCAGCTCGAAGCAGGTGGCGACACCTCAGCGGCTGTCACGGAGGAAGGGGCTCCGGAGCCCGAGTCGGTCCAAGCACCGGTCGACGAAGGAGTGACCGAGGAGGCTGCCCCGGAGAGGGCTCCGGCCGACGAGGTCCCCGTCGAGGAGCCCGCCGGCGAAGCGCAAGCGGACGAAACCGTCGCGGAGGCGACAGAAGAGACCCCGGAGGCGTAGGACGGAGCGGTCTCCGTCACGCAACCGACAACCACACATACGCGAGAGGAAACACGAGATGGCAACGGATACGGCAAAGGTGCTCGAGACGCTCGGCAAGATGACCGTGCTCGAGCTCGTCGAGCTGAAGAATGCAATCGAGGAGGAGTGGGGCGTCTCGGCCGCCGCTCCCGTCGCGGTCGCTGCTGCCGCACCGGCGGGCGGCGGCGGCGATGGTGCCGCAGTCGAGGAGAAAGACTCCTTCGACGTCATCCTCACGGCGGCCGGCGACAAGAAGATCCAGGTGATCAAGGTCGTGCGGGCGATCACGGGCCTCGGGCTCAAGGAGGCGAAGGACGTCGTCGACGGCGCTCCCGGTTCAGTCAAGGAAGGTGTCACCAAAGACGAGGCCGAGAAGCTGAAGGCCGAGTTGGAGGAGGCAGGCGCGAGCGTCGAGCTGAAGTAGTCGGCAAGGTCAGCGCCGGAGTTCACGATCGCCCGACTTCGTCCCACGGAAGCTGGCGAGCGAAAACAAGCACAGCGACGGGGTGTCTCCCCTGCTTTTTCGGGAGACACCCCGTCTCCGCTCTACGCCTCGTTGCCGGCCGGTGACAAAAACCACGCTCGAGCCGAGTGCTTTGTCGGCTCGAGGGGCTCGGGGGCGTCTCCAGCAGGCGTTTTGGCCTGCGGCCGGCCGAGGTAGATCTGTGTCTGCGGGTGTCTCCCAAAAAGCAGGGGAGACACCCCAGACGCCGTCTTTTCGGGCCCGCGTGCTTTCGGTCGTCTTCCGTGGGCGAAGCGATCAGCTTCCGGACGCTCTCGGAGAGACCATCGTCCGCCTCCTACACGTGATCCGGTATACTTCCGCGTGGACGTTCTGCCGACGCCGCCCCCAGGCGGTTGCGGCGGCGCATGCGTGTCCGCTATTCTGCGAGGTTCCGCCCGAGCTTTTCTTGCTCCTCCGACTCTGCACGCCGTAAGGGAGGCTGTCGCATCTTGAGCAGCACTACTGTTGCGCCGCGCGCGCGCACAAGCTTTTCACGTCTGAAGCACGTCCTTGACCTCCCCAACCTGATCGACATTCAGAAGGCATCGTTCGAGTGGTTCTTGAACGAGGGCCTGCGCGAGACGATCGACGACATCTCGCCGATCGAGGACTACACCGGGACGCTGGCCGTCGAGTTCGGCGACTACGCATTCGGTGACCCCGCCCACACGATCAACGAGTGCCGCGAGAACGGCATGACGTATCAGGCGCCGTTGTCGATGACAGTGCGCTTCGTCAACACCGAGACCGGCGAGATCCGAGAGCAGCGAGTCTTCATGGGCGACTTCCCGATGATGACCGAATGGGGGACGTTCATCATCAACGGCACGGAGCGCGTGATCGTGACGCAGCTCGTGCGTTCTCCCGGTGCCTACCTGATGGAGCCGAAGGACGCCACGAAGCAGGTCTTCATCGCGAATCTGATGCCGTCGCGCGGATCGTGGCTCGAGCTCGAGATCGACAAGAAAGGCATCGCCTACGCGCGCATCGACCGGAAGCGCAAGCTCCCGATCACGACGCTCCTGCGGGCGCTGCCGCTCGAGGATCCGACCACGGGGTTCGAGCTCGACACGAGCACGAACGAGAAGATCCTCGCGCTCTTCGACGGCTCGGTGTACATCCAGAACACTCTCGAGAAGGACACGACGACACGCGAGGAAGAGGCGCTGATCGAGGTCTTCAAGAAGCAGCGGCCCGGCGAGCCGCCGACTCTCGACAACGCGCGGAACCTTCTACGCGCGCTCTTCTTCGATCCCAAGCGCTACGACCTGACGAAGGTCGGTCGTTACAAGTTGAACCAGCGTCTCGGCGTCGGGGTGCCCGAGGACACGCGAGTGCTCACGACCGAGGACATCCTGGCACTCGTGCGGCGGCTGATCGCGTTGCCGACGAACCTTGGCGTGCCTGAGGACTCGAAGGACTATGCGGCGGATGCCGTCCAGCTGAACCGCGACCCGATCCGCGCCGAGCTCGACGAGTACGAGCACTTCGGCAACCGCCGCCTCCGGACGACCGGCGAGTTGATCCAGGAGGCGTTCCGGATCGGCCTCTACCGGATGGAAAGGGTCGTGCGGGAACGGATGACGACGGAGGACGTGGACACCATTACGCCGCAGACGATCATCAACATCCGGCCGGTGGTCGCCGCGTTGAAGGAGTTCTTCGGCTCCTCGCAGCTGTCGCAGTTCATGGACCAGACGAACACGCTCGCCGGGCTCACGCACCGCCGCCGGCTCAGTGCGCTCGGCGCCGGCGGTCTGACGCGCGAGCGGGCCCCGATCGAGGTCCGCGACGTGCACCCGACCCACTACGGGCGCATGTGCCCGATCGAGACACCCGAAGGCCCGAACATCGGCCTGATCGGCTCGCTCGCCTCGATGGCGACCGTGTCCGAGTTCGGCTTCATCCAGACGCCGTACCGCATCGTCAAGGGCGGCAAGGTGACCGACGAGATCGTGTACCTCGATGCCTCCGAGGAGGCGCTGTTCACCATCGCCCAGGCCTCCGAGATGGTCGACGAGAAGTCGGGCAAGTTCCTCCACGACCAGGTGCTCTGCCGCTCCCGCGCCGGCGAGGCCGTCATGGTCTCACCAAAGGACGTCCAGTACATGGACGTCTCGGCATCGCAGATCGTCTCGGTCGCGACGGCGCTGATCCCGTTCCTCGAGCACAACGACGCGAACCGCGCCCTGATGGGGGCGAACATGCAGCGACAGGCGGTGCCGTTGATGATCCCGCAGGCGCCGCTAGTCGGCACCGGGGTCGAATACCGTGCCGCGATCGACACGGGCGACGTCGTCATGTCCCGCACCGACGGTGCCGTGATCGACGTCGACGCGGAGACGATCGTCGTCGAGGGCAAGGGCACGCGCGAGGAGTACAACCTCACGAAGTTCATGCGCTCGAACCAGGGCACCCTGATCCACCAGAAGCCGGTCGTCAAGCTCGGGGACAAGGTGTCGAAGGGCGCGGTACTCGCGGATGGGTCGTCGACCGACGGCGGCGAGCTTGCACTCGGTGCCAATCTCCTCGTCGCATTCATGCCGTTCGAGGGCTACAACTTCGAGGACGCGATCGTGCTGTCCGAGCGTCTCGTCAAAGACGACGTGCTCAGCTCGATTCACATCCACGAGTACGAGATCGATGCCCGCTCGACAAAGCTCGGCGACGAAGAGATCACGCGCGACATCCCGAACCGCTCCGAGGAGTCGCTTGCAAACCTCGACGAGCGCGGGGTCGTGCGGATCGGGGCCGAGGTCGGCTCCGGCGACCTTCTCGTCGGCAAGGTGACGCCCAAGGGCGAGACCGAGCTGACGGCGGAGGAGAAGCTGATTCGCGCCATCTTCAAGGAGAAGGCGCGCGAGGTGCGCGACACGTCCCTGAAGGTGCCTCACGGCGAGGGGGGCAAGGTGATCGGTGTCAAGACCTTCTCGCGGGACGCGGGCGACGACCTGAAGCCGGGCGTCAACGAGCTCGTACGTGTCTTTGTCGCGAAGAAGCGCAAGATCTCCGAGGGCGACAAGCTCGCGGGCCGTCACGGCAACAAGGGCGTGATCTCGAAGATCGTCCCCGAAGAGGACATGCCGTTCCTCGAAGACGGGCGCCCGGTGGACGTCGTGCTCAACCCGCTCGGGGTGCCGAGCCGCATGAACATCGGCCAGATCCTCGAGACGCACCTCGGCTGGGCCGCCGCGCACGGCGTGTTTGCGGAATCCGACGCCCGGATCGGCGTCAACCCGCGCGCGCCGATCAATGCGCCGAACCCACACCCCGTCGCGACACCCGTCTTCGACGGCGCCACCGAGACCGACGTCGACGAGGCGCTCGTTCGGTGGGCCGAGACGACGGACTCGCCGATCAAGATGAACGTCGACCATTCGCGCCCGGCCGGCCGCAAGGCGTCCGGCAAGGTGCAACTCTTCAACGGCAAGACCGGGGAGCCGTTCGAGCAGAAGGTCACGGTCGGCTACATGTACATCCTCAAGCTGCTCCACCTCGTCGACGACAAGATCCACGCGCGCTCGACAGGCCCCTACTCGCTCGTCACCCAGCAGCCGTTGGGCGGCAAGGCGCAGTTCGGCGGCCAGCGCTTCGGCGAGATGGAGGTGTGGGCACTCGAGGCATATGGCGCCGCTTACACGCTGCAGGAGATGCTCACGATCAAGTCCGACGACACGATCGGCCGCGTCAAGGCCTATGAGGCGATCGTCAAGGGCGAGAACATCGCCGAACCGTCGATCCCCGAATCGTTCAAGGTGCTGCTGAAGGAAATGCAGTCACTTGCACTCGATGTCCACGTTCAGTCGAACGACGGGCGCGAGGTGGAGGTCCGCGAAGAGGACGACGAGCTGCTCCGCGCGGCGGAGGAGCTCGGCATCGACCTGTCGCCCGCAGCCGTGCGCGCTGCCGCCGGTGAGCTCTCGGCCCAGGAGGTCGAGGAGGGCGCCGTCGCGGTCGAAGAGGGCGGCGACGTTGCCGTCGCAGCCGACGAGTCACTCGACGGCGTCGAAGCGGACGCGGAGCTCGAGATCGGACTCGCCGACGTCGAGCTCGACGACTGACCCCTGACGACCACAGAGCAAACGGAAAGAGGCGAAGCACACACGTGATCGACATCAACGAATTCGACGCGATCCGCATCGGACTGGCGTCGAGCAAGAAGATCCGCGACTGGTCGTCGGGCGAGGTCACGAAGCCGGAGACGATCAATTACCGGACACTCAAGCCCGAGCGGGACGGTCTCTTCTGCGAGCGCATCTTTGGTCCGACGAAGGACTGGGAGTGCTACTGCGGCAAGTACAAGCGCGTTCGGTACAAGGGCATCATCTGCGAACGCTGTGGCGTCGAGGTGACGCGCCAGAAGGTGCGCCGCGAACGGATGGGCCATATCGACCTGGCGGCACCGGTCTCGCACATCTGGTTCTTCAAGGGTGTGCCGAGTCGCATCGGGTATCTGCTCGATATCGCCCCGCGCGAGCTCGAGAAGGTGCTCTACTTCGCCGCCTCGATCGTCACCGGCGTCGACAACGAGGCGCGTGCCAAGGATCTCGCCGACCTCGAGGACAAGGTGCGGGCGGAGTCGGAGCAGATCTATGTCGACCGCGATGAGCACGTCCTCGCGGTCGAGGAGCGACTCACGCGCCGGCGCGAGTATTTCGCGACCGGCAAGGAGAAGAGCTTCGACGAGGACGACGAGTTCTGGACCCGCGGGCTCAACAACTGGGCCGAGGATCAGCTTCTACCGACCCTCGAGGAAACCCGCCAACTCGGGGGCGGCATCTTCCCCAAGCTGGCGAAGTCGCTGACGACGGAGGACGGCAAGAAGATCCGGGAGTTGGTCCGTCAGACCGCGACGCGTGACGATCGCAAGCTCGCCCCACGCGAGATCGAATCGGTCGCGACCGCTGCTCAGGAGATCCACGAGGCGCTCGATCCGCTGCGTGCGGAGCTCGACACCGCAACCGGGTCGAAGAAGGGCGCAATCACGAAGCACCTTCACAAGCTCGTCGACGCGCTGACGAGCGGCTCGGAGCTGGCGGCCGACGACGCCGAGATCGTCGCGCGCGTCGATGCGAAGAACCTGGACAAGGCGCGCGAGGTCGGCAACGGCCTGCTCGCGGACGTCCTTGCGCAGGAGAGCGTTACGCAGAGCGTCGACGAGGTTCGCGAGCTCGCGTACGATCTCTGCCTGCTGCCCGGCGCCAAGAAGGACGACCTCGATGTCGTCGGTCAGTGGGCGCTGAAGGTCCGGGAGATGGTGCAGGACATGGACTCGCGCCGAGACGACGCCCGCGAGGCGGCCGTCGACGGGGTGCGCAGGCTCGAGGAGACGTGGAAGCTGTTCCGCGAGCTCGAGCCCAAGCTCGTCGTCAACGACGAGCAGCTGTTCCGCGAGCTCAAGGACAGGTTCGGCTCACCGTACGGCTTCGGCCAGTACTTCCGTGGTGGCATGGGTGCCGAGGCGATCCGTGACCTGCTGCGCGATCTCGACCTCGGCGAGGAGTCCATCACCCTTCGCGAGGTGATCAAGACGTCGAAGGGTCAGAAGCAGCAGCGGGCGATCAAGCGGTTGAAGGTCGTCGAGGCCTTCATCAAGTCCGAGAACAAGCCGGAATGGATGATCCTCGAGGCAGTGCCGGTGATCCCACCCGAGTTGCGCCCGATGGTGCAGCTCGACGGTGGCCGCTTCGCCACCTCCGACCTGAACGACCTCTATCGCCGCGTGATCAACCGCAACAACAGGCTCAAGAGACTGCTCGACCTCGGCGCACCCGAGATCATCGTCAACAACGAGAAGCGCATGCTGCAGGAGGCCGTCGACGCGCTGTTCGACAACGGCCGCCGCGGTCGTGCGGTGACCGGCCCGGGCAACCGACCGCTGAAGTCGCTCTCCGACATGCTCAAGGGCAAGCAGGGCCGGTTCCGCCAGAACCTGCTCGGTAAGCGCGTGGACTATTCGGGCCGCTCGGTGATCGTTGCCGGCCCGAATCTGAAGCTCCACCAGTGCGGCCTCCCGAAGCTGATGGCGCTCGAGCTCTTCAAGCCGTTCATCATGAGCCGGCTCGTCGAGCGCAAGGCCGTGCAGAACATCAAGGCTGCGAAGAAGCATGTCGAGTCGATGTCGCTCGACGTCTGGGACGTCCTCGAGGAGGTGATCGCCGAGCACCCGGTGCTCTTGAACCGGGCTCCAACGCTCCACCGGCTCGGGATCCAGGCTTTCGAGCCGATTCTCGTCGAGGGCAAGGCGATCCAGGTGCATCCGCTCGTCTGCCATGCGTTCAACGCCGACTTCGACGGCGACCAGATGGCCGTGCACCTCCCGCTCAGTGCCGAGGCTCAGGCAGAGGCCAGGATCCTCATGCTGTCGGCCAACAACATCCTCTCGCCGGCACACGGGCGTCCGCTCGCGACGCCGACGCAGGACATGGTGCTGGGCGCCTATTACCTCACCTATTGCGAGTACGAGCTGCCGTCGGCAACGACGGAGGAGGTCGCAAAAATCACCGGCCAGCCCGGGTTGAAGCGATTCCGCACCGAGGAAGAGGTCGAGTTCGCTGTCGAGTCCGGTCAGGTGCAGCTCCAGGAGCCGGTCGAGTACCGCTGGCACGGCGAGATCGTCCTGACGACGCCGGGACGCGTCATCTTCAACGCAGAGATCGAGCGTGCGCTCGAGGTGGCAGTGCACACCGGTGACGCCGTGAACCACACGTTCATCAACCGGCCGCTCTCGAAGCGAGAGATCGACCTGTTCATCGCGGAGCTCGTCAACCTCTACGGCGCCCATGCGGTCGCGACCGTGCTGGACACGATCAAGTCGCTCGCGTTCCGTTTCGCCACACAGGCCGGTATCACCGTGTCGAAGAACGACATCGTGATCCCGCCGGACAAGGAAGAGATTCTCGTCGGATACGAGGCCCAGGTTCGCAAGCTCGAAGGCGAGTACCAGCGCGGCCTGATGACGGAGGAGGAGCGGCACGAGCGGATCGTGGCCGTCTGGACGGAGGCGACCGAGCACGTTGCTCAGGCCATGAAGGACAATCTCCACCAGACCAACTCCATCTTCATGATGGCGAACTCGGGCGCCCGCGGCTCGTTCAACCAGATCCGCCAACTCGCCGGCATGCGTGGCCTGATGGCAAATCCGAAGGGCGAGATCATCGAGCGTCCGATCAAGGCCAACTTCATGGAGGGCTTGTCGGTGCTCGAGTACTTCATCTCGACCCACGGTGCGCGGAAGGGTCTCGCCGACACCGCGCTCCGCACCGCCGACTCCGGCTATCTGACACGGCGTCTCGTCGACGTCTCGCAGGACGTGATCATCCGCGATCTCGACTGCGGGACGACCGACTTCGTCGAACTGGCCGCGATCCTCGACGACAAGCTGAACTCGAGCGTCGCCGGCCGGATCCTCGCAGTCGACGTGTTCAAGCCCTTGAAGGACGGTAAGCCGGGCAAGACGCTCCTCACCGAGGCGGGAACAGAGCTGACGCTGCCGATCCTCCGGGAGCTGCTCGACGGGCTCGAAGACCACGCAGAGGACTACCACGTGCCGGTGCGCTCGGTGCTCAAGTGCAAGAGCGAGCACGGGGTGTGTCGCGCGTGCTACGGGACGTTCCTCGCAACGGGGTACATCTGCGAGGTGGGCGACGCGGTCGGCATCATCGCGGCCCAATCGATCGGTGAGCCGGGCACGCAGCTGACGATGCGCACGTTCCACACGGGCGGCGTCGCCGGAGCGGACATCACGCACGGCCTCCCGCGCGTCGTGGAGATCTTCGAGGCGCGGAATCCGAAGGGCGCCGCCACCGTCGCCGAGGTGGCGGGCAAGGTCGAGGTCGAGGATGCGGACCGCACGATCAAGGTGACCGTCGTCCCCTCTTCACTGGACGAGAACGGCGAGCCGATCCCGGCGAAGGAGTACAGCTTCCCGCGACGGACTCGGTTCCTCGTCAGCCACGGTCAGTTCGTCGAGGCGGGCGACCCGTTGAACGAGGGCTCGATCGCTCCGGCAGAGCTGCTCGCCCTGAAAGGCTCGACGGCCACGGAGCTCTATCTCGTCGGCGAGGTGCAGAAGGTCTACAAGTCGCAGGGCGTCGACATCCACGACAAGCACATCGAACTGATCGTCCGCCAGATGCTGAAGAAGGTGCGCGTCGAGAGCGCCGGCGACACGCCGCTGCTTCCGGGCCAGCTCGTCGACAAGGCGGTGCTCGCGCGCGCGAACGACGGGGCGCGGAAGGCGAAGAAGGAAGAGGCGACGTTCGAGCCGCTGATCCTCGGGATCACGAAGGCGTCGCTCGCGACCGAGTCGTTCCTCTCCGCCGCATCGTTCCAGGAGACCACCAAGGTGCTGACGGACGCTGCGATCGAGGGCAAGATCGACCGCCTGCTCGGCCTCAAGGAGAACGTGATCATCGGCAAGTTGATCCCGGCTGCGACGGGCCTGAAGAAGTATCGCGGCATCTCGATCGAGCCGGCGGAGCCGCTGCCGTCCTCGATGTTCGCCGCGGAGGCCCAGGAGCTGCTAGCGGCGCTCGAGGAGATCGGCGACGGCGAGATCGACCTGACGGCTCTCGGCCTTGCGTTCGAGGAGGAGTTGCCGGTCGAGGAAGCTCCGCCCGAGACGGAAGACTAGACACAGCGATAGGAACCAGCGAACGGGTGTCTCCTTTCCTTGACGGGAGACACCCGGTCTCCGCTGGGAGACACCCGCTTCTCCGTCACGACGCTCGCGGGCGCTCGAGCCAGATCTTCCTCTGACGCGTGCAGGCGTCAGACATAGATCTGACGTAGATCTGACGTAGATCTGTGTCCGGGGTGTCTCCCGAACAGCAGGGGAGACACCCCGGACGCTGTACCTGTGTACTTACGCAGCCGTTCCCTTGCCGGCCTCTTTGGCGCGGTGAAGAGCTCTTTCGGCACGCTCGAAGAGCGACACGCCGTCGTCATCCGGCTTCAGCTCTGCGATGCCGGCGGACAGGCTGAGGGTTGGAGCCGAGGAGGGAGAGCGGCGTCGGAGCGTGGCCTGGACACGGGCGAAGGTTCCTTCCGCGTCGATTCGGCCCGACTCGGGCAGAAGAACGGCGAACTCGTCGCCGCCGGTCCGGTACGCGCGGTCGGCCGGACGGAGGGTCTCACGAAGCAGGTCGGCGACCTCGACGAGGAGGCCGTCTGCTTCGAGCTGACCGACGTGGAGGTTCGTCAGCTTGAAGTTGTCGAGGTCGAGCACGCAAACGGCCAGCCTGCCTCCCCGGCGACGTGCCCGCGCGACCTCCAGCGCGAGCGTCTCGTGGAACACCTGCCGGTTGCCCAGCCCCGTTAGTCCATCGGTGTCCGGCAGTCGCCGGACGGAGCTGCGTCGCCTCGCAATCTCGATCGCGGGGCCTGTGTGGCTGGCGATCGCCTCGAGCGTCTGGAATCCGCTGCCTGCGACCGGCGGCTCTTCGTCGCGTCCGTAGACGGTCAAGAAGCCCAGATGACCGCTCTCGGACTCGAGTGGCACGGCGATCGCCGATCGAATCGCCGTGTGTTTCTCGCGTCCCCCTGCGTAGTGGTAGGAGATACCGACGGCTCGCGTTCTACTGCCGTCCGGAGGCCCACCGACGGCTCCCGCTATCCCGGCGGCGGGAGTGTCGAGGGTGGCGATGCCGGCTGAAGCCGTGAGCGACACGCCGTCCACGTCGACGCTGACGACAGCTCCGTCGACACCCGGCAGCGAGATAGCCGCCTCGGCGCATCGCGTGAGGACCTCGTCGAGGTCGAGTGCCTGCCCGAGTGATTCGACGATGCGTGCCCGCCGCCCGTCCTCGTGCACCTTGTCGACCGTGTGAGCGAGCTCGCGCGCGAGAGAGTCCATCCGCTCGCCCATCTCCACGAGCCCACGGGTGAGGCGTCGGTCCGACATGCGGCGAGTGCGGAGCACCATCGCGGCGACGACGATCGTTGTCACGAGTGCCGCTGCAGCGGCGAGGAGTGCGATTGCGGCGGTGCTCATCGGCCTCCTCGACAGCCTACTCCTGCGTTCCTATTCCTCGGCGTCGGTGTGGAGTTGGTTCTTTCCCTTCCGCTTGGAATCGGTTACGGCCTCGCCCACACGCGTTCGCAGCGATTCGGGAGTGTCGCCCGGTCGAAGCTCGACAAGTCCGCCCGACATGGTCACTGTGCCGACGTCCGCGAAAGGACGGGACGCCATCTCGAAGGCCAACCGGTCGTAGAGCTGCTTCGCGTATTCTCGGGTCGTCCCGGGAAGGATCAGGAAGAACTCGTCCGCGCCGCCCGAGTTTCTGAATGCCGCATCGCTGCCTCTGATCGTCGACCGAACTCGTTCTCCGAACTCCGCCAGGACATCGTCGCCTGCAGCCAGTCCGCGCGGGTGTGTCTTGTTGATGTCGCCGAAATCGTCCAGGTCGACCTGGATCAGGCAGAGCGGCCGCCCGTGCCGGCGGGCGGCGCTGATCTCCCGCGGTAGGGCCTCCTCGAAGGCGCTCGCGCTTCCGAGGCCGGTGCGTGAGTCGGTGGCAGCGAGCTCCTGGACCTCGAGGTAGCGGAACGCGTTCTGGACGGCCGGTGCCGCGCGCCGCGCGATGGCTGCGAGGAGCCTGACCGCCTCCGCGTCGAAAGCGTTCGCAAGCCGCGAGTAGACGGCGAGCGACCCCGTCCCGAGCGGCACGACGAGACCTGTCCGAAGTGAGTCGGCGCCGGCCACGTCCCAGGAAGCGAGTCCCGAGACGAACGGAGCCTCGTCGGGTGGTCCCTCGAACCCCAGATCGGGGCTCTCGGTGACGCGGCCGTGGACCGCAGTCGAGACCACGCCGTTCGGGCGGCGCACCCTGACACGGCTGCCGTCGACGGCAGCCAGCGCCTCTGCGGCCGCCAGGGTCCGCTGCAGGACCTCGGAGAGCTCGATTGTCGAGCCGATCGCATCGCCGAGACCGGCTCCGGGCTCTCCATCGGGCCGTGCGGCGGACGAGATCTGCTCGGCGATTCCGGCGAGGCGTCGGTCGACCTGGTCGAGGGCCCTGGTCACGCGTGTGTCGAGAGGCTGCCGGAGGGCAGCCCAGAGCGCGACGAGAACGCCGGCAACGCAGATCGCACCGAAAGCCGCGACGACTACCGCAGTCGTGATCCCCTCTCCCTTCCCCTTCGCCAACTGTATGCAGGTGAGCGGCTCTTGTATACGGGCGACCGGCGAGCGCTCGCTTGCCCGAAGGGAGCAGCGTCAGCTACACTCCACGTCCGCAGGTGGCGGGGTTCAGGCCCTGCCGCTATCTGTCTGTGATGATCGACCTTCGACGAGAGCGTTAGGAGCAGCGTGCCCACCGTCAATCAGCTCGTCCGCAAAGGCCGCAAGGCCCCAGTGGCCAAGACGAAGACCCCGGCCCTCCGCGGTGCGCCGCAGAAGCGTGGTGTCTGCACGCGTGTCTACACGACGACCCCGAAGAAGCCGAACTCGGCCCTCCGCAAGGTCGCGCGCGTGCGGCTGACGAACGGGATGGAGGTCGGCGTCTACATCCCGGGCGAGGGGCACAACCTGCAGGAACACTCGGTCGTCCTGATTCGGGGCGGCCGCGTCAAGGATCTCCCGGGCTTTCGCTACAAGGTGATTCGCGGCGGCCTCGACACCTCGGGTGTCCCCGACCGCCGCCAGGCTCGCTCGAAGTATGGCGCCAAGAAGGGCTCGAGCTAAGACATGCCCCGTCGAGCAGAGATCCAGCCCCGCCAACTCGACGTCGACTCCGTCTACGGGTCGGCACTCGTGACCCAGGTGATCAACTGCGTCATGCTCGACGGTAAGAAGTCGACGGCGGAGCGAATCGTCTACGACGCGCTGGCGCTCGCTTCCGAGAAGACGGGCAAGCCTGCGCTCGAAATCCTCGAGGGAGCGGTCAAGACTGTCACCCCCGTGCTGGAGGTGCGCTCTCGCCGGGTCGGCGGCGCCAACTATCAGGTACCGATCGAGGTGCCGCAGCGCCGCGCCCGCACCCTCGCGATCCGCTGGCTCGTCCAGTTCGCGCGCGACCGGCGCGAGAAGCACATGGGTGACAAGCTGGCTGGCGAGCTGATGGACGCACTGAACCAACAGGGTGGGGCGTACAAGAAGAAGGACGACATCTACCGGATGGCGCAGGCGAACAAGGCCTTCGCGCACTACCGCTGGTAGGGGCGACACGAGACATGAGCACCATTGCTTCTCGCATCGAGCTGGACCGTGTCCGAAACATCGGGATCATGGCGCACATCGACGCGGGCAAGACGACCACGACGGAGCGCATCCTCTATTACACCGGCCGCACCCACAAGCTCGGCGAGGTGCACGAAGGCGCGGCGACGATGGACTGGATGGCGCAGGAGCAGGAGCGCGGCATCACGATCACCTCGGCTGCGACGACGGCGCAGTGGCGAGAGCATCGGATCAACATTATCGATACGCCCGGGCACGTGGACTTTACCGTCGAGGTGGAGCGCTCACTCCGCGTCCTCGACGGCGCCGTCGCTGTTTTCGACTCGGTCGCGGGCGTCCAGCCGCAATCCGAGACGGTGTGGCGCCAGGCCGACCGTTACGGCGTGCCGCGCATCTCGTTCATCAACAAGATGGATCGAACCGGCGCCGACTTCTTCGCCGCGGTGCAGTCGATGCGCGACCGCCTCGGCGCGACCGCCGTTTGCGTCCAGATCCCGGTCGGTGAGGAGGAGCACCATCGAGGCGTCGTCGATCTCGTCGAGATGAACGCGATCACCTACGAGGACGATCTCGGTGAGGCCTTCACGGTCGGTGAGATCCCGGCGGAGCTCCTCGAGTTGGCCCGCGAGCATCATCACGCGCTCATCGACGCAGTGGCCGAGTTCGACGACGAGCTGATGGAGAGCTACCTGGAGGACGAGGACTCGGTGACGCCGGAGATGCTTCGCCGTGCGCTCCGCACCGGCACGCTCGCAAGCGCGTTCACGCCTGTCCTGCTCGGCTCTGCCTTCAAGAACAAGGGCGTACAGCCTCTGCTGGACGCGGTCGTGGACTACCTCCCGAGCCCTCTCGACGTACCGGCCGTCCAGGGCATCGACCCGAAGACAGAGGAGGAGCTGACGCGGCCTGCCGCGATGGATGCGCCGTTCTCGGCCCTGGTCTTCAAGGTGATGTCCGATCCGTTCGTCGGCAAGCTCACCTACTTCCGCGTCTATTCGGGTCAGATCAAGTCCGGCGCCCGAGTGCTGAACACGACGAACGGCAAGACCGAGCGTGTGAGCCGCATCCTGCAGATGCACGCCAATCACCGCGAAGAGCGCGACGAGATCGGCGCGGGCGAGATCGCTGCCGCCGTCGGCTTGAAGCAGTCGACGACGGGTGACACCCTCGCAAGCGACAGCGCGCCGATCGTGCTCGAGAGGATGACGTTCCCCGACCCGGTCATCTCGGTCGCGATCGAGCCGAAGACGAAAGGCGATCAGGACAAGCTCTCGCAGGGCCTGCAGCGGCTCGCCGAGGAGGATCCGACGTTCCGCGTCACCTCCGACGAGGAGACCGGGCAGACGTTGATCGCCGGCATGGGCGAGCTGCACCTCGAAATCATCGTCGACCGCTTGATGCGTGAGTTCAAGGTCGACGCGAACGTGGGCCGGCCTCAGGTCGCCTACCGCGAGACCGCCGGCAAGCCGGCCGAGAAGGTTCAGGGCAAGTTCGTGCGGCAGACCGGTGGCTCCGGCCAGTACGGCGACGTCACGATCAACCTGTTACCGCAGCAGCCGGGGGCAGGCTACGAGTTCGTCGACAAGATCGTCGGTGGCAAGATTCCGAAGGAGTACATCAAGCCTGTCGACGAGGGGATCCGGGAAGCGATGAACGCCGGCGTTCTCGCCGGCTACCCGGTCGTCGACGTCAAGATCGAGCTGATCGAGGGCTCGTACCACGACGTCGACTCGAGCGAGCGGGCCTTCAAGATCGCAGGCTCGATGGCCTTCAAAGAGGCGTTGAAGCGCTCCAAGCCGAAGCTGCTCGAGCCGATCATGGCGGTCGAGGTCGTCACGCCCGACGACTATCTCGGCGACGTGATGGGTAACCTGAACGGCCGGCGCGGGCGGGTAGAGTCGCTCGAGCCGCTCGGCAACTCACAGTCGATCAAGGCGAGCGTACCTCTGTCGGAGATGTTCGGGTACGCAACCGACCTGCGCTCGATGTCGCAGGGTCGGGCGACCTTCACGATGCAGTTCGACCGGTACGACGAAGTACCCCAGTCCATCGCGAGCGACATCGTCGACTCGCAGTCAGGCTCGTAAGAAGGAGATCGTAGGATGGCGAAGCAGAAATTCGAGCGGTCGAAGCCGCATGTCAACGTCGGCACGATCGGCCACATCGACCACGGTAAGACGACGCTGACAGCAGCGATCACGAAGGTGCTCGCCGAGTCCGGCACGGGCACGGCCGCGCGCGATTTCATCTCGATCGACGCCGCTCCGGAGGAGCGGCAGCGCGGTATCACGATCAACACCGCACACGTCGAGTACGAGACCGAGAATCGGCATTACGCACACGTCGACTGCCCGGGTCACGCCGACTACATCAAGAACATGATCACGGGTGCGGCCCAGATGGACGGGGCGATCCTCGTCGTCTCAGCGGCCGACGGCCCGATGCCGCAGACGCGTGAGCACATCCTGCTCGCACGCCAGGTCGAGGTGCCGTTCATGGTGGTGGCCCTCAACAAGGCCGATATGGTCGACGATCCGGAGTTGCTCGAGCTCGTAGAGCTCGAGGTTCGCGAGCTGCTCTCGAAGTACGACTTCCCGGGTGACGACATCCCGGTGATCCAGGTCTCGGCGCTCAAGGCGCTCGAGGGCGATCCGGAATGGACGCCGAAGATTCTCGAGCTGATGGAGGCCGTCGACACGTACATCCCCGAGCCGACGCGCGACACGGACAAGCCGTTCCTGATGCCGATCGAGGACGTATTCACGATCACGGGTCGTGGCACGGTCGTCACGGGCCGCATCGAGCAGGGCAAGATCGAGGTCGGCCAGGAGATCGAGATCGTCGGCATCCACGACAAGGTGGAGAAGACGACCGTCACCGGGCTCGAGATGTTCCAGAAGGTGCTCGACTTCGCGCAGGCCGGCGACAACGCCGGAGCGCTGCTCCGCGGCGTCAAGCGCGAGGAGGTCGAGCGCGGCCAGGTGCTCGCCAAGCCCGGCTCGATCACGCCGCACACGCACTTCAAGGCAGAGGTCTACGTGCTCTCGAAGGACGAGGGCGGTCGCCACACGCCGTTCTTCAACGGCTACCGGCCGCAGTTCTACTTCCGCACGACCGACGTGACCGGCTCGATCAAGCTGCCGGACGGCCAGGAGATGGTGATGCCCGGCGATAACACGCAGATGGAGATCGAGATGGGTCAGCCGATTGCGATGGACGCCGGCCTCCGGTTTGCCGTCCGCGAGGGTGGCCGCACCGTGGGCGCGGGCGTCGTCACGGAGATCATCAAATAGGCGAGAGGCGAATGCCTCTCTCCTGCACGCGCAGGGGAGAGGCGTAGCCTCTCCCGCCGCCCGAGCGAGAGAAGAGACCAGATCACATGGCGCAACAGAAAATCCGTATTCGACTCAAGGGCTACGACCACCAGCAGCTCGACCGCTCGGCCTCGCAGATCGTCGAGACGGCGCAGCGCACCGGTGCGACGATCACCGGCCCCGTGCCTCTGCCCACGGAGAAGAACGTGTATTGCGTGATCCGCAGTCCCTTCAAGGACAAGGACTCGCGCGAGCATTTCGAAGTCCGCACGCACAAGCGGCTGATCGACATCCACAGCCCGACGCCGAAGACGGTTGATTCGCTGATGCGCCTCGATCTTCCCGCCGGCATCGACATCGAGATCAAGCTCTAGGGTTGGCGATGAAAGGCATCCTTGGCAGAAAGCTGGGCATGACCCAGATCTTCGATCCGGAGACGGGCGGCGTCACCGCCGTCACCGTGATCGAAGCCGGGCCCTGTCCCGTCGTGCATGTCCGCAGCGATGACGCTGACGGGTACACGGCCGTCCAGCTCGCCTACGAGCCCGTCGCCGAGCGCAAGATCACCAAGGGCGAGCTCGGGCATCTGAAGAAGGCCGGCGCCTCGGCCCACCGTCATCTCGCCGAGTTCCGTGGGGATACCGAGTTGAGCGTCGGCGATACGGTCACGGTGGAGGCGTTCCAGCCTGGCGATGCGATCAAGGTCGCGGGCTCGTCGATCGGCAAGGGGTTTGCCGGCACGATCAAGCGGCACAACTTCAAGCGTGGCCCCGTCTCGCACGGCTCGCACAACATCCGGAAGCCGGGGTCGATCGGCGCCTCCGCGACTCCGTCCCGCGTCTTCCGGGGACAGAAGATGTCGGGCCGCATGGGCGGCGAAAGGGTCACCCAACTCGGGCTTGTGGTGCACCAGGTGGACGTCGAGCGCAACCTGCTGCTCGTGAAGGGCTCCGTGCCCGGCCCGAAGAGCGGCATCGTCGAGATCAGGAGCACCGACTGATGGCCGGCTCGAAGACAAGAGTTTTGAAGGCGCAAGTCCTCGGTGGCGCCGCCGCCAAGGACGCGACGCTCGAGGCGTCCGTCTTCGGCGCCGAGCTCAAGCGGCACCTGGTGCACGAGGTCGTGCGGGCCGAGCTGAACGCGCATCGCGCGGGCACACGTGGCGCCAAGACCCGGGGCCTCGTCTCGGGCGGCCGCGCCAAGCCGTGGCGCCAGAAAGGCACCGGGCGAGCGCGTCAGGGCACGATCCGGGCGCCTCACTTTACGGGTGGCGGCGTCGCATTCGCTCCCGGAATGCGCAGCTTCGAGGTCAAGGTGAACCGCAAGGTACGGCGCGCCGCGCTCGCCGGGGCGTTGTCGAACCATGTCGGCAACGAGACCTTCGCGCTCGTCGACGGTGCGGCCTTCGAGAAGCCGTCCACGAAGCAGGCGAAGGCGCTCGTCGAGAACTGGGGCAAGGAGCTGCCGCTCGTCGTCGTTGCCCACGAGGACGAGATCAGCTTGATCAAGTCGTTCCGCAACCTCGACCGCGTTCTCGTCACCGTTGCGTCCGAGCTCGAGGTCGCGCCGGTCGTGTGGGCGCGCTCCGTCCTCGTCAGCGAGGCGGCGCTCCCGCTCGTCGAAGGGAAGGCGGCATGAATCCTGCCGACGTGCTCATCGCCCCGGTCGTGTCCGAGAAGAGCTACGCCGGTCTCGCCGACCGCAAGTACACCTTCAAGGTGCATCAGGATGCGCACAAGACGCAGGTGCGCCAGGCAGTGGAGCAGCTCTTCGGCGTCAAGGTCGAGAGCGTTCACATGATCAAAGTGGCCGCCAAGCCGAAGCGCCGTGGCGTGTTCAAGGGTATCCGTCCGAGCTGGAAGAAGGCCATCGTGCAGCTGCGCGAAGGCGAGTCCATCGAGATCTTCGAAGGGGCCCAGGTCTAGTGGCTCTCCTGGCAACAGTTAGGGCGCCTCTGGCGTGCGATCCGCGGCGCATTGCGTTGTCCTCGGTCGCATTCAGGCACACCAGCCTGAATGCCCCCTGCGTCCTAGCACTGCTTGCGCCTCGCACCCCAGAGACGCGAAGCCGTCACCAGGAGAACCACTGATGGCAGTCAGGAAATACAAGCCGACGAGCCCGGGCCGCCGTTTCATGGCCGTTTCCTCGTTCGAGGATGTCAGCAAGAAGGCACCGGAGAAGTCGCTCACCGAGCCGCTCAAGAAGACCGGTGGCCGCAACAACAACGGCCGCATCACGACGCGCCATCAGGGCGGCGGTCACAAGCGCCAGTATCGGGTCATCGACTTCAAGCGCGTGAAGGACGGGGTGCCGGCGAAGGTGGCCGCCATCGAGTACGACCCGAACCGGTCCGCACGGATCGCGCTCCTTCACTACGCGGACGGCGCCAAGTCCTACATCATCGCGCCGCAGGGGCTCCGTGTCGGCGCCTCGGTCGAATCCGGCGCCACTGCCGACATCAAGACGGGGAACGCCCTTCCTCTCGAGAACATCCCTACGGGCACACTCGTCCACAACGTCGAGTTGAAGCCCGGCCAGGGTGCCAAGATGGCTCGTTCGGCGGGTGCCGGCGTTCAGCTCGTCGCGAAGGACCAGGGCTACGGCGTCCTTCGGCTGCCGTCCGGCGAGATGCGTCGGGTACTGCTGACATGCCGTGCGACGGTCGGCCAGGTCGGCAACTCCGACCATGCCAACGAGCAATCGGGCAAGGCCGGCCGGAGCCGCTGGCTGGGCAAGCGTCCCGCCGTCCGCGGCTCCGCGATGAACCCGGTCGACCACCCGCACGGCGGCGGCGAGGGCAAGTCGAAGGGCGGCCGTCATCCCGTCACCCCGTGGGGCGTGCCGACACTCGGCAAGAGGACCCGCCGCAAGCACAAGGAATCCGACAAGCTGATCGTTCGCGGCCGTCGCCGCGGCAAGGAAAGGCGCTAACCACTCATGTCCAGATCATCGAAGAAGGGGCCTTTCATCGACGACCGGTTGCTCGGCCGGATCGAGGCGATGAACGCCGCGAACGAGAAGCGGATGATCCGCACCTGGTCGCGCAGCTCCACCGTCTTCCCCGACATGGTCGGCCACACGATCGCCGTCCACGACGGCCGCAAGCACGTGCCGGTGTTCGTCAGTGAGCAGATGGTCGGCCACAAGCTGGGCGAGTTTGCCCCGACCCGCACGTTCCGTGGCCACGCCGGCGACAACAAGACCCAGGTGAAGAAGCGCTAGTGGCTACCGTCGATACATCCACGCTCACTCAGTCACGCGCCGAGGCGAAGTACGTTCGCCTGTCGGCACGCAAGGCCCGCGTCGTGCTCGACCACATTCGCGGGCGAAGCGTTGCCGAGGCCCGGACGATCCTGGCGTTCACGCCGCGCGCCGCAGCTGTCGACATCGAGAAGGTGTTGCGCTCGGCCGTCGCGAACGCCGAGTCGGCTCATGCCCTCGACGGCGACGAGCTCGTGATCCTCGCCGCCTACGCGGACGAGGGTCCGACCCTGAAGCGCTGGCGCGCCCGCGCCCGCGGCCGCGTCAATCGCATCCGTAAGCGCACGTGCCATATCACCCTGATCGTCAGCGAAAACCCGAAGGCCCAGGCGCGGCCGAAGCGGTCGGCCGAAAAACCCGCCGCGGCGGACGCCCCGACCCCCGATGCTCCCGCCGTCGCCGAGAAGCCGAAGCCGAGCCCGAAGAAGCGTGCGTCGGCGAAGAAGAAGGAGGCTGTTGCCTAAATGGGCCAGAAGATCCATCCTGGCGGCCTACGCGTCGGTGTCATCCACGACTGGAAGTCGAACTGGTACACCGGCAAGAAGGAGTTCGCCGACTACATCCTCGAGGATGTCCGCATCCGCGAGCACATCACCGGCAAGCTGTCCCACGCCGGCCTGTCCGACATCCTGATCCGAAAGGACAAGCAGCGGATCACGGTCGACATCTACACGGCCCGTCCCGGCATCGTGATCGGCAAGTCGGGGGTCGAGGTGGACGCGCTCCGCAAGGAGCTGCACGCGATCACCGGCAAGTCGGTGCACATCAACATCAACGAGATCAAGCGGCCCGAGCTCGACGCCCAGCTGGTGGCGCAGTCCATTGCCGAGCAGTTGCAGAACCGCGTCTCGTTCAGGCGTGCGATGAAGCGCGCGCTTGCCTCCGCGATGCGGTCAGGCGCACAGGGCATCAAGATCCAGTGCGGCGGCCGGCTCGGCGGCGGCGAGATGAGCCGCTCGGAGCGCTACACCGAGGGCCGCGTACCGCTGCACACGATTCGCGCGGATATCGACTACGGCTTTGCGGAGGCCAAGACCACCTACGGGCGGATCGGCGTCAAGGTGTGGGTCAACAAGGGCGAGATCATGCCGGAGGGCTACGAAGGGACCTCGACGGGCAAGGAGACACGCCTCGGCGACCAGGATCAAGCCCGCCGGAAGCGCGGCGGCGCCGCGGAAGGGCTCGGCGCGTCGCGTGAGAGCGGGCGCGGGCGGAGCCAGGACCGTGAAGGCCTTGGTCTCGTCAAGAAGGGGCGCAGAGGCTCCGGTGGCGGGGCCGGAGGCGGCGGTGCTCCCGGCGGGGGTGGCGGGCGTCCCGGTGGGCGTGCCGGTGGCGGGCGCGGCCCGCGAGCAGGTGGTCAGGGCGGACGAGCCCAAGGCGGGGCCGGTCAGGGCGGTAGCCCGAGACCGGAGGGCGGAGGCCCGCCTCCCGCGCGACGCTCGCAGCGCCCTCCGCAGCAGGCCGAGCCGAAGGCCCCCGAGTCGACCGATCTGCCGGCACCGGACGTGGCACCCGACGTGGCATCGAACGCCGCCCCCGACCTGCCGGTCGATACCACGCCGGACATGCCGGCCGAGGGGACTGACGCCTGATGCTGCTCCCCCGCAGGACCAAGTATCGCAAGCACCATCGTGGCCGCCGTGACGGTTTCGCCAAGGGGCAGACGAGCGTGCAGTTCGGCGACTACGGGATCAAAGCGCTCGAGGACGGCTGGATCACAAACCGGCAGATCGAGGCAGCCCGCATCGCGATGACGCGCAAGATCCGCCGCGGCGGCAAGGTCTGGATCAATCTCTTCCCGGACAAGCCGTTCACGAAAAAGCCCGCGGAGACCCGGATGGGATCGGGCAAGGGCTCGCCCGAAGGATGGGTCGCGGTCGTCAAGCCGGGCCGCGTGCTCTTCGAGCTGGCAGGGGTGGACGAAGCGCTCGCCCGCGAGGCCCTGCGTCTCGCCGGGCAGAAGCTTCCGATCAAGGTGAAATTCGTCCGGCGGGAGGCTGATCTCTTTGAGAGCTAGGGAGCTACGAGACCTGACGGACGAGGAGCTCGCAGAGAAGATGGGCGAGACCCGCAAGGAGCTGTTCAACCTTCGCTTCCAGTCGGCCACGGGTGCGCTCGAGAACAGCGCCCGGCTGCGGTCGGCGAAACGTGAGATTGCCCGCATCCTGACCGTCAAGACCGAGCGTGAACGACTGGGGAAGATCTGAGATGGCAGAAAAGAAGAAGAAGAAGACAACTGACGAGACCCCGGTCGAAGCGACTGAGCTCGAGGAGGCTGTGGCCGAGGTGGTCGCCGACGACGTCGAGGTGATCGCGGCCGAGGTCGTGGCCGCCGAGGAGGAGATCGAGGAAGCTGTCGCGGAGGACGTCGAGGCTGCCGTGGCCGAGGTCGTCGCCATCGAGGAGGAGATCGAGGTCGAAGCTGCCGAGGTCATCGCCGCTGATCTCGAGGCGGGAGCGGAGGCCGAGGAGGCTGTCGCCGAGGCCGTCGCCGAAGGTGCGATCACGCCTGAGGAAGGTGCCGCAGCCGTGGAGGTGATCGAGGAGGCCGTCGCGGAGGCGATCGAGGAGGAAATCGTCGTGGCCGCCGTCGCCGAGGAGGTGGTCGAGGCGGCTGCTGCCGAGGTGATCGCCGAGGAAGTCGAGGAGGCGGTGATCGCCGAGGCCGTCGTCGAGGACGCCGCGGCCGAAGCTGTCGTCGAAGAGGTGGAGGTTGCCGCCGCAGCGATCGAGGAGGTCGAAGAGGCCGCGAAGACGCCGGCGCCGCAGTCCGGGCCGAAGGCGAAAAAGAAGCGCCTGCCGCGTTCGCTCCGGCCCCGGAAGACGCGTCCGACGCGAACGAAGCCGACGGAGCGCAAGCCGATCGTCCGACTCGAGAAGCCGGAGCACGAGCGCGGCCGTAGCCAAGAGCGTCAGGGCACCGTCGTCTCCGCTGCGATGGACAAGACGATCGTCGTCAAGGTCGACGTGATCAAGTCACACCGGAAGTACAAGAAAGTCGTGCGCCGGTCCGTCAAGTTCCACGCCCATGACGAGGGCAACACGGCAAAGGTCGGCGACATCGTCCGCATCGTCGAGACGCGACCGCTCTCCGCAACGAAGCGCTGGCGGCTGACCGAGATCGTCGAGGTCGCTAAGTGATCCAGCAGGAGAGCCGTCTCAAAGTCGCCGACAATACGGGCGCCCGCGAGATCCTCTGCATCCGCGTGATGGGAGGCTCGCACCGTCGCTACGCGCGCGTGGGCGACATCATCGTTGCTACCGTGAAGGCCGCGACGCCGCAGGGCACGGTCAAGAAGGGCGAGGTCGTGAAAGCCGTCGTCGTCCGGACGAAGAAGCCCTACGGCCGTAACGACGGCACGTTGATCGGTTTCGACGAGAACGCCGCCGTCATCATCGACAACCAGCTGAACCCACGCGGGACACGCATCTTCGGGCCCGTTGCCCGCGAGTTGCGCGAGAAGAATTTCATGAAGATCGTCAGCCTGGCTCCAGAGGTTCTCTAGATATGGCAGCAACGATGAAGATCAAGAAGGGCGACACCGTCCAGGTGCTCGCCGGCAAGGACCGCGGCAAGCAGGGCCGCGTCATCGAAGCGCGCCCGAATGAGGGTCGCGTCATCGTCGAGAATCTCAACCTCGTCAAGCAGCACCGCAAGCCCGCGCCGATTCGCGACGTTTCGCGGATGGGCGGGGCACAGATGACGCCGGGCGGCATCTTCGAGAAGGCTTCGCCGATCGAGATCAGCAACGTCATGCTCGTGTGTCCGACGTGCCGGCAGGCCACCCGAATCGGGGTGCATCTCAAGGAGCTCAAGGGAGAGACGTTGCGCGTCCGCTTCTGCAAGCGCTGTAACCAGGAGATCGATCGGTGATGGCAGCCACGACCGAGACATACGTCCCTCGTCTGAAGAAGCGCTTCGAGGACGAGATCAGGCCAGCCCTCAAGGACGAGCTCGCGCTCGACTCGATCATGCGGGTGCCGAAGGTGACGAAGATCACGCTCAACATGGGTGTCGGCGACGCGAAGACGGACGCCAAGGCGATGGACGCCGCGATCGACGAGCTTTCCACGATCGCGGGTCAGCACGCCCAGATCCGGCGTGCCCGCAAGTCGATCGCGAGCTTCAAGCTTCGCGAGGGGATGGCGGTCGGCGCACGGGTGACCCTGCGCGGGGCCAAGATGTACGAGTTCCTGGACCGCCTCGTCTCGATCTCGCTGCCGCGCATTCGCGACTTCCGCGGCCTCAACCCGGATTCGTTCGACGGCCGCGGCAACTACTCACTCGGCATCAAGGAGCAGATCATCTTCCCGGAGATCGACTACGACAGCGTTCCCGCGATCCGGGGCCTCGACATCGCGATCACGACGACGGCTGAGACGGACGATCACGCCCGTGCGCTCCTGCGCCACCTCGGCTTGCCGTTCGCCACCGAGAGCAGAAGGGACTAAACAGGGTATGGCCAAGACCTCCCTCCGCGTCAAGCAAAAGCGGACGCCGAAATACAAGACGCAGGCGTACTCGCGGTGCAACCGGTGCGGTCGCCCGCGGGCCGTGTACAAGAAGTTCAAGCTCTGCCGGATCTGCCTGCGCGAACTCGCTCACCAGGGCGCGATCCCCGGAATGACGAAGAGCTCGTGGTGATGGAAAACCGTATCACCACGAGCTCTTCCGATGTTATGGTCCTGCCTTCGGCAGGCACGGGCTCGTGGTGATGGAAAACCGTATCACCACGAGCTCTTCCGATGCTGATGGTCCTGCCTTCGGCAGGCACGGGCTCGTGGTGACGAAAACCGTATCACCACGAGCTCTTCCGATGCTGATGGTCCTGCCTTCGGCAGGCACGGGCTCATCGTGGCGAAAAGCCGTATCACCACGAACTCGGCTGATGCCCTCGGACGAGCTGTCCACGGAGATTCCGCGGGAGACCCACAATGCTGACCGACCCAGTTGCAGACATGCTGACCCGGATCCGCAACGCCAACAAGGCGATGCACGACAGCACCCAGATGCCGTCCTCGCGGATGAAGGAGGAGATCGCACGCCTCCTCAAGGACGAGGGATACATCAAAGACTTCCGGGTCGTCGAAGGGTCGCCGTTCCCCACCCTCGTGGTCGAGCTCAAGTTCGGCCGCAACCGGGAGCGCGTGATCACCGACCTGAAGCGCATCTCGAAGCCGGGACGGCGCGTGTATGCGCGCAAGGACCGGCTGCCGCGTGTGCTCGGTGGCCTTGGTACGGCGATCCTGTCCACCTCGACCGGCGTGATCACCAGCCGTCAGGCCGCAGAACGCGGCGTTGGCGGCGAGGTCCTCGCTTTCATCTGGTAGCCCGATGAGTCGGATCGGCAAGAAGCCAATCGAGATCCCGAGCGGCGTTACCGTTGAGGTGTCTCAGGGCGGGAAGGTGAACGTCCAGGGGCCGCTCGGGGCGCTCGAGCAGCAGGTTCCCGTGCGAATCCGGATCGAGCAGGAGGACGGTGTCCTCAATGTCACGCGACCCACCGACCGCGGCGACGATCGCGCCTTGCACGGACTCACGCGCACGCTCGTCGCGAACATGGTCGAAGGTGTCACCAAGGGCTTCGAGAAGCATCTCGAGATCCAGGGGGTCGGTTATCGGGCCCAACTCAAGGGCAACGACCTCGAGCTCGCTGTTGGCTATTCCCACACGGTGACGATCACGCCGCGGCCGGGCGTCTCGTTCGAGGTGCCGATCCCGACCCAGATCGTCGTCAAGGGAACGGACAAGCAGGTCGTCGGCCAGACGGCGGCGGAGATTCGCAAGGTGCGGCCGCCCGAGCCGTACAAGGGCAAGGGAATTCGCTATCGGGACGAGCTCGTTCGGAGAAAGGTTGGGAAGCGGGCATGAGCTCTCTATCGACGCGCGAAGCACGCCTTCGTCGGCATCGCCGCATCCGCGGCAAGGTGTCGGGCACCGCTGAACGGCCCCGCCTCGCAGTATTCCGCTCCAACAAGGGGATTTTCGCGCAGTTGATCGACGACGAGAGCGCCCGCACACTTGCTGCCGCAAGCTGGCTGCAGTTGAAGGGGTTCTCGGGCGACAAGACCGAACAGGCAGCCGAGGTGGGCAAGAAGCTCGCCGAGTCCGCGAAGGCGGCGGGCGTTACGACCTGCGTCTTCGATCGCGGCGGCTACCTCTACCACGGACGCGTGAAGGCGCTCGCAGACGGCGCGCGCGAAGGAGGACTAGCGTTTTGAGCACGTTTGAAGTAGCCGAGACACGCGAGTTGAAAGAGCGCGTGATCGAGATCAACCGCGTCGCCAAGGTGGTCAAGGGCGGCAGGCGGTTCTCGTTCACCGCGCTCGTCGTCGTCGGGGACGAGGTCGACCGGGTCGGCGTCGGATACGGGAAAGCGCGCGAGGTCCCGCTGGCGATCTCGAAGGCCGTCGACGATGCGAAGAAAAATCTGTTCTCCGTCCCGAAGCACGGAACGACGATCACTCACGAGATCCTCGGAGAGTTCGGCGCGGCACGCGTGTTCCTCCGACCGGCAAGCGAGGGAACCGGCGTGATCGCGGGGGGCGGCGTGCGCGCGGTACTCGAGCTCGCGGGCATCCGCGACGTGCTCGCCAAGAGCCTCGGCACCACCAACCCGATCAACATGGCAAAGGCCACGGTCGACGGGCTCAAGCATCTCCGGCGTCCCGAGGACGTCGCCCGTCAGCGCGGCAAGACGGTTCGCGAGGTGTTGCCGCTGCCCCGAGACTACGACGCGGTCAAGGTGGCTGCCGCCGCGGCGGCAGCAGCGGTCGAGGCAGAGGAAGAGCCTCCGGCCGGTCTGGTCGCAGAGGTCGGCGCATGAGCACTGTGAAGGTCACCCAGGTGCGAAGCACGATCGGGCAGACCAAGGCACACGAAGGCACGATTCGTGCGCTCGGTCTCGGCAAGATCGGCCGCAGCGCCGAGCACAAGGAGTCCCCGGAGCTGACCGGCCAGTTGCGCCACGTCGCTCATCTCGTCAAGGTCGAAGGGAAGGACGTGTAGACATGGCCGAGGAGCTCAATCTCCACAGCCTCCAGCCGGCGCAGCCGCGAAAGGATCGCAAGCGCATCGGCCGCGGCATGGGCTCCGGCAAGGGTCGGTATTCCGGTAGGGGAATCAAGGGCCAGAAGTCGCGCTCCGGGTCGCACAAGATGCCGGCCGGGTTCGAGGGCGGTCAAATGCCGATCGACATGCGCCTGCCCAAGTTGCGAGGCAACACGTCGGCCGACGCGATGCCGATCGGGCCGTTCCGGACCTCGACGCAACCTGTCAACCTCCGCGACCTCGAAGCTCGGTTCGAGCCGGGGGCCGAGGTGACACCGGATGCGCTCGTCGCCGCCGGGCTGATCAAGAACACGAAGACGGACGTCAAGATCCTGGGCTCCGGGGAGCTCACCAAGAAGCTCTCCGTCATTGCGCACGGGTTCTCGAAGACGGCGAAAGAGAAGATCGAAGCGGCGGGCGGTACCGTCGGCTGGCTCCGCGGCGAGCCAGTAGAGAAGAAGCCCAAGCGGTCGAAGACGAAGCGCCCGATCGCAAGCGACGAAGCCGAGGTCGAGATCGCCGAGGAGGCAACGCCGGCTGAGGCCGACGAGGCGACTGCTGAGTAATGCTGAGCTGGCTCGGCAACGCCTGGCGCGTCCCGGAACTGCGACGGCGGGTTCTATTCACAGCCTTCGTGCTCGCCGTGTACCGGCTCGGCTCCTGGATGCCCGCCCCGGGCGTCAACGCGAGCGCGATCGAGAACTACTTCTCAGGCAACGGCGGTTCCATTCTCGGGCTGCTCAACCTCTTCTCGGGCGGCGCGCTCTCGCAATTCTCCCTCTTCGCGCTCGGGATCATGCCGTACGTCACGGCTTCGATCATCGTTCAGCTCCTGACCGTGGTGATCCCACGACTCGGAGAGCTCCAGAAAGAGGGCGAGGCCGGGTACGCGAAGATCAATCAGTACACGCGGTACCTGACGGTCGTTCTCGCTGCGCTTCAGTCGTTGGGGTACGCGGTGCTGTTTCAGCGCCAGGATGCACTTCAGGCGAACGCCGGCAGGATGACCCTGATCGTCGTCACGCTCACCACGGGCACCGTGCTGCTGATGTGGCTCGGTGAGCAGATCACGAAGCGTGGCATCGGCAACGGGATCTCGATTCTCATCTTCGCCTCCATCCTGACGAGCCTCCCGCTCGGAATCAGCGCGTGGTGGAACGGCGGCCCGATGGAACGCATCTTCTTCCCGTTGATCGCGGTGGGTATCGTCGCTTCGGTCGTCTTCGTCCAGGAGGGCCAGCGCCGGATCCCGATCCAGTACGCCAAGCGCATGGTCGGACGCCGGATGACGAGCGGCGGTGCCACCTACCTGCCCTTGCGCGTCAACATGGCGGGTGTGATCCCGGTCATCTTCGCCGCAGCTCTGCTCGCGTTCCCGGCCACGATCGCGCAGTACTTCCCCGGCACCCAGCAGTTCGTCAACGATCACTTCCAGCCGGGCAACCTCACCTATCTGCTGACCGAGGCCGCCCTGATCATCCTCTTCACGTACTTCTACACGGCCGTGCAGTTCAACCCCGTCGAACAGGCCGACAACCTCCGGAAGTACGGTGGCTACATCCCCGGCATCCGGCCCGGGCCGCCGACGGCGCAGTACCTCGATCGCGTGCTGACCCGGCTGACATTGCCGGGGTCGCTGTTCCTCGCCGCGGTCGCGGTGGCACCGAGCATCTTCATCAAGTACGGCGGCTTCTCGCAAGCGAATGCCCGGAGCCCTCGGCGGTACTTCCGTGCTGATCGCGGTCGGCGTTGCGCTCGACACGATGCGTCAGATGGAAAGCCAGATGATGATGCGGAACTACGAAGGCTTCCTCAAATAACGACGATGAACGTCCTCGTCCTCGGACCGCAGGGATCCGGGAAGGGCACGCAGGCTAAGCGGATCTCCGCCGCCCACGGTGTGCCTCACGTGTCGACGGGCGACATGTTTCGCGCTGCCGTGGCGGAGGGAACCGCGCTCGGTCGCCGGGTGGAGCCGATTCTCGCCTCGGGCGAGCTCGTTCCCGACGAGCTGACGATCGCTCTGATCCGCGACCGGCTCTCCCAGGACGATGCATCCGACGGCTTCATTCTCGACGGGTTTCCGCGCAATCTGGCCCAGGCCGCGGCCCTCGACGAGATGCTGTGGGTGATCGACAGGCCCCTCGACACGGTGCTGTTCTTCGATCTCGACGACGAAACGGCCACACGTCGCATGCTGCGACGAGCGGCTGACGAGGAACGCGGGGACGATACGCCTGACGTGATGGCGCGGCGTCTCGCCATCTACCATGAGCAGACAGAGCCGGTTGTCGAGCGGTATCGGGCGGCCGGGACGCTCTGTGCACTCCACGCCGGAGGGACCGTCGACGACGTCTTCGCCGAGATCGAGACGGCACTGGGCAGGCTCCACTGATGATCATTCGCAAGGGACCCGACGAGATCGAGCGCATCGCGCGGGCGGGCGAGCTCGTCGCCGCCACGATCGCGCACGTCGGCGAGCACCTTCAGCCGGGCATCACGACGGGCGAGCTCGACGCCATTGCCGGCACGTTCATCGCGGCGCGCGGAGGAGTGTCGGCCTCGAAGGGCTACCACGGCACGTACCCCGCCGAGATCTGCATCTCTCCGAACGCCATGGTCGTCCACGGCATCCCCGGGCCGTACCCGGTCGAAGACGGCGACCTGATCACGATCGACGTTGGAATCGAGCTCGATGGCGCGATCGCAGACAGCGCCTACACGTACGGTGTCGGTTCGATCGACGCCGAGGCCCAGCGGCTGCTCGATACGTGTCAGGACGCACTCACCGCCGGTATCGCAGAGGCGCACCCCGGCAATCGGATCGGGGACATCTCGAGCGCGGTGCAGACCGTCGTCGAGAGCGCAGGCTTCTCGGTCGTCCGTAGCCTCGTCGGCCATGGGGTTGGGCGCCACTACCACGAAGACCCCCACGTTCCGAACTTCGGGCAGCCGGGCCGCGGACCGAAGCTCTCCGAGGGCATGACGATCGCGATCGAGCCCATGATCACGATGGGATCGCCCGAGGTGTACCTGCACGACGACCATTGGTCGATCTCCACCGAGGACGGATCGCTCGCCGCCCACTTCGAGCACACGGTCGCGATCACGGCCGCCGGCCCCCGGATTCTGACGCCCAGGGTCGGGATCGCCGTCGAGAGGACGAGTTTGCTACAGTAAGCGGCCCGCGGTGCGGCCGTTTTGCTGCGCTATGGGATTCGTTCAGGGCCTGTACAGGGCTCACCACATCGAGAGGCGTTCGCGCGAGGGAAGGGTGGCAGTCAAGGAAGAGAAGATCGAGGTCGAAGGCGAGGTCGTCGAGGCGCTCCCGAGCACGATGTTCAGGGTGCAGCTCGATGAAGGTCACACGGTTCTCGCCGCGATCTCCGGGAAGATGCGGAAGCACTACATTCGCATCCTGCCGGGCGACCGGGTAAAGGTCGAGCTCTCTCCCTACGACCTGACGCGCGGCCGCATCACGTTCCGTCACCGCTGAACCCCACCGAGGAATCACGATGAAAGTTCGCCCCTCAGTCAAACCCATGTGTGAGCGCTGTCGCGTCATCAAGCGGCACGGGCGCACGATGGTGATCTGCATCAACCCCCGGCACAAGCAAAGGCAGGGTTAGCTTCGTGGCTCTCCTGGCAACGCCTAGAGCGCCTCTGGCGCGCGATCCGCGGCGCACTGCATCGTCCTCGGTCGCATCCAGGCACACCAGCCTGGATGCTCCCTGCGTCCTAGCACGGCTTGCGTCTCGCACGCCAGAGACGCGAAACCGTCACCAGGAGAACCACTAATGGCTCGCATCGCAGGCGTCAATCTCCCGAACCAGAAGCGTCTCGAGATCGGGCTCACCTATATCTACGGGATCGGCCAGTCGACCGCGCAGAAGATCTGCAAGGACCTGGGGCTCGATCTCGATCAGAAGATCAAGGATCTCACCGACGACGAGGTCACGAAGCTCCGGACGTACATCGACGCGAACGTCGAGGTCGAGGGTGACCTGCGGCGGGAGCGCTCACAGGCGATCAAGCGCCTGTCGGAGATCGGCTGCTACCGCGGTCTCCGGCACCGGCGCGGCCTGCCCGCCCGCGGGCAGCGCACCAAGACCAACGCGCGTACCCGGAAGGGCCCGAAGAAGACTGTCGGACGCGGGAAGAAGGCGAAGTAGATGGCACCTCCTCGCAAGGCCGCGGCCGCGCGCGGCCGCACGCGTCGCCGCGTCAAGAAGAACATCGCGATCGGTCAGGCGCACATCAAGACATCGTTCAACAACACGATCGTGTCGCTCACCGACCGCGAGGGCAACGTGATCGCCTGGGAGTCGGCCGGCTCGGCCGGCTTCAAGGGCTCGCGCAAGTCCACCCCGTTCGCGGCACAGGTCACGGCCGACAACTGTGCGCGCAAGGGGATGGAGCACGGCCTCCAGAAGGTCGAGGTCTTCGTCAAGGGTCCCGGCTCCGGTCGTGAGACGGCGATTCGCTCGCTTCAGGCGGCCGGCCTCGAGATCCTCGGCGTCAAGGACGTTTCACCTCAGGCCCACAACGGCGTGCGCCAGAAGAAGCGGAGGCGCGTCTAAGTGGCTCTCCTGGCAACAGTTAGAGCGCCTCTGGCGCGCGATCCGCGGCGCATTGCGTCGTCCTCGGTCGCATCCAGGCACACCAGCCTGAATGCTCCCTGCGTCCTAGCACTGCTCGCAGCTCGCATCCCAGAGACGCGAAACGTCACCAGGAGAACCACTAATGGCTCGTGATCTCGGGCCGAAGTGCCGGCTCTGCCGGCGCGAAGGCATCAAGCTGTTCCTCAAGGGCGAGCGGTGCCTGACCGAGAAATGTGCGATCGAGCGCCGCTCGTACCCGCCCGGCGAGCACGGCCGCGGCCGGATCAAGCAGAGCGAGTACCTGCTGCAGCTGCGCGAGAAGCAGAAGGCGCGTCGCTACTACGGTCTGCTCGAGAAGCAGTTCCGCAATACCTACGACAAGGCCACCCGCGGTACCGGCGCCCCGGGCGAGAACCTGCTCCGCATGCTCGAGACACGGCTCGACAACGTCGTCTACCGGCTTGGCTTCGCCGGCTCGCGCGCCCAGGCGCGCCAACTCGTCCGACACGGCCACTTCCAGGTGAACGGCCGCCGTGTCAACATCCCGAGCTTCGCGGTGCGCCCGAACGACGTGATCACGTTGAAGTCGGGTAGCGCGGCCGCCCCGCTCGTTCGTGACGCGACCGATTTGACGGCCTCCGTCTCGCCGTGGCTGCAGGCCGACCACGAGGGCCTCGCCGGGAAGGTGCTGAGGTGGCCCGAGCGCGCCGAGATCGACACCCCGGTGCAGGAATCATTGATCGTCGAGCTGTACTCGAAATAACGAATTGACAGAGAGGGAAGCCTCTCTCGATCGGAGGGGGCGAGGAGCAACTTCGCCCGCTCACCCGCTGTGAAGAAGACGAAAGGATCGCTTTGGCAACCCGCACCAGCCTGATGGACTTCCAGATTCCCCGCATCGTCAGCGAAGAGGGTGACGACCACCGCGGCGTATTCGCGATCGAGCCGCTCGACCGCGGCTTCGGCTACACGTTCGGCAACTCGCTCCGCCGAGTCCTTCTCTCCTCTCTCGAGGGAGCGGCCGTGACCGCCGTCAAGATCGAGGGCGTCGCCCACGAGTTCACGACGCTCCCCGGCGTTCGTGAGGACGTGACCGACGTGATCCTCAATCTCAAGAGCCTCATCTGTCGGCTCCACGGGGAGTCGCCCGAGATCGAGGTGCACATCTCGAAGAAGGGCCCGGGGGCCGTCACGGCCGCCGACATCGAGGCGCCCGCCGACCTGGAGATCCTCAACCCGGAGCTCGAGATCGCGCAGCTCGCCGCCAAGGGCAAGCTCGAGATGACCCTCACGATCGGCCGTGGTCGCGGCTACATGCCGGCCGACCTGAATCGCGGGCACGAGACGACGATCGGAGTGATCCCGATCGACTCGATCTTCTCGCCCGTGCGCCGCGTCGCCTACGAGGTCGAGGCCGCGCGCGTCGGGCAGCGCACCGACTACGACAAGCTCGTCCTCGACGTCACGACCGACGGCTCGATCGAGCCCCGTGACGCGATCGGCCAGGCGGCCGAGATCCTGATTCGCCAGCTCGCGATCTTCACCGACCTCGACAGCATCGAGGGATTCAGCGAGGCCGCGATCGAGGCCGCTGCGGAGGCGACGACATCCCACGGCATGGAGAACTTCCCGATCGAGGAGCTCGAGCTCGGCGTCCGCTCCTACAACTGCCTCAAGCGTGTCGGCATCGAGACGATCGGCGACCTGACATCGAAGTCGGAGGCCGAGCTCGCCGCGATCCCGAACTTCGGTCGCAAGTCGGTGGAGGAGGTGCGCGAGACTCTCGCCGCCCACGGATTGACTCTGAAGGGCGAGGAGCTCGTTTAAAGTGGCTCTCCTCGCAACAGTTAGTGCGTCTGTGGCGCGCGATCCGCGGCGCATTGCGTCGTCCTCGGTCGCGTCCAGGGACACCATCCTGGACGCTCCCTGCGTCCTAGCACTGCTTGCGGCTCGCACACCACAGACGCGAAACCGTCACGAGGAGAACCACTAATGCGCCATGCACGTGCAGGCAAGAAGCTCGGTCGGGACTCCGCCCACCGCAAGGCGCTGTACTCGAATCTCGCCGGCGCGCTGATCCAGCACGGCCGGATCGAGACGACCGAGGCCAAGGCCAAGGCGGTCAAGCCGTACGCCGAGAAACTCATCACGCTCGGGAAGCGCGGTGACCTGCACGCCCGCCGGCTCGCACTCGCGGAGCTGCGCTCGAACGACGTCGTGCACCACCTGTTCCTCAACGTGGCGCCGCGTTTCGCGGAGCGAGACGGTGGCTACACGCGGATCGTCAAGATCGGGCCCAGGCAGGGCGACAATGCGCCCATGGTGCTCCTCGAGTTCGTCGATTACGATCCCGCTGCAGTCGCCTGATCCGGCGCGATACCTACTGAATGTTTCGAGGGGTGCTCACGGGCGCCCCTCGTCGTTGGCGGGCCCACGGGTGACACCCGTACCCTTTGCTCATGCTGACGCTGATCGCGCTCGTCGTTGCAATAGTGTTCCTCTCCTCGCCGTGGAACGTGATCATCGTGGTCGCGGCCGCGATCGTGGACATCGCCGAGACGGGATTGTTCGTTTGGTGGTCGCGCCGCCGCCGCCGGCTCACAGCGGCAGCCGTCGGTATCGAGGCGCTCGTCGGCCGATCGGGGACCGCTCTCGCGCGTCTCGACCCGGGGAGCGTGGCCCCCTACGCCCAGGTGAGGGTCGCAGGCGAGATCTGGAACGCACGCTCGGGCGAGCCGATCGATCCGGGCGCCGCTGTGACCGTCCGCGGCGTCGACGGGCTCCTCCTCGAGGTCGAGCCGGCCCGGCGCGAATGAGTGCATGGGAGAACGACCGGCCGTGATCCGCCGAGACCTGGAGCCATCATTTCCTGCGGGTGTGGCATCTCGTCGTGCCCGCCAGGCCGCTGCCCGCCCCCTTGGGACTCGTTCCTGCCGTTCCGGGACGCCCCACCCCGGCGGTGCGGTCCGGGCGGGGACGGGACCATGAAGGCCACCGGTCCGGACGGCGCCTTCCTCGCACTTCGTGACGACCCGGACGAGCCCCCTGCGATCAGACAAGACTGTGAGACCAGGCTAAAGCTGACAATCGAGTACGACGGCGGCGGGTTCCATGGGTGGGCGCGGCAGCCAGGCCAGCGGACCGTCGAGGGAGCCGTTCGTGAGGCGCTCGACGCCATCTATCCACAGGGCTGGGACGGCCTCGCGGTCGCAGGCCGCACCGATACGGGCGTCCACGCGACGGGGCAAGTCGCAAGCGTCAGCGTGACCGGTGGCGCACCCGCGGCACGCGCGGCTGAGGCGCTCAACACCGCCTTGCCGCCGGACGTCTCGGTGCTAGCGGCCCAGGAGGCCCCGGTCGGGTTCCATGCTCGTTTCTCGGCCTCCGCCCGCTCCTATCGCTACCTCGTGCTGAACCGCGTGGAGCGGTCGGCGCTCGAGGCGAAGCGCTCGCTCTGGTGGCCTCGGCCGGTCGATCTGGCGAAGCTCCAGGCCTGTGCCACGACCCTGCTCGGCGAACACGACTTCAAGGCCTTCACCCCCGCCGACAGCCAGCACGAGGTGTTCCGGCGCGTCATCTGTGAGGCCGCCTGGGATCGCCGCGGCGATCATCTCCATTTCACGGTCACCGCCGACTCGTTCCTTCGTCACATGGTGCGAACCCTGGTGGGCACGATGCTCCAGGCGAGCCCCGAGCGGCTCGCATACCTTCTCGAGGGACGACCGCGTTTCGAAGGTGGCGCCACGGCGCCGCCGTGGGGGCTCTATCTCGAGCGCGTCGAGTACTGACGCGTCTGACCCGTCGATACGATCACCCCGTGCGGTACCGCGTCATCCTCTTCGACCTCGACGGCACGCTCATCGATTCGGGCCCGATCATCCTCGCCTCCATGCGACACGCGTCGGTCACGGTGCTCGGCCGCGAGCCCGACGAGGAGAGCGTGCGCGCCGCGATCGGTGGGCCTGGCCTGATCGCGCAGATGCGGGATCTCGACCCGGATCGCGTCGACGAGCTCGTCGACGCATACCGGGCGCACAACGAACCGCTTCATGCGAAGCTCGAGACCTTCGCGGGCGTCCCCGAGCTCCTCTCCGAGCTCGACCGGCGCGGCCACCGGCTCGGGATCGTGACCGCGAAGCGCGTGGCCACCGTGCAGCTCGCCTTCGACCGTTTCCCGCTCCTGAGGCATTCGACCGAGGTGCTCGTGGGAGCAGAGGACACCGAACGGCACAAGCCCGACCCCGACCCCGTGCTGGAGGCGCTCCGCCGGCTCGACGCCCGACCGGAGGAGGCGGTCTACGTGGGCGACTCGCCGTTCGACATCCAGGCGGGCAACGCCGCCGGCGTGATGACGATCGCCGTCGGCTGGGGTGGAATCCATCCCGACGAGCGGTTGCTCGCCGCCGAACCGGATGCGCTCGTCCACGACCCCGGTGAGATTCTCGGACTTGTCTGAGTCGGCGGCAGATGTCTCGACGCAGGTCGAGGAGCTGCGACGGGTCGTCGCGTACCACTCGCACCGCTACCACGTGCTCGACGATCCCGAGGTCGACGACGCCACCTACGACGCCCTGTTCGACGAGCTCGCCGGCCTCGAGGCCGCTCACCCCGAGCTCGTCACCCCCGATTCGCCGACGCAGCGCGTCGGGGCGCCTCCGTCCGAGGGCTTTCGCAAGGTCGCCCACGCGACGCCGATGGGGTCGCTCGAGAAAGTGACGACCGCCGAGGCGCTCGAGAAGTGGGCGGACGACGTGCGCAAGCGCCTGGACTCGGACGAGCCCGTCGCTTACGTGATCGAGCCGAAGATCGACGGGCTCGCGATCAATCTCACGTACGAGAACGGCATCCTCGTCCGGGGGGCGACCCGGGGCGACGGCGTCCAGGGGGAGGACGTCACGGTCAACCTCCGCACGATCGGAACGGTGCCGTTGCGGATGCTCGGAGACGGCTTGCCCGAGCTGCTGGAGGTGCGTGGGGAGGTGTACCTGCCGATCTCCGGCTTCCGCGAGCTGAACGACCGGCTCGCAGGGACCGGCCAGAAGCTCGCGCCGAATCCTCGGAACGCGGCGGCGGGATCGCTGCGGCAGAAGAACTCCGCGATCACGGCGGATCGGCCTCTCGCCGTCTGGGTCTACGGAACCGGCGCCCGCCAGGGGCTGGAGCTCACCTCGCAGTGGGAGATGCTCACGTGGTTGCGCGAGCACGGCTTCCGGACGAACCCCCACGGAGAGCGGCTCGAGGCGATCGCGGAGGTCGCCCGACGCTGCGCCGACTGGGAGGCCCGCCGTTCCGAGCTCGACTACGAGATCGACGGGATCGTGATCAAGGTCGACTCGTTCGACCAGCAGCGACGCCTCGGGGCGCTCCACGAGCGGCCGCGCTGGGCGCGCGCCTTCAAGTGGGCCCCCTCGACGGCGATCACGACGCTCAACCGGATCCACATCAGGGTGGGCAGAACCGGAGCGCTCAACCCGTGGGCGGAGCTCGAGCCGGTGCAGGTCGGGGGGGTGACGGTCTCGACCGCCACGCTGCACAACGAGGAGGACATCAACCGCAAGGACATCCGCGAAGGCGATCTCGTGATCGTCCAGCGAGCGGGTGACGTGATTCCACAGGTCGTCGGCCCTGCCGGGGAGCACCTTCCCGGGACAGTGGCCTGGAAGATGCCGTCGCACTGTCCGCTGTGCGGCGTCGAGGTCGTCAAGCCGGAAGGTGAGGTGAAGCACCGCTGCCCGAACCGCGCTTGCCCGTCGCGTGGGCTCGAGACGCTGATTCACTGGGTCAGCGCCGCCATGGACATCGAAGGCGTGGGCGAACAGTTCGTCCGCAAGCTCTGGGACGAAGGGCTGCTCCGATCCATGCCCGATCTGTACAGACTGACGTCCGAGCAACTCCTCGACATCGAGGGCTACGGCGAGATCTCGGCCGCCCGGGCGATCGACGCCATCGAGCGGTCGCGGGCACAGCCGTTCTCGCGAGTCCTGTTCGGCCTCAACCTGCCGAAGGTCGGATGGGTGCTCGCGAGAAATCTCGCCCGCCATTTCGGGACCGTCGACGCGCTCCAGGCCGCGACGCTGGAGGAACTCGAGGAGGCGGAAGGGATCGGCCCGGAGAGGGCCGAGTTGATCGCCGAGTGGTTCTCGGACGACGAGAACCGTGCCCTCGTCGAAGACCTGAGGACCCTCGGTTTGCAGTTCGAGGTGGGGGAGTCCGACAGGCCCGTCGAGGGCCCGTTGACAGGACGTCAGTACGTGATCACCGGCACCCTCGAGGGGTACAGCCGCGACCAGGCGAAGGCGGCCCTCGAGGCGCTCGGCGCCAAGGTCTCGGACTCGGTGTCCAAGAAGACGACCGGGGTGATCGTCGGCGAGAGCCCCGGTTCGAAGGCCGCGAAAGCCGAGAAGGCCGGCGTGCCGATTCTTCGCGAGTCCGATCTACGGGCACTCGTTGCCGACGAGTAGAGCGCGGTCCACCGCGCGAGGTGCGGCCTCGACCGCGGGGGCGGCATCGCGGTGCTAGGGGGTTTTTGCCGCGAGGATCGTGACGAACCTGTCCTGGGCCTCGCGGGCCGCCCAGGACGAGACCGGGCTGCCGTTCTCGAGCACGGCGAACGCGACCGTGCTCCGGATCAGGCCCGATAGGGTGCACGCGAGATCGGTGGTGCCCGTCTTTCCTTGCACTTTCCCCCGGAGTGCCGGCAATCGCCTACTCAAGGTGCCGCTCATCCCTGCCACGGCAAATGAGCCCACGAACGCCGCCCGGATCGCCGGGTCGGTTGCGCCGGCCCTGATCACGCCTACGAGTGCCTCCGCCGTCAGGCGGTCGAGGCTCGAGAGCCCCGAGCCGTCGACCATCCGAACGCCGGCGGTCGGGATGCCGGCGTCACGCATTGTTTCGACGACGACCCTGCCGCCCCCGGCCGACGTTCCCACCTTGCCCGTTGCCGCGACGAGTTGCTTGAGCAGCATCTCCGCGTAGAAGTTGTCGCTTTGGTGGTTCATTCGCTGGATGATCTGGGCCAGAGGGTCGGAGACGTCCGAGGCGAGCGAGACCCCCGCCGGGGGCGCCAGGCCGAGGCCCGGTCTGCCGCTGACCGAGACGCCGCGGCGGACGAGCGCGTCACGGAACGCGCGCGCTGCGAGGAGCGGTGGCGAGAGCGCCGGCCAACCCTGGGCCCGATCGACGACGAGCGCCGAAAGTGGGGGTGTCTCCATGCCGACGAAGTGTCGTTTCCAACCGGCTGCGCCGCGCGCCCTGTCGTAGAACGACTCGTCACCGAGCACCCGTCCGCTCACCGCGCGGATCCCCCGTCCGCTGATCGTCGCCGCCAGGCGATCCACGTCCAGGGCTGAGAGCGTCGGGTCACCGAACCCCTTGAGGACGAGATCGCCGTTCCAGGTAGGCCCGGTACGGGTGCCGACGCCGTAGACCTCGGTGTGGAACCGGTAGCCGACCCCGAGTCGTGTCAGCGCCGCCCACGAAACGGGGACCTTCTCGTTCGATGCGGGCGCCACGGGGAGAGACTCGTTGTGGGCGAAGACGATTGTGTCGGTCGACAAGTCCAGGGCCAGGGCGGCCGTGTGCCCGAGTGAGAGCGACGGTGCAGTCAATGCTTTCGTCAGCGTCGGCTCGATCCCCACGGGCCCGGCCGCGGGCGCTGCAGCGGCCGCGGCACAAGCAATGAACAGGACTGCGAACACGACCATGGAGTCTCTCGGTCTCACGGCTCAACCGTAAACGGTGATCGTGACGGTGCGCCGTCCCCACGCGAGCGCCTGTGCCGTGCTCGGCATCCAGACGTCGATGATGTTCCCCTTGACCGCGGTTCCGACATCTGCAGCCACCGCGGAGCCGTAGCCGGGCACGAGCAGACGGGTGCCGAGCGGGATCACGCTCGGGTCCACCGCGACCACACCAACCCCGGCGGGAAGGCCGCTCGCGGTGTTGCCCGACAGGTGGTAGGCGACGGCATCGACGACGAGCGTCCGCGTGCCGGCAGGCGCCGATGCGATAGCTGGAGCGCTGGGCGCCGTTGGCGCCGACTCGAGCGGAGCCTGTGACGATGCGCCGGTGCTCCCCTCCGCCGAGGTTGCGGCGACGTTCGCCGATCGCTGCCCTGCCTCGCGGGCCAGCGCCTGAAGAGCACTCAGCCGTACCGTTGTCAGCGACCGCCTCCGCCGAAGCGTGGCGATCGTCTCGCGCCTTCCGGCAACGGCTGCGGCGAGACGATCGGCACCGGTCCGAGCCGCGCTGCGAGCGCTCGATAGGCTCTCCCGCTGAGCCGCCAGACGTGCACGCAGCGAGTCGAGTCGACGAGCACGTTGCTCAGCCTCGATGCCGAGACGCTTGTTCAGCGTCGTTGCGCGAGTGAGCTCTTCGATCCCCGCCATCGCCTCCTCGAGGGAGGTCGCTCCGAGAATGACCGAAAGCGGATCAGGCTCGCCGTGGATGTACAGCTCACGAAGAAGGACCGCGACCCGCTTCCGTGAAGCGGTCAGGGAGCGGCGAACGATCTCCGTCTGCCGCCGCGCGTCCTGCTCGGCATGGGCAAGCTGAGTCCAGCGCTCGTCGAGGCGCGCCACGTCGGCTTGCGCGCGGATCAGAGCCGTCTCTGCGGCATACAATCGCAACACTGCTGCCGACTCCAGGCGGCGCAGGGCATCTTTCTGCCGCGTGAGGGAAGGAGCCGTCTCTGCTCCTCCGCGGGCTGGTGTCGAACCGGTGATCAGAGCGACTGCAGCCAGAGCGGCACACGGCAGCGGCCACCTTCGAGTCAGCGGTCCCACGAGGCGGAGACCGTAGCAAATAGATCGCCGTCAACGACACGTAAAAGCGTGATTTGCAGGGATTTCATCCGGTTTCGGGTTGCAAACAGCCGCGGTCACTGCTACGCTATTTCCCTCAGACGGGTACAGCTGCGACCGGCGTGCCTTTCGACGATCGAACCAGCTTTATGAACAGTTCGAGAACGCGACAGGCTCCGGCCATACTCTTCGCCCTAGTGGTGCTGCTCGCCGTCTTGCTGACAGCGGTGACATCGGCAACCGCGAATCCCTCGATTCAGTCGAAGCGCGCCCAAGCGCAGGCGATCCTGGCGCAGGTCCACGAGGCGGACGTCCAGCTCGAACAGGCGATCGAGGCGTACAACTACGCGAACGTCCAACTGGGGCAGCTCGACGCCGATCTCAGCTCGAACGCACGGCATCTCGCAGTGGCCCGGTCGAGCCTCGGCGTCGCGCAGGTGCACGTCGCGCAGAGGCTGCGGGCGCTTTACGTCAACGGCGATGGCGGTGGCGCGGTCGAGATCATCCTCGGAGCGCAGAATCTCGATGACCTGCTCGGGCGCCTCGATATGGTCCAGCGCGTCGGCAACCAGGACGCGAAGGTGCTCGGAGACGTCAAGCAGTTCCGGAAGGAGGTGACCGAGCGGCGTGCCAAGTTGAAGAGCGCCCGCGCCGCGCAGGCTCGGATCGTGGCGCAGCGCGCAAGCCAGAGGCAGTCGATCGCAAGTCAGCTCGCCAAGCGTGAGCGCATGCTCGCCGGCATTCAGACCGAGATCAGGCAGCTGCAGGCGGAAGAGGCGCAGCGCCAGGCCCGCCTCGCCGCCGAGGCCCGTGCCCGGCTGGCTGCCGCACAAAGCGCCGCCGCGGAGGCTCAGGCGGCGCAGGCAGCCACGGACGCCTTCTCGACCTCCGTCGACATCGACAGTCAGACCGACGTTTCGTTGCTTTCCGACGCCGGCCTGGCGGCCCCGCCGCCGTCACAGTACGGAGGCGTTGTCGGGATCGCGATGCAGGAGCTCGGCAAGCCGTACGTATGGGCGGCAGCCGGGCCTGACGCCTTTGACTGTTCGGGCCTCGTCGCGTTCGCGTACGCGCAGGTGGGGGTATCGTTGCCCCATAGCGCCGCCGCTCAGTACGGATACGGCACGCCCGTTCCGTACGACGATCTCCAGCCGGGTGACCTGGTCTTCTTCTCGGGCCTCGGCCATGTCGGCATCTACATTGGTGGCGGCCAGTTCATCCACGCGCCGCACACGGGGGACGTCGTCAAGATCACGGGCATGAGCGAGCACGGCGGCTATGTCGGGGCCCGCCGCCTGTAGGGCGACGGGGAGCGTCGCCTGGCGGCGCAAGGGCGCCGTCCGGCCGGCGATGAGCGTTTGAATCCGCGGACACGCAACCGACCTCTCCGCGCAGCAGGCCTTCATGAGCGACTGTCGCCGGTCGGTCGAGGCTTCGTCTTGCTCCGGCGGCTCTGATCGCTTCTCGATCAGAACCGCGCCGCTCGCTTACGGCGCGTAGAGAGCGTCGACCGCGGCGGCGAAGTGCTCCATGACCGCCCGGCGCTTCAGTTTCAGAGTCGGCGTCACCTCGCCGGACTCGAGCGTGAAGTCGCGGGGAAGGATCGCGAACCTCTTGATCTGCTCGAACTGCGACCGATCCCGATTGACATCGTCGACGATGCCTTGCACGAGAGCACGCACCCGTTCGTCGTCGACGAGCCTGGCCATGTCGGCGGGGAGGCCCCGCACTTCAGCCCACTTTGCGATCTCGACCGCGTCGAGCGTCACGAGTGCGGCCGCGTATGGCCTGCGGTCGCCGACGACGAGTGCCTGAGAGATGTACTTCGACGCCTTCAGGTCGTTCTCGATGTTCTGCGGCGCGATGTTCTTGCCGCCCGCAGTGACGATGATGTCCTTCTTGCGGTCGGTGATCTTCACGAAGCCGTCTGCGTCGATCTCGGCGATGTCCCCCGACCGGAGCCAACCGTCCGCGCCGAGCACCTCCGCCGTCGCGTCGGGGTCCTTGTAGTAGCCGCCGAAGACGGTGTCGCTACGGATCAGCAACTCACCGTCGTCCGCGATTCGCAGTTCGAATCCGGGCAAGGCAGGCCCGACCGTCCCGAACCGCCAGCGCTCGGGGGTGTTCGTGGTTGCGGCGGTCGTGCACTCCGTCAAGCCGTAGCCCTCGAGGATCCGGATCCCGATCGCGTCGAAGAACTCGGCGATCTCCTTGACGAGAGGCGCTCCACCCGAGATCGGCGTCCGCAGGCGTCCACCGAGCCGTGTGCGGATCTTCGCGAAGACGAGCCTGTCGGCAACCCGGTGCTTCACCCGCAACAGGGATCCGACGGGCAAGCCCGCCTCTTCCCTCCTGCCAACCTCCCGACCGACCTCGAGCGACCAGTCGGCGAGGTGCCGCTTGATGCCCGTCGTCTCGTCGATCGCGCCGACGATCGCCGTGTGGATCTTCTCGTACACCCGCGGAACGCTCGGGAGCACGGTGGGGCGGATCGACGTCAGGGCGTCGGCCGTCTGCAACGGGTCGGGCAGAAACGCAATCGCATATCCCACGTACGGTCCCGTCAGGTGCATCAGGCGGCCGAAGTTGTGCGCCAGCGGGAGGTACAGCAACATCACGTCGTCCTCGCGGACGTAGCCCGGCAGGTGGTCGATGACCGATGCCATCGCGTAGTAGTTGCGATGGCTGATCATGCAGCCCTTGGGTGGTCCGGTCGTCCCCGACGTGTAGATGAACGTGAACAGGTCTTCCTCGTCGATCGCGGCGACCGCGTCGTCGAGAGCGGAAGGATGCTCTCTCCTGAACGTCGCACCCTCCGCCTCCAGTGCGGGGAGGTCGGCGAACGTGAGGACGTAGCGCAATCCCGGGAGTGATGCGCGCTCCTCGCCGACCTTCGACGCCTGCGCCGCATCCTCGCAGAGCACGCCCACCGACTCGGAGTGCTCGAGGACGTACGCGACATCCTTCGGCGAGCTGTTGGCGTACACCGGTGCGCCCACCGCGCCCACCTGGGCAAGCGCGAAGTCGAATAGAGCCCATTCGAGCGTCGTCCGAGCGAGCGTCGCGAAAGCCTCGCCCTTGCGCACGCCTCGCGCCAGGAGGCCGTTTGCGAGGTTCTCGACCCGTTCTGCCGCCTCGGTCCAGGTGACCTCGCGCCAGCGGTCTTCCTGTTGGACGAGGTAGGCCGTGCCCGGGCGCTGCCGGGCAACGGCATCACGCCAGAGGCGGGCGATCGTGCGATCGTTGCTCACAGGCTGGCAATCTACTCGTATCTCGCGTGCAGGAACCCGGAAAGAGGGGCAGAATGAGGCCGTTCCCCGAATCGATCGAGGAGTCATGCGCACGACCTGGAACGGATCACTGACCTTCGGGCTCGTCAGCATCCCTGTCGGTCTCGCGCCGGCGACGAAGCCCGCGGCCCGCCAGTCGGACGTTTCGTTCCGACTGCTGCACCGCGAATGCCTGACGCCGATCAAGCAGAAACGCTGGTGTCCGAAGCACGACCGCGAGGTCGGCCCCGACGAGATCGTGAAGGGATGGGAGGCGTCGAAGGGCCAATACGTCGTCGTCGAGGAAGCGGAGCTCGAGGCGCTCGAGGGGCATGACGACTCGCGGTCGATCGAGATCTCGCAGTTCGTGCCCGTGGAGCTCGTCGATCCGATCTATCGTGACCGCACCTACTACCTCGTCCCAGGTGCGACGCCGGCGCAGCGCCGCCCGTATCGCCTCCTGCTCGAGGCGATGCGGGAGACGGGGACCGGCGCCCTTGGCCGGTTCGTGCGCTCCGGGCGTGAGGTGCTGTGCCTCGTTCGCGCCCGCGGCGACGCGCTCGTGCTCGAGACCTTGTACCTCGCCGAGGACGTCTACTCGGACGCTGAGATCGTCGAAGCTGTCGAGACTGCGGAGGTGAAGGCCCCCGAGCTCGCGCTCGCCCACCAGATCATCGAGAGCCTCGACGGCTCGTTCGAGCCGGCGGCCCTCACGAGCTCCTACCGGCGCGACCTTCGCGCGCTCCTCGAGGCGAAGCTACAGGGCGGGGAGCTGCCCCCACCCACCGAGCCCGAGGTGCAGAAAGCCCCTGCCGTCGATCTGCTCGAAGCGCTCAAGGCAAGCGTCGAAGCGGCGAAGGTCGGGGCCGGCGATCGCACGTCCGTCAAGCCCCGGAAGTCGGGTGCGAAGTCGCGTGCCCGGACGTCGAAGTAAAACCACCCACTCTCGCAGGGTGCCTCCCGAACGACAGGGTGCCTCCCGAAGGAGACACCCTGGCAATGACTTGGCGGCGACTCGGCGGCGTTCTACGCGTGCTGTGCGACAGGTAGGCCGACGGCATCGAGTTGAGCCTGGAAGAGATGCTTGTCGATCTTTCCGTGGTAGATGGGGACGCCTTCCTCGATGCAGAGCTTGATGATTGCATCGCGGTCGATGCCGAGCTCGTGCGAGAGCTCCTCAGGCGTCAGGTGGTTCGCCATTCGTCCCCTCCTCAGAGCATGAAAAAAGCCCGCCGGCGCAAGATGCGCGGTCGGGCTGATTCGACACTCGATTTGTCGTTGACGGGGGTCAACGGGCCCGCCTCCCGAATAGCACCATGATGGTCTCAGGATACTCCGGGCACCTGACGTCCGCAAACCGCACGCGCCTTCTTCGCGTTTGCGTAACAGTTGCGGCGGGCCGGAGGCAAGCCCGGTAGCGCAGCGCACAACGAGCTCGGGCGCCAGATTCGAGTCTAGACCGGGTTCTCCACCTCGAGATAGCGCCATTCGATCGCGAACGTGTCGGCGAGATGCGCGGCGAGCGCCTGCACGCCGAACCGCTCGGTCGCGTGATGTCCGGCGGCGATCAGGTGGATCCCGAGTTCTTGCGCAGTCACGAGGCTGGGTTCCTCGGGCTCACCCGTGATGAGTGCGTCGAACCCTTCGTGGGCTGCCCGGATCAGGTCGTATCCTGCAGCACCCGTCGAGACGGCCACGCGCTCGATCCGGTCGGGGCCGCCTGCGAAGACGAGCGGCGTCCGGTCGACGACGTCCGCAACCCGGGCCGTCAGCTCCCCGATCGTGAGACCATCGACGTCGCAGGCGAGCCCGACGCTGGCGAATGGGCCCTCCGGCGTCGCACCGATCCTCTCGGCCAACTGTGCAGCATTGCCGAGTGTGGCGTGGGCGTCGAGTGCGAGGTGGTAGGCAACGAGCGACGCATCGGCGCGAAAGAGGGCCTCGAGCCGACCCCGTTGGCGACGGTCGACGACGAGCGGCTCGTTGCGCCAGAAGAGCCCGTGATGGACCAGCACCATGTCGGCTCCCACATCGGCAGCGTGCTCGAACAGCGCGCGCGAGCTGGAAACGCCGCAAAGCACCAGCGTCACGTCGTCGTTGCCGACGACCTGTAGGCCTGGCGGTGCGAACTCCGGCCAGCGCTCCACCTCGAGCAGCGCGTTCGCGTAGGCGACGATCTCGTCCCTCCCGGCCACGAGCACAGTGTACGGGCCTCGCAACGGCGGCCTGCGTCGTGGATGGGTACCCTGTGGGCGCTCGGGGTGTGGCGCAGCCTGGTAGCGCGCTCCGTTCGGGTCGGAGAGGTCCCCAGTTCGAATCTGGGCACCCCGATTGGTCCGCAGATCCAGGATCCGCTAGCGCGGATCCTGGATCGCGAGGATCCCTGAAGTAGGGAACCTCCGGTTCCCTACGAACCCTCCCTGTCCTGAAGCCGGGAACCTCCGGTTCCCTGCGAACCCTCCTGCTTGGATCCGCACGTGTGGGGTCACCCCGCCGAGACCGTACGACGTGACGATGTGCCGTCGGCGTGCACCCGTATCCTCCGGAGGTGCTGCGGGCCGTGCTCTTCGACGTCGACTTCACGCTCTCGCGGCCCGGGCCCGAGCTAGGGCCCGCGGCGTACCGCGCGGTCGGTCGAGCCCATGGCCTCGACCTCGTCGCGGATCGCTACGAGTCCGCGAGGCTCGCGGCCATCGCCGATCTCCAGGCCCACCCCGAGCTCGTCCACGACGAGGAGATCTGGATCGCGTTCACCGAGGACATCGTGCGAGGGATGGGAGGTGAGGGTCCCACGGCCCGGAGCTGCGCCACGGACATGGTGCGCCGGTGGGAGAACCACGCGAACTTCGCCCTCTACGACGACGCCGTGCCGGTCCTGGCGGTGCTTCGAGGGCACGGGCTGCGGCTGGGGCTGATCTCGAACGGGCAGCGCGACCTCCAGGAGTTCGCCCGTCACCATCGCCTCGACGTCGACGTCGCGGTGGGCTCCAAGAGTCACGGCCGGACGAAGCCACACGCGTCGATCTTCGAGAGCGCGCTGTCCGCCCTTGGGGTGGCAGCGTCCGAGGCCGTCATGGTCGGCGATTCCTACGAGGACGACATCGAGGGTGCTCGCGCGCTCGGCATGCGAGCGATCCTGCTCGACCGAGACGAGCTGTTTCCGGGCGAGCCTGACCGCATCACCGACCTGCGCGCTCTGCCGCCGGCTCTCGGGCTCACCTCCGAAGCCTGAGCACGGCCGATCAACCACCCAGCTCGGCCCTCCACGCCGCCGTATGGTGCCCGAGCTGTATCTCGTCGGGCTTCCGGAGCGGATTGCCAAAGTCGGCTGCAGCCTCGTCCCTGGTCGCGACCGGGCCGACGCAGACATCCTCGGCGTCGAACCTCGCGAGCCACTCCACGAGCGGCCGGGACGCGAACGCCGCTGCCAGCTCCTGGGCGAGCTCTTCCTGTGCGGCGCCGTACTGCAACTCTCCGAGCTCCGGCCGTCCCAGAACCGCACACAGGCGCCCGAAGAACTTCGGCTCGAGGGCCGCGACTGTGAGGTGACGGCCGTCCGCGGTCGCGTAGACGCCGTAGCAGGCAAGGCCGCCTGTCAGCGTCCTCTCGCGGGGGTCGCCGCCAAGCCGGTGCGCGACGAGGTCGTGGCTGCGATGTGTCATCGAGACGCACAACCGTGCACCGTTGCCCGTGTCCGAGCGCCGTACGAGCGCCGCGAGGACCTCGGTGACGGCACCGAGCGCTCCGGCTGCGAGGTCGGCAATCTGAAGCGGCGGGCACGAGGGAGTGTCCTCGAGCGCGCCGGCCCAGCCGAGGTAGTTGAGGTCGTGGCCGGCTCGCTGGGCATGGCGACCCTCGGGTCCGAACCCAGTGATCGAGCAATGGACGACGGACGCCGGCAGGTCGCCGGGACCGACGCCGAGTCGCGCCGCAACGCCGGGGCGGAATCCTTCGAGCACCACGTCTGCGCGCGCACACAGGTCGCGCGCGAATGCCGCGTCGGCTCTCAGATCGCAGACGACGGACTCCTTGCCCTCGCGCAGCGCGGTGTCCCAGGCCGGAGCGGAGCGGCGTAACGGGTCGCCCTCGGGTGCTTCGACGCGAACGACACGGGCGCCGAGACGGGCTAGCTCGCGCCCCGCGTAGGCGATCGGCAGGTACCACGCCAGCTCGACCACGAGGGTGCCGCTCAGCGGTTGCGCGTCCACGGGCATGACCCCTATTCTGATCGAGTCTTGACTGAGCGTTCAATCGCACGTGAGCACCCCGGGCGCGGCCGGCAGACCGCGGTCGAGGAGAAGCGGCGCCTGATCATCGATGCCGCTGTCCGGGTGTTCGCCAGGGACGGCTACCACACGTCACGCGTCGGCGACATCGCCGAGGAAGCGGGGATCGCGCACGGCCTCCTTTATCACTATTTCTCGTCCAAGGACGAGGTTCTCGCAACGCTCTTCCGCGAGAACTGGGGAGAGTTGCTCGGGCGATTCGCGCGGGTCGAGCAGTCCGACGAGCCCGCTGACGAGCAATTGCGCGGGATCGCCAAGATCTTGCTGCGCTCGTGGCGGAACGATCCCGACCTCGTTCGCGTGATGGTGCGGGAGGTCGCACGCAGCTCGCACCTGCAAGAGCAAGTGGACGAGATCCGGGTGGGGTTCTCGACGATCCAACGCGTGATCGAGCGAGGGCAGGCCCAGGGTGTCTTCCGCGCCGACCTCGACCCGCGACTGTCGACGTGGATCTTCTACGGCGGGCTCGAGGAGATCCTCACGGGCTGGGTGCTCGGCCAACTTCCCGACGGTGACGAGGAGGTCGCCCGTGCAGAGCGGACGATCATCGACGTCGTCTGCGGCGGTCTCTCCGTCCGCGACGGCGACCGCACCTGAGTATCCGTCGAGCGCCGCGACCGTTGTCAAGCTCGGCATCGGCGCGTTCGGTCTTGCGTGGTCCCTGACAACGATCGCCGCGTACCTGCCCCCGGTTCTCGGCGAGTACACGAGCTCCACGTCGTTGATCGGAGCGGTGCTCGCTGCCGAGGGTGCCTTCGCGCTCACCTTGCCGCTCGTGATCGGCCCTTGGAGCGACACGTTTCACACGCCGATGGGCAGGAGAAGGCCTTTCATGCTCGTTGCGATCGGGCCGATCGGCTTCTGCCTGGCGCTGATGGCATTCATGCCGAGCCTCTGGACGACCGCGCTCCTCGTCTTCGCATTCTTCTTCGCCTACTACGTGTACGAGCCTCCGTACCGTGGGCTGTACCCGGATCTCCTGCCGGAGCGCGTCTACGGCCGTGCGCAAGGAGTCCAGCATCTCTTTCGCGGTATCGCACTCGGCGGCGGGCTCATCGGCGGCGGCCTGCTGTACCGCCTCTGGCAGCCGGCACCGTTCCTCTTCGCCGCGGCAATCGTCTCAGGTGCCTGTCTCGTGCCGGTGCTGTTCCTGCGCGAGGACGGCGGTCACGGCCGGGTGTTCGAGGGGGTCACGACGTATGTCCGGCACTCCTGGCGTGTCCTCCGCGCGAACCCCGATGTCGGGCGCTTCCTGCTCGCGAATGCGGCCTGGGAGGGAACGTTCGCCGGGGCCCGCACGTTCGTGGTCCTGTACATCACCGTCGGTCTCGGCGAGCCGCTGTCGACCTCGACGCTCGTGCTCGCCGCCGTCGCCGCCGGCTACGTCCTGGCGGCCCTGGTCTCCGGATCGGTGGGTGACCGGTTCGGGCTCGCCAAGGTGATCACCTGGTGCTCGGTCGTCTACGGGCTCGGGCTTCTGGGGGGAGGGCTTGCGACCCAGTGGCATGCCTGGTACCTCGCGGTGATCTTCGTCGTCGCCGTGTTCGCCGGTGCGGTCATGACCCTCGCGTGGGGTTTGCTCTTCAAGCTGATGCCTCCCGACGACCGCGGCGCGATCTCGGGGCTCGCCACGACCACCAAGGGCATTGGCCTCATTTTCGGGACGCTGCTGGCTGGGATCCTGATCGACGTCCTGCGGCCGTATCTGCCCGCCACTGACGGATATCAGGTGCTCTGGCCGATTCTCGGGATCCCGATCCTGCTTGCGATCCCGCTCGTCGCCTCGCTGATTCGCGCCGAGGAGGCAACCGCCACATTCACAGCGGGCTCCTAAGTTCGGCTGCTGTACTTCACGGAACGCCGGATCTGAGCAGCGGCCGGATCCTCGAACGAGGGAGAGCGCATGAGCAAGCGGACGAAGCAGCTGATCGTCGGTGCCGTGGCGGCTGCGACGATGGCCATCGGCGTCGGCGTGGCCGTCGCAGGCGGCGGACTCGGGTTCGACGACGATCGGCAGCCATTCCTCGACAATGCCGCGAAGCGACTCGGCACCACTCCGGCGCAGCTCGAGGCGGCGCTCCAGGGCGCCTATGCCGATCGTCTCGAGGCAGCGGTCGCCGCCGGCAAGATCACGAAGGAGCAGGCAGACGCGTTGAAGCAGCGCTCCAAAGAGGGCGGCCTGCCGCTCTTCGGCGGGGGCCACGGTGGCCCAGGCGGCTTCGGCCATGACGGCCCGGCCTCGCTGGCCGGGGCAGCGACGTACCTCGGACTCACGCAGGAGGAGCTTCGCACCGAGCTTCGGTCCGGCCAGACGCTCGCCCAGATCGCGAAGGCGAAGGACAAGTCGGTCGATGGCCTGAAGAAGGCGCTCACGGCCGAGGCGAAATCGAAGCTCGACGCCGCTGTAAAGGCGGGGCGATTGACGCAAGCTCAGGCTGACGCGCTGCAGGTGCGGATGACAGAGCACTTGGACGACCTCGTCAACGGGACGGGCGGCCCCGGCCGCGGTCACGATCGTGGCGGCCCCGGCTGGGGCGGCCCACCGCCGGCCGGCTCCCAGGCGCCGGCGGCGTACGTGCCGGCGGAGTCGGTCGCGTAGGCTCTTCTACGGAGCGACGCTTCGGAGCGAGCCGCGGAGGCGCTCGAGCGCCCGATTCCGGTGCGCGTCCTGGAGCGCAATGACCTTCTCCGGGTCGGCAGCCACGATGGCGGCGATGATCGCGCGGTGGGCGCGGTCCGCCTCCGCCGCTTCGCCCGGGAGGACGTAGTAGAGCGCCCGATAGGCCTCGGTCGAGTCCCAAAGCAGATCGATCAGCCGTGACGCGGGACGACTCTCGGCGAGCGCGTGCAATCGATCGTGGAAGCGCCGGTTTGCCGCCAGTTGCCCCGCAACGTCGCCTGCTGCTGCTGCTGCCCTACACGCGGCGGCTGCTGCCTCGAGCACGTGCACGTCAGCGGCGGTCGCGTGAGCGACGCCGCGGCGAAGCACATCGGTCTCGAGCAGCCTTCTGAGGCGATACACCTCCTCGAGTTCCGCCAGATCGAGCTCGGTCACCGCGTAGCCACGGCGCGGCCTGTAGGTCACGAGCCCTTCGCCGGCGAGCGCCCGCAACGCTTCGCGCATCGGAATCAGACTCACCTGCGCCCGCTCGGCCCACGCCTCCTGGTTGACGCGCTGTCCGGGACGCAGCCTTCCGTCGAGGATCGCGGTGCGCAATGTCGCGGCCGCACGATCCTGTGCGGTGGGTGTGCCCGCAGCCGCCGCGACCGACATCGCCGCTACCGAAAGGCCGGTGTACCGGTGAGCGCGCCACCGACGACGAGCGTGTGCACCTCGTGGGTGCCCTCGTAGGTGAGAACGGACTCGAGGTTGTTCATGTGCCTGATCACCGGGTACTCGAGCGTGATGCCGTTGCCGCCCAGGATCGTGCGGGCGCTGCGGCAGACGTCGATCGCGCCACGGACGTTGCCCATCTTGCCGAGGCTGACGTGCTCGGATCTGAGCGTGCCTGCGTCCTTCATCCGTCCGATGTGAAGTGCCAGCAACGACGCGCGGTTGATCTCGAGCGCCATCTCCGCGAGCTTCTGCTGGGTCAGTTGATAGGCGGAGATGGGCTTGTCGAACACGATTCGCGTCTTCGAGTACGACAGTGCTTCCTCGAAGCACGCCCGCGCAGCGCCGACCGCGCCGAACACGATCCCGAAACGGGCCTCGTTCAGGCACGAGAGAGGTCCCTTCAGCGACTTCGCACCGGGAAGCATGCTGTCGACCGGTACGCGAACGTCGTCGAGGACCAGTTCGGAGGTGACCGACGCGCGAAGCGACAGCTTCTTGTGGATCTCCGGGGCCGTGAACCCGGGCGTCCCCTTCTCGACGATGAAGCCACGGATCTCGCCATCCTCGGTCCGCGCCCAGACCACGGCGATGTCGGCAATCGTTCCGTTCGTGATCCACATCTTGGTGCCGTTCAGGATCCAGTCCGACCCGTGTCGTCGTGCGTTGGTGCGCATCGTGCCGGGGTCGGAGCCGGCATCCGGCTCGGTCAGGCCGAAGCAGCCGATCACCTCGCCGGCGTGCATCCGCGGCAGCCACTGCTCCTTCTGCTCCTCGGAGCCCCACCGCCAGATGGCGAACATCGCGAGCGATCCTTGCACGGAGACCGCGCTGCGGACGCCGGAGTCTCCCGCCTCGAGCTCGAGGCACGTCAAACCATAGGCCACCGCGCTTGCGCCGGGGAGCCCGTAGCCGTCGAGGTGCATGCCGAAGAGGCCGAGCTTGGCGAGCTCGGCGAACAGCTCGCGCGGGAGAATGCCCTGCTCGAACCAGTCGCCGATGTCGGGCAGTACCTGCTCGCGCACGAACTGCCGCACGGTGTCTCGGATCGCCTTCTCCTCGTCGTCGAGAAGCGCGTCGATCGCGAGGAAGTCGAGCGGGTCGAGCACAGGTGGAGCGGCGGTCGTGGCCACGAGACGGAACCTCCAAAGTCGAGAAGATCTTGGCAAAAATATATAGAAAATCTGGCGGAGGGTGCAGAATCGAAGGCGCAGCCTTCGATTCTGCGGGGCGAGGCGTGCCTCGACCGACGACACGAGCGCCTTTACACGGCGATCGCGTTCCAGCGGTCACCGGAGCGGGAGACTCCGATCGCGATGCCGAAGCAGGCGCTGAGGCCCGCGTCGGTGAGCGTCTGCTCGACGGGACCGGCCTCGAGCACGACGCCGTCGCGGAGCAGGAGCGCGTGGGTCGTCGAACCGGGGAGCTCCTCGAGATGGTGGGTCGTCACGACCACGGAGAGTGCCGGATCGAGATCTGCGAGGCGCGCAAGAGCAGTGAGCAGCAGTTCCCGCCCGGGTAGGTCGAGCCCGGCTCCCGGCTCGTCGAGGAGGAGTAGACGTGGCTGCGCCACGAGGGCCCGGGCGATCAGGGTGCGCTTGCGTTCGCCCTGGGAGCAGTCGCCGAAGCGCCGCTCGGCCAACCGGCCGAGGCCGAACATGCCGAGCAGCGTGTCGGCGCGGTCGACGTCGAGCATCGCGAGCCGCTCCTCGAAGTAGCCGATCGTTCCCGTCGCACCCGTCCTGACGACCTCGCGCACGGTCAAGAGCGGCGCGAAGCGATCTCCGTCGCGCGCGTCGACGAAGCCGATTCGGCGCCGTAGCTGCGCGACGTCGGTGCGGCCCATCGTTCGGCCCAGAATTGCGATCGTGCCGCTGCTCGGGAAGTCGGCCGCGGCCGTCAGGGTCAGCAGAGTGGTCTTGCCCGCTCCGTTCGGCCCGAGCACCGCCCAGCGCTCGCCGGCGCGCACCGTCCACGAGACGCCGTCGAGTAGCGCTTTGCTGGCCCCGCTCGCGTGATGCCAGCGCCAGACCCGCACGTTCTCGAGCCGGATCACTGCAGGGGGTTGACCGGGCTCGGGATCTGCCCCTACACTGATTGACTGACTAGTCAATCGAAGCGGCTTTCGTCGTCACGGCGTCGAGCGAGATCCGGAGGACCGAATCATGGCCACAGTCGAGACAGGTGTTGCCGGCGGCGTCTCGTTCGCCCTCACGGGCGAGCAGAGGGAGCTGCGCTCGCTCGCGCGAGCCTTTGCCGAGAAGGAGATCAGGCCGCGGGCGGCCGAGTGTGACGAGCATCAGACCCATGCGACGGACATCATCGCCAAGGCGCACGAGATCGGCCTGATGAACGTGCACGTGCCGGGCTGGCTGGGCGGGGCGGAGCTTCCCTGTTTCGACGGCATGCTCGTCGGCGAGGAGCTCAACTGGGGCTGCTCGGGCATCGGCACCTCGATCGGCTCGAACGGCCTCGCAGCCGGCCCGATCCTGGTCGCGGGCACCGAGGAGCAGAAGAAGGAATGGCTCGGCCCGCTCGTGGAGGCTCCCATCCTTGGGTGCTTCGGCCTCACCGAGCCCGGCGCGGGCTCGGATGTGTCCGGGATCCAGACGACCGCTGTGCGCAAGGGCGACGAGTACGTCGTCAACGGGTCGAAGATGTTCATCACGAACGCCGGCCATGCCTCTTGGATGGTCTGTTTCGCCTCCACCGACCTCGCGAAGGCGCACAAGGGCCTCTCGGCCTTCGTCATCCCGATGGACGCCTCGGGGGTCACGATCGAGAAGCACCTCGACAAGATGGGTCAGCGTGCCACCGACACGTCCGCGGTTGCCTTCCAGGACGTCGTCGTTCCTGCTGCCAACCGGCTCGGCGGGGAGGGAGAGGGGTTCAAGATCGCCATGCAGACGCTCGACTTCACCCGGCCCGGGACCGCGGTGGGGGCAGTGGGCGTCGCCCAGGCGGCGTTCGAGCTCGCGGTCGACTATACGAAGGAGCGCGTCCAGTTCGGGATGCCGGTCGCGATGAACCAGGGCGTCAGCTTCCTCGTCGCCGACATGGCGACGGAGATCGAGGCGGCGCGCCTGCTCACCTGGCAGGCCGCCTGGATGATCGACCAGGGTTGGGGCCGCAAGGCGACCAAGTACTCGTCCTTTGCCAAGCTCTTCGCAGCGGACACGGCGATGAAGGTGACGACCGACGCGGTGCAGGTCTTCGGCGGCTACGGGTACATGAAGGAGTACCCCGTCGAGAAGTTGATGCGCGATGCCAAGCTCTTTCAGATCTACGAAGGGACGTCGCAGATTCAGCGGCTCGTGATAGCCAAGGAGATCTACCTGGGGTAGGAGGGCTCCGGTAGAGTCACCGTCTCGGTGCGCACCGATACGACGATCTACCGCCCCCGCGTGCGCCAGAGTCAATCCCTCCGCCGGATTGTCCTGCGCCGGGCCGTAATCCTGACGGCTGCAGTTGTGCTGCTTGCAGGTCTCGTGGGGCTCGCGTTCGCGGGCTCGCGGATGACGCTTGCGGCCGGAACGACGATCGCGGGGGTCGACGTCGGCGGTCTTCCGGAAAGCGCAGCCGTGCGGATGCTCTCGGAGCGCTCGGCTGCGATCGAGCGCACGCCGGTCATCTTCACCGCCGCTGGTCGGCAGTTCGTCTTGACGGCCTCGCAGCTCGGAGTTGCGGCCGACTGGCAAGACGCGGTCAAGGCGGCCGCCGCCGAGGGTGGCGGCTTCGGGCCGATGCGTGGCTTCAAGCGTCTCAAGGCGAAGCTGTTCGGGGTGAACGTCTCCCCGCCGCTGCGGGTCTACGACGCGGCGTTGGACTACAAGCTCGGCCAGATCGCACGAGCGATCGATCGCGAAGGCGTCGATGCGAAGCTCGTGCGTACGGGTCTTGCGGTGAGCGTCGTCGAAGGCCGATCCGGCCGGAAGCTCGACCGCCCGGCAGCGGCCGCGGCCGTCGTCAGGGCGCTCGCGGGCTTCGAGCGGGGAGCGCCGGTCGCTCTCCCGCTCGCGACGACCGCCCCCGGCGTCAGCGGCGGTGAGCTCGCAGCGGCGGCGATGCAGGCCCGCACCGCTCTTTCGGCGCCGATCCGCCTCGTGTATGGCGAGACGCGTTGGCGCGTGCCGCGCTGGCGGATCGCACCCCTGCTCCAGCTGCCGGCGGGCGGCGATGCAAGTGTCTCGATCGCCGGGCCGAAAGCCGAGGAGTACATGGAGCGTCTGTCCGCCACCATCTCACGCAAGCCACAGGATGCCCGGTTCCAGGTCGCTGCGACCGGCCTGATCGTGATCAGGCCGTCGGCACCCGGCTTGCAGCTGGACATTCCGGCGACGGCGAAGGCGATCACCGCCGCCGCGTTCTCGACCGGACGGCGGACGGCGAGGCTCGTCGTTCGGGTCGCCCCGCCGGTACGAACCACGGAGATCGCGAAGACGATGGGCATCACGAGCGTCGTCTCCTCGTACACGACCACGTACGGGGGCACGCCCGGGCGCCTCAACAACGTGCAGCTCGTCGCGAGGCTGATCGACGGTACGTTGATCAAGCCGGGAGGCACGTTCTCGTTCAACGAAACGACGGGAGAACGCACGGCCGCGAAGGGATTCCAGGAAGCGCCGGTGATCATCAACGGCGAGCTGCAGAACGGGCTCGGGGGAGGCATCTGCCAGGTCTCGACGACCGTGTTCAATGCTGCGTTCACGGGGGGCCTTCCGATCACCGCCCGGACGAACCACGCCCTCTACATCAGCCATTACCCGTTGGGCCGGGACGCGACCGTCAACTACCCCGATCTCGATCTGCGGTTCACGAACGACACCGACCACTGGTTGCTGCTGCGCACCTTCGTGGGAGCCGGGTCGCTGACCGTCAATCTCTACGGCACACCGGTCAACCGTCGCGTCGAGGAGACAACGGCGCCCCTCGAGCAAACCGGCCCGGTGCCGGTGAAGGAGATCGACGATCCGTCACTCCCGAAAGGCAAGCGGGTCGTGGACGAGCTCGGCTCGCCGCCTCGCAAGACCAGCGTCCGGCGGCTCGTCTACGACGCGAACGACAACGTCCTCTACGACAACACGTGGCGGTCGTACTACGTCGGCGAGCCGTCGCTCGTGCGTGTCGGCACCAAGGCGCCCGCCAAGAAGCCGGGCGCCAAGCCGAAGAAGCCGCCAGCCAAGGCGGGGGTACCCCTGCCGGCGACCCCGGTGGAAAGCCCCGCAACCGCCACCGACCCCACCGTCACGACATCCGCTCGGCCGTAGCGATCGCCGTCACGAACCACGGTGGGACGCGCGTCGGCTGCCGCGTCGCGGCGTCGACCGTCGCGTGGAGCGTCTCGGCCGTGGCAACGAGCTCCTGATCACGCTCGATCCGGTACTCGTACCGGAACCGCGCCCCGCGGATGTCAACGCACCGTAGGTGGATCGTCAGCACGTCGTCGAACGCCGCGGCGGCGAGATAGTCGACTCGCACGCCGGTCGTCAACGCCTCGATCCCCCTTGCCTGGATCGACCGATAGCCGCCGGCGTGATCTGCGAGGTACGCCACGCGCGCAACTTCGAGCCACACGACGTACGAGGCGTGATGCGCGATTCCCTGCGCATCCGTCTCGGCGAAGCGCACTCGGACGTCGTAGGCGCTCCTGAATCCCTCCGGCACAGAGCAACAATACGGGCGCCGCTGCCGTTGCGGTGGTATGACTGGGGCATGTCAGAACCGACGAAGGCCTCAACGGAAGATCGCGACGTGCTCGCCCGGCTGGCCGACCGTGGGGAGCAGACGATCGCGAGACTCGCCGACCTACCGGGCGGGACGAAAGCCCTGAAGGCGGTGAACGATCTGCGCACGCGGGTCGACGAGCTCGGGAAGAAGGTGCGCGGGATCGACGAGCTCGAGAAGCGCGTGGCGAAGCTCGAGAAGGAGCTCGCGGCGCTCAGGCGCGCCCAGAAACCGAAAGCAACCCCGAAGCCGCCCGACGTCAGGCCTTAGCCTCGCGTCGCTTTCGCCGGCGTCCCTGGCTTGGCGCCGGGCACCCGGAGCCGGAGCGCCCCCGGCAGCACCTCGAATCGCGCCGGGGTCGTACCGGGCTGCTCGCCGTCGAGCTCGACCGGCACGGGCTCATCCGTCTCGACAGTGACGATGCGCCCCTGGAATGCTTCCGCCTTCGGGTGGGGCAGATGGGTTCCCCGGTAGATCTTCGGCATCGTCAGCACGAGATCGCGTTTGCTCACGTCGCCGATCGTGACAACGTCGAGTAGGCCGTCGTCGGGCAGTGCCTCCGGGCACATCTTCATACCGCCGCCGAAGTACCGCCCGTTCGCGACGACGACGTCGAACATCCGCCCGGTGCGGGTCTCGCCGTCGACGACGACGTGCGTCTCGACCGCTGACCAGCCGGCGAAAACGGCGAACGTTGCCCACAGGTACGACGCCTTCGCGCCGAGAGCCTTCGAGCTGTTGTTGGCACGCTGGGCGATCGCGCCGCTCATGCCCGCGCTCGCGACGTTCGCGAACACCGCTCCCACCTCCCGACCGTCCCACGCGCGGTAGGTGATCCGACCGAGGTCGATCGGTTGCGTCTCGCCGTCGAGAGCGATCCGGGCCGCGGTCGCGACGTCGTCGGGAATGCCGAACGTGCGGACGAAGTCACCGCCGGTGCCGCACGGGATCAACGCTAGCGCGGGTGCTTCTTCGAGACCGGCAAGGCCGTTCACGACCTCGTTCACCGAACCGTCGCCGCCCACGACGACCAGCAGGCGAGCGCCGCTGACGGCGGCTTCTCGGGCAAGCTGTCCGAGGTGACCCCGATGCTCGCTGATGAGCGCGTCACCTTCGAGACCGGCGCCCGCCGCCTGGTGGGCGATCGCCGGCCAGCGCCGCCCGGTCGACCCGTTCGCGGCAGCCGGATTGACGAGAAAAACTGTTTCGCTCAGGGCGCTCAGGCCGTGACGGTGTGGAGGGCCAACTCGGTCATCTCGTCGACCGCCTTGCGCATGTCCTCGTCACTGATGCGGAGAAACTCGCCTTCGACGATCACATCACTGACGATGAGCATGCAGCCGGCCTGGATCTTTCGCAGCGCCGCGAGCGTGAACAGAACGGCGGCCTCCATCTCGACGGCCAGGATGCCGCGTTCCGACCAGCGGCCCGCGATGGCGGAGTCCGGGTTGTAGAAGATGTCGGTCGAGACGATCGGGCCGACGCGGACGGACTTCCCGAGGTGCTTCGCCTGGTGCACTGCCTCGTGGACGAGCCGGAAGTCCGCGGTCGGCGCGTGCGGCTCGCCGAGTACGTAGTGGGAGGAGGTCGAGTCGGATCCGGTCGCCGAGAGCGCGATCAAGAGATCGCCCATCGTCAGATCGGCCTGGAGGCCGCCGCAGGTCCCGACGCGCATGATCTTCTGGACGCCGAGCTGGATGAGCTCCTCGATCACGATCGCGGCGGACGGGCATCCCATCCCGCTCGACTGCACGGACACCGGCTTGCCGTTGAACATCCCGCTGAAGCCGAGCATTCCGCGCTCGCCGTTTCGTTGCACGACGTCGGTGAGAAAGGTATTGGCGATGTACTCGGCGCGAAGCGGATCGCCCGGGAGGAGGCAAGCTTCGGCGTAGTCGCCGGGGTTGGCACGAACGTGAATTGGCATGCGCGCAAGCCTACCGGCGGCTCCCCGGCAACCCGCAATAGAGTTCGGCCGTGCGTCCGCGCCTGATCGAGCCGTCCATCGAGCAGATCCTTCGCTTCTGTGCGGCTGCGCCGATCGAGCGCGTCTTCCTCGAGGATGTGGCGCGGCGGGCGCAGGGGCGCTTCGCCGCGCTCTCCGACGGGGAGGGAGAGCTGACGGCGCTGTGCCATCTCGGTAGCAATCTGGTGCCGTCCGGATCGGGTTGCCAGGCGTTCGCCGAGCTGGCGGGGAAGTCGGGAGCGCGGATGTTGATCGGCGAGGCGGGTGCCGTCTCCGACCTCTGGGAAGCAGCTCGGAGGAAATTGCCGCGGGCCCGGCTCGACCGGCCTGGCCAACCCGTGTACGCGATCAGTGACCCGCCGGTGGGAGGCGGCACAGGGCTTCGGCCTGCGACCCTTGCCGACGTCGATGTGCTCGTCCCGTCGTGTGCGGCCGCTCATCACGAGGAGCTTGCCGTCGACCCCTTGCGCCGCGACCCCAGCGGGTTCCGCTGGCGCACCCGGGCCCAGGTGGAGGAGGGGCGCTCGTGGCTATGGGTCGAGAACGGGGTGATCCGGTTCAAGGCCGAGGCTTCCGCCTGGACACCGGGAGCGGTTCAGCTCCAGCAAGTGTGGACCGATCCGCCGGCCCGGAGGCAGGGGTTCGCGGGTCGGGCGCTCCGCGATCTGATCCGGTTGCTGCTCGCGGGCACGCCCACCGTCTGTCTCTTCGTGCGCGCAGAAAACGCCCCTGCGATCAGGCTCTACGAATCGGTCGGCATGCGTCACGTGCTCGACTACCGCTCCGTGCTCCTGTGAACACCTTGATCTTCGCGCGCCATGCCCACGCCGCCTCGAACGTCGGCAACATCGTCAACGCCGTTCCCCCCGGCGCCGGGCTGTCCGCCGCGGGCACAGAGGAAGCACGGGCGCTCGGTCGAATGCTCGCATCGGAGTCGATCGACCTCGGCGTCAGCTCCCGCCTCCAGCGTGCGCAGGACACCCTCGCTCTGGCATTGACGGGCCGACGGATTCCTCGTGTGACCGAACCGCTCCTCGACGAGATCGGGTTCGGCTCGTTCGAGGGCGGGTCGTTGCTCGCCTATCGCACATGGGCCTGGGAGCACGGGCCCGATGCCGCCTGCCCCGGCGGGGGTGAGACCCGGGCGGGGGCAGCGGCTCGGCTCGCGGACGCCCTGGGGGTGCTACTCGAACGGCCGGAGACGACCGTCTTGGCGATCAGCCACGGTCTCCCCCTCCGCTATGTGCTCGACGCGGCCGAAGGCAGCGTTCCGGCGAGACGCCTCGAACACGTGCCGCACGCTTTGCCTCATCGGCTCGAGCGAACGAGCGTGGAGCGGGCGGTCGAGGTGCTTCGCGCCTGGGCCGCGGGGCCTCGTTTCGCCGATACCCCCTTTGGTGGATGACGTCCGGCCCGCGCGCCGTCGATGCATACTGCAGCATGACCGTGCGGCGCCTTCATGTCCTATTCGCAGCCCTCGTGGCCCTGCTGGCCGTCGCTGCGGTCGGCTGCGGGGGCTCCGCTGTGGCCGTCCCGGAGCTGACGAGCCTCACCCGGGTCGCGCAGAAGAGCTCCACCGCTGACTCGGCGCGGTTCGCGCTCACGCTCGACATGTCGGTTCCCATCGCCGATCAGAAGCTGGCATTCAGCGCCGAAGGCGGTTTCGACACAACCGCCAACCGCGCGCAGCTGACATTCGACCTCTCCTCGCTCGCGGAGCTCTTCCAGAGCCTCGGCTCGAGCCTCGGAGGAACGGTGACCGGTGACCTCGGAAGCCCGACGGACTGGAAGCTCGAGGCGATCCAGGACGGTGACACCGTCTACATCCGGTTCCCGTTGATCGCCAAGCAGCTGCCGCCGGGCAAGACGTGGATCAAGGGCGATGCCAAGACGCTTTCCAGCTCCGGCACCGGCAATCTGAGCCAGTTCGGATCGTTCGCCGGCACCGACCCACGCGATGTCTTCGCGTTGCTGAAAGCCGTCTCAGGCTCGATCGAGGCGGTGGGACACGAGGAGCTTCGAGGTGTCGAGACGAGCCATTATCGGGCGACGATCGACACGGCCAAGCTCGAGAAGCTCGTCCCGGCCGAGCAGCGGCAGAGCCTCGGCAGCCTCGACCAGACCGCGAAGCAGGCAGGGCTGACCGAGCTTCCGCTCGACATCTGGATCGACGCCGACCAGCAGGTGAGGAAGCTCTCGATCGATCTCGACGCGAAGCAGCCAGGCTCCGCCGCCTCGGTCAAGGCGTCACTCGTGGTCGAGCTCTACGACTACGGTGCCCCGCTCGACTTCGAGCTTCCGCCGGCCGACCAGGTGGTCGACGCCGCGACTCTGAAGCGACCCTCGTAGGGGCGGCACAGTCCCCGCGCGCCGGCGTGGCGAAGCCTCGCCCGTCCCGTCTGCGAATCAGCGGGTTAACCGGCGCATCCGTCACACTAGGTGTGTGGCGACGCCGCTGACAGCACGCATCGAGACGCTCATTCGAACACACGAGCTCGTGGAGCCCGGTGGCAGCGTCGCTTGCCTCGTCTCGGGTGGTGCCGACTCGACCTGCCTCTGGCATGTGCTGCAGGCGCTCGGGTACGACGTATCCGCCGTGCACGTCCACCATGGTGTGCGCGGTGCCGCTGCCGACGCCGACGCCGAGCACTGTGCGGCCGTGATGGGCGCCCGAGTCGTTCGGGTGGAGCCGACGGCGACCGAGGCGGCGATGCGTCGGTCGCGCTATGCCGCCACCGAAGGCCTCGGGCTCCGTGCGACGGGGCACACGGCGTCGGATCAGATCGAGACCGTTCTCTATCGGATCGTGGCGAGCGGATCGACGCGTGGGATCAAGTTGCGTCGAGAGGACGGCGTCATTCGCCCGCTTCTCGCGGTGACGCGCGAAGAGACGGCGGCGTATTGCACCGAGCTACGCCTCCCTGTTCGGGTCGACGAGACGAACGCGGGGACCGCGCGGGGGCTGATCCGGGACGAGATCCTGCCGCTGCTCCGCCGACTGCACCCGGGTGCCGACACGAATCTCCGCGCCCTAGGCGACGCGCGGCCGCGTCTGCCCCGTGGGCTCGAATCGTCGCTTGTGAAATTGCTCGGATCGCGAGCCGGAACGAAGGCGGCCGACCTCGGCGGCGGCGTTCGCGCTGTTCGCGAGTACGGCACGTTGCGGCTCGAGGGCGCGGTCGAGTGGGGGCCGTGGACGCTCGAGGCCGACCGGGACGATCTCGAGGTGCGGGCTCGGCGTCCGGGGGATCACCTGGCGGGGCGTCGCAAGAAGGTGCAGGATCTCCTCGTGGACGCAAAGGTGCCCGAGTCGGAGCGCGGAACCTGGCCGGTAGTCGTCTGCGCCGGTGAGGTCGTCGCGGTTCCCGGCATCGCGGTCGCGCCCGGTTGGGACGGAGCGGTTACCGTCCGGATGACACGGAAGCCCGGATGAGCGAGGTCGACCACGGGGTCGCGGAGATCCTGATCGACGAAGCCGCCGTCCGACGTCGGGTGGAGGCACTCGGGGCCGAGATCTCGGCCGACTACGCGGGCCGTGACTTGCTCCTCGTGGGCGTGCTCAAGGGCGCCGTGTTTTTCATGGCCGATCTGATGCGTGAGCTCTCGATCCCGTGCGAGATCGACTTCATGGCAATCTCGAGTTACGGCGCCGCGACCGATTCGTCGGGTGTCGTGCGCATTCTCAAGGATCTCGACATCAACATTGCGAGCCGCGACGTGCTCGTGGTCGAGGACATCATCGACTCGGGGCTGACGCTCTCGTACCTGATGCGCAACCTGCAGGCGCGTAAGCCTGCTTCGCTCGAGGTTTGCGCCCTGCTGACGAAGCCGGAACGGCGCGAGATCGACGTGCCGGTGCGCTACGTGGGCTTCGAGATCCCGAACCGGTTCGTGATCGGATACGGCCTCGATTTTGCGGAGCGCTACCGGAATCTCCCGTACGTCGGGGTTCTGCACCCCGATCTCGTGCCGGGTGCCGTGCATTAGAGAGTGGTGAGAAAAAGGTCCCTCGGCCGCCTGCCCCGAGATCACGCTGCTACCCTCCCGGGTACCCGTGAATCGCTTTTTCCGCAGCGCGCTGTTCCCGCTCGTCGTGATCGTGCTGCTCGTGTATCTCGCGAGCCAGACGCTCATCCCGAAGCGTGACAACCAGGCCAAGCTCACGTATTCCGAGCTGATCACCCAGACGCAGCAGGGGAACGTCAGCGAGGTCAAGTTCAACCCGAACCGCCAGTCGATCAATGCGACGCTCGACTCGGGGCAGAAGGTGAAGGTCAACTACCCGACGCCGCAGTCTGCGACCGAGTTCCAGAACCTGCTCGAGAAGAACAACGTCAAGTTCGACTCCAAGGGCACGGGAACGTCGACGTGGGTGGCGCTCCTCACTGGGCTGCTGCCGATCCTGCTCCTCGTCGGCTTCTGGATCTTCCTGATGAACCAGATGCAGGGGGGTGGCTCGAAGGTGATGAGCTTCGGCAAGAGCCGCGCGAAGCGGATGTCGCCTGACTCGCCGAAGGTCACCTACAAGGACGTGGCCGGGGCGGATGAGGCCGTCGAGGAGCTTCAGGAGATCAAGGAGTTCCTCGAGAACCCGAAGAAGTTCCAGGCACTCGGCGCCCGCATCCCGAAAGGCGTCCTCCTCTACGGGCCCCCCGGAACCGGCAAGACGCTGCTCGCGCGCGCGACGGCCGGCGAGGCCGGGGTGCCGTTCTTCTCGATCTCGGGCTCCGATTTCGTCGAGATGTTCGTCGGTGTCGGCGCCTCGCGCGTCCGCGACCTCTTCGAGCAGGCGAAGCAGGCGAGCCCCTGCATCATCTTCATCGACGAGATCGACGCCGTCGGTCGCCATCGTGGCGCCGGCATGGGCGGCGGTCACGACGAGCGTGAGCAGACTCTCAACCAGCTGCTCGTCGAGATGGACGGTTTCGAGCAGAAGGACAACGTCATCCTGATCGCCGCGACGAACCGGCCCGACATCCTCGATCCGGCGCTGCTGCGGCCCGGCCGCTTCGACCGCCAGATCGTCGTCGACCGACCCGATCGGAAAGGCCGTCGCGATATTCTCGAGGTGCATTCCAAGGGCAAGCCGCTCGGCAAGGAGCTCGACCTGGACGTCCTCGCGGCCCAGACGCCCGGCTTCACGGGTGCCGACCTCGCGAACGTGATCAACGAGTCGGCTCTGCTCGCCGCCCGCCGAGGCGAGAAGACGATCGGGCAGAACGAGCTCGAGGAAGGGATCATGCGCGTGATCGCCGGCCCCGAGAAGAAGTCGCGCCTGTTCTCGGAAAAGGAGCGGAAGATCACCGCCTATCACGAGATGGGCCACGCGCTCGTGGGCTACTACCTCGAAGGCACCGACGACGTGCACAAGATCTCGATCGTCAGCCGGGGCCAGGCGCTCGGGTACACCATCTCGCTGCCGAGCGAGGATCGGTACCTGACGACGAAGGGCACGCTGATGGATCAGATGGCGATGACGCTCGGCGGTCGCGCAGCCGAGGAGCTCGTGTTCCACGAGGTCACGACCGGTGCCGCCAACGACCTCGAGAAGGTCACGCACACGGCGAAGCAGATGATCATGCGCTTCGGTATGAGCGAGAAGCTCGGCCCACGCGTGCTCGGCCGTGACCACGACATGCCGTTCCTCGGCCGCGACATGGGTTCTGCGCCCGACTATTCGGAGGAGATTGCGCGCGAGATCGACGACGAGATTCGCCGCGTGATCGAGGAGGCCCACGACACTGCGACAAGGGTGCTGCGCGAGCACATGGACGAGCTCCACAACCTCTCGCTGATCCTGATCGAGCGCGAGACGGTCGACAAGGATCAGTTCGAGCGCCTGCTCGCCGGTGAGGACGCAGCGACGGTCTTCCCCGAGGAGATCAAACCGGTCGTGCCACCCGCCTCCGACGACACCCCGGAGAAGAAGCCGACGCTGCGGCCCTCGCCGCGGACGATTCCGGGTGCTGCGATGCAGCCGCCACCGCCCGAGGGCGCGGCCGGCTGAGCCCCACTCCCGGTTGCGGTGGTCTTGCAGCCGGTCACGTCGCGCCGTGAGTACGGAGCGGGTTGCAGTGGGCGCCGTCGCGAGCAGCGCACGTCGCTACCCTCCACCCCTTGTGAGACGTTCCCCGCTCGCGAAGTGTTGGTCGCGTCCGTCGGTGATGGGTGTCGTCAACGTGACGCCGGACAGCTTCTCCGATGGAGGAGACAACGTCGACCCCGGGGTAGCGGCGGCGACGGCGCGCCGCCTGCTCGCCGAAGGCGCGGCGCTCGTCGACATCGGCGGCGAGTCGACACGCCCGGGCGCTCAAGTCGTGCCAGTCGACGAGGAGCTTCGGCGCGTGGTGCCGGTGCTCGAGGAACTCACGGGCCTTCCCGTCTCCATCGACACCTCGAAAGCCGAGGTCGCGCGTCAGGCGCTCGGGCTCGGCGTTGCGCTCGTGAACGATGTCACCGCGTTGCGCGCCGATCCGGCTCTTGCGGGTGTGATCGCTGACGCCGGTGCGTACGTTTGCCTCATGCACATGCAGGGACAGCCTCGCACCATGCAGATCGAGCCGCGATATGACGATGTCGTCGGCGAGGTGGCCGCCTTCCTCGAGGACCGGCTGGCGGTGGCGGTGGCGGCGGGGATCCGCGAGGAGCACGTCTGCCTCGACCCGGGGATCGGCTTTGGCAAGACGCCCGATCAGAATCTCGAGCTGATCCGCGGGCTCGAGCGGATCTGCAGTATCGGGCGACCGGTTCTCGTCGGACTGTCTCGGAAGAGCACGCTCGCGCGTGTGCTCGGTGATCCGAGAGGCCGCGTCGGCAGTACTGCGGCCTCGGTCGGTGCGGCTGTCGTCGCCTTCGATCGAGGTGCCTCTCTATTCCGCGTCCACGACGTCGCGCCCCACGTCGAGGCCTTGACGGTGGCAGCGGCTGTCGAACGCGGGAGCGCCGCGTGACGATCGAGCTTCACGGAATCGTCCTCCACGGCTTCCACGGCGTGCTCGCGGCAGAGCGGCGGGACGGACAGCGATTCCTGATCGACGTCGAACTCGACCTGGAGCACGAGCACGCCGCACTGACCGACTCGATCGACGAAGCCGTCGACTACCGCGACATCGTTGCCCGCGTCGGGCAGGTCTCGGAGGCACGGGCGTATCAACTGCTCGAGGCGTTTGCGGCCGCGATCGCCGATGCCTTGCTTGCCGACTGGCCGGTGACGGCGGTTCGCGTGAGAGTGCGAAAGCCCGACGTCGTGCTCGATCCTGCGGTCGAGTACGCGGCCGTGTCCGTCGAACGCAGGAGGCTGTAGACCGGGTACCGGACTCGCCGAATGAGGCTCTACGAGAGTCGGAGACGATACGTCGCCTCACGTGACTCGCCTCGGACGACCACCGCGAGGAACGCGAACCGCGCTCGCGCCCCTTGTTCGCGAACGACAAGAACGTCCTCGCGACGATCGCCTATCCGACTCCCGTGCGTCACCCCTTCGAGCCGAACGACGACTCGAGGCCCATCGGCGTCGGTTCTACGGTGACGCCTGGATGCACGCGGTCTCTAAGGTTGGGTTGTGGGTCGTGCCTACGTGGGGCTCGGATCGAACCTCGGCGACCGGCGCGCGACGCTCGCGCGCGCAGTCGAACTGCTCGGCGAGCGGCCGGGGATATCCATCGTCGCAGTCTCGTCATTCCGCGAGACCGAGCCGGTCGGCTACCTCGACCAGCCGCAGTTCCTCAACGGTGCGGTCGCGATAGAGACGTCCCTGCAGCCGAAAGCGCTTCTCGGCACCCTGCTCGCCGTCGAACAGGAACTCGGTCGGACGCGCGACGGGCCACGGTTCGGGCCGCGGACGGTCGACCTCGACCTTCTGCTGGTGGAAGGCGTCGCCGTCGCCGAACCGGGGCTGACGCTTCCCCACCCACGCCTGCACGAGCGGGCTTTCGCGCTCGCGCCGCTCGCCGAGCTCGATCCGGCGCTCACGGTGCCGGGGCATGGGTCGGTGCTCGAACTCCTCGCGGTGCTCGAGGCTTGATGTGAGCACGTGCACGTCACAAGGGACCGGCAGGGCGCCACACGCCTCGACTAGAATCCTCCCCATGAGCCATCTCGACGAGCTCGACGAGTTCGAGGCGAAGCTCGAGCTCGAGCTGAAGCGCGAATACACCGCAGTCTTCAGCCTGTTTCGTTACTGCATCCTGACCCAGGACGCGACCTACCTGTGCAATCGGCTCGACCTCAAGGTCGTCCCACAGGCCAGCTACCCGTTCTTCCACCTGAAGATGGAGGACGTCTGGGTGTGGGACAAGAACCGGCCGACGCGGATGATCCCCCGGGCCGAGGTGTATACGTCGGGCGACATGACCGTCGAGGAGCTTCGGGGCGAAGGCGACGAGCCAAAGCTGACCGCAGAGTCGCTCGCCGAGCGGATCGGCGAGCCATTGCCGGACGACGGCGAAGCTCTCTAGCTCGCCGGTCGACGGGCCTCGTTCCCGGACCGTCGGCACTCGTGGGTCGAGGCTGCCCTCCTTGCCAACCGGCCGCCGCCGGCCGGTCGTCGTTGATCGGTCGAGGCTCGACTCCGCCCATACAATCACTCGATGCTGCTCGCAGTCGATGTCGGCAACACCCAGACCGTCCTCGGCCTCTACGATGGCAACCGGCTCACGGACGACTGGCGTCTCGCGACCGAGCGCACCCGCACCGGCGACGAGCTCGGCGTGCTCCTCAGCGGCATGCTCGACCTCGACTCGGTCGACGGCATCTGTCTGTCGTCCACGGTTCCGGCACTCGTGCGCGAATGGGAGCGGCTGGCCGTCCGCTGGGCGCAGGCGCCGATCCTCGTCGTCGGTCCGGGCGTCAGGACCGGCATCCCGATCAGATACGACGACCCGCGGGAGGTCGGCCCCGACCGCATTGTCAACTCTGTCGCCGCCAAGGAGCGCTACGGCGCTCCCGTGATCGTCGTCGACTTCGGCACGTCAACCAACTTCGACGTCGTCTCGCCTGCCGGTGAGTATGTCGGCGGCGTGCTCGCGCCCGGGATCGAGACGTCGATGGAAGCACTGTTCGTGCGGGCGGCGCGACTGGTCAAGGTCGACTACGTCGAGCCGCCGAGCGTGATCGGCAAGACGACGGTGGGCGGGCTTCAATCCGGCATCGTCTACGGATTCGCCGGTCAGGTCGACGGCATCGTCGCCGCAATCCGTCGCGAGCTCGGGGTCGACGCCCAAGTTGTCGCCACAGGCGGCCTCTCGGAGCTCGTTGCACCGCACTCGAGCACGATCGCGGTTGTCGATCCGACCCTGACCCTCGACGGCCTCCGCCTGGTCTGGGAGCTCAACGCGTGATCGTCGAACCGGAAACGCTCGCCGTCTTCTCTTTGGCAGCGCTCGCGATCCTCGTCGTGCCGGGACCGGCCGTCATCTACATCGTGACGCGCAGCATCTACCAGGGGCGAGGCGCCGGCCTCGCCTCGGTCCTCGGGATCCACATCGGCACGCTGGTGCACCTCGCGGCTGCGACGGTGGGGCTATCGGCGATTCTCCTTTCGTCCTCAACCGCGTTCACCGTTGTCAAAGTCGTGGGCGCGTTGTACCTGATCGTGATCGGCATCCGGACGTTGCTCGGCCGCGCAGATCCGGCGGATACCGACCCGCAGCGGCCGCCGCGCCGACGCCGCCGCGACTTTGCAGAGGGCGTGGTCGTGAACATCCTCAACCCCAAGACGGCACTGTTCTTCCTCGCGTTCCTGCCGCAGTTCGTCGACCCGGCGCTGGGACAGGCTTCGCTGCAGATCGTCGTGCTCGGGCTGACGTTCATGCTGCTCGGCCTGGTGACGGACTCGATTTGGGCACTGGCAGCTGGTTCGGCCGGCGAGAGGCTGCGCAAGAGTCACCGCTGGGCGCGCATTCAGCGCTACGTCTCGGGGTCGGTTTTCGTCGGGCTTGGCGTCGTGACCGCGCTGACCGGCTCGCACCGCTCGTCCTCGGGGTGATGCAGAGCCGGCGCCGGCGAGGGGAAGCGTCGCCCGGCCGTCCGACTCGGTTAGGCGGTCTCGAGTCGAAGCGTCAGTCTTGGCGGTAGCGCGATCGCCGATGTGTCCCGGGTGGACTTTGCCTCGAAGAGCGCTCGATCCGCCCGCTCGAAGGCGGTCGTGGGAGGGACGGAGCCGTCGAGCAGCGTTCCTCCGACGGAGATCGTGAGGGGAAGCGCCGTCTTCGACGTGGCGATCGGAAGGTCGCCGACGAGCATGCGGATCCGCTCGCCGACGTGTTCCAGCTGGCGACGTCCTCGGACCCCCGGGGTGAGGATCGTGAACTCCTCGCCACCCCAGCGTGCGACGGTGTCGGAGGGACGCAGGCCCTCCGTGAGTCGCCGGACGACCTCGATCAGGACCTCGTCTCCGACGCGATGGCCGAAGCGGTCGTTGACCGACTTGAAGCGGTCGAGATCGACGACGAACAGCCCGGCCGGCACGCCACCACGAACGATCCGCGCGTGCTCGGAGGCCATGGCCTCCTCGAAGGCGCGTCGATTCGGAGCACCGGTGAGCTGATCGCGGCGGGCGTTCGCCTGCTCGGTGGCAAGTGCGGCCTCCGTCGTCTCACGGCTTCGTTGCGCGATCATCAGGACGGCAAGGAGCGTCGCCATGGTCGTGACCACGAGGGCAGAGCTCTGCCGGCCCGCGATCAGGAGGGCAGTGAGGAGAGGTACGACCAGGACGGTCTCGAGGAGATCGACCAGCACTCCGCGGCGCCAGAGCAGCAGCAGTGGTCGGGCGCGCCGCTCGAGCATGATGAAAAGCCGGCCGGCGGAGTTGATTCCGACTGCGATCAGCATTGCCCCGGCCGCGGCAGCGAGTGTCCTGTTGCCGTCGGCGAGGAGCGCTGCTCCGAAGGCTCCCGCCGCCAACCCCTGGAGCCCGGCCAGGCCGCCTTCTGCCGACCGCCGGCGCCAGACCGCCTCCGAACGGATGAGCTGTGTCGACACGCCCGCGGCGACACCGAGGAGTGGGCCGCCCACCAGCGCCGCGAGCACGACGACCGGCGTCGAAGCGGTGTACCAGCTTCGTGGGCCGAGCTGGACGACGATGTGCTCCGCCGCCGCCGCAACGACGAGGAGAGCCCCGGCGATCGGCAGCGAGGTGTCGAGGGACATTCCGGAGCGCAGCATCCATAGTGCCGTCGCAACAGCAGTGACAGCCGGAATGCCGAGGGCGACGCGTGTGCCGCGAGACGGATCGGCGACGCCCTCTGCGGGGCGCAGCCGTGTGCCGGGGCGCCTTGCCCGTTGTGCCGCGGGTGGGTTTGTCACGACACCTCATCAAACCCCGATGGACGTCGTCCGAACGTCCCCCGTTCAGGTGACGACCCAGCCGCCACCGCCCGCTCCCCGCAGTTCCGGCGGAGTCGGGAGGAGCGTCGTCGTCAGCCGCCGCCGAAGACCGAGATCGGGAGGGCGAGCGTGACCTCGTCGCCCGATGGGAGCTCTGCCTCGAGTCGTTCGATCAGCGGGAGTGAGTCGGGCGCGGCGGCGATCAGTCGCCGCTCGACCTCTTCCGTCGAGTCGAGGACGACGAGCTCCTGCTTGAACGGGCGCGGGAAGCGCCCTCGCCCCAGGTACCACGCATAGAACTTCTTCAAGAAACCGGCCGCTCGTCGCTCGCCGAGCTCGCGAACGGTCTCGCGGATGAAGAGGACGAGCTCCGCCACGACCTCCTCCCGGCTCGGCTCGGCCGCGTCGTCGCCGATGATCTCCCGCAACGCCCACGGGTTTCCCTGGGCTCCGCGACCGACCATGACCGCGGCTGCCCGCGTCGTCGCGAGGACAGCCTGGGCCCGTGCACGCGAGGTGATGTCACCCGACGCAATCACGGGAACTGCCACGAGCGAGACGAGCTCGGCGGTCAGATCGTGGTCGGCCGAGCCCGTATACATCTGCTGCGCCGAGCGTGGGTGCAGCGTGAGAGCCGAGGCGCCCGCTGCGACGAGGCGCGGGCCAACGCTCAGGCAATCGCGGGAGCCGTTTCGCAGCCCACGTCGCATCTTGACCGAAACGGGTAGGGCGACGGCGTCTGCGACCGAGGACACGATCCGGCACGCGAGGTCCGGGTCGTCGAGAAGCGTCGCGCCCGCACCGGTCTTCGTCACCTTCCGTACCGGGCAGCCGAAGTTGATGTCGACGATGTCGGCCCCGGCCGCTTCGACCATGCGTGCCGCCTCCGCCATCGTGGCAGGGTTGGAGCCGAAGACCTGGATCGCCAGGGGATGCTCGTCGGAGGCGACACGGAGGTACCCGAGCGTCTTCTCGTTGCGGTGCTCGATTCCGGCGCAGGAGACCATCTCGGAGCACACGAGCCCGGCTCCGAACCGGCGTCCCTGTCGTCGAAACGCCTGCACGCTGACGCCCGCCATCGGCGCAAGAACGAGTCGAGTGGGAACTTCGACGGAGTCGATGAACCAGCGCTCCCGGAGTGTGATCTGCACGCTGCCATGGTAGATGGATGCAGTTTGCGCGAGAGGCACCGCGGCAGCTACCCTTCACGGCCGTCGTGACGCCCAGAACGGGCAGACGTTCTGCTGAAGCCGCCTGGAGGCCATGTCTTGAAGGAAGTGCTCCTCACCCCGGAGGGCTATGAGAAGTTGACGCAGGAGCTCGAGCTGCTGCGGACAGACAGGCGCCGCGAAGTCGCCGACCGGATCCGCGTCGCCCGCGAGTTCGGTGACATCGCCGAGAATGCCGAGTACGACGACGCCAAGAACGAGCAGGCGATGCTCGAGCACAAGATCGCTCAGCTCGAGGAGCGTCTACTCAATGCGCGCGTGATCGACACCGGCGACGTCGACACGAGTGTCGTCTCGGTCGGCTCCGTCGTGCGGCTCCGCGATGTCGACGCCAAGGAGACGGTCGAATACCACATTGTCGGGTCGGCAGAGGCGAACCCGGCCGAGCGCCGGCTTTCGAACGAGTCGCCCGTGGGCCGAGCGATCCTCGGCCACAAGAAGGGCGAGACGGTCGAGGTTCAGACACCGCGCGGCAGCAAGATCAAGTTCAAGATCATGGAGATCAAGGCAGCCTGACGGCCGCCTGAGCGCGCGTCGCAACGTTCGCCGCTTCGCACTCTCCGGCTGGCACGATGCTGGGCATCGCTGCGGAGAGACCATGAGTAACGAGCCCACACCCCCGAAGCGCTTCCCCGACCGGGCCGAAATTGCCGGGGTCAGGGACGAGTGTGACCCGCTCGAGGCGGGACAGGCGGCGGAGACCAGCCGCCGGATCGCAGGCCGGGCGATGGCGCGCCGCGACATGGGCAAGCTCGTATTCCTCGACGTCGTCGACCGGACGGGCCGGATCCAGGTGATCTGCGAGGCGGCGAAGACCGGTGAGATCGACGTCCTGCTCGGGGACGTCGTCGGTGTCGCGGGGCACCCTGCGCGCGCGCGTCGCGGCGAGCCGTCACTCCTCGCCGACACGGTCGAGGTGCTCGCCCGCAACACACAGCCGCTGCCGGACACGTTCCACGGGCTCACCGATGTCGAGCTTCGCTACCGCAAACGCTTTCTCGATCTGCTCGTCAACGAGGAGACGCGAGCGGATTTCGTCCTCCGGTCGCGCATCGTCACCGCGGTGCGGTCATACCTCGACGGTGAGGGCTTCGTGGAGGTCGAGACGCCCGTGCTGCAACCGCGCTACGGCGGCGCCTTTGCCCGTCCCTTCGTGACGCACCACAACGAGCTCGAGCGCGACCTCTATCTCCGTATCGCGACCGAGCTCTACCTGAAGCGGCTGATCGTCGGCGGCCTGGAGCGGGTGTACGAGCTCGGCAAGGACTTCCGCAACGAGGGCGTCTCGTTCAAGCACAACCCCGAATTCACAATGCTCGAGTGGTACGAGGCGTACGCCGATTACCGCGACACGATGGTGCGCATCGAGGAGCTCGTCGAGACGGTCGCGCACCAGGTGATCGGCACGACGAAGGTGCAGTTCCGCGGTCACGACCTCGAGCTGAAGGCGCCGTGGGTACGCGTTCGCTTCACGGACGCCCTGCAGGCGAAGGAGTTGTGGACGCGCGACGAGAGCGAGCTGCGCGCCCGGCTCGAGGAGCGCGGCGTGGACACCGAGCCCGACCGCGATTGGGCGCAACTCGTCGACAAGGCGTTCAGCCACTTCGTCGAGCCTGACCTGATCCAGCCGACGATCGTGTACGACTATCCGATCGAGCTCTCCCCGTTCGCCCGGGCCACCGACGACGATCCGCTGCTCACCGAGCGCTTCGAGTACTTCGCCGGTGGGATGGAACTCGGCAATGCCTTCTCCGAGATCAACGACGCGCCCACCCAGCAGGAGCGCTTCGAGATGCAGGCCGGGCAGGTGGACGGCGAACGGGGCGATCCCGAGTACCTCGAGGCGCTCTCGTACGGCATGCCGCCCACGGGCGGCCTCGGCTTCGGGATCGATCGCTTCGTGATGCTGCTGACGGGTCGTGAGACGATCCGCGACGTCGTGCTCTTCCCCGCCCTGCGCTGAGACGGCGGCCGCCGGAGACCGCCGGTGTTGACGACCCGCCCGTCCGGTACGATGGTTAGACCTTCGACTCGAGGCTTGCGGGCGTCGCGAGCTTCGGATCACATGCCGAAAGGAGGGTCGAGGGTTGTTCGAGCGATTCACCGAACGGGCTCGTCAGGTCGTCGTCCTCGCGCAGGATGAGGCGCGGGCGCTGAAGCACAACTACATCGGCACGGAGCACATCCTGCTCGGCCTGCTGCGCGAGGAGGAAGGTCTCGCTGCGCGGGTGCTCGAATCACTCGACATCACGGTGGAAGAGGTGCGTGCGCAGGTCGCCCGAATCGTCGGCCAGGGTGACGAGGTGACGACCGGCCAGATCCCGTTCACACCACGCGCCAAGAAGGTGCTGGAGCTTGCGTTGCGCGAGGCGCTCTCGCTCGGCCACAACTACATCGGCACGGAGCACATCCTGCTCGGGCTCGTGCGCGAGAACGAGGGCGTGGCGGCGCGCATCCTGCTCGACTTCGATGCCGACGCCGAGAAGATTCGCAACGAGATCATTCGCATGCTCTCGGGTCCCGGTCGCCGGCAGGCGGGCGCGGGTGCCGCGCCCGGTGGCGAGAAGACGAAGAACTCGAAGCTGCTCGACCAGTTCGGCCGCAACCTGACGAAGATGGCCACGGAGGGCAAGCTCGACCCCGTTGTCGGCCGCCAGACCGAGATCGAGCGCGTGATGCAGATCCTCTCGCGCCGCCAGAAGAACAACCCGGTACTGATCGGCGAGCCGGGCGTCGGCAAGACCGCCGTCGTCGAGGGACTTGCCTCCCGCATCGCCGCGAACCAGGTGCCGGAGCTCCTGAAGAACAAGCAGATCTACACGCTCGACCTGGCCGCGCTCGTCGCAGGTTCGAAGTACCGCGGCGAGTTCGAGGAGCGCCTCAAGAAGGTGATGAAGGAGATCACCCAGCGCGGCGACATCATCCTCTTCATCGATGAGCTCCACAACCTCGTCGGCGCCGGCGCTGCCGAGGGGGCGATCGATGCCGCCTCGATCCTGAAGCCGGCACTTGCGCGCGGCGAGATGCAGACGATCGGCGCGACGACGCTCGACGAGTATCGGAAGTACCTCGAGCGCGACGCCGCGCTCGAGCGGCGCTTCCAGCAGGTGCGCGTCGAGGAGCCGTCGATCGACGACACGGTGCAGATCCTCCGTGGCCTGCGCGACCGCTACGAGGCGCACCATCGCTGCAAGATCTCCGACGAGGCGCTGCGGGCCTCGGCGGTATTGGCCGACCGCTACATCCAGGACAGGCACCTTCCGGACAAGGCGATCGATCTGATCGATGAGGCCGGCTCACGCCTGAGAATCCGCACGATGTCGGCACCGCCCCGATACCGGGAGCTCGAAGAGGAGATCGAGAAGGTGCGCGCCGACAAGGAAAACGCGATCGAGGCGCAGGAGTTCGAGAAGGCGGCGGCGCTCCGCGACAAGGAGCGCAAGCTGACCCAGAAGAAGAAAGAGCTGGAGGAGAGCTGGCGCAACGAGGCCGATGAGGAGCAGCCCGAGGTGGGCGAGGACGAGATCGCGGACATCGTCTCGATGTGGACGGGCATTCCGGTGTTCAAGCTCACCGAGGCCGAGTCGCAAAAGCTGATCCGGATGGAAGAGGAGTTGCACAAGCGGGTGATCGGCCAGGAGCCGGCGATCGTCGCCGTCTCGAAGGCGATCCGCCGTGCACGTGCCGGCATCAAGGATCCGAAGCGTCCGACCGGCTCGTTCATCTTCCTCGGCCCGTCGGGCGTCGGCAAGACCGAGCTCGCCCGCACGCTGGCCGAGTTCCTCTTTGGTGACGAGGAGGCGATGATCCAGATCGACATGAGCGAGTACATGGAGAAGCACTCCGTCTCGCGGCTCGTCGGCTCGCCTCCCGGGTACGTCGGTTACGACGAGGGCGGCCAGCTCACCGAAGCGGTGCGTCGCAAGCCGTACTCGGTGCTCCTGCTCGACGAGATCGAGAAGGCGCATCCGGATGTCTTCAACATTCTCCTTCAGATCCTCGAAGACGGGAAGCTCACGGACGCCCAGGGCCGTAAGGTGGACTTCCGGAACACGATCGTGATCATGACGTCGAATATCGGCGCAGCCCAGATCTCGAAGAACCAGTCGCTCGGGTTCACGCTCGGCGACGAGACGGGCCTGACCTACGACGACATGAAGGGTCGCGTGATGGGCGAGCTGAAGAAAGTCTTCCGCCCCGAGCTGTTGAACCGCATCGACGAGATCATCGTCTTCCACAAGCTGGAGAAGAGCGAGATCCTGCAGATCGTCGATCTGATGATGAAGCGGCTGCGCGATCAGATGACGATTCACGGTGCCACGATCGAGCTCACCGACGACGCCAAGGAACTCCTCGTCGAGCAGGGCTACGATCCCGCCATGGGAGCCCGCCCGCTGCGCCGGTCGATCCAGCGCCTGGTGGAGGATCCGCTCGCCGACTTCGTGCTCGGCCGCGATTTGTCCGAGGGGTCGACGATCCTGATCGACCGCAGGCAGGAACTGACCGGAATCGACGGCGAGTCGCTCGTCGACATCAAGGTGATCGAAGGCGAGGTGAAGGCGGAGCCGGTGACGGTGCCGCCCGACGACGCAGCCGAGGTTGCCGATGCGCCTGCAGCCGAGAACGACCTCAACTGACGCGTACGGGCGAGGCGCACGTTCGGCGGCGCTCTGGCCGATGGTGGACGTGGGCCCCGCCACATGTCTCCGCTGAAAATCCGGAGCGGATGCATGACTCCATCGCGAGGACGTGTCTTCACCTCGAGGCCCGCGACAGTTGCTCGCGCGGGCGGTGGTCCGTCCGAACCCGTACCGGAGATCGAACGAGGGCGCCTACGTCTCCCCGTGGTCGACGCCGCCCCTAGGGCCGTGCACAGGCATGTGCGGGACCAACGCCGCGCGTGCTCCGCTGTGCAGGTAGGAGACTCCCTACGCCATCCACGCGCCGGGTAGTCTCACTCGATGGAGATCCGGCACGCCAACCCCTCGGACTACGGCCGGGTGATCCAACATGTCAATGCGTGGTGGGGTGGGCGCGAGATGGCGCCGATGCTGCCGAAGCTGTTCTTCCTCCATTTCGAAGGCACGAGCTTCGTCGCCGAAGACGACGACGGCAAGCTCGTTGCCTTCCTGATCGGCTTCCTGTCGCAGACCGATCCGGACGAGGCATACATCCACTTCGTCGGCGTGGCGCCGGAACATCGTGGGTCGGGCGTCGGTCGGGAGCTCTACGAGCGGTTCTTCTCGGTCGTCGCGGCGCAAGGCCGGTCGCTCGTCCGTTGTGTGACGTCCCCGGCGAACGAGGGTTCGATCGCGTTCCACGAATCGCTCGGGTTCTCCCCCGAAACCATCGCGAAGGACTACGACGGCCCAGGCGAGGATCGAGTGCTCTTCGTGAAGCTCCTCACTTGAGTCGGCGACTCACGCGATCGTCAGCTGGTCGACCGGCCACGATTCGTTGCTCGTCTTGTCGTCGCCCGTTTGTCGTTGCCCGTCTTGGCGACATGCCGTCCGGCTGATCGCGTACCATCGGTTCCATGGCAAAGGTGATCGTCCAGCATGTCTGCTCCGAGTGCGGCACGACAACAGGTCGATGGCTCGGAAAGTGCCCCGGCTGCGGCAGCTTCGGCTCACTCGTCGAGGAGCTGTCAGGTCAGGAGACGCCTGCAAGACGGCGGGGCGGCGTTGCGCGTACGCCGGAACGACTGGTCGATATCCGTTCGGAGGCGGCAGCCAGGATCGGCACCGGCGTGCCGGAGCTCGACCGCGTCCTCGGTGGCGGCCTCGTTCCCGCCTCGCTCGTGCTGGTCGGGGGCGAGCCGGGTGTCGGAAAGTCGACGCTGCTCCTCGCTGCGCTCGGTAACGTCGCTCGCGCCGGCCGTCGCGGCCTGCTCGTCACGGGGGAGGAATCGGTAGCTCAGGTCAAGCTCCGGGCCGATCGGCTCGGTGGCGCCGAACAGGTCGAGATCCTGGCCGAGACCGAGCTGGAGTCCGTCTGCGCCACGCTCGAGCACGAGCGTCCCGACGTGTGCGTGATCGACTCCGTGCAGACGCTCTACTCGGCGGAGCTCGGATCGGCACCTGGATCGGTGGGACAGGTGCGAGAGGCGGCGGGGCGGCTCCTCCGAGTGGCGAAGGAGCAGGGGGTCGCAATCGTTCTCGTGGGGCACGTGACGAAGGACGGGTCGGTCGCAGGCCCCCGTGTCCTCGAGCACCTGGTCGACTGCGTGCTCCAGTTCGAGGGCGACCGCTACCACGCGCACCGCGTGCTGCGCGCGGTGAAGAACCGGTTCGGCTCCACGAACGAGCTCGGGGTGTTCGAGATGACGGGCAACGGGCTCGTCGGTGTTCCCGACGCTTCCGAGCTGTTCGGGCGAACCCACAGCGGCGAGATCGGAGCTGCGGTCGCCTGCGCGCTCGAAGGGACGCGGCCGATCCTGCTCGAGATCCAGTCGCTCGTCTCTCGCACCGATCTCGCGATGCCCCGCCGGGTCGCGACGGGTGTCGATCCGAAGCGTTTGGCGATGATCGTCGCGGTGCTCTCGCGGCACGCGGGAGTCGCCCTCGGCTCGGCGGACGTCTTCGTGAACGTGGCCGGCGGGGTTCGGATCGACGAGCCCGGCGCCGACCTGGCGGTTGCGCTGGCGATCGCGTCGGCAGCCCGCGGAGTCCCTGTTCGCGACGGCATGGCAGTGTTCGGCGAGATCGGGCTAACAGGGCGCCTCCGACCCACTGCCCAGGCCGAGCGCCGTCTGGAGGAGTGTGCGAAGCTCGGCCTCGGAACGGTGATCGCTCCGGACGGAACTACGAGTCGGGTCGGCCCTCGGGTCACCCGCGCCGAGACCCTCCGGCAGGCGATCGCGGCGGGCCTCGACTCGACCGATATCCAGTAGCGCAAGGCGTCTCGGGCAAGGCGTTTCGGGCAAGGCGTAGCCTGGATCGAACAGCGGCCGGGGCCCTCGAGGGAGGTGGTTCTCTCGCGCGGGGCGCAGCGTCAGGCGACCGGCTACCCCGTGCGTGGTGAGGAGCCCCTGGCGGTTGGCGGGGTGGAGCCTCGGTCGACCCTCGACGAACGCGGGCTCCCGCTCGTGGCAGTGAACAGGCTCGAAGGACGCCGTCGCGAGGTGTTGTCACGAAAGGATCGCGGAACCGGGTGCCGAGCGCTCGCCGGTCGGTACCCTCAGGCCCACATTCACCCTGAACGGGTCGCGAATCTCAGCTAGAATATCGTTCCCTCGCCGGCAGCCTCTCAGCGCCGGCGGTTTTCGTGAAATGGGCGGATAACGGGAGGGCTAGCTTGTTCGACGTCGGCGACAATGTGGTGTATCCGCACCACGGGGCAGGCACGGTCGTGAGCAAGGAGTCGCGCATCGTTCTCGGGCAGGAGCGCGAATACCTGACCATCAAGATCCTGCACAACGACATGACCGTCAATGTGCCCACGGAGAACGCCGAAAAGGTCGGTCTTCGTTGGGTGATCGGGCTCGACGCCGTGGAGGTCGTCGTCAAGGCGCTTTCCGGCGAGTCGACCGAGATGCCGAAGAACTGGAACCGGCGCTTCAAGCACAACCGAGACAAGATGAAGACCGGCGACATCCTCGAGCTCGCCGAAGTCGTGCGCAACCTCGCGCTTCGCGACCACGAGAAGGGCCTTTCGACGGGCGAGAAGCAGATGTACGTCAAGGCGAAGAAGATTCTTGCCTCGGAGTTCATGTACGCAAAGGACATGAGCGAGGAAGACGCTGCCGCCTGGCTCGACGAGGTGCTCGCGAATCCCGCCGGTGGGAAGCGGACGGTCAAGCCGAAAGCCAAGGTCGCTGCCGCGAGCGCGTGAGGCTGCATCGCATCGGCAGGATGCACGAGTAGCGCCCGTGGCCGATGGCGGGAGCGTCAGCTCGACATGGGCGATTCTCCTCGCTGCGGGCTCCGGCGACCGGCTCGGAGCCGACCGGCCCAAGGCGTTCGTCGCGCTCGGCAGCCGTGTTCTCCTGGCCGAGAGCCTGGAAAGGCTCGACGCGAGCTCGTGGATCGATGCGGTCATCGTCGCCGTCCCGCCCGACTGGGAGGAGGCGGCGATCGTGCTGGCGGAGGAGCTCGTCGCCTCGAAGGTCGCCGCAGTCGTCGCGGGAGGAGCGACACGCGCCCAATCGGTTCGCGCCGCCTTGGCCGAGGTTCCGGACGACGCGCTCGTCCTGATCGTGCATGACGCCGCGCGTCCGCTCGTCGACGAGGCGGTGATCGGCCGCGTGCTCGGGCCGCTCGCCGAGGGCTGTGACGGCGTGGTACCCGGGCTGCCGCTCGTCGACACCGTCAAGAGGGTCGAGGGAGGGTTCGTCGCCGAAACCGTCGACCGCTCGGCCCTCGTCACGGTACAAACGCCGCAGGCGTTCACCGCGACAGCCCTGCGGGCTGCGTATCGCGGCAACGGCCCCGTTGACGCGACGGATTGCGCATCACTCGTGGAGGCCCGAGGAGGCCGCATCCGTGTCGTTGCGGGTGACACTCGATTGCTGAAGATCACCACCGCGGCCGATCTCGCGATTGTCGAGTCATGGCTGGCCGAACCACCGACACGATGAAGCGTGGGCCGTCCAGGCGCACCGCCTGTCGGGAGGTCTGCGCGGCGCTTTCCCCCGTCCTCGGCAGCTTGAGAGCGCCGCTTTGCGAGCTCTCTGCGTCCTTGTATCGCGCTCACCCATCAGGTCCGGCCGGCGCATGGCCGTCATGATGGCCCTGAGGGCAGTGTTCTTCGACGTCGGCGAGACCCTCGTCGACGAGGAGCGCTGGTGGAGGCTGCTCGCCGAGCGATCCGGCCTACAGCCACACGTGCTCTGGGCGGCTCTCGGCGTCACGATCGAGCGTGGTGAGGAGCACGACGAGCTCTGGGGTCATCTCGGGATCGAGCAGCCCACGACCTGGTTGCAGCAGCTCACGTATGAGGTCGGAGACCTCTACCCGGACGCGATCGCGTGTCTCGAAGGCGCCCAGGCCCTCGGTCTGCGCGTCGGGATCGTCGGCAATCAGACCGCGGCGCTCGAGCAGTGGGCGCGTGAGGCGGCGCTACCCGCCGACGTGATTTCGTCGTCGAACACCTTCGGCGTCCGGAAGCCGGATCTCCGGTTCTTCCGGCATATCGTCGAGCTCGCGGGCTGTCTCCCGGGGGAGGTCGCCTATGTCGGCGACCGGGTTGACAACGACGTGCTTCCGGCCGCCGCCGCAGGGCTCATGGCGATCCACGTCCGCCGGGGCCCGTGGGGCCGCCTGCAACGGACACCGCCGGCGGCCACGCTCGGGGTCGACGATCTCGCGTCGCTGCCGGAGGCGCTAGCCTCGCTCACATGAGTGACCTTCGCATCGGCCTCGGGATCGACGCGCACGCGTTCGCGGCGGGAGTGCCTCTTGTCCTCGCCGGGGTGACGATCGATCACCCGAGTGGCCTCGCCGGCCATTCGGACGGCGACGTGATCGCCCATGCGCTCACCGATGCGCTCCTCGGTGCGGCAGGGCTCGCCGACATCGGAACGCTTTTCCCCTCCCACGACGAGCGCTACCGCGGCGCAAATTCCCTCGGGCTTCTGGCCGAGGCCTACCGGTACGTGCGAGAGGCCGGCTTCTCGCTCGTCAATGCCGACTGTGTGCTCGTCGGCCAAGAGCCGCTGATCGTGGCGCACCGGGAGAGGATGAGCGAGAAACTTGCGACGGCGCTCGGTGTAAGCGTCGATAGAGTGGGCGTGCGCGCGACGACAACTGACTTCCTGGGCTTTACGGGAAGAGGTGAAGGGCTCGCAGCGCAGGCAGTCGCCCTGCTCGAGCGCGCCGCCGCGTGAGTCATCGCTTCTTCACCTCCGACGAACGCCCCGAGTTACTCGAGCGCTGCGACTTCCTCCGCGAGGCCTGGCCCCCGTTCATGCTCGAGTCCCCCGTCTCAAACGAGCACTGTGGACAGGGATGCGGTTCCCCGAGAGCGGCACCTACTCCGTCCCCGGCGCTCTCCGGCCCATCGAGATCGACGTCGAGGCCGACCGGGGAGTCTACGTCGAGCCGAACGTCTGGATGCACCATAAGCTCGACTGAAGACCGGAGCGGCTCGGGTTCCGCGATCGCCCGCTGGGCGGGCCGCCACGACCGTCTCGGCGAGGCAGCGTTGTCGCACCAGTTCCGGAATCGCCATCCTGGCCACCCCGGGAGCGTCCGTGACGTCGTCGACCGCCGCACCGGAGGCGATGGGGTCGTCCGCCGTGTGCGGAAGCGAATGCGCCGTCGGCTGAGGTCGTTCGCTACGGGAGGCTCACACCGCCGTCTGCGAGGCGCACGACCAGGCCGTCCCGGGCAAGGGACTCCACGGCTTCCCCGTCGAGCTCATCGCGATCGGCCGTCCCTGCCGCGACGACTCGCAGCATCTCCGCACGTCTCTGGCGGAAGGATCCCTCGAACCGGCTCTGCTTCCGGGCCGGCTCGTCCCGGCTACCACGCGACGGGCAACCGCTCGCAAGAGGGCACGCGTCACATCGTGGAATGCGGGCCAGGCACACAGTTGCCCCGAGATCCATCAGAGCCTGAGCGGCCGATCCGGTGAAATGATGACCCGTTCGGCGCTCGACGCGGTCGACGTTGACATCGTGCGGGAGCACGTCATCGCCGAAGGCGAAGTTCCGGAGCGCCGCCGCCGTGTACGGGCCGACGCCGGGAAGGCGGGTCAGATCATGGGGCCAGCCGTCATGCGCGATCGCCTGCGCTGCGCGGTGCAGCGCCAGCGCGCGCCGGTTGTACCCGAGGCCCTGCCAGGCGCGAATCACGTCTCCTGCCGATGCTGTCGCGAGCGACGCTGCCGTAGGCCAGCGCTCGAGCCACTGGGCGTATCTGGGAACGACGCGTTCGACCTGGGTCTGCTGCAGCATGACTTCACTGACGAGGATGGCGTACGGATCACGCGTCCGGCGCCACGGGAGGTCTCGTCCTTGCCGGTCGTACCACGCCAGGAGATCGGACTCCACGCCTCGATCCTACGGCCAGAGAATGAGGTTCGCCCGGGACGCTCTCGCGCCGGCCGGTGAGCAGCTTCTTCAAACGTGCTGTGCTGTCCGCTTCGACCGTCCTGTCACGAGTTTAGCCCGTCCCGGACCGGGTAGCATCGGGGACTTCGATGACATGCGCCAGCGCCGTCGGCCGGCCGGACATCGAACCCGGAGACCAAGCCAATCGCGACGACCGATGAGTCACGACGACTCACTCGGTCGAAGTTGAAACGGAAGCGAGAAGAAAGGCGAACACGATGAGCGAGCACCAAGGACAGCCTGGAACGAACTCTGATCCCGCCCGCGCGTCCGAGGAGCCGGCGGGACGGCTCGCGGCGCATGAGCGCCTCTCGACCGGGGCACTGTCCAGCTGGACGCGCGCCTGCGCCAACCATCCTTGGCGCGTCGTCTTCAGCTGGATCGGGATCATCGCTGCCCTGATCGTGCTCGTCGCCACCGTTGGTGGCTCGTTGAAGGACGAGTTCACGATTCCCGGCTCCGAAACGCAGAAGGCGACCGACCTGCTCGAGTCGCAGTTCGCGTCCGAGCAGGGAGCTGTGCTCAACATCGTCTTTGCCGCTCCTCCGGGTCAACGGCTCGACACGCCCGAGCGTAAGGCGGCAGTCGAGAAGGCCATCGTGCGGCTGAAGTCGCCGGAATTCAAGCCTGTCGACGGCAAGGCAGGTCTTACGAGCGTCGGCGACCCTTTCAGCGGGGACACGTTCTCCGACAACGGTCGCATTGCCTACACCGAGGCGCAGTTCGACCAGACGATCGAGGACAAGGACCGGGATCAGGTGGTGGCGGTGGAGGATGCCGTGCGTGAGACGGTCGAGCCGGTTGGCGTCACCGTCGAGTACAACGGCGAGGCCGAGTTCCCGCCGCTAGAGCAAGGAATCTCCGAGGCTCTCGGGCTGCTCGCTGCGATCATCGTGCTCCTGATCGTCTTCCGCACGTTCGTCGCGATGTTGATTCCGATCATGCTCGCGATCGTGGCGCTGATGACCGCTTTCCTACTCCTGTTCATCCTCGCCGGCCTGACGGCGATCAACACGGTCACGCCGATCCTGGTCTCGATGATCGGCCTCGGGGTCGGAATCGACTACTCGCTGTTCATCGTGACGCGCTTCAGACAGCTCCTCCACGACGGGCTGGCGCCGCGCGACGCCGCGGCGGAGGCCGGCGCCTCCGCCGGGCGAGCCGTGCTCTTCGCCGGTCTCACGGTCGCCATCTCGGTCAGCGGCCTGGCCTTCATCGGGCTCGACTTCGTCACAAAGCTCGGGATCGGCAGCGCTCTCGGCGTCCTGACGACCGTGCTGATCGCGAACTCGCTCCTCCTCTCCGTGCTGGCGCTCCTCGGCCACAAGATCGATCGGCTGAAAGTGCCGTTCCTGCGCCCGGTGGACGACTCCGAGGAAGGCCGCGAGAAGACCCTCGTCGCGCGCTGGGGCCGGTTCGTGACCTCGCGCGCCAAGATCGTGTTCCCGGTCGCGCTGTTGGTCGTCCTGATCCCTGCCGGGACGTCAGCCCTCGTCAGGCTGGGTGCAGCCGACCAGGGGACGCAACCCATCGAGCAGACGAGCCGCCGGGCCTACGACCTGCTCGCGGAGGGCTTCGGCGCGGGCTTCAACGGCCCGATCCCGATCGTCGTGGACGTGAACGGGGACACGAAGGCCCCGCAGAGGATCCACGACGACGTCCGGGGCCTCAAGGGCGTCGCCGCGGTCGGCCAGCCGCAGTTCAACGACGAGAAGACCGTCGCAATCGTGTTCGTCACTCCCGACTCGGCCCCGCAGGACGAGGCCACCGACCAGCTCGTCGACCGGCTGCGGAACGATGTCGTCCCCAAGGCAACGGGCGGGAGCGCCGCGCTCGCGTACGTCTCGGGCCAGACGGCGGCATTCAAGGACATCGCCGACCAGATCGTCTCGAAGATGCCGATCTTCCTGCTCTACATCATCGGCGTCACGTTGCTCGTGCTGGCGATGGCGTTTCGATCGATCGTCGTCTCCGCGACGGCGGCGGTCACGACGATTCTCTCCGCCTTCGTCGGCTTCGGCGTCCTCACCCTCGTGGTGCAGGAGGGCCATCTCCTGGGGCTGACAGGGCTCGACAAGACCGGTCCGATCGAGACCTTCGTTCCCCCGATCGCCTTCGCAATCCTGTTCGGGCTCTCGATGGACTACATGGTCTTCATCATGAGCCGCATCCGGGAGGAGCACGTCCACGGCCTCGGCACCACGGACGCGGTCGCGCACGGCATCGCGGCGATCGGGCGAGTCGTCGTCGCCGCCGCTCTGATCATGGGCACGGTCTTCGCTGCGTTCATCCTCAGCGCCGACCGCATTCCGAAGGAGTTCGGCCTGCTGCTCGCGGTCGCGATCCTCGGCGATGCGCTGATCGTGCGGATGACTCTCGTGCCATCCTTCTTCACGCTCCTGGGCGAGCGGACGTGGTACATCCCGCGCTGGCTGGACAGGATCCTCCCGAACATCACGATCGAGGCACCACACGGCGACGGTGTGGAGAGCGTCGGCGTCGAGGGACACCCCGACCCGGTCGCTCCACACTGATCTCACGGGGGCAGGCGCAAGTATCCGATGATCACCAACAGGTTTCTCCGAATTGCTCGACCCGCACCTCGACTGGAGCGACGAGTTCGGGTGCGAGCTCGCCCCGGCCGACACGGAAGTTTGACTTCGCGCGCCGTGCGGGGCAGATTCTCGGCGTCAGAGGAGGAGCAATCGATCGCGACCAGCTCCGCGGCGTCCAGGAGCCACTGAAGGAGCGCTACCGTGAGGATCCGGCGACGGCCGTCGTCACGTTGACGGCGACCGGGACGCTCGGCTCCGGAATTACCTGCTCGGTAGGGACCGGGCGTGCGATCGCGGAAGCGGGCCTGCATCCCGCGACGGGTGGCGACGGCTCGAGTCTCTGCTCGGGCGACATGCTCCTCGAGGCACTGGTTGCCTGCGCGGGAGTCACGCTTCGCGCTGTTGCCACCTCGCTCGAGCTCGACATCAGGGAGGGGGTCGTCCGGGCCGAAGGCGATCTCGACTTCCGCGGAACGCTTGCCGTCGCGAAGGAGGCGCCGGTTGGTTTTCGGTCGATTCGGCTGGACTTCCAACTCGACACCGAGGCGAGCGACGAGGAGCTCGACACCCTGCTTCGGTTGACGGAGCGCTATTGCGTGGTCTACCAGACACTCGCTAGCGGCCCTTCTCTCTCAGCGTCATGGACGAAGCCTCCGTGTTGACCTCGACCCTCGGCGCTCTTTCGCCGGTCAGGGGATGACGAAGGAGGGCCGCTGGTTCCCGAAGCAAGGCGTTGGCCCACGCGTTCGCAGCACGCCGCTTGTGCGAGAGTTAGGGAATGCTCCTCTACAACTCTGCGGTCTCGGGGAACTGTTACAAGGTGCGCCTTCTCGCTGCCCACCTCGGTTCCCCGCTCGAGCTTCACGAGCTCAGCGTCGTCGACCGCTCGAATCGTGCAGAGGTGCTCGGCGACCTCAACCCGGCGCGGCGGGTGCCGACTCTCGTGCTGGACGACGGTCGGCCGCTTGCGGAGTCGAACGCGATCCTCTGGTACCTCGGGGATGGAACGGAGTACGTTCCCGACGACCGCTACGAGCGCGCGCAGGTGCTCCAGTGGCAGTTCTTCGAGCAGTACCAGCACGAGCCTTCGATCGCCGTCGTTCGGTTCCTGGTCGCCTTCTCGGGCGAGGCGGAGAAGCACGTCGAGCGCATCAAGGAGCAGACGGCGAACGGCTATATCGCGCTCGACGCGATGGAGCGCCATCTCGTCGGTCGCACGTTCCTCGTCGGTGAGCGGTATTCGTTGGCTGACATCTCGCTCTACGCCTACACCCACGTCGCGCACGAGGGAGGCTTCGATCTCGGGCCGTACCCTGCAATTCGCGCGTGGCTCGAGCAGGTCGCCGGCCGGCCCGGCCACATCACGATCGAGGCGTGAGCTCCGCGGTTCGTGTCCGGTTCGCCCCGAGCCCGACAGGGTCGCTTCACCTCGGCAACGCTCTCAGTGCCGTGGCCAACCGCGCCTATGCCGACGAGCACGGTGGTGTCCTGGTGCTGCGCGTCGACGACACCGATCCCGAGCGCAGCGTGCCCGGTGGCGAAGACGCGATCCTCGTCGATCTCGATTGGCTCGGCGTCACCTGGGACGAGGGGCCGATCCGGCAGAGCGAGCGGGCGCAGCGTCATGCCGAGGCGGCGGCGCTTGCACTCGGGGCAGGCGCGATCCGCGACCCGGACGACTCGATTCGCCTTTCCGGAACGACGCTGGCGCGTGCCGACGGCACCGCGACCTACCAGCTTGCGTCTGTCGTCGACGACCTCGACCTCGGCATCACGCACATCATCCGAGGCTCCGACCACCGTCCGAACGAGGAGGTGCAGCAGCGAATCGCCCGGGCTCTCGGCGGCGATCTGCCTGAGGTGATCCACCATGGGCTTCTACTCGGCGACGACGGCAAGAAGCTCTCCAAGCGCGCCGAGCACGCGTCGGTGGCAGACCTCCGTGACGAGGGCATTCCCGCGGCGGCGGCGCGAGCGTACCTCGACGAGCTCGGGTTGCCGCGGCACGACGTTCACCTCGACGTCTCTCGCATCCAGCGGCTGGCGATCGATGCGATCGCCGAGATGCCCGATGTCGACCTCACTGCTGCTGCCGGAGCGCCGCCGGAGCTCGCCCGTGCGCTTCGCGGAGCCCGCACCCTCGTCGAGGCCCGAGAGATCGCCCATCAGATCCTGGCGCCGAGCGACGTTGTTCTCGGTGACGAGGCCCGACCGACGCTCGAGCGGTTCGCTGAGCTCCGGGGCCTCGCTGGCGACAGTCTCGCCGAACCGGATGCCCACGCCATCGTGCGCGAGCTCAAGGCGGTCGGCGGAAGCCTGAAGTTCCTGCGACTCGCGCTGACCGGTGCCGAACGCGGTCCCGAGTTGTGGACCGTGGTCGCCGCGGTCCCCCGCGAGGAGGCGCTCCGGCGCGCGGCCGCCGCTATAACACCGCGATGACGGTGCGCCTCTACGACACCGCAACGAGATCTCTCGTCGAGCTTCCCGAGCCGCCGGCGAATGTTGGGATGTATGTGTGCGGCCCGACGGTCTACCAGCGGGCGCACATCGGCAATGGTGTGCCCTTCGTCATCTTCGCCTGGCTGCGCAACTGGCTGCGGGAGCGAGGGTACGACGTCACGTACGTCCACAACATCACGGACGTCAATGACAAGATCTATGAAGCCGCGCCCGGGGCGAGTGCGGCGCGGGCGCGCGATGCGACCGCGTGGTACCTCGAGGACATAGCCTCGTTCGGGCTCGAGTTGCCCGATGCGATGCCGCGTGCGACCGAGGCGATTCCCGAGATCATCGCGCTGATCGGGGAGCTCGTCGGGTCAGGCCATGCCTACGAGGCCGGTGGCGACGTCTACTTCCGGGTCGCGAGCTTCCCGACCTACGGCGCCCTCTCCGGTCAGCGGCCCGATCAGGTCGAGGAGCAGGAGCCGAGTCCGCTGAAGGAGGACCCTCGCGACTTCGCGCTCTGGAAGACAACGAAGGAAGGTGAGGACACCTCGTGGGACTCGCCGTGGGGCCTCGGCAGGCCGGGCTGGCACATCGAGTGCTCGGCAATGGCGGAGAAGGCGCTCGGACCCGAGTTCCTGATCCACGGCGGCGGACTCGACCTCGTCTTCCCGCACCACGAGAACGAGCGGGCGCAGTCGCAGGCAGTGGGACGTCCGTTTGCCAAGATCTGGATGCACAACGGGCTCCTCCGGTTCGTCGGCGAGAAGATGTCCAAGTCGGTCGGCAACGTCGCCACGATCCAGCAGGTGATCGCCGAGTGGGGGCGCGAAACCGCGTTGCTCTTCCTGATGACCGGTCACTGGCGCAAGCCGCTCGAGTTCTCGCCCGAGGCGATGACCGCCGCGCGCGTCCAGGTCGAGGGCCTGCGAAATGCCTTACGCAGCGAGACTCGTACGGTCGGTGACTGGGACGCGTTTGTGGCCGTGCTCGACGACGATTTCAACACGCCCGCGGGGCTCGCCATGCTCCACCGCTGGGCCAGCGAGGGCGCGCTCGAGGAGTTACGGCGAGGGCTGACCGTCTTCGGGCTCGGTCAGCTCGCTGACCGAGTCGAGGCGCCCGACGAGGTGGCGGGGCTCGCCCGCGCGCGGACGATCGCCCGTGCCGCTCGCGACTTTGCGGAGTCGGATCGCCTGCGTGACGAGATCGCTGCTGCCGGCTGGGAGGTGCGCGACGTTCCCGGCGGCTTCGAGCTCGTGCCCCTGCCGTGACGCGTGAGCTCGTCTACGGTCGGAATGCCGTCCGTGAGGCTCTGCGCGGCCGCCGTGAGGTGATCGAGCTCTGGGTGTCCGAGCGGGCAGCCGCCTCGCTCGACTGGCTCGGCGAGGGCCCGCGGCCACAGGTCGTCAAGGAACGGGAGCTGACCGAGGCGGCCGGAAGCCCCGATCACCAGGGCGTCGTCGCCTGGGCGAGCCCGTACCCCTACGCCGATCCGTGGGAGCTCGCGGGACTCGAGAAGCCGCTGCTCGCCTGCCTCGACCAGGTGACCGACCCGCGCAACCTCGGCGCCGTCATCCGGTCGGCGGCCGGTGCCGGCGCCACCGGGGTGATCGTTCCTGCCCACGGGGCGGCTCAGGTGACGCCCGCCGTCTGCCGGTCGTCTGCCGGGGCGGTCGAGCACCTGCCGGTCGCAGTCGTGCCGAACCTCGCCCGCTACCTGGGTGATATCAAGCGTGACGATCTCTGGTCCTACGCAGCAACCGCGGACGCGGCGCAGACGATGTGGCAGGTCGACCTCACCGGCGGCGTCGCTCTCGTCTTCGGCGCCGAGGGAAAGGGCGTCCGGCCACTCGTCCGCAAGACGTGCGACGCCGCTATCGCGATCCCACTTGCGGCCGGGGTCGAGTCCCTGAACGTCAGCGTTGCAGCAGCTGTTCTGCTGTACGAGGCGCGCCGGCAACGGGCATAGCGGCGCGCCGGGGAGCGTCGTCTTGCGCAACGAGGCGCCGCGCTCGTGAGTGAGACCATTCCTTGGCCCTACCATGACACTGTGCCCGAGCCCACGCTGTACCTCTTCGACGGCTACAACCTCCTCCATGCGGGCGGACGACGGGACACGCGCGAGCTCGTCGACGAGCTCGCCGGCTTCGTCGCGGTGAACGGAGCGCGCGGGGTGGTCGTCTTCGACGGCGTCGGCACGGAGCTCGAGGTCGGGGCGCTCTCGGTCCGCTTCGCGCCTCACGCCGACACGCTGCTCGAACGGCTGGCCGCCGAGCACCGGCACGGAGAGCGTGTCTGCCTCGTCTCGTCCGACGGCGCTGTGCGCGGCACGTCCGGTCAGGAGGTGCGCAAGGTCTCGTCGGCAACGTTCCTGCGCAATCTCGAGAGCCCGAGCCATCTCGAGGACGAGCCGTCACTGCTGCGAGACCGCGTCGACCCGGAGACGCGCGCCAAGCTCGAACGGCTTCGCCGCGGGCTCTGAGCCGTCCACCGATCCGGCTGCCTGCCAGGGGTCGAGGTCGGGAGCGGGCTGCCGCCCGGGGTATCGAACATTTGTTCTGATCACAGTGCAAGATCTGCAATGGGGTTGTAACGCGTGCAAGAAGGTGCTAGGTTCTCCCTCAACTTCAGGGTGAGACTTCGGTCGATCGTGAAGCGAAACGAGCCCGGAAACCGCCAAAACAGGGAGAGTCGATGTCCGCCCGCACCGCTTCAGTCCCCAAGTCGCCTCAGAAGCTTCAACGTGAACTTGAGGATTTGCAACTCGTCCTCAAGGCACGCAATGGCAGCCAAGCGGCACTCGATCAGCTGATGCGCCGCTACCACGGGTTCGTGCGGTTGAAGGCGAGTAGCTACTTCCTCGCGGGTGGCGACGCCGACGACCTGATCCAGGAGGGGATGATCGGCCTCTACAAGGCGATGCGTGACTTTCGGCACGACAAAGAGACATCGTTCCGCTCGTTCGCCGAGCTCTGCGTGACGCGCCAGATCATCACCGCGATCAAGACCGCGACCCGGTTCAAGCACTCGCCGTTGAACACGTACGTCTCGTTCAGCCACACGCCCGCTGGACAGGAGAACGAGGGCGACTGCACCCTCGGCGACGCACTCCCCGGCCCGACCACGAACGACCCGTCGAGCTGCGTGATCTCGACACAGGAGCTCCAGAGTCTCGTCGGCTGCCTCGGTACCACGCTGTCATCGCTCGAGTCCGATGCGCTGCGGCTCTATCTCGACGGCAAGTCCTACGACTCCATGGCTGTCGAGCTCGAGTGCGACACGAAGACGATCGACAACGCGCTGCAACGGGTCAAGCGGAAGATCGTCGCGCACCAGGCGACGCGCGCCGTTCCTGCGTAACGCTCGGCCGCGCGACGAGCCGCTTCCCGCGGCTCGTTGCGTTCTCGGTTCCGGGTCGCCCGTGCGCTACGTGAAGACGATCTCGCCGCCGGCGGCCTGCGCGTAGAGCTCGCCGACGGTGATCACGCCCGTGACCTGCGGCACGAACGCGTCGTCTCCGCGACCGAACATGTCGGCGGTCGCCTTGCAGGCGTAGATGCCGGCACCCGAGTCCGCGATCAGCTCGACGAACTCGGGCACCAGGTCGTGTTGCGTGTGCTCGGCGCCGGGTTCCGTCTGAGCTCCGGCGCGGTGGCCGGGCCGTCGTAGGATGCAGGAGTGGAGGATCTTCGGAGCGCCCTGCATCGCGTTGCCGATGAGATCGCTGACTATCGCGAGGCACTCCCCGAAGCACCCGTCGGCCCCGTCGCGTCGCGGGCTGATGTGCGCGCGTCGCTCACGACTGCGCTCCCGGAAGGGCCTGCCCCGGTCGAAGCCGTAATCGACGAGCTCGCCTCGACTGCGGCCCCGGGTCTCATGGCCTCGGCCGGCCCACGATACTTCGGGTTGGTCGTCGGCGGCTCGCTCGATGCCGCCCTGCTCGCTGATCTCCTGACGGCGGGATGGGATCAGCTCGCGTTCAACGAGGCGACCTCACCGGCAGCCCTCGCTTTCGAGGACGTGGCCGGCCTCTGGCTCAAGGAGCTGTTACACCTTCCCGCGTCCGCCTCGGTGGGCTTCGTCACCGGGGCACAGGCGGCGAACACCGTCGGCCTGACGACGGCGCGGTGGCAGGTCTTGCAGCAGCACGGGTGGGACGTGGGGCGGGACGGGCTGCGTGGTGCTCCGCACGTGAGGGTCGTAGCGGGCGCGGAGCGCCACGCCACGATCGACCGCAGCCTTCGCCTTCTCGGGCTGGGCGAGAGCGCGATCGAAGCGGTGCCGGCAACCTCGGAGGGCGCGATGGACACCGAAGCCTTGAGAACAGTGCTCGAATCGGAGTCGAGCGGCCCGATCATCATCTGCGCCCAGGCCGGCAACGTGAACACCGGCGCCTGCGATGATCTCACAGCGGTTGCAGCGGCAGCCAAGGCAGTGGGGGCCTGGGTGCACGTCGACGGCGCTTTCGGGCTCTTCGCAGCTGCCAGCCCGCGTACGTTCCACCTCGTCGAGGGAATCGAGCTGGCCGACTCGTGGGCATGTGACGGCCACAAGTGGTTGAACGTTCCGTTCGACTCGGGCTATGCGTTCTGCGCGCATCCCGACGTACATGCGACCGCGATGGCGTACACGGCGGAGTACCTCACCGGGCAGGTCGCAGGGCGGGTGTTAGGGGGAACGGACTTCGTGCCCGAATCGTCCCGGCGGGCTCGTGGCTTCGCCACCTGGGCCGCACTCCGTTCCCTCGGCCGCTCAGGGGTCGTCGATCTCGTCGATCGGTGCTGCGCTTTGGCCGGGCGGTTCGCCACCGGTCTCGACACTCTCACCGGCATCGACGTCGTCAACGACGTCGTGCTCAATCAGGTCCTCGTTCGGGTAGGCGACGCGGAGGTGACCGATCGGGTGGAGCGTGGGGTGCAGGAGGATCGGACCTGCTGGCTCGGGACGACGACCTGGCGTGGTGAGCGCCTGCTCCGGATTTCGGTCTCGAACTGGTCGACGACGGAGGCGGACGTCGACCGTTGCGTCGAGGCCATCGCGCGGGCCCGAGCCGCAGCCGGCCGGCGCGGGGGATCGTTGTGACGTTGTCCCCGGCGTCGGTCCATCGCCTCGGGTATCGACGATGTTCCGTCGGGTGGCGCGCGAATCACCGATTCGAATCGACGCTACGAGGTACGTCCGGGCGAAACGAACCCCACGGCGTTGTCCGTTGCCGGGCGCTTCGACACGCAGGTATGCGTTCGTCCGCGCGCGTACGTCGGCAATCGGGATGAGGTAGACGTCTCCGGTATCCGGGCAGAACACGGCGAACTCGTCGATTTGCCCCATGTAGTGCCGTCGTGACTCACGTGGCGATGGAAGATGGCTGTAGGTGCTCGCCGTGGAGAATCGCACCGCACCGTTCCGAAGCCGACCCGTCTTGCACTGGACGCGGGTCAGCTTGCCGTCGTTGTCAATGACGAGGTCGTAGCGGCAATTCTCTCCGAACGGGACCGACACGTCGAGCCCGGCGTCGGTGAGTGCGAGCATGATCGCGAGAGTTGTTCGATCTCCGACACGTTTCGGATGCTCGGCTTGGGGATGGTCGTTCATCGTGACCAAGCATAGTCGTCTGATCGGACAACACACGATAGCTCGCCGACGATGTCGTAGGACTGTGAGCGAAGAAGCCGGAGAAGGGATTCGAACCCTTGGCCCCCGCTTTACAAGAGCGGTGCTCTGACCAACTGAGCTACTCCGGCGATGCCCGTCATCGTAGACGCGGCACAGAGCGACCGCGCGTCCGGGTACCATTTCCCGCGGAACGGTGGCCCTCGACGAGGGGGGTCGCTTCCATCCTCGCGAACCAGCTAGGAGGTAGCCGATGGCGGAGGAAAAGCCACGGGCACAGCGTGCCCGCAAGAAAGCGACGGAGAAGGACGCTGCCATGAAGCCGGCGGCGAAGAAGAAAGCGGCGGCCGCGACCTCGCGGCCGCGGAAGGCCGTGGTGGCCGTCCAGTCGGGCGACGTCGCGTTCCGCGCGTACCTGCTTTGGGAGCAGGGCGCGCCAGGTGATGCGACTGAGCACTGGCTCAGAGCCGAACAGGAGCTCGCGGCCGCATAGGCCGCGACGTCCGACGGCCCCCGGGAGGGTCGACGGCCTTCCCGGGGGCCGGACAAGGCGCCGACCAGGTGTGGATTTCTCACGACCTCGGATCGGGGAGGGCGCGGATGCGGCCCGTGCCCGCCCTGCGCACGCTAGGGGTGAGATCAGAAAGGAGCGGCCATGACGCGCGTGCTCATCGCCCACGCCAGCAAGTACGGGTCGACCGCCGAGGTCGCCGAAGCGGTCGGTGACACTCTCGCCGACTGCGGCTTCGACTGTGACGTCGTCCAGGCACAGGGTGTCGAGGTGATCGACGGCTACGACCTCGTCGTCCTCGGCAGTGGCCTCTACATGACGCGGCTTCACAAGGACGCCCAGCGGTTCCTGAAGCGTCACCGGAAGGCTCTTGCCCGCGTTCCCTTCGCGGTCTTCGCGATGGGCCCGCTGAGCGCCGAGCCGCGAGAGATCGACAAGGTGCGGCCCCAGCTCGAGCACGCCCTTGCGCAAATGCCGGAGCTTCATCCGTTTGCGACCGCGATCTTCGGGGGGGTGATCGTGCCCGAGCGCCTCCACTTCCCATTCAACAGGATGCCGGCCGGCGACCATCGTGATTGGGACGAGATCCGGCGGTTTGCAGGATCCCTCGCTGCCGAGATCCCGGTTGCGGTCTGAGCAGTTCGAACGCAGAGACGTCGACGGCCCCGGAACATTCCGGGGCCGTCGACAGTCGTCCGATACAGAGGAGGCTATGCCGCGATCGGCGTGGGCTCCGCGTCGATCACCGGGGCGTCCACCGAGCGCTCGTGCTCGAGCCTCGGCAGCCACTCGAGCCACGTCGGCAGGTACCAGTTCCACTCGCCGAGGAGCTTCATCGTGGCCGGCAACAGCACCGCGCGCACGATGGTGGCGTCGATCAGGACGGCGGCCGCGAGGCCGATGCCCATCTCCTTCATGTCGATGATCGGCATCAATGCGAACACGCCGAAGACGAACACCATCACGACGGCAGCGCTCGTTACGACGCCGGCGGTCGAGCGGATGCCCGCCGCAACGGCCTGCTCCGTGCTCATCCCGCGGTCGAAGTACTCCTTCACGCGACTGAGGATGAACACGTGGTAGTCCATCGAGAGCCCGAAGAGGATCACGAACAGGAACATCGGCAGCCACGAGGCGATGCCACCGTTCTTCTGGAAGTCGAGCAGGTTGGCGCCCCAGCCCCACTGGAAGATCGCGACCAGCAGGCCGTAGGCGGCGCCGACGGACAGCAGGTTCATCACGATCGCCTTGATCGGGATCACGATCGAGCGGAACGAAACGAGTAGCAGCAGGAACGCGAAGCTGAGCACGAACAGGAACACGAGCGGCGCCGACGACTTCATCCTGTCGTTCCAGTCCTTCGATGAGGCTGTGTTGCCGGTCACCGCGTACTCCACGCCCGGCACCGTTCCGACCGTCGCCGGCAAGATCGTGTTCCGCAGGGTGTCGAGAGCAGCGTTCGAGGTCTCGTCCGTGCCCGCCCCGATGAGCGGGATGGCGACCCGAACCACCTTGCCGTTCGGCGAGGCTTCCGAGTAGATCGGCTCGAGCGCCTTGCCGGAGGCGAGCGCCTGCTTCTCCAGAGCGACCACGGCCGCCTGCAGGCGCGGATCGGACGCGTCACCCTTGATCGCCACGACGGCCGGGTCGGCACCGCCGGGGAAGGCGTCGCGTACCTTGTTGAACGACTGCACTTCCTTCAGGGACTTCGGCAGGGCGTCGAAGCCCGACTGGCTCGTATGTAGGCTCAGGGCAGGGATCGCGAGTACGACGAGAACGGCTGTCGCAGCCGCGGCCGACACGAGCGGGCGGCGGAGCACGGCGCCCAGGATGGTCCCCCAGAGGCGACTTTCGCCGTCGTCTCGCTTGAGCCGGCTGATGAACGGGACACGCACCTTGTCCACGCGGTCGCCGAGCCAAGAAAGCATTGCCGGGAGGACGGTGAGCGAGCCGATCATTGCGACGGCGACGACCATCATCGTCCCGATCGCGAAGGACATGAACGTCTTGTCGCCGGAGAAGAACATGCCGGCCATCGCGATCATCACCGTGATCCCCGAGATGAGCACGGCCCGTCCAGAGGTCGCAGCCGCGGCCTCGAGCGCTGCCGACTCGCCTCGGCCAGCTCTGCGCTCGTCACGCTCTCGGCGGATGTAGAACAGCGAGTAGTCGACACCGACCGCGAGCCCGATCAGAAGGATGACCTCGGCGATCGACTCGTCCATCGGCACGATCTGGCTCGGCAGTGCAACGAGGCCCATGGTCGCGAACACGGCGGTAAGAGCGAGCCCGAGCGGGATCAATGCGCCGACGAGCGAGCCGAACACGAGCAACAGGATCACGAGCGTGATCGGGATCGAGATCATTCCCGCGCGGGCGAGTTGGGAGTTGAACATCGAATCGAGCGCCTTGCCCGTCGACGCCGAGCCCGCCTCGCCGACGTAATAGTCCGGATTGGCTTTCTGCACGGCGGCCGTCCCGGCGACGATCGTGTCGATGTACGACGTTGCCTCGTCGTAGGAGCCCTTCGGGCTGAACTGGATCAGCACCGCATGCCCGTCCGCCGAGATCTGGCCTTCGTTGCCCTTCGCGAACGGCGAGCGGAGCTTGTCCACCTTCGGGAAGGTCTCGAGCTTCCCGATCGCCTGGTCGACGACGGCTCGGAACGCCGGATCGGAGGCAGTCTTGGTCGACGACTGGACCAGCACGTACTCCATCTGCTCGTCCAGCTTGAAGCCGGCGTCACGGATGATGTGGTCGGCTTCCCGGGCCTGGCCGACGTTCATGTCGTTCTGATCGATCGTCTTCATCCCGACCGCGATTCCGATCGCGAACGACGCGATCACGAACGCGAGCCAGCCAAAGATCGCGGTCTTGCGATGTTTCGCGCTCCAGCCGCCCATCCGGGCCGCGATGTTGGTGCTCTTTCTCAAGGGGGACATGCGGTTTCTCCTTCAGGGTCGATTTGTCGTCCCTTGCACGCTCGCACCCCGCTGGGCGTCAGACGGTGCGGCGGTCAGGCCTCTCGAGGTGGGGCAAACCGCACCTTCTTCTTGCAGGATTCAGGATCCCCGAGCGGGGATCCTGAATCCGCGAAATCCCTGAAGGGGCCCGCGGTGCGTTTCTGCAAGATCTCGAATCCGCTCGCGCGGATCCTTCGATCGCACGCAAGACCCTGCTTCTTGCAAGATTCAGGATCCCCGAGCGGAGATCCTGAATCCGCGAAATCCCTGAAGGGGCCCGCCCGCGGGCCCTCTTCCTGGGGATGCGTGGGGCAAGAGGCGGTTTCTTCGATCGGGACCCGCCCGCGAACCTCCTCTCCAGGGAAGCAGTCCGGGAGCCCGCGGGACTCGTCGGTCCTATCGCGGGACTCGTCGCAGCGGTGTTCAGTCGCGCAAGAAGGCGAGCACGGCCAGCACGCGACGATGATCGTCGCTCGAGGCCGGGAGGTCGAGCTTCGTGAAGATGCTCGTGACGTGCTTCTCGACCGCTCGGAGTGTGACGAACATGCGCTCGGCGATCGCCTGGTTCGAGCGGCCTTCCGCCATCAGCTCGAGCACCTCTCGCTCGCGTGGGGTCAGCGCGTCGACGGGATCATGGGCCCGGCGGCGCCCGAGGAGCTGGCTCACGACAGCCGGGTCGAGCGCGGAGCCACCCTCGCCGACGCGCCGCACGGCCGAGGCGAACTCCTCCAGATCCGAGACGCGATCCTTCAGCAGGTAGCCGACGCCCTCGGCCCCATCGGCGAGAAGGTCCATCGCGTACCCCGACTCCACGTACTGGGAGAGGACGAGCACGCCGGTAGTCGGATGCTGCTCGCGAATGGCGCGCGCGGCTACGAGCCCTTCGTCGGTGTGTGTCGGAGGCATGCGGATGTCCACGATGGCGACGTCCGGCCTGTGCATGGCCACGTGGCGAAGCAGGTCCTCCGCATTGCTCGATTGGGCCATCACCTCGAAGCCCGACTCCTCGAGCAGGCGGATGACACCCTCGCGCAGGAGCACCGAGTCCTCGGCAATCACGACGCGCATCGCGTTCCCGAGCATGGCGATCGTGTTGCGTAGAGGAGGAAAGTCCCGCGGCAGGCCGTCTGCGAGCACCTGAAAGATGTGCTCCGGCTCTGGCAGTCCAGCGAGCCGATGGATGCCGAGGTCGCGCATCGTCACGCCCGGGGCGGTCGTGTGCGTGGCGGCCGAGGCGAGTATCTGTCCTCCGTGCCCGGCTGAGCCGATGCGGGCGGCTCGATGGACGTCGATCCCCGTATAACCGTCCTCGGTGATGATCGCCTCGCCCGTATGCAGGCCCATGCGGATGCGGACATCGTGGCCGTCGGGCCACTCGTGCTCGACGAGAGACCTTTGCGCGGACACGGCGGCTGCCGCCGCGTCGCTTGCGTCGATGAACGCGGCGAAGAGCTCGTCTCCGTGGGCGTCGATCACCGTGCCGTCATGGGCCGTCACGGATTCGCGGAGTATCCGACGCTTGTCCGCCAGGATCGTTGCGTAGGCTGCGCCTGCAGTCTGAACGTGCCGCGTCGATCCCTCGAGATCACAGAGGAGGAAGCTGAAGCTGGCCGGGCTGTCGGGGCTCTCGCTCATGCAGTCAGTGTACGAGTACACGAACGGAGAGATGGAGGTGGAGGCCCGTACGGAGCCGAGGAGGCCGATCGCAGCGACGGCAAGAACGGCGAGTGCTGATGCCGGCGCCAATCAGTGGTCTGCGATCGTCATCCCCGGCTCGCGATGAACTGTGGCATCGTCGGACGCACAGGGCGGTTACCGCCGATTCGGCGGCCAGAAGACGGTTCAGGCAGCGACCTCGAGAGGCGTCTCGAACAGGTCGAGCCCGCGGAAGGCAGCGTGCGCGTATGGATGGTCGAATACGTCGAGCGCTTCAGCGGCGGAGACGGCGAGCTCGAACGAGTCGGTATTCGAATCGATCACGACCACGGCAAGCGAGTCGTCGGCCGGGCACCAGAGGAGGAACACGTCGATCCCGTTCGTCGAGCGATACGCGAGCTCTCGGCGAGTGGGGAGCGTATGGATCGCGGACATTGCAGGACTCCTTCGTGCGGGTTGGCTGATGCAGGAAAACTCGCACCTGCGTGCGCTTCGCACAGTCCGGCATGCCTGAGTCCTGAGGTGCGGTTAGCCCTACTCGAGATGTTCGGCGGAGGGCAGCGGAATCTCCGCCACGATCCGGGTGCCGCCGCCCTGCGGGCTCACGACCGTCAACGTGCCGTCGAGTGCGGAGACTCGGTCGGACAGGCCGCGCAGCCCTGTTCCGATTGTCGGATCAGCACCGCCGATGCCGTCGTCGGCGACCTCGACGATCACCGTCCCGTCCGTCGTTTCGCGCACGCTGACCCGCGCCGATGTCGCATGCGCGTATTTCGCGATGTTCGTCAGCGCCTCGGAGACGACGTAGTACGCGGCCGCCTCGACCGCAGGGCCCAGGGGCTCCCTTGGCGCTTCGACCTCAACAGGGAACGGCGTCCGTGTCATGAGGGTCTCCAGGGCCGCCGCCAGACCGCGGTCGGTCAGCACCGCCGGGTGGATGCCGCGCGCGAGCTCACGCAGCTCGTCAAGTGCTGCCGCAAGCTCTTCGCGGGATGCGTTGATGATCGACACGGCGTCGGCCGGATCCGTGTCCACCCGGGATTCCGCGAGGCGTAGCGAGATCGAGAGCGAGACAAGCCGCTGCTGGGCACCGTCGTGGAGGTTGCGCTCGAGGATACGGCGCGCGTCGTCCCCTGCCTCGATGATCCGCGCCCGGGAGGCTCTGATTTCCTTCTCGTGCTGCTTGCGCTCTGTCACATCGACGCCGGAAAGCAGCACGAGCGAGGCGGTGCGACCCGTGACGTCGTCGACCGGGGTCGCGGTCCAGGCGACCACGAGCTTCGCCCCATCGGCTCGTAGCCAGCGCGATTCCTGCTCTGGGGCGGACATCCCGTGGGCCGCAGAACTGATCGCCTTCAGCGCGACATCGCTGTCGGCAGGGTCGATGAAGTCGAGCACACTTCGCCGGACGAGGGCGCTGTCCGGCCAGCCGAGCGCATTACGGAAGGCGTTGTTCACCCCGGCCCGGGTCTCGTCGACGCCGCTGTCGACGATGAGTCCTGTGCTATCGACCACAACGACGAGGCTCGGGATCGCCTGCATCAACGTGTCGGTGATGTCGCGTTCACGCTGTAGCTGCACCTCGCGCTGCTTGCGTTCCGTGATGTCGATACCGCCGGCGACGATGCTCGAGACGCGACCGGAAGCATCGGTCACGGGTGCGCTGCGCCACTCGATCACGCGCCGCTCGCCCTTGGCGTTCGTGAACGTGTTCTCGTACTGTGCGGCTGCGAAGTCGGGCGCAGCGTCCCGAAACAGTTCTTCCACGCCGTTTCGCTCGTCCTCGTCGATGAACACGTCCCAGAAGTGACGGCCTCGGATCCGCTCCTCGTGCCCAAGACCACTCGCTGCGACAGTGGCCTGGTTCTGATTCACGATCCGGCCTTCGAGATCGATCACCACGAGCAGGCTGGGTGCCGTATTGGCAACGGTCTCGAGGAAGCGAAACTGCGCGCGGAGGTCGGCCTGGAGGCGCACGTTCTCGAGCGGGAGGCCTGCTCCGGCTGCGATCAACGCGACCAGTTCGGGCTCGTCGTCGAGTGCTGGATCGTGAAGGAGCGCGGCGATCGGTCGGTTGCCGCGCTCGATCGTCGTCACGGACCGTGTGGGTCCGGGTGCCGGCTCGTCGACCTCGTGCCCGAGATCGTCGACCCAGCCATCGCGGCTGTCGAGCCAGTAGACGATCTCGAGCGAGGGGTCGTGCAACGCCTGCGCCAGCGCGTCGCGGAGGGGGATCCCATCGTCGAGTGAGACGAGCAGCCTGGCTGCGGATGACCGGTCGAAGCGGCTTCGGAACACACCGGCCAGGAAGGACAGCGGGACGAGCGCGAACGAGAGGAGGAACAGCACCCACGTGATCGAGTAGGCGATGCTCGACGCTCGGTCTGCTGCCACGGAGACGAGAAGCAGCACCACCGAGATGCCGCAGGACAGGAAGACGGGGAGGAGTGTCCTCCGGCTCCGAGCTGATGCCTGTCGCCAGCGGCCGACGAGGATCGCTGCGATCGCCGCCAGCACGCCGATGACGACGACTGTTCCGACGAGAGTCACGAGGTCCGCCGCCCGCTCCGAGTCCACCACGGCGATCGCGCTCGCCGGGCACGACTCGCACTGCGTGGCCGGCGACTCGTCGATCAGTGCGACGAGTAAGTTGCCGCCGATCGCGGCGAGCCCTCCCACGCCGACGAGGGAAACGTCGCGCACGCTGAGGCATCCGTCGGGATAGGCGAGGATGAGCGCCGAGAACGAAACGAGTGCGAGGTTGGAAAGGATGAATCCCACCGTCCACACCCACGAGTTGTTGGACTCCGTGAGTGCGGCGATGAACCAGAGGTACCCCGTGGCGGCGAGCCAGGCGCCCGTCGCGTTCTCGGGTCTGCGCCACAGCGCGACGAGGCCTGCGCCGACGAATGTCAATCCGGCGGTGATCGCAAAGCCGGCCGTCAGCCACGGCTCGGTGTCATGGGTGCTCGAGACGACGAGCGCGGCTGCGGCAACTGCCTCGGCGATTGCAACGGTGCCAGCAATCCCGAACCGCACCGCCCTCATCTTGCGCTCATGGAAGCAGAGCGGTGATCACGGCGCCCGACAGTTCGGCCTTCGGGACGAATCCCCGCGCGCCGCTCGCCTCGATCAATGATCCGTAGTCGACGGCATCCCGGCTCGAGACGAGAACCACGGACGTCTCGTCGAGGTCGCCGCACTCCTCGCACACGTCGAACCCCGTCATGTCGGGCAGCTGCACGTCGAGCAGCACGACATCGGGGCGAAGCTGGCGCAGCAGCGCCAGCGCCGATGCCCCGTCCTCCGCTTCTCCGACGATCGTGAACCCACCCGCCTCGAGGATCGCGCGTGCCGAGGCTCGAAAGCTCGGATGGTCGTCGACGATCAAGACGGTGTGGCCCATGCAACAGATCGTGGCAGATGGAGCGACAGGAGGCAGTACGGGCAACCACACTTCTCGATGCCTCGAAATGCAGCGCGATTTGGGCGTCTGGTCGCGCAATGACCAACAAGATCTTTCCCACTTTGCGCAATGCGAGGTCGACGCCATGAAATCGAGCCGGAACTGGTGCATACTCCCGCGATGAACTCGACCACCGCGACCACCGCCCTCGACCGTATCCTCGCCGAGCGCGCCCGCTACGTGAGCGCCGCCATCTCGACCCCGAAACTCGTCGTCTCCCACGCCGACGGCGCCCGGGTCACCGACGTCTCAGGGCGCACGTTCATCGACTTCGCCGGTGGCATCGGCTGCCAGAACACGGGCCATCGCTTTGCCCCCGTCGTCGATGCGATCAAAGCGCAGGCCGACGCGTATCTCCACCAGTGCTTCATGGTCGGCGTCTACGAGCCGTACGTCGAGGTGTGCCGCCGCCTCGCCGAGCTCTCGCCGTGCGCCGGTGAGCAGCAGAAGTCGATCCTCGTCAACTCCGGCGCGGAGGCGATCGAGAACGCCGTCAAGGTCGCCCGCTCGGCGACGGGACGACCTGCCGTCGTCGTCTTCGACAACGCATTTCACGGCCGGACGCTGCTCACGATGACGATGACCGCCAAGGTGAAGCCGTACAAGGCCGGCTTCGGGCCGTTCGCGCCGGAGGTCTATCGCGCGCCCGTGCCCAACCTCTACCGGGGCATCACCACCGACGACGCGATCGCCGGGCTGAAGCTGTTGTTCAAGGCCGAGGTCGATCCAGGGACGGTCGCCTGCGTCGTGCTCGAGCCCGTCCAGGGAGAGGGAGGCTTCCTGCCTATGCCGGCCGACTATGCGCGACGCCTGCTCGAGATCTGTCGCGAGCACGAGATCCTCTTCATTGCCGACGAAGTGCAGTCGGGTGTCGGGCGGACGGGAAAGATGTGGGCGATCGAGCACTACGACGGTGTCGCTCCGGATCTGCTCGTCTCGGGCAAGTCGATCGGTGGCGGCCTACCGCTCGCGGCTGTCACCGGCTCAGCCTCGATCATGGATGCGGTGCCTTCGGGAGGGCTCGGGGGAACGTTTGGCGGCAACCCGCTCTCGTGCGCGGCCGCCGTCGCGGTGCTCGACGCGGTCGCCGAGCCTGCATTCCTCGCCCAGGCGCGTCGCCTGGGCGACACGATGCGCTCCCGCATCGACCAACTCGCGGGCGAGCATCCGGCGATCGGCGAGGTGCGTGGCCTCGGCCCGATGCTCGCCTTCGAACTCGCCGAGCAGTCCCCCGATCAGGCGGCATCGATCGTCGCAGCCGCGTTTGAACGGGGACTGCTGCTACTCGCGTGCGGCATGTACGGCAACGTGATCCGCTTGCTCGCGCCGTTGACGATCGACGCTGCCGAGCTCGAGGAAGGTTTGACCCTGCTGGAGGAATCGCTTGACGCAGCTCTCTGATGCGGCGGACGGCGCCGACGTCAGGGTCGCTGATGTCAAAATCACGGCGCTCCGCAAGAGCTATGGCGCAGTCGTTGCCGTCGGTGGTGTCGATCTCGAGATCGCTCGAGGTGAGTTCTTCACGATGCTCGGCCCTTCCGGGTCGGGCAAGACGACGACACTCCGGATGATCGCAGGCTTCGAGCGGCCGGACGCAGGCACGATCGAGTTGGCGGGCCAGGACGTCTCACGGCTTCCTCCCTTCGATCGCGATGTCAACACGGTGTTCCAGGACTACGCGCTGTTTCCGCACATGACGGTGCAGCAGAACGTCGAGTACGGCCTTCGCGTCAAGAAGGTGCCGAGGGCAGAGCGCCGGCTCAAGGCGACCGATGCCCTCGCGATGGTGCGGCTGGAGGGTTACGGCGATCGCAAGCCGGGTCAGCTCTCGGGCGGCCAGCGCCAGCGTGTGGCGCTGGCCAGGGCGATCGTCAACACCCCGCGGGCGCTGCTGCTCGACGAGCCGCTCGGTGCGCTCGACCTGAAGCTGCGTCAGGAGCTGCAGATCGAGCTCAAGCAGATTCAGCAGGAGCTCGGAATGACCTTCGTCTACGTGACGCATGACCAGGAGGAGGCGCTCACGATGAGTGACCGGATCGCGGTCTTCAACCAGGGGAAGATCGAGCAAGTGGGGACGCCCGCCGAGATGTACGAGCATCCCGCTACGACGTTCGTCGCCGGCTTCATCGGCACCTCGAACATCCTCGAGCGTGGCGGGCGCACGTTCACGGTTCGGCCCGAGAAGATCCGGCTGATGACGGGGGACGTTGACACGGGGGAGCCGGGGACGATCACGGCGGCCGTCTACCTTGGGCCCGTGACGAAGTTCATCGTCGAACTCGACGGAGGTGGCGAGCTGACGGTGGTGCAGCAGAACCTCGAGACGTCTTCGGAGGACGTCCACGAGATGGAAAGGAAGCGCGTTCGGCTCCGCTGGAGCCCGGACGTGGAATTCGCGATCGAGGAGGAGAAAAGGTGAAGCGATTTCGGTTCGGATACCTCGCGCTTGCGGGACTCGTGACCGTCCTCGCCGTTCCCGCGGCGGGAGTCTCGAAAGGCACAGCCGTGCCCACGTCGGTAGGCGCGGGCGAGGGCAAGCTCACGCTCGTCGCCTGGGAGGGCTATACCGAGAAGCAATGGGTTGCCCCGTTCGAGAAGGCGACCGGCTGCAAGGTGTCGGCGAAGTACGCCGGCAGCTCGAACGACATGTTCAACCTCATGACCTCGGGCGGCGGTGGCCAGTACGACATGGTCTCGGCCTCCGGTGATGCAAGCCTGCGGCTCATCTACTCGGGAGCGGTAGCAGAGGTCAATGTCGGGCTGATCCCGTCCTACAAGGACTTCTTCAAGGCGTTCCAGTCTCCGACGACGAACACGGTCGGCGGTAAGCACTACGGCGTGTCGTTGCAGTTCGGGCCGAATCTCCTGCTCTACAACACGGCAAAGGAGAAAAAACCGACGAGCTGGTCGGTGATCTACGACCCGAAGAACAAGGGCAAGATCACGATTCCCGACAACCCGATCCAGATCGCCGATGCGGCGCTGTACCTCTCGAAGACCAAGCCGTCGCTCGGCATCGGGGACCCGTACGAGCTGACCAAGGCCCAGCTTGCGGCGGCGGTGGCGCTTCTCAAGCAGCAGCGCCCGCTCGTGAAGAAGTACTGGGGGCTCGCGTCCGATCAGATCGACCTCTTCAAGAACGGGGGCTCCACGCTCGGTGCCTCGTGGCCGTACCAGTACTCCCAGCTCATCGCGGCGAAGGCGAAAGTCGGGACGGTGATCCCGAAGGAGGGGGTTACGGGCTGGCTCGATACCTGGATGCTCTCGTCCAAGGCCAAGCACCCGAACTGCGCCTACAAGTGGATGCAGTACATCTCGACGCCTAAGGCGCAGGCGCAGCAGGCGACGTACTACGGCGAGACGCCCGTCAACAAGAAGGCGTGCCCGATCATGAACACACTCGTCAAGGGATCCTGCGCGCAGCTCTCGGCGAACGCACCGGAGAGCTACTACCGGTCGATCAAGTTCTGGAAGACGCCGATCGCCGACTGTGGCAACGGCAAGAAGAACTGCACCGACCTGAGGGCATGGACGACCGCCTGGACGCAGATCAAGGGGTAGGAACGCCCTCGTGTCCACGGACGCTGCACAGGTAAGGGAGGGCTCTCCTCGCGGGGGAGCCCTCCGCTCTCTCTCCCGCTTCTCCTGGCGACGGCCGGGGCTGAAGACGTTCGGGCAGATCTCGGCGCCGGTCGCCGCCTTCCTCTTCGTCTACGTCGCGGCGCTGATCGCGCTCCTGATCCAGGGGTTCTGGACGACGGACTCCTTCACCGGCAAGGTCGTCCACACGTGGAATCTCGACAACTTCCGGGAGATCGCGAACGCGCCGTATCCGACGATCATCCTGCGCACGCTCGGGATCGCATCGGCGGTGACCGTCACGTGCATGCTGCTCGCGTTCCCGTATGCGTATTTCCTCGTCCGCGTGGCCGGCCGGAGGTTGCGGATCGCGCTGCTCGTCGCCACTGTGCTGCCCCTGTGGGTGAGCTACCTCGTCCGCGTCTACTCGTGGCGGCTGATCCTGAACCCCGACGGTGCGCTCAACTACTTCCTCAACGGCCTCGGCTTGCCCGATCAGAACATCGCGTACACGAACTGGGCCATGTGGCTCGTGTTCACCTACATCTGGTTCCCGTTCATGGTGTTGCCGGTCTACGCCGCGCTCGAGCGGGTGCCGTACTCGTTCATCGAGGCGTCGGCCGATCTCGGCGGCCGCGGCTTCACAACCCTCCGGCGTGTGATCCTGCCGCTCGCCGTACCAGGGCTCGCGGCCGGATCGATCTTCACGTTTTCGCTCACCCTCGGGGACTACATCGCGCCGTCGCTCGTCGGCGGTCCGGGCTCGTCGCTGATCGGGACAGTGGTGTACGACAACCTCGGCCTCGCGAACAACGCGCCCTTCGCGGCCGCGTTCGCGATGGTGCCGCTCGGGATCATGGCCGTCTACCTCGTGATCATGAAGCGCCTCGGGGCGTTCGAGAGCCTCTGATGGAGACCCTCTGATGGAACAGCGCGGCACCCGCATCGGGCTCTGGGTCTGGGCGACCATGATCTTCCTGTTCCTCTGGATCCCGCTCGTGATCATGGGCGTCTACGCGTTCAACTCGTCGAACATCCAGAGTTGGCCGATTCCGGGGTTCACGACCAAGTGGTTCTCGGAGGCATGGAACGACGAAGAGGTACGGACTGCGCTCTGGCTGTCGCTGCGCGCGGCCCTGTTTGCCTCCGCGGTCGCGCTCGTGCTCGGGACGCTGGCGGCGTTCGGGCTTTCCCGGGCGAGGTTCTTCGGGAGGGACTCGATCTCGTTCCTTTTCATCCTCCCGATCGCGCTCCCGGGGATCATCACCGGGCTCGCCCTCAACTCGTTCTTCGTCATCTGGGGTGTCGACTTCACCCTGTGGACGATCGTGATCGGGCACGCGACCTTCTGTGTCGTGATCGTCTACAACAACGTGATCGCCCGGCTGCGGCGCACGTCCGGCTCGTTTTTCGAGGCGTCGGCAGACCTCGGTGCGTCCGGGTTCCAGACGTTCCGCTTCGTGACGTTGCCGGTCGTCGGGACGGCGCTCGTCGCGGGAGGCCTGCTCGCATTCGCGCTCTCGTGGGACGAGATCGTCGTCACCTACTTCACTGCCGGTGCCCAGAACACGCTGCCGTTGCTGATTTTCGGCTTCATCCGTCAGGGCCAGAACCTGCCGATCGTCAACGCGATCGCGCTCGTCGTGATCGTGGTCAGCCTGGTCCCGGTTGCGCTCGCGCAGCGACTGACGAGCGGTCCGGGGGCTGGGCGCAGCTGATCGCGCGTCGCGAGTCGGACGCATCCTCTTGCTCTGCAGGCCTCAGTGAGGTAGCGTGCGACCTCCGCGTTCGAGCGCATGGCACGACGTCGCCGATCGTGGACGGGCGCAGAAGCAGGCGTCGGTCGCAGCGGTTCGGTGAGCGAGTATCCGGCCACGTCGAAGGAAGGCTGGACGAGTGCCGCGATACTCTGCGGTCGATGGTGGTGCCACACCGGAGCCCGTTCGTTCACGAAGCGCTGCTCCGTCTCGGGCGTGGTACCGATCCGAGGGCGCCGGGGGGAGCCGTGACCGTCGAGCTCTGTGGTCATTGGGAGCACGAGGGTGGCTGCCGCTGGCCCCACAACAACGAGATCTCGCTCCAGGGTGAGGTCACAACCTTTCGAACGATCTTTGTGGCGCCGCCGTCCGAGGAGCGCGAAGTGCGCGAGCGCATCGATCTGGCTCTTCGATCGGAGGCCGGGTGGTCCGTCACCTCAACCGGGTCACGCTCGCTTCGACCGGACGAAGTCTCGCTGGCCACCAGGCTCGCCGATACGCCTCCTCCGTAGCTCCTCGTCGTCTCTGTCCACGGTCCTTCGAGTCGATGTCCCCGTGGAGTCTCAAGGGAAGCGGATGCGCCGGGCGTTCACTCCAAAGAGGTGCCGCGAGCCGCGTCGCGGCGCGATCGTCATCGAGGCTGCGTCGGCTAGAGGATCTCGGCGCCTGGGTCGAGCGCGGGGTCGCCGGCAGGGAGCACATCGCGGGACCACTCGCGCGTCTTCCACGATGGCGCCGGCGTCGCGCACTCCTCGCGCGGGGTGAAGCGCGACCGCTCGACGAGGTGGTACTCGTGGATGTAGCGCGGGCAGTTGGGGAAAACCTCGGTTGCGCGCACGCGCACCACGAGCTGCGTCTCCGGGTACGCGACGAGCAGCGGATCATCGTCGTCGATCGATGCGACTCCGTTCAGGCGGAGGCGCCGCCGCCGCTCGAAGTCGATGAAGAGCAGGCCGACGTGGGGATTGACGAGCACGTTGCCGGCCGAGAGGAACATCCCGTTGCCGTCCCAGCTCGGGAACGCGATCGTCCGCCGGTCGATCACCTGGACGAAGCCGGGCTCGCCGCCCTTGTACGAGCATTGAGGGTGGCCATTTGCGTCGGCGGTTGCCAGGAAGAACATGTCCGCCGATTCGATGAAGGCGCGGTCGTCGTCGTCGATCGTCTCTCGCACCAACCGCTCCTCGATCCGGTCGGCAAGGCGCACGGTGTCGAACTGCTTCTGCAGTCGCCTGCTGCCCTTGTGGTAGGGGACCGTCATGGGTGGAGCCGATCCCCTCTCAGGGCGGGGACGCCGGTTCCTACTGTGCTCCCGCCGACCGCATGCCTGCGGATGTGGGCGACAACCCTGGCGAGCCCTGAGGCTGGGTGATGCATTCCGGACAAGTGTTCCGTAGCGTGAGGTCGAGTGCAAGCGGTGCCGACGGCTGGGCTGCGCCCTGCTCCAAGCCTGAGACTGAGATCCCGTACGGCTTCCCCTTGAGCGGGCGGCGCCGGCTCACACGTCGGGATGTCGCCGAACGGTGACGGCGGCGGGGTAGTGTCTGCTTACGTCCAACGACAAGGAGGCTGATGTGAAGGTCGTCCATTGCCCGTGCGGCACGAATGTCGACGGCGAGACCGACGACGCGTTGGTCGAGAACGTCCAGGCTCACATTGCTGCCGACCACCCGGATCTCGTCGGCAAGTACTCGCGCGAGCAGATTCTGGAGATGGCGCACGAGCACTAGGCGTGCATCGCTGCGGAGGGCAGTGCGCTCCCCACGGATGCCGCCCGTGTAAGACGTGGCTCGAGGCAGCGTCGCCTCGAGCCACGCGGGACGGCGCGTGCTCCTTCGCGGCTCGGTGGCGAGGAGCCGCGGCGTTGGGCCGTGTGGCCAGGCTGCCGGCCGAGGGCTCTGTCCGCGGCTGCCTAGGCGTAGGCCACGGTCTCCGTTTCCTCGACGAGCTTTCTGGAGATCCCTATCCGGGAAACGGTTGAGGACGCCGGATGGGGATCGCCGGCGACCGGTGGGTGCCGGTCGCCGGCGATCGGCTCAGCCTGCGACGCCCGTGCCGATCGGACAGGTGACGCCGGTGCCGCCGATCCCGCAGTAGCCACGCGGATTCCGGGCCAGGTACTGCTGGTGGTAGGTCTCTGCGTAGTAGAAGGGGCCCGCCTCTGCGAGCTCGGTCGTGATCATCCCGTGCCCCGCCTGGGCGAGTGCCATCGCGTAGCGAGCCTTCGACGCGAGCGCTGCCTCCTGCTGGGCATTCGTCGTCCAGTAGAGGGCCGACCGGTATTGCGAGCCGACGTCGTTCCCTTGCCGCATTCCCTGGGTGGGGTCGTGCCCCTCCCAGAATGTCTTCAGCAGGTCGTCGTAGGAGATCTTCGTCGGGTCGTAGGCGACGAGCACGGCCTCCGTGTGCCCTGTGCGGCCCGAGCACGTCTCCTCGTAGCTCGGATTGGGGGTCGTGCCGCCGGCGTATCCGACTGCCGTCGTGTAGACGCCGGGAAGCTGCCAGAAGAGGCGCTCCGCGCCCCAGAAGCAGCCCATCCCGAACACGGCCGTCTCGATTCCCTCGGGAAACGGCGGCTCGAGCGGCGTGTCGAGCACGACATGGCGCTCTGTGACCGGCATGGCGTCCGGGCGGCCCGGGAGCGTGTCCTCGGGCGCGGGCATCGTTTGGGACTTGCGTGTGAAGAGCATGCTCATACCGTATCGCGAGGGGGCGGAACGTTACGCCGACCGGTGCGGCAGGATCGTCGAGATGCCGACGCGATACGCAACGACGCCCGACCGGCCAGCGGCGCGCCGGTTTGGCCACTCGGGCGAGGTCATTCCCTCGAGACGACCCCGTTCTGTTCGAATCAGGACTTCCCGAGAGCGAGCTCGAGGTCGGCCCAGAGCACATCCGGCGCTTCGAGCCCGACCGACAGCCGCAGGAGCCCCTCGGGGCACCGTGCCCCTTCCCAGCGGTGACGCGACTCGAGCTTCGTACGAACTCCGCCGAGGCTCGTGGCGTTCTCGATCACCTCGGTCGCGACCTCGACGCGACGTGCTGCCGTGCCGTCGGCGACGTCGAAGGACACCAGAAACCCGAACCCCGGGTAGCGGACGGCTGTCACGACAGGGTGGTTCGCGAGGCGCTCCGCGAGAAGCCGTGCCGTTGCCTCCATCCGGTCGAGTCTGACCGCCAGCGATTGCAGGCCACGCTCGAGCAGCCACGCCGTGTCGGCCGAGGCAACAAGGCCGGTCAGCCGGCGCGTGAGATGCAGGCGCTCGTAGAGGTCACCGTCCTGCACGGTGGCGACACCTGCGACGAGGTCGTCATGGCCTGCGAGGACCTTGGTCGCGCTGTGCAGCGAGACGTCACAGCCGAGCTCGAGCGGCCGGAGCCGGAGCGGGGAGGCGAGCGTCGCATCGCAGACGACCGGCGCCGGGTGGGCGGCGGCTGCCTCGAAGTCCGGCATCGTCAGCATCGGGTTCGACGGAGCCTCGAGAAGGATGAGGTCGGCCTTCGTGGGTGGAGGCCGGGTCTGGTCGTACTCGACCGCCCCGACGCCCCAGGGCCGAAGGTGGTCGAGCAGCTGCCGGTGCCCGTAGTAGGCGCCCTCGGCGAGGGCGATCGTCCCGCCCGGCGGCAGCATGGTCAGCACGACGCCCGTCACTGCTCCCATACCGGCCGGGAAGAGCAGCGAGCGTCCACCTTCGAGCGCCCCCAGTTCCTTCTCGACCGAGACGGCGTTCGGCTGCTCGGCGCGGGCGTACGAGTAGCGACCCGGCTCACCCGCGTCGTCGTAGGGCCAGGTGGTCGAGCGGTCGAGGGGGGTGGTCACGGAACGACTCTATCGGCGGTCGCCTTCCGTACCCCGGGACGAAGATGGCCCTCGCCGTCGCACCGGGCAGCTGTTGTGACCGAGCTAGCGGGTTGCGATGCAGTCGCCACCCGAACTCCCCGGCCCGAGCGATAGGCTCCCGCGGGATGGCTGTGGACGAGAGCTCCGGGAGGACGCACGACACCACCGAGGCGAAGCTTCGGTGGTTGGAGGAGCTCGGGGCGGAGGCGGCTGCGGCGGCTGGTGGCGAGGCGGCGGCGAAGCAGCGCGAACGGGGCAAGCTCTTGGCGCGCGAGCGGGTGGAGCGGTTGCTCGATCCTGACTCGTTTGTCGAGCTCGATCGTTTCGTGCGCCATCGTGAGGTGGAGTTCGGGATGGGCGAGAAGCGTCCCTGGGGCGACGCGGTGGTGACCGGTTACGGGACCGTGTTCGGCCGGCCGGTGTGTGTGTTCTCGCAGGACTTCACGGTCTTCGGCGGTTCGTTGAGCGAGGTGTTCGCGGAGAAGGTCTGCAAGGTGATGGACATGGCTGTGAAGGTCGGGTGTCCTGTGGTCGGGATCAACGACTCGGGTGGGGCGCGGATTCAGGAGGGGGTCGTCTCGCTCGCGGGTTACGCCGAGATCTTCTGGCGTAACGTCCAGGCCTCGGGTGTGGTGCCGCAGATCTCGCTGATTCTGGGGCCGTGTGCGGGCGGTGCCGTCTACTCGCCTGCGATCACGGATTTTGTGTTGATGGCGGAGGGGAGCTCGTACATGTTCATCACCGGGCCCGATGTCGTCAAGACGGTCACGGGCGAGGAGGTGACGCAGGAGGAGCTCGGCGGCGCAGGCGCCCATGCGTCGAAGTCGGGTGTGGCGCATCTGGTAGCGGCGGGGGAGGAGGCAGTGATCGAGGACGCCCGCTACCTGCTCTCGTTTCTGCCGCAGAACAACCTCGAGTCGGCGCCGTACGCGGCGCCGGCCGACCCGGTCGGCCGGGAGGCGCCCGAGCTCGACACGCTGGTGCCGGACTCCGCACACAAGCCGTATGACATCAAACGGGTGATCCGAGCTGTTGTCGACGACGCCGACTTCCTGGAGCTCCAGGCCGAGCACGCGACGAACATCGTCTGCGGCTTCGCGCGGCTCGGGGGACATTCCGTCGGGATCGTCGGGAACCAACCGAACGCGCTCGCCGGGGTGCTCGACATCGATGCTTCGGTGAAGGCGGCGCGGTTCGTGCGGACCTGCGACGCGTTCGGGGTTCCGCTCCTCACATTCGTCGACGTGCCCGGTTTCCTGCCCGGTACTTCCCAGGAGTGGGGCGGGATCATCCGGCACGGCGCCAAGCTCCTCTACGCCTACGCGGAGGCGACGGTCCCGAAGCTGACCGTCATCACCAGGAAGGCGTACGGCGGCGCCTACGACGTCATGAGCTCGAAGCACATTCGCGCCGACGTCAACGTCGCCTGGCCGACCGCGGAAGTCGCGGTGATGGGCCCTGAAGGGGCGGTCAACATCATCTTCCGGCGCGAGATCGATGCTTCGGCAGACCCCGATGCACGGCGGGCCGAGCTGATCGCGGACTACGAGGAGCGGTTCGCCAATCCGTACTCCGCCGCCGAGCGCGGCTACGTGGACGACGTGATCGAGCCCCGTCGCACCCGCCCCTACCTGATCACCGCACTCGAGATGCACCTCGCCAAGCGCGAGCCGACACCGAAGCGCAAGCACGGCAACATCCCGCTGTGACCACGTCTCGCAGTACGGTTCCCGTTGAGAGTACGTGGGACGACGAGAGCGTCTTCCCGACCGTCGAGGCATGGGAGGCCGAGCTCGAGGCCGTCCTCGCCGAGTTGCCCGCGTTGGCCGCGTTCCAGGGCCGGCTCGGGGTGAGCGCGTCGGTGCTCGTCGAGGTGCTACTGGCGCGCGACGAGCTAACGCGGCGGTCGGGTCGCGTGTCCGTGTACGCGTTGCTGGGGTACGCCGTCGAGACGACCGATCCGGCTGCCGTGGCGCGCTTCGGCCGTGCCCAGGCCGCCGACGCCCAGGTGACAGCAGCGATCGCGTTCGTCGAGCCGGAAGTGCTCGCTCTCGGTCCCGAGCGGCTTCGTGAGTGGACGGTCGCCGAGCCGCTCCTCGTCGACTACGGTCACTACCTGGACGACCTCCTCCGCCGCGCCGCGCACACTCGCTCGGCGGAGGTCGAGGAGGTACTCGGCCTCGTCTCCGACGCCTTCTCCGGCCCGTTCGCGGTCTACAGCGCTCTCGTCGACAGCGACATCGTTTTTGGGCCCGCCGAGCGGGCCGACAGCGGTCCGGCCGAGATCACGCAGGGGTCGATCGAAGCGCTCCTCGCGAGCCCTGATCGTTCGGTTCGCCGAAGCAGCTGGGAGAGGTACGCCGACGGGTACCTCGGCATGCAGAACACCCTCGCGGCAAACCTTGCGAGCACCGTCAAGCAGGCCGTTTTCTCGACGCACGTCCGCCGTCACGGGTCGCCGCTGATCGCCTCACTCTCGCGTTCGAACGTCCCGGTCGAGGTCTTCGACAACCTGATCGCGGCGTTCGAGGCGAACCTGCCGACGTGGCATCGTTACTGGCGCGTGAAGCGGCAGATCCACGGCGTCGACCGGCTTGCGCCCTACGACGTCGCGGCACCGCTCGGAGTCTCTTCGCTCGTGCTCGCATACGAGCAATGCGTCGAGTGGATCTGCGCCTCACTCGCGCCGCTCGGCGATGCGTATGTCGAAACGGTCAGGCGCGGGTGTGGCGAGGAGCGTTGGGTAGACGTCTATCCAACGGCGGGCAAGATGGGAGGTGCGTTGTCCGCCGGGGCACCCGGGACGGCTCCGTTCATCGTCATGAGCTTCGATGGAACGTGCGTGAGCCTCGGGACACTCGCCCATGAGCTCGGCCACTCGATGCACTCGTACCTGACGTGGCAGTCTCAGCCGCACGTCTACAGCCACTACTCGATGTTCGTGGCCGAGGTCGCCTCCAACTTCCATCAGGCCCTGCTGCGTGCGCACTTGCTCGAGACGGTCGACGATCCCGCGCTGCAGCTTGCAGTGCTCGACGAGGCGATGGCGAACTTCCACCGCTACTTCTTCGTCATGCCGATACTGGCACGCTTCGAGCGGGAGCTCCACGACCGGGTGGCCGGAGGCGAGGGGCTGACCGCCGAGCTCATGTGCGACCGTACGGCCGATCTCTTTGCCGAAGGCTTCGGGCCCGACGTCGAGCTCGATCGGGAGCGGCTCGGGATCACGTGGGCCCAGTTCCCTCACCTGTATGAGCCGTTCTACGTGTACCAGTACGCGACCGGGATCGCGGGGGCGAACGCACTCGCGCGGGGCATCCTCGACGGCGTGCCGGGGGCGCCGGAGCGGTATCTCGAGTTCCTGCGCGCCGGAAGCTCCGTGTACCCACTCGACGCTCTCCGCGCAGCCGGTGTCGACCTCACCTCTGCGCAGCCGGTCGAGCAGGCCTTCGCGGTGCTCTCGTCGCTCGTCGATCGCATCGAGTCGCTCGTCTAGTCGTCTCTCTAGAGCGGGAGGAGGCGGCTCGCAGTCGCCTTGAAGGAGGCGATGACGACGTCGCCCTCCCGGAGCCCGAGGCGTTCCGACGACGCCGCCGTTACCTCAGCGACGACCGGCCCGACGCGAACGCGCGTGCGGTTGCCGAGCGGGACAACGGAGGCGACGGTCGCTCGGATGTGGTTGACCGCGGAGTCGGTCGGGAGATCCCGCGAGAGCGACACCTCCCACGGGTAGACGGCGAGACCGACCCGACCTTCTCCAGGATCGACGCTCCAGGCTGTGCCGCCGGCGTCGAGGACGACCTCGGTGAGGCCGTTCGCTCCCATCTTGGCCGTACCTCCGAGAAGCGTAGCCCCGGTGAAACTGGCTACGAATGGGTCGGCCGGGCTAGCGACGAGCTCGGCTGCGGTGCCGAGTTGGAGGATGCGCCCGTCGACGATCACGCCGACGTGGTCGGCGAGGGCGGCGGCGTCCTCGAAGTCGTGGGTGACGAGGATGGTCGGGAGCGCGAGGTCGCGCAGCAGTTCGTGGAGTTCGATCCGGACTGCAGCTTTGGTGTGGGCATCGAGAGCCGCCAGGGGCTCGTCGAGGAGCAAGACGCCCGGTTGGAGGGCCAGCGCGCGAGCGAGCGCGACCCGCTGTCGCTCGCCGCCCGACAGCTCGTGGACGCGCGCCCGTGTCAGGTGTGAGATCTGGAATCGTTCGAGGAGCTCGTCGACGGGCGCGCCGCGTCGGGCGCCGAAGCGCACGTTCGCGAGGACGTCGAGATGCGGGAAGAGGGCGTACTCCTGAAACAGGTAGCCGACCCTGCGTCGCTCGGATGGGACGTCGATCCCCGTGCCGGTGTCGAGCCAGACACGTTCGCCAAGGGAGACGGTGCCGTGGTCGGGACGGAGTAGGCCCGAGACGACGCGCAGCACCGTCGTCTTCCCGGCCCCCGATGGACCGACGAGCGCCGTCGTGACGCCGTCGGCGACGGTCAGCTCGACGGCGGCGTCGAAGCTGCGAAGGGGATGGGTGAAGTGGAGGTTGAGCGCCATCGGGTGATGAGCTTGACGGATAGGAGGGTCGCTGCGCTGAGGATCACGAGGACTGCGCTGATAGCAAGCGCGACGTCGAAGTCGACGTCGAACTGCTCATAGATCGCAAGCGACAGGGTCTGCGTGACTCCTTCGAGGGATCCGGCGAACATGATCGTGGCGCCGAACTCGCCAATCCCGCGGGCGAAGGCGAGCGCGGCGCCGGCGCCGAGCCCGCCTGCCGCAAGCGGTAATGCGATGCGGAAGAACACCCGGCCGGGCCCTGCTCCGAGTGTGCGTGCTGCAGCGGGGAGTGTCGGATCGATACTTTCGAGGGCCGACACGGCCGTCCGGACGTAGAACGGGCTCGCAACGAACGTGACGGCGAGGACGACTGCGGCCTTCGTGAAAGCGATGTCGACCCCGAGCGCATCGAAGGTGCCACCGAGCAATCCGAGCCGTCCGAATGCGACGAGAAGGCCGATGCCCGCAACGGCGGGCGGGAGGACGAGGGGGAGCTCGATCAGCGTGACGACGAGATCGCGCGAGCGGGACGTGCGCGTGGCTACCCAGTACGCGGTAGGTGTGCCGAAGAGGATGATCAGGAGCATCGAGATCGCGTTCGTCTCGGCCGTGACAACGAGCGCGTCTTTCGCGGCGCTCGTACCAAGCGCGGCGACGAGGTCACCCGGCGGGACCTGAAGGAAGATCGCCGCGACGGGAAGCAGCAGGAACAGAAGGGCGACGCCGGTCGCAAGGACGAGCGTCGCCTGAAAGAGCCTGTCTACGAGGACACCTTGGGGATTGCCAGGAAGCCGGCGTTCTTCAGCGCGGTCTGCCCCTTGTCCGAGAGGATGTCTTTGATCCACGCCTGTGCTGCGGTCTTGTTGGCGGATTTCGAGACGACCGCGATCTCGTAGCGTACGCGCGGCTGGGCCCAGGCCGGGATCTTGATCACGTCCACCCGATCGCTGACGGCGCGTGCGTCGGTGACGTAGACGAAGCCGGCGTCGGCCTGGCCGAGGGCGACCTTGCCCGTGACCGCTTTGACGTCGGATTCGTTGCTGACAACCTTCGAGAGCACGGTCGCGAGGTTCATCTTCCTGAGCACGGTGCGGGTGTAGCCCCCAACCGGCACGGACGAGTTGGCGATCACAAGCTTGACGCTCTTGCTCTTCAGGTCGTAGACGGACTTGAGGCCCGCGGGGTTCGATTTCGGCACGATCAGGGCAAGCCTGTTCGCAGTGAAGGTGACGGGCTTGTCGACGATCCCGGCCGCGAAGAGCCGCTGGGTGTTGAGCGGGGCGGCCGAGGCGAAGATGTCGGCCGGAGCCCCATTCTTGATCTGCGTTTCCAGCACGTTGGAGCCTGCGAAGTTGTACTTCGGCGCCGTGTCGTAGGCCTTGAAGACTTCGGTGAGCGAGGCGGCCGCATAGATCGTGAGCGGATCAGCTTTCGTCTGCGCGGCGGCTGTGGTCGAGAGAGCGAGAGCGACGACGAGAGCCGCTGCCCCGAGTACGGATGAAATGCGCTTCATGGGCTTTCTTCTCCTAGCCAAGGTAGGCCTCGATTGCGTCGCTGGCGGTCTCAACATCGACCGCGGGCGGGAAGGACACTCCGATCACGCGCCCGCCCGAGAGTTGCGTCAGCGACCCCACCTGCTGGGCGAGGTTCGCTGCCATGCTCGCGAACAGCGTCCGGTAGGACGCGATCGAGATCGCCGCAGCGGCGCTCAGATAGACGCCGAGGAGCGGTTGCGTGATCGTGAGGCCAGCGGCCGTTGCCGACTTCTCGTTCGCGAAGGTGCCATCCGGCCAGGCAAACTCGAAGTCCTCCTCCACGGCCGCGGTCTGACCTGCACCCGTCAACAGCGCCGCCAGAGCCGTTGCGTGCTGGGTCGCGTTCAGGCCACCGCGCGCGAACCCACGGGCTGCAGTACCGCTGAACAGCTTGGCCTCGATCGTCTTTGTGTAGAAGTCCTTCAACAGAAACTCGGTCGCCTGACCGAAGTTCGCGTACGCGAGTTCGTCGTCGGTTGCGGTCAGCGCCGCGATACCAGTCGTCGGTGCAGCAAGCCCGCTCACGGCCAGACCAGCACCGGCGGCGGAAAGGATGAGACGTCGTCGGTTCATGCCCGTGTGCGCTCCTTGTCGTTCCTGGCGCCGCAGGCGCTCCAGTAGAAATGTTTTGACTACCAACGGGCAGTAACCTATCAGGCGAAGTGTTTGTCGGCTGTAGGTCCTCAACCCAAAGGAGCCTCAAGTGGCGATCAGCGCACGTAATCAGCTGCCAGGCAAGGTCACGAGCATCCACACCGGCGAGGTCATGGCCGAAGTCGAAGTCGCCGTCGGCGACCACCGAGTCGTATCCGTCATCACCCGCCATAGCGTCGAAGATCTCGGCCTCGCCGTCGGAGACGAGGTCACCGTCGTGATCAAGTCAACCGAAGTGATGCTGTCGAAATAGGCGTCCCCTGGCCACGCTGGCGTACGGCCTAGGATCAGCGAATGGCACGACCGCACCGCACTGACCCCTCTCTGACCGAGTGGGCCGTTCTCGGCCTGCTGAGTGCAAAGCCCGCGCACGGGTGGGACCTAGCCCGCGCATTTGCCGCCGACGGCGAGATCGGGCAGGTGTGGACGGTCAGTCGCCCGCTCGTCTATCGAGCGACCGCAGTGCTCCGTGAGCTCGGCTACATCGTCGATCGGGGCAGCGCCCCGAGCGCGACCGGACCGGATCGGGTACTGCTCGGTCCGACGCCTCGCGGGCGACGGGCATTGCGACGCTGGCTCGACCGACCGACCGACCACATCCGCGACCTCCGCTCGGAGCTGATGGTCAAGCTCCTGCTTCTCGATCGCGCCGGAAGGGACAGGGCTCCTCTCCTGCGGGCTCAACTGGCCGTCCTCGAGCGCGGCGAGCACTCCCTGGTTCGTCGTGTCGGGGAGAGCAGCGGGTTCGAGCGGACCGTCGCCGTCTGGCGACTGACGACGGGGCGCGCGGCCCGTGCTTTCGTCGAGGCGCTGCTCGCCGAGCGCAGCGGCGATCCCGTCCAATACGAGGCGATCGGCCACGTCCGCTCGGCTCATACCTCGCTCGACGGCATGCCGCTGCAACCGGCTGCCGACGGATCGGGCCCCTCGAGGATCGTGCTCACCGGGCCACATCGAAGCTGCCTCGCAGACGTCGACGGCTTCTCCCACGTCTGGGTGCTCGCGCACCTCCACGAGTCCGTGGGTTGGGCGTCGACCGTCGACCCGTTCCTCGACGATCAGCCACGGGGGACGTTTGCGACACGATCGCCGCATCGCCCCAATCCGATCTCGCTGTCACTCTGCACGCTGGTCGCAGTGGAAGCCGAGGGAATCCTCGTCGCCGGTCTCGATCTCCTCGACGGCACACCCGTCCTCGATCTGAAGCCGTACGTTCCTCTCTTCGACGTTCCCGAAGGCACGGTCTCGGCGGGCTGGTTCACCGATCGGGCCGAGCTGATCTTCGAGCGCACGTCGGACGAGCGATTCGAGCAGCGCAGCAAACGCCGATAGGCGTCGGTCTAGGGCCGCCGTTCGCGTAACCTCCCCGCGATGGAGATCGAGCTCGTTCCCGACCCGGGTGAGGACGACCCGGCGGCCCGCGCAGCAGTCGCCGCACTCGCGCAGGAGGGTCTGCTGGACGTCGCGCACGCTTTCGCGTTTGAAGGAGCGTGGCGCCGAGCCGGCCTACAGGACGCGGTCGCGCGGAGTGTGACCCCGGACGGCATGGACCCGACCGGCGACAGGAGTTCGCCCGCCACCGGCTCGACCGGCTAGGAGCTGCCCGCGCGGAGCACCGTCGGGGCGACCCGTGCGTAGTCGAGTCCGGAGACCCAGGTCAGCACGACTGCGACGAGGAGCACCCACCACGCCACATCGCTGCTCCACGCTCCGGCGGCGGCCATGCCGCCGACGGCGACGGCAACTGCCTGCGCCCACGTCTTCAGTTTTCCGAGGTCGCGGGCTGCGATGACGACACCCTTCTCGATCGCAGCGAGGCGGAGCCCGGAGACGAGAAACTCGCGGGCGACGATCGCGGCGACCATCCAGGCCGGCGCTACCCCCTCGGCGATCAGCATTATCAGAGCTGCGATCACCAGCACCTTGTCGGCGATCGGATCGAGCAACGACCCGAATGCCGAGGTCTGATTCCAACGCCGGGCGAGCCACCCGTCCACCTGATCGGTGGCCATTGCAACGACGAAGACTGCGGTCGCCCAGTAAGCGTGATCGGGGAAGTTCCACGCGAACAGCACTACGACGACGGGAACCGCGAAAGCCCGAGCGAGCGTCAACTGATCGGGGACGGTCATCGTTCGGGGAGAATACGCGGAGCGCATGGCCACCTTCACGAAAGTGCTCGTTGCGAATCGTGGTGAGATCGCGGTCAGGATCTTCCGCACGCTCCGTGAGCTCGGGATCGGCGCGGTCGCGGTGTATTCGGATGCGGACCGGGGCCGGCTGCATGTGCGGGTGGCGGATGAGGCGTATCGGATCGGGCCGGGCCCTGCCGACGAGAGCTATCTGCGCTATGACGTGATCGTCGAGACCGCTCTTCGGGCCGGTGCGGAGGCGGTTCATCCGGGTTATGGGTTCCTGGCCGAGAACGCGACGTTCGCGCGCGCCGTGGAGGAGGCCGGTCTCACCTGGATCGGACCGCCTCCGACTGCAATCGAGTTGATGGGCTCGAAGACCGAGGCTCGGGCCGCGATGGCGGCGGCGGGGGTGCCGATCATCCCGGGGGCCACCGATCCGGTGGCGACCGTCGAAGGCGTTGTCGAGCTCGGAGCAGAGCTCGGATACCCCCTGATCATCAAGGCCGCCGCCGGTGGTGGTGGCAAGGGGATGGTGCTCGTCTCGGACGCCTCCGAGGCAGCGCGCGCATTCGAGGCGGCGCAGCGGCAGGGCCTCAAGTACTTCGCCGACGGCACTGTCTATGTGGAGCGCTACCTCGAGGATCCGCGTCATGTGGAGGCGCAGATCCTGGCCGACGGGCACGGGACCGTGCTCTTCCTCGGCGAGCGGGATTGCACGATCCAGCGGCGCCATCAGAAGCTCGTCGAGGAGACTCCATCGCCCGCTGTCGATGCAGCGCTGCGGGAAAGGATCGGGGTGATCGCCGTGAATGCCGCCCGCGCCGTCGGCTACCGGTCGGCCGGCACGATCGAAGGGCTGCTCACCGCGGACGGCGGCTACTTCTTCATGGAGATGAACACGAGGATCCAGGTCGAGCACACGGTGACCGAGCTCGTCACCGGCCTCGATCTCGTGCGCGAGCAGATCCTGATCGCGCAGGGCGAGCCGGTCTCCCTGCGGCAGGAGGATGTGAACCTGCGGGGGCACGCGATCGAGTGCCGCATCAACGCCGAGGACGTCGGCAAGGGCTTTCTGCCGGCTCCGGGGCTGATCACCGCCTACGAGGAGCCCTCCGGCTCCGGGGTGCGGGTCGACTCCGGTGTCAGGGCTGGGGACGAGATCTCGGAGCTGTACGACCCGATGATCGCGAAACTGATCGTCCACGACACCAATCGCGAGACCGCTAGGAGGAGAATGCTGCGTGCGCTCGCCGAGTTCCGGATCGAGGGCCTGCCGACGCTGCTCGGGTTCCACGCGGCGCTGCTGAGCGAGCGGTGCTTCATCGACGGCGACACCTGCCACGGGCTCGTGGAGTCCGAAGAACTGGCGCAACGCGCGCAGGAAATGACCAAAGCGTTCTCTCATCGGACAACTACCGTAGGCAATGGAGCGGACGGATCGCACACGCGCGAGCGGATCGTTGCGGTCGAGGTCGACGGCCGTTCGTTCGACGTCCGCCTACACACGACCGAGCCGCCGTGGGCCGCTCTCGGGCGCCGCCGCCGGGAACGCACAGGTGCAGTGGTCGGGAACGGCTCCGGCGCCGTCGTCAGTCCGATGCAAGGGACCGTTCTGGCCGTCCTCGTGGCGGACGGCGACCCCGTCGTTCTCGGCCAGGTGATCTGCGTCATCGAGGCCATGAAGATGGAGAACGAGATCGCCGCCCCCCACGACGGGATCGTGCAGCAGCTCGGCATCGGGTCGGGCGAAAGCATCACCAACGGCCAACTGATCTGCGTCGTCACGGCTGCCGGATGACCGATGAAGACCTTGCGACGCTCGTGCGACGGCTCGTGGGCGACCTCGCGCTGACCGGCGCCAGCCTGAGCAGACCGCGGCGGAGCGATCCTTCGCGGCCGTCACGCGTGACGGTGGCGCCGATCACGATCGGCGGGTCACTGCGCTACCGCTTCACAGCTCATTGGGCTACGCGTTCGACGGACGAGAATCTCACGCCGGACGCGGCGACGGAGCGGCTCACGGTCCTGCTCGAGTCCGAATTCCGGCAGGGATTGCTCCAGTCGACGGAGGCAGATTGGCAGGTGCTCGCCGCCGGGAAGGAGGTCAAGATCCTCCGCCGGGCACCGAGCCGGCCGAGCGCGAAGCTCGCACACGACCGTGTGAAACGCCGCCTTCTGCCCGACGGCGTTCCCGTACCGTTTCTCGTCGAGCTCGGCGTGATGACTCGCGAAGGGAAGGTGCGCGCGCGGCGCTTCGACAAGTTCCGGCAGGTGAACCGATTCCTCGAGCTCGTCGAGGACGTGCTCTCCGTGCTGCCGGCAGGACCGCTGCGGATCGTCGACTTCGGCTCCGGCAAGTCGTACCTCACGTTCGCGCTCCACCATCTGCTCACTGCGGTTCACGATCGTGAGGTCGAGATCGTCGGGCTCGACCTCGAGCCCATGGTCGTCGGCCACTGCGAGGATCTTGCACGAAGCCTCCCTGCCGACGGCCTGCGCTTCGAGGTCGGTGACATCGGCAGGTACGACGCGCTCGCCGGTGTCGACCTCGTCGTGAGCCTGCATGCCTGCGACACCGCGACGGACCACGCCCTCGATCGTGCCGTCCGTGCGAGCGTACCGGTGATCTTTGCGGTGCCCTGCTGTCAGCACGAACTCCTGCCCCAGCTCGAGAGTCCCATGCTCGGGCCGCTGCTTCGGCACGGCACCCTGCGGGAAAGATTCGCCGCCGAGGTGACGGACGCTGCCCGCGCCCAGCTACTCGGCGCCGTCGGGTACGACGTTCAGGTGCTGGAGTTCGTCGAGCTCGAGCACACCCCGAAGAACGTCCTGCTCCGCGCGGTCGCGCGCCCCGGTCGTGACACTGCGAAGGCCTGGGCCGAGTACCGCGCGTTCGCGGCCGGGCTCGGGATCGACCCGGCTCTCGGCCGGTTACTTGCCGACAGGCTGCCCGCGTGAGCTCGATCGCTACGTGCTCCGCGTCGTCGCTGGCCGCAGGAGAGGGACTCGCCGGGACTGCAACCCAGGGAGCGAGCTGGCTGCTTGTCGAGATCCGCGGAGCGTGGGGGAGTGACGCCGTTGCCGACAGTGGGCTCCCGCCGGCGGTTCGGGACGCCCTGTCTGCGTTTCCGGGGAAGGTGACGCTGGTGCGCCGACCCGACCGCCGTCAAGGCGTGACCCTCATCCGGGCGACGGTAGAGGAGACCGGCGGAACCGCAGTCCGGCAGGAGCTCGGGTCGCTCGACGAGTTGCCGGGAGCAGACCCCGAAGGCGGCGATCCCGCCGCCATACCGATCATCCTCGTCTGCGCGCACGGTCGCCGCGACCCATGCTGCGCGCGCCTCGGCCTGCCGCTCTTCGACGCGCTGGCGCCGCTTGTCGCCCCGGAGCAACTGTGGCAGTCCTCCCACCTCGGCGGGCACCGGTTCGCTCCGAACGTGCTCCTGCTCCCGCACGGGATCCAGCTGGGACGGATGCCCGTCGACCGGGTCGCCGAGGTGGTCGAGAAGCTCGCGAACGACAGGATCCCGCTCGACCTCTACCGCGGCCGAACGATCTACCCGCCACCGGTGCAGGCGGCCGAGCTCACCATCCGTGCGGTCACGGGTTGCGACGCCCTCGCCGACCTGAGACTCGTCTCCCACGAGGACGATCTCGTGACGTTCTCGACCCCCACCGGCGAGCTCGCGGCCCGCGTCGAGCAACAGGTGGGCCCTGAGCTCCCGCTCAGTTGTGGCGCCGACACCGAGCCGACCGCCCGGTGGGTGGCATCGATAGAGTCGGCAGGATGAGCGACCGTGGCCCTGTCTTCCTGATCACGGGTGCTTCATCCGGGATCGGTGCCGCGAGCGCCCGCGTGCTCGCCTCAGAAGGTTGGCGGCTCGTGCTCGCAGCACGCTCGATCGAGAGGCTCGATGCACTGGCAGAGGAGCTCGGCGGCCCGGACCATGCCATTGCGGTCGAGTGTGACGTGAACGAATGGGCCGACCAGCAGGCAGCGGTCACGGTGGCGCTCGAGCATTACGGTCGAATCGACGCGGCCTGGGCGAACGCCGGCTTCGGTGGCCAGCGAAGCTTCCTCGGGGATACGGTCGGACACTGGCGCGACATGGTGCTCACGAACGTCTACGGCGCGGCTCTCACTGTCAGAGCTGCGATGCCGGCGCTCAAGGAGGCGAGGGGGCACCTGCTCCTGACGGGCTCGGTCGCCGGACGCCGTGCCATTCCGGGCTCGCTCTACTCCGCGACCAAGCATGCTGTCCACGCCATCGGGGAGTCGGTGCGCCAGGAGCTCGACGGTACCGGTGTTCGCGTCACCGTGATCGCCCCCGGCATGGTCGATACGCCGTTCTTCACCAAGGTGTCGTTGGAGGCGCCGCTCGAACCCGACGACGTCGCCCGCGCCGTCCTCTTCGCCGTGTCACAGCCGCCGCATGTGGACGTGAACGAGATCCTCGTACGCCCCACGGCGCAGCCTGATTGACCGGGCGCCAAGCCCGGGACGCCAGGTCTCGCGTGCCGCCGCGCACCTGACCGTCCGCTCACAGCGTCCGCTGGTATGAACGGAAGCTCGCCGTCGCGAACGATGTGGTCAGGGCGACGAACCCGGCGAGGAGGAGCACGAACGTCCCCATCTCGCTCCAGTCGGTGCCGGGGAGCGCCTCGCCGCGCGCAGCCCGCACCGCCCACTCGACCGGATTCAGGAGCGAGAAGTTCTGCATCCAACCGGGGATGAGCGCGCGAGCGATCAGGAGCGAGGAGAAGAAGACGAGCGGCAGCGAGATGAACTGGGCGACGGCGATCATCGACGCCTCCTGACGCGTGCGCAACGCGATCCCGTGCGAGAGGCCTGCGAATCCGGCCGCCGTCAGGAATGCGACGATCAGGATCACGAGCCATCCCACGACACCGCCGTTCGTTGCCCCGAGGAGGAGGCCCGTGAGCAGGATCAGCAGACCCTGCAGCGTTGCCACGATCGCCGACTCGAGGATGCGGCCGAACACGATCGCAGCCCGGCTCGCCGGGGTTGCGAGGAAGCGCTCGAGGACACCACGATCGAGATCCTCGATCATCCCCATGCCGGCCCAGGAGCCGGAGAAGAACGCCGTCATCACCGCCACACCGGGCGTCAGGTAGTCGATGTACGAGGTCGCCCCGAACCCCGGCAGATCGGTGATTCGGCGAAACAGCTGGCTGTAGAGCAGTAGCCAGAACATCGGTTGCACGATCATCACGACGATCCAGATCGGCTGTCGGGAGAGATTTCGCAGGACGCGGCCGCACAGGAACATCGTCTGGGAGAGGACGTTCACGTTCCCCCCTCGTCGTCTGCCCGGAAGTCGCGTCCCGTGTGGTGAAGGTAGACGTCGTCGAGCGAGGGCCGGGAGACTGTCACCGCCTGCACCCCGGCTCCCGCGGCGTCGAGCGCTCCGAGGATCACGGGCACGGCCTGAGCGCCGTGGTCGACACGGAGGTGGAGCCTGCGCCCGTCGGGCGTCACCTCGTGGACCCCGTGGAGGCCGCGCGCGACCTCGGTGGCGCGGACCGTGTCGGCCCCGTCGAGTTCGACGGTGACGGCGTCGCCGCGCAGCTCTCGCTTGAGCTCCTCCGGAGTCCCGGCGACGACGATTTGGCCGCGCGAGACGATTGCAACGCGCTGGGCGAGCCGGTCTGCCTCCTCGAGATAGTGCGTCGTCAGCAGGATCGTCAGGTGCTCCCCGGCCGCGAGACGCTCGAGCTCCTCCCACATCGCCGCCCGCGCCTCGGGATCGAGGCCGGTCGTGGGCTCGTCGAGGAACAGGACGTGCGGGCGATGGACCAGCCCCATCGCGACGTCCAGTCTCCGCTTCATGCCGCCCGAGTACGTCTTGACAAGGGCGTTTGCCTTGTCGGCGAGACCGAAGACGTCGAGGAGCTCGCCCGTCCTTCCCTCGAGGTCGGCACCCCGCATGCCCTGCAACCTGCCCTGGAGGTGGAGGTTCTCGCGACCGGTCGCCTCCCGGTCGACCCCGGAAGCCTGCGGCACGTAGCCGATCGCCCGCCGTACGGCACCGGGCTCCGAGCGGACGTCGTGGCCCGCCACGGTCGCGCGCCCTGCGTCGGGCTGCGTCAGCGTGGCGAGGATGCGGACGGTGGTCGACTTCCCGGCGCCGTTCGGTCCGAGCAGGCCGAAGACCTCTCCCTCCGGGACTGTGAATCGGATTCCGTCCAGGGCTCGCACGTCCTTGCCGTACGTCTTTTCGAGGCCATCGACGACGATCGCGTCCATCGCGCGAGGGTACCCGTCCCCGTAACGATCAGGTGGGTACGGCGCGCTCCGGGTCGGGCGGCGTCATCGGCTTGTCCGGCAGCCGCCGTGTGAACACGATCGAGAGCAGGGCGAGGAGCGCCACCGCGAGCATCGCCTTCTTCAACGCCTCGAGCTGGGCGTCGCCGTAATCGGCCGTGATCGCGTCCGCCTCTGCCTGGGTGCCGCCGGCGTCGAGGACGGCCGCGTGCACCTGCTCCGTGGTGACGATCTCGATCCCCTGCTCGGTCGCGGCGCTGAGCTGCGTCTTCGTCGAGTCCGAGAGGGCGGGGTCCTCCGCGATACGGGTGTTGAAGCCGGTGAGAAGGCCCATCAAGAGGACGGAGCCGATCAGCGCGGTTCCGAGCGACGCCCCCAGGTTCTGGGCCGTCCCCTGCAGGCCGCCCGCTTCGTTCGTCTTCCCGGTTGGCGCGGAGGACATGATCACGTTGCCGAGCTGCGACATCAGGAGGCCCGCCCCGATCCCGAACAGCGCGAGCGAGAGCCTGAACCCTGTCTCGTTCAGCTCGACGTCGATCGTGCCGACGAGGACGAACGCCGCGACCACCATCGCGAGGAGGCCGAGCCGGACGATCTGCTGCGGCGCGAAGCGGGTGCTGAGCTTCGGGCCGGTGAGCGCGGCGATCAGCATCGTCACCGACATCGGCAGCAAACGCTTGCCCGTCTCGAAGGCGTCCAGCCCGAGGACGACCTGAAGATAGACGGGAAGGACGAAGAAGGTGCCCATGAGCACGAGTTGCTGCGACATCAGCGTCGCCAGGCCAGCGCGGAGCGACGCGATGGTCAGCAGCGCACGTTCGAGCAACGTATCGCGGCCCTGCCGCTCGCGCCGTTCCTCCCACAGGCTGAACAACCAGAGAAGGAGGACACCACCGACGATCAGGAACGGCACCAAAGAGAATCCGAGCGGCGTGATCTCCCTACCGTTGATCGTGGGTGCATCGATCGGCGTGACCCAGCCCCACGTGCTGCTCTGGAGGATCCCGAAGACGATCAGGCCGAGGCCGACGGCCGAAAGGCCCGCTCCGACGCCGTCGAGCTTTGGTGGGTGGGCGGGCCGGGGCGCCGGCTGCATGCGCTTGCGCACGATGAGGATTGCAATCACGATCACGACCTCGCCGACGAACACGTATCGCCAGGAGAAGTACGTGGTCACGAAGCCGCCGATCACCGGGCCGACGGCGATCGCCGCTCCGGCGACGCCGCCGATGATCCCGTAGGCGAAGGCACGATCCTTCCCCTCGTAGTTCGCAGCGACCAGTGCGGCGATTGCGGGGATCACGAGCACGGCGCCCAGCCCTTCGACGAGCGACCAGCCGAACAGCAGCACGTAGAGGTTCGGGCTCAGCGCCGTCGTGAGCGAACCGAGTCCGTAGACGGCGAGGCCGATCCCGAACGCCCGGTCGCGCCCCCAGATGTCGCCGAGCTTGGCGCCGACGAGCATGAACGCCGCCATGACGAGCGTGTAGGCGGTGATCGCCCCCTGCACGCCCGTGACGGTCGTGTCGAGGTCGGCCACGATCTGCGAGATCGAGACGTTCATCACGCTCGAGTCGAGCACCATCACGAACTGGGCGGCGGCGAGGATGATCAGGGGAGCCAGCGGCGCACCGGTCGACTCTACTCGAGACTACGCCGGCTCAGCGTCTACCTGATCGAGCTGATGCGCATGGTCGGTGAACCACACCACCTGTGGCTGTGCCCCTTCCGGCGGCTCGCCGACGCTCGTGAACGGACCGAACGAGAGCCGGACCCAGAGGCCGCCGGCGAGAGCCCCTGGAGCCGCGATCGTGCCTCTCCATGTCTGTCCCGGTCGCAGCACGAGCGGCAGCGCAGGAGTGTAGCTCGTCGCCTGCCGGATCGCCGGCAGGTCTCCACTCCGGTTGCGACGGTCGAGCTCGTCGAGATCGTCGGTCGGGAACAGCAGCACGCCGAATGCGCGGCTGGCCGCATCGCGCGGGTCACCGACCTCCCACCCGACCTGCGACCGGTTCTCGACCGAGAGGTCGGCGGTCCAGCCGTCGCTCGTCACCGTGAAGGACGAGACGCCGAAGACGAGGGCGGCCTTGCCGGCCGGGTAGTGCTCCTCCCACCCGAGCCGCGCGGTCTGCGGTGGCGCCTTGACCGCGGCGGGAACGGACGGGGACTCACCCGATCCACAGCCTACGACCGTGACGGCGACGAGAGAGAGGGCGAGAGCCAGGCGCATGGGGCAGATGCTCGCACAACGGCGCAGGTAGGCTCGCGGGCGATGGACCTGTACGAGTACCAGGGCAAGGAGCTGTTTCGGCAGGTCGGCATTCCCGTCGGGGCGGGGCGGCTTGCAACGACTCCGGGCGAGGCGCGTCAGGCGGCGGAGGTGCTCGGTGGGCCTGTCGTCGTCAAGGCTCAGGTGCTGACCGGGGGCCGCGGCAAGGCGGGCGGCGTCAAGCTGGCCGGGAACGCGCACGAGGCCGAAGAGCACGCGAAGAACATCATCGGGCTCGATATCAAGGGGCATGTCGTCAAGCGGCTCTGGATCGAGCAGGCGTCGGACATCGCGAAGGAGTACTACCTGTCGCTCACGTTCGACCGGGGGGTCAAGAAGCCGCTCTTCATGTTCACGACCCAGGGCGGCATCGAGATCGAGCAGGTGGCCGCAGAGAGCCCCGATGCCCTCGTTCGGCTTCACGTCGATCCTCTCGAGGGCTTCCACCCCTGGCAGGCCCGGCGCCTCATCTACGGCGCCGGGGTCAGCGACCCGTCCGAGCAGAAACAGATTGCGAAGATCATCGGCCAGCTATACGACGCTTTCGTGCACTTCGACGCGATGCTGTGCGAAGTGAACCCGCTCATCGTCACGCCCGACGGCGTCGTCAAGGCGCTCGACTCGAAGTTCACGGTGGACGACAACGCGCTCTACCGTCATGCGGCGATCGCCGAGATGCGCGACGAGGAGGCGGCCGACCCGCTCGAGGCGCTCGCTCGCGCGAAGCACGTGACATACGTGAAGCTCGACGGCGAGATCGGGGTCTGCGGGAACGGTGCGGGGCTGACGATGTCGACGGTCGACGTGGTCACGTTCGCCGGCGGCCGGCCCGCCAACTTCTGCGATCTCGGCGGCGGCGGCGACGCGCAGGGAGTTGTCGACGCTCTCTCGGTGATCACGAGAGATCCGCAGGTGAAGGCGATCTTATTCAACATCTTCGGCGGGATCACCCGCTGCGACGAGGTGGCGCGCGGGATCCTGCAGGCCGTCGGGGAAATGGGGCTCGAGCTCCCGATGGTCGTCCGCCTCGACGGTACGAACGCCGAGGAGGGGCGCCGGATCCTGGCCGAGGCTGCTCCCTCGAACCTTCATGTGTCGCCCACGATGCTCGAGGCGGCGACGCGCGCCGTGGAGTTGGCCGCATGACCGACATCTGGAGCGAGCGGGCAGAGCAATACAGGACGAGCGACGCCCACCGCGAGGGGCCCGATCTGGACCTGCTGGTCGTTTGGACGGCGGGTGCTCGCACGGCACTGGATGTCGCCACCGGTGGTGGACATGTCGCCCGCCGCCTGCGCAAGGCGGGGATCGAGGTCGTCAGCTGCGACCCGGCGCCGGGCATGCAGCCGGATGTCGTGTGCCGCGCCGAGCACCTTCCGTTCGCCGACGCCAGCTTCGACGTTGTCGCCACGCGGGTCGCTGCGCACCACTTCGACGACGTCGCCCAGGCGGTCGCCGAGATGGCCCGGGTCGCCGCGGAGACGGTGCTGATCGTCGACAACCTCTTCATGGGCGACGACGTCGAGGAGGCCGAGAGGCATCGCGATCCCTCGCACGTGCGCAACTACAGCGAGCCCGAGTGGCGCGCGTTCGTCGAGCGCGCAGGACTGAAGGTCGAGGAGGTGCGCTTCTTCGCGAAGCCGATCGAGCTGCAGCCCTGGCTCGACCGGTGCGGTTGTGCCGGCGACGACGCCGTGAGAGTCCGGCAGCTTCTCGGCGAACGCGTCGACGGCAGCCTCGTGACCCTCGACCGGATCGCCCTGCGGGCGGTGCCCGCCTAGATGGCGATCATCGTCGACAACGAGACACGGCTCGTCGTCCAGGGCTTGACGGGCTCCGAAGGACGTTTCCACGGCCTCCGCAACCGCGCGTACGGCACGAACCTCGTCGCGGGAGTGACCCCCGGCAAGGGTGGCCGGGACGTCGAGGGCGTGCCGGTCTTCGACACCGTCGTCGAGGCCGTCGCCGAGCAGACTGCGAACACGGCCATGATCTTCGTGCCGGCGCCTTTTGCCGCCGACGCCGTCTACGAGGCGGTCGATGCCGGCATCGAGACGGTGATCTGCATCACCGAAGGCGTGCCCGCCCACGACATGCTTCTGATCCACGCCTACGTGCACGACCGGGGCGTGACCTTGATCGGGCCGAACTGCCCGGGCGCCCTTTCGCCTGCGAAGGCCAACGTCGGGATCATCCCCGCCGAGATCTTCACTGCGGGGAATATCGGCCTCGTCTCGCGCTCCGGGACGCTCACCTACCAGATCGGCCACGAGCTGACGCGGATGGGCCTTGGCAATTCGACCATCGTCGGAATCGGAGGCGACCCCGTCGTTGGCTCGTCCTTCATCGATATCCTCGCGAAGTTCCAGGCCGACGCCGAGACCGAGTACGTTGTCATGGTCGGGGAGATCGGCGGCGACGAGGAAGAGAAGGCAGCAGCATTCATCGAAGCCGAGTTGACCAAACCGGTGGTGGCCTACATCGCGGGCTTCACCGCACCGCCCGGAAAGACGATGGGGCACGCCGGGGCGATCATCTCCGGTTCGGCGGGCACGGCCGAGGGCAAGAAGGCGGCGCTCGAGGCGAAGGGGATCCGGGTCGGCACGACGCCGACGGAGACCGCCGAGCTCGTCGCCGAGATCGCCCACCGGTAGACGACCGAACCCATGAGGCTCCGCCACTGGCTGTTCGATCGGGGCGACAACCTCGCGGGCGGGATCTACGGAACGATCCTCGTCACGTCGATCGTCGCGGCGGCGGACGCGTCCGAAGCGATCTGGCGCTCGCTCGGGATCGTCGAGGTGACGGTTCTCGTCTTCTGGCTAGCGCATGTGTACGCCGGCGCTCTCGCATCGAGTTTCGACGGCGATGAGCCGTTCTCGCGCCGTGAGCTGCGCCGGGTCGCCGGGCGCGAGTGGCCGCTGCTGCAGGCCGCCGTCGTCCCGTCAGTTGCGCTCATCGCCGGTGCGCTCGGCCTCATCGCCACGCAGACGGCGTACTGGGCCGCGATCGGCTTCGGTGTCGTTGCGCTCGTGTGGTGGGGCCTGTTGTTCGCCCGCAAGGAGGGGCTCACGCGCTGGGCGACGTGCGCGGTCGTGCTCGTGAATGCGTCGTTCGGTCTGTGCATCGTCGCGTTGAAGGTGTTCGTCGGCCATTACTAGACCGCCGGCGCGAGCGGTCGGTACATTCCCGGCGTGCCCTTCGGACTCGGCATCTGGGAGATCATCATTCTCGCGGGGGTGCTCCTGCTCCTGTTCGGTGCCAAGGGCGCGCCGTCGATGGCGCGTCGTCTCGGCACGGGGATGCGCGAGATGAAGGACGCGGTGGCGGAGATGGATCCCCGCTCCTTGCTCGATTCGAAGGACGAGCCCGCGGAGGCGGCTCCGAAGGGCGAGCTCGAGGCACCCGCAAAGCCTCAAAGCCTGCAAAGCCCGCAAAGCGCGAGAGCGATCCGCCTGCGGGCTGATGGAGGTCGTCGCCTACCAGACGCTCGAGCCGTTCACGACGAAGGATGGCTCGACGATCCGCGAATACCTCCACTCGCCTTCACAGTCTCTCGCCGAGGCGACGCTGGCGCCCGGGCAGTCGACGAGGCGCCACTATCACGTTGCGAGCGAGGAGATCTACCTTCTCCTCAGCGGCGGCGGGTCGATGGAGCTCGACGGCGAGACGCGCGAGGTGGGGGAGGGAGACGCGATCCTGATCCCGCGCGGCGCGTGGCACGAGTTGCTCGCGGGCCCGGACGGGGCGCGGCTGCTCTGCTGTTGCGTGCCCCCATACAGCCACGACGACACGTTCTTCGCGTAGAGGCTTCATGTGAAACGGACGCGCTGTGGGGTCGTCTCAGGCCAAGCCGGGGCGTTGCCGCGGCTGCGGCGCAGGCTGGTGGCCTGTGCAAGGCCGCGGAAACGTCCTGGCGACGCGCATGAGGCGGCATCCAGAGCACGTTCGAGTTTCACCTCAAGCCTCTAGGGCAGCTCCGATGACCGCCTCGCGCGGGGAGCGGGAGTTCCTCCAGCCGACGGCGGAGCGGGGAGCGGGGAGCCGGGAATACCCCTGACCTCCAGCCGACGGCGTAGCTGCGGAACTCGCCCTCGCGCGCTCCGCCGCTCTCCCGTCCTCCGTGCCCGCCACCACGGGACCACACTGCGCTTGCGCTAGATCTTGGCTTGCGCTAGATCTTGCGGCGGGGCCGCGTGGGGCCCCACTTGGAGCCACGCTTGCGGCCCGAGTAGAGGAGCTTGGGGGCGGCGACCTTCATGCCGGTCTCCTCCCACTTCTCGTGGTGGCCGTTGAGACGGGCGACGCGACTGACCTCGGCCTGCTGGTCAGGGAGCACGAGTGTGACCCCCGTCCCCGACCGGCCTGCCCGACCAGTGCGCCCGACGCGATGCGTATAGGCTTTCTCGTCCTCGGGCGGATCGAAGTTGATCACGTGCGTGATGTCCGAAAGGTCGAGCCCGCGCGCGGCGACGTCCGTCGCGATCAGCGTTGTCACCTTGCCGGCCTCGAAGTGGGCGAGAGCCTGCTCGCGCGCCGCCTGCGTCTTGTCGCCGTGCATTGCGACCGCCCGCACCTGATGCCGCTCGAGGCGCTGCGCGAGACGGTCGGCCCCGCGCTTCGTGCGAACGAAGACGAGCGCGAGCCCCCGCTCCTCCCGGAGCAGTTCGACGAGCTTCTCCACCTTGTTCTCCGCGGTCACGGAGACGAACTGGTGATCGATCTCGCCGGGGCTGTGCACGCTCGGCAGCTCGGCCTCGATGCGGACCGGCTGGTTCGTGTAGGCGCGAGCGAGCTCGCCAACCGCCCCGTCGAGCGTCGCCGAGAAGAACATCGTCTGGCGGTTGTCCGAGACGCGGCGCAGGATCTTGTCGACCTGCGGCTTGAATCCCATGTCGAGCATCCGGTCGGCCTCGTCGAGGACGAGGATCGTGACCGCGTCGAGGGTGACGAGGCGCCGGTCCATCAGGTCCTGCAGCCGCCCGGGGGTGGCGACCAGGACGTGGGCCGTCTTGGCCTTCGCGGCCTGGGCCGGGAGAGGCACTCCGCCATACACGGAGGCCACCTTGAGGCCGCGCGCCCTGCCGAGGTCGGCCAGCACCTCGGTCACCTGAACCGCGAGCTCGCGCGTCGGGACGAGGATCAGGGCGGAGGGCCGCCCGTCGCCTGGTTTCGCCCGCTCGACGATCGGGATGGCGAAGGCGAGTGTCTTGCCCGAGCCCGTGGGGGCCTTGGCGAGCACGTCGTGGCCGGCAAGGGCTGCCGGGATCGTGCGGGTCTGGATCTGGAAAGGCGACTCGATTCCCTGGGCGGTGAGCACCCGGACAAGGTCCGCGCTCAGCCCAATCGAGGCAAAGGTTGACTCTGGCATTCTGTTTTCGACTCCCTGATTGTGATTCGAGACCATCCACCCTCGAACCATCTACTCGGTGTCACCCGAGCCTAGAGTCGAAAGAAGCTGATCTCCCGGGGCGGCACATCGCCGGATCCCTGTGGACAACGGTAGCAGCAGTTCCTGACTTCGCCGTTGCGGTTGGTTCTCATCCACCGGTCGGAAGGACCTCCGGCTAGGCTCCTGCCATGGCACCGATCTCTTTCGCGCGTGGCGCTCCCGCGCCGGAATGCATCGACCAGGCGCTGATCGCCGGCTGCGCGCGTGCCGCGCTCGAGCGTGACGGGATCACGATCCTCTCGTACGGCACGGGCGGCGGCTACGGCCCGTTGCGCGAGCTTCTCGCGGAGCGGCACGGCGTCGAGCCCGGCCGGGTCTTCCTGACCACCGGCGGGCTGCAGGGGTTCGTGTTCTACGCGGCCGTGCAACTCGCCCGGCGGCCGGGCCGTGTCCTCGTGGAAGGGCCGACCTACGACCGACCCCTGAAGATCCTGGCGCGCGACGGGGCAGAGGTTGTCCCACTCGCGATGGACGAGGAGGGCCTCGATCTCGACGCGCTCGAGACCGAGCTCCGCCGAGGAGGCCAGATCTCGTTCCTCTACACGATCCCCACCTTCCAGAACCCTTCCGGCCGCACGATCGGGATGGAACGACGCAGACGGCTCGTCGAGATCGCCGCCGAGCACGATCTTCCGATTCTCGAGGACGACCCCTATGGCCGCGTCCGCTACGACGGCGAGCCGTTGCCCTCGCTCCACGAGCTCGAAGGCGGTCAACAGATCACGTTCACCTCGTCGTTCTCGAAGACGGTTGCTCCCGGTTTGCGCATCGGATACTTCGTGGTGCCGGAGCCTCTCGCCTCTGCCTACGACGACCGGGCCGTTTCGACGTACATCTCGCCGAGCCTCCTGCCGCAGGCAACGGTCTACGAGCTCATTCAAAGCGGCGGGTTCGAGCCCAATCTCGACCGCATCCGCGGGCTGCTCAAGACGCGTAAGGATGCGATGCTCGCGGCACTGGCGACCGAGATGCCCGCCGGGGCGACCTGGAGCTCACCGGAGGGCGGTTACTTTCTCTGGCTCGACTTCCGGGACGACGTCGATGCGGCTGTCCTTCTGACCCGGGCGACCGAGGCCGGCGTCACATTCGTACGCGGCGCGGATTTCTTCCCGAACGCGTCGAGCGGCCGTTCCTCGGCGCGCCTTGCTTTCAGCTACGAGACACCCGAGCGGATCGCCGAAGGCGTCGCGCTGCTCGCGTCACTGCTCTAGGGGCGAGGCCCACCCTCGCGATCCCTATGTGCTGCTGCCGCGGCGCTTGCGGCGGTCTCGGATGTCGTCGAAGAGCCAGCCGGCGACAAAGCCGAGTGCGATGGCGAGCAGAAGCACGACGAAGAGTGACGCCTCGGTTTTGAAGAACACGAAGTTGACCGCGACCTGGTTTCGGTTGGCGACCACGACGACGAGGAGGTACAGCACGATGACGCCGAGGACGATTCGTCGCGGCGTCCAGGGGCTCTTCCGCCCCCCCTCCGGGGTAGGTGGCGTCGACACCCTGTGATTCTAGGCAGCCGGCGCCGCAACGAGCGGTGTCGCCGGGCGGATCACGAGGCGCGGCTGCCGGGGAGGTTGGAGCTGCCCCCCGGCGGCGACGGCACGGAAGGTGGGGCAGGGGGTCTCACCCGGCAGGGCACAGAGGCCCTCGCGGCGGAAATAGCAATCCTTGCAGGATGCTTTAGTAGACATGCAGAGTGATCCCCTTGAAACAATCGTGTCGCCTCTGGACAGGGGGCATTGTGGCCACCAGATCTCCAGGTCGCAAGGGGGTGGAGAACGAAAGTGCCGCAATTAGCGCCTGTTGCCCGTTCCGGCAAAATCCCTGCAAAAAAGCTATTTCGCGGGAAGTGTGCGCAGAACGGACAACGCCTGTTGAAAACTCTCCACCGGGATCACGCGAAGGTTCCCTGCATACCGGCGTGCCTCGGTCGCGTTTTCCCCAGCCGGCACGAGAAACACGTCCGCGCCCGCTCTGCGAGCGCCGAACGTCTTCTGCTTCACGCCGCCGATCGACCCGACCGTTCCATCGAGCGCGATCTCGCCGGTGGCGACCACTCGCCGGCCGTGGTCGACGTTCGTCCCGAGCTCCTGGAGGACGTCGAGCGCGAACGGCAGTCCCGCCGACGGCCCGCCGACCTCCCCCAGGTCGATGTCGACCTTGAGCGGCAGCTTGATGTCGGCAGCCTGCGCGACACGAATTCCGATGATCGCTCGGCCTCGCTCGGCCGGTGACTCGACCGTCCGCACGGTTACGGCCCTCGTGGTGCCGTTCCGGCGAATGCGAAGGACGACGGCCTGGCCGGGGTCGATGCCGTTGAACGAGCGTCGGAGCTGCTCCGGGGTGCGGATTGCGCGGCCGCCTGCCTCGATGATCACGTCGCCCGAGTCGAGGATGGCCGCCGCCGGTGCGTCGGTGGCGACCGACTCCACCAGCGCGCCGCGCGGCGTCGCGGCAATGTGAAAGCCGGCCTGCCTGAGCGCGACGGCGGCCGCCACCTTCTCCGAGCGGGCCATCTCGCGGAGCCCGTCCTCGTGCCTGTCCTCGAACGAGGATCCCGGTGGCACGACCTGATCCCGCGGCACGAGGGAAGCGCCGTCCGGGCGAACGAACGGCAGCAGCTGCTCGGCCCAGCTTGCTCGTCGCACCGACACATCGACGTAGTAGATCGCTCCTGTCCCCTGCGACTGCGGTTTCTCGCCCTCGACCTTTACCCTGGCGGCGACGGGACTGGCCGTGTTCGGAACATAGAGATAGTCGCGGGAAGGGTAGAACCAGGCCAGCCCGAGGAGCACCGCGGCCACGGCTGCAACGCTCCAGAGGAGCACCGTCGTCCGTTGCCGCCGCACGCTAGAACAGTCCGTTCAGCATGCCGCCGTCCACCGGCACGACCGCGCCGTTGACGTATGCGGCCTGCTCCGACGCGAGGAAACAAACGGTCGCGGCGATCTCGACCGGCGAGCCTACCCGGCGCGCCGGGATCAGGGCCAGCGCCTCCGGCGGCGGCCCGTCCGCACCGTAGAGGGCGCGGAGGCGCTCGGTATCGATCCGGCCCGGCGCGATCGTGTTGACGGTGATTCCGGCGGGCCCGAGCTCACGGGCCAGCGTCTTCAACCAACCCACGACACCCGGCCGGACCGCGTTCGACAGCGCCAGGTTCGCAATTGGCTCTTTCACCGAGGTCGACTCGATCGCCACGATGCGTCCTCGTCCGCTGGCGCGGAGGTGAGGGAGGCAGAGGCCGACCAGGCGAACGTGGGGCACGAGGAGCAGCTCGACCGCCGCCGTGACCGAAGCCGCCGTGACGTCTGTGGCCGTGCCCGCTGGAGGACCGCCGCCGTTGAGGACGACGATATCGATCCCGCCGAACGCCTCGATCGTCGACGTTACGAGGCGTTGGAGATCGTCGGCCCGGGTGAGGTCGCCCGGGACGGGGAGCGCGCCGATCCTCGCCGCCTCACGCTCGACGACCTCGGTCCGACGGGCGAACATCGCGACGTTCGCACCTTCCGCCGCAAGTGCCTCCGCGATCGCGAGACCCATGCCCTGCGAGGCGCCGAGCACGATCGCAGTACGTCCGTGAAGCCCAAGATCCATCGGCCCGAAAGCGTAGCCGCCTCGACTGTTCAGGATGTGCAAAGCCGCCGGCGACTGGCAACGGGAGTCGTGCGACGGGCAAGCAGACGCCCGCTACGACGAGGCGCTCCCGAGGACGCCGACGACCTCGCGTACCGCGGCGGCGGACGCCCTCAACATCTTCTTCTCGTCGGCAGAGAGCCTGAGCTTCACGATCTCCTCCACGCCTTTCGCACCGAGCTTGACCGGGACACCCATGTAGAGGCCGTCGATCCCGTACTCGCCCTCGAGGAACGCCGTGCACGGCAGGACGCGCTTCTCGTCGAGGCAGATTGCGTCGACCATCTGCGCCGCCGCTGCGCCCGGTGCATACCAGGCCGAGGTTCCGAGGAGGTCGACGACCTCGCCACCACCTTTGCGGGTGCGTTCGACCATCCTTGCGATTCGGCTCTTTGCAGCAAGCTGCTCCAGGGGCACACTGCCGACGGTCGTCGCCGAGACGACCGGGACCATCTGATCGCCGTGCCCGCCCAGCACCATCGCGGTCACGTCCTTCACCGACATCCCGGTCTCCCAGGCGATCGACGCGGCGAAGCGCGCGGTGTCGAGGATCCCGGCCATCCCGACGACGCGCTCTTTCGGGAACCGTGACACCGACTTGGCGACATGACACATCGCATCGAGGGGATTCGAGACGACGACGATGATCGACTTCGGCGACCGCTTGACGACCTCCTTCGTGACGGAGCCGACGATGCTCTCGTTCGTCGTCACGAGGTCGTCCCGGCTCATGCCCGGCTTGCGCGGCAGGCCCGCCGTGATCACGACGACGTCCGAACCATGGGTCTCGTCGTATCCGTTCGAGCCGATCACGTTGGGCTCGTAGGCGAGCACCGAAGCAGCCTGATTGATGTCGAGTGCCTTCCCCTGAGGGAGGTTCGGCTTGATGTCGACGAGCACGATGTTTGCGTAGTCGCGGCGGGCGAGCTCCTGGGCGCATGTCGCGCCGACGTTTCCCGCTCCTACGACGGTGACCTTCTTCCTCACTGTGCCGCTCCTTCGTCTCTGGACGCCGCGCTAGGCGGCGAGTTTCTCGATGATCGCGTCGGCATACTCCGCTGTCCCGACGGCGGTTGGGTCGTCCCTGGACGGCTTCAGGTCGTAGGTGACCCGAGTGCCCTCGGCGATCACCGCAGCGACGGCCGCCTCGAGCCGCCTCGCGGCCTCGGTTTCGCCGATGTGATCGAGCATGAGCTTGCCTGAGAGGATCATGGCGGTCGGGTTCACCCTGTTCATGCCCTTGTACTTGGGAGCCGAGCCGTGTGTGGCTTCGAACACCGCGGTCTCCAGGCCGATATTGCCACCCGGAGCGACGCCGAGTCCTCCGACGAGGCCGGCCGTGAGGTCGCTGATGATGTCGCCGTAGAGGTTTGGCAGGACGAGCACGTCGAATTCCTCGGGACGCTGCACGAGTCCCATACAGAGAGCGTCGACGAGCGTCTCCCACGGCTCGATCTCCGGAAAGTCCGGCGCCACCTCGCGGAAGACGGACAGGAACAAGCCGTCAGTGAACTTCATGATGTTCGCCTTGGTGATGCACGAGACCCGCCTACGGCCGTGGGCGCGCGCGTATTCGAACGCGTAACGGATGATCCGCTCGCAGCCCTCCGGGCTCATCGGCTTGATCGAGAGCCCGGAGCTAGGTGCGATCTGCTTCGACTGCATCCCGTTCAACATCTCGATCACCCGGGCGGCATCCGCGGTGCCTGCCTCGTACTCGATGCCCGCATAGAGATCCTCGGTGTTCTCGCGGACGACGACCAGGTCGACGTTGTCGTAGCGGGTGCGCATCCCGGGGTACGACTTGCACGGTCGCAGGCATGCGTACAGCCCGAGTTCGTGGCGCAAGGCGACGTTGACCGACCTGAACCCCGTGCCGATCGGGGTCGTGATCGGGCCCTTGAGCGCGATCCCGTTCCTCCTGACCGAGTCCAGAGTGGCCTCCGGCAGGGGAGTGCCCGCCGTCTTCATCACGTCGACCCCGGCCTCCCGGATATCCCATTCGAAGCTGATTCCGGTCGCCTCGAGTACGCGCCGCGTCGCCTCGGTGAGCTCGGGCCCGGTGCCGTCACCGGGAATGAGGGTGATCGCGTGCATGCGGCTGAGCATAGTGGCACGGCCGACGCGTCCCGCTCAGGTAGCTTCCGAGAACGACCGGTCGTAGTGGAGCGAGGAGAGCGATGAGCGAGTTCAAGCCGGGCCTCGAGGGCGTCGTCGCCTTCGAGACGGAGATTGCCGAGCCCGATCGCGACGGCGGCGCACTTCGCTACCGCGGGGTCGACATCGAGGACCTCGTCGGCATCGTCCCGTTCGAGAAGGTGTGGGGGCTGCTCGTCGACGACCGGCCGGAGCCCGGGCTGCAGCCCGCCGCGGCCTACACCGCTCGCGACCTGACGGGAAACGCTCCCGCCGACCTTCAGGCTGCCACTGCCCGTCTAGCCGGCGAGTGGGGCCTCGGCCAGCTGATCGATATCTCCGACGGAGAGGCCCACGATGACCTGGCGCGTCTCTCCGCGACGATGATCTCGATCGTCGCGCAGTCGGCTCGCATCGCCGACGGCGAGACGGTGCCGGTCGACCCCGATCTCGTTGCGACCGGCTCGACCGCGGCCACACGCTTCCTGCTCGAGTGGCGCGGCGAGGCCGATCCGAAGCACGTCCAGGCGATCGACACATACTGGATCTGCACGGCCGAGCACGGTCTCAACGCCTCGACGTTCACGGCCCGCGTTGTCGCCTCGACCGGGGCCGATTGTGCCGCGTCACTCTCGTCGGCGGTCGGTGCCCTCTCGGGCCCGCTCCACGGTGGCGCCCCGGCGCGCGTCCTGCCGATGCTCGACGGTGCCGCAGCAGCCGACTCGATCGAGGGTTACGTCAACGATCTGCTCGACGCGGGCGACCGTCTGATGGGCTTCGGGCACCGCGTCTATCGGGCGGAGGACCCGAGGGCACGCCTCCTCCGTGGCACGGCGATGGACCTCGGCTCGCCGAGGTTCGAGGTCGCCGAGGTTCTCGAACGCGTTGCCCTCGCCGAGTTGCACGCACGCAAACCGGATCGCGTCCTCGCGACGAACGTGGAATTCTGGTCGGCGGTCGTTCTCGACGTCGCCGACATCCCACCGAGACTCGCGCCGGCGATGTTCGCGTGCTCCCGAACGGCCGGCTGGTCGGCTCACATCATGGAGCAGAAGAGGCTCGGTCGGCTCGTGCGTCCGGCCGCGAGCTATGTCGGTCCCGGCCCGCGGCCGCTCCCGGGCGCCTGATGGATCTCTCCCAGGCCGCTGCGCTCGCCGACGAGTATTCCCAACGCGGGCTCGAGCGCGAACTCGCGACGCTCCGCGGCGAATGGGCTGACGAAATCGAGGCCTCTGCCCGCAATGGTGACTACCGGGTGCGGGCGCTTGCCTACCGATCGATCGCCCAGTTCCGATTTCGCCAGAAGCTCGAGCTACTGCGCCGCGGGCTCGAGGACGAAAGCCCGGCGGTGCGGGGCTCGGCCCTGATCGCGCTCGAGGGGCTCTCGCGAGCCCACCCCGGCGACGTCAACGCGTATCGACCGCTCCTTCACGAGCTCGCGTCACGGGACCCGAACGTGGCGGTGCGACGCCTCGCTATCGTCTGCTTCAAGAACGGAACTGCGGCGCGGGAGACGATCGTGATCCTCGACGGCATCGCCGGAGACGACGAGGTCGATCCCGAGGTGCGGAAGACGGCGCGATCGGTTGCACTCCTCCTCGTCAAGAAATCGAACAAGAAGTAGTTGCGCTTGGCCGGGTCGCCACTCGTCGGATTGATCATGGGCTCTCGCTCCGACTGGGAGACGATGCGCCATGCCGCCGAGACGCTCGAGGCTCTCGAGGTGCCGTTCGAGCAGCGCGTCGTCTCGGCCCACAGGACACCCGACCTTCTGTTCGACTACGCGGCGTCGGCAGAAGGCCGTGGCCTGCACGTGCTGATCGCCGGGGCCGGCGGCGCCGCGCACCTACCGGGGATGGCGGCGGCGAAGACGGCGCTACCCGTGCTCGGTGTGCCGATCGAGACGAAGACGCTGAAGGGGATGGATTCGCTTCTCTCGATCGTCCAGATGCCGGCTGGGGTTCCGGTCGGGACGCTCGCGATCGGCCGTGCAGGAGCCGTCAACGCGGCCCTGTTCGCGGCCGCGATCCTGGCGCGCAGCGACGCAGGGATCCGCGAGCGGCTGGCGTCGTACCGTGCGGAACAGACGAGATCGGTGCTCGCCGGGCCCGATCCAGCGGCGTGATCGCGATCCGTTGACGCTCGTCGCCTGCATCGGGGGCGGTCAGCTCGGACGGATGCTCGGGCTGGCAGGCCTTCGTCTCGGGCTTAGCTTCCGATTCCTCGATCCGTCGCCCACCGCTCCGGCGGCGGCTGTCGGAGAGCTGGTCGTGGGCGCGCTCGACGACCCCGCCTCCCTCGCCCGGCTCGCGGCCGGGGCCGATGTCGTCACGTACGAGTTCGAGAACGTCTCGGTCGAGGCCGCCCGCGCCGTCGCGCCCTGGCCGCCGCTCCTGGCGCTCGAGCTGGCCCAGGACCGACTCGTCGAGAAGCAGGTGTTCCAGCGGCTCCGGATCCCCACCGCACGCTTCGGCTCCCTCGATCAGACGGGGCTTCCGGCCGTCGTCAAGGCACGGCGACTCGGATACGACGGGAAGGGCCAGCGGCGGATCGATGCCTCCGAGCCGATCGGCGATCACGAGGTGGCCGAGCAACTCGTCGTGTTCGAGCGCGAACTCTCGATCATCGCCGTCCGGGGGCGCGACGGGGAGACACGCTTCTGGCCTCTTGCCGAGAACGTGCACCGCGACGGCATTCTCCGCCTCTCGCGTGTGCCGGCGGTCGACGCGCCTCAAGCGCAGGCCGAGGCGCTGGCGGGCCGCCTGCTCGATGAGCTCGGCTACGTCGGCGTCCTCGCGCTCGAGCTGTTCGAGGCCGAGGGCAGGTTGCTCGCGAACGAGTTCGCACCCCGGGTCCACAACACCGGCCACTGGACGATCGACGGCTCCGTCACGAGCCAGTTCGAGAACCACCTCAGAGCAATCCTTGGCCTCCCACTCGGGCCGACCGAGGCGACCGCTTCGTCGGTGATGGTGAATCTCGTCGGCGGCTCGCCGCCTCTCGAGCAGCTGCTCCGACTGCGGGGGGCCCATCCACATCTTTACGGGAAGGAGCCACGCCGGGGGCGCAAGATCGGTCATGTGACGCTCGTCGGAGCGGAGGAGACGACTGTCGCCGACGCCGTCGCACTGGTCGAGTCGGCCGCAGACGGCTAGGCAGCCGCGTCAGCCATGCCGATCGCAGGTCCGACGCGCGATCGTCCGGCCGCACGACGGGCACCGGCGGCGGCGTGACTTCGGTTCCAACATGCGCTTCTTGCGACCCGCGAGGACCATCGTCCAGCCGACCGCCGCGATCGCTACGACGGAGGTGAGTTGCGGATCGAGCGCCATGCGCTCACTATCGGCACGAAAGGGCCCGTGCCTGAGACCCGGTTACGAAGCAGTGTCGTCGCGAACCGGCGCCGGCTGCCGGGCATGCGGGTGGGCCGCGAAATACGTTTCGCGACGTCGGCGATCCGAGACGTGCGTGTACCGCTCGGTCGTCGAGAGGTCGGCGTGGCCGAGCATTTCCTGCACAGAACGGAGATCCGCACCTCCCTCGAGGAGATGGGTCGCGAAGGAGTGTCGGAGAAGGTGGGGATGGACGCGCTCGGGCTCGAGCCCGGCCTTCTGGGCGAGCTTCCGAAGGATCAGGAACGCGCCCGCCCGAGTCAGGGCTCCGCCGCGCGCGTTCAGGAACAGGTCGGGCCGGTAGCGACGGTCGAGGTGCGGTCGGCCGAGCGCCAGGTAGCGGCGAACCGACTCGGCGGCCGGCCGGCCGAGCGGAACGATGCGCTCCTTGTCGCCCTTACCGAGCACGCGCACGATGCGGGCATCGATGTCGACCGCCGTGCGCGCGAGGCCGACTGCTTCCGAGACGCGGAGCCCGGCCCCGTACATGAGTTCGACGAGGGCGCGGTCGCGCATCGCGCGCGGTGTCGTCCCGTTCGCTGCCTCGACCAGGCGCTCGGCCTCGGAGGGCGACAACGTGCGTGGCAGCTTGCGGATGCGCCGTGGCGTCGCGATCTCGGCAGCAGGGTTGTCGTGGCGGGCGCCGAGGAGCAACTGGTGGCGGAAGTACGAGCGCACGGCGGCGATTCTCCTGGCGATCGTGGACGGGGCGAGGCCTGCCGCGCGCATGGCGGCGACCCAGCCCTCGAGCGCGCCGGTCGTCGCCGTGCCGACCGGCGCACCGAGAAAGACCGCGAGCGCGGCGAGGTCGCGGCGATAGGCATCGACGGTGCGTGGCGACCGCTGTGCGGCGAGGAGAAGCAGGTAACGCTCTGCCTCGGGGTCGGCTGACATCGGGTCGGGGATCGTCATGCGGCTGGACCCGATTCGGCGCGCCTACCGTTGCTCCTGCGCGTCGGGGACCGCGTAGGCCAGGCTTCGGCCTGGCACCTACGCATTCTCTACGACCGCGGGTGGCTCGAGTCGTAGATTCGGCGGAGCCGGCGCGCGTCGACGTGGCTGTAGATCTGCGTCGTCGACAGGGAGGCGTGGCCAAGGAGCTCCTGGATCGTCCGGAGATCGGCGCCTCCTTCGAGGAGGTGCGTGGCATAGGCGTGCCGGAGCCGGTGGGGGTTGCGCATCAGGCGGCGGAGCACAGACGTGTCGAGAGCGCGGCCGCGGACGGAGATGAACAGCGCGTCGTTCGCGCCCCGCGCCAGCGCGGGCCGGCCCGCCCGGAGGTATGCGGCCACCGCGAGCGCCGCTCGCTCCCCGAGCGGCACGACGCGCTCCTTCCCTCCCTTGCCGAGCACATGCACCGCCTCTTGCTCGAAGTCGACGTCGGCAAGCCGAAGGCCGACGGCCTCTGCGCTGCGGAGACCGCACGAGTACGTCAACTCGAGGATCGCGGTGTTCCGGATTGCAAGCGGTCCATCGCCCTCGACCGCGGTGAGCAACTCTTCCACATCGGCGAGCTTCGGCGCGTCGGGCAGCCGCCGTCGTCGGCGGGGCGGCAGCGCGATCTCTGGCACGTGCGCCGCGCCGAGCGTGAAGCGGATGAACGATCTCACCGCGGCCAACCGCCGCGCGACGGTCGACGGGGCGAGGCGCCGCCGGCCGCGGCCGAGCTCGGCCGTGAACTCTGCGAGCGCGCGAACGTCGACGTCGTCGATCGTGCGATCGCTGCGCGAGAGCCAGCCGGCAAAGTCCGCCAGGTCGGCGGCGTAGGCGCGCCGGGTAGACTCGGCAAGGCCCGGGCTGTCGAGGAACCGATCGATCGCGGTGCTCACATCCATACGGCCGGATTCGCCCCCAGTCCTCTCCCGCCTTCCCGATGCGGTCCACCATCCTCTTCGCTGCGCTCCTCGTCGCCGTTGCCTTTGCTGCACTGGTCGTCGCCGGCCACCGCGACGAGCCTGCCACCGCGGTCGCCCAGGGCACGGCCACCCTCCTGGGCGATTCATTGAACGTCGGGGTGGAGCGCTACCTCCCCGAAGCCCTCCCGGGCTGGAGGATCGTCGCGAACGACAGCGTCGGACGATCGACGCCCGAAGGCGTAGCCGAGCTCGAGGCCATGCGCCCGGGCCTCTCGTCTCATGTTGTCGTCAGCCTCGGCACGAACGATCCACCCGCTGCCGTGGCCGCGTTCCGGGCCGACGTCTCGCGGCTGCTCGAGCTCGTCGGCCCGAACCGTTGCATCGTCTGGGCAACCATCTGGCGGGACGGAGCGCCGAGCGAGCCCTTCAACGCGGTGTTGCGTGACGCTGCCGCGAGGAACCGCCGAGTCCGACTCGTCGATTGGGCGGAGATGGTCGAGGAACATCCCGGGTGGCTCGCGAGCGACGGGCTGCACGGCAGCGAAGAAGGCTACCGCGAGCGCGCCGTCGCAGTTGCAGAGGCGACAAGGGGCTGCGCTCCGGTCCAGACCGTGACAGAGCGATGAGCCGGACGGTTCCACTCGCCAGCGGAGCGGAGGCGCGCCTCAACAACGAAAGCGCGTCCCTCGCGGTCGTTCTCGTGAACGGCGGGTCGGCGCGAGCTGTGCCCGGCACGTGGAGCGCCACGAGTGAGCTGCTGGCGACCGAGCTGGCACCTCGGTTCCCCGAGCTGGCCTTTGCGGAGGTGCGGTACCGGATCAAGACGTGGAACGAGCTCGACTCGTGCCTGGCGGATGCGCGGGCTGCCCTCGATCTCGTCGCGCGGCCCTCGCTGCTCGTCGGGTTTTCGATGGGAGGCGCGGTCTCGATCGGCGTCGCGGCGCACCCCGCCGTCATCGGGGTGCTCGGCCTCGCGCCGTGGATTCCGGGGCAGTTGCCGCTCGACGGCCTCCGTGGCAAGACGCTCGACGTCCTGCACGGGGCCTGGGACCGCTACCTGCCGGGGATTCCGGGGGTGAGCGCGGCGAGTTCGAGACGGGCCTTCGAACGGGCCCGGGCGCTCGGCATCGCAGGTACGTACACACTCATCCCACGGGGTCTCCACGGCGCCGCGGTCAGGCGCGGATCCGGCGGGATCGTCCGGCTACCGCGCGCACGTGCATGGATCGACGCTGTCGGAGCGCGGCTCGAGCTGTTTCAGTCCTCAGGCCGCTAGGCGACGTCGCGCGCGCTGACCGGCGGTCGGAAGCCGTACGTTCCAGGCGAGGCCGAGCTTCTCGAGTGTGCGGATCGTCATCCAGGCGATGTCCAGCTGAAGACGATCGAGGCCGTGCCGGGCCGACGCCGGAAAGGCGTGGTGGTTGTTGTGCCACCCCTCGCCGAACGTCAGGGCGGCCACGACCCAGTTGTTGCGGCTCTCGTCACGCGAGCGGTAGCTGCGCCTGCCGAACATGTGACAGATGGAGTTCACCGAGAACGTCGCATGCTGGTAGGCGAAGACCCTGATCAGGCCGCCCCAGACGAGTACCTCCAGCCCGAGCCTCCAACTGGCGCCGCCGACGGCGTACCCGACCGCGAAGGGCACCGCGAAGCTCAGCGTCACCCAGACGAAATACATTCGATCGATGCGCCTGATCAGCCGGTCGTCGTAGAGGTCCTTGCCGTAGTGATCGCCGCGCTCCATCCCCTTGAGGTGGAACAGCCAGCCCATGTGGGCGTGGAAGAACCCTTTCAGAGCTCCCCAGGCATTCGGGGCGTAGCCCGCGTGTGGCGAATGCGGGTCACCGTCTCGATCGGAGAGCGCGTGATGCTTGCGGTGGTCGGTCACCCATTGGGTGACGGGCCCCTGGATCGTCATCGAGCCGAGGATCGCAAACGTCGCGCGCACCGTCTTCGTGGTCTCGAAGCTGCAATGGGTGAAGAGTCGGTGGTAGCCGACTGTCGTGCCGAGGCCGGTCAGCACGTACAGCACGAGGAAGACGGCGACGTCGACCCACGACAGTGCGACGCCCCAGAGCCCGACGGCGGCGGCGATCAGGCCGAGCGGTGGAATCACGATCGCCAACAGGGTCACAACCTGGCTCGCATGCGTCGTGCGCTCGCGGACGGTCGCGACCGGCGCCTCGCCGCCGATGAGGTCGACGGCCTCAGACATGATCTGTGGTCGAGTGGGCGCGTGTTGGACGAATCACTGTTGAGATGAAGATAGCGGCAGCCGATGGTGCAACCCGGCGACGCGGCGAGGAGCTTGTGTTGAATCAACACAATCGTTCGGCCCCGGCAGCGGCCGAATGGGTGGCGAGGGACTCTGTGTCGAATCAAAAAAAAGACCCTGGCGCCCGGGGGACGGGCTCGTCCCGGAGGCGGTCGCCGACAGCGAGGGGGGACGCGAGGTGAGCTACGAGCGTTACCGGCGTTCGTTGACGCCCATCGTGCGGGCGGCGTACCGGCTCGAGGTGCGCGGGCATGATCAGGTGCCCTCGGTCGGCCCGCTCGTCATCGCGGCAAATCACGACTCGATGCTCGACCCGTTCGTGCTGGCGACTGCCATCACACGCCCGATCCGCTATCTCGGCAAGTCCGAGCTGTGGCGCGTGCCGGTGCTGCGATGGTGGCTCGACAGCGTCGAGGCGATCCCGGTGGAGCGGAAACGCAACGACATCGCGGCGATCTCGGCGGCCATCGCCGCGCTCGAGGCGGGCGAGGTCGTCGGCATCTTCCCGGAAGGTGGTGTGATGCACGAGGGCCGGTGGCTGCGCGGTGCGGCGCGGATGGCGCTCGCAACGGGAGCGCCGCTACTGCCGGTGCGACTGCTCGATACGAAAAAGGCGCTCGGGCGGAGTCACGTGGGGTTTCCACCGTTGGCGGCGCTGATCGGGGCGCCGATCCCGGTCGCCCGGACGACGCCGACGGTCGAGCTCGCGCGAGCGCTGACCGACCGGTTGCAGGCCGCTGTCGAGGAGCTCGGCACCTGAGGCACCGCCGAGGCAGCACGGGGAGAAACGGGTCATCGGCGGCGCCGGGCGAATCGGACTCGGCCTCGGTCGGCCTGCGGCAGGCACTCTACGCAGATGCCTGGACGCCGATTCGGACCTGACCGCAACACGGATCCGCCCGAGCGTCCGGCCGATCCCGCGGTCCGAAAAGCGAACCTGCGCAGGATCTTCCCGCTCTTCCGGGCCTATCGCCCGCAACTCGCGATCGTGTTCGGCCTGATCGTGTTCTCGGCTGTGCTCGGGGTGATCCCGGCGTTCCTGTTGCGAGGTGTCCTCGATACCGCGATCCCCGATGACAACGTGCGCCTGCTCACCGCTCTCGTCGCCGGGATGATCCTCATCCCGATCGTCACGGGAGCGATCGGGGTGTACCAAACCCTTCTCTCGAATCGCGTCGGCCAGGCCGTGATGCACGATCTGCGCACGTCGGTGTACCGGCACTTGCAGCGCCTTTCGCTCGCCTTCTTCACGCGTACCCGCACCGGGGATGTGCAGAGCCGGATCGCCAACGACATCGGTGGCATCGACACCGTCGTCACTTCCACCGCGACCTCGGTGCTCTCGAACGTGACGACCGTGATCGCCACGGTAGCCGCGATGATCCTGCTCGACTGGCGCCTCGCCGTTTTCGCTCTGATTCTGTTACCGCTCTTCGTGTGGTTGACGAAGCGGGTCGGCGACGAGCGCAAGAAGGTGACCGCCGAACGTCAGGTGTCGCTCGCGGACGTCTCGTCGATCGTGCAGGAGTCGCTTTCGGTCTCGGGCATCCTGCTCGGCAAGACGATGGGTCGCTCCGGCGACCTGGCGGAGCGGTTCTCTGCAGAGTCGCGACGCCTGGCCGATCTCGAGGTGCGAAGCCGGATGACCGGTCGCTGGATGATGGCTGCGATCCAGATGACGTTCGCGGTCATGCCCGCCCTCGTCTACTGGTTCGCCGGCTGGTCGCAGGCCCGCGGAACTGCCGTGATCTCGATCGGCACGCTGGTTTCGTTCACGACGCTGCAGACGAGGCTGTTCTTCCCCATCGGCAGCCTGCTGGGCGTTCAGATCGAAGTGCAGAGCTCGTTGGCGTTGTTCGATCGCATCTTCGACTACCTCGACCAGCCCATCGACATCGTCGAAGGCACCCGGGCGCTCGACCGCCCCCACGGGGTCGTGACGTTCGATCGAGTGTGCTTTCGCTACCACGATGACGCGTGGACCCTCAAGGACGTCTCGTTCACGGTGCCCGCGGGAACGAAGACCGCGCTCGTCGGCGAGACGGGCTCGGGCAAGACCACGTGCGGCTATCTCGTCGCCCGACTGTACGACGCAACCGACGGCACCGTGTCGATCGACGGCATCGACGTCCGCGAGCTGACCTTCGAGTCGCTCGCCGCGGCCGTCGGCGTCGTCTCACAGGAGACGTACCTCTTCCACTCGACGGTGCGGGAGAACCTTCGCTTCGCGAAGCCGGAGGCAAGCGACCAAGAGGTCGAGGCAGCGGCCCGCGCGGCACAGATCCACGAGCTGATCGCCTCACTCCCGGACGGGTACGACACCGTCGTCGGCGAGCGCGGCTACCGCTTCTCGGGCGGCGAGAAGCAGCGCATGGCGATTGCGCGCACGGTGCTGCGGAACCCGCCGATCCTGGTGCTCGACGAGGCCACCTCGGCGCTCGACACCCAGACCGAGCGCCTCGTCCAGGAAGCACTCGAGCGTCTCGCCGAGGGTCGCACGACGATTGCGATCGCACACCGCCTCTCGACGGTACGGGACGCCGAGCAGATCGTCGTCCTCGACCAGGGCCGCGTCGCACAGACCGGCACCCACGACGACCTGCTCGCCGCCGGTGGGCGCTACGCGATGCTCGTCGCGAGGGACGCGGACGTCGAGCCCGAGTCGCAGGGAGCGGTGGCCGGAATCGCCTGACGTGCCTAACCGGGCCGCGAAGACACGAGCGGACGTACGATACGCGCGTTGGGAGCCTATCGTCCCTCGCCGTGATCTCACACCGTGACTTTGTTCACCGACCTGCCCACCGGGAGGCGCTGACATGACGACAACCCCCACCAGGGGCCACGTCGGCCTCGCCGAGCACGGGATCGACGCTGTCGGCAGCGTCGTCTGGAGCCCGTCGACCTCGCAGCTCTACACCGACGCTCTCCGGCGGGGCGACGGGAAGCTGGCGCACGGCGGCCCGTTGGTCGTGGACACCGGGAAGCACACTGGGCGCTCGCCGAAGGACAAGTTCGTCGTCACCGAAGGCGGCTCCGAGGATCGGATCTGGTGGGGCGAGATCAACCAGCCGCTGCCGGAGGAGAGGTTCGGGGGCCTTCGCGCGAAGGTTGTCGCGCATCTCGAGGCACAGGACCCGCTCTACGTCGTCGAAGCCTTTGCCGGGGCGGACGAGGCCCACCGGATCGGCGTGCGCGTGATCACCGCGAGCCCGTACCACGCGCTCTTCGCGAAGACGATGTTCATCACGCCGACCGCCGAGGAACGGCATTCGCTCGTACCCGGCGTCGTCATCCTGCATGCGCCCGGCGTCGAGGCCGATCCCGAAGCGGACGGCACCCTCTCCGGCACGTTCGTCGTCCTGCATCCGACGCGCGGCGAGGTGCTGATCGGTGGCACGTTCTACGCGGGTGAGATCAAGAAGGCGATCTTCACGGTCATGAACGACAGGCTTCCGCTCGAGGGCGTCTTGCCGATGCACTGCTCCGCGAACGTCGGCGAGGACGGGAAGGTGGCGGTCTTTTTCGGCCTCTCCGGCACGGGGAAGACGACGCTCTCCGCCGATCCCGAGCGCTCCCTGATCGGCGACGACGAGCACGGATGGGGCACGAGCGGTGTCTTCAACATCGAAGGCGGCTGTTACGCGAAGGTGATCAGGCTCTCTGCCGAGGCCGAGCCCGAGATCTTCCAGACGACGCGGACGTTCGGCACCGTGCTCGAGAACGTCGCCGTGGACGAGCGCGGAGCGATCGACCTGAACGACGACTCGAAAACCGAGAATACGCGCGCCGCCTACAAGCTCGAGCGCATCTCGAATGCGCTACGCACCAAGATGGCGGGGCACCCGAGCGCCGTCGTGATGCTGACCGCAGACGCTTTCGGGATTCTGCCGCCGATTGCGCGGCTCACCCGTGACCAGGCGCTCTTCTACTTCCTCTCCGGCTTCACGGCAAAGCTCGCCGGCACCGAGATCGGCGTCCAGGAGCCGCAGCCGACGTTCTCCACGTGCTTCGGGGCGCCCTTCCTACCCCAGCCGCCGGCCGTCTACGCCCGGATGCTCGGTGAGAAGCTCGACGCGCACACCGCCGCGGTCTGGCTCGTCAACACGGGCTGGACGGGCGGACCGTACGGCGAGGGCCACCGGATGCCGATCCAGGCCACACGGCGGCTACTGCACGCCGCCCTCTCCGGCGAGCTCGACGGGGTCGGCTATCGCACCGACGAGATCTTCGGCTTCGAGGTACCGGTCGAGGTTCCGGGTGTCGAGAAGGAGCTCCTCGATCCCCGCTCGACCTGGCACGAGCCGGCGGCCTATGACACGAAGGCGCGCGAGCTGGCCGAGATGTTCAGGCAGAACTTCGAGAAGTTCGCCGCCGACGCAGGCGACGCCGTCACCGCAGCCGGCCCCGGCACAGGTTGAACGAGCCCGTCGGCTCCGGCATCGGGTAGGTTCCGACCAATGGAGCCTTCCTACGACGTCCTCGTCGTCGGTGCCGGGTGCGCCGGTATGCGGGCGGCCATCGAGGCGCACGATCGGGGTGCGAAGGTCGCGGTGATCTCGAAACTGCACCCGACGCGGAGCCACTCCGGCGCCGCCGAGGGAGGCATCAACGCCGCGCTCGGCAACACTGCCGAGGACAGCCCCGCGAAACACGCGTTCGACACAGTCAAGGGCTCGGACTACCTCGGCGACCAGGATGCGATCGAGATCTTCGCCGCAGAGGCGCCGGGCGACATCTATCAGCTCGAGCACTGGGGCTGCGTCTTTTCGCGAAACGCCGAAGGCCGACTCGACCAGCGTCCGTTCGGAGCCGCCGGCTCGCCCCGCACGGTGTACGCGGCCGACATCACCGGCCACGTGTTGATCCAGGTGCTGTACGAGCAGCTGCAGCGGCGGATGGCCGAGGGCATGACCGTGTACGAGGAGTTTTTCGCCTTCAGGCTCGTGATCGAAGACGGCCGGTGCACCGGCGTCATCTCCTGGGATCTGATGAACGGCGGCGTCCAGCTCGTCACGGGCAAGTCGGTGATCCTCGCCACCGGCGGGGTCGGCCGGCTGTACCGCGCGACGACGAACGCCTACGCGTGTACAGGCGACGGCATGTCGATGGCGCTGCGCGAAGGATTGCCCTTGAAGGACATCGAGTTCATGCAGTTCCACCCGACGACGATGTACCCGAGCGGCATCCTCATCACAGAGGGCTGCCGGGGCGAGGGCGGCTATCTGCTCAACAAGGAGGGTGAGCGCTTCATGCAGCGCTATGCCCCCAACGCGCTCGAGCTCGCCTCGCGCGACGTCGTCTCGCGGTCGGAAACGACCGAGATCGAGGCGGGCCGTGGCGTCAACGGTTCCGTGTACCTCGACCTGCGCCACCTTGGTCCCGAAAAGATCCTGACGAAGCTGCCCGGGTCGCGAGAGCTTGCGATGACGTACGCCGGCGTCGACCCGATCTACGCGCCGATTCCGGTTCGCCCAGGCGCTCACTATCACATGGGCGGGGTCGAGACCGACAATTGGGGGCTGACCGAGGTCGAAGGCCTGTATGCCGCGGGCGAGGTCGCGTGCGTGTCCGTCCACGGTGCCAATCGCCTCGGCGGCAACTCGCTGATGGAGACGATCACGTTCGGCCGCCGGTCGGGCGAGGCCGCCGCGGAATATTCGCTCGGCGCGACCGACGGGAACGGGGGAGGAGAGGCCGCGCGCGCGGACGCCGAGAAGTGGGTCAGGTCGCTGCTCGCCAACACCGCGGGTGAGCGGCCGTGGGCGATCCGTGACGAGCTCGGGCAGTCGATGCTCGACAACTTCGGTGTCTTCAGGCGCGCAGAGAAGATGCAGGCGCAGATCGAGGTGATCGAGAGGTTACGTGAACGCTACGACCGTGGTGTCGTCGTCGAGGACAAGGGCGAGGTGTTCAACAGTGACCTGACCCAGGCGATCGAGCTCGGCTATCTGCTCGACATAGCCTCCTGCATGCTCCAGGCCGGTGTCGCCCGCCAGGAGAGCAGGGGCGCCCATTCGCGACCCTATGATTTCCCGGACCGCGACGACGACAACTTCCTCAAGCACTCGATCACTCGGTGGGTCGGAGGCGGGCCCGAGCTCTCGTACCGTGAAGTCCGGATGACCCAATGGGAGCCGATGGAGAGGACGTACTGATGCAGGTTGGCCTGAAGATCTGGCGGTACGACTCGAGGACCGGCGACCGCGCCCTCAGGGAGTACGAGGTCGACGCCCCGGAGGAAGCGACGCTGCTCGACTGCCTCGACCTCGTCAAGGACAAGCAGGACGGCTCGCTCGCCTATCGGAAGAGCTGCCGGATGATGATCTGCGGCTCCTGCGGGATGCGCATGGACGGGGGCGCCGTGCTCGCCTGCAAGGTACGCATGTACGACATTGCACAGGAGGGTCGTGTGCCGGTGATCTCGGCGATGGGCAACCTACCGATCGTCAAGGATCTCGTCGTCGACATGGCTCCGTTCTGGCAGAAGATGCGGGACGTCGACCCGTATCTACGGCCGCGCTACGACCAGGCTCAGGAACGCGAGAACGTCGTCCCGCAGCGGCAGATGGAAGTCATCCACAAGGAATCGCTCTGCATCAACTGCGGTTGCTGCGTCTCGGAGTGCAATTCGATGGAATCCGACCCGGACTTCCTCGGCCCTGCCGCGCTCGCGAAGGGGATGCGGTTCGTCGGTGACCCGCGCGACGGCGCCACCATCGAGCGGCTCGAGAAGTACTCGGAGCCGCACGGGCTCTGGGACTGCACCCGTTGCTATTTCTGCACCGAGCGTTGCCCAAAGGGTGTCGATCCTCGCGACGCCATCGCGAAGCTCGGTGCCGAGGCGATGAAGAACGGCATCGACCGTGACATGGGTGCCAAGCACGCGAAATGGTTCGTCACCTCGGCGAAGACGACGGGTTGGCTGCGCGAGACCGAGCTCGTGCCGAAGACACAGGGGATCGTGTCGTCGATCAAGGAGATGAAGTTCGCGATGGGGCTTGCCGTCAAGGGTAAGGTGCCGCCGCCGTTCCCACCGCACGTGGCCGCCGAGGTCAACGAGTCACGCGCTCTCTTCGACCTCGTCAAGACGCAGGGCCGTGACGGGGCCGCCGGGATCGTGCAGGGCGAGAAGGCACTCGGACGGATCGAGTCGCACCACGAGGCTTCGGAAGGGCGCGATCCGTACAACGAGGCCGATTCCGCACCGCGCCCGTTCCTCCCCAGCGAGCGTGAGGAGACCGAGGAGGCGACATCGTGAAACAGCTCGCCTACTACAAGGGCTGCCTCGCGTCGCTTTCGGCGAAGGAGCTCGACATCTCGACCCGTGCGCTTGCGCCGAAGGTCGGTTACGAGCTGATCGAGCTCGAGTCGGTTACCTGCTGCGGGGCCGGTGACATCCACGAGGCCGAGCCCGACTACTACCTCCACCTGAACGCCCGTATCCTTTCGTACGCAGAGGCGACCGGCTGCGACACCTTGATGACGGTGTGCAACGTCTGCACCCTCAACCTGCGTCAAGCGAACCACCAGCTCCAGATCGACGAGGACCTTCGCGAGCGCGTGAACGACAATCTCGAGCAGGTGGGTGTCCCACGGTACTCCGGAAAGGTCGAGGTGAAGCACTTCCTCTGGCTGATCGCCGGTGAGTCGTTCGGAACATTGCAGACGGTCGCGCACAAGGGCCTCAAGGGGCTCAAGATCGCGCCGTTCTACGGCTGCCAGATCCTGCGCCCGTCGAAGCTGATGGGCTTCGAGGATCCCGACAAGCCGAGCTCACTCGAGCGGATCATCGAGGCGTGTGGCGGTGTGGCGATCGACTATCCCGCCAAGATCAAGTGCTGCGGCTTCCCGATCATCCAGGCACGTGAGGACACCGCCCTGGCCGAGCTGATCCAGCCGATCGAGCAGGCGATGGAGGCCGGCGCGGACGCGATGGTAACGCCGTGCCCGCTCTGCCACCTGTCGCTCGACGCCTGGCAGTCGAAGCTCAAGAAGCAGACGGGGAGGGACTTTGCGATGCCGATCCTGCACCTTTCCCAGCTCGTCGGCGTCGCCGCGGGGTTGACCGACTCCGAGCTGAAGTTCAAACGCCATGTCGTGTCGGTCGGCCCGGTCATCGAGAAGCTGTCGGTCTGAAGCCACACAGCGACGGGGTGTCTGCCCTGCCTCCTAGGGAGACACACCGTCTCCGCTTCCCGACCCAGTGTCGTCTCGAGCCGTGATCTGGGCCGCGACCCTCGCGCTTCTCACGCTGGCCCTCGTCGCCTACGGCCTCTTCGAGGCGGGCTGGATTCGATGCGGCGTGCTCGAGGTCGAGATTCAAGACCTGCCGGAGAGCCTCGACGGCCTCAGGATCGCTCACCTGTCCGACTTCCATCTCGGAGTGCCCTCGCGTGGTCGCGTCGCGACGGAGCGCGCGGTCGCGTGGGTGGCCGAGAGGAGGCCGGACCTCGTCTGCATCACCGGGGACCTGGTCTCGCATCCGCGTGGCGTGCCCCTGCTCGTTCGACTGCTGCGCACGCTCGAGCGGCCCTTCGTCGTCCTCGGCAATCACGATGTTGCGGTCACGCGCGATCCGTTCTCGCGCGCCGCGGAGCTCGACGGCCTTCACGATGTCGCGCTGCTGCTCCGTGACGAAGACGCCTGGGTCGAGCGAGGAGGGCGGCGAATCCAGGTCGTGGGTGTCGACGCCACGACCTACCCGGCAAGGAAAGCGCGACCGTGGGAGCTCGCCGATGCCGAAGCCGACCTCCGGATTCTGCTCTGTCACTTTCCGGGGATCGTGCGTCGTCTCCCGCCCGGCGCGTTCCACCTCGTGCTCGCGGGACACCTGCACGCGGGTCAAATCGTGCTCCCGTATCCGGGCGGGAAGCTGACGCTTGCGCATCCAGGCGCGCGGCTCGTCTCGGGGTTGTATCCCTCGGCCAGAGGAATGCTGCATATCTCGGCGGGCACAGGCACCACGTTCGTGCCGCTGCGCTTCTTCGCCCGACCGGAGGTGGTGGAGCTCGTTCTCCGCCCCGCCGCCGCCGGGGTGCAAGAATCCACCTGATGGAAGGGCACTCCCTGATCTCGGCGGACATTCTTGCGAGCTACGCAGCCGACGCTGCGCTCGAGATCGACGGCGTCCGTGGGCTCGTCGACGGGACGCGGCCCCGGCACCATGGCGTGAAGGTCGTGAACGACGACGGTGTCGTCGCCATCGAGCTTCACCTGGCGGTCGACTGGGGCGTGAGTGTTCCGGCAGTGGGCAGCGTCGTCCAGGCGAGGGTAGCCGAGTATCTCGGGCGGATGGCCGATCTGACGCCGGCGACGGTGGATGTGATCGTCGACGACATCGGTCCGCCGCCGGAAGGCACGTAGCCCGGTGTCGTCGCGAGTCGCAGGGCTCACGCGCGGTACGATCGCGACGGCTCCTTCCGTCTGCCGCGACTGCGTCTGGTGGCAGTCCCGGGGTAACAGGACGGCGTCGAAGGAGCGCTGGATCGAACGTGCCGAGGAGGAGTGGGGCGAGTGGGGCACGATCTACTACGACGACGACGGCTCGGTGCTCGGGTCGATGCAGTATGGCCCTGCCGGCCTCTTCCCCCGCGCCGCAGATCTCCCGGCAGGTCCGCCGTCGGACGATGCGGTGCTCGTCACCTGCGCCTACCTGACCGGCGAGGGGACCGAATGGGTCGAGAAGTCGCTGTTTCTGGCCGCGATCGGGGAAGCGCGCGACCAGGGCGCCAAGGCGCTCGAGGCCTTTGCCTACCGCTATCCCGAGAGCGAGACGACGACCGGCCGCTTTCTCGTCCATCGCACCGTGTTCCCGCGCGACTTCCTCGAGGATTTCGGCTTCGTCACGGTCCGATCGCAAGGCAGGGTGGACCTTTGCCGCCTCGAGCTCTCGGGCCTGGCACCCGTCGAGGAGGGTCGGCGCGCGAAGGTGCTCCGCGTCGTGCAGGAGGCGTTCGTGCCTGCGGGCGCTTCTGTTCCTGCCCCGAAGGGCTGAGTGCTCTCGCCGCCCGTCAGCGGCAGCGTGACGTGCCGACGTCGCTGAACGTGCCGCCGGAGACGGGCATGAACCTCCAGTCGTAGCCGGCGGGGCGAAGCGTGAGCTTGAGGACGCCGAAGGTCTCGTTGCCGCGAGCGACGCTGCCCACGCGCGGCCACAGGAACGGCGTCAGGTTCTTGCCGCCGGTGCCGACGACGAACGATCGGATTCCCTCCAGCGGAGCGAAGCGCTCGTACACGTGGTCGTGTCCCCCGAGGACGACGTCGGCCCGCGCGCGCGCGAGCAGGTCCCAGAACGGCGCGTAGGCCGTGTCGGAGCCGTGGACGCCCGAGCTGAAGCGGGGGTGGTGCCAGTAGGCGAGGGTGCACCGGTTCGGGTGCGCCGCGAGATCGTTCCTCAGCCAGCGCCACTGCGGTGATCCGCGCGCGCAGCCACCGACCCGACTGCAGTTCGAATTCAGCACGATGACGTGCCAGGCGCCGAGGGGATAGCTGTACCACCCCTGCGACGGAAGCCCGAACAGGTCGATCGCCACGGCAGCCGTGCCGGTGTTGTACTCGTGATTTCCGAGCGCAGCTCGGATCCGTGGGACGAATCGTCCCCAGCTCGGGTTGAAACAGTCGGCGAAGTCTCGCGCGGTACCGTTCTCGTAGGCGATGTCTCCCAGCACGGCGATCGTGCCGGGGAGTGTGGAGACCAGGGCAGCGGTCCGCTCGTCCCCGTTGGAGGAGCACGAGGCGATATCACCGACCGCGATCAGGGTCGGCGGTCGCGTGGCGCCGGAACTGTCGGAGCCTCCTGCGAGAACGAACGCGCACGCGAGCCCGACGGCCAGGGCCCAACGAGCTCGAGTAGGACTGACGCCTTGCCGGCCCACGTCTCCGTCTCGACCCGAGCTTCTACGCTGCCGCGACGCCCGCGAGCAGCACCTCGGCGATCTGGACGGCGTTCAGCGCCGCTCCCTTCCTGAGGTTGTCGTTCGAGAGAAAGAGAGCGAGACCGTTGGCCGAGCCCTCGTCGTCGCGAATCCGGCCCACGAGCACCTCGTCCCCGCCGGCCGCGTCCTTCGGGGTCGGGACCTCGGGTAGTCGCAGAACGCGAACGCCGGCCGCCTCGCTCAGGATCGCGATGGCGTCTCCTGCCGAGAGGCGCTCCTCGAACTCGATCCAAATCGCCTCCGAGTGTCCCACGAGCACCGGGACGCGCACGCAGGTGGCGCTGATCGGGAGGTCGGGAAGCTCGAGGATCTTGCGAGTCTCGGCGCGAAGCTTCGACTCCTCGTCCGACTCGTCGCCTTCCCACGACCAGTCCATCACCAGGTTGTGGTCGGACGACGGCTCCGCGCGAAGCTGCTCCATTCGTTGCGCACCGGCGCCCGACACCGACTGGTAGGTCGCAACGTGGACTCTTCTCAGAGGCACGACGTCGTGAAGCGGCTTGAGTACGCAGGCGAGCGGAATCGCGCAGCAGTTCGGGTTCGCCACGATACGGTCGCGATCCAGGGCCTCGAGCGCGCGAGCGGCGTTCACCTCCGGAACGACGAGCGGATACCCGTCGACGAGGCGGTAGGCGGAGGACTTGTCGATGCAGATCGCACCGGCCGCGGAAGCGATCGGAACGAGCTCACGGCTCGCACCCGTCCCGACCGAGAAGAGAAAGAGATCGATCTCGCCCGCCGACAGCGCCTCGGTCGTCGCTTCCTCGACGATCAGCTCATCGTCGCCGAACGGCAGGCGCGAGCCGGCCGACCGCGCCGAGGCGAATGCGCGCACGTCGTAGCCGCGCTCAGCGAGCAGTTCGAGGGTCACCGTGCCCACCGCGCCCGTGGCGCCGACGACACCGATGCGCGGTCCGGCCATAACCGCAGTCTAGTGAGACCGATCCCGTCAGGGCGAGGCGCACGCGAGTCGTGCGAGCGTTGGCCTCGCCCGCCGTCTGCCACCCACTCTCACGCCTTGAAGTACTGCGCGGCCTCCTCGGGCGCGAGCTCGGAGCCGTCCAGCTCGAGCGGCCGGTCCTCTTCGGGGTTGGCCTGCCGCCAACCGGTGAACCAGGCGACGCTGCGGGCGATCCCGGCGTCCAGCGGCACGGTCGGTTCCCAGCCGAGCAGCCCTCGTGCCCGGCCGATGTCGGCCACGTACCGGGTCACCTCACCGAGCAGAGGCGGCGCGAGCGTCACGTCGGGCTCCTTGCCGGTCGCCTCACCGATCAGCTCCGCCACGCGGACGAGCGTATTGCCCTGCCCGTAGGCCAGGTTGATCGTCTCGTTTCGCACGCTTCCCTCGGTCAGGCCGGTGATGCCCAGGACGATCCCTTCGACACAGTCGTCGACGTAGGTGAAGTCCAGCACCTTGTCGTCGCCGCCGAAGACGGTGATCGGCTCGCCCCGCAGGATCCGGTGGGTGAAGAGCGGAATCACCCGGATCATCCGGCCAAGGTCGCCGTCGAACCGGCCGTAGACGTTGGAGAAACGAAACACGATGTACGGCAGCTGGTAGCAGCGCGCGTAGGAATAGATCAGAGCCTCGCCGGCGATCTTCGACGCGGAGTACGTACTCTCGGCGTACGCGAAGTCGGCGGTACCTTCCTCGGTCTGGAATCGGTGGACGTCGCCGTACACCTCGCGGCTCGAGCTGAAGATGATCGGGGTCTGCGTCTGCCGGCAGTACTCGAGCACGTTGAAGGTCATCGTCATGTTCTCGAGCGCACGGGCAGGCTCACGCACGAGCTGGTGCACCTTGGCGTGCGCGGCGAGGTGGACGACGACGTCCGCAGCCGGGTACTCGACCCCTCCGATGCCTCCTTGCATCGCCGCGTAGTGCCCGGAAAGATCCTGCAGCAGGTAGCGAAAGTCGTCGGTCCACCCGTTCAGGCGCTTGTCGACGCCGAAGACCTGATGTCCTTCGGCAAGGAGACGGAGCGCGAGGTTCGTCCCGATCTGGCCGCTCGAACCGGTGATGAGTACGCGCATCGCGCGAGGATACCCCTCTAGCCCGGCCGTCGTGCGTGTGTGAGCTTCGCCGAGGTCACACGGGCCGTCGGCCGGAGAGGGCCCGCCCGAGCGTGACCTCGTCGGCATACTCGAGGTCACCACCCACCGGGAGGCCGCTCGCGAGACGGGTCACGCGAACGCGATCCCGAAGGCGGTCCGCGAGGTAGGCAGCCGTCGCCTCGCCTGTCATGTTCGGGTTGGTAGCGAGTACGACCTCCTCGATGCCACCCTGCTCGACGCGGTAGAGCAGCTGGCCGATCCTGAGATCGGACGGCTCGACGCCGTCCAGCGGGGAGAGGGAGCCCCCGAGGACGTGATACAGCCCGCGGTACTCGTGCGTCCGCTCGAGCGACACCACGTCGACGGGCTGCTCGACCACACAGACGATCGTCCGATCTCGCCTTGGATCCGTGCAGACGGCACAGAGATCGTCCTCGGTCAGGTTGCCGCAGTCACGGCAGAAGCGCACGCGCTCCTTCACATCGGCGATGGCCTCGCCCAGCGCGCGCGCCTCGTCTTGCGAAACCGAGAGCAGGTGAAAGGTCAGGCGCTGGGCGGTTCGAGTGCCGATCCCGGGAAGCCGGGTGAGTTGCGCCACGAGGTTGTCGACAGCAGGGCTCAGCATGGTGGTGAGGTTACAGAGGGCTGCAGCCTCTACTCCGTCTCGGACGTGCCCGCTGCGAACAGCGCCGCCTCGGACACGCGCTCGAGTCGGCGTTCGACGATCTCGACGAATGCCCGCGCCGCGGGCGAGAGCGGAGCGTCCGAGCGGGCGATGAAGGCGAACGTGTCGTAGAGCGGCTCTGCGAACGACGCAAAGTGAAGTCCGCGTGCTCCCTGGCGGCTGATCGCGGCGCGCGGCACGATGGTGTCTCCGAGACCTCGACGCACGAGACCGACCGCTGCCTCGATCCCCTCGACCTCGACAACGGGCCGCAGGATGACACCCGCCCGCTGAGCCCGGTCGACGAGTTGTCGTCGCATCGGGTCGTGGGCGCCGTACTGGGCGTCGTACAGGATCAGGGGTGCGGCGGCCAATGCCTCGATCGTCACCGGCGCGCGGGCGCGCTCGGCCTCCCGACTGACGACGACGAGCTCCTCGAGGCGTGCGACGCGGAGGTCGAGCCCGGCGTCGTCCACAGGAAGGACGATGAGGCCGGCCTCGAGCTTCGCGCTGCGCACCTGGTCAGCCACCTCGGACGAGTTCAGGCCGACGAGGCGCAGGCGCACATCGGGATACTTGCGCCGGAAGTCGGCCGCAAGGTCTGCGATCAGGTATGCAGACGCAGTTCCGAACATGCCAAAGCCAAGCGTGCCTCCGCGCAGGTCGCGCACCTCGGCGACGGCGTCCCGCGCCCGCTCCAAGCTTGCGAGCACGCGCTCGGCCTCCGGACGGAAACGGCGGCCGGCTTCGGTCGGCACGAGTCCGCGTCCGGCCCGGGCGAAGAGGGCGATCCCGAGCTCGCTTTCGAGCTCGCGTACCTGTTCCGAGATCGACGGTTGCGTGAGGTAGAGCGCGCGGGCGGCACCGCTGAACGACCCGTGTTCGACGGTCGCGAGGAAGTAGGTGAGCTGTTGGATCTTCATATAGGGAAAACCTTGATAGAGAGAAGATAACTCAGGTAATGGTTTTTGTTCAACCACCCGTACATTTGATGCATGGCCCGGCTTCGCGCTCCTCATCTTCGCGGCACCCTCCTCTGCCTCGTGGCGGGCCTGGCGTTTTCGATCTCTCCGATCCTGATCCAGGTCGCCTACGCCCACGGCGCTGCTGTGAGCGGCGTGCTCGCTTGGCGGTACCTCGCGGCAGCTCTCCTGCTCGTCGGGATCGCCCGTCGCAAGGTGCTTCGTGTTTCGGTTCAGGCAGCTGTCGGCGCGTTCGTCCTCGGCGCCGTCGTGTACGCGCTCGACTCGGCACTCTTCTTCGGCTCGCTCGAGCGCACTTCGGCGCCGCTCGCCTCCCTCGTGCACTACGCGCATCTCGTCCTCGTCGTCGGAATCGCCGCGATGATCGGTCGCGAGCGTCTGACGCGTCGGCGTCTCCTGGCCCTCGTGGGGATCTTTGGCGGCGTCGCTCTCGTCGGCGGTTCTGCCGTGAATCCGGACCCGGTGGGAATCGGGATGGCGTTGGGCTCCGCCGCCGCGTACGCCGTCTACATCCTTCTCTCGGATCGGCTCCTGCGCGATGCGGATCCAATGGCGCTCGCCGCGTACCTGACGGTAGGAGCGGCAACGTCGTTCATCGTCGCGGGGAGCGTGCTGGGCTCACTGGGCACCGTCGGCGGCCCAGCAGGTCTCGCGTGCCTCCTCGGCGCAGCGCTCGTCGGCTCGGTGTTCGCGGTCACCTCCTTCCTCAAGGGCGTACGACTCGTCGGCCCGTCGACGGCCTCATTGCTCGTGACAGTCGAGGTACCGGTGACGATCGCACTCGCTGCCGTGGTGTTGAAACAACACCTGACATCGCCTCAGCTCCTGGGTGCAGGGCTCGTCGTCGTCGCGATCGTGGCGATGCAGCTGCGCCGGCGTGCCCGAATTCGTCCGGTCTCCCGGGCTCGCCCGTTGGCGCTACCGGTCGAGCCGACCGACCAACTCGCCGTCAGACTAGGCACTGGTCGCTCGGGCTGCCGTGCCGCTGCCCCTACATGCCCGGGATGTCCGGCACCCTCGGCACGAGCGGGGTGAAGTGCTCCTCGTTCTCCAGGATCCATGCCACCCCGCCGACCGCGTAGTCGAAGCTGTCGATCAGGTCGTCGTCGACCTCGTCAGGCGTGAGCGGCCCGTAGCACGCCACCAGCATGTGGTCGTGCAATTCGACGGCCCAGATCGCTTGTGAGCGCTGCTCGACCCAGAACTTGCGCCTGATCTCCATGACCGTTCCTCTCCGGGACGACCGATCACTACCTATCGTCGGCGATGCCGCCGCGCTGCGCATCCGTCCACACCCGTATCTCGCTCAGGGAAGTTCCGCGCTCCGTAGTTGCCCGAACGGGAGATCGGCGCATTGTCCGATGCCCGCGGAAACCTGACGGTCGGAAGATTGTGAGGACGGCTCACCAGCGCACGTACCGAGGCGGGCAACACAGTGGCATTCGAGACGATCGTCAAGGACATCAGCTCGCTGAAGGTCACGCCCAACCTTCTGGACTACGAGAGCGGCGTGCGGCGCCGGCTTCTGGGATGACGCCCGCGCCGAGTTGGACGGCCTGCCCGGCGGGGCAGGGCTGAACATCGCCCACGAGGCCGTCGACCGGCACGTGGCGGGAGCACGCGCGGAGCGCTTGGCACTGCGCTGGCTCGGCAGGAGCGGGGATGTGCGCGACTTCACCTACAGCGACCTCGGCCGCGAGACGAGCCGGTTCGCGAACATGCTCGAGGGGCTCGGTCTCGGGCCGGGCGACCTGCTCGGCGGGCTCGCGGGGCGGATCCCCGAGCTCTACATCGGAGCTCTCGGGACGCTCAAGCACCGCTGCGTCTTCAGCCCCCTCTTCTCGGCGTTCGGCCCGGAGCCGATCCGCACGCGGCTCGCGCTCGGCCACGCGAAAGCGCTGCTGACGACGGAGCTGCTCTACCAGCGCAAGATCGTCGGCATCCGGTCGACGCTGCCACATCTCGAGCACGTCATTCTCGTCGGCGAGGGCGGCGCGGAGACCGACGTTCCCGGTACCCACGACTACCGGCGGCTGATGGCCGCCGCCGACGATGCGTACACGATCGGGCCCACCGACCCGGAGGACGCTGCGCTCGTCCACTTCACGAGCGGCACGACGGGCAAGCCGAAGGGCGCCGTCCACGTGCACGCGGCGATCGTCTCCCACCACATCACCGGCAGGCTCGCGCTCGACCTCCACCCCGAGGACGTCTTCTGGTGCACCGCCGATCCCGGCTGGGTGACGGGCACGTCCTACGGGATCATCTCGCCTCTGTCGAACGGCGTCACGATGATCGTCGACGAGGCCGACTTCGACGCCGAGCGCTGGTACGGGATCCTCGAGGCCGAGGGCGTCTCCGTCTGGTACACGGCGCCGACGGCGATCCGGATGATGATGAAGACGGGCATCGACCTCGTGCGCGAGCACGACTTCCCGTCTCTGCGCTTCCTCGCGAGCGTCGGTGAGCCGCTCAACCCGTCGGGGGTCGTCTTCGGGAAGGATGCGTTCGGGCTCCCGTTCCACGACAACTGGTGGCAGACGGAGACCGGCGGCATCATGGTCGCGAACCTGGCCGCGATGGATATCCGACCCGGGTCCATGGGCCGCCCGCTGCCCGGCGTCGAGGCCGGTGTTGTGCACCGCCGTGAAGGCGGGGGCGTCGACGAGGTGACCGAGGCGGGGGAGGAGGGCGAGCTGGCGCTGCGGCCCGGCTGGCCGTCCATGTTCCGCACCTACCTCGACGAGCCCGACCGCTACGCCGGGGCCTTCCAGGACGGTTGGTACCTGACGGGCGACCTCGTGCGTCGCGACGAGGAAGGCTATTTCTGGTTCGTCGGCCGCGCCGACGACGTGATCAAGAGCTCCGGCCACCTGATCGGGCCGTTCGAGGTCGAGAGCGTCCTGCTCGAGCACCCGTCCGTCGCCCAGGCCGGCGTGATCGGCAAGCCCGATCCCGTCGCCGGCGAGGTGGTGAAGGCCTTCGTGACGCTGAAGCCGGGCTACGGGGCCTCGCGGGATCTCGAGAAGGAACTGCTCGCCCACGCGCGTGTCCGGCTGGGCGCCGCTGTTGCGCCGAAGGAGATCTCCTTCGTGGAGAGCGTCCCGACGACGCGGAGTGGCAAGATCATGCGCCGTCTGCTCAAGGCGCGCGAGCTCGGCCTGCCCGAAGGCGACGTGTCGACGCTGGAGGAGGCCACGTGAGCCCGCCGGCCGGGAAGCCGAAGCCGACCGCCCGAAAGCGTCCGCCGAGGCCGCCGGCTCTCGAACGCGAGCACTCGTTGCACCTTCTGCGCGAGATGCTCCGGGTCAGGCGCTTCGAGGAGCGCGCAGCCGAGCAGTACAGCCTCACCCGGATCCGTGGCTTTCTCCACCTCTACATCGGTGAGGAGGCGGTCGGTGTCGGAGTGATGCAGGCGCTCACGCCCGACGACGCGATCGTCGCGACCTACCGCGAGCACGGGCAGGCGCTCGCCCGAGGGCTACCTGCCGCATCGCTGATGGCGGAGATGTTCGGCAAGGCGACCGGCTGCAGCCGGGGGCACGGCGGCTCGATGCACTTCTTCGACAGCTCCCGTCGCTTCTACGGCGGGAACGCGATCGTGGGGGAGGGCTCCCGATCGCCGTTGGGCTTGCCCTCGCCGATCGGTTGCAGGGACGCAAGCGGGTGACCGCGTGCTTCTTCGGCGAGGGCGCCGTCGCCGAGGGCGAGTTCCACGAGTCCCTCAACCTGGCCGCGCTCTGGCAGCTGCCCGTGCTCTTCCTCTGCGAGAACAACGAGTACGCCATGGGCACGTCGATCCTGCAGGAGCTCGCACAGCCCGACATCCACCTGCGCGCCCAGAGCTACGGCATTCCGGCGGAGGAGGTCGACGGGATGGACGTGCTCGCAGTCGAAGCGGCCGCTAGGCTCGCCGCCGAGGCGGTGCGCGCGGGCCCCGGGCCGCGCTTCCTCGAACTGCACACGTATCGCTTCCGCGCCCACTCGATGGCCGATCCGGACCTCTACCGGACGAAGGACGAGATCGAGCACTGGAAGGAGCGCGACCCGATTTCGCTCTTCGAGGCGCGTCTGCGGAAAGCGAAGCTCCTCGCGGACGACGAGCTCGCCGCGATCGAGACCGATATCGCCGCCGAGCTCGACCAGGCCATCGCCGCCGCCGAGGCTGCGCCGCTCGAGCCTCTCGAGGACCTGACGAAGGACGTCTACACGATGTCCTCGGACGCCGCGGTGGCTGGGTGAGCACCGTCAAGCTCAGCTATCGCGAGGCAGTGCGCGCTGCGCTGCGCCACGCGCTCGCCACCGACGAGCGCGTCTTCCTGATGGGGGAAGACGTCGGCGGCTATGGCGGCGCCTTCGCCGTCAGCCTCGGCCTGCTCGACGAGTTCGGCCCCGAGCGTGTCCGTAATGCGCCCCTCTCCGAGTCGGGCTTCGTCGGCGCGGGGATCGGAGCCGCCCTCGGCGGCATGCGGCCCATCGTCGAGGTGATGACGATCAACTTCAGCCTGCTCGCACTCGATCAGGTGGTCAACAACGCCGCCACGCTGCGCTACATGTCGGGTGGTCAACTAAGCGTCCCTCTCATCGTGCGCATGGCTACGGGGGGCGGCCGCCAGATGGCCGCGCAGCACGAGCACAGCCTCGAGGCCTGGTACGCCCATATCCCCGGGATCAAGGCACTCGCACCGGCGACCGTCGAAGACGCTCGCGGCATGCTGTTGGCGGCCCTGCACGAGCCGGATCCCGTCTTCATCTTCGAGCACGCGCTGCTCTACCCGCTCGAGGACGAGATCGACGAGGAGCCGCGTGCCGTCGACATCACGCACGCCGCCGTGCGGCGCAAGGGCTCCGACGTGACCCTCGTCACGTACGGCGGCTCGCTCGTCAAGTGCCTGGTCGCAGCATCTCGAGCTCGAGGAGGAGCACGGCCTCGCGGCGGAGGTGGTCGACTTGCGCACGTTGCGTCCGCTCGACACCGACACCATCCTCGCCTCCCTCGAGAAGACGCACCGGGCCGTGATCGTCGACGAGGGCTGGAAGACAGGAGGGCTCGCCGGGGAGATCAGCGCCCAGATCATGGAACAGGGCTTCGACCTCCTCGACTGGCCGGTGCAGCGCGTGTGCGGGGTCGAGGTGCCGATGCCGTACGCGAAGCATCTCGAGGAAGCGGCGCTGCCGAGCGCCGAGCGCGTCGTCGCGGCCGTGACGGAGATGGCCTTCTGATGGCCGACTTCGTGATGCCCTCGCTCGGCGCCGACATGAGCGCCGGCACGCTCGCAGCGTGGCTGAAGCAGCCCGGCGACGCCGTCGAGCGCGGCGAGATCATCGCAGTCGTCCACACCGACAAGGCGGACGTCGAGGTCGAGGTCTTCGCGAGCGGCGTCATCGAGCGGATGCTGATCGAGCCGGGCACGGAAGTGCCCGTCGGCACGCCGCTCGCCGTCATCTCCGAGGAAGGCGAGGCCGCGGCTCCGGTAGGCCTCGTGTCCGCGGCTCCCGCTCCGGCGGCCGCGGCTCCCGCCCAACCCGCAGCGCGGCCCGAGGCTCCGGCCGGCGCCGCACCCCGCGTCCCAGCCGAGCACCACCTCCTGATCTCGCCGTCGGCAAGGCAGCTCGCGCACGAGCTCGGCCTCGAGACCGGCGTGCTCGTGGGGTCGGGCCCGGGCGGTCGCATTCAGCGTCGCGACGTCGAGGCGGCGGCTGCGCGCGATGCCGCGTCGAAGGAGGCCCCGCCCGTCGCTGCCCCACCGCCGGCCGCTGCCCCGCCGCCGGCCGGCCCCGCCGTTCCGGCCGTGGCGCCGCTCTCGCCGGCCGCAGAGCGCAGCGCCGCCATGCGTCGCGCGATCGCCGCGTCGATGAGTCGGTCGAAACGCGAGATCCCTCACTTCTACCTCGGGCAGACGATCGACATGAGCAGGTCACTCGCCTGGCTCGGCCAGGAGAACCTGCGTCACCCGGTGACTGAACGGCTGCTGCACGGCGTCCTGCTGATCAAGGCCGTCGCCCTGGCGCTGCGGGAGGTGCCGGAGCTGAACGCCACCTGGAACGGCGACGAGCTCGTCCGCCGCGACGACGTGAACGTGGGAGTCGCGATCTCGCTCCGCGGTGGTGGCCTCGTCGCGCCCGCCCTGCACCATACGGACGAGTTGTCGCTCGAGGAGCTGATGCACGCGTTCCGCGACCTCGTCTCGCGTGCGCGGGCCGGGTCGCTCCGGAGCTCCGAGATGTCCGATCCGACGATCACCGTCACGAGCATCGGCGAGCGGGGCGTCGAGAGCATCTTCGGGGTCATCTTCCCGCCGCAGGTCGCGATCGTCGGATTCGGCACGCTCGTCGAGCGGCCCTGGATCTCGGAGGGGCAGATCCTCCCGTGCCCGGTCGTGAACGCGAGCCTGTCCGCGGATCACCGAGTCACCGACGGCCACCGGGCGAGCCAGTTCCTCGCGGCCGTCGACCGTCTATTGCAGGAGCCGGAGGAGCTATGACCCAGGAAGAGATCAAGCAGTCGGTCTTGCAGGCGCTCACCGACGTCGCACCCGAAGCCGACCTCACGACATTCAGGACAGATCTGAACCTACGAGACCAGCTCGATATCGATTCGATGGACTCGCTCAACTTCCTGATCGCCGTGCACGAGTTGCTGCAGGTCGACATCCCGGAGGCCGACTGGGCGCGGTTGATGACGATCGACGAGCTCGTCGACTACCTCGGCGGGCGGATCGCCGCCTGAGAGGGCCGCTCGCGGAGCCGGTGTCGCGCAGAATGTCGTGCGGGAACCCCACACCCGCGACCGTGGACGCCCCGATTCGGTCGGAGGTGGACTGTGTCACATTCTTCACGAGGTGGCTGAGAGAACGACTGCCGGATCCGTCGCCCCCCACGGCCCGCCGGGGTCGATCGGGGGGATCCTCGAGCGGTTCCACGGCACCGGAGGAGTTCCGGCGGCCGTGGGCGAGGAGCCGGTGCTCGAGCTCGTGCCCGTCTTCGCGGCGCTCGACGCCATCGAACTGGAGGCTGCGGAGATGCGCAGGCACGCCGAGGCGGTGGCAGCGCACCGTCTCCACACGGCCGAGGAAGGCGCCAAGGAGATCGTGGCCGCCGCGCTGGGACTTGCAGACTCCGAGCGTGGCGATGCCCTGAAGGCGGGGCTGCGCGCCGCCGACGCCGAGGCGTCGCAGATCGTCGCACGTGCCGAAGCCGACGCGCGCCGGATCGACGAGATGGGCCGGGAGCGGCTTCCCGCGCTCGTCGACGAGGTCGTCGCACGCGTGCTCGAGGCACCCTGATGAGCGCCCGCTGGGTCGCAGGGAGCGTCCGGGCGCGGCTGCTGCTCCAGCATCGCGTCGGCGCCGAGACGGCACGACTCGTCGCCCAGGCGGGGTCGCTCGAGAGCGCGATCGGGCTCCTCTCCGCCTCCGGCTCCGTCCCCGACGCGCGCGCGACGAGCCTCGAGGCCGCGCAGCGCGATGTTGCGGCGCTGTTGGCCCTGCGGATCCGCCTGCTCGCGGCCTGGCTGCCGCGGGACGCAGCCGGCGGTCTCCGTCCCCTCGCCTCGTGGTTCGAGCTCGTGAACATCGAGGACCGACTTGCCTACTTCGGGGGCGCGGAGCTTCGTGCCCCGTACGAGCTCGGGATCTTCTCCACGGTCTGGGCCGGCGCAGCCGCGACCCAGAGCGTGGACGAGTTGCGGGACATGCTCGCCGGCTCGAGCTGGGGCGATCCGGGCAGCGACGATCCGGAAGACATCCACCTCGCGCTCCGCCTCGCGTGGGCGCGCAGGGTCGCGGCCCAGGTGCCGGCGGCGCGCCCCTGGGCCGCAGGGGCCGTGGCGCTCCTCCTCGCCGCGGAGCTGTTCGTCGCCGGGCGGGGGGTCGACGACGAGCTCGTGCGGCGCGTGAGGCTCGGCAGGTCGTGGCCCCAGGCCGGCTCGCTCGCCGAGTTGCGTGAGCTGCTCCCCCGCGCCGGGGCGTGGGCGCTGGCCGGCATCGACGACCCTGCCGACATCTGGCGGGCGGAGCTCGCATGGTGGCGCCGGGTCGCCGCCGATGCAGAGCTCATGACCCGTAGCCGTCTCGACGGGAGCGATGTCGTGATCGGAGCCGTCGCACTCCTCGCGTACGACGCCATGCTTCTCACAGTGGCGTTGGCGGTGGCCGCCAGGGGCGGCAGCGCCACGGCACAGGAGGTCTTCGATGCCCTCTGCTGACCTCGTCCTGCCGAAGAGGATGAGCCGGGTCGCGGTCGTCGCTCCGCAGGCCAGGGTGCGGGAAACGCTCGTGGCGCTCGCCGCGTGCGGCGCGGTCGAGCTCGTCGGCAGCCTGGCTCCGCCCGAGGGCGAGGAGGTCGAGGCACTGCGGCGCCTCCATCGCGCGGGTGCGACCGAGACCGGGGCCGCCCTGCTCGACCGGCGCCCGGACATCTCTGCGCTCGAGCGGGCAGGGGAGAGTGGCCTGCTCGAAGGCGAGGTCGAGCTCGTCCGCCACGCCCGCCTTGCCGTCCCGCACGGCAGTTTCAGCGTCTGGGCCGGCTGGGCTCCGACGGACGCGATCAGCTCTCTGAACGAGCGGCTCGGCGAGACCGGGTCGGCCGTCGTCGAGCTGCCGCGACCATCCTGGGTCGAGCCGCCGACGCTGCTGAACCCGGTCAAGGTGGAACAGCCCTTCCGGCCGCTCGTCCAGAGCTACGGGACGACACGCTACGGCGACATCGACCCGACGCTGTTCACGGTCGTCTCGTTCGTCGTCATGTTCGGGATCATGTTCGGCGACGTTGGGCACGGCCTCATGCTCGTCCTGCTGGCTCTCTGGCTGCGTCGTCGCTCGGGAGGCCGGTTGGCGGGCTTCCGGAGCCTGTGGGTGATTCTTCTGGCCGCCGGCCTCGCCGGGATGTTCTTCGGCTTCGCCTACGGCGAGGCGTTCGGCCCCACCGGCCTCGTGCCGACACTGTGGCTGAGCCCGCTCGACGAGCCGGTGACGCTGCTCCTCGCAGCGCTCGGGATCGGGGCCGTGCTGCTGACGATCAGCTACCTGCTCGGCATCGTGAACCGCTGGCGGCAGGGCGGATTCAGGGAGGCGCTCCTCGCTCAGTTCGGCGTCGCGGGGCTGATGGTCTTCGTCGGTGGCCTTCTCCTCGCGGGAGGCGTGGCAGCCGGGCTCCTCGTGCTGGAGGTCTCCGGCGCCGTCGTTGCGGGGATCGGCCTCGTGCTGCTCGCGATCGGCCTCGTGCTCGAGGCCGGGCACGGCGCTGCGGCTCTCACCCAGGCCGGCGTCGAGTTCGTCGACGCCGTCATCCGGCTCTTCTCGAACCTCGTCTCGTTCACGAGGCTCGCCGCCTTCGGCCTCATGCACGCGGCGCTCGGGCTCGTCGTGTTCGAGGCCGCGAGCGCCCTCTGGGGCGGCCCGGCCGGCATCGTCGCGGCCACGCTCGTGTTCGTCGGCGGCAACGCCGTGGCCTTCGCGCTCGAGGCGCTCGTCACGGGGGTGCAGGCGCTGCGACTCGAGTACTACGAGCTCTACTCGAGGATCTTCTCCGGCGAGGGCCACGCGTTCGCACCCTGGAGCATGCCCGTTCGTTCTCTCAAGGAGGCGTCATGATCACCTCGATCCTGTGGGCCCTGCCCGTGCTCGTCATCGTGTTCGCCGTCACGACCGGGGCCCTGCGGAGGGCACCCGCCCGCGGCTTCCGGCGTCTGCTCGCCGTCAACGCCGCGCTTCTGCTGGGCGGTGCTGCACTCGGTGTGCTGCTTCTGCTCGGTGTCGTCGAGCCGGCGCAGGCGGCCGGTGCCGGCACGTCGAGTGACTCCTGGGCAGCACTGCTCGGAGCCGGGATCGCTGTTGCCGGCTCGACGATCGGCGCGGGTTTCGCTGTCGCCTACACGGGCGCCGCAGCCCTCGCGGCCGTGAGCGAGAAGCCCGAGATGTTCGGCCGCTCGCTCGTGATCGTGGGCCTCGCCGAGGGCATCGCAATCTACGGCCTCGTCGTCGCGATCATCCTGATCGGCCAGGCATGAGCAGGATCGCGGCAATCGGCCGATGGACGGAGCTCGCGGGCTACGCGCTCGCCGGCATCGAGGTCGTCGACGCGGCCGACCCGGGGGCGGTGCGCCTGGCCTGGGACGGTCTCGAGGACGACGTCGCCATCGTGCTGCTGACCGGCGAGGCGCGCCGTTCGCTTCCTGATCCGCTCCTCCCGCTCGACCGGCTCTGGGCGGTGGTTCCGGAGTGAATCTCGAGCCGTTGCGTCGTGCGCTCCGGGCCGAGGTCGACGCGGAGGTGCGTGAGCGCCTCGCAGAGGTCGACGCCGAGTGCGCGCGCACGCTCACCGACGCGGAGGCGACCGCCCAGGAGCTCGTAAGACAGGGCCGCCTCGAGGGCGAGGACGCAGCCGCGAGGGAGGCGGTGCGACGACGCGCGATGGCAACACGCCGCGCTCGCGAGATCCGCCTCCGGGCGCAGCGGCGGCAGGTCGACGAGCTGCAGCGCAGGTCCCGGGAGGCGATCCTGGGCCTGCAGGGAGCCGGCGGCTACCCGGCGCTGCTCGAGCGGCTGACCCGGGCGGTACGCGAACAGCTCGGCCCCGATGCGGAGGTGGAGATCGATCCACCCGGGCTCGGAGGCGTGATCGGACGGGCGGGCAAGACATCCGTCGACTACGCGCTGCCGGCGCTCGCCGACCGCACGATCGCGTCCCTGGGCGACGAGCTGGAGGGGCTGTGGCGATGAGCACCGGGCGTGTCCGCCGCGTCAACGGGCCCGTGGTCGAGGCCGACGATCTCGACGCCGGCATGCTCGAACTCGTCGAGGTGGGCGACGACCGCCTGCCGGGCGAGGTGATCGCCCTCGCCGGAAGCGTCGCGACCGTTCAGGTGTACGCGTACACGGGCGGAGTCAGGCCCGGAGACCCTGTGACGCGAACCGGCCATCCCCTGCGGGCCGAGCTCGGGCCGGGGCTGCTCGGGAGCGTCTTCGACGGCATGCTGCGCAGGCTCTCCGGGGCGGGCGAGACGCTGTACGACGGGGGGCGGGGAGTGACGCTCGAGCACGAGCGGCGCTGGCCCTTCACGCCGCTAGCGTCCATCGGCGCCAGCGTCGAAGCAGGATCGATCCTCGGTGAGGTGCCCGAGACTGCGGCGATCACGTACAGGGTGAGCGTCCCGCCGGGCAGCGGCGGCACGATCGACTGGATCGCCCCTGCCGGCGAGCTCACGGTCAATGACCCCGTCGCGCGCGTCGGCGGCGCGGAAATCGCCCTGGCCCACCACTGGCCCGTTCGCCGCGCCCGCCCCGTGCGCGAGCGCCTGCGGGCCGACGTGCCGCTGCTCACCGGGCAGCGCGCTCTCGATCTGTTCTTCCCGATCGCCCGCGGCAGCAGCGCCGCTGTGCCAGGGGGCTTCGGCACGGGCAAGACCGTGCTCCTGCAGCAGATCGCGAAGTGGTGTGACGCGGACGTGATCGTCTACGTCGGCTGCGGCGAGCGCGGCAACGAGATGGCCGATGTCCTGGAGGAGATGTCGCGGCTCGACGACCCACGGACCGGCAGGGCACTCCTCGACCGCACCGTCCTCGTCGCGAACACGTCGAACATGCCCGTGCTGGCGCGGGAGGCGAGCATCTACACCGGCGTCACCGTGGCGGAGCTCTACCGGGACATGGGGTACGACACGGTGCTGATCGCCGACTCCACCTCCCGCTGGGCCGAAGCGTTGCGCGAGGTCGCCTCGCGCACCGGGGAGCTCCCTGCCGAGGAGGGCTATCCCGCGGGCCTCGCCACCGCACTCGCGGCGTTCTACGAGCGGGCGGGTCGAATGCGGACGCTGGGCGGCGACGACGCATCCGTGACGATCCTGGGCGCGGTCTCGCCGCCCGGGGGCGACATGACCGAGCCCGTCAGCGCTCATACGCGGCGGTTCGCGCGCTGCATCTGGTCGCTCGACACCGACCTCGCCTACGCGCGGCACTACCCCGCGGTGAGTTGGCGCGACTCGTCGTCGCGCGACGCCGAGCGGATCGCCGAGTGGCACGTCGCCGGTCACGAGCCGTTGTGGGGAGCCACGCGCGAGCGTGCGCTGCGGTTTCTCGCCGAGGCCGACCACCTCGAATCCGTCGCACAGCTCGTCGGGGCCACCTCCCTTCCCGACGCGGAGCGAATCGGGCTTCTGACCGGCCGCCTGCTGCGGGAGGTCGTGCTCCAGCAGAACAGCCTGAGCCCGAACGACGGCACCTGCTCGCCTGCCAAGCAGGAGGCACTTCTCGGGCTCGTCCTGGATGTCCGCGACTGCTGCCTCGACCTCGTCGGCCGCGGGGTCGCCGCCGCGTCGATCGAGCAGGTCGATCTCTCCGCTGCGAGCCGGGCCCGCGACACGACGGCCCCGGACGACGCCGCCGGTGTCGACGCGATCGGCGCGGAGGTGCTCGAGCTGCTCCGGAGGCTCGCATGAGCTACGCGGCCCGGATCGAGTACGAGACGACGACGTCCATCAAGGGCCCGTTGCTCGTCGTCGAGGGCGTCCGCGACGTCGGGTGGGACGAGGTCGTCGAGGTGCACCTCGCATCGGGCGAGACCCGGCACGGCGTCGTGCTCGAGGTCGACCGGGACATCGCGGTCGTCCAGGTGTTCGAGGGCACGGGTGGCCTGTCGCTGAACGGCATCCGGGTCGCGTTTCAGGGGAGCCCGATGCGCATCGCGGTCGGCGAATCGTGGCTCGGGCGTGTCTGCAGCGGGCGTGGGGCACCGCTCGACGGCGGGCCTCTCGTCCGCGGGGCCGACCTGCGCGAAATCGGCGGCCGGCCGATCAACCCGGCCTATCGGGCAACGCCGTCGGACCCGATCCTGACCGGCGTCTCGGTCGTGGACGGGCTGGCGACGCTGGTGCGCGGCCAGAAGCTCCCGATCTTCTCCGTCGGGGGTCTCCCGCACCTCGAGCTGGCCGCTCAGATCGCCGCCCAGGCCACGGTGCAGGACGAGCCCTTCGCGGTCGTCTTCGCCGCGATGGGCGTGACGAACGCCGACGCGGAGGCGATGCGCGAGCGGCTCGAGACACGGGCGACGACCGACGACCTGGTCGTGTTCCTCAACACGGCAGACGATCCGCTCGTCGAGCGGATCGTCACGCCGCGGCTCGCGCTCACCGTTGCCGAGCACCTCGCCTTCGACCGGGGCCGGCACGTGCTCGTCGTGATGGCCGACATGACGAGCTACTGCGAGGCGGTGCGGGAGGTGGCATCGTCCCGAGGGGAGATCCCGAGCCGGCGCGGCTACCCCGGCTACCTCTACAGCGATCTCGCGAGCCTCTACGAGCGTGCGGGGCGGATCCACGGGAAACACGGTTCGCTCACCCAGATCCCGGTGCTGACGATGCCCGGCGAGGACATCACCCATCCGGTGCCCGATCTCACCGGCTACATCACGGAGGGCCAGATCGTGCTCTCGCACGACCTCCATGTGCGCGGTGTCTACCCGCCCTTCGATCCCCTTCGCTCCCTCTCGCGCCTGATGCGGCTCGGTGCCGGCGACGGGAAGACCCGCGGTGACCACCTCGAGCTCTCGGCCCAGCTCTACGCCCTCGTGGCGCAGGCCCGGCGTGTCGCCGACCTCGCGGAAGTCGTCGGTGCCGATGCTCTCAGCCCGGGCGAGGCGCGGTACCTCGGCTTCGCAGAAGCGTTCGAAGCAGGTTTCGTGCAGCAGGGGTTCGACGAGTACCGCTCGCTCGACGAAACGCTGGACCGTGGCTGGCGGGTGGCCTCCGTCATGCCGCGGGCCGCGTTGCCGATGGTCTCCGCGGCGACGCTCGCCGCACGCTATAGGGAAGGAAACGATGCCGCTCAGGGTCCAACCGGGTAGGGCAGGCCGACTCTGGCTCGTGCGACGCCTCGAGCTCGCGCGACGTGGGGTCGAGGTTCTCGACCAGAAACGGCAGACGCTCCTGCGCGAGCAGCAGCGGCTGTCGGAAGTGCTCGCCGCCGCTGCCCGGGACTGGGAGCTGAAGGCGCGCGCTGCGGCAGGGTGGAACGACCGTGCGCTCGCGATCGCCGGAGAACGCCGGCTGCGGCTCGCCGCCGCAGCCGGCTCCTCCTCCTGCGAGGTGGAGGTCGAATGGCGGAACGCCCTCGGTACTGTCTTTCCCGCCGTGGCGTCTGTGCACCCCGGCCCCGAGCGCGACTTCGTGGCACTCGGCGGCGGCTCCGTCGTTGCGTTCGCCGCGCAGGCGCACGCCGAAGCCGTGGCCGCCGCCGCCGGCTACGCGGCGGCCAGGGCCGCCCACGAAGCCATCACCGTGGAGCTTGCCGCCACGACCCGGCGCCAGCGGGCGATCGAGCGACGCTGGATCCCCGAGCACGAGGCGGCGCTCCAGCGGATCGAGCTCGCGCTCGACGAGCGCGAGCGAGAGGACATCGCCCGCGTGAAGTGGGCGCTCGACGCCCGGTGACAGGCCTCAGCTCGTCTCCCGGGTGTCTACATCCCGGGCAGGCCTAGCGCCCCGAGATCGGGCATCTGGCCGCGGATCTTCGACTCGACGAGCTCGCTCGCCGAACGCAGCGCCTCGTTCGCCGCTGCCATCACGATGTCCGCGAGCATCTCCGGGTCGTCTGGGTCGATGGCCTTCGCATCGATCCGGATCTCGACGATCTCGCCGCCGCCGTTCGCTCGTACGGTCACCATGCCGCCGCCGGCCGAGGCCTCGACGACCTCCTGGCGGGCCTGCTCCTGTGCTTCGATCATCTGAGCCTGCATCTGCTGAGCCTGTTTGAGCATCGCGTTCATGTCGAACTTTGCCATCAGTGCTCCTCCACTTCCTCGGCATCGAAGGTGTCTTTGAGAAGCGAGATCACGTCCTCCTCGGACAGCTCCCGCACATCCTCCGGCTCTGAGAACTCCGGTGCGGCGCCGACGATCGACTCGACCCTCAGCCGGCGGCCGGTGACCTCGTAGAGTGCCTCGCCGAGGAGTGCGAGGTTCTTTGGATCCTCGATCTGCGTCCGGTGGAACCCGGCAGCCGGCGCGAACTCGATCGTTACGGTGTCCCCGCGGATTTCCACCGGTCGGGCCTCGGCAACCAGGGTCGAGACCGGAATCGACCGGTCCTTGACGGCGTCGACAACATCTCGCTGCCAGGCGTCTCGGAGTTGGTCGAGCTCGAGGGGAGGCAGCGCCGAAGGCGGCTCGTCGTCGACAGCCGGGGGGCCCGACGGCTCGTCGGCGGGGATCGCCCCGGGGGGAGCGGCCCCGGGAACGATGCGACGTTCGGCGGCGACGGGAGCGCCGTGAGGTCGCGCTTCCAGCACCTCCAGCCGGTGGGCGAGTGAGTCGCGCGATAGGTCGGCCTGGGGACGGGTGATCTTGACGAGCGCGAGCTCGAGTGGCAAGCGTGGATCGCCGCCCTGTCGCATGTCGTCGACCGCGATCGCGAGCAGGTCGATCAGGCGGAGAACCGAAGGCTCGGGCAGCTGGTTTGCCTGCTCACGGAGGCGCTCGCGGGTCTCCTCGGTGACGGGCAGTGACTCCGGCACGTGGCCGACGTGCTGCACGAGCAGCAGCTGCCGGAGATGTTCGATCAGCTCGGTGACGAGCCGGCCGATGTCCTGCCCCTGTTCGGCGAGCTCCTCGATCTGGACGAGCGAACCGGCGGTGTCTCTGTCGACGATCGAATCGCAGAGCCGGAAGAGGGAGTCTTCTTCGATACCGCCGACGAGCTGGAGCACGTCCTGCACAGAAATCGTGCTGCCGGTGGCGGCGGCGAGCTGATCGAGAGTCGAGACGGCGTCGCGGAACGAACCGTGGGCGCCGCGGGCGATGAGTGCAAGGGCGGCATCGGGTGCGTCGATACCCTCGCCCTCACACACGCGCCGCAGCACGACGACGAGCTCCTGGAGCCTCGGCCGTTGGAAGACGAACGTCTGACACCGTGAACGAACGGTCGGAAGGACGCTCGCGAGGTCGGTGGTGCAGAAGACGAAGACGAGGTGGGGCGGGGGCTCTTCGATCAGCTTCAGGAGGGCGTTCCAGGCCTGTGGTGTCAGCTGGTGGGCCTCGTCGATGATGTAGACCTTGTAGCCACCTTCGACCGGTTGGAGCACGGCCCGCTCGCGAATCTCGCGGACATCGTCGATGCCGCGCTGCGACGCTGCGTCCATCTCGATCACGTCCAGAGAGCTCCCGTTCGCGATTGCCTGCGCGACCGGATTGCCCGGATCGAAGTCTGCGTTCGGCCCACCCTGGGCGTTCAGGGCCTTCGCGAGAATCCGTGCCATCGACGTCTTACCGGTGCCGCGAGGGCCCGCGAACAGGTACGCCTGCCGCACCTGGGCATGCTCGATCGCGTTGCGGAGGGTGCGCACGACCGCCTCCTGGCCGATTACGTGGCCGAAGTCGAGCGGGCGGTAGACGCGATAGAGGGCGGCCATCGCAACGATCTTATTTGTTGCTGTGCCCGGTCACGCGCTCCGTCGTCGAAACGGGCTTCCCCGGAGGAACCTGCGTCGCCGGCTCGGGCCGGGCGGAACCGCGGCACCTGAGAGGGAGTCCTTAGCGCTGCTTCCTTCCGGACCTGACGCGGTTCGAACGCTCTCAGTGCGCGGGACCCGACCTGTCAACACCTCGTTCGCAAACCCAATCCCGGTGAAACCGCCCCTCGGACGGCGTTCGGTCCCGCTGGAGCGGATTTCGGGTTCAGGGAACCGCTGCCTCCCCACCTAGCGCGACCGGGCCGAGAAAGCGTACCAGGGTGCTTGGAGCGGAGTGCCGAGGCCGGCCTGTGGGCCGGCGTCCACCTCAGCCTGACGCCTGCCCGCTCCAAGGTCGACCTCCGCCCTCGAAGGTGAGCAGCGCTTCCTTGGCGTGGAGCCCCCCCGCGAACCCGCGCAAGGCACCGTTGCTCCCGACGACGCGGTGGCAGGGAAGTACGATCGAGAGGGGGTTGCGTCCATTGGCAGCACCGATCGCCCGCACGGCGGCTGGCCTGCCGAGCATCGCGGCCTGCTCGGCGTAGGTGCGGGTCTCGCCGAAGGGGATCTCGGCGAGCGCCCGCCAGGCACTGAGCTGAAATCGGGTGCCATGGAGGTCGAGTGGGAGCTCGAAGGCAGTGCGGTTACCCGCGAAGTACTCGGCGAGCTGACCCGCCGTCTCGTCGAGCACGTCGATCGATTCGGGGTGCAACGCGACGCCTGCGATGCCGGCCCGCGCCGGGTCGTCGCCGGGCCAGAGGATCGCCCGCACGCCTGCCCTCGAACCGACGATCCGCAATGGGCCGAATGGGCTATCCGCCCTCCGGGCGGCGAACGAGGTGGGAGCGATGAGTGTCGTCATGAGGTCTCAAACGTGCGCCGGCAGCGATCTGTGAGGCGCGGCGTGACCAGCCGATGGACGGGACCTGCGTGAGGATTCGCACGTCGAGCGACTGCGCGAGGCGGTCAACCGGTCAAGCCAGGCTGATCGGCGAGTCCGGCGTCGCCGGTGCGACGTGTTGCGCCTCCCGGTGCACGAGGGCCCACGCGCCGTAGCGGACGCAGCCTTCGCGCGTACACCTCGCCCGGACGATCTCGGTGTGCGTACGGTGCTCGGGCTCGTCGACGATCTCGGTGTTGAACGACCAGCGATGAAGGCCGATGCGGCAAAGGAGGTCCATTCTCACCACCCTTCCGTTGACTGGGCATACATACGCCACCAGGCGGACGTTCCCTGTAACGGAATCCATGGTGCGTCAGGCGCGTGAGCGATCGATGGGGGATGACGTGGCGTAGCGCGGCACCCGTTCGACCGTCATGATCAGCGAGCATTTTCGAGGGGGAGCTCGAACGTCTCCGCCGCTTTCAAGTGCAACTCGACGCCGTGCCGTCGGGGCCTTGGCGTTGACGGGTACGGTGCCACGATGCGTGCAGCTACCCGGAGCCGGCAGCCGAGCCTGCCTGGGCACGCAGCGGGCGCGCCGGGTCGCCCTGGTGTGAGGTCGCGTGTGCGGTGGCTCGCCCTCGGCGCCGTGGGCGCAGCGCTTGCGATCTCCTTGATCGTGTTCGCCTCCTCTCCCACGGTGATGGTCGGCCACGGTCGGACGCTGGTCGAGCTCTTGCCGAGCACGGGCTGCGACGCGGAGGCCGTCCTCGAGCGAGCAGGCGCCACCCAGATCTCGAGCACATTGCGCCTCTACCGTCTCGACGACGGCGCGGCGGAACGCGTGCTGCCCCGGCTGCGGGCCTGTCGCGCCGTGCGTTTCGCAGTTCCCGATCGGCCCGCCGGCACGTTGGCCGTGGTCGATTTCACGGATCCGCTGGTCCCGACGGAGTGGTGGCGTGCGGCGATCGGCGTCGCCGACCTCACCCCGCCCGGGCCGGGCAAACCTGTGACGATCGTCGACTCCGGGATCGACCTTTCCCATCCTGAGTTCGTCGGTCGCGCGGATCTCGTCACCCTGAACATGCAGGAGCCACAGCCGATCGGAGGCGTCCACGGGACGGCTGTCGGATCGCTTATCGGTGCGCCTGCGAACGGCGTCGGAACGGTGGGGATCTATCCTCAATCGTTGCTGCAGTCGTGGGATTCCGCACTCGGGGAGGGCACTCGCCTCGCGACGAGCGACATCGTCGCAGGGGTGCTCGCCGCCGCCGCGCGTGGAACCGGTGTGATCAACCTGAGCCTCGGCGGGAACGGCCCTGAAGTTCCGATCCAGCAGGCGATCGCCACGGCGGTGCGGAAGGGAATGCTCGTCGTCGCCGCAGCAGGGAACGACGGCGATATCGGGAACCCGCTGACGTATCCAGCGAGCCTTCCGCACGTGCTCACGGTCGCTGCGACCGATGAGTTGGGCGAGGTGACGTCGTTCTCGAGTCGCTCGCGCTTCGTCGACCTCGCCGCCCCGGGGCAGGACATGATGGTCGCCTCGGCCCTCGATCAGGGCTGGGCCTCGGAAGCCGGCACGAGCTTCGCGGCGCCTCTCGTGTCGGGTGCGGCCGCTTGGGTGTGGACGACGCGGCCCGATCTCGATGCCAGTCAGTTGTTCGAGGTGATGCGCCGCTCCGCCTCGGATCTCGGGCCGCCGGGTCGCGACGACGCCAGCGGCTACGGACTGCTCAACGTCCCGGCGGCGCTCACCTATCAGGAACCGGTGAGCGATCCGTTCGAGCCGAACGACGATGTGAACTACGTCCGGCCGGGCGGGTTGTACTACAACGGCATTTCGGTGCTGACCTCGCGCGCGAAACGGTCTGCCACCCTCGTCGGACGGCTTGCCGTCGCCGATGACCCGCGCGACGTCTATCGCGTGTTCGTTCCCGCCCGGGGACGCGTCACGGTGAAGACAACTGCTGCCGCCGGCGTCGATCTCGGCATCTGGGCTCCTACGACGACGAGCGTTACCCGGAGCCCCGGCAAAGAGAGGCTCGCGCGCGGGAACACGTCGGGAACACTGCACGTCGTGACCTATAAGAATACGGGGGCGGCGAAGACTGCTTATCTGGCCGTGACGCTGGCGAAGGGAATTCGCGACGCGACGTATCGCATCGCCGTCGCCGCGCGTTGACGCAGGCTCGATGCCGGATACGGTGCGCCTGCCGATCATCGTCGCCCGCGCGGAGCGCGCAGGCGTCTCGTTTGGTGAAGCGCGCTCGACGAAGTCCTCCCGGAGCGCTGAGTCGTGACGTTCGCTGGTTGAGGTGCCCGTCGACGGTTGGATGCGACACTGCTCGCAAAGGAGCGCCAGAGGGTTTGGTGAAGGTTGGGGGCAGTTTGTGCGTCCACGTTACGAGTGAACGCCCAGCCCGTCGCAGAGGACCAACATGCCGATCACGAGCACGCGTATGGTGGGCGCGTGTTCTTCCGCCCTGGTGAGCCACACGGACTGAACGGGAGCCCGTTCAACCAGCTCGTGCTCCCGCGCCCGATCGGCTGGATCTCGAGCGTCAGTTCAGATGGGTGTGTCAATCTTGCGCCGTTTTCCTTCTTCAACGCCGTCGCCTACGTCCCGCCGCAGGTGATGTTTGCGACGACCGGACCTCATCAGGCGGGCGGTCCGAAGGACTCGCTCGGGAACATTCGGGAGACGCGCGAATTCGTGGCGAATCTGGCGACGTGGGAGCTGCGCCATGCGGTGAACACGTCGAGTGCTCCCGCGCCAGGGGAGATCGACGAGTTCGAGCTGGCCGGTGTGACCAAGGCTCCTGCGCGCATCGTCCAAGCTCCATATGTCGCCGAGAGCCCCGTACACCTCGAATGCGTCCTCACTGAGATCGTCGAACTACCGACCCCCGATGCGGGCGACCCCAACACGGTGGTCTTCGGCGAGGTCGTCGGTATCGACATCGCCGAGCGGGTGATCCGCGACGGTCGCGTCGATGCCCTCGCACTCGACCCGATCGCGCGGCTCGGCTACGACCAATACACGCGCGTCGCGGACGTCTTCACGATGACGCGGCCCGGCTGGCCGTAGAGTTGGATGTGGAGTGATCGAGAAGTTCAAGTGTCTGGTCGACTGGGGCGTGGTGAGCACGTGAACCGGATCGTGGTTACGAACCAAGGCATCGCCGCATATGCCGCGCGAGTGTCGTCGGCGCCACTGGTTGGGCGCGGGGAGCTTGCGCTGGCGTTCGAGCGCAGCAGCGCCTCGTCGGCCCAGCTCCACGTCGAGGGTCGCAACTTCTACCCGCCGCTCCTCGCCGACATAGCGTCCGCGTCCTCGTCCGTTCATATCAACCAGTTCGGCTTCCGTCCTGGTCTGGTGGGCGATCGGTTCGCAGATGCCCTTGTCGCCAAAGCACAGGAGGGCATTCCCGTCAGGCTCATCGTTGATCGGCAGGGCTCCGACCCCGAGCGCGGTTCGCGCGAGTTCTACGAGCGCTTGACGGAAGCAGGGATCCAGGTATGCGTGACCCGCGCAACACAGGCTCGCGTACGACGAGGGCCGCTGGGTGCCGGCGGGGCCCTCGGCTGGAACCTGAGTGGACTGGGACACATCGACCACCGCAAAGTGGTCGTCGTCGACGGCCGCATCGGCTGGGTCGGCGGAGCTGGAATCGAAGACCACTTCGAAAACGGCGAGTTCCACGACCTGTTCGTCCGCGTCGAAGGCCCAGTCGTCTCGCAGCTACAGCTCGTGTTCGTTGCCAGCCTGCGCTGGCTCGGCGGCGCGATTCCGACGAACAGCGTCCCAGAGCTGTTCCCGGCGCTCGACGAGGGCCCGAGCCCTGTACCTGCGGTCGTGCTTCACAATGCACCGGGCCGGTTCAGACCGATCACGGCAGCGATAGTGGCACTCCTCGACGAAGCACAGGACACGCTCGAGATCGTGAACCCGTACGTCACCGACCGCGCCATGATCGGACGGATCGTGACGGCAGCACGCCGTGGCGCGCGGGTGCGCCTGTTCGTGCCCGCCAACCCGAACAACTGGGCGTGTGGCGCGGCCGAACAGTTCCACCACCGTCGGTTACTCGATGCAGGCGTGCAGATTCTGGGGTACCCCAAGATGCTGCACGCAAAGGCCTTCGTTGCCGACGGCCGCCATGTGCTCGTCGGCACATGCAACCTGGAAGCGTGGAGCCTGAGGCGGTTCTTCGAGATCGACATCGACTTCGAGTCCACCGATCTCGTTACGCAGTTCGAAGAGCGGTTCCTCGCCCCCGCCGAGGAAATCAGCTCCGCCCTGCAGCCGCCTTCGACCCTCAAGGAACGCACTCGCGCAGCGGCATTCGCGGCAATCTCGCCCCTTCTGTAGCCGCGCAGCCTGTCCCGCCGGCGGGGTCCAAGCCTCGGTGGCGCAGGATCGGGGGAATGTCGTCAACACCGAGGAATGGGCATCGTGGAACCCGATCAGGAGCCGTTCGCAAGCGAGGATGAACGATCGATCACCCAGCGGCCTGGTCAGCGCTCGCGAGTTGCCGTCGCGCGGCAGCGGTCTCAGCAGCTGCTCGATCGGGTACAGGCGGAACGATCGCGACATGGTTCGGTCGATGCGGTGTTCGAGATGGCTGACCACGACGCCGAGGTCGGAGGCAGCATCATGGCGGGTGCGCTCGCGTATCGGTTCTTCATCTGGCTCCTGCCGCTCGCTCTTGTCGCGGTTGCAGGGCTCGGCATCGCGTCCAGTGCCGCGTCCCGCTCTCCCGAAAGCGCAGCGAGGTCGGCGGGACTTGCAGGCCTCGTTTCCAACTCGGTGGCGGGCGCGGCCAACAGCTCGGCGCGCTGGTATGCCCTGCTCGTCGGTGTCCCGATCCTGGTGATGACCACAAGGAGTCTTCTCAAGACCCTCGTGGTGACGCACAGGTTGATCTGGACGGACATGCGAGGGGCGATCCCGAAGCCGACGATCGGAGCAACACTGAGGCTTCTCGCCGTTATGGTCGGCTTCTTTGCAATCTCGGCGCTTGCCAGCGCGGCGCGAGCCTCATCGTTGGGGGTCGGTGTGCTCGTGATGCTCGCCGTCCCGCTCCCGTTCGCGGCGTTGTGGCTGTTGATCTCGACCCGGCTGCCTCATCGAGATGCACCGTGGCGCGCACTCCTCCCGGGCGCCATCTTGTTCGGTGTCGGGGTGGAGGGGTTTCACGCGGTCATTGCGTACTTCGTCGCCCCGCAGGCGACGAGCAAGCAAGGAACGTATGGGTCGCTGGGGATCGCGGCGGCGCTTCTTCTAGGCTTGTTTCTGATCAGCCGAGTCGTGATCGCGACGGCGGTTCTCAACGCGACCCTCTGGACCCGGAAAGAGCCAACGGCACGGGTATGGTCGCGGGTGGATGACTGACAAGAAGACCCGTTCTCGCGAAGGGGCCGCCGATTGTGCGACATGAGGCAACAACGGTCAATCATCGTTCGGGCATGGAGACGCCGAAGGGAGGGAAGTGGCTTCGACAGAGTGCCGAACCGGGTGTTGCGGCGAGGGAGAATGGGCAACCCCTCGCCGCCGGAGTGGTCCACCCGGGTCGATGCTGCGCGGCACCTCTCACGCTATCGCGTCGTCCTGAGAATCAGCTGAGAGTGTTTCCTGCCCTGCTCTGTCGCGAGGCTACATCTGGGATCGAACGGGGTGAGTGTCGGCGGGCGTGTGCCCGTTGACTCTCGTACCGCGGTTTTCGAGCGAAGGCGTACCGAAAGGTGAGTAAGGTCTCACCTCGATCCTCACCGTTCCGGCGGGCGCCGTGCCGGTCTACGTTCGGCACGGTGATCCCGACGAGCAGGAGGCAACGATGACCGGCTCGCTTTTCGACAAGGACGCGACGATCAATCGTCAAGAAGTGCCCGCCAAGGTCTTCCGCACGGAGATGAACCCGGTCGACCTGCTCGCGCGTGCCGCCTTCATGTACGCGGAGAAGGACGCGGTCGTCCACGGCGCTCGTCGCTATACGTACGGGCAGTTCGGCGAGCGCGCGTGGCGCCTCGCCAACGGGCTCCGCGCTGCGGGTCTCCGGAAAGGAGATCGGGTCGCGACGCTCCTCCCCAACTGTCCTGCAATGCTGGAAGCGCATTTCGGCGTTCCGGCGGCGGGCGGGATCCTCGTCACGGTCAACACGCGGCTCTCGAGCGCCGAGGTCGAATACATCCTGCGCCACTCGGGCGCCGGCACGCTCCTGCTCGACGCGGAGCTCGCCGAGCTCGTCGCACCGCTCGACCTCTCCGGCATCGATGTGATCCGGGTCGACGACACGGGCGCCCCCGGAGACCCGTACGAGGATCTCCTCGCTGCGTCTTCGCCGGAGCAGCCGGAGAGCTGGCTCGAAGACGAGGAGGAGACGATCTCGATCAACTACACGTCTGGCACGACGGGCCGGCCGAAGGGCGTGCAGTACACATATCGCGGCGCCTACCTGAACGCGCTCAACGAGGCCCTCGTGACCGGGTTGTCGTCCGAGTCCGTCTTCCTCTGGCTGCAGCCGATGTTCCACTGCAACGGCTGGTGCTTCGCCTGGGGCGTCACGGCGGTCGCCGGCCGGCACCTGACCGTCCGCAAGGTCGAGCCGGACCTGGTCTGGGACCTGATCGACGCCCAGGGCGTGACCAACTTCAACGGCGCCCCGACCGTGCAGCTGATGGTCATCAACCACCCGAAGGCGCACCGCGTCGAGCGGCAGGTGACGGTGATGGTCGCCGCAGCGCCCCCGTCGCCCACGCTGTTCGCCCGCATGGACGATCTGAACTTCCGCGTGATCCATGTCTACGGGCTGACCGAAACCTACGGCCCGACCACCATGTGCCCCGAGCAGGAGGAGTGGCGGTCGCTGCCGACCGCCGAGCGGGCCAGGTTGCTCTCGCGCCAAGGCCAGGCGTACCCCTCGGCCGATCTCGTCCGCGTCATCGACGAGCGGATGAACGACGTCCCCCGTGACGGCGAGACGATGGGTGAGGTCGTAATGCGCGGAAACATCCTCATGGCCGGCTACTTCGACGACCCCGACGCGACGGCGGCGGCATTCCGCGGCGGCTGGTTCCACTCCGGCGACCTCGCGGTGTGGCATCCGGACGGGAACGTCGAGCTGCGCGACCGAGGCAAGGACATCATCATCTCTGGGGGCGAGAACATCTCCTCGATCGAGGTGGAGCAGACCATCGTCGCCCATCCCTCGGTGCTCGAGTGCGCCGTCGTCGCGATCCCCCACCCGCACTGGGGCGAGCGGCCCAAGGCCTTCGTGACCCTGAAGGAGGGCATGACCGCAACCGCCGAGGAGATCCTCGCGTTCGCCCGCGACCGCCTCGCGCACTACAAGTGCCCCGATTCCGTCGAGTTCGGCCCGCTGCCGAAGACGTCGACCGGCAAGGTGCAGAAGTACGTGCTGCGCGAGAAGGAGTGGACCGGGCACGAGACGCGGATCGGCGCCGCGTAGCGTCTGGCTTCGACCGGCGCTATCGTCCCTCGAGATGGCCACCGCGACCCGCGATCACCTGCTCGTCCGCGTCCAGCCTCCGGCTGCCCGCATCACGCTCAACCGGCCGGAGAGGCGGAACGCGCTCTCGCTGGCGCTGATGGAGGAGCTGATCTCGACGCTCGAGGAAGTGGGCGCGGCCCCGGTGGTGCGGGCGATCGTGATCGAGGGCGCCGGCCCGGCGTTCTCTGCCGGGCACGATCTGGGGGAGATGGTCGGTCGCGACGCCGAGTTCTATGACCGGCTGTTCGGCGTGTGCACGGTTCTGATGGAGATGATCCACCGCGTTCCGCAGCCCGTGATCGCGAAGGTGCACGGGATCGCCACCGCGGCCGGCTGTCAGCTCGTCGCTTCCTGCGACCTCGCCGTGGCCGCGGAGGCGACGCGCTTCGCCACACCCGGGGTGAAAATCGGCCTCTTCTGCTCGACGCCGATGGTGCCACTCTCACGGGCGGTGGGTCGCAAGCGTGCGCTCGAACTGCTGCTCACGGGCGAGCCGATCGACGCGGCGACAGCGCGCGACTGGGGACTCGTCAACCGGGTCGTCCCGGCCGACCAGCTGGAGGACACCGTGTCGGCGCTCGTGGAGAGGATCGCGGCGTCGAGCCCGCTCACGGTGCAGGTCGGTAAGCAGGCGTTCTACGAGCAGGTCGAACTCGACGAGCACGGGGCCTACGAGCTGACGCGACGCGTGATGGCCGCGAACGCGCAGGCCGGCGATGCACAGGAGGGGATGGGCGCCTTCCTGGAGAAGCGCCCGCCGACCTGGTCGGGGAGCTAGGAAGCCATATCGACGCGGCGAGCTGAGGTCGGCCCCTGACGTGAGCCGCGGACCGGTGCACGAGGACCATCCGGCTCGCTCGCGATGGTGAGCACGGTTGCTCGAATGGGCTGAAGGGCCCGCACGAATGCGGGATCGATGCGGGACAGTACATGTCGAAGGCTCAGAAACCTCTTGAAACCGACGTTTCTGATCGGGGCACCCGGGATCGAAGCGGATGAACGGGTTCATGCGTCAATGCGAGCCATCCCGTGTCTGAGAGAGGGGCGAACCTGTCGGCCGCCCCTCTCGAGTCGTCATCAGCTCCTGGCTAGGACAGGTCATCGAGCGAGAGCGGAGGTCCGAGGATCTCGCACCCGTAGCCTGCGAACAGGCGCCCCAACTCGTCCATCGGCGGCATGACCGCATCTGCCGGGGGCTCGGCGCCCGTGACCGGAGTACCCAGGCTGACGAAGAGCTCTTCGACCCCTGAGGGGCTGGCTGTGACGAGCATGCGGGCGCGCTCCGAACGGACGACGTAGGCGTGAGCGATGCCGCGGGGGCCGAAGAGGTAGTCACCGGCCGTGAGATCCACCCGCTCGTCGCCGACGAGGACGGTGACCTCGCCCTCGAGGACGTAGAACGTCTCGTCCTCGTTGTGATGCAGGTGCAGGGGAGGCCCGCTGCCGCGCGGGTCGTCGGTCTCGATCTGCGAGAAGGCGTGGCCGGTTTCGGCACCACCGGCTTTGACGGTGACCCGGCCGTTCTTCCACCACACGTTGGCGAGGCCCTCTCCTGCTGCGACGCGGTACGGCTTCGTCATGGTCTCGGTCATGTCCCTCGTCCTCTCTGGGTTGTCGTGCGGTCGGACGTAGACTCGTCGACTCGCGACATTCCTACAAGGAAGAGATACACTGGTTAGTATTCCGTAGAGGAATGGAACTGAAACAGCTACGCGTCTTGCAGGCGGTCGGGGAGACCGGATCCTTCTCCGCTGCCGCCGACCGGCTCGACTACACGCAGCCGGCGGTCTCGAAGATCGTCGCGACGCTCGAGCGTCAACTCGGGACGACCCTGGTCGACCGCGGCATCCGGCCGCTGCGGCTGACGGAGGCCGGCAGCGCGCTGGCCCGCCGGGCAGGCGCAGCATTCGAGCAGATTGCGGCCGCCGAGCTCGAGGTGGAAGCGATCAGCAACCTCTCCGGCGGCAGCCTGCGGGTCGGGACGTTCTCGAGCGCAGGCGCCGCGATGGTCGTCGACGCATTGCGCGCCTTTCGCCGGAGCCACCCCGGCGTCGACGTGTCGATCACGGAGATCGGGATGCCCTCGGCTCTCGCGCGCTCGCTCCGCCGCGGCGACCTCGACGTGGGCGTCTCGTTCGACTACCCGGAGATCGGCGATACGTTCAGCGACGATCTCGCCGTGGTTCGTCTCCTCGACGACCCCTTCGACGTCGTCGTGGCGCGCGGCCACGAGCTCGCCCGCGAGCAGGCGATTCGCTTCGCCGATCTGGGCGGGGAGAGCTGGCTGCTCGGCGACTTCGGCGCCGACAGCCCGAGCCTCCGGATGATCGAGCGCCGCTGCCGCGACGCCGGCTTCGAGCCGCACGTCGCCTATCGCATCAACGACTGTCAGATGGCGCAGGCGCTCGTCGCCGCTGGCGAAGGTATCGCCCTCCTCCCACGGCTCATGCTCCGGGCGCAGAACCCGGGGGTGGCAATTCGGCCGCTCGCCACCGACCCTCCGAGCCGCCGGGTGTCAGCGGTGCGCCTGGCGACGAGATACCTCTCGCCCGCGACCGAGCGCTTCCTCGCGCTGCTCGTCTCGGCCAGCGCCGATCACGCCGCCGCACCTCCGACACGAGTCGAGACGGCACCACTCCCGGCCGGGCAGCACCGGCCAACCAAGAGCCGGGCACGACGTTGACCTGTCGGGGCGCTACCTGTCCGTGTCAGCGCGGGTCCGGTACCTGACGTGGCTCACCCGCTCGTCGGAGATGCTGGCTCTGTGCTGCGCCGGCTTCTGATCTGCCCGCGGGGCTGCGTGCGCGTCCGGAACGCGGACATTGGCGACTCGCAGTGCTGATGCCTCTCGGAACGCGGTCGCGATCCACTGGCTGGTCTCCGCCGCTCGCGAGCTTGACGAGCAACTGACCGGTACGTGCCAAGGTCGTGTGCAAGCCCTCTCGTGTGCACGGGTTTGGGCCGAGCTGCCCGCATCGCCGGGATCGGTTTTCCAGATCGGTTCCTCTTCGGCTCTCACCGATCCGCTGCGTTGGACGCCAGCCTCTACCGGGCATTAGAGTGGCCGCTTGCAGAATTGGGACCTTACGAGTATCGACATGCCGAGCGGGACACGCTCGCCGGTCGTTCTCGAAACAGCCGACGGTGCCCGAGCGATCGTCATCCGTCTTGCTCCAGGCCAGGAACTCGGCGACCATGAGGTGCGCGAGCGTGCGTGGCTGACTGTCGTAGAGGGAACCGTCACCGTCACTGCCGCTGCGGAGAAGGTCGAGGCAGGACCGGGCACGCTGCTCACCTTCGAGCCGGGAGAACGGCACAGCGTCACGAGCCAAAGCGGCGCCCGCGTCGTACTCATTCTCTCTTCATGGCCAGCAGAGGGGCACTACCCCACGACCTAGTTCGGCCCGTAACCGCCGGCTACTTGTCGCGTACGGCCGGCCACGTCTCGTACGGTCTCACCCTCTCCGCTTGCTTATCGGTCTTTCGGGTCGTCAGCTGTTCCAGGCGTCCTCGGCGGCCTATACCTTCTGCCTGGCGGATTCTTCGGTGAACGGCGGCAGCGGGGGTCTCGGGTTCATGGCTGCGCCCTTCTGGGGTAGCTGGCTGTCTCGCTGGCGAGGGTGTGGAGGCTTTGGTGGTCTTCTTGGCAGGCTGGGCAGCCGTCGAGGTGCGCTCGCATGCCGGGGATAGCCGCGTCGGCGTCGTGGGCGAGGAGCTGCAGGTCGACGTAGCGGTCGAGCTCGTCGAAGCAGGTGTCGCAGCCGATTTCGGGTGTTGCAGGACCGAGGAGCCGTTGCACGATTGGAATGAGGTTTGGGTGTGTCATCGGGTTTTCTCCGTTGTTGCGTCGTTCAGGTGAAGTCCTGTTCGGGCGAGTTCGTGTCGGAGTTTTCGGCGTGCGTCGTGCAGTGTCTTGTAGAGCGCTCCGCGTGTGGTGTTGAGGCGTTCGGCGAGCACGTCGATCGGGACGCCGTTGACGGCGAGGGCGATCAGGACTCGCTGCTGGTGAGGTGTCAGGTGGTGGCTGATTGCTTGCTGGATTGCCAAGAGGAGTTCTGCTTGTTCGGTCGCCTTATCGGGCTGCAAGCTGGCGCTCGCGAGCGTGTTCCATCCGTCTTGTTCGATTGGGATTTCACGGTTTTGCCAGGCGCGGCGCCGGAGTTTGACGGCTGTTTCGAAGAGCGCGAATTTGTATACCCAGGTCGTGAAGCGGCTGAGGCCGCGGAAGTCGTCGAGGCGCTCGAGTACGCTCACGAGGGCGTCGTCTGCGGCCTCGAGAGCGATGTCGTCGAGGTCGCCGCCGCGGAGGTGCGGAAGTGTCGGCTGTCTGCGGCGAGCTTCGTAGCGTGCTGCTCGAAGCAGGAGGGCGTGCAACCGGGCGACCGCTTCGTCCCGCACTGCCGATTGGCTTCTCAGCGCCGTCAGCCATTCCCACGACTCACGATCCAGGTGACCTGCCGCGATAGGGCCCCGTGCTGTCGCTGAGTTTGCTTCCACCTTGGCGGCGACTGTACTCCGATGCTCGTTCACTGGGCGTCGTCGGGGCTGTCGAGGGGTGCGAGGATCCGGATCGCGAGGTCGGGTGGGCACCCGCGTTCGGCAAGCTCGATCAAGGCGTGCAGGTCGAAGCGGGTGTCGCGGGCTACGCGAGCTGCCAGGGACGACGAGAAACCGCTGTCGCGCAGCTGGCGGCGGCGCCAACCGACCAGATCGGTCGTGTCTTGCCGCAGATCCGTGTCAGCCATCGGAGCGTGCGACTCGGCTGCTGTTGCCTACGATCGTTGTGTCCTTGAGCTCTTTGCGGCCGTGCTCCAATTCGCGTCGCAGCCGCCCTTGCGGGTCGGCGCGGTATTGGCCGACGCAGATCAGCGGCGGTGAGTAGGCATGGATCGAGACGGCCGGCTCTCCGGCGTGGTGGGCGACAGCATGGATGTAGCCGCCTCTCCCGCTTCTGCAGACGCCGGCCCTCATCCGGACGGTCTCCGCGTCTGCGCCGATGCTCAGGCTGCCTTCGTCCAACTCGCCCTGGGCGCACACGAGTCCCACCGTCGATTGGTCGTGGTCATGGAAGCCGGTTCGCTGGCCCGGCATCCACGACAGCACCCAGATGTCGACCCGGTCGTCGTCGTACAGCAGCTCGTAGCGCCGCCGCTTCCGATCGATGACGACAAGAGGCTTCCACAGGTCTGGTCTTGCGGCGATCTGCTTTACGAGGTCGACGAGCTCAGTCTCGGACAGGAAGCCCGGCCGGTCGAGGAGATCCGAGGTTCGAGCGGCAAGCTCATCGGAAAAGTGAGCGACCGAGAGGGGTTCGAATGAGGTGTTCAAGCCGGGGAGCCTTCGTTCGGTGTTTTGCATGTTCTCGCTCGAGTTCGTGTCGGTTCCGCTGGATTCCTTACCTCCGGTAAGAAACGCCGCTTGCGCGACACGAACCGATCAACGGATCTCGCCGCCGCCGCGAACCACCTAGGACTGGGGCCACAAGAGGCTCGGGATCCTCGGCGACCTCGACGCCGGCCACGACCACATCTACAGCCACGGCACCCTCACCGGAGGATTGATCAGCTACTACCGCGACAACAACCACCTCGTCGCGGCCTCATCGTCGGTCAACCACCCGGAACCCAAGACCAACTCACCCAACTCCTCCGCAACCGCGCCCAACTCCACCACCCGAACACCCTCACCGACCCAGGCGCACCCCTCGCGGCGGCCTTCGAGACCAGCCGCCCCATTCCAGCTTGAGAAGGCAAACCGGGGGCGCGAATTGCCTGCGCCAGCGCTCGGGCATGTCACCCGAGCGGCCATGAGGCACCGGTCTCATGGCTGACGGTGTGGTTTTGTCGGTGCCGGCCCAGCCCGGAGATCCCGTAGGAGCCCGAGCCGCACGAGCTCGAGCCGCAACGCGGCAGCGTCGGTGAATCGAATCGCGCGAAACCCGAGGGACCTCGCGGCGGCGACGTTCGCCGGTGAGTCATCGATGAAGAGCGCCTCGGTGGGTTCGATGTCGAACTGCTCCATGAGCTGCTGATAGATCCGCCGGTCGGGCTTGTTCACCCCAACCTCGCCCGAGATGACGATCCCTTCGAACCACGCCAGAAACTCGAACTGCTCTCGTGCCACGGGGAACATCTCCGCAGACCAGTTGCTGAGCGCCAACAGTCGAACGCCCGCCGCGCGTAGGTCGGCCAGCACGTCGACGGTACCCGGGATCTCCCCGACCAGCATCTCGGGCCAGCGCTGATGGAACGCCTCGATCAGCTCGCGCCGCTCCGGATGCTCGGCGGCCAGGAGCTCCACGGCATCGACCCACGGTCGCCCCGCGTCCTGGTGGGCGTTCCACTCCGCCGAGGTCACCTCGGCAAGGAATGACTCCATCTCCCCAACGTCGTCGAACAGCTGTCGATACAAGTGACGCGGATCCCAGTCGATGAGAACGCCCCCGAGGTCGAAGACCACGGTTGTCGGGCGCGTCACCTCTGACATCCCGCAACGCTAGCGGCTCGCAGCGGAGAGCCCCGGGTGGATAACACCGGGAGCGAACCCGCAGAAGTACGCACGAACATCCCGCCCTCGAACAATCACACCCGGCGATCAGCCTACGGACAACAGTGTTCCTACTTGCCGGCTCGCGCCGACGTAATACCATCTCGCCATTCAGGTGTCATCAGAGACGGAGGCGGACATGACCATCGCCGCGGACGAAGAAGCGATCCTGGCCACCGTGAGCGACTACGTGGAGGGCTGGTTCGACGGCGATGCGACCCGCATGCAACGGGCGCTGCATCCGGAGCTGATGAAGCGCTGCCGCGGCGTTGAGGGCGACGACCCCGACGCACTGGAGACGCTCACAGCTCGGGAGATGATCGACGCTACCGCTGAGGGTTTGGGCCGGGGCGAGGACGCCGTCGACCGGCAGATCGAGGTCGAGATCGAGTACCTGAGCGGCGATATCGCGAGCGTGACCTGCCTCAACCACCGCTACGTCGACCTGCTCCATCTGATCCGCATGCCCGAAGGCTGGAGGATCGTGAACGCAGCCTGGCGCTTGCGATGATCACCCTTCCCACGTCCCGGCCCGAACTCGCGCGGCGCACACAGGGCTTGCGCTATGAGTTGGGGTTTCGCGCAGCGCTTTGACCATGGCGGCGATGTGTTCGGCCCATGCCGGCGCCTTCGCCCGATCGAGGATGCAGGCCACGAAGTTCGGAACCTCGGAGGTGATCTTTGCACCCCGTGCGTGGTCACTGATCCGTTGTCAGCGCGGCGTTCCAGACGCTCAGGGTTGCGGTGGGATCTCCAACGTCGTCCTCCTAACAGAGGTCGGGGTTCGTACCTGACACTTTGGTGGCTCGCGTTTACCCTGGAAATCGCGGGGTATGGAGCGTACCGGGATCGAACCGGTAACCCCTGCTCCTGCTGTGCTGACGAGGCAGGGGGAGGACTCGGGCCCTCCCCCTGTGCGCGGCGACTTCTATGGAGAGCCGGCCGCACCGGCCGCCAGTTGGGCGAACGTCAGCGACGTGATCTGTTCCGTGTATCGGCGCGTTTCGGGGGACATGGACGCGAGCACGGAGGCGAGCGTCGGGCCGTGCTGTTCGGTCGGTAGGGTATAGCTGGTGCCGAGTACACCGGCTGCGAGACCTGCGGGTGTCAGCGACATGATCGACGGAACGTGTCGAGCATCCGTGGCGGCGGAGGACACCGGAACGTTTGCTTTCGTCGCGCCGGTGTCGGCATTTCGCGTGCCGTTTTCAATCGCGAGTGCCAGCACGGCACCGATGACGCCGGCCGCGAGGACGCTCACTCCGAATGCGAGCCATGTGCGCCAGTGGTGAGGTGGTGCCTGAAGTGTTGTGTCAAGGCTCATGATGCTCCTCTTGTCGGTTTCGGGACCGCAGCAGGGACGATCCGGTTGAAGGACAGGTCTGCTCGGCGGTTTTCAGGTCGGGGACAGCAGTTGGGAGGGTCGCGCGAACTCGCACAAGCACGACTCGCCGCCGACCGCGATGTCCGAGCCGAGATAGCGCACGCGTGGCTCATGGGACTCGACGTTCTCCGACGCCTCCGGCCTGACGAAGTCACGCAGAAAGTCGAGGCCGGGCTGCTCGTCAGGGTGTGAGTGTCATTCAGCATCGTTCCACCCACGTTGGAGTGCACTGCACGGTCGCGTCGGGGTGTTGTGCCCGGATGTTGGTGAGGGCGAGGTTGGCCTCGGTGCGCGGCAGGTACTCGAACGTCAGGTAGCGCGTGACGACGTCGATATGCAGGGGTTGCTTGAGCGGCACTTGCGGGCTGCCGAAGATGAGGCCTCGCCCGTCCTCCTGGACGAGGGCGAACGTCTCGGGGTCGACATAGGTGTAGGACGGCCGACGCTCGCGGGGGCCGCAGAAGGAGACTGGACAGCCTCGCGGCGGCGGATCGATGCGGATGCGTTCGACCGTGCGCCCGTCGAGTTCTGTCTTGCCTTCGTCGTGCGCTCGACCGTCGTTGATCGCCAGGCGGAGGTTTCCCACCGGATCCGCTGTGAAGTAGGGCGGGGCCCAGATCGTCCGGCGGAGCGTCTTCGGCGGCACGAACACGAGCCCCCGCCCAGCCGGCTGGGTCTGGCCGCCGAACTCGGTCTGTCCCCCGCTGTTGCCGCAGACTAGATCTCTCGCGGTTCTTGCCGGTGGCCCCACGTCGAAGGGCGGGGCAACGGCGCGGTAGCGTTGCGGCGGCGTCTGGTCGATCCAGACTTCGATCGGACCGAACGTGGCGGTGCAGCCGAGTTCCCTCGACGTAACTCTGTCGACCCACTTGGCATGCAGGATCGACCCTGCCGGTGGTGTGAGCGTTGCTTGCGCTCTCTCCAGGAACCCGGGAGTGTTGCTCCAGGGGGCGGTGACGAAGAGCGCTGCGGCAACCGTTCCGGCGAGCACCGCTGCGCCGAGTGCAGTACCCCTCGGACGGTGACGCACCACGCGCAGGACACGGCTTCGCCGGTCCTGTCGGCGCTCGATCGCTTGTGCCAGGCGGACGGACGCTCGCCGCTCGGCATCGGCGCTTGGCTCCGTCACGCCGGAACGAAAATCGCGAAAGAGGTCTAGCTCATCCATGCAGATCAGCTCCTACGACAGGGCGTGCGTTGGTCTCGGTGGCGAGTTCGCGTTGTGCGGTCAGGCGCGCTCGGTGAAGCCAGGTGCGCACCGTCCCAACCGGAACCTCGAGCGCGGAGGCGATCTCCTCGTAGCTCAGGTCTGCGAGCGCGAAAAGGAGCAATGCGTCCCGCTCGCACGAACGCATTGCCGCGAGGGCGCGCGCGAGCCGCGCATCGAGAGCTGCGCCGTCGACTCGAGCGGCCGCCTCGTCCTCGTACTCCGCCCAGCGGTCGTCTCCACTACGACCGTATGCGCGCAGCTGACGTTGCTCGGCCCGCCAGCGGTGCCGAAGGAGATTCGTGGCTATGCCGTACAGCCACGGCAGGGCAGTGCTCGTCGCTCGGCAGCTCGCGCGCCGCTCGAAGGCGACGGCGAACGTCTCCGCGGCGAGATCGTCGGCGAGATCGCGTCCACTTCGTCTGTGGAGATACGTGTGAATGGCACGGAAGTGTCGATCGAAGATCAGCGCGAAGGCTGTCGGCTCCTGCAACGAGCGCGCCACGAGTTGCGAATCCGACTGAGACTGCTCCATTACCCTGCCTGTGCCCGATACGCGGGATCCGGTTTCAGCACCAATCTATGCAGATCACGAGCCTCGCAGCGGACGATTAGGGTGCTCGTGTTTCCATCAGGTCATCTAGCCTCGTAGTCGGAGCGCGAGGATCGCGATCAGGTATGCGATCCCGGCGATCGCGCCGAGCCAGCTGTAGGGTGCGCCATCCTGGCCACGAGCCATTTCGAGAATGAACGCGACGATGATGGCGGTGATCACGGCGGTGCCGGCGATGGCGGTCGCGTGGATGTCGATTTTCTTGAAGCGCTCGTCGCGCCCGTCGCCGCGGAGCCCACGGATTGTTTCGCTACGGCCGCCGAGAAGGACGAGCGCGCCGAACGCCGTCATGATCGCGAGTGAGCCGAGTCCACTGCCCGGGTTTCCGCCGACCCACTGCGCCACAAACATGACGAGCCCCAGCCCGACTGCAAAGAGCGGCAGAAACCATTTCGACCTATAGATCTGCATCGAACATCTCCTCCACGGCGGTGTCGAAGTAGCGCGCGAGCGAGAGCGCGAGTGGGAGTGACGGGATGTATTTTCCCGTCTCGATCGAGTTGATCGTCTGCCGGGAAACGCTCACCGCCTTCGCGAGTTCCGCCTGCGAAAGGCCACGCTCGAGCCGACGTTCCCGAACATCGTTCTCCATCGATGTCAAGTTAGCTTGTCTAACGACCAATGTCAAGTCAACTTGACTAAATCAGAATCGGGTCTGCTCGGTCCTGGCCGTGAGGTCCTGGACGAGGTTGTGCCGCCAACTCCACCTACATACCTCGACAACCGCAGAGGTTCGCGGGCAGCAACCGTTGGTCAATGCCGTGTCCACCAATGCGACCTGGCGACAGATGCTCGCTCCTCGGTCGTGCGTAGTGTCGAATGCTTGATCGGTGCCACGGTAGCTCGGAGGTGCTCGGCCGCTAGGCGGCCTGTGAGCACGGCGACGTGGTCTGTGAAGTGTGCGTTCGCGAGGAGGCCGTCGGAGACGGTCGCAACCTCACGATGGACGACGCCCGCGGGGAGCGTCGAGAACTCTGTCGTCAGCGCGACGTCAATCAAGTCGATCTGGCGACGTGTCTTTGCTTCTCGATCCGCAGTGGATAGCGACCTCGTTGCGTGTCCTTTCCTCGGCCTCGAAGTCTTGCGCCGACAGGACATACAGCCGACTAGACAACATCATCTTCGTCCAGGGTGCAGTGTCGCGACCCGACGGCACGATCTACCTCACCTACGGCGCGGCCGACCGCTGCGTCGGCGCAGCGAGTGTGGCTACGGCGGACGTTGAGAACGCGCTTTGCGCAGCGAGCTCAAGGCACACCGCGACAACCCTTGGCACCACGTTGAAGGGTCGAAATCGATCGAGGTGATGGTGCCGCGCCAGTAGACGAACGGCTCGAAGCAACTCATCGTCGCTGACGACGGCACGGCCGCAGCTCATTCTGCGCTTGCGCATGCTGCTGACCTCGCCGACCCGGGGGCATCGTTGGTCGGCCGATCGTGCTCCAAATCTCGCCCTCATCGACGTCCGATCGCTCTGTGCGACTTCGGCTATGGGTTGGTCGAGCCACCTGGAGCCACGTCTAGCGGGTAAGGCGCTGCAATGCTGCGATCTTGTTGGTCGCGTCGAGAGCAGCGACCTTGTAGGCCTCCGCGAGGGTCGGGTAGTTGAAGACGGCGTCGACGAGATAGTCGACCGTGCCGTCGAAGGCGATTACCGCTTGGCCCAGGTGCACGATCTCGGTCGCTCCCGTCCCGAAGATGTGCACTCCGAGAATGCGGCGGGTCTCCGGGTCGACCAGCAGTTTCAGCATCCCGTAGGAGTCGCCGATGATCTGTCCGCGCGCTAGCTCGCGGTAGCGCGAGATCCCTGTCTCGTACGGCACCCCGTCGACACTCAGGTCCTCCTCTGTCCGGCCCACAAAGCTGATCTCAGGGATCGCGTAGATCCCGAGTGGGAGGAGCGTCGCTATCGAGCCGGCGTCCGTATCGCATGCGTGTCGGGCCGCGAGCCGACCCTGCTCGCTCGACGTGGCTGCCAGGTTCGGGAAACCGATCACATCCCCGGCCGCGAAGATGTGTGGGGTCGTGGTTCGGAAGTCCGACCCGACCTTGATCCGCCCGCGCTCGTCTGCGTCGAGCCCTGCGTTGACCAGATCGAGATCGGCCGTCGCTCCCTGTCTACCGGCAGCGTAGAAGACTGCGTCGGCCGCGATCAGCTTCCCACTCGCAAGGCGCGTGACCGCGCCACCGTCGGGCCGTTCGACTGCGGTGACCGTATCGCCGAACCGAAAGACGACACCGAGGTCGCGGAGGTGGTGCTGAAGCGCTTCGACAACCTCTCCATCACAGAACTCGAGCATGTGCGGCCTCTGCTCAACAATCGTGACTCTGGTACCGAGCGCCGCGAGCATCGATGCGTACTCGATTCCGATCACGCCGGCGCCCACGACGACGAGGGAGTCGGGGATCCGTTCCAGGTTCAGCAGCCCGTCCGAGTCGATGATCGTCCGTCCGTCGAAGTCGACAGCGGCCGGGTGCGCAGGCTGCGTCCCCACCGCGATTACGATGTGCTCGGCACTGACACGCCGCGCGCTGCCGGTCTCGCTCTCGATCGAGAGAACGTGCTCGTCGACAAAGCGCGCCGACCCTTGCAGCAGTTCGACGCGGTTGCGTTGCAGTTGACTGCGGATGACGTCGACCTCGCGTGCGATCACGCGGTTCGTACGCTCGCGGAGGTCGCCCATCGTGATGTCGGCCTTGACCCGGTAGCTCTGGCCGTACATCTCCCGCTCGCTCATCCCTGTTAGGTAGACGACCGCCTCACGCAGTGTCTTGGACGGGATCGTTCCCGTGTTCACGCAAACACCGCCGAGCATTTGTCGGCGCTCGACCATCGCGACCGTTCTCCCGAGCTTCGCAGCCTGGACGGCGGCGCGTTGGCCCGCCGGTCCGGACCCGATCACGACGAGGTCGAAGTCGTAGCTCACCGCTGCAGTCTGCCCGTTCTCCGAGTGAATGTGCGGTGAACGATAATTGTCAGACGCTGCGATCACAAAGGGCTGGAGATCCGCCTGGCGAGCGCCCAGGGCCGCACGTCGTACGCGAGGATCTCTCTGACCCGAAGTCGGACGATCTCGTACGATCCGCCGAGCTCCCCGTCGAGCTCGAAGTCGTCGTGATCAGGGATGGGCGCCGGATCGACGATTTCCGTTTGCGCCGTCGCTGCGAAGAAGAAATGATCGACGCCCGCGAAAGCCTGCGCATATAGCAGCTCCTCAATCACGACCTCGATCCCCAACTCGTCGCTCGCGGTGCGTAATGCAGCCGCCCCTGGAGTCTCTCCTTCGGCCACGGCGACCCCGGGGGCGACGTAATACACGCGGCCGTGACGCACGCGACGGATGAGAATGACCTCGTCGCGGCGGACCCTGACCACCACATGCGAATGCGACATGCACGGCGTCACGCGCGGGCGCTCAACCGACCTGGGTCGAGCCGCCAGGGCTCCCCAATTCAGGCCCGCCCCGCGATGATCACGCCGGCCAGATCTCTCCGGGCGGAGGTCCTGACGTAGTGGACGGTCACGCGCCCGCCCTGTGGTAGGTGGAGGGGCTCCCCGATCTGGGGTGTGTCGTTGAGGTCGACGACGATGTTGCTGCGCCTGCGGTCAGGGTCGATCAGGATCACACGGAACTGCTCCAGGCGTGCGTCGGCTGTGCCAGAGCCGAGGTTGGCGCCGCGGTGGGCCCGGTCGCGGGCGAGTGCTCCGCGGAGATCGAGGAGCCCGGCGGGTGGGTCGTCGAGGACGGCCAGGACCGCATCGCGCATCGCTGGGGTCAGTCTCACCATGACGCGGTCGAGCTCGACGGCGTACCCGATCTGGCTGGCGGCGGCGATCGCGTCCGGTCTGGCGTCGTCCATCAGCGTGGCGACGAGATGGCGCGCATCCTGATCGGACACAGGGCGTCCATAGAGATGGAGCATCCACCCGATCGTAGCCCCGGCCTTGCAGCCCTCGCCTTGCCGCGGACCACGTCGTTTCCAGGCCTTTACCTCCGCGAGATCCGATTGTGAGTCCGCCTTGCTTTTAGACCCCGGCCACACATATCATCGTGCGTTCGTCAGGTTTGTACGACCGATGGACAAATCGGAGGGCTGGGGAATGTCGACCTACCAACGAGTCAGGAACGTTCTTTCAGACGGGGAGTGGCACAGCATCGATGAGTTGAAGGAAGTCTGCTCCTTTCCGGAGCGATGGATCGAGGAGCTACGCAAAGACGGGCTCCAGCTCATCGAGGACGAGGACGAGGGGAAGATCGCGCTCGTCGGCGCCTCCAGCTGAAAAGAGCAGGTTGCCACCGAGGGTCCACGAACCGACGGCGCCACCACTACCCGACGGAGGCGCTCGTCAAGAGCCCTTGGGTGATCGTTGATTGTTTCCGCTGACCTGAAACGACGCCGCAGGGCTCGGCGAACCTCGGCCGAGCCCTGCATCTGCGAACCCGACTAGGCGTGGGCTGCGGCCATCATCCGCGACTCGGAAACGACGCTGAAGTAGTCAACCGACGTTCGGCGTCCGCCCCAGTCTTGGAAAAGGTCGCCCAGCCTGCTGGGCATCTCCTCGTCGAACGTCTGCTCGGCAGCTCTCGCATGCTCATCCGAATCGAAGATCGTGATCGACAGCACGCGGCCGTCGGCTTTCGCCAACTCGAGATGCCCTTGGTAGCCGGCGAGGCCTTCGACAAGCGGACGATGATTGCCTCCGCTTCTCCCATCGTGCGCTTCGCCTCCCGCACATCGACTCCCTCGAAGTTCGCGACGCGAGCAATCATGGCGTTCTCCTCTCCCTGCTTGGAACAACCGACCCCTCCACGCGAAAGTACTCCTCAACGGCCCCAACTCGTGAGAGCGAACGACCGCCAAACGGTAAGAAAGTGGAGGCTCGGCAGGCGGTCAGTGCCCGGCCAGCTCTCCCGATCAAAGCGGATGATGGGGTATGTCGGCGCCGTCCCTGCCGCAGCGACGGCGCCGAGCAACTCCCAGACAGGACGCCGGACTCGTTGACGACGGTCTGAAATACCGGAACCCCGGCACTAGGACCACTGCGTACCCGAAGCCACGTCAACGAAGAGGACAACGACGCAGCACCACGGAAAGCCGGACGTTACGTAATTGGCGGCGGGATTCCCTCGACGCTCACGGATAGGTCGGGGTCCTAGCGGCACACCGCGCGCGTGTCGAACCGCCGAGCAGGCGAACTCGAGTGCTTGGTCGTGCGGGCTCCGGCCGGACCGGACGTCGTCCCAGTCGAGGACGTACTCGCCGAGGGCAGGCTCCCATCGCGCAGCGGGCGGCGTCAGCGTGGCGCCTCCGAATCGCGCCGAAGCCGGGTGCGCGTCGGCGAAGAAGGCGGCTCTCGGGTATCTGCCCCCTGCGGACGAGTGTTGGCCGTGGGAGGCCGGTAGTTGGGCGTCGGGCCTTCGGATCGGTGGGGCGAACGCCTCCGGGAAGTGCCGCAGATCAGCTTTGCGATCGGCATCGACCTTCCGACCGTCATCGAGTCGACGGACGCCTACCCGGAGGGTTCCGGTCATGTGGAGACGGCGGGACCGCCGTTCTCTTGACGAAGCACCCTGTATCGGCGATCAGATCAGGCGGTTTGTGCGCAGACGCGGGTGGAGCTGTTGAGGAGCCTCACGTGCGTCGGATTCTGGGCGCGCCCGGCGAGAAGATTCAGCTCGTATTGCTTGAACGCCGCGAGCGACATTCGGGCTTCGATTCGCACGAGCACACATTCGCAATATCCCGCTGCGCGCGTTCTCGGGCTGGGGACGTGGCGCGCAGGGAGGATGTGGCATGAGCATCGTTGTGCGCTTTCACCCGTCGAACGCGACGAAGGAGAAGTACGACGAAAGCATGCGGCGCATGGAGGGGGCCGGAATATGGCCCGACGCGCCTGGACTTGAAGTTCACGTTGCGTTTGGGCCTGACGACGACCTGCGTGTCAGCGAGGTCTGGAGTTCGCGCGAGCAGTTCGAGGCGTACGGTGAAAAGTTGATGCCCATCCTCGCCGACCTAGGCATCGAGTTCTCGGCTGCGCCGGAGATCTTTGAGGTTCAGAACCTCGTCAAGCTCTAGACGAGTTCCTTTCGCAGTTCGCCTTGCACGGCCCTCCTAGGGGCTGGCCGTCATCCCTACCCGGTAGCGTGGCTCGTGCATCGAGGCGTGAGTTGCCCCATCGGCCGCATCATCCGCCCGACCGCATGACGCAAGCGCGACCGGGATCGAGCGTCTCGCGGCCCCAGCTCGCGGGGCAAATGGTCCAACCACAGCGCCGATCATTCACGACGTGAGCGGCCTCAGGAGTAGACTCGCGTCGCTCCGCCAACTTCCCCGCACGGAAAGGATTCCCCAAGCCAAGAGTCGTCGTCACCCACGCTGTCGAGGACGTACAGCGCTGGCTGAACGGTAAGGCACTCGCGCAACACTGATCGAGTCCGGTTCCGGAAGCAACGTGACCGACTACGTCGCCCAGGACGGGAGCAACAACGTCGCAGTTTCTATCGACGTCGGCGATCTCGCGGCGGTCGGCGAGATGCTGTCCTCGCCGCCCCCTGAGGTCGCCGCAGCGATGCAGGAGCACGGCGTCGTCCCTCCCATGACGGTCTACATCGAGTCGTAGCAGCGGCCACCGTCTGCCATAGCCCGCACCCGTCTGCCGTGGCGTGACGACGCGAACCTCGCCGCAGGACGGGCAGCGGATGTGCGGCTGGACGGCCGTCCTATGGATCTTCATCTCCGTGAACGCCCACAGCGTCGAGGACGAGAACAGCGCGGCGCAGGCGTCACCGCCACCCTCGCCGGTCGGCTCATAGAGCAGACCCGCCGCTCGCCTGCGCTCCAGCTCGGCCGCGTTCTTCGCTTTATTCGTCCTTCCGCATGGGTTGCATGCGGGCGCGATCTGTCGCATTCAAGCCGTTTCTCGTGCGGGCGGTTCGCGCGTAGCCGCGCCGCATTGCCGGAAGTGGTTTCCAAATCGTTCCATCGCGGCGAGTCCGGATCAACCTTCGTGTCGGCCGAAGCGCAGCAGCACACCGACCTGGCGGACAGAGTTCGCGCTGTCAGCGGTTCGGCGTCGTTGCTTCGAGTGTTGGTCGAGCGAGCCTGACGTGGGAGGGATGGGGCCGCGTTGGCACAGCGCCCACCACCGCGTGAGCGGAGTATCACTCGCGACGGTGCGTAAACGGTCGAGCGTTCGTTGCGGGTCCGGGTCATCCTCGGCGGCTATAGAGATCGAGCGCGCGGCTGGGCACAACGCCGTAGCAACCATCCATCCTGACTGCTGCTAAGACTTCCAGCTCAGTTCGATCTCCAGTTCGGCGCCGTCGTCCTCGATCTCGAATTCCACTTCGAGCTCAACCTGATCGGGGACGTGCGCGACGAACCGTAGGTTTTCCCGCTCGATGATGACGTCATTTCCCGAGGCGAGTTCGTCGGCGATCGCGTGTAGCCGCGCAGCCGCTTCCTCCCGGGAGAGCGTGGTCTTCTCTTTCAACTCCATCAGTTGCACTTGAGTCTCCGATCTGTTGGCAGGTTGTTCCGCTCTGCAATTCGTATCTGATCTGACAGACCGGTGATGGGTCGTGCAACCAGATCGACACCATCTACATCGGCCGTAGCCCTACATCACCCGTAGCCCGCCCGGCGGTCGCAGTGGTCGCGGGCGAGCTTGCCGCGAAGCTCGGCGAGCCCCTTCGGGTGGGTCGTCGAGGACGCCGAGGATCGCGTCTCGCATCGGCGGCGTCAGCGCGAGCATTCTCGATTCGAGGGTGAGACCTCGTTCGATCGCCTCAGGACGACAATCAGGTGCAGCAGTCCGTATTCGGCCATGAAGGCGGCGAGCGCGATCAGCGCGGCGGTCGGCTAGGTCGTCCTTTCGTCGCTTGATGAAGTAGGCGATCAGGGCCAGGACAGCGACAGTTATGGCGGCGTACTGAAGGAGCCGCTCAGCTGTTCGCAGATTCGAAAATGCGACATTGGCGTTCGCCGCCAGCTCGCAAACGCAGGCTGCGACCCGAAGCTAATCGCCAGGATCGCGCTGTGAGCGGGTAAGCGGGAGCCCAGGCGTGGCCATGCGCCGCCGGACGGCCCGCGTGGCATCTCCAACTGGCGCAGGCGAACATCGTCGCGTCGTCTGCCGTCAGCGTCAGAGGTGCGTCAAGCCGTCGCCTTCGTCGTGGACGCAGACTCGACGCGCACGACGAAGACGTATCGGGCTTTCAGTCCGACATACGCAACGAATCTGCCAACTCCCTGGATCCTTGAAGCGAGCGGACGCGGTCCGAGCCCGGCCGACGTCGCCGCAGGTACAGATGTCTCCCTCCCGCAGCGGGTTCGCGCTGTCGGCCTGCGTTAGGGTGTGCCAACCTTGCCAGACGATGGGGGAGGACGCCGAATAGATGCTGACCGGGAAGCAGTCGCGTTGAGCGACAGGCCCGCCTATCTCAGAGACGTTGAAGACGTGGTATCCGAGATGGGCTCGGACGCATCGTCGGGGCTGACGGCCGTCGAGGCGTCCGCGCGACTGTCGCAGTCTGGCCCGAACGAGATCTTGGGTGAGCCGCCACCTTCGGTATGGGCGGTGGCGCTGGGACAGTTGCGTGACCCGATGAACATCATGTTGGTGGCGGTCGTGGCGGTGAGCTTCGCGATCGGCGAGGTCTCGACGGGGTTGATCGTGGCGTTGTTGATCTTGCTCAATGTCGTGCTCGGCTCGAGGCAGGAGCTGAAGGCGCGTGCGAGTATCGATGCGCTTTCGAACCTGCAGGTGCCGCAGGCGAAGGTAGTGCGGGACGGTTCGGTCGAACTGGTGCCTGCGGCGGACGTCGTGCCGGGCGACATCGTGCAGCTGGAGGCGGGTGACATTGTGCCCGCGGACGGGCGGATCGTCCACTCGGCGACGCTGGAGACGCAGGAGGCGGCCCTAACCGGGGAGAGCGCCCCTGTCGCCAAGGACGCCGGCGTGCTTGGCGGGGAGGACGTCGCACTGGGCGACCGCTCCAACATGCTGTTCCAGAACACCGCGGTGACGCGCGGAACGGCAGCGATGGTCGTCACAGCGACGGGGATGGAGACGCAGATGGGGCAGATCGCGACAATGTTGACCTCGGTCACGCGGACGCGCTCGCCGCTGCAGAAGGAGCTCGGGTCGCTGACGAAGGTGCTAGGACTGATCGCGTGGGGAGCGGTCGCGTTCATCGTCGTGGTCGGGATGGCGCGCGGGCTGGCGTTCAGCGAGGTGATGCTGCTCGGGACGGCGATGGCGATCTCGGCAATCCCCACCGGCATGCCTGCGTTCGTGTCAGGCCTCCTTTCGATGGGTGCCAAGCAACTCGCGGACGCGAAAGCGGTGGTCAAGAACCTGACGGATGTGGAGACACTCGGGGCGACGAGCGCGATCAACACCGACAAGACGGGCACCCTGACCATGAACCAGATGATGGTCTCGACTGTCTACGCGGCCGGCTCCTGGTTCACGGTGGAAGGCGAGGGCTACCGCAAAAGCGGAGCGATTGCCTCGGTGGCGGGCACCCCGGTGCCGGATTTTTCGCGGCTCGCTCTGGGCCTCGTGCTCGACAGCGACGCCACTGTGGCCGATGACGGCTCCGTGGTGGGTGACCCGACCGAACTCGCTCTGGTGGTGCTCGCGGCCAAGCTCGGGGTCGACGCCGAGGAGACGCGGCGCGCCTACCCGCGGCTTGCCGAGGTGCCGTTCGACTCGGACTACAAGTTTATGGCGACCTTCCACCACTACACGGTTGAAGGCGTCGAGCGGGTGGTGCAGCTCGTCAAGGGCGGCCCGGACGTCGTGCTCGCGCGCTGCAGCTATTCGGGTGGCCCCCTAAGCGGCTCCCAACTGCCGATCGCGGACGCCCGTGCCGATATCGACGCGGCGAACGCGCGGATGGGTGAGAAGGGCCTGCGGGTGCTCGCGTTCGCGGCCCGGTTCGTCGAGGACAGCGAGCTGCAATCGCTGGAGAACGACCCGATGTCGCTCGTACACGAGCTCGCCTTCGTCGGTATGGTCGGGATCATCGACCCGCTCCGGGCCGAGGCCAAGGCTGCCGTGCAGACGGCGCTCGGTGCCGGGATCGACGTGCGCATGATCACGGGCGACCACGCCGTCACTGCGGCAGCGATCGGGGAAACCCTGGGGCTCGGGCCGGGAGCGATCAGCGGTGCCGAGCTACAGGAGCTCTCGGACGAGGAGCTGACGAGCAAGCTCCCCGAGCTCCACGTGTTCGGACGGGTCTCGCCGCAGGACAAACTTCGGCTTGCGCGGCTGATGCAGGAGCAGGGGCTGATCGTGGCGATGACGGGCGATGCCGTCAATGACGCGGCCGCGCTGAAACAGGCGGACATCGGGGTCGCGATGGGCAGCGGCAGTGAGGTGACCAAGCAGGCAGGCCGGATGATCCTTACCGACGACAACTTCGGCACGCTCGTGCACGCGGTCGAGATCGGCCGCAAGGTGTACGAGAAGGTCGTCTCCTACGTTCGCTACCAGATGACCCAGCTCCTCTCTCTCGTGCTCCTGTTCGTCGCCGCGACCGCGTTCGACATCAATGAGGGCGTCGCCCTGACCCCGCTGATGGTGCTCTACCTGCTGATCTTCGTCACGGCAACCGGCGTGGTCATCATCGCGGTCGATCCCGGCGCGCCCGACGTGATGCACCGTCCGCCGCGTGACCCGAAGCTGCCGATTACCAACCGTAGTGCTGTGATCCAGTGGGGCGTCTACGCCACGACGTTGTTCCTCGCCGCCCTCGTCCCGCTCGTGCTCGGGCCCGACGATCCGCGCACCGACGTGCCGACCGCGTCGCTGACGATGACCTTTGTGGTGATGGGGCTCGGCACCGTCTTCAACGCGGTCACGAACCGGCGCGACCCGGCAAGCGGCCTCTCCGCACCGCTGCTAAAGGCGACGCTCATCGCGCTCGTACCGATTGGCTTGATCTTCCTCGCAACCGAACTCCCGGGACTCCAGAAGGGGCTGCTCACGACCTCGCTGACTGGACACGAGTGGGCCGCCTGCTTCGGGCTCGCCCTGCTCCTGCCACTCGTGATCGAAACGAGCAAGCTCATCCGCCGCCGCCGCGCTTCGGCTCCAACGGTGCTCGACCCGCAGCATGCCCTGGCGCCCCAACGAGCGGTCGCGGATGGTGCATCGTGAGCACCAGAGCAGACGTCCGACCAGGTCACTGAACTTCTCGGAGGCTGATGGAATGGGCAAGACCAAGAGGACGAACCAAAAGGCGCAGAGGAAACAGAAGCTGCAGAGTGAGGATGTTCCGGTGCAATCGTCGGGCGGGAAGATGAAGCGCAAGGGCTACGAGCAGGAGATGCGGCGCCTGCACGGCGAGCTCGTTGCCTTGCAGGAATGGGTCAAGGCTTCGGGAGCGAAGGTTTGCATCGTCTTCGAGGGCCGCGACACGGCCGGCAAGGGCGGCACGATCAGGCGGATCACCGAGCGAGTCAGCCCACGCGTGTTCCGGGTTGTCGCCCTGCCCGCACCGACCGAGCGGGAGAAATCGCAGATGTACATCCAGCGCTACATCCGGCACTTCCCCGCCGCCGGCGAGGTCGTGATCTTCGACCGCAGCTGGTACAACCGCGCCGGCGTCGAGCCCGTGCTTGGCTTCTGCACTCCTGAGCAGACCGAGCGGTTCCTGGAGCAGGTGCCGGCGGTCGAGCAGGCGATGGTCGAGTCCGGGATTATCTTGCTCAAGTACTGGCTCGAGGTCGGCCCCGAGGAGCAGACGCGCCGCCTCGAGAGCCGGATCGACGACCCGCGCAAGGTCTGGAAGCTGTCCGAGATGGACCTGAAGTCGTACACCCGTTGGGACGACTACTCGCGCGCCCGCGACGAGATGTTCCGGGCCAGCGACACGGAGTTGGCCCCCTGGTATATCGCGGACACGAACGACAAGAAGCGCGGCCGGCTGAACATCATCACGCACCTGCTCGATCAGATCCCGTACGCGCCGCTCGAGCCTCGCGACGTCGAGCTGCCGCCGCGGCAGAGGACCGACGGCCCCATGGAGGCGGACCTGCAACCGCGGCACATCCCCACACCGTTCTGACTCCATCGGATCACGACCCCTGGCAGCCGGCGTCCAATTGGGGGGTCATCACGGGAGTGCGATCGTGAGGGCCGCGTAATGGGTCGCGTCGATGAGCTCGGAGCGGCCGTGACATCGTCGACAGCAGGGCTCGACCGCTGGGTACCAGGCATCACGCTGGTGAAGCGAAACTCGATCGACGATGCCCTCGCCGACATCGACTACCCGGCCCGCCACGCCTGATCCAAGGTGCCCACGGGTAGCACCTCTGAAGTGATGGGTCATTGGTGCCGGCCGGGTGCCCGGCCGAGAACGATCTGGACGCCCGCAAAACAGACGAGGGTCACCGCGACGCCAAGGGTCGCACCGGCGACCGCATCGGAGAGCCAGTGCACCTGCAGGTAGGTGCGGCTCCAGACCATCACAGCGATCGCCACGGCGGCCGGGACGAAGAACAAGCGCCTTCGCGGGCCTGGAGCGCTGAGGAGGAGCACGAGCGCAACAGCTGTCGCGCCGGCGTAGGCGGCGTGGCCGGAGGGGTAGGACGTGCCATATGCATCGAGCATCTTCCCAGGCGGGCGCTCCCGGTCGACTGCCAACTTGATGAGGTTGACGAGCAGGGGGGTGAGTGCCTCGGTGAGGGCGAACGCCATCACGGCCGCCCAACGATGGGCGACCAGGAGCACGATGCCGATCGCGGCGATCGTCAAGGCGCGCCAAACGCCGTGGCCGAGGGCATTGCAGACCATCGCAATGTGCGTCAGGAAGGACGTCTCGCTGTCCTGCATCAGCTCGGACCAGCGACTGTCGAGGGCGAGCGGGCCGGCTGGGATCAGAAACGCCCCCGAGATCACGAGAGCAAAGAGGACGGTCGCGCACCAGATGGCACGACGAGAGTTGGAGACGAACTCCTCGCCCGGCGGCGGCCAAGGGGGCCAGCGACGGACTGGAGTCTGTTCGACAGGCACCGCGAGTGCCCCGAGTCTCAGGCCCGTCCGGCGGCCACGGCGAGGAGCCGCCTGAGCAGGTCGGCGATCCCGTCGGGGAGCCCGGCCGATGGTGAGGCGCCGGGATGTTGTGGCGCGATGCGCACTCGGAGCGCGTTCGGCCGGCTGAGGAAGCGAAGTGGCGGATCCATCACGAGCGCCTCGCCGTCGACGCCCGCCGGTACCGGTTGCGACGAGGTGATCTCGAACGTGGGCGTTGACCACTGCTGCCAGCGGCGGCCTTCTCCCGATGCTGTGTTCAGCACCGCCACTCCGAGCTCGCCGCCGTCGATCCGCGGACGCGTTCCGGAGCCGACGGGCCGCCCCAGCCGGTAGGTGTTGTTGGACACCAGGATCACCGCCGCCGACTCGTGCGCGGTGCCGTCCTCGCCGCGCCAGCCGAGCTCGCTCGCGGGACCGCTCGACTGGGAGCCGAGCACGTCGGGCGCGGTGTCGAGGATCGTGCGCAGCTTGGCGTCACGGTAGCCCTCGCGTTGTACCGCCTCCGCGTAGAGCCCGAGCGACACGTTGTTGACGAACACCCGACCGTTCAGCTCGGCGAGATCGATGCGGCGCTCGCCACCATCGACGAACGCGTCGAGGGCGCCAACGACATCGTCACGATCGACCCCGAGGTCGAGCGCGAAGTGGTTGCGGGTGCCGGCCGGGATGCAGGCGAACGGCAGGTCGTGCTCGGCTGCGATCGACGCCACCAGCGCCTGGGTGCCGTCGCCGCCGGCGGCGGCGAGCCCGTCGGCGCCAGCGGTCACCGCGCTACGGACCAACTGTTCCAGGTCGTCTCCGGGCTTCAGCTCGATCGGCTCGATCCCGCGTTTCCGCGCCTCGTCGGCCAGGTGGTTGCTCACCGCCTTGCCGCCACCCGACTTCGGATTCCAGATCACGACCGATCGGTTCGGGGGATCGGCCGGCGGGAGTGCGACGCGAACGCTGAACACGCGCCGTGCGAGCGCAACGCTCACGAGGAGGAGCGCTACGGCAACGAGCCCGACACCCACCCGCTCACCCGTGAGCACAACGACGACAGCTCCTACGAGCAAGAGCAGAACGCCCACGAGCAACAGGTGCCGGAAGCGACCCCGACGCAAAAGCGCCTGCCAGGCAGCCAGACCAGCCACGACCAGCAACGCGACCGCGACGAGACTACGTGGGAAATCCCGGACTACCTCGACCGCCGCGACAACGCACCCCGCCACGAACAGCACCAACGACACCACAGCAGCAACACGCCTCTGATTCATCTTCCGCTCACCTCTCCACGTCGGCTAGCCGCACTCAAGCCGTTGCCCAGTGTTTCGCACACACGGCCGAAGCTACACCGTCAGAGCGCTCACGTCATCTTCCCCACGAGGGGCGTAGCCCTTGTTGCCCGTTCCTGTGGCAAGCCAGCTGGCGATCGGATGAGATCAAGGCTCTCGGCAGAAGCGCGATCGGCGCGGCTCCCTACGCGCTCGAGTAGTCCTTGCGCCTGACCCAGAGGAACCAGATCGGCACAGCCACCGGAGCGAAGAGCAGTGCAACGACTATCCAAGCAATCTTCATCCCGCCAGAGAAGTCGGCGCGGAAGAGAATCTCCAGGAGCATCCAGATCACAAGGAGATAGAGCGCCACCACGGCGCCCGCGAGCAGCCAAGTACCATCGATCAGCGCAAGCACCTCCATCGGCCCCTCAAACCCCCTCCCTCATCGGACACGATGGTTGGCATCTTAGTTAGGGTGACGCGTCCCAAGCGCCCGTGCCGCCCTCTCGGCCGGGTCCCGCGCCGCTTTGCGAGTCAAGAGCATGGATGTGTCGCTGAAGGGCAAGCGGCTCGGCGCCCGAGATCCAACGTTCCCTCGCGCGCGTGCGCGCGTGATGCGCGCGGGCTCTCCAGGTTTCCAAATCGTTTCCAACGACCCCTGCTGGACGTTTTCCTTCAGTCAGCGGGCAAAAAAAGCCCTATATGCAGGATTTTTATGATGGGCGCACCTGGGATCGAACCAGTGTTTTGCTCGGAACATCGTTCCCACTCTGCGCCCGAACCCCCACAATTGCAGGGATTGATCGGGAGAGGCTGAAACGCCGAAGCCTCTCAGGCCCACAATTCCCAGCATGCGTGTGGGCTCAGTGTGGGAAGACGCCATCTCACCCATACGCATCGCGGCGTTTCGCGCTCCGGCCGATTCAAGGATGAATGCCCGCCTATGCCATGCTGCGCCAGCGGCCGTCCGCGATGCCCTCGAGCGGCGGCGCGTTGTCGAGCAACCTGCCGACCTGTTCCATGACGAGATCGGCCGCGTTCTCGATGTTGTACCCGTCGGGCACTGCGACTACAAGGGGTTCCATATCGGTGCGGAAGCCGGCGTCGGCAAGCTTGTCGATCAGGTTCTGCCGAAGCTGCGGGTAGGTGAAGATCGACTCATTCATGTAGTGACGGAGCCCGGCGACGATCTCTTCCGGGCTCACTTCCTCGGAGGTCAGCACCAGCCATAGGTCGAACAAGTCGCGTCCCTTGCGGCGCTGGTAGAGGGCACGCGTCTTCGTCGACATCATCTCGGCGAGCACGAAGGTTGGGATCTTCGCCTTGCCGCTCCACCAGAGCGAGTCGACCTCATGTTCGATCTCGATCGTCTTGTTGAAGAAGTCGGTCTCGGCGATGTTGGTCTCGATCTTGATGCGGATGCGGCCGCCGCCTGTCGCGTCGGCGTTGAAGTACACGTGGACCATTGACCCGCTGCGATCGACGTTGCTGACCGCTAGATCGACACGATCTGCGACCGCGCGCAACTCGGTTATGTACGGCTTGATGCCGGTATTGGTTCGTCGGACGTAGTCGAGGTCTTCGCTGTAGCGGCGTGGCTCCTTGAGGTGGAGCTTGTGGAGGCACGTGCCGCCGCGCATGACGAACTCGTCTCCTAACAACTCGTTCTCCGCGATCTCGATCATCACCCGCGAGAGGATCAGGTCCTGCTCGACTTGGTATGACGCGGGCCAGGGGACGCGACTCTGCCACTGGGTGATGAACGCCCGGGGGATCAGAGGTCGGGCTCCACGTGGGTGTTCAAGCGGACGCGCCAGCCGGGGTCGGTCTTGCCGCGCTTCGGTCCACTTGCATCAAGCAGCGTGGGTTCGCCCACGTCGAGTCGCGCCGCCTGGCGCAGGGCTTCGAGGTCGTCGGCTTGGCCGAATCGGTCGACGAACCAGCCGGTGCGCCTGACCGCGGCGCGACCGCGACGGGACGCGACGCGCGCGAGCTCGGCACCGTTGAGCTCGCCGATCTCCTTGATGATCGTCGCGACGTTGCCGTAGCCACCCGAATCGCGGTAGTGGCTGATCAGGTCGATCGCCGTCGTCTCCCTGGCGGAAACGGTTGCGTAGCCGGTAGGCACCGTGATCTGCTCGGTCTTGTCTTTGCCCACGTGCTGGTTCTTGTAGAGGCGCAGCCGCACGCGCCCGAGGTCACGGTCGCGAAGCGGCGTGCCCTCGGTCATGACTTGAAAGACCTGCGGGGCTTGATGGGAGGCACCATGGATTCGGGCAGCCGAGAGAAGGGCGACGTAGTACGGCCGCCCGAGGTGACGCATCATCGCGTCGATGAACCACTCGCCAGGAAGAACACCCCAGCTGCGGTACTCCGACGGGATAGCGACGTAGAGGCCCTTCGTCGGTGAGAAGACCTCCTTCCTCTGCCGCAGCCGTGCTAGCGCCTGGCGCGTTGCGGCCGGCGTCGTGCCGAGCTCGCTTGCGGCTTCGGCGAGCGTGAAGGCGTAACGGCCTTGAGCCAGAAGGTGGTCGGGTAGGTCGCGGGGAGTTAGAGGCATAGGATCATTTTCGGCAAAAGTAGCTCTTCTCGTTATATTGGCATCTTACTGCCCCCTATTCATGGGTTGATTTTCATCATAAATCTCTTTGAAAGAGATTGTCGACGAAAGTGATACCACAACGGTCTAGTCTATCGGATCTCTGAGATCCACGACGACTACCACCTCTTCGGCGATCTCCCCGAGAAGGAGCTGGCAGGCGTCATCAAACCGCCGGCCGAGTGCGCCGAGCATCTGTTCGCGTATCGACGCTTTCGCTGTCATGTCATGAGCTGTTGCTGGCAGGCCCTCGTGGACTCCGTTTTTCCTCCCGTGAATCCGAGCGTCTTGTAGGTCGCGAGTCGCCGTCTGTGCATGGCGCGGAGGACGGGGACGCGGGTGTCGGCGTAGTCGTAGACGCGAGCGATCGTCTTTCCGTCGCGGGTGCGCGTGAGGCGTCCGGTGTATTGGACGAGCCGCCCTTTGAATGACACGGGGAAGGCGAGGAAGAGCGTGTCGAGTTGTGGGCAGTCGAAGCCCTCGCCGAGATACTGTCCGGTCGCGACGAGGGCGAGCGGCTGATCGGGTGCCGTGTTCTCGATCTGTTCGAGGATCGCCTTGCGTGCTCGCTTGCCGAGCCCTCCGGTGAGAACGTGCGGGACGACGCCTCTCGCTGTGAGCCCCTGGGCGAGCAGTTCGCAGTGCTCCTTCCATTGGCTGAGTACGAGGCATCGACGTCCTTCGGTGAGTGCTGCCACGACGTCGTCGCAGACGAGGGCGGTGCGGTCGGTGTTCTCGACGAGGAGGCGGAACACCTGTTGGATCGGCGTCTCGGCGGCCGTGTTTAGCGAGAAGACGGTCTCGCGTGTCTCGAGTTGGAGCGAGAGCCGCGCCGCAGGCCCGTCTGCTTTCGTGATCTGGTGGCGGATGGGGCCGCATTGCATCGTCACGATCTGTTCCAGGCCGTCGCGCCGGTACGGCGTCGCAGTAAGCCCGAGCAGATACCGCGCGGGGGCTCGCCGCACGCATGCCTCGAATGAGAATGCCGGCAGGTTGTGGCATTCGTCGATCACGATCAGGCCGTAGCCGCGGAAGAACCCGTCGAGGTCCTCGACCGCTTTCAGGCTCTGGATCATCGCCAGATCGATGAGGCCCGTCGCCTTGCGGCGGCCCCCGCCGAGTTGACCGATTTGCTTCGGGGGCAGACCAAGGAGCTCTTGGAGCTGGACTCGCCACTGCTCGAGCAGTGGCTTCCGGTGCGCTAGCACGAGCGTCGGGACGGCGCGATTGGCGATCACGGCGCACCCCATCACTGTCTTGCCGGCACCGGGCGGAGCCACGAGCACGCCTCCGTCGTGGGCGAGCATCTCGGCCACGGCTTCCGCTTGCTGCGCGGTCAGCGTGCCGTTGAACTCGAAGTCTGTGCGGGCGTGTGTTGGTCGCCGGTCGTCGGTGATCAGCCTGCTGCCCGCGTTCCCGACCGCGGCCTCGACATGGTCGAGCAGCCCGCGGGGAAGGTGCAGGTGGGTGACGTCTTCCTCGTAGCAGCGGATCAATCGTGGTGTCCGGTGGGTGGAGAGCCGCAGCCGCTGCCGCTCGTAGAACGTCGGGTTGTGGAACGAGGCCAGATGCCGTAACCCGGCGAGTAACCCAGGCGAGAGGACCGCCTTGCTGACAGCGAGGTCGGCGGCGACGATGCAGGCGATCTCCCGCGGAACGGTGCTCGTCGCAGCGGTTGGCGCTCGGCCCGCCGCCAGCGCGGCATCGTCGGCCAGCTCCGCTGTCCTTGCCAGCAACTCACTGAGCTGTGCCGGGGTCAACCGGTTGACGGTGCTCAGAAACGCCCACTGGTCAGCCCATGGCTCGAACGTTGCCGGATCGAGGAAGACGCTGTTGCCGTCGCGGCGGGCTCTGCCTTGCAGCGGCAGCGCGATCAGGTTGCCGAACCCGTTCGCGGGCAGCAGATCTTGATTCGGGAACAGCCGGTCGTAGCTCGAGAGATCCAGGTCCGACCGGCGCATCGTCTCGCGCAAGAGCAAAGCGCCAAGCTGCCGCGCGGCACTCGCCAAGACTGCCTCGGCGAAGAAGACCCAGACGTGGGCGCCGTCCCCGGAGCGACTTCGTTCGACCGCGGCTGCGACTTCAAGCTCATCGGCGGTCTCTGCCAGAGCGCGCGCGTCGCGCTCCGCCGAGCAGCCGTCGAGGTCGAAAGCGAGAAACCAGCAGCGGTCGCCGGGCAGCAGCGGGTAGATACCGATCGCAACGTGGCCGCGCAGGTGCTGCTCGATCGTCGCGTCGCACAACTCGATATAGCATTTCGGGTCGTTTCGTGCCGCCTGCCAGCCGCCTCCGACAGCCGGCACGTAACCGCTCTTGCCCGTGCGGGTGTTCTCCCACCGCTCCGCGTACACATCCTCGCGTCCGCGGAACAGCTGGCGTACGAACGCGATCTTCTCGCCAGCCGACTGGTCGAGACTCACCGGTGTGCGAGATGCCTCGGTCGGGACGTCGGCAGTACGCAGCCGCTGGGTGAGTAGCTTGTGCAACCGCTCGTTCTCGGCCCGAAGCGCCTCCAACTCAAGCGACTGTCGTCGCAGCCGCTCAGGGAGGTTGGGCTCGGACGTCTCGGTCGTTGCCGACTCGAAGGCGGTCATCGTGATCTGCCCATCGCGCGGGTTCCCGGAGTGACCTACGCGAGCGCGGGATTCGGGTCGCAGCCGAGCCACCGCCGGTAGGCGGCGACGATCTCGCCGAGCTCGGAGGACGGGCCGAAGGTCAGGTCAGCGAGCGACACCTCGAAGCGCTGGTGGTCTCGCTCGCACACCGCGAGCAGGCCGCGCCGTGCGTCCGGCCCGCAGTCGACAGCCACGATCCGGATCTCCACTCCGGCGACGGTCACGATCTCTCCGACAGCGAGCGCATCCTCGGTGCCGGTCAGGAATCCGACCAACTGTTCTTCGTCGCCGTAGGCATCGACCGTCAACTCCTCGATCAGCGCATCGAGCGCCGCGAGATCGATAGCGCTGCTCACGAGGCCCTTTGAGCGTCGAGGTCGGGTATGAGCCCGAGCCTTCGCGCCTCGTCCTGCAGCTCGGCGGGGAGGGTGCGCGCGTCCACCGGAATGCCGTTCACCGAGACGAGCCAGGTAAACGGGTTCCGCTCCAGCATGCTGCGCCGGGTCAGGTCAGGCTCATACCAGGACAGCCCGAGGAGAGCACGGATCCGCGCCGACTTGTTCGCCATCGTGCTCTTCGCTACCCCGAGGCGTTCGGCGAGCTCGTCGGCGCGCAGGTGCGGCGTCTGCGACCTGTCGAAGAGGAAGTTGATCCAGCCGACGGTGTAAACCACTCCCGCCGCCCAGATCCGAGGGTCACCACGAACAAGCGGCGACGGGCGCCTACGGGCGAGCCGACCAACAAGCGACCGGCACAGCTCGGCGTACTCCCCGTCGAGATGCTGCTCACACGCCAGATCGGTGACCGTCACGATCGCAGCCACCGTCTCGTCCAACCCGACCGGCGTCACGCGATCCCCGTCCCACGCAGACACGTCTGAAGCAGACATCCGACCATGGTCGCGCAGCGCCCGGACGGATCAGTCGGAACCATCGACGCTTGTGCGATTAGAAGCGTTTCAAGCCTGGACCGGGGATCGAAGCTGCCGCCGGATGGTCGGCAGCGAAGGCCGCAGGGTGGCGCTGACATCCCATGCCGTGGCGTCTCGCCGCTGCAGATCCGAGGTCGGCCTTACCAATACCGAGCCTGTGAGGGACGGTGTTGGTAGGTCACGACGATCCACTGGGACATCCCAGGTGCGTGGGTACTACGTGGGATACTTTCGCTCACCCACTCAATAAACGTCTATTTTAAGCCGTTTGCGGCCTATGGGCGCACCTGGGATCGAACCAGTGTCCCCCGACGAACACCAGTCGCAGCCTGACCCACAACTCGGACATTTGCAGGGACTATTCAGATCTGCAGAGCGGGCCGGATCCACTCAAGCCCACAATTCCCACGGTGCGTGTGGGATGGGTGTGGGAACACCGACCCCTCCTGAGATACTCCCATCGATGACGGACACGGCCGAGATCCCCGACGCTCGAGCTCGCGTATGAATGGCCGGTCATGATCATTCTCGGCAGCGGTGAGCGACTGAATCTCTCGACCCTGGACAACACGGACTACCGCGACGCCGCGCGGAAGCTGAAGGAGCTCGTCGAGCAGCTCCGGTCCGACGATCCACCCGAGTGAATCGAGTGCGTCGGTGCATGGGTCCGAGCGTGTTACCTGGGCTGGATTCGAACTCCGGTCCCGCGGATTAGAAGTCCACCCTCGCAGGCTGCGACGAACTGAGACCAGCTGAATCTGCCTGCAAATAGCCACTTTCTGCGCTGCAACAGACTGCAGCGAACCACACCTTGCGGAGACAGGCCGGTACGCTCACCGTGCGCTCACGCGGAGCAGCTGCTTGTGATGGAACCCCCCTGGGAGTAGCAAGCCGATTGACGTGTGGATCGTGCGTTTCGAGATCGTCGCGGAGGAGGATCTGCCCGACTTCCTCGATCTCCCGTGGGGGACGCCGGGTGGTCGAGCCCGGCTACCACCAGAAGCGGCTTCTCTCGCTGACGGGCCTCGATGCGCAGGAGAACCAGGCCCGCCGGCTGCTCGATGACCTCCTCTCGTTTCGCGAGGAGATCGAGCGCCGGACGCCCCGCCCGACCCGGTCGCTCGGCAGCGCCTGACAACAACCGGGGCGTCAGATCCTGGAACGCTCTGTTGATGGGCAATAGCTCTGTTGCTGAGCAATCAAGGACTAATGCCTCCGCAGGCGCGGATTTGAGCCTTGGGTCATCATTACGGCGAGTCCCGGCTCGGGTATCCGCGCCGGGCCAAGCGCAGAGGCTGATGCGCCGTCGACGAATTCTGTGCGTGCGGCGACGCAGGCGGTGAAGAGCGTTTCCTGGATTTCTGCAAACGCCTTTGTTATCTCGTGAAGGCTGAGGGTGATGAGCTGCATTTCAAAGAACCCCGATCGCGCCGCGTTGGGTCGGCGATCGAGATCCGAACCTCGGACGCTCTAGCCCTGGCAACGACGGTTGTCACGCCGCCCAGTCCATAACACAGCCTGAGTCTGTGCAGTCACCGGGCGAGCCAGCCGCCGTCGATCGGCAGCACGATGCCGTGGGCGTAGTCCGCCGCGGGCGAGGCGAGGAAGAGTACGGCGCCGCACACGTCCTCCGGCGTGCCCCAGCGGCCGGCCGGGATGCGCTCGAGGATCTGGCGGGAGCGTTCCGGGTCTTCCCGCAACGCCCGCGTGTTGTCGGTCTGGATGTATCCCGGGGCGACGGCGTTGACGTTCACACCACGTGCGGCCCATTCGTTGGCAAGCGCCTTGGTCAGCTGGGCGATGCCGCCTTTGCTCGCCGCGTAGCCCGGTACGTTGACGCCGCCCTGGAACGAGAGCAGTGATGCGATGAAGACGATCTTGCCGGTCCCGCGCTCGAGCATCCCGCGCCCCAGCTCGCGGGCGAGCACGAACTGCGCCGTGAGATTGACCTCGAGGACGGCGTCCCACTCCTCGTCGGAATGCTCTGCCGCGGGGCTGCGCCGGATCGTGCCGGCGTTGTTGACGAGCACGTCGATCGCAGGCCCGTCTCCGAGGGCCCCGACGAGGTTCTGGAGGGCGGCCCGATCGCCGAGGTCGCACGCATATCCCTGGAAGCGAACGCCGCACGCGTCGACCGCTCGGCCGACCTCACCGCCGCCGGCCTCGAGCGACGCACTGACTCCGATCACGTCGGCTCCCGCCCGGGCGAACGCGATCGAGACGGCTTTGCCGATCCCGCGACGGCACCCGGTCACGAGTACCGTCGAGCGGCTGAACGGCCCCTCCGTCACCCGCGACAGTCGATCAGAATCTTGATCGCCTCGGCCTCGCCGTCGAGGGACTCGAAGACCGCCGGCAGGCGATCGAGCGGCTCGACGGCGCTGATCAGCCGGTCGAGCGGCAACGCTCCCCCTGCGAGCACGACAATCGCCTGCTCGTAGTCCTCGGGCTCGTACACGCGTGCGCCCGTGAGCCGGAGTTCTTTCCAGAAGACGTCGAACAGCCGCACGGGCTGGGCGGTGGGGAAGATCGCAACCACGACGATTCGTCCTCGGATGCAGCCGAGTTGCGTCATCACGTCGGCTCCCGCTGCCGAGCCCGAAACCTCGAACACGACGTCGGCGCCGGCACCGTCGGTGCGCTCGAGGACGGCGTTCCGGAGGCCGTCGGTCGATGGGTCGACGGTGTCGAGCCCGAGATCGGCCGCGAACCTACGCCGGAAGGGGTTGACCTCGCTCAGGACGACGGTCGCTCCACGCTCGCGGGCGACGAGTGCCACGAGGATCCCGATCGGTCCGCCACCGATCACGACCGCTGTCTCACCCGACGCTACCTCGCCGAGCCGCACGTCGTGGCAGGCAACCGCGAGCGGCTCGACGAGCGCGGCGAGCCGGAGGTCGACGCTCGGAGGCAGCCGGTGGAGGGTGAACGCCGGCACCGTCCACGAGCTCTGGAATGCCCCGGGGGTGTCGATGCCGAGGAATTTCAGCTCGCGGCAGATGTGGCTGACGCCCTTGTCGGCAGGCGTCTCGCCCCGGGCGTCGAGCGGCCGGACGACCACGGGGTCGCCGACCGCGAAGTCGTCGACCCCGGCGCCGACCTCGGCGACCGTGCCGGACATCTCGTGGCCGATCACCTGCGGTGTCTGCACCCGGTGATCCATGTGACCGTGCGCGATATGCACGTCGGTTCCGCAAACGCCTGCGAAGGCAACGTCGAGCCGAACCTCGCCGGGTCCGGGTGGCTGGACCGCGCACATCCCAACGGAAAACAGGCCCGGGCCGTCGTAGGTGACCGCGGTCACGGCGCTCCCGCCTCGTCTGCCTCGAGCATATGCCGGAGCCACTGCTCGCCTTCCGACAGGTGGATCAGGTCGGCTGCGCTCGCCCGGTCGGCGTCGTGTTCCCGCAAGGCCTCGTAGATGTCCCAGTGGCGCCGCTTCGTCATCTCGATCGCACCTCGCTCGGTCACCGAGCGCCAGAGCCGGGCGCGCAACGTCCCCCCTGAAAGGTTCTGGATCAGCGAGGCGAGGGTCGAGTTACCCGATGCCGTGATGATGATTCGGTGAAACTCCTCGTCGGCAGCGATGAACGCCTGGGTCGTCTCGGCGGCGTCCATCCGTTCGAGGCATTGCTCGAGCTCGACATAGTTGTCCTCGGTGAGTCTCGTCGCGGCCATCCCCGTCGCGACCGGTTCCAGGATCCGGCGCACCTGGTGCAGTTCGAGGAGCGTATTGCCGCTGACCAGGTCGCTGACGAACGCCATCCCGGTGAGGAGGAGCTCGGGCTCGAGGCTTGTCACGTAGGTACCGTCGCCGACCCGCGGCTCGAGGACGCCGATCAGCGTCAGCGCGCGGACGGCCTCGCGGAGCGAGTTCCGCGACAGCCCCAGGCGCTGCGCGAGCACCTGCTCCTTGGGCAGTTTCGAGTCGGCCGCGAATTCGCCCGACATGATCAGTTCCTTGATCTTCGCAATCGCCTGATCAGTAAGCGCGACCATGGGCCTCTCCGACGTCTAGATGGTTGAAAGGGACGCTCTCTCCGATCCGGTAGAGGCGGGCGGGTGTGCCCTCCAGTATGCGGCGAGCGGCATCGTCACCGGCGACCGTGGCGATGATTCCCGTCGTCTCGCGCCAAACATCCTCGAAGTCGCCGTTCAGCAAGGAGACGGGCCAGTCGCTGCCGCACATCAGCCGATCGGGGCCGAACGAGTCGAGCGCAACCTCGACCGCCTCCCGAAACCGATCGCCTTTCCACACCCGTGTGTCGAGCATCGTGTTGAGGCCGGAGATCTTCGCGGCGACGTTGCTGAAGCGGGCGGCTTGGCGAAGCAGCGACGCCCAGTCGCCCATTTCCCCGGTTCCGATCGGGGGCTTGCCGAGATGGTCGATCACGATCGTCAGCCGCGGGAAGCGTGCGGCGAGCTCCGGCACGTCGCCGAGATGCCTCGGGTACACGCACACGAGCTCGAGCACGAGTTCGCGCTTCTCCAGCAATGCGATGCTCTCCAGCACCCGATCCTGGAGGATCCAGTGCGGGTCGGCCTCCTCGTGGATCAAATGGCGGATGCCACGGAGCTTGGGGCGCTGGGCGAGCTCGGCAAGACGGGTGTTCGCGCGCTCGTGACTGGCGAGATCGACCCAGGCCGTCACGGCCGCGATCCAGGCGTGCTTGTCAGCCCGTTCGAACATCGCATCCGTGTCTGCATCACTGCATGCCGCTTGGACGAGGATCGTGACGTCGATCCCACAGGCGTCGAGCAGTGGGCGGAGGTCTGCCGGCTCGAAGGTGCGGGCGATTGTCGCGTGCTCGGGACGCATCCAGGGCATCTGCTCCCGCGCGAGGTCCCAGAAGTGCTGATGAGCGTCGACGATCACGTCATGACCGCTTTCCGGAGCCGCAGGGCCGGAGCCCCCGGCGCGCCTTCGGCGCCGGGGGGCTCCCTGTCCGTCATCTGGAGGAGGATGACGTTCGTCGGCTGCGTCTAGCCGAACTTCGCAGCGTTGGCCTTCGTGACGAGGGCGGTGCCCGTGTCGACGTTCTTCGGCACCTTCTTGCCCTTGACGGCGTTGTAGAGCGTTGCGATCCCGAGCGAGCCGATCTTCGCCGGGAACTGCGCCACGCTGGCGGTCTCGGTTCCTGCCTTGATCGCGGCGACCTCGTCAGGGCCGGCGTCGAAGCCGACGAGGATGATGCCGCCTGGATCGATGCCCGCGTTCTTGACGGACTGGATTGCGCCGAGGATCGGCGGCCCACACGCCCCGTAGATCGCCGTCAGGTTCTGGTTTGCGGTCAACATCGTCTGGGCTGCCGCAGCTCCCTTGGTCTGATCGCAGTCCGTCCGCAGTTTCGAGACGACCTTGATCTGGGATTTCATCGCCCCGAGCCCGGCGAGCATTCCACTCACACGAGCGTCCAGAGCCGGAACCCCGGGAACGCCCTGTAGGATCCCGAGCGTATCTCCGGCCTTGAGCTTCGTGGCGAGGAACTTCCCTGCCAGGACGCCGCCCTTGTAGTTGTCCGTCGCGACCACACTCGTCTTGGCCTTCCAGGCCGGGATGTCGTTGTCCATCAGGACGACTTTGACACCCTGCTTGATCGCCTTGTCGAGCGCCTTCGAAACGGCAGGGCTCGTCGGCGTGATCGCAATCCCCTTCACACCCTGCGCCACCATGTTCTGGATCGCCGCGATCTCCCCCGCGTCATCCGTTCCGCTCTTGCCCTGGGCGAAGATCACCTTCGCTCCCGGGGTCGCCGCGTCCCATTTCTTGGCTGCGTTCTCGAGGGTGAAGAAGAAGTCCACCGGGAACTTGGTGATGAAGCCCAGCTTGACCGTGGCTTCCTTCTTGCTCGGTTTCGCCGCAGCCGTTGCGGCGAGCACTGCGGTCAGGACCAGGACGGTCGCGAAGACCGCTCCGGCGAACAGCTTGTTCTTCGACATCGTGCGTCCTTTCGTCAGGCGAACAGAATTGACACCGGTACGTTGAATCCGTATTGACGTCGTCTCCGCTGCCCTGCAGAAGCCGCGGAAGTGTCGGCCGCGTAGACCCCGTCGGGCCAAACCGCGGCGGACGTCCTTAGAGTCCGCTCACTCACCACCTCCCACGATCAACGAAACGATCTCCTGGTAGGTCTCATTGGTCGGGATCAGCTCTCCGACCTTCCGGCCGCGGCGTAACACGATCGCGCGGTCGGCGACCTCCATGACGTGATCCATCGCGTGCGAGACCACGATCACGGCCCTGTTCTCGTTCCGGAGCCGGAGGATGAGGTCGAGGACGCGGCGGGACTCCCTCACACCGAGCGCCGCGGTCGGTTCGTCGAGGATCACGACCTTCGACGCGAAAGCGGCAGCCCGACTCACGGCGACGGCTTGTCGCTGTCCTCCGGACATCAGCCCGACCGTCGCGTTGATGTCCGGCAGCGCCACCTGGAGCCGTTCGAGCACCTCCCGCGTCGACTCCGTCATGCGCTTGCGCTTGAGAAACCGGAGCGATCGCGGTGCCCAGGACGGGCCGGCGAGCTCGCGTCCCGCGTAGAAGTTGTCGGTCGGGCGGAGGTTGTCGAACAGCGCGAGATCCTGGTAGACGGTCTCGATGCCCAGAGCGCGCGCATCAGTGGGTGCGTGAATCGAGACGCGAGCACCGTCCATCTCGATCGCGCCGCTGTCGAGCCGATAGACACCACTGAGGCACTTGATCAGCGTCGACTTGCCGGCGCCGTTGTCGCCGAGCAATGCCAGCACCTCGCCGTGATGCACTTCGAGGGAGATGCCGTCGAGGGCGGTCACAGCCCCGAAACGCTTGCTCGCGTTGCGAAGAGCGAGCGCCGGAGTGCTCTGCTCGACGCCGTCGATCGCGTTGTCGACGAGCGTGGTCATGCGTGCCGCACCGCCCTGGCGACCTGTACGCGGCCCTCGATGTACCGTCGGAGGACATCCGCCTCGACGGCCAGGAGAACGACGACCCCGATCGCCATCAGCTGGTAGAAGGCGTCGACGTTGTGGAGATTGAGGGCGTTGCGGATGACGCCGATTGTGAACGCGCCGACGAGCGCGTTACCGACGCTGCCGCGGCCGCCGGCGAATGCGGCCCCGCCGATGATCACCGCTGCGATCGAGTCGAGCTCAGCAAGATCGCCCGTCGTCGGCGACCCGCCGTCGATCAAGCCCGCTGTGATCAAGCCGCCGACGCCGGCTGCGAGGCCGCTGAGGACGTAGACCGTGACGAGGACCCGGCGTGTCGGGATGCTCGCCCGTCGAGCGGCCTCCTGATTGCCACCGACCGCGTACAGCCAGCGGCCCCAGACCATCCGGGTCGTCAGCACGAGGCAGAGGAGAGCCAGCGCCGCGACGACGAAGATCGAGTAGGGAATCCAGTTCACCGTCCCGCCGCCGATCGTCTGCACGATCGGTGGCATGCCGGAGATCAGGGTCCCGTCGGATGCCCAGAGTGCGAGCCCCCGAACGATGCTGAGGGTCGCGAGGGTGACGATGAACGGGTGCGGCACGCGGCCGTAGACGAAGATGAGCCCGTTCGCGGCACCGACCGCGAGGCCTGTGCCGAGGATGGCGGCGACGACGAGAACGCTCGACTGGGTGTCCTCGTAGACGATCGCGCCGACAACGCCCGACAGCGCAATCGTGGCGCCTACCGACAGGTCGATGCCCCTGGTCACGATCACGAGGAGCTGGCCCAGGGCGACGACGGCGATCACCGATGTCTGGGAGAAGACGTTGCCGATGTTCCGGGTTGTCAGGAAGACAGGGGTCGTCAGGCCGACGATCAGGATCAGGAGAACGAGGATGAGCAGGGGGCCGGCGCGGAGCGACCAGAGCCCGGCCTGGAGCAACCCGTAGCGGTCGAGGACGCCGGGCCTGTCGGATTGGGCCTTCGCCGGCTCGCTCACGGTCCCCATCATTCTCCTCCGACCGTGAGGCCAACGTTCGACCAGACCGGCCCATTCGGGAAGGCGAACTCGTCGAGTGACTCCGGCAGCATCTCGATGCTGTAGCCGGGAGCGTTCGGTGCTTGGTAGCGGCCCTCGCGGACGACCGCCGGGTCGCGGAAGTGCTCGTGGAGGTGGTCGACCCATTCGACGATGCGGTTCTCGGTCGAGCCGCTGACGGCGATGTAGTCGAAGAACGCGAGGTGCTGGACGTACTCGCACAACCCGACGCCACCGGCATGGGGACAGACGGGGATCCCGAACTTGGCAGCTAGGAGAAGGATCGAGATCGCCTCGTTGACTCCGCCGATCCGGCACGCGTCGAGCTGGCAGAAATCGATCGCTTCTGCCTGGAACAGCTGCTTGAAGATGACGCGGTTCTGGACGTGCTCCCCGGTCGCGACCCGGACCGGTGCGATCTCGCGGCGGATGCGCGCATGGCCGAGGATGTCGTCGGGGCTCGTCGGCTCCTCGATCCACCACGGCTCGTGGGCGGCAAGTGTGCGCATCGACGCGATTGCCTCGTCGACGCCCCACACCTGATTGGCATCCATCATCAGGATCCCGTCCGGCCCGAGCTCCCGCCTGATCAGCGCCGCGCGCCGGTCGTCCGACGCGAGGTCACTGCCGACCTTCATCTTCACATGGGTGAAACCGGTCGCGACGGCCTCGCGGACAAGGGCCTCGACCTTTGCGTCCTCGTAGCCGAGCCAGCCCGCCGAGGTCGTGTAGGCCGGGTAGCCAGAGGCCACGATCGACATCTCGCGCGCCGCGCTCTCGAGCCGGGCATCGCGGAGCAGCTCGAGCGCCTCCTCCGGTGCAAGTGCGTCGGCGATGTAGCGAAAGTCGACGCAACCGACGACCTCCTCGGGCGAGAGGTCGACGAGCAGCTTCCATAGCGGCTTCCGCTCGAGTTTCGCCCACAGATCCCAGATCGCGTTGACGACTGCGGCCGTCCCGAGGTGGATCACGCCCTTCTCCGGGCCGAGCCAGCGCAGCTGGCTGTCGGAGACGAGGCTGCGCCAGAAGCCGCTCATGTCGGCGACGATCGCCTCGAGGCTGCGGCCGACCACGAACGGCTCGAGCGCGCGGATGGCAGCAACGCACACCTCGGTGCCGCGACCGCTCGTAAAGGTCAGGCCGTGTCCCTCGACCCCATCATCGGCATCGGTGCGGAGGATGACGTACGCGGCAGAGTAATCAGGATCCGTGTGCATCGCGTCCGACCCGTCGAGCCAACGAGACGTCGGAAAACGCACGTCCCTGGCCTCCAGTCCGATGATCCGCGGAAGGCGGCTCATCGGACTAACGACCCGATCTTTACCGCTTCATTGCGGAACATGCCCGGGCGCATGGCGGGATTCTATGCAGAAAGATCCGATCTTTGCAAGAAGAGATCCGGGATCCCGTCAGGCGCTTGCCGACGTGATTGGGTTCGTTACGCGACCCGTCGAACCTCGTTAGTGTGGGAAAGGCTCCAGCAAAAAATGCCTATTTGCAGGTTTTTTTAGTGGGCGCACCTGGGATCGAACCAGGGACATCTCGCGTGTGAAGCGAGACTTGCCCTTCCGCATGGGTGGCATGCGGTTGCGATGTGTCGCATGCAAGCCGTTTCTCGTGCGGCGGGTTTGCGCCGAGCAGTGCGTGGTTGCGGCGAGCGGTTTCCATTTCGTTTCCACGGATAGGCGCTGTATCGGGCCGAAGATTTCGAGCCCATCGACGTCGCGCGTATTGACCCGGGTCGTCAGGGGTCGATGCGGTGCTCACACCCGGGCCAGTGTGGGTCGCCGTATCCGGCGCGGCATGAGGGGTAAAAAGGTGGTCCATGTCAGTGCCGTGTCTCGTTCATAGGCATCTCTTAGACGTCTCTCAGCTTGCTCCCAGCATCCACGGGTTCGATCGGCTGTGATGTTTGGCTCGATTCAGGTGAATCGCTCGTGGTCGGGGGCGGGTCCGTGACTGCGCGAATACTCGTCGTCGATGACGAACGTGCGACCAGGGAGGGTCTTCGGCGTGCGCTGCAGCTCGAGGGCTACCAAGTTGAACTTGCCGCGGACGGCGAAGAAGCTCTTGCTTGTCAGCGCCGGCAGGAATCCGATCTGATTGTGCTTGACGTGTTGATGCCGCGTCTTGACGGTCTGGAGGCGTGCAGGCGGCTGCGCGCGATCGGGGACACAACGCCCGTAATGGTTCTCACTGCTCGGGTGGAGGTGGGAGATCGGGTCGAAGGCTTGGATGCGGGAGCGGATGACTATCTGTCGAAGCCGTTTGCGTTGGACGAGCTGCTTGCGCGTGTGCGCGCGCTGTTGCGCCGCCGCGGTGCGCCGGACCGGCGCGAGGTGCTTCGCTACAACGATGTTGTGCTTGATACGTCGACGTTGGAGGTGTTCCGGGGTGAGCGCCGGCTTGAGTTGACGCGGATGGAGTTCCAGCTGCTCGAGCTGTTCCTGCGCTATCCGCGCAGGGCGCTGACTCGCTCGGTGATCTTTGAACGGGTCTGGGGGTTTGACTTCGGCTCGAGTTCGAACGCCCTCGATGTCTATATCGGTTATCTGCGTCGCAAGCTCGAGGCCGATGGCGAGACGCGACTGATTCAGACAATCCGCGGCGTCGGCTACGCGATGAGGGAGGCATGAGTCTCCGCGGCCGGCTGACGTTGTCGGCGGCCGGTGCTGTCGCGCTTGCCGTGCTCATTGCGTCGGTGGGCGTCTACTTCGTCGTAGGTGCTCAGCTCCGCAGCGAGGTTGATGCGAGCTTGCGGCAGCGGGTTGCCCTGATCCAGCGGCTTCCGGCTGATTTCCAGCTGCCCGGCCCGTCCTCACTGCCGAAGGGAGTTCCCCGGCTTCCGTCGGTACCGCCGGCGACGCTTGGCGGCCCGAGTGGGTACTTGCAGCTCGTTACCACGGCGGGGAAAGCGACACGTCCCGGCGGCGGCTCGGTCGAGGTACCCGTGACTGCACGGACGCTCGCGGTCGCGCGCGGCGACGCCGAGACGTTCACGTACGACACCACTATCGGTGGCACGCACGTTCGTGTCCTCACAGCACCTTTGCGTAAGGGTGTTGCGTTGCAACTCGTGCGTCCGCTGGACGAGGTCGACGCCGTGTTGAGCCGACTGCGCTGGATTCTGCTTGCTGTGATGGTCGGCGGGGTCGCGGTTGCCGCTGCGCTCGGCGCGGCCGTCAGTCGCACCGCCCTCGGTCCGGTGAAGCGGCTGACCGAGACAGCCGAGTCGGTGAGCACGACGCTTGATCTCTCTGAGCGGATCGAGGCGACGGGTCGTGACGAGATTGGCCGGCTAGGAACCAGTTTCAACCGGATGCTGGAGGCGCTTGAAGGATCGGTGAGTGCGCAGCGGCAGCTAGTCGCGGATGCTTCGCACGAGCTGCGAACGCCGTTGACAAGTCTCCGCGTGAACGTCGAGACGCTGCTGCGCGGTGGCACGTTGCCCGCCCGGGAGCGTAAGCGTCTCGGCGACGACATCGTCGAACAGCTTGGCGAGATGACGGTTCTGATCGACGAGGTGGTCGAGGTCGCGCGAGGCGACACGCAGCCTCTTCGGCTAGAGAGCGTCGAGCTGGACGAAGTCGTGATTGAGGTCGTCCAACGACGGCGTCGTGACAGCACTTCGGCGGAGATCGTCGCCACGACCGCACCTGTGGCCGTTGAGGGCGATCGGGCGCGAATCGAGCGGGCGGTCGCCAATCTCGTCGACAATGCCTGCAAGTGGAGTCCGCGAGGCGGGGTCGTCGAGGTGCAGCTCGACGCGGACGGGCGTCTCTTTGTTCGGGACGAGGGACCGGGTTTCGACGAGGTAGACCTGCCGCACGTGTTCGATCGCTTCTACCGCTCGGCCGATGCGCGAAGTCTGCCCGGGTCGGGGCTCGGCCTCGCGATCGTTCAGCAGGTTGCGGAGATGCATCACGGCTCGGTGACCGCCGCCAACAAGCCCGGCGGTGGAGCGGTTGTCTGCCTCGCGCTGCCCTTAAGAACCTCTTAGCTGCCTCACAACGGGCGTTCAGCGGGCGCTGCTTCGATCAGCACATGACTCTGACTCCACGTAGGTTCCGACTCACGCTCGCGATCGCCGCCGGCGTCATCACTGCTTTCGCCCTGGTGGCGGCCGGCTGCGGCGGCAGCTCATCCCCGAGCGCGTCCGGCACCACCACCGAGACCGCCGCTCCGTCGTCGAACGGCTCGAATACGTCCTTCGCCGAATGCTTGCGACAGAATGGCATAGAGGGCTTCGATCCTGGAAGCACTCCGCAGGGTGGGCCGCCGCAGAACGTTGACCCGGCTGCGTTGCAGAAGGCGATGCAGGCATGCGGCAACCTCGCTCCCCAGGGAGGAGGCTTTGGCGGCCAGGGCGCCAACGGCAGGTCGCGTGAGCAGTTCGCGGAGCTCCAGTCGTGCTTGAAGGAGCACGGCATCGAAAACTTCACGCCGGGCAGCACGCAGAGCGACGCCGATCGGCAGAAGCTGCAAGAGGCGATGCAGGCGTGCGGCGGCCCGGGTGCAGGCGGAGCGCCGCCTGGGGCGGGAAGTGGAGGAACGGGCGGCAGCGGGTCGTTCGCTGCGTTCTCGCGGTGTATGAGGAACCGCGGCGTCGTTCTGCCCGGAGCCGGCTCGGGAACGCCGACCGACGCGACATCTGCGAAGTACAAGCTTGCGCAGAAGGCCTGCCAGTCGCTTCTCAACGGGAGCAACCAGTGAGCGGCTCCGAGAGCCGGGGCCGGCTCTGGTTCAACCTGATGCTCGTCGTCCTTGTCGGGGCGGGAGCGGTCGGTGCGTATTTTCTGATCGGCTCGGACACGTCGAATGCATCGACGTCGTCCCGCACGACCAGCGCGAGCAAGGGTGTGGTGCTTTCCACGGTCTCTGCCTCGGGGAACGTGAAGGCAGCCGAACAGCTGAATGTCAACTTCCAGAATGGCGGCGTCCTCGTGTCGATCACGGTGCAGGACGGACAGAAGGTGACCCGCGGCCAGATCCTCGCGACCCAGGACTCCGCGAACGCAGAGAGCCAGGTGAAGACTGCACAGGCGAACCTGGCCTCCGCGCAGGCGAGGCTCGCGCAGCTCGAGGCCGGGCTGACACCGCAGGAGGAGCAGCAGAACCAGGTTGCGGTCCAGCAGGCGTCGCAGCAGGTCGCCTCGGCGAAGAAGGGCCTCGCGTCGACCAACTCCGTCGCAAAGCAGGACACTGCCGGAGCCACTCTCACGCTTCAGCAGGCAAAGCAGCAGCAGAAGAGCGATTCGGCCCTGCTTGCGGCCGACCAGAAGAAGCTTTCCACTGCGAACGCCTCCGTCGCCAGTGCGCAGAAAGCGTATTCCGCAGGCACGGCCGCAACCGCGAGCAACAAGTCGGCGCTCACGACCGCGCAGGCTGCCCAGCAGGCAGCACAGCTCAAGCAGACGGACGACAACGGCGCGGCCCAGCTCCATCAGCAACAGCAGTCGCAGAAGCAGACAGCGCTCACGACCGCCAACAGCACCCTGCAGACGGCGAAGCAGAACGAGTCGAGCGCCTGCACACCCGACCCGACGAGCTCCGCGTGCGCCGACGCGAGGTCGGCGACGATCTCAGCGCAGGCTGCAGTCGATACGGCGCAGTCGAACGTCGCAGCCGGTCAGGCGCAGGCGATCGCAGACCAGCAGACGGCGAACGACAACGCGAAGGCGGTCGCCGCCGCGAACATCGCAGTCTCGAACGCGCAGAGCGCCTACACAGACAGCTCGACCGCCGAGCAGACCGCCAAGTCGACGCTGCAAACGGCGCAGAACACGCAGGACTCTCTTGAGACCGCGGTCGCGAACGACAAGGCCAAGGTGGCCTCAGACGCGAAGCAGGTCGCAAGCGCCCAGCAGACCCTCGCCTCGACGGCATCTCGTAACGCTCAGTCCAAGGCGAACGCTGAGCAGTCCCTCACGACAGCCCGACTCAACAAGCAGTCAACCGTCGCGGGGAACGCGGTCAAGGGTAAGCCCGCCTCCGAGAGCGACCTCGCTGCCGCCGAGGCGAACGTCGCGACCGCTGAGGCAGCGCTCGCGACCGCCGAGCTGGCGCTCGAGCAGACGACGCTGCTGGCACCCGCAAATGGGACGATCGCCTCAATCAGCGCGTCGGTAGGCGAGACCGTCAGCGGCGGCGGAACAACGGCGTCGAGCTCCTCAAGCTCCTCCAGTTCCTCCTCGACTGGGGCAGCAGCGACGCCTCTGTTCACGCTCGTCGACCTCGCCCAGCTGGAGGTGGTGGCCGGCTTTAGCGAGATCGACGCCGCCAAGATCAGCCCCGGACAGGCCGCGACGGTGACAGTGGACGCACTTCCGAACGAGAAGTTCGCCGCCCACGTGCTTTCGGTCGACACCCTCGCGACCGTGACGAGCAACGTCGTCACCTACAACGTGACCTTTGTCTTGGACAACCCGTCCGCGAAGGTGAAACCGGGCATGAGCGCCGACGTCGACGTGATCATCGCAGAGGCAGACGACGTCCTCAATCTGACAAGTTCGGCAGTACGGACGACCGGCGGACGCTCGACAGTCACAGTGCGGCGAAACGGTGACGACGTGACAGTCTCCGTTGTCACAGGCCTCAAGGGCGACAGCACCACTGAGATTGTCAGCGGCCTGAGTGCGAGTGATCAGATCGTGCTTCCGGTGACGGTCGGAATCGGATCGACCTCACAAACCGGCTTCCCGGCAGGCGGGCCACCCGGCGGCGGCTTCGGCGGCGGGTTCGGCGGCGGGCTCGGCCGATGAGCGGCTCGCGACCGATCATCGCAGCTGAGCGGATGACGAAGAGCTACTCACTCGGTCCAACGGCCGTGCATGCGCTGCGCGGGGTCACGTTCACGATCGAACACGGCGACTTCGTGGCGATCGTCGGCGCGTCCGGGAGCGGCAAGACCACCCTGATGAACATCATCGGCTGCCTCGACGTGCCGAGCCGCGGTCGCTACCTCCTCGACGGGATCGACGTCCGCGGCCTCGACGACTACCAACTCGCCATTGTGCGCAACCGAAAGATCGGGTTCATCTTCCAGAGCTTCAACCTGATCCCGCGCACCAGTGCCCTACAGAACGTCGAGCTGCCGCTCGTCTACGCCCGCGTCGCACCAAAAGAACGACGACGACGATCACTCGAGGCGCTCGAACTCGTCGGCCTCTCCAACCGCGCCTCGCACTACCCCTCCGAGCTGTCCGGCGGCCAGCAACAGCGCGTGGCGGTTGCGCGCGCGCTCGTCAACGACCCAGCGATCATTCTGGCCGACGAGCCGACGGGGAACCTCGACACCCATTCGTCGGCCGAGATCCTGCAAGTACTCTGCCGACTGAACGTGGCGGGCCGCACCGTCGTCATGATCACGCACGAGCGCGACGTGGCATCAGCCGCAAAGAGGCTGATCACGCTACGCGACGGCCAGATCCTCGACGACCAGCGTTCCGCCCCGGTGATCGGAGTGGCGCCGGGTTTCATTCCCGCTGACCTGACACAGAAGGCGGCGACCGCGTGATCAGGCGCGAGGGAATCATGATCGCGCTGCGGGGCATCGCCGCGAACAGGATGCGGTCCGCTCTCACCGTGCTGGGAATCACTATTGGCGTCGCTGCCGTGATCGTGCTCGTCGCCGTCGGCCGCGGATCCGCCGTCGACGTCCAGAACCGCATCGCGAGTCTCGGCACCAACGTCCTCACCGTCATGCCGGGCGGCGGTTTCGGCTTCGGGCCGGGCGGCGCGACACGCACCGGCACCTCGAGCAGCTTCCAGCAGCTCACCGACAAGGATGTCAAGGCGCTTCAGGACAAGACGCTCGCGCCGAGCATCAAGTCCGTCTCGCCGATCGTCAACGCGCAGGTGACTGCCACCTACGACGGCGCCACCCACGACGTCGGCCAGTTCTTCGGATCCACACCATCGGTCGCGGAGGCGCGCAACTACGAGGCCGCGAGCGGCCGCTTCTTCACCGAGGACGAGGTCAACGCCCACGAGCGCGTTACCGTGATCGGGCAGACCGTCGCAACCAACCTCTTCGGCAACCAAGACTCCCTCGACCAGACAATCAAGCTCAACGGCTCGAGCTACCGCATCATCGGTGTGCTCGAGTCGAAGGGAACGAACGGTTTTCAGGATCAGGACGACGTTGCCATCGCCCCGATTACCGCCGTCCGCGACACTGCCGCAGGCGGAAGCTCAATCTCCCAGATCGTGGTTCAGGCAACGGGCTCAAGCGCTGTCGACTCCGCGCAGAGCGAGATCGAGACCGTGCTCGCGAGCACCCATACAGGCTCGGACTCTAGCGCGAGCAGCGACTCTTCCTCGAGCAGCTTCCGCATCCTCAACCAGGCATCACTCCTCCAAACAACGAACGACACCAACCACACCTTCACTGTCCTCCTCGGGGCGGTCGCCGCGATCTCGCTGCTCGTCGGCGGGATCGGCGTCATGAACATCATGCTCGTCTCCGTCACCGAACGAACCCGCGAGATCGGCATCCGCAAGGCGATCGGCGCGCAGCGCTCGGACATCGTCGGCCAGTTCATCGCCGAAGCCGTCCTGCTCTCCATGCTCGGCGGCCTCGCCGGCGTGTTCGCGGGCATCCTCATCAGCCGTCTCAAGATCGTCGGAGTCCAGCCGGTTGTGCAGCCCTACTCCGTCCTGCTCGCCTTCGGCGTCGCCGTCGCAGTCGGCCTCTTCTTCGGCATCTACCCCGCCAACCGCGCCGCCTCACTGCGGCCAATCGAAGCCCTCCGATACGAATGACGACGCCCCAGGAGACACCATGAGCACCCAAGAAAGCCCAGACCTCCACCTTCCCGCCGGAACCCTCACCGAAGGCTTCGACGACGACCCCGACTGGGAAGTCGCGCCGCCGCCCCGCCGCCGACTTCATTGGTCGACCGCCTTCCTCATCGTCGCGCTCGTTGTCGTCGCGGCCTTCGCCGGTGGGATCCTCGCGCAGAAGCACTGGGGCGGATCATCGACCAGCGGCTTCGCACTCCCAGGCGGCGGCAACCTCCCCACGGGCTTCCCTGGAGCCACATCAGGCGGTGCGAACTCACCGGGCGGCAGGACCGGCTCCACCGCTGGCCTTCCCGCTGGCGTCGGCCAAGGCGGCTTCGGCGGCGGCACCCGCGGCACCGTCAGCTACGTCGACGGCGACATTCTCTACGTCTCCACCGGATCGGGCAGCGTCGTCAAGGTACGCGTCCCGAAAGGCCTCCCCGTTGATCGCAGCGTAAGGGCCAAGGCCTCGTCGATCCGGCCAGGCGAGACCGTCGTCGTGCAAGGAACATCTGGGTCGAACGGCACCGTCACCGCGACTGGCGTCACCGTGGCCGCAGGCTAAGTTCCTGACACCTACTGCGGCCAATACGCCTAGGTTGCATCGCTCAAAATGGAGTTGACCTGAGCGACGGACACCTCTTGGTTCCAAAGCGAAGGTTCGACGCCTCCAAGCTGAAATCGAGTCGACAGAAATACGCCGTTTTGCAGGGTTTACGTGATGGGCGCACCTGGGATCGAACCAGGGACCTCTCGCGTGTGAAGTCGGATTCGCCCTTCCGCATGGGTTGCATGCCGCTGCGATCTGTCGCGTTCAAGCCGTTTCTCGTGAGGGGGTTGCGTGTAGTTGCGCCGCGTTGCCGGAAGCGGTTTCCAGATCGTTTCCATGACCATTGGCTTCCTCTGCCGGTTGGGACCTGCCGCCTCTGCTGCGCGTCAACGTGCTCGAAGGTACGCGAGCACGGCCAGGACGCGGCGGTGTGAGTCGGAGTCTGAGGGCAGGTCGAGCTTGAGGAAGATCTGCGTCACGTGGGCCTCGACGGTGCGCTCTGCGACGAACAGTCGTACGGCGATCGCCTGGTTGGAAAGGCCTTCGGCGATCAGGGCGAGCACCTCGCGCTCGCGGTCGGTTAGCTCGGCCAGGGGATCGATACGGCGGCGGCGGCCGAGGAGCCGTGAGACGATCGTCGGGTCGACGACGGTCTCGCCGTCTGCGAGGCGGCGAAGCGCGTCGAGGAGGTTGATCGGGTCGAAGACGCGGTCCTTGAGCAGATACCCGACTCCCTCGGGGTGGTCCTCGAGGAGCCGTAGCGCATAGCTCGGCTCGATGTACTGCGACAGCACCAGCACGCCCGTCTCGGGGTAGCTGTCTCGAATCGCTCTCGCGGCCGTGAGGCCCTCGTCCGTGTGTGTCGGCGGCATCTTGATGTCGACGATCACCCCGTCCGGGCGAGTGAGTTCGACCCGGCGCAGGAGCTCGTCGGCGTTCCCGGCCTGGCCGACGACCTCGACGTCTGCCTGTTCGAGGAGACGAATGATTCCCTGCCGCGTCAGGAGGTCGTCGTCTGCCACGACTACGCGCACGGGATCCTCACCTTTAGGGTCTTCGCGCGCGCGCTGATGGCGCCTCCGATGGCACCGACGCGGTCGCCGAGGTGCGTGAGCGGTGAGGCACGGTCTCGGCCGTCATCTCTCGTGGTGATCGCGACCGCACCCTCGTCGAAGAGGATCGAGACCGCGATGAACGTCGCTCCGCGCCCGGCGGCGTCGTCGACGGCTTCGGCAACCGTGATGTAGGCGGTCGCTTCCACCGTTTCGGGAAATCGTTCGAGTGGAACCTGCTCGAGCTCGACGGCGATCTGGGCTCTTTCCGCCAACGACGTCAGCGCCGGCTCGAGCCCGGCTTCGGTGAGAATCGCGGGATAGATGCCCTCGGCGAGCTGGCGGAGCAGCATGAGGGCTGTGTCGGCGTCCTCGATGCCGGCGCTGAGGCGGCTCACGAGGGCCTTTCCGGTCAGGCTTTCGTCAGCGGCCGCACGCGCGAGGCGGAGGTGGTAGGAGAGAGCGAGCATCCGCTGCTGGGCACCGTCGTGGAGGTTGCGTTCGAGGCGTCGACGCTCTCTGTCGGCTGTGGCCGTGATCCGAGCCCGTGACGCCTGAAGCGCCTGCAGTCGGGCGAGCACCTCGGCGTGAAGGCGCTCGTTCTCGATTGCGAGGCGTGCGGCGGGCCCGATCTGGCGTGCGAGACCGGCTCCGTCGATCTCCGGGTCGTGAATCGCGGCGGCGATCATCTCTCCGGCGCGGGTCATTGGCGTCACAGTGTGGTCTTCGTCGGTCGGAGGAATTCCGGTCTCCAGGCCGCGGTGGTCGACCATCCGGTCGGAGTCGCTGAGTCGGTAGAGGACGCGGAGCGACGGATCGCCGACTGCGGTTGCGAGGGCGTTCTCGAGTCCGCCCGGCTGTGGCGCGGTGGAGAGTTCGAACGCGAGGCGCCTGACGATTTCTCGCCGACGCCGGGCCTGGACGGCAGTCCACGCGACGGCGATAGCGACGGTTATCGCGGAGAGCGCGAGTGCCTTGAAGATCGCGCTGAGTACATCGCGCTGTGGCTGCTCGAGCGGATCGGCCCGGAGCGCGGCAGCATAGATCGCAGTCGCCGCCCCGAGGAGGACGCCGGACGCGAGGCCGGGCCAGCACTGCCCGAGTGCGGCCCGGCTTGCCGTCAAGATCCGCGTAGCGCAACAGACGATGAGCGTCGCGGCGATCAGGAAAGCGGCGTCCTGCCAGAGGTCGTCGATGGCCAAAGCGATTCCCGGCGAGGCGTGGACGAGGAACGAGTTGCCGAGACAGTCTCGCCAGCAGTACGGATCCAGAAACGGGTCTCGTACGAGTGCGCGGGAGGCCGCTGCAGCTGCGGATACCGAATAGACAGCGATCACGACGACGCGCTCGTATCCCGCGCGCAGCCTGCCGTCGGGGAACGAGAGAATGAGGTGGACCATCAGCGCCAGCAGCAGCGGCGGCGCGAGAGCGCCGGTGCTCCGTACGAGCTCCGGCCCACCAGCCCACCCTTCCCAGTCCGGCCCGAACCACAGGATCCCCGCAATCAACGTGAGTGCGCCGCAGCGGACGCGTGACGGCTCGTGCAACGCCAAGAGCCCGGCGGCGAGCAGGCCGATCCCTGCTGCGAGGTCGAGGAATCGGGCTGCACCGGATGCGCCGGCATAGCTCGTGACTGGCGCTCGGCTGTGGGTGACGAGGATCGCCGCGACCGCGTATGCGAGCGTGGCTGCAGCGGTGATCGACCACAACAACCGTCTGTTCCCGGCAGAGACCTGCCTCGCCACATCGCGATTGTGACATCCCCGCAGGGACGGAACAGCGTGGCCAGCCCCAACCCGGCAGACACAAATCCTGCGGCGAGCTACGATGCGGAGTCGGCGGCAGGTCTCTAGCGTGGGTGGTGAGGTGCGATTCGATCGTCTCCACGTCCGCTCGTCACGTGTAATGCGTGTTCTTGCGATCATGTCGTTGGCTGTCGTCGTCCCGGCCTGCGGTGACGCGCCCAAGCGAGCCGCGGACAAGGCGGGCGGCTCGACGGGCCCAACCGTGCTCCGATTGGCCTCGAGCGACTCCGCCGGGCAGCCCGAATCGCAGCATGTTCGCTACTTCGCCTCGCAGGTGGAGAAGCTCTCGGCCGGCAAGCTGAAGATCGCGGTCAGCTTCGCGGCGGCCGGGAGCGCTGCGCCCGACGCCGATGCACGTACGGCGGCGCTCGTCCGCAACGGCGACTTCGATCTCGGCTGGATCGGCGCCCGCGCCTGGGACAACCTCGGCGTTACGAGCTTTCGCGCACTCCAGCTGCCTTTCCTGATCACGAGCTACCCGCTCCTCCAGAGAGTCGTGAAAAGCCCCCTCGCCACACAGATGCTCGCAGGGCTGAAGAGCCAGGGACTCGTCGGGCTCGCGCTCGTGCCCGGTCTGCTCCGCCATCCCGCGGGCATCAGCCGACCGCTCGTGACGCTCCCGGACTTCGCCGGGGCGCGGGTGCGCGACCAACCATCAGGCGCGTCGGACACGCTTCTGCGGGCGCTTGGCTCTACGCCCGTCCACATAGGCAACGCCGCGTATGCGCGCGAGGTCGCGGCCGGGCGGCTCGACGGAACGGAAGTGTCGCTCCTCAACGCCCCGATCGGCAGCATCGTCGCGGCGAACGTGACCTTCTTTCCCAAGGTGCTGACCCTGTTTGCGGCTCGTCCGGTCTTCGAGCGCCTCGACACCGGTCAGCGTCAGATCATGCGGGCCGCCGCGGCAAGGACGGTGCATCACGCGGCGGACTTTCCCGTCGACGCAGCGCTCGGCTTCGAAGGCGTGCTGGCGCGGCAGTTCTGCCGCACGTCCGGCCGGATCGGACTGGCAACTGGGCCGGAGTTGGCAGCGCTCCTCAGCGCCGCCGCCCCGGCCGCCGCCGCCCTCGAGGCCGACCAGCAAACGCGAGCGTTCGCGGCCCGGATCAGAGCGATGAAGTCGCTACTACCGCCACCTCGGGCCGTGGTCGTCCCGTCGTCCTGCAGCGGGCACCGGTCAACGGTTACGAGCCCGCCTCGTTCACCGAGCGTTCTGGACGGCACCTACCACGAGCTTCTCACCGCGGCCCGCGGGCAAGCCTTCGGACTGGCAACGTCCGCTCTGAAGGGTCTACCGCTCGTGGTAACCACGGTCCTTCGCGATGGACAGTGGACGTCGAACAGCGACAGCCCCGCCACCGTCGGCAGCTACCGCGTCACCGCTGCAGAAGTGGACTTCGACTACGGAGGCGACGTGATGCGGTTTAAGTACGCGCAAGACCCCGACGGAACGCTTCATCTCCGCGCGATCCCGCCGATGGATCGGGGCGATCAATGGATCATGTCTGGAGCCCCGTGGCGGCGGGTCGGGCCTCCGACCCGAGCGCTTCCGTAGCCGCCATGCCCACTGCGACCGGAATCTCTCCGATCAGCCGCGTGCCGAAGCCGCTCACGCTCTCGACGCGCAACGTCCCCCCGAGCGCCTCGACTCTGTCGGCCAGCCCGCGAAGTCCGGTCCCGACCGAGGGGTCGGCGCCACCGAGGCCGTCGTCGACGATCTCGACGCGCACGTGGTTGCCGCCGACGCGAACCGAGACGCGGATCTCCGAGGCGGCTGCGTGCTTCGCCGCGTTCGTGAGCGCCTCCGCGCAAACGAAGTAGATCGACACAGCCGTTTCGTCTGGTAGCGGATCGTCAGCGACGTCCACCTCGACGGGCAGTGGGAGCTGACCGGCGAGCGATCCGAGCGCCTCTCCCAGGCCGAGCTCCGTCAACGCGCGAGGGTGCAGGCCCCGCGCGAGCGTCTCCAGCTCCAGCTTCGTGAGCTCAAGCTGCTCGCCGGCCTGTGCCAACCGCATCGCCAGTTCCCTCTCTGCGCCGGCGTCTTCGCGAGCCTCGGCGAGAAGCATCTCAATCCGGGCCAGGCACTCGAGGGGGCCGTCGTGGAGCCGCCGCCCCAGGCGACGACGTTCGGCGTCGCCCGTGCTCAGGAGGCGGCGCCTCGACTCCTCGATCTCAGCGATCTGGTCACGCACCTCGCCTCGCAGCCGGGCATAGTCTGCGTTCAAGTGAGAGACCACCGCAACGGCTTCCGAGAGCTCCGGGTCGTCGCGAACGACGGAGTCGTGAACGATGGCCGCAACGGGAAGGCCGCCGCTTTCGATGACGGTCACCGACCGGCTCGATCCAGGCGCGGGTAGCGTCAACTCGAACCCGGCCTCGTTGATGTAGCCGCCGCCGGCGGCCGACCAATAGCCGACCTCGAGCGCGGGATCGCCGAGTGCCCGCGCAAGAGCCGGGCGTAGCGTCCCCGAGTTGGCCGCGCCGAGCTCGACGACGAGATCCGCGACCCCCGCGCGCGCCCACGGTTGGGCGATCAGTCCGGCAAGCAGGGCCATCGCGAGCACACACAGCGATACCTGAACGAGGAGCAGAGTTACCTTCTCGGTGTGGGGCCCAGGCTTGGCGAGACGCGCGGCGGCGCTCACAGCGAAAACGAGCGAGACGAGTACGGTCGCTTGCAGCGCGGCGAGCCGCTCACGCCGCTCCCATCCAATCTTCCCCAAACAGGCAGCCGCCGCGATAGCAGCAAGCCCGACGGAGAACGCGATCGTGGCCCCCGGGCTACGCCAGACCGCCAGAACGGACGCCGCCGCATAGCCGATGCCGACTGCTATCCGGTCGAGCGAGCGGGAGGCGCGGCCGCGTGGATACGAGAGAACCAAATGGACGAGAGGACCCCGGTAGAGATACAGCGCGTGAGCCGAGAGCCAGGCCAGCCACGTGACGTCCGAGCCCGAGAAATTGCCGGCGAACCAGAGGAAGCCGGTCGTCAACATCAGGAACCCGGAGCGGCTCTCTGGCCGCCTCGACGTCGCCACAAGCCCGCAAGCGATCAGGCTCAGCCCGGCTGCGAGATCGGCAATCCAGGCCGACGTGTCCGCCCAGGAATAGCTCGCCCGCTCCGCGACCAGGCCGAGCGCGAGCCCGGCCGAGAACAGCGCCAACCGGGCCACCACCGGCGCCTTCCTGCTCAACACACGAGGGCGGCGAGCGCCTCGCCCGACAGCCCGCTCTTCGGCAGAAACCCACGCGCCTGTGCCGAACCCAGCCGATCGCCGTACGCGCTCGCGTCTCGGCTCGAGATCAGGACAACATCAGGTGGATAGGGCTCGCGTGATAGCAACCAGGCGAGCGTGATGCCGTCGAACCCTGGCAGCTGAACGTCCAGCAGGACGACGTCCGGCCGGAGCCGCGCAACCTGCCGAATAGCAGAGCCCGCGTCGCTCGCGTCCCCGACAACGTCGAATCCCTCGGCACCGAGCAGCGCCGCCGCCGCCTTCCGGAAGCCCGCATGGTCATCGACGATCAGCAGCCTGCGACGCACGACTCGATCGTTGCAAACAGGGCGGGAGCCCGCATCGTGGGTAGCCGCACCGATTCCGCCCGAGATCGCGTGCCAGCCGCTGCCAGGTCTGCGGCCACCCTCGTTTTCGTGCGTCCTGCTCCGTCCTAGCCTCGTAGAACCTCTGGACGAAAGGAGCAAAGCAATGACCCACCGCCTCGATTCTCGCGTTCTCGCAGTCGCCGTTGCGGGCGCGATCCTCGCGATCGCGCAAGCCGCTCACGCGACGACCCCTCTCCCGTCCCACCCGCCGGCCGGCCCCTGGTACACCGCTGCGGAGTTACATCAGCTGGAGGCCTACAGCGCCATGTCGTTCCCCGAAAAGCAGAAATACCTCGCAGGCGATACGCAGCCGGCCGCTAGCGCCAACCGGCAGCAACTGGCCGGCCCGTGGTACGCCCCGAATGAGCGGCTCGCGCTGACGCGATACGCGAACGCATCCATCGCCGAACGCAAGGCGATCCTGGCCGACGCCAGCATCTCGACAGGACCGCGCCTGAACGTGTTTCACTGGCGTGACGCGACCATAGGCGCCGCCGTAGCGTTCGTCGTCGCACTCCTGGCCGTGAGTGCGGCCTACGCAATCTCGAGGACGAGAAGCCATCGCCGCGGCCTTCGTCCGACCTAGCGCTTGCCCCGTCCATCGAGGGGTTCCCCACCCGCGACTACAACTTTCCGAAGCGATCAACGCTCATGCCGAATGTCTCGCACACTTGGGCTACGGTCAACTTGTGACTGACCACGTTCGCTTGACCGCGGCGGGTGCGATCCCGCACAGGAGCACGGCAACCGGATTCTGCGTTTCCCCGTCGCCCGGTCGATCTGCTTTCGGATGTTCGTCCGCTCGCGACGTTTCCAAATTGGTTCCAAATGGCTCCCGCGACGCCAGCGGTGGGCGCACGCACCAACAAAAAAGCCCCCATATGCGGGGGCTTTCCGATGGGCGCACCTGGGATCGAACCAGTGTCCCCCGACGAACACCAGTCGCAGCCTGACCCACAACTCGGACATTTGCAGGGACTATTCAGATCTGCAGAGCGGGCCGGATCCACTCAAGCCCACAATTCCCACGGTGCGTGTGGGATGGGTGTGGGAACGGCGACCCTCCTGAGATACTCCCATCGATGACGGACACGCCCGAGATCCCGACGTTCGAGCTCACATACAAATGGCCGGTCGCGATCATTCTCGGCAGCGGTGAGCGACTGAATCTCTCGACCCTGGACAACACGGACCACCGCGACGCCGCGCGGAAGCTGAAGGAGCTCGTCGAGCAGCTCCGGTCCGACGATCCACCCGAGTTGGATCGAGTGCGCCGGTGCATGGGTGCGCGCATCGGCGATCGATGCGCTCAAGATCGGGCTCGAAACGCGCAGCAACCACGACGAGATTCAACGCGCGAAAGACGCCGCCGGCACGGCAGCCAAGGCATCCCGGCCGCGCCGTTTCTGGCGCGTCGGTAGGGGCATTGACGGCCCATACGGGGTCTGAACACGCCTGCAAATCGCCCGGTCGGGGGCCAAATGCGGTTCACCGGCTGCTCACCAGCTGATACCGCTCGACGTGCGTGGTACCGATAGAGGCTCGACTCTACCCGAGTCTTTGTGTGTCTCGATCGCAAGAGACGAGGAGCGACTCAAGTTGGGATGAAATAGTCGTTGAGTTCGTACCGGGAGGGGAGTAGGTTCGCACTCATGGCGACTCGCCATCGCGTTGTGTTGCTGCCGGGTGCCGTGCTGCCCGCCGAGCCGGCGTATGTGGCGTTGCTTGGGGTACTGGGCGACCGCGTCGACGGCTTTGCGAAGGATCTCGAGGTGTACGCGGGCGAGCGGCCGCCTCCGGGCTTCAGTCTCGGGACCGAGGTAGAGGGGGTTCTGCGTGAGGCGGACGGTCGCGGGTTCGACCGTTTTCATCTCGTCGGCTACTCGGGCGGCGGCGCCTCGTCGCTTGCTTTCGCCGCGCTCCGCGGCGAACGGCTTCTGAGCCTCGCGCTCCTCGAACCAGCGTGGGCGGGCAATGAGCGGACGCCGGAGGAGGATGCTCTGATGCAACGCTTCGAGGCGCTCGAGCAGCTGCCGCCCGACCAGTTCATGGCTGCCTTCCAACAGCTTCAGCTCGCTGCCGGTGTCGAGCCGCCGCCGCCTCCCGCAGGTCCGCTGCCGCCCTGGATGGCCCAACGACCGGCAGGTATCCGTGCCTTCATCGACGCGTTCAATAACGGTGACCTCGACCTCGACGCGCTACGGGCCTTTGACCGGCCGGTGTATTTCGCCCTCGGCGGGCGAAGTAACCCCGACTACTACGCCCGGATGGCAGAGCGGCTGGCGGGAATCTTCCCCGACTTCACGCTCGAGACTTTCCCGGAGCGCCACCACTTCGACCCGCCACACCGGGTCGAGCCCGAGCGCCTCGCCGATTCGCTGCTCGGACTCTGGCAGCGCGCCGAATCCTGATCCAGTCTCGGTCAGTCGGAAGAGTTGCCCGCGCGACGGCCCCTGCGGCGACCTGCTACAAGGCAGTCATGTCGACGGAACTCGTTGCATCTGCTCGCGTGATCGATGCAATCCGCGAGCGCGGCGGCGCACTCTACGTGTGGCCGCGCAAGGCACGCTGCTGCGGCGGCACGATCACGCTCGAAGCAGCGACGAAACCTCCAGAAAGGGTGTTCCGGCAGGTCGAAGCCGAGGGCATCGATCTCTTCGTGCCGGTGGGGATGTTGCCGCCCGACTCGCTGCACGTCGAGATCAGCCGGCGAGGTCGCATTCGCGCCTTCTGGAACGGGCTGGCCTGGGTCGAGGTCGGGCGGACCGCGGCCAATCCGAGCTAATCGCAGAGTGGCACCGATTCGCTCTCTGGGACGATGAGCTTGACGCGAGCCGAAGCCCCGTGACCTTCGACGCGCACGGGATCGCGCCCTAGCGCGGCCTGGCCCGGCTCCTTGGCCCCTGGTGTACGAGGGTCTAGAGTCAGCGCGACCCCCCAACGAGACGGAGGCAAGTGATGGGATTCGCGCCTTCCTCGCCGCGCACGGGCTGACGATGCCGGACGGTGTGGGTTCTTGAATCGAGATCCTGCCGCTACTCATGGGCGGGCGAAGGTGAGAGACTATGAGCCGCCCCGCGGCCCGGTTGGGATGGGCCGCCTGAGAGAAGGGAGAATCTCCAATGGCTGGACTCCAGGTCGGTGATTTCGAGTCACCCGATGAAACCCGGAAGCCGGATAAGACTCGAGTTGACGTCGTCAAGATGGGGGGCAATACCGCAGCCCGCCTCACGCTCGAACCAGGATGGAAGTGGTCGGAATGCGTGAAGCCGGTCGTCGGAACCGAAAGCTGCCAGGTGAGGCATGTCGGCGTGGTTCAGTCCGGCACGATGCACGTGACCCACGAGGACGGCACCGAGGGAGAGATCGGGCCGGGCGAGGCCTACGTCATCGAACCAGGTCACGACGCATGGGTGGTCGGTGACGAGACCTTCGTCGGCTTCGAGTTCGAGTCGCGGTCGGCCGAGGAGTACGCGAAGGGCTAGAGGCTTGACGTGAATTAGGTCGCCGGGACCCGCCGTCCTGCGTGAAAGGGCTTCCAGTCTTCCCCCGCTCGAGATTGGAGTTCGAGACGGCGCTTGATCTGGAAGCCCTTGTTGTTGCAGCGTCTGTGTTCGCGGACGAGTATCCGGCCCAGATGGCCGTCGACGTTCAGACCGAGGTCACAATCGAGCGCCCTCGAGCAGAGGTCGCCGGCTACGCGGCCGACCCTGACAACGTGCCGTCCTGGTACGAGAACATCGAACGCGTCGCCTGGGAGACCGAGAAGCCGGTCGCGGTCGGATCTCGGATCGCGTTCGTCGCCCGGTTCCTCGGCCGTACGCTCGAATACACCTACGAGGTCACGACGTACGTTCCTGGCGAGGAACTCGTGATGCGCACAGCGGAGGGGCCATTCCCGATGGAGACGTCCTACCGATGGGACGACGCTCCAGGTGGCGGCACTGTGATGAGCCTCCGCAATCGCGGCGAGCCGGCGGGATTCTCGAAGGTCGCAGCCCCGCTCATGACCTCAGCGATGCGTCGAGCAAACAAGAAAGACCTCGCGCTTCTCAAGACTATCCTCGAGACTCGCATGGGACCCTGAGCGGAAGCGCGTCGGCGAATAGCGCGCTTCCGCTCCGAGATGCCTCGGCCAGGCTAGTGCGCGCGGACAGCGTGCCAGCCGTCGACGTTGTCGCACTTGACGACTCCCGCGGTGTCGCCGTGGTAGGTGTAGGCGGGGAGGCCGTTGACCGTGAGCTGCAGCTTGCCGCTCCTCTTGATCGTCCCGAAGGTCGCCATCACTCCGGTGACGTGCTTCGCGACCGGTGGCTTGACGTAGACCGGAGGCCACTGAGCTGCGCAGGCGCCGGTGCACTTGATCTTCCCGCCTGCCTTCTTCTCGGTGTCCCAGTAGTAGATGCCGAGCTTCGCCGGGGTTGCGATGACCTTGCCCAGGTTCTTGGTGTTCATCTCGATCGCCGGCTTCGCCGAGGACGTGTGAGACGCGGCGAGCGCGCCGGCAGGAAGAAGGATGGCCGCGGCGAGTGCGACTGGAAGCAGGAAACGGGGGAGACGAGCGGGCACGTGGAGCTCCTTGCGGTCGGGTCCGAGTGAACGTTTCGCTTCAGCGTTGCTGCCGGCCGTGCCTGCTGGCAAGGGTGGAAGCGCGGTCTTAAGAGACTGTTCAGCCAACCGTGGACGAGTTGATCTCCGATGAGTTTGTTCCGTCCGCCGGATTGAAAAGGGGAGTAGGCCTCGCCGAGGCCGCCGAGACGGGAGGTGGGATGATGGTGGACGTGACCGTGGCATCGTTCGAGGAGATGGAGCCGATCTTCGACGGGATCGCCAGGCGGGCGCGAGCGTCGCTGGGTGTGACGGGGTGGGGAATGCAGCTGATGACGCTCCCGCCGAACTGGGACGGTTACCCGAATCACAACCATGACGCGAGCGTCGACGATGCCAATCAGGAGGAGGTCTACATCCCCCTGCAGGGGTCGGGCCTGCTTCGTGTCGACGATGAGGTGTTCGAGTTGCGGCCCGGGATGATGGCCCGCGTTGGGCCCGAGCAGTTGCGAAAGATCGAGCCAGGCTGCGAAGGAATCCAGTTCATCGCGCTCGGGGGCGTTCCCGGCAGCTTTGATCCTTCACCCTGGTCCGAGCTCGGCGGCCCGCTTCCGGTTCCCCGTGACAGCATCTGAAATCCCCTCGCCCGGCAACGCGGCTTCCGAGGCGGCGTTGCTGGTTGCCGTTAGGGACGGGGACGAGCAGGCGTTCGTTCGGCTGACCGGCCCGTTCCGGCGTCCGCTCCACATTCAGTGCTACCGGGTTCTCGGCTCGCTGCACGACGCCGACGATGCGGTACAGGAGACGATGCTGCGCGCCTGGCGGAGCATCGACCGCTTCGAGCCCCGCTCCTCGCTCAACGCCTGGCTGTATCGCATAGCGACGAACGTCTGCCTGAGGATGCTGGAGCAGCGCAACCGACGGTCGAGCGTCGCCGTCGACGCGCACCTCGAGCCCTACCCCGATCGGCCGCTCGAGCGTGTCCCCTCGTCCGAACCGGGGCCAGAGGTCGCACTCATCGAGGCGGAGAGCGTGGGTCTTGCGTTCGTGACCGCGATGCAGCTCCTGCCGCCCAAGCAACGTGTCGTGGTCGTGCTCAGAGACGCGCTCGGGTGGTCGGCGAGGGAGGTCGCAGACCTTCTCGACGACACCGTTCCAGCGGTGAACAGCGCGCTGCAGCGGGGCCGCGCCAGGCTCGAGCAAGAACAGAAGGAGGGTGCATTCGCCCGAGCCCACGTGCCCACCGATCGCCGGATCGAGGAGCAGGTGATGCGCCGCTTCCGGGAGGCGTGGGCGCGGGTCGACATCGAGGCGCTCGTCGCCCTGCTGGCCGATGACGCTCTTCTGACGATGCCGCCCGAGGCGGCGCGGTTCGAGGGTAGCGCCGCGATCGGCGCGTTCTTCGCCACCGTTCCGATGGACGGGAACCTCGACCAGATCAGGCTCGTGCCGTCGAGAGCCAACGGCCAGCCGGCGCTCGCCGCCTACGCCGCCGAAGAGCCAGGAGACGCCCTCGGCGCGTACGGCGTCATGGTCTTCGCGATCGCCGGCGACCGGATTAGTGGAATCACGGGGTTCCCCCGGCAGCCGGATCTGTTCGCGCGGCTCGGTCTGCCGACCGAGCTCGACCCCGCAACCCGAGCCTGAGAGGAGCTTCGTGGCCTACGACGAGAAGCTCGCCGATCGAGTGCGCGACATCCTCGAAGGCGACCTCGGAGTCAGCGAGCGAAAGATGTTCGGCGGGCTCGCGTTCATGGTCGACGGGCACATGGCATGCGGGATCGTCGGCGACGATCTCATGCTCCGACTCGGAGCCGAGGGCGCTGAGGCAGCGTTGCGGAAGCCGCACGTCCGGCCGATGGACTTCACCGGTCGACCAATGAAGGGAATGGTGTTCGTCGAACCGGCAGGCCTTCGCGGCGCGACGCTCGGTCGCTGGGTGACGACCGCCACCACATTCGCGCGCACCCTGCCGCCGAAGCCGTAGCGACGCGCGCAGCTGCCGCCGGCGGCTCAGCGCTGCTCCGGATGCGCGCTTGACGCATCCTTCCAAGCCGCGTATAAACTTCACTGTTAGGTTAACTATCGAGAGGAGTGCCCGCGCCCCAACAGATCATCACGTGCGGTTGCGGTCGAACTACTTGGGGACGAGACCCGTGAGCGAGATCCCGGACGATCTGGACAACGTGTTCGCTGCGCTGGCGAATGCTCACCGCCGGGAGATCATCTACCTGCTCGGCCTCCAGCCCTACGCGATCCACCAGCTGGCCGAGATCCGCGGCCTCTCGTTACCGGCAATCCACAAACACATCAAGCTTCTCGAGAACGCCGGCATCGTCAAGCGCCGCAAGATCGGCCGCACCAACTTCCTCACCCTCGACCGCACAGTGCTGCGAGCCCCGCAAGACTGGCTCGGCCAGTACCACGCCTACTGGGGGACCGAGGAAGAGACGCTCGAGAACTACGAGAAATTCCTCAGCCGGAAACACCCGAACCCACGAGAGAAACGGGGCAGGCAATGAAGAAATACATGTTCCTCAACTACGGCTTCGAGATGCCGACACCCGAGGTCATCGAGGCATGGACCGACTGGTTCGCCTCCATCGGCGGCCACATTGTCGACAGTGGAAACCCCTTCAGCATGGGCCGCGAAGTCACCAAGACCGGGACCCGAGACCTTCCCCGCGAACCGACATCCATCACCGGCTACTGCATCGTCAACGCCAAGAGCATCGACGACGCACAGAAGCTCCTCGAAGGTTGCCCGATCATCCACTCCGTCAGGATCTACGAGGCCGCGAGCATGTGACCACACCGCCGGCACGGACACAGGTCTGGCGCGGCAACATTCGGTGGCACGGCTGCAAGGCACGTCAAGCCGACACCTGCACGTCCACCTCGCGCTGATCGCTCAGTGAGGGCAGCCGTCGCAGGCAAACGCGGGGACATCGGCTCGCGGCCCTCCGATCTCGATCTCCGACACGACATCGACGCCCACGGCGCAATCGTACGCCGGAGCGTCCGTTAGTGGCCTTGTCCGAGATGGCTAAGGTGGGCTTCGGGGCCAATTTGACGCGTCGAACCTCGTGAGTGTGGGAAAGGCTCCAGCAAAAACTGCCGATTTGCAGGACTTTTTAGTGGGCGCACCTGGGATCGAACCAGTGTCCCGCGACGAACACCACTCGCAGCCTGACCCACAACCCGCACATTTGCAGGGACTATTCGGATCTGCAGAGCGGGCCGGATCCACTCAGGCCCACAATTCCCACGGTGCGTGTGGGATGGGTGTGGGAACGGCGACCCCTCCTGAGCTACTCCTATCGATGACGGACACGTCCGAGATCCCGACGTTCGGACTCACGTACTAACGGCCGGTCGTGATCGTCTCGGCGGCGGTGAGCGTCTGAATCTCTCGACTTGGACAACACGGACTACCGCGACGCCGCGGGGAAGATGAAGGAGCTCGTCGAGCAGCTCCGATCCGACGATCCACCGACTGGGTCAATCGCGCCGGTGCAAGGGTGCGCGCATCGGCGATCGATGCGCTCAAGATCGAGCTCCTGCTCCGACTCGGAGCCGAGGGCGCTGAGGCAGCGATGAAGAAGCCGCACGTCCGTCCGATGGACTTCACCGGCAGGCCGATGAGGGGAATGGTGTTCGTCGAGAAGTCGGGCCTTCGCGGCGCTTCGCTCGGACGCTGGGTAACAGCAGCCACCACCTTCGCGCGCACCCTGCCGCCGAAGCGGTAGCGCGGTCACGCGGCACTATCGGCTCGTTCTCCTGTGTGTCACCATCTGTCGATGAGTTTGGCTGAGGTTGATGGTCGTCTCAGGGACGGGAGGGCGGCGCTCGTCGCGGGCGACTGGGAGCAGGCCCGTGACGCGTTCCGAGGCGTGGTCGAGGTGTCGGATGATCCCGAGTCGCTGGATGGACTCGGCCGTGCGTTGTGGTGGTTGCGTGAGCCGCGTGAGGCGGTCGTGTTTCGCGAGCGAGCGTATGCGGGCTTTCGTCGTGAGGGGGATCTCGGGCGTGCGGCGCGGATCGCGCTCTGGTTGTCGCGGGAGTACGCGCTGGTGTGGGGGAATGCCGCGGCGGCGAACGGGTGGCTTGCTCGGGCGGAGCGGCTGCTTGCGACCGTCGCGCCGGGTTCGGAGCGTGGGTGGCTCGAGCTCGCGCGCTCCGAGCGTGCTGGCGATCCTGCGACGTCGGCCGCCCACGCTCGGGCTGCCATCGAGGTGGCTGCGTTGGAGGGTGACTCCGACCTCGAGCTCTATGCGCTCGCGCAGTTAGGGCTCGCGGAGGTCTCGGGCGGCAGCGTGGACGAGGGGCTGCTTCGGCTCGACGAGGCGATGGCGGCCGTCACGAGTGGCGAGCAGGCGTCGATCGAGACATTCGCCGATGTCTGCTGCAGCCTCCTGACCGCGTGCGAGCTCGCCGGCGATACCGACCGGCCGGCGCAGTGGACGGATGTGCTCGAGTCGTTTGCCCGAACCTACGACCATCAGCCGCTTCTTGCGTTCTGCCGAACTTGTTGCGCGAGTGTTCATGTCGCGAGCGGCCGCGTGGACGAGGCCGAGGAGGAGCTGGAGGCGGCGCTTCGAGACCTGACAGACGCCGGCCAGCGGGCGCGCTGCGTGCACCCCGCGGCCCGCCTGGCGGAGATGCGTGTGATGCAGGGGCGCTTCGACGAGGCCGAGGAGTTGCTGCGCGGCTTTGAGGACGACCCCACGGTCGCGGAGGCCGCCGTGATGTTGCGGCTCGCTCGCGGCGAGCCGCTGGCCGCCGCGCGGTTGCTCGAGGAACGGCTTGCTGTCGTCGGCCGGGAGAGCCTGTTGGCGGCACCGCTGCTGGCCCGGTTGGTGGAAGCGGATCTCGCCGCGGGTCGCCTCGACAACGCGCGGATGGCGGCCTCAGGGCTCGAGCGGATCGCGGAGGCTGCCGAACGTGACCGGGTCGTCGCGGCGGCGCTGCTTGCGCGTGGCCGGATAGCGGCCGCCGAGCACACGCCCGATGCGGAGCCGCTGATCCGTGAGGCGCTGAACCGCTACGCGTCGCTTGGACTCAGGTTGGACGCGGCCCGGGCCCGCCTCGACCTCACGCGGGTCCTCGCCGTCACGGATCGGGAGGCCGCCGTCGATGTCGCACGGCGGGCGTTCTCCGAGCTCGAGTCTCTGGGCGCAGTCCGCGAGGCTGACGAAGCGGCAGCGTTGATGCGCGAACTTGGTGTGAAGGCGCCGTCCGGGCCGAGGGCGGCCGGGCTCCTGACCCGCCGCGAGGTCGAGGTGCTGCGGCTCCTCGGCGAGGGCAACACGAACGTCGAGATCGGGAAGCGCCTGTTCATCAGCCCGAAGACGGTCGAGCATCACGTCGGTCGCATCTACCGCAAGCTCGACGTGAGCTCGCGCTCGCAAGCAGCCACGTACGCCGCTCGCTATCTGGGGGACGAATAGGGGGTTTCCCCCTACCGCGAGAAGGACTCGGAGTTCATCCTCAGTGGCGTCAACCTACGGAACGGAGGCGTTATGTCGGACAACAAGGAGCTCCTCAACCAGTACTACGAGCAGGTCTTCAACGGTCGGGACGTCGGCGCGATCTCCGACTACTGGGCCGACGAGAAGATGTGCGAGGCGGTCACCCGTGGCTGCCTCTCCTACTTCGACTCCTTCCCCGACCTCCACATCAGCCTCGACGAGCTGATCGCCGAGGGCGACAAGGTGTTCGTGCGCTCGACGATGACCGGCACCCACGACGGCGAGTACAAGGGCATCGCCCCGACGGGGCGGAACGTCGCTGCCGACTGCGCCGAGGTGTACCGGCTCGCCGACGGCAAGATCGTCGGCTACTGGTGCCTCCTCAACGTCGCCGGGATGATGCGCCAGCTCACCGAGGAGCGCGTCGCTGCGAACGCGTGAGTAGCACCCGCACCGCCTGCCTGATCCCCACCCACCGCAAGAGGAGGCTGACATGCCGAAAGCGTCGAAAGAGACTGCATCCGAGACGTTGGAGGTCGAGGGCTACGAGGGGCACTTCGAGCACTTCGACGGCAACTTCTCCGTCGGCTTCGAGACCTACACGGCCGACGCAGACCTGGCGCCGTTCTTTACCGGGCTCCCCGACGACCGCTGCCAGTGCCCGCACTGGGGCTACGTGATCAAGGGCAAGGTCGCGTTCACGTTCGCCGACGGCCACGAGGAGACGTACGAGACGGGCGACGCCTACTACGCGCCCCCCGGGCACACGCCGCGACTCTACGCCGGCACGGAGGTGGTCGAGTTCAGCCCCAGCGACGAGTTGTCGGCAACGGTCGCGATCGTCGAGAAGAACATGGAAACGATAGGCGCCTCCTGATCAAACTCTCGTCCACGGGCTAGAGCATCCAGCCCGGCGGGTCGTGCGGAGACGACCATTCAATGGCCGTCTCCGCGGGTCGTATATGCCTCGAAGGGCTATTGGTCAAATTCATCCCGTTGTAAGAGATCGCGGTCACAATGCGGTTATGGCGACCGTTTTGATCGTGGACGATGAGCCGATCGTCCGGGAGGTCGTGGTGCGATATCTCGTGCGTGACGGTCACACGACGCTCGAGGCCGACGACGGCGAACGGGCGCGACTCCTGCTTGAGCAGCAGACACCCGATCTGGTCGTCTTGGATGTGATGTTGCCCGGTGTCGACGGGCTCGAGCTCTGCCGCTGGATCCGGTCCCGTTCGGACCTGCCGGTGATCCTCCTCACAGCGCGGGGCGAGGAGGCCGATCGGATCGTCGGGCTCGAGCTCGGCGCGGACGACTACGTCACGAAGCCTTTCTCGCCCCGGGAGCTCGCAGCCAGGGTGCGGACCGTTTTGCGAAGGGCCACAGCTTCGGTTGAGGAGCGGGTGCGGTACGCGTTCGGCGACATCGAGATCGACACGCAGAGAAGAGAGGTGCGGAAGGCCGGCGAGGAACTGCGCCTGACCGCGAAGGAGTTCGACCTGCTCACGTTCCTCGCCGGCAACCCGCGCCGCGTGTTCGGCCGCGATCAGCTGATGAGCCGCGTGTGGGGATACGAGGCGGCGCTCGACACGGGCACGGTGACGGTGCACATGCGGCGCCTGCGCGAGAAGATCGAGACGGAGCCGTCCGAGCCGCTCCACCTGCAGACCGTGTGGGGCGTCGGCTACCGCCTGGTGCCGTGAGCCGATGATCTGGGGGGCGGCAGCGGTCGCGATCGTCACTCTCGGTGTCGGTCTTGCCCTTGCGTTCGCGTTGAGGGCGCTACCGACCGTGCGGCTACAGCTGATCGGCCTCGCCGCACTCGCTGTTTGCCTGCCCCTCGCGGCGGTGCTGCTCTCGGGGTGGGTCATGTTCCACATGGGCGACGACGTCAAGATCCTCGCCGTCTCGGCCGCATCGGCAACGGTCGCGATGCTCGGCGGCCTGTTTCTGGCGCACTCGATCGCAGGGTCGATCGATCGCGTGCGCGATGCCTCGGTTGCCCTCTCGCACGGTGACCTCACCGTGCGTGCGCCCGAGTCGGGTCCGGCCGAGGTCGCGGATCTGGCCGGATCGTTCAATGAGATGGCCGCGAATCTCGAGCAGCTGTTCGATGCGCGACGTGAGCTCGTCGCCTGGGCGAGCCATGACCTCCGGACACCGCTGGCGAACATGCAAGCGATGCTGGAGGCGCTCGAGGACGGTCTCGCCGAGCCCGCCGACTACCTGCCTGCGCTTGGCGATCAGGTACGGGGCCTGAGCCTGCTCGTCGACGACCTCTTCGAGCTGGCCCGGATCGACGCGGGCGTTCTCACCCTCGAGCTCGACGCCTCTGACCTCGGCGCGGTCGTCTCGACCTGCCTTCGCGGTGTCGCGGCCGAGGCGACACAGCGTCACATCACGCTGGGCGCCGACGTCGACCCCGCGGCGGTCGCACGGTTCGCGCCCGACAAGGTCGAACGCGTGTTGCTCAACCTCCTCGTGAACGCGCTGCGGCACACGCCCTCGGACGGCGCGGTCGCGGTCCGTGTCGCTCCCGACCTCGATGCGGTGCGGGTGACGGTCGAGGACACGGGCGAAGGGCTCGGTGAGGAGACCGAACGTCGCATGTTCGACCGCTTCTGGCGCAGCGACCCGGCCCGCTCACAATGCGGAGCCGGCCTCGGCCTCGCGATCGCCCGTGGCCTCGTGGAGGCCCACGGCGGCCGGATCTGGGCCGAGAACCGGCCAGAAGGCGGCGCTCGCGTCAGCTTTACGCTCCCCTTCGCGTAGCCCGCTCGGAGCACCCGAGGCATGGTCCGCGTCTACCGACACGGACGCGGAGCCGCCGAACGGCCAGATCAGACCGCTGGACGGCAAACGGAACACGCTCGCTTCCTTGTCCGTACTGATCCTCAGGCAGCGAACTGCTCGACTAGACGACGCGCATACACATCCTCCCACCGCTCCTTCGACCCGGCCGTGACGTGATCACGGTCGAGCTGAACGAGTGCGTGAATGAGATGACTTCGTACCGGCTTTGCGCCGAGCATGACAGGAAGCTCGGAAAGGTCGAGCAACCAGTCCGCATACCACGACGCCCAGTCGGGATCGTCGCCATCGGTGATCCGCCAAACGACGTGGTGCGTCTCTGCGGCTTCGTGTAAGACATCGGCGATCGGTTCCCAGCTCTTCAATTACTTGACCTCCGTGCGGCGTTGAGTCACTGCCTCGTCGCCCGCATCCAGGATGTCGATAGGTCTGGAGCGGTCGCAATTGTCTGGTAGACGACGCAGTAGCGTTCTGTCAGGCGAAGCAGGGTGTCGAGGTCTTCGTCGCTCGCGTCGGTCTCGAGCTCGAACGCGAGCCGGATCGAGCGGAACCCCACGGATGCCTCCTTGCTGACCGCAAGCGTGCCGCGGAAGTCGAGATCGCCTTCGGCGCGCACGACGCCGGCTTCGACCGCGATTCCGAGCGAGGTGGCAACAGCGCGGAGCGTGACGCCGGCGCAGGCAACGAGGGCTTCGAGCAGCATGTCGCCGGAGCAAAGGCTCAGCCCGTCTCCGCCGCTCGCCGGATGGAGGCCCGCCTCCACGAGCGCGCGACCGGTTGCAACCGAGCACGTGATGCCCTCGCCGAGTGTCCCGGTCGCCCGGAGCGTGACCAGCGCGGCACCTGGGTCGTCGCGGTACCGCTCCTTCAGAGGCCCTTGCAGCTCGCGTAGCCGTTCTCCGTTCATCTGTCTCCCTCCGGGTTCGAAGCGGTCGCGTTCGAGGATGCTCCCGGCGCTGACCCGGGTCAAGTCCTGGCTTCGCGACTTGGCTCGACGGGCGAGTCTGACGTACGGCTCAGCTGAGTCCGAGGCGAGGTCGCCGCCTTTCTCCCGCCCACCTGCTGCGCGAGCCGAATTGAGGCCCATGGAGCAACTCACTCCACGGACCTCTCCCACCGATCCTCGATACCTCGTTCGCGCTGGCGCAGACAGCTATTTCGGCCGGGCTGCGTGCCAGCCGTCGACGCCGTCGCACTTGACGATCCCGGCCTTGTCACCGACGTATGTGTAAGCGGGGAGTCCGTTGACGGTGAGCTGGTGCTTCATGCCGCGCTTGATCGTGCCGAAGGTCGCCATGACTCCAGCCACGTGCTTCGGCACGGCTCCGGTGACGTAGACGGGCGGCCACTGCTTGAGACAGGAACCGGTGCATTTGATCTTGCCGCCGGCCTTCTTCTCGACGTCCCAGTAGTAGATACCGAGCTTCATCGGCGTTGCGATCACGGTGCCGATGTTCGACTTGGTCTCGATCGCGGGCTTCATGGATGAGGCTGGTGCGGCGGCGGCACCGGAGACGGCGACGATGGCTGCGACCGCTGTGGCGAGCAAGAGAGCGAGGCGCACAGGTAGCTCCTTCGGTTGGTGATGGGAGTGCTTGCGTGAATGGTTTGCCTGCGATTCGATCCCAGCGCAATGGCTGCGCGATGCTCTTAAGGGACTGTTCAGATCCATCGCCGGCGGGCGGCCCGGGAACGTTTCAGACTTCCGTAATTTTCAGGCCTTCCAGCGGCGCTAGGTTCGTAGGATGGAAAGGCCTTCTACCGCAAGCTCGGATGCGCGACCGTACGGCCGACGGGCATTCCTGGCGGTCACCGCGCTCGGACTGAGCTCGCTCGCTTGGGGGCGGCCTGCCTGGCACGCGCTTGGCGGCGCGGCGGGCCCATTGACCGATGCGCTGCCGGCGAACCTCGTGCCGTCAGGTGGCTGGCGGATCTACACCGTTGCTGCCTCGATGCCGCGGTTCACGCCGGCAACGTGGCGGTTGCGGGTGGACGGCCTCGTCGGTTCGCCGCGGTCGTTCAGTTACGAGCAGCTGCGCGCGCTACCACGTTCGGAGCAGGTCTCGACGTTCCACTGCGTCACGGGCTGGTCGGTGCAGAACGTGCACTGGGCCGGTGTGCGACTCTCGACCGTTCTTGATCACGTCCAGGCGCAGCCGACCGCGCGAGTGGTGAGCTTTACCTCGGCGGAGAAGCCGTACGTCGACACGCTGACCGCCGACCAAGCGAGACTCGGCGACGTGATGCTGGCTTACGAGATGGACGGCCAGCCGCTGCCTCGGGTTCATGGAGCTCCGCTCAGGCTCGTGATCCCGGAGATGTACGGCTACAAGAACGTGAAGTGGGTCGAGCGGATCACGCTTGCTCGGGATGCGCCCGCCGGGTACTGGGAGCAGCGCGGTTACGACCGGGATGCGTGGGTCGGTGGCTCGAACGGCTTCTGAGCACCGCTACGTGCGTCGGTTCTCGCTGACGGAGCGCGCGCTGCACTGGATTCACGCGAGCGCGTTCTTTGCCCTCCTCGCGACGGGCCTCGTGCTCTACGTCCCGTATCTGGGAGAGCAGATAGGCCGCCGTCCGCAGGTCAAGGAAACCCATCTGTTCGTCGCGGTTGCCTGGGCGATCGCTCTGACGGCCGTCGTTGTGCTCGGTGACCGCCGAGGGCTACGCCGCACACTGCGAGAGCTCGATGCGTTCGATGGCGACGACCGGCGTTGGCTCCGGGGACGGCGTGCACCCCAGGGTCGATTCAACGCTGGACAGAAGCTCAACGCCGTCCTCACCGCTGCGTTCGCGCTGCTGTTCGCAGTGTCCGGGACGCTTCTCTGGCTCGGAGAGCGCAACACGAGCTTCCGCTTCGACGGCACTATCGTCCTGCATGACGGCCTGACGCTGTTCTCGGTCGTGCTGCTGACCGGACACCTCTACCTGGCTCTTATCCACCCGGCAACGCGGCACGCGCTGCGCGGCGTTACCCGCGGTGACGTCCGCGTCGACTGGGCTCGCAAGCATCACGCGAAGTGGGTCGACGGCGATCCCAAACCGAGGGCCTGAAGAGGCGCGAAGGCCGGCCGAGAAGTCGCGTTCCCCATCAGTACGGGATCGTCAAAGGGAGGCCGCTCAGTCCGGTAGTTCTGGTGGCAGCGGGATCTCTTGTGGAGGTTTGCCGGTTTCGTCGTCCCAGCTGACAAATGCCTCGCCGTCGCGGCCCTCGTGGGACGCCGATCCACCGAGCGCTAGGACGACGCAGGTAGTAGGGCCTCGATTCGTCAGTTGGCGTCTGACCGCGGGAGCGACCCGCGCAACCCCTCCGACGGTGAGCTCGTGCTCCTCGGCTTCGATCGAGAGTGTCAACGTGCCTGCCAGAACGAGGTAGACCTCTTCTTGACGGTGATGGCGGTGGATGCGGAGGCGCTCGCGTGGCTTCAGGGTGATCACGTTGATCCCAAAGGTTGTGACGCCCAAGCTGCGACGCACGGCCTGGAATGTCTCTCCGCCCTCGAGGTCGACCTGGCCAAACGTGACGCCTTCGTCCATCGTGGACGGCTCCCTCATTCGAGACGACTCGGAATTCCTCCCGGGAATGATGCATGACTCCGGGTGGATCGCCACCGTGAGACCCCGTTCTACTACGATCGGCGCTGTGAGTGGATTTGCGGCTCTTGTGGCGGCCGAAGCTGGTTGGCGCGCTTTGTTCGCGACCGTCGACGGCACCGAGACGGGGCGCTCTCGTATCATCGCGTGGGCATCTGTCGAGCGGGACGGCACAGGCGAAATCGTCGGGATCATCGCCGATCCGAACGAGCCGAAGAGCCTCGTCGCTGCGGATACGGTCACCGATGAGGACGGCGGGACGCTGTTTCGTTACGGCTTCATCGACTAGCCAGCTGGACCGCGGCGTTCTGGGGTTCAGTTGATTGGTCTGTTCGGCGTCCTCGTGAGCGATTCAGACGCTCGTACGCTCGTCGATCTGCTGCTGAGGAACGGCGAGTTCGACGGTCTTACCGCGGCGGACGCGATCGAGCACGGACTTCAGACGGGACTCGATCATCGGTCTGGATCCGGCCGAAGGCGACGCGATCGGAAACGTGCTCGACGACCACCGGACGGACTCATTTCTCTCCGAAACGCTCTCATCCGGTAGCTGCTAGAGCGCGCCAACTCACTCCGCTGTCCGGAATGCGGTTCCTGTCGTAGCGACCATTCCGGTTCATGCTTCGTCGACTGCACCGGTCAGCAGGTCTGCGTGACGCCTTGGCCAACCGTTGAGCGTCGCGGCACCCCGTTGAGATAGATGTCTGCCCTGACGGCGGTTGGTTTGCACGTTCGCGACAGTGGCACGTTGATTCGGCGCATGCCTGTCCCGTGGACGGTGGCGAAGAGCGCGAGGTCGGGCGGCTGTGTCCAGGCCCCGTTTGCGAGCGGCCGTTCGTACGCGATCGCGCTGAGCGCTGTGCCGACTGGAAGATCGTGCCAGCGGATCACCAGGCTCAGTCGTCCATTTGCGTATTTCAGGTCGGCGACCTCGACGCTGCCGGTCGGAGGGCCGCCCTGTGGGAGTTTCCTTTGGAGCGTGAACGCCGTTTCGGTGGCGACGACACGGGCCGAGAATCGCCGCGCCTCGTCCGCGTGTTCGGGCTTGTCGTGGGCGACGGCGGCGAGATAGCTGAGATAGCTCGCGGCGAGGAGCCGCGTGCGCTGGGATGGATCGCTTCCCTTGAGCAGACCAAGGGCTGTCGTGAGAGAGGTGTCTGCGCCGTCGCTGTCGCCGAGGGCGAGTTGCGCGGCGCTTTTCAGCAGCCAGACATCGGGAACATCTGGGTTGATCTTGATGGCGGCGTCGGTGCCGCTGAGTGCTTGGTCGTAGTCGCCGCGGTAGAAGGCGACCAGAGCGAGGAGAGCTTCGCCGAGCAGGTCGCGGTGGCCGCCGAGGTCGAGCGCGCGCTGAGCGTCTCTGACCGCGGCGGCCGCCTCGCTGCCACCCGGGTCGGTGAATGCACGGGTGACCGGGTAGTCGGGGTTTGCCGCGAGGAGCCGTGCCCGGGCACGGCCGGTGTAGGCGGTTGCGAAGTCCTCGTGAGCCTTGATCGCTCGGTCGTAGGCTGCGACTCCCGCGTGGTAGTCGCCGTCGCTTGTGAGGACAGAGCCTTGAGCGGCGGCTGTGATCGCATTGTCCGGTGTGAAGGGGATCGGGAGGTGGTAGACCCAGGCTCCCCAGACAACGACGAGGACCGCGATCGCGAGCCCGAGCCCGTAGGTGACCCGCCGGACCGGGCCCTCGACGACGAGGCCGAATCCGACGAGGAAGAGCGCGGCGGCGAGGACGGCTAGCACTGTTGTGTACTGGGTCGAGCGGGTATTCCAGGTGACCCGTGTGGTGGCGAGTGCCTGCTGTTTGAGTACCTGGCGCTCAGCATCGAGTCGGAGTGGTCCCACCTCGCTGAGAAGCTGCTTGGTGGGCAGATGCTGAGCGGCCCGGAGGTCACGGCGGATCGATGCCGGCTCGACCACCAATCCCGCCGCCCCTGTGAGATCGGCTGCGCTTGCGTTCAGCGGCCGGCGGAACGGCAGGAAGTCGTGTTCAGCCTCCACCTCGGAGCGGACACCCAGCAGCGCGCTCGTCGCGACGTTGGCAGACATCGCTCTCACGGCAGTCCGGGTCGTCTCCCGAGCGGTCGTCGACTCGTTCGCTCCCGCCTGGGTCTGCAGCACGCCGAGCATCCCTGCGATCACGACCACAACGGCGAGGGTCACGGCGATCTTGGGCTTGAGAGAATCAGCAACCTCCTCAACCTCTTCCGGGTTCCGAGCAGGCGCCCCAGTCGGCGGCGTTGGCTTTCGATCGCTCATGCGAAGAAGTAGGTCGAGAGACATCCGGCGACTGCGGTTATGTAGACCGCGATCCCGGCGACTGCGAAGGCGGTTGTTGTGCGGCGGCGGGTCGATACCTCGGCCAGCGTGTAGAGCAGCACCGCGAAGGCGATCACGAAAGCGAAGCGGACGAGGCCGTTTACCCGGTCACGAATGGCGTCTGCCTGCCGCGCGAACCCCGAAGGATCAAGCTTTCCCGGCGAGTCGAGCGCCGTCGACTGTTCCGCCTCGAGCGCCCGCCGACGCGCCTTGATGTCGAACGAGCGAGGTGTCGCGCTCGGCTTCAGAAGATCGCTGCCGATCGTCGCGCGACCAAAGACGCCTGCTTCGGCAGCGCGGCGAGTCGCACCCTGCCTGAGAGCGGCCGCCTCCCCACGCGAGACGCTCGCGAGCTGACCCGACCCAGTTCTGTTAAGACGGGCGGCCTGGCGATCGAGCGCAGCCGCGACCCCGTAGTCGGCCCGGTAGCGCACGTACTCGCGGGCCGCGGCTGCAATCGCAACGGTGCGCTCCACCTCGCCCTGCTCGGCCCGCACCGTCTCCCCGATCGATTGCCGATCGTCGTACGCCGCCGTACTCCCGATCTGAGCCGCACGCCACGTGAACGAAGCCGCCGTCACCGTCGCGAGCCCAATCAGGAACGCAATCCCCCACTTCACGCGCACAGAAACCCCGACCCGCTCAGGCGCCTCGTTCGCCTCGCCCTCTCCCTGACTCACACCCGACACGCGGCGCATTCAACCACGGCCACGCCGGCGAGCGTCCTCACTGCGGGGCCGCGGCCTGGTTCAAGGTCACCGCTTGCCGTCCCGCCGTTGGAGCGAGCATCAGTTTCGTTGCCTGTATGCTCGACGCGGTGCGCCGGGAAGTCTGGTCGGCAGACCTCGATGGACGCCCTCGCCGACTTCTTCCCGCACCTCCTCGTCTTCGCAGCGCTGCTCTTGGCTGCGATTGCGCTCACACCTGCGGTTGAGTCGGTTGGGCTACCTGGACCAGCCGCCTTCCTCGCCGTCGGTGTGATCGCGGGATATCTGGAGCTCATTCCGACCGACCGCCTCGGCGAACTGCCGCTCGAGCAGATCGGCGTCCTGGGCCTCTACGCGATCCTGTTCCAGGGTGGGCTCGCGACCGGCTACGCCGCCTGGCGCAAAGAGGCAGGGCCAATCCTTGCCCTCGGCACCATTGGAACCGCCGCAACGGCCGGTCTACTCAGCGTCTTCGCGCACTACCTGCTCGGTTTCGAATGGACACTCGCCGCTCTCGTTGGCGTCGCCCTCAGTCCAACCGACCCGGCCGCGGTGTACGCGACGTTGCGAGGACGCGATCAGTTCCGGCGGGCAAGGATTGTGCTGGAAGGCGAATCGGGATTCAACGACCCCGTCTCAATCTCGCTGATGATCGCCGTCGTCACGTTCGTCTCCTCCGACCACGGCACCGTCACGGCAAGCGCCGTGCACCTCGTGCAGGAACTAGGCCTAGGCCTCGTCGGAGGAGTCGTTGGCGCGGGCGTCCTGATCTTGCTCCTCAAGGCAACTCCACGACTCGAGGATGCACTCGAGTCAATTGCAGTCCTGATCACCGTTGTCGTGATCGGAGCCGCCACAGCAGTTGTCCACGGAAGCGGCTTCCTGCCGTCTATATCGCCGGCCTGCTGTTCGCAGACCGCTGGGCAGCACAGGACGGCACCAAACACGCGATACCCGAATCGCTCTCCGCCGCCGCCGAACCCGTCCTCTTCGGACTGCTCGGAGCCGTCTACGCGCCACGCCTAACCAGCGGAGACGTGATCGATGGAGCAGTCCTCACGCTCGTCACCTTCTGCCTGCTACGCCCCGCGATCGTACTCGCATGCCTCAGCCACAGCCACTTCACACGAACCGAGAGGCTCGTAGTTACGCTCGGCGGACTCAAAGGCGCAGTCCCCCTCCTCCTCGCCGGCTACGCCGCGCTCGAAGCGCTCCCCCAAACAGACCACACCGAGGCGGCGGTGCTGTCCGCAACAGCCGCCTCGATCCTCCTCCAGGGATGGGGCCTGACAGTCATCACCTCCAGACGAGGATCGACAGTTGAGTAAGCGACGGTAAGCCGCCGTCTGCTGCGACCGTCTATGGGCATTCGGCCGCAACGGCTTCCGTTACAGGCGCGCGAGTTGCTGCGTCTCGGGGGTGCGCAGGCCGCGTGGGGTTGTCGTGGCTGGGTCACTCCGCGAACGAGCGCTTTAAGACGAATCAGAAAGTGAGGAGTAACCTAGATCGAGCGGTGCCGTCATCGCTGTCTACTTCGTACGCCCTGGTTACGCTTGAGGTCACCCGAAATCCGAGCTGGTTAGTTGGCTTCCAGGCCAATTTTGACGCGTCGAACCTCGTGAGTGTGGGAAACGCTCCAAAAAAATAGCCGATTTGCAGGGCTTTTTAGTGGGCGCACCTGGGATCGAACCAGGGACCTCTCGCGTGTGAAGCGAGCGCTCTCCCGCTGAGCTATGCGCCCGAGAGGCTCATAGGCTAGCGCACGGGCGGCGAACTCAATCCCTGTGCGCGAATCGCTCGTCGTCCACTCCGGCGGTATCCGCCGACCACTCGTTTGGGGCAGAGACGGCGGACACCGGTGTCTCGGCTCGCCGGCACGCGGACCTCAGTAACGGGGAAGCGGCGGGCCGGAGTAGAGATCGTATTCGCCTTCGCGCGCGAACCGTTCCACACAGCGCGCCAGGGCGCGCTCGTCCAGAGACATACCGAGGCCCGGGCTGTCGGGGACGCGCACGATCCCGCGCCGGGGTGCAAACGGGCCCTCGCAGGTCACGTCCTCGGCCGTCCAGCGCAGCAGTGACTGGCTCGGCTCCGTGAGCGACGGCGACACCGCCGTCACGTGGAGCTGCGCGGCGGTCGCGATCCCGAGATCACCGCTGTAGAACCAGAAGCCGACCCCTGCCGTGGCACACCGCTCGACGAAGCGCAAGGTTCCCCGGATGCCGCCACAGGCGCCGACGCCGAGGACGAGCGTGTCGGGCACGCCGAGCGCGGCGGCGCCGTCGATGTCCGGCGTGTGGGACGAGAAAGGGATCGCCGATTCTGCCCTCAGCCGTACGAGCTCGGCGGGGGTCGCTACGGGCTCCTCGATGTTCGCGATGTCGTACTGGGCGAGCGCCGCGAGCATCCCGCGCGCCGTCTCGAGGCTCCAACCCATGTTGGCGTCCAGCCGCAGAGACAGATCGGGACCGATCGCCTCGCGGACGAGTCGCACGAGCTCGATGTCCTCCGCCGGCGACTGCGTGGCAACCTTTCCTTCGAAGGCTTGCGATCCGTGTTCCTCGAGCATGCCAGCGCAGTAGGCCGCGATCTCGGCCGGCGAGTCTTCGTGGCCCGGGCGGCGCGCGAAGTACTCCGTGAACGGGATCTCTCGCCGCACCAGCTTGCCGAGAAGAGCGTGCAGGGGCAGGTCCGCCTCGCGGGCGGCGATGTCCCAGAGCGCTATCTCCACACCGGCGCCCGCACTGGGCGTGACGAGGGTGGCGCGAACGCGGCCCTGTGTCGCGGGGCTTGCTTCTTTCCCGAGCGCTTCGCGCAACGTCTCGGTATCGCGACCGACCAGGCGGGCTCCGAGCTCACCCGCGAGGAGAAACGCATCCGCCGCGGACGGCGTCTCACCGAGCCCCACGACCCCATCGGTGGTCGTCACCCGCACGACGGTGCGACTCATCCCGGGATACGCGCCGGGCGCCATCAGGTAGGTGGCGACGAGCGGCACGTTGACGGGCCATGCCTCGATCCGCGCCACGAAGCTCACGCGCGAATCCTGGCGCACGAATGCGCCGTGCGTGCAACGATCCGTGCATGGAGCACCGAATCGATCCGGCCGCTGTCGGCGCCGCGGGTCTCCTCGAACCGGAGAGCTGCGCCGAGGTGGCGACACGCGCAGCCGCGCTCATTGACGTCGCCACTCTCGACGGGCAAGGCTCGGGCGAAGCCGTCCTGCTTTGGCGCACCGACGGCTCCGAGGCGTGGCTGAACACCTGGTGGCAGCAACGCGACAGCGGCTTTCACGATCACGACGGCTCCGGTGGGGGCGTCCACGTGCTTGCCGGCGCGGTGACGGGCGAGTACCTCCAGATCGAAGGCGGTCGACAGGTGACACGCTACGACGTCGGCGCCTCGTTCTCGTTTCCCGGCGACGCGATCCACCGCGTGGACCACCTCGAAGGCGCCGTGACGGTGCATGTCTACTCGCCGCCGTTGCGCTCGATCGGTCATTACGAGCTCGCCGACGGCGAGCTCCGGCGCGAACCACGTCCACCCGACGAGATCTCCCCGGCCAGTATCGAGCTGATGAAGGCGCTCGGCGCCGGCCGGAGCTAGAGGCTAGGCGAGCGACCTTACGCGAGCAGCCACTCGTTGCTGCGCAGGATCGGCACCGCAGCACCGCCCGACTCGATGCCGTCGACTTCGACCTCGGGCCCGCCGATCATGAAATCCGTGTGCACGATCGAGTCGTTGCAGCCGAGCGCGGCGAGCTGCTCGGGCGTCGTACCGTCGGGTGTCTCGACGGCGCTTGCGAACCCCTGCCCGTAGGCGATGTGGCAGGCCGCGTTCTCGTCGAAGAGCGTGTCGAAGAAGACGATGCCGGTCTGGCCGACGCGCGACTCCCCGTCCACGAGGGCGACCTCACCGAGGTACGACCCGCCTTCGTCGGTGTCCATCTCCTCGCGGACGACCTCCGCGCCGTTCGTGGCGCTCACCTCGACGACCCGCCCGCCCTCGAACCGCAGGGCGAGGTCGCGGACGATCTGACCGTTGACGACGAGCGGCATCGTGGATCGGACGATGCCTTCGGTTCGCAGCCGGTGTGGTGATGTGAAGACTTCCTCGGTCGGCATGTTCACGACCTCCTCGATCCCGGTCACCGTCTGCTCCGACCCCGACTGCCAACGTGACTCGGGCATGAGGCCGACGGTCAGGTCGGTGCCCGGCCCTCGGAAGCGAACCGCGTCGAAACGACGCTCGTCGAGCAGCGCTGCACGCGCTTTCAGCCCCGCGATGTGGCTGCGCCAGGACGCCACGGGGTCGTCCTCGTCGAGTCGGGTCGCGACGGCGACGGCCTCCCAGAGCCGCTCTACGTCCGGCTCGCCGAACACCGCATTCGCCCATCCGGGGTTCGGGTAGCCGACGATCGTCCACGCAATCGTGCCGTCGCCGGTCTCCTTCAGCATGCGCTCCGCGACGAGTCGCGGCCGCGTCTTGGCGATCCGCGCCGGGTCGAGATCGGCGTACAGGTCGGGCTCGGGGTCGCCGGTGATCGCGATCATCGCGCCGTTCGTTGCCGCGAGTTCGTCGATCAACGAGAGCGTCCACGGCGGTGACCAGTCGAGCGTTTCCTCGGGCGCATGCCGGATCCGCGAGCGCCGTACGTGCGGGTCGGCATACATCACCTCGACATACCGGGCCCCGATCTCGTAGGCGACCTCGGCGAGCGCCCGAGCGAACGGAAGGTGATCGGGGTGCCCCGCAATGCGGAGCAGCTGCCCCGGCTGGAGGTTGACCCCCACTTCCACCGCGAGGCGTGCATAGCGGGCGAGTCGCTCCTCGGGCGTCACGGCGCGGAGCGTACTACTTCGCGGCAAATCGTTTCCCCTCAACTCGCTTCCGACGCCGTGGTAGCGTCCCAGCCGTGCTCCTCACGATCACGACCACCGGCAAGGTGACTCTGCTGATCGTCGCAGGGTTGTTCATCGCCTGGGCGTTGATCACGGCGATCTGGATTCCGAAACGCAACCCGGATTTCCCCGCCACGCTGACGGCGTTCCTGCTCGTCTCGAGCCTGTTTCTGGTCGCACAGCTGGGCACTGTGTACTGGGTCACGACCACGCAGGAGGTCGAGACTGAAGCGGTCGAGACCACGCCTCCCGAGACGACGCCAGCTGGGACAACCCCCTCTGAGACCACGCCTGCCGAGACGACACCCGCGACCGGAGAGGGTGACCCAGCGGCCGGCAAGGACGTCTTCGTGTCTGCCGGCTGTGAGAGCTGCCATACGCTCGCCGACGCGGGCTCGAGCGGAAGCGTGGGTCCGAACCTCGACGATGCGAAGCCCTCCTACGACCTCGTTGTGACGCGGGTCACGAACGGCCAGGGCGTGATGCCGCCGTTCAAGGGGCAGCTGACCGAAGAGCAGATTCAGGATGTCGCGGCGTACGTCTCGTCCGTCGCCGGTTCGTCTTAGCGGCCCGACGATGTCGCCGGCCGGCGAGCGGCGCCACAGCTGCGGGTACGCTTTCGCGGCTACGGAGAGGTGTCCGAGCGGCCGAAGGAGCGCGACTGGAAATCGCGTAAGTGCTGAAAGGTGCTTCGCGGGTTCAAATCCCGCCCTCTCCGCTTGAAAGAGGCCCCGGACGGGCCTCTTTCGCGTCAGGGAACGACCGACCAGAGAGGGAGCGAGAAGTGAAGACGATTCGGGGTCATCACCGGACAACCGGCAGGCAAGCGTGAGTGGCAACCACACGCAACGCCATGCCAACGTCGGCGTGGTCTCGGTCGAGGCCGCCGAGGCCCCGGAGGTCGTCACCTCCGCGTGGATCGACGAACAACTCGGAGAGGTGTTCGCCCGCTGCGACGTGCGGCCGGGGCTGCTGGAGGAAATCGCCGGCATCACGGAGCGCCGCTGGTGGCCGGAGGGGATGCGCTTCGACGAGGCGGCTTCGCTCGCCGGCGAGCAGGCGATCGTCGCGGCCGGCATCGACCGTTCCGAGATCGGAATGCTCATCTCTACCTCGGTCTGCAGGCACCATCTGGAGCCGTCGGTCGCGTGCGCCGTTCATCACCGTCTCGGTTTGGCGCCCGGCTGCCTCAACTTCGACCTCGGTAATGCCTGCCTCGGCTTCGTCAATGCGATCAACCTCGCCGCAACGGCGATCGAGGCCGGCCAGATTCGGTATGCCCTGGTCGTGGACGGAGAGGGGGCCCGCCACACGCAGCTGACGACCATCGCCCGGTTGCAGGAGACGGCCCGTGCCAGGACGGACGTCTACGACGAGTTCGCGAGCTTGACGCTCGGCTCGGGCGCCGCCGCCATGGTGCTCGGTAGCCTCGACCAGAGCCCGAAGGCGCATCGCCTCGTCGGCGGCGTCTCGCGGGCGGCGACGCAATACCACGAGATCTGCGTCGGCGACCTCGAGCGGATGACCACCGACACGAAGGCGCTGCTCGAAGCCGGCCTCGAGTTGGCGGGCGAGGCCTGGGCCGAGTCGGCGACGGAGTTCGGCTGGACAGAAGGCATCTCCTGGTACGTCCTGCATCAGATCAGCTCGGTGCATACGCGCCTTCTGTGTGCGACGCTCGGTCTCGACGAGTCCCGGGCCCCCCTGACCTTTCCGACGCAGGGAAACATCGGTCCCGCCTCGATCCCATTCACGTTGGCGGGTGTCCAGGATGAGATCGGCGCAGGAGAGCGTGTCCTCTGCATGGGCATGGGATCCGGCCTGAACGCCAGCGTCGCCGAGATCATCTGGTGAGATCCGCACCGGCCGCGTTCGCTGCGGGGCGCCTCGAGCGTCTTGGTATCGAACAGGCCTGGTCGCGAAGCATCGAGGTACGTGACGCCGACGGCATGCCGCTGCGAGTGCACGCTCTGGATGCAGCGCCGCCCGACGGCCGCACGCCGCCGTTGACGGTCGTCTGCGTGCACGGCAACCCGACCTGGTCGTTCCTGTGGCGCTCGTTCCACCGCCGCCTCGGCGACCGTTATCGTGTCCTCGCCATCGATCAGGTTTCGATGGGGCTATCGGAGCGCACCGGCCCGAGGACGTTTGCTCGAAGAGTCGACGATCTCGGACGCATTCTCGACGGGTTCGGCGTCGACGGCTCGGTCGTCCTCGCGGCTCACGACTGGGGCGGCCCGATCGCCTTTGGTTGGGCGATCGAGCACCGGGAACGCGTGCGGGGGATCCTGCTCGGCAACACGGGCGTGTCGCTGCCGCCGACTGGGGTGCCACTGCCGATCCGCATTGTGCGGTTACGGGCCGTCAGGGAGGTTGCCTGCCGGCGGACGTCGCTGTTCGTTCGTGCCACGCTCGCCACCGGGCGCGGGCGCATCGGACGGGACGCCCGCGGCGGCTACCTCGGCCCCTACGCGTCGAGGCGCGACAGGAGCGTGATCGCCGATTTCGTCGCTGATATTCCGACCGCCCCCTCCCACGTGTCCTTTGCCGCCATGTCCGATGTGGCGGCGCGCGTGGCGGAGCTCGACGTGCCCGTCCTGCTCGTCTGGGGCGAGCGTGACCCGGTTTTCCACCTCGGGTTCGCGTCCGACCTCCGGCGTCGGCTGCCGCAGGCCGAGCTACACCGGTTTCCGCTGGCAGGTCACCTAGTCATCGAGGAGGAAGACGTGGCCGAGCTCGCCGATGCCTGGATCGGGCGCGTCATCGAGCCCGAGCAGGTTCCCTCCCCGGCATTCGAGCGCGAACAGGCCGTCGAGGCCCCGGCGCTGTGGGCAGCGCTCGTCGCCCGCGAGGGGGACGACGCCACTGCCATTGCCCTCGGCGGTGGAAGATCGCTCTCGTTTGCCTCGCTCGCAGCACGTGTGGCCGGGACTGCCGAGGAGCTGCGAGACGCAGGCGTCATCCCCGGCGACCGGGTTGCGCTCATCACACCCGACCCGGCCGACTTCATCGCAGCCGCCTACGCGTGTTGGGTGAGTGGGGCCGTCGCCGTTGTCGTCGACCGCGGCCTGGGGATCACTGGTCTGCGTCGTGCGCTACGCAGCGCACAGCCAAGCTGGCTGCTCGGCACCCGCCGGACGCTCGCCGCCGCCCGGCTGTTGCACTGGGTGCCGGCCGCCGGCCGGCTCGAGATCGCGACCCGGGAGGGTCGGCGGGCGAAGCTGTCAAAGGTCGTCGAAAGCCTTGCGCCGGCCGCAGACGCGGCGGCCGCAGTCGTGTTCACTTCCGGTGCCACCGGCCCTGCCAAAGGTGTGGTCTACGACCAGCGCCGGATGGGAGCCCAATTCGCCGCCGTGCGCGAGTGTTATGCCATCGGCCCCGATGATCGTCTGGTCGCCGCCTTCGCCCCGTTCGCCCTCTACGGGCCGGCCCTCGGCATCCCGGTCGCCGTTCCCGATTGCGACATCACGAAGCCCGCCGGTCTGCGGGCCGATGCCCTCGCAGACGCATGTGCGGCCGTCGACGCGACGATCCTCTTCGCAGCGCCCGCCGCCCTCGACGGTGTGCTGGCCTCTCAGCAGAGCCTTACTGCCGTCGCGCGCGAGGCACTCGGTGCGCTCCGCCTGGTCCTCTCGGCCGGCGCCCCGGTACCGCAACGGATCCTCGAGGCGTTCGCTCTCCTGGCACCGAGGGCCGAATTGCACACGCCATATGGAATGACCGAGGTGCTGTCGGTTGCAGACGTCGACCTGGCGACGCTTGCTTCCCTCGGGCCCGGCCGGGGCGTGTGTGTCGGTCACCCACTCGAGGGGGTCGGGCTCCGGATCGAACCGCTCGCCGACGATGGTGCGAGCGGGGAGATCGTCGTCTCCGCGCCATGGCTGTCGGTCGGCTACGACGGCCTCTGGGCGACGACCGACCGGGCCCGCTCGGTCGACCAGCAGGGAGTTGAGTGGCATCGCACGGGCGACGTTGGACATCTCGATTCCGAGGGGCGCCTGTGGGTCGAAGGTCGGACGGCCCACATCGTCGATACCGCCGACGGTCCGGTGACCCCGGTGCCGCTCGAGGTCGTCGCCGAGTCCGCCACCGGGCTCCGTTGCGCCGTGACCGGGGTCGGCCCGCCTGGCTGCCGGCAAGTAGTGGTGGTCGTCGAGCGCAAGGGCAAGGCAGGCCTGGCCGGAGACGGCGTCGACCGGTCCGTCCGTGAGGCGCTCGCCCCACAGGCCGTTGCCGCCGTGCTCGCCGTGCCGAAGCTGCCCGTCGATCGCCGTCACAACTCGAAGATCGATCGCACGCGGCTCGGCCGTTGGGCGGAATCGCTGCTTTCGGGTGGGCCGGCGCCCAGGCGAATCTGATGCGGGTACTCGTTACGGGGGGCTCCGGCTTGCTCGGCCGGATCACGATCGCGGCGCTCGCCGCGCGCGGCCACGAGGTCGTCTCGCTGCAGCGGCTGTGGAGTGCGGAACTCGCGTGTCGACAGGTGCTCACCGACGTCTGCGACCCGGAAGCCGTCTCCCTGGCTGCAGCCGGCTGTGACGCCGTTGTCCACGGTGCCGCCCGGGTCGGTGTCCTTGGTAGCCGCGACGAGTTCCGACGCGTCAACCTCGGCGGCACCAAGTCGGTCGTTGCCGCGTGCCGTGCGGCGGGTGTGCCTCGGCTCGTGGTCGTCTCCTCGCCGTCGGTGGGGTACGAGTCCGTGCCGACGGTCGGGGCCGGTGCGGACGCGCCGATCACGGTCAGGCGCGACCGCTCCTGGTATTCGGAGTCGAAGGCCGAGGGCGAACTCGCGGCTCTGGCTGCGGATGGTCTCGCGCTCTCGGTCACCGCGATCCGCCCGCATGCAATCTGGGGGCCGGGCGACGCGCAGCTGATCGGGCGGATCGTCGAGCGTGCACGCTCGGGGCGCCTGTTCGTCGTCGCGGGCGGCAGAGCGTTGATCGACACGACCTACGTCGACAACGCCGCCGATGCTCTCGTCGTCGCGGTGGAGCAGCTCGCCCCGGGCGGCGATCTCGCCGGCCGCAGTTTCGTTGTCTCCAACGGCGAGCCGCTGCCGGTGCGTGTCCTGCTCGAGCGGATCTGCGCCGCAGCCGGCGCTCCGCCGCCGGCGAAGGATCTTCCACTCTGGCTCGCTCGTGGTGTGGCGGGCGCGGCCGAGCGTGCCTGGGCTCTCGCAAGACCGGATGCGGAGCCTCCGGCGACGCGGTTTCTCGTCGATCAGCTCGCTCTCGCGCACTGGTTCGATCCGCGCCCGTTCCGCGAGGCGACCGGCTGGCGGCCCGTGGTTAGCGTCGCCGAGGGGATGCGCCGGCTGGAGGCATCTTACGGAGCCCGGTAGTTGGGGCAGGCGGGCTCAAAGGCTTCCTCCTCGCGCGGGACCAGTCCGACCTTCCGCAGGTCACACCGGGACCCCGCCGCGAGGTACCGTGGCGAGCGGGGCTCCCCGGGTACGGAGATCGACGACGCGCGCGCGGACGGCTACTTCGCCGTGATGCCGACCACATAGGCGAGTACGTCCGCCTCGCTCTCCGCCTCCACGAGGCCCGCCGGCATCGTGCCGGCGCCGCGCTCGATTCTCGCCTGGATCAGCGCAGCCGACAGGCCGGCCCCGGCGAGCCGCGGGCCGATGCCGCCTCCGATTCCGCCGTCTCCGTGGCACCCCGCGCAGGTTTCGACGAACACGAGTTCTCCCTGGTACGGGTCACCGAGTGCGATCGCCGCAGCGGCCCCGGCACCCGTTGGGATCGACGGGGCGAGAAAGTGTCCCTCCGCAAGGGCGAACACGGCGCCGGCCACGCACACGAGCAGCGTCGCGGGTCGCCACAGCCGCCGTTGCATCAGATCCCGAACCGCACGTTCGTGAAGAACCACAGGCTCGAGGTCACCCACAGGACGAGCAACATCGTGGCCATCGCCCCCCCGGCCACCGGGAGCACCCAGTGGGGGTATCCCTTCTCCCGGATCACGAGCATCTTGGCTGCGAACACGCCGTAAACGAAGATGCCGACGATCGAGTGGATCGCAACCCGGGCGCCGGGCGTTTGAAATCCGAGAATGAAGACACAGTGGAAGAACACGGGAACCGTGCAGAGGAACGCGAGTCGGCCCGACCACCGGTGGATCCTCTTGGACACCGCGAAGGAGAGCGGGATCACGTGCTGCAACTTTCCCCACATGCGCGACGCCGTCAGCACCTGGACGACCGCGAGGGCTACGGCCGCCGTCGCAAGCCAGGCCTTGAATGCGATCGTCGACGAGAAGACCGTCGTGACCGCATCGGTGTAGGCGCTGTTTGCGTCGAGTAGCGGACGCACGGGCTCCTTCGGGTGGCAGGTGAGACAGGAGAGCATACGCCAGCAGCGGACACCTACCGACTGGCGCGGAGTGGTGCCGCGCCGCAACGTCAGGAGCACGGCGTGATGCGTGCCGTTGAAACACCTCCGCCGGGGCGAGGTATGCTTCACGAAGCGCGATGAGGCTCGCGTCTAACCGCCTTTCACAGGCTGATGGCCTCTACCGAAACGTCACTCGACGCAACGTGTAGGAGGTCAGGATGGACGCCGTTGAACTCTTCGCAGTTCTCGCCGCGGTAGCTCTGCTTGCGAGCATCATCTCGGTCGAACTGGGTATCACGGTCGCTCTCGTCGAACTCACGCTCGGCGTTGTTGCCGGCAACCTGTTCCATCTGGAGACGCAGGAATGGCTGACGCTGATCGCCTCCTTCGCCTCCATCGTGTTGACGTTCCTCGCCGGGATGGAGGTCGATCCGGGTTACATGCGAGGTCGGCTCGGTGCGACTGTGGGGATCGGTGTTGTGTCGTTTCTCGGCCCCTTCGTTGTGGCATCGCTCGTTGCGTACTTCGCACTCGACTGGACAGGTCGGGCCTCGCTGATCGCAGGGACGGCGCTGTCCACGACATCGCTCGCTGTCGTCTACTCGGTGCTGGTTGAACGTGGTCTCACCGATACAGACATCGGGAAGCTGTTGATGAGCGCCACGTTCGTTACCGACCTTTGCACGGCCGTGGCGCTCTCGGCCATCTTCATCAAGCCGAACATCTGGTTCCCTGCTTTTCTAGCGGTGTCGCTGGCACTCATCGTCGGGCTGCCTCGGATCGCAACGTGGTTCTTCGGACGTTACGGCGACCGCGTCATCGAGCCGGAGATCAAGCTCGTATTCGTCTGTCTCCTCGTGCTGATGGTGCTTGCGGAGGCGTCGAACGGGCACGCGGTGCTTCCCGCGTTCGTGCTTGGTCTCGTCATGAGCGGCCACTACGCGGAGCACCGGGAGGAACAGAAGCGACTGCGCGTGGTGGCGTTCGCGGCGTTGACGCCCTTCTTCTTCATCAAGGGCGGGATGAACGTGTCACTGTCGGCAGTCGTCTCGAACCTCGGCCTCCTCGTCGTTCTCCTGGCAGCGAAGATGATCCCGAAGATCGGGTTCGTCTATCCGCTCGCCCGACGCGCCGACCGCCGGCACGGTGTTTTCACGACCCTGCTCATGAGCACCGGCTTGACCTTCGGAACCATCGCGTCTCTCTATGGCCTGAACGCCGGGATCATCGACAAGACGCAGTTCTCCCTGCTCGTCACGGTCGTCGTGCTGTCGGCTGTGATACCCACCGCCTTGGCAGAGCGATGGTTCCTCCCGGACGCGGAGCGTGAGCGGCGTATCGGCCACCGTCGTGCCGGTGCGGAGGCCGAGGAGTTCGTCTGAGTTGCCGTCGCTTCGCTACGACAAACCACCGGCGGGTCAGCCGCTTCACTGGGCGAAGGTGTGCAAGGCCTCTTTGCCGGACGTGACCACGGGATCGCCGTGTGCCAGCAGCAGAAGATCGAAGTCGAGGTCGAGGAGGCGCCGGTAGGCATCGCGCAGGCCCGCCTTCGTCTCTTCGGGGTCGTCCATCAACTCGTCGGGGACGAAGCCGAGCTCGTCCCTGCCGGGCAGGCGGACGACTCCGTCCGCGCAGGCCAACGCACGGTGCGCCGGGATGTAGAGCGCCGACTCGTCAGGACAGATCGCGTCGACCTCGAACGCGATCACACCGCCAGGCAACTCGTCACCGAAGTCGAACGCCTCGACTGGCCCACGTTCGCCGAGCTCGTGCAGTCCGGCACGGACGCAGTGCACCTCGCAACCGAAGGCGTCACGCAGCCGCCACGCATGGCGATCATGGTGGCGGTTGGTGAGCAGCACATGCTCCGGCACCCCATGCAGCTCGAACCACGACAGCCCCTCTGCCGGGACCATCGGGTCGATCAGCACGCGCTCGGCGAGCAGGAAGTACGAGCTGACATCCAGCCGGATCGCCTCGTGGCGTGCCGTCCAATGCCACAGGCCAGGCGCGATCTCCCGCACAGCATCAGCCTACCCGCGACTACCGAGCTCTCACTGCCGGCACGCCGGGCAGAACACGGAACGCCTCGCCGATCAGAACAAGAGCGCGATTGCGACGGGCAGGACGACGCCGATGACGATCGCCGCGACCGGCAAGGCCAAATGCGTCAACCGGCGATTTGGGCTCTGGCTCGACGTACCGAGCCGTTGCTCAGCGACGGCCCAATCGGGTCCTGTCGGCCGAATGATTCCAGAATCGAAGCTGAACCGGCAGAAGCGACAGATCCGCGCATCGACATGAACCAACTCGGCACAGTCAGGACACTCCTTTCGGACGCTCGATCCGGGCATCGAAATACCCATCTCCAAACAGTGGCCGACCCTACCCCTTTTGGGTATCCCTCGTTTGAGGCACCAATCCCGAGAGGAGCCCGTCCGAGGGGCCGCCCTGGTTCCCGCTCCGGAGCTCCCGCCGCCGGCATTCCGGGCAGAACACGTGACGTTCTCCTGTCCCGTCGGACTGCGGGCGCCAGTCGTCGTCGGGGCTCTCGTCTTCGGTCTTCTCCTATCGGCTGGCGACCCTAGAGCGCCTGGGTTGATCGTGGGTCGACGGCGAAGAGGCGCCATTCGCCGGGGATTCCCTTGAGCTCGTGAGGGCCGCAGTCCTCGAATCGGAGTTCTGAGCCTGCGACGAGGTCCTTGACGGTGCTCGAAACGAGAACCTGGCTCGGCCTGGCCATGGCGGCCACCCTGGCGCCGGTGTGAACGGCGATACCGGCCACATCGCCGTTGACGAGTTCGCACTCTCCTGTGTGCAGTCCGGCCCGTACCTCGATTCCGAGCTCGCGCACGCCGTCGACGAGGGCGCAGGCACAGCGGATCGCGCGCGCCGGCCCGTCAAAGCTGGCGACGAAGCCATCCCCGGTGGTGTTGACTTCACGGCCTCGGAAGCGCGTGAGCTGGCGCCGCACCTCGGCGTTGTGCGCGGCCAGCAGCTCCTGCCACGCGCGGTCTCCGAGCGCGGTCGCACGTTCGCTCGAGCCGACGATGTCCGTGAAGAGCACCGTCGCCAGCACTCGGTCAGCCTCGGGCTCCTCCCAGCCGCCTGTATCCCAGACACCGCTCAGGAACCCGTTCGCCTCGTCCAACGTCCGGTCGAGGCCCGAACCGGCAAGGAGGCTGTTCCCCGGTATCTCGACGAGCCTCGCTCCCGGGATTTGCTCCGCCATGTAGCGAGCACCGCCGATAGGCCACGCCGGCTCGTCTACGGCGTGGAGGAGAAGCGTCGGCACCCGAACGGCTCCAAGGACGTGTCGAACGTCGACCTCGCGGTTCATGGCCGCGAGCGCCGCGATCGTGCCAGGACTGCCTGCGGCGCGCCGGAAGTACTCGAGGTCGCCCGCGGTGTACCTCGAGGTGATCGTGCCTAGAGCATCCGCAGCCTCGGACGGCGGTTTGTAGAACATGAGCGTCAACGCTCTCGTCATCGAGTCGTGCATGTCGTCTGTCCAACCCCAGGGATAGTCCGGCGCCCAGAGTTCACGGGCGAAACCACGCATGAGGATCAGAGCGGCTGTCCGACTCGGATAGGTGGCCGCGAACAGGATGCTCATCGGGACGCCGATGCTCGAGCTGACGATCGCTGCCCGCGCCGACCCCGCCGCGTCCATCACGGCGCGAACATCGTCCATCCGCGTCTCCAGACTCGGTACGCCGCCGACGCGATCCGACATTCCCACCCCACGCTGGTCGAAGACGATCACACGGGCAATCTCCGCCAGGTGCTCGACGGTTCGCCCCTGGTTCGTCGGCATCTCGGTCATCAGCTCGACGTGTGAGATGAACCCCGGGTGATACACCACGTCGAAGGGCCCTTCCCCAAAGACCCTGTAGGCGATCGAAACATCGCCGCTCTGGGCATAGCGGGCTGCCGTCTCCACGGCACGAGTCTATGCGCCACCAATTCGCATCGGTTCGGCTTCGCACTAGGACGATCAACGTCGCCTGCGCCAGATGCTTCTATGTTTGTCAAGTCGCCAGCGGCGCTCCGTGTTCTAGTAGCCGGTAGAGGTTGCGGGCGAGGTAGCGCTTGAGGCAGCGGGTTGCTTCGCGGCGGGTCTTTCCTTCTCTGGTTCTCCGTTCGATGTAGGCGATCGTGGGTGGGTGGATGCGTCGCCGGGTGACGATGATCTGGTGGAGTGCGCGGTTGAGTTGTCTGTCGCCGCTGCGGTCGAGGCGGTAGCGGATTGTTTGGCCGGAGGAGGCGGGGATCGGGGCGGAGCCGGCGAGGCGGGCGAAGGCGGCTTCGCTGTGGATGCGTCCGGGGTGTGACCAGGAGAGCACGACTTGGGCTGCGGAGAGCGGTCCGATGCCGGGCTGGTCGAGGAGTTGGGGCGCGAGGCGGCGGGCGAGCTTCTCGATCTCGCGTTCGAGTTCGCGTTCCTCGGTGGCGAGTTGTCGTATTCGTCGGGCGACGGCTTTCAGGGCGAGGTGGGTGCCGCGAAGCTCGGGGTCTTGGCGGCGATCGGGCCGGGTCGCTGTGAGGTGTGCCAGGAGCCGGGCCCGGCTGAGCGGGCGGAGCTCGGCGCGGAGCGGCTCGGGCGCGGTGACGAGCAGGTCGCGTAGCTGGGAGAGCGCCGCCGTTTTCGCGGTCACAGCTCCGTCACGGGCTGCCATCAGGGCTCTCAGTGCCTCGCGTTCGCCCTTGGCTCGTGGCTGTGCCGGCCGCTTGTTTCCGAGCACGCTTCGGGCGGCACGCACGGCATCGAGCGCGTCTGTCTTGCCGCCAGAGCGCCGTTCGCGCTGGAGGCGGCCGACCTCGAAGACCGTCTCGCCGCGGTCGGCAAGGAAGCGGGTCAGTCCCGCTCCGTACGATCCGGCGCCCTCGACCGCGAACGCACGCCGCCCCGGCGCGTACTGATCCGCGAGGAGCAGCGCCTCCTGGTAGCCGGCGCTGTCAGCCTCAACGCTCGTCTCGAGAAGCACGCCGCCGCTGCGCACCTCGACGATCGCGAGCGCATGCCGGTCGCGGTGCGGGTCGACTCCGATCACGAAGTCCAGCTGATCTGCAAGCATCCGATTGACCTCCAGCCGTGTGTTGGGGGAACGACTCCGGTGTCGGTCTGGGGATCGAACCGCGAACGGCAACACTGTGACGGGTCACGCCCGGAAGGGCGGACAGGCTTCTGATCAGGCCAGCGAGCGGGCGCCAGGCCGGCACCGGTCTCCTCACCCGGACATATCTGGCGAAAGACATCCGCAACAGCGAAGTCACGTTCGGGACGAGTCACGAGCAAAGAGCACCGGCACCACCCTGGCAACAACCCCAGACAGGGTCCCCGCACACTCACAGAGTTCGGGAAGAGCGCCGACTGAGTAGACCTGCACGACCGAACGTTTCGGGAACGAACCCTCCGTTCGCCAGGGTCAGTCCGTGCGCTCCCCAAACGATAGGCCGGGCGCGGTTCCCCCTCGTTTCGCTGTAGCCTGACGATCGAGATCCGTCGTGCATTCGAGCACAAAGGGAGAGGCGCATGAGCCAGAACGAGAAGACCTACGAAGGGCAGTGCTACTGCGGTGCTGTCAAGATTCTCGTCACGGGCGATCCGGAGGGCGCCGGCTACTGCCACTGCGCCTCCTGCCGGAGCTGGTCAGCCGGGCCGGTCAACGCATTCACGCTCTGGAAGCCTGAGGCGGTCGAGGTGACGCAGGGAGAGGACCACATCGGCGAGTACCACCAGAACGAGCGGAGCTATCGCCAGTGGTGCAAGGTTTGCGGAGGCCATGTGCTAACGCGGCACCCGCAGTGGGGTTTGGTCGATGTCTACGCAGCGACGATTCCCTCGTTTCCGTTCACACCCGGAGTGCACGTCAACTACGAGTCGACCGTGCTGCCCATGAAAGATGGCCTCCCCAAGCTCAAGGACTTCCCCACGGAGCTGGGCGGCTCCGGAGAGACGCTAGCCGAGTAGCGACGCGACCTCCAAAGGGGTCGCCTTCGGCATGAACAGTAGACGAGAGCGACGTCCATCCCGCGGGTCGAACTGACACGGCGCAGGTCTCCGGCCGCTTGACGCTTCGAGGCCCTATACGTGGCGCGATGCCACCACACGTCCGGGTTTGTGCTGGCCTGTAGCAACGATCGGATTGGTTGCGACCGCGGCGGTGGCAGGGGGTGCCGAACGGGGCAATCGCTCAATGTAAGGACGGCTCGTACGGTTTCTCGAGCGGCACCTGCCTGCACCACGGCGGTGTCGCCAGATGGCTGCCCGGCATTGAACGTCGTTCACGTATCTGCAAGACCATCCGGGCTGGTCACCCGCGCAAGCCGACGCGTACCTCGAGACGAACCTTCGGATCAGGAGCCCTGCAATCATCGCCGCTGCGCAGACGCGCTTGCACCTCGCTCTAGAGCGCCGTGACGCGAGCCGAATCGCCAGTGCGAAGCGACGGCTCGGCCTCGCGCAGCAATGGCTTCGGGTCGAACAAGCGGAGTGCGCCGGGCTGGAAGGCGCTTTGGGCGGCTACCTCTCCTCGAAATGCCGACTGGCTCTGAGCGACGGATTCGGAGTCACCGCCACGGCGCGTGGAGTGTGGAAGAAGTCGCCTGGCGGCGGGTGGCTCTGGCATCCGTCGTCTGTCACCGTTGGCCACCGGCCCGGGTGAATCCGGAGGAGATCTAGCGGACGAACGAGACCCCGTTGCTGGGGGTGCCCTCTGTCGCCTGCGAGAGCGCGGGACGAGGAAGCCAACCGGTGGAGGAGTGAGTCCTCCCCCCACCCGTCGGGCGCCGCGTGCCTAGCTGACCGAGTCGCGGAAGGCCACTCCCTCTCCACCGATTGAGGCCGACTCCTCGATCGGCAAGATCGGGGTCACGGTGAAACGCAACCACGGCGTCCAGGGTGCTGTGGTGCGAGCCAGCGTTGCGGCGCTGTCGACCTCAATGATCGCGACGCCTCCACTGCCATCCGCAAAACCGTAGAAGCCCTTGAACTCAGCGTCGGGCGGCGGTTGCCACGCCGCAAAGACCGCGAGCGAGCGTCGCTCGCCCTCCTCGCTCGTATCGACGAACTCCCAGGTCACGTGAAATAGCATCTGCGCGTCCCTTTCGCTGGAAGACGGGTCGCCGTGCAGTTTGACACGGCACCACCGCACGCGCGAGCCATTCAGTAGGCCGAGAGGCAGGAGCCTTCCGTGTCCCAGCGTTCGGGCTGAACGAGACAAGCCGGGCTCCGCTCGATGTGGCGCAACCCGGCTCGTTTAGCGGAGAGGGAGGGATTTGAACCCTCGACGAGCCTAACGACCCGTAACGGTTTTCGAGTTCCCCGCCGGTAGGTACGAATGGCTTGGTCTAGCGGCATTGAGGCACATCGAGGTACATCTAGATACGGCCTGTTACGGGTAGACCGGTAGAAAGTCCAGTAGAAGGTTGAGGTGAGGATGGGGCACCCGTGACCGACCGGCGTGTAGAGCGCGAGCCAGGTCGATCATCGGATTCGACATGCGAGCAGATCGAGTCTCAAGGAGGTAGGAAATGAAAGCTCGACACACCATGCTCGTCGCCCTCGCGGCGGCGGTGACGCTGACTGCTGTTGCGGCGGCGCACCCTGACGCAGCGAAACAGCGGGTGGCAATCGACATGAAGATCTGTTCGCCGGGGAAGACGCAGGGGACGTTTGTACTCACGCCGATGAACACCGGAGTCCTCACGGGCGACTCGGGCACGATCAGCAGCGACTGGCTGAGCATCCCCGGACGCAACCTGATCCGCGACGGACAGAAAGTCACGATCTACAACGGTGCCGTGACGACACTTACCGGGAAGCGGGGAACCATCACGATTCGTGACCGGAACGAGTGGGTCGACCTCGAATACGACGGGAACGGCGACGGGGAGAAGGACGGCATCGCCTTCAGCACCTGGAAGGTGGTGCGCGGGACTGGCCAGTACGCCGGGATCGTCGGGAAGGGGCGGGGTGGCCATGCGGGCCTCGGATGCCCATGGTATGCACGCTACGAGGGCTTACTTAACCTTCCGTAGGGCGCTGCACGAGATGGGCGGCGCGCTCTCGCGCGCCGCCCATGACGCCGGTGCGTTGTGGCCAACGACGGCAGCGGGCGGCACGATGCGGGTCTGGATCGTCGACGTGGACGGGACACGCCTCTTCATCGCAGCCGCGACAAGCGAGCAGGCCAACCTGAGGATCAAGAACGAGATCTATGGGATCGTCCAATCGATCAGGTTCGGCTAATCCGATCCCCCCACGCGGCGGTCGTCGGGACACGAACCCCGTAGCTGTCCCTGTGGACGCTGCGGCGCGGCAACCTGACCTAACGCGGTGCGTAGTGCCCGGAGTGCTGGCAGCGGGAGTTCGAGGTTGGCGGACGGCGGAGTAGGGTGTGCTCGACCCCGAGCACGGAGGATCGCGTCATGAGCATCGTCGTCCGGTTCAGCCCCATGTCCATGAGCAGTGCAACCTACGACGCAACGATCCGGCGGATCGAAGACGCTGAAGGCGCGTGGCCTCCTGACGGCCTCGACCACCACATTTGCTTCGGGTCGGAAGGCAACCTGCGCGTCAGCGAAATCTGGGACTCCCGGGAGCAGTTCGAGGCGTTCGGTGAACGGCTGATGCCGATCCTGTCCGACATGGGCATCGAGTTCTCCGGTGCTCCAGAGATCTTCACAGTTCACAACACCATCAAACGCTAAGCGCATTTCGCAAGACCTGACCCGCTCTGCGCAGGAGCCTGCCGGAGAAGCGAGGGCCGGGTGGGCCGGGTCTGCGGCGGTGCGGGTCGTCTGTCATCCGCCCCGCTTTCGTCCTCCCGTAGAAGCTGCGTGTTGGCCTGCAAGGTCAACCGCCAACGCGAACAGCAGCAGCCCGGCCCACCAGTTGACGGGATCGAACGTGATGGGCGCGTCGTCTCCGAGAACGTTGGAGACCAGCCAAACGACGAACCAGATGAGAGTCACCGTCGCCTCCTTTGCTTTGACTCCAGTATCGCAACGGCCGGGCGATGATGTCCCGGGCCGTTTCTCTGCGCACGTTCCTCCGCGGTTTCGCGTTCTGCCCTGGGTGCTGGCAGCGGGAATTCGGTAGTTCCGAGCAGCTGCGGTCAGCGGCGGCGCGGATGTGTGTTGCGGGCGGGCGGGGGATGATGGTTGCGGAGAGGAGGTGATCCTCGTGACAGCCATGGTCAAGTGGGATCCGTTTCGTGAGTTGGACATGATGGAGCGGAGCATGCGGCGCTTCGGCATGCCGCTGATGCCTATCGCTGCGCTTCCGGCGGCGGACATCTATGAGACCGAGGACGAGTACGTCGTCGAGCTCGAGGTGCCCGGCTATGCCGAGAAGGAGCTGACGATCGAGGTCTTCGACCACATGCTCACGGTCAAGGGCGAGCATGAGGCGGCCACCGAGAAGAAGGAGAAGACGTATCGTCTGCACGAGCGGCTGGAGCAGGAGTTCCAGCGCCGGTTCGAGCTTCCGACGGTGGTCGACACGGAGAAGCTGACTGCCACCTTCAAGAAGGGCGTGCTCGAGTTGCACGCACCGAAGATCGAGGCGGCCGTTCCGAAGAAGATCCCGGTCAACGTCTAGTCCACTATCTGCTCACCGGAACAGACTGTGGGCGCCAACGCGCCCACAGTCGTCTTGTCGTATCAACGAACCCGACCCCAGATCATCGGGGGGGCGAGGGCAAGAAGACCGGCCGGCGGCGGGTACGTCTCCGGCGGCGCTGATGGCGCGGGCCGGGCACTCCTCGATGTCGACGACGCTGCTCTACATCGACCTGGCGGGGGAGAGCTTCCGTGACGAGGCCGATCTTCTGGAACGCCGTCTGTGGGGCGTACCAGTAGAAAGTCCCAGTAGAAAGTCCGTCTCCGAAGGCTCGGAGCCGGATCCGGCGGAGGCGTCACAGGCCGCATGAGAACGACGGGAACCCGCCAACCATGCGAGTTCCCGTGTTCTCCTCTACGGAGAGGGAGGGATTTGAACCCTCGACGAGCCTAACGACCCGTAACGGTTTTCGAGACCGCCGCATTCGACCGCTCTGCCACCTCTCCTCAGCCGCGAAAGGGTACCCGCATCGGCGGGGCGCACGCGGCCCGGCTCAGCCGGACTCTTCGGAGTGCCGTAGCGCGACAGGCGTACGCCAGCGGACGTGCGTCGTGCTGCGGCTCTCGAGCGTCGGCAGGCTGTCTCTCGGATGTGACTCGAACCAGACGACATACCGGTCGGAGAGCGGTGCCGCCGTGAGGCCGTGAGCGAGAACCGAGAGGCCGATCGTGATCACGATCGTGGCGACGATAACGCCCTCGTGCGGCAGCCCACCCTCCTCGGTGAGGATCACGGCGAAGACGATCGATGCGAGCCCGCGCGGTCCGAACCACCCGAGGAAGCGAACCGTGGGCCGACGGGCACCCGTCCCGACCATCGCGATCGCGACGGGCAGCATGCGCACGACAGACAGGCTGAGAACGGCATAGGCCGCGATCGACCAGGTCGTCTCGCCGAGCGCCGGGGCGAGCATGACGGCGCCGAAGACGATGAAGGTGACCGCGTTGAGCACGCCTCCGAGCTCCTCGATCAAGTAGCCGACCTCTCCGCCGTGGCGTCGGCGCAGACCTCCGAAAACCATGCCGCCGACGAACGCGGCGATGAAACCGGAGCCGCCGAGGCCTGCGGCGAGACTGAACGCCAACGTGGCGGCTGCAACCGGCACGACCTGGAGCCAGGCGTCGTCGATGAGCTGCCGTCGCCCTGCGACGACGACGACCGCCGCCGCTAGCACGCCGGCGACTGCTCCGCCGACGATGCCGTAGCCGATCTCCTCGACGACGAGCTTGAACGCTGCCACATCGCTCGTGTCGCCGGCACTCGCCTGGGCTATTGCCAGCATGACGAAGAACAGCGGCACGCAGATGCCGTCGTTCAGACCGCTCTCGACGTTCAGGCCCTGACGGACGCGCGAGGGAAGGCGGGGCAGGGTCACAACCGCCTGTCCGAGCGCCGCGTCGGTGGGAGCGAGGATCACGGCGAGGAGCAGCGCCTCGGGCCACGAGAGCGACCCGAGCAGGAAGAGACCGACCACGAACCCGACCAGCAGCGTCAGGGGCAGGCCGATGCCGAGGAGGCGCGCGGGGATGGAGACCTCGTCTCGGAGCGCGCGGAGGTCGATCCGCGACGCATCGCCGAAGAGAACGAGTGCGAGCGTCGCCTCGGCGAGCAACTTGACGGCCTCGCTCGAGACAGCCGGATCGACGAGGCCGAGCCCGTCGGCTCCGACGAGCAAGCCAACCGCAGTGAACACCATCGGGGCCGTGATCGGCGTCCCCTCGAGGCGACCGGAAACGGCGGCAAACCCGAGCAGCGCCAGCGCAATGATGGGTAGAGCCCAATCCACGGGCAGACCCTACTCGTGGCCTCGGGAGCGAGGCTCCTTCGGCTCGGTACGACCGAAGAAGGTTAGGCGGAGGTGGAGCCTGCAGTCACCTCGTCCGCGGTGGAGATCGAGCCGGAGACCGTTCCGCCCGACACCGTCCAGTCGGCGTGCACCGTGCGGGTGTCGCCGCTCGGCGGGGTGCACGTGCCCGTGAAGCCGCGCTCGTCGAGCGAGGTCAGCGTCCCCTCGCACGTGGCGCCGCCCGCGAAGCGCATCTGGAAAGCGCTGTCGGATACCCGCCCGTCACCCGCTAGGAGGTCTATCCGAAAGACGGACGTCGACGCCGCCGCCACCGTGCCGCGGATCGAGACGATGCCGGAGCCACCGTCGTCGATCGTCCCGCTCAGGTCACCGGCGATCTCGGGGATCGTGCCGCCGGCGCGGCTCGAGGTCGTCGAGCTCGACGCCTCCTGTGGAACCGCCGAGAGTCCCAGAGCTGCGGCGAGAGCTCCACCGGTCACGGTCAGCCCAAGCGCGAGCCGTCGCGCGCCGGGCGCACGCCCGAAGCGCAGCGCTGCCGCGCCGGCAACCCCCGCGATCGCGACGGCGTACAACGCGAGGAGCCACGTCTGGTTGCGGTCGGTGCCGGTGAGAATGCCGTGCGCAGTCGCCAGCAGCCAGACGGCGAGCGTTGCGTAGTGGGCGCGGCGCCAGACACCGTAGGGCAGGCGGGAGCGCAGCCGGTTCGTCACCGAGATCGCCACGAGAAGCTCCAGCGCGACGACCCCGAGCCCCGTCGCAAGCGGGCGGTAGCTCGCCGTGAACGGAACGACGATCTGAGTGAGCGAGAACGGCACGACCGTGTCGAGTGCGATCGCGCCCACGTGCACGGCTACGAAGACGCCCGCGAGGATCCCGAGGAACCGATGGACATCCTCGACCGCGAACCGGGGGAACCCGGGTAGATGCCGCTTTCCGGCGAGCAGGATGCCCACGAGCACAGAAGCCGAGACGAGGAGGTATGCAACGATGCCGCCCGCGCGAGCGGCGTACCAAACGGTCGTCGATGCGGCTAGATGCATACGGCGGGCTCCGAGCCGGGCCAGGTGCCGGCGAAGACGATCTCGGCCGGCGAGACGAACCTGCCTTGCAGTTTGTGCTGCTCGAGCCAGGCCGGTCCGTCGTCGCCGAGCAGGAACGCGGCCTTGGCCGCCACATCGGCGGAAAGACACGTGGCGGCACAGACGGTCACGCACTCCCAGCGGACATCGGCAGGTGAGCCGGTAGCAGGGTCGATCAGGTGGTGCGCACAGCGCCCGTTCCGGCGCTTCCAGCATCTGGTGGTAGTGCCACTCGTGGCGAGTGCTCCAGCATGCAGAGTGACGGTGTCGCCGCCCGGGAGCGCGACCGCGAGCTCGCCGCGAGTCGCAAGATCGCCGCCGGCCGAAACGAAGCCGTCACCTTCGAGGAGCGCGAGTGCATCATCGACGGCACGCCCCTTGACGACGCCGTTCAGGTCGAGCCGTAGACCCGAAGGCCGCCGGACGAGCAGACCTGAGAGCTGGATCTCGCGCCAGCGTCCGGCGGGTACCGGGTCGTGCACCGGTCCCGGCTCGATCTCGGAAAACGTGCGGTCGTACCCTGCCGCTTCGAGTGCAGCGGCGATCGTCGGGTCGAACAGCCCGTCCGTCGCCGTCGCCGCCCGGAGCGCATCCTCGAGAGCAGTCGCGAGGAGCGGAGAGACGATCACCGCCGCTGCGTCGGAGCGGTTGAGCCGCTCCAGATCCGACTCGGGCCGGAAGCGGCTGAGGGCAGCCTCCAAAGCCACGAACAGACGCTCGACGGCGGCGGTTTCGCGCGCGGTAGCGCCGCCGACCACGATCTCGCACCCCATCGCCCTGAAGCGGTGTGTGCTCATGAGGTCCGGGTGGACGCCTGCGGAGAGCTCGAGGGCTGCGATGGTGCAACCGAACCGGACTGGAAATAGGAGTCAGCCTGCTGGGCCTCCCGGGTGATGCGGGCCGAGACACCCAGGTCGCCGGTGGCAGCCGGTGTCCCTCCGTCGTTCGTGTGCCCCCCGCGGACGAGTATCGAGATGGCACCGAAACCCGCCACGGCCGCGCCCGCCGACACGACCTTCAGGATCCGGGCGCGACGGCGGGCGGGTGCGAGGCGGGAGGAGGGTGGAGCGGACACACTTCCATGAAAGCGGGCGCTCCTGGGAGCACCCTGTGAGCTCGGTTGCGGCTGCGTTAACGGACGGACACCGGCGGCCAAGATCGAGCCTACGAGGCGTTTCCGGAGTGGTTGCGAAGGGCATCTCCCGGAATCAGGGCCCGCGGGCGGGCCCCTTTAGGGATTTTCGCGATCGAGAGTTCGCGCTAGCGAATTCTCGATCTGCGGGAACAATGCGGGAACAAACAGCGGAATCAGGGCCCGCGGGCGGGCCCCTTTAGGGATTTTCGCGATCGAGAGTTCGCGCTAGCGAATTCTCGATCTGCGGGAACAATGCGGGAACAAACAGCGGAATCAGGGCCCGCGGGCGGGCCCCTTTAGGGATTTTCGCGATCCAGAGTTCGCGCTAGCGAATTCTCGATCTGCGGGAACAAACAGCGGAGAAGGAGGGATTCGAACCCTCGATGGAGGAGTTCACCCCCATAACGCCTTAGCAGGGCGCCGCCTTCAGCCACTCGGCCACTTCTCCCGGTCGCGAGAGGATATCGGACTCCGACTGATTTTCTTCGTCGGCGCGCTGCTTTCGCCTCCCCGTCCCGGTGACCGACGGGGGCCTTGGGGTCAGTCGTGAATGCGCCCGATCAGCTCGGAGCGCTTCAGCACCTTGACCTCGATGCCCCCGAGCCGCACGTCGTATCCCGCTTCGTGCGGGTAGAGCACCTTGTCGCCCCGCTCGATCCCGTTCGGCTCGGAGCCGACTGCCGTGACGATGCCTGTTCGGCACGCCACCGTGGAAGCCGCAGACGCCGGCAGGATCAGCCCTGCGCGCGTCTCCGTTTCGTCGCTGACCGGCTGGATGACGATGTACTCGTCGAGGGGCTCGAGCGACGAATCGATGTTCTTCGACTGATCCAGCATGGATGAAGCTTAGCCTGATCCGGCCTGGCTCAGAGACGGCCCGCATCGACGATCCGTTGCAGGAACTGCTGCGTGCGTTCCTCGTGCGGTGCGCTGAAGATCTGTGCCGGGGCGCCTTCCTCGAGGATCGTGCCGGCGTCGAGGAAACAGACGCGATTTGCGATATCCCGTGCGAACCCCATCTCGTGGGTCGCGATCACCATCGTCATGCCGCCGTTCGCGAGCTCGCGGATCACGTCGAGCACCTCCGCCACGAGCTCCGGGTCGAGAGCGCTCGTAACCTCGTCGAGCAGTAACAACTCCGGTTGCATGGCGAGGGCCCGGACGATCGCAACGCGCTGCTGCTGGCCACCGGAGAGCCGGTCAGGGTACTCATTCCTCTTGTCCGCGAGACCGAAGCGCTGCAACAGCTCGCCGGCGGCTTCGGTCGCCTCGCCCCGAGGCAGCTTCAGGGCCTTGCGGGGCCCCAGGGTCACGTTGTCGATCACGCTCAGATGCGGGAACAGGTTGTACGACTGGAAGACGATCCCGATCCTGCGGCGAATCGCGTTGAGGTCGACGTTCCGGGCCGTGATCTCGGCCCCGCCGACGAAGATCCGCCCGGCCTGGATCGGCTCGAGCAGGTTGATGCACCGCAGCAGCGTCGACTTGCCGGACCCAGACGCCCCGATCAGGCAGACGACTTCGTGCTCGCCGACCACGAGGTCGATCCCGCGCAGCACCTCCAGCTTGCCGAAGGCCTTGTGTACGGCCTCGACGCGCAGCGCCATCCCGTCGCCGGAGTTTCCCGGGGTCACGCGAGTCTCCCCGCCTGTTGCCGCTTGCGGTCGCGGGCGATCAGCCAGTCCGTGAACCGCGCGAGTGGGATCGTGATCGCGACGAACAGGGTTGCCGCGACGAGGTACGGGGTGCCGTTGAACGTCGCCGACTGGTCGATCTGAGCCTGCTTGAAGGCCTCGACGACGCCGAGGGTGCCAACGAGGGCGGTGTCCTTCTGCAGCCCGATGAAGTCGTTCAGGAGCGGTGGGATCACGCGGCGTACCGCCTGGGGGAGGACGACGAAACGGAGCGATTGACCGTGTGTGAGACCGAGCGACCGAGCGGCGGCGTTCTGACTTGCGTGCACCGACTCGATGCCCGAGCGGTACACCTCCGACACGTAGGCGGTGTACACGAGCACGAGTGCGACGACCGCCCAGAAGAACTCCGATTGCGGAAGCCACGAGAGCCCGAGCGCCGGCATCCCGAAGCCGAGGATGGAGATGACGAGGATCGTCGGGATGCCCCTGAAGAGGTCGGCGTATGCGATCGCAAGCGCACGGATGGGGAAGAACACGGGCCCCGGCAGTGCGCGGAGCACTGCGAGGAAGAGAGCCGCCGGCAGGATGAGCGCTTCGGCTACGCAGAACAGCTTCACGTTCAGCCAGAACGCGTGCAGGATCTCCGGGAAGCTCTCCTTGTAGATGTCCCAATCGAGGAAGTACGCCTTGAACGCTTCCCAGCCGGGAGAACGTGTGACGACGACGGCAACGATCGCCACGAAGACGGCGGTCGAAAGGAGGGCGATCGCGACCGCCCGCGCCTCCTTCGAGACGTGGGCGGTCGCGCCCCCGAGGATCCGCGAGTTGCGGCCTTCGTTCAGCGGACTACTTCAGGACGGGCGCGGCGTTTGCGTTCGGGAGCCACGTCTGCTGCAGCTTCTTGATCGTCCCGTTCAGCCAGAGCCGGGTGAGTGCCCTGTTGACGCAGGACGTCAGCTTGCTGCCCTGTGGCAGCACCGCACCGAAGCGCTCGGGCGCACCGACCGTCTTCAGCCGGCCGACGACCTTGCCGTTGGGAATCTGAACGCCGGTGACGTAGAACGCTGTCGGCATGTCCACGACGATCCCGTCGATCAGCTTGCTCTTGAGCGCCTGCACCGCCTGGTCGTTGGTGTCGTAGGTTCGACTCGAGTTGGGCTTGATGACGTTCTTGATGTAGTCGGCGCTGGTCGTCCCGATCTGGGCTCCGAGCTTGTAGTCCTTGAGCGCGGCTATCGACTTCGCCGATGCGATGGGCGTGCCCTTCAGCCCAACGAGTGACTGATTGACGAAGTAGTAGCTCATTGAGAAGTCGGCTGCCTTCGCCCGGGTCGGGCTGTAGGACACCTGCGTCAGGTACAGGTCGAACGGCTTCTTGCCCGGTCGGTAGGAGTTGTTGAAAGGCACGACAGTCCACTTCAGCTGCTGTTTCGTGAAGCCGAGCTGCTTCGCGATCGCGTACGCGACGGCCGCCTCGTACCCCTTGCCGCTGTAGGGGTCGCTCACCTTCCACGGCTTGGTCTTCTCGTCGCCTCCGAACCATGGCGGGTAGGCCGGGTTGTCGGCGCCGACGGTGAGTGTCGCAGCGTCTGAGTCGAGCAGGCCGAGCATGTCCTTCGCGCAGCCGGGGATCGCTGCGGCCGCGGCAGGTGCGGTGTTTCGGCCGCTGGCGGAGACCGCGACGATCAGCGCGGTGGCCAGGGCGAGGCTTGCGATGAGCGCTTTGCGCATGGTGAATCTCCTCTGTCGGATCCTCGAAGCGGGGGCGAGCGTACCACACGACCTCGCGTCACTTTACTTTCCATAGTGAGAGACGATGTCCGCCGGGATACGGTTAGGCCATGGCCTCGCCCTTCATCGAGATCGAGGTCGGGGAGCGCGTCGTCAAGGTCACGAATCCCGACAAGGTGTTGTTCCCGGCGGCGGGGCACACGAAGCGCGACCTCGTCGGGTACTACCTCTCGGTCGGTGAGGGCATCGTCCGGGCCCTCCACGAGCGGCCGACCCAGCTACGCCGCTTTCCCGATGGGATCGAAGGCGAGCAGATCTACCAAAAACGAGTGCCCGAGAAGCGTCCCGAGTGGGTCGAGGCAGCGCGGGTCACGTTCCCGTCGGGCCGGCATGCCGACGAGCTCTGCGTGACCGAGCTCGCCCAGGTCGCCTGGGCGGCGAACCTCGCCGTGATCGATTTCCACCCCTGGCCCTCTCGGCGAGCCGACACCGAGCACCCTGACGAGCTGCGCGTCGACATCGACCCGCAACCCGGAACCGACTTCGCCGACGCGAAGGCCGTCGCCGCCATCGTGCGCGAGGCGCTGGCGGAGATCGGGTACACCGGCTGGCCGAAGACCTCAGGGAATCGTGGCATTCACATCGCCTGCCGGATCGAGCCGCGGTGGGAGTTCCCGGTCGTCCGGCGATGTGCGCTGGCCTTCGCCCGCGAGATCGAGCGGCGCGCGCCGGCACTCGTCACCACTGCCTGGTGGAAGGAAGAACGGGGTGAGAAGGTGTTCATCGACTACAACCAGAACGCCCGCGACCGCACCATTGCGTCGGCGTACTCGGTGCGACCGCGACCCGACGCCGCCGTTTCGGCGCCCATCCGCTGGGAAGAGCTACCCGACGTCGAGACCGAGGACTTCACCCTCACCTCGATGCCGCAGCGCTTCGCGTCGCTCGGAGACGTGCAACGGGCGATCGACGACACCGTGTGCGATCTGCGGGTGTTGCTCGAGTGGGTCGAGCGCGAGGAGGCGGCCGGGGTCGGCGAGGCACCGTACCCACCCAACTTCCCCAAGATGCCGGGCGAGCCGCCTCGCGTGCAGCCGTCTCGGGCCCGACCGGGCGCAGCAGAGTAGGGGATGATCCTCGACGAGATCGTCTCCGGCCGGCGATCTGCGCGCTGACGCCCGCCGCCCGGCAGGTTCAGCAGCTTCGCACGTCGAACACCCTCGCATGAGCGTCGACAGCAGGCCGTTACGGGCCGGGATCATCGGCTGCGGTGCCATTGCACAGGAGGCTCACATCCCCGGTCTTCTCGCCGCCGGCGTCGAGATCGGTGCCGTGTGTGATGCGAACGAGGCCCGCGCGCGTGAGATCGGAAATCGCCTCGACGTGGCCGCCGTGCATACCGAGGTCCGCGAGCTGCTGAACGTGCCGGACATCGATCTCGTCACCGTCGCGTTGCCGAACGGGTTCCACGCCCCTGTCGCGGTTGCCGCACTCGGGGCCGGCAAGCACGTTCTTTGCGAAAAGCCGATGAGCGTCGACAGCGTGGGCGCCGAGGCGATGCTGGCGGCTGCGCGCACGAGCGGCAAGCTGTTGAGCGTCAACCAGTTCGTCCGAGCCGTCCGAGACGGCGAGCCGTTGCTCGTGCTCCCCGAGCAGACTCTCCTGACAACGCGCATTCTCGAGCGGATCGTCGAGTCGGCGGCAGCACGCAGCGAGCTCCCGTTTGATCCCGGCTAGCGCGCGAGCAGTCCGGTGACGGTGGGGCCGCCGGGATCGCGCGGGGGGCGAAGCTCGGCCCATGTGCACGACCGCGGGTCCTTGTCTGGCCGAAATCGCAGCAGCTTCGTGCCGTGGCGGAACCGTCGGCCCTGCACCTTGTCGTAGCGCACCTCGACAACGAGCTCCGGCCGCAGCGGTTGCTCCTCCAGGCCGCTGCCGCCCCAGCGATTCGGCGCAGAGAATCGCTTGTCCGAGGCCGCGTCGAGGAGCGGAAACACCTGCTCGGCGATCGCTGCATGGCGGCTGGCCGCAACGGCGGCCGAGCCGACGTAGTCGATCTCGCCCGCATCGTCGTAGAGCCCAAGCAGAAGCGTCGCGATCCAATCGGGTTTCGACTTCCAGCGAACCCCGACGACGACGCAATCCGCCGAGCGCTCGGGCTTCACCTTGACGACCGCCCCGCGGCCTCCTGGCTCGACGGGACGCTCGAGCTGCTTCGCGACAACCCCGTCGAGACCTAGCGCCTCGAGCTCGTGAAGCCACACCTGCGCGGCCTCGGGGTCGGCCATCGAGGGCGAGAGGGCGAACCGGGCCGCGACGCGCTCTAGCACGGCTCGGCGTTCTGCAAAAGGCTGGTGCCAGGTGGCGGCGTCGTCCCAGGCGAGAATGTCGAAGGCGATGAATGTCGCCGGGATCTCGGCTGAGAGCTTGCGGATGCGGCTCTCCGCGGGGTGCAGACGTGTCTGCATCGCGTCGAAGTCGATCGCACCGCCGATGTCGATCACGATCTCTCCGTCGACGGCAGAGCGTGGCGGTAACAGCTCGCCGAGCGATTGAAGCTCCGGGAAGTAGCGCAACAGCGGACGGCCGTTGCGTGACCAGAGGCGTAGCTCGCCGCCGGCGTTTTCGAGCACGCCACGGAATCCATCCCATTTCGGCTCGTAGGCCCAGCCGTCCCCGACCGGTAGCTCTCGGACGAGCTCGGCCTCCATGGGCGGAAACGGGACGAGCGGATCGAGCTCGCCGGGACGCTCAGGTGCATCTGACATCCCCGCAAGCTACTACGCTCTTCGCTCTATGCGACGCGTTGTCATCACCGGGCTCGGCGCCGTGACGCCAATCGGCCTCGACGCGCCCTCGTCCTGGGAGGCGGCTGTCGCCGGCCGTAGCGGCATCGGCTTTATCGAGTCGTTCGACGCGAGCGAGTTCCCGGTGCGGATTGCCGGTGAAGTGCGGGGGTTCGACCCCGATGCGCACGTCCCACCGAAGGAGGCGCGACGCATGGACCGCAATGTCCTACTCGCTGTCGCGGCCGCGAACGAGGCATGGGCCGATGCGGGCATCGAGGAGTTCGACCCGGCCCGGGTCGGGATCCTCGTGGGCTCTGCGATTGGCGGGATCGGCACGATCGCCGAGCAGCATCGCATCTTCATCGAGCGGGGAGCCGATCGCGTCTCGCCGTTCTTCATCCCCTCTGCACTCGTCGACACTGCGAGCGGCCAGATCGCGATCCAGCTCGGGATCACCGGCCCGAACTTCGCGCCGGTCTCGGCGTGCGCGACGGGCTCGACGGCAATCGGTGAAGCGGCAGCGACGATCACGCGTGGTCAGGCAGACGTCGTCCTTGCCGGCGGGACCGAGGCCGCGATCACGCCGTTGATCCTCGCGGGCTTCTGTGCGATGCGGGGACTCGTGGCCGAGGAGGTCGATCCGACGCTCGCAATGCGTCCGTTCGATGCGACCCGCGCCGGTTTCGTGATGGGCGAGGGAGCGTGCATCCTCGTCCTCGAGGAGCTCGCGGCGGCGCGCGCGCGCGGCGCGACGATCTACGCCGAAGTGCTCGGCTACGGTGCCTCGAACGACGCCCACCACCTGGCTCAACCCGAGCCCGAGGCCACGGGAGTTGCAGCGATGATCGCGACCGCGCTCGCGGCGGCGGACGTCGCGCCCGAGCGGGTCGGCTACGTCAACGCCCACGGGACCTCGACGCCGCTCGGCGACCTCGCCGAGACGCGAGCGCTGCGCCAGGTCTTCGGCACTCACGCCTACGACCTTGCGGTGTCGTCGACAAAGTCCGTGACAGGCCACTGCTTCGGAGCGGCGGGGGCCGTTGAGGCGATGATGTGCGCCAGAGCGATCTACCACCGGACGATTCCTCCGACGATCAACTACCGGAGCCCCGACCCGGAGCTCGACCTCGACTACGTCCCGAACGAGGCCCGCGCAGCCGATCTCGACGTGGCGCTCTCGAATGCGATGGGGCTTGGTGGACACAACGGCTGCGTCCTGCTCGGTCGCGTGACATGAGTACGTGAGGGCCCTGTCCCCCTTGCGCATGTTCCTTGAGGCGTGCTTGCTTGCGCTCCCGTGTGTCGTGGCCGATAGGTTTGAGAGATGGCTTTTCATCAGACACTCACCTCAGGGGATCTTCTGCCCGGCGCAGGAAGGTGTCGGTTCTGTAATTCGCCGCTCGAGTTGACCGTCGTCGACCTCGGCAAGTCGCCTCTCTGCCAGACGGTGCTCCGGGCCGAGCAACTGGAGCAGGGCGAATCGTTCTACCCACTCCATGTCCGTGCCTGCGAGCAGTGCTGGCTCGTGCAGATCCCGGAGTTCGTGCCACCTGACGAGATCTTCAGCGAGTACGCCTACTTCTCCGCCTACTCCGACTCCTGGGTCGAGCATGCGCGCGGATACGTCGAGATGATTGTCGAACGGGCGAAACTCGACCGCACCAGCCTGGTCGTCGAGCTTGCATCGAACGACGGCTATCTGCTCCAGCACTTTCTGCCCCACGGGATCCCGGTGCTCGGCATCGACCCCGCCAAGAACGTGGCTGCAGCCGCGATCGAGCGCGGCGTTCCGACGCTGACAGAGTTCTTCGGGCGCGAGTTGGCGGGCCGTCTCGTGGCTGACGGCCGGAGCGCAGACCTCGTCCTCGGCAACAACGTGCTTGCGCAGGTCCCGGACATCAACGACTTCGTGGCGGGAGTGAAACTGCTTCTCGCGCCCGGGGGCATGGTGACGTTCGAGTTCCCGCACCTGGCGCGACTTCTGGAACATCTCGAGTACGACACCATCTACCACGAGCATTTCTCGTACTTCTCGCTGACGTCGATCCGGCAGATCTTCGAAGCGCACGGGCTCTCGACGATCGACGTGGAAGAGCTTTCGAGCCATGGCGGATCCTTGCGTGTCTATTTCAGCCACACCGAGGAGAGCCCGCGCGTCTCCTCGGCCGTGACGGGGTTGTTGAGGCGCGAGGACGCCCAAGGCCTCCGCGACCCCGAGACGTACCGGCGGTTCGCACAGCGCGTCGAGGAGTCCAAGCGTGCCCTGCTCGACCTGTTGATCGGCCTGCGTCGCGACGGCAAGCAGGTCGTCGGCTACGGCGCTCCCGGCAAGGGAAACACGCTGCTGAATTACTGCGGGATTCGCACGGACTTCCTCGCGTACACCGTTGATCGAAACCCGTACAAGCAGGGAACATTCACACCGGGAACGCAGATTCCGATCCACGCGCCCGAACGAATTGCCGAGACGAGGCCGGATTTCATCCTCATCCTGCCGTGGAATCTCGCCAAGGAGATCAGCGCCCAGCTCGAATACACCGCGACGTGGGGGGCCCAGCTGATCGTGCCGATCCCGTCCGCGGTCATCTTCGAGCCCGGCACGAAGCCTGGGGTTGACGGGGCGCCTCCGGTGTTTCTAAGTTAGAGGGTGCAAACCTCGAGACTCGACATCGAGCCCCGCTCCCGCCCGCGACGTTCAGAGGCGGGTCCGCGATGAAGGTCGTGATCTTCTGCGGAGGGTTCGGAGTGCGCATGGGTGAAGAGACACAGCGCATTCCAAAGCCGATGCTCCGGATCGGCGACCGGCCGATGCTGTGGCACATCATGCGGTACTACGCGTCGTGGGGGCACAAGGAATTCATCCTCTGCCTCGGATACAGGTCTCAGGTGGTCAAGGAGTACTTCCTCAACCACGACGAGGCCCTCACCAACGACTTCGTCCTCGAGGGCAACGGCCGCGGCGCACACGTCGAGGTGCTCAGCCGTGAAACTGCCGACTGGCGCATCACATTTGCCGACACCGGCATCAACTCCACGATCGCCGAGCGCCTGAAGGCCGTGGAGCGCTACCTCGGCGACGACGAGATGTTCCTCGCCACCTATGGGGACGGACTCACCGATGTGCCGCTCCCCGACATGATCCGGCGGTTCAACGAAGTCGACAAGATGGCGATCTTCCTGTCGGTTACCCCGCAGTTCACCGCGCATCTCGTCGCTGCGGACGGCGACGGCACGGTGACCGGAATCAAGGAGATGGGCTCCTCCTCGGTCAGGATCAACGGCGGCTTCTTCGCGCTCAAGCGCGAGATTCTCGACTGGATCGAGCCCGGGGACGAGCTCGTCGAGGAGACGTTCGCGAAGTTGATTCCCCGGGGAGAGATCTGCGCCTACCAGTACGACGGCTTCTACGGGCCGATGGACACGATCAAGGATCGGCAGCGGCTCGAGGAGCTGCTTGCGAGCGGGCGCGCGCCGTGGCAAGCACACATGGACGAGCTCCGCCACGAACGACCGTTCGCGGCCTGATGCTCACGCTCTCGCTGACGGCCGGCCCAGAGCCGCTTCGATCCCTGCTCGTGATCGGTTGCCACCCCGACGACATCGAGATCGGGTGTGGTGGAACGATCCTCACCCTCACGCGCGCCCTGCCGGGCCTCGAGGTGACATGGGTCGTACTCGCCGCCGCCTCGAAAAAGCGTGAAAGCGAGGCGCGGGCGAGCGCGGCTGCGTTTCTGGAGGCGGCAGGTTCCGCCGACGTTCGCATCCACGCGTTTCGGGACGGGTATCTCCCATACGTCGGCAGCGAGGTCAAAGACGTCTTCGAGGAGCTGAAGGCCGCCGTCGACCCACAACTCATCCTCACCCATACGCGCGACGACTTCCATCAGGACCACCGGCTCGCCTGCGAGCTCACCTGGAACACGTTCCGCAACCACCTCGTGCTGGAATACGAGGTGCCGAAGACAGATGGTGATCTCGGGCGCCCGAACGTGTTCGTCCCGCTCACCGACTCGATCGCCCGCGAGAAGATCGGGTTGCTCCACCGTCATTTTCCGAGCCAGGCAGAAAAGCACTGGTTCGACGAGGACACGTTCCGGGGCCTGATGCGGCTTCGCGGGATGGAGGCGAACGCGCCGGAACGTCTCGCTGAGGCGTTCTTTGCCCGGAAGGTCGCCGTCGCCCCGTGATCGTCGGGACCGGTCGATGCGCGGAGGGAGCGGACAGGCTGCTCCTACCGGTCGTGGGCCTCACCTAGACGCTCACACCGAGGATCGGGGTGCGCGGAAGACCCGACCGTTCGTCGTCTCGTCGGATCCGACCATGTGTTCTGGTCGACGAACTGGACGCACCGCATCTCCGCGTGAGCGATCGACAGGGCATCGCGGTCCGACGCCATGAACCCTCGGAGCCGGCGTCTCGCGCCGACCCGAGGGTTCACGTCGTTTGAATCAGGGCTCTCTAGCGGTCGTGCGTGCGCCGCGCGGCGACTCGGCGAAGTCCGAGGCCAGAGGCTACGGCAACCCCACCGATCACGAGGAAGAGGCCAAGGTCGAGACCAGTGAACGGCAGCTCGTCGCTCGACGACACCGTAGCCGGTGCGGGCTGCGTCGTCGTCGCATTGCCGGAGTCCACCGTATTCGACGCGGCCGTCGCCTTGGTCACCGGCTCGGTCACCGGCTCGGTCGTGGTCGGCTCGGTCGTGGTCGGCTCGGTCGTGGTCGGCTCGGTCGTGGTCGGCTCGGTCACGGTCGGCGGCGTGACGGTCGCATCAGTGACAGGCGGCGTGACCGTCGGCGTGGTCACGGGCGGCTGCGTGATGGTCGGCGCGTCGTACTGCGTGCTGACGGGATTCGCGCCCGCGATTGGAGCAGCCACAATCGCGACGACGACGGAGGCCACGAGAGCCAGGAGAATTTTCTTGGTCATGCTTCCACTATACCCCTACTGGGGGAGGTGGCGAGGTTTCTTGCGCAAATAATCACTCTTTCGAGGGATGCCGAGTCCCCCGGGCGAGGACGACGGTCAGGCATTGGGTGAGTGCCCAGGGGGTCGGGAGCGGGCCGATTTCCCCCGGCAGCCCGACCGGTTCGGCCGGGATCGACGACGTGCGAGCTGACCGGTGCCGGGCCGGGCGGGGTGCACGTCGCCCCCGAACCGGTACCCTATGTGGAATGCGATCGTTCGCAGCAGCTTTCGCCGTGTTCGTCGTGCTCGCAACCGCATCCACCGCCGCAGGGACGCATACGGCGCGACTGTTGTGGAACGGCACCTTCGCGAATGGCGTTTCTTCCTGGACCGGGGTGCAGGCCAGCGACGGCGGCCTCGCCATTGTGCCGGCGCCGGACCGACCCGGGAAAGCTGCACGGTTCGTGGTGCGCCCCGGCGTCGAATTGTTCGGCGGCGAACGCGCGGAGGTCTGGAAGCGCACCGACGAGGATGCGGGCACCGAATCGTTCTGGGCCTGGTCCGTCTATTTTCCACGTGGGTCGACATCCAGCCGGGACACCTGGTGGAACGTTTTCACCCAGTGGCACCAAAACGCCTCCACCGGTGTGCAGCCGCTTTCGTTCGAGATCCTGAACGAGCGAGGTCGCGAATCGATCCGCCTGCACTCGTGGGGCGGGAATGCCGACCAACCTCTGCGCCGCGCCTGGCGGCTTGCTCCACTCGTTCGCGGGAAGTGGTACGACTTCGTGCTTCGCGTGCGCTGGGCGCCGGACAGGACAGGACTCGTGCAAGTCTGGCTCGACCAGAAGCAGGTCCTGCCCGAGACCCGAGGGCCGACCCTGTACGACGGTGACGGCGTCTACCTCAAGCAGGGGTTCTATCGACAGGACTCCAGCGACACGAGCGAGGTGTACATCGCGCGGACGAGGCGCGGTGCGTCGCTCGGCGACCTCGGGATCTCTCAGACGAACAGCCCAGCAGCCCGGACCGCACTGCGACCGAAGAACATGCAGCCTCCGGTGATCGAAGGTGTCGTACGGCCTGGCCAGGTATTGAAGGCGTGGCAGGGCAGCTGGTCGCCGGCGCCGACCCGTTTCCGCTTTCAGTGGCAGGCCACCGGCGATGGCTCGAAGTGGCGCAACCTTCGAGGCGCTATCGGGCGGTCGCTTCTGCTGCCGGCGACGTTCTCCGCTTCGAAGGTGCGCGTTCAGGTCACTGCCTTGAACACTGTCGGCGCGGGCACGGTAGCGAGCGCCCCGGTCGGCCTGGGTCGCGTCGTCAAGAGCCCGGCTCCGGCGCCGGTCGGGTCGGTCTCGATCGTGCAGAGCATCCGTGCGGGTCAGACCCTACGGGGAACCGTCGTCTGGAAGGTCGTGCCGTCCTCACCGGTGAAGCAGATCGATTTCGCGATGGACAGCAACATGGTGAATCACATCGACTCGAGTGCACCCTACGAGTACGTCGTGGACACGACAAAGCTCGCCGATGGGGAGCACACCTTCGGACTCACGGTCACGCGGTCGGACGGAACGATCGTCTGGAGGCCGTACCAGATCGGTACGGTCACGGTCGACAACCACCAGGGGTAGGTTGCGGCGTCGGCCGCCTGGCGGCGGCATCTCGTCAGGCCGACGAGTGGGAGCCCGAAACGTGCCCCGCCGGTCCTCGTTGACGTGGGCTGCCGGCGCTGCGGACGGCGTCGACGAAGGCGCCCGACTTCGCGACAATCGGTCATCGACTTGCGCCGGAGGTGAGTTGGTTCGCCGCCGGCTCGAGGAGATGCGGCGCGTGCTCCGTGACCCGCTCGCAGGCCGGATGACAGCCTTCTCGACGCCCATTGTCATGCGAGCCGCGGAGCTCCTGTCGGCTCCAGCACGAGCCAGATGCGTACGGGTCGACAACATCTCGAGCGCTCATATACTGGGGGAGGAGCCACGTGTGGTGCTCTTGCGACTACGGCGGGTCTTCGGTGCGACAGAACATTGTTCTTCGAACGTTCGCACGCACATCCGAGTCGGCGAGGGCATGCGAGAACGATCGATGGAAGGAAGGGACGACGCGCGCGTGACGAGCGACACCAATGAAATAGCCGGAACAATCATTGTTCCGCTGCGCCGCATACCGGACGAGCGCGGCACGATTCTTCACATGCTAAGAAGCACCGATGATCACTTCGACACATTCGGAGAGATTTATTTCACGACGATTTACCGCGATGTGATCAAGGGATGGCATAAGCACTCGGAAATGACTCTGAACTACGCGTGCATCTTCGGTCGCACGAAGGTGGTGCTCTATGACGATCGTGAGGAGTCTCCGACCAGAGGGATGATCCGTGAGGTCTTCCTCGGCCCCGACAACCACGCACTCGTCGTCATCCCCCCGGGTGTCTGGAGTGGGTTCAAGGGCATGAGCGATCCTTTTGCAATCGTCGCCAACTGCTGCACCCACGCTCACGATCCCTCTCGAACCACACGTCTCGACCCGTTCGACAGCACCATCCCCTACGACTGGGCGGTCAAGCACCAATGACACTCGAGCTCATTCGACGGCGCGGGATCAACTCGTGAAAGCCGTCATCTTCGCGGGCGGGTTCGGGACCCGAATCTCCGAGGAAAGCGGTGTGCGTCCCAAACCCCTCGTCGAGATCGGCGGACGCCCGATCCTGTGGCACATCATGAAGATCTACTCCGCTCACGGCGTCAACGACTTCGTCATTTGCTGCGGGTACAAGGGTGAAATGATCAAGGAGTACTTTGCCGGGTATTACCTCAACACCTCCGATGTCCGTTTCGACCTCCGGTCACACTCGATGGAGACGCTCCGTAACAACGGCGAAGAGCCGTGGTCGGTGTCGTTGATCGACACCGGTGAGTCCACGATGACCGGCGGCCGCCTCAAGCGAGTCGCCGAGTTCATCGGCGATGAGACCTTTTGCTGCACCTACGGGGACTGTGTGGGCGATATCGACATTGCCGCGTTGATCGCGTTCCATCGTGAGCAGGGCGTGCTCGCGACGTTGACGGCCGTGCAACCGCCCGGTCGGTTCGGCGCGCTTGCCCTGGGCCCGGAGGAGACGACGATTACGCACTTCAAGGAGAAGCCCGACGGGGATGGGGGGTGGGTCAACGGCGGATTCTTCGTCTTGGAGCCCAAAGTAATCGAGTACATCGAGGACGACTCCACCTCATTCGAGGCGGGGCCGCTCGAGCGGTTGGCGCAAGAGGGTGGCCTGGTCGCCTTTCGGCACCGCGGCTACTGGCAGAGCATGGACACGATCCGCGACAAGATGGTGCTCGAGGCCGACTGGGAATCGGGCAGTCCGCCGTGGAAGGTGTGGTGAGCGTGGCCCATCCGGCGAGAATTCTCGTGACCGGCAACCTGGGCTACGTCGGGCCGGCCGTCGTAGCCCGACTGCATGCGTCGTATCCGGAGGCCACGCTGCTCGGCCTCGATTCCGGTCTCTTCGCACATTGCCTCACCGGGTGCGCGGAGCTGCCGGAGCATCGCCTCGAGGCCCAGCACTATTGCGATGTCCGGACGGCCGACCCCGCGCTGCTCGAAGGATTGGACGCCGTCGTGCACCTCGCAGCGGTCTCGAATGACCCGATCGGCAATATGTACGACGAGGTCACGATCGATGTGAATGGTCGCGCCTCGATCCGGCTCGCCGAACTGGCGAAGGCTGCCGGGGCCCGCTCGTTCGTGTTTGCATCGAGTTGCAGCGTCTACGGCGTCAGCGGCGACGACGTCGCGACGGAGGAATCACCCACCAACCCCCTGACGCCCTATGCGCGGTCGAAGTGCCTGACCGAGGACGGGCTCATGGACCTTGCGGACGAGAACTTCACCGTCACCTGCCTTCGGTTCGCGACGGCCTGCGGGATGAGCGATCGCCTGCGACTCGATCTCGTTCTGAACGACTTCGTCGCGTCCGCGATTGCGACACGCACGATCACCATCCTCAGCGACGGCAGTCCGTGGCGACCGCTGATCCACGTTCGAGACATGGCCCGTGCGATCGACTGGGCAATCCAGCGCGACGGCAGCACGAGCCTCCCCTACGTCGTCGTCAATGCCGGCTCGGACGTCTGGAACTACCGCATCAAGGATCTCGCTGCGGCTGTCGCGGAGGTGATCCCCGGCGTCGACATCTCGCTCGCTTCCACGAGCGGGCCCGACAAGCGCTCGTATCGCGTGAGCTTCGACCGCTTCCGGTCGCTGGCGCCGGCTCACCAGCCGGAGGTGAGCCTGCATGCAGCCGTCGAAGACCTGAGGGACGGTCTCGAACGGATGGGCTTCTCCGACCCGGAATTCCGGTCATCGAGCCTGATGAGGCTCGTCGTCTTGCAAGACCTGCGCGAGCGCGGTCTTCTCGATGACCAGCTTCGGTGGGTCCGATGATCGAGACCTACCCGGTTCGTTCGGGCACCGACGAGGTACGCGATGAACCGGGATCCGGTAGGACGTCGCACCTGTGTCGGTCGTGCGGGGCACCGCTTTCAGTAACACTCGTAGATCTCGGGGGCTCGCCGCTCGCGAACGCATACCTCAGCCTCGCCGAGCTCGATCAGCCCGAGCGGTTCTACCCGCTACGGGTCTTCGTCTGCTCCAGTTGCTTCCTCGTCCAGCTGCCGCGCGCCGTGGCGCCGGAGGAAATCTTCGGCGACTACGCGTACTTCTCGTCGTTCTCGGACAGCTGGGTGGAGCACGCGCGTCAATACGTTGGCCAGATGATCGATCGGTTCGGGTTCGGCGCGACGAGCAAGGTGATCGAGATCGCAAGCAACGACGGCTACCTCCTTCGCTCCTTCATCGAGCGCGGCGTGCCCGTCCTCGGGATCGAGCCGGCCGCCAACGTCGCGGCCGCGGCGCAGCAGGCCGGGATCCCGACGCTCGTCGAGTTCTTCGGCCTCGAGCTGGCTCGCCGGTTGAAGGACGAGGGCGAAGGGGCCGACCTCCTGATCGGCAACAACGTGCTCGCGCATGTGCCTGACCTGAACGGGTTCGTCGCCGGGCTCGGAACGCTCCTGCGGCCCGGGGGGGTCGTCACGATGGAGTTTCCCCATCTGCTCCCCCTGCTCGAGAAGATCGAGTTCGACACGATCTATCACGAGCATTTCTCCTACTTCTCGCTCATCGCGGTCGAACGACCATTCGGCGCGGCCGGGCTGAAGGTGTTCGACGTCGAGGAGCTTGCGACGCACGGTGGATCTCTCCGGCTCTACGCCGGGCATGCAGACGAGGCTTCGCAGCCGGTCGGGGCCCGGGTGATCGAGCTCCGTGAGCGAGAGCGGGCTGCAGGGATCGAACAGATCGATACCTACACCGCTTTCGGCGAAGGCGTGGGGCGCATCAAACTCGACCTGCTCGAGTTCCTCGTCCGTGCCAAGCGAGAAGGGAAGTCGGTTGTCGGGTACGGCGCGGCCGCCAAGGGCAACACGCTCCTCAACTACTGCGGCATCAAGGGAGATCTGATCGACTACGTCGTCGACCGGAGCCCGCACAAGCAAGGCCGCTTTCTTCCCGGTACCCACCTGCCGATCCTCGATCCGAGCGAAGTGGAACGCACCCGACCGGACTACCTCCTGATCCTCCCGTGGAACCTGAAGGAGGAGATCGTCGAGCAGATGGCGCATGTTCGAGCCTTCGGCTGCCGGTTCGTCGTTCCGATCCCGACCACCACAGTGCTCACCTAGCCGAGGGCTCGGGCGTGGCAGGAATCGACTGGGGTGCTCTGCCGACCGAGGACGAGCTGGGAGTGGAGCTACACGGGTTGATGGCCGAGCTCTACCCGATCTGCAGGAGCCTCACAGGGGACGGGGTCCGCGAGACGTTCGCGATCCTCCAGCGGGAGGTGCCGCTCGAGATCACCGAGATCGCGAGCGGCACCGAGGTGTTCGACTGGGTGTTGCCCCGCGAGTGGAACATTCGAGACGCGTGGATCGCGGACGCGGCCGGCGAGCGCGTCGTCGACTTCCGGCGCTCGAATTTGCACGTGCTCGGCTACAGCGTTCCCATTCGTGCCAGGATGCCGCTCGCCGAGCTTCGCTCCCACCTCTACACCCACCCCGAGAACCCGGACTGGATCCCGTTCCGGACCTCGTATCACGACGAGAATTGGGGCTTCTGCCTCAGCCGGCGTCAGCTCGACGAGTTGCCGGAGGGTGAATACGACGTGGTCATCGACTCATCGCTCGCCGATGGTCATGTGACCTACGCCGAGGCTCTCGTACCGGGAGGGCTCGACGCTGAGGTGCTGTTCTCCACCTACGTCTGTCATCCGTCGCTCTGCAACGACAACCTGTCCGGCGTGGTGCTGACGGCAGGCCTGGCAAAGTATCTCGGCCGGATGTCCCTCCGCTACTCGTACCGCTTCCTCCTCGGGCCCGGCACGATCGGCCCCCTGTCGTGGCTGTGGAAGAACGAATCGAACGTCGGGCGCATCCGCCACGGGCTTGCTCTTTCGTGTCTCGGCGACGGGGCTGCGCTCACGTACAAGCGAAGCCGACACGGCGACGCGGAGATCGATCAGGCGGCGGCCAACGTCCTGCGTGCGTCGGGAGGCACCGATCTGCCGTTCTCACCGCTGGGCGGCGACGAGCGCCAGTTCTCCTCGCCCGGATTCGACCTGCCCGTCGGGGCGCTGACGCGGTCCCCTGCGGACAGGTTCCCTGGCTATCACAGTTCTGCCGACGACCTCGACCTGGTCCGGCCGCAAGCCCTGGCCGATTCGTTCCTGCGCTGCCTCGAAATCGTCGACGTCCTCGAGTCGAACGGTCGTTTTCGGAACCTCAACCCGAAAGGCGAGCCGCAGCTCGGGAAACGAGGGCTCTACCGGAGCGTGGCCGGCGGATCGAACGCCGAGGCAGCGCTGTTGTGGACGCTCAACCAGTCGGACGGGAACCATTCGTTGCTCGACATCTCGGATCGCTCGGGTCTGCCCTTTGGCGCAATCCGAGATGCGGCCGAGGCTCTCTGCAGGCATGGGCTGCTCGAGGTCGCCGATGCTGCCTGAGTCCTGCGCGAGCGGTCGCGAACGCTCCGTCGGAAGCAACCCGCCGAGCTGTCGCTCGGCGGTTCGGGCGGCGTTCCGCGGATGACACCCGGCAACGAGCCGCTCGTCAGCATCGTCACTCCCGTCTACAACGGCGAGGAGTACATCGCAGAGTGCGTCGAGAGTGCCCTCAGGCAGACGTACGCCCATTTCGAGTATCTCGTCGTGGACAACTGCTCGACCGACTCGACGCCGGAGATCGTCGCGAGGTACGCGGATCGTGATCCGCGGATCCGACTCTTGCGTCCCGCAGAGTTCGTCGGCCCCGATCCCAACGCGAATCGCGCACTGCGGGAGATCTCGCCGAGCAGCATGTACACGAAAGTCCTTCACGCCGACGATTGGCTCTTTCCCGACTGTCTCGAGCGCATGGTCGCGCTCGCGGTCGCGAACCCCAACGTGGGGATCGTCGGCGCATATCGGCTCGAGGGCAACAAGGTAACCCTCGACGGGCTCCCGATCACGTCCGAGGTGGTGCCGGGGCGCGACATCTGCCGCGCCCAGCTCCTCGGCCGACCGTGGGGGTATCTGATCGGCTCGCCCTCGTCGGTTCTGTACCGCTCCGATCTCGTCCGCTCCCGTTCGGAGTTCTATCGGCTCGACAACCCGATCACGTCGGACAAGGAGGTCTTCTACCGGCTCTTGCAGGAGAGCGACTTCGGCTTCGTCCATCAGGTGTTGACGTACACCCGCCGCCATGACGAGGCGGACTCGGTGTTCCACTTCCGAATCGGCGCGGGGCAACCGGGAGACCTCAACCTCCTCATCAAGTACGGCCGGGTCTTCCTGTCGGAGGACGAGTACCGCCGGCGCCTCGCGGCTCGTGTCCTCGACTATGCCCGTCTGCTCGGCTTTCACGCAGTTCTGTTCCGTCACGCCGAGTTCCGCGAGTTCCATGCTGCGGCGCTTGCAGGGCTCCGCGGCTCGATTCCGCCGCGAGAGATCGTGGACGGCATCTTTCAGGCAGTCGAACAACGACTGCGGCGTTCAGGGTCGTAGCCGGCAACGGGACGCGGTCGCGGACACCCGAGCTCGCGGTGCTCGATTGAGGTGGCCAGTACCACCTCGAGTTCCTGAGCCACGGCGAGCTGCGGGCTCGAGCTCGACGCGAGTTCGTGCCCGGCGACCACACGCCCGCCGTCGACGCTCCCGACCGACCGTCCTGCCGAGGCTTCCTCGTTCGGGTCGGCTGAGGCGTGGGCGGCGGTAGCCGCCCGGCGGTGCTCGGGCCTACCGGGATTTCGATGATCCGACGAACGCCTCGGCGCGAAGCAGCGCCTTCTTGGTGCCGACATCGAGCCAGACGTCGGAGAGCGGGAAACCGCGTACGTTGCGCCCTTCCCGGCAGAGGAGGTCGAAGAACCCGCCGGGCCAGTCGGCGCGGCCGAGCTCGGCAACAGTGGCGGCGCGCACAGCGGCAATGCCCCAGATCCACTCGGATCGGGGTGTTGGCGGCTTGATGTCGATGCCGACGATGCTGTCCTCGGGGCCGAAGACGACGACGTCGGAGCGCGGGAGATCCGAAGGAGCGATCCGAAAGAGCCCTAACGCTGCTTCGCATCCCGAGGCAACCGCCCGGACGAGTGGCACGTAGCCGTCCTCGGGCTCCCAGAGCGTGTCGGGGAACCCGATCAGGACGATGTCGTCATCCTCGAGGCCTGCAGTCCCGGCCAGAATCGAGTCGCTCACGGTGTCGGGGTCGGCGAGCACCGTCTCGGCCCCGAGCTCGGCTGAACGCGCAATCACGTCGTGCTTCTCTGCCCGTGTGACGATGCGAACGCTGGTCGAGCCACCGACGCGCATCCGCTCGACGAGGTAGTCCATCACCGGCTTGCCGTTGATCGGCAAGACTTCCTTCGAGCAGTCGAGGGGTTGCAGCCTGGTCGCGTAGCCCGCGGCCGGAACGACGCCGACGATCTCCATCCGACGAAGACTAGTCCAGGGCGATCGTGAGAAGATCGGTGCCGACGACCGTATTGGCGAACTCTGCGACGGCGCCTGGGAGGAGCTCGTCGTCGGATCGGAGCGTTGGGCTGACATGGATGAGCACGAGCTGCTCCACACCTGCGGCTCGTGCGATCCGACCTGCGTCTCCGCTTCCCGAGTGCGTGCCGTCTCCCCTCCGGCCTTGCGGGTACCAGGCCTCGTGCAACAGCACCTTGCTCCCCGAGGCGAAGACGACGTTACCCGGGTCGGGTGCGGTATCGGTGCAATACGTCAGCGAGCCGACGCGAAGCGCCAGCGTCGGCTCGCTGTGCAGTCTCTGGACGCGAGTCTCGACACCGAACGCCCCGATCTCGGCTTCGCCGCCCTCCAGGTCCCGAACGGCGCTCGTGATCGCCTCGAACGGGGCCGAGAACAGCGGTGGGCCGAGCAGGCGCTCGAGAATCGCTCGAGTCGGCGTCCCGTTCAGGAGCACTCCAGCCCCGAAGATCCGTGGTGGCCGTGCCAGGGCGAGCGCCGGCAGGTAGCTGAGGCCGATCACGTGGTCGAGATGGAAGTGCGTCAGAACGATGTCCAACGTGTCCGCGCCGGCGAGCAGGGTTGGTTGCTCGACGAGATGCCGGATTCCGGTCCCGGCGTCGATCACGAGCACGTGGGGGCCTTCGTGGATCATCGCCGAGCATGTCTCGCGCCGGCTGGTCGGAATCCAGCCGCCGCTGCCGAGAAGCGTCAACGTCCGGCGACCGTCTGCGTGGGTCGTCCGCGACACTCGCTGCCTCAGTCGGCGGGCGGCACCATCGTGAGCTCGACCGCCGGATGCGGGTCGACTCCCGTGACTGCATCGAAGTAGCGGCGAGCGAGCGCGCTGATCAGGGGCTGCGTCTCCGGTAGCTCGTACTCGTCGATCGCGCTCATCAGTTGAAGCTCACAGAGTGTTCCGACCAGGCCGAGCTCGTCTGCGATGTGGAGCTCGCTGCGCTCGATCGGTCGGCGGACGATCTCGATTCCGAGCGACGCCGCCAGTCCGAAGACGACGTCGAGGGTAATGCTCTCCAGGGCCCCCTCCGAGGGTGGCGGCGTGGCCACGCGGCCGTCCCGAACCATCAACACGCACGCTCCAGTCGCCTCCGCCACCCTTCCGGCCGAGTTGAGCAGGATCATGTCCTCGTAGCCTCGGCCGCGCCCTTCGATCCGCGCGATCCTCGCGATCTGGTAGTTCGATCCAGTCTTGATCCGTGCAGGCATCGCCAGATCGGACGGTCTCTGCCACGTGCTCACTCCGAGCGCGATCGGCCTGGGCATGTCCCCTTTGTCCTGGTGATACCCGGTCAGGACAAGGTCTGCGACGGTGCCCTTGCCGTAGTGTCCTTCGACGACGAACAGCGTCGCACGAACGTAGAGCTCCTTGTCAGGCCGGTAGAGGACGCGCGTGAGGTCGATGCACGCCTGCTCGAATTCCTCGTAGGTGAACGTGACCGGGATGTGAAGCAGGCGTGCGGATCGTTTGAGTCGTGCGAAATGGCGCTCGAGATGAACGAAGCCAAAGCCGCCGTCGGGCTGCCAGTATCCTTTCAGTCCCTCGAAGACGTTGAGGCCGCGCACCACCGCTTCGCTCGAAATGTGGAGAACGGCGTCCTCCCAGGGGCGCAGCTCACCGTTGAAAAAGACCCAGTCCGGCTTCTGGAGTCGAAGCGACCCGAGTCCGGTGCCCGTGTTCCACCTGGTCGGGTCGGAGGTCGCCTCGCTCATCGCGGCCATCCTACCAAGGCGGATTTCTGGGATCGTGGGAAGAGAACGACGGCCGAACGTGGAGGTCAGCCAGGCGCTGCGTGATGACGGAAAGCTGCCCACACGGGCCCGACCAACGGGCGGCCGAACGCTGCCACCGAGCCCAGGAAGACGGGGACGCCGACTGCGGTCAGGAGCACGAGTGCCCACCCGGGCGAAAGCTTGGCACTGACAGGTAGAAGCAGGAGAAGCGTCGCGGCGAGAGGCAGCGAGCAGGCGACCGGCCTTGCGAGCGCCCTCAGAAACTCGTGGATCGGCAGCTTCAACTGCCTGACGAGATTCGTGAGCGTAACGACGGTCGCGGCCAGGATGGCGATCACCATGGCAACGCCGGCACCGGTCGTCCCGTATCTGTGCACGAGCACGATCAGCGAGGGCAGAGCGACGATGCTGAACGCCGCGTCGGCGGCGAGCGGGAGATGGGGCTTGCCGATTCCCTTGAACAGCTCGCCCGCAGGTGCGACCACCAGGCGAATGAACCCGAAGACGCACAGGACGCGTAGCGGAGTCACCGCGGCCGTCCATTGCGGGCCGAGCACCGCGGGCACGATCGGGTCGGCGGCAATGAAGAGTGCCACGGTCGGCGCCAATCCCAGCGTGACCGTGCGCTGCATGTTCTGCACATAGACCCGACGCACCGACCGGAGATCGTCCTGCAGCTGCGAGTAGACGCTGAACATCGCCTTGCCGACGATCGGTCCGATCACCGTGCTCGGGAGCTCTGCAAACCGCCACGCGATGGCGTACACCCCGAGCGCCGCGCTGCCGAGAACCCGGCCCACGACGAGGTTGTCCATGCTGTGGTTGAGAAGGTTGAAGAGATTCGCGGCGCTCACGAAGCGGCCGTAGCGCAGCATCTTCCGCAACACCTGCAACGAGGCGTCGCGCGGCGACGGGCGCCAGGGAACGAGGATCCACACGACCAGCGTGTGCGTCGCCTCGGCGGCGATCAGGCCGAATGCGATACTCCACGCTCCGAAGCCGGCCAGTGCGCAGCCGACCGCGACGGATGCCTGCATGCTGTAGCTCGCCAGCTCACCCTTGAGTCTCGTCTTGAAGTCCAGCTCGCGCTCCAGAAGCGCGCTCGGGACGACCGCGAGGCCGCGAAAGACGAGCAGGACGCTGAGCGCGCGGACGAGGGGGGTCACATCCGGGTTGTGGACGAAATTCGCGTACACCGGAGCGGTGAGTGCCACGATGCAGGCCAGGACGAGCCCACTCGCGCTCGCGAACACCAGCGCTGACGACGCCGTCGGACGCGGGTCACCGCGGAAATGGACGAGTGCCGCACCGACACCCGACTCCTGGATGTACCCCAGAACGCTCACCAGGAGCGTTGCCAGCGCCACCAAGCCGAAATCGGCCGGCGTGAGCACACGTGCGAGCACGAGCATCGCCGCGATCGACAGCACCTGGCCGCCACCAAGACTCAGGGCCACCCACCCCGAGCTCTTGACAATGCGGTGATCGAGGTCGGCGTTGGACCTTGCCGGTCCCTCCGGCGACGAGCCGCTTTGAAGCGGCTCGACGTCGTTGCTCACGCTCCCGTCTCCCCGGGCGATTGCTGCTGATCCATGCTCTTGTTATATCGGCATTGAGGACACCATTCCCAAGACGGCCTTTCTCGACTACGGTTAGGGGGTCGGCCTCGAGGGCGGTGGACGCGCGGCCGACGAGTGACAGTCGTGGCAGGCACGGTTGGTGCAGACGCAGAACGCAACACGATCGACGAGCCCGGGCTCCCGGGCCGAGGGGAGGGGAGACATGACCGCGGTCGATGGTCGCCGGGCAGCCGCGTCGGTCGAAGCCGTCCCTGGTTCCGTGCCGATCACGTCCGTCGTCCCACGACGGCGGGACTGGAAGGTCGTTCGCATGCTCGTGGCCAGCGATGTCACGACCTTGCTTCTCGCGACTCTCGTCGCGGTTGCCGCGGAGAACACCCAGCATCCCCTACCGCCCGTCGGCTGGGTAGCCGTGACGGTACCGCTCGCTCTGATCCTGTTCGCCACCCAGCGACTGTACGAGCGAGACCGCCGTCAGATCAGCGTCTCGACTCTCGACGAGGTACGGGACGTGCTCACGTCGCTCGGGCTCGTCGGGTTCGCGACATTCGCCGTAGCTCTCGGGTTCGACATGCCGTGGCTACTGCCGCCCGACCCGCTCAGCGTCGTCTTCTTCTGGGTCGCCGGCATTGTCCTGATCTGCTCAGGGCGCGCGGTCCTCCGGCAACGCGTGATCCCGTTCTCGTCCGAGCCGCAGAGGACGGTGGTTCTCGGGGCCGGCAAGGTAGGGCAGGCGATCGTCCGCAAGATCCGTCGCAATCCGCAGTACAACGTCGAGGTGATCGGGTTCCTCGATGACGATCCGGAGGCTCTCGATCCCGACGTGGCGGACGTGCCGATCCTCGGAGCAGAGGGCGATCTCCTCGCCACGATCCTCGGGCGAGGTGTGACTCGGGTGGTGCTCGCCTTCTCGCGTTCGACGCACGAGGACGTGCTCGCACTCGTGCGCAGCGCGGGGCTTCGTGACGTCTACGTCTCGATCGTGCCTCGCTACTTCGAGATCATCGCGGCAAATGTCGGGATCGCCGACGTCGAGGGGATCTCGGTGTTCGAGCTTCCCGTCGCCGGCCTTTCGCGCTTCGCGCTGGCGACGAAGCGGGCATTCGACCTGTGCCTCACCATCCCGGCGCTCATCATTCTCTCGCCGTTCCTGCTCGTGATCGCGATCGCGATCAAGCTTGACAGTCCTGGGCCGGTCTTCTTCCGCCAGGCTCGCATCGGGCGAGACGACGAGCAGTTCGAGATCGTCAAGTTCCGCACGATGGTCGACGGTGCAGAGCAGATGCGCGGCGACCTCGTCGGCGAAAACGAGTCGAGTGGGCCGCTCTTCAAGATCCGCCAGGATCCGCGGGTTACACGTGTCGGGCGTGTGCTGCGACGCTTCTCCATCGACGAGTTGCCTCAACTCTTCAACGTCGTAGTCGGAAAGATGAGCCTCGTCGGGCCGCGCCCGTTCGTCGTGTACGAGGACGACAAGATCGACGGTTGGGCGCGTCGTCGGCTCGAGCTGACTCCAGGCATCACCGGGCTGTGGCAGGTACTCGGCCGGAACGACATCGCGTACGACGAGATGGTGAAGCTCGACTACCTCTATGTGACCAACTGGTCACTGTGGTGGGACATGAAATTGTTGCTCCGCACGATCCCGATTGTCTTCGGCCGCTCGGGCTACTAGCTGCCGGCGCCGCGCCGGGCGACGATCTCCTCCAGATCCTGCTCGACGAGGCGTCCGTGCTCCTCGACGGAAAATCGAAGCGCCGTCGCACGACACGACTGCTCCATGGCTCGCCGCCGCGCCGGATCGCCGACGACACGATCGAGGGTTGCTGCGAACTCCCGGGTGTCGGAGGCTGCCGGGAGCACGAACCCGTCGATACCCTCGTCGACCGCCGTCGCTGAGCCCACGGCGGCGCTGACGATCGGCGGGATCCCGCATGCCATCGCCTCGATCACCGTCACGCCCCAGATCTCCGCCCGGGACGGCAGCACGAACACGTCTGCCGCCTGGAAGAACACCGGGCTATCGGATCTCGCGCCGAAGAAGTGCACGCGTTCGCGCACACCACAGGCAAGCGCGAGCCTCTCGTACCGTTCCTGGCCTTGGCTGCCGCCGACGACCACGAGCTCGAAAGGCGTTCGGGACGCCGCCATGGCCTGGATCACAAGATCGAGGCCCTTGCGTTCGAAGTCGTGGCCGCAGAAGAGAACGAGGGTGCGGTCGTCCGGTGGGAGCCCGATCGCCCGTCGCGCTGCCGCCTTGTCACCCGGCTTGAACTCCTCGATGTTGACGCCGGGGCTGATCACCCGAATCGCGGCCTCGTCGATCCCGTAGAAGCGCATCAGGTGATCGCGCACGACCGGAGCGGCAGTGTGGAAGCGCTCGAACCCGGGGTTGCGAATAGCTCGTCGCTCGAGTGCGTACCGCGCCTGATTGCCCGGATGCCGGAGGCGTGTCGCGAGCCAGCGCGCGGTTCCGTGTCCTGCGAGCTCTACCTCACCTCGCTGGACGCCTGGGAGGTGGAGCACATCGCCGACCCACGTACTCGGGGCCCGTGTGTGCACGATGTCGTACGTGGCGCCCTCCAGCATCGAGGCGGCATTCCGCGCGAACGAGCGGAGCTCGCGCGAGGAGAATCCCTTGCCGCTCGTGACAGCGGCGACAGGCACGTCGTGGAAGGTGCAGCCGGGCGCGAGGCCCCGCTGCGTACCTCCTGGATCCGAGTAGACGTGCACGTCGTGCCCGCGGGAGGAGAGGTAGCGCGCCAGTTCGACATGCCCCCGCGGCAGGCTGCCGCCGAGATGGAACGAGCGGTAGACGAGCGCGACGCGCATGTCAGAGCGCTCCGCTGAACCGTGACGTCGATCTCACACGTCGTGCTCCCGTCACGATTGCTCGTCCTGCAGCAGTTCGGACATCGTTGCGGGTGGCTCGAGCGTGACACGGTCGACATTGGCTCGTAGCCACAGCTCGAGTGTCGCGAGCGTGAAGAGTTTCAATTCGCGCTCACTCGCCGGCGCCTCGCCGCGGACGAGTGCCGTGACTGCGTCGGGGCGGAGCAAGCCTCGGCTGAGGGCACGCGGGGAGAGCAGGAGGCGTTCGAGAAGCCTGTTCCCGTCTCCGAGGAGTAGTCCGGCGATCGGCACGGGGAAGCCCCGCTTGGGTGCGCTGAGCAACTCTGGTGGAAGGAGATCGTGGACCGCCGAGCGGAACAGCGTCTTGCCGGTGCGCCAACCGAAGCGCTGCGCCGCGGGTGCCCGGCTCACTCGCTCGACGAGCGCCCGATCCAGGAGTGGGACGCGCCCCTCGAGTGACGCCGCCATCAGGACCTTGTCGGCCCGCAAGAGCATGTTGTCGGGGAGATACGTGAGGAAGTCGCCGATCAGCATGCGCCGGCCCGGGTCGACGCTCGCGTACGGGGCGAGCTTGTCGGTCAGCGGCCCGAGCAGGCTCGTCGCCGTCGCCGTTTCGGCGAGTTCGGGAGCGACGAGCCGGCTGATCTCGGCAGGGTTGAACGATCGGAACCAGGATGCCCAGCGGAGCTGCTCCTCTCGAATCGACAGTGTCTCGGCGGCCCGCGCCAGCCGGCGGTGGGTGGGCTTGCCGATTCCCAGCCGCAGCGCACGTCCAAGCAGGTGGGTGGGAGCGACCTTGCCGAGCCGCAACAGCCGTTCCGCCCGATATTTCGGGTACCCCCCGAACACCTCGTCCCCTCCGTCGCCGCCGAGCGCGACCTTCACGTGGCTCCCTGCGAACTCGGCGAGGAGCAGCAGTGGGATCTCGGACGGCTCGGCGATCGGCTCGTCCCGAAACCATGCAAGCCGAGGAAGCGCCTCCAGGAAGGACGAGCTGTCGACGACGACCTCGTGGTGCCGTGCTCCGTGCCGGCTCGCCGCGACGCGCGCGAGACCCCGCTCGTCGTAGAGAGCGTCGGCGAAGCCGATCGTGAAAGTGTCGATCCCCTCGGCTCCCATTTCGCGTGCGAGTCCGAGAACTGCCGTGGAGTCGATGCCTCCACTGAGGAGGATGCCGATCGGGACATCGCTCATCAGGCGTGCGCGCACCGCCTCTCGCAGGAGTTCTCGTAGCTCGCCGGGGGCGAGCGATTCCTCCGAGCCCGGCCGGAGCGTCCAGTACCGTCGCCGGACTGCGCGGGAGCCGTCGTAGGTCAGCATCTGGCCCGGCTCGAGGCGCTCGATGCCGCGGAACAGTGTGCGGGGCGCCACCGTGTACCGCTGGAAGAGGTGTGCCGCGACCGCTTCGGGATCGACCTCCGGCTCTCGCCCGGAGACGATGGCCACCGCGCGTGCGTCAGACCCGAACGCGATCCCGTGCTCGGTCTCGGCGACGTACAGAGGCTTTTTCCCGGCACGGTCGCGCGCGAGTACGAGCTGGCGGCTGTGGCCGTCCCAGATTGCGAACGCGAACATGCCTTCGAGACGGTCGGGGAGGTCTTGTCCCCATTCTTCCCAGCCGTGCACGAGCACCTCCGTATCGCACCGCGTCCGGAAGCGGTGGCCGGCAGTTTCGAGCTCACGCCGAAGCGGTACGTGATTCCAGATCTCGCCGTTGTACACGGTCAGTACCGAGCCGTCTTCGTTCGCAAGAGGCTGGGCTCCGCCTTCGACGTCGATGATGCTCAGGCGTGTGTGGCCGAGTGCGACCCACTGGTCGATGTGGATGGCTGACCCGTCCGGACCGCGATGACGCAGCGCGGCGACTGCGCGTTCGATGGGTCCGCCGGAGGGCGGTGCTGCTCCGGCCGCAGCTGCCATGCCGACGATGCCACACATCGCGGATCAGTCCGATCGAGGGTGAGGAGGCGAGGGGTGCGAGCGATCCCTGCCGAGGAACTGCACGACGATAGCGGCGACCCGCTCGGCCGCTCGGCCGTCCCAGGCGGGAATCTCCGGCGGCGGGCTGCCGGGACGGAGCGCAACACGACCGATGGCCGCCGGATCGAGGCCCAGCAACGTGTTCGTACCGAGGCGCACCGTCACGGGGCGCTCGGTCGTATCGCGGAGCGTAAAGCACGGGATACCCAGAAAGGAGGTTTCCTCCTGCACACCACCGGAGTCGGTCAGGACCGCACCGGCGTCGGCCTCGAGCGAGAGAAACTCGAGATAGCCCAGCGGATCGAGGAGAGTGAGACGGCCCGCCGGCACCCGTCCGTCCAGCCGAGCTCGCGTTCGCGGGTGCACGGGGAACACGACCGGCGTGCGCTCGGAGAGGCGCTCCAGCTCCTCCATCACCCGACTTAGCAGGGGGCCGTCGACGAGTGATGGGCGGTGCAACGTGACGAGAACGTAGTCGCCGGGTGCGAGCCCCAGGGACTTTGCCACGTGGAGGCCGCGGAAGCGCGTCTGACACGCGACCAGGGTGTCGATCATGGTGTTCCCCACGAGATGGACGCGGGCGGGGTCGATCCCTTCGCGATCGAGGTTCACGAGGGCCTCCTCCGAGTGGGCGAAGAGAATGTCGGCGAACTCGTCGGCGACGATGCGGTTGATCTCCTCGGGCATCGAGCGGTCGAAGCTGCGCAGACCTGCCTCGAGATGCGCGGTCGGAATTCCGAGCTTCACCGCAACCAGGGAGGCGGCCAACGTCGAGTTCACGTCACCCGGGACGATCGTCAGATCCGGTCGCTCGGCCTCGAGAATCGGCTCGAGGCGTTCCATCACCCGAGCCGTCTGCTGCGCGTGCGTCCCCGACCCGATGCCGAGAAGGTGGTCGGGCTCCGGGATCCCGAGCTGCCCGAGGAAAACGTTGGACATGTCTGAGTCGTAGTGCTGGCCGGTGTGGACGATGACGTGCGTTGCCTCAGGCAACCGATCGCGCAGCGCTGCGATCACCGGTGCCATCTTCACGAAGTTGGGCCGCGCTCCGAAGACGTACACGATTTTCGCCCGGCCGGCGTCGCTCGCGGTCACCATTGCTTGGTGTTCGTCGCACCGCGGTTGCGAACGAGTTCTTCCGCCACGAGCTTGAGGAACGCCCCATTCGTGTACATGTAGCGCCCGGCGAGGCGGCGAGGCTCCTGCGCGGTGCGGTAGGCCCATTCGAGCCCGAGCTCTTGGACGAGACGTGGCGCCCGCCGCGTCCGCCCTGCGATCACGTCGAAAGAACCGCCGACGCCCATCGCGAACCGCGCGCCGGTGAACACCTGTCGCGCGTCGATCCAGTACTCCTTGCGCGGGGAGCTCATGCCGACGAACAGAGCGTCCGGTGCGGATTCGCCGATCGAGGCCGCCACCCGCTCGTCGTCCTCGGGCGGAAAGTGGCCGTGGTGGAAGCCGGCGATGCGCAGCTGTGGATGCCGCGCCGCGATTCGGGATGCAGTGCGGGTGATCACGTCCTCCCGAGCCCCGAGGAAGTACACAGACAGCCCCTCCCGCTCCATCGCTGCCAAAAGCGCACCGAGTAGGTCGATGCCGGCAACTCTCTCGGGGAGCGGTACGCCAAGCAACCGGCTGGCCCAGATGAGCGATTGGCCGTCCGCGTTCACGATCGTGGCGCGCTGCAGGAAGCCCCGCAGTTCGGAGCTTCGGCGTGCCTCGACGATCTTGGCTGCATTGAGCGAGAACTGTGAGTGGAAGCCGTCGCCTTGGATCATCGCGATGATTCGATCGACCGTCTCGGGAAGCGTGAGCGCGTCGACGGGGCAACCGAGCAGGGTCTGGCGTTCGACCGGAGGAATGGAGACGTCCGTCACCGTGGCACTGCCTGCGGCGTCGTCGCGTCGGGACTTCCGCCTCGGGTCGTCGGCGGTGCTGTCAACCGGGGCGCACCCGCATACCGCAGCAGGAGTCGTCCGATCGATCGTTGCTGGCGGGACGGCGTGTAAAAGGCGCGAGCCCGCTCGGCTCCCGCGGCTCCCAGTGTCGCCGCCCGGGTTGCGTCCTCGAGCAGCACTCGCATCGCTGCGGCCAGTGCCTTGGCGTCCTGCGGGGGCACGAGGGCCCCGGCTCCGTCGGCCAGGATCTCGGGGACGCCTCCGACAGCCGTCGCCACGCATGGCACCCCGTGCCACATCGCCTCGAGCAGCGCGAGTGGAAGGCCCTCGGTTCGCGATGGAAGGACGAAGAGCGAGGCGCGGGCGTACTCCACGTCCAGGGCGGGTCCGCGAAGCCAACCGGGGAACTCGATGCGACCCGTGAGACCTCGAGCTGCCGCGAGTGTGCGAAGCTCCCCTTCCCCGGGGCCCGTGCCGGCCAGCACGAGGTGCAGGCTGGGGAAGTCGGGCGCAACCCGCGAAGTGGCCTCCACGAGCACGTCGACGCCCTTGTCCCCGACGAACGAGCCGACACAGAGGATCCTGCCCGGGACCCGCCCATCGAGTGGATCGGGCGGAGAAAGCTCGTCGACGGCGGGTGCGTTGGCGACCACGTGAACCGTGAGCTCCGGGTCGAGCGAATGCAGCTCGTCGACGAAGGTGTCCGCGAGGACGATGACCGCGACGGCCGCTCTGACGCAGCGGCGCGCGACGGCGCCGCGGATTCCCCGCGCTGAGAGCTGGTCGAAGAAGCGGGCGGGATGGACGTGCAGGAGAACCGGGATCCCGGCGGCGCGCGAAAGAGCGACGAAGCTCGCCTTGCGGAGAGTCGAAGACCCTTTCCCGATATGGATGTACGACAAGGCCGGCCGGCGAAGTACGCACAGCAGTGCGAAACGCGTCCATCCTCCGAGCCAGCTCCGAAGCTTCGCGACGGGGCTCCCGCCGTGGAAGCTGGAAACGAGCACCAGGCGTGGTCCGGCTGCGGGCAGCCCGATCTTCGCCACCTGCGCGACCACTTGGCCGATCCCACCCTGACTCTCGGGCGACGGGCCGATGACGGCGATCCATTCCGACTTCGGCTTCATCGAGGCCCCACGATTGCCATGGGGCAGCCCGTTCGAGAGACGCGTGTGGTGGTCGAAGTCACGTACATGGCCCGGAATTGCCTCATTGTGCGGGTACGGGCACGCCGCAGACGGCCCAGACTCAATCTAGTCACGGAACGCGACCCGGCAAGTGGCGCCGACGGCACCTCCCTCGATCGAGGGAGGCCGTCGCGATCGTCGCGGCTCGCCGTATCGTCGATCACGACCGGAACGCCCTAGCTGTCACGACGGGACACCACCACCACGAGCAGCCGGTCTGCACCCGAGGACCTGTGCGACCAGGACAACGACGAGACGTTCCCCGACGAGGCCGCGGAGGTCGATGCGTCCACCGCAAGCTCACCTTCCGACCGAGCCGAACCACCTGAGGATGCCGGTTCCACGGCGACGAGACCGTGGGCCCAGATGTCCGCGGCGTTGAACGTCCATCCCATCCTCACCGAGCCCGCGCCCGGTGCTGTGGAGACGCCGCCGATGATGCCGGATCTCCCATCATTCGCGGCTCTGCTCCATTTCTGTGTCTGTCCAGGGTTGGCGGTCGCCGTCCGGCCGCTGGCCCACTTGAGCGAGAGTGAGTCGATCACGATCTCGCCCCTCGCGCTCGCCACCGTACTGGTAACCGAGTTCGTATTCCCTGCCGAGCCGGAATAGGCGCCGAGCGGCAGCGACTGATGCGCTCCCTTGAACGAGATCGCACCGGCCACGATCGTCCTCGGAGTCGACAGCCTCACCTTCACCGTGCCCGCGCCGAGCGGCGGAGCGACGAGATACCAGATCTCGGAGGTTGCGATCGAACCGTTACGGGTCACACCCTTCAGCGTCAGGCTGCGACCCTCGTACGTCACACTCCCGCTCGACACTGCGATGTAGCAGACTCCGTCTTGCAGGTCGGCTCCGAGTGGATTGGCGGTGCGGGCCCGGCGGCAGGCCGCGCGAGCCTCATCGAGGCGTCCCGCCCGCTGTAGGGCCCGCGCTTCGCGGTAGCTGTTCATCCACGGTTGGACGCTCAGCGTCGCCGCCCGGCGATAGAGGCCTGCCGCAGCGAGGAACCTGCCGTCGTGCTCTGCGAGCAACCCCTGGAATTCGATGACGGCGGGGTCCCAGCGGTCCCAACGGCGCGCCGACGCGGCGGTCGCCCAAGCCGAGGCGGACGAGGTCGCGGCCTGCGACCTGGCCTTGTCGAGCTGACGTTGGGCAACGGCTGGGCCGGCGAGCACACCGAGGGCCACGAGCACCAGGAGGATGTAGCCGATCGCACGAGGGACGCTCGGAATGCGACGCCTGCCCTGCGCGGCAGCTGCACCGGCGAGCAGCATTGCCGGAATCAGGAGTCCGGCGAAGCTGTGAATCCAGTCGACGGAGGCGACGAGGAGGAATGCGAGAAGCGCGCCGGCCACGGACCCGCCGACGGCGCGGTCGCGGCGGACGCCACGGACGACGCCCCAGGTGAGCCCTCCGATCGCAGCCGTGAGCAGGACGAGGCCTACGATGCCGAGCTCGGCGAGCAGCTCCAGCTCGAGCGAGTGGGGCTGCAGGACGTACGCGTCCTTGTTCGTGCGGTCGATCGTCCACCGGCGCGCGAACGATCCGGCGCCGTGCCCCACGGCGGGCGCCTCCGCGCTCATGTCCAGTGCGAGCTGCCACAGCTTGACTCGTCCCGTGGGCGAGAAGCTGGACAGCCGCGTGTCGCCACCGACGACTTCCGAGGGACGATTCGGCTCGGCGGTGATCCGATCGCGGAGGTCGTCGACGTGCGTCGCCAGGACCGCCAGGCCGATCGTTGCCACAACGACAGTGACTGCCACCGCCGCACCGACCACGGTGTACGTGCGCCGACGCGTCAACCGGTTCGCAGGCAACGACATCGACGACAGTCCACCGACGACGAGCGCGACAAGCAGCGTGACCAAGGCGTAGTTCCTGAACGCCGGGTCGTCGAGCGGTCGACCGTCGATGAGCGCTCGATCGACCCTGCGCAATGAAAAGAAGAGAGCTGCCGCGCTCGATGCGAGTAACACCGCGAGAACTGCGAGGCGGCCGCGTCGGGCCAGCGCCAGTTGCGCCAGGACGGCGAGGGCCACCGCAGCGAGCGACCCACGCGATTGGGTCAAGAGGACGATCGACAGGAAGAGAACGGCAGCCGCTGCACCGGCCGCGCGCAGGGACCGGCGGTCGGAGGTGGCCACCCACAGTGCGAGGGGAACGCCCATCGCACAGATCGTCGCCTCGCCGTTGTGGTAGCCGATCGGGCCCTCGAGCTGACGGATCCGAAACCAGTCCGTCGGAGCCGATCCCGATCCAACCGTTGCGAGAACGATGACGGCGTGCACCGTGATTCCGATCAGGACTCCGCTGACGATCGCGTGGGCATGCTCTCCGAGTGCCGACCCGGCGATCAGCGCAGAGGCACCGGCGATCATCAGGCCCACGAACCGCCAGGAGACCTGTGGCAAGCCGCCCCAGCTGGCCGAGACAACCGACCAGGTGCCCAGAGCGACGAGCATCGACGCGGCGGCGACGGCGGGACGTGCGGGTGCCAGACCGAGGGTCAGGAGGGCGACCGCGGTGATCGCCACGACCCCACCCAGGATCCCCGCTGCAAGGGCGTAGTAGCCGCCGCTGACCGCGAGACCTGTCGCGACGAGGATCGCGACCCCGGTTGCGATGCCGATGGTCGCCGTCCGATCCCGGAACCCGGTCACGACTCCTGCTGCGGACAAGATGGGTCGGCAGGTGGGGCATTGCTCCCCCGCGAGCGCGTCAGCGGCCCGTTCTGCGTTCGAAGCTCGGCCCGAGCCGTTCCAGGATAACGTGTCGGCTCTGCCACCTTCTCTCAGAATAGTGACGATCCGAGATCGCGCATCTGCAGCCGGCGCGCGCCTCTCGAGGGCAGATCGGTGAGCGCGCGTGGTCGGCTCCGTTGGTACGGGCGTCGATTGACGATGATGGAGCCGGCGGAGGTCTCCATCCACGCGCGCCGCGCCGCTGCGGCTCGTGCCGACGCGTTGGCGTGGAACGTGGCACGTAGCAGCTGGAGCCGCCGGTGGGAGCCGTCCGCCCACCGGCTGCTCGCCACCTCGGCTTCGGTTTCGGAGCCGATCGGGTTCCTGACGGCGGAGAAGGCCATGCTGTTGCGTCAGCAGCTCCCGGAGGGCGCGGAGGCGGCTATCGCAGCGGCAGAACGCCGGCTCGACGGGCCGGTGAAGTTGCTGGGCTACCCACCGTTCGTGCTGAAACCGGACTGGGACGGTGCCACCGATCCGTTCTCGGGCGAGCGGTGGCCGGACAGGCACGGCCGCTTGATCGATTTCCGACACGGCACACCGGGAGATCCGAGGGTGACCTGGGAGCTCCATCGCTTGCAAGGGATCCCCCTGCTCGTGCTTGCGGCGCACCTGGAAGGCGACGAGCGGTTCGCACGGGAAGCGCTGCAGCAGATGCTCACATGGCTCGAGCGCCATCCGCCAGGGCGTGGGATCGCCTGGGCGAACACCTTCGAGCCGGGCCTGCGCGCGCTCTCTCTCGCAGTCGCGTTCGACGGCATCCGGAGCCTCCCGGGGTTGGACGACCGCAGCAGGTACACGCTCTTGCGCGGCCTCTGGCAACACGCCCGCTGGATCGAGGGCGGACTCTCACGCTTCAGCTCTGCCAACAACCACCTGGTGGGTGAGCTCCTCGGCCTGCTCGCGGTCGGTTTGCTGGCGCCGGAGCTCTCCGACTCCGGACGCTGGGCGGACTTCGCTACTGCCGAGCTCGCCGAACAGGCCGAGCTCCAGATCCTCGCAGACGGGGTGGGTGCGGAGCAGGCGTTCGGATACTCGGTCTTCGTGGCGGATCTGTTGCTCGTCGCGGTGGGGCTGCTCCGTGCCCGTGGGCTCGATGTCCCGCCCGCCATCGGTGGTGCGCTCGACCGGTACGGAGACGGGCTTGCAATCCTGATCGACGGAGACGAGCCCGACCCCACATTCGGCGACGGTGACCAGAGTCGCGCTCTCGTTTTCGACGGCGCCGACATCCGCGGCGGCCGCGAGGTCGCGGCGGCTATCGCAGCCTGTCGCGGGCACCGCGGAGCGCGGCGGGTCGCGGGCGGGATCGACGCGACGGCCGTGCTGCTCTACGGGGAGGAGGGCATTCGCCTCTTCGCGGAGACACCGCCCGCGGACCGCGCGGGTAGCTGCGTCCTGAACGAGGCAGGCATCGCCGTGCTCCGCTTCGGCGGTCTGCGGGTGCTATTCGACGCCGGCCCGCTCGGCTATCTCAGCATCGCGGCGCACGGGCACGCCGATGCACTCTCGATTGCGGTCTGTCACGGGCCGGACGAGCTCGTCGTCGACCCCGGCACCGGTAGCTACGGCGATGCCGCGTACCGCCGTTGGTTTCGCGGCACAACGGCTCATGCGACCGTGAGTGTCGACGATCGAGACCAGTCGCAGGAAGGTGGGGCGTTCAGCTGGCTTCGGCACGGGGACGCGAGACTCCTCGAGTGGGACGCCGAGAGCCTTGTTGCGATCGGAGAGCACGACGGCTACCTTCGGCTTCCGGACCCCGTCACTCATCGGAGGGCCGTGGTGCGGGTCGGGGAGCAGGCGCTGCTCGTCGTCGATCGGCTCGAGGGCCGTGAAGCGCATAGCGCCGCGCAGAACTGGCCGTTGCACCCGAGCTGCACGGTGCATGAGCACTCACCTGGTCTCTTCGATGCCTCGTTCGGCGGCGCGATGCGCCTTCTGCTCGCGCTCGACGCAACGCGTGCAGCGAATGTCACCCACGATCGGGCCGGCTTCTGGTCGAGACGCCTCGGCGTGTGGGAGCAGGCACCGAGGTGCAGACAGGTCGTTTCCTGGACGGGTGTCGTGTACCTCGCAGCGGTGATCGCAATCGGCCACGCCGACGAGGTCCCGCCCGTTGTGCGGCTGGAGGAGACCGGTGGTCGGCTTGTCGCCCACACCTCGGTGGGCGGTTACGAGCGCGCGTTGGGGCTGAGGCTGACGGGCGCGCCGGCGGTCGATCTCGTGGGCTGAGGCGCGATCGGGGCCTTCTCCTGTGCCGAGAGGCGGGAGCGGAGGGGTACCGACCAGGGCAGGAGCATCAGGATCCAGATCGTCATCAGCAGCGTGGCGTTCGTCAGGACGGGCTCGGCCAACGCGTTCAACATGAGGGTGAACCAGAAGCAAAGCGACCAGATCAACAGGATCTGCTCGACCCCGACCGCCCGGCGGGCACGACGAAGCGCGTCGAAGACAAATGCGAGCATGACGGCGAGGAGCGCGCCGAGGGCGAGAAGCCCGCCGCCGACGAGAACGTAGACGTAGCTGTTGTGAGGGTCTCCGGTCAGGTTCTGCACTCTGCCGAGGAAGACGAAGCGCACCGGGCGTCCGAACCCGAAGCCGGTCAGGAGATGTTGGTCGATTCCTGTCAGGGCCGCTTCGCGCCCACGGTTGCGCCACTCGACGTTCATGTCCGAGGACGGTGATGTCTCGATCCTCGAGGACAGGGTCGGAGCGAGCGTCGGCGCGAACAGCGGGATGAGGAGAATGACCACGACGAGGGCGGGGAGAAGCAGCGGCAGGAGCCACGCGACCGAGTGCCGCAGCGCCTTCCGGGTCAGAAAGAGCGCCACCAGGACAATGGCAGTGGCGAGATAGATCGTACGACCGAAGGAGACGACGATTCCGAAGAAGGCGAGGCAGGCGATGATCGCGTGTCCGACCTGCCGGTTGAAACGCTCACCCGACCGCTCGAGGTTGAGCAAGGCGCACACAAGGCTCCCTACGAGGTAGAGAGACGAGCTCAGTGCGAGGACACGCGTGCCGCCGGTCGAGAGGGAGAGAGAGTCGGTCTGCGAGCCGCCGAATGCAAGATGGAACAGCGCGTAGCCGAACTGCACGATTGCACCGCCGTAGAAGACGACCGTGATCCCGCGCCAGAGCGCAGGGGCGGTTGCGTCGGTGAGCGCGGCAGCGATTCCCGCATAGAGGACCAGGCGGAGAGGCTGGCCGAAGAGCGCGGCCCCGAACTCCTCGTGGCCCCGGACGACCGCGAGCGAGACGACGATCGCCAGCAGGAGTAGCGGCCAGGTGATGACGAGGGGAAGCGCGCGTGGTTGGCGCTCCCGGTCGTGTCCCGTCAACCGCTCCGCGATCCACGCGCCGACCGCGAGCACCAAGACCACGTCTGTTGCGAAGATCACCGTCCCGCCGGGCAGCGGCAGCGGGCCGTCGAGGAACGGAATACCCGTGAAGCTGAATGCCAGCGCGACGAAGATGAGCACGACGCGATGACTGGAAAGGAGTGCCCCGAACGCCAGCACCGCAATCGGGAGGAGTGCGAGCGGGACGGCTGCGACCGCCCTGCCGGTTCCCAGCGCGACGGCCACGGCCACGTTCGCGAACGCTGCCGCGGCGACGAACCCTCCCCACCGCCACGACGGCAGGGCCCGGGCTCCCGGGGCGATCGAGGCTGCGCGCATTGGGGCCTAGTAGTAGCCGTACTGCGAGAGGTCACCGTGGCGGTTGATGACGAACCCGAGGACACTCACGCCGACGAGGTCGAGCTTGGTGAGCGCTTGGGTGACACTCCGCTTCTTCGTGCCCTTGCCCACGACCAGGGCGACGTCCGCTCCGGTATGGGACGCCATCGTCGCCGCGTCGGAGGCCGAAAGCACCGGCGGCGAATCGACGACGACGAGGTCGTACTCTTCAGCTGCACCGCCGAAGAGGGCCACCGTGCCGCTCGATCCGACGACGTCGCCGGCGTTCGGGAGCGGCGTGCCGGCGGTGAGCAGGTGAAGGGTTCCGGGGGAGGTCTGGACGGACTTGACGACGTCCATGTACGGCGTATCGGCGGCGATCACCTCCGTCAGACCCGGGGCACTCCGCACTCCGAACAGCCGGTGCAGGCTGGGCTTTCGCAGATCCGCGTCGATCAAGAGCACGCGGCGGTCGTTCTGGGCGGCGACGAGCGCGTAGTTCGCGGCCACCGTCGACTTGCCCTCGCCTGCGTTGGCGCTGGTGAAGACGATCGGCAGCTTCCCGTTCTCCCGCGGCCGGAGATCGATGGCGAGACGCAGCATCCGGAATGGTTCGGCCGAAGGGCTCGAGACGTCGATGACCCCGCGGTCCATGCGGACGGGGTCGACCACTGACGACCGCCTAGCCACGTTCGCGTATCCGTCCAGAGCCTGCTGCCGCTGCCCGTTCCGCCCCGCCGAGCGGGGCCGGTACCGACGCGATCACCCCCGTCGCTTTGGGGAACGACAGGGAGGGGATCGTTGCCAGGACGGGTCGGCCGAATGCAGGCTCCATGTCGGCCGGCTCGGGCAATGGGTCCGCAAAGTATTCGGCTACCAGGGCGAGGGCGCAGTTGAGCAGCAGGCCGAGGAGCACCGCCAGCGCAACGGTGAGCTTGATCCGGGGAGAGACGAAGGAAGTCGGTACCGATGCTCTGTCGACGACGATCACCTGATCGCGCAGCGTGCCGGTGTCGCGGATGAACGAGCGCAACGCCCGCGTCGCGGCGTTGGCTACCAGGGCAGCTTCCCTCGGTGATTCGCTGCGGGCGGAGATCTGAAGCAGTTCGACGTCGAGCACGGGTTTCGCCGAGATGCTGATGTCCTCGGGGTCGATCGTCGGAAGGAAATCGGAGGCGACGCGCCGCTTCATCGAATCCGTGGTCACGATCTTCGCGTACGTCTGTGCGAGTCGCGTGCCGAGCTCGAGTGACCCGAAGGCGTCGTTGGCGGTCGCCACCTTCTGCTGCACACGGACGAGCGCCGTCGCCTCGTAGATCTTCGGCTGGAGTGAGGTGACGTACCAGGCGACACCCCCGATCAACGCGGTCAAGCCGATGATCAGAAACCGATGCCGCCATAGCGCGCGATAGAGATCAATAGTCGCCATAGCTCCTCAGAGGTTACCCGGAACCGGTTGGGCGTCAATCGTGGATTCACGCAGCGCCGCCTCCCAGGGAAGGATCGCGACCTCCCAGGCGTACTCCGCCCGCGCCCGTTCTGCGCACCGAACACGGAGCTCGGGTGTGAGCATGGGAATCACCCGCCGGAGCCCTGCCGCCAGAGCGTTCGCATCTGCCCGCGGCACGATCAACGCATCGTCGATCGGGGCGAGGATCTCCGGCGTCGCTCCAACCGCGGTGCCGAGGACGGGTGTACCGCTCGCAAGCGCCTCGACTGTCGACATCCCAAAGCCCTCGTAGGCGACGGTCGGGAGCACGAACAGGTCCGCGGCCGCATAGAGGGCGCGAAGCTCGCTTTCGCTGACGCGTCCCAGGAAACGCACGCGATCCTGTACGGAGAGCGCACGAGCGAGCTTCTCCAGCGACGCGCGTTGGTCGCCGTTGCCGGTGATCGCGAGAGTGAGTCTGGGGTCGTCAGCGACCGCAAGGGCTGCGAGGAGCTCCTCGAGGCCCATGCGAGGCTCGAGCCGGCGAGTCGTGAGCAGGAAGATCGCGTCGGTGGGAATCCCATGCCGCGCGCGCACATTGGCTGCGGGCTCGACGGGTGGTGCGAGGAAGAGCGCATCCACTCCGCCGTGGACCTGGCGCACCCGTCCGGCGGCGCCGGAGTGCTGGTCGACCAGCAGTCCGCGGCTGAACGCGCTGAGGACGAGAATCGTCGAGGCCTGCCGGACTGCGCGCCGCTCGAGCGCGACGTGAGCGGGATCGAGCGCCGCGAGCTTCAACCGCTCGCGCCACCCTGCGCGGGACCTCACGTACCGGCCTTCGAGGATCACGGAGGCGTGGTAGACGAGCACGAGCGGAACGTCTGGAATGCCGGCCATGAGCCCCACGGCCGTTGTGGACTGGTGGCCCACGAGTACGTCGAAATCCGACCCCGCGAGACGCGCGCTTCGGCGCGTCGCGATCGGGTCGGCGAATGTCTGCGGCAGCCCGTGACGTCGCAGGACGCGCAGGACATCGACGCCGTCTTCGACCGCCCGTGCAGAGTGGCCGGGTCGCGCCGGCACGATCGCGGTCACGGAGTGACCCCGTCCCGCGAGCGAACGGGCGGTGTCGGCAGCGACTCGAGCCGAGCCGCCGACCGTGTCGGGCGACCATTGGTCGCTCGCGATCAGGATGCGCATCCTACTGCTCGATCTCCGGTGCGATCAGCCCCAATAGCCGGGAGGTCCTGCTTTCCCAGGTGTTTTCCCTCGCGAGTGCCTGTCGGCGGGCGATGTCCGCGGGCTCGGTGAGATCGGCGGCCGCGTCGATTGCGGCGAGGAAGCCGGACGAGCCCGAGACGACAGTCACATCCGGCTCCATACCGGTCAGTTCCGGCAGCCCACTTGCGACGACCGGCTTGCCTGTCGCGAGGTACTCGAACAGCTTGAGCGGGAAGCAGCTGCGCGTGTAGTCGTTCTCGAGATACGGGATCAGACACACGTCGAAGGAGGCGACGACGGAAGGCAGGGTGTCGTACTCGACCCCACCGATCCAGACGACGTTCGGCCGGGATGCGGTTGCCCGCAGGCGTTCGGCAACCTCGGGATCGCCGGCTGGGCCGGCGAGGACGAGGCTCCCCTCGTCGAGCGAGCCGGCGACGTCGTCCACCAGGTCGAGGTCGACCTTGCCGAACAGGAAGTTGCCCGCGAAGCCACGGACGGGTCGTGCCAACCGACGGAGCTCCGGCGGAGCCAGGTTGCGGTCGACGGCCGGAGCGAAGTGGTCGAAGTCGCCGACGTTGCGCACGAGGTGGGTACGCGGGTTGACCTTGCCGTGGCGCTCGTGCAGAGGCGTCGTCGTCGTGAACACGAGGCGTGACATCATCGCCGCCCGTCGATCGGCTTCGGCGATCCGCCGCCGGTTGCGATCGCCGGAGGTCTGCTCCCGGTAGTCGTCCACGCAGTCATACACCGCGAACTGGTCGCCCGAAGCTCCGATCGCCCACGTGGCACACGGGTCGTACAACCAGGTGACGCGAGGGTGAGGGAGCCGGCGGGACGCCCGCGAGACGATCCAGGCGCTGACCGTGCCGTTGATGAGCCCGCTGAGCCGGTACCGCTGACCCCAGGGGAGGATATTGAGTGCTTTGCGTACCGTCACCCCGGGGGCCACGGCTTCGCCGGTCAAGAGTCGCCGGGCGAGGGAGCGGCGCCCAGGCCCGGCCAGAAGCCGTTTCAGGTGGACGCCGAGAAAGTGACCTGTCTCGACGAAGAGAACCTCGTGGCCGCGTTCGGCGACCCGGCGCATGATCTGCTGGCGGTTCGTCGGTAGCGCCGCGGCCCAGTCCTGCGGTGACAGACACACGACCGAGAACGCGGTCAGGGTTGCCTCATGGCCGTTCGCCGCGGCATCTTTCTGATCCGGGTTCATGGAAGTGGTCACCTGGCGGGTCTTCGGCGTTGCGGTCGTGTTCCTCAAGCGGACGGTGGCTCACGATCGAGCTCCAGGAAGCCGACATTTGTGAGCGTACCCGCTTGCTCGGCCCGGGCCGAGCGCTTGGGCCGGACCGGGAATCGTCCGAGGACTCGGCCGGCCCTCACCGAACCAGCACTTGGGCACGCGAGAAGAGGCGAGACGAGGATGGAGGATCTCAAGCCAAGCTCCCCCACGGCCTCCGGTCACGATCCGGGCTGCTTCGACACGACCGCTGTGATCACGCCTGAGCTCGCCCTCGTAGATCCGGATGCCGCCGCCGCTGCGCGCGCAGCGCTGCCCGATCGACCGTGGGAGGTCGCGCTCGCCCGCGCCCTGGCCGATCGCCCCGCACCCGCACTCGCACCCACACTCGCACCCGCACCCGACTTCGGCGGCGATCCGGTCGCACTCGTCCGGTCTACTGCTCCGGAGCCTTTGCGGGATGACGTAGACCTCCGACCGCCGAGGGTCGGGGTCGCCGCTGCGCGCCGGCTTGTCTTCGCGCTCGTATGGGCCGTGATGATCACGAGCGTTGCGCTGCTCGCCGAGGTACGGCATCCCGATGTGCCGGTGCTCGGGGCCGAGGCGGCGAGCGTCCCGAGTCGAGGCGCGAGCCTGCCGACGCCGGTTCCGGGTGCCGGCTACGTGATCGGAGCCAAGAGTGGATTTCGGATCGGACCGCAGGGTCGTGCGATCGGGGCCCTCGTCCTGCCGGTGGAATGTCTCTGGGATGCCCCGCTCGGGCGGATTGCCATCGGTGTCGACAAGACGTTCTCCTTTAGGGGTACCACGCGGAGAGCCGACGGACGGCGTGTTCGCGTGTGGCTGACCGGTCGGTTCACCGGCCCGCGCAGAGCCGTGGGGTCGGTCACCGTGCGAGGACGGGGCTGCGTGCGCCGTACCGTCACGTTCGTGGCCCGACTCAGCTGACGTTTGCGATCCCGGGCCCCGATACGGGCCGTGCGTAGACGATGTACCGCTCGCGAGCCGAGAAGCGCGGATGACATGCCTGCAGGGCTATTTCCTCGCGACCGCGGCTGCGGAGCCGCGAGAGGTCGTTCGCCGGCACGATCACCCAGTTCGTGACGCGGTACACGTACTTGCCGTACGGCATCTCGAGTTGGACCAGATCACCCCGCCGCAGTCGGTCGATGTGCGCGAACGGCGCACCGTATGTCGTTCGATGACCTGCGATGTACGTGAGCTGTCGTTCGCCCGGAAGGGCCGTCCGCCGATCGACCCCTGGGCCGCGCTTGAGGGAGTCGTGGTCGGTTCCGTCCACCATGATCATGTTGAGCCCCAGCCGTCGGACCCGGATCCGGCCGAGGGGATCACCGGCGTGCACCAAGGCGCCGAGCTGTTGCGCGGCCCGCCTTGCCGCAGCCCGCTCGGCGGCGAGAGCCGCCGGGCTCGGCGCCTGAGCCGTCGGCGCCGGCTCGGGCTTGAAGCGTTGCTGCACGACGGCCAGCTGATGCTCGAGTTGGTGCTGCTCCCAGCGGGTGTACAGGCCGGTGACGGGATCGCCCCAGCGCCAGATCACGAACGCCCAGACGAGCGCAACCGCCCCGATCACGAGGAGCACGTTGCCGGCGATGCGGGCCAGGCGGGCGGCGGGTCTCTGCCGCGACGGCTTCACGGCGACGTCGGTGATGATCATCCTCTTCCAAGGCTACTCACAGAGTGGCCGCCGTCTATCTTGATCGGACGTTAAGAGCGTTCCGACTGTGGATCATCAGGTCTGTGGATCACCGGGTCTGCGGATCATCGGGCCGTTGCGGATTCCCGTTCCTCGAAGCCTTGCGCGGCGGCCGCCGGCAGGTCGTCGAGCGACCCGATCACCGTGTGCGCGAGGGCAAGCGCAGCGGCGTCGGGCGGAAAGTGGCGATTCGGGTAGGCGACGACGCGCATCCCGGCTGCGGCGGCGGCCCGGATGCCGTTCGCGGAGTCCTCAACGGCGGTGCAGCGCGCCGGAGGCACTCCCAGGCGCCGGGCTGCTTCGAGGTAGACGTCGGGGTAGGGCTTGCCGCGCGCGACCTCCTCGGACGAGACCGTCGCTGCGAAGCAGTCGGCGATGCGTGCCGCGGCGAGCACGCTGTCGATCAGCGGGCGGTTCGAGGACGATGCAACTGCGAGCGGCAACGATCTCGACAGGGCTCGGACGGCGGCGACGGCCCCGTCGATCAGCGGCAGATCGGCTTGGTAGCGGTGGAGCATCCGGCGGACGACCTCGTCGTTGATCTCGTCCGGACGCTGCCGGAGTCCCAGGTGGTCATGCATGTAGCGTGACCACTCGCTCGAGCTCATGCCCATCATGGCACTCTGTGCCTCGGGGGAGTACCGGCCACCCCAGTCGGCGACGAGTTTCTCGCGCACCTCGTCCCACACCCGCTCTGTGTCGACGATGACGCCGTCCATGTCGAAAACGACCGCGGCGATCATGCCGTCGATCCTAATACGGTCCGATCGAGGTCAGGCGGGCTTGTAGAGAGTATCGGGCGCATCGCGCCTGTACAGGGCGATTCCAGGGCCTCGGAGGTGGGAAATTCATGATCGTGGTGTTGCCTACCACCCGGTTCGTCCGCGGGAGCCTGTTAGCATTCTTTGATGCCTGTGCGGAGGAGCGCGTCGGGTCGCACGAACGAATCGCGACCCACGCGGTTCCGTGTTCGGCTCATGGCGTCAGTCCTGGTGGCGGTGAGCCTCTCCGTTGCCACGTGCGTCGGTGGCGACCGGCCGACTCGGGTTGTGATGCCGATCCGCGAGGTGCTGTCGTCGTTCGGGCAGTCCGATCGCCAACTCGCCCTCGCCACGACGTCGCTGTACGCCGAGAACGACCCCTGGAAGTCCTACCTCGCCAGCGAGGCGGTCTGCCCGGGCGGGGAACGGACGGATCTCTCGGTCGAGCGTCAGGTCGCAGCGGTGGCGTGTCTCGTCAACTTCGCGCGAAATCGCCAGGGGCTTCGCGACCTCGTCGTCCTTCCGGTCTTGAACGGAGCGTCCATCCGCAAGGCACGAGCCATCATCCGGTGCGAGACCTTCGCCCACAATCCCTGTGGCGGCGATTGGACGACCTCGGTGAGGTCGACCGGGTACCCCGGAGAGTTCGGTGAGAACCTGTACATCGCGTCGGGTCGTTGGGGGGCACCAAGGGTCGCGGTCGACGCTTGGCTGAACAGCGCTACTCATCGTGCGAACCTGTTCCGACGGGCATGGCGCGAACAAGGGCTCGCCGTGCTTCCCGGGGAGAGCTTCGGCGGCTACACGGACGTCGCCGTCTGGGTCAATGTGCTCGGCGACAGATAGCGATCGGGTCTTGGGCGCTCGAGGATCCGCTGGTCAGCCGGGCCCGAGCCTGGCTGTCGAGACGCCAACCAGCGCGACGTAGCTCGCACAGATCTCGGCCGCCGCATCACGGAGCTGGTTCCGTGGCCCCACCCGATCGGTCTCCACGAGGACATCCGGCTCGTCGACTGCACCGGGGTCGCCGACCACCCGCCACGTTGCATTCGGCATTATCGGGTCGGCCGTGGTGCTGCCCTCGTAGACGTGGATGAATGCGCTCGCGGCGAGGGTCAGCCTGTCGACTGCGGCTTTGAGCGCAGGATCGGCGATGCCACTGCGGTCGGCGTCGAAAAGCGCGAGTTCCCGAAACGGCTCCACCTGGTCATCGCGCCAGGATGCGTCGAACGTCTCGGTGCGCAACCAGTCGATCTCGCTCTCGCGGACGAGGCCGTGCACGCGGCCGATGATCTCGCGATTTCCCTCCTCGACGAGAGCCACATCTTGGTGGTCGTCCTGGATCTTCTCTCGCTTTCTGCGCGGGCCGCTGTCACCTTTCGGGCGGTGGCGGCCCCTCGTTGTGCGCCGCACGGCTGTCGTGACGACGCCGACGACAAGCGCTGCCACCAGGATGAGCTTCGCCTCGGGAGGCGTGCCCTCTCCCAGGAATGTCGCGACTCCGACCCCACAGACGATGGCCCCGACTGCGGCCCAGACTTTCCAGAGCAAGATGGTGGAACCCTAGATGCCGCCGTCCCGCGCCGCTCGTTGTCGAGCCGTCGGAAGGGCAGCGCCGAGATGGGCAGAATGTCGATCAGGTGCTTCATCTCCGCCTCCATCTGGGATGCCTTTCCGTCATCGTGCTCGCGGCGGTCGTTACGACGGCGTCTGCTTCTGCCGCCCGGCCCGCCGGGAAGCACGGCGGCGTCCGTGGGGTCGGCTGCTTGCCCGGCTCGATCCACGGCCTTCGAACGGATCGGCTTTCGTACGCCGTCTCGGCCCTGCGACCGCTCGCTGCTCGACGCGCGCTCGCCGCGCGTGCAGGGAGGCGGTTCGGGCTGAGGAACGCGAACGGTGTCGCGACGGTGTTCGGCGTGCTGGCCGTGCGCGTCGACCGCTGGTGCCGCGCGACCGACTACAAGGTGCAGCTGCCCATCCGGCCGAACGGCACCACCGGCTGGGTGCGCGCCGTCGACGTCCGCCTCCGCGCCGTTCGCACGCGGATCGCAGTCGATCTGTCGGAGCGTCGGATCACGCTGTTCCGCGACGGACGGGCCGTGCTCGTGACGACTGCGGCGATCGGTGCTCCGTCGACGCCGACGCCGACCGGCCGGTTCTATGTCAACCAGCGCCTGCGGATTGCCCTTCCGACCGGGGACTACGGTGCCGGAGCAGTCGGCATCTCGGGATTCTCCCCCGTGCTTCGGAGCTGGGCCCAGGGCGGTCCGATCGCAATCCACGGCACGAACGCGCCCGACATGATGGGGTTCGCCGTCTCACACGGGTGCCTGCGGATCCGCAATGTCGACATTCGCAGGCTGCTGCAGCTGGTCGAGGACGGCGCGCCGGTCGAGATCAGGCAGTGACCGCCGCTACGACCGGGGCTCAGACGGGCTTGCAGAGACTGTCGCCCACGTAGAGCTCACGCTGGACGTCAGCGAGCTGCCGGTCGAGCGACTCGTCGTAGGCACCGAGGGAGGTTCCCTGCCACATCACGTCGGGGGTCACGCCGGGCCCGATGATCGTGGCGCGGTAGCGCTCGCCGTGACCGGCCGGCCGGGCGCCGTGGGGGTAGAAGCCGTAGCAAAAGGTTCCCGTGCCCTTATGGGTCAAGAAGCTGTTCTCGCGCCTCCAACCCAGGCCGTACGCCGAGTCGAACGTGTCGAGATACAGGTTGCGGCCGAACGTATCGAGTGGATTCCCCGCGGGCGTCGACCGGAAGCCGTGGACGGGAGTTCCGCCGTACATGAATGTCCCGAAGAGGTGGTCGTACTTGCGATACGCCCAGTCGAGGTTGACGGTCAGGGCCGGAAGGTCGCCGGTCCAATGCGAGAGCCGGAGCTCCCAGACCGCCTGCTTCGGAGTGGGTACGAGACCGTAATTCGGCAGCATCCGCTGCCAGGCCTGCAGCGCCCAGTGACTTCCGTCCTTCGCCGTGCAGCTCGTCACGCGCCACGCGAGCGGCGGGCCCGTGTAGGCGCCACAGCTGTTCTTGAAAGTCTTCCAGACGTCTTTCCTCGACGTCCCCCAGCCGCCCGAGTAGTCGAGCCTGAACTCGACCTGTTTCTTCCCGAGTGTCGGCGGGATTGCATTGAGGGCGCCTGATGCGAGGACGTTCCAGCGCTTGCCGCGGGCGGAATAGGAGACGAGCGCCCGACCGGAGTTGTCGACCTTCAGCGTGACACCGTGTGCGTTGCGGTCGATCAGGGTCGACGCGTTCGCCGCTCCCGGGAGGAGAACTGCGGTCAAGGCCGCCAGGAGTACGAGATGCCGCGTGCTCATCGCTCACAGATCGTGGGTGGTCGCGAATCGGCCTGCCATTCCCGTTTTGGGGTAGAGAATCCCACCATTCGAGGGATCTGCAGCGATCGGCGCCGGGGGAGATCAGGCCGACGGGAGCATCCCGACGATCGAGGCAACTTCGCTCCGCCGACCATACGCACATCGTGGCCGGCGGTGGGACAGCGGTCGGTCGAGGACGGCCTCAGGACGGGGCCCCGTGCGGCTGGTTGGAGGTCACCCTGTGACGGCCGTCGCACCTTGCACGTCTCGCCTGCAGGCGCGACGATGAGCCGTGTGACGGAAGAACTGGTCGGAGTCGAGCGGCACGGCGCCGTCTGCCTGCTGGCGCTGCGGCGGCCGTCCAAGCTCAACGCGCTCTCGACCGATGTCGAGCGCGCGCTCGGCGAGGCGCTCGCGTCGGAGAATCTTCGGGCGAGTCGAGCCGTCGTGATCGCGGGCGAGGGGCGGGCGTTTTCGGCGGGCGCGGACGTGACCGAGTTCCGCGACGCCACCCCGGCGTCGGTTCTCGCGTACTACCGCGACACCGGCGACGTGTACGAGCGGTTTGCTGCCCTGCCCCAACCGACGATCGCCGCGATCCACGGATGGTGCGTCGGCGGGGGCCTCGAGCTCGCGCTCGCCGCCGACTTCCGCATCGCCGACGAGACAGCGACGTTCAGCCTTCCGGAGGTCTCGATCGGGATCGTCCCGAGCTCTGGCGGCACGCACCGCCTCGTACGCCTGTTGGGTGCGGCCCGCGCCAAGGAGCTCGTGCTCCTCCGCGACCGCGTCGACGCGCAGGAGGCGCTCCGACTCGGCCTCGTCACCGAGGTTGTCACCGCGGGGGCCGCCGTCGAACGGGCGCTGGACCTCGCTGCGGGCCTCTCCACGCTTCCGCCGCTCGCGGTCTCGGTCGCCAAGCAGGCGATCGCCGCGATGGCCGAGTCGTCCCGCGAGGCGGGGCTGCTGATCGAGCGTGTGGCGTACGCCGCCCTCGCCCAGACGCCCGAAGCGCGGGACGCGGTGGAAGCGTTCGTCTCTGGTCAGGACTCGAGCGGTGGCGGTGGCTCGGCCTGACCCCAGGCGTCGGCGCCCCCGTCCACGACGACGGTCGTGCCGGTGACGTAGGCACCACCCGGCGAGCAGAGGAAGGCGATCAACGACGCAACCTCGTCCGGGGTGCCGAGTCGGCCAAGCGGGATGCCCTTCGCCCAATGCGCCGGATCGCCGTCGTATTGCTCGAGTCCCTCGGTTGTGATCGTCCCCGGAGAGACGCAGAGGGACCGGATTCCGTAACGGCTCCACTCGAGGGCGAGCCCGGAGGCGAGGTTCTCGAGCGCGGCACGCGCGGCCGCTGCGTGGGCGAAACCGGGGATTCCCCGCCGTGGGCTGAAGCCGACGAACACGACGACCCCCCGCCGCCGCGGGATCATCGATTGCTCGGCGACGAGCCGTGTGACGGCCCACGTGGCGTCCACCGAGAGCCGGTGCACCGCCCGCCAGCCGTTCGGCGAGATCAGCTCGGCGGCGGCGGTGAACTGTCCGCCGGCGTTGTTGACGAGGAAGTCGATCGCGCCGAACCGCTCGAGCGCGGCCTCGACGAGAGCTTCGACCTGGTCGAGCTCGCGAACGTCGGTGGGGGCCGCAAGGCAGGCGCCGCCCCGAGCCTCGATCGCCGACCGAACTCGTGCAAGCGGCTCCGCGCGACGTCCACAGACCACCACCGACGCACCCGTTCGCGCGAGCTCGAGCGCCGTCGCGGCACCGATCCCGGTTCCGCCCCCTGTCACGAGCGCGACCTTGCCCGCGTTTGCGTCGGGCATCAGCACCGAGCAGGCCGCGGACGACGCGGGTGCGTGAGGGCTGTCGGTCACAGCGGGAGTGTGAACGATTGCAGCGGAGGATCGCTTTGGTCGACCTGTCGCGCCTGATCCGGCCAGGAGGACAGGCGCCGGTTCAGTCCGTCGAGCTCGCCCTCGGCTAGCAGCTCGTCGCCACGGGTTTCAGCACCGTGATCCGGCTGGCATCGAGCTCGCCGACGAAGATCCTGCCGTCGGGTGCCTGTTCCAGGGCTAGCGGATCGGTCAAGCTGCCGACGAGTGTCTCGGTCGAGACGACGGACGTGCCGTCGGCCGAGAGCTTGACGCGCGTGATGTCGTTCCCTGTCGAGTAGTTCGCGATCAAGAGACTTCCGGCCAGCGTGCCGCAGAAGGCCGAGCCGCGGTATTCGATGATCCCGTCGGCCGACTTGTGCAGCCCGAGTACGGTAAGAGGAGCCATGTAGTTCGCGAGCGGGGCGACGTTCTGGAACGACCCGTTCTTGAAGACGCACTCACCACGCGTCGGGTTGGGATGCCCGTAGTACTTGCCGGCCACGACGCGGAACAACAGGTCGGGCTGCTCACCGGGGTTGTCTCCTCCGCTCGTGTACAGGGCCGGATCGCCGAACCCGGTGCAGGGCGCCGTCGGCGAGGGCGGGTACGAGCCAGTGACGCCAAGCCCGTTGTCCGGTGCGTACAGCTGGCCGTTCGAATGCCAGGCGAGGTCGTAGGGGTTGCGGAACCCGGTTGCGTACGTCTGCACGTCGCAGGTGACCGGCCCGTAGATGTCCGCCGAGTTCGCGCAGGCCCCGTTGAACCCTGATGCCTTCACGGCGGCGACGAGGATCGCGGCCGAGAGCGGCTGCTCCGCTCTGGTTCCGAATTCGGTGTTGGCGTTGTTCGCCGCACCCGCCCCGGTGTTGCCCGCCTGCGCGATGTAGAGCCTGCCGTCGGGGCCGAAGTCGAGTCCGTTCGTGGCGTGGTTCGCGATCGCGCGGGGCAGGCCCGTGATCACGTCCGTCCTGGTTGTGAACCCGGTCCCGCTGAGCCGTGAGACGGTGCCGGAGTTCGCAACGCCGGCGTTGGTCGACGGGTTGGAGTGCGACACCCAGAGGACGACGTTGGCGGCCGTCGACGCGGGGTCGACCGTGATCCCGAGCGCGAGCCGGCTCCCGAGTGTGGTGATCACCTGATTTCCCGCGACGCCGCCCGAGGCGTCGAAGGAGATCGCGTGGATCGTCCCGAACAGCTCGGTGACGTACAGCCGACCGTCCGGGCCCCACGCCATCGCGGTGGGGGTCGGGACCGAGAATGTCGAGCGCGTGAAGCTGATCCCCGGAGGCGTACCGCCGCCGCCCCCACCGCCCGAGGCTCCGGCGGTGACCGAGAAGCGCCCGAAGTCGTAGACGATCGGCGCCGGGCCGTTGCGGTGGGTGGCGAAGATGCCGCCGAAGCTCCGGGTCCCGAGAATCGGGTCGATCCCGGCGGCGTCGAAGCTGAAGAACTCGGGCGGGGCGGGGTAGACGCCGAGCGCCTGGGCGGCGCCCGCCCCGACCGCGAAGGAGGCGGCGATCGTCTCGGCGATCGGATCCGCCGTCAGGGTCAGGGTGATCGATGTGCCCGTGAGGGCCTGAGGCGTCGAGTCGAGCGACTGGACGGTCGCCCCCAGTGCCTCGAGCTGGTGTTGGACGACCGTTCCAGACGGCGTCGACATGATCACGAGCTTGTCGTAGTTGTCCTGATCGATCCCGAACCACACACCCGCCTGCTGGAAGGCGCCGGTCCCGGCCGGCGGGTTCACGATCGTCGTCGACAGGACCGTCGTCTGGTTCGGTGCCGCAATGCCGACGCCGAGTCCGTTCACCAGCGAGTTCGCCTGTGTGTAGGCGATCCCGTTCGCCGTCGTGTAGTGGAGCACGCCGCTCGCCGTGTCGACGGCGAGGTTCGCGGGGACGTACCCTGTTCCGGTTGCCGGCTTGTCGATCCACGTGAATCCGGTACCGACGCCGTTCTTGTCGAGGACGCCGCCTGCTCCGGACGCGAACTCGAGCGTGTACGGAAGCCCGATCTTCACCTGGGCGCACGGCACCGGCGAGCAGGTGGTCCCTCCGCCGCCGCCGGCCGGGGTGACGGTGAGGGTGACGGTGGTGGTGGCGCTGGTGAGGCCGGTTGCGGTGCTGGTCAGGGTGCCGGTGTAGGTGCCGGCTGCGAGGCCGGTGGTGTCGGCTTTGACGGTGTGGGTGAGGGGGGCGGCGCCGCTCGAGGGTTGGGTGGTGAGCCAGGCTGCGTTGGAGGTGGTGGTGATCGTGGGGGTGGTGTTGTTCGTGGTCGTGATCGCGACGGTCTGGGTCGCCGGGGAGGCTGCGCCTTGCTGGCCGGTGAAGCTGAGTGTTGCGGGGGTGGCTTTGAGGGCCGGTGGGGGCGGTGTTTGGTTGGCGACGGTGAAGGTGGCGGCGATCGTCTGGACGCCGGTGCTGGTGGTCACGAGCGCGGTGATCGAGTGGCTGCCGTCGGGGATCTGAGTGGTGTTGAAGAGCGTCGCGTTGCCGTTCGCGGCCGTGCCGGCGAAGTCGAAGGCAGCGGCGTTTTCGGTCTGCCTGGGTGTGCCGGTGGCGGCCGGGTTGTCGAGCCAGAAGCGGACCTGGGTCACGCCCGTGGTGGGGGTCGTGAAGACCGCGATGTTGCCCGCCACCGTCTTGCCCGCGAGCGCCGAGGGCGACGTCCGAGTCGCCGATGAGCTCACGACCAGGGAATACGGGCTCCCTCCGCCGCCGGTCGGGGTGACGGTGAGGGTGACGGTGGTGGTGGCGCTGGTGAGGCCGGTTGCGGTGCTGGTCAGGGTGCCGGTGTAGGTGCCGGCTGCGAGGCCGGTGGTGTCGGCTTTGACGGTGTGGGTGAGGGGGGCGGCGCCGCTCGAGGGTTGGGTGGTGAGCCAGGCTGCGTTGGAGGTGGTGGTGATCGTGGGGGTGGTGTTGTTCGTGGTCGTGATCGCGACGGTCTGGGTCGCCGGGGAGGCTGCGCCTTGCTGGCCGGTGAAGCTGAGTGTTGCGGGGGTGGCTTTGAGGGCCGGTGGGGGCGGTGCCGGGGTGACGGTGAGGGTGACGGTGGTGGTGGCGCTGGTGAGGCCGGTTGCGGTGCTGGTCAGGGTGCCGGTGTAGGTGCCGGCTGCGAGGCCGGTGGTGTCGGCTTTGACGGTGTGGGTGAGGGGGGCGGCGCCGCTCGAGGGTTGGGTGGTGAGCCAGGCTGCGTTGGAGGTGGTGGTGATCGTGGGGGTGGTGTTGTTCGTGGTCGTGATCGCGACGGTCTGGGTCGCCGGGGAGGCTGCGCCTTGCTGGCCGGTGAAGCTGAGTGTTGCGGGGGTGGCTTTGAGGGCCGGTGGGGGCGGTGTTTGGTTGGCGACGGTGAAGGTGGCGGTGATCGTCTGGACGCCGGTGCTGGTGGTCACGAGCGCGGTGATCGAGTGGCTGCCGTCGGGAATCTGAGTGGTGTTGAAGAGCGTCGCGTTGCCGTTCGCGGCCGTGGTGGCGAAGTCGAACGGGGGAAAGTTCTCAGTCAGCCGTGGTGTGCCGGTGGCGGCCGGGTTGTCGAGCCAGAAGCGGACCTGGGTCGCGTCCGTGGTGGGGCTCGTGAAGACCGCGATGTTGCCCGCCACGGTCGCACCCGCGAGCGCTGATGCAGGCGCCCGCGTCGCCGACGAGCTCACGAGGATCGAGTACGACGTTGCGGCCCTGGACGTATCGCTCGCTGTGCCGAGCAGCGCCGCGAGCGTCGCCATCACCACGACGCCGGAAATCCAGCTTCCCCACCGCATTCGTCCCACCTCGTCCCCTAGGCGCCGCGTTCCGCGTACGGTCATGGCGACGCGTAGCGCAGCACCCTACACGGTCGCTCGCCTTTCGGCAATGCGTGTGACGACCGCGCCCATCCTGCGGAGGATTGCCTCCCTGACGGCGGTTCCGGGGTCGGAGGCAGCCCGGTCTCGAAGCGATTGCGTGACGATCCGTCCGATCGATCGATGTCGGTTCGCGAAGGTCAGAATGACCCGAGTACGCGGGCATAGAGCCGCAGTGTGGCCGGCATCTGCCTCTGCGCTCTGCGACTCGACTCCGCGATCGCGCGTAGCGTCTCACGGTGGTACCGGAAGACCTCCCGGTCGCGCACGAGCTTCAGGGTGACCGTCCACTTCAGCAGCGTTCGCTCGTACCTGGTCTCCAACTCGCCGGCCACGGCGTCGAGTTCAGCCGGTGACAAGATGTCGGTGGCGAAGTCGAGCACCATCCGGAGATGGTCGGGGGTCCAGGTCCCGACGCGGGAGACCCAGGAGGTTCGCGAGTCCGCGTGCACGCGTGTTCGCGTAAGCGGCCCGGGGTCGTACCCGAAGTCCGTGTCGCGAAGCAGGCAATACATCAGCGCGTCGTCGTTGTGCTCGTAGGAGGGGTCGTAGAGAGGCACGCGGTCGCGGATCACACTCGACCGGATCATTGTCGACGTCGGCGCGCCGGTTGTGTACGGAGCCCCGAGCAGTTGGGCGCGGATGAGCCAGCGCCCCGGGACGAACTCGGCATTGGGCGGTATGCCGATGAGATCGACCCTGCCGTCTCCGACGTACCTTCTCGACCCGATCACGCCCACGTTCGGATGTCGTTCGCCGATCGCGACCATTCGCTCGAGACAGTCCGGAAGCAGCGCGTCATCCGCGTGGACGGTCTTGAAATACACGGCGTCCTTGGCGACGCAAAGCGCCGTGAAATTGAAGTTGTCGGTCTGCGAGAGGTGTCGCTCGGGTTGCATCACGCGCACCCGTTCGTCCATGGCGGCATACCGCGCCGCGATTGCTGCGGTGTCGTCGGTGCTGTGGTTGTCGACGATGACGTACTCGAAATTCGAATGCGTCTGCGACAGCACGCTCGCGACGCATTCGTCGAGGAATGCCCCGCCGTTGTATACCGGTGTGACAACGCTGACGAACGGCTTGTTCTTAACGCCTCTTGGCAAACCGCCCATACCTTACTCCCAGGTTCAACCCGTGGCCCGGCAGCCTGCGACGGCATTCGCAATGTCTATGGCGACACCCGGAGCGTGACCCTTCAATGCACCGCTAGAGCCGCCCGTCACCCCACCACGTCGAACTACAGATCCAACGGCGGTCAGGTGCCACGGCGAGCAGGCCCCACTCTCGATGTCACCGGTTGACTGCGTGTAGCACCGTGGCAGCAAGAGGCTTCCCTGCCCTGACGGCTGTTGCCTGGCCCACCCCGCTGGTTGCTTGGCCCCTCAACTATTCGTTGAGCTGGGTGAGCCTTCGTTCCCCACTTCCGTCGGCTTTCACGATGTACACCTCTCGGTTGTGCAGGAAGGCGATCGTGCGCCCGTCGGGTGACCACGCAAACCAACGCGCCAGATGGGCGCGCTCCGCGACGGACGCCGCATGGCGTGTGAGCCGTCGCAGCCCGCTCCCGTCGGCGTTCACGACAAAGAGGTCTGAGTTCTCGGCCAGCCGGTCGAACCTCCTGAAGGCGATCCGGCGACCGTCCGGGGACCACGCGGGATCGCTCGAGGCGGCGTTGCGCGCCACCCGCCGAGGGTTGCTTCCGTCGGCGTTCATGACCCAAAGTCCGGCGTTGGCGTCGTCGGTTCCGAGCCCGGGGGAGCGGTCCACCACCGCGACGGCGATCCGCTGCCCATCGGGCGACCACGCTCCGGCGAGCGGGACGTTCCTAGGCAGCACTGTCTGCCCGGTGCCGTCGGCCTGCACGAGATAACGCCCGAACCGGATGATCTGCCCGTCCGCCGACCAGCTTGGATTGAACAGATGCGCCGGGTGTGTCGTCAGTCGCCGCTTCCCGCTCCCGTCGCCCTTCACGACATAGAGGTACGTCTCGTAGTTGTGGCACGGAGTGTCGCTTGGGTTCGGCGCGCACTCGCCCTGGATCTTCTGGACAAACGCAATCGCACGCCCATCAGGCGACCAGGCCGGATCGAGATCGTCCGACGGAGTCCGCGTCACGTTGCGCAGCCCGCCCCCGTCGGCGTTCATCACGTAGATCTCGGAGTTGCCGTCGCGTCGGCTGACGAACACGATCTTCCGGCCGTCGGGCGACCAGCCCGGATGGCTATCGCTCGCCGGCTGCCGAGTCAGGTTCTCCTGCCCGCTGCCGTCGGCGTTCATCACGTAGATCTCGGAGTTGCCGTCGCGTCGGCTGACGAACGCGAGCTTCCGTCCGTCGGGCGACCACGCAGGTGTCTGCACTTCGCCTGGCGTGGACTTGCCGTAGATCAAATCAAGGAGACGACTGCCGAGGCCGAACGCCGGCGTGATCAGAAGCCCGCCCACCAGGATCAATACGGCGACAGCGGCGAGTCGCCAGCGCGGGAATGTCCAGCCGCGAGGTGGATGCTCTGCTCCCGCCGGGTGGAGCACGTCGTCTCAGCCTTCGGGGCGGGGTTCGGCGGCACGCCGGAGAACGTCATCCCAGTTTCCCATTTCATCCTCGAGCGGTCCGATCAGGCGCTCGAGCACGGCCGTGACGTCTTGGTCATTCACCGAGGTACCTCCGTCATCGCAGTTCTGAGCTTCCGGTGAGCGGCGTGGAGAGTGGCCGCGACGGTGCCGCGCTCGATCCCCGCGACCTGTGCGATCGTCTGGTAGTCAAGGTCGGCGTAGTGGCGCAGGAAGAGCACGAGCCGCTGTCGCTCTGGGAGCCCTGCAATCACAGCTCGTACCTCGAGCCAGTCGCCGGGATGGCCGTTCGCCTCGAGCTCGTAGCTGTCGTCCAGCCCGATGACCGAATGTCGCTTCTCCACGCGGCAGACGTTCACCACGATCCGCCAGAGCCAGGCGTGGAGGCTCTCCGCCTCCCGCAGATCGCCTCTGTGTCGCAAAGCGTGGGCGAAGGCCTCTTGCACTGCGTCCCGCGCACGGTCGACATCCCCGAGCATCCCGAGCGCGAGCGAGAGAAAGCGCCGGTACCCGTCTCGATACGCGTGTTCGATCGCGGCGACGAGGTCGACGTCCGAAATCGTGCTCACAACTCCTATTGATTCACGAGATACCGAAAACGTTTAGCGAGACCTTCAGCAAGCACGGCCCCAATGCTTGTGTTCTAGTTCGTCAAGGGACTGTGAGACTCGGCGGGTCGGTCTGTCTTGGGCCGTTGCCAGCCTGGTTGTCGTCGTGTCGCCTGTGACTCATCAAGTGACTGGCCGCCTCGTGCGTGCCTTGGGAATGATCCGTCCGGGTGCGCGGCGGCGCCGGTCTGGCAGGAGAACGTAATTGCGGAGGAGCCGGAGAAGGCTCGGTAACGGCTTGGATAGTACGGCGGGGGTGGGATTCGAACCCACGGACGAGTTGCCCCGTCAACGGTTTTCAAGACCGCCCGATTCGACCGCTCTCGCACCCCGCCGAGCCGTGAGTGTATGCACCTCGCGTTGGCGATAGTTCCCGCTCGGCGAGCTCCCATTGCTCGCTACCCTCGGGTAACGATGTTCCCGACGAGCGCCGTCCACGATCTCGAGGACCCGGAGGTGTCGTCCTCCCCTTTTCGGGTTGCGTTCGGCCGGGCGCGGATCGAGGCGCACTCGGCAGCCGGCCAGACGCGGGAGCTCGGCGGCGAAAGCGTGCCCGAGCGGTTGGAGTTCGAGTATCGGCTCGTGCGGCGCCGCGGCAAGCGCTCCGCTGACGAGGCCGACTGGAACTTCCTCGGACGCGAGGGCTGGGAGCTCGTCGGAGTGACCGGCAAGCACGCCGCGTTCAAGCGGCCGCTCTAGGGACGGCGCCACCCGTCCCGACGCATCCCCGCCGCCGGAATCGGCCGGATCGCACGACCGCCTCAGTGGGGTGAACCGCACCATCTCGTCGCTTGCGTGGGCATAGCGTCGGGTCATGGTGATAAGGGATGTCATTCGGATTCGTGCCGGTCGCATCGAGGCAGCGGTTGCGGTCGCCCTTTACGGTGTCTACGAGCTCGTGCGTGGGCTCGGGGGCGAAAACTGGACTGCGGCTCGCCTGCACACGGCGGACATCGTCGCGCTCGAGCGCTCGCTCGGGATCTTCTGGGAGCAGGGCGTCCAGGACGCCTCGGCCTCCGTCCCGGGGCTGGCGCGGATCCTTGGCGTCCTCTACATCACCCTCCACTTCGCCGCCACGATCGGCTTCCTCGGCTGGGTCCACCGCCGGCGGCCCGACGCGTTCGCGATCGTCCGGACGACACTCGTCGTCGCCACCGGAATCGCGCTCGTCGGCTACCTGACCTTCCCGGCGGCACCACCCCGCCTGGCCGGCCTCGGGTTCACCGACACGGTCTCGAAGAGCGCCGGCGTCAACCTCAGCTCGGATCTCCTCGGCGCCCTCTACAATCCGGTCGCCGCCGTTCCGAGCCTTCATTTCGGGTACGCCCTGCTCGTTGGAGCCGGTCTTGCCGCCTTCGCCCGACGCCGGTGGGTCAGGGTCGCCGGAGCCCTCTACCCGGCCGCGATGCTGTACATCATCGTTGCGACCGGCAACCATTTCCTCGTCGACGCGGCTCTCGGTGGTCTCGTGGTCGTGGCTGCCTGGTTCGTCGGCCGCGCACTCGTCCGCGACGAGGAGCCGAGTGCGGAATACGCGGCTTCCTACGCGTGAGGGGCGAGTCCCGCCCGGTCGTCAGTTCGTGATTCGCTCGGGCGCCCCGTACGCGCGGAGAGCGTCGGGTACCCCGCCCTGGAAGTTCTCGAGGATGGCCAACAGAGCGCGATCGGTGACGACGGTTCCGTTCAGCGTGTGCGGGGTCTCGAGCCCGGTCTCGCCGCGAAAGCGGATCCCCAGGCGCCGCGCCTGGAAGTCGGTCGTGTTCGAGCACGACGTCACCTCGCGGTAGCGCTCCTGGCTCGGGAACCACGCCTCGATGTCGATCTTCTTGGCAGCGGGGGCGCCGAGGTCGCCGGCCGCGACGTTGACGACGCGGTAGGGCAGCCCGAGCTGCGAGAGCAGGTCCTCTTCGAGCGCGACCATGCGGTCGTGCTCGGCCCAGGCCTCCGATGGCGTCGTGAAGACGAACATCTCGACCTTGTTGAACTGATGCACCCGGAACATCCCGCGCGTGTCCTTGCCCGCGGCGCCCGCCTCTCGCCGGAAGCAGGTCGAGAATCCCGCGTAGCGGAGCGGCAGCTCGTCTCCTTCCAGAATCTCCGTCATGTGCATCGCTGCGAGCGCGACCTCCGAGGTTCCGGTCAGGAAGAGGCCGTCCTGCTCGAGCTCGTAGATGTTCGACCTCTCGGTCGGGAAGAAGCCCGTGCCCACCATTGCCTCTTCCCGCACCAGCACGGGCGGCAGCACCGGCGTGAAGCCCGCCGCGGTGACATGGTCGAGGGCGAAGCGGTAGAGAGCCAAAGCGAGCAGCGCGGTGTCACCCACGATGTAGCCGAAGCGTGATCCGGAGAGACGGGCCGCACGCTCGAGCTCGAACCGTCCCACCTCGCTCGCCTCCTTCCGCTCGGCGAGGGTGGGCGGCTCACCCAGGCGGCGGATCTCGACAGCGTCGTCTTCGGTGTCTCCGTCGGGAGCCGACTCGTGCGGGGGGTTGGGGACGTTGGCGAGCGCTCCGTCCCGTGCTGCCTCGGCCACCGCGAGCTCGTCCTCGGCCCGACGGAGCTCCTCCTTCAGCTGTTGCAGCTGGGCGAGCTGCTCGGGCGTCGGCTTGCCTTTGAGCTTCGTCCTGCTGCGCAGGTCGTCGACCCGCGGCACGAGCGAGCGCCACCGCTCGTCGGCCGTGAGGAGCTCGTCGAAGGCCTCTCCGGCACCCTTGCGGGCAAGGGCGGCCCGCCAGCTGTCGGGCTCGGCGCGGGCTGCCTTGAGGTCGATCATGCGGTGAAGTCTAGGTATGCGTCGATCACGGCGGCGACGCCCTCCACGTCTGCGGTCGGGCACACCCAGTCGGCATGCTCCAGGAGCAGCGTGTTCGCGTCTTCGACCGCGATCCCGAACCCGGTCACGTCGATCAGCTCGATGTCGTTCTCGCCGTCGCCGAACGACACGACGCGATCGAGCGCGATCCCGAGCAGCCCGGCGACGAACGCGATGCCCGTCCCTTTCGAGACCGCGGGGTTCCCCAATTCGAGGAGGTACGGCAACGACGTCGTCAGGAAGAGCCGGTCGCCGAAGGCGGCGAGAAGTGCCGCCCGCAGGGTCGGGATCTCGCCCGGGTCGGCAACGGCGACGAGCTTCGTCGGCGGCCGCTCGAGCCAGGCGGAAAGGTCGCCGACAGCTTCCACGGGAAGGTGCTGGAACTCCGCGTACATGCGCGAATACTCCGTCTGCTCTTCGACGTACAGTCGGTCGTCGACGTAGCAGTTCGGCGGGTGGCCGAGCTCTGCCAGGAGCTCGACGGCCTCACGTGCGGTCTCGACGGGGATCGGTTCATGAAGCAGAAATGTGCCGCTCACCGGGTCGACGACTGCCGCACCCTGATAGCACACGACCGGCTCGGTGATACCCGCTTCCGCGAGATACGGGCGCACCGACCTGAACATCCTGCCCGTGGCGACGATCACAGGGATTCCAGCCGCCTGGGAGCGCGTGATCGCGGCACGCGTCCGAGGGCGTAGGAGGCTGTCTCGTCCGACGAGTGTGCGGTCGAAGTCGCAGGCAAACGCCTGAACGTCCGCCGGAAACGAAAGTGGAAGGATCAGCCGCCGGTCGACTCGGTGACGAACGCGGCGACGTCCGCGATCTGCTGCGGGTCGAGCTGTTCGCCGAACGGCGGCATTGCACCCATTCCCTTGGTGACGCGCGTGACGACCAACTCGGTCGGCGGCTTCGTATCGTCGAGGTTCGGGCCGATCGTGCCCTTGGCCCCGGCCGCGGCGAGGGTGTGGCAGCTGACGCACCCGGCGCTCGTGAAGACGGCCTTGCCGGCCGTCGCATCGCCGGTCAGGGCGAGCGCCGGCAGGTCCTCCGTGGACGTCGTCGCCTGGGGCAGGTCGCCCACGACCGTGTCCGCGGTGGCGGTGGTCTCCGTGCCGTCGAGGCAGCCCGCCGCGAGCAGTCCCAGAGCGAGCGCAAGCAGGAGGGCAACGACGTGTGTCCGGCGCATCGGGTGGAGTCTAACCAGGCTCGCGGAACTCGCGTAGGGTGTACGAATGATCGTCGGTCGGTCGATGCACGAGCGATGGCTGTCGAACGCCTACGTCGTCGGTGACGTGCCCGGGGGAGTCGCCGTGTTCGTCGACAGCGGGGCGCCGCTCGGGCCGCTCCTCGACCTCGTCGACCGCGAGCGGCTGACGCCGACGCACCTGCTGAGGACGCACGCACACGCAGATCACGTCGAGCACGAGACCGAGCTCTGCGACCGTTTCGGAATCCCCGTCGTGACCGGCGATCTCGTCACCGGGGGCCTGAGCGTTCGGGCGATCCCGCTGCCCGGCCACTCGGACGACGGCGTCGCATTCGTGGTCGACGACGAGGTGTGCTTCAGCGGCGACGTCCTGTTCAAGGATGCGGTCGGGGGCGGCCCCGCCGAGATAGTGCAGCGCTCGGTGATGGACGGCCTGATGTCACTGCCTGCCGAGATGCGCGTGCTCCCGGGTCACACGGAGGAGACGACGATCGGGCGAGAATGGGAGAGCAATCCGTTCGTCGTCTACTGGCGCGGAGTCGTGCCGTCGCTCGACGAGCGCGTCCGTGTTGCCGGCGACGACGCCGAGCTCGTCGTCTGGTCGCCGGATTACGACGGTAACGGCAAGGCGCTCGTGCGCTTCGCCGACGGGCGCGAGGCGATCGTCGGCGGCTCGCGCGTCGATCGCAGCTGACCATTCCTCCGGACATGTCCGTTTCGGACGATACGGTGGCGGTGTGCGCCTGATCGTCGCCCGCTGCGAGGTCGTCTACTCCGGCCGCCTCAACGCCGTCTTGCCGGAGGCGGTGCGGCTGTTGATGCTGAAGTCCGACGGGTCGTTTCTCGTCCACGCCGACACCGGCGGTTTCAAGCCCCAGAACTGGATGACTCCCGAGACGGTGATCGAGTACGAGGGGGAGCCGCTGGAGCAGATCGTCGTGCGCAAGCGGGCAGGCAAGACCGAGGATCGGCTCGACATCCGCATCGTCGAGATCCTGAGCGACGCGGAGCACGACATGGGGGAGGCCGCGGCGCTCGCGAAGGACGGCGTCGAGCGTGATCTGCAGGAGCAGCTTGCCTCGCAGCCGCATGCGCTCGGCGAGGAACTGCGGCTCGTCCGCCGCGAATGGCCGACGGACATCGGTCCTGTCGACCTGATGTGCCGCGATTCGGACAACGGCTGGGTGGCGGTTGAGATCAAGCGCATCGCAACGATCGATGCGGTCGAGCAGCTCACGCGCTATCTCGAGCGCATCCGGCCGGAGCCCGGCATGGCCGCCGTGCGCGGCGTGCTCGCGGCGCAGAAAGTCGTCAAGCAGGCCCGCACGCTCGCCGAAGCGCGCGGGCTTCGCTGGGTCGAGATCGACCTCGCCGTCGCTGCGCGGCGAGCGTGAGCCGGAGCTGACGCTCTTCGCCGGCTGAAGCTTCGGGCCGCCCCGTCCGTTGTGGAGGGTTCGTGTCTACCCTGCCACGACGACGGCCGCCTTGAGGTAGTCGTGCGGCGGGTCGGCGAGCAGTCTCGCGACACCTTCGAGCCCGATCTGGTGGGTGACGAGGCGCTCGAACGGGTAGGCACCGCTACCCAGGAAGGCGAGCGCCGCGCGCACGTGTCTCGGCGTGTGGTGGAACGCTCCGCGCAGCGTCACCTCCTGATAGTGGATCCGAAACGCGTCGACCTCGACCACTGCCTCGCGCGGCAGGCCGCCGAAGGCGAGCACGGTGCCGCCGGGCCGCACGAGCCCGAGCGCGAGCTTCCACGCCTCGACCGAGCCTGCCGCCTCGATCACGATGTCCGCGCCTTCGCCGTGGCCGGCTTCGCCGCCGAACAGCGGGGCGAGTGCGCGCCGCTCCGGCCTCGAGCCGACGCCCACCGGCCGGCCGCCTGCGTCCGCGACGCACGCGCAGAGCATCAGCCCGATCGGCCCGAGCCCGATCACTGCGACCGTGTCGCCGGCCGAGACGTGCGCTGCGTCGATGCCGTGAAGACAACACGCGAGTGGCTCCACCATCGCGGCGACCTCGGCGGGCATCCCCGCGGGTACGGCGAGCAGGTTGGTGCGGGCGATGCGCTCCGGGACGAGGACGAACTCGGCGTAGGCTGCCGTTGAGAAGCGGGAACAGGTTCTCGCAAAGCGTCTCCTGACCGCGCCGGCAGGCGCCGCAGAGACCGCACGGTGCGGAGTTCGCGGCGACCACCCGCCGTCCCGTGGCAACGTCGATGCCGCAGAACTCGTGGCCGAAGGGGCTCGGTGGCGGTCCGAGCAGCAGCGGATGGCCGCGCCGGAACGCCTTCAGGTCGGTCCCATCGGTGAGGGCGACCTCGATCTGGACGACGACGTCGCCTTCCGCCACCGGTTCGGGCCGGGGGACATCTTCGAGCCGCAGATCGCCCGGACCGTGGAAGATGAGCGCTCTCACGGTGTCAGCACGACTTTGAGCGCCCGTCCCTCGCGGTGGAGCGCGAGGGCTTCGGCGAATCGTTCGAGCGAGAGCACGGTGGGCTCGGGCACCTCGAGCGCGGGGAGGAGCTCGACCGCAGCCTGCATGTGGCCGGGTGTCCCGGAACGGGACCCGACCACGGTCAGCTCGCGCCGGTAGACATCCTCGGCGGGCAGCGCGCCTGCGTCCGCAAACAGCAACACGGTGCCGCCCGGCTCGACCGCGGCGATCGCCGTGCTGCCGCCTCCCGGGGCGCAGAGGACAGCCGCATCGACCGGTCCGTCGGGGGCGAGGCCGGCCCGGTGTGGGTGCCGGTCGACCGCGAACACGGTGTCGCCGCGGCGCTCGAGCACCGCTCCGAACAGCCGCCCGATGAACCCGTTGCCGACCACGAGCACGCGGCCTCGAGGAAGACGCTCGGCTCCTCGGAGCACGCAGGCGAGCGGCTCCACGTACGTTCCGTGGGCGTCGTCGACGGCGGCGGGAAGCTCGACCCAGCCGGCGGCGCGCACGCGCTCGGCGAAGCCGCCCGGGACGATCGTCGGCTCGGCGAACCGCTCGCAGGTCGATTCGTGACCGGCGACGCAGCGGTTGCAGTTACCGCACCCGGCGTGGTGAATCAGGGCCACACGACGGCCGTCGGCGGTCTCCGCGACGACCTCGTGCCCGAGAACCGTGCCCGCGGCGGCATGGCCGATCTTCTCCGCGTCCGAGCCGCACAACCCGCAGGCGAGCACGTCCAGCGCGGGGCCGTCACCCGCCGGCTCCGCGACGTCGGCCAGGGTGGGCGCTCCCCGGGCGTCTAGGACGACGGCGCGCATCGGCGTATCGTAGGGCCGGGGTCGCGGACACAGGAGGAGACGATGGCGGTCAAACTGCATCGATGCGGGAACATCTGGGCCAAGCTGAGCAGCCATCCGTGCTGGAAGGTGCAGAAGGCACTGGACGAGGCGGGAGTCGAGTACGAGATCGTGAAGGAGTCATGGCCGGGCCGGAAGGGGCGTACTGCCGTGATCGAGGGGACCGGCCAGAGCGGATTACCTGCGATCGAACTCGAGGACGGCACGTGGTACCGCGAGCAGTCCGCCGAGATGGCGAAGGCGATTCGCGCGGGCAAGTTTGCGGCTGGGAGCGGCGGCTGACCGCAGCGGCGGGAGGCGCTACAATGCGCCCGCACGGGGCTATAGCTCAGCTGGGAGAGCGCCTGGATCGCACCCAGGAGGTCGGCGGTTCGAGCCCGCCTAGCTCCATCTAAACCGCTGCTGAGCAGGGGTTTTTGCTGTTTTTGGGTGGGTGTGGGTGGTTCTCCCGCCGTTCTCGCATCGTGTTCTAGAGGTGCATTTTCGGTGTGGTGATCGTGGGGCGAGAGTGGGGTGGAAGTAGGGCAGTTTGGGCCTGTTTTCGCTGCCGTGGCTAGCGGCCGGGGTCGTCTCGGCCGCTGTCGTTGGGCCTGGCCTTGCGGCCTCCGGGCGTGCGTGATCGGTGAGCGGGCCGCCCGCGGTAGGGTGGGTCAGTCGGGGGTCGGTATCTGATGTGTCCCTGTGCTGTTGGTAGTCGCGGAGGAACTGCTTGTAGGCGTCGTCGGTCATGTGGCGGCGGCCGAGCTCGATCACGGCCTTGACCTCTGCGACTGCTTCCTCGGCGGTGATCGTGGCTCCGGCGGGCCGCGGCTGTGCTGTCCGTTCTGCCTGGAGGCGGACGCGCAAGAGGTTCGCTGTGTCTTTCCAGCCGATCTGGTTGGGGTCGAGGGGCGCCACGTCGGTGCCGCCCTGCAGTCGTCCAAGCAGGGCGTCGTCGATCTCGTTGTTGATGGCGTCGCCCTTCGCTTGCGCGCGGAGCATCGCCTTCTCGCGGGCGTCGCGGCGGGTGCGGTCGAGGTGGGCGTCGTAGGCTCGGGCGCGCTCGCCCCAGTTGTGCTTGCTGCTCCAGCGTTCGAGCAGTGATCTGCTCCTTCCGAGTGCGGTCGCGGCTTTCCGGAGGCTCCTGCCGGGTCCGAGGTCGCGGTAGAAGGCGAAGGCTTCGCAGTGACCGTGCAGGGTCGTCGGGCTGGGCCTCCCAGGGGAGAGGGCTGCCGGCCGCGGTGTTGTCGTGTGAGTTCTTCATTTCTCCTGGTATCGGCGCGACCTCTCTCGTTGGGACGCCCGATCCGGATGTCGATTTCCGGGCGCCCAGATCGAGTGGCTGCGCCGATACCCAGTAAGAGATGAATGGAAGCGAACCACAGACGATGGAGCATCCGGCAGATCCCGCGCCGTGGCCGACTCCGGCCCGGGTCGGAACGTCGCGTGCCTGGCCTACCGGATGTGCCGCGGGTCGGGGCGGCGACCGCGCGCCCGGTCGGCATTGCCTCGGGGGCCTCTCGTGAGCCCCGGTGGCGGGCGTCGCCCGCGACAGACGCCGGTTCTGCGAGACCTCGTTCTCGAGGCGCTCGGGCGCGAGGCGATCGCGGCCGTCGGTGCGGCCGACGGGGTCGGTCTCGTCGCTGCCCTGGATGACCCTCTGCTGCTCGGGGGCATCGGTCTCGCTCTGGCCGCGCCAGCGTGACCTGCTGCGCGACGTCGAGCGCAACTGGGGAAACGTCTGGTCGCTCGGCAGGCGCAGCGGAAAATCGACGATGGTCGCGGCCGCCCTCTGCTGGGACGCCCTGCTCCGACCTGACCTGGATGCCCTTCTCCAGCCGGGCGAGCGGCGCTACAGCGTCGTCGTCGCCACGAAGCAGGAGCAGGCGCAAATCGTCGTACGGGCTGCGCGCTCGCTTCTGGAAGCCTCGCCGGCGTTGCGGCAGTCGATCGAAAGCGTCACCGAGAACGAGATCCTGCTCGAGGGATGGCGGTGCGATCGCTGCCTTCGCCTGCTCGTCGCGCGGCGGCCGTGGCTACCCGATCTCGATGCTCGTGCTCGACGAGGTCGCACACTTCCTCGACACGGACGGAAACGCCTCCGCCGACGCCGTCCTTCGAGCCCTCTTGCCGAGTCTGGCACAGTTCGGCGGCCAGTCCCGCCTGATTCTCTCGAGCAGCCCGAACGGCGCCGACGGGCTCTTCGCCGACTGGTGGCACCGGGCCGCAAACGGTGAGATCCCTGGGACGGTCGCGCACCGCGTCAGCACCGCCGAGATGAATCCGGAGATCGACCCCGCCTACCTGGAGGCCCAGCGCGCGATCGACCCCGAGGGGTTCCGGTCCGAGTTCGAGGCCGAGTTCGTCGACGGCGGCGGGCAGTACCTCGACTCCTACCTGATCGACGCGGCCGTCCGCTTCTCGGGGGATCTCTCACCTGCCGAGGGACGGTGCTGGGTGGCCGGGCTCGACCCGTCGTTCTCGCGCGACCCGTTCGGCCTCGTGATCGTGGGCCAGGACCCTGACGATTGGCGTCGACTGAAGGTGGGCTGCGTTCGCGCCTGGAGGCCCGGCCGGACAACCGACGAATCCTTCGAAGGTCTCCGTGCCAGCCAGGACGAGATCCTGTCCGAGGTCGCCTCGATCTGCCGCCACTACGGGGTGCAGCGTGTCGTCACCGACGCGCACCTCGCCCCTCAGATCGTGAACCGCCTGCGCCAGGAGGGGCTCAGGGTCGACGTGGCTCCGATGACCGGCATGAGCCGGATGCAGGCCTTCCAGGAACTCGCATCGCGTCTGCGCTTTGGAACTCTCGACCTGCCGAATCATCCCGACCTGCTCGCGCAACTCCGCCGCCTCAGGACGCGCGACGCCGGCGGCTCCATACGCATCGAGAACCCGCGCGTCGGCGGTTGGCACGGCGACCTCGTCCAGGCGCTCGTTCTTGCGGTCTCGGCGCACAGAAACTCCGGCGACCCGCAGGCCATGCCATCGGTCGGCGGAATTCCGATCGAGGACCTCTTTGGCGTAAGTCGGGAACCGATCCGACAGCGACGACGTTTTCTGAAGCGGCACTGCAGCCGCCTTGCCGGCAGAGGCTGCTTCTTCACCGGTTGCAGTGAGGATCTGGGAGCGACGCCTGTCGCACGATCATGCGATCACGGGTGTGGTCAGAGGGTGAACGCCTGCCGGAGCCCGTAGCTCTTGTTCTCGAGGTAGCGGCGCAGGACCTGGAGGTTCGGCGGCGCTGCGCCATGGACGACCGGTCGTGAGGTCGCAATCAGGGCCGGTACTGAACCTGATGCTCAGAACTACGCAGCTCCTCGTAGTTCCAAACGCCGTCCCCGGCCGGTTGGCCGGGGACGGGTCTCTGTTCCTTCGTAGTCTTACTTGTGCTTCGCGTTGGTCTGAGGCACCAGGAGAAATGCATGCTGCTTACCGTCAACGAATCCGGCTGCGACCGTCGTCGGCGCGGACACCGCCGAGCGTCGAGAGAACGAGGAACTGGTCGCGACCGACCTTCGCTGCCTCCCAGCCCATACCCGCGTTCTGCGACAGTCCGAACACGTCACCCGAGGGACGTTCCCTCAGGAACTCGTCCGTCAGCGGCAGAGCCCCCTCGGGCCCTGCCGCTGTCGTCGCGACATGGAATAGGTCGGACCTGCCCATTGCCTGCCTCACCCTGCCGCTCAGTTGTAGCGGCCGTACTCCCGCGCCGTCTCGCACATGATCTCGATCGAGCCCGGCTTGGCGTCGAAGATCTGCCCGGTCGAACGAAGGACGTAGCCGCCGCCCTCCATGGCGGCGTCGAGGCAACGCCGTACCTCGGCCTGGACGGCGCCGGCGTCGGCCTCGTGCAGGAGATGCTCGTTGAAGCCGCCGAAGAGGCACACACGGTCGCCGATCCGGCGCTTTGCGTCGGCGAGGTCGACGTCGCCCGACGAGCGGTTGGAGGTGAGCGTCTCGACAGCGTCTGGGCCGGTGTCGGCGATGTCCTCGAGCAGCAGCGTGGCGCGGCCGCAGTTGTGGAAGCTGACGAGATACCCGGCATCGTGCGCGGCCTGCACGCATTCTGCCTCGTACGGCTTCATGAACTCGGCGAAGTGGTCGCGCGCCACTCCGACTCCCGTCCACGTCTCGTTCATGGAGATCGAGTGGATTCCGGTCTCACCGAGTCGGCGGTAGAACCCCTTCAGCCAGTCGGTGCAGCAGCGCATCAGGTCGTGGACGAACGCCGGCCGGTCGTAGATGTCCATGGACAGATCGACGAGCCCACGAACCTCGGCCGCCATATCCCACGGGCCGATGACGTGGTGCAACCACCAGGCCTCGTCGCCGACCTTCTCGACCATGCCGCTGAGAACGGACATGTCGTAGAGGTCTGCGGATGGGAAGTGCCGGAGCGCCGGCAGCTTCGTCTCTGGCTCGTCGCCTTTCAGCAGGAAGTCGTGGCACGACGTGCCGAAGCCGTCTTCTGTGCGGTAGGAGTAGTCGAGGTCGCCGTCGGGGGTACGGATGTGGTGGGCATGTTCGCGCCAGCCGTCTCCCTGCCCCGACAGTTCGAAGGTCTCGACCCAGGTCTCGGTCTCGTACGGGCGGGGAAACAGCATCCGTGGCCAGATCTCGTGCTCGCCGACGTGCTGGCTGTACGTCGTGATCATCGGATCGAGTCCGAGGTCCTGTTGCATCTTCACGATCGACCCCATCGGGTCGTCGATCCACCAGTGAAGCATGTCGGTGGTGGTCTTGTCCGCCGGCCGAAGCTTCTTGATCAGCGGCAACCCGAGCCAACAGTGGACGGGAACGCGATCCGGCGTGCCTCGCTCGAAGGCGATGCGTGTGCGCTCGGCGGTCTTCACGGCAGGTCTCCTCTTTCTCGGAATGTGGTTTCCAGCATGCCCGACGACGGCCGCTCGTGGGTGCGGGTTTCGTCTTGGTGGCGGAGGCTGAACGCCGGCTCGAGGAGAGTGCTGCTGTTGGGCTAGCCCTTCCGTGTCGCGCCGGGCTCGCCAAACGCCCGGGCGGCCCACACCGCCCCTTGCGAAAGATCCGGTGCGTAGTCGGCATAGATGCTGGTGGTGCGGTAGTCGCTGTGGCCGAGCCATTCCTGGATTGCGCGGAGGGGGGCGCCGGCGGCGTTGTGCCCGTTCGTTTTCGTGCCCGACCCGTTGACGTCGTTTGGGGTGTTGCCGTTCACGTGATGCCTTTCGTCCGGGCGATCATGAGAGTGAATCGCTGTCGTCCGTCTGTATATGCGCGTAAGATCAGGGTAGATTATTACGTAATGAAAAAAGAAAATTATGGGATATTCAGATAATGGCTCGAACGCGTAGTCAGCTGCGCCCCGCCGACAAGCCCGACTCGATCCAGGCCGTGATCGCCGCGCAAGTCGAACTGCTGCGCCGTCAGCACGGCTGGTCGCAGGCGGACCTCGCCAAGAAACTCGACTTCAGCACGAGTGTCGTCCAGCAGCTCGAGACAGGGAGTCGCAGCATCAGTGTCGAGGAGCTCCTACGGCTTGCATTCACGCTCGACGTCTCACCAACCGATTTGATCGCGGCGTCGTTTCTTGGGGCGCAGAGGGTGCCGCTGTTCGGCGGCCGACGGTTCCCGCGCCGTGAAGTGCGGGCGTGGGTTGCCGGCGAGCCTAAGGCAGCCTTGCGCGGCATGGACGAGCGTCGCTACCGCGAGCAGATCTCCGCCGACGACTACCTCGCAGGCAAGCGCGTAGCAGGATTGGTGGAGCTTCAGGAAACCGTGAACCAGCTTCGCCGCGACGCGGCCCGTGGCGAGCGAGGACGAGATAGACGACTGCTTGCGTGCGCTTGAAGACCAGGTGCGACACGTCCGCCGCACGTTCGGACGTAAGCGGGGCGGCGCCAAGGCGAAGACCGCGCGCGACCGGCAACGTTACGGTGAGCAGGAGTGAGGGCCTGAAGAGGACGAGGGGGAGAGCCGGGGGTCGGAGACGACTCGAATAGCCGTCCCAGGTCAGGCGCCGCCCAGCAAGACGACTCCTGACCCGGGCGAACCCCGTCCCTTTACCGGCGCCTGCTCGGCCGAGCGATCCGCCCGAAAGCGCGCTGGCCGTCCTCGCTGCTGGTGAAGGCGCTGAGCTGGATGAGTTCGCCGTCGAGCTCGAGGCCCGAGCCGATCACGCCGGGGCCGCGCAGCCGGACGTCCTCGCCGAGTCCGGCTGAGGGGCCGCGGGTGACCCTGGCGTCGGCGACCGCCTTCGACGAAGCCGGCGATCCGCTCGGAGCGAACCGGCTGCTGGTCGAGGCGCTCGAGGGCATCGAGCATGTAGCCGGCCCGGAGCTTCGGCCACAGGAGGGCGAAGGCGTCGGGACGGGAGACCATGTCGAGGCAGAGATCCTCGCCGATCGCTAGCACGGCGCCGCACTGGCCCGGCTGGAGCGGGAACACGTCCTCGAGTTCGCGGAGCCGTTTGCCGTAGGCCTCGAAGGTGTCGCGGATGGCCTGCGTGGGCGAAGCGACGGACATGCGCTGCTGCTTGGCGCCGATCTCCTCCCACACCTCGCTCTGGGCGATGCCGCGGGCGAGCGGCCGTGCGGCGAGCATCTCGGCCTTACGTCGGCGCAGGTGCGCGTGGGAAATGTGCGCCGCGGAGTCGAAGCCGGCCGACGAGCGGGCCCAGCGGCCCTGCTCGACACAGGAGACGGGGATCGGCAGCTTCGCACCGGCACCGACGAGCACCGAGACGTTGAGGATCCGATTCTGCTTGGCGCCGATCGAGCTCCTCGCCGTCGTAGAGCAGCACGGCCTCGTCGAGCGGGTTGACGACCGCGAGCTCGGGTACGGAGCCGGCGTCGGAGGTCTCGTTGATCTTGAGGCCGCGCGGCAGTGCCTCGTCGAGTGTGATGTATCCGGCGACCGGATCGCGGGCGGGGAAGAGGGGGGTGACGACGATGCCGCGGTGCTCGACCACGTCGCCGAGCTGGAAGGTGAGGGAAGAGGTAAGTGTCATGTGGTGCTCCTTTCGGGGTCGGAAAGGAGTCCACGGCGGCGGCCGGCGATCTTACGGCGCCACGCCGCCCACCTTCTCCTCCACCAGGAAGTCGTCGAATAGCGGTGGTACGTCAGCGGTTTGAACCCACGATCCTCGTCGCTGACGAGGGCAGCAGCCGACCCTCGGACGATGCCAACCTTTCAAGGTGGCTACACGGGTTCGAATCCCGTTGGGGGCATCTCCTCTCAACAGCCCAGTACCAGCCGTTTCTTCCCATGTCGCAATCGTTCGCCCCGATGGAGCCCGGTTTACACAAGAGTTACACCGATTCGATGTGACTCTCGACGACGGCGCGTAATGAAGCCCTTTCAAGGTGGCTACACGGGTTCGAATCCCGTTGGGGGCGTAGCATGCTCAGGCTGTTCGCGGCAACTAGGCGGTGACGCTATGCAACCGTTACACAACGGTTACACCATTCCGTGCTGACCCTCGATCAACGCCCGTGGCGCCGCCCTGGGCGGCGAACGTTCCATCTGCTGAGGCGATCTAGCACGGGTTCAAGAGTAAGCGACCACGTCGGGCATCGTACTTGCCCGGTATGGACGCCGCCCACACAGGGCGCTAGTGTCGGAGGATTGTGACTTCGGCTTCGAGTTCCTTGCTAACCCGCACCCACGGGCGGTAAGGTCGCGTGCCGGACCTTGGAGGGTCGGCGGGTCCCCAGTTCCGGGATTCGACTTCCTAAGCATCAAGTTGGTGGCCCGGTGACCGATTTACCTGTGAGAGTGGAAACGTTCGCAAGTGACACGCGCGGTGCCGGCTGAACCGCTCCCAGGTGATGACGGACTCACGTTCCTTCATGATCGCCTGGACCAGCACTATCAGAGACTTCGCGAGGAACGCGATCGTCACAGCACGAACCTTCCAATCTGGCCTCGAGCACGGACTCTCAGAAGCGGAGCTTGTCTACCTCAAAGAGGAGGTCCGCAATGCCGTAGAGCGCGGGCGCCGTCCGCGAAAGACGTGGCTTCCCTCAGTGGTCTACGCGGCTGAAATCGGATACGAGTACACGGGAGACGAATATTGGCAGACGTTCGAAGCCGAGACGCCATCTTGGGATGTTCATGGTGATCGGAACTACATCCGCCACCACTTTCGCCAATTCGCAGAGAAGTTCGGTGGCGCGACGCCGAGTGGGCCGTGGGCGCGACAGTTCTCGATCAGACTGCCGGCCGATCACGCACGCCGTCCTCCCAACGGACTTCAGCGCAATCTCGCGCGTCTCTTGTTCGAATACAGGGCTGCTCTGACCACGACGCTGTTGAGAGATCCCGCAGAACTCGGCAGGCGCTTGGCAGCACGAGCGTTCAATTCATCGTCACGGTTCCAGGGTTTCGCCCAGAGCACGGATCTTCTGGAACAGGTGGCAGCTGCACTGCTCGGCGGTGAGGACGAGCGGTCTGCCTACCTGCTGGAGTCGACGCTTCATAGGATCATGTCTGATCTCACAGCAGAACGTGAGGCGAGGAGATGGCTGGTCACGGCGAAATTCATCGATCGAAGCACGGCTGCTGAGGCATGCAACTCGAATTGGGTGGCTCGGCGGTGCGTACTGTTCGCAAGAGCCGGGATCGCCTTCCGGCTCCGAGCGATCCGGAACTTATCCTCCGAATGGGGGATGCCGGATGGGCCGCCTGATCCCTCGATTTTCCTGACCTGTTGTCTCTGTCGGAGCGATTCGTCCACAACCACACAAGATGAGCTGGGCAGTCTGCGGGCACAGGTTGCGGGCGTCGAAAGACCGCTCGCGCGTGGCCGTCTGCTCTCGATCGGGCAACCGATCCGGTTGGATCGATGGCCGAGCAACGGAATCACTGTCCATCCTTCGAAAACGATCTCGCGAAACAAACGAACTCCTCGCGGATCAGTGCCTCCTCCCTCCCGGGCCACCCTGGCTTTTCAGGGTTCGAGCCGACGGGACGGCACTGGCCGTACGTGGGATGTTTGTCCGACCCGCCAGGTTGATCGTGCTGTGTCCTCCTACGTTCCTTCAACTGCTGCTCGTCCAGAATGGATTCGAACTGTGCCGTGCGCGACTGTCGGTGTCGTTGCCAGTCAGTCGACACCTGAAGTCCTGGGCTTCGGAGGAGCTGCGGGTATTGCGCAGTCTGGGCATCGCGGCTGTCCACCGAGATCGATGTCCGGCCGGCAGGCTTCGTTTCCGCCTTGTGGGACGGCGAAGGGACGGCCGAGTGGAATGCTGGGGAGGATCCTATCCTCTCGATATCGACCGAGCGTTCCGTGGATCGAGGACTCTTCACGCTCGACGGCGAGCCGTCCCTCGTACACTGGCCGCCGGGTGAGCAAGAGATCTTCGTAAGAGTAGGCGACCTCGAGGTCGGTAGTCATGAGTTGCGCGTTACCTTGGTTTCTTCCGACGTTGAGCAACCGGTTGCTGAAGGTTCTCTGAACGTCTTAGTGCGGACGCCACCCATCCGGCGTCAAGGTGGATGATTTCGTGAGGTCTGAACCATATGGGCGACACAGTACAACCCAGTCTCACTGAACTCTGGGATGGCAGGGCTTCGCTCACAATCCAGGGGCCTGACGGCGTTGAGACGGGGCTGCATGTGACCTTCCGCGACAGCCGAGGCAGAACGGTGGGAAGCCACTCGCTGAAAGCTTCGCTCCCAGTCGATGCTAATCGTTGGCTCGTCCTCTTCAGGCAGTTCGCAGATCTTTCCGCGATCCAGCGTGCCTACGAATCCGCAGAGTCGTGTCTTGTCGAGGTGCGGCACCGTGAGCTCGGCGTGGCGTCTGTGTTATGCGAACGGGAGTTCCTGCCTTGCGCTGGGTGTTCGGTCGGAATCACGATGGCCCATTCGTGCAACTCATTGACAACACTGATGGCACGGAAACGAGGATCGAGTACTTCCCGTTCTCAACTCCCGACACTCCGGAGACGACCGAGTTCGGAGTGACCCTGATTCAAGGGCGCTGGCCGCAGGGTGGCCTCGTGAGTGCAACGGCTCCTGGAACCCGAGCCTCTGTGATCCTGGCCCCTTCCGTGCACGATCTGCAAGACCTACGGGCGATCCAGGTTCTGCCACGACTTACGGCCGGCACTCGCTCCGCCGACGGTGTGCGAAGCATCGTCTCCCTTGCCGAGCGTTGGGCAAGCGCCTCACTCCCACCTAATGTGCTGGCCGCCATCCCTCGTCAGACGGGTCCTCCGAGCGATCACAGCCCATTTGGCAGGTTTGGTGGGGGGCGAGCGCTGGTCACGCCTCGAACAACGCTGCATGGAGAAACACAACCTGCCTAGCCATTCAGAGCTACGAGACGGGATTGGCCAAGATCGATATCAACGAGAACTCGCACTTGACCTGAACCGCAGGCTCCTTCGGCTACGCACCCTTAGCCCGGATCAACGGGCCGCCCCTCTCGCCCTATCACTCCATTTGAACGCACCGCGCGCGAGTGCGGCAGGACAACACGGAGGCTTCGCCCAGTTCGTTCTGCGCCTCGCCAGCGACCCGCAACCATCCGTCAAGCATCATGATGGGGGATGGAGGACGTTGAACGCGTCCTCGTCTCCTGTCATCCTGAGAGCCGCGAGGTATCTAGTCTTGGCGATCGAGTCCACCGCGAGCGACGCTGATGCCGTCGAGAGCACATACCGAGGGTGGCAATGGGCGTAACACGACTCGACCCGGCCCATGTTGCCCTCGAGTCGGTGGAGACGCTCGGCCTCGACCCCGAGCATGGACCTGATGTCCCCCGGTGGGACTGGCGGCCTCCATTCGCAGGGCCGCATCGTTCTCGTGCCCGACCACGCAGGGTGCCGTGGTGCGACATGTGGGCGAAGTGCTTCTCCGGGTTAAGTCGAGGACGAGGACGAGGATGGACTTGAGTTGATCCCGCATTGTAGAAGCCCTAGTTGCGTATGGCGATCTCCTCGAACTTCCGACCGACGACGAGGAAAGCGGCGCCAACTGTTTCTTGGTAGGCCGACTATGTCAAACGGTTGGGAGGGACAAGCTGTCTCCTCGCCGGCATCCGCCCCGACGGATCTCCCTTCTCGGCCAGGAACTGGAGAAACAGATTTGAGAACGTCGGGCGTGCAACATCAGCTGGATCAGGACGGCGAAGCAGCGGCGATTCTCGATGAAGAGGGATTGACAGAGTTACGCCCCGAGCAGTGGCTCGGGGCACCACAACAACAAGAAAGCGCTCGAGATCGATTGCGTGCTCCGATCTCATAGCCTGGTCAAGAGGGAGTAGTGAAAAGATTTCAACTGCATGATCGACCCGAAAGCAGTACAGCCTATTACAGGGGTGGATCTGGAGGGGGAACCGCTAGACGGCGACACCGGATACTTCGTCGCTAGACGATCGCAGCGGCGTATCGCGCCGACCTCTGGTGCTTTGTCTACCTATCCAACGGGATCGTCGGAGGCTCATCGATCTTCCACTCCAGGCACCGCTCTCTCCGGCGGCCGACGAGGCTTGGCGACTCCAGCAGCGATTGACACGCGGGCAGGTCACGCCCAGGTTGCTCGCGTTGAAGAGTCAACGAGCCAAGAAGTGGGAAGGATCGACTTCTTCGCTCCCCTGCCGAGTTGGATGCAACGTCGTCTCGACATGGTTAGGGACCAAATGTGCGACTGGCCGAAGGGCACTCTTTTCGTATGCGATTCCCAACAAAGGACTTCGAGACGAGATGGTCTTCTTGTCGGAGCGACTATGGCTGTCGATGAGACGGAGCGCGTCGGGTCCAATCATCAAGACCTAACAATCGGCGAGACGATCACCGAGATTCGCCGTCCCTCCGCGACTACATAGAGGCGACGTACCACGTCGGACATCCCGCATCGTCAGACAGCGGCGTGAACGCCTCGAGGAGGAAGGTGTCCTCTTCCAGGCGCCGTACATGAGAGCACGCCGCGCTATATGCCCGACCGCCCCTTCGCCGAACTCACCATCCCCGAGGCGGCACGAACACTCTTTGCGGATGGCCCACCCGCGGAGACCCGCGCGCCGCTGCTACGACCCGCCGTACACGCACCAGGCGACTGCACTCGAGTACGATGGCGCGGCCGGCGCCAGCCTCGTCGTAACCACCGGCACCGGCTCGGGAAAGACCGAAACGTTCCTCCTCCCCATCCTCGCAAAGCTCGCCGCCGAGGCCCCCGACACCCCGTCGTCCTTCGAGACGCCCGCACTGCGAGCGATCCTGCTCTACCCGATGAACACGCTCGTGAATGACCAGCTCGCGCGGCTACGGCTCCTTTTCGGCGACCCCGCTCATCGCCGAGGTGTTCACCGCGTGGGCGCGCGACCCGCACGCTTCGGCACGATACACCAGCCGAACCCTGTACCCGGGAGTGCGAACTGCCAAGAAGACCAAGTCCATCGAGCGCTTCTAATTTTTCACCTCCTCGGCTGTCACACGACTCGCCCCGCCAGGAAGCGGCCTAACACGACCTAGAACGGGCCCTCCAGGCCAAAGTGGCCCGCGAAGCCCGACCTGCAGGAGTGGTACGGGACAGCGGTCAACGATGGAAGAACAGGCCGGCGATTCGTCCGCGCTGCCGTCATGCGACCAGACGATCCTGAACTCCTTGACGCGGCATGAGGTGCTGGGGAACCCGCCCGACGTCCTCGTCACCAACTACTCGATGCTCGAGTACATGCTGATGCGGCCGCTCGAGCGGCCGATCTTCGACGCAACCAGCAGATGCCGAGTTGCACCCGGAAGAGCGGTTGCTCCTCGTGATCGATGAAGCGCACCTCTATCGTGGCGCAGCTGGCGCCGAGGTCGGGCTGCTCCTCCGACGACTGCGAGCGCGTCTCGGGATCCCGGCCGACCGCCTGCAGGTGATCTGCACGAGTGCGAGCTTCAACGACCCGGCATACGCGCGCAGTTCGCCGCGCAGCTCTCTGGGAAGAAGCCGAGTGACTTTCGCACGTTCAGGGCAACCTCGCGTTGCGCGGGGACGAAGGAAAAGGCACCGACGGCGACGCCGAGCCCTCGCCGCGATTCGGCTTAAGGACTTCTACGACGCAACAGATGACGAAGGCCGGCTCGCCGTGGTCAAGGCTTTCTCTCGACCACCGGCATCCCGTAGGTGCATCGGAACTTGGGCCGGCGCTCTATGACGCGCTTCATGAGTTCCCGCCGATGAGTCTTCTCGTAAACCTCACGATGCAGGAGGCGCAGCCTCTTGATGAACTCGGCTTCAAGTCTTCGATGTCGACGATCCGGAGTTGGCTGATCGGGCTGTCACAGCCCTCATCGCGCTCGGCAGTGTCGCGAGGCGCGCGCCCCGGGGAACCCGGACTTCTGCCGTGTCGAGTCCACGCGTTCTTCCGTGGTCTGCCGGGCCTCTGGGCCTGTCATGACGACGCTGACTGCACCGGCGTACCGGAGGAGGAGCGCGCGCCCGGTGGCCGTCTCTACTCACAGCCGCGAGATACCTGTGAGTCTTGTGGAGCCGTGTGTTCGAGCTCTACACGTGCCGGAACTGCGGATCCGCGTATGCCCGCGCCTACACGACGACCTTGAGGATCCGAGCCTTCCTCTGGTACGAGCCGGGTAGGAGGCTTCGAATCCGTCGCGGGGCACGTTAGTGAGCTATCGCCACTTGACCTGTTGCTCGAAACGCCGCTTGAAGCAGTTGAGCCAGCCGATCTCGACCTAGTCACCGGCCGGCTGAACCCGATGTCCCTGGGAGATCGTACGCGCAGCGTGCACCTCCCGCCGGACCGGTCGGGGACTCCCGGTGACGACGATGGAGAGGAGGAAGCGACGAGCCACACGATCACGGGTGTCTTCAAGCCGTGCGGGGTCTGCGGGGAGCGCGCTGGGTTTAACCGATCGTCCGTGCAGGATCACCAGACCAAGGGTGATCAGCCGTTCCAAGCACTCATCACCCGGCAGATCCAGGTGCAGCCAGCCGAACCCGCAGGCGTACTCCGCTTTCGCGCCCTTCCGTGGTCGAAAGGTGCTGATCTTCTCGGATTCCCGCCAGACCGCTGCTCGCCTTGCACCGAACCTTCAGACCTACTCGATGCAGGACGTACTAAGGCCTTTGATGCTGAGCGGGATGGCGCCAACTCGAGACCGCGGAGACCGTCGGGGACCTTCTCAGCTCTCGAGGATCTCTACCTCGTCTGTGCTTGTCGGGGCGAACCTCTCTCCAGGTGCGGCTGCGGCCGGAACTGAGGAGCGGTGAGACGTTCCATGCACTCCAAGTGGTTGCCTCCGCTCTCGAACGCGGCGCGCTCGATGCCACCGCAGGAACTCATCGAACTGCAGATGACAACGCGTGGTGAGGCAGTGCCCCAGTCATTGCTTCGAGGAATCGTCACAACGATCAACGACCGGTTCTACGGCCTCCAGTCACTCGCGCTCGCATCGCTGCGAGAGCGGACGAGCCTGACGCGGCGCAGTGACCGCACTGCCGGACATCGCAGGGATAGCGGAAACCGACGAGCAGAAGCTCGCGCTCCTAAGGACATGGATCGTGCAGTGGACTGGCGCGTCTGCGGGGATCTGGTTCCAGAACATGAACGCAGCATGGCTTCAAACGCGACGCGGCGTGAAGGGCTCATTCCGGCAAGTTCCGCGTTCTCGACCGGTGGCTTGGCACCTCGGATGTCAAAGCGGACGTTTGAACGGGAGTGGCTTCCGTTACTGATCGAGACTCTTCTGCGAGCCTGCTCGGCAATAAGTTCCGGATGCGGGCAGGCAACCTCGCCCTTGAGCTCCACGGGACGTGGGGGTACTGCCAGGCTTGTCGCACCACGCAGCGCCTCTTCCCCGGACTGTCGAGTGCATGAACTGCGGTCTCGACCACGTGCTCGAGATCGACCCAGATAACGATCCAGTGTTCGCGGCGCGCAAGGGTTACTACCGGGCCAGCGCCGTCCGCGCACTGGGTCGAGCCTGCCGGACCCCGATGGCGATCATCGCGGCGGAGCACACCGCACAGCTCAACGCCGCGCAGGCGGACGAGGTCTTCTCCAAGGCGGAAGAGCACGAACTGCTCTTCCAGGACGTCGACCTCGGCACTGCCAGGGCCGGGCGAGCAGCCACGTTCGGCGATCGACGTCCTCTCGTGCACGACGACCATGGAGGTCGGCATCGACATCGGGACGCTGTCGGGGGTCGCGCTTCGCAACATGCCGCCGTCGCGCGCGAGCTATCAACAGCGGGCTGGTCGCGCAGGGCGGCGAGGTAACGCTGTCGCAACCGTCGTGGCTTTCGGCAGTGCAGACAGCCACGATGAGCACTATTTCTCGGAACCAGACGCGATGATCAGGGGCCGAGTCGACGATCCGGTGCTGACTCTAGACAACGTTGAAATTGCTCGGCGCCACGTGACGGCCTTCCTCTTGCAGCGATACCACGGCGCTCGACTCCCAGAGATCGATCAGGACGCGCAACCACAACTGTTCGAGGTACTTGGGACAGTTGAGGCCTTCAGAGATTCGACGTCACCACTCAACCGTGACGACTTCGAGAGCTGGCTCCGCGAGAACGAGCGCAGCCTTGCTCAAGACATAGCAAGCTGGCTTCCAGAGCAGATCCCCGAAACCGAAAGAGCGGGACTTCTAGACCGTCTCGTCGACGAAACGCTCGAATTGATCGATCCCGGCAATCAGGGAGGATCCGGCGATAGACGCACCTCTCGAACCGCTTGTTCTCGATGGTGGTACGGAGGATGAAATCGTCGACGAATCGCCTGCCGAGGTTGACGAGGAGCGCTCGGATCCACGGAGAGCTACCGTAAAACTGCTGGATCGTTTGCTCTACAAGGGTGTGCTCCCCCGCTATGCGTTCCCGACCGACGTCGTAGCATTCCATGTCTTTGACCGCGACGCGTCGACTCGTTTTCGTCCGGCTTTCCAATACGCCCCGCAGCAGGGACTGCCGGTAGCGCTTTCGCAGTATGCGCCGGGGAAACGGGTCTGGATCGACGGGAAGGAATGGGCGTCGGGCGCTCTGTACTCGCCCATGTCAGAGGATCGGTACCGTGCTTGGCAGGAGCGGAAGCTCTACTTCGAATGTCGTGTCTGCCACTACGCCAGGACTGAAACCTTCGCTGATGCTGAGCGTGGTGAGATCCGCGATTGTCCGGCATGTGGAGCCGAAGGGGCGTTCGGGACCGCCAAACATTGGCTGAGGCCTCCTGGATTTGCTCACCCTCACACATGGGAGGAGGAGACTTCCCCAGATGATCAGCCCGCGCGGAGCTACGCGACACGAGCGAAGCTGGTTGCACCCGGGCCGGCGGATGTGGGGAACTGGCGTCAGATCTCACCTCGCGTGAGGGAGCACTACATGAGAACGCACCTTCTTGTCACCAACACCGGCCCAAGGCAAGAGGGATACAACTACTGCGTGCGCTGTGGATTGATCGAGCCGACTGCATCTTCTGCGCCGTCGATCTTCCTGGCGCACCCGAAGCCCTACCCTGACGACAACGAGCCGACCTGCCCGGGATCCGCGTCAACGCGAGGGCTGGTGTTGGGCACCGACTTTATCTCGGACGTCCTGCTCATTTCGCTCAGGGTCGACAACCCGCTAACGCTCCGACCGGGCTATCTCGCAACTGACGTCGCCCTTCGGACCCTCTGCGAAGCAATCACGATTGCCGCCACGAGACGGCTCGATATCGAGTCAGGCGAGTTGCAGGCGGAGTATCGTCCGGCGCTCACAGAAGAGGGGCATCAGGGTCTTGAGGCGGAGATCTACCTGTACGACACTCTCGCCGGCGGTGCCGGGTTCGCCCGAAGAGTTGCTGATCTTGGGCAAACGGTGCTCGAGGAGACGATTCGCCTCCTCGAACACTGCCCTGCCAACTGCGACCGTTCCTGCTACCGCTGTCTACGCAGTTTCAAGAACAAATTCGAGCACGAACTCCTCGACAGACATCTCGGCGCGAGCCTATTGCGCTACCTCGTTCTGGGAGAGGAGCCAGCCCTCGACGAGGGGCGGCTTGACATCGCTGCCGACAGGCTGTTCGCCGACCTTTGCCGACAAGGGCTCGAGAGTGTCGAGCTAAGCCGGAAGGCCTCGATTGAGATACCCGGACTGGGCACTGTTGAAGCACCCATACTCGCACGGGCCAATGGACGAGACTTCATCATCGGGATACACGGACCGCTGACGCCCGATCACCCCGCCGATCAAGCGCTTCGCGAGGCGAAGGAGTATGGGGCTTCAATCCCCGTCTTACTCGCGGACGAAATTGTCATCGCGCGCAATCTCCCCTGGGCGAGCCAACAAATGATCACTGCCCTTTCGTGACCGACGGCGAAGAACAGTTCAGTACGCGCATCCGCAACACCGAAGGCTACTGGCCCTCTGCCCCCGCGATCTGGAGCTATTCGAGTCTGCGGGACGCCGAGGAGTGTCCGCTGCGCTGGGCATTCGCAAGGGCGACATACCCGACGGTATGGAACGGGCGCGGCTATCCACGGCAGTTGGTAGTCCCTGCAGTTGTCGGTGACATTGTCCACCGCTGCCTCGACCTCATCCTTCGAGCTCCTTCACGAACACGGCTGCGAGTCGATTCAAGATCCCGAGGCCGTCGTGGTTCTCAGGAAGCTCGGGGGATACTCGAGCGTTATCGAGACGGAGATCGAGCGAGAGGTTGAGCAGCTAGAAGCGAATCCGCGAATCGCCCCGCGTATCTCTACCGTCCAAGCAGCCCTTGGATCTCGAGTGCCCGAGATTCGACAACGTGTTCAGGTTTTCATCAGCAAGGCTCACCTCGTTCGGCACACGGTCGACGCGAGCCAGGGGACAACGCCGGAACCATCGGCAAGAGTTCCCCTAACCGATGGATCGCACCCGGAGGTATGGCTGGAGGTATCCCAGCTCCGATTTGGAGGGCGAGCCGATCTGATCACAATCGAGGGCGGCAGCTGCGCGATCATCGACTACAAGACGGGAGCACCCAATGACCATCACAAGGAACAGTTACGAACGTACGCCTTGTTGTGGTCAAGAGATATCGACCGGAATCCGGGTGACCTACCCATTTCGTCTCTGATTCTCGTGTACCCGACGCACGACGAAAACCTCCCGGCACCCGGGGGCGCAGAGCTTTCCGCAATCGCGGACGAACTCACTTCGCGCGTGGAAGCAGCTGGGGCCAGAGTCAGCGCAAGGCCACCCATCGCCCGGCCATCCGCAGACGTCTGCCGGGTCTGCAGCGTTCGTCATCTTTGCGAGACGTATTGGCAGGAGCCGCCATCCGCATTCGACGACAGCGACGGAACGTTTATCGATCGGGAGGGGCAGGTCGTAGGAAGGAACGGACCGCGAAGCTGGCTCTTTGACGTGGCCCCGCAGGGTGATCGAGTCCTCCTGCGTACACCCACGGAGGACCCTGAGTTCCGCGTCGGCGACTCGCTGAGGTTGCTCAACGTCGTGACGACGAGCAACGAAGAGTCCGAAGAGGTCGCCCTTCACATCACCCAGGGTTCAGAGATATTCCATACTGACCCGCTGCACTCGTAGACGTCCCTTCCTTCGCGTCAGGTAACAGAACGCGCGCGCCATGACAGACGGGCCGCGCCGGAGTGTGTGTAGCCACTCTGGCAAGCACCTCACTTGACTGCGCTCTGCGAGACAACCAACGTTCCCTCCACCAGGTTGAGATCTTCTCGACATCGCGCCGTTCCGTGATCCGGAAGACATACTTGGGATCTGGCTCGATCCCGAGCAGATAGGGCAGCAGGTTGGAGACGAGGGAAACGCCGTAAAGAATGCGCTGGCGCCCGTGCTGTAACAAGAACTCGGACGGCCATCCTAAACAGTCGAGGCCGTCCCGAACCTTACGCAGCTTTGGATTCACCCCTTCGCCGAAAATACTGTTGACCCGGATCCCATTTCGGCTTTGCTCAGAGAGCTGGCGAAGCGCGGCCAGCGAATTCGTCGAGAGGTGAGACGTACCGAACGATTTCGACTTTCCAAGTCTCTGAAAGACAATGTCGGAGTCGCTATTGAGGACTGGCTTAGGGATACGCACGCGGTTGTATTGACTTGATCCTGAACCGTACAGCGAGGTGGTCCCAATGAAGACCAGGTGAGAGCGACGCGTGATCGGACGACCCGCCACCGAGGACGCGATCTCGCTTGCGTAGCTGCCGTACCGCTGGTGGTACGCCCGGATGACCGTCGGGCTGACCGCGATCATGCTTACGAGCTTGCCGCCGAGAAGCTCGTTGTAGGGGGCAACGGCCCCACAAACCGTCAAATCGGCGATTTCTGTGCCAACGGCTTCGCTTTTCGCGCGTCTGACGACGCTGGCCAATGCCCGCCGCCCTTCCCTGGTTGAGAAAGTATCTTGTAAGCCGCGTGCTGTGGGTTTTGGTTCGAGGAGCGACCTCAGAGCGAGTCGGGCACGCAGAAGCTCGGCCAACACGAGACACCTCTTGCTCCTGAAAAGGTCAGATTTGGCGCGGGCACACCAGTCGATCCCTCGCGAACTTCCCTTGAGCTCGGACTTCCGCACGAATCGATGGTGCTTAGCTCGACACTCAGCGGCCTCGCGCTCAAACCGTGAAATGGCTGATGGTGTGGGCTCCTGCCATAGGGCTGGCCAGTACAAGCCATCTGCAAGCAGGTCATCAAGGTAGATCTCGTCTCGACCCACATCGAGGCGGCGAGCGACCCAACGAGCTATCCGAAGTGATGGCGCCGCTTCCATCTGCGCGAGCAACTCGTCCGGTTGCCATCCGATCCAACGATCTCGCTCACCGATCTGCACGATTGCGCTCCCGAGAGCCGCGATTCCGATCACCGGATGGAATTCGGCAGCTTGATCCCGAACGAGAATGAGCATGGTCCGGCCGGGAGTGCTCGTGTACTGATTGCTCCACGTATGTCGGAAGTACCGCCAGATGTCCATAAGTCGAAGGCCAGTATGGACGCACCGTTCATCGCCGCCACTGATTACCTGCACATAAGGGTCGATGATCTTCTCGAGCGCGTCGCTCGACTGCTGGTTTGAGTCGCGTAACAACACGGCGAGTTCACTGCCATCGCGCATTAGGCTAAAAATGGACACGAACCTGCCCCCGAACTCCCGTGGTCGTTCCATTTGCATGACGAACCGTCGCACGGATGGCGTGGATAACTGCTCGTCTCGCTTGATGAGTTCCTGGCGCCGCACGCGATGCTTCTCGGTTGCGGAATCAGGCTCGGCGCCCGGGGGAACAACCGTGACGACTTGATCCGGCCCCACACGTATCACCCACCCCTGATCCGCAAGATCTTGGAGGACGTACACCGCGGCGGACAGGCCAGTTTCTTGGCGAGCGAGCGCGTTCGCGCGCGCCGCCTCAACACCTTGGCTCGCAGATCCAGCTTCGGTGGTCAACGCGCTTGCGAAGCTCAAGAAGGCGCGTGTGCTTCTTGCGGACCAGGCCGATGGAAGAGGGAGGGCGGTAGAATCCGTAGGCATGTCTACGCGTTGAAGAACGTCGCTAGCACGTCTGCCCAAGAGTGACGAAACCGTCGGATCTGAGCGCGATCCCGTTGACTCGTAGATGCCTCTGCTCGGGCCGCTGCCAATACGGCGAGGGCGATCCTTCTAGCCGTATCCTGATCCTTCTCCGAGTCGCTCATCGCTAAAGGGCCGTAGAGATCCCGATACAGAGGGTGACCCGCATTGAAAATAACCACGAGTTGGCCAGACATGTGAACGACTTCGAATCCGATCGTTGACGGTAGATCCGAGACCACGATTCGGTAACCCGAGCCGCTCGTTACGACATCCAGTGTCTTGAGTAGATCGCAGACTTGCTCCGGCAACGCCTCTCTCCGACGAGGAAGGGGAGGGAGCGCTGAATCAGCTCGAGCCGCCTGTCGTTCAGCCTCATTCAGGGACTTCGTCGCTTTTGCAAATTCGAACTTTTGTCGAACGCGCTGGTTTAGCGCACGTGCGACCGATTCGAGATCCCCTTCGAGCGCGGAAGCAAGGTCAGGATGTGGAGAGATGCCCTGCTTGGAGTTCGTGATACCGAAGAGTTCATCAAGAACCGGATCGAACTCGATCTCACAGCGCCACCAGTCGTCGTAGTTCTCGCGGCGCTTGCCGCCCATGAAGAACCATCCTCGATCAATTTCACGATCTGCGCGCATGATCGAGACAGGGGGCGCACCCGTCACCCCGAGTCGCCGCTTTTCCTCCGCCGGCAAGGCGTGCCATCGTTCAACTGGAAGTTCGGCGAACGTGACAACAACTGATCCTGCCCGACCGTCGCACTCGAGGTTGTAGACGAGGGGTTCGCCGAAGCGACGAGCATCAGCACGACCGCCTCGCAAACCACGCAGCATTGGATCATGGCAAGCGACGGCGACGCCGGCGACCGTGAGCTTCATCCCCCTATCGATGTACCGGCGGTAGATGCGCCCCAAATCGTCGTGCAGTCTCCTGGAGATGGTTGTGGCACGGCGATACTCGAGCCGATCACAACGACGGAGCAAGACGGCGGTCCCGTTGCGAGTGGAGGGCAGGAAGGTTGGCCGGGCGATAACCTCAACTGGGTGGAGACTGCGCAACCCTCCGTTCACGATCTCGTCGATGTCGAGTCGGGCTGCAAGGACACGACCTTGCTTCCACGTGTATACCTCCACTCTGCGAGCACAGCTCAACGCACCATTTGGGAGACCCATTCCGTAACGACCGAGCGACGACCGATCGCCGAAGCGGGTGGATCCGCCGAAGGCGAGCGCTGAAGCGAGGGTCTCCTCATCCATGCCCGAGCCGTTGTCCGTGATGAGCAGCTCAACGGGAAACGGCCCCGCTTCACGGCGGACATCGATGGCCACCGAGGTCGCCCCCGCCTGAATAGAGTTATCGACGAACTCGGCTATCGCGTGAGAAGTGCTCCGATAACCCGAGTCACGAGTCGCCAGGAGGAAGTTGGCGGTGTCGACCAGCGGCAGTCGCCGCTTTCTAGTCCCAGAAGCAGTGGTCGATTGCATGGTTCCACCGTAGGACCGAACCAAGCCACAGTCAACTCCATGCTGTTCGCCGAACTGTTGGCCTGGAGGTGGCCCGGTCAGCGGCGCGCGATACGATCGGTGAAATCGTTGGTGGAACCCAAGGGAGCTGATGGCCACGAACCCGCGTAGAAGTGGGGTGGCCCCTGTCGGCTGTCTCCACCCTGTGGAGGTGGCACTTGGGTGCGATGTGGCGCGAAGGGACGCCTCGGATATCCTCCGTCCGGAGGTACGCGGGTGTCTGTTCCGACGGGCCTTGTTGTATCGAGCGCCAGGGGATTGACTATCCGATCGGAGCGGTACCTTTTGTCACGCAGACTCCACGGTGCCTCACACATTCCCGAGGGATATGATCAACGCCATGCAGATCATCCATAAGCGCTCGCCAAGTGTTGTTCGCGAAGCGGCACACGGGGGGACCGGGTCGCGCCGTCTTTATGCCTCCGCTGGCGAGCTCAACAATGGTGCTTTTGAAGCAATGGCGTATGGCTTTCTTCCCGCAGGTTCGTCGTTTGACTGGCATAGCCACGTTGATACCGATGAGATGATGCTTGTACTTAAAGGTGAGGGTATTGTGTGTGACAGGGATGGTGAATATGGCTACGCTCCCGGCGACTTCTTCATCTTCCCAGCTAACGTTGAGCACGCTATTCGCAATACCTCCGATGAGGAGCATGAATACGTATTTGTTCGTCTACACATCTAGTCAGCAATATCTTTCTAAACCTGTCCACAGGTTCTAGCTGGCGCTGACACCGAGTTCGGTTGGCATTGTTTCCAGCACATAGAGGTTGGCCGTCAGGCCGCAATCCACACGCAGTTCTGTACCAGTGATTCCCGAAGCGTCGTCCGAGGCCAAGAACGCGAAAGCGGCGGCCACCTCTTCGGTCTTTACCATACGCTTCATTGGGACACGCATGAACGATGTCTTGAGGTATTCCGCAACGTCGTCTCCGACGAACATGGCTAGATTCGCTGATTCGGTATAACCCGGACTCACGCAATTGACGCGGATGTTGTACGGCGCTAGCTCGATGGCCATTGTGCGATTCAGTCCCAATAGACCAGCTTTGGATGCACTGTAACTAGCGAAGGTTCCATCTCCTCCGTTGGCGTCTATCGACGCGTTGTGGAGGATGACTCCGCCTCCGTTCTTGACCATCTCTTTCGCAGCCGCTTGAGAGAAGAGGTACGGCCCTTTGAGGTTGGTTGCGAAGACGTCATCCCAATTCTCTTCCGCCATCTCCAAGAACACTGTTTGATCACGGTTTCCGGCGTTGTTAATCAGGACATCAATCTTACCGGCGCGTTCAATCGCCGCTTTGACCGCTTCCTCTACGAGATCTTTCTTTGTGACGTCAGCCACATGAACCCAGCATTCTCCGCCGTCGTTGCGGATGAGCTCGGCAGTTGCGTTGAGAGTGTCGAGGGTTCGGCCGACAAGCATGACTAGGGCCCCTTCGCTCGCGAAGCGTCGCGCGGTAGCCCGTCCGATGTCTTTTCCCGGCCCCGTGACAATGACGTGTCTTCCTTTGAAGCGCTGCATGGGATCAGCTCACCTCCATAGCGTTTGGCTACTTCGCTTGCAACGGCGGTAGCGAGTAGTAGGGGTTGGTGAGGCCTTCGTGCTGGACGATGTTCTCTATCGTTTCTAAATCGGGCGTATCGGTCATTGCTTGCTCGAGCGCTGCGAGCGTCGCTTCAGCGGTGCGCGAGCAGACGCGAGCTGGGTCGGTCGCTGTCGCCCAGATCCACACCACTGTCACACACAACAACTCGTCTGTCTGTTCACGGGTGAGCACACCGTTTCTCACCCCTTCGAGCATGCCGGCGGCGACACCTAGATGGCCGGGCCCCCAGTGTAGGGCGCCATGATCGTCCGATTCGTATGCGTTCTTGTTCACGTAGACGGTACGGGGCAAGATCGGCACCTTTGGACGGGCACAGACGAGAAAGGGGATATAGCCAGGCCTCTGTGCGCTGGCAACCGATGCAAAACTATTCTTGAATGAGCCGTGCCGCGATGCGAGCATTACCGTAACGTGTACCGTGTGTGGTTCATCATGGATGACCACGTCGCCAGCGTAGAGACGATCGCTCATTGGAATTCCCTTCTTTCATTGTCTAGACGTGGTTTGGGCCATGGTTAACACCTGAATTTGCTGTATTTCTCGCTGCTCTAATCCGGACGACGCTTGCGGTTTCTGCCCTAGCCGTGTAGGTGGGTACCCGCCCGTAGCTCATCACTCCGACGGGGGTGAGGAGAGTGTGCTGAGAGCCGAGATCATGCATGACTATTTCCGAGGACTTGCCGTGCGTACCACAGACCACGTCGAACATGACCTCCTCGGGTGAGAGTTCGATCGGCTCGGTTTCGAGACTTTCCAATCTCGCAATATGAACCGAGATGCCTACGGTTTTAGAGGTCACGTCATCAATGAGGCACCATCCGTCTCGCTGCGCTTGGCCGACCTGAAGAACATCTTCGCTTCGAAGCGAAGGTGCTGTGCGTACGTAGGCGCTCGCTTCGTCGATGAGAGACTCTTCATATGTGGGTGTGAGTGTGATCTGTAGATACCAGCCACTTCCGGCGGTCAGCCAGTAACGGTGCAGCAGGAGGGGTGGGATGATTGCTGCCAATGGTGATTGGACAGCAAAGTGCTTCTGGTCGATCTCGACGATGCCCTCGAGCCCTTCGAACTCCTCGCCGTCTCCTATGAACAGGTAGAGCGAATTGCAGTTGTGTGCGTGGAGATCGAGCCAGATAGGTTGATCGGCCGATACTCGGTCAACTCGGCGAAGAGCGATGTAGACCGGTGTGTCGTCGCGGACACCTTGGTCAACGATCAGGTACTTCTGCCCTGGCGCGCGATCGTGATGGTACGGAACATCAGAGGTGGGGCGCGGTTCAGCGATGAGTATCCGCGTGGATGGACGGTCTTCGCGTGAGGACGTTTGTGTCATGTTCAAAGACGCGACGCCACCAGCCAGGGTGACACTCGCTCGAGTGCAGCTTCGATCTCTGCCATGTCAACTTCGTCTAATGCAGGCACTGGCACTCGGGTAGCAACGTTGGTAATGACCCCTCGCCGACGCATGACTTCTTTGATGAACGCGACGTTGTACAGGAGCTCGAGCGTGGAGAACTCTGCGAGCGCGGCGAGAAGCCGGACAAGCTCGTCACCGTCGTGCCGGGCCCAGAGCTTGTAGGCGTGGACGAGGGCGTCGACAACAACGGGCGACGGCATCGTTCCGACGGCACCTCGGATGAGTTCTTGCGACAGATAGATGCCGCCGAGACCGCCAAACACGCCATCGATCTCGTTGCCGAGCGCCGTGATTGTTGCTGCGAGGGTGTGCGTGCTCGGAAAGTTTTCTTCCTTCACGTAGCGCACCCCGGGGATTTGCTCGACAATGACCCGGACGGTCGCAGCGTTCAGGGGATGGCCGATGCGTGCGTTCTGTAGGACGATCGGGATTGAGCACGCGTCGGCGATCGATTGAAAGTACTGGAGTGCGAAACGCTCGCTGGGCGCGAAGAAGTGAGAGACGTAGGGCATCATCGCCATCACGGCGATCGCACCGACTTCCTGCGCATCACGGGCGAGTTCCGCCGCGACCGGTGCACTTGTCGCGCTAACTCCGGCAATCACGGGTACTCGGCTCTGTGTGACGCGAACCACCTGCCGCAAGCATTCACGACGCTCGCCCTCACTCAGAGCGAAGAATTCGCTGACGACGCCTGGGTAGACGATGCCATCGACTCCGGCCGCTATTACCCACTCAACCTGTCGGCTCAGGTCGTCGGCGACGATTCGCAGAGACTTGTCGAAAGGTGTAACGAGGACCGGCCACACACCGCTCAGGGGGCTGGTGGGATGGTCGGTTGGAGGTTGGGACACAGACTCCCCCTTGTCAGCTCGCCCGAGGGACGAGAGGTCGGCTTTGCTCACCTGTGAAGCAAAGTCGCCGCGTGGCAGAACGTAAATAGGCGCCGTTTCCCCAGGGGTAGAGCCCGACCGCGGGCGTATGTTCGTAGCGAGCCGGGCTCACGTTCAGACCTGGGCGGTAGGAGACGCCAACGAACTGCCCGCTCGTGTCGATCCTGTGCTCAATTGCTTGCCATGCGGCGTCCGCCGGCTCCTTGAACTCTGGCCCCAGATTGCCAGCTTCAACGCTTTGCGTGATCGCCGCCTCGACTAGCGCGGTCGTTGATGCCTCCGGGTAGCTAGATGCCTCATCGATGATGTTCCGCCACATTCCTCCGGGCGCCTGATGGGCGACCAAACCGCTCATCAGGTGCTTGTAGCGTGTCTCTAGCTCGGCATGAGCAGCGACTTCAGGCGGAAGAGCGCTAAGGAAGTCCGATAGCCCAAGCGCGGCCCAGCCGTTTCCGCGACCCCAGTGCACCGGGGCGTCTGCCGATGGGGAGTCGGGCGCGAGGTAGTGACGCAGGAGACCTGAGCGCTCGTCTTGGAGGTTAACCACGTGCCCGAGCGCGAGCGCCACCGCTGCATCTTGTAGCTCCTCATTCCTAAACATCTCACCGGCTCGCCAGAGGAAGAGCGGATCTCCATAAAGAGAATCGACAAACACGTTCTGGCCGCAATCCAGTAAGAGAGCACCCGAACGCGCACGCGGCGCCTGGGCGATTGCCTCCGCGATGCTTTTAAGAAGCTGGTCAGCGTCCGCTTCTCCGACTACGGTTCGCCTGGTAAGCAGTGCGTTACACGGGCCGAAACGCTCCGCGGCCGTGGCCGCCCGCATGTTCGACGTTTCGAGCCATCCTCTTAGCTCGTTATCGACGTAGTCAAGACCAGCTGACCAATCGAGCGCCTGCGAGGCGCTAAGGATTCCGTCGAAAGCGATGGCCTCACCCCAGTCCCAGCGGTAGAACCAATAACCCATGCATGCGTACGCCGCGCTACGAACACGGTCCGGCAACGACCGTTCGACCTCATACCGCACTCCAGACGCCGGAGCGATGACAACTGGCGCGTTGGGCTGAACGAGCTTTCCGTGCATCGGTCTCACGCGGCCTCCCACTATCCCCACCGGAGTGCCAAAGCCAAGCCGGCCACTGAGACCAGGACAAGGATGACTTTGACGGATTGCCGGTAAACCCTGTTCGGTGCGACTCGAAAGAGCAACGTACCGAGAACAAGGCCAACTGCGACTGCTGGGGAGAGACGTGCAGATTCAGTTAGCTGCGAACTCGTGATTTGACCCTGGATCGCGTGTAGGAGCAGCGCCAGGAGGGTCACTACAGCGACGTGACCGACGATTGTGCCGCGAAGCTTTGTACCTTCCCTGACTGTGGCCAGGAGATAGACCACGATCGGCGGGCCTCCTGTGCCGGTCGTTGCGGCGAATGAGCCGCCGACAAAGCCGACACTAAGTGCTTCAGACGTTCGGACGGCGCGGGGTCGCGAGAGGCGAGTGAGCATGAAGACCAGCGGCAGACATGCGGTGAGGACGCCGATCATTAGTCGCAGGCTTTGAGCATCCAGCATGCGGAAGACGGCGGTACCAACAAATAGGCCCGGCAGACTCCCGATCAGAAGCACGATGAGAAGCCGGAGATTTACTTGATCGCGACGAAGGGCAAGGATCGCTGAGAACCCTGTTGCGAGCAAGCCGAGCACTAGGCCAATCGTTACAGCATCTTTGACCGGAAGGACGAGGGCGAGGAGCGGGACGGCAACGACGTTGAAGCCAAAACCTGAGAAGCCCGCGGCCATTGCAGCGAGGAGGACGGCAACTACGGCCGTCACAGTCGTCCGTTCTCGGCTAGCCCGAGGCGGACTGTACACGCAAGTTCTTGTCCCGGCTCGAGCGTGTGCCAGTCTTCTTGCCACGGCAGCATCGACATCGGTTCCACGGCAAGCAGACGTGCTGACCCGTACCAGGGAGGGGCAGTGTCGCCACCAAATGCGCACCAAAAGACGGCGACCGGGAGAACTTCGGAATCCCAAGAGATGGAGATTGAGGGAAGGTCCTGTCGATCCGGGATAAGCTTCACCAGTCCGGGCGATTTCCAGCGGGTACCAAAGACATCACTGTGCCCTTCGCGTCTTGAGTCGATTCTCGAAAGGTCGACGGCATCTCCGTCAGAACCAGGCAGAAGAGGCCATTGGCCTAATACGTCTGATCCGATCAGGGATTCGGGTGCAGCTGGCCCAGATGTCTCGACAGCCGTAGCGGGATCCATCTCGAGCGTCGCGCCCGCCAGATAGTCGTCGATCTTCAATGTGATGTGTTCGCCGAGTGACAGCTTTGCGCTCGTGTGGCCAACGTTTCTCGCGCGCGTTTCGACGACGATCTCAGAACGATGACGGGCGAGCGAGAATCGCCTCTCCACCACGAAGGGACTACGAACGCAGCCTGTTGAGAGGACGAGGACTACCTCGTCGTGTGTGTTCGTTTCGATTCTCCAGTCCCATGGCAGAAGAAATGTTTCGCCGTGGTATCCGGTTGGGAGCGGAGCGGACGGTTGAGATCTATCAACGGCCGGGAACATGAAATCCCAGCCTCCGAAAAAGTGATCTTGGTAGTTGCCTTGCGGCAAATCCACGCTCGGCGTGTAGTGGAGCGGCCGCACACCTCTTTCCCACCGCCACAAGATGTCGATGTCACCGGGCTTCCAAACGAGATCGAGCAGCGCGCCGCCCCGATCCGTGAGCACATGCGTGCGAAGATGTGGACTCTCCAGCACAACACACTGATGGCCAACAATCTCGGAGGGGTAGGCGCGGCACCCGCCCGTGTATGGAAGCCACCCGGCCGTCACACGCCGATCAACCACTCTTGGTCGCTTCCGCCACCATCGGCCATCGGAAGATCATAACATAGTGATGATTAGGGATGGGTGGGTAGATAGTCACAGGTCGCTCGGCCGCCACAGACAGGAATCACCGCTCCCGTGATGTAGCGCGCTTCCTCCGACGCAAGGAACGCGACGAGCCCGGCAACGTCGTCCGGCTCCCCCACAAAACCGAGCGCGGCGCGGTTGCCGGAGATCTCCCGTGCCTCCGCCGTCAGCGTGTCGCCCCAGATCGGGGTCGCTATTGCGCCGGGCGCGATCGCATTCACCCGGATCCCGAATTCGCCAAGTTCGGCTGCCGCTGCCCGAGTGAATCCGTCAATCGCTCCCTTGCTCGCGCTATAAGCCGCTCGCTTCTTCCAGCCGAGAAGAGCGTTGATCGATGAGATCGAAACAATACTTCCAGACCGCTGACGCGTCATGACACGGGCGGCCGCTCGAGAGCACAAGAACACCCCGGTGCTGTTGGTCCGTTGGATACGTTCCCACTCCTCAAGCGTGCAGTCGACTAGAGGGGTCGAGGCATCGATTCCGGCACAGTTGACGAGCACATCAATCCGGCCCTGCATTCGCATTACCTCAGCGAACCCATACTCGACAGCCGTTTCAGAGGAAACATCGACACCGTAGCGCTCGACTGCAGCCGCTGTGTCGAGGTCTAGGGATGCCCCGCTAGGTTCTGGCGTTCGGTCGAAGACTGCTACCCAGTCTCCTCGTGATGCCAATGTCCGCGCCACCGCTGCGCCGATGCCGGAGGCACCGCCGGTGACGATGCTCACTCGTTGTCGGTTCGCGTCCACGCTGTCGGACTCCTCTCCAGGGGGTGTGCCGAGACATAGATCTGCACAGAGCACTGCCGCGCATCACTCGGTCGACCGCTGCGGTGTTGCAACCCGGCTGACGCGGTAGCCTTGAGGGCAAAGTTGTCAAGCCACCCCACCCACATGGCCCGTACCCACGAGAGTTCGTGGTCTCTTGGCGGCACGCCGTCGGATCCACGACTCCCGCTGTACCACCAAGTCCGCGAGGCGCTCCTCAAGGACATCGAGGCCTTGGCGCCGGGGACGCGGCTTCCGACCGAGAAAGAGTTGATGGCGCGCTTTGGCGTCAGCCGTACAACGGTCCGTGAGGCGGTTAATGAAATGGCCCGTGCCGGTCTCATCCGTAGGCGATCGGGGAGCGGGACATTTGTCGCGGAGCTACCGATTGAGCAAGAGCTCACGCGGCTCACCGGCTTTGTTGAGGACATGCGAGCGCTTCAGCTTGAGCCGACGGCTGAAGTGATCACACGCCGAGAGGTCGCGGCAACGGGCCGTGTCGCGGAGCAACTTGCTCTTCCTGAAGGAACGACCGTCATGCTCATTGAGCGTGTGCGGCTCGCTAATGGTCAGCCCCTCTCGTTCGACGTGACCTATTTGCCGCTCAGCATCGGGATCCCACTGGCACGCGAGGACCTGGTCATCTACCCGATCTTCGAGCTTCTCGAAGAGAAATACGGGATCGCATTGGGCCATGCTGACTATCGTGTCGAGGCCGCTAATGCCTCCTCCCGCGTTGCTCGTCACCTGAAGATCAAGCCGAACGATGCCGTGCTCTTGATTGAACGTATTACGTATTCCAGTACGGGAGAGGCTCTCGACTACGAAGAGTTGCACTATCGCGGTGACCGTGTTCGATATCGGTTGACTCTTCAACGTTAGGCTAGCGCTCATCATCTTCCCCTGGGCGAGACGGCGATGCATTGTGCTCTCCGCTTCAGTCGCGCGTGGCCATGCTTGCCGACGTCTCTAAACTCCAAGCTTTCTGTGCCGTCATCAGCGCTCGGGTGTACTCGGCTTCTTGATGGGCGAACAACGTGTCAGTGTTGCCGGTCTCACAAACAACCCCGCTCTCGAGAACGATGATTCGATCCGCGATCGATCGAACGACTGCAAGATCGTGAGATATGAAGATGATGGACATATCCAGCGCTTTCCTAAGATCTGCGATCAGTTCGAGGATCGCGGCCTGAACGGAGACATCGAGCGCCGAGGTGATCTCGTCACAGATCAATAGCTGAGGTTGAGCGGCAATAGCTCGCGCGATCGCAACGCGCTGCTTCTCACCGCCACTCAGATCCTTTGGGTATCGGTAAGCGAGGGAAGCGTCAAGGCGGACGAGATCGAGTGTCTCAGCAGCACGTACCCGGGCCTGTTTACGCGAGAGGTTAAAGAACTGTGCCAACGGTCTGGCGACAATCTGTTCGACGGTATGTTTGGGATTGAGTGACTCCTCGGGGTTCTGGAAGACAATCTGCACTCGCTGACGCTGTTCCTTCGATCGCCCCCTCGCACGTCGCGCGACCTCCTGCCCGTCCAGTAGAACGCGGCCGCCGTCGGGTGGCCATATTCCAATGATGCAACGAGCGAGGGTGGTCTTGCCACTCCCACTCTCACCGACGACCGCGAGGCATTCGCCCTGTGCAACCTTCAACGAAACGCCACCTAGAGCGGGCAGAGCCGACTCCGGGGTGGACCGAGACCGCCTATAGCTCGCTCTTAGGTCCTCAACGAGAAGTCGAGGCGGCTCCGTATCTTCCGCCGACTCGAGGACGATCTCGCTTGCCTGGTGAAGCCGCTTGGCGGTTGACGGCGTCTTCCAGTTAAAGCACGCGACCGCGTGCCTACCGCTGGCAGTCTCCAGCGGTGGGACTTCGTTCAGGCAGATGGTTGTCTTCAACTCGCAGCGGGGCGCAAAGGAGCACCCAGCTGGTCGTTGTGAGGGGGCAATGGCGGCTCCATCAATCCCGCGCGGGCGCGTGCCAGAGACGTCCGAACGAGGCATGGCAGCTAACAGCTTGGAGGTGTATGGGTGTCTTGGGCTGGCGAACACCTCTGCTGTATCCCCGTGCTCCACGATTCTTCCGCCGTACATGACTGCGACGCTATCTGCGAAATGGGAGACGACGCCCAAGTCATGACTGACATATAGAAGTGCTGTGTCTCGCTCACGTCGAAGCTCGTCGATGACCTCCAGCACGTGGGCTTGCGTCGTTACATCAAGCCCGGTAGTTGGCTCATCGAGCACAACTAGTGACGGGCCGCAGATAAGTGCCATGGCGATCGCGACGCGCTGCTGCTGACCACCGCTGAGTTGATGGGGGTAGCGGTCGACGAAATACTCCGCCGGCTCAAGATGAACGCGGCGAAGAGCCTCGCGAATGAGTACGTCCGGGCTTGTCTGGTCCCGAGTGTGGGTTGTCAGCATCTCCGCGATCTGACCTCCGACACGGATTGCCGGGTTCAGGGCGCTTGCCGGATCCTGAGGCACGTAGGCCACTCGCCCGCCGCGCAGCCGTTGCAGCTCCTGCTTATCGACGGCGAGAAGGTCGATGCCGTCGATCTGTACCATGCCCGCCGCTATCCGGCTGCCCGGTTTCGCGTACGCGAGGAGTGCTAAGGCGACAGTGGTCTTACCGCATCCAGACTCCCCGACAAGCCCCAGTACCCTGCCAGCGTTGATGCCGAAGTTGACATCTTCGACAATGGCGGTGCCATTCGTCAGCTCAACACGGAGGTCGACAACCTCAATCGAACTCATCGAAGTGTCTCCACACGAACCTGTGCGGCTACTGCTTCTTCTGCGCTCTCACCGAGACCGGCTCGGATGATCCCGTCGGTCACGAGGTTCGCGCCGATCGACAAGGCAGCGATTGCTAACAGCGGAAAGAGCACGGCGTACGGCTGCACCGTAAGTGCGGCGCGGTTCTCGTTGATCATGAGGCCCCAGTCCGAAGCCGGCGGTTGGAGTCCGAAGCCGAGGAACGCCAACGAGCTGATAATGATCACCGATGTTGGGAAGCGCACTCCGAAGTCGACCAATATCGGGGTCCAGACGTTCGGAAGTACTTCTTTTGACAGAATGACGCGTGTCGACTCGCCGCGTGCTTCTGCGGCGCTCACGTAATCGCGCCCGACAACCTCGAGGGTGGATGCCCGCACCAGTCTTGCTACTCGTGGGATGTGGGTAAGCGCGACTGCGCTAACGACAAGCCACACTTTCGGCCCGACTGCCGCCAAGAGGACAAGCGCAAGGATCAGAGCCGGGAAAGCCATCACGACGTCTGCGGAGCGCATCAACACCGTGTCGAGCCAGCCCCGCGAGTATCCGGCGGTTAGCCCCACGGCAGTTCCCAGCGCTGAACCGATAACCGTGGTGAGCAGGCTGAGAACTATGAGCGATCGGCCACCGTGAAGGAAACGAACCAAAACATCACGGCCCAGAAAATCGAGCCCGAAAGGATGAGTCGTCGAGGGATGTTGAAGCGGCAGGCCTTGAAGTGCTGTAGGAGACGTCCGCGCGATGTACGGGCCGAAGATGGCTATGAAAACAAGAGCAAGGCATATCGCGATGCCTATTCGGGTGCTCCAGAATTGACTTGCTCGCCGTAAGACACCGGCTTCGGCCGCTCGTGGGGGTTTAGCTCCTTCCTTTCTCGCGGTGATTTCAGTACTCACAGCGCTGTACGTAGTCGCGGGGTGAGTAGCACTGTCAAAATATCTGCAGAAAGATTCACGAATACATAGACTGTCGCGATAATGAGACCGAGAGCCTGGACAGTCGGGACATCTCTTGCCGCAACGGCTGATACGAGAACCTCACCCATACCGGGGTACTGGAACACGAACTCAACCACGACGATGCCACCCATCATCCACCCGATTGCCAGCGCCAACACTTGTACGGTAGGCACAAGTGCGTTCGGCAGTACATGCCTTCGCAGAACAGTCTTGTCGCTCAAACCCTTGAGTCGCGCCATTTGTACATATGGTCGCTCAAGTACTTCGATGACGCTGCCACGGATCATGCGAGCAGTGGGTGCCAGAGCTGCAGCGACGAGCGTGGCCACGGGGAGAATAAGAACTCGCGGATGTTGCCAGCTGTAATCGTCGGGGTCAAATAGCGATACGGGTGGCAGCAGTGTCCACGTAACTCCGAAAATTAGAGCGAGCAGCGTCCCCGTCACAAATTCGGGAAGTGAGTTAATAATAAGTGTGAATGTTTGCAAACCGTGATCGATGGGACTATATCGTCGGACGGCTGCAAACAAGCCGATCACAATCGCAAGTGGTATGAGAATCACAAGGGTAACAGATGCCAATATCAATGAATTAACGATGCTATGCCCAATGATTTCCCAAACGGTTTGGTTCCCTAGTAATGAGCGACCGAGATCACCATGAAGAAGTCCGCTTAACCACTCCCAATAGCGCTCGATCACCGACTGATTCAGACCCAACTCCCGGCGTAGAGCAGCCAAAGAGTCCGGAGTGGCGAATCGACCAAGGATCGCGGTAGCGGCGTCTCCGGGGAGAAGATCTGTCCCGACAAAGATCAGAACTGAGGCGAGCCAAATCGTGAGCAGTCCCGACAGGAGACGACCACCGATTAGGCGCGCGATGTGCCCGCCCGCCGACGAACTCCGGCTTGGTCGCTCGACAACTTTTTTCGACCACGTGGATGTGCTCAAGCTATGCGGTCCATCCGACTAACCACCCCGGGACACTGCGTTAGCACCGGGTGACCAAGGTCCGAGCCCTATTGGCCGAGGTCCTTCGTCACGAGATCTCCGTTTTTCAGCTCGCTGCGAAGAATGCGCAGATCCGACAGTTGAAGATACTCCTCGCTGAGCTCCGTTCCGAGGCCTGGCCCTGGCGGAGGGGTAACACATCCGTCTACGAACCTCGGGCATACAGTGACAATACTGGGATAGACCGCCCGCCAGTACCCGCGTACGCTTTCCTGAAAGATGGTCGTGGGCGCGTTCACTGCAAGATGGGTGCTCGCGGTGAAGTTGATCGGCCCGGTGCAGTCGTGAAAGACGATGCCGAGCCCAAGTGCATCCGCGTACGCGGCAATGCGTGCCGCCTCGCTGATCCCGCCCACCCATTGAGGGTCGACCCGCAGGATCGACAGCCCGCCCTTCTCGATCAGATCAATGTATGACTCGAGACCAACTGCATAGTCGAAGGCCGCGATCGGTGTAGATGTCAGAGCCTGCAGTACACCGTGGTACCGTCGGGCTCCCCATCGCAATGGATCCTCGATCCAGAGCAAGTTGTATTCCTCGAGTGCCGCAACGATCCGCTGGGCAGGCGCGAGCGTCCAATCGAAGAGAAGATCGACCATCAACTCCATGTCCATGCCGACGGCCTCTCTAATCGCCCGGAAAGGTCCCAGCGCCTCCTCGAGCTGAGCGTTACTTATGTACGTGCCAAGTGTCGTTCGTGCAGCCGGACGGAAGGTGTACAGCTTCATGGCGCGGATACCTTCCGACAGCAGGTCACTGGCAAGCTCCGCAGGACGCTCGAACATCGCTCGATAATCGTCGTACTTCCCAAACGAGCCGCCGAGTCCCCATGGCTCCGCTTTGTGCAGCTCCGTCCGCGAAGTGCCAGGTGCCGGCATACCCTCGCCCGGCCCCGCGCACGTGTTATAGACGGGGATCGGACTGCGACTTGTGCCCCCCAACAACTCGTAGATGGGTACTCCATGAGTCTTGCCTCGCAGATCCCACAGAGCTATATCAACGGCCGAGGCGGCGCTCGAGTCAATCGTCGCCGTACCCGTCCAGATATTGCCTCCGTCGAATCGCGACTGCGTGAGGCGCCGTAATTTTGCATGGTTCCGCGCGTCTTGGCCGACAAGTGTCGGGGCGAGACTATCGTGGATAAAGCCGGCGACGGCCTCGGCGCGATGAAACGTTTCGCCGAGGCCGACAACTCCGCCAGCGGTCTCGATCCGCACGTGTGCGAGCTGTCTGAACGTCTTACTTGTACACGTCTCTACTGCGACAATCGTAGAATCGCTCACAGCAAGCTACGAATTCGTTCCGACTGAGTAAGCAAGCGCGCGGCACCAATCACTCAGGAAAGAGTGACATCGTTGAAGTTATAGAACACCCAGGTTTCGCCCTGGATGTGGGTTAAGACCATGAACTTTCCTGTTCACACCGTCGAGCAGATTGACAAATCCCCAAATGATGTATCCACCCTGGTCGTAGAGCATCTTCTGCGCCGCAAAGTAGAGTTCCCTGCGCTTATTCACATCAAGCGTCTTGCGTCCCTGTGCGATGAGACTGTCAAACGCAGGAACTTTCCATTGGGTTTCATTGTAGACAGCATCGCTGGTAGCACACAACCCAAGCTGTGGATCAAGTGAGCGCGCCGCCCAGTCAGTCATGAAGAACGGGGTCTTCATATATTGCTGTGAGTAGTAGCTGTCAGCCGGGTTATTTACAACGTTAATGGTAACCCCAGCCGCTTTCGCCTGTTCAGCAAGAATCAGCGAAGATGAAAGCATTCCGGTGGCGGCGTCCGACGATTGAAGCTGGATACTCAGGTTGCTCTGACCGGCGGCTTTCAAGAGTGACTTTGCCTGCTCGATATTCTGTTGCCGCTGTGGAAGACTCTTGTTATAAAGCTGATCGCCAAACCCAAACAAGTCGTTGCCAACGGCTCCCAGACCAGCCAACGCGGATTCGACCATTTGCTTTCGGTCAACAATAAGACGAAGTGCCTGACGCACCCGAACATCCGTAAACGGTGCCTTCGTCACGTCCATGCACATCGGAACCCAGTGGCCCGATTTAGCATTGAGAACAGAGAGATTGCTACGCGATCTAATCGTACTGACCTGGGCAGCATTCACCTGCTCGATTGCATCCACTTGCCCGCCAAGCAGAGCGTTTAGACGTGCCGTAGCATCGGGGATGATGATGTAATCGAGCTCGTCGACATACGGCTTACCATTTTCGAAATAGTTAGGGTTACGCAGGAACCGCGATCGCACACCAGGAATAATCCTTCCAAGCTTGAACGGGCCCGTGCCGATCAGATTGGTCGTTGTAAATTTCTTGTTGGCGGCGCCGTTCTTAATGATGATGTTGGTGGATGTTGCTGCCGCTACATCAAATAGAACGTAAGGGTTCTTCAGGGAGAACCGAACAGTGAGCTTATCGAGAACCTTGATACCGTTCGGGTCAAGGAAGCTGAGCGTGCCCGCACCCGCGAGATGTCTCCTTAGGATCCGATAATAGGAATACGCAACATCCTGCGCGGTGAAAGGCTTGCCATCGTGCCACTCGACACCCGGTCGCAGATGCACCGTCCACTGATCCGCCGTCTTGTTCGGCTCGAAAGAGAGCGCGAGCCGAGGCTCGATGCTGCCATCTGCTCGTTGACGCGCGAGCGTGTCAAAGAGAACGCGATCCGTGGCCGTATCGATGACATTCTGCTGATTCTGTGGGTCAAGCACCTCATTTGGGCCGTTTCCCACCATCCCAACCCGCAGGACACCGCCCCGTTTTGGCTTCGGGGTGGCCAATCTCGACGCCAGAGCAGAGGACGGGGCGGCGAGTAGCATGCCGGCGGCTAGGGCGCCCGTTACTACCGTTCGACGGTCGTAGCCGCGTTCCAGAAGCTCGTCCACAGCGGCGTCTTCAGGACCTTGTGGGCTATCCATCTAGCAACCGCCTTTCACTCAATGCCGTGAAACGTCATAACGTTCTGACGATGGGTGGACTATAGAGCAGCATCGAGACCGCATCAAGGGGGATGCCTGCCGCTGAGTAATGACCCCAAGTGTCCGAACCGAGGGTGTACTTGAAGGGTCTGACCAAGCTTGCCCGTGGAGCCGAGAACGTGGGCATCAAGCGAAAGACCAGAGCGCAAGCCAGTGATGGCTACGCGGTGGTCCCGTTGAGGCAGCATTCGTTTTACGGCGCAGACATCAATATCGTCGACGACGAGTGCCGCTCCTGGCCGCCGGTCACCATGCGGCACGAGGTGTGCGGGTGGTCGTGAGACGGGGCGCTGGTTGAAGACTTGTGGCTCGAACAGCGAGTCGTGTCAGAAATGTGCTTCTCCACCTGCGGCATGTGCGATCACTGCCGCTCGGCGGTCGCGGGTCTTTCCAACGCGGTTCACCGGGCTTCAATCTCATGATCTCGTAGTAGAAAACGGCGAGGATCTCGGCGCAGGAGAAGACTGAGGCGTAGTGGCCCACCTTTGCTATCGAAATCAGGCGTACCGTCTCGAGGCGGATGAAGCGCGCCCGCTCATTGAGGTGATCGACGTCGGGGTTCCGTGAACTTGCGGGCATTGGCTACTCGAAAAGCTCGGGGACTTCGCCCTCGACGGGGGGCGGTGATAGCGAACAGAGGATCCGCAGCGACGTGTCGGCTGTGTTCAGCTGGCCGTGGATGCGGTTCGGCGGGATATAGACGGCCACGCCGGGAGCGAGCGCGATGTCCTCCTCACCCTCGAGGAACATGACACCCTCGCCCTCGATCACGAAGTACGCCTCCTCGTAGGAGTGGCGATGGCGTTTGATCCGATCGCCCGGCTGCATGTCCACCAGCGAGACTGCGAGCTGATCTGACCCGACCGTCTTTGGATGGACGAGTCGGACGACGAGGGCACCAAGACCCATGAACGGCCGGCCGGAAGCCTCCGTCACCACGTAGCGGCTCCCGCTCACAGGAGGCAGAACTCCGACTGCTCGGTGCCTCCTTCGGCGGAACTCTGACCATCGATGTCGCTGGTGAGCCGAACCAGCAGGGATTTCACAATTGCTCCTTCACCGAGTAGTCGGTGAACCTACGAGCATGCCCGCGCCTTGTCAAGGCCCAAGTCCGCAGCATTAAGGATCCGTCGTCAAATGCCGCCGATGACAATGACTTAAGCAGTCGGCGGGGCCGGGAGAAGGAAAGCGTGGTCGGTAGCCGCTCTTTCGATCAGCGGGCGCGAGGGATCTTCATGGTGCCCGAGCGTACGGTGAGCGTACCGGCCTGTCTCCGCAGAATGCAGTTCGCTGCAGTTGTTGCAGTTCCGGAAGCGATCACTTGCAGGCAGATTTGGTCTGTTGCATTCCGTTGCAGCCTACGCGGCTGGACTTCTAATCCGCGGGTCGGAGGTTCGATACGACGCCACCCTTGTGCGGAAAACGTTCGTCCCATAGCAAGAGAAGCTCTGCCTCGAGCAGGAACCAATAGACGCTCATGATGTACGCACATTTCGGTTTCGGACATGTCTATGGGACTCCGGAAAGCAGGAGTCCCACGCGCCTGGGACCCATCGCAAGCGGGGGTGGGCTATCCCCAAGCAGCTCCCGATTGACCATGCCCGTGGGGACCAAGCGTCAGAGTTTCGGCCACACTCGGCGCTTACCCGTCGGCGAATGACGAGATCGGATGGGTAACGCTTTGGGCAATGTGGGCCGGACAGAGGTGCGATCCTCGACGAACAGTGCGTTTCAGGCTCCTGCGTCGCCAGCCTGTCGAGGTGGTATCTAGTCCTCACGGCCACTGCACGAAGCGTTACTCCCTGTCGCGATGGTCGCGGGCAAGCTTGCCCCGCAGTTCTGCAAGGCCGCCGCCGGGTGGGTCGTCGAGAACACCGAGGATGGCTCTTCGATCGGCGATCGACAGCGCAGCGATTGTTGCGTCGATCCCGAGGCCTCGCTCGATTGCTGCAGCAGCCGTCAGGTCGTCCGCTCGGCCGACTCTCAACAGCATGTCCACGAGCGTCCTGCAGTCCGCTTCGTTGATCTGGATGCCGGCGAGCCTCACTTAGCTTTGCCTGAGCGAGCCGGCGCCGAGCGCATGCGTTGAGCCACCGCCACCGCGAGGAGCGCTACGCCCCATGCCATCGCCGCGATCGACCACGCCTGCCCTAGCCCGGCTAGCGAGTTCGGCCAGGCGATGGACACGAGCCCGAGGTAGGCGGCTGCGACGCCGGCGCACGTAGCGAGGAACGGAAACACATCCGGCCGGAGGGCTGCCAAGGCCGGCAGCAGGGCGATCGCGAGCGCAAGGGCCCCTTGCACCGCGTAGTGGTCGATGCCGAGCGTGACGTCGCCCGGGTGGCCTTGGCGGTTCGATGCCCACATGTGCAGCGCGTAGGCGAGCCACGGAGCGACCCCCAGGCCCGCGAGGAGGAGCAACGGTCTCGACACCGTGGGACGAGACACTGAGATGTCCATCCCTCGGTACCACGCGTTTGGAGACAGTCCACCCACGATCACTATTTGGAGCGCGAGCATGCCCGCGAGCCAGAGGAGCCGTGTTTCCTCCGCGATCACCGCCGAGACGCCGAGCGACAAAGCCGCGACCAGGAGTTGGGCAACAGGAGGGGCCGACGCACGCGGTCGCGTCACGATGAGCGCAAAGGCCGCGCCCACGATCACTGTCGAGAACAACCCCCACCCGGCCTCGAGCACCTGCGGCCAATCGGCATCCCATGTCACAGAGAGGTCGATCACCCCGAATCCTGGCAGGACGATCCAACTGACGGCGAACAAACCCGCGAGCCCGCGCGCCGTCGTGCCCCTCATCGCCACAGTCTGCACGGCCGGCCTGCACGATGCGTCCCGAACCGGGCAACAGTCACGCGTCTGCGCCAGACCGTATGGAGTGCCCGGCGCCTCGCTCGTAAGTTGGCGCGGGTTGCCGTCGGGATTGGCCCGGCGGTAGAGCCGCAATTACGGGAGGCGCCGGTTATGAGCGAAGGTAGCTGGGTCGGGCTTGATGTGCACGCTCGGTCGGTGGTCGCGGGCGTGATCGATGCGGGGAGCGGTGAGGTGCGGTCGCTGCGGGTGCCGCCGGGTGCTGAGGAGACGGTCGCGTGGTTGAAGACGCTGCCGGCGCCGGTTCGGGTCGTGTACGAGGCGGGGCCGACCGGGTACGGGCTTGCGCGTGCGTGTGCGGAGGCGGGGATCAGCTGCGTTGTCGCGGCGCCGTCGAGGATCCGGCCGGCGGCCGATCGGGTCAAGACCGACCGGCGTGACGCCGAGCGGCTGGCGAGGCTGCTTCGGCTGGGTGAGATCACTCCGGTGCGGGTGCCCGAGCCGGACGAGGAGGCCGCGCGTGATCTGGTCCGCGCGCGCGAGGACGCCCGCGGCGATCTGATGCGGGCCCGGCACCGGCTCTCGAAGCTGCTCCTGCGCCACGGGCTCGGTGTACGACGCGACCGCGTGGACGCGGGCCCACGACGCGTGGCTTCGCCGGCAGCGGTTCCAGAGCGGGCCGCTCGCGATCGTGTTCGACGAGTGCTACGGCCGGATGCTCGACGCGAAGACCAGGACGGGACGCGCTCGACAAGGCGATCGCCGAGCTCGCCGCGAGCGCGCCGTACGTCGATGTCGTCGAGCGGCTCGTCTGTCTCCGCGGCGTCTCCACGCTGACGGCGTTCGCGTTGACCGTCGAGCTCGGCGACTGGAGCAGGTTCCGGCCCGAGTCGCTCGGCCCGTTCCTCGGCCTCACCCCGAGCGAGAACTCAAGCGGGGAGCGGCGCCGCCAAGGCGCGATCACCAAGACCGGCAACACGCACGCGCGCCGGCTGCTGGTCGAGGCCGCCTGGCACCAACGCCGCCCGCCGCGCTGAGCGTCACGCTCGAACGCAGACGCACGGGCAAGTCCGCTCGCCGTGCGAGCCCAAGCCGACCGCAGCGCCCGCCGGCTGCACGGACGCTGGCACGCGCTCGAGGCCCGAGGCAAGCCCCGCACGATCGTCGTGGTCGCCGTCGCCCGCGAGCTCGCCGGACACTGCTGGGCGCTCGCGACGATGGAGTAGCCGCCACCCGCAACGGCTCGGCGAGGAGAGCGCACCGGCGCAACGACGCGAGGAGCGACCCGAGAGAACACTGTGAGCAGCCCAACCGGGCCACGCTCGACGCCAGAGAACGGCACCGCTCCTCATCTCGCACACCCGGTCATGCGGCACCAACCCGCGCATATGAGTCGCGACACAGACGTCGACGACAGCCGGTGCGCTCCCCCCGCCGAACCGAACCCCGCAAACAGCGGGGCCGAATCACCCCTGCCCGGTTGACAGGCCGCACTCCATATGAGTGTGTCTAACAGTCACCGGACGAACTCGAGAGGAAATGCGTCGGCTCGTGGCGGCGAGGCTCGGTCAGCTCAAGCTGAGCGCGTCTGCGACCGAGCCGAGGTAGTCGATGTGGCGCTCGGTCGAGTCGAGCCCGAGTCCCATCGTGACGAGCGAAACATGCGTGCCGCCTGCATCGCGCCAAGCAGCAGCGTCCGCCGCCACATCGCCAGCCTCGCCGGTCGGAAGTGCAATCCAGTCCGCTCCGAAATCCTCAGCCGACCTGCCAAGGTCGGCACGTCGCGCACGCATCTTGTTCCAGGAGTCGACCGCATGATCGATGCCGCCGCCAAAGAAGATGAAACCATCCGCGATGCGGGCAGCCCGATCGAACGCCACCTCGGAGGAACCACCGAGCCAGATCGGGATTGGCCGCGTCGGCTTCGGATTGAGCGATGCCCGGTCGATGCGGTGGAACTGTCCCGGTGAAATCGACCACGGGATCGCGTGAACAACCGGCGGAGAACTTCGATCTGCTCCTCCTGACGCGCCCCACGACCTCGGAACTCGTAACCGAGCGCCTCGTACTCGACGTGGTTCCATCCCACGCCCACACCCAGCCGCAACCGACCGCCCGACAGAAGGTCGACGTCGGCCGCCTGCCGGGCCACGAGTGCCGTCTGGCGCTGCGGGAGCACCATCACGCCGGACGCGAAGCCAATCCGCTCCGTGATTCCGGCGAGATAGGCGAACATCACAAGCGGGTCGTGAAACGGGTCAAGCTCCGTGTAAGGACCAGGCAGCGGCCTCTCCCGATCCGCATGGACGGCGCCAAGCACATGATCGTAGGCAAGCAGATGGTCAAAGCCCAGACGTTCCACCGCGAGACCGATCTCCCGAACAGCAGTCGGATCCCCTCGAAGCTCGGTCTGCGGGTAAACAACGCCGATCTGCATCCATGGAGTATGGCTGGTGACCTGCGCGACAGGGCTCTCGTTCGGACTGCTGATCGCATGGTTGAGGGCCATGAATCTCGGGTCCGCCACTCCGCGATCGTGGATGTACGTACAAATCACGACATCGCGTGGCGATTGGAACGCCTAGTCCAGGACTCCGACGCGGACGGGACCCGCGCTTCGCGGGGGTGGGGGAGGTCATACCGTCCGGCGTCGTGGGACGGGTTCTACGCTGGGTCCGCGCAGGGCACGGAGGGCTTTGGCATGGACACCTCGCGGAACCCGTCTCAGGGTTCGGGACGCTCTTCCCAGCCCTGCCGGGGACGACGTGGCCGCCATGGCCTCATGACGAGGCGGAATGGGGCAACGGTTGGGGCAAACGAGAAGACCTCGACGCCTGAAGCACGGAGAGATGACAGTTCGCGCCCTCCGGGTCACCACCCTTGGCGGGAGGCGGCGACCGCCACCAGCGCCCGAGTTCGTTCCCTGAGGCAGCGGTGAGCTCACCGAGGTCGCCGCGCGTCGACGTTGCTCAGCTGGGCGCGAGTGCGTAGAGCCCGTGTTGGCCCTTTGGACTTCAGTCGGCGATGGGTTCCCAGATCAGCTCGGCGACGTCCAAGACGAGGTCCGGTTCCTGTTGGTCGGGGTCAGCCGGCGCGCGTACCTCGCCGACGCATACGCAGACGGTGTCGTTGAGTCGGCGGTACTGCTCGACGTCGCTGAGATGGAAGATGGCACCAACGATCTGCCGTCGCCCAGGTGGGTAGGCTCGCCCGTACCCGTGCAACTCGAACGTGATCGTAGCCCCGTCGTCGGTTTCGATCACGGCGCGGAAGTCGGGTCGAAACGGCCCCGCAGCACCCTGCCGAAGAGGGAAGTTCGCACCGCGGAAGCGGCCCTTGATCAAGCCCTCGCAACGCCCCTCCGCGAGGAACAGATGCTGCTCCCAGGCCCCCTCGAGAGCAACCATCCAGCTTTCGGGATACGTGAAACGGATCCTGTAGAGCGGCTCGAGCCTCAACAATCCTCCTGCCGCCGAACGCTACTCCTGACGGGCCACAAGCACAGGCCAACCGAAAGTACGCTGAATTGCGCCACAGGTCGGGAATGTTGCATGAGCCGCCTTGGCACGCCCTACTATTTGTAGATGCGCGGCGAGGCTCACCGGCAGAGGGTTCGTGTCGGATTGGTGCTCTCGCTCATCCTCATCTTCGCTGGCATTGTGATCGACTCGCTCTTCAGCGCCAGCTGGGCTCTGGATGACGGCCTCCTCCTGGCGGCGGCGGCGATCATCGCGCTGGCCCTCCTCTTCACGCGCGGTCGCGGCGAAGCCTGAGAGAGGATCGCGGCCTGCGCCAGATCGGGAATGTTGCATGGAGAGCGCCCAGGCGAGAACTAGCGGCGCACTTCCTACGCAGCATGCTGACCGACTGCCGCCTGGTGCGAGAGCCTCGCCTGCGCCAGCGTTCCAGAGCGGTGTTTACGTAACGCCGGCGCGACGCCTTCGCCAGGCCGGAAGCGCTCGCCAGAGTCGTCCTACGAGGATCGTCGCGACGATCCAGAGGATGTAGAAGAGAGGTGTGAAGGCGCCTCCGGTCCACGTTCCGTGGCCGTCGGTGAATGTGTAGGTGACGGTGCTCTGCAGGTGTGAGATGCCACCCCACGTGTACGTGCCGGTGGCGGCGGGGTCGGCGGCGGCGATCCCGCTTGCGAAGGCGTTCGCTGCGTCGCTGAAGATCGAGGTGGCGAGGAAGGGAACGGTGACGAAGAAGAGGCCCGCTGCCATCCAGGAGTGGTGGGGCCTTGATCCGAATGCGGCCGAGAGGTACTCCTGCGCGAGTTCGGCGCTGCCGCCGAGGTTGCGTAGCGCCTGGGTGGTGCCGACGTCGCGGGCGCCGGTGAGGAGGTTCTGCCGCACTTCCCGGCGGGTCTCGATGCGGGTTCGGCGCGGCAGGTCGTTCGGAGAGCAGATGCAGCAACAGGAGGGATAGGACACCCTTCAGCAGCTGGGAATCGTGTTCCGAGCGTTCAACAATATCCGTGCCCAACACCTGCTCGAGCTCGGAAAGTCTGCCGGCTCACCCGGTCGGATCGCACTGCCCGTCGCCGGCGACGACCCGGACACCAAGCGCACCGTCATGGAACTGGCTTCGACCCGATCGACGCCGGCCCGATCGACGAATCCTGGCGGCAACAGCCAGGCACGCCCGTCTACGCGGCCGACCTCGACGCAGCAGGCGTCACACGGGCGCTCGCCGAAGCCAGCCCCGAACGACCGAGAACTTGCGCGCCTGAAGCCGAGTGAAGGGCCAGGTGTCTGCTGCGCGTGGTCGCTGCGGGTCTAGTCGCGGAGGTGCTGCTCGAAGAGCTCGACGGTGCGTCGCCAGGCGTCGACGGCTGCTGCCTGGTGGTAGGCCTCGGGGCGGGTGTCGTTGAAGAAGGCATGACCGGCGTCGGGGTAGACGACGACCTCGGCCTGCTTGCCACTCTCGCGCTGCTGTTGGGCGAACGCTTGCGCGTCGGGCACGGAGAAGGCGTCTTCGTGCTCGCCGAAGAAGATCAGCCCCGGTGCGTCGATCCGGTCGAGCGCCACTGCGCCCGCGGGCGGGAAGCCGTAGAAGGACGCGTACGCGTCGACGCCCGGATCAGCGGCTGCGATCACCGTAAGCGCGCCGCCCATGCAGAAGCCGACAACGCCGACACGGCTGACGGCCGCGACGCTGCGCAGATAGGGGACGGCGCCGGCGAGCTCCTGGGCGGCGCGCGCCCAGTCGAGGCCCTCCATCAGATGGTGGGCCTCCTCCGCTTCGACGGTGCTCTTGCCGTGGTAAAGGTCTGGTGCGAGCGCAACGTAGCCGAGTGCGGCGAACCGCTCCGCCACGTCCTCGATGTGCGGCACCAGCCCCCACCATTCCTGGATCACGACGACACCGGCGCGAACGTCAGCCGACCCGGCAGGCGACGCCAGATACCCGGAGGCGGTGCCGGCCGCGGAGTCGAACTGCACGGATTCGCCCATCGCCGCCCAGTCTAACCCGGTGAGAAGATCGGGCCCGTTCCTATCGCCGTAGGTACAAATCGAAATGCTGCTCGCCGTACGTACGAGTCGAAATGCTGCGTGCCTATGGAGGCAGCGATTCCGAGACTCCGGCGCGGAGGGGACCCGCACTTTGCGGGGGTGGGGGGGTCACGCCGTCCGGCGTCGTGGGACGGGTTCTGCGTTGACTCCGCGCAGCACATGGAGGGCGGGATGGACAGCTCGCTGAACTCGTCCCAAGGTTCGGGACGACGGCTCCACCCGGTCGGCGCGTCGTTGCCATTCCCACGATGCCGTCGACTCTCCCGGGCATCCTTGACCCACCCTTGACCTGCTCCCCCGCAAACCCTGATGGACAGCCCGGTTGCGGGGAGACCACATCAGGCCCCATGAAGTGCGAAATCGCGTTTGTGAACCGCGACTCAAGGTAGTTCGAAGAGCGCGCTTCTCTTCGCCGTGGTCCTGAACTGGGGGGCGCCACCGCCGCAGGCGACCACCCGAGGCGCCACCATGGGCTGATCCTCGGGCGTCTCCTTGCGCTCAAAGCCGGGCGGGTTCCCGCGTCTCCGCCTGGCTTCGGCATTGGTGCACTGAGGGCCGGCTTCCGCCGGCCCTCAGCGTCAGAGATCAGACGCGAGCGGTTTAGTAGTCGCCCATCCCGCCCATCCCGCCCATGCCGCCCATGCCGCCCATGCCAGCGCCGGCCGAGGCCTTCTCGGGGGCGTCGACGACGATCACCTCGGTGGTGAGGATGTTCTTCGCGATCGAGGCTGCGTTCTGCAGCGCCGAGCGCGTGACCATGGTCGGGTCGATGATGCCCGCGCTGACCATCCCGACGATCTCGCCCGTGTCGACGTTCAGGCCCTCGCCCTTCTTGGCCGAGCGGACCTTGGCGACGATGACCGAGCCCTCGAGCCCGGCGTTGTGGGAGAGCTGCCGCAGCGGCTCCTCCAGGGCGCGCACGATGATCCGTGCCCCGGTCGCCTCGTCGCCCTCGAGCAGGTCGGCGACCTTCTTGACGGCCGTGGCCGCGCTTAGGAGCGCGACACCGCCGCCCGGCACGATGCCCTCCTCGAGAGCAGCCCGGGTCGCCTGCAGGGCGTCCTCGACCCGGTGCTTCTTCTCCTTCATCTCCGTCTCGGTTGCTGCGCCGACCTTGACGACCGCGACGCCGCCGGCGAGCTTCGCCAGCCGCTCCTGCAGCTTCTCGCGGTCGAAATCGGAGTCCGTGTTCTCGACCTCCGCCTGCAGCTGCTTGATCCGCGCCTTGATCGCGTCTGCCGTACCAGCACCGTCGACGATCGTGGTCGAGTCCTTGTCGATCACGACGCGGCGGGCATGGCCGAGCTGCGTGAGCTTCGTGTTCTCGAGCTTGAGACCGAGCTCCTCGGTGATCACCTCGCCGCCGGTGAGGATCGCGATGTCCTCGAGCATCCGCTTGCGGCGGTCGCCGAAGCCGGGAGCCTTGACCGCGACGGCCTGGAAGGTGCCACGGAGCTTGTTGACGACGATCGTCGCGAGCGCCTCACCCTCGAGGTCCTCGGCGACGATCAACAACGGCTTGCCGGCCTGGATAACCTGCTCGAGCACCGGCAGGACGTCCTTGACCGCGCCGATCTTCTGGTTCGCGATCAGGATGTACGGATCCTCGAGCAAGGCTTCCATGCGATCGGCGTCGGTGATCATGTAGGGGGACAGGTAGCCCTTGTCGAACTGCATGCCCTCCGTGAACTCGAGCTCGAGGCCGAAGGTCTGGCCCTCCTCGACGTTGACGACGCCGTCCTTGCCGACCTTCTCGATCGCGTCCGCGATCACATCGCCGATCTCGCGCTCACGCGACGAGATCGTGGCGACCCGGGCGATGTCCTCCTTGCCCGACACCTCCGTCGACTGCTTCTTGAGATCGTCGACGACCGCCTCGACGGCCTGCTCGATGCCTCGCTTGAGGCCCATCGGGTTCGCGCCCGCGGCCACGTTCTTGAGGCCCTCACGGACGATCGACTGCGCAAGCACGGTCGCCGTCGTCGTGCCGTCACCGGCAACGTCATTCGTGGCCGTCGCGACCTCACGGACGAGCTGAGCACCCTGATTCTCGAACGGATCCTCGACCTCGATCTCACGCGCGATCGTGACACCGTCGTTCGTGATCGTCGGCGCGCCGAACCTCTTGTCGAGCACGACGTAGCGACCCTTGGGGCCGAGCGTCACCTTGACCGCATCGGCCAGAATGTTCACACCACGCTCGAGCGCACGGCGCGCATCCTCGTTGAACTTGAGCTCCTTGTGAGCCATGAGCGTCCAGTCCTTCCTGTGATTACGCCTAAGCGGAAGCGCCGGCGAGGGCCTTCTTGCCCTTGCCCTTCGCACCCGAAGACACGACCTTCGCAAGCACGTCCGACTCGCGCAGAATCAAAACCTCGTCAACACCGAGCTTGATCTCGGTGCCGCCATACTTGGAAAAGATGACCTCGTCACCCTCCTCGACATCCATCTTGATGTACTTCCCCTCCTCGTTACGCGAGCCGGGGCCGACCGCCAGGACCTTGCCGCGCTGCGGCTTCTCCCTGGCGGTATCGGGCAGCACGATGCCGCTCACCGTGGTCTCCTCCTCTTCGAGGACCTCCACGATCAGACGGTCACCAAGGGGCTGCAGATTCATCAAACGCCTCCCATCACACCTTGTTGGGCCGGTTCCTGGCTCCTGAAGAACTCTGGAACTCTGGCACTCATCTACTGAGAGTGCCAACCCACGAATCGTAGCATTCCACACCAAGGTTCCATCGTTGCCGCCTTCGCCGGAGTCCCAACAGGGGGTGGGGGTGGCCCGGGCGGACCGATGACCCGGCCGCACCGGCTCACCTGCGATCTGTGATCCCAGCGTATGACCGGCAACCACGATCACAGGCGGGGCTCTCCTCGCGATGTCGTCGCCGCGGCGAGCATCCTTGACCCACCCTTACCTTACCCCTGGAAACCCTGATGAACACAGGGATCGCGATCAGACCACCTCGCGTGAACTATGCAACGTTGGAATTGGGCTCACCTGAACTCCCGAACGCACGCGCCGCCCAGATGGCGCCTTGGCTGAGGTCGGGGGCGTAGTCGGCGTAGATGCTGGTGGTGCGGTAGTCGCTGTGGCCGAGCCATTCCTGGATTGCGCGGAGGGGTGCGCCGGCGGCGGCCATGCGGGTGCCGAAGGTGTGGCGGAGGTCATGGAAGCGGACGGGTCGGAGGCCGGCTCGGCGGGCGGCGGCCTGGAAGCGTTTGCGGACGAGCGAGGGGTCGAGGACGCGGCCGCTCGTGGGGTGGCAGAAGACGAGATCGAGCTCTCCCTGGTGGCGGGTGCGCTCGAGGTGCGTGCGGAGCTCGTCGCGGACGCGGTCGGCGAGGGGGACGGCGCGGCTGGAGCGGCGTGTCTTCGGGGTGCCGAACTCGCCGCGGCTGTAGGTGCGGCGGACGCGGACGAGGCCGGCGTCGAAGTCGACGTCCTGCCAGCGCAGGGCCAGCAGCTCGCCGCGTCGCAGGCCGGTCATTGCCGGCGGTCAGGTAGAGGAGCGTTCGGTGCGGCCGAGCGGGTCGTCGGGGGTGTGGGCGAGGAGCGCCTCGAGCTCTGGTTGGGTGAGGTAGCGGATCTCCTGGCTTCGCTGCTGGCGCGGCTTGTCGACCGCGGTGACCGGGTTCGTGGTGCACCAGCCGCGTTTGACGGCGTGGGCGAGGATCGCGTGCAGGAGCCCGAGGTAGTTGAGGACGCTCTTGACGGCGCTGCCGGCCTGGCGTTCGGCGGCGATGAACGCCTCCACGTCCTCGGGGGTGATCTGGTCGAGGGGCTTGCGGCCGAGCTGGGGGAGGAGGTGGACGCGCAGGAACGACTCGTAGTCGGCCAGGGTGCCGGGCTTGAGCCCGATCGCTTCCCGGTTTGCGAGATAGCGCCGGCCCGCTTCGGCGAGGTCGATCCGGTCGCTCGAGCCGGCGGCTGGTGCGGCTGCCTCGATCGCCTGCCGCAGCGCGGCCTCGGCCTGGGAGCGGGTCAGGCCCTGGCGGGAGCGGGGCGGCCGCACCGGCCCGAGGCAGCGCATCACCTGGCGGCCGTCGGCCCACCACTTGCCGTACCAGCTCTCGCAGCCGCTCTTGTGGGTGTGGCGGAGGAGCGAGCCGGTGCCGCGCGGGCGCGGCTGGATAGAGTCGCGGTGCATGGGAGCTCATTGCCTCCTGTGCCACGGCCGGGGCTGTTCGCGCAGCGCCCGGCCACTGTTCGTATTCCGACCTCTAGTCTAGCAGGAAACGGCTTGGACAAGCCGTTCCGCGGCCCTACAGGTTCGGGAGAACGGACGGGAGAACACCCCTCCGAACCCGCCTGGTTGAGCCGTTTGCCTCCTGGAGGGAGCGCACGCGAAAGACGGTCGATGTGCACCCAGGAGGTCGCGGCGGTTCGAGAGCCCGACGAACTCCAGTGACTGTCCGGTCCAGGCTCTGCCGCAGGTTCTCGAGGGGCAATCCACACAGCCGACCTGGCAGGTACGAACTCCGACCGTTCGCACCTATTGGCTCAAACCCTTATAGCCGAGCGAGACGCCGACAACCAACGGTACGAATCTGACCTGACTCGGACGAATCGTGCCGAACGAGGGTCAGTCAAGCTCGTCTCCGCCGTGTTCCCGCCTCGCGTTTCCATTCTGTTGCCCACCGGCGGAGGAGCGGCCCTGCAGGCGCAAGAGGGTCGAAGCGAGGTCGAAGCTCGCAGGGTCGGTGCCCAGAGCCTCCTCAGGTCTTGTCTTGGGAGGGCTGCGCGGAGAAGGGCGATGTGTAACGCTTTGGGGTGTCCCTGGACTAGGGGCGATCCGCTAGTCGTCAATACGGCAAGGAGGCGAAGATGGCACTTGCTCGCGCAGTCACCTTTGAAGGCGTCGATAGCCAGCGCATGGCCGAGCTCTCGAAGGAGATAGAGAACGACCCACGGCCTGACGACATCCCGGCCACCGAGATCCTGATGCTCCACGACGAGGGCGCAGACACGTCGCTCGTGATTCTGTTCTTCGAGAACGAGGACGACTACGCCCGAGGCGACGCTGCCCTGAATTCCATGACCCCCGGTGACACCCCCGGCCGAAGAACGTCGGTCACCAAGTACACGGTGGCCGGTCGCATGACCGCCTGAAACCCTGCGGCGGCATGCCCGCCCGATTGGTGTGCCGCCGCTCCCGACCCAGTGGGCAGAAAGCCCTGGAAGGGACGGGGTCCGAATACGCGAGCCATGCGGCAATAACGGGCACAAACGAACCAAAATGTCGGACTCGGAGAGCGTACCGATGGCTTCGTGCCCGGACGGGAAACGGCTTTCCAAAGCCGTTAACAAGGGATGGAGCTAGGCGGGCGCGAACCGCCGACCTCCTGGGTGCGATCTGGGAGAGCGCTGAGCGCGAGCCGTGCGTGTTCTGCCCGGAGTGCTGGGCAGCGGGAGTTCGGGGCCGGAAAGGGGGAAGGCCCGCCGGAGCGAGCCTTCCCGTCAGTGTGAGCTTCGAGCGTTGTTGGGGGGTTAGCGTCCGGCGGTCAGGACGCTGTCAACCTCGATGAACTTGATCTCCGGCTTGGCTATGCCGACCTCTTTCATGACGGGGTCGAGTTTGTTCGTCGCGAACGTCTCGAACGCCTCCTTCGACTTCCAGACGTCGGTGACGTGGACACCGTCGCTGCTGTCAGCCGCCCAGTGGAACAGACAGCTGGGATCTGGATGGGGTCCCCCAGGGGTACAGCCCAAGAGCTTGAGGCTCTTCTTGTAGTTCTCGAGCGCGTCTCGCTCGTGGAAGGTCACTTCAACTGCGACTGCCATCTTGATGGCTCCCTCCGCTTCGCCGTTCAGTTGTAGACCCCGAACCCGAGATCGTAACAGATCGCACATCTCATGTCAGGAGCCGCGCCGTCTCACCTGATGGCGTTCGCATTCTGCCCGGAGTGCTGGCAACGGGAGTGGGTCGTTTCCAGGTGGCCGGGTTCCTCGCGCTGACTCGCAACGGCGGCTGGCGACCCGGGCGGGGGCGGCCCTACATGCGTAGGTAGGACGCTCCGTTCAGGTCGAGCACAGAGCCGCTTGCGAACTCCGCCTGCGGGGAGGCGAGATAGAGGACGGCGGCAGCCACCTCCTCCTTCGTCACGATGCGGCCGAGTGGGCTCTCGGCCTGGCGCCTCTCTCCCCCCTCGCCAGCCAGTTCATCAGCCGCCATGTCCGTCTCGGTGAATCCGGGCGCGACTGTCGTGACGGCGATCCCGTGCGGGCCAAGCGCACGTGCCAGCGACTGGCCGAACGCGATCAACCCGGCCTTGCTCGCGCCGTATGCGGGCTGCCGAGGCTCGCCCCGAAACGCGCCCCGCGATGAGACGTTGACGATGCGCCCACCATCACCGCTGACCATGTGCTGTACCGCGCACCACGTCACATTCGCAGCGCCGACGAGGTTGACGGCGAGCGTCTGCTGCCAGGCCCGCTGCCATTCCTCATACGTCGTCTCCGTGATCGGGTGCGGCTCGAACACCCCAGCGTTGTTCACAAGCACGTCCAGACCACCCATGGCAGCAGCCGCCTCGTCCACCATCCGGCGAACCGCGCCTGCGTCGCTCAGATCAGCGCCGACAACCACGTGCCCGCCCCCCGGCAGCGAAGCAGCGACATCGTGAGCCATGTCGGCATTCGCACCGTAATGCACGGCGACGCTATCCCCCGCCGACGCGAAGGCAGATGCGACGGCTGCGCCGATCCCCCGTGACGCACCAGTCACCAGCACGGCACGACGCGGCTCCGTCACCCTGCGACCCCGCAGTCGCGGGCCGAGATCATCCCCATTACCAGAGTGTTGCAGGAGTCAGGGAACATTCCGCTCCGCGCTCAGGTGGCATTCCCTAGCGGCGCGGGGCAGCGGTATCGATGTCGCTTGGCGGGCTGCTGTCACCCGATTGCGCTGTAGCGTCTAGGCCGTGGCTGATCTCACCGAGCTGTTGGAGCGCAATCGCGCCTGGGCGTCCGCGATTACCGCGGACGACCCCTTGTTCTTCGCGGCGTTGGCCGAGCGCCAAGCTCCCGAGTACCTGTGGATCGGCTGCTCTGACAGCCGGGTGCCGGCCAACCAGATCGTCGGGCTGTCCCCTGGCGATGTCTTCGTGCACCGGAATGTCGCCAACGTGGTCGTTCACACCGACCTCAACTGCCTCTCGGTGCTCCAGTATGCGGTTGACGTTCTCGGCGTGAAGCACGTCATTGTCTGCGGGCACTACGGCTGCGGCGGCGTCAAGGCAGCGCTCGAGGGCACACGGCATGGGCTCATCGACAATTGGTTACGTCACGTGACCGACGTCGGCGACAAGCACGCGGACGAGTTGGCATTCCTTCCTGAAGACCGACAGCTCGACCGACTGTGCGAACTCAACATCGTCGAGCAGGTCGCGAACGTCAGCCAAACGACCATTGTCGAGGACGCCTGGGCACGTGGGCAGGCGCTCACCGTGCACGGGCTCGTCTACGACCTCCGTGACGGACTACTGCGTGACCTCGGTGTCAGCACCAAGGACAGCGTGTAATGCATCGGTGTCCATCCGGCCAAATACGCGCCAGAGCGCTTCAGAACGCGCCGCGTCCTTAGGGTTCGGCTGGTGAGTGTGGATACCGTGATCCCGCTGTTGCTGATTGGGTTGCCGGCGCTCGTGATTTGGCTGTGGGCTCTTGTCGACGCGGCTCGGAATCCGGCCTTGTCGACGGCAGCACGTGTGGCGTGGCTTGTGGCCGTTGTCGTTCTGCCGGGCGTCGGGGCGCTGCTGTATGTCGCTCTTCCTGGTCGGGAGCGTCTGTTGGTTCATTGACTCGCGTGCGCGGTGGCTGCTCCGTCTGTGAGTTCGGCGCAGGCGCTCTTGCCTCAACCACGTAGGAGCCCGACCGCGTCGACTCCCGCACCCACGAGACCGGGCACGTTCAGCCGCTCGGCGACCTCGGCCGCGTCGAGGATGCGCTCATGCGACTTGATCCCTCGATCGAGTGAACGTTGGGCGAGACGTCCCTGCGCCGCCCCGGAACCGCCTACGATCGAGACCATGACCTTCATGTTTCTGTTCGCTGCCGCGATCGACGCGATCATCTTCGCCAGCCTCTACCTCTGGCGCCGCGACCGGCGACTCAAGCGCGAGGCGCTTTACCGGACCCGGTAGGGCGAACACGTGTACGCTCGGCCGGTGTTCCTGGCCGGCATCGCGATCGACCGCCTCGTCCTTTGCCTCGCCGGCAAGCTCCGCGACGCGGGCCTCGACGACACGCCGAGAAGCTCGAGAACGGCTTTGAGCAGCGGACGAGGATCCTCGCCCTGTCGATCGCCGACCGCGAAGCGATCCTGCGGGTGCTCGAGGACAGGCCGCCCGAATTCGCCGAGCTTCGCGCGACGCACGTCAAGGAGCAGGAATGGCGCGTCCGCGACGGACTTGTCCAGCCGCCGAACAGCACCATTCATTCCTCCGAAAGGGGAATTGCCCTCGTCACCGGTACGCATAACGTGAGAAACGTGGCCAAGATCGAAGGCATTAGCGTTGCCGATAGCGACGCATGGTGGATCGCTGACCAACTGCACATATCCGGACGCGCAGACGACGTCACCGCCGCGTATGCCATTCATCTCGGGATCATCAGCGACCGCGACGTCTCCCTGAACCCAGCACAACGGGAAGCCGTGCGACTCGCACTCGTGAACGCGCCCAGCGGCCTGATCGAGCTCCACGCCGAACTCGCTCGCGACCACCACGACAGACACTAGGCCCGCCCCGCTCAGGAGGGGAACGGCCCACGCCTTCACCCGGCCGGTCACCGGGTAACCTCAGCCGGATGCACGACTCGATCACGATCAGCGGCCTCACCGTTTCCGCGGACGACGCCCAGCGGCTCGTGACCACGCTTATCGTCGACGGAACCCCTACCGCGATCGCCCTGGCGGACCGGATCACGACATGCCTGCAGATGAACGTCGAGCTCGAACTCGACGCAAGCGAGCGAGATGCAGTCCTGGCAGTGCTCGAGGACCCACCTGATAGCCTCGCCGAGTTTCGAGCCGCTCTCGCTCGCGACCACCGCGACCGACACCAGAGGGGATGACCAGCGATGGCAACCACGGTCCACTGCACCTGCCGCGTCGCCGACTATGACGCTTTCCGGCCTGGCTACAACAAGGCGCTGGAGATGTTTTCGGATCAGATCCGGAGCTGGCGTCTCTGGCGGGGGCAGGACGACCCGAACCTGGTCGTGATAGAGGAGATCTTCGACTCCCGTGAAGCCGCGGAGGGACTCTGGACACACCCGCAGACCAAAGCGGCAATGGAAGCAGACGGCATAGACATGGCAACGGTTCGCATCGAGTATCTCGACGAGATCGGCTCTGGCACCTAGCCAGAGCCGAAACGGGGAATCTCGGCGTCCTTGCGCCGATCCTGTCTGGCGACCACTGCCGCGTCGACGGAACCAACGTGCAGACGGGCGCAGCCAGCGAGGCGACCCACGCGGAGAAGACCACGTGTCCGCCCCGTTCCAGGTCGGAAGGCCGGCGCGCCCGCCTGCTCAGCTCACGAAAACACGAATCCGCGGCAAACGCAAGGACCCAGCTGTATGGGGGACACGGGGGCCGGGCAATGAGCTGCCGCCCGCGCCGAAAAGGCAGCACAAGGGCACATCACCGCGGCGCCGACCCGAATTGGCGTACGACACAACCGACGCCCAGACAACCCGCGATCGGAGAAGTGCAGACGGGCGCGGCCAGCATGCGCACGGGAGGCGACCGGGAACGCCGTAGCGCCCGTCTGCTTGCCGTCCAATACGCCGAAGCGCCGCGACCGGATTGCCGGTGGACGCCTCAACGAGGACGGCGTATGCGAGAAGCTTGGCCGGCAACGAGGCTGCAAGACTTGCGCGGCCGGCCGCGTCGACTCCCGAATCCACGACACCGGCACGTTGCGACTCGCCGGTCACTACGTGAATGACGACGACATCATCACGCTCACAGTCATGCTCCGGGACGCGGTCCTCGACGCCACAGCCGAAAAGCTGGAAGGGGCGTAGATGCGAAACGTCCACGTGTTCGCCCCCACCATTGCCGACCGCGAGTCGATCCTTCGGGTGCTCGAGGACGGCCGCGAAGAGTTCGCCGAGCTCCGCGCCGTGCTCCTGAAGGAACCTAAGTGGCGCGTCCGCGAAGGGCTCGCGTAGACCTCTCCGCAAGTTTTCCGCTCCGCGCGCATCTACCGGGTGTGCGTCCACATTCGGCCTTGGGGGCACTGGTAGATCAGCCGGGCGGCGACGAATGGCGAATCGAGTGGGCCGCCCGGCTAATCCGCCGTCGCCAATCCCCAAGCGACAGCCACCGTGTCAACGGAGCCAAAGTGCCACGCAAGAGCGTCCGGCGCCCGCCCTGTTCGCATCACGCACGATGTCCGCTCCTAGCGCGGCGGGTGCTCCCAATCAAAGGTCCGACGAATGTCAGGAATCCGCCGCCGTTTGTTGGTAGGGCTTTCAGAAAGGTCCCCGCCGGGTTCGGAGTCCCCGCGCCCTGAGACCGCTCCGGCAACCAGTTCGGGACCACCGGGCGCCCGGGAGCTGGTGCGCACGGTTGGGCTCGTACCTTGCGTGACGGTGGTCAACGTGGTAGAGCCCTCCTGATGGACGTGCAACAGATCCGTCTCGACCCCGACCCGTACGAGCCGTTCCGGCTGTCGCAGGGCTTTCGCGTCGGCGACCTCGTGATCGTCTCGGGCCAGGCGGCGATCGACGAGCACGGGCAGCTCGTCGGTGTCGGCGACTTCGACGCGCAGGCCGAGCAGACGTTCCGCAACCTCGCGCGAGTGCTCGAGGCTGGGGGGTCGAGCCTGGACCGCGTCGTCAAGGTCACGATCTTCCTCACCGACATGTCGAACTTCGGCAAGATCGTCGAGCTCCGCGGGAAGTGGTTCACGCCGCCCTACCCGGCGGACACGATCGTCGAGGTCACATCGCTGGCACTACCGGAGCTCGAGATCGAGATCGAGGCGATCGCGGTCGTCGCCTGAGAGAGCCGGTTCGCCGAAATGCCCGAGATCCTGCTCTTCTGGCACCCGGCCTGAGCAAGCTGTGCCGCGGCCCGGGAGTTCCTGGGCAGGTCAGCGCTCGTCTGGGAGTCCGTCGACGTTCGCGACGGCGCCGCGGGCACACGTCGCTGGGAGGAGGCGGGCCGCCCGATCGTCCCGTCGGTTTCCGTCGACGGTGCCACCGAGCCGGTCCTGCACGTTTCCCAACTCGCCGCCGCCCTCGGTCTTCCCACACGGCCGACGCTCGCGTCGAGGCACCTCGCCGGCGACACGCTCGTCCTTCTGCACGCGTGGCTCGCCGGAATCGGTCCGCTCACGTTCGAGGCGCTACTCGACCCGACCCGTGCGCGTGGCCGCTCGCTGCGCAACCTCACGGTCAACGTCTTCCACCCGTTCGGGCTGCTCCCGACCGCCTGGGAGACCGGCGTCTTCCCGTGGGACCCCGACGAGGATGCGACCCGGGAGCAGACGTTGACGACCGCCGAAGACATCGTCGGCTACGCCGAGGAAATCCGCTCTGCGTGGGAGATGTTCGTCGATCGCGAAGGTTCAGAGCTCTCCTTCTCCGACCCCGCAATCATCTCGCCTCGCGGCGACATTGCGTTCTCGGTCGTGCTCGACGTCCAGCGTTGGCATGCCGCGTTCCACCTCCGCCAACTCGACGCGGTGCTCGATACGCATCTCCTCCCGGAGCTCGTGGACCTGGTCCTGCCGGCCGATGTTTTCTGACGCACCCCCCGGCGCGGCGGCTGCGGATCCCGTCGCGGGAGAACACCGCGTCTCAACGAAGCTCGAGCTCATCCCCGTCCAGAAGCGGAGTGGTCGCGGTTAGGGCGAATCGGCTCGGTGAACGATCTCGCCTCGCCGTCAGCCTCCAGCGAACGGAACCCTCGCAAGCGCGGGGGGTTCCGATACTCGTTGAGGGCGTCGCCACGAGACCTGCCGGGCTCGTGCCCGGATGAGCTACGACCAGAACTCGTCCCAGGCGTGAAGGTCGTAGAAATGCTCCCGACCGTCGGTGATCCGGCCATCCTGGAGCTCGAAGACGATGCAGCAGTACACGTCCAACTTCTTGCCGTCGCGCTCCGCGGTATTGCGATGAATGCCGATCACGCGGCCGTCCTCGTCGGTGAGTACACGCTGCAACTCCGCTTTGAAGGTGCCTCCCGTCTCGCCCACGTACCGGCCGAAGTGGGCAAAGGTCGCCTCGCGGCCCTCCTGGTCGCCGGCGAGAAGGTTTCGCCCCGGCGTGTGCCACGAGGCGCTCTCGTCGAAGATCTCGGTCAGAGCGTTCATGTCGACCGTGTTGAAGGCCTCGTAGCCGCGCCGTACGATCGCGGCGTTGTCGGTGATGGTGTTCGCATCTTGCACGGACATGGTGCATTCCTCTCGTTCGGGGTGGCAAAGGGTAGGGCGTCCGGCTCGTGCTCGGTCAGGCCGGCGGGCAGCTCGCGAGGCGCTGCCGCACGCTGTGGTCGGCGCGGCAGCGACCCGCGTGCGGCAGCTTCCGGGTCGAGCCGTCCGCTTCGCCGCATTGCAAGGGGCGCGTTCTAGGCGTCGTACCGACCGCCGAGCTCCGCCACCTGAGGCCTGCCCTTGTGCCCGGCTTCCTGCATGATCGGCGGGACCTCGGGGTCGGAGGCAAAGCGCTGCCAGCCTTCCAGATCCCAGTCGAAGATCGCCCAGACCCGATCTTCCTCGTTGGGATCGCGAAAGACGGTCGAGCCCTTGGAACCGTACAGCTTTCGCTTCTCGGCGCCCTTGGTCGAGAAGATGTTCACGAAGCGGTCGAAATCCTCGACTGTGGTCGTTGCCAGGATCATCGTACTCCTCCTCTGTTGTCTCGGCGCCGCCACTCGACGCCGGTGTGGAGGCCAGTGTGCGCACCGCCCGCACACGCGGCATCGGGTGAACGCCCTATGCCGTGTGGACGCCCTATCCGGTGCGAACGAGGTCGTGCTCGAACGCCCAGAGTGTCGCCGCGGCGCGGCTGCGGACGCCGGCCTTCTGGTAGACGTGCTGGACGTGGTGCCCGACGGTCTTGGCCGAGATGCCGAGATCCCCGGCGATCTCCTGGTTGGACTCGCCGCGCACGAGCACGAGCAGCACTTCCAGCTCGCGCTCGGTCAGCCCGGCAGGCAGCTCGCGAGGTCGTTTCGGCACGCGGTGGCCGGCGGCTGCGAGCACCGCTTCGACAGCTTCCGGGTCGAGCTTCCCTGCTTCAGCCTCTCGCATCAATTCCGCCTCGGCCGCCGGCGGAGCAAGAGCCGGCCGGTACGGCCTGGCCTCGCGCATGGCCCCGTAGCAGTCGGCGGCGGCGAGGATGCGCGCTGCCTGATCGAGCGCCGGCCCACGCGTGCCGCGGTGGTAGCCGGAGCCATTGAGGCGCTCGTGATGGGAGCCCGCCAGGATCCCGATCGGAGCCAGCGCCGACGACTGGGCGAAGGCGCGCTCCGTGTAGTGAGGGTGGAGCCGCACCCGCTCCCATTCGCCGAACCCGAGCGGACCGGGCTTCTCCCAGATCGCGTTCGACACGCCGATCCGGCCGAGGTCGTGCGCGAGCGCGGCGCGCCGCACGAGGATGACGGAGTCGGCCGGGAGCCCCATCCGCCAAGCAGCGGCCTCGGCGAGCTCGGCCACTCCCGTCGAGTGCTCGCGCAGCCACGGCGACTTGAGACCGGTGAGCGCGGCGATGGCCGTGAAGGCGGCGTCGACTCGTTCGCCCGCGATCCGGATCTGCGGAAACGGCTCGCTTTCCATCGCCTGCTCCCACATCCGCGTCTCGTCCAGCTCGGCGAGGAGGTCGTCGAAGTTCCGCAGGGCGAGCTCGGCGAGTCGAGGCTCGTACGCGGCACCCGCCCGCCGCTCGATGACGGCTCGCGCCTCGTCGGGGCCCGCGGCGGAGAGGAAGAGCGAGATGTCGCGCCCAACGTGCACGAGGCGCATCGGCAACGGGATCTCGTCGCCGCGGGTGTCCGGGAACCCGCGGCCGTCCCAGCGCGTAAAGACGTATTCGAGCGCTGCCTGGATGCCCGAGCCGAGGTCGAGCCACCCTGCGAACCGCTGCGCCACCTCGCACATCGTCGCGAACGCGTCACGGGCCCTCGGGCCGGCGTTGGCGATCGCCTCGGCGATGAGCGCTTCGCGGACCTCCGGCGGACGGCCGGCTCCGATGTTGGCCCGGTAGAACGCGAGTACCTCGGCGGGGTTGGTCGTGTCGATGAGGAAGAACGCAGCTCGGTGCGCGATGTCGTCGTCGTACACCTGGATCGCCTCGTGGCCGTTGGACGTGCACCCCGAGGCGTGGAGCAGGGCGACATAGTAGGTATCCACGAGCTCCTGCGCCGATGCTCCGGCGAGCTCGCCGAGACGAACCGCGAGCACGGCAGTGCGTAGCGCGTGCTCGAGCGGCTGCCCGGTGCCGAGGTCGGTCGCGAGCGAGAGCGCACCAACCACCTCGGCGGCGCGGATCGGCCGCTCGCCTGAAGGCAGCACTGCTGCAACTGCTCCGGGATCCGCCGACATGTCGGGATCCTATGCCGAACGCGAAGGAGGTACGGGAGGGGCGTGTCTCGGAAGCCGAGCGCCACCCGGTCCGCTCCGCGCCTCAGTCAGCAACTCCGAGACCCCAGCCGCCGTCGATCACGATCTCCTGCCCGGTGATGTACTCCGAGGCAGGAGAAGAGAGAAAGAGGGCAAGCGCTTTGATGTCATCCGGCTGACCGACACGGTGCAGGGGAATGTCCTTCGCGAGCGCCGCCTGCAAGTCGGGGTCGTGAGCGTGGCCGCCACCGATGTTCGTGATGAAGAACCCCGGTGCGATCGCGTTGACCGTGATCCCGTATGCGGCGAGCTCGAGCGCGATGCAGTGCATGAGGTGCCTTGCCCCTGCCTTCGCCGTCATGTAGGCGGAGCCGATAGCGGGCTCGACCTTTGTCGCCGCAAGCGACGTCGTCACGATGATCCTCCCGAACCGGCGGGGGCGCATGTGGCGGGCCGCGGCTCGCGCCGTTGCGAAGACCCCGTTGAGGTTGATGTCGATCACCCGGTTCCAACGCTCGTCGGTGTAGGACTCGAGCGAGCCCTCCTCCAGTCGTGGGCGCTCGCCGCCGGCCCAAGCGCCTACGAATCCGGCGCCGGGATCGATGCCGGCGTTCGCGAACGCGACGTCGAGCCGTCCATACACGTCCGCCGCGTCGTCGATCGCGCGATCGAGAGCGACGTGATCCGTCACGTCGGCGACCGTGCCCCGCACGTCGAACCCTCCACCCTGCAGCCGGGAGGCCTGCGCGGCGACCGCCCCGGCGTCGACGTCGATCAGCGTGACCCGCGCGCCGTGGGCCGCGAGCACCTCGCCGTACGCGAGCCCGAGCCCGCTTGCACCGCCGGTGACGATTGCGCCGAACCCGGCCACGTCGAAACGCGAGGAAACGTTCACGCGTGTTGCCTCCTGTGATCTCGTTTGGCGGCTGAGCCTATCGGGCCGCAACGGAACAGGTCGCCGAGCTCGCCGAGCAGAAAATGCAGCTGTTCGTTCGGTCGATCAGCCGGAGCTCCCCGGCGACCTCGACGACCGCGACTACAGTTCGCGGGACGTGCGGAGGTTCTTCCAGATCTGCGTCGTGGCCGCGCTGATCGGTTCGGCGACGGCATCTGCAGGAGTCGTCACGACACCGGAGCGAATTGTCGAGATCGGTCAGAGCGCGGTGCCGGTCAGCGTCGGCGAATCTGCCGTTCCGTCGCTCGACGTGGGAGCTGCGTCAACTCCGGGAAAGTACGTGGCGCTCGGTGACTCGTACTCCTCCGGTGACGGCAACCCGCCGTACTCGAGTGCGCCATGTCGTCGCAGCGACGCAGCCTGGCCGAACACCGCCGTAAGTCCCTCGGTCGTGCTGACGAAGAACCTCGCATGTTCCGGCGCCCGCATCGAGCAGCTGTCCAGTAGCTGGCCCGAGAAGGGCGAGGAGGCGCAGATCTTGGCGGCCGCAGCTCTTCAGCCGGATGTCGTTTCGTTGACGATCGGAGGGAACGACCTGGGCTTCTCCACGGTTCTCGCCGACTGCTTCGTGTCTCCTGGATGTGACGCGGACGGGACGCTTGCGGAAGTGCGCGCCAGGCTTCCACGGCTAGGAGACCAGCTGGCCGACGTCTACCGCACGCTGAAGGACGAGACCGCGGCGCACGTCGTCGTTGTCGGCTACCCACGCATCTTTCCGACGACGAAGCCGCACAACTGTGCGTGGCTGAGCGAGAGGGAACGGAAGGCGTTGAACGGTGTGGCCTTGCAGGTCGACGACACGCTCAGGCAGGCAGCGGCCAAGGCGGTGGTGGACTACGTGTCCGTCCTGGGCGTCCTCGCCGGCCACGAACTCTGCACCGCGGACTCATGGGTCTACCCGATCCGGATCCAATGCGCCCTACCGGGACGCTCGAATTGTGGGCACCCGACCCGGCTCGGCCAACGAGCGATCGCCCGGCTGGCGAGACCGGTCATCTCGCGTCGCTAGGCACGTGCGATCGGCCGGCAGCGTCCTCGCCCATCGCGGCAGCTCCTATCGCGATGGGTGGGTCAGAGGAACTTGTTCTCAACTTCGGAGAAGAAACCGTCGAATGCTGCTCGACGCAGGTGCCGAGACACGGCAGACCGTCGCCAACGTCAGCGGCGGCAAGCCTGTCACGTGGAGGACACTGACGGCAACCTCGTCGGACTTCTCCAGATGCCGGACGGCGGCTGGGCCTGAACGAGACCGAGCGGTGCGAGGACTCGCGCGATCGGTGAGGTAGAGTCGCCACGTGGGTGTGTCAGCGAGTGATCGTCTGGTTCGAACGACGTGCCCGCGAGACTGTTACGACGCGTGTGGCGTGCTCGTCAGCATCCGCGACGGCCGGCTGCGCCACGTGCGTGGCGATCCCGACCATCACGTCAGCCGTGGCCGATTGTGCGCGAAGTGCTCGATCGCGTACAACGGTGTCCTCCAGGACCCCGAGGCGCGCCTGACGCGGCCGCTCCGCCGGACAGGGCCGAAGGGTTCGGGGCGGTTCGAGCCGGTCTCGTGGGACGAGGCGATCGGCGGGATCGCCACCCGGCTGGGCGAGATCGTCGCCGCGCACGGGCCGAAGACGATCCTGAACGCGCACTACACCGGCACGTGTGCGTTGCTGGGAACGGCATTTCCGCAACGGTTCTTCCACCGGCTCGGTGCGACCGAGATCGATCCGGACACGATCTGCAACAAGGCCGGGCACGAAGCGCTCTCCTACCTCTACGGGTCGTCGGGCGAGGGCTTCGACCCCGAAACGGCAGCCGACTCGAGCTGCATCCTCGTCTGGGGCGCGAATCCGTCGGCGTCGGCGCCGCATCAGCACGAGCAGTGGCTGGCCGAGGCGCCGGGAACCGTGGTCGTCGTCGATCCGGTGCGGACGCCGACGGCGGCTGCGGCCGACCTGCACCTGCAACCGTTCCCGGGCTCCGACGCGGCGTTGGCCTTCGCGCTCGCACATGTCCTGCACCGCGACGCCATGCTCGATCGAGGCTTTCTCGAAGCCCACACCCTGGGCTTCGACGAGCTCGAGCCACTGCTTGCGCCCTGCACGCCGGAGTGGGGGGAGGCGACCACGGGCGTCCCGGCAGCGTCGATCGAGCACGCCGCGCGGGTGTACGCGTTCGGCCCGTCGCTCCTCTGGCTCGGCCAGGGCTTCCAGCGTCAGCCGCGAGGCGGAAACGCATTGCGGGCCGTGGCGATGCTGCCGGCCCTGACCGGCAACCTCGGGCGGCCCGGCTCCGGCTGGGCCTACGTGACCGGAGTCGGTTCGCGTCGGATCGACGACGAGTACCTTCTCGCACGTCACCTGCTGGTCGATCCGCCGCCCGCGTTGAGCCAGATGGACCTCGCCGACGCGCTCGCTGATCCGGCCCAGGCGCAGGCGCTGTTTTGCTGGAACATCAACATCGCCGCCTCGAATCCCCGGCTCGGCGACCTTCGGCGGGCACTGGAACGGGACGATCTGCTCACGGTGGTGCTCGATCTGTTCCAGACCGACACGGCCGACTTGGCCGACTTCGTCCTTCCCGCCGCCGGGTTCCTCGAGTCGGACGATCTCGTCTGCTCCTACTTCCATCACACGCTCTCGGCGCAGGTCGCCGTCACACACCCGCCCGGCGAGGCGCTGCCGAACAGCGAGATCTTCCGTCGCCTCTCGGCCGCGGCCGGGTACACGAACCCGGAGCTCTACGAGACCGACCGGGAGGTGATCGACGAGCTGCTCCTCCGAACGGGCTTCGGGATCGGCTGGGACGACCTGGCGAGCGCCGGCACGGTCCGGCTCTACGAGACTCCGAGGCTCCAGTTCGCCGAACTGAGCTTCCCAACTCCGAGCGGCCGGGTCGAGCTCGCCTCGGCCGTCGCCGAGGCGGCGGGCCGGCCGCGCCTGCCGGAGCCCTGGCACGACCCGCGCCCGCCCTCCGAGCACCTCCGCCTCCTCTCTCCCGCCTCCCCCTGGGCGATGAACTCGAGCTTCGCCAACGATCCCAAGATCGCCCGCAGGCTCGGACCTCCGATCGTCACGCTGCACCCCGACGACGCTGCTGCCAACGGCCTGACCGACGGCGACCTCGCCGACCTTGCGACGCCCACCGGCCGGTTGTGCGCGCGCGTCGCCCTCGACCCGCACGCTCTTCCGGGCGTCGCCTACTGCCCCAAAGGCCACTGGCCCAAGCAGACGGTTGACAACGCGAACGTCAACACGCTCAACCCCGGCACCCCGGCAGACATGGCCCGCTCGACCAGCGTGCACGGAATCGAGATCACGGTCTCCCCCAGCGTTGTCCGTTCGTCGTCGCCGCCGGTTACCAGTCGGTCGGCCGGTAGTCCTTGAGGAACTTCCCCCACACGTGGACGCCTGTGTTCCTGCCGTCGATGATCGGGTCGACGATGCGTGCCGCGCCGTCGATGATGTCGAGCGGCGGCCGGAACCGGTGCTCCGCCGTCTTTTGCACCGCGATGGGCAAGGGATCCTCGTCGGTCACCCACCCGGTATCGACACTGTTCATGTGGATGCCGTCGCCGTAGTAGTCGGTCGCGGCGGTGCGCGTCATCATGTTCAGCGCCGCCTTCGCCATGTTCGTGTGCGGATGCCGCGTGGTCTTGAACCGCCGGTAGAACTGCCCTTCGACGGCTGACACGTTGACGATGTGCTTGTCGCGATCGGCGGTGCGCAGCATCACCGACTTCAGCCGGGCGTTGAGGACAAAGGGGGCGACGGCGTTCACGAGCTGCGTCTCGAGCAACTCGACGGTCGACACCTCGGCGAGCAGGAACCGCCACGAGTTGCGGTCGCGAAGGTCGACCTGCTGCAGGTCCCGGTCGAGACGCCCTTCGGGGAACAGCTGCGTCTGGTCGGCGATCTCGTCCGGAAGGAGACGTATCTGGGAGAGCTCGGCAGATCCGGTCGATGCCGTGACGGCGAGCCCGGCCTCGGCGAGATCGGGTGTGCCGCTCGAGAGCATGTCGTAGCGGCGCACACCCGTGTAGTCGCCGAGCAGTCGCTGCACCTCGGGGGGGAGGGAGTGCTCCGAAGCAAGCTCCGCCTCCAACATGTGGCGATAGAAGTCCGGGGGACGGCGGACGGTCTGGCAGGCGTTGTTCACGATGTAGTCGAGCCGGTCGTGCGTTGCCGCCAGGTGATGGCAGAACGCCTCCACGCTCGGTGTGTGGCGGAGGTCGACGCCGTAGATCTCGAGACGATCGCTCCAGTCGCCGAAGTCCGGTTCCTGCGCGTAGCGCGCCGCTGAATCGCGCGGAAACCGAGTCGTCACGATGAGGTGCGCGCCGGCGCGCAGCAGCTTGATCCCCGCCTGGTAGCCGATCTTCACCCGACCACCCGTCAGCACCGCCACACGGCGCTCGAGGTCGGCGGTCTCCGACCGTTTCGCGAAGTTGAACTCGGCGCAGGGTGGGCAGAGCTGGTCGTAGAACGGATGAAGCTCCCGGTAGGGCTGCTTGCAGACGTAGCAATGCTGCGCCTCGATCGTCTCTCGGGAGTCGTTGTCGCGATCGTCGGGCTCGACGTCGTTCGGCGGGTAGACGTTCGGTGTCGTGAACACGGGCTTGTCACGCAGGACGCGGATGCCCGTGTCGGCGAGCAGAGACTCGTCGGCGCCGATCCTCGCCGCCTTCTCCTGCTTGCGCTTCGACTTGGTGAAGCGGCGCCGCTGCACGACGTCGGGATCGAAGACGTCGGCAGCCGCCGAGAGTAGGCGTGTCCGCTCCTCGACCGAGAGGGAGCCGAGCAGGCCGCGATCTCGAGCGACCGACTCGAGAAGCTCGGTGGCCGCCCGGAGCCTCGCCGCCATCTCGTCGGGCGGAGTGGACCCGTTCATGTCCTCGCCTGTCGACATCGCCCGGCAGGGTAACTGGCGGGCCACTCCGAACCGAGTCGGGTGGCCCGGAGGAGCCGTCATCGGCCCCGCTAGTCTGCTCAGCAGCCGTGGCCGCCGACGTCCCCGATAGCGATCCCGTCGAGACCCGAGAATGGCTCGACTCCGTCGAGGCCGTCGTCGAATCCGACGGCCGCGAGCGGATGGCCTTCCTGCTCGACCACGCAATCGACCATGCGCAGGAGTACGGCGTCAAGGTCTCGGCCGGGCTGAGCACTCCGTACGTCAACACGATCCCGGTCGACGAGGAGGAGCCGCTCCCCGGCGACCCCGAGCTCGAGCGGCTCGCCACGGCCCTGGTGCGCTGGAACGCGATCGCGATCGTGCTGCAGGCGAACGCCGAGTCCACGGAGCTGGGTGGGCACATCGCGAGCTACCAGTCGGCCGAGACGCTCTACGAGGTGGGCTTCAACCACTTCTGGCGTGCCAGGTCGGAGAATCACGGTGGTGACCTCGTCTACCTGCAGGGGCACTCCTCGCCGGGGATCTACGCCCGCGCGTTCCTCGAAGGACGGCTGACCGAGGAGCAGTTGCGTCGCTTCCGCCAGGAGGTCGACGGCGGTGGGCTGTCGTCGTATCCCCACCCGTGGCTGATGCCGGATTTCTGGCAGTTCCCGACGGTGTCCATGGGACTCGGGCCGCTGATGGCCATCTACCAGGCGCGATTCATGAAGTATCTCGCCGCGCGGGGCGTGGTCGACCCCGCCGACCGGAAGGTTTGGGCGTTCATGGGAGACGGTGAGATGGACGAGCCCGAGTCGATGGGCGCGATCTCGCTCGCGGGCCGCGAGAGGCTCGACAACCTCGTCTTCGTCGTCAACTGCAACCTGCAGCGCCTGGACGGGCCCGTGCGCGGGAACGGGAAGATCATCCAGGAGCTCGAGACGAACTTTCGCGGCGCCGGCTGGAACGTGATCAAGGTGATCTGGGGCTCGGGCTGGGATCAGCTGCTCGAGGCCGACACCGAGGGCTGGCTCCACTTCCGCATGGAAGAGGCGGTCGACGGCGAGTATCAGACGTTCAAGGCGAAGGACGGCGCCTACGTTCGCGAGCATTTCTTCGGCAAGTACCCGGAGACGCGCGCGATGGTCGCCGACTGGACCGACGACCAGATCTGGGAGCTCCGGCGCGGCGGGCACGATCCGCAAAAGGTGTACGCGGCCTACGCCGCGGCGGCGGCGAATTTCGGCAGTCCTACCGTCATCCTCGCAAAGACCATCAAGGGCTTCGGGATGGGAGAGGCCGGCGAGGGGCGCAACATCACGCACCAGCAGAAGTCGATGAACGAGGAGGCCCGGCTCGCGATTCGCGACCGGCTCGGCCTGCCGCTCACCGATGAGGAAGCGACGGGCGCGTTCTTCCACCGCCCGTCCGAGGACAGCCCAGAGCTCCGCTACCTGCTCGAGCGCCGCGCCGCGCTCGGCGGCAGCCTCCCCGCCCGCCGTCGCGACGCTGATCCACTCCCGACCCCGCCTCCCTTTACGACGGTGCTGGAGGGCAGTGGCGAGCGCGAGAACTCCACGACCATGGCGTTCGTCCGCATCCTCAACTCTCTCGTTCGTGACCCCGCGATCGGCGAGCGGGTCGTGCCGATCGTGCCCGACGAGTCACGGACGTTCGGGATGGAGGGAATGTTCCGCCAACTCGGGATCTTCTCCCAGGTCGGCCAGCTCTACCAGCCGGAGGACGCCGAGGACTTCATGTTCTACCGCGAGGACGAGCACGGCCAGATCCTGCAGGAGGGGATCAACGAGCCGGGGGCGTTCTCGTCGTGGATCGCCGCTGCAACGTCATACGCGAACCACGGGGTGACGATGGTCCCCTTCTACGTCTTCTACTCGATGTTCGGCTTCCAGCGCGTCGGCGACCTTGCCTGGGCGGCAGGTGACAGCCGAGCACGCGGTTTCCTGATCGGGGCCACCGCGGGCCGCACGACGCTGAACGGAGAGGGGCTCCAGCACGAGGACGGGCACTCGCACATTCTCGCTTCGGTCGTGCCCAACTGCCGCGCGTACGACCCGAGCTACGGCTACGAGCTGGCCGTGATCGTGCGAGAAGGGCTGCGGCGCATGTGCGAGGAGCAGGAGGACGTCTTCTACTACCTGACCGTGATGAACGAGAACTACGTGCAGCCGGCGTTGCCCGAGGGCTCCGAGGAAGGCATTCTCCGCGGGATCTATCTCCTGGACGAAGGCACCGGGGACGGGCCGCGTGTGCAGCTGCTGGGCTCTGGCGCCATCCTCCGCGAGGTGATCGCGGGAGCGGCCATGCTCGCGAGCGACTTCGGCGTCGCGAGCGACGTCTGGAGCGTGACGAGCTTCACGGAGCTTCGCCGGGACGGGATCGACGTCGAGCGCTGGAACCGCCTCCATCCGACCGCCGAGCAGCGTCTCTCGTACGTGGAAACCGCGTTTGCGGGCCGCGGCGGGCCGTTCGTCGCCGCGACCGACTACATGCGCACCTTCGCCGACCAGATCCGCCCGTTCGTCCCGGGCCGCTACGCGGTACTCGGCACCGACGGCTTCGGGCGCAGCGACTACCGCGTGAAGCTTCGGCAGTTCTTCGAGGTCGACCGGCATCACGTGGTGGTGACGGCCCTGAAGGCGCTCGCCGACGACGGGACGCTCGAGGCGTCCGTCGTCCAGGAAGCGATCGAGCGCTACGGCATCGACGCCGACGTTGACGCACCCTGGAAGCGCTGAGCGGCGCGGCACGGGATCGTGCCGAGCGCGTGACGATCCATCCACACGGCCGCTTGGATCGGCGTTTGGCCGCTCGACCGTCCTGAACGGACACTGGGCGTGGCGCCGTCGCCGCGGTACCTCTGTCGGACTTCCCATCCGACTCGAGGAGGACCGACGTGAACAGACGAACGATCGCGCTCGCGGGAGCCGCGACCGCAGTGCTCGCGTGCACAGCGGCGATGGCGACTGCGGCCGGAGACGGCCAGACGACGATCGACGCGTGCCGCAATCTCCGTCATGGCCTCGTGCGTATCGTCTTCGACGAGAAGGCCTGCAAGCGCAACGAGGCGCATCTCGCCTGGGGCGAGCAGGGTCCTGCCGGCCCTGTCGGCCCTGCCGGCCCGGAGGGCCCGAAGGGCGACACCGGCTTGCAAGGCCCTGTCGGCCCGGCCGGCCCGAAGGGAGACGCCGATCCTTCACTCGGCTCGATCGACGGGATCGCGGGCCTTTCCTGCAAGACCTTCGAGGGTTCAGCCGGTCACGTCGAGATCGGGATGACGGCGACCGACCTGATCACGCTCACGTGCGAGACGGGCGGCGTGCCTCCGCTGCCGCCTCCCCCGGGCAGCGCACGGCTCGTGATCAACGAGGTCGACTACGACCAGGTTGGTGCGGATACGGGTGGCTTCGTGGAGATCGCGAACGTCGGCGCGGCGGCTGCCCCTCTCGAGGGGATCGCACTCGTTCTCGTCAATGGAGGCGACGGCACCGAGTACGGTCGCAAGGCGCTCACCGGCAACCTCGCAGCCGGCGCCAAGCTCGTCGTCGAGGTCGATCCACAGAACGGTCCCGACGGTCTCGCCATCGTCGACACGAGCCAGGACACGCTCCTCGATGCGCTCAGCTACGAGGGCGCGATCAGTTCAGCCACGATCGGTACCAAGGTGTTCGACCTGGTCGAAGGAGTTCCGCTCCCGGTCGACGTTGGAGACTCGAACATCGTCGACGGCACCCTGGCGCGCAGCCCGGACGGATCGGATGCCGACAACGCTGCCACCGACTGGTCGTTCACGACTCAACCGACGCGCGGCGCGGCGAACGTCGAGACGCCGTAGGCACACGCGACTCAGCCCCGTCCCCGAACGGTCGTGGGGTGTCTCCCGAAAAGGCACGCGCGACTCAGCCCGTCTCCGAACGGTCGTGGGTCTCCCGAAAGGCAGGGACTCAGCCCGTCTCCGACGCGGGTGTCTCCCGAAAAGGCAGGGGAGACACCCCACGGCTCTTTTTTCCTAGCGCTTCCCTTTGAGCCGCATGTTCGCGCGTCCCTCCTGGTCAAGCGCCTTCCATCGCTTGCGCGCCTCGGAAGCGGCGCGCTTGTCGAGCTTGCGGTCGAGGTGCGCCAGCTCCGCCTGGAGCTTCAGGTAGCTATCCCACCGTTCGGCGGCGAGCGACCCGTCCTCGAGCGCGGCCCGCACGGCACAGCCGGGCTCGCGGTCATGGGCACAATCGGAGAACCGGCAGTGCGCGAACAGTTCCGCCACGTCTTCGAACGCCTCGTCTATGCCGTCGTCGGCGACCCAGAGCTGGAGCTCACGGATACCGGGCGTGTCGATCACGAGCGCACCCGTGGGAAGTTGCACGAGCTCGCGGCGGGTCGTCGTGTGACGTCCCTTACCGTCCTCGCGGATCTCCTGCGTAGCGAGCAGCTCTTCGCCCGCCAGCGTATTGACGAGTGTCGACTTGCCGACCCCCGACGAGCCGAGCAGCACCGCGGTCAACCCGGGTCCGAGCAGAGCCCGCACCTCGTCCAGTCCTTGCCCGGTGAGGCTGGAGATCGCGTGCACAGAGACGCCGACTGCGATCGACTCGACCTCGGCGACAGCAACTTCAGGAGCTGGATGGAGGTCGGCCTTGGTCAACACGATCACCGGTCGGGCTCCGCTTTCCCAAGCGAGAATCAAGTAGCGCTCCAGCCGTCGCAGGTTGAGGTCGTCGTTCATCGACGTGAGGAGGAGCGCGACGTCGATGTTCGCCGCGAGCACCTGCTCCTCGGCCGCCTGCCAGGCAGTCTTGCGCGAGAACTTCGTGAAGCGGGGCAGAACGGCAGTGATCGTGCCGGAGTTGTCAGCGGGACGGTGGGCGACCACGACCCAGTCGCCGACGACCGGCAGCTCGGCGGTGGTGGATGCTTCGTGGACGAGGCGTCGTGGCACCTCACAACGGAGCTCACCGATCTCGGTGAGCACGTCGTAGGCTCCGCGGTGTTGAATCGAGACCCGGCCCGCGATGACGTCGTCGCCGGCGAAGGGCTCGTACAGGCTGCTCAACCGGTCGTTCCAGCCGAGCGATTCTAGTTGGGTCAAGCGGAAACTCCCTTTCGTCCTCGGATACATGAAAGCGGGCGCATGCGACGACGCGCCAGTGGGCGAGGTCCGGACGGGAGGTCGGAGAGAGATCTCGTCAGCCGGCGCGCCGCGCGACGTGCGGAGTGGAGGAAGCAATGACAGTCATCGTGACACCCTCCTTCGCCGGGGACAGACAGGAGTATGCCCGCAAGTTCACGCGGCGGGAGGAGCCACGCTTCACCCGGGTGGCGACCCGTCGCCACTGTCGGCGAGCACGGCCGCCGCTGCGCCGCGTCCCGACGCGAGAGCGCCGTTGAGCGACGGGTGCTCGCGGTGGTCCCCACAGGCGTAAAGCCCGGCCGCGAGGCGCGGCCGCTGTTGCACCGAGCCGCCGACGGGATAGGCAGGTAGCGCCCGCGGAATGCGGTAGGTCCGCAGGTGGCGCCAGTCCGCCACCACCGATCCGAACCAGCCGCGAAGCTGGTGGACGACGGCGGCGAGGTCCGGCTCGCCTGTCCCGAGTACTGACAGGGAGACGAGCGCGCGTCCGGCCGGAGCGTAGCTCGGCGCGACCTCGCTCGGGACGCACAGATTGTTGATCGGGCCGCCTTCGCCGTTCAGCGTGAGCCACGGCCCCGGAATCGGCGCCGCCGGCGCGTCGTAGTAGATGCAGGTGACGCCGTTCCAGCCGTGGGCCGGCTCATCGACGATTCCGGCGGTCGCCACGACGACGGCCTCCGCGCGAAGCTGCTCTCCGGACTCGAGCGATACGGCACCAGGTCCAACCGTGGCGACGGCGGCGCCATTGCGGACATCGAGCCCTTCCGAGAGTTGCTCCGCGATCGCGCCCATTCCACCACTCGGCAGCGCCGCCGCTCCGTCGGAGAACGACCGGAGCACAAAGTCGAGAAAACGGCTCGACGTGGCGAGCCGTTGTTCGAGAAAGACGCCGCGCAGGAAGGGGGCGAAGAAGCGCTCGACAGTGACGCGTGAGACACCTGAGCGACGGAGGGCTTCGGCGGACGTCGTCTCGTCGCCCGACCCGTGCAGGAGCCGGAGAACGGCGGCGGCGTCACGCACGCCGACAACGCCCCCGGCGAGAGCCCGCAGGCTGCGGACCGGGGAGTGACGCGGGTCGGTGACGCGCCGAAAGCGGCCCGCCGAGCGAATGATCGCTCCCCGCTCGAACATCCCGAGAGCGAGGCGATCGTAGTCGAGTGCGAATCTTGCCTCGGGGTAGGCAGTCGGCAGTACCTGAAACCCGTGGTCGAGTAGGAACCCGTCGACGGCATCGGTTCCGACCCGTCCCCCGACCGCGGCGGAGCTTTCGAGCACGAGGGGAACTCGGCCGCCGGTGGCGAGCGCGCGGGCGCACGCGAGGCCTGCCACTCCTGCTCCAACGACGATGACGTCATGCTCTTCGCTCACGCCTGCGAGCGTACCGCGGCAGCAGCGCCGTCGATTCGCCTACCACCCCGCAAGGCGGTTCTGGCGAGCCTGCGTACGCGCGATGTCATCTCGGAACATGAGAGGATCGGGCGATGGATGTCGAGGCGATCGTTGCCCGCATCTGGCCCGGCGAGCAGGCCAGGGTCGAGGTGCTCGGCGGCGGTATCACGAACCATAACTTCAGGGTGGATGTACCCCAGGGGTCGTATGTGCTTCGCATTGCCGGTCGTGACACCCATTTGCTCGGGATCGACCGCGCCGTCGAGTACGAAGCATCGCTCGCCGCAGCCGCAGTCGGGGTCGGCCCCGAGGTCGTCACGTTCGTCGAACCGGAGGGCTACCTGGTGACGACGTTCATCGAGGGCTCGATCGTTCCGGTCGAGCGCATGCGCGAGCCCCAGTCGATCAGGCGTGTCGCCCAAGCGATCCGGGCCATCCACGGAGGGCCGTCCCTGCCGGCGCGCTTCATCTCGTTCCGGGTCGTCGAGGGCTACCGTACGACAGCGTTCGCACGCGGAGTCGATCCGCCGCCAGCCTTTGCCTGGGCCCGGCAGGTGGCGCGGCGGATCGAGCGGGCGCGCGGAGCGTTCCCCGAGCGGCCCTGCCACAACGACCTCCTCAACGCGAACTTCATCGACGACGGGGCGAGAATCCGGATCGTCGATTGGGAGTACGCCGCCATGGGGGACGTCTTCTTCGATCTGGCGAACTTCTCGATCAATCACGGGCTCGCCGGGGAGGAACGCGAGGAACTCCTCAATGCGTACTTCGGCGATGTTCGAGCCGACCACGTGCGCGCTCTCGAGCTGATGCTCTTCATGTCGGACTTCCGAGAGGCCATGTGGGGCGTCGTCCAGGGGGCCGTCTCGACGCTCGATTTCGACTTTGTGGCCTACGCCGCCGAGCACTTCGCGCGGATGGAGACCACCGCAGCCTCGCCGGCGTTCGTGAGTGCACTCGACCGAGCCTCGACGAGGTGACGCCGGCGCGGGCGCCGGCCCCGGGACGCCAGCCTTCGGCCTGGCGTCCGACGCCCGGTACGAGTCTCTCCACTTCGATTGGCGTCGGGTTGAACTCCGGCGTCGCGCTCGCGCTCGAGAGCGTCTTCTATAACGGTCTAGACAATAGGGCTGTGGAGCGCGTACGCTGACGCGGTGGATTCGACCTTCGACATAGTGCTCGAGCGCGGCGGCCCGAAGCCGCTGCACGTCGCGATCGCCGAGCAGATAACGGCCGCGATCACCGCGGGGGAGCTCGCACCGGGCGAGCGGCTTTCTCCCGAGCGGCACCTCGCGCAGTCGCTCGGTGTGAGCAGGATGACCGTTCGCCAGGCCCTCGGGGAACTCGAGCGCGACGGGCTCCTGCGCCGGGTCGTCGGCCGCGCCGGGGGCACATTCGTCTGTGAGCCGGGGGTCGAGCGCCATCCCGCGGGCTCGACCGGTCTCTCTGCAGAGCTCCGTCGGCAGGGGCAGGCGGCGGGGGCCGAGCTGATCTCTGTCGAGATCGGGCCTGCAGGCCGGAGGACAACGGCAGCTCTTGCGCTCGCGCGAGGCGAGCGCGTCGTCGTGATCGTGCGGCTGCGTCTCGCGGGCGGCAAGCCTCTCGCGGTCGAACGCTCGTCGCTGCCCGTTCGACTCTTCCCCGACATCGAGGATATGGAGCTCGGTGGCTCGTTGTACGAGCTGATGGGCGAGGGGTTCGATCTCCGTCCGGTCAGAGCTGTCGAGCGGCTGGAGACAACGGAGGCGCGACCGTCCGACGCCCGCTCCCTCGGGATCAAACGCGGCGCCCCGATCCTGCTCGTCGAGCGCGTCGCCTACGCGGCCGACGGAGCGGCGGTGGAGTTCGCACGTGATCGGTTCCGCGGCGATCGCACGCGGTTCGTGGCCGAATCCCTACAGGTGCAGGAGTGAGGTCGAGCGCCCGTGCGGTAGTCGTGGGAGGTGGGGTGGGTGGCTGTTCGATCCTGTATTGGCTGACGCGGCTCGGTTGGGACGATGTCGTCCTGGTCGAGCGAGCCGATCTGACGAGCGGGTCGACGTTTCACTCCGCGGGGCTCGTCGGCCAGCTGCGGAGCTCGCTCGCGCTGACGCGGATGATGATGAATTCGGTTGAGCTCTACCGGACGCTCGAAGCGGAGGTCGGCCTCGAAACGGGCTGGCGCGAGGTCGGCTCGCTGCGTCTCGCCTCGTCAACCGAGCGGTTCGAGGAGATCACCCGCCAGGCGGGTTGGGCGAAGACGTTCGGGCTTCCGCTCGAGCTCGTCTCAGCGGCTGAGGCGCAAGCGCTGTTCCCGCCGATGTCGATCGACGGTGTGTTGGGTGCGGCCTACCTCCCGAGTGACGGGTACATCGACCCGAGCCAGTTGACGTTTGCGCTCGCCGAGGGTGCACGCCGCGGAGGGGCAGAGGTCAACCCACGAACGCGCGTCACCGGAATAGCGGTCGACCGTGGTGAAGTGACGGGCGTCGAGACCGATCGCGGTCCGATCGAGACGGGCGTCGTGATCAACGCCGGCGGCATGTATGCAGGCGAGATAGGTGGCCTCGCCGGGGTCGGCGTACCCGTTATCCCGATGGCGCACGAGTATCTCGTGCTCGAGCCGTCGGGCCTGCCGACCGAGATGCCGACGATGCGCGATCCGTCGCTACTCGTGTACTTCCGGCCCGAATCGGGCGGCCTGATCATGGGAGGCTACGAACGGAACTGTGCCCCTTGGGCGCTCGACGGAATCCCGGCCGACTTCAACGGCAGGCTGCTCGAGGAGGACTGGCCGCGCTTCGAAGAGCTGATGGAGAACGCCGTCGTTCGCGTTCCGACGCTCGAGGGCATGGGGGTCGTGAAGCTGATCAACGGGCCCGAGGCCTTCACACCGGATGGAGAGTTCATCCTCGGCCCGTCGGACGTGCGCGGCTTCTGGGTCGCCGCCGGTTTCTGCGCCCACGGCCTGGCCGGTGCCGGCGGCATGGGGCAGCTCGTCGCGGAGTGGGTCGTCGACGGCACTCCGTCGCTCGATGTCTGGCACATGGATTCGCGTCGCTTCGGCGCTGCCTATCGCTCGCGCGAGTACACGCTCGCCCGCACTGCGGAGATCTACGAGACGTACTACGACGTCAGGTATCCGGGCCACGAGCGGGCGGCGGGCAGGCCGTTGCGCGCTTCGCCGGCCTACCAGCGACTCGTCGAGCTCGGTGCCGCGTTCGGGGAGAAGTCGGGGTGGGAGCGTGCCAACTGGTTCGAGCCGAATGCCGTGCACGGGGACGAGTCCCTGCGGCCGCATGGCTGGGCGGGCAAGGTGTGGTCTCCGGCGATCGGGGTGGAGCACCGCGCGTGCCGAGAGGCAGTCGCAGTCTTCGACGAGTCGTCGTTCGCGAAGATCGACGTTGCCGGTGCCGGCGCGGCGACGTTCCTCGAGTCGATGAGCGCGAACCGGGTCGCGCGTGAGATCGGGGCCGTCACATACACGCAGATGCTGAACTCCCGCGGCGGGATCGAGTGCGACTTCACGGTGACGCGGCTCGCCGAGGAGCGTTTCCGGATCGTCACCGGAACGGCGTTCGGCCAGCATGATCTCGCCTGGATCCGTCAGCATGCACCCCGCGACGGCTCCGTACACGTTGCCGATGTGACCTCCGCATTCGCCTGCTTCGGGATCTTCGGCCCTCGCGCTCGGGCCGTTCTGCAGCCGCTGACGACGGCCGATCTGTCCGGCCGCGCCTTCGGCTACATGAAGGCGCAGGAGCTCTCGATCGGCGTCGTTCCATGCCTCGCGGTCAGGGTCACCTATGTCGGGGAGCTCGGCTGGGAGTTGTACTGCGGAGCGGAGTTCGGAGGTCGCCTCTGGGACACGATCTGGGCAGGCGGCGAGCAACACGGGCTCGTTGCCGCGGGATACAGGGCTATCGATTCGCTGCGGCTCGAGAAGGGGTACCGGGTGTGGGGCGCGGACATCACACCGGAGGACTCGCCGCTCGCCGCCGGGCTCGACTTCGCGGTGAAGCTCGACAAGGGCCCCTTCCTCGGGCGCGAGGCGCTCCTCGCCAGCCCCGAGCCGGCGAACGTTCTCCGCTGCCTGACACTCGACGACCCACGGGCGGTCGCCCTTGGCTCCGAGCCCGTGACGGTCGACGACCGGACGGTCGGCCGGGTCACGAGCGGCGGCTACGGCTACACGGTCGAGCGCTCGATCGCGTACGCATACCTGCCGGCCGCCGACGCCGACGTGGGAACCCGAGTCGCGGTCGAGATCTTCGGTGACCGGGTTGGCGGCGTGATAGCGGCCGAACCACTTCTCGACCCCACCGGCGAGCGGGTGCGGGCGTAGGGCCATGCGGAGTGTTGCCTGCCGGCGAGGCTCTCGCCGTGCCGAGCCTTCGGCGCAGCCTCGCCCTCGGTGTGGTGCCTACGGGGCGCGCTGATCGGGTGGCCGGAGCGCCGCGAACGGATCGGTGATCTCGAGAGCCTGCTCGGAGAACGCGAACTCCTCGGCAGGTCGCCCGCCCGTGCGACCAGGGTCGCGGCGGCCCCCGGTCGGTACGAGGGCGCCACGGCGGAGAAGCACGCGCTTGAGGTTGGTGGCGGAGACGTCGTAGCCGAGCGCCGCCGCGTACACATCGCGGAGCTCGTTCAGGGTGAAGGTCGCCGGCGCGAGGGCAAAGCCGATGTTCGAATATGACAGCTTTCCGCGGAGGCGGTCACGCGCCGAGTGGATGATCGCACCGTGATCGAACGCCGTCGCGGGGAGGTCGTCGACGGCGTGCCAACTCGTATCGTCCGGCACCGAAGGGTCGATGCCAAGTGGCACGAGGCCGAGATAGGCGGTCGCGATCTCCCATTCGACCGGGTTCCGTCCCGGGTCGCCGTACGTCGAAACCTGCTCCAGGTGCGCCACCTCGGCCAGGTCGACCTTCGTGGCGAGGTGTCGGCGGATCGACGCCTCGAGCGTCTCCCCGGAAGCGAGCACGCCGCCAGGCAATGCCCAGGCGTCGGCGAACGGTTCGCGCGCCCGACGCCAGAGCAGCGCCTGCAGCACGCCGGCGCGAACCTGGAGCACAGCCGCCAGGGTGATCTGCGCCGGTCTGGTAGACTCGTCCCGAGGTTTGCGACTCATAGTCAAAAACTAGCGAAAGGCTCGGACGATGATAGAGCGAACGACCCGGTCGGCGGTCGTCGCAGGGCTCGTAGCGGTGGTCGTGCTCCTTGCTGCGGGTTGCGGCGGTAGCAGCGACGATGCGGCCGGGACGACGGACACGACTGCTCCGAGCGGAATCAGGGTCGGGCTGATCACCGACCTGGGGCAGCTGGACGACGACGGGTTCAACGAGCTCGCCTACAACGGCGTCAAGCGGGCCGAGCGGGAGCTCGGAGTCAGGGGGCGCGTCATCGAGTCAAAGTCTGCCGCCGACTACGTTCCGAACATGACGACGCTCGCGCGTCAGGGATACGACCTGATCATCGGCGTCGGGTATGCCCAGGGCGACGCGATCGCGACCGCGGCCAAGGCCTACCCGGACACGAAGTTTGCGATCGTCGACGTCGACCAGTCGACGCTCAAGGGCAAGCCCGCGAACGTCCAAGGGCTGCTGTTCCGCGAGGAGCAGGTCGGCTACCTTGCCGGTTATCTCGCCGCGCTCGAGGCGAAGCGCGCGGGTGGCGATGCCATCAGCGCCGTCGGTGGTTTCAAGGAGCCGCCGGTGGACCGTTTCATCGCGGGGTACAGGGCAGGTGCCACCGCCGCTGTGCCGGGCATCGGGGTGAAGTGGGGGTACTCACAGGACTGGGACGACCAGGCCAAATGCAAGGAGTTGGCGCTCACCCAGATCGCTGCCGGCTCCAAGGCGGTCTTCCAGGTGGCAGGGGGTTGCGGTCTCGGGGCGCTGCTCGCCGCGAAGCAGCAGCGGGTGTGGGGCATCGGCGTCGACGGCGACCAGTCGTTCCTCGGGCCGCACGTGCTGACGAGCGCCCTCAAGGGGGTCGACAGCGCGGTGTTCCTGACCGCAAAGGCAGTGCAGGACGGGACATTCAGCGGCGGCGGGAATGCGACGTTCGGCCTCGACCAGGACGGCGTCGGCCTCGGCACCTTCAGCACGAAGGCGGACAAGGCGGACATCGAGGCGACACAGAAGATCGAGCAAGAGATCGCCGACGGGGGGATCACGAGCATTCCGACGACCGTCGGGTAGCCGTCGATCCGCGGGGTGGGCCTCGGCCCGCCCCGCGGGCCGCACCTCGCTCAGGCCGTGCGGACCGAGTGGACGGGCGGCAGATGCGCCGCGACCGGTGCCCAGGTCGCGCCCGCGTCGTCGGAGCCGAACACGTCGCCGGAGGTCGCGCCGAAATAGAGCTCGAGGCTCGCGCCGGTTCCCGCCGAGTCGAACGCCTCCCGCAGGACGGTCAGGTATGCGTCTCGATCTGGAAGCCCCTCGCCGTGCGCCGTCCAGCTGGCGCCTGCGTCGCGCGTCTCCCAGACGCGGACAGCCCCATTCGGTGTCGTTCGGTCCTCGGCACCGATCAGCGGGATCACGTAGGCGCTGTCGGGGTCGCCCGGGTCGACGACGATCGGGAAGCCGAAGTCCGATGGAAGCTCGGTTTCGTCGCCGACGTCGATCCAAGTGGCCCCGGCGTCGTCGGAGCGGTACACACCCCCGTGAAACTGCATGAACAGGCGCTCCGGCCGTTGCGTCGCCCGGCGGACGTTGTGCACGCAATGCTGGATCGGGTTGTCGAGGGCCTCCTCGGGCAGGTACTCGGGCACGATGCCGCTGTTCGAGTGGCGCCATGTCATCCCTCGGTCGTCGGAGAGCCAGACGCCGACCGCGGAGATCGCCACCATCAGCCTGTCCGGGTCGCCCGGCCACGGGACGATCGTGTGCAGGCAGAGCCCGCCGCCGCCAGGGCTCCAGTCCGGGCGCGTCGGATGATCCCAGAGCCCGCGGTTGAGCGCCCACGTGAGGCCCCCGTCGTGACTCTCGAACAGGCACCCCGGATCGCCGCCTGCATAGAGCAGCCCATCCGCCTCGCCGGCAGCGATGACCCAGATCCGTGCGAGGGACGCGTCGCCGTCCTCGGGAAGCACGGTGCCCTCGGCCTCCTGCCATTCGCCCGCCGGGTCGTTCGTCGTCCAGATCCGCCCGCCGTAGAACCACGAGGTGACGGAGGCCAGATAGCGACCCGAGCGAGGATCGCGCATCGCGTACTCGACCGACTGACCGGGGAACGCGCGTGCAGTCACAGCGAAGCCGGTGCCGGTGGTGCCGTCGAGCACGAACAACCCCTTCTTCGTTCCGACCAAGAGCTCCGTCATCTCACCCTCCCGTGATCGCCGGGAGGACGTACAACCGGTCGGCGTCACCGACCATCGTGTCCTCCCGCGCGAGCTGACCGTCGACATAGACGTTCACGTGCGGCCGGATCGCCCGCCGCTCGTCCAGTACCCATCCCGCGAGCGCAGGGCACCTTGCCTCCAACGCCACGAGCGCATCCAGCACCGTCTCACCCTCGAGAGCATGCTCGCGCCCGCCGGCGAGCTCCGAGAGAGGGGCGCGGAGTAGAACGGACACCATGGCGGCATCCTATTCCCAGGCTAGGGCGTCAGCTCGAGCACCCCGTGCGGCGAGCCGAACTCGCTCAGCTTGTCGAGGAACGGTTGTGCCGGGAACGACTCCGGGCCGAGCACACCCGTGCCCGACCAGGCACCCTCGGCAATCAACTCCAGGGCAACGACCGGATTGAGCGCAGTCTGCCAAACCACAGCCTGTGAGCCGTATTCTCGCATCGACCATTCATTGTCGACCACGTGGTACAGGTACGTCTTGCGCGGGCGGCCGTCCTTGCCGAGCCCGGTCACGAGCGTGCCGGCGCAGGTCTTGCCGACCATCCGGTCGCCGAGCGTCATCGGGTCGGGCAACGTCGCCGCAACGACGTCCCGCGGCGCCACCTCGACGCCCCGTACCGAGACCTTCTCCGTCGAGTCGAGCCCCAGCTTTCTCAGCGTCTTGAGCACGCTGATGAACTCGTCCCCGAGCCCGTACTTGAACGTGACGCGGCTGCAGTCGATGACCCGCGGTACGAGCAGCACCTCCTCGTGCTCGACGTTGACGCATTCCACCGGGCCGATTCCCTCCGGGAAGTCGAACACCTCGGGCTCTGAGAACGGCTCCGTCGTGTACCACCCGCGGCCTTTCTCCCAGATCACGGGCGGGTTGAGGCACTCCTCGATCGTGGTCCAGATCGAGAACGTCGGCGCGAACACATACCCCTCGACGACGAGGTTTGCGCCGTCGCGGATCCCGATCTCTTCGATCTCCGAGAAGAGCTCGTCGGCGGCGTGGCGGGCAAAGACGTCCGCCGCTCCGGGCTCGATCCCGATCCCGATCAAGGCGAGCAGGCTCTCCTGGTGCCAGTTCTCGTGCTGGGCGAACTGGTAGTCGCCGAGCTTGACATGGGTCTCGGTGAACGGGTGCTCGGGATGCGGCTGTGACAGCGTTGCCGCCATGTCGAGGTAGGTCACTCGTGCCTGCAGGCAGGCGTCGAAGATCTGCGGGTTGAACCGCGGATCGGTGGCGTTGAGGACGGCGTCAGCCTTCACATCCCGGATCAGGGCGACGATCGAGTCCTCACTCGACGCGTCGATGCGAGCGGCGTTGAAGCGATCGTGGTCACCGAGCCTGTCGACGACCGTCTGCGGTCGAGAGGGATCGAGGTCGGCCAGCGTAATGCGGTCGAAGAACGAGCGTCGCTGCGCGATTGCGGCGAAGGCGGAACCCACTCCGCCGGTGCCGATGACGAGGATTCTCATGGCACGGGTTCTACCTGATCGTGTGATCAGGATCCATCAAAGGCCCGCCATGGCAGTGGTACGCTCGGTCCGACGTCGATCTTCGTTCCACGGGAGGAGCTATTCATGAGCGTTGCCGTGACCCAACACAAGATGTTCATCGGCGGCGAGTTCGTCGACTCGTCGTCGGCCGAGACGATGGAGGTGCTCAACCCGGCCACCGGTGAGGTGATCGCCGAGGTGCCGCGTGGCACAGCAGACGACGTCGAGCGCGCCGTCGTGGCGGCGAGGAGCGCCTGGGACGAGTGGCGGTTCAAGACGCCCAAAGACAGAATGGAGCTGCTCCTGAAGCTCGCCGACGTGATCGACGACAACGCGGAGGAGCTCGCCCGGCTCGAGTCGCGCAATGTCGGCAAGCCGTGGTGGGTCGCGGTCGACGAGCCCGGGATCATGTCCGACAACCTTCGGTTCTTCGCCGGTGCGGCGCGCAACCTCGAGGGGAAGGCGGCCGCCGAGTACGTCGCGGGCTATACGTCGATGACGCGTCGCGAGCCACTCGGAATCGTCGCAGGCATCTGCCCGTGGAACTATCCGCTCTTCATGGCGGTCTGGAAGCTGGGCCCTGCGCTTGCAGCCGGTAACGTCCAGATCATCAAGCCGGCCGAGCAGACGCCGTTGACGATCCTGCGCTTCGTCGAGCTGGCCCAGGACGTGCTCCCACCGGGCGTGCTCCAGGTCGTGACCGGTGACGGCGTCCCGGTTGGTGACGCTCTCGTGCGCCATCCGGCTATCTCCCTCGTCTCCCTCACGGGCGATACGGCCACCGGGAAGCTGATTGCCAAGAACGCGGCCGACACGGTCAAGCACGTCCACCTGGAGCTCGGCGGCAAGGCGCCGATGATCGTGCTCGACGACGCCGATCCCGCCACGGTGGCGGAGGCGGTGAAGATCGGTGGTTATTTCAACTCGGGACAGGACTGCACGGCGTCGTCGCGGATCCTCGTCTCGAGTGGTATCTACGACGACGTCCTCGCCGCGACGGTGAAGACCGTCGAGTCGTTGACCGTCGGCGACCCAGCCACGGATGACGAGATCGGAATGGGCCCCGTTATCTCGGCAGAGCAGCAGGACCGGATCATCGGGTTCATCGACCGGGCCGTCGAGGCCAAAGCGACGGTCGTGACCGGCGGCGGCACCGTCGGAGACCGGGGCTACTTCGTGAAGCCGTCGATCGTCGCCGACGTGACTCAGGACTCCGAGATCGTCCAAAACGAGGTCTTCGGGCCGGTCGTCACCCTGCAGTCCTTCTCGTCCGACGAGGAGGCGGTGCGGATGGCGAACGACTCGCGCTACGGGCTTGCTTCGTCGGTGTTCTCGGAGAACGTCGGACGGGCGCTCAAGGTCGCCGCACAGCTCGACTTCGGCTGTGTCTGGATCAACGAGCACCTGTTCCCGCTGACGCCGGAGATGCCGCACGGCGGCTTCAAGGAATCGGGCTACGGAAAGGACATGTCTGCGTACTCGATGGAGGAGTACACGCGGGTCAAGCACGTCTGCGTGAAACTGGCGTAGCAGGGCGCGGCCCGCGGGTCTCCGGGCACGCCTCACGCGACGTTGCCAACGGTGTGCACGGACAGCGGCACTTGCCGATGAGGAGTCTCCGATTGACCGCGGCGGAGATGTTCGTAAGGTGAGTGAGAGATGCTCAGCCGGCTGAGACGGAGTGCGTCGAAGAGCGGCCCTTTGAGACAGGGGGACGCTGTCGAGCTCCGGTCACCGACCGAAATCCTCGCCACGCTCGACGACACGGGGGGTCTCGCGGGAGTTCCGTTCATGCCCGAGATGCTTCGGTACCTCGGCCGGCAGTTCACCGTCGAGGCCCGGCTGGAGCGAGCCTGCGACACGATCACCCAGTCCGGCGCGCGCAGGATGCCCGACACCGTATTGCTCGACGACCTGCGCTGCGACGGCGGCGGCCACGGCGGCTGCCAGGCAGGCTGCAGGATCTACTGGAAGGAGGCGTGGCTTCGCCCCGTGACGGCCGGGTCGACGCCGGCATCGGTCGAGCACGACGACGCGTTCGCCCGACTCGAGCAACTCGCAGTCGCGAACGCGAGGGGCAAGGCACGTGATGGAGCCTCGGCGAGCGAGGTGTTCCGGTGCCAGGCGACGGAGTTCCTCCAGGCGACGGAGCGACTCGGGTGGTGGGACGTTCGCTCGATGGCACACCAGGTCACCTGCGGGAACGTCAGCCTCTGGCGTTTCATCCGCGTGATCACGCACCTCGCCTTCACCGAGACGGGACGACGGCTCGGCCTCACCTCGAGCATGCCGTTCAAGCGCCCGGGAGATGGGGCCGCGCACCCGCCGCAATCCGAGTTGAAGCCGGGCGATCTCGTCCGGATCCGGCCGAAGCAGGAGATCGCCGAGACGCTCGACGCGAAGGGCAAGTGCCGGGGACTGTGGTTCGACCGGGAGATGCTTCCCTACTGCGGCGAGACCCGGACCGTGAAGCGCAAGGTCGAACGGTTCGTCAACGAGCGCACCGGCGTCATGGTCGAGCTGAAGACCGACTGCTACATCCTCGACGGCGTCGTCTGCCAGAGCGACGTCAGCGAAGGCCGCTGGCTCTGCCCCAGGGCGATCTACCCGTGGTGGCGGGAAGCGTGGCTCGACCCGGCGGCCGGAGGGGCTGCCGCGGCCGAGCAACCCGGAACGTAGCCCGGACCACGACCGGTCGACCGGCACGATCGGGGTCAGCCACCTCGGGTCGGGCGAAGAGCAGCCAAGGGAGCCGATGATTGCGTGCTCGCAGAGGGCTGCGTTGACGCAATGCGTCGAGAGTGGTAAGTAATACCTCGCATTGCGCACCGAACGCACCATCGCAGGAACCGGGCCGGGCTCCGCTCCGCGCGGGCCCGTTCAGCGGGCGCGCCGGGTCGACGGGATCGACAAGGGGATCATCGAGGCGCTGCAGCGGAACGGGCGAGAGCCGTTCCGGCGGATCGCGGTCGGTCTCGGTGTTTCCGAGGCTACGATCCGAGCCCGCTACGCCCGTCTGCGCGACGACAACATCCTCCAGGTGACCGGCGTCACAAACCCGCTCGGGCTCGGGTTCGAGGCCCAGGCGATGGTGGGGATTCGAACCGCCGGGCCACCCGAGCACGTCGCCGACGAGATCGCCCACTGGGAGGAAGCCGACTACGTCGTTGTCACCGCGGGACGGTTCGACGTGCTCGTCGAGCTCGTGTGTGCCGACCGGCGGGCGCTGCTCGACGTCACGAACCGGATCCGTGCTCTGCCGGAAGTGATCACGACCGAGAGTTTCCTCTACCTCGAGCTGTGGAAGCAGCTCTACGACTGGGGAGCTCGAGTCCACGAGCCGACCGCGAAGGAGGCGTCATGATCGGATCGTCGAGGGAAGCAGCCTGATGACGGTCGTTGACCCCACACTGCCGGCGGACACCGGGATCGCCGACAAGGGACTGAAGACCGGCGCACTCGGTCTCGTCTCGAGCGTGGTCATCGGGGTCGCTTCGACCGCTCCCGGCTACAGCCTGGCGGCCTCGCTCGGAATCGTCGTCGCCGCCGTCGGTCTCTACGCGCCCGCCGCCCTCTGGGTGACGTTCATCCCGATGCTCTTCATCGCGGCCGGGTTCTACTTCATGAACAAGGCCGACCCGGACTGCGGCACCACGTTCTCCTGGACGACGAAAGCGTTCGGACCGTGGGCGGGCTGGCTCGGGGGCTGGGCCGCACTGGTCGCCCAGATCATCGTGATCGCCAACCTGTCGCAGATCGCAGGTGAGTACAGCTTCCTGCTCGTCGGGGCGGACAGCCTCGCAGCGAGCACGTTCTGGGTCACCGTGGTCGGGGTGATCTGGATCATCGTGATGAGCTGGATCTGCTACGTCGGAATCGAGGCGTCGGCCAAGACCCAGTACTTCCTGCTCGGCGCGGAGATCGTCACTCTGTTCCTGTTCGCAGTCGTGGCGTTGTGGAAGGTGTACACCTCCGACCCCGTGAATTCGGTCCACCCGTCCCTCGGCTGGCTCAATCCGCTCAACATCTCGTCCAGCAGCGCCCTCGTCGCGGGAGTGCTCGCCGCGATCTTCATCTACTGGGGCTGGGACTCGACGGTGAGCGTCAACGAGGAGACCGAGGACTCGACCCGGACCCCCGGCGTGGCGGCAATCCTGAGCACGATCATCCTCGTCGGCATCTACGTCGTGGTAGCGATCGCGGCCATCGCCTTCCACGGGCCGAAGTTCCTCGAGGACAACCAGCTCGATGTGCTGGCCGCCCTGGGAGGGGACGTCTTCGGCTCGCCGCTCGACAAGCTGCTGATCATCGCGGTTCTGACGTCCGCCTCGGCGTCGACGCAGACGACGATCCTGCCCTCGACGCGAACCGCACTGTCGATGGCGGTTCAGGGTGCATTCCCCAAGCAATTTGCGAGCGTCGACCCGAAGTACATGACCCCCGGCGTCGCCACGATCTGGATGGCCGTTCTCTCCATCATCTGGTACGTCAGCCTGACGCTCGTGAGCCAGAACGCCCTTTACGACTCGATCCTCGCGATCGGGATCTTCATCCTGCTCTACTACGGCATGACCGGGCTTGCGTGCGTCGTCTACTTCCGGCACCAATTGACGAAAAGTGTGAGGCACTTCCTACTCGTCGGTGTCGTTCCGCTGATCGGCGCGATCGCGATGACGTACATCCTCGTCAAGTCGATCATCGACCTCTCGAAGCCCGAGAACTCGGAGTCGGGCGAGTCGTGGTTCGGGCTCGGCCCCCCGCTCGTCATCGCAATCGGATTCATGATCCTGGGGGTGATCCTGATGGTGTGGCGTTGGTACAACCACCGCGAGTTCTTCAGGCGGCCGTTGGAAGTTGCGGATCCGGCGGTGCTCGATGCTTAGACCCATGGTGCTCGGCTACGACGACTCACCCTCGGCGAACGCCGCGCTCGCGGAGACGATCCGACGCGCGCCGCTGCTCGGGGCCGACGTGTGCGTCGTGTTCGGCTACTACATGAGCGTCTTCGGTGGCCCCGCGGTAGAGGGTGAGTCGGCGGATTTCAGAAGCCAGCTCGAGAAGATGGGCTCACGGGCAGTCGCCCGAGCAGTCAGCGACCTCGAGGCCGCCGGCATCCAGACGACCTCTCGCATCGAGGAAGGGCGGCCCGCCGACGTCCTCATGACCGTCGCGAAGGAGCTCAGTGCCAGCACCATCGTTGTCGGTACGGTCGGCGAGAACCCGATCACCGGTGCGTTGCTCGGGTCGGTCGTCCTCAAGCTCGTGCAGAAGTCGTCGACGCCTCTGCTCATCGTCCCGAGCAGGGAAAGCTGAGCGATGGCCGCCGCCGATCTCCAGCGGCTCGCCCGGGATCACCTGTGGATGCATTTCACCCGGATGGGCGGCTACGGCGACGGCCAGGACGTTCCGATCATCGTTCGCGGAGACGGCTGCTATCTCGAGGACTCGAACGGGAAGCGCTACCTCGACGCGCTCGCGGGACTGTTCTCTGTCAACATCGGCTACGGCCACGGGGAGGAGATCGGGCAGGCGGCGCTCGAGCAGATGCGTGAGCTGCCCTTCTACACGAACTGGTCGTATGCGCATCCGAGGGCGATCGAGCTCGCGGCCGAGATCGCTGCGCTCGCGCCGGGCGACCTCAACCGCGTGTTCTTCGTCTCCGGGGGCTCGGAGGCGGTCGAGTCGGCGTGGAAGCTCGCCCGGCAGTACTACGTCGCCCGCGGCGACAAGCGGGTCGACCGCGCCCTTCGCGAGCCGGAGACGATGCACGACGCGATCGTCGCGGGGCGCCGCAGGCCGCAGCGCTACAAGGCGATCGCCCGGCATCTCGCCTATCACGGCACGACCATGGGCGCCCTCTCGATCAACGGCATCCCGGCACTTCGGACGACGTTCGAACCGCTCGTACCCGAGGTGCGCCACGTCCACAACACGAACCGCTACCACCGCCCCGAGGGCGAGTCCGAGCCGGAGTTCACGCAGTTCCTCCTCGACGACCTCGAACAGGCGATTCTCGCCATGGGCCCTGAGTCCGTGTGCCTCGTCCACATGGAGCCCGTCCAGAACGCCGGGGGCTGTTTCACACCGCCTGCGGGGTACTGGCACGGCGTGCGCGCGATCTGCGATGCCTACGACATCCTGCTCTCGGCCGACGAGGTGATCACCGGCTTCGGTCGGCTCGGTCACTGGTTCGGGTCGGAGCGCTACGACATCCGGCCCGACATCGTCACGTGCGCGAAGGGGCTGTCCTCGTCCTACGGCCCGATCGGCGCGGTGATCGCCCGAGACGAGGTGATGGAGCCGTTCCTCGACGCCACCTCGATGTACTCGCACGGTGTCACGTTCGGCGGGCACCCGGTGATGTGCGCGATCGCGCTGAAGAACATCGAGATCATCAAGCGGGAGGGCATCGTCGAGCACGTGCGCGACACGCAGGACGTGTTCCGCGCCAAGCTCGAGACGCTGCTCGACCTCCCGATCGTCGGCGACGTCCGCGGGACAGGCTTCTTCTACGCGGTCGAGCTCGTCAAGGACCGCGAGACCAAGACGACGTTCGACGACGATGAATGCGAGTCGCTTCTGCGCGGCTACCTGACTCCGGCCCTTTTCGACGCCGGCCTGATTTGTCGCCAGGACGACCGCGGCGACCCGGTCGTGCAGATCTCGCCGCCGCTCGTAGCAGGCGAGGCCGAGATGGACGAGATCGTGGGGATCCTCGGTGACGTCCTCGCCAACGCCTCGAAGCGCATGCTCGAAACCGGGTCACCGTCTTTCGCCTGACATCGCCTCTCCCAGAGCCGGCGTCGGGGTGCAGGGTACGGTTACCCGTATTGGCGATCCCGGCCCATTCCGGGATGCTTGCCACATGACACCGACGAGGAGGTGATGACGTGACGGAGACGGAGTCCGTGGCCACGCAGGCTCGGGAGAATGGTGCTGTCGTCGTCGCAACGGATGTCGCTCGGCGCTACGGAGCAGGAGATACAGCGGTCGACGCCCTTCGCGGCGTGTCGGTCAGCGTGCGCGATGGTGAGTTGACCGCCGTGATGGGCCCATCGGGGTCGGGTAAGTCCACCCTCATGCACATCCTTGCGGGTCTCGACAGGCCTACCGCGGGGAGCGTCGCAATCGCCGGCACGGAGATCACGGATCTCGGTGACACAGACCTCACGAAGCTCCGCCGCGAGCACATCGGCTTCGTCTTTCAGTTCTTCAATCTCCTGCCGATGCTGACGGCCGAAGAAAACATCGTGCTGCCACTCTCGATCGCCGGTGAGAAGCCCGACCAGGCCTGGTTCGACGATCTGATCGCCTCCGTTGGTCTCAAGGACAGATTGCATCACCGCCCTGCGGAGCTCTCCGGCGGCCAGCAGCAGCGCGTGGCGATCGCACGCGCGCTCGTCTCGCGGCCCTCCGTGATCTTCGCCGACGAGCCGACGGGCAACCTCGACTCGAAGACGAGCGGCGAGATCCTCGAGCTTCTTCGGCACTCCGTGCGTGATCTCGGTCAGACCATCGTGATGGTCACGCATGACGCGCGGGCTGCGGCGATTGCCGATCGCGTTCTTTTCCTCGCAGACGGGTTGATCGTCAAAGAAGTCAGCGGTGCAACGGCGCACGACGTCGTCGCCGAGATGGAGCAGATCGGCGCAGAGTGACCCGCTTCGCGCTCAAGGGCATGCTGGGCCGCAAGCTGCGCACGGTCCTGACGGCCCTTGCGATCGTGCTCGGCGTAGCGATGGTGAGCGGCACGTTCGTGCTCACGGACTCGATCGACGACGCGTTCGACACGATCTTCACCGAGGTCTATCGCGGGACCGATGCGACGATCACCGGCAAGACGGCCTTCGACCTGAACGACAACGGCAGCGTCGCACCGCCCTTCTCCGAGTCGGTGCTCGCGGAGGTGAAGGCGTTGCCGGACGTCGCCCAGGCCGTCGGCGGCGTCGGTGGCGACGCCCAACTGATCGGCTCCGACGGCAAGGCGATCACGTTCGGGGGCGCGCCCAACCTCGGGTTCAGCGTCGATCCGTCCCAGCCCTCCTTCAACAGTCTCACGCTGGTCGAGGGTGTCTGGCCGAAGGACGGGGAGGTCGTGATCGACAAGTCGACCGCCGGCAAGAAGGACCTCTCGATCGGTGAGGAGATCGGCGTTCAGGCGCAAGGCCCGATCGAAATGCTGCGTATCTCGGGCCTCGTCAAGTTCGGCTCCGTATCCTCGATCGGCGGCGCGACGCTCGCCGGCTTCACGCTGCCGACGGCTCAGCACCTCTTTGCCAAGAAGGGGAAGCTCGACCAGATCCGCGTCTCGGCCAAGAACGGCGTCTCGCCGCCGGCGCTCGTCGCGCAGATCCGGACGATCCTGCCGCCGGGGACGCAAGTGCGCACCGGCACAGCCCAGGCGGCGGAGGACGCGTCGAACACGAATGAGTTCATCTCGTTCCTCCAGAAGTTCCTTCTCGCGTTCGGCGGCATTGCGCTCTTCGTCGGTGCATTCGTGATCGCCAACTCCCTTTCGATCACGATCGCCCAGCGCACCCGTGAGTTCGCGACGCTGCGGACGCTTGGAGCGTCGCGACGTCAGGTGCTGACCTCGATCGTGATCGAGGCACTCGTGATCGGACTGCTGGCGTCGATCACGGGTCTGCTGCTCGGTCTCGGCCTCGCCAAGGGTCTGTTCGCGCTGTTCGACGCGGTGGGCTTCACGCTGCCGAACAGCGGCCTGCTGTTCCAGACGCGCACGATCGTCGTCTCGTTGCTCGTGGGCGTGGTCGTGACGCTCCTCGCCAGCCTACGGCCCGCAATCCGCGCCACGCGCGTCCCGCCGATCGCCGCCGTACGCGAGGGTGCGACCCTTCCGGAGGGTCGGTTCGCGCGATTCAGGACGCTCGGCTCGGCGCTCCTCGCGGCGGCCGGCTTCGCAGCGCTGCTGTACGGCATCTTTGCGAATGGCCTCGGCACCACGCAGGTTCTGCTTTGGATGGGCCTCGGTACGCTGTTCATCTTCCTCGGTGTCGCGCTGTTGTCGGCGCGGTTCGTGAAGCCGCTCGTCATCGTCCTGAGCCCGGTCGCCCGGTGGACGGTCTTCGCCTTCACCGTGCTGGTCTGGCCCTTCTTCCTGCTTCCGTACTGGCTGCTCCGATACGGCGCCTGGGGCCCCGGCCCCGTCGGGAAACGCGTGCTGGCATTTGTCACAGGAGCGCTGCTGAACCCGCTCGTGCTCTTGATCGTGGTGGTGATGATCGTTCGCCACGCCGTCTCGCACTGGCGCCCCGAGTGGCCGGCCGAGTTCCCCGGAGTGGTTCCCGACAACGTGACGGCGCGGACGGGTGCCGACAACTCGAAACGGAATCCGCAGCGAACCGCGTCTACTGCGTCGGCGCTGATGATCGGGCTTGCACTCGTGACCCTCGTTGCGACCTTGGCCGCAGGGATCGTCCATTCGTTCACGAGCGCGGTCGACGACATCTTCACCGGTGACTACTCGATCACGGCGCAGAACAACTTCAGCCCGATTCCGACCTCGGCCGCGGCTGCTGCGGCAGAGACTCCGGGTGTGGTCGCCGTCGGCAGCGTGCGCACCGGCGACGCGCGGGTCTTCAGAAAGACGATCTTTGCCACGGCCGTCGATCCGGGAGCCAAGGACGTGATCGCGCTGAAGTGGATCAAGGGCTCGCAGAACACGTTCGCCACCCTCGGGTCGGACGGAGCGTTCGTCGACGACGGCTACGCGAAGAACCACGCGCTCACGGTGGGATCGCCGGTCGAAGTGACTTTCGTCAACGGCACCAAAAAGACCTTCAGGGTCAAGGGCGTGTTCGATCCGCCACCGGGTGGCTCTCCATTCGGTCCCGTCACGATCTCGGCCGCTACCTGGGACGCCAACAACTCTGACCCGAAAAACATCTACACGTTCGTGAAGATGACCGGTGGCGAGAGCGATGCCAACCTGGCCGCTCTGAAGACCGCGCTCGAGGACTACCCGAACGCGAAGGCCCAGTCGCGGCAGGACTTCGTCGACAGCCAGATCTCGGGACTCAGCTCGATCCTCAACATCCTCTACGTTCTTCTCGCGCTGTCTGTTCTCGTGAGCCTCTTCGGCATCGTCAACACGCTCGTGCTGACCGTGTTCGAGCGCACACGCGAGATCGGCATGCTGCGTGCGATCGGGATGACGCAGCGTCAGGTGAAGCGGATGATCCGACACGAGAGCGTGATCACCGCGTTGATCGGCGCCGCGATCGGGATCGCCCTCGGGCTCGTGCTCGCCGCGCTCCTGATCTCACGCGTCGATTTCATCGTGTTCGCCTTCCCCACGACGCAGGTGATCGTGTTCGCCATCGCTGCGATCGTCGTCGGGATCGTTGCTGCGATCTTTCCGGCGCGACGAGCGGCACGGCTCGACCCGCTCGAGGCGCTGCACTACGAGTAGGGCCGCGGCGAGCGCGACGTGCTCTGCGCGGGGCTGCGCATGCCCCCACGAGGACGGCAGGTTACCGGGCCAGGTTACCGGGCGCCGCCGTTCAACCGCGCGAACGCCGAGCGACGGCGTCGTGCTCCGCTGCCTCGGCCACCGCAGCCGCGACGGTCGGCGCATGCTCGGAGGCAGCAGCCCTCGGTCTAGTACGGTTATCCGTGTAGCCCTGCTCGGCCGGTTTGACGACCGTGGCGACGAAGACGGGGATGAAATCCCAGACGAGGAGAACGAGCGTGGAGGCTGGAAACGGATCGGTCGTCGTCGCGAAGGACGTGAGCCGCCGCTACGGCGAGGGTGAGACGGTAGTCGACGCGCTGCGTGGGGTCTCCGTCGATCTCGCCCGCGGGAAGGCGACCGCCGTCATGGGCCCGTCGGGGTCCGGCAAGTCGACGTTGATGCACATCCTCGCGGGCCTCGACAAGCCGACGTCGGGCACGGTCGACATCGCTGGAACGGAGATCACGACGCTCGGAGACAAGGCTCTCACCAAGCTGCGGCGCGAGCACATTGGCTTCGTGTTCCAGTTCTTCAACCTGCTTCCGATGCTCGACGCGAAGGAAAACATTCTCCTGCCCTTGACGATCGCGGGCGAGAAGCCGGAGAGCGGCTGGTTCGATCAGCTCGTCGGTGACGTCGGCCTGAAGGACAGGCTCTCTCATCGACCGTCCGAGCTGTCGGGCGGGCAGCAGCAGCGCGTGGCGATTGCGCGCGCGCTCGTCTCGAAGCCGACCGTGCTCTTCGCCGACGAGCCGACGGGGAACCTCGACTCCTCCACGAGCGCGGAGATCCTCGAGCTCCTTGGACGCTCCGTCGACGAGTACGGTCAGACGATCGTCATGGTCACGCATGACGCGCGGGCAGCTGCGGTGGCGCAGCGGGTGCTCTTCCTGGCCGATGGTGCGATCGTGCGCGAGCTCGCCGAGTGCAACCAAAAGGAGATCCTCTCGGTCATGGAAGAAGTGGCTGCCGCGTGATCAAGGTCGCACTCCGCGGCCTCGCGGGCCGCAAGCTCCGCGCTCTCCTCACCGCCATCGCGATCGTCCTCGGCGTCGCGATGATCAGTGGCACCTACATCCTTACGGACACGGTCAACAGCGCGTTTACAACCCTGTTCACGGAGTCGTACGCGGGTACGGATGCGGTCGTGACAGGTCGGGGCCTCAACATCTCGATCGACGGCGAGAAGCCGCCGAATCCACCCGTCGAGGCGTCGCTCCTCGACACCGTACGGGGGGTCGACGGTGTCGCCCTCGCCACCGGGACGGTGCTCGACGAGCGCAATACCAAGATCCTCACGCCCGAGGGGAAATCGGTCAGCTCAGAGGGTGCAGCAACATTCGGATTCGGGATCGACACGGCTTCCGCGCTCTCTCAGTTCAATCCGCTCAACGTCCTCGAGGGTCGTTGGCCCGCGACGGCCGACGAGGTCGTCATCGATGTCGGCACCGCGGACGACCAGGGGTACGAGGTCGGCGACACGGTCGACATCTCGACCCTCCAACCGAAGCGCTCCTTCAAGCTCGTCGGGGTCGCGCGGTACGGCAGCCTCGACAGCCTCGGAAACTCCAGCTTCGCCGTCTTCACGATCCCGGCGGCGCAGGAGCTGCTCGACCGGGAGGGCCAGTACGACGCGATCTCGGTCGCCGCCACCGAAGGCACGAGCGAGGACCAGCTCGTCGCGGCCATCCAGCCTATCCTGCCGGACGACGCGAAGGTCGTGAGCGCCACGGCCGAAGCCGCGGAACAGGTGGACGAGGTAAACGAGTTCACGGCAATCTTCCGCTACTTCCTCCTTGTCTTCGCCGGTATCGCTCTCTTCGTCGGCGCGTTCGTCATCTTCAACACGTTCTCGATCACCGTGGCGCAGCGCACGCGCGAGTTCGCCACACTGCGCACGATCGGAGCGTCGCGACGCCAGGTCCTTGGGTCGGTGATCCTCGAGTCGCTCATCATCGGCCTCGTCGCGTCGCTCGTCGGCCTCGGTCTCGGTCTTGTGTTGGCGGAAGGCATCGAGGGGCTCTTCCGCGCGCTAGGGGTCGAGCTTCCCTCGGCAGACCGCGTCTTCGCGATGCGGACGGTGATCGTGGCGCTCGCCGTCGGTATCGGTATCACGTTCCTCGCGGGCTTGTTCCCGGCAATCCGGGCCACGCGCGTGCCTCCGATCGCGGCGGTACGTGAGGGTGCGACCCTACCGAGATCAAGGTTCGCGCCGTTTGTGCCATGGGTCGCAAGCATCGTCGTCGTCGCTGCCCTCGCCGTCCTGGCCCGCGCGATGTTCACTGACGAGCTCGGGACCGCTGATCGATTGCTCTCCATCGCGGCCGGCGTCCTCCTGCTCTTCCTCGGTGTCGCGATGCTCGCGTCGCACCTCGTGCGGCCGCTCGCTGTCATCAGCAGTCCGATTGGACGCTGGGCGGCGTTTGCCGTCACGGTGCTCTTTTGGCCGTTCTGGTTGCTGCCGTACTGGCTATTGCGCTACGGAGCATGGGGACCGGGAGCCGCAGCGCGGCGGGTCGGCGCGTTCGTCGGCGGTGGGTTGCTCAACCCGCTACTGATACCGGTCGTCCTCGTCATGTGGCTGCGGCGCGGGCTGACGAGGTGGGAACCGGAGTGGCCGATGGAGTTCCCAAGTGTCCTGCCGGATCGCGTGGCCACTCGCACCGGCGGAATGAACGCCCGCAGGAACCCTGGTCGCACAGCTGCGACGGCGGCTGCGTTGATGATCGGGATCGCGCTCGTCGCCTTCATCGCGACGCTCACGAACGGGATGAAGGCGTCGAACCGCCAGGCGATCGAGGACCAGATCGCCGCCGACTATGTGGTTACCTCGCGCGACGGGTACACGCCGTTCGTCGCGGCGGCCGGCGACGCACTCGCGGCATCCTCCGTTCCCGAGCTCGTCACCAGCGTGCGCTCCGACGCCGGCCTCGTGGACGGCGCTTCGGCCGAGATCGGCGGTATCGATCCAGACACCATCGCTGCGGCGTACGTCTTCGACTGGCGTCAGGGCGACGAAAGCGTGCTGAAGACGCTCGGAACGACGAAGGCAATCGCAAGCTCGAACTTCGCGGAGGATCACGACCTCGCGGTAGGGGACGTCGTGACCATCCGCTCGACCGCAGATCGCAGCGCGAAGGTCACCATCGTAGGGACCTTCGAGCCGCCACCGTTCTATCCGCTGCTGGAGAGCGTGAACGTGTCGACGCAGCTGTTCGACTCGCTGTACGACCGACCCCGCAACCGTTGGACCTGGGCGAACGTCGCGGGAGCGTCGACCGATGAGAACCGTGCGCAGATGGAGGAGGCGATCGCAGGGTTCCCCGACACCCAGCTCGAGACACGCGAGGAGTGGATCGACCGCGAGGACGCCGATTTCAACGAGTTCATCTCGTTCCTCTACGTCATGCTCACCCTGGCGGTGTTCGTCAGCATCTTCGGGATGATCAACACCCTCGTCCTGTCGGTGTACGAGCGCACACGCGAGATCGGGATGCTGCGTGCAATCGGCATGACGCGCCGGCAAGTTCGACGGATGATCCGCCAGGAGAGCATCATCACCGCGCTCATCGGGGCGGCTATCGGGCTACCGCTCGGGATCTTCCTCGCGGCTCTCGTCAACCAGGCACTCTCCGAGTACGACGTGCGCTTCGCGATCCCGTGGACACAGCTCGGCGTGCTCACGATTGTCGCCGTGGTGATCGGGATCCTGGCGGCGATCGGGCCTGCGCGCCGGGCGGCGAAGCTGGATCCGCTCGAGGCCATCTCGTACGAGTAGCCACGGGCGCGTTCCCGCAGCGCGTCACAGGGCTAGCAGGTCATCCCCGTGAGCGCCGCGCGACGTCGTCTGTCTCCGCTGCCTCTGCCACCGCGGCGGCGACGGCGAGCGCGACGTCGCGGTTGAACACACTCGGGATCACGTATTCCGGGCCGAGTTCGTCGTCGGCGATCACCGAGGCTATCGCGTGCCCGGCGGCGACCTTCATGTTCTCGGTGATCGTGCGCGCGCGGACGTCGAGCGCGCCCCGGAAGACGCCCGGGAACGCGAGCACGTTGTTGATCTGGTTCGGGTAGTCGGAACGGCCGGTGGCGACTACGGCGACCTTTCCCGGCGGCAGCTCCTCCGGTGCGATCTCGGGCGTCGGATTGGCCATCGCGAACACGATCGCATCGTCCGCCATCCGAGCGATTCCGGGTCGTGAAACGGCGCCGGGGACCGAAAGGCCGAGGTACACGTCCGCGCCCACGAGGACGTCGTCGGCATGGCCCTCGAGCCGATCGGGATTCGTCCGTTCGGCGTACGCCTGCTTGACGGCGTTCAGCCCTTGGCGACCCTCGTAGATCGCGCCGTTGTGGTCGCACCCGATCACCGTCCGGACACCGGCGTTGCTGAGGATGTCGGTGACTGCGACCCCGGCTGCGCCGACACCGGTCACGACGACCTTGATGTCCTCGATCCGTTTGCCGACGACTCTGAGCGAGTTCAACAGTGCAGCCAGCACGACGATCGCGGTACCGTGCTGGTCGTCGTGGAACACCGGGATGTCGAGCTCGGCACGGAGGCGCTGCTCGATCTCGAAGCAACGCGGCGCCGAGATGTCCTCGAGGTTGATGCCCCCGAAGCCCGGCGCGATCGCCTTCACGATCGCGACGATCTCGTCGGTGTCCCTGGTGTCGAGGCAGAGAGGCCACGCGTCCACGCCCCCGAACTCCTTGAACAGGAGCGCCTTTCCCTCCATCACGGGCATCGCTGCCTCGGGACCGATGTCACCGAGCCCGAGCACCGCAGTCCCATCGGAGACGACCGCGACGGTGTTCTGCTTGATCGTCAGGTTCCAGGCCAAACCGCGATCCTCGGCGATCGCCTGGCAGATCCGGGCCACACCGGGCGTGTATGCCATCGAGAGGTCGTCGCGGGTCTTGACCGGGACCTTCGATTGCATCTCGATCTTGCCGCCGAGATGCATGAGAAACGTGCGGTCGGAAACCCGTTCGACCTCGACGCCTTCGGTCTTACGGACGCTCTCGACGATCCGCGCGAGGTGGTCGGCGTCGGACGCCTCCACGGTGACGTCGCGTACCTTGGTGCCCTTCTCGACCCGAACGAGGTCGATCGCGCCGAACGACCCGCCGGCATCACCGATCGCGTTCGCGAGGCGTGCGAACGACCCTGGGGCGTCGGAAAGCCGGACGCGGATCGTGGCGCTGAACGACGCGGACAGATGGCTCATCTCCGGATCACTCCTTCCGCGGCAAGAGCCGCAATCTCATCGGTCGCGTAGCCCGCCTCGAGGAGCACGTCTGCCGTGTGCTCGCCCACGGCGGGCGGGGCCGACCGATGCAGCGCCCGCTCGCCGTCGAACGACAAGGGAAGGGCGGTGAGCGTGAGGTCGGGGATGGTTGGATGGGCGATCGGTTGCAGCATGTGCAGCGCCTCGGTTTGCGGCGCGTGCGCGACCTGTGCGACGTCCGCGACCGGCGCCGCGGGCACGCCGGCCTCCGTGAGGCGCGCCTGCCAATGCGCCGTGTCGTGCTCGGACAGCGCCTGGTTCAGGATTGTGCAGAGCTCGTCACGGTGGAGCACGCGGTCCGGATTCGTGGCAAAGCGCGGGTCGTCGACGAGCGCGGGAAGGCCGAGGACGGCGCAGATCGCTGCGAACAGGCGGTCGTTACCGCCAGCGATCATCAACTCACCATCCCGCGTGGGAAACACCTGGTAGGGCGCCACCATCGGGAACCGGGTGCCCTGGCCGTGCGGCACGGTTCCGTCTGCGAGATAGCCGGCGAGGTGATATCCGATGTAGCCGAGCGCTGTCTCGTAGAGCGAGACGTCGACCACCGAGCCCTCGCCGGTTCGATCGCGCTCGAGCAGCGCTGCGAGTACTCCGAGCGCCGCCCAGGTGCCGGTTCCCTGGTCGATCAGCGACGACCCGACGCGCACCCCCGGGCGGTCGGGATCGCCCGTCATCGAGATGAGGCCGCCTGCCGCCTGCATCAGGGCGTCGTAGCCCGGCTCACGGCTGAGCGGCCCGACGTGCCCGTACGCCCCCACCGAGCAGTAGATCAGTTGGGGGTTGCGCTCGTGCAACGCTTCGGCGCCGAGGCCGAGCTCGTCGGCGAGCCCCGGACGGAGGCTCTGCAGGAAAACGTCGGCGTTGTCGACGAGCCGGAGCAGTGCATCGCGGCCGCGCGGGTCGCGGAGCGAGAGTGCCAGCGACCGCTTGCCGGCGTTGGCCGAGAGGAACATCGTGCCCTCGCCGTTCCAGAACGGCGGTCCCCAGGCCCGGCCGTCGTCTCCGGTATCGGGGCGCTCCACCTTGACCACGTCGGCTCCCAGCGCGGCCAGAACCTGGGCGCAGTAGGGGCCGGCGATCGACGTGGTGACGTCGAGGACCCGCATGCCTGTGAGCGGCGTGTGTCCCACGGACCCATCATCGCGGTTCCCGTCTCTGCGAGGATGCAGTCGTGTTCAACCAGCTGGTCGACCTGGTGTCGGGCTCCAACTGGAGCTACCTCGCCATTTTCATCGTCGCGGTGATCGACGCGTTCTTCCCCCTCGTCCCGAGCGAGTCGATGGTGATCATCGCCGGTGCGCTGGCCGGCGCCGGCGACCTCAATGTGTTCTTCGTGATCCTCGCCGCCTGGGGCGGGGCGGTGCTGGGTGACAACATCTCGTACGGGATCGGCAAGTGGGCGGGAGAGCGGACGGTGAAGCGGCTCTTCCGCCACGAGAAGGCGCACAAGGGATTCGACTGGGCCGAGCAGCAGCTCGAGGAACGAGGGAGCTACATCATCCTCGTGGCTCGGTTCATCCCGTTCGGACGCACCGCGGTGACGTTCACCGCCGGGTACACACGTGGGCTGCCGTGGCACCGGTTCTTCCGTTACGACCTCGTTGCAGGAGGGCTCTGGGCGACCTACGCGACGATGCTCGGATACATCGGCGGCAAGCAGTTCGAGGAGCAGCCGTGGAAAGGCGTGCTCCTCGGGCTCGCGATCGCCTTCGGGGTCGCGTTCACCGTCGAGTGGGTCAGGCACCGTCGTGCCAAGAAGCCAGCGACGGCACCGTGAGCGCCCGACCGCCCGGCCCGGGCTCGGGCCGCCGGAGCCCTGTGCGTGACGGTCGTCCCGTGACGGTACCTTCTGCCGGTGCGCATCCACGTCACGGGCGCGACCGGGTTTCTCGGTACGGAGTTGCTACGGCTCGCCTCCGGGGCGACCGGCCAACGGGTCGAGGTGCGCGACCTTGCCGCCGTCCATGAGCTTTTCACCCACGTCCGACCCGATGTCGTGATCCACACCGCGTACCGGCAAGACGGTGACCACGCACGGCAGATCGTGGTCGAAGGGTCGGAGAACGTCGCGCGCGGCTCCGCTGCGGTCGGAGCACGGCTCATCCACCTCTCGACCGACGTCGTCTTCGACGGCTGCAAGGGTAGCCCGTACGTCGAAGACGACGCACCCTCGCCGTGCACGGCGTACGGCCGCGCGAAGGCCGACGCAGAGCTGCGCGTCGCCGCGGTCGCAGCCGACGCGCTCATCGTGCGGACGTCGCTGATCGTCGGCGGGCCGGGGCACGTGCCTTCCAAGCACGAGCTCGTCGCACACGATCTCGCCGCCACGTTCTACGACGACGAGATTCGCTCGCCGGTGCAGGTGGGTGATCTCGCCACGGCACTCCTAGAGCTGGCGTCGCTCGACATCTCCGGCCCTCTCAATGTCGCGGGGTCGGACGACGTCTCCCGCGCCGAGCTCGCGGAGCTCGCCGCCGCAAGGCCGGTTCGCCGGGCGAGCGCACCTCCCGGTCGCCCACTCGACTGCGCGCTCGATTCATCTCGCGCGCGGAGCCTCTTGCGGACGGAGTTGCGAGGCGTCCGTGCGGTCTTCGCATGAACCGCCTCGGCGCCGAGGCCAGCCCCTATCTGCTGCAGCACGCCGACAACCCGGTCGACTGGTACCCGTGGGGCGCCGACGCGCTCGAGCGGGCAAAAGAGGAGGACAGGCCGATTCTGCTGTCGGTGGGCTACAGCGCCTGCCACTGGTGCCATGTGATGGCCCACGAGTCGTTCGAGAACCAGGCGACCGCGGCACTGATGAACGAGCACTTTGTCAACATCAAGGTCGACCGGGAGGAGCGTCCCGACGTCGACGCCCTCTACATGGACGCAACCGTCTCGATGACGGGCCAGGGTGGCTGGCCGATGACGGTCTTCCTCACGCCGGCGGGCGAGCCTTTCTACGCTGGCACGTACTACCCGCCCGAGCCACGGCACGGGCTGCCGTCCTTCACGGAGCTCCTCGTCGCGGTGGCGGAGGCCTGGCGGACGCAGCGGCCTGATATCTCCGCCCAGGCACGCAGGCTGGTCGAGGCGGTTGGCAGCTCGGCTCGGATCGAGCCATCGGCAGAGCCGCTCACGGCCGGCCTGCTGGCCGAGGCGGAACGGGGCATCGCGCGCACCTTCGAGCCGACCTACGGCGGGTTCGGCCGGGCACCGAAGTTCCCGCCCGCTTCGACCCTCGAATTCCTTCTCCGGCGCGGCTCGCCGACGGCGATGGAGATGGTCACGAAGACGCTCGACGGCATGGCGGCGGGGGGGATGTACGACCTCGTCGGCGGCGGTTTCCACCGCTACTCGGTCGACGACCGCTGGGTCGTACCCCACTTCGAGAAGATGCTCTACGACAACGCGCTGCTGGCGACGGTGTACCTGCACGCATGGGCTGTGACCGGTGAGCCGAGGTACCGCAGGGTCGCCGAGGAAACGCTCGACTACGTGATCCGCGACCTACGCCTATCGAACGGCGGCCTTGCCTCGGCGCAGGACGCCGACACGAACGGCGTCGAAGGGTTGACGTTCACCTGGACGGCGGCAGAGGGCGTCCCGGCAGCGCTGCTGCTGCCGTTCGAGCACGGCCGCTCGATCATCAGAGGTGACCTGCCTGCCGATCTTCGCGCGCGACTGTTCGAGCAGAGGTCGCAACGACCGCAACCCGGACTCGATGACAAGGTGCTCTCCTCCTGGAACGGACTGGCGCTCGCGGCACTCGCCGAAGGCGCGCGCAGACTCGACCGCCCCGACTGGCTGGACGCCGCGCGTGGGTTGGGGGAGTTCCTGCTGGGGCCGCTCTCCCGTGAGAACGGTCGGCTCTCGCGCTCCTGGCGCGGGGGCAAGGTGAGCGGCGAAGGCTTCCTCGACGACTACGCCAATGTGGCGCACGGAATGATCGAGCTCCACATCGCGACTGGTGCAGTCCGCTGGCTGGAGGAGGCTCGACGGCTCGCCCGACTTGCGATCGAGCTGTTTCACGATCCCCAGCACGGCGGGTTCTTCCTCGCACCGGTGGGCGGCGAGGAGCTCGTCGCGCGTACGAAGGGGCTCGACGACACTCCGATTCCCTCCGGCAACTCGATGCTCGCCCACGTCCTGCTCCGCCTCGGCCGGATCTGGGGCGACGAAGAGCTCGAGCGCCGCGGAGCCTCGGTGCTGCGGCTCGTGGAGCCGATGCTCGAACGCGCGCCGGGCGCGTTCGGGTGGGCCTTGTGCGCGCTCGACCTGTGGCTCGCGCCGCCGCGCGAGATCGCAATCGCCGGGCCCGTCGACAGCCCGGTTGCGCGCGCGGCGCTTGCTCCCTTCGCGCCCAACACGGTCGTATCGGTCGGTCCGGCGGCCGGTGTGCCGCTGCTCGAGGGCAAGGGACTCGTCGATGGGAAGCCGGCCGTATACGTCTGCGAGCGATTCGCCTGCCAGGCTCCGGTGACCGAGCCGGCCGACCTCGCCGGGTAGTTCGCCTCCCACGGCCGCCCCGAACGCCGGACGGCGAGGCACTCGCGGTCGGGCATGGCTCTCACGAACGGGCAGGTACGCTGCGGCGGCTCGAGATGGCCATCTGCAGCGAAGGCGACGCGCTCGGAACCGGCTCAAGCCCGTCTCCAAGCCCGCCTGTGGACAACTCTCGACAGACTCGGCACGAAGGGTGTCTCCCTCCGGGAGACACCCTTCCGGCGCACCGCCGGTGCGCGGCCCATTGGTGGCATGTCCGCCCCGTAGGGTGTCCTTCCGTGGCTGCCGAGCGAGGCGGAAGACGATGGGAGCAGCAGACGCATCGTCTAGTCTCCAGGCCATGGCAACCGTCGAGCAGACAGGCGCCGAGGAGGTTGCGTGGGACCTCTCCGACCTCTATGCCTCCGGTGACGACCCGCGCATCGAGAGTGACATCGCGGAGGCCGAAGGAGCTGCACTCGCGTTTCGCGACCGCTATTACGGCAGGGTCGCCACCCTGACCGCGGCCGAGCTCGCGGACTCGATCGACGAGCGCGAGCGGATCGAGTCGATCGCGACACGCGCCCTGTACTACGCGCACCTGCTGTTTTCCACGAACATGGCCGACCCCGTGCGTGGCGCGCTCGTCGCGAAGCTCGGTGAGAAGGCCGCCGGCCTCGAGACCCAGCTCCTCTTCTTCGGGCTCGAATGGGCCGCGATCGAGGACGACCCGGCCGAACGGCTTCTCGCAGACCCTGCGCTCGACCATTGGCGCCACTGGCTCTCCGCACAGCGCGTGTTCCGCCCGTACCTGCTGACCGAGCCGGAGGAGAAGATCATCACCGAGAAGGCCGTCTCCGGGGTCTCCGCCTGGTCGCGCCTGTACGAGGAGGTGCTCGGTGCCATGCGCGTCGCTCTCGACGGCGAAGCCGAGCCGGTCTCGCTCGAAACGGCGATGGCAAAGCTCTACTCGTCCGACCGCGACGAGCGCCGTGGCGCCGCCGAGGCGGTCACCGTAGCCCTCGAGCCGGCTCTGCGCACGCGTACGTCGATCTTCAACACGATTCTGGTCGACAAGTGGATCGACGACCGACTCCGTGGCTACCCGACGTGGATTTCCTCGCGGAACCTCGCGAACGAGACGACCGACGACGCCGTGCAGGCGCTCGTCGACGCTGCTATCTCGCGGTACGACGTCCCCCAGCGCTACTACCGGCTCAAGGCGAAATTGCTCGGGCTGGACAGACTCGAGTTCTACGACCGCTTCGCGCCCGTTGCCGAAGACTCGTCAAAGACACCATGGGACGAGGCGCGCCGCATCGTCGTGGAAGCGTACGGTGACTTCTCGAGCGAGGCAGGAGCAGCTGTCGAGCGGTTCTTCGACGATGCGTGGATCGACGCCCCGGTCCGGCCCGACAAGCGGCACGGCGCCTATTGCGCCACGAACGTTCCGGGCGTTCATCCGTACGTGTTCATGAACTACACCGGAGACCGCCGCTCGATTCTCACCCTCGCTCATGAGCTCGGGCACGCGCTGCACGGCTCGATGGCCGCACCGCTCGGGCTCTTCAACGCCTCGACTCCGCTGACGACGGCGGAAACCGCGTCGGTGTTCGGGGAGGCGCTCACCTTCAAGCGGTTGCTCGCGTCCGAGGCCGATCCGCGCAGGCGGCTCGATCTGCTGACGGGCCAACTCGAAGACGCAATCGCGACGACGTTCCGTCAGATCGCGATGAACCGGTATGAGAACCTCGTCCACACAGAGCGGAGGGAGCGGGGCGAGCTGTCGACGGATCGGCTCAACGAGCTCTGGCTCGAGTGTCAGTCGGCATTGTTCGGCGACTCTGTCGGGATCGGCGGCTACGAGACCTGGTGGAGCTACATCCCGCATTTCACGAACGTGCCCGGATACGTGTACGCCTACGCCTACGGTTACCTGTTCGCGCTTGCCATCTTCCGTTCGTACCAGCGGGAGGGTGACGCGATCGTCGCTCCGTATCTCGACCTGTTGCGTGCCGGCGGCTCCAAGGCGCCAGAGGAGCTCGCCCGCATGGTCGGCCTCGATCTCACCGACTCGTCGATCTGGGCCGGCGGGATCGAGGCGCTCTCGGACGATCTCGACGAGGCAGAAGCCCTCGCGACGGAGATTGGCCTCGGCTCCACCACAACTAACTAGTGACCCTGGCGTCTACGTGATGGGGCGGTTAGGGTCGTCCGGTCAAGGGATTCATTTCACTGGAGGAGTGTCAATGCGAAGGGTCATACTGATAGCGCTCGTGCTCGTCGCAGCGGTCGGGGTCACGGCGTCGACGGCGACGGCCGAGACCGGCGTCACGGCGAAGAGCGTCACGATCGGCGCCACGTTCCCGCTCTCGGGGCCCGCGTCCGCGTACGGCATCATCCCGGTCGGGTTCAAGGCGTACATCTCATACATCAACGCCCGCAGAGGGCCGGACGGGAAGCGCGGTGTCGGTGGGCGCCAGATCGTGTTCAAGTACTACGACGACGGCTACAACCCGGCAAACAGTGTCCAGAACGCGCGCAAGCTCGTGGAGCAGGACAAGGTGTTCGCTGTCGTCGGCGCTCTCGGGACCGAGGTCAACCTTGCCATCCGGCCGTACCTCAACTCGAACAAGGTTCCGCACCTCTTCACGGCGACCGGCGACACGACCTTCGGGAGAGACGCCAAGGCATGGCCGTGGACGATCGGCTACCTGCCCAACTACCAGTTCGAGGGCAGGATCTACGGCCAGAAGATTGCCCGCAATAGTCCCAATGCGAAGATCGCCGTCCTCTACCAGAACGACAGCTTCGGCAAGGATCTTCTGCTCGGGCTCGAGGACGGCCTCGGAGCAAAGGCGTCGAACATCGTCGGCAAGGAGGCGTACGAGGTCACGGCGCCGACTGTGGCGAGCCAGATCGCAAAACTCCGTGGCACAGGAGCGACCGTCTTCCTGATCTTCGCGACTCCGAAAGCCATGATCCAGTCGTACGCGATTGCGAATGCGCTCAAGTGGTCGCCGGCCGTGATCTACTCGACCGGAGTGACAGCAACGACCACCGTCTTGACGCTGGCACAGAAGAGTGGCGGCGGCGATCTCGTGAATCGCACGCTCACCTACCAGTACGCCAAGGATCCGGCGAGTTCGAAATGGGACAGCGATCCGGGGATGATTCTCTACAAAAAGGTAATGGCGAAGTACGCACCGTCGGCAACCGCCACCGACGCGTTCGGCCTCTACGGCGTCGCAACCGCGCACGCCTTCGTGCAGTTGCTGACCAAGCTCGGGCCAAACCCGACGCGCGCCGGCCTGATGAAGGCGGTGCGGTTGTGGGACGAAGGCAACCCGTTCCTGCTCCCGGGCAACCGTGAGCAGACAGGGCCGGGCGACCAGTTCCCGATCGGCTGTGTGCAGGTCGTGAAGTTCAACGCCGGTGCGTTCCAGACGGTCTCGCAGCTCACGTGCGAAACTCCGGCGAAGTAGCCCGCTGAACTCCGGGGGAGGAGCGTGGCCCGGATGGTCTCGCTCCTCCCCCTCGATCAGGCTGGTACTGCTCCCAGTGGCCCTCCATCGTCGTCCAGCGGGTGGCGTGGTGTTCGAGAGCAAGCGGGCTCACGGTAGCGCTCGAGATACTTCGGGCTCGCCAGGCGGAGCTTCGCCTCCACTCCCGCCTTCAGGGCCGCGAGGTCACCCTCGCGGACGTCGCCGGCGCGGATGCGTCGAGCCGTCTCCCAGTCGGCCTCCCCCGGGCCCGGCGCCTCCCGCTCGACGATCGAAAGCGCGTTCATCGCGACGAGGGTGCGAAACCGGAGCCGCTGGTCCTCGAGCGTAGGCAGGATCTCGGCCCCGAGGAATTCGCGCACGGCGGTTGCGAGCTCGGCGGCCGTCGGGCGATCTGTCGGGCTCGCCGAGCTCACGCAGCTCTCTCGATCAGGTCGAGGAGCTCGTACTCCATCTCGGCCGCGAGCCGGCCCAGGATGGCGAGCTCGACGCTGCGCTCCTCGCCCCGCAGGTGCCGGCGAGCCTGGGTGAGTGCGCCGATCGCCCACTTGCAGTTGCCCAGGACCTCCCAGGCGAGTAGCTCGTCCGGAGGGACTTCGAGGCCGGTCAGCTCGGCGTAGCGGTCGAGATAGGGCTCGACCTCGCCGACGCCTCCGAGGTGGCGGGCGTCGTTCCCGAAACGCCAGGCGCGGACGAGGGGCCACGCGAGATCTTCGGCTGGATCGCCAATGTGCGCGAACTCCCAGTCGAGCACGGCAGCGATTCCCGCCCCGTCCACCATCAGGTTGCCGATCCTGAAATCGCCGTGGGTGACGACTCGAGGGCGCTCGAGCGGAAGCCGCTCGCGACACCAGGCTATCCCGAGTTCGATCGCCGGGTGCGGCTCGTCGACGGAGTCGAGCTCCGCGTAGAGCCGTTGCCACAGGTCCCGGTTCGGGAGGAACGGAAGCGTCGCCGGTGCGATCGAATGGATCTTCGCAAGCTCCTCGGCCATCTGCAGATCGAGACCAGGAGGAGCTGCTCTGACGATCCGGCGCCCGATCGCCTCGCCGTGGACGAGCTCCATCACGAAGGCCTCGCGACCGTCGAGATCGCCGAGGTAGGCGATGGGCTCCGGCGCGCGCACTCCAGCAACCCACGCCGCAGCAAGCACATCGAACTCCTGTCGAAGCGACAACGTGTCGAGATGGATCACTCCGCCACCGGCGCGACGGAGGATCAGCTCCCGCCCGTCGGCCGTGTGCACCTCCCAGGCCTCCTTCGAGGCGCCACCCGCCAGCTGCACCATTCGTGTAACCGGGGTACCGAGCTCCTGTGCCAGCGCCTCGTCCACTCCTCCTTCACCGCCTCCCTCAACCCGTGAGCTCCGCCAGCGCCTGCAGCGCCGCCGGCTGCCGCGCCTGGAGCACCAGCGTGGTCGCGCCGCTCTCTCGCCAGGCGGCGAGCCGGTCGGCGATGCGCGTGCGGTCGCCGACGAGCGCGATCTCGTCGACGAGTGCGTCGGGCACGGCTGCGGCCGCCTCCCCTTTGCGACCCGCGAGGTAATGATCCTGAATCGTCTCTGCCTCTGCCTCGAACCCGTAACGCCGGGCGAGACGGTTGTAGAAGTTCTGGCCGCGCGCGCCCATGCCGCCGACATAGAGCGCGAGCATCGGCTTGAGGAACTCGCGGCAGGCCTGCACGTCGTCGTCCATCAGCACCGGCACGAGTGGCGCGAGGTCCCAGTCGTCCGGCCGTCCTCCGCGCAGGGCGAAGCCCTCCTCGAGCGCGGGGCCGTGCACACCCCGTGCCCGTTCGGGCGAGAAGAAGATCGGCAGCCAACCGTCGGCGATCTCGGCCGCGAGCGCGACGTTCTTCGGTCCGATCGCAGCCAGGTAGATCGGCACCTCGTCTCGGGTGGGGTGCACGATGATCTTCAGTGGCTTGCCGAGGCCCGTCGCTCCCGGCCCGCTGTAGGGGATGTCGTAGTGCTCGCCGTGGTGCTCGAGGGGTACCTCCCGCCGAAGCACCGTACGCACGATCTCCACGTACTCGCGCGTGCGGGTGAGTGGCTTGCCCCAGGGTTGGCCGTGCCAGCCCTCGGCGACCTGCGGGCCGGACGTGCCGAGACCGAGCAGGACACGCCCACCTGAGAGGATGTCGAGCGTTGCCACTGTCGTCGCCGTCGCGGCCGGCGACCGGGCCGGCATCTGCATGATCGCGCTGCCCACGGCGATCCGCTCCGTGGTCGCCGCGATCCAGGCCATCGGCGTGACAGCGTCGGTGCCGTACGCTTCGGACGTCCACACGGAGTGGAACCCCAGTCGATCGGCCTCCTGCGCCAGAGCGATCCCGTGGAGTGGATCGTCGTACCCGAGTTGCAGTGCAAGGCGCATGTGAACGATCCTACTGGTGTGAGCACGTCACTCTTTCCGCCCGCATACCTGGAACGCCGAGCGCATTACCGGGCGTTCATGGACGAACACGTATTCCCGAACGAGGGCCTTCTCGACCGCGAGGACGACGCTGCGCCCGAGCTCGTTGCGAAGCTGCAGGCGAAGGCACGCTCAACGGGGCTCTGGGCGCCGCACATGCCGCCGAGCGCGGGCGGCACCGGTGACGGCTTCCTCTACTACGCCTGCGTCAACGAAGAGATCGGCCGCTCGCACTGGGCACAGCTCGTCTTCGGCTGCCAGGCTCCCGATGCCGGTAACGCGGAGATCCTCCATCAGTTCGGCACGCCCGAGCAACAGGACCGCTTCCTCGAGCCGCTCGTTGCCGGGCGAGCTCGCTCGTTCTTCTCGATGACCGAGCCGGATGTGGCGGGCTCCGACCCGACGCTGCTTCGCACACGGGCCGTTCTCGACGGCGACGCCTGGGTGATCGACGGGCGCAAGTGGTTCTCGAGCGGAGCAGACGGCTCGGCCTTCGGGATCGTCTTCGCAATCACGGATCCGGACGCCGAGACCTACAAGCGTGGTTCGATGATCCTGGTGCCGACCGACACGCCCGGACTCGAGATCGAACGACCAACGTCGGTGATGGGCCACGTCGGGCGCGGCTGGAACACCCACTGCGAGGTTCGGTACGCAGGCGTTCGCGTCCCGGTTGCGAACACCCTCGGCGAGCGTGGCGAGGCGTTCCGGATCGCGCAGAAGCGTCTGGGCCCCGGGCGCATCCACCACGTGATGCGGTGGCTGGGCCAGATGCAACGTGCGTTCGACCTGATGTGTTCTCACGCTCTTCAACGTGAGGCATTCGGAGGGGTACTGGCCGACAAGCAGACGGTCCAGAACTGGATCGCCGACTCCGCTGCCGGGATCCAGGCCTGCAGACTCCTGACGATGGACACCGCCCGCAGGATCGACGAGGGCTCCGAGGCGCGAGTGGAGGTGTCGCTGCTCAAGTTCTACGCCGCCGGCGTGCTCGACGAGGTGATCGACCGGGCGATCCAGGTCCACGGTGCCCGTGGACTGACCGACGCCACGCCGTTGGCGCAGATGGCGATGCACGCACGTGGGGGGCGGATCTACGACGGTCCCGACGAGGTACACCGCATGGTCGTCGCCCGCCGCATCTTGAAGAGCTATGCCGCCGGCGATCCCTGGGGGTTCAGCTAGCCCTGCTGCTTCGCGATGAGAGCGCGATGAAGCCTTACGCGCTTGTCATCAGGTTGCCGCTCGCCCGGGCGCTCGTCGCCGTCGTGATCATGGTCGCGGGGTCGTTGCGGTTGCGGCGCGATGTCATGCGGCCATGATTATCGCGCAGGAGCGTTCTGCGAAGTTCGACGAGCCCTTGGGGGCAGTCCTCGAGGTGGCGCAGGATCGCGTCCCGGTGCGCCGGTGTCAGCGCGACGGCGTAGAGCGCTCGGTCGATGCCGGTCTCGATGATGTGAGCGGCCGCGACAGCATCTGCGTGCCCGTCAGCATGGAGGCGGGCGACGATCCACCCGGCATCGTCAGACGAGACACGTGCCCCGTAGGCGTGGAGCATCCCACCGAGCATACGCGACGGATGCGGCGTCGAGCGCGCCATCGTGAAGCAACGCTACGACAGTTATCGCGACCTTTCCTCGGGGATTCCGCCGATGGAGCTTGCCCAGAACTACTGAACTTCCGCTGCCAGCACTCCGGCAACGGACGAGCAACTTGCCCGCACTCTCTGAGTCGGCGCGCCAGTCGGCGTCGGGGTTCTCGCCGGGGAGGAAGCCGGAAACGAACGAAGTCTTCGCAGGTCATTCGCGAAGCCCACATGCCGAAGGCGTCCTGCCGAGACTCGCGCATGAATTGCATCGGTGTCGGCCTCGGCCGAGGCTCCGGCGATGAGTTTTCGTGTACGCGGCCGTCTAAGTGACGAACCCGACGATCAGGAGGCTCCAGATGCCGAAGTTAGGCAGCCAATTGTGTTGAATCAACACACTTCCGTACGAGCCGTGCGCGACGATCTCCCGTCATCCGGAGAGAGGGGGCGCGCCGGGGTTGCCGGCCGGCGTACGGGCGCCCGGAACATTCGGGAAGCGGTAGTCGAGGGCCGGCCTGCCGGGCTGGACGACCCATGCGTGTCCGGTCGCGCCGGAGCCCAGCGCGACCCAAGCGGCGTCGGCGACCTCGGCCGCCGAGAGGAGGGGAAAGTCTGCTGCGCTGAGTTGCTCGCGCGTGTCGGCGCCCACCATCGGCGTGTCGGCGATGCCCGGGCAGACCGCGTTGATCGAGATCCCGCGGGTCTCGAGGGGGGCGGCGATCGAGCGGACGAACCCGATCACTGCATGCTTCGAGGCGGCATAGACGGGGTCGGATGGCATGGGTGTCAGGCCGGCGAGCGACGCGGTCACCACGATGCGCCCTCCCCGGGGCATCACGCGGGCGAGCCGCCGCACCCCCAGCACGACACCGTCGACATTGACGCGCATCGTCCGGCGGTAGCGCTCGACAGAGATCTCCGCGGGGTCCGCCGCGCCACCGAGGACGCCGGCATTCAGGCTGGCGATCTCGACCGGGCCCACGTCGTTCCAATGCTCGGGCTCGCCGACGTCGAAGCCGTTCGTGAGGTCGAGGATCTCGACCTCGACCTCCTCGGCACGCAGGCGCGCCACGATCGCAGCCCCGATCCCCGACGCGCCGCCGGTGACGATCGCCTTCATGTAAGGAGCACGACCTTGCCGGTCGAGCGTCGCTCCTCGATCAGACGATGTGCCTCGGCCGCGCCCGCGAGCGGGAACGTCATGCCGACGATCGGGTGTACTCGACCGGTTCTCCAGAGCCGAAGGAGGTCGAGCGCGGCCTCCCGCACGAGCTCGGATCGCCGCTGCATCAGCCGGCCGAGGTAGAAGCCTTGCACTCCGACGTTGCGCCCGACGAGAAGCGCAGGGTCGAGGGGCGGCCACAGGCCGCCCGCGAAGCCGATCGCGACCGCGACTCCGAGCGGTCGCAGCAACTTGATCGAGTCGAAGAGGAGTTTCCCACCGACGGGGTCGAAGACGATGTCGACGGGCTCGATCTCGGCGAGCCGGTCGTAGGTGACCGCCTGGTTCGCCCCGAGAGAGAGGGGAATTTCGAGCTTCTCGACCGAGCCGGCGGTTGCCACGACCTCGGCGCCGAGGTCGTGGGCGACGACGACAGCCGCGCAACCGACCCCTCCCGCCGCGGCGTGGACGAGAACCCGGGACCCGGGCCGTATGACGGCCTGCTGTGTGAGCGGGATCCACGCCGTCAGATAGGCCATCAGGAAGCCGGCGCCTTCCTCGAACGACGCTTCCTCGGGCAGGTCGAACAGCCACTTTTCGTCGAGGGCTGCGTACTCGGCGTAGCCTCCGCCCGCCTGTGGAAGGAGGCCGAGCACCCTCCGGCCCTCGGCCGTCGTCCCGGCGATCTCGACGCCGGGAACCCACGGCAGTTCCGGCATCTGTGGGTAGAGGCCCCGGCGGATCAGCACCTCGAGGAAGTTGATCGCTGACGCCCTCACCTCGACGATGACCTGACCATCTCCCGCCACTGGCGCCGGGAGATCGCGAAGCGCCAGTTCCTCCGGGCCGCCGACCGCCTCGAGCCGGATCGCCTTCATCGGCCGGTGAACTGCGGCTCGCGCTTCTCGACGAACGCAGCGACACCCTCCTGACCGTCCTCGCTCAGGAGACAGCGGCGAAAGGCGTCCGCCTCGCGCCGCAACCCCTCCTCGAGCGAGAGGTCGCGAGTCGTTCGGGCCAGCTCGCGGATCACCGCAACGGCATGCGGCGAACGAGCGGCGAAACCGGTCGCGACCGTGATCGCAGCTGGCAACAGCTCATTCCGCGGCACGACCTGCTCGACGAGCCCCCAGGAATAGGCCGTCGAGGCATCGATGAACTCGCCTCCGAGGTTGAGGAGGTTCGCCCGACCGAGGCCCACGAGCCGCGGCAACCGCTGAGTTCCGCCGCCGCCCGGGATCAGGCCGAGCTTGATCTCCGGCTGGCCGAGCTTCGCGTCGTCGGCGCAGACCCGAACGTCACAACACATCGCGAGCTCGAGGCCGCCGCCGAGGCAGTAGCCCTTGATCGCCGCCACGAAGGGTGTGCGCGCCGCATCCATCCGGTGCCCCAGCGCATGCAGCCCGCGCGCCGCCCCGCCCTCGCCGCCTCCGGTCTCGCGCAAGGCTGGAAACTCCTTGATGTCGGCTCCCGCCACGAACGCGCGCTCACCCGCGCCTTGGAACACGATCGCACGGGTGGCGTCGTCGCCGTCGAGCCGGTCGACCTCCGCCTCGAGCTCCTCCAGCAGCGCTGCCGAGAGCGCATTCAGCGGCGGGTTGTCGATCGTGACGAGCGCGACGGCGCCCTCGTGATGGGTGGTGACGAACGTTGCCAACGATCCTCCTCGGTGGGCGGGCGGGGCGTCTTCGCCTCTATGAAAAGCGTTCTCTGAGAGCTGTCTTGCGGAACTTCCCGACGGCAGTCTTCGGGATCTCGTCGACTGCCTCGAACCGCTCCGGGAGCCACCATTTCGCGAAGTTCGGCTCGAGGAACGCACGGAGATCGTCGGCGGTAGCGGTCTCGCCTTCGCGGTACACGATGACGGCGAGCGGGCGCTCCGACCACTTCTCGTCGGGCACGGCGATCACAGCGGCCTCGAGTACGGCGGGGTGACCCATCAAGGCGTTCTCGAGTGCGACGGTCGAGATCCACTCGCCGCCGGACTTGACGAGGTCCTTCGAGCGATCCTGGATCTCGACATAGCCATTTTGCTCGATGGTGACGATGTCGCCGGTCTTGAACCAGCCGTCCTCCGTCCAACGATCGGCGGCCTCCGGCGCCTCGTAGTACGACGACGAGATCCACGGGCCACGCACCTCGAGCTCGCCCATCGTTGCCCCGTCCCAGGGGACGAGCCCCTCGCCCCCGCGAGCACGAATCTCGACGAACGGAGCGGGGAGGCCTTGCTTGGCCCGGTAGGCGAACTGCTCGTCCGGGGGCAAGGCGAGCTCGCGGCTGGAGAGCGAGGAGATCGTGCCCAACGGCGCCATCTCGGTCATCCCCCAGGCGTGGGTGATATGCAGGCCGTGGCGAAGTTCGAAGCCCTCGATCATGGCCTGCGGCGCAGCCGAGCCGCCGACGATCATCGCCCGTAGCCGCGACAGGTCCCAGGCGTCCGGTTGGGAGTCGAGCGTTTGCAGCATGCCCATCCAGATCGTCGGCACACCCGCTGTGAGCGTGACCTCCTGCTCGACGAACGCGTCGAGCAGCGAAACAGGGTCGAGGTGCGGGCCAGGGAAGACCTGCTTCGCGCCGACGAGCGTGCAGGTGAACGGGAAGCCCCAGGCGTTCGCGTGGAACATCGGCACGACGGGCAGGACGGCGTCGGACTCGCAGATCCCGAGTGAGCTCGACTGCGTCGACGCGAGCGAGTGGAGCACGATCGCCCGATGCGAGTAGACGACGCCCTTCGGCTGGCCTGTGGTGCCGCTCGTGTAACACATCGCTGCAGCTGAGCGCTCGCTGAGATCTCGATAGGAGAAGGCAGCGGCATCCGCGCTCGCCAGGAGCTCCTCGAAGTCGATCGCCCCCGGCGGGGTTTCGCCCGCACCGATAGCGACCACGTGCTCGAAGCCGACACGGTCGCGGAACGCTTCCACGAGTGGCCAGAGTGTCTTGTCGGCGATCAACACTCGATCGCCTGCGTGGGTCGCGATGTACGTGAGATCGTCGGGATGGAGCCTCAGATTCAGGGTGTGCGTGACGAATCCACCGACGGGAGCCCCGATGTACGTCTCCAGGTGCTCGTGATGGTTCCAAGCGAACGTGGCGACCCGATCTCCGTCGACGAGGCCGAGCTCGTTGCGCAACGCCATCGCGAGTTGCTTGGCGCGCCGGACGAAATCCGCATACGTGTAGGAATGCCAGCTCTTGTCCGGCAGCCGGCTCACGATCTCCTTGTGCCCGAACAGCTCCTCGCCCCGTCGCAGGATCGCCGGCACGTTGAGCTCGTAGTCCATCGTCAGTCCCTGCATTTCACCTCCCGTCGCCCTCGAGCAGATGCGCGGCAACTTCGGAACGAAGCTGTGCTGTGGATGCCTCCCAGGCCTGAATCCAGAGCGCCCGCTTGTACAGCCGGTGCGCGACATGCTCCCACGTGAACCCGATCCCGCCGTGGACCTGGATCGATCGCTCGCACGCGGTGACGGCTGCGTCTGCGCAATGGGCCTTCGCCGCAGCCGCGGCGATGGGCGCGCGCGCATCGTTTTCGGCAATGCACCAGGCTGCGAAGAGCGCGAGCGACCGTCCGAGCTCGAGCTCCATCAGGGTAGTCGCGAGCGGATGGGAGATCGCCTGGTAGGTGCCGATCGGCTTGTCGAACTGTCGGCGCTGGTTCGCGTAGTCGACCGCGAGCTCGAGTGCTCGGGCGCCGACGCCGCACGCCTCGAGCGACAGCGCTGTCAACGAGCGGGCGCGAAGCCCGGGCAATAGCTCGGAGCTCGCGAGGCGACGGCCGGCTGAACCGCCCGAGACGACGCCGAGCGGCCGAGTCTCGTCGTTCGTCAGCAATATCTCCCGGTCGGCGCCCTCGAGCTCCCAGATCGAGTCGCCGCCGACATACGCGATCCGCATGGCCGTGTCGAGGTCGGCGACGAGCGGACCGGTCGCAAGCGTCCAGCTCGCCTCGCCACGGGCCACCTCGGCCTGGAGCTCGGCAGGGAGCGCCGGCAGCGTGACAGCCACCGTCGACCAGTAGGGCGCGTGCGTCAGCGCGCGGCCCAGCTCCTCGAACAGGATGGCCTCCTCCAGGAATCCGAGTCCGGCGCCACCGTTCGCCTCCGACACGGAGACCCCGGTCCAACCGAGCTCGGCCAGCTCTACCCATGAGGGTTCCGGCTCATCCGCGAGAAAGGCCCGCGCCTGGTCGCGCAACTCCTCTTGTTCGGGCGTGAACGCGAAGTCCATCAGCGCGACCTCGGCAGACCGAGCACGCGCTCGGCAATGATGTTGCGCAGGATCTCCGAGGTTCCGGCCTCGATCGTATTGCCCCGGCTGCGGAGTTGGGAGTGCTGCCAGTAGCCGCCATACGGTGCGTTTTCGGCAAGGAGCTGGGCATCGGGGCCGAGCAGATCGAGCGCAATCTTGGTCACCCGCTGTGCCGCCTCCGACCACTGCAGTTTCAGGATCGACCCTTCGGGCCCTGGGATCCCCGTCTTCATCAGCGCCGACAGCGACCGGTAGGCCGTGTACCGCAGCGCCTGCAGCTCGATCCACTCCCGGGCGATCGCATCGCGCTGCAACGGCGTCGCGCCGCGGTCGCGGGCGAGTTCGACCAGCTTCCCCACGGCGACCTCGAGCGCTGCCGTGAGGGCGAAACCGAGCGTGCCACGCTCGTGGAGCAAGGTCGTCATCGCAACCTGCCAGCCGCCGCCGACGTCGCCGAGGACGTTCTCGACGGATACCTCGACGCCGGAGAAGAAGATCTCGTTGAACTCGGCCTCTCCCGTGATCTGGCGCAGCGGTCGGACATCGACCCCGGGCGCCTTCATGTCGACGATCAGGTAGGTGAGCCCGGCGTGCCGCTCGGAGGAAGGGTCGCTTCGGGTGATCAGAATGCACCAGTCGGCAATGTGCGCATAGGACGACCACACCTTCTGGCCGTCGACGACGAATCGCGAACCCTCGAGCCGTGCAGTCGTTCGTACCGCCGAGAGGTCGGAGCCCGCGTCCGGCTCGGAGAAGCCCTGGCACCAGATTTCGTCGGCCGAGAGGATGCGCTGCAGGTAGCGGGCTTTGTGCGCCTCGGTGCCGCAAGCGATGATCGTCGGCCCGGCCATGCCGAGCCCGATCACGCCGAGGTGCTGCGGGGCCTCGGCGCGGGCGAGCTCTTCGAGGAAGATGGCCTGGTAGCTGTACGGCTTGCCTCCGCCCCCGTAGTCCTTCGGCCAGGTGAGCCCGACGTACCCTGCCTCGTAGAGCGTGCGGCTCCAGTCTCGGACGTCGTCGTCCGCGAATCGTGCTGCCCCTCCGCGGTGCCCCCGCAGGTTCGATGGCAGATTCTCCTGGAGCCAGACGCACAGCCGGCTGCGGAACGTCGCCTCATCGGGTGTGTCGCGGAGGTCCACGCATTGATCTTAGGGGGCCACGATGCCCGGTGTGGGACCGACTTCCTGCTGTCCTTAACCGTGGATTCACTCACCTCGACGACCGCCTGTCTACGCTGCCTGGAGCATCGAAGCCACTGCAAAGGAGGAGCTGATGTCAACCCCCGAGGTCCCACCGGCAGCCATACCGGCCGATCATCGCGAGCAGCTCGAGGAGGCGCTCGTCGAGGTCAAGCGGGTGATCGCAGGCCAGGACGAGATGCTCGAGCGTGTGCTCGTCTGCCTCGTCGCCGGCGGCCATCTCCTGATCGAGGGCGTCCCCGGGCTCGCGAAGACGCTGACGATCAAGACGACGGCGGCCGTGCTCGGCGGGACGTTCCGGCGGGTCCAGTTCACGCCCGATCTCGTGCCGAGCGATCTCGTCGGCACGCGGATCTACCGACCGGACACCGGGGGCTTCGACACCGAGGAGGGCCCTGTCTTCTGCAACTTCCTGCTCGCAGACGAGATCAACCGCGCGCCGGCGAAGGTGCAGTCGGCGCTCCTCGAGGTGATGCAGGAGCGGCAGGTAACCATCGGTCACGACACGCACCTCGTCCCCGACCCGTTCCTCGTCATGGCAACCCAGAACCCGATCGAGTCGGAAGGCACCTATCCGCTCCCGGAGGCCCAGGTAGACCGCTTCATGCTCAAGGTCGTCGTCGGGTACCCGAGTCGCGACGAAGAGCTCACCGTTGTCCAGCGGTCGTTGGCAGCTCCTCCCGTGGTTCGCCAGGTGCTCGAGCTGGAGGCGCTGAGAGCGCTGCAGCTGGCCGTGCTCGATGTCTATGTCGACCCATCGCTCGTGGCCTATGCGGTGTCCCTTGCCGAGGCGACCCGCAACCCGGCCGCTGTCGGCCTGGGCGAGATCGCGGGGCTGATCGAGTACGGCGCCAGCCCTCGCGGTCCGATCGCGCTCGTGCAGAGTGCGCGGGCGCTGGCTCTCATCCATGGCCGCGACTACGTGCTCGGCGCCGACGTCCGCTCGCTGGCGAAGGACGCGCTGCGGCACCGGCTCGTGCTCACCTATCGAGCGCTCGCCGAGCAGCGGACGGCCGATGACGTGCTCGACGCTGTGCTCGGGACGGTTGTCTCGCCGCCGCTCGAGCTCGGGAGGCCGGTCGCCGCGTGAGCCGATTGCGGGCATTCGGTGTCGTCGAGACTCCCGAGCGCCCCGGCCCCGGGCCGATGCCGGAGTCGCTGCTGCGCGCCCTCGAGCTGTCGATCGGCCGGCGAGTCGACGGCCTCCTTGCGGGCGACCACCGCTCGAACCTGCTCGGCCGAGGCAGCGAGCTCGCCCAGATCCGCCCCTATGTCCCGGGCGACGACGTCCGTCTGATCGACTGGAACGTGACGGCGCGCACAAGCGAGGCGCACGTGCGGGTGCAGCTCGCCGAGCGCGTTCTCGTCACATGGATCGTGCTCGACCGTACGCCCTCGATGGGCTTCGGCACGGCCGATCGCCGCAAGGCAGATGTCGCGCTCGGTGTCGCACTCGCCCTCGGCCATGCGGCGAGCGTGCGCGGCAACCGGGTCGGGCTCGTCTCGTTCGGAACCGGCCCGCCGCTGCCGCTGCCGCCACGGCAGGGCCGCACCGGCCTCGTTGGGCTCCTGCTCGCGCTTGGTGACGAGGACTCGCCAGGCGGCGCCGCACCCGGCCTCTCGTCTGCCCTCACGTTGCTGGGGGCGGTGGCTCGTCAGCGTTCTCTGATCGCTGTGGTGTCCGACTTCCGTGGACCACGCGACTGGCGGCCGCAGCTCCTCGACCTTGCCGCACGACACGACCTGCTCGCGATCGAGGTGCGGGACCCGCGGGAAGAACAGCTCGTCGACGTGGGGGAGGTGTGGTTCGCCGACCCCGAGACCGGGGCGCGGCTCCGTGTCGACACGGGCGATGCGGGGCTTCGGACACGGTTCGCCGAGGCCGCCGCCCGGGAGCGCCGCGCCGTCGCCGACGAGCTCGCTGCACTGCATGCGTCTCACGTCGTCCTTTCGACCGGTGGGGACTGGCTCCGCCACCTCGCTGCGCACCTGGGGGAACGCCGGTGAGCTTCGACGCTCCTCTCGCCCTCCTCGGCCTGCTCGCGATCCCTGTCATCGTTGCGTTGCTCGTTGTCGGCGAACGCCGTCGCAAGGAGCAGGGTGCCCGCTTCGGGACGCCTGCGCTTGTCGCCTCGTCCGCCCCCCCACCCCGCCGGACGAGGAGACTTCTCCCGCTCGCTCTCGCGGTCGCGGCTCTGACGACGTTGATCGTCGGCGTGGCCCGGCCACGGGCCACACTGTCCGTCCCACGCCGTGAAGCAACGGTCATCCTTGCAATAGACACCTCTCGCTCCATGTCGGCAACCGACGTGCAACCGTCGAGGCTCGCGGCCGCGTTGTCTGCCGCCCGGGCATTCTTCGATACTGCCCCGTCCGGCTATGCCGTCGGCATCGTGTCGTTCTCGACGGGGGCATCTCTCATCCTGCGACCTACGACCGACCGCGATGCGGCTCGGCGCGCACTCGACCAGATCCGGTTGAACTCCGGAACGGCTCTCGGCGATGCCATCGATCGCTCCGTCGCGGCTGCGCGCCCTAGCTCGGGCACGCGGCAGTCGGAGGCCGCTCCGGCAATGGTGCTGCTGCTCTCCGACGGAGAGCAAACGTCCGGAGATCGGACGCCGCTTGCGGCGGCGGCGCAGGCGAAGAAGATCGGTGTGCCGGTCAATACCGTGGCGCTCGGGACGCGCGAGGCCGTCGTCGAGGTGCCACTCCCGGACGGGCTCAAGGAGCGGGTCACCGTCACGCCCGATACACGGACGCTGCGCGAGGTCGCCCGGATCAGCGGTGGCCGATATGCGGCCGCCCCGACAGCCGCCCGGTTGAAGCAGGTCTACCGCGATCTCGGCAGCAGGATGGGCGAGAAGCGCGAAGAGCGCGAGGTGACGGCAGCATTCGCCGGACTCGGCGCCGTGCTCCTGCTCGTGGCCTCAGGCCTCTCCCTTGCGTGGACTCGGAGACCACTGTGAAGGCGCGTCTCGCCCTCGGTGTCGTGGTCGCGGGACTGTCGCTCGGCGTGGTCTCCGCCGGGGCTGTGCTCACCGCCGATGAATGCAGGGGTCTTCAGGTCTGCCTCCCCGTTGCGGGCCCCTGGGTGGTCGTCCCTCCTGGGGGAGTGGACTACGAGCTCGCCTGCCCGATCGCCGGGTATGTCGTTGCCGGGATCGATGCCCGTGTGGCAGCCCGTGACGTGGATGTCTCGTTTCGTGGTGAGACGGGCAGCCCCGTTGGCCCGGGCGTCACAACCCGACGCAGCATCGTGTTCCATTCGGTGCGCACGCGCGTCGGAGCGGGAACGACGAGCTTCCAGCCCCTGATCGGCTGCATTCCGACGAGCGGTGGTGGTGGCCGGGCGTTGACCGGGATGGCCGCTCGGCCCTTCGGCTTCGAGCCCGTTCGGTCATTGCGAAGCGTCGTTGTGAACGACTCTGTCCGGAGTGGCTCCCGCACGGTGAAGGTCGGCTGCCCGGCCGGAACACGGCTCGTCGGCTCGACACACGCGGTTGCGTTCCGGCGGCCATTGCCACCTTCGCCGCAGGTCCTCGGTGCGGTGCGCGTGCGGCGAACCGTCATCGAAGGCGTCGTCGTCGCCCGAGTCACGACCACGTCGGCAGTCGTCCAGGCGGAGGTGCAGGTCCGCGCGCTCTGTGTGGGGGTGCGATGACCTTCGGTTCCCCGATTCTGCTCGCGTCGCTGGTCGTACCTCTGGTAGCGCTCGCCGGGTACCTTTGGGTCGAGAACAGGCCGCCGCAGTCGGCCGTCTCGTACCCGAACCTTGCCGTGCTCGCAGAGGTGGTCACGCGCTCGAGCTGGCGGCGTCATCTCGTTGCCGGCTTGCTGCTTCTCGCGGTCGCGCTGCTCTGCGTCGCGGTTGCCCGCCCGCGACTCACTCTCGCGGCGATCTCCGATCGCGCGACCGTCGTGCTCGTGGTCGACGTGTCGACCTCGATGAACGCGAAGGATGTCGCCCCGAGCCGCCTCGAAGCGGCCCGCAGTGCGATTACATCGTTCGCAGAGCGGGTTCCGAAACGGATCAGGGTCGGGCTCGTGGCGTTCTCCGACGACCCCGTCGTCCTCACCGCGCCGACGACCGACCGGCGGGCCCTGCGGGACGGGATCGCCTCTTTGGCGCCCGGGTTCGGTACGGCGATCGGCGATGCCGTCGCCCGCGCCGTCGAGCTCGTCCGCTCGTCGACGGGTGAGGTGGTTCCCACGTCGCCAGATGCCACGGCGTCCGGCGTCGTCGTGCTCCTCTCCGACGGCGCTCAGACGCGCGGTTTCCTGGAACCCGACGACGGAGCGCGACTCGCGCGGCAGGCCGGTGTTCCGGTGTACACGATCGCGCTCGGAACTCTCGGGGGCACGGTGACGGTACCGAGGGGAGACACCACCATCGTCGTGCCTGTGCCTCCCGATCGGCCGACCCTCGCGCGGATCGCGGAAGCCACGGGCGGCTCGACGTTCGAGGCAACGGACGCCGGGCGACTGAGTGCGGTGTACGACAATCTTGGTCGTGTTGTCGCCCGCACGTCGAAGCCGCGTGAGGTAACCGACGCCTTCGTCGCGGTCGCGGCGGCCCTGCTCGCAGGCGGGATCGGCCTCGCCGGTCTGTGGGCACCGCGGCTTCCCTGAGCGCGGGGTAGGGAGACACCCGCCGCGCCGCGCAGTAGGCTCCTCGATTCAGTGGCGACCTTGCTGTCGGTTCGGGAGATCACGTTGCGTTTCGGGGGCATCGTTGCCCTGGACGGCGTCTCATTCGAGGTCGAGACGGGCCAGATCTCCGGCCTCATCGGGCCGAACGGCGCTGGCAAGACGACAGCGTTCAACGTCATCACCCGCCTTTACACGCCGGACGACGGCGAACTCGCCCTCGACGGCGAGTCGCTGCTGCAGACACCGTCGTACCGGGTCGTCGAACGCGGGATTGCACGCACGTTCCAGAACATCAACCTGTTTACGTCGATGTCGGTGCTCGAGAACGTCCTCGTCGGCGCCCATGCACGTGGCCGAGAGTTCGGGGAGCAGGAGGCGCGCACCCTGCTCGACTACGTCGGTCTGGGGCCACGCGCCCACGAGCGCGCGGCCGCCCTGCCCTACGGGATCCAGAAGAGGGTTGAGATCGCGCGGGCGCTGGCCGCGAAGCCTCGTCTCCTCCTGCTCGACGAGCCGGCCGGTGGCCTCAACCACGAGGAGGTGGAGGAGCTCGGCGACTTCATCCTGCGTGTTCGCGCAGACCACCAGCTGACGGTGCTGCTCGTCGAGCACCACATGAGCCTCGTGATGCGGATTTCGGACCACGTCAACGTGCTGAGCTTCGGCCGCAAGATCGCCGACGGCACACCGGAAGAGGTCCGGACGAACCCGGACGTGATCGAGGCATACCTGGGAAGCGACGAGGGGACGTGAACGTCCTCCTCGAGCTGCGCGACGTGGAGGCCCGCTACGGGCCGGTCCAGGCGCTCCGTGGTGTCTCTCTCGAGGTGCCTGAGGGGTCAGTGGTCGCAGTCCTCGGCGCGAACGGCGCGGGCAAGACGACCACGCTCCGAGCCGTCTCCGGGACGGTCCGGCGCAGCGGCGAGATCCTTCTGGATGGCAAGCCGTTGCGCGGAGGGCCCGAGGCGACGGCCAAGGCAGGCATCGCTCACGTGCCAGAAGGCCGGGGGACGTTCACCGAGCTTTCGGTCGTGGAGAACCTGCGCCTCGGTGCCTATACGCGACGCGAGCGCTCGGTCAAGGCCGACATCGGGAGAATGGCGGACTACTTCCCCTGGATCCGGGATCGTGGTGAGCAGCGGGCCGGCACGCTCTCGGGCGGGGAGCAGCAGATGCTCGCTCTCGCGAGGGCGCTGATGGGCAGGCCGCGGCTGCTCATGCTCGACGAACCGTCCCTCGGCCTCGCCCCGCTCATCGTCCGGGAGATCTTCCGCATCGTTCGCGATCTGAACGAAAGGGAAGGCCTTACCGTTCTCGTCGTCGAACAGGACGCCCGCATCGCCCTCAGCGCGGCCACGACGGCGTATGTGCTCGAAGTAGGGAAGGTGGCGGTCTCCGGGCCGAGCGCCGAGCTCCGGGGGGACGAGGCTGTGCGACGGAGCTACCTCGGGTACTGATGGCCGACTTCTTCCAGCAGGTCGTCTCGGGTCTTGCCTCGGGCGGGATCTACGGCGCGCTCGCGCTCGCGCTCGTTCTGATCCACCGCGCGACCGGGGTGATCAACTTCGCCCAGGGTGAGATGGCGACGTTCTCGACGTACATTCTGTGGACGCTGACCACGAACCACGGGTTCTCGTACTGGCCGGCGTTCGCCGTGACGCTGCTCTTGTCGTTCGCGGCCGGAATCGGGATCCATCAGGCAGTGATCCGGCCCGTCGAGCGGGGGGCGCAGATCCGTGTCGTGATCGTCACGATCGGCCTCCTGCTGCTCGTCAACGGGCTGATGACGTGGATCTGGTCGGGTGAGGTGCGCGCGGTCGAGAGCCCGTTCCCGAGGCGAGCGATAGACGTCGGCGGCGTTGCAATTTCAGTGCAGGACATTGGCACGATCGCCGTCTGCCTCGGCGCCGTGGCAGTCCTGTGGGCGTTCTTCCAGTTCACGAAGGTCGGGCTCGCGCTTCGGGCTGCCGCCGTCAACCCGGCGGAGGCCCGTCTGGTCGGCGTCAGGGTTCCGTTGATGCTCGGCCTCGGCTGGGGGCTCGCGGCCGTGCTCGGCGCGATCGCGGGCGTGTTGACGGCGCCGAGCGTGTTCCTCGATCCCAACATGATGCAGGCGGTGCTGATCTACGCCTTCGCGGCGGCGGTGCTCGGCGGGATCGACTCGCCCGTGGGCGCCGTCGTCGGTGGGCTGATGCTCGGAGTCGGCCTCAACCTGCTCGGAGCGTATGTCGACTTCGTCGGCGCCGAACTCCAGCTTCCCGCCGCGCTCCTCGTCATCCTCGTCGTCCTGCTCGTTCGCCCGAACGGTCTCTTCGGGAAGGCGCAAGTGAGGAGAGTCTGATGAGCCGCGCCACCGTCCGCACCCTGCTTCTCTTCCTGGCCCTCGCCGTGAGCGTGCTGGTGCTGCCGGCTTTCCTCAGCGACTTTCGTGCCCAGCAGTTCTCCTACGTCGCCATCTACCTGGTCGCGTTGACCGGCCTCAACATCCTCACGGGCTACACCGGGCAGATCTCGCTCGGGCACGGGGCGTTCATGGCGATCGGGGGCTATACGACCGCGATCCTGATGATCGATCACGGCGTCAAGGACATTGCCACGATCCCGTTCGCAGTCCTTGTCGCCGGTGCCGCAGGTGTGCTCTTCGGGCTTCCGGCCGCCCGTCTCTCGGGCCTCTATCTCGCGCTCGCGACGTTTGCGATCGCGGTCGCCACCCCCGCCGTGATCAAGAAATTCGAGGGTTTCACCGGCGGCGGATCAGGCGTGAACCTGTTCGGCACGCCGGAGCTGACGGCGTCCCTGACTCCCGTGCGCATCGCCCGATTCGAGCTCGACTTCAACAACTGGCTCTATTACCTCGCGTGGACTTTGGCGTTGATCGGCTACGTGATCGGGTGGCTGATCTTGCGAGGACGGACAGGCCGCGCCTTCCGAGCCGTCCGTGACAGCGAGACAGCAGCGGTCTCGTCGGGCGTCAGTCTGACGCGGACGAAGGTGCTGGCGTTCGGGATCAGCGCCGCCTATGCCGGTGCCGCCGGCGCGCTGTTCGCAATCGCGACGACGTTCGTCAATCCCGACACGTTCCCGGTGGCACTCTCGATCTTCCTGCTGGTAGGCGTCGTCGTTTCGGGGCTGGGCTCGCTGACGGGGCTGATCGTGGGGGCTGTCTTCATCCAGTTCATGCCCCTGTGGGCGCAGAGCGTCTCGAAGTCGCCGGGTGCCCCGGCGGTCGTCTACGGGGTGATCCTGATCCTCGTCGTTCTCGCGCTGCCGGGTGGTGCGTCGGGCCTCATCACGCGCGCGTTGCAGACGGCCCGTCGCGGACGAGACTTTCCGAAGCCCTAACACTCCGGGGCTACCATCGGGCGACAAGCGCGACCCGATCGACGCCAAACACACTGAAGGAGAACCTCGCCGATGGACCGGAAGCTGACGTTTGCGTGCCTTGCGCTCGTGGCGTCGCTCACGCTGGGAGTTACCGCGGCGATCGCCGGTACGGCGCGCGCCGGAGCCGACCCCGGCGTGACTCCGAGTTCGGTCCTCCTCGGTGGGACGGCACCGCTCACGGGGCCCGCCTCGCAGTACGTGTCCATCGCGCGAGGTGCTGAGGCCTATTTCAAGTACCTGAATGCGAGAGGCGGCGTCAACGGCCGCAAGATCACCTACAAATATCTCGACGACGCGTCGAATCCGGCCCAGAGCCTGCCGCTCACACGTCAATTGGTCGAGCAGGACAAGGTCTTCGCGGTCTTCAACTCGCTCGGCACGGCCCAGAACCTCGCCGTGCGGCCCTACCTGAACGGCATCAAGGTGCCCCAGTTGTTCGTCGCCTCGGGGGCGACGACGTGGGGCCGCGACCACGCGCAATATCCCTACTCGATCGGCCTCCAACCGAACTACCAGGCTGAGGGGTGGGTGTACGGGAGATATCTGGCGCGCACCGCGCCCGGTGCCACGATCGCTGTTCTGTTTCAGAACGACGACTTCGGCAAGGACTTGCTGGGTGGGCTCAGGCGTGGTCTCCAGCGGTCGAACGCCAAGGTGATCGCCGCCCAGCCGTACGAGGCCAATGCCCTCGACGTCTCCTCGCAGATCGCGAAGCTGATGTCCTCCGAAGCCGACACTCTGGTGATCTTCGCCGCCCCGTCGAGTGCGATTCAGGCGTATCAGTACGCCAACAAGCTCGGCTGGAGGCCGAAGCGCGTGATCACGAACGCGGACGCGTCCTCCTCGTGGGCGATGCAGACCGCGTCGGCGGACGGTCAGAACAAGCTGGTCAACGGCACAGTCTCGATCGTGTTCCTGAAGGACCCGACCGATCCACAGTGGAGGAACGACGCGGCGATGAGGTTGTACCGCAAGATCCTGACCCAGTACGCGCCGGGGGCAGACGTCGACGACCCCCTTCACGTGTATGGCATGGCGGCCGCATGGACGGCGGCAGCCGCGCTGAAGAAGGCTGGGAAGGACCTGACGCGAGCCTCGCTGCTCCAGGTCCTCGACACCTTCAACGCCACCGGCAACCCGTTCATGATTCCGGGAATTGCGGTCAAGACCTCGGGTAGGGATCACTATCCGGTCGAGCAGATGCTGCTGCAACGATGGCAGAAAGGCACCTGGAACTCGTTCGGCGGCCTGTGGGGATATCGGGCGACGTAGTCAGTCCTCGCCCGTAGCTCATCGCGGCCGATCACTCGTCTATGCTGACGGCTTCACCCGGGCGAGGAGACCGCCCGGGCCGAACCAGCTGAGCGCCGATGACACACCTCGTCTCCGAGATCCTCACGACGTCCCTGGCCGATCTGATGGCCGAAGCGCGATCGCTGCGGCGCGGGCGCCTCGTCACCTACTCCCCCAAGGTCTTCATCCCGTTGACGATGCTGTGCCGCGACGTCTGCGGCTATTGCACCTTCGCGCGGCCGCCTCGACGGGGAGAGCGTGCGTACCTGTTGGTTGACGAGGTGCTGGAGATCGCCAGGGCGGGAGCCGTCGCCGGCTGTACGGAGGCGTTGTTCACTCTCGGCGACAAGCCCGAACGTCGGTACCGGGTGGCGCGTGACGAGCTCGACGTACTCGGTTTTGCGACCACGATCGAGTATCTGGCGCACTGTGCGGGCCGGGTGCTCGACGACACGGGGCTGCTGCCGCACCTGAACCCGGGCGTGATGAGCCGGAACGAGATCGAGCTGCTCCGCCCGGTATCGGCTTCGATGGGGATCATGCTGGAGACGGTCTCGGAGCGGCTTGCGCAGAAGGGTGGGCCTCATTGGGCGTCGCCCGACAAGGTGCCGGAGCGCCGGCTCGAGACGATTCGGCTCGCCGGCGAGCTCGCGGTCCCCTTCACGAGCGGGATCCTGATCGGGATCGGCGAAACCCGCGAGGAGCGGATCGAGGCGCTGCTGGCGCTCAAGGATCTCGGTGAGGAGTACGGCCACGTCGGTGAGGTGATCGTGCAGAACTTCCGTGCGAAGCCCGGTACGAGGATGGCCGCGCATCCCGACGCCACGCTGGAGGACCAGTTGTGGACGGTCGCCGTGGCCCGCATCGTGCTCGGGCCCGGCTGGCACGTCCAGGCGCCGCCGAATCTCGCGTACGACGACTTTCCGCTGCTCCTCGATGCGGGCATCGACGATTGGGGTGGGGTCTCGCCGGTCACGATCGATCACGTCAACCCCGAGGCACCCTGGCCCGAGATCGACCAGTTGCGCGTGGCGACGGCGTCGCGCGGGCTCGAGCTGGCGCCTCGCCTCCCTCTCTACCCCGAGCACGTCGCCGACCTGGATCGATGGGCCCATCCGGCCGTGCGGCCCGCCGTTCGGCGGGCTTCCGATGGGCTCGGTCTGGCCCGCGAGGATCGCTGGGCGCCGGGCGAGCCGATCGACGTCCCGTTCATCGTCCGGCGCGACGCGATTCCGCTGGACGTGGCGGGCGAGGAGCTCGGCCCGGGGGAGATCGTGCGGCTGCTGTCAGCCCGCGGCAGTGAGCGCGAACGTGTCATCGCCGCCGCCGATCGGCTCCGACTCGAGGTGTGCGGGGACGAGGTCACGTACGTCGTCACTCGCAACATCCAGTACACCAATGTCTGTTACTTCAGGTGCGGCTTCTGTGCGTTCTCGAAGGGGAAGCTCGCCGAGAACCTGCGCGGCCCGGCGTTCCTCGTGCCGATGGACGAGATCGTGAGGCGGTCGGTCGAAGCCTGGGCGCGGGGCGCAACCGAGGTGTGCCTCCAGGGGGGGATTCACCCGTCCTTCACGGGTGACTACTACGCGGAAGTCGTCTCCTCGATTCGCGCAGCGGTGCCCGAGCTGCACGTCCACGCGTTCTCTGCCCTCGAGGTGTGGCAAGGGGCGGCGACGCTGGGCCTTCCCCTCGACGAGTACCTTGCCCGGTTGCGCGATCTCGGGCTCGGCTCGCTGCCGGGCACGGCAGCCGAGATCCTCGACGACGAGGTGCGCGCGATCATCTGCCCCGACAAGGTTTCGACCGATCAGTGGCTCGAAGTGCACGACGCTGCGCATCGTGTCGGCCTGCGCTCGAACGTGACGATGATGATGGGGCACGTCGATGGACCGGTTCACTGGGCGAACCACCTCCTCCGGGCGCGTGAGCAGCAGGTGCGCAGCAGAGGTTTCACCGAGTTCGTGCCGCTGCCGTTCGTACCCATGGAAGCGCCGATGTACCTCAAGGGGCTCGCCCGCCGCGGGCCGACGTTCGGCGAGGTGATGCTCGTCCATGCCGTGGCCAGGCTCGTGCTACATCCGCTGATCACGAACATCCAGGTGTCATGGGTCAAGCTCGGCCCCGAGGGTGTGCGACAGGCCCTCGCCGCCGGTGTCAACGACCTCGGCGGCACGCTGATGAACGAATCGATCTCGCGCGCGGCCGGCTCGGAGTGGGGGCAGGAGCTTCCCCCGGAACAGATGGAGGCGTTGATTCGCTCGGCAGGCAGAGTCCCGCGCCAGCGGACGACGACGTACGGGGTCCCACCCGAAGAGCAGGTGCGCCGCTCGTTTGGCGCCGATCCGCTCGCCGACCCGTTGAACCCACCGGTGCGCGAGGCGGGGCTGAAGCGCCCAGCGAGCCTCGTTCGCCCCGGGCTCGCCGGCGCGACGTCCTGAATCGAAGGCGAGGGGAGCAGCACTCTAGCGTTGCCGTCGGAGACGGAGCGGAAGAGCCAGCCCCCACGTGAAGAACGACAGCCGCGACCGGGAAAGCGCCTGCCGAAGCGCCGCGGTGGCCGCCGGACCGTGGACTCCTTCGCCGTGCCCGACGAGCAGGTGCTCGGGCTCGTAGGCACGCAACAAACGTGGCGGGGTCGGCTTCAGGAGCCCGTGAACGCCGAGCCTGTCCTCCCCGGTCGGAAAGAACCGGTTCGTGCCGAGGGCTTCTGCGACCACGAGTGTTCGCCGGTTCGGCCACCAGAGCGCCACCTCCCGCCAGCGGCGCCAGCTCTTGACCTCGATCACTTCGAAGGGTGTGTCGGGCAGCTCCCGCGGCACCCTGAGATGGGGTATCCCGAGGCGCCTCGCGAGTCTTTCGGAGTCTCGGGTGTGTCGGTCCAGAAGCTGCAGGACGGCGGCGGGTCGGCCGAGTGTCCTTGCCCGGGCGATCGCCTCGGGCCAGTCGATCGGATCGACGAGCCAGACATTCCCGGCGGCGGCGAGGGCATGAGATGTCCGCGTCATGGGCTCGTCGACGATCCACGAAAACCCGTCACTTCCGAGGTCGTCGCAATAGCGAGTCTCCATCCCGCGAGGGTATCGGCGCCGCGAGAGAGTCGATCCGGACGAGGTCGCCGAGGCGATCCGACATGAGATCAACGACCGGGTCGTTCACCCTGGAGGCGGGGCCGAGCGGTACCCGGCGGCGGCAACTCGAGCGGCGACAGATGAGGACCCGGGCCGCCGACCCACCTGGCTCGCCCGGTAGGCCTGGCTTGCCCGCTCATGATTCCAGCCCCGATTCTCTCGGTATCGCCGGTGCGAAGGTCGAGCGGGTTGCTCGGGCGAGCGGGGTCAAGGATCCGGCACCACCCGCGACCATCGACTAGGTAGTTCTCCCGCACGGACACAGGTCGTTCCCCGATGCTACCCGGTCACGCCTCGTCCACTGTCGAGGGCGTGAGGAAATGGTTCGTCAGAGGCACGGTTGCGGCCGCTGCGCTCTTCCTGCTCGCCCAGATCGTCCCCTACGGACGGAAGCACACAAACCCGCCCGTGACACAGTCGGTCAAATGGGACAGCGTGCGCACCGAGCAACTGGCGGCAGGTGCGTGTTCCGACTGCCACTCGAACCTGACCGACTGGAAGTGGTACAGCAACATTGCGCCGTTCTCGTGGTTGATCTACCGGGATGTCGTAGACGGACGCGCGAACCTCAACTTCTCGGAGTGGGATCAGCCGCAGGCGGACGCAGGCGACATCGTCGAGGCCGTGGAGAATGGATCCATGCCTCCCCTGCAGTATCAGCCCATGCACGCGGGTGCGCGGCTCTCGAGCGCCCAGCGTGACGATCTCGTACGAGGGCTGCGCGCCACTCTTGCGGGGGACCCGCCGATCCCAGGCGGCGGCTAGCTCTCGAGATCCGGGTTGCGATTGTGCGCCCGCTCACCCTCCGAGCCGGGCAAAGGCTTCGGCCAGCGTGAAGCGGCCCGCGAGCAAGGCGCTACCGGTGACTGCGGCCTCGCAGCCGAGGTTGCGTACCGTGAGCAGATCTGTGATCGACGAGATGCCCCCCGCCGCGATCACCGGCAAGCCGACAGGGAGCACGTCAGCGAGGACGTCCTGATCCGGGCCCGCCAGTGAGCCGTCTCGGGCCGTGCTCGTGACGAGGAGTCGTGCGACGCCGGCGCCGGAACAGTCGGCTGCCAATGCTGAAGCCGAGGTGCCGGACGAGCGTGTCCACCCTTCGACCGCGACTTTCCCGTCGCGGACGTCGATCGCGACAACGAGCTTCTCCGCGAACCGGGCCGCCGCCTCCCTCAGGAACGACGGCGAGAGTGCAGCAGTGCCCACCATGACCCGGTCGGCGCCGGCTTCGATTGCCGACGCGATGGATTCCGTTGTCCGGTATCCGCCGCCCACCTGGAGCGGGAGCCCGCCCGCAGCGGCCACGCGCTCAACGAGGCCGAGCGTCGGCACGCCGGTGAATGCCCCGTCGAGGTCGACGAGGTGAAGCCGTCCGGCCCCCTCGTGGCTGAATCTCCGTGCGAGCTCGACGGGGTCGCCGCCCTCGATCGTCACGACTTCCCGTCGTCCTTGCGAGAGCCTGACGACACGCCCCTCGAGAACGTCAATGGCAGGAATGATCTCGAAGTAATGTGATAACACGTTATCATGCTATCATGAAGCGAATGCCCCGCACGCCATCATCCACCCAAGCCACGATCACGTTCCCTCAAACGGACCTCGTCGAGGGCATCGACGACCTCGCTGCCGCGATCCGGACCTTGCGAACGACCGACGAGGTGACGCGGTTTCTCCGCGACCTCTGCACCAGAGCCGAGCTCGAGGCGCTCGCGCACAGGTGGCAGACGGCGCGTCTGCTCGAACAGGGTGTGCCATACCTCGAGATCGCCGAGCGCGTGCCCACCTCGACGGCAACCGTTACGAGAGTGGCTCAGTGGGTGCGTCACGGGACGGGTGGATATCGAATTGCGCTCCGAAGGACGAAACGGCGATGAGCACCTTCGCGCGAGCCGGTGAGAACGGCCGTCTCACGTTGGCGGTGCCGGCCAAGGGCCGTATGGCCGAGCCGACGTTGCGGCTCTGTGCGGATGCCGGGCTCTCGTTCGAGACCACGGAGCGTTCGCTCGTCGTTCCCTGCGCCAATGCGCCTGTCGACCTGCTGCTCGTCCGGCCGAGCGACATCCCCGAGTACGTGCAGGACGGCGTCGTCCATCTCGGCGTCACCGGCGCGAACCTCGTCGTCGAGGCGCAGGCCGACGTCGTCACGCTGGCGGAGCTCGGCTTTGCACGGTGCACCCTCCAGGCGGCGGTGCCGAACGACGCATCGCAGAATGCGATCGAAGATCTGGGCGGCCTCCGCATCGCGACCGCCTATCCGGTCTCGACGAGGATGTTGCTGGAGGAGCGCGGGATCGACGCCGAGCTCGTGCCGGTCTCCGGCTCGGTCGAGGCGACTCCTCGCCTCGGGCTCGCCGATGCGATCGTCGATCTCGTCTCGACGGGTTCGACCGCGAGCGCGAACGGCCTTCGACTGATCGGGACCCTGCTCTCGTCTCAGGCCGTCTTGATCGGAGGTCGTGTGGCCGTGGAGGAGCAGCACGAACTCGTCGAACGCCTGGAGCTCATGCTCTCGGGAGTTGTCGCTGCGCGCCGTCGACGGTACGTGATGATGAATGCCACGACCGACACGCTGTCGGCGATTCGGGCCGTCCTGCCGAGCATGGGCGCTCCCACCGTTCTCGCACTCGCCGAGGAGGGAGACATCGCGGTTCATGCGGCCGTCGCCGCCGACGATGTCTGGTCACTCCTCCCGGCCCTGCGCGACGCCGGTGCGACGTCGATTCTCGTCCTCCCGATCGAGCGGCTCGTGCTGTGAGGGGTGCAGGGCTCGACGACGCGATCGTCGTGGCCGCGCCGATCGTCGCCGACGTGCGCGATCGCGGCGACGCAGCGTTACTCGAGTGGACCGAGCGCTTCGACGGTCCTCGGCCCGACGGGTTCCGCGTTCCTGCAGAGCGCGTTGCCGGGGCTGCCGTCCCGGACGACGTCCTCGACGCATTGCGGTCGATGATCCGCGCGGTACGTCTCTTCAACGAAGCTCAGCGGCCCGCCGATACAGTTGTCGAGGCGGCTCCCGGCATCGTCTCCGAGCGGCGGTGGCTCCCGCTCGACTCGATCGGGATCTGCGTCCCGAGTGGCCGCTTTCCCCTACCCTCATCGCTCGTGATGGCGGCGGTCCCTGCTCTCGTCGCAGGCGTGAGGCGGATCGCAGTCGTGACGCCCCGCCCGGTCGACGTCACGCTCGTCGTCGCTCGCGAGCTCGGCCTCGACGAGGTGTACGCGGTCGGCGGAGCTCAGGCGGTGGCAGCACTCGCCTACGGCACGGCGTCGATCGGGCGGGTCGACCGCATCGTCGGGCCGGGCAACGCCTATGTCACGGCTGCGAAGCTCCTCGTGTCGAGTCGCGTGGGAATCGACCTGCCGGCGGGACCAAGCGAGGTCGTCGTGATCGCCGACGAGACCGCTGACGCGCATGCCTGTGCGGCCGACCTGCTGGCCCAGGCCGAGCATGGCCCGGACAGCCAGGCTCTCCTCCTCAGCACCGATCCCACGCTGTCCGCCGACGTCGCTCGTCTTGTTGCCAAATCCGAAAACGTGACAATCGAAACAGTGGCTTCGCTGGCCGAAGCCCTGGCGCGCTCCGAGTCCTTCGCGCCGGAGCATCTCGAACTGTACGTCCGAGACCCCGAAGCGCTGCTCGCGAACGTTCGCAACGCGGGTTCGGTGTTCATCGGAAGCTCGGCCGTCATCGGAGACTACGCTGCCGGCGCGACGCACGTCTTGCCGACGGGCGGGCTCGCGCGCTCCTCCGGCGGCCTCGGGCTCGAGATGTTCCTGAAACCCCTGCAGGTCGTGCGTGCAACGGCGGCGGGAGCCGCCGCTGCGGCGCGTGTGATCGGACCGATCGCGAGGGCCGAGGGGCTGCCGCTCCATGCAGCCGCCGGCGAGTGGTTCCTGGGGCGGGCGTGAGCGCAGCCGGAGCAGCGGCGAACCCGCACGGAGGACCGAGCGCGGTCGCGCTTCCCGACGCTTTTGCACCCTATGCGTGGGCGGCGACGGTGACCGAGATCGCAGCGCGGCACGGTCTCGAGCCCGTCGAGGTGCTGAAGTTCGACCAGAATACGCCTCCGCTACCGGGCGTCCCGCAGGTGCCACTCGGAGAGAGCTTCGCGACGCTGAACAGCTATCCCGACGGGGTCTACCGCGACCTGCGGGAGGCGGCAGCCGGTTACGCAGCCGGAACATCCGGTGCGAAAGTCGGCTGGGAGCAGGTCGTCATCGGCGCCGGTGCCGACGACCTCATCCTGCTCTGCGCGCGCACGTACCTCGCTCCCGGAAGGACCGCGTCGATCATTCCCCCGACGTATTCGCTCTACCGGATTGCGACGCTCCTCAACGGTGCGGAGCCGGTTGCCGACCCGGAAGCCGCCAGCGTTCTCTGGCGCTGCAACCCCGAGAACCCCACCGGGGCGGTCACACCGGCGGCCGAGCTCGTCGAGCTCGCTCGTCGTCACCCCGGCGCGGCCGTCGTCGTCGACGAGGCATACGTCGAGTACGGTGGCGAGTCGGTCGTTCCCTGGCTCGACGAATCTCCGAACCTGATCGTCATCCGCACGATGTCGAAGGCGTTCGGGTACGCCGCTCTCCGTGTCGGCTATGCAGTTGCGGCTCCCGCGACCGCCGCAGTGCTCGAGTCCCGGAGGGCGCCGGCGCCGGTCGCAGCTCCCGCTGCGCGCATTGCGGCGGCGGCGCTCCGCGATCCGCGCTTCGACGTCGCGGCGGAGATCGGAGAGCGAGAACGGGTGCGGTCGGCGCTCGCAGGCGCCGGCTTCGATGTCCCCGCCGGGAGCGGCAACTTCGTCTGGCTACGAACCGACGACGACCTCGGCGAGCGCCTCGAGGCGCAGGGCATCATCGTCCGCCGATTCCCGCAGGGGATCAGGATGACGCTGCGTCGACCGACCGAGAACGACATCCTGCTTCGAGCGCTGGGGGTCGAACCGGGCCCGACACCGGGCCGGGAGGCAACGCTCGTCCGTACGAGCACCGAGACGGCGTTGCGGATCACCCTCGCGCTCGACGGGAGCGGCAGATCGCACGTTGCGACAGGCATCGGCTTCCTCGACCATCTTCTCACGCTCCTGGCGTTCCACGCAGGGTTCGATCTCGACTGCGTCGCCGGCGGCGACCTCGATGTCGATGAGCACCACACGGTCGAGGACGTTCTCGCCGCGCTTGGAAGCGCCGTCCAGGAGGCGCTCGGCAAGCGCGAAGGAATCGCACGCTACGGCTCGTCAGTCGTCCCGATGGATGAAGCGCGGGCCACAGCGGCGGTCGATCTCGTTCGCCGCCCACACGCCGAGATCTCGCTCGCTTTCACCGGCGATCGCGTCGGCGGGCTTCCCCTCTCGCTTCTGCCGCACGCGCTCGAGCGGTTCACGATGGAGGCCGCCTGCACGATTCACGTCGAATCGGCCGGCGTCGACGACCATCACGTCGCCGAGGCGGCGTTCAAGGCGCTCGGTCAGGCGCTGCGGCAATCGGTCGCGTCGGGCGACGGCGGTATCCGCTCGACCAAGGGCATCGCATGAGCACGGTGCCTCGCCTGAAAGACGCGCATCGCCTGAACGTCGTGCTTGCCGACTACGGAGCCGGCAATCTCCGCTCGGTCACCTCGGCTTTCGCCCGCGCCGGGGCGGAGCCGACGATTACGCTCGATGCAGCGGTCGTCCGCGACGCCCCGCTCGCCGTTATCGCAGGTGTCGGCCACGTCCAGAGCGCCGCGCGCGGGCTCGCCGAGAACGGGCTCGACGAGGCGATCTGCGAACGCGTCACCGCCGGGCGTCCCGTTCTCGGCATCTGCGTCGGCTTGCAGCTCCTGTTCGGTGCGAGCGAGGAAGGAGGACGCGGCTTGGGGCTCCTCTCCGGCCGAGTGCGTCGCGTTCGGGCGCGGCGGGTGCCGCACATGGGCTGGAACGACCTCTGCGTGGCGCGGGCGTCGATTCTCGTCGACGGTCTCGAGGGAGAGGACGTCTATTTCGCCCACAGCTTCGCCGTCGAGCCCACGGACGACCGCGTCGTGATCGCGGTTGCCGATCATGACGGTCGCGTCGTTGCAGCCGTCGAGCAGGGTGCCGTGGCGGGCGTTCAGTTCCATCCCGAGCGCAGCGCCCGCGCCGGGGCCCGGTTGTTGGAGAACGCGCTGGCATGGTCAAGAAGCGTGTGATCCCCTGTCTCGACGTTGCTGCCGGGCGGGTCGTCAAGGGCGTCAACTTCGTCGACCTGCGTGAGATGGGAGAGCCGATCGAGCTCGCCACCCGGTACTCGGAGCTCGGTGCCGACGAGCTCGTGTTCCTCGACATCACGGCCACCCTCGAGGGTCGCGGCCCCATCCTCGAGCTGATCGAGCGGGCCGCCGCCTCGCTGACGATCCCGTTCACCGTCGGCGGCGGCGTCACCGGTCTCGATGACGCGCGGTCGCTCCTGCGTGCCGGCGCCGACAAGGTCGCCGTGAACCGCGCCGCGTTCGACGACCCAACGATACTCACGGCGCTCGCAGACGAATTCGGCTCGCAGGCCGTCGTGTGCGCGATCGATGCCCGGGCCGGGGAGGTGGTCACTCACGCCGGCCGGCTCCCCCGGGGAATGGATGCTGTCGACTGGGCGACCGAGGCGGTCCGCCGCGGTGCCGGGGAGCTGCTCGTCACCTCGATCGATGCGGACGGGACGCGGCAGGGCTACGACCTGCCGCTCACGGGTGCCGTTGCGGCAGCGGTCGAGGTGCCGGTGGTCGCCTCGGGCGGAGCGGGGGTGGCAGCCCACCTGGCCGCCGCGTTCGAGGCCGGAGCGGAGGCCGCGATCGTGGCCTCGATCGTGCACGAACGGCCCGAGCGGTTGCCGGAGTTGAAGGCCGAGCTGAGGGAGGCAGGATGGAACATCCGGATGTGACCGAGCTGATTCCTGCGATCGTGCAGGACGCTGCGACTGGCCGCGTGTTGATGCTCGCCTGGATGGATCAGGAGGCACTTCGGCGCACCCGTGAGACCGGCGAGGCGTGGTTCTGGAGTCGCTCGCGGCAGGAGTATTGGCACAAGGGCGGGACATCGGGGAATACCATGGCGGTGGTCGAGGTACGCGACGACTGCGACGGCGACGCGATCCTGCTTCGCGTCGATCCCGCCGGCCCTGCCTGCCACACCGGCGCCGAGTCGTGCTTCGCACCGTGGCTCTGGCGGGTCGTCGCCGAGCGCGCCGAAACGAGGCCCCCCGGCTCGTATGTCACCGGGCTCCTCGATCGCGGAACGGCGGCCGCCGCACAGAAGGTCGGCGAGGAAGGTGTCGAGGCGGCACTTGCCGCCGTCTCGGAGTCCGACGAGCGCGTCGTCGAGGAGCTCGCCGACCTCTGGTTCCACAGCTACGTCCTACTCGCTGCGAGAGGTCTCGATCCCGAGCGGGTTGAGGAAGAGCTCCGGCGCCGCCACCGCGGGTGAGGCTCAGATGCCTTACACGGCCCACTCGCCGGCGAGCAGGCGCGGGACGAGGTCATCGAGGAGACGGAGCGTCAGGCCCCAGAGCACGTGGCCCTCGATGTCGACGCCCTCGACCTCGAACGGCTCCGGGAAATAGCTGGACGCGAAGGGTAGGCGCCGTCGCTCCATCGGGTCGCAGAGCGTCTCGACGGCGGGAGTCAGCAGCTTCGCCACCTCGTCGGGCTGTGGTTGCCACGCAAGATCGACGGGTACGCGGCCGAGGAACGGGTGGACACGGAAGCCCGTAGCTCTCGTCTCGACGGGGTCGAGCGCGGCAAGCACCTCGACGTGCTCGGGCGGCAAGCCGACTTCTTCCTCGGCCTCGCGGAGCGCAGTCGCGAGAAGGTCGCGGTCGCCGGGCTCCGGTCGGCCGCCGGGCAGTCCGAGCTGGCCGCCGTGGGGACCCCGGTCGGTTCGCAGGAGGAGAAGGATCCGCAGGACTCCGCCCGAGTCGCGGAACACCGGCGCGAGGACGGCGGCATCGTCCAGGCCGGAGGTCGTGGTCAGACCTCCGCCCGAAGCAGGTCGTCGAGCACTTCCCGCCGGCGGATCAACCGAGCCTCGCCCTCGCCGACGAGCACCGCCGCAGGGCGCGTGACGCCGTTGTAATTCGACGCCATCGAGAGGGTGTAGGCGCCTGTCGCGGGCACCGCAAGGAGGTCGCCCCGGCGCGGCGTCGGGAGGGTGACGTCGTCGATCAGCACGTCGCCCGATTCACAGTGCATCCCTGCGACGCTCACGCGCTCACCCGCGGGCTCCGACGCGCGGTCGGCAGACAGGGCCGTGTAGACGGCGTCGTAGAGCTGGGGCCGTGGGTTGTCCGACATGCCGCCGTCGACAGCGACCCAGGTGCGCTCGGGCAGCCTCTTGACTGCACCGACCCGGTAGAGCGTGACACCCGCGGTGCCGACGAGAGAACGTCCCGGCTCCAGCCACACCTCAGGCGCCGGCAGTCCTGCCTCGGCGAAGGCCGTATGCGCTGTCTCGACCGCGGTCGCCGCCAACTCCGCTGCGTCGGGCGCCCGGTCCGCAGTGTTGTGACGGATCCCGAAACCGCCACCGAGGTCCGCGACTTTCGCCGTCCAGCCGAGCGTGTCACGACACGACGCCGCAAACGACGCGAGCCGGACGATCGTCTCGGCCTGCGCGTCGAAGTCCGCCAGTTGCGACCCGACATGGACGTGAAGCCCGAGCACGTCGAGCCCGCGTGCGAGTGAATCCTCGATCAGAGCCCGGGCCTGGACGGGAGGAAGGCCGAACTTCGATCCGTGGTGCCCGGTGCGGATGGCTTCGTGGGTGTCGGCGTCGACTCCGAGCGTGATGCGCACGAGCACGCGGTTGACGCCGGCAGCAGCTGCGAGCCCGCCCTCGTCGGGCGAGTCGAGAACGACCGTTGCGCCCTCGCCGGCCGCGGCGCGCAGAAAAGCGTCGTCCTTGTTGTTCCCGTGAACGACGATCTCGCCGCCTCGGAAGCCGGCCTGGCGAGCGAATGCCAGCTCGCCTCCCGACGCGACGTCGGCTCCAATCCCCTCTTCACGCAGCAGACGCATCACTGCCACGTTGGCGAACGCTTTCGTTCCGAACGCGACGTGCCCACCGGCGACCGCCGCCTTCAGCGATCTGGCCCGTGCCCGCAGCGTGCGCTCGCAGTAGACGACGAGCGGGGTGCCGAACTCCTTTGCGAGAGCGGCTGCAGGTACCTCGCCGAGCGTGAGATCTGCCCCCGCGACCGTCGCCGAGTCCGGGAACAGGCCGAGCACGCTCCCCTCTCTGGCTTCCTCGTTCATCTACACCGCCGCGGCGGCCGTCGCATAGCCCTCGTGCATCTGCTCGAGCGAGAGCGGCTGGTAGTCACTCGCATGGCCGGCCTGGCCGAAATCGCGCATCCGCGTAGCGATCAGCGCCTGCATGGCGGCACGTGCAGGCTTGAGGTAATCGCGCGGGTCGAACTTCTCGGGCGCCTCCGCGAACACCTTGCGGATCGCTCCGGTGACCGCCAGCCGGGAGTCGGTGTCGACGTTGATCTTGCGGACTCCGTGCCTGATCCCGAGCTGGATCTCTTGCACGGGCACGCCCCAGGCGGGCTTGAGGGAGCCGCCGTAGCGGTTGATCTGCTCCACGAGCTCGGGCGGGACGCTCGACGACCCGTGCATCACGAGATGAGTGTCGGGCAGACGGCGATGGATCTCTTCGATCAAATCCATCTTCAGCACCTCGCCGTCGGGCGCTTGCGCAAACTTGTAGGCGCCGTGGGACGTACCGATCGCAACGGCGAGCGCGTCGATGCCGGTCGTCGCGACGAACTCCACGGCCTCGTCCGGGTCGGTCAGGTGCACCTCGCCCGAGCCGTGGCCGTCTTCGATTCCGCCAAGCGTGCCGAGCTCACCTTCGACCGTGACGCCCCTTGCATGCGCGTATGCGACGACCTCCTTCGTCATGGCAACGTTGTAGTCGAACGAGGCCGGCGTCTTGCCGTCCGCCTCGAGCGAGCCGTCCATCATCACGCTCGTGAAGCCGAGATCGATCGCCGAGATGCAGGTTTCGGGCTCGTTGCCATGGTCGAGATGGAGGGCGACGGGAATCTCCGGGTACAGCTCGACCGCAGCCTGCATCAGATGCCAGAGGAAGCGGTCGTTCGTGTACGACCGGGCGCCGCGCGAGGCCTGAATGATCACCGGCGAGGACGTCTCTCGCGCGGCCTCCATGATCGCCTGGATCTGCTCCATGTTGTTGACGTTGAACGCTCCGACGCCGTAGCCGCCTCGGGCGGCCTCGTCGAGGAGTTGACGCATTGAGACGAGCGGCATCTTTCGGTCTCCCTGTTCGTGGCTTGGGTGACGTCAGCGTACTGACCGCTCTCGGCAGAGGCTCTGGGCAACGGTGGTCGGGAGACGACGCCGATGGTACGATCCGCGCGATGGTTCTGCTTCTTACGTGACGAGGGGAGAGTGCGGCGGCAGCCGCGGCGATCTCCCCTGAGCCTCTCTGGTGAGAGGCTTTTTTGTATCCCGGGACGAACAGCGACGGAGACGATGGATCGTTACGACCCGCAGTCGATCGAGGCGAAATGGCAGAAGGTCTGGGCCGACGAACGATCGTTCCATGTCCCGAACCCCGACCGCTCCGAGCTGTCGGGTGATCGCAGCAAGTCCTACGTGGTTGAGATGCTGCCCTATCCGTCCGGCGACCTTCATATGGGGCACACGCTGAACTACACGATCGGTGACGTGGTCACGCACCTTCGCCGCCGCAAAGGCGTTCAGGTACTGCGGCCGATGGGGTACGACGCGTTCGGCCTCCCCGCCGAGAACGCGGCGATCAAGGAAGGCGGGCATCCACGCACCGTCACCGAGCGCAACATCGCCTCGATCCGCGAGCAGATGCACCGGATGGGGTGGGCGATCGACTGGGGTCGGGAGATCTCGACGCACGACCCCGACTACTACCGGTGGACACAGTGGCTGTTCCTCCGGTTCTACGAGCGCGGACTCGCCTATCGCAAGGAGGCGCCCGTCAAATGGTGCCCCAACGACCAGACCGTTCTCGCGAACGAGCAGGTCATCGACGGTCGCTGCGAGCGCTGTGGGGCCGAGGTCGAGGCGAAGAGCCTGACGCAGTGGTTCTTCCGCATCACCGACTATGCCGACGAGCTGCTCGACGAGATGGACCTGCTCGAGGACTGGCCGGAGCGTGTCCTCACGATGCAGCGCAACTGGATCGGGCGGTCCCACGGGGCCCGCGTCGTGTTCAGCGTCGAGGGGAGCGGGGAGGAGCTTCCCGTCTTCACGACCCGTCCCGACACGTTGTTCGGAGCCACGTTCTTCGTCGTGGCGCCCGAGAACCAGCTCGTCGCGCAGCTCGTCGCCGGTTCGGAGCACGAGGACGAGGTGCTCGAGTACGTACGCCGGACAGCCGCGCGCTCGGAGGTCGAACGCGAGGAGAAGGAGAAGGACGGTGTCTTCACCGGACGGTTCGCCGTCAACCCCGTCAACGGCGAGTCGATCCCGATCTGGGTGGCCGACTACGTCCTGATGGGTTACGGCACCGGCGCGATCATGGCCGTGCCGGCGCACGACGAGCGCGACCATGCCTTTGCGGAGCGCTACGGGATCGAGATCAGGCCGGTGGTGGTGCCGGAGGGTGAGGATCTCGTCGAGGCAGCAGCCTTCTCCTCTCACACGGCGAGCGAGGTGCTGGTCAACTCCGGCGAGTTCGACGGCCTGCCGAGCCCCGAGGCGAAGGAGAGGATCGTGACGTGGCTCGCCGGTCGTGGTCTCGGCGAGGCGACGATCGGCTACCGACTCCGCGACTGGCTCTTTTCCCGGCAGCGGTACTGGGGTTGCCCGATCCCGATCGTTCACTGCCCGGCGTGCGGCGATGTCGGCGTGCCCGACGATCAGCTTCCTGTCGTCCTGCCGGACATCACGGAGGTCGCCCCCAAGGGCCGTTCGCCGCTCGCCGCGGCGGAGGATTGGGTCGCGACGATCTGCCCTACCTGCGGCGGGCCCGCCAAACGTGAGACCGACACGATGGACACGTTCGTCGACTCGTCGTGGTACTTCATCCGCTACACCGACCCGGCGGACACGGAGTTGCCGTTCGACCGTGAGATCGCCGACTACTGGCTTCCCGTCAATCAGTACATCGGCGGCATCGAGCACGCAGTGCTCCATCTCCTCTACGCGCGGTTCTTCACGAAGGTGATGAACGAGCTGGGCCTCTGTTCGTTCCGCGAGCCGTTCGCGCGACTCTTCAACCAGGGAATGATCGGAGCGCAGGGCGCCAAGATGTCGAAGTCGAAGGGCAACGTCGTCAACCCGCTCGAGTACGCCGACCGCTACGGCGCCGACACGGTGCGGATGTACACGCTGTTCATGGGCCCGGCCGACGAGGACATGGATTGGCAGGACAATGGTCTGGAGGGAATCTGGCGCTTCCTCAACCGGATCTGGCGCATCGCGCACGAGCAAGCAGATACAGCCCCGGGAGACCCGGGCGACGGCCCGCTGGCGCGCAAGGCACACCACACGATCGCGAAGGTGACCGACGACATCGACCGGAGGTTCTCGTTCCACACGGCCGATCGCGGCGGTGATGGAGCTCGTGAACGAGATCCAGCGGCATCCCGACGACCCGGCGGCCCGCTTCGCGACGCAGACTGCGGTTTCGCTGATCCAGCCGTACGTGCCGCACATCACCGAGGAGCTCTGGGGCCTGCTCGGCGAGGGCAGGTTGTGGGAGCAAGCCTGGCCGGAGGCCGATCCCGCGCTCCTCGTCGCGGACGAAGTCGAGATCGTGGTTCAGGTGAATGGCAAGGTGCGCGACCGGCTTCGCGTTGCGGCGACGATCGGGGACGACGAGTTGCTCGCCCTCGCGCTCGCCTCCGAGCGCGTCCTGGCCCACATTGACGGTCTCGAGCTGCGGAAGACGGTCGTCGTTGCGGGCAAGCTCGTGTCGCTGGTCGTCTGAGCCGACGCTCCAACGTTCTCAATGAGTTGGTCTGCTTCCTCGGAGCGCCGAGGCCGGTCGGAGCTCGCAGCCGGCCAACGGCGCGGATCACGGCCTGGGGAGAATCGGGCGCGGATGCGGCACAGAGACGACACCAAGTCGCCACGGCTTTGTTGCCATTCTCGAGTGCATGATCCTCGAGAAGCTGCCCCGGCGCCAGACGGCAGTCCTGCTCGCGATCTGCGTCGCGGTACTTGCGCTCGTGGGGAGACGGCTCGCGGTCACGGGTACCGCAAGGGCTCCCGCAATGCAGACGGCGACCCTGACCGAGAAGCGGGCAGCCGGCAGCGCCTCGACCGTTCCGAGGCTCGTCGTCTACGTCGTCGGAGCGGTCCGGCACGCGGGCCTCGTCAGGCTGCCGGAGGGCGCCCGGGTCGCTGATGCGCTCGAGCGGGCAGGTGGACCGAGCCGCCGAGCCGATCTCACGCTCGTGAACCTTGCAGCACCCGTGGCCGACGGACAGCAGGTCGTCGTTCCAGTCCGAGCCGCGCCCGGCGGGGCCGGGGCCACCCCCGCGGCTCCTGCGAAGGTGAGCCTGGCGAGCGCGACGCTTGCTCAGCTCGACGAGCTGCCGGGAATCGGCCCCGTCACCGCCCGGAAGATTCTCGACTGGCGGCAGGCACACGGTCCCCTGCGGTCTGTCGACGATCTCGATGCCATCCCGGGCATCGGCCCTGCCCGAGTCGAGCAGCTCCGCGCCCTGGTGACGCCATGAGCAGTGTTCGGCGGGAACTCGAGAGAGGGTGGCCGGCGGTCGATGCTTGCGGCGCTCGCGACGGGGCTGTCGGCGGCGAACTGGCTCTCGTTTCCACGCTTGGCCGGCGCCCTCGCCGTGGTTGCGGCAGCAGCCGCAACCCTCCGTCTACCGTGGGTTGCGCGCCTTGCCTTCGCGGGGGTCGCACTTGGCGCAACCGGGCTCTGGTGGGGTGGTCTGCGGGTCCACGAACTAGACCGGAGCTTTCTCACAGCCCGGATCGGGCAGCCGGCCGGGGCTCGGGTCGTCGTGACGGGTGCGGCCAGCCGATCTCCCTTCGCGGTTCGGGTCGCCGCCGAGGTCAGGCGCTTCGACGGCTTGGAGCTGAGGGAGCGAGTCTTGTTGGAGCTGCCCGCCGGTCGCGCGCCTCCTCAGGGTGCCGTGCTCGAGCTCCGGGCGCGCCCGGTCGCCCCGCGAGGGCCCGAGACCGGCTTCGACGAGCGAGGCTGGCTGGCTCGCCGGGGGGTTCATGTCGTGCTCCACGCGGGCGGCTCCTGGCAGATCGTCGGCCGGCGGGGCGGGATCGGAGGCGTGGGCGACCGGCTGCGCACGGCGATCGGGAATGCTCTCGCCCTTGGAACGTCGGGTGAGCGACGATCGCTGGTCGTCGGCGTCGTGCTCGGCGCAGACGAGGGAATCGACCCGGAGCTCCGCGACAGCTTCAAGGCATCGGGTCTGTTATCACCTGCTCGCCGTTTCGGGTCAGAACATCGTCTTCATCGGCTTCGGCGTCCTCGGTCTTGCGTACGTGGCCGGGATCGGGAGGCCGATCGGGCATTCGCTCGCGATTGCCGCGATCCTGGCGTACGCGCTCGCGGTCGGGTGGCAGCCGTCCGTCGTGCGTGCGGCAGTCGCCGGCTGTCTCGCGTCGGTGGCATGGCTCTGTCGCGGCCGAGTGATCGCTGGCACGCGATGGCGGTGGGTGCCGTCGTCCTTCTGGCCTGGACGCCACGTTCATTGCTCGAACCTGGCTTCCAGCTCTCGTTCGCCGCGGTAGCGGCCATCTTCCTCACGCTGCCGCGGCTACGTCGCGTGCAGGAAGGCTACCCCGTGCCGCTGCACGTCGTCGAGGTGATCGGCATCTCCGCGGCCTGTGGCATTGCCACGGCCCCGATCCTCTGGCTTCAGTTCGGCGCGATTCCCCTCTGGACCGTGCCGGCCAATGTCCTCGCCGAACCCGCCATGCCGGTGCTGCTGGGCTGTGGGCTCGGAGCCGCCGTGCTCGCACCCGTGATCCCGCCCGCCGCCGTCGCGCTCTCGTGGCTCGCGGGGGCAGCCGCAGCCTGGATCGCGTTCTCTGCTCGCCTGGTCGCATCGCTGCCGTATGCGCAGACGTCGTCGCGCCCGCTTGTCCTCGCGTTACTGGGAGCCCTCGGCCTCGGAGTCACCCTGAGGGCGTTGCCGCGATATCGACGACGTCGCGCCCTGACGGTCGTGGTCGTACTGGTACCGCTCGTGATCCTCGGCTGGTGGGCTGCGCATCCACCTCCATCCTGGTCGCCGCCGGCGGGGCTACGGGTCTCGTTTCTCGACGTGGGGCAGGGCGACGCGATCCTGCTCGAGACGGCCGAGGGCGCCGTGCTCGTCGATACAGGGCCGCCGGAGGCCCGCGTCGATCGGCAACTTCGGCAGCTGGGACTGCACACGCTCGCCGCAGTCGTGATCACCCACGCACACCGCGATCACGTCGGTGGTGCGTCGCCGGTGCTGCGCAGGCTGGCGGTCGGAACAGCTGATCGACCCGATGCAGCCGCGGCGCCGGGCTCGACGAGCAGGCGATGCGTCGAACTGCCGATCGGCTCGGTGTTCCGCTCGTACCGGCGCGCATGGGGCGAACATACGCGCTCGGCAAACTCGACCTGCGGTGTGCTCTGGCCCGACCACGCCGGTTCACCTGACGAGGATCCGCATCTGCACGGCACCGTCCTGCTCGCAACCTACGGGTCGCTCGATCTGCTGCTGACCGGGGATTCGGAGTCGGCGGTCACTCGGTCGTTGCCGCTGCGCCAGGTCGAGGTGCTGAAGGTCGCCCACCACGGTTCCTCCGACGAGGGTCTCGCGGCTGAGCTTCGCGTGCTGCGGCCGCGCGTCGCCGTAATCTCCGTCGGCGCGCACAACGACTACGGTCACCCTCGCCCCGACACGCTGGCCGCACTGCGCGGGAGGCACGGCGTTGCCGTGTACCGCACGGACGAGAGTGGACGGATCGTGCTCGAATCCGACGGGCGCTCGCTCACGATCCGGACGGAGCGTCGAGTACGGTAGGCGCATGAGCGAACGGCCGTCGCTGAAGCCCGCCTACCTGATCTCGGGCAGTGATCGTCCGAAGGTCGAGACCGCGGTGCAGCGCCTGCGCGCGTCGGTTCGTGCCCGAATCCGTCGAGGTCGTCTCCGCGCTCGAGGTGACCGGCGACGATGTGGTCACGCTGTGCAACTCGGGCAGCCTGTTCGGGGATGCGCGGCTCGTCGTCGTGACGGAGGTCGACGGTCGGAAGAAGGAGGACAATCGCCCGCCGACGGGAGGATGGAAGGCAGCCGACGTGGAGGCGAGTCGTTGCCTACCTCACTGCACCTGCTCCGGACAGCGTGCTCGCCGTGGTCGGGCTCGAGGTGAAGAAGGACGCCGCCATCGCGAAAGCATGCGCGAAGGCCGGTGACGTGCTGCTGTACGACGTGGCCAAGCGAGGGCGCGTCGCCTGGGTTGCGGAACGCTTTCGGCAGGCGGGCGTGAAGGCCGAGCCCGACGCGTGCGCGCTGCTCATCGAATATGTCGGCGAGGAGGATCTTCACGGACTCGCGAACGAAATCGGCAAGATTGCGACCTGGGCCCAGGGTGAGCCGATCGGGGTGGCCGAGATCGAGCAGCTCGTCTCGCCGGTTGCTGACGTGCCGTCCTTCGCGCTCACGGACGCCTGGGCCGAGCGCCATCCGGGGCGGCTTCTCGAGTCTGGCGGAGACGATCTTCGACCGGTCCGACAAGCCGCGCCGCGACACTGCACCGAGACTCGCCGCGACACTCGGCGGCCATCTGCTACGGATGCGCCAGCTGAAACGCCTTGCGACGAAGGTGTGCCGGCCCGCGAGGCAGCTACGGCCCTCAAGATGCATCCGTTCTACGGCGAGAAGGTCTACCGCCAGGCGGAAGGCGTTCTCGGACGAGGAGCTCGCGCACGCGACCGTGCGGTTCGCCGAACTCGATCTCGCATTGAAGGGTGGCAGCAGGCTCGCTCCCGATGTCGAGCTCGCTGCGCGCGCTCATCGACGTGAGCGGCGAGCCGGGCCGGCCGTAGAACTGGCGCACACCCGTCCGGTGCCCGGTTCATGCGGTGTGGGCTGCCGCAATGCCCGCCTGCGAAGTCGAGGCGAGCGCTACCCGACCGGGGCTGCGACGAGGCGCGCGGCCTGGGCCTTCTTGCGCCCTGCGGTGTTCTTGTGGATGGCGCCGTTCGATGCTGCCTTGTCGATCAGGCGGACGAGCGCGAAGTGCTCGGCCGCGACGACATCGGCGTCGCCCTCGGCGACGGCCGTCTCGAGCCGCTTCGTCAGCGTCTTGATCGTCGAGCGGTAGTGGAGGTTCTCGTTCCGCTGACGGGACGAGATCAGGACGCGCTTCTTCTGTTGCTGGATGTTCGGCATCGACCCTCGAGCGTAGGAATGCCCGCGGCTCGCGGGCGCAGTCGATCGTAGCAGAGCACCCGAAGCGTCTCGAATGGCGACGCGAGGGCGTTCGGTTCGTGCGAAGGTGCGACGTGTGTCCGCGCCGAACAACGACCGGCATGGGTGACGCTGCCGATTCTGCCGAAACGTCTGCTCCCGGAGCGCGGCATCGCCGGAGGCTCGCCCGGTCGACGCTGATCTTCTCGGTTGCAACGGGTCTCTCCCGCGTGCTCGGGCTCGTGCGTGAGATGGTTGCCGCCTACTACTTCGGCATCAACGGCAAGATCAACGCGTTCACCGTCGCGTTTCAGATCCCGAATCTGATGCGCGCGCTGCTCGCCGATGCCGCCCTCTCGGGGGCGTTCGTGCCGGTTTTCAGCGACCTGCTCGAGAAGGGTGATCGCAAGCGCGCCTGGCGCGTCGCGTCAACGATTTTCTGGCTCGTTCTCCTCGTGCTCGGGGGGCTCACTGCGCTGTTCATCCTCATCGCGCCGCTTCTGATCCGGCCGTTCGGCGACCCAGGCGGCGACTTCGACCTCGCCGTCGGGCTGTCGCGGGTCCTCTTCCCGATCGTCGTGCTGCTCGGGCTGACCGGCGTCATCGTCGGGATACTCAACACCTACGACCACTTCACGGTCCCCGCGCTGAGCCCCGTGTTCTGGAACCTCGCAATCATCGTCGGGCTGGTGCTGGGCGTACCCCGCGCCAGCAGCGAGAACGCGGAGCTGTACGTCTATGCCGGCGCGATCCTCGTCGGCACGCTCATCCAGCTGCTCCTCCCCCTTCCGTGGCTGCGGGGACTCGACGGTCGCCTCCAACTCGTGCTCGACTGGCGCGACCCGGCGGTGCGTCGGTTCTTCGCCTTGATGCTCCCGGTCACCCTGACGCTCGGGCTGATCAACGTGAACGCCGTGATCGACACGCTGTTCGCTTCGCGTCTGATCGACCCCGATCTGGCACCGGCGGCGATCAATGCGGCGTTCAGGCTGTACATGCTGCCGCAGGGCATGTTCTCTGTGGCTGTCGCGACCGTGCTGTTCCCTGCTCTCGCGCGTCTTGCAGCTCGCAACGACCTCGACGGGTTTCGCGCCACTGTCAGCACCGGCTTGCGCCAGATCGGATTCCTCCTGATCCCGGCCTCGGTCGTCTCCGCCGTCCTTGCGGAGCCGATCGTCCGGCTCGTCTACGAGCGCGGGGCGTTCACTGAGGCGGATGTCACGATCGTGGCCGGGTGCCTCGCGGCATTCTCGCTCGGCCTCGTCTTCAACGGCTGGATGCTGATGCTGACCCGGGGCTTCTATGGGCTGCAGTCGAACTGGCTCCCGACGACGATCGCGATCGGCACACTCGGCCTCAATGCGGTGCTCGACACCGTTCTGTACCGCGTCGGCATCTGGGGCATCCCGCTGGCGACGTCGCTCGTGAACGTCGTCGGCGCAGGATTCCTCGTCTTCTTCCTCAGGCGCCGCATGGGCGGCATCGACCTGACCCGCGTCGCCGACGCGATCGTGCGGATCACCATCGCGTCCGTCGCGCTGGGAGCCGCCGCGTTCGGCCTGTGGTACACGCTCGACGGCGTGCTCGGTCGTTCCGTTGGGGCTCAGGTCGCATCGCTCGGGCTGGCACTCGTCGTTGGAGGTGCCGTGTACCTCGGCACCTGTCGTCTGTTCCGGGTACGCGAACTCGACGTGCTGCGCCAGACGGTCTCGCGTCGCTCGCCCTGAGCTCGCCCGCTCGGGGGGTGCGTGGCGCCAGGCCCGCGCGGACGATCGAGGCCGCTGTCGGTTGCTGGCTCGGCGGGGGCTCGCGCCCGAGAGATGTTCAAGCTCGCCGCAGAAAAGCTTGATGAGCTGAACGACATCCTCGGCGACTGACGGTGGCCCTTTGCTGGCAGGCGAGCGTTGTGTTGTCACGGTGCTATACGTAGTCGAGTCACGCTCGCTGCCGCTGTTTAGGCTGACACGTCATCGCCCGCCGTGATCGGAGGACTCCAGTGCCTGGCTCTGCCACCCGCGCCAACGCAATCGACCATATCGTCGTCGTGCTGTTCGAGAATCGGTCGCTCGACAACGTCCTCGGACATCTTTACGGCCCCGAGGACGGCAAGACGTTTGACGGCGTTATCGGCAAGAACCTGAGCAATCCGATTCCGGCGTGGGCTGAGCACGGCGCCGATCGCAAGGTTGTCCCGTACACGGTGGCGACGGACATGGATTCCCCGAATCCGGATTCGGGTGAGGAGTGGTACCACACCAATACGCAGCTGTTCAACGTCCTCGACGAGCACAATCGCTTCCAGATGCCTGAAGGCCTGGCCGAGCCGTGGAACGCGCCGCCGGCCGGCGCGACGCCGACGATGGACGGGTTCGTGACCGACTACATCAGCGCGTTCACGGCGGAGGTTGGTCGCCAGCCGACGTACGAGGAGTACGCCCACATCATGACCGGCTATACGCCGGAGCAGGTGCCGGTGTTGAGCGCGATCGCGCGTGACTTCGGGGTGTTTGACCACTGGTTCAGCGAAGTGCCCTCGCAGACGTTCATGAACCGGTCGTTCTGGACGGCCGCGACGTCGTCGGGGTTGGTCGTGAACACCCCGGCGAAGAAGTGGTTCACCGACAACGATGCGGAGACGATCTTCGAGCGGCTCGAGCAGCACGGGAGGACGTGGAAGGTCTACGTGGAGTCGATGCCGCTGTCGTTCCACGGGGTCATCCACTTCTCACGATTGCAGGAGCAGCTGGCGACGCACTTCGTGCCGTTCGCCGAGTTCGAGAAGGACGCCGCGGCCGGAACATTTCCCGACTTCGCGTTCATCGAGCCGAGCATGTTGACTGGACACAGCGACTACCACCCCGCAGCAGGCCGGTCGTTCCTCGGCCACAACCAAGACCTCGCGATCGATTCCCCGTCCTCGGTGCTCGGCGGCGAGGCGTTCCTCGAACGCGTCTACAACGCCTACCGCTCTGCCACCTCCGAGACCGGCTCCAACGTCTGGAACACCGCACTGTTGATCGGTTGGGACGAACCGGGCGGCACCTATGACCATGTCCCTCCCGGCCCTGCGGCTCCGCCCGACCCCGCCGCACCCGCAGGCGAGATGGGCTTCACCTTCAACCGCTCCGGTTACCGCGTCCCCGCCATCCTCGTCTCACCCTGGGTCGAGTCCGGCTCCGTCTACAACGATGAGTATCGCCACACCTCGCTGATCGCGACGCTGCGCAAGGCATGGGGCCTCGGCGCACCGCTCACAAAGCGCGACGCCTCCGCGCGCACTTTCGACGACCTCTTCACCCGTGAGACGCCGCGCGACCCCGACACGTGGACGGACGTCGAATCCCAACCCGTCCCCGACTGGGCGGTTGACTACAACCTGGTCGACAAGGCGCTCAGCGGGCTCGGCAAGGCGATCGGGCCGGGCATCATCGAACACGCCAGAGAACGAGGAGTGAAGAACCTTCCACCCGAGCTCGACGACCCCAACACCCCGCTCACACCCCGGATAATCCTCCAAGTCATCCGAGACGTCGCCTGGCACTACTTCCCCGAACTCGCCCCTGAAGGCGAGTCCCACTGACGGCGGGCTGTCCAAGCAGCTCGACTGCTGCTAGCCCGGTGACCGAAAGCGCAGGGCCCTCACGCGGGCAGGCCGCGTGCGGGCCCCCTGCGCGTCACGGCCCTCGCACCGGCCACGGACCTGCCAACAAGACGATCCGTGCCAGTTCCACACCTGTCCAAGAAGGAGCCGGAGCAATCCCATCCGCACCGCCCAAAGCTGACGGCAGCGACGGAGATTCCGCATCGTGATCCCCGTTGCGCCTGTGAGCGTAGAGGAGACTCCAGATCAGCATTCTCGGCAGGTGCGGATTGCGCGCGTTGTCCTGCAACGTCGCCTTGCGCCCCTTCCCGGTAATGAAATAGCTCGAGAGATACGCAGCCGCGCGACCACCGTCCAAGATCTGCATGCTCTTGCCCTCCATCTCGCCCACAAACCCGAAGCTGTGCCGCGGCGCCAGTCGAGCGAGGTGACCGAGGTAGCAGCGTGCTACCGCCACATCCGCCGGCGAGTGGACGTGGAAGACCGGGTGAACATGCCCCGGCCCACGCCGCTGCGGTTCCCACGCTCGCACCGAGAGCGGCAAGAAGCGCCCCATGTCGCGCTTGCACGCATTGCGGGCCGCATTGTGTAGCCGCTTCCAGCGCTTCGAGATATCACGCGACCATCCGCAAGAGCATCCCCGTCGACGCGGCAGCCGTTTCGCGCGCTGTGGCTGTGCGGCCCGAGTCGGGCGCAATGCTTCTCATCCCACGGCAGCCCTTCCGCACCGGGAGGCGTGACAGCCGATAGGACGACCGGCACACCAGGAGCTTGCAGCGCCTCGAACAGCACTCGCCGCCAATCCCGCGCCCACACCACGCCGCGGATGCGGCAGGTTCGCTTCTTGCACGACTGCCCCTGCCACCCACGTGTGCAACGCTCGCGCGCTGCGATAGCCTCAGCCGGACGGCCCATGACCTGCACCATCAGGTCGCCGTCGAGCACGATCAGACGGCCCGCGCTGCGAACGCGGGCCGTCGTCTATCCGCCCTTCCAGGCGAGACCTTACCCAGACCTCACCAGGACGCGAACACGCGACTTCTACGACAGCAACGGCAAAATCAGCATTTCGCCAGAAACGCCGAGATGCAGGCAAAACGGCATGACAGCTAGCATCCGGGCCTGATTCCCATGGACCAGAGCAGGATCCGCAACTTCTCCATCATCGCCCACATCGACCACGGGAAATCGACCCTGGCCGATCGTATTCTCCAGCTCACGGATACCGTCGCCGACCGTGACATGCGCGAGCAACTGCTCGACTCGATGGAGCTGGAGCGTGAAAGAGGGATCACGATCAAGGCCCAGGCGGTACGCGTTGCCTGGAAGGGGCACCAGTTGAACCTGATCGATACTCCCGGGCACGTCGACTTCACCTACGAGGTCTCGCGCTCGCTGCAGGCGTGTGAGGGAGCCGTGTTGGTCGTCGATGCCGCCCAGGGGATCGAGGCCCAGACGCTCGCAAATGCGTATCTCGCGATCGAGAACGAGCTCGAGATCGTCCCTGTCGTCAACAAGATCGACCTTCCCTCGGCCGATCCCGACGGGGCAGCGCTCGAGGTCACGCAGCTGCTCGGCGGGGATCCGACGGACGTCGTCCGCATCTCCGCCAAGACTGGCGTCAACGTCGATCAGGTGCTCGACGCAATCGTCGCGCGCATCCAGCCTCCCGAGGGCGACCCGGAGGCGCCGGCTCGGGCGCTCATCTTCGACTCCTCGTACGACCAGTACCGCGGTGTGATCGCATTCATTCGGGTCGTCGACGGCCGCTTCGAGACGGGCTCGGGGCTCCGCGCAATGGCACTCGGTACCCAATTCGATGCCGAAGAGCTCGGGTTCATGTCACCCTCTCGCGTGCCGGTGGCGACGCTCGCAGCCGGCGAGGTGGGCTATGTGATTACCGGGCTCAAGGATGTGTCGGCACTTCGCGTGGGTGACACGCTGACGACCCGCAAGGGGGCTGCCGCCAAGGAGCCGCTGCCCGGCTACAAGGACGTCAAGCCCATGGTGTTCGCCGGCCTCTTCCCGAGCGACTCCGACGAATACCCCGAGTTGCGCGACGCGTTGGAGCGGCTGAAGCTCAACGACGCGGCGCTGTTCTACGAGCCTGAGACATCGAGGGCGCTTGGCTTCGGATTCCGCTGCGGGTTCCTCGGGCTCCTCCACATGGAGATCGTGCGCGAACGGCTCGAGCGCGAGTTCGACCTCGACCTGATCGTCACGGCTCCGAACGTCGCGTATCGGGTGCTCGAGCGCAACGGTCAATGGCGCGAGGTTCACAACCCGTCGGAAATGCCCGCCGAGCTCGAGGAAGTCGAGGAGCCGTACATCCAGGCCTCGATCATCGTCCCGAAGGAGTACGTCGGCACCGTGATGGAGCTGAACAACGAGCGTCGCGGCAACTTCGACCAGCTCGAATACCTGTCGCCGGAGCGCGTCCATCTCACCTACGAGCTGCCGCTCGCCGAAATCGTGCTCGACTACTACGACCAGCTGAAGTCACGCACGCGCGGGTACGCCAGCTTCGACTACGACCTCTCCGGATTCAAGAGCGGCAAGCTCGTGCGTGTCGATGTGCTCGTCGGCGGAGAGCCCGTGGACGCGCTCTCGCTGATCATCCACCGTGAGTTCGCCTACGACCGCGGCCGACTGCTCGTGGAGAAGCTGCGCGAGGAGATCCCACGGCAGATGTTCGACGTGCCGATTCAGGCGGCCATCGGCTCCCGCGTGATCGCCCGCGAGACCGTCAAGGCGCGTCGCAAGGATGTGTTGGCAAAGTGCTACGGCGGCGATATCTCCCGCAAGCGCAAGCTGCTCGAGAAGCAGAAGAAGGGCAAGAAGAGGATGAAGCAGGTCGGAGGGGTGGAAGTGCCGCAGGAGGCGTTTCTCGCTGTGCTCAACCTCGACGGAGACAAGAAGAAGTAGCGGGTGACCGCCGGCTCGGAACCGCAGGAATGAGCAACGACGGTCGCCGCGTGCGCCACCTTTACGTCCACCTGCCGTTCTGCGGGCATCGCTGCGGCTATTGCGATTTCGTCACGGTGGTGGGTCGCAGCGACCAGCACGAGACCTATGTCGCTGCGTTGCTCCTCGAGCTCCAAACAGAGCGGGGTGTGCTCGACGATCCGGTCGCCACCGTCTTCGTCGGAGGCGGGACGCCGACGTTCACCGAGCCTGAGGCGCTCCGTCAAGTGCTCGACGCTCTGCCGTCCGCTGCAGAGGTGACCGTGGAGGCAAATCCCGAGACCGTCACCCCGGCTCTCGCTGCTCTTCTCCTTGACGGTGGCGTCACTCGCGTCTCGCTCGGCGCGCAGACGTTCACCCCCCGACTGCTCGACGTGCTCGAGCGCGCTGCCGGGCCAGACGCTATCCGGCGAGCCGTCCATACTCTTCGTGATGCCTCGTTCGACAACATCTCGCTCGACCTCATCTACGGAATCCCGGGCCAGGAGCCCACCGATCTCGACCATGATCTCGCGGAGGCCCTGGCGCTCGGGCCCGAGCATCTCTCGGTGTACGAGCTCGAGGCGAAGCCTGGCACACGATTCACACATGCGTGGGGAGCTGAGCTTGCGCGCCAGTCAGAGGCGATGGAGGGATACTTCGAGCGAGTCGTCGAGACACTGACAGCCGCCGGCTATCGCTGGTACGAAACCGCCAACTTCTGTCTCAGCGAGGGGCGGGCGGACGGACGAGACCTCCGTGCGCACCACAATCTGGGCTACTGGAGCGGGCACGACTACCTCGGTGTCGGGATCGGGGCAGTGTCGACGATCGGTCGGGTCCGCCGCCGGAACAGCGCCTCGATCGGCCGGTACATGACGGCTCTCGCGGCGGGCGACAGGCCGCCCCGCGAGCTCGAGGAGCTCGACGCGCAGACGAAGGCGCAGGAACGTGTGATGCTCGGCCTCCGCCTCGACGAGCCGCTGCGGCTCGAGGGACTGGAGTCTGCTCTCGACGCCTCGGCACTCGAGCGGCTGGTGCGAGGCGGGCTCGTCGATGCCCGATCGGGCCCAGGCGGTGAGGAGACCATCACGCTCACCCCGCGCGGCCGATTCCTCGGTGGGGGCGTCACGGCCGAGCTGCTCGTCTGAGCGGCGATTCGACGCACGCTCCGTGTTCTGATTCCTGTCGTGCCGGTGTGCGACCTGGGGCCCCGGGCACCGGTTTCCGGCCCTTTCGAGCACGTACCGGAGGACGACAGCCGCAGAGGGAGCGGGAAGGGGTTCGAGCCGTGCTCGGTCAGGTGCCGTTCCGCGCTGGTCGGCGGTCAGCCACGTCCGGCAGGGCGCCTGCTGCCCGCCTCCCGCCTGATCGCAGAGCACCCGGGTACGATTCGTCGATGGAACACCTCTCCTCTCGTAGGCGCGAGATCCTCCGGCGGGTGGTCGAAGAGCACGTCGCCACCGGCCAGCCCGTCGGGTCGAAATCGCTTGTCGCGCGACCGGGTATGGACGTGTCGTCGTCGACGGTGCGGAGTGAGCTCGCGGAGCTCGAGGCACTGGGCCTGCTCACGCACCCGCACACGTCTGCGGGGCGCGTGCCGACGGAAAGCGGTTACCGGGTCTACGCGGAACAGCTCGTGGACGCGATCGACGGGCGGCCGGAGCCGATCGCGCTCGACGTCGCCACGGTTCGGCACGAGCTCGAGGCCGCTTTGCGGTCGACGACCGAGACTCTCTCGCAGGCCACTCGGCTGCTCGCGCTCGTCTCCGCGCCTGCCCTCGGAGCTGCCTCCGTGCGGCATGTCGATGTTCTCCAGCTCCAACCGCGCGCGGTTATCGTCGTCGTGATCACGTCGACAGGGGGGGTCACGAAGCGGGTGCTCGAGCTCGAGCAACCTGTCGACCCCGGGCTCGTCGACTGGGCCCGGACCTATCTCGAGGAACAGGTCATCGGCCTGCGGCTCGGCTCGGCGACGTTGCGCCGTCGCCTGGAGGATCCGGCGCTGCCGTTGCGGGAGCGAACGTTCCTCAGCCGCCTCCGGACGGCGTTCGTCGACGCTGTTGCGGACGACGGCCCCCAGCTGTACGTCGGCGGCGCCGCGGGCCTGCTCGGTGACGCTCGCGGTGCCGAGCTCGAAGCGTGTCAACACCTGCTCGACGTGCTCGAGCGGCGGGCGGCGGTGCTCGAGCTCCTATCCGACGCTCTCGATCCTCGTCGCACCGTCGTCCGGGTCGGGCCCGAGGTCGACGGGGGACAGCTGCATGACGTCTCGTACGTCGGCGCGACATACGGGATCGCGAGCCGCTCGCTCGGCTCTGTCGCGCTGCTCGGCCCCCTCAGGATGGACTACGACAAGGCGATTCGCGCAGTTCGCGCCGCCGCGTTCGAGCTTTCCCGGCTCGTCGAGGACGTCTACGAGGACGAGTAGGGCCACCCACCATGGCTGTGCCGGTACCCTCGAACATCTGATGGCGACGGCGGAGCGTGACTACTACGAGATTCTGGGCGTCGACCGAGGAGCACCCGACGCCGACATCAAACGCGCCTTCCGCAAGCTCGCGCGAGAACTTCACCCCGACGTCTCGGACGCACCTGACGCGGAGGAGCGGTTCCGTGAGGCGGCTGAAGCCTACGAAGTGCTCTCAGACCCGGAGCGACGTGCGACCTACGACCGCTACGGGCGGGAAGGGCTTCGAGGGGGCGGTTTCACGCCGGCCGATTTCGATCTCGGCAATCTCTCGGACATCTTCGGGGCGTTCTTCGGCGAGTCGCTCTTCGGTCGAGCGGCGCGCCCGGGAGGCCCGAGTCGAGGTGGCGATGTGCCAGCGGGCGTCGAGATCTCGCTCGCAGATGCGTTCACCGGGATTTCGGTCGACGTGCCTACGCGCGTCGCCCGGACCTGCGACACGTGCGGCGGCAACGGCGCCGCGCCCGGAACGGTGCCCGTCACCTGCGAGATGTGCGATGGAGCCGGCCGTGTGCAGCGAGTCTCGCAGAGTGTGTTCGGCCAGTTCGTCCGCACCGGCGTTTGCCCGACCTGCGAAGGCCTCGGCTCTACCGTCGAGACGCCATGTGCAGCCTGTGACGGTCTCGGGCGCACGTTGCAAACGCGTGCACTCGACGTCGACATCCCAGCCGGTATCGCCGACGGGCAACGCATCCGTGTACGCGGCCAGGGCCATGCAGGCGAGCTCGGCGGCCCTGCCGGCGACGTCTTCGTCGAGGTCCGCGTACGGGCGCCAGCGGGCATCGAACGCGACGGCGACGACTTGCACGTGGCCGTCGAGCTGACGATGACGCAGGCGGCGCTTGGCACGTCGCTCGCCGTGACCGGCCCCGTCGGTGAGATCGAGGTCGAGATCCCTGCCGGTACTCAGCCGGGAGACGTACGGATCCTGCGTGGCCACGGCATGCCATCTCTTGAAGGGAGACGGCGCGGTAACTTCCACGTTCACGCCCGCGTTCACGTCCCACGTCACCTCGACGACGAGCAGCGGACACTCGTCGAACAGCTTGGTCAGGCGCTCGGAGAGGAGCCCTACCGCGACGACGCCGCTGACGACGGCCTCTTCGGACGCATCAAGAACGTGTTCCGCTGAGGATGTCCGGGACTCCGCCGCCCGAGCGCCGGACGGTCCCGTTCGGCCCGGTAGCGGCGGAAGCGGTCGTCCGCGGCTTCCTCCGCGTCGCGATGGCAGCCTCGTCCCACTGCGCCCGCCAGCGAGATGGATCGTGGCAGACTTCACCGGATTCGGGCTCCATTGAGTGATGACGTCGTCCGTGTCTCGGCACGCGTCCCTCTGGCGCGGGCCGAGGAAGCCCGCGCGATTGCACTCGACCTGGTTCCCGGCGGCTTCGAAGAGTTCGAGGACGGTGACAGCCTCACCCTGGCGCTGTACGTTGCCGAGGGCGCCGTCGAATCGATTCGGGCGGTGTTCGCCGACACAGAGGTGTCCTCGGTCGAGCCCGGCTGGGAGGAAGCCTGGCGTGCGTTCCACCGGCCGACACGAGCGGGCGGCCTCTGGATCGGACCACCATGGGAGCGACCGCAACCTGGTGAGCCGACCGTCGTGATCGATCCAGGCCGTGCGTTCGGGACAGGCGCACACCCGACGACACGGCTCTGCATCGAGCTGCTTGCGACATCGGCACGCGGCTCGCTGCTCGACATCGGCTGCGGCTCGGGAGTGCTCGCGATCGCGGCTTCACGCCTCGGGTTCGACCCGGTCACGGCGGTCGACAACGACCCGATCGCGGTCGAGACGACCATCGCGAACGCGGCAGCCAACGGCGTTGCCATTGCCGCGACGCTCCTCGACGGTGAATTGGACGACCTCCCACCGGCGGACATCGTTGTTGCGAACGTCCTGCTCGCCCCGATCGAAAGGATCCTCGCCCGCCTGGACGGCCGGGTCGCGATCACTTCGGGGTATCTGACAACCGATCTCCCTCGAACGCAGGGGTGGCAGTCGGTCGCTCGGCTCGAGCTCGACGGCTGGGCCGCCGACCGCTTCGCGAGCGCACGGTAGAAACGTGCCTTTCTCGGCGGCGTCCGACGCCCCGAGCGTCTACGCTCCCAGACCGATGGCCACCTTCACGACGCGATTCCTGGGTTGCAAGGTGTCGTTCGCCGACGAGCAGGCGATCCGCGAACGGTTGCTCGCCGACGGGCATACCGAGGCGACCGGGGCGGGCGACGTCGCCGTGATCAACACCTGCTGCGTAACGAACGAAGCCGTCTCCAAGTCGCGACAGGCGGCTGCTCGGGCAGCGCGGACGCACGACCGCGTCTACGTGACCGGATGCGCTGCCAACCTCTCGACCCGCGACTTCGCCGGAATGCCGGACAACGTCCGCGTCGTCCCCCGCCGGAGCGAGGAGGTCGCGGACGCCGTTGCGGGCGACGTCGGTGCCATCGCCTGCGTCCAAGCAGCGCACCGTCTCGAGCGGGTTCGCGCGTTCGTCAAGATCCAGGACGGCTGCTCGTTCTCGTGCGCCTTCTGCGTCATCCCCCTCGTCCGCGGTGCCACCCGGAGCCGCTCGGCGGATGCGGTGCTGGGCGAAATCCGGCGACGCACCGCCCAGGGCCACCGGGAGGTCGTTCTCACAGGTGTCAACCTCGGATGCTTCCGTGATCGTGATGCCGGGCTCTCGCTGGCCGGCCTGATCCGCGCGGCAGGCGAGGTCGACGGTCTCGAGCGCCTTCGGCTCTCGTCGATCGAGGTCAACCACGTCACCGCAGATCTGATCGATGCGATGCGCGAGACGCCGATCGTCTCACGTCATCTCCACGTCCCGATGCAATCGGGCGATGATGACGTTCTGCGGACGATGGGCCGCCGCTACACGATCGGGCAGTACCGTTCCCGGACCGAGCCGCTCGAGGACTTCAACCTCACCACCGACGTGATCGTCGGGTTCCCCACCGAGGACGACAGGGCGTTCGCGAAGACACTGGCGGCGGTGTCGGAGATCGGGATCACGAAGGTGCACGTCTTTCCGTATTCGCCGCGACCCGGCACGCCCACAGCCGGTGACGACCCGGTGCCGCGGGTGGTCAAGAAGGAGCGGAGCGCACGCCTGAGGGCAGGCTCCGACGCGGCATGCCGGGCACGTTGGGTCCGCCGGATCGGCAGCGACGACGTCGTTCTCGTCGACCGGCCGGGTCTCGGCTACGCCGACGACTACACGCCGTGGCTCATCGACGCGCCGCTCGGTTCGATGACGCCTGCGCGAGCCGTCGGCGTGGCGGACGATGGGGTACTTGCCGTTGTCGCCAGCTGACTGTCTCTTCTGCAGGCTTGCAGCCGGCGGCGACTACGTGCACGCAGCCGACGGCTTCGTCGCAGTCCGCGATATCGCTCCGGCGGCCGAGACGCATCTGCTCGTGCTCCCCGAGCGCCACGTCGACACGTTCCGCGAGGTCGGCGCCTTTACCGACGAGGAGGCCGGCCGGATGCTGCGTTTCGTCGCCGAGGTGGCCGCCGCCGAGGGCCTCGAGGACTACCGCGTGATCGTCAACGTCGGGCCTGGCGGAGGCCAGACGGTATTCCATCTCCATTGGCACGTGCTCGGGGGAAAAGCACTGCCCGGGTTCCACTGAGGGCGAATTGCGGGCAGACTGTTGCCGTGTACCTGATATCCACCATCGAGGGCGAGCTCAAGCAGGCGCGCCTCGCGCGTGACGACGACCGACGCGACGCGCTCATCCTGATCCTCGCGAGCCTGCGCTCGGCCGAGAAAGAGCTCCAGCGATCGCTCTCGGAGGACGAGGAGCTGCAGGTGCTGCAGCGCGAGCGGAAGAAACGGGTCGAGGCATTCGAGGCGTTCGAGGCCGCCGGCCGTGAGGAGCAGGCAGACAAGGAGGACTTCGAGCTCGAGGTTCTCGAAGAGTTCATGCCCGAGCCGCTCTCCGAGGACGAGCTCGACGAAATCGTCGACGATGTGATCGCCGAGGTCGGCGCCACGTCGCTTCGCGACATCGGGCGCGTCATGGCCGACGTGATGCCACGCGTCTCCGGCAAGGCCGACGGGTCCGCTGTGAGCCAGATCGTCCGCGAAAAGCTCGCGTAACCCCTCTCCACGGATTCCGTCGGCCGTCGGTCGGGGTCCCAATGTCGAAAACCGGAGGCCCGCGATGACATTCGAACGCCCGGAGATCGACAAGCCAGAAGGCGACCTCCCCTTCGAACTCGAGATCGAAGACATCGTCGTTGGCGACGGCGACGAGGCTATGAGCGGCCGCAAGGTGTCGGTGCACTACGCCGGAGTCGCATTTTCCACCGGTGAGGAGTTCGACGCCTCATGGAATCGCGGCCAACCGTTCACATTCAAGCTCGGCAAGGGTCAGGTCATTCCGGGTTGGGACGCCGGCGTCCAGGGCATGAGGGTCGGCGGTCGCCGAAAGCTCACGATCCCATCCGCGATGGCCTATGGCGCGCGCGGAGCAGGTGATGTGATCAAGCCGCACGAACCGCTCGTATTCGTGGTGGATCTGGTGTCGGTCGACTGAATCGCGAGCCAGACCCGGAGTCGGGAGTGTCGAGGCCGCGCCCCGCCCGTCATCGACCCGCCGGTCTCGAGGAGCGACGTGAGATTGCAGAGAATCCCGCGCCCGCCGCCGGGCGTCGGGATCGAGGTCGGACACGAAGCGCGGCGGTGAGAGCGGTGCCGTCGACCTCGTGACCGACCGACCGCCGTTTTTGAGCTGCCTCGACCAGGCTCGATCGCCGGGTCCGGCCGGTGAACGCCTCGGCTACGGCGAGCCGGAGGAGGCCGACGCCGGTTTCACCGCCATCGTGGCCGTGTCGGATCGCGCGGGCTGGTTGGCGGGCGCCAGGAGTGGCCGTCCGCGTCATGGGGGCACCTTGCCCAACCGGTCACCGTAACGCCCGACCCCTACACTGGGCGGGATGCAAGACGTGGTCATCGTCCCGAACGAGGTTGCGGCGGAACTCGCGGGCGTCACCGACGGCGTGCTCGACTCGCTGCGCGACAGGCTCGGCTGCTCCATTTCACTCCGCGGCAACAAGCTCACGCTGGACGGTGACGGAGAGCGGGTGGCCGAAGCCCGCGCGGTCGTCGACGAGCTCGTCGAGCTGGTCGAAGGGGGCCACGCGATCGGGCCGGACACGGTCGGCGCCGTCGCCGCGGCACTCGATCAGGCAGAGGACATTCGTGACATCTTCGAGGACGTCGTCTGGCGCCATCGTGGCAAGAAGATCGCACCCAAGACCGTGACGCAGAAGCGCTACGTCGACGCCATTCGGTCGAGCACGGTCACCTTCGGTGTGGGCCCGGCGGGCACCGGCAAGACCTACCTCGCTATCGCCCTGGCCGTTGCCGCGCTGAGCGAGAAGCAGGTCGGCCGCCTCATCCTCACCCGCCCGGCCGTTGAAGCAGGAGAGCGGCTCGGCTTCCTGCCGGGCGACATGCTCGCGAAGGTCGACCCTTACATGCGGCCGCTTTTCGACGCCCTCTACGACACGATGGATGCCGACCGGCTGACCGCCTACATGGAGCGCGGCACGATCGAGGTGGCGCCGCTCGCGTTCATGCGCGGCCGCACGCTCAACGACTCGTTCATCATCCTCGACGAGGCGCAGAACACGACCCCTGAGCAGATGCAGATGTTCCTGACACGACTCGGCTTCGGCTCGAAGATGGTTGTCACGGGCGACATCACCCAGATCGATCTTCCGCGTGAACAGGCATCCGGCCTGATCCAGGTGCGCGACATCCTGCGCGAGGTGGACGGCATCGGGGTCGTCGAGTTCGGGCACGAGGACGTCGTCCGGCACAAGCTCGTCCAGCGGATCGTCGAGGCGTACAAGCGGCACGCCGAAGAGACCGGTACCGCCCGCAAGAAGTGATCGAGGTCGAAATCGAGAATCGCAGCGGCATGGCGGTCGACACTGCGGGTGCGGTCACCCTCGCGCGGCACGTTCTCGCGGAACAAGGGGTGGAGAGGGCCGAGCTCGGGATCGCATTCGTCACGGCGGGCGAGATCAGGGCCTTGAAGGCGGAACATCTCGGCATCGACGAGACCACGGACGTCCTGTCCTTTCCAATCGACGGCCTCGACGAGCTGCCCGGCGGTGTGCCTCGGGCGCTCGGCGACGTCGTCATCTGCCCCGAGGTCGTCGGCGACGAGTGGCGCTGGCCCCTCGTGCACGGGGTCCTCCACCTGCTCGGCTTCGATCACGGCGACGCGATGGAGCGGCGCGAGCGGGAGATCCTCGAGGCGGCGCGATGAGCCCGATTCCCGGCCGGCGTCCGCCATCGATCATCGAGAGCTTCAACATTGCCTTCGAGGGGATCATTCACGTGCTTCGCACACAGCGGAACATGCGGATCCATTTCGTGATCGCGGTCGCCGTGCTCGTGGCGGCGCTGGCCGTCGATGTCTCCAAGATCGAGCTGATCGTCCTGCTGCTGTCGATCGCGTTCGTCCTGATCGCGGAGATGATCAACACCGCGGTCGAGGCGGCTGTAGACATCGCCTCCACCTCGTTCGACCCGATGGCGAAGCTCGCAAAAGACATCGCCGCGGGGGCGGTACTGATCGCCGCGGTGAACGCGGTCGCCGTCGGCTACCTCGTCTTCTCCGGCCAGGTGGCAGACCGCTCGAATGACTTCCTCGACCGTCTCTCGAACACTCCCGCCGAGTTGACGCTCGTCGCGCTCGTCATCGTCGTCGTGCTCGTGATCTCGATGAAGGCGATGTCGGGACGAGGTACTCCGCTGCGGGGTGGCTGGCCCTCGGGCCACGCGGCTGTTGCGTTCGCCGGCTGGATGGCGATCACGCTCACGCTCGACGGATCGGAACATCGCTTCCTCGTCTCGTCGCTGGCCTTCATCATGGCGTTGCTCGTCGCGCAGACGCGAATCGAGGCCGGCGTCCATTCCACCCTCGAGGTAGTGACCGGCGGTACCCTCGGCGCCATCGTGGTGCTCGTCCTCTTCCAGGTGTTCTCGGAATGACCGACGAAGAACTGCTTGCGCGGGCCGATGCGATCTCCTCCCGCGCGTATGCGCCCTACTCGGGTTTCAACGTCGGCTGCGCGGTGCTCACACGTGACGGCGCGGTGGTCGAGGGCGTCAACGTCGAGAACGCCGCCTATCCCCTCGGTGTCTGTGCCGAGAGAACGACGTTCGCCCGCGCGATCGTCGAGGGCTACCTTCCAGGCGATTTCGTGATTGCGGCGATCACCGCCTCGCCCTGCGGCGGCTGCCGTCAGTGGCTCGCCGAGATGCAGGTCGAACGCGTCGTCTTCCGCAACGGTGGCCGGCTCGTGCGAATGACCGTCGACGAGTTGCTTCCGGAACAGTTCGACGCAGGCGACCTCGAATGACCCTGTTGGACACCGATTCGCATCCTCGGGGCGATGCGCACGCACGGAAACGTCGAGGCGAGGCGCCGGCCTCGACTACCGCGACGGCCGACGCCGTCGGGACGTCCGGCGACCCCGCATGAGATCGGGCTTCGTCGCCGTCGCGGGCCGTCCGAACGTCGGCAAGTCGACGCTCGTCAATGCGCTCTGCGGCGACAAGGTCGCCATCACATCGAACGTCCCGAACACGACGCGTCGTCGGATCTTCGGCGTCGCGAACGGGCCCGACTGGCAGCTCGTGCTCGCCGACCTACCCGGGTTCCAGCGCCCCATGGACGCGTTGACCGAGCGGATGCAACACACCGTCGACTCGTCGTTCGAGGACATCGACCTCGTCCTGCTCGTCGTCTCGGCTCGTGACCGGATCGGTGCAGGTGACCGCTACGTGGCCCGTCGTGTGTTCTCGCTCGGGATCCCTGTGATCATCGCGGTCAACAAGATCGACCGGCTCAAGCACGGTCACGTGGCGTCGCAGATGAAGACGGCCGCCACGCTCGGCGACTTCCACGCACTGCACCCCGTGAGCGCCGTGACGAAGGACGGCGTGGGGGAGTTGCGCGACGACCTCGTCCAGCTTCTGCCGGAGGGGCCGCTCTACTTCCCCCTCGACCAGTCCACCGACCTGACGATCGAGAACCGAGTCGCCGAAGTGATCCGTGAGAAAGCGCTTCACCTGACGCGCGACGAGGTGCCGCACGCGATTACGGTCGTGGTCGAGGAGATCGACGCCAAGGTCGTACGGGCGGTTCTGCTCGTCGAGACGGAGTCGCAGAAGGGGATCCTCGTCGGCAAGAAGGGTGCGATGGTGCGCGAGATCGGCTCCCGCGCGCGACCGGAGGTCGAGCGCCTCCTCGGGCACCCCATGTTCCTCGAGCTCGTCGTCAAGGTGCGCTCGAAGTGGCGGCGCGACCCGCAGATGATCGAACGCCTCGGCATGTAGCAGCGCGAGGAACGTGGTTCAGGCCGGGTGGCCGGGACATCGAGACCTCGAAGGCGCAAGCACGGCGGCCTCCTCCGGCCGCGAACCGAGGCTCGATCCCAGGGCGGTCACCCGCGGCGACCTACGAGACCGTTGAGCGACGGATCGCTTTCGAGGCGCGACTCCTATCGGGCGTACAGCGGGCACTCACGGGGGTGCCAAGCGCTCCGGCGATCCTCGAAGAGTCCTCACACCGAGTGACGATGGACTCGACGAAAGGAAACAGATGAGCGATAGAACACCACAAGGGCTGCTACCCAGAACGGTCGCAGCGGGGGCACTCTCCCTCGGCCTCGTCGTCGGCGGCTACGGCATCGCCAGCGCCGCGAGCGGAGCCGATGCCACGACGGCAGGATCGGCTGCTGCCGCGCTCGCGACGACGAGCCCGACGCTGCCGGCTCTCTCCGCCTCTGCATCGACTGCACCGCAGGAGTCGAATCCCCCGCAAGGCTGGGGCGGCCAGCGCAGCGACGAGACGGTCCTCACCGGTGACGCTCTCAGCAGCGTGACGAAGGCCGCGCAGGCCAGGGTGCCCGGAGGCACGATCGTTCGCGTCGAGACCGACGCCGACGGTAACGCCGCGTATGAAGCGCACATGACCACAGCCGACGGATCTCTCACGACCGTGTACGTCGACAAGTCGTTCAACGTCGTCAGCGTCGAGAGCCGCTGACGCTGAGACCGGGAAGGCCCACCATCGGGCAGGGGTCATTCCCCGACGCGACCTGTTCGACCGGCCGCCGGTCGTAGTCTCGAGCCGGGGCGGCGCTCTTTCACGCCGCTCCGGCCGGCGCTAGCGGCTGTTCTGGACGTCGGGCGCAATCCTGAGGATCACGCGCTCGGACGTGATCCTGCCGGATTCGTAGTTCCGACCGTGGTACTTCTGCGACAGCGCGTCGATGTGGGCGCGGGCCTCCGGGCCGCGCACCGTCTCGACAACCCTTCCCCGCACCTCGGCGTAGGTGTACGGATTCTCCTTCTCCCAGATCGTCACCGTCACCCGCGGATCGCGCTCGATCGCCTTGAACTTCGCGCGGTGCACCTCGGTATTGATCAGGACATGGTCGTCGTCGGCATCGACCCACATGACGTGAGTCATCGCAGCGCCCGATCGCAGATTCACCGTCAACGCGGCGAAGTTCGCCGCGTGAGCGAGCTCCCGCACCCTGGAATCGACCGTCCCCATTGTCTAGCCCGGGTCGCTCAACTCGTCGGCCCCCACGCGCTCGGCCAGCGTTCTTGCGACCTTGAGCCATAGATCCGGCATCTCATCGAGCAGGGCGAGGAACGCGCGATCGGTGATCACGAGCACGTCGACGGGCGTCACGGCGGTCACCGTTGCGCTGCGGGGCGCCTTCGAGAGCAGCGCCATTTCGCCGACGAAGCTACCGGGCCCGAGGGTTGCGACCTTCCGTCCCTTGCGTCGCACCTCGATCTCGCCGCTCACGATGACGAAGAACTCGCGGCCGCGCTCGCCCTCCCGGATCAGCACTTTGCCGGCACGAAGGTCGAGCTCGTCTGCGATCTGCGCGATGCGCCGCAGATCGTGCTTCGAGCAGTTCTCGAACAGGGGAGCGCCCTTGATCAGGTCGAGCTTGGCATTCGCGCCGAGAGCCATCCTCCGTGACTTTACAACGGACGGGCCGGCGCGCGCGCCGGCCCGAAATCACCGGGCTAGACTTGGCTCGGATGGCTTCCCCCCAGCTTCTGCCACGCGACCTCGGGCTGCCCCTCGATCTCCGGCTGCCGCGGGTCGGGGCTGTCGACGCGGTTGCCCTCGAGGCGCGAGCCGGAGAGCTCGCGAAGCGGTCGATCAAGAAGGGGTCGAAGCTGGCCGCGCTCGATCTTGCGATCCGGATGATGGACCTGACGACGCTCGAGGGTGCCGATACTCCCGGCAAGGTGGCGGCGCTCTGCGCGAAGGCGATCCGGCCCGACCCGACAGACCCCTCGATTCCGTCGGTGGCGGCGGTGTGCGTGTACCCGAACCTGGTGGCCACGGCGAAACGACGACTGGCCGGCTCGAATGTCAGGGTCGCGTCCGTGGCAACAGCGTTTCCGTCGGGTCAGTCGCTGCTCGCGGTGAAGCTCGCAGACGTGCGGGACGCAGTCGACCTCGGCGCCGATGAGATCGACATGGTGATCGACCGCGGCGCCTTTCTTGCGGGCCGCTACGCGAAGGTCGTCGACGAGATCGTCCGAGTCAAGGAGGCGTGTGGCACCGCGCATCTGAAGGTGATCCTCGAAACGGGCGAGCTCGGTACCTACGACAACGTCCGCCGGGCGTCGCTGCTCGCGATCGCGGCCGGAGCCGACTTCATCAAGACCTCGACAGGAAAGGTGAGCCCGGCCGCAACGCTACCGGTGACACTCTGCATGCTCGAGGTGATCCGCGATGTCCACGACGAGACGGGACGCGTCATCGGCATGAAGCCCGCCGGCGGCATTCGCAGCGCGAAACAGGCGATCCAGTACCTCTGCGTTCTCAACGAGACGCTGGGCTCCGCGTGGATGACTCCGGAGCTCTTCCGCTTCGGCGCCTCATCGCTCCTCAACGACGTGCTGATGCAGATTCGCAAGCAGCGGACCGGGGCCTATCAATCCGGCGACTACTTCACGATCGACTGATGCAACTCCCCATCCTCGACGAGTCGATCAGGTGTGCGCGAGCGAGCGCAAGTGGCTCAGAGCCACAAGCGCTGTCTTTGGGCGGCGATAGTGGCTCAGAGCCGCGAGTGCCGGAACGGGTTTTCGGCGGGTCGCAATGAGGGGAGAGGTGGCTGAAGTGTGTGGTGAGATCGGCCTGGGCCGGTCTCGGGTGTCGAGCGGTGCCGTTGGCCTGAACCGTGTCGTGGGGTGGGGTCGTGCTGTTGGCCTGAAGGCTGTGTCGTGGGGTGGGGTCGTGCGGTTGGCTTGGGCTGTGTCGTGGGGTGGGGTCGTGCGGTTGGCTTGGGCTGTGTCGCGGGGTGGGGTCGTGCGGTTGGCTTGGGCTATTTCGTGGCGCCGGATCGCGCCGCCTGCTCGAGCTGCGCCGCGGGGCCGGGTTGCGCCGCGTGAAGGCTCCCGCGACCCGCTCCGTCCCCTCCCCGCTCGAGTGGGAGTACGCGCCCGCCCCCGAGGCGCGGGACATCGTCTCGTTCGACCAGCGCTACGGCCTCTTCATCGGGGGTGAGCAGGTCGCGCCTCGCTCGCGCAGGTATTTCGCAACGACCTCGCCTGCCACGGAGGAGCATCTCGCCGACGTCGCTCTCGCCGGGCCCCGCGATGTCGACCTGGCGGTCCAGGCTGCTCGCGGCGCGTTCGAGGACGGTTGGTCGTCGTTGCGCCCGGCGGAGCGTGCGAAGTACCTCTTCCGCATCGCCCGCCTGATCCAGGAGCGGTCCCGCGAGCTCGCGGTCGCCGAGTCGCTCGACGGTGGCAAGCCGATCAAGGAGTCACGCGACGTCGACATCCCGCTCGCGGCGGCGCATTTCTTCTACTACGCGGGCTGGGCCGACAAGCTCGAGTATGCGTTCCCGAACCGCAAGCCCCGACCGCTCGGGGTCGCAGGGCAGATCATCCCCTGGAACTTTCCGTTGCTGATGCTCGCCTGGAAGATCGCGCCTGCCCTGGCGTGCGGCAACACGGTGGTGCTGAAGCCCGCGGAGACGACGCCGCTGACCGCACTGATCTTCACCGACATCTGCCGGCAGGCCGATCTGCCGCCCGGCGTCGTCAACATCATCACGGGCGACGGGTCGACGGGGGCGCACCTCGTCAAGCACCCGGACCTCGACAAGGTCGCCTTCACCGGCTCGACGGAGGTGGGCAAGGCGATCAGACGTGAGCTCGCCGGTACCGGCGTCAAGCTCACGCTCGAGCTCGGCGGCAAGGCCGCCAACATCGTCTTCGACGACTGCGCCCTCGACCAGGCGGTCGAGGGCATCGTCAACGGCATCTACTTCAACCAGGGCCACGTCTGCTGCGCAGGCTCACGCCTGCTGGTGCAGGAGTCGATCTACGAGCCGCTCGTCGCCAAGTTGAAGCGGCGGCTTCGCACGATTCGCGTCGGTGACCCACTCGACAAGAACACCGATCTCGGTGCGATCAACTCCCGCATGCAGCTCGACCGGATTCGTGAGCTCGTGGCGAGCGGGGAGGACGACGGCGCCGAGATGTACCAGCCGCCCTGTCGCCTCCCGGAGAAGGGGTACTGGTTCGCGCCGACGGTGTTCACGAACGTCGCCCAGAGCTCCCGGATCGCCCAGGAGGAGATCTTCGGCCCCGTCCTCTCGGTGCTCACCTTCCGCACTCCCGACGAGGCCGTCGAAAAGGCGAACAACACGCCGTACGGCCTCTCCGCCGGTGTCTGGACGGAGAAGGGCTCACGGATCCTCTGGATGGCGGAACGTCTGCGAGCGGGCGTCGTCTGGGCGAACACGTTCAACCGCTTCGACCCGACCTCGCCGTTCGGCGGCTACAAGGAGTCGGGGTTCGGTCGTGAGGGCGGCCTCCATGGGCTCGAGCCCTACCTGAGGTTCGACCGATGAGCAGGGTCGCCGTCCGCAAGACCTACAAGCTCTACATCGGCGGCGCCTTCCCGCGCTCGGAGTCGGGGCGCACGTACGAGGCGGAGGGGCAGAACGTGGCCCGTGCTTCGCGCAAGGACGCGCGCGACGCGGTCAGGGCTGCGCGCGGCGCTTTCGCGAAGTGGGCCGGCGCGACGCCCTACAACCGTGGCCAGGTGCTCTATCGCCTCGCCGAGATGATGGAGACGCGCACCGGTGACCTCGCCCGCGCCTGTTCCGGCCGGCGCGAGGTGGAGCGTGCGATCGACCGTGTCGTCTGGTACGCCGGCTGGGCCGACAAGTTGCCGCAGGTCCTCGGCGGCGCGAACCCGGTTGCCGGTCCGTACTTCAACTTCACAGTGCCGGAACCGACCGGCGTCGTCGCAATCCTCGCGCCCGAGGCGCCTGCGCTCGAGGGTCTCGTGTCGCGAATTGCACCGGTGATCGTGAGCGGGAACGCGGCGGTTGTCGTCGCCTCGGAGACGGCGCCGCTCGCTGCTCTCGAGCTCGCCGAGGCGATCGCCACCTCGGATCTGCCCGGCGGGGTCGTCAACCTGCTGACCGGCTACCGGGCGGAGTTGGCCCCGATCCTCGCCTCGCACATGGACGTGAACGCGATCGACCTCACGGGTGCAGGGGCGGAGACGGCCGAGCTCGAATTCCTGGCTGCCGACAACGTCAAGCGGATCGTTCGCGCCGGCAGCGAGCAGAGCCCCTGGGAGATCTCGGCGTTTCTCGAGCTGAAGACGGTCTGGCACCCGGTCGGCACCTGATTTTCGGCATGATCTCGGATCGGCTGACGCGGATCCTTGATCGCACGCGGACTCCGCCGAGGGGCCACCGCCCGCCCAGCCGGGTCGGGATCGCGAAAGGCTGGCGGAATCGACCTACCCGGGCGAGGTTGCGAGGGCTTGGGTCGGGCTCCATGGGAACGAAGGTGGACTCGTCACGCCGGCGGCCGGGCACTGACAGCACGAGACCCGGCGACCAGGCGGTCGACTGCGATCCTGCTTTCGCGCAGGCGTCCCTCCACGGACCCCTGGAGCAGGAGCCATGGCGACCCACTCGTGCGCGCTCGCTCCACGTAGCGCTCGTGCATCCACGACCGCTGGTCTTCGAACTCCCGGATCCCGTCGTGCCGCCACGGGACATCGAGGCCGCAGACGAGGAAAAGGTCGTAGCGCCGCTTGACCAGGTCGTCGAACGCGTGCGTCGGCTCCCCGAGATAGACCTGGTGGAACAGCGCGGTCGTGAACGCATCGGTGTCGCAGAAGAGGACCTCGCGCGCCGAACCGGCAAGACAGTCCTCGTACCAGCACTGGATTCTGGCTATGTGCGTGAACTCCGTCCTCGTCCAGGGTGCCTCCGGGTCACGACCGAGCTCGGTGTACGGGCGGCCGTATTCGGGGTTCCAGACCGTCCCGTAGTCCTCGGCGAGGGTGCGGGCGAGCGTGGTCTTCCCCGTCGACTCGGCGCCGAGCAGGCAGATGCGTTTGACGTCCTCGGCCACAGCCGCAGCCTACGGAACCGCAACTGTCCACCGCGGCGGCGGCGGATCCGAGTAGCATCAGCCCCAGTGACGGGTGCACGGCGGCTGAGCCAGGCGATCGCAGAAGGCGACGGCATCTCCGTGCTCGTCGACGTCGCCGACGGCGGCGGCGCAAGAAGGGCACAGGACCAGGGCGCCGAGGGCCTCGTCATCCGCAGCCAAGCCGACGGCATGAGAGACAGCAGCGACCTGCCGCTGCTCGCCTTCGGTCGTCTCGACCAGTTCAGCGACATCGACGCCTTCGTGATCGACGTCGCCGACTACGGGGACAGCATCGCCGAAGTCGTCGACGCCGCGCATGCGCGTGGACTCGAGTGCGTCCTCCGGGTACGGGACGAGGACGAGCTCGAAGATGTGCTGGAGCTCGTCGACCCCGAGATCCTGCTGCTCTCCGCCGAAGAGGCCGATGACGGTCAGGATCACCTGGAGCGGCTCCTCGAGCTGCTTCCCGACATCCCGGCGGGCAAGCTCGCGATCGCCGAGCTCGCGGGGGCGAGCCGCTACGAGGTGCTAGAGCTCGAGCGGGCCGGCATCGACGCGGTGATCGTCTCCGGCAGCGACGTTGGGTCGCTCGTCGGTGACACGCTTCCGGACGTCTAGATCCAGTCCGAGGATCGCCCTGGCGGCGATCCTCGTGATCGCGGCGCTCCTCCGCCTGGTCGGGATCCGTTACGGGCTGCCGCTCTCCGTCCTCAACCCGGACGAGTCGAGCATCGTTCCGCGCGCCTGGCGGATGGGGCACGGCCATCTCGACCCCGGCTGGTATGACTACCCGTCGCTGTTGATGGGCCTGCTCGCGCCGGTGCAGACGTTCTTCGCAGCTCCTGCCCTCGGCGCAGCCCGCCTCGTCGCCGTGGCTCTCGGGGTCGGCGGCGTCGGGGCGACGTGGTGGCTCGGCCGGCGTTCGTACGGGACGGGCGCGGCGATCGTCGGAGCCGCAGGCGTGGCGGTCGCGACGACGCACGTGGCCTACTCGCGGATGGCGGTCACCGACGTGCTCCTGACGCTCGCGATCACGTGCGTGCTCGCTCTGGCGGTCGGGGGGCGGATCGAATGGGCCGGGCTCGCGGTCGGACTTGCCGCGTCGGCGAAGTATCCCGGGATGATCGCCGCTGTTCCCGTTGCCGTTGCCGGCTGGGGGCGGTGGCGCGCCCTCGGACGGGCCGCGGGACTGGCGGTCGCCGGCTTCGCGCTGACAAGCCCGTTCGTGCTCATCCACGCCGGCGCCGCCTGGGACGACATTTCGCGCGTGCAACGCCTCGCTCGCGCAGGCTGGCTGGGGTTCGAGAACGACCCTGCCACCCCGCTTGCGTACGTCGATCGGCTCTGGGAGGCGATCGGGCCTCTCCTGCTCGTCTCCGTCGTCGGTGTCGTCGCGGCGCTTCTGCGGCGCACCAGAACGGACCTCGTGCTTCTCTCGTTCGTCGGTCTCTACTGGCTGTCGCTGATGCCGCAGCAGGCCCATTTCGATCGCTACGTCCTTCCGCTCGTCCCGGTGCTCGCCGTCCTCGCCGGGAGAGCGCGGGCAGCTGTCCCCTTTGCTCTCGTCGCCCTTGTCATACCGCTCGCCTGGACGGTCTCCGACGCACGGGAGCTGAACCGCACCGATACCCGCCTCCGGGCCGACGCCTGGGTTGCCGCCAACGTGCCCCGAAGCGATCCGATCGCGGCCGACCCGTCGACATTGCCACTATTCGGGAGGCCGGTAGTCCGGTTCGAGCTCCCCGGCCCCGGACGTCCTTCCGATCCCGCGCGTGACCTCGCAAGACTTCGCCGGGACGGCATCCGCTGGGTGGTGGTCTCCGGTGCCGTTACCGACCGGGTGCGGGCGGCGGCGGGACGCTACCCACGCGAGGCGGCATTCTACGACGCCCTCGACCGCCGGGCCAGGCGGGCCTACGAGATCTCGTCGAGCACACGGGGCCTCGCCGGCCCGTGGGTGCGCGTCTTTCAGCTACCCGATTAGCCGCTCGAGCACGATCGCGACGCCGTCCTCGTCGTTCGACGCCGCGACCTCGTCGGCGACGGCCAGAACCGCCGGATGGGCGTTCGCGACTGCGACGCCGTGGCCGGCCCAAGCGACCATCGCGACATCCGTGAGGTGATCGCCGAAGGCAACTACCCGGCCGGCGGGGATGCCACGGTCGGCGGCGTGTTGCGCGAGCGCCACCTCCTTCGCGACCCCTGGCGCCGCGACCTCGACGAACGAATTGCCGGCGAGGGTCGTGGTTGCGTCCGGTCCGGCGAGTTCGGTCGTCGCGCGAAGGAGATGCTCGAGGTCTGCCGACGGCAACCGTGCCAGGAGCTTGGTCATCGGCAACGTCCACTCGAGAGGATCGCACGGCGGGTAGGACCCCTCGGGTCGCGGCCACCAGTCAGGGCTCCGGTATGCCTCGTACGCCGGCTCACTGCCGAAGCGGAGCTCGTGCTCCCAGCCGAAGACGATCCCCGGGAATCGCTCGCGCAGGCCGAATATGAGCCGATGGGCGATTGCCGCGGGTAGAGGCGAGTGCGCCACGAGACGCTCGGTGTCCAGGTCGTACACGATCGCACCGTTGGCACAGATCGCGAGGCCGCCGATTCCGGCGTCCTCAGCGAGCCCCCGCACGCTGCGCGGGGAGCGGGCGGTTGCGATCACGACCTCGACTCCCGCGGAGCGAACCGCTGCGATCACCGCACGTGTACGGGCGGACACGGTCTGGTCGGAGCGCAGCAAGGTCCCGTCGAGGTCGATCGCGACGAGCCTCGGAGAAACCACGGGGAGCGCTACCCGAAGAACGTCCGGGCCACGTCGAGCAGTTCGGGGTCGACGGCCCGTACGTCTGCACACGCCTCGGCAAGGGGAACACCGACGACGTCCTTCCCCCGCAACGCCGTCATCTCGCCGAACCGCCCCGCGGCGGCGAGATCGACCGCTGCGACGCCGAACCGGGTTGCGAGCACCCGGTCGAACGCGGTGGGGGTGCCGCCGCGCTGCAGGTGCCCGAGCACCGTCACCCGGGTCTCGAACCCGGTCAGCCGCTCGAGCTCGGCGCCGAAGCTGTAGCCCACGCCTCCGAGCCGCTCGAACCCGAAGGCGTCGATCCCGGCACTGACGGACTGCCCTCCCGGCGCCTTGCAGCCTTCCGCGACGACGACGATCGAGTAGGTGCGGCCACGGCGGTGGCGGGCCCGGATCGTCTCTGCGACCGATTCGAGGTCGGTTTCGAGCTCTGGCACCAGGATTGCGTCAGCTCCGGCCGCGATCCCTGCATATGTGGCGATCCAGCCCTTCGTGCGGCCCATCACCTCGACGACCATGATCCGGTTGTGCGCCTCGGCCGTCGTCGAGATGCGGTCGAGCGCCTCGGTCGCGATCGAGACGGCCGTGTCGAACCCGAACGTCATGTCGGTGCCGGCGATGTCGTTGTCGATCGTCTTCGGCACGCCGACCACCGAGAGGCCTTCCGCCTGGAGCGCGTGTGCGGTGCGCAACGTGCCGTCGCCGCCGATCACGATCACGGCATCGATACCGTTTGCCTCGACCGTGCGACGCACGCTCGCGTAGCCGTCGCCGTGCACGTAGGGGTCGCGGCGCGAGGTACCGAGGATCGTGCCGCCGCGCTGCAGGATGCCGCGGACGTCGTCGCGCCCGAGCGCGCGCACATGGCCGTCCATGAGGCCGTCCCAACCGTTGACGATGCCGACCACTTCCATGCCGTGCGTAACGACCGCGCGACCTACGACTGCGCGGGTGACGGCGTTGAGCCCGGGGCAGTCTCCGCCGGCGGTGAGGACGCCTAAGACCATCGAGGACACGTCAATACAGGAACATCGGCTTCCCCGCCACGTGCCGCACCTTCGGCCGGTACTGCGCCTCGTCGTAGAGCTCGTCGGTGTCGACACGCCGGACGCCCTCGCGTGTGGCGCTGATCGGGACGGAGGTGTAGGTGCCACTGCGGAGCGCGACCATGCGCCCGGTCGCACCCTCGAGGGCGAGGTCGGCCGCCATCACCGCGTAGTTCGTGGCCACCATCAGGTCGAGAGAGTCCGGGCTCCCGGAACGCATCAGATAGCCGAGCTGCTGATAGATGATGTCCTCGCCGGTGCGCTCCTTGATCAGCGCGCTGGTGAGCTCACCGATGCCGCCGAGCTTGCGGTGCCCGTAGGCGTCTTCCTCGCCGGACAAGACCATTTCGCCGCCGGCGAGGGTCGCGCCCTCCGACACCGTGACCATTGCATAGTTCGACGGATTCGCCCGCTTGTCGGCGACGAGCAACCGCCCGAGCTTGTCGATGTCGAAGGGGATCTCGGAGATGACGGCCCGGTCGACGCCGGCCAGATAGGCCGTGATCAACGACGTCTCGCCGCTGTAGCGCCCGAACAGCTCGATCACGGCGATCCGCTCGTGCGAGCCGGTGCTCGTCCGCAGGTTGTGGATGAACTGCACGCCGCGCGTGATGGCCGTCGAGAAACCGATGCAGTAGTCGGTGCCGTGGACGTCGTTGTCCATGGTCTTCGGGATCGCGATCACCGGAACACCTTCGTCGTGCATCCGGAGTGCGTACGAGAGCGTGTCGTCACCGCCGATCGGGATCAGCACGTCGATACCGATGGATTCGATCACGCGCAGGGCATGATCGGTGAAGTCGAACGGCCCGTCGCCGTCGATCCGGTGGGCGAGGTGGGGCGGGACGTCCTTCGGCCGCACGCGGCTCGGGTTCGTCCGCGATGTGTGCAGGAACGTGCCGCCCGTGCGGTCGATCGTCCGGACGACGTTCGGGTCGAGCGGCAGGAACCGCCGCTCCGCCGACATCGGGTCGGCGGGGTCGTGCTCGAGCAGCGCAGCCCAGCCGCGGCGCAAGCCGATCACCTCGTGCCCCTCGTGCGCGACACGATTGACGACGGCCTTGATGCAGGGGTTGAGCCCCGGCACATCGCCACCACCCGTCAGGATCCCGATCCGCATCGCTTCCTCGCCCTCCTCGTCCGGCGCCTCGATGCTAGTCGACGCGGTGCCGGGCCCGGGCCGGGACCAACCGGGCGGCGACCGCACCACGCTCCGAGTGCCTGGACCCCACCACCGTCCCGGCGTCCGACCGGCCGCGCGGTCAGAGGATCTTGGAGAGGAACTGCTTGGTGCGGTCGTGCACCGGGGCGTCGAAGAGCTGCTCAGGCGTCCCCTCTTCGATGATCTGGCCGTCGTCCATCATCACGACTCGATCGGCTGCAACCCGGGCGAACCCCATCTCGTGAGTGACGACGATCATCGTCATCCCTTCGTGGGCGAGCTCCTCCATCACCTCGAGCACCTCGCCGATCACCTCGGGATCGAGGGCGCTGGTCGGCTCGTCGAACAGCATCAGTGCAGGCTTCATCGCGAGCGCTCGCGCGATCGCGACACGCTGCTGCTGGCCGCCGGAGAGCTTTCCCGGATAGGTGTCGCGCTTTCCCAGCAACCCGACGCGGCGCAGCAGCTCGTGGGCGTCATCGACCGCCTGCGACTTCGGGACGCCGAGGACGTGCACCGGCGCCTCGATGACGTTCTCGAGCGCGGTCTTGTGCGGGAACAGGTTGAAGCGCTGGAACACCATGCCGACCTGGGTTCGCTGCTTTGCGATCGACCGTTCGCTGTCCTCGACGAGCTTCCCGTTACTCTCGCGATAGCCGATCAGCCGGTTGTTGACCTCGATTCGGCCCCCGTCGATCTTCTCGAGATGGTTGATGCAACGGATGTACGTGGTCTTGCCCGAGCCCGACGGGCCGATGATGCAGACGGTTTCTCCTTTGGCGACGTCGAGTGAGACCCCTTTCAGCACCTCGAGGCTGCCGAATCGCTTGTGGACATCCACGGAGTGGACGACGAGCTCGGTCACGCTCTGCCCCGGTAGCTCAGCGAAAACGCCTCGCGCACCCGCCCGCTGAACGTGAGATCCAGCTCGTCCCGCTCGCTGACCGCCAACCTGCGCTCGATCCGGGATTGGACGAGCGACCAGATCGTCGTCAAGAGGAGGTACCAGACGGCGACGGCGGCGAAGTACTCGACGGGCTTGAACGTCTGCGAGTAGCCGATCTCTGCGTTCCCCCAGAGCTCGACGACCCCGATGAAGAAGAGCAGCGAGGTCGTCTTCAGCATGTTGTTGAACTCGTTCCCGAGCGGTGGCACGATCACGCGAGCGGCCTGGGGGAGGACGATCCGGCGCATGGCGAGCCCGTGCGTCATCCCGAGAGACCGCGCGGCCTCGAGTTGGCCCTTGTCGACCGAGTCGATACCTGCCCGGATGATCTCCCGCATGTAGGCGCCCTCGTTGAACCCGAGCGCGAGGATGCCGGCGAACGCCGCACCGCCGAGGGTGAAAGCCTTCAGGTCGAGCGAGTTCGGGATCAGCGTCACCCCGAAGAGGATGTTGACGCCGAAATAGACGAAGAAGATCTGCACGATCACCGGTGTGCCGCGGAAGATCCAGACGTAGAACCCCGAGAACACCTGTGCCACACGCAGGCGCGAAGTGCGCATCAGCGCGAGGACGAGCCCGAGGATCACCCCGAGCACCTGGGCGATCACTGCGATGTAGATGGTCGCGAAGAGCGCCCGGAAGAAGGCACCGTCGACACCGAAGATGCGATCCCAGAACGTGTGCCAGTCGAATGCCGAGAGCATCTCGGGCGCTCCTTGCGAGGTCACAGGTTACTTCTTGTAGGCGAAGGCCCCCATTTGCCACTTGGCGAGGATCTTCTTCATCGTCCCGTCGGCGTACATCGCGGTGACCGCTTTCCTGGTCTTCAGAATGAGCGCGTCACCCTTCCGGATCGCGATCCCGACCGGAATCGGGTTGACGGGCGAGCCGGCGTACCCGAACGAGTCGTCTCGCTTGATGTAGTAGGCGACGACCGGTGAGTCCCCGTAGTAGCTGTCGACGCGTCCTGTCTTGAGCGCGTTCGCGGCGTCCGTGTCCTTCGGGAAGGTGACGACCTTGATCGGGGGCTTGCCCTTCTTGACCAGCAGCTTGCTCTCGGCGTCGAGGAACTGCTTATTCGTCGTGCCGACCTCGACCGACACGCTCTTCCCGGACAGGCTCGTCAGCGACGTGATCTTCTTGGGGTTGCCCTTCTTCACCATCAGCGACTGTCCCACGGACAGGTAGTCGACGAAAGCGACCTGCTTGCGGCGTTCGGCCGTGTCGTTCATGCCGCTGATGATCGCGTCGCACTTCTTCGCGAGCAGGGCGGCGATGATGCCGTCGAAGCCGGTGTTCTGGAACTTCGCCGTCAGGCCGATCCGCTTCGCGATCTCGGTGCCGATGTCGATGTCGGAGCCGACCAGTTTCGTGCCCTGGTAGAACTCCTCCGGCGGGTAGGTCGCATCGGTGCAGAACGTAAGATTGTCAGCGGTCTGGCGTGCAGGAGCGGCGACCGCCGAGGCGGCAAGACCGAGGGCGACAAGTCCCACAATCGCTACGGGCAGCAGACGTCGTCGAGTGATGGTTCGCATTGGCACTTCCTCGCTTCCCGGAATCAGGGTCAGTTGTTTGGAGGATGCATGATACGGCCCGTGTAGAGACGGCTGCCGGGCTCCGAAGTTGCCGCGGTAGGTCGGCGGGCGGCCGAAGCTGCGCCGCGATCGGCCGAATGCCCTCGGCGGAGTTCGATTACGATGCTCTCGGTCACATGCGAGATGGGGTTCGCCCCGGAGGTCGCGGCAACGGATGGAGATCGTCCACCACGAGGGGCTCGTCGTCGAACAGGGCTCGGCCGCTCCGGTCAGAGCCTCGACGTCTCTCGTCAGGTGAGGCGACACAGGCCGAAGTGGCGGAACTGGTAGACGCACCGGACTCAAAATCCGGCGCCCGCGAGGGCGTGGGGGTTCGATTCCCCCCTTCGGCATACGAAAGGAACTCCTCGGACACTGCGTTCTTGGCGAGAAGCCCGATGCTCGGTATGTTGCGAGTGTGACGTTCAGGAGAACTGTCCGCGCAGGCCTACGCCGCGCGAGGCAATGGCTCCAGGAGCCCGAGGTCATCTCCGATGTCGGGTACTACCGAATCAACTACCTGGTCAGAGAGTTGCTGGCGCAGGAGGAAGGCTGGCGGCCCCACTTCTTGTGGGGCGTCGTGCACGCGGCCTGGCTCGGAAAGCAACTCGGACTTGCGAAAATCACGGCGATCGAATTCGGCGTGGCGGGAGGCGATGGGCTCGTGGACCTCGAAGGGGTGGCGTCGGTCGTCACCGAGCGGCTCCAGATCGGCATCGATGTCTACGGGTTCGACAGCGGCGCGGGACTTCCGCCGCCGCAGGACTATCGAGATCTGCCCAATCTGTATCAGTCAGGCGGCTTTCCGATGGACCAGGACGCCTTGCGCCGGCGTCTGCAGCACGCCCATCTGATCCTCGGGCCGGTCGTAGAAACGGTGGCACCCTTCATCGCCTCAGCACCAGCCCCGGTCGGTTTCATCTCGTTCGATCTCGATTACTACAGCTCGACGATGGAGGCCTTCAGACTGTTCGATGGAAACTCGAGTGCGCTGATGCCGCGTGTGCACTGTTACTTCGACGACATCATGGGTTTCACGTTCTCGGAGTTCACGGGCGAACGGCTGGCGATCGCCGAGTTCAACGGTTCGCATGCGACGAGGAAGATTTCCCCGATCTACGGACTTCGCTACTACCTGCCGCCGCCGCACGATCGTTCACAGTGGGTCGAATCGATGTACCTGGCCCACCTGTTCGATCATCCGCGATACGGAGAGTACGACGGTCTCGCCAGCGTTGGGCGGTCTGCCCTGTCGATGGGGCAACGAGACCAGTCGAGGTGACCCCAGACGCGACGATGTCGTGCCGCAACGGACCGCCGCAATCTGCCGGATCCGTAGACCGGCCGCGAGGAGCCGAGATCGCTGACTCCAGCTCGACATCCGGCGTCCGCAAGGACATGGGGGTCCGATTCCTCCCTGCGTGCCTCTCGACCGTCCGCCGGCACGTCATCCGCGCATGCCTCGCCGTCGCCGTCGGTGGGCTTGCGATGGCAGCCGTCGGCTGCGGCACTGCGCAATCGACTGCGTGCACGCAGATCGAATACGGAGGACCGGGGAGCCCCGACCTCATCCTGGTCTCGGATCTCCCGTTGCGTGGTACGTCGCGCCCGCAGGCGCTCCAGATCAACGCTGCCGTCCGAGCGGAGCTCCAGACGCGGGGGTACAAGGCGGGCAGCCACAAGATCGGTTTTCGGGCGTGTGACGACTCGACCCCCCAATCTGAAGGGTCGGATGCCGGCACGTGCAGATCCAACGCGGATGCCTATGCCGACGACGATCAGGTGATCGGTGTGATCGGACCGCTCGATTCGAGCTGCGCGGCGATCCTCATCCCAGCGCTGAACCTGGCTTCGGGCGGCGGGATCCCGATGGTCTCACCGTCGAATACCTACCCCTGCCTGACGCGGGGCGGGGCGGGCTGCGATCTCACGGAGCCCGGAAAGTACTACCCGTCCGGCAGGCGCAACTATCTCCGCGTGGTTGGAAACGACGTGTTTCAGGGAGCTGCGAGCGCCGAGTTCGCTCGCAGCAAGGGAGTCCGGAAGGTCTACGTCCTCCACGACAAGGAGGCATTCGGTGTCGGGGTGGCAACGAACTTTCGGCAAGCCGCCGAGTCGCTCGGCATCGAGGTGGTCGGGTTCGAAGGGTGGAACCCCACGGCGTCGACCTATGCCTCGCTGTTCGAGAAGGTCAGGTCGAGCCGTCCCGACGCGATATTCCTCGGCGGGCTCGTCGATCAGAACGGCGGCCGGGTGATCGAGGACAAGGTTGCCGTGTTGGGACCGAATGACGGCAACGTCAAGCTGCTCGCGTCGGACGGATTCGCCGCGCAGAAAACGATCGATGCTGCAGGTGCGGCTGCCGAGGGCATGTACATCGCGGCCGCCGGAGTTCCGTACCGCGAGCTTCCCGCCGCGGCAAAGGCCTATGCAGACGACTTCGTCGCAGACCACCTCCGCGGCAAGCCCTTCGAGCCCAACACCATCTTCGGGGCGCAGGCAGCGCGGGTGATGCTCGACGCGATTGCGAAGTCGGACGGGACGCGTCGCGACGTGACGACGAGGCTTTTCGACAGCGAAGTCACGGACGGGCTCCTGGGCACGTTCGGGTTCGACGAGAACGGCGACCCGGCAAACGCAACAGGCTCGATCGTCGGATTCACGATTTTCAAGGTGGCCCGAGGGTTGGAGGTCGAGACGACGATCGAGCCGGAGGCCGCCACGGTCAGGGCGGCCGCAGGCGGGTAGCGTCCAGAGGCGTATTCGGGCCGATCAGATCCCGGCACCGCCGACGACCACCGGCGCATAGGGCGGTGCAAGGAGCACCCCGAGGCGGTGGTGGCCACCTGCGATGCCACGGGCCATCTCGAGCGCCGCGGCGATGTTGTGTGTCGGCACGAGCCCGAGCGCGCGGGCGGCGCCGGCGTCCCGACAGCCCGCGACGAGCACGCGGCCGGCGCGGTGGAGAGCGGGAGCGCAGGAAGCCCAGTCGACGTACGGCAACAGCGGATGAGCGGCGTGTCCCTGACGGTAGGCGGTGAGGGCGCGGGTGTCGGTTGCCGCTGATATTCGCGCGGCGGCGATGTCCTCAGTCGAGGCTCCCTCGCGCAAGACGTGGAAGAGGCTCCGGTACGGTGCCTGGGGCCCGTGGCCGACACCTCGCCGGAGATCGTGCAGGAGGACGATCGTTCCTCCGTCGCGGAGCGGCGAGGCGTCGCGCCAGAGGCGAGCGGCATGACCGAGGCCGGTCGCTGCAGCAGTGATCGGGTTCAGCGCCTCACGGGGCTCGTGAGGCGACTTCCACGGCAGCGGCACGACGATCGTGTCGAGCGCGTCGGCCAGCTTCGTGCCGCGGAGTGAGATCCCGCGAAGCAGCGCCTCCGCGTGCGAGACGGCAGGCGGTCCAGCGAGAACGGCGACGGCCTTGAGGTCGCGCGGGAGGTGCTCGAGGCCCCGGGCGCGCAACGCTCCGGGGAGGGCGTTCGCGATTCGACGCAGCGGTGAGCGAGCCAGTGCCGCGACCACGCCGGGTGACGTCGGGTACCCGTGGTAGCGCCCGGTCAGCCGCGGATGGTCGAGCACCATCGACACACCCGTCACGGCGGTGCGGCGAGCGAGTGCAGCCGCGACCGTTCCTGCAAGAGTCCCGGTGGGGGAGAGCGACGGTGCAAGCAACGATGGCGCCGGGAGCGGAGAGGAGATCGCATCGGCGGCGCACGCACCGAGCAGCGCACAAGCACCACCCCGTTCCGAGGTCTCCGCCGCAGTGACACACACGATCAGGTCGGCGTCGAGGAGTGAGCCGTGGACGCGCACTGGTACCGGGCTCTGGATGTCGAGCGGGCGCAGGTCGGGGCTCGCGGCGTCGTGGACGACGACAGCCCCGCGGAAATCGCGCGCTTGCATGGGACGGAGAACGCCCTCCAGCTCGCGGCGTCCCGCCCTGCGCTCGAGCCCGCCCGCGATCAGAATCGTGTGCTTGTCGGCTTCCATTCCCAGCCGCTCGAGCTCGTCGATGACGGCGGCCACTGCCTCCTGGCGTGGGTCGTTCGCCGCACCTGGCAGGGGCAGGGAGCGTGGCTCGACGACGATTGCGACTCGCCCCCCGCGGGTGACGAGATCGTCAAGGCTCGACCCGGACAGTGGGTAGCGGAGCGCTTCGCCGACTGCGGCGGCGATGTCGCGCAACGGATCGAGGGGCGGCGGCGGTGCGAGCAGAACCACGTCGTCTTCGACGGTGAGGAGCGAGACACGTGTGCCCGAAAGGACGGCGATGCGGGCCATGCCACCATCCAAGCACGTCGCGCTCGCGCGGTCAGGGCATCACCCGCCGGCTGAATGTCGCCTCGAAAGGCCCGGGAGCCGAATCGCCGTGGGCTCTCTCGCGCACGATCCTGCATAGACTCGGCCCGTGGCCCCGAAGACGATCACGGGTGCGGAGCTCGAGCTCGACGACGGGCCGGCGCGAGGCGCCGAACTGTTTCTCGTCGACGGCAACAACCTCGCGTACCGTGCGTTCTTTGCGCTGCCGGAAGAGCTTGCGACGAGCGACGGCATGCCCACCAACGCGCTCCTCGGATTCGGGAACATGCTTTTCAAGCTGCTCGCCGACTACCAGCCGCGCGGTGTTGCCGTCGCCTGGGATACGCGGCCGGTTCATCGGGCCGCCGTGGCCGAGTCGGTCGACGTCGTGTACAAGGAGGGCCGCAAGCGGATGCCCGACCTGCTGCGCGAGCAGTTCCCGTACTTTCGCCCGATCGTCGAGGCGTTCGGGTATCGCAACCTCGAGTTCGAAGGCTGGGAGGCCGACGACGTGATCGCGACGATCGCGACTCGTGCCGACGAGGCGGGCGTGAAGACGTGCGTCGTCTCCACCGACCGTGATGCGTTTCAGCTCTGCTCGGAGAATGTGATCCTGATGATGACGCCGCGGGGCGTCTCGGACGTGAACGTCTACACGCCGGAACGAGTCGAGCTCCGCTACGGCGTGCGGCCTGACCAAGTGCCCGATTTCATCGGGCTCAAGGGCGATACGTCCGACAACATCCCGGGGATCCCGGGAATCGGTGACAAGACGGCAGGTCAGCTCATCGCCCAGTACGGCTCGCTGGAGGAAGTCATTGCGCATGCGGACGAGCTCTCTCCAGCGCGGAGGAAATCGGTTTCCGAGCATGCGGACCAGGCGCGTGCGTCGAAGGAGCTGGCAACGATGCGCCGCGATCTGCCGCTCGACGTCGACCCGGCCGCCCTCGTCTCTGGGCCACCCGACCGCTCGCAACTGAAGGAGATGTTCCGGCGCTTCGAGTTCCGCGGGTTGCTCAACCGTGTCGACGAGCTCGACGTGGCGGTGCCTGCGCAGGAACGGTCGAAGCTCGAAGGTATGGCCGTCGGCTGGAGTGAGAGGCCGCTCGGAGCGATCCGAGATCGGGTGGGTGTGGCGATCGAGGCCGGCCGGATCGCCGTTGCTACCGACGATGGAGTGCTCGTGACCGATTGGGATCCTGCGCAGGCACCGCTGCTCCGTGACGCCGAGCTCGTCGCCCACGACGCAAAGGCGTTGCACCTGCCGTTCGCGCCTGTCGACGACACGATGATCGCCGCCTACCTGATCGAGCCGGGCCGCTCCGCGTACCTGATCGACGACCTTGCGGCCGAGTACGGCGTCGAGCTGGAGCCCGACCCGCCGGCCGAGGAAACGACCGCGGCCCTCGTGCGGCACGCCGAGGCGCCCCGGCTTCTCGTCGCTCCGATGCGCGAGCGCCTGGTCGAGCGCGGCTCACTCGAGCTGTACGAGCGAATCGAGCTTCCTCTGACGGCGGTCCTCGCGGCGATGGAGGACGCCGGCGTGAAGATCGACACGTACCGCATGGGCGAGATCACGGCGCGGCTCCGCGACCGGGTGGACGAGCTCGAGGCGTCCGCGACCGACCTCGCAGGCGAGGAGTTCATGCTTGGCTCGACTCAGCAGGTTGCGCGGATCCTGTTCGATCAGCTCGGGCTAGTGCCGGGAAGGAAGGGAAAGACCGGCTACTCGACCGACAGCCGTGTCCTCCGTGGTCTTCGCGATGCGCACGAGATCGTTCCGGTGATCGAGGAGTGGCGTGAGTATTCGAAGCTGCTCAACACGTACCTCCTGCCGTTGCCGTCGCTGATCTCCGAGCGGGACGGACGCCTGCACACGACGTTCAACCAGGCCGTCGCCGCCACTGGGCGCCTCTCGACCTCCAATCCGAACCTGCAGTCGATCCCCGTCCGCACCGACCTCGGCCGCCAGATCCGGTCGGCCTTCATCGCCGAGGAAGGGCACCGGTTGGTCTCGGCCGACTACAGCCAGGTCGAGCTACGGATCCTCGCGCACGTGTCCGGCGAGCCGGTGCTGTGCGATGCGTTCGAACGGGGGGAGGACATCCACACCCGTACGGCGGCCGAGGTGTTGGGCAAGGACCCGGCGACGCTCACGCGCTCGGAACGCAATATCGCGAAGATGGTCAACTTCGGGATCATCTACGGAATCTCGTCGTTCGGCCTCGCAGAGAACCTCGAGATTCCACGCGACGAAGCGCAGGCCTATATCGACACGTACCTCGCTCGGTTCCCGCGCGTACAGGAGTTCATCGCGCGCACGATCGCGCAGGCCGCCGCCGACGGGTATGTAACGACGTTGCTCGGGCGGCGTCGTCCGATCCCCGAGCTCCGTGCGTCAAACCGCCAGACCCGGTCGCTCGGCGAGCGCCTTGCCGTCAACACGGTGATGCAGGGCACCGCCGCCGACGTGATCAAGGTGGCGATGATCCGCACCCACGATCGGCTGCGGGCCGAGGGCCGCGCCGCCCGCCTCGTGCTCCAGGTGCACGACGAGCTGTTGCTCGAGGTCCCCGACACCGAGGTCACGGGAGTCAAGGAGCTCGTGCGCTCCGAGATGGTCGGCGCCTACCCGCTCGACCCGCCACTCGCAGCGGACGTGGGCGTGGGCGACAATTGGGCGGACGCCAAGTAACACGGCGGAGGGGCGGGAGAGGTCGGAAAGTCGGCCGTCGGTCGCTATACTCCCCGCTCGCCCATGGCCAACCCGTCAACCGAAAGCACCCCCACGTCCACTATCGAAGTTCCCGTCCTCGAGGACGGCGTCTGGATCAACGGCCCCGATGGGGAGCTGATTCCGGATTACGACGCGACGTTCCCCACGATCAACGAAGGGGAGGTCGTGCACGGCACCGTCGTGCGCGTCGACAAGGACGAGGTGCTCGTTGACATCGGCTACAAGTCCGAGGGCGTGATTCCGGTCTCCGAGCTGTCGATCAGGCGTTCGGTCAACCCGGCAGACGAGGTTTCCCTGGGCGAGGAGATCGACGCGCTCGTGATGCAGAAGGAGGACGCCGAGGGGCGTCTGATCCTGTCGAAGAAGCGCGCCCGCTTCGAGCTCGCCTGGAAGGCGATCGAAGCGGCGGCCGAGAGCGGCGAAGCCGTCAACGGCCGTGTGATCGAGGTCGTCAAGGGCGGTCTCATCCTCGATCTCGGTGTACGTGGCTTCCTGCCGGCGTCGCTCGTCGACATTCGGCGCGTCCAGGACCTCGAAGAGTTCACGGGTAAGGAGCTCCGCTGCAAGGTGATCGAGCTCAACCGCTCCCGCAACAACGTCGTCCTCTCGCGTCGTGCCGTCCTCGAGGACGAGCGCAAGGAGATGCGACAGGCGATCCTCGATCGCCTCAACCCGGGGGACGTGGTCGACGGCCAGATCTCCAACATCGTCGACTTCGGCGCTTTCGTCGACCTCGACGGCATGGACGGCCTGATCCACATCTCCGAGCTCTCCTGGAGTCACGTCAACCATCCGTCCGAGGTGCTCGAGATCGGCCAGACCGTCAAGGTCAAGGTGCTCGATATCGACCGCGAGCGCCAGCGGATCTCGCTCGGCCTCAAGCAAACGCAGTCGGATCCATGGCAGCAGGTGCTGGAGCACTACCACGAGGAGGACGTCGTCGAGGGTCGTGTCACGAAGGTCGTCACCTTCGGCGCCTTCGTCGAGATCCTGCCGGGCGTCGAAGGTCTCGTCCACATCTCGGAGCTCGCCCAGCATCACGTCGAGAACCCACGTGAGGTCGTCTCACAGGGTGATCCGGTCAACGTCCTGATCCTCGAGATCGACGGCGACCGACGCCGGTTGTCGCTGTCGCTGAAGCGGGTCGAGGAAGGTGCCGAGCCGCTTCCGCGCGCCGACGGCGGCGAGTCCGTCCACCTGACGCCCAACCTGCGGCTCTCGGAGGAGGCGTTCCCGGCAGCAGCCGGTGAGCTCGCCGATGCCGCCCTCGCGCTCGACGGCGACGCCGTCGAGCTGGCCGAGGAAGCTCTTGCACTCGACGACGACGCGGTGGCGCTCGCTGCCGAGGCCGTTGCAAGCGAAGAGCTCGCGGTCGAGCTGGCCGAGGAAGCGGTGATTGCCGACGCGGTCGCCGGCGAGCTGGCCGCGGACGCCGCGAGCGAGGAGATGGTCGCTAAGGAGCTGGCCGAAGAGGCTCTCGAGGCCGAGGCCGCAGGTGACCATGAAGCAGCCGTGGAGCTCGTGGAAGAGGCCCTCGTTGCCGAGGAGGTCGCTGTCGAGCTGGCCGAAGAGGCTGTCGTCGCAGAAGAGGTGGCCGTCGAGCTGGCCGAGGAAGCGGTCGTCGCCGACGCAGTTGCAGTGGAGCTTCTCCAGGAAGCCGTCGTCGAGGAGGCGGTCGCCGAGGAGTTGGCCGAGGAGGCCGTCACCGAGGAGGCCGTCGCCGAAGAGCTCGCCGAAGAGGCCGTTTCCGCCGCCTCCGACGAGGCCCCGACCGCCTAGGGCCTTGTCGCACCCGATCGCTGTCGCGATCACGGGTGGGATCGGCGCGGGGAAGAGCACCGCGCTCGGAGCGTTCCGTGCGCACGGTGCCGCCACCGTGTCGAGCGACGAGATCGTCCACCACCTGCTCCGTCACGACCTCGCCGTACGGGCGGCGCTCGTCGAGCGCTTCGGCGAGCAGATCCTCGGCGACGACGGCGTCCCCGACCGGGCGCGCATCGCCGCCATCGTGTTCGAGGACACCGACGCACTAACCTTCCTCGAGGCGCTCTTGCACCCACTCGTCTCGCGTGAGTACCTGACCTGGCGTGAGCAGCTCGGGGCCCTCGACGACCCACCGAGCGTCTGTGTCACCGAGGTTCCGTTGCTCTACGAGTCGGGCGGCGAGACGCGCTTCGACCGCGTGGTCGTGATCACCGCACCGCGTCGGCTTCGCGAACAGCGGCGCCACGTTCCGCTGGACAACCGCGACTCGAGGCTGTTGGACGATGAGGAGAAGGTCGCGAGGTCCGACTTCCACTACCGCAACACCGGCACGTTCGAGGATCTCGACGCATGGGTCGCGGGCGTCATGGCGGAGCTGACGAACAACGGATCGTGAGGCGCCTTGTCATCGTCGTCGTGGGAGTCGCGGTGCTCGGTGCAGCGGCATTCGCAATCGTCCGCCACCAGCCGGACTTCGTGCAGCGCCTCCGGTATCCGTTGCGGTACGAGATGATCGTGCGTGGTCACGCGGAGAACTACGACCTCGATCCCTCGCTCCTCGCGGCCGTGATCTACACGGAGAGCCGCTTCGACGCCAGGGCCACGTCGAGCGCCGGTGCCATCGGCCTGATGCAGTTGCTGCCGGAGACGGGGCGCGGTATCGCCGTGCGCACGGGCGGCGCCGCGTTCGTCATCGACGACCTCTACGAGCCCGAGCTGAACGTCCGCTACGGCGCGTGGTATCTGCACAACCTCTTGGACAGGTACGGCGACGAGCGCACCGCGCTTGCTGCCTACCACGCCGGGCAGGGCAACGTCGACCGGTGGCGGCGGCAGGGGCTCGGGATCCAGTTTCCCGAAACCCGGAGCTACGTCGCCAAGGTGGAGCGCGTCAAGAAGATCTACGCCGACGTCTATCCAGAAGAGCTCGGCTCGGGAACCGAGCCGGCGACGCCAGGCTGAAGCGTGGCGTTGGGGGGAACGCTCTCCAGCATGTGGCTCCACAGGTTGTCGACCATCCGGCGGATCGGCCAGAAGGTGACCGAGCCGCCGAAATCGAGAACGCCGGCAGCGAAGACCCGAGCGCCGGCCGCAGTCTCGTAGTAGGACATCTCGGCGTTCAGTCCCGGCCCGAAAAGGTCCGGGATCCTGGCGATCACCGTCGTACCGGGGGGCGTGTCGGCCGTCGTTGCATCGATCTCGATCCCGTAGCCACCCACCATCTCACCGATCTTCGAGCCGTTCGCGAGGCCGGTGCCCTCGAACAGCCATGGCACCGTCTCGGCCGCCACCACCTCGAAGATGCCCTGCCGGGTGCCGTCGTCGTTGGCGCGATACTGCACGCCGCACAGGCGCGCCTCCGGCCTGCCGTCGTTGCGCCACAGCCTGATCCGCCGCATCGTCGAATCCTGCTTGTCGACCTTCCAGAAGAAGTTGTTGGCGGAGAGGAAGACGAGCCGGCCCCCCAGATCGCGGTAGCGTTCGACGACGTCGTACGCTTGCTCGGTGATGTACTCGCTGTGACCCGGAAAGACGACGAGGTCGTAGAGAGCACGAAGCTCGTCGCCTGTTGCGAACGCCTCGAGATCGTCGTCGGCCACGACGTCGGGGGTCTTCCCGGTCCACTGCAGCCACTTCAGGAAGCCGAGGTCATAGCGTTTGAAGCGAGGCGGCACGCCACGGTCGCGGTAGGGACGATCGAGCTCGACGGGCGGGCTCCCTCCTGCATACCACGTGTCGCCCCAGCCGTCGCCGTCACGGTCGTAGAAGTTGTAGGCCTGCCAGGTGTTGGTCGGGAGCACGACGAGCTGCCGCTTCGTCCCGAGCACCCGTGGTCGGAGCACGAAGGGCGCGAAGCCGACACGGCCGTCGTCGGTCGTCAGGCGGACGGCATAGAGACCGGTTTGCCAGTCACCCGACTGGATCGCGATCGTGACGGAGCCCGAGCGCTTTCCGCTCCAGTCGAGGACCACGGGCTCGCCCATCGGTGCCCCTTTCAGCTCGTCGCTCCGGGCGGTGCCCTCCACCTCTGCGCCACAGTGCAGGAACTGCAGCGTCAACGTCGGAGCGTCGGCGAGGACACGCAGCTCCATGGGCTCTCCCGGGGCGTACGAGCGTCGAAGGAAGGCCGCCTCGACACCGAGGACGCGAACGACCGCGGCCTGTTGCCGTGCGACGGATGCGGGGCGTCTCCCTCCGAGGACTGTCTGGCGGTTGCCGGGGCCGTCGATCGTGAGGCGCATGACGTATGAGCCGACGAGAGTATCGGCCGAGGGTGTCCAGGTCAGCTCGTGCTGGCCGGGCCGAAGGGTCGTGGTCGTCTCCCAGGTCACCGTGCTCGTGCGCAGTGCGGTACGGATTGCCTGGAGCGTTACCGTGGCCGGGCGGTTGAGGCCGAAGCGGATGGCAGCCGTCTCTCGTCCCGGCACGCCGGGAGCGACGGTCGCGAACAGGCTGCGGTCACCCGCGTAGCGGCGGCCGACATTCCGCGCCGAGAGCGCGAACGCCGTCGGAGCCCGGCGGCCGGCCGCGAGGGCAGTGCCCGGCGCCAGCACGAGGACGAGCACGGCGCCCCCTGCCGAACGGAGGAACCGGGAGCGTCTGAGTCGGCCTCGCACGGTGTTAACGGTAGTCGAGTCGTATGACCGAACTGTATGCGTGACGGCGTATGGGGTCTCGGCGAGCGTCAGCGCCGGAAGAGGCGGCTGCGCCGTCGGGCCACCGGCCGATCCGGCAAGTCAACACCCGCTATCAGCGCCGCGGGCACGTCGTTCAGCAACCAGTGGGCGAGCGCGTCGTCGCCGACAGCCTCGAACGCCGCGCTCAGACCGGCCTCTCGCACTCCGGGCGAATGGGCGTCGGAGGCGAGCAGATGCGCGAGACCGAGCTCGAGCAGCTGGCTCGAGCAGCGGGAGGGACGCTTTCCGAGCCTACCGTCGACCGAAGCGGCGGTCAGCTGCACGACGCCGCCGGCTCGGACGACGTCCTCGAGCCGGCCGGGTCGCTCTTGCACTTCGGCGTTGCGCTCCGGATGGGCGATCACGGCCACGATCCCCGACGCCGTCAGCTTCCAGACGACTTGGGCGAGACCGAGTGGGAAACCGTTGTACGGGAATTCGAGGAGCAGGAGGCCTGGGTTACCGCCGAGGCCGAAGCGACGAAGAGCGTCGTCGTCGAGACCCGGAAGCGCATCGAGGGCGATCTCGGCTCCGGGCAGCACCTCGAGAGGGATGCCGGCGTCACGGACGGCGGCCCGCACCTCAGCGAGCCGCCCTTCCATCTGGGCGGGGGTGGTCGGATAGTCGTCGCGAACGTGGGGCGTTGCAGCCACCGATTCGACGCCGTCGTCCGCCATCGAACGGGCGATCGCCAGCGTGTCGGCAAGATCGCGGGCGCCGTCGTCGAGACCGAACAGGAGGTGGGAGTGGAGGTCGATCATCGCGAGGGGTCATGGTCATCGTAGGGTCCTGGCGGCCGTCGCGTCTCGATCTGCGAGTGCGAAGCGACGCCCTGAATCGGGTGCCCGAACGATGTTGCGCCCGGCGGGGACCGGGCGCAACATCGTCGTGCCTTCGATTCCGCCGGCAGTCTGCGTGCGGCGGGGTGGTGCGTCGTCGATCAGGTCATCAGCTTCTCGGCCATGCCGGGATGGGCCTTCTGCCACCGGGCGAGCGTGCCCTTGTGCTCTGTGAGCCACCGTGAAAGGGCCGTTCTGGTGTAGAACCGCTTGCCCTCCCACGTCACCGACGCGAGCGCGAGCCGCTGCGCCGCAGCGGGATGCTTCGCGAGGAACCCGTTCCAATCGTCACCCTCACGTTCGATGTACGAGCGTAGGCCGTTGGCCGTGGTGAAGCCGACGCCCGCCCAGGTGATCGCAACCGGCTTCTGCAACACCTGCGCCGCGGTCCGCTGCACCCCCTCGACGGGTCTACCGGCGAGGATCGCTCCTGCAATCGGGTGGTTGCTCACCCACCTGGCGTAGCTGATCTTGCGTGTGGCCAGCTGTCGTGCGAGTGACGCCTGATCGTAGAACTTCACGCCGTCCCACTGGACGAATGGGAGCCCAGTGCGGTCGGCGACACCCGGATGCCGGGCGAGGAAACCCGACCAGTCCGTGCCGAGACCGATCAGGTAGGAGCGGAAGGCTCCCATCGTCTGGAACAGGCGACCGTCCCACTCGATCACGTACGGCCTCACCTCGAGGGTCGTCGGAGCAGTCGGCGTCGTCATTGACGCACCGGCAGCTCCGGCCGTTGAGCCGGTGCCGTTGGTCACCGAGAGTGCAGGACCCGCACCAGCTGCGGTTGTGACGTTCGACACAGTGACCGTTGCGCTCGCCGAGGCTGACGTGCCGTCGGTCGCAAATGCCGTTACGGCCAGCACGTGCGAACCGTTCGCGAGCGTCGTCGTGCTGAGCGTACGACCGTCGCCGTTGAACACCCAAGGTGCACCGGTCTCCGTCCACTTGATAGACCCGTCCACCTTGAAGTCGATCCTCGAGACGGTCTTGCCCGACGGCGTTGCCGTCCACGCCACCGCGCCGCTCAGCTTCTGGCCGTTGGCGATGCTCTGCTTGACACTGAGCTGCGTCGCCGGGCGTTGGCGTCGTGGCTGGCGCAGGTGCCGGTTTGGGGGCCGGAGCCGGGGCGGGTGCAGGTGCCGGGGCTGGTGCCGGGGCTGGTGCCGGTGCTGGGGCTGGTGCTGGGGCTGGTGCTGGGGCTGGTGCTGGGGCTGGGCCGGGGCCGGGGCCGGGGCCGGGGCCGGGGCGGGCGGGGTGCTGGAGCCGCCGAACTCGGCTGCGACGTCGGCGTAGCTCGTGCCCTGGCGCATGCCGTCGTCGTAGATGACCGCGACGTTCGACTGCCCGGCACGGTAGTAGCCCTGCTTCAGGTAGACGTCCTGGCCGACGTAGAGCGTCGGGGTGTTCGTCAACGGCACCACCTTGTTGCCGTCGAGCCAGACCTCGACGAAGCCGGCGTTCGAGGTCGACCACTTGACGTGGAAGACGAAGTCGTACCACTTCCCGTTCGTCTTGCCACCGATATTCCAGGCGCGGGCTGTCGGGTTGCCGGGATCGCCGCCGTGGCTCGTGAACCCGAGCGTGTTCCCGTTCACGTAGAACTCGACCCGGCCGCCGCTCGTGCCCGAGTTGTGGAACTGGGTGAAGATGTTCCAGTCGGAGTTACTGGCCGAGAAATCGGAGGCGAACATCGTCGACCAGGCCCACCACTGCTCATCCCCCTCACGACCCCGCGTCCCGCGCAGGACCAGCGCTTCGGTGCGCTCCCCGTTGCCCGAGCCCGCGACGTTGTTGTCGCCGGGCCGGACCTCGTAGCGGGCCGCGTACTTGCCCTGCCGCACCGGGCTCGTCACGATCGTCGCCCTCCCGTCCACCTTCTCCTGCACCCCGCCGTCCCACTGGCTGAAATTCCCCGTCTCGTAGTCTCCACGCCAGATCACGCCGGCCGATCCGGAGGCTGCCAGTGCTGAGATGATGAGGATGATCGCGATGACCGCGATGCCGATCGCACGGTCGATCGTGAACACGCGCATGCCGCTGGAACTCGGTTTCTTCAACATGTAAGGACTCACCTTCCTGGGAGGGAACCCTTTTCGGATCGGCCCCCCCTAGGTCCGTCCCATCCCCCGGAAGAGGTAAAGGGGGCGCGTCGGCAGGAACCCTTGGAAGGCGGCCGAGCAAACGCCCGCCTCACTCCCCAGAACGAGGGATTCCGGTCTTTCGCCCTGCCCAGTCGGCACCCGAACGTGTCGACGAGGGTCCTCAACGTTCGGCCGGCGCGGCAGCGGGCAAGCTGCTCCGAGAGCCTGCTCGGCCGTACCGCGGCGCCGCTAGGCTTCTGAGAGCGAACAGGCGTTCCCAGGCCTTCGCTAGTCTGTGATGGTGCCCGACCTCCGCGTCACCGCCGCGTACAAGCCGACCGGTGACCAGCCGAAGGCGATCGCAGAGCTCGTAGCCTCGCTCGAGACTGGCAACCGATTCCAGACCCTGCTCGGCGCCACGGGCACCGGCAAGACGGCAACGATGGCGTGGTTGATGGAGAAGCTGCAGCGACCGGCGCTCGTGATCGCCCATAACAAGACACTTGCGGCGCAGCTGTGCAACGAGTTCCGGGAGTTCTTCCCGGCGAACGCCGTGGAGTATTTCGTCTCGTATTACGACTACTACCAGCCCGAGGCCTATGTCCCGCAGGCCGACCTCTACATCGAGAAGGACTCGTCCCGTAACGACGACATCGATCGCCTGCGACACGCCGCCACCTCGTCACTCCTCTCGCGCCGCGACACGGTGATCGTCGCATCCGTCTCGTGCATCTACGGCCTCGGCTCGCCTGAGGAGTACGAAAAGCGCCTGGTGAACCTGGCTGTCGGGGAGGAGCACGATCGCGACGAGCTGCTGCGCAAGTTGGTCGACACCCAGTACGTCCGCAACGACACGCTCCTCGGCCGAGGGCGGTTCCGCGTCAAGGGAGACGTCGTCGAGGTGCAGCCTGCCTCGGCAGAGACCGCGTACCGGATCTCGTTGTTCGGTGACGAGGTCGAGCAGATCACGCACTTCGACCCCTTGACCGGGGAGGTCTACGCCAAGCTCGACGCGCTGACGATCTTCCCGGCGACGCAGTACGTGACCTCGAAGCCGACGATCGAGGCCGCGATGGGAGGGCTCCGCGGCGAGCTCGAGGCGCAGGTGACGCAGTTCGAGGCAGATGGAAAGATGCTCGAAGCGCATCGGATCCGGCAGCGGACCGAGTACGACATCGAGATGATGAAGGAGCTCGGCTTCTGCAACGGGATCGAGAACTATTCGCGGGTGCTCGAGGGGCGTCCGCCGGGGTCGCCGCCGCACACGTTGCTCGACTACTTCCCGTCGGACTTCCTCTGCTTCATCGACGAATCGCACCAGACGGTGCCGCAGATCGGAGGCATGTACGAGGGTGACCGCTCGCGAAAGCAGACGCTCGTCGACTTCGGCTTCCGGCTCCCCTCGGCGCTCGACAACCGCCCGCTGCGCTTCGACGAGTTCCTCCAGCGGATCGGTCAGGCAGTCTTCGTCTCCGCGACGCCCGGCTCGTACGAGCTGCGCAACTCGGCCGTTGTCAGCGAGCAGCTGATCCGTCCCACCGGGATCGTCGATCCCGAGGTCGAGCTCCGCGCGACCAAGAACCAGATCGACGACCTCCTGGGAGAGATCCGCCGTCGCTCGGACGTCGGTGAGCGGGTGCTCGTGACGACGCTGACCAAGAAGATGTCGGAGGATCTGACGGACTATCTGCTCGAAGCCGGTGTGAAGGCACGGTATCTCCACTCGGAGATCGACACCCTGGAGCGGATCCAGATCATCCGCGAGCTTCGCCTCGGCGAGTACGACGTGCTCGTGGGCGTGAACCTCCTGCGCGAAGGCCTCGACCTGCCGGAGGTGTCGCTCGTTGCCGTGCTCGATGCCGACAAGGAAGGGTTCCTGCGCGGCAAGACGGCGCTCGTGCAGACGATCGGCCGCGCCGCCCGGAACGTCAACGGCCGGGTGTTGCTCTACGGCGACAAGGTGACGGAGGCGATCCAGTTCGCGGTCGACGAAACCGATCGCCGTCGTTCGACGCAGCTGGCCTACAACGACGCCCACGGGATCACGCCGGAGAACATCACCAAAGGAGTCTCCGACATCGCGGAGTTCCTCTCGCTCGAGGCGCCGACGGTCCCGGGCCGCCGGCGGCGTGGGAAGGCGACGGTCGAGGGCCTGGATCGGGCCGAGATGGAGAAGCTCGCGATCACGCTCGAGGAGGAGATGTTCGCGGCGGCGGAGGAGCTCCGCTTCGAGTACGCCGCCAAGCTGCGAGACGAGATCAAGGAGCTGCGTCGGGAGCTCCAGGCGCTGGCCGAGACGTCCGCGTAGCCATCGCTCGATTCGGACGGGTCAACGCGGGCAAAAAGTGATCGAATGCGCCAATGGCGATCCTCGGTATCGACGTCGGCGGAACGTTCACGGATGCGGTCTTGCTCCACGAAGGAGCACTCCACACGGCAAAGGTGCCGACGCGGCTGGAGCAGGAGGTCTCGGTGGTGGAGGCCGCGCGGCTCGTGCTCGAGCAGGCGAGGTACCCAACGGTCGAGCGTTTCACGCACGGGACGACAGTCGCGACGAACGCGCTCCTCGAACGCACGGGCGCCCGTACCGCTTTCGTCGCCACCGAGGGGTTCGAGCACCTCCTCCACCTGCGTCGTCAGAACCGGGCGCACCTGTACCGCTTGGAGGCCGACCATCCGGCGCCGCTCGTTCCACTCGATCGCTGCCTGGGCGTGCGGGAGCGCATCGGGCCGGACGGCGTCGTGACCCCGCTCGAGATCGACTCGCTGCCGGAGACCGACGCAGAGGCGATCGCCGTCTGCTTGCTCTTCTCCTTCCGCGATGCATCCCACGAGGTCGAGGTTGCGGCGGAGCTCCGCCGCCGTCACCCCTCGGCCCACGTCGTTGCGTCCCACGAGGTGGCGCCGGAGTTCCGCGAGTACGAGCGTGCCTCGACGACGGTGGCGGATGCATACCTGGGGCCGGCTGCAGCGCGGTACCTCCGCTCGCTCGGCGGCGCGGCCGCCGCCGTGGGGCTGCCGGAGCCGCTCGTGATGCGGTCATCCGGCGGCGTCGCGACGATCGAGGAGGCAGCCGCGCATCCGGCGGTGATCCTCGTCTCCGGGCCGGCCGGAGGGGTGGTGGGGGCAGAGAAGATCGCCGCGCTGGCCGGTTGCGAGAACGCGATTGCGTTCGACATGGGCGGCACCTCGACCGACGTCTGCCTCATCGCCGGCGGAAAGGCAGAGCGCAGCAAGGGGAGGGAAGTGGCAGGCATCCCGGTCCGTCTCCCGATGGTCGACATCCACACGGTGGGTGCCGGCGGGGGCTCGATCGTCTGGCGCGATGCGGGCGGCGCGCTTCGCGTCGGACCGTGCAGCGCCGGTGCCGACCCGGGGCCTGCCTGCTACGGCCGCGGGGGACGGGCACCGACGGTGACGGACGCCAACCTCCTTCTCGGCCGTCTGCCCTCGTCACTGCCGGGAGGCCTCGACCTCGACGCCGCGGCAGCCGAGCGGGCGTTCGCCGGCATCGATCCGGCGGCCGTCGTCGAGGTCGTCAACGCAGAGATGTTGCGGGCACTGCGCGTGGTCTCGGTCGAGCGAGGTCACGACCCGAAGGAGTTCGCCGTCGTCGCCTTCGGCGGCGCCGGGCCGTTGCATGCGTGCGCGCTGGCGGAGGAGCTCGGCGCTTCCGTCGTGCTCGTGCCGGACGCGGCCGGGGTCCTCTCGGCGCTCGGGCTCGTCGCGAGCGATGAAAGGCGGGATCACGTCGTGTCGGTCGTGCGACCGCTCGCCGAGGCAGGCGAACTGCCGCTCGTAGGGGAGGCGAGCCTTCGCTATCGTGGCCAGTCGTTCGAGTTGGAGGTCCCGCTCGGGGACGGGATCGTAGAGCGCTTCCACGCCGCCCACGAGGAGCTGTACGGGTACTCGGACACCGGGCGCGAGATCGAGCTCGTAGCGCTGCGGACATCGGAAGTCGTGCCGGGGCCGTCATTCGATCTGACCGCTTCTCGCGAAGTTCCGAGCAATGTCCGCGTCACGGGTCCGCATTTGCTCGAACTCCCGGGTGCGACCTGCTGGGTGCCCGACGGCTGGGCTGGGGGCACCGACGCGTACCGCACCCTGAGGCTGGAGCGCTCGAGATGAGCGACACCACGATCCCCGTCGAGCTGCAGGTGCTCGGCAGCGCGTTGCGTGCCGTCGCCGAGGAGATGGGCGCCGTCCTGATCCGGGCCGCCTTCTCGTCCAACATCAAGGAGCGGCGCGACTGCTCGACGGCGCTGTTCGACCGGACCGGGCGCATGGTGGCCCAAGCGGAGCACATCCCGGTGCACCTCGGTGCGATGCCGGAGGCGGTTGCAGCCGTCATGGCGCGTGGTCCTGCACCGGGCGAGGTCTGGGCTCTGAACGACCCGTACGCAGGCGGCACGCATCTTCCGGACATCACCCTGGTCTCGCGGACGAAGCTGGGCTTCGCCGTCAGCCGTGCCCACCACGCGGATGTCGGCGGCATGGAGCCCGCGAGCCTGCCCGCCGGATCGCACGAGCTGCACCAGGAGGGCCTGATCATCCCGCCGACGCGGCTTGACGACGGTCTCGTCGGTCTGATCGCAGCGAACTCTCGCTCGCCTGACGAGCGGCGGGGCGACCTGAGGGCTCAGCTCGGAGCGCACAGGCTTGCCGAGGAGCGCATCGAAGAGCTCGTCGCGCGGCGCGGGGAGGAGCGTGTCGAGGCGGCAATTGACGAGCTGTTTGCCTACTCCGAGCGGCGGGTGCGCGCCGGTATCGCTCGCTTGCCCGACGGCCGCTACGAGGCGGCGGACGTGATCGAGGCGGTAGAGGGCGACCTCGAGATCCGGGTCGCGGTGACCGTCGCGGGCGACGAGGTGGACATCGACTTCGCCGGCACTGCGGCACAGTACGACGGCAACCTGAACTGCCCGCTCGCGGTCACACGCGCTGCCTGCCTGTTCGTCGTTCGCCTCGTCACCGATCCGGACATTCCCGCCTGCGGCGGCGCATTCGTCCCGGTGAGTGTGCGGGCACCGGAGGGCTCACTCGTCAATGCACGCTCGCCGGCCGCGGTCGTGGCCGGGAACACCGAAACGTCGAGCCGCATCACGGACGTCGTCATGGCCGCGTTCGGCTGTGCCATCGACCTTCCGGCGGCCGGCGCGGGGACGATGAACAACACGACGTTCGGGGCCAGCGCGTGGACGTACTACGAGACGATCGGCGGCGGCCAGGGCGCGAGCCCACACGCCGACGGCCCTTCGGCGGTGCACGTGGCAATGTCGAACGCGCTCAACACTCCCGTCGAGGCGCTCGAACTCGCCTACCCGCTCCGGATCGAGCGTTATGCGCTGCGGCTCGGCTCAGGCGGGTCCGGCCGGCACCGCGGCGGCGACGGCGTCGTCCGTGAGGTGCAGGCGCTCGAGCAGTGCCGCCTCTCGGTGCTCGGCGACAGGCGTCGGCACGCGCCCCCCGGCGTTCGTGGCGGAGAGCCCGGCGCCCGGGGGCGGACCCTCGTCAACGGGGTTGAGATCCCCGGGAAGGACACCCGCCGGCTTGCCGCCGGTGACGTCGTCCGCACCGAGACGCCGGGAGGCGGCGGCTTCGGTCGGGCCGTCGCGCAGTAGCGGCCGGCGCTCGATTTCTGCGAGCAACACGGCAGCAGCCAAACCCCGATCTCGCGCCGTTGTCCGCCGGGGGTCGTGACTCGTAGACTGCACCCATGTGCAGAAATATCAGAACCCTCCACAACTTCGAGCCGCCCGCGACCGACGACGAGGTGCAGGCGGCCGCGCTCCAGTACGTTCGCAAGATCAGCGGGACGACCAGGCCGTCGAAGGTGAACGAGGACGCGTTCGAGCGCGCCGTCCACGCAGTCGCCCACATCTCGAGGCATCTGCTCGACGAGCTCGTCACGACATCCCCGCCTCGCGATCGCGAGACCGAGGCCGCCCGGGCGAGGGCGCGAGCCGCGAAGCGCTTCGGTACCGCTCCCGCCTGATCGGTTCGCTCGACGGCGTTCGCGACCGGTGAGCTCCCGAACGCGGCGACCCTACCTGCGCGGAGCGCGGAATGCGCCGGTGGGCACGAACGTGCCGCCGCGCCAGGTTCGGGTTTCGATCTCGATCTCGGTCAGCGTCCAACGGACGATGTGCAGGCCGTTCGCCTCGCCGAGTCGGTGAGGCCGCGGACGGCCGAAGCCCGGAGCAGTGGCGAGAACGAGCGAGCTACCCAGATCGTCTTCGAGGGCCTCGAACGCATGTCGTTCGACCGCCGTGCTCTGGTGGATATGGCCTCCGAGGACGAGCTCCGCGCCCGCAGCCGCCAACGACCGCAGCGCTGCGTCGCGGTGCTTGAGCGGAAACTTTCGCGAGGCGCGCCAGGGGGCGCCGGCGAGGTGGTGGTGACAGACGACGACGCGAAGCGCGCCCGTGGGCGCATCCTTCAGCGCCGTTGCGGCTGCCGCGAGGTGGGCCGAGTCGAGGCGTCCACCCTGGTGCCGCCACGGACGCGTCGAATTGAGCCCGCAGACCACGGCGCTCGGGGTCCGCAGGACGGGGTCGGTCGAGCCGAACACCGATACGAACCGATCCCAAGGGTGTCTGACCCGCGCGGGCAGCGTGTACGGGAGGTCATGATTGCCCGGGACAGCGAGCGTCGGCGCCGGCAGCCGGTCGAGAAGCACCTTCGCGTGCCCGAGCTCGACCAGCCGGCCGCGGTTCGAGAGGTCGCCGCTCGCGACGACGAACTCAGGAGAAAGCTCGTGGCAAAGTGTCACAAGCGCATCGTCGAGCGCGGGCGCTTCGCCGGTGCCGCGGTGGAGGTCGGAGATGTGGATGGCGCACGCGTTCACGGCCGAACGAGGCTATACACTCGACGCATGTCGGAACAGTCCCCCGAGATCTTTGACGACCTCTACCTCGGACTTCAGGCCGGGGGAGCTCTACGAAAGCAGCGGCGCGGGGAGGAGCTGACCGAGCAGGAGGCAGCGGCGCTCGGTCACTGGCAGCGGCTGTCCGTCTGGCGCAAGGTGATCGCGATCGGCGCCTTCGCGTTCGGCACCTTCGGGCTCGGCTTCACCCTCGGTGGCCTCATCTTCGGCCGCCGCCGCGCGACGCGCTGAAGAGGGGGTGACGGAAGCCGCGATGGAAAATCGTATCGCGGCTTCCGTCACCCCCTGCTTTCTGCAGGCTCCGCCTGATCCTGAAGCCGGGAACCGATGGTTCCCTGTGACCCCTCCCTGTGGGCGGGTGAGGGGCTGGCCTGATACCCGACCTATCCGCCCAGATTGCGCATTCGGCTCACCGTTCCGTTGAGAGATCCACCGGTAGGACAGGCCCGCGGGCGGGCCTCTTCAGGATCCACGCGAAGCGTGGCAGCAAGCAGATAGAGGGGAGGTGGCGCGATACGCTCTGTGATGCGCCACCTCCCCTCTACGAACACTTGTTCGATCACGACAGCCGCGGTAAGCTAGGCCTCATGCCCGTCGAAGAGCTTGTCGTCCACGGCGCCCGCGAGCACAACCTCAAGGACGTCACCGTGCGTCTGCCGCGGAACGCGCTCATCTGCATCACGGGCCTGTCGGGATCGGGCAAGTCGTCGCTCGCCTTCGACACGATCTACGCCGAGGGGCAGCGCCGCTACGTCGAGTCGCTCTCCGCCTATGCCCGGCAGTTCCTCCAGATGATGGAAAAGCCCGACGTCGACTCGATCGACGGGCTCTCGCCGGCGATCTCGATCGATCAGAAGACCACGTCTCGCAACCCCCGCTCGACGGTCGGGACCGTGACCGAGATCTACGACTACCTGCGGTTGCTCTATGCGCGGGTGGGACGGCCGCATTGCCCGGTCTGCGGCCGCCCGATCGCGGGGCAGAGCCTCGATCAGATCGTCGAGCAGATCCTCGCTCTTCCGGAGGCGACGCGCTTCACCGTCAACGCCCCGATCGTGCGCGATCGCAAGGGCGAATTCCGTGACGTGCTCGAGGAGCTCCGCCGCGACGGCTTCACCCGCGTCAAGGTCGACGGCCAGCAGCGGTTGCTCGAGGAGGAGATCACCCTCGACAAGAAGTTCAAGCACACGATCGAGGTCGTCGTCGACAGGCTCGTGCTCAAGCCCGATCTGCGTCAACGCCTGACCCAGTCGGTGGAGACCGCCACTTCACTTGCGGAGGGCCTCGTCGGCATCGACGTGGTGGACGGCGAGAGCCGTCTGTTCTCCGAGAACTTCGCCTGCCCCGAGCACGGTGTTTCCCTCCCCGAGCTCGAGCCGCGCATCTTCTCCTTCAACGCCCCTCACGGTGCTTGTCCGCGGTGCACCGGCCTCGGCGCCCAGCTCGAGATCGACCCGGACATGCTCGTACCCGACACGTCCGTCTCCATCGCGGACGGCGCCCTCGTCCCGTGGTCGGTTGGCAGCTCGAGCTTCTACGAAGGAGTGATCCAGGCGATCGCCGACCGCTACGAGATCGATGTCGACCTGCCGTGGCGTGAGCTCACCGATGAGCAGCAGAGCTGGTTTCTCTATGGCACGAACGGCGATCGCATCCTCGTCCAGTACAAGAACCGGATGGGGCGAAAGCGGCAGTACGCGATGGCGTTCGAGGGCATCCTCCGCAACCTCGAGCGTCGGTACCGCGAGACCGAGTCAGGCCAGCAGCGCGAACGGATCGAGGAGTACATGAGCTTCCGGCCGTGCCCCGAGTGTCACGGTGCCCGCCTCAAGCCAGCCGTCCTCGCAGTCACGGTCGGCGGCCGCTCGATCCACTCGTTCACAGGGCTGTCGGTGGCCGGTGCGCTCCGCTTCCTCGAGGAACTCGGGCTCACTCCCACCGAGGAGCTGATCGGGCATCGGATCGTCAAGGAGATCCGGGAGCGTCTCACCTTTCTCTCCGATGTCGGCGTCGGGTATCTCCAGCTCGACCGCGCCGCGAAAACGCTGTCAGGTGGTGAGGCCCAGAGGCTGCGGCTTGCGACCCAGATCGGCTCCCAGCTCGTCGGTGTCCTCTACATTCTGGACGAGCCGTCGATCGGGCTGCATCAGCGTGACAACGACCGCCTGATCACGACGTTGCAGCGACTGAAGGCGCTCGGCAACACGGTGCTGGTCGTCGAGCACGACGAGCAGATGATGCGGGTCGCCGACTGGGTCGTCGACATGGGCCCCGGTGCCGGCGAGCACGGTGGTCACGTGGTTGCCGAGGGCACCGCGAAGCAGGTGATGCGAACGAAGGGCTCCGTCACGGGCGACTTCCTCTCCGGCCGACGCACGATTGCGGTCCCACCCCGCCGCGAGGACGCCCGTGGCATCTTCACCGTCCGCGGTGCCGCCCAGCACAATCTGAAGGGAATCGACGTCGAGTTTCCCGTCGGGAAGTTCGTCTGCGTCACGGGCGTTTCGGGCTCTGGCAAGTCGACCCTCGTGAACGAGATCGTCTACAAAGCGCTTGCGAACCGCCTCAACAAGCTGCGCGTGAAGCCGGGCGAGCACACGGACGTCGAGGGCATCGACGTCTTCGACAAGGTGATCGACATCGACCAGACGCCCATCGGGCGAACGCCACGCTCGAATCCCGCTACCTACACCGATCTCTTCACCCATGTCCGTGAGCTCTACTCGCTGACACCGGAGGCCAAGGTGCGCGGCTACAAGCCGGGGCGATTCTCGTTCAACGTCCGCGGCGGCCGTTGCGAGACCTGCAAGGGCGACGGCCAGATCAAGATCGAGATGCACTTCCTGCCGGACGTCTACGTGCCGTGCGAGACCTGCCACGGCAGGCGGTACAACAAGGAGACGCTGGAGGTCCGGTTCAAGGGGAAGTCGATCTCGGACGTGCTCGAGATGTCGGTCGAGGAGGCACTCGCGTTTTTCGCCAAGATCCCGAAGATCCGCCGTCGGCTCCAGACACTGCACGACGTCGGGCTCGACTACATCCGCCTCGGCCAGCCCGCGACGACGCTGTCGGGCGGTGAGGCGCAACGCGTGAAGCTCGCGTCCGAGCTCTCGAAGGTCGCCACCGGGCGGACGCTCTACATCCTCGACGAGCCCACGACCGGCCTCCACTTCGCTGATATCGAGAAGCTGCTCGAGGTATTGCAGCGGCTCGTCGATACCGGCAACACCGTTCTCGTGATCGAGCACAACCTCGACGTGATCAAGCAAGCCGACTGGGTCGTCGACCTCGGACCCGAGGGCGGCGAAGAGGGCGGCGAGCTGATCGCCGCCGGCACGCCCGAGGAGATCGCAGCGGTGGACGGGTCGTACACGGGGCAGTTCCTTCGTGGGGTACTTGCACGCCGTGAGGCGGCTGTCGCGGCAGCGTGAACGTCTCCAACCGTGCCGCTGCGTCGCTCGAATCAGCCGGCGGCGGGTGTCGGAGTACCGCGAAAGCCTGCCACCTCTCGGCGTGGGCGTGACTCGACATGCGCCGTAACACGGCCTGATCTGGAACCAGCTTGCTGCCGCAGGTGTATGACACGAAGAGTGGTGAGCCGACCACCGACAGAAGACGAGCTCGTCGAGCGCGCACGAGACGGTGACACCACCGCCTTCACCGCGCTCGTCCGCGACCACCAGGAGATCGCTTTCCGCACCGCGTACCTGATCACTCGCAACGCCGCCGACGCCGAGGACGCAGCTCAGGTCGGGCTGACGAAGGCGTGGCGGGCGTTGCCGCGCTTCCGCCGCGGTGCTCCGTTCCGGCCGTGGCTGCTGGCGATCGTTGCGAACGAGGCGCGCAACCGACGGCGAGCCGAGGGCCGTCGCGAAGGGCTCTTCCTTCGTGCCGTCCGCGAGGTTCCCTCGGGGGACGCGGCTCCGTCTCCCGAGGGGAGCATCGTCGCGGCCGAGGAGCGCGGGGAGCTGCTGGCGGCACTCGAGCGGCTGAGCGACGGCGATCGACTGGTTCTGTCGTGCCGCTATCTGCTCGACCTGGGCGAGGAAGAGACAGGCGTGATCCTGTCCGTTCGTCGCGGAACCGTCAAGTCGCGAACGGCACGCGCGCTCGAACGGCTGCGTGTTCAGATGGAGGAGAGCCGTGTCTGAGCTCGAGCTCCGCCTCAGCTCGCTGCGCGACGAGGTGGTGTGGCCCGAGACGCCGCCGCTCGAGCTGACGCTCGCCCGGGGACGCGGACGGAGTTCACGCGTGCGCCCGCTCGTACTCGGCCTGGCGATCCTGCTGGCCGTGCTCGTGGGTGTGCTCGCGTTCTCCCCGGGCGCCCGCAGCGCCTTTCGCGAGATCTTCGGCATCCGGGGCGCGACCGTAGAGCGCGTGGAGGATCTGCCCGAGCTCGACGCCCGGCGGTTCGACTTCGGGCAGCCGGTCAGCCGCGAGGAGGCGGAACGCCGTGTCGGCTTCGAGCTCGTCGATCTGGGCGAGCCCGACGGGATCTACGTCCGTGGCCGCGCAGCGTCCCTCGTCTACGGTCCGGCGAGGACGCCCCGCCTCGTGTTGACGCAGCTCCGCGGCCGCGTCTGGGACGGATTCGTCAAGAAGGTGGGATCGAGCGGCACGCGCATCGACCAGGTGACGGTGGACGGCGAGCCCGGCCTCTTCGTTTCCGGCGACGAACATTTCGTGATGTACCTCGACGGGAGCGACGCGGTCACCGGCGAGCAGGCCTATCTCGCCGGCACGGTGCTCCTCTGGAATCGTGGCTCTCTGCTGCTCCGGCTCGAAGGCGATCTGACGCGCGCGGAGGCTCTCGAGCTCGCCGATTCGGTCGAGTAGGGAACCGTCGAGGATCGTGAGGTGTATCACGATCGTCATCAACTCTGGAGGTCGGCATGAAGAAGTTCTTCGTCCTCGTTGGCACGGTCGCGGCCGGACTCGGGCTGGCCGGCGTCGCGCAGGCGGGCTGCATGGCCACCGTCGGCCTCAGCTCGACGCCGAAAGCGGGTCAGGCGGCCGGCACGCCTTGGATCGTGACGATCCGCGTACTCCAGCACGGCCGCTCGCCGATGTCGGATGCGAAGCCCGAGGTCCGAATCCGCAACAGCGCCGGGACGCTTCTCGTCTTCAAGGGAACGGCAACTGCTCGAGTCGGGTCGTACCGTGCCAGAGTCGTGTTCCCGAAGGCCGGCCGTTACTCGCTCGGCGTCTATGACGGATTCCCGGTCAAACAGTGCGCACGGGTTCACACCTTCGCGTCCGTCGTGATCGCCGACGTCTGAGGCTCGTTCGCTCTCACCTGGGGCCTGGGCACCGATCCGGGCCCCGAGGGTGAGGCCGCCGGCCGGCAGTGCTGCAGCGGCCCACGCGTCGCGATGGTCCGAGCTACGCTCGCGTCAGTGGGTGAGAAGCGCGTCAAACCGGTGAAACTGGCCGACTCCGTGGCCGACGAGGGCTCGGGCCTCGCCGGCCTCGCGGAACGGGCGTGGTGGCGGCGAGTGCCGTTGCTGGTGACGCGGCCGGCGGACGTCTTCGCCGCGCTTCGCAACGAGGACGAGACAGACGTGAACGCGCGCTCGGAGCCGATCCTCGCGATCGTCGTCCTCGCCGGGATGGCGGGCATCCTGCTCACGCCCGCCTGGGGAACGCTTCTCGACGAAGAGTCCCTCGACTGGCTCGTCCTCGCCGTCGTCACGTTCATCGGAGGGTTGTTCTACGGGACAGCGGGCTACTTCCTGCTTGGATTCGTCGTCTGGCTCGGGGCGCGCGCCGTCGGCGTCGATGCCAGGGGCAGGCTGACCCGTCAGCTGGCCGGGTTCGCCGCGTTCCCGCTCGCTCTCTCGATCCTGGTCACGCTGCCGGCGATCGTGCTGGCGTTCGGCAGCGACTGGTTCAGGACGGGAGGTTCGGACGACGGCACCGGGAGGGTTCTCGTCGTCTCGGTGGGGCTCGCCTTCGCGCTCTGGTCGCTCGGTCTGCTGACGATCGGTGTGCGGACGACCTTCGAACTGCCCTGGCGCGGTGCGATCGGGGCGATGACGCTTGCCGCCGTCTTCGTGGCGGCAATCGCGGTCGTGCCCTCGGCGCTCTGACCCGCTACCGGGCGAGCGCGCTCCCGAGCTCGGCCTCGAACGCCGCCAGCTCCTCAGCCGGCATCCCGTACGTGTGGACCTCGTCCGGGAAGCGGTGCTCCCGGACGTCGCCGACGTACGCCTCGACTGCCCGTTGGATCTCGGTCGCGAGCTGCGCGTACTGCTTCACAAACCGCGGCGCGTGCCCCTCGTACAGGCCGAGCAGGTCGTGCCAGACGAGCACCTGGCCGTCGACGCCGGCACCGGCTCCGATCCCGATCGTCGGGATCGCGACGAGCTCGGTGATCCTTGCGGCGACTGGGGACGGCACCGCCTCGAGCACGAGCGTGAAGCAGCCTGCCGCTTCGAGCTCGAGCGCGTCGCGCACGAGCTGCGCCGCCTTCGCTGCGGTGCGCCCTTGCGCCTTGAAGCCACCGAGTGCGGTCGCCGATTGCGGCGTGAGGCCGATGTGGCCCATCACCGGTACTCCAGCACCGACGATCGCCTGCACGCGCGAGAGCATCGCGCCGGCACCTTCGAGCTTGACGGCGTCGGCACCGGCGTCCTTGACGAAGCGAATCGCGTTCGTGACGGCGAGCTCGTCCGAGATCTGGAAGGAGCCGAACGGCATGTCGGCGACGATGAGCGGCCGGTGGGCGCCGCGCGTCACCGCGCGCGTCAACACCAGCATCTCGTCCATCGTCGCCGGAACCGTCGAGTCGTGCCCGAGCACCGTCATCGCGGCGGAATCGCCCACGAGGATCACGTCCGCGCCGGCCGCGTCGGCCAGGCGGCCCGAGGGAGCATCGTACGCGGTGATCATCGCGATCGGCGAGCGACTCTCCTTCATTCCGAGCAGATCGGTGATGGGCAGCTTGCCGGGGGCGGGGGCGCCGTGGCCGGGGGTACGGGGGCGGGTGCTCATGAGGCCTCCTGGAGGGGGACGTTGTCGATCAGGCGGGTGGAGCCGAAGCGGACGGCGGCGGCGAGTACCGGGGGGTCGAACGGGGCGATTTCGACATAGTCGACCTCGAGCCCGGCGAGCAGCGACCGCGCGCGGTCGGGGTCGCGCGTCGCGAGCGCCCGCGGCAGCGCCAGGGCGCGCTCTCGCTCGGACGCCGACAAGAGCCTGTTCCGCGAGGAGAGCGCGAGGCCGTCCTCGTCCCTGACGGTCGGCAGAGCGCGCAGATCGAGCTCGAGCGCCAGATCGGCGATCAGCTGTCGGAGCACGGCAACCTGTTGGGCGTCCTTCTGGCCGAAGTAGACGACGTCGGGACGAACGATTGTGAAGAGCTTGAGACACACCGTCGCCACCCCACGGAAATGGCCAGGCCGGTGCTCGCCCTCGAGGATCGCCCCGAGCTCCGTCACGTCGACCCAGGTCTGGAAGCCCGGCGGGTACATCTCCTCGATCGTGGGAACGAACACGAAGTCGACGCCGGCATCCGCTGCCGTCGCCAGATCGCGCGCCTCGTCTCGCGGATATCCGTTCAGGTCGGACGGCTCCGCGAACTGGGCGGGATTCACGAACAGGCTCATCACGACGGTCGAGCAGTCGGCCCGGGCCGCGGCGAGGAGCGCGAGGTGCCCGGCGTGCAGCGCTCCCATCGTTGGGACGAGGCCGATCGTGCCGGGACGGCGCGGGCCGAGCGCCGCCCGAAGGTCGGAGATCGTCCGGCAAACCCTCATGCGACGGCCACCGTGGCGTCTGCCAGGGCACGGTACATGGGCTCGAGCTCGGGACGTTCGGCCCGAATCGAATCCAGATGGCGCTCGACGGTCTCCCAGTCCCCCCGCTGGATCGGGCCCGTGAGCTCGAAGCCGTTCTCGATCGTTCTCCGCATCAGCGGATCGAGCGCCTCGGGAGGCGCGCCTGCCGCCTCGAGCAGCGATCCGGCTGCTTGACGAAGGGTGACGAGGTAGTTGGAGGCGATCGCGGCTCCTGCATGGTACGCCGCCCGATTCTCGTCGAGCAATGGAAATGGGCGCAGCCCTAGCGTCTCCGCGAGCCAGGTTGCGAGGGTGCGTGCTTCGTCGTTCTCGCCCGTGACCGCCGCCCAGGCGCCGTCCAGCTGTTCCGGCCCTCGACGCAAGGTGAACGTTTGGAGCGGATGGACGCTGAAGCGCTTCGAGTGAGGGGCGAGGGCTGTGAGCGGCGTAGCGCCGCTGACGTGCGCGACCCACGGCCCCGGGGCGATGTAGGCCGCCGCCTCGGCGATCACCCGGTCCGGGACGCAGAGAAGCACGAGCTCGGGGTCGGGCGGGTCGAGCCGAAGCCCGCGCTCGACGAGCCGCGCCGCCACCGCCGCGCCGACCCGGCCGTGACCGATCACGTTGACGTTGTCGATCATCTCTGCGTGCTCCAGTTCCTCTGGGATACCGGGCTTTGCCGGAGTGTAACGATCGCACCCGGCGCTGCGCGCGACCTGCTCCTCTGGAGCAGTGGCTTTTCAGACCGGGGTGATCGTGACGGGAATGCCGTTGAGGGCGGCGTTCCCCGAGAGCGGATCGATCACCGACGCATCGGTGAGCACGTTGACGTTCACACCGGCATGGCCGGCGGCGACGGCCTGTCGTGTCCCTGGGAGCCCGTGGCCCCACCCGTAGGGGATACACACCACGCCTGGCATCACCGCGTCGGTCAGCTCGACGGGGATGTCGATCGAGCCCGCCGCGGAGCTCACCGTGGCAACGGCTCCGTCGGCGAGGCCGAGCCTGCCGGCGTCGTCCGGGTGGATGTGGGCGACGCAGCTGTCCCTCCCCCGTACGAGCGCCGGCACGTTCTGCGTCCACGAGTTGGCCGTCCGCAGCTGGCGGCGACCGACCAGCACCATGCCGCCCGCCGCTACTGCATCGAGCGCCAGCTCGAGCCGGGCCAGGTCGGCGATCAGCGCCGTCGGCGCGAGCTCGATCCTTCCGGACTTCGTCGACAGAGCGTCCGGGAGCCGTGCCCCGAGGGGTCCGAAGTCGATTCCGTGAGGGTGGCGTTCGAGCAGCTCCAACGAGATGCCTCCGGGCCTGCCCCCGAAAGCGTCGCCACGATGCCCCGAGCGAAGCAGCAGATCGAGTATCCGCTCCTCGGCGGGCCGATCGCCGAGTGCAAGAGCGATCTCGTGGGCGTCGCGCCCGTGGATCGCCGACATCGGGTCGTCCACGGCCTCAGCGATCCGACCCGCCAGCGTGGTATCTGCGAGCGCTGTCGCGTCCACGTCGGCACCGGCGGCGATCGCGGCCAGACGGAGGATGATCTCGAACTCCGAAGGCGATCCAGGGTCCCGCTCGAAGACAGGGGAAGAGTAGTTGGCGACGTCGCGGACAGAGAGAGCCGTGAACGCGAGATCGTAATGCGACTTCTGCAGCACGGAAGGTGGAGGCAGGACCACGTGGGCGTGCCGTGTCGTCGCGTTCAGATAGGGATCGACGGAGACCATCAGCTCCAGCCCGGCCAGCAAGCCCTCGAGGCGCCCGGCGTCCGGGGTGGTCAGCGCCGGGTTGCCGGCGATCGTGAGCAGTGCCCGGACCTGTCCTGTGCCGGTCGTCGCGATCTCGTCGGCGAGCGTCGCCACGGGCAGTTCGCCCATCGCCTCGGGCAGGCTGCGCACACGGCTGTGCCAGCGGCCCGTTTTGAACGCTCGTGGCCGACGTCGCGGTCGTTCGTGGGCGGCGTGAGGGAACATCGCTCCGCCGGGCCGGTCGAGGTTGCCCGTGATCACGTTCAGCACGTCGACGAGCCACGCGGCAAGCGTGCCGTACGCGGTCGTATGCGTGCCGATCCGCCCGTAGACGACTGCGGCGGGCGCCGCGGCGAGCCCGCGAGCGAGCGAGACCACCGTCTCGGCAGAGACGCCGGTGAACGACGACACGCGCTCCGGCGTGAAGCCGGCCACCGCCGCCGCGACCTGGTCGATCCCGGCGACCCTCGGCGCGATCGGCCCCGGGGAAGCAAGGCCTTCCGCGAACAGCGTTCGCGCAATGCCGGCGAGCAGGGCCGCATCGGTGCCGGGGCGGATCGACACATGGAGGTCGGCTTGCTCGGCCGTCCTCGTCCGTCGCGGGTCGACGACGATGACGCGACCTCGACGGCCACGAATCGCCCTCAGGCGGCCGTGCCAGTCGGGCGCGGTCGCGAGGCTGCCGTTCGATTCGAGCGGATTGGCGCCGAGCAACAGCAGGAAGTCGGTGCGGTCGAGATCGGGCACGGGGATCGCCAGGGGATGACCGAAAAGGAGACCGCAGGCGACGTGCTTCGGCATCTGGTCGACGGTCGAGGCCGAGTAGAGGTTCTTCGTCCGGAGTGCCCTGAGGAGCGGCCTGAGAGCGAAGGTGTTGGCGAAATTGTGCGCGTTCGGGTTCCCGATGTAGACGGCCACGGCATCCGGGCCGTGCGTCGCGACGATAGCCGTGAGTCGATGCTCGACCTCGGCGAACGCCTCTTCCCAACTCGCCTCCTCGTGGGCTCCGTTGCGGCGCAGGAGCGGACGGCGAAGGCGGTCGGGATCGTCGTGGAGCGCACCGAGCGTCGATCCTTTCGGGCAGATGAACCCCTTCGAGAACGGGTCGTCGAGATCGCCGCGGATCCGGGTGACGCGCTCATTCCTCGTCTCGATGCGCAGCCCGCAGGTGGCCTCACAGAGAGGGCAGGTGCGGAACGACACGCGAGGCGGCACGAGTTGACGATACAACCCCGGCCGAACCGTGCTCGCCGATGCTCGTGCGGAGAATTCCAGGGGGTCCTAGCTCGGCGAGCGACGGGTCGAGCCGCATCCTCTCCACGCTCACCCGGCTGGGCCGCGAGGGAGGTGGTGATGTGATCGGCGCCTCCGAGGCATCGCAGGCCGCCGATCTTCCCGGGGTGGCAATCCTGCGGGGATGGTTCGAAGCGGATGAATGCTCGGGAAAGGAGCCCACTCCCGCGCAGCCGTAGGCCCACGCGGCCCGTGATGGTTGAAGCTAGCCGACGCGGCGACGTAACCCATCGCGGACGACAGGCCACTCGTCGTCCACGATGCTGTACCAGGCGGAATCGCGATTTTCGCCCTTGCGCACCAGCAGGTGCTTGCGATGGATCCCCTCGAACTGGGCCGGGAGCCCCGCGAGCGCTGCGCGGGCCCGCTCGTTGAGGGCATCCGTCTTGAACTCGACCCGCCGGCAGCCGAAGACATCGAATGCGTGCTCCAGCTGCAGTAGCTTGGCCTCCGCATTCGCACCGCTGCGCCAGGCCGACGGGGCCAGCCAGGTCCACCCGATCTCGACGCTCCGGTGCTCCGGCCTCAGCGCTAGAAAGCGGGTCGAGCCGATCGCCGTGTTTCTGGTCGCGAGCACGGTGGCGAACGCGAGGTCGAGACCAGACTCGACGCGCGTCAGGGCCTCGTCCATCCAGGCGTTCCATGCGTCGCGTGTCTGCGGCTGGACGATCGGCAACCACTTCCAGGCACGCGGGTCGCGCGAGGCCTCCCAGAGGTCGTCGGCATGTCCCCACGCGAGGGGTTCGAGCCTCACGATCCGGCCTTCGAGAGTCGGGGTCGTCCATCGCTCCACGCGTGCGGGACAGTACACTCGAGCCATGCCGATCTACGAATATGCGTGCATGGAGTGCGAAGACCATTTCGACGAGCTCGTCCGCAGCGACGACCAGGTCGTCGTTTGCCCGACGTGCGAAGCGACGGACGTGTTGAAGCAGATCTCCGCGTTTGCCGTCCATGGTGCCTCCGCGAAGCCGTCCCTTGGCTCCTCGGGCGGGTGCTGCGGCGGCTCCTGCGGCTGCGGTTGACCCGGGGCCGCTGCCGGCTACGTCGAGCGGGCTGCGCGGACGTCCTCGACAGACGCTCGACGCCGGGCTCGAGCCGGGCGTCGGAGCGCATCCGGCAACCTGCCTAGACTGACCGCTCGATGGATGCTTCCGCCCGTGCCGAGGCGCTCACGGTGTACGCCACCGACACCGCCGGCTGTATCCGCTGCCCACTCGCGGAGACGCGGACGCAGGTCGTGTTCGGTTCCGGCGATCCCGACGCCGAGCTGATGATCGTCGGCGAGGCTCCCGGCTATCACGAGGATCAGGGGGGACTGCCGTTCGCCGGGCAGGCGGGGGAGCTGCTCGAACGGTTGCTCGCCGGGATCGGCCTCGACCGCGGCGACGTCTACCTCGCGAACGTGCTCAAGTGCAGGCCGCCCCAGAATCGCGACCCCCTCGAGGCGGAGATCGCGGCGTGCGAGCCGCATCTGTTCCGCCAGGTCGAGCTCGTTCGCCCCCGGGTCGTCGCCACCCTTGGGAACTTCCCGACAAAGCTCCTCTCCGGCCGGTCGTTCGGGATCACGCGTGTCCACGGTCAGGAGCACGAGGTGAAGCTCGGCGGGACAGCGGTGATTCTCTACCCGCTCTACCATCCGGCGGCGGCCCTCTACACACCGTCGATGCTGAAAGCCTTGGAGGACGACTTCGCGCGGCTCCCGGGGCTGCTCGGCCGGCCCACGACGCCGGCGTCGCCTCGTCCGCCGGAAGAGGGGCCGGAGGAGCAGTTCGAGGACGGTGCCGCGTCGGCCGTCACGGTGCAGCTCGGTCTCTTCTGAGACGGTGATCGAGCGGATTGCAGCGTCGGCGCGTGAAACCGAGGCGTTCGGCGGCCTGCTCGCCGGGCTGCTCCGGCCCGGCGACACCGTCTTCGTCCGCGGCGAGATCGGCGCCGGCAAGACCACCCTGGTCCGGGGAGCCTGCCGATCGCTCGGGATCGAGGAGCCGGTGACGAGCCCCACGTTCACGATCGGCCATCTCCACCGGGGCGCGGCGACGGTCGCGCACCTCGATCTCTACCGCTTCGTCGGGCTCAGTGCTGCGGAGTGGGGTGATCTCGAGCCGTACTTCGACGGTACGATCGCGTTCGTGGAGTGGCCCGACGCCGGGCTGGCCGCCTTGCCGCCGCCACGCGTCTCCCTCGTGCTCGAGCACGTAGCTCCCGACGAGCGTCGAATCACGGCCGACAGCGCCGACGGAACGCTGCTAGAAGATCTCGAGCGTGCTGATCCTGGCGTTCGACACTGCAACTGACCTCGCGACGAGCGCGCTCGTGGCCGACGGCGAGACCCTCGGCGAGCGCACGACGCGACCCCATTCACTCCTCGCCGACATCGACGCACTCCTCGTGGCCGCGCGATACGTGCCTGCCGATCTGACCGGGATCGTCGTCGGGACAGGACCCGGCAGCTTCACCGGCACGAGGATCGGGCTCTCTATCGCGCGGGGTCTCGCCCTCGCGCTCGGCCTTCCCGTTGCGGGCGTCTCGACCCTGGCTGCTCTGGCCGCGTGCACCAAGCGCGCGTTCCCGGTCGTCGACGCCCGACGTGGCGAGGTCTTCGTTTTGGGGCCGCTCGCCGTGCGGCCGGAGGACGTCGTGGTCTCTCCGGGAAGTGTCTGCGTCGGCGACGGCGCCCGCCGATACCGCGATCTTCTCACAGCACGTGGGTTGGACGTTCCTCCCGACGACTCCGAGCTTCACGTGCCGCGCGCCTCGTTGCACGCGTCGATCGCAGCCTCGTTCGGCCCGGCTGACGCCGTCGCGCCGGTCTACGTGCGCGATCCCGACGCGAAGCGGTGGCCGGGATGAGCTTCTCGCTGCGCCGCCTCGAGCTCGCCGATCTGGATTCGATCGAGAAGATCGAGCTGGCCTCGTACCCGACCCCGTGGTCGCGCTCGATGTTCGCCAGCGAGCTGGCAAAGCAAAGCTCACTCTCGATTGCGGCCGTCACACCCGACGAGCAACTCGTCGGCTACCTCGTGTTGTCACGCTACGTCGATGCCTGGCACGTGATGAACGTCGCCGTCGATCCGGAGCACCGACGGCTCGGGATCGCCTCCGCGATGTTGCGACGCCTCTTCGACGTGACCCGCAACGATGCGGAGCGTGGATACACGCTGGAGGTGCGGGTCTCGAATGTTGCTGCGATCAGCCTGTACGAGAGCTTCGGCTTCGTATCGCGCGGCGTCCGACGCGGTTACTACACTGACAACAGAGAAGATGCATTGATCATGTGGCGAGACCCCGAAGAGCAGGTACGGACGAAGGTGCAGGAGCAGGTGGGACAGTGATTCTGGGAATCGAAACGTCGTGTGACGAGACGGCGGCGGCGGTGATCACCGCCGAAGGCCGCGTGCTCTCGTCGATCGTGGCGTCTCAGGCAGAACTCCACGCGCGCTACGGAGGGGTCGTGCCGGAGGTCGCCTCACGTCGCCACCTGGAGCTCATCGGCCCGGTCATCCGAGAGGCTCTCACCGTGGCAGGCGAGGATCTGCCAGGAGTGACGCGCATCGGCGTTACCCGCGGGCCCGGTCTCATCGGCGCCCTCCTGGTCGGCCTCTCTGCCGCGAAGGCGATCGCGTGGTCGCGAGGCATCCCGCTCGTCCCCGTCGACCATCTGCAGGGACACGTTGCGTCGCTCTACCTCGGCCCCGAGTCCGTCGAGCCGCCCTTCGTGTGTTTGCTCGCGAGCGGCGGTCACACGCTCCTGCTCGCGGTGCGGCGGCGTGGGTCGTTCGAATTGCTCGGCACCACGCTCGACGACGCCGCCGGTGAGGCGTTCGACAAGGGCGCCCGGCTGCTTGGGCTTCCCTATCCCGGCGGCGCCGAGATCGACAGGCTGGCCCGCCAGGGCGATCCCGAGGCGTTCCGGTTCCCGGTGGCGCGCGTCCCGGGTCTCGATCTCTCGTTTTCGGGCGTCAAGACGTCGCTCCTCTACACGGTCCGCGATCTCGGCGACGCGGGGCTCGTGGAGCGCCGCGCCGATCTGGCGGCGTCGTACCAGCGGGCGATCGTCCTTGCCCTCACCCAGCGTCTCCGTCAGGCCGCGGCGAGCGCGGGCATCGACCGAGTCGCCGTCGTCGGCGGAGTGGCCGCGAACAGCGAGCTCCGCGCGGCTCTGCCGGATGCGGCCCTCGCGCCGCTCTCGCTCTGCACCGACAACGCCGCCATGATCGCCTCCGCCGCCCGATTCGCCGATCCCGTTGCCTCGCCCGAGGCTCTGACCCTGGATGCGTATGCGTCGGCCGCCTGAAAACCGCTACGCGCGAGCGTCCGGCGTGGCGGCTCTGCTCGTGGTCATGCTGCTCGCGGTCGGAGGAGCGAGCAGCGCCGCCGAGCAGCCGACGTCGGGCGCCGCCGGTTGGGAGAGCCTGCTCGGCGATCGACCGTCTGCCCAACTCGGCGGCCGTTGGATCGTCGTTCTCGCAAAGCCCTCTCTCGCTACGCGGGTTCGCGCTGCCGGCGGTGTCGCGACCGAGGAACAGGAGCGCGCGTGGACTGCAGCCGCACGGAGTGCCCAGAGGAATGTGATTGCGCGACTCGCCTTCCGGGGAGCACCGATCGAGCCGGAGCACGCGTACTACCGGGTGTTCAACGGGTTTGCGACCCCGCTCGATGCGCGGAGTCTCGCGATCGTCGTCCGCGATCCCGATGTGCGTGGTGTCTTCCCGGTCAGGGCTGCGATTCCGGCTGCGGTCGACCCGAGCCGCGTCGATGACATCTTCGACGTCGCGGGTGGGCGCCGCCCCGATCTCGGCATTCCCGGGTTCTCGGGTGCCGGCGTCACGGTCGCCTTGCTCGACACGGGCGTCGACGTCGTCCACCCGTACATCCGCAGCGCCCTCCTGCCGGGTCTCGACGTTCTCGATCCCGGTGGCGATGCGAGCGCCCGCCAGAACCCGACAACCCCCGGCCGGCCGGAACGCCACGGTACGGAAATGGCCGGCCTCGTCGTCGGATCGGGCGGCCCGGCGGGCCTCGAGGGCGTCGCGCCCGGCGCGTCGCTGCTGCCGATCCGGGTCGCCGGCTGGCAGCCGGACACCACAGGTGGGGTCTCGGTCTACGGCAGGACGGATCAGCTCCTTGCAGGGATCGAGCTCGCCGTGGATCCGAACGGCGATGGCGATGCGCACGATGCTGCCCGGGTGGCTCTCGTCGGCGTGGTGGAGCCGTTTGCCGCCTTCACGGACGGCCCTCTCGCGGCTGCTGCTGAAGGGGCATCGGCACTCGATACGCTCCTTGTCGCTGCTGCCGGCAACGACGGACCGGCAGGGCCGGCGTATGGCAGCGTCGGCGGGCCGGGTGGGGCGCCCGCCGTTCTCACAGCCGGCGCGATCGATACCAGGCGTCGGAGCCCCACGGGCCACGTGCTCTTGCTCGCTGGGCTCCGTGTGCTTCTCTCGGGCGATCAGCCGCTCGGCGGCGTCGTCGCGCCGGCCATCTCCGTTTCCGCTCGGGTCGTGGCACTCACCCGGAAGGCCCCGGCCGTCGTCGGCGCCGCAGGTGGCCTCACCCGGCTCTTCGACAGTTCCGGTTACAGCCGGGTCGGAGGCGCGGCCGTGCTCCTCCCGCGCGGTACGTCGTCGCCGGAGGCCGTCCGTGAAGTCGTCGCGGCGGGAGCGCGCGCCGTGCTCGTCGACGGCCCGCTGCCGGCAGGGTCGCTGGGGACGGATGGGCCCGTCGAGGTGCCGATCCTGGGGCTGTCGGCGAACGACGCCGATGTTGTCCGGGCGGCGCTCCTACGTGGGGTCCCCGTCACGCTCGCCGTCGGTGCAGCGGCGTTCGACGCGAACGCCGGGCGCGGTGCGGCGGCGCCGTTCTCGTCCGAGGGGCTTGCCTTCGACGGCGGCCCGAAACCTGAGGTGGCCGCCGCCGGCATCGGTCTTGCGACCGCCGATCCCGGCCGCAACGAGGACGGCGCTGCGCGCTACGGCACGCTCAGCGGCTCGAGCGCGGCGGCGGCGCTCACGGCCGGGGCGGCGGCGGTGCTCGCTCAGGCGCGACCCGATCTCGACGCCGCGGGCCTGAAACAGGCGCTCGTTGCCTCCTCCCGACGCCTGGGTGGGGCGCCGGCGGGCACGGTCGACCCCGCGGGCGCCGCGGCGATCGAGCTCGTCGCCGACCCGCCCTCCGTCGGTCTTGGCGTCGCATTCATGGAGAACTCGACTGTCAGCCGGCCCGTGACGCTGCGGAACGTCAGCCGCCGCCCGCTCGACGTCAGCATCGAACCTGGCACGGCGGACGCGGCCGACATCGTCGTCGATGTCCGCCCGCGGGTCGCGAGGTTGCGGCCGGGAGCCTCGGTGGAGATCACCGTCGAAGCGACGGTCCCGCTCCTGCCCCGGGCGCCGGCGGCACTCGGTGGGGCACTGCGGGTGAAGGTCAGGAACGGTGCCACGCTGCGTGTGCCATGGACGATCGCGGTGCCTCTCGCGAAGCGCGACCTGATCCCGAGCGCCCGGCTTTCGAGCAGGAACTTCAAGCCCTCCGACGTGGATCCCGCGGTGTTGACGGTGATCGCGGGACGCGTCGACGGTAGCGCCGAGCGCCCGCAACTACTCCCCCTCGAGGAGTTGACCATCGACCTCTACCGGGGCGACCGGCGTCTCGGCCGTCTCGCACTCGTGCGCGACTTGCTCCCAGGTCGGTACTCGTTCGGTATCACTGGACGTGGGGTGGGTGGCAGGCACCTGCCACCCGGAGAGTACGCGCTGCTTCTCACTGCCGTTCCGGTCGGCGGCGGCGAGATCGACGAGGAGACGGTTCCGTTCGCAATCTCGTCGTGACGGAGCTCTTGCCCATTCCAACGTCGCGCCGGTGCAACCTCGCGTCCCGTCCCGGGGATGTCGCGGCCTCTCGTCGCCGCGGCGGTGCGAAAAGGGCCCGACATCGGCGTTGGAGCACCCCCCGGTATAGTCGTGGCGTCGTGAGCGAAGGTGTCCACGCATGAGTGCCGCCGCGCCTCTGGCGACGCACCTTCGTGAGAACCCGTTCGAGCTCGCGCAGGCCCAGCTGCGCCGTGTCGGCGAGACGTTCGCCGTGGATCCAAACCTGATCCAGATCCTGTCCTACTGCAAGAAGGGCGTCGAGGTCTCCGTGCCGGTGCAGATGGACGACGGCTCGGTGTACGCGTTCCAGGGCTACCGCGTCATCCACAACATGACTCGTGGCCCCGCCAAAGGCGGGATCCGCTACCACCCCGCCGTGACGCAGGACGAGGTGAAGGCGCTCGCGATGTGGATGACGTGGAAATGTGCACTCATGGGCCTCCCTTTCGGCGGGGCCAAGGGCGGCGTCATCTGCGATCCGAAGCTGCTCTCCCTCGGCGAGAAGGAACGGCTCACTCGCCGCTATACCAGCGAGATCATCAACGAGATCGGTCCCGAGAAGGACATTCCCGCTCCCGATGTCGGCACCGACGCTCAGGTGATGGCGTGGATCTTCGATACGTATTCGATGAACGTGGGGCACTCTGTCCTCGGCGTCGTCACGGGAAAGCCGCTCGCGGTCGGCGGTTCGGTCGGGCGCGATGGTGCGACTGCTCGCGGCTCGCTCTACTGCATCCGGACTGCCCTCCAGAAGCAGGGGTCCCGGCTGCACGACACACGGATTGCTATCCAGGGGTTCGGCAATGTCGGCTCGAATCTCGCCCGCCTCCTCTCCGAGGAGGGCGTCCGAGTCATTGCAGTCTCCGACTCCCGGGGTGGAATCCACAATCCCTACGGCGTCGATGTGCCGGCGGCGATCATGTACAAGGCCGAGCACGGCGTTCTCGAGGGCTTCCCCGGCGCAGACTCGATCACGAACGAGGAGCTGATCGAGATCGACTGCGACGTCCTTACGCCGTGCGCTCTGGAACAGGTGATCACGGCCGACAACGCAGCCCGCGTGCAGGCCAAGATGGTCTGCGAAGGAGCCAACGGGCCAACGACCCCGGGTGCCGACGAGATCCTCGAGGACCGTGGCATCCTCGTCCTACCGGACGTCCTTGCCAACGCCGGTGGTGTCGTCGTCTCGTACTTCGAATGGGTGCAGGGGCTGCAGGAGTACTTCTGGAAGGAGTACGAGGTCAACGCCAAGCTGAACGACATCGTCGTCCGTGCCTTTGAGGAGACCTGGTCGACCCGTGAGCGATTCGCAACGAGCATGCGCATGGCCGCGTATGGGCTCGCGGTGCAGCGCGTCGCCGAGGCGACGACGATCCGCGGTCTGTACCCGTAGGGGAAGAGGCGCATGCCTCGTCCGTCCCGGCCGAGACCGGAAGTGCCTCCCACCGACGCGAGCGTGATCCCGTTGACTCCGTTGCGCCGCGTCACCCTGTATCACGCGGAGGGCTGCCACCTCTGCGAGCGTGCGATCGAGATCGTCCGCGATGCGCAAGGCCTGGTGCCTTTCACCCTCGAGCTGATCGACATCGGCGGGATCGAGCCGCTCGAGGCCGTCTACCGCGAACTCCTTCCTGTGATCGAGATCGACGGCGTTCGCGAGTTCAGCTACTTCGTCACGGTCGACGGGCTTCTCGACCGCCTTCGCCGCGACGGTTCCTCGGCGCGCCGAGAGAACGAGGCAGGCAATATGTGACAAGTTGTCACAAGGAATCCTGAACGTCGGCAGAGACGGAGACACAGTGGCAGAGAGATTGACAGTGGGCGTGGCGGCGCGGCTCAGCCGTTATCTACAGGTGCTCACCCAGGCGAAGAAGATGGGGAAGGACAGGATCTCTTCGCAGGAGATCTCGGAGTACACGAACATCAACGCCACCCAGATCCGTCGGGACCTCTCCGGCTTCGGACGCTTCGGCAAGCGCGGGGTCGGCTACAACATCGATTCCCTCCTCGGCGAGATCCGCAGGATTCTGCGGACGCAGGGGCAGCACAACATCGCTCTCGTCGGAGCCGGGCGGCTGGGTGGCGCGATCGCGAGCTCGCCGATATTTGCCGAGCATGGCATCACGGTCGCCGCCGTGTTCGACAGCGACTCGGCGAAGGTGGGACGCAGCCTGGGCGGCGTCTCGGTCACCCCGCTCGACGCGCTGGACGAGCTGGTTCGCGAGCGCAATATCATCGTCGGAGTTCTGGCAGTGCCGGCAGATGCAGCCCAGGGTGCGGCCGACGCCCTCGTTGCCGCAGGCGTCAAGATCATCTTCAACTATTCGCAGGCGCTCCTCACGACGCCTGCGGACGTTCAGGTGCACACGTCGAACCCTGCGGTCGAGCTGCTTTACGCGCTGTACTTCCACCTGACTTGAGCCGATTGCATCCGAGATCGACGCCAGGCTGACGCCCGGCGTCCCTCGCCCCCGGTGGTAAACCTGCACCCATGCGCATCCTGCTCTGGCACGGCTACCTCCTGGGCGGCACCGGCTCCAACGTGTACACCCGGATGCTCGCAAGGGAATGGAGCAGAGCGGGACACGACGTCACCGTTCTCTCGCAGGAGCCGCACCCCGACCGCTACGACCTGGGCTCCGCGTCAGCGCTGCGCCCGGACGTCGGCGGCTTGCTGCCCGTCTTCGTCCTCGATCGCTACGAAGGATACGAGGTACGGCGCCTCCAGGATTGCGCCCGACCGGAACTCGACGGCTGGGTCGATGCGAATGCATCCACGATCCGCTCGCTACTGCCGGCCGACGTCGTGTTCACGAATCATGTGCTCCTCGGAGGCCCTGTCGGTGCTGCGGTGGGCGTGCCGTTCGCCGTCAAGGCGCACGGTTCGGAGCTCGAGTACTCGATGCGCGGCAACCCGGAGCTCTCGGCCTGGGGAGCCGAGGCTCTGTCGACCGCACGGGCGACGTTCGTCGGCTCGGAGCATATCCGCACCGTCCTCGCCGATGTGTGCGGGCACACGGATGACGTCATCGAGGTACCGCCCGGGGTCGACATCGACCAGTGGATGCCCGAGTCTCGCGCCACGGCCCTTGCCGCCCTTGTCGAGGAGGCACGGTGTGATCGATCGAACGCGGGTAACGTCGAGGAGCGCCTTCCCGACGAAGGCAACGCCGCGCGCTTCGAGAGCTTCCTCGCGACCGGCCGGCCGGTCGTCGTGTACTTCGGCAAGCTCATCGAGCAAAAGGGGGTTCACGTCCTCATCGAGGCACTTGCCGGTATCGACGCATGCCTCGTGGTCGTCGGGTTCGGTCCCGAGCGGGCAGCGCTGGAAGCGCGCGCCGCCGACCGTGGCGTCGACGCGCTGTTCACGGGACCGCTCGAACACCGACATCTTCGACACCTCCTGGCTCTGGCGGACGCCTGCGTCGTCCCGTCGATCTTCCCCGAGGCGTTCGGGATGGTCGCAGCCGAGGCCGCAGCTGCCGGCTGTCCGCCACTCGTTGCCCGCCACTCGGGTCTCGCCGAGGTGGCATCCGGCCTCGAGGATGGGTATCCGCCCTCATTGCGCCATCTGGTGGCGTTCGACTCGGGCAACGCCGGAGACCTTGCACGTCGGCTCGCGGAGCTCCTCGTGCTTTCGCCGTCGGATCGGGCGGCGATACGCTCGGCGGCCCGAGCCGCCGTTGTCGAGCGCTGGAGCTGGGCGAGCGTCTCGCGCAGGCTGCTCGAGCCCTTCGCCTGACCCACCGGAGCAGCTGGTGTTTTCGACGGCGGAAGGCGTCCTGTCGTCCGTTCAGATGAGGAACAGACAGCCTGCTCGCGGGTGGCTGCTGTCGAATGCGCCGGTTCAACTACCCTTTTCCGCTCGATGGGCGACGAACAGCACGTTCCCACAGATCAGCTTCTCCGTGACGCGCGCGAGCACTTCGATGCGGGCTCCGACTTCACCGTGGCCGTGGAAGAAGAGTTCGCGCTGCTCGACCCCGTCTCGCTCGACCTCGTCAATCGATTCGAGGATGTGCAGGCGGCCGCAGCCGGGACCCAACTGGAGCGCTTTCTCGCCGGCGAGCTGATCGCGTCAGAGGTGGAGATCAAGACCGGTCGGATGGAGAGCTTCGCCGACGTCCCGGCGACGATCGTCGATCGGCGCGCCCAACTCGCGGGCCTTGTCGATTCACTCGGTCTCGCGCTCGGCGCCACGGGATCGCATCCGTGGGCGAACTGGAAGGACCAGCGGATCATCGACACGCCGCACTACCGTCGCAATGACCAGCTCCTCCGCTACGTCGTCTGGAAGAACAACACCTTCGGATGGCACGTCCACGTCGGCATCAAGGGCGCGGATCGCGCTGTCCGGGTGACAACGGCCCTTCGCAACTGGCTCCCCGAGCTGCTCGCCCTCTCGGCGAGCTCGCCGTTCGCGGAAGGCGTCAACACCGGCCTCCACTCGGTCCGAACGCAGATCTTCACGCGCTTCTTCCCCCGCTGTGGCGTCCCCGACATATTCGATTCGTGGGCGGACTACGAGCGCTACGTCCGGTTTCTCTACGACACCGGATCCGTCACCGAGCACACCCAGCTGTGGTGGAGCGTGCGGCCCCATCTCGCGTTCCCCACGGTCGAGATCCGCATCTGCGACGGGCAGCCCGGTCTTGCGGAGTCGCAGTCTCTCGCGGCGCTCGGGGTCGCGTTGACGGCGCGGATCGCCCGTGCTCTCGACGAGGGTGAGCCGATCGCGCAGCAGCCGCACCGCCTGATCGAGGAAAACATGTGGCGTGCGATCCGCTACGGGCTCTCGGGTGAGCTGATCGACCTGGAACGGGGTGACGTCCTGCCCGCGCGGGCCCGCCTCGAACGACTGATCGAATGGGTGCTGCCGGTCGCGACCGAGATCGGCGCCGCGGACTGGTTACGACTTCCGGAGCAGAACGCCGCCGAGGAGCAGATCGCCCGGTTTGCCGAGAGCGGCGACCTGGCAGCGATCTACGGCGACCTCATCGTGCGCCCTTCACGGGTGACTTGAAGGCGCGCGAACAGCCCGGATTGCAGCAGGTTCGACGAGCAGCGGTGGAGCTTGTGCTACATAATCGGGCGCGCCGATGCTGTTTCGGCGCTTTCTTTGTGACGTGCCTCCGGAGGGTTGATGGACTTTTTCAATGACCATGCTGTGGCGTTCGCACTCATCTGTGCGGCGGCCGCGGTGCTGTACGGGCTCTACCTGACCTACTGGCTCCTCAGCCAGCCGGCGGGCAACGAGCGGATGCGGGAGATCTCTGGCGCCGTCCAGGAGGGCGCCGCCGCGTACCTGCGTAAGCAGTACACGACCATCGCGGTTGTCGCGATCGCTCCGATCCTGCTGATCGGGTTCTATGACAAGCTCGGGTGGGGAACTGCCTTCGGCTTTGTGATCGGCGCCGTGCTCTCGGCGGCAGCCGGCTTCATCGGCATGAACGTTGCCGTTCGATCGAATGCCCGCACCGCCGAGGCAGCCCGCGAGGGCGTTGCCCCGGCGTTCAAGGTCGCCTTCCGCGCCGGCTCGGTGACGGGCCTTCTCGTCGTCGGCCTCGGCCTGTTCGGAGTCGCCGGCTATTACTGGTTCCTCACCGGCGCACTCGGCAACAGCCCCGAATCCGCAGTCGACGACCTCCTCGGCCTCGCTTTCGGCGGCTCGCTCATCTCCGTCTTCGCGCGACTCGGCGGCGGCATCTTCACAAAGGCCGCCGACGTCGGCGCCGACCTCGTCGGCAAGATCGAGGCCGGGATCCCCGAGGACGATCCCCGCAACCCCGCCGTGATCGCCGACAACGTCGGCGACAACGTCGGCGACTGCGCAGGCATGGCCGCCGACCTGTTCGAGACGTATGCGGTCACGGCGGTCGCCGTGATGCTCCTCGGTACCGCGTATCCGACGGGCGACCTGTGGCTCTACCCGCTGGCGCTCGGTGGCATCTCGATCCTCGCCTCCATCATCGGCACGTTCTTCGCCCGGGTCGGCAAGGGTGAGAACGCGATCATCAATGCGCTCTACCTGAGCGTTATCGTCGCGACGGTGTTGTCCGCGATCGGGTTCATCCCGGTCACGAAGGCATTCGACGACGGCCAGTTCTCGTTCTGGCAGCTCTACGGCTCGGCGCTCGTCGGTCTCGCGATCACGTTCTTGCTCGTCGCGATCACCGAGTACTACACGGGCAGCCGGTGGAACCCGGTGAAGAAAATTGCCGAGGCGTCGACCACCGGCCACGCGACGAACATCATCGCCGGGCTCGCGACGGGCATGGAAGCAACGGCACTCCCTGTGATCGTGATCGCCGGCGGCGTGATCTCCGCCTACGAGATCGCCGGCGGGAGCATCTACGGGATCGGCGTCGCCGTGATGGCCCAGCTTTCGATGTGCGGCCTGATCGTTGCCCTGGACGCCTATGGGCCGGTCACCGACAACGCGGGCGGCATCGCCGAGATGGCGGACATGCCCGAGTCGGTGCGTGGTGTGACGGATCCGCTCGACGCGGTCGGTAACACCACGAAAGCCGTCACGAAGGGCTACGCGATCGGCTCGGCAGGTCTCGCGGCACTGATCCTCTTCGACGAGTACACGCGTGGTCTCGTCAACGCAGGCATCGACACGGTGTTCTCGCTCGACAATCCGTACGTGATCGCCGGTCTCTTCATCGGCGGCATGATGCCGTTCCTGTTCGCGGCCTTCGCGATGACGGCGGTCGGCCGGGTCGGCGGTGAGGTCGTCGAGGAGGTGCGTCGCCAGTTCCGCGAGGATCCCGGCATCATGGCGGGCACCTCGCGGCCGGACTACTCGACGGCCGTCGGCATCGTCACCACGTCGGCGATCAAGGGGATGATGCTCCCGGCCGCGATCCCGATCGCGTTCCCGATCGTGGTCGGCATCATCAGCCCGAAGATGCTCGGCGGTCTCCTGATCGGCACGATCGTGACGGGCCTCTTCCTCGCGATCTCGATGACCTCGGGCGGCGGCGCCTGGGACAACGCGAAGAAGCTGATCGAGGACGGCGCCTACGGGGGCAAGGGCTCCGAGGCCCATGCCGCGGGGATCACGGGCGACACCGTCGGCGACCCGTACAAGGATACGGCCGGCCCGGCGATCAACCCCATGATCAAGATCACGAACATCGTCGCGATCCTGATCATCCCGCTGCTCGCGTCGATTCACGGATGAGCCGGCGGGAAGGGGTGGGCGCTCTCGGGCCCCCGCCCCTTCCCGCCCGCGCCGACGTCGATAGCGTTCGCCTCGTGAGGGAGCGCATGCACCGGGTGCTCGACTCTCCGGCGATGACTGCCCCCGCCACCGGGGCAGTCGCGAGCGTCCTCGCGGTTGCGGCCGTGACGGGCGCCATCTTCCTGTTCAGGGGCTTCGTCCCGGTCCTCAGCCTGGGTGTGCTCTACATCTTTGCCGTTCTGCCCGTGGCCGTCGAGTGGGGGCTGGCGTTCTCGCTACCGGTTGCGGTCGGCAGCATGCTCGCGTTCAACTTCTTCTTCCTGCCCCCCGTCCACACGCTCACGCTGACCGACAGCGAGAACTGGTTCTCCCTCGCTGTCTACTCGGGAACTGCGATCGTCGTCAGCGAGCTCGCGGCCAGCTCCAGGCGCCGAACGGTCGAGGCGGAGCAGAGGCGGCGTGAGGCGGCGCTCCTCGCGGATATCTCGACTGACCTCCTCCAGGGGCGGGCGGTGCGGGACGAGCTCGAGCAGATCGAACAACGCTCCGCGGAGGTGCTCGGCATCTCCGGGATGCGGATCGATCTCGAGCGGCCGTGGCCGCCGCAGGCGAGCGCGATCTCGTTCCCGCTCGAGACCGCCGGGCGCACCGTCGGGAGGATCTCGGCGCCGCCCGGCGAGGAGCCTTCACCCGGGATGCGGCAGCGGTTTCTGCCCGCTCTGGCCTCGCTCCTCGCCGTGGCCGTCGATCGGGAGCGTCTGGCACGCCAGGCCCTCGAATCCGAGGCGCTGCGACGCAGCGACGCGCTCAAGACTGCACTTCTGAGGGCCGTGTCGCACGACCTGCGCTCGCCGCTCACCGCGATCTCGACGGCGGTCGGGGGCCTCCGGAACGAGACCCTCGACCTCGACAGCGCCGATCGGGAGCAGCTCCTCGAGACCATCGCCGTCGAGTCTCGGCGCCTGGAGCGTCTCGTAGCCAACCTGCTCGACCTCTCTCGCCTCCAGGCCGGTGCCGCGGAGCCCGTCCAGGAGCTTTGGACGGTCGACCAGTTGATCGCCCAGGCGCTCGACCAGGTGCCGGAAGCAGATCGGATCGAGACCTCGATCCCGGACGACGTCCCGGTCGTTCTCGTCGACGCGATCCAGGTCGAGCGGGCGCTCGTGAACCTTCTCGAAAACGCAATCAAGTTCTCTCCACCCGAGTCGCTGGTCTCGTTGCGGGTCACCTTCACGCGGAGCGATGTCGTGATCAGGGTGGTCGATCTGGGGCCCGGCGTGCCGGAGGAGGAGTTCGAGCGGGTCTTCGAGCCGTTCCATCGCATCGGCGGCTCCGCGGCTCGCGGTGCCGGTCTCGGCCTTGCGATCGCGCGCGGGTTCGTCGAGGCGAACGCGGGCCGGATCTGGGTCGAGTCGGTCCCCGGCCAGGGAACCTCGTTCGCGCTCGCGCTGCCCGTGGCGTCTGTAGCGTCGAAACCTGCGGCATGAGCTCTCGTCCCCGGGTGCTCGTGGTCGACGACGAGCCGCAGATCCTGCGCGCGCTCCAGACGACCCTGCGGGGAGCCGGCTACGACGTCGTCACCGCCGCGACCGCAGAGGAAGCACTGACCGTCGCGGCCGTGCAACCACCGGAGGCGGTGATCCTCGACCTCGTTCTGCCGGACGGAAGCGGCGTCGAGGTCTGTCGAGAGCTCCGGACCTGGACGTCCGTCCCGATCCTGATCCTCTCGGCCGTCGGCGAGGAGCGTGAGAAGGTCGCGGCTCTCGACGCGGGCGCCGACGACTATGTGACGAAGCCGTTCGGCGTCGACGAGCTCCTTGCTCGCCTGCGAGCGGCGATGCGGCGCGCAGGGCCTCCCGGGGACCCGGTCATCCGGATCGGCGAGCTCGTCGTCGATCTCGAGAAGCGCGCGGTCACGATGGCCGGCGAACCGGTGCAGCTGACGCCGCACGAGTTCTCGATGCTGCGGCTGCTGGCCCAGAACGAGGGCAAGCTGCTCACCCATCAGGCGATCCTGCGCGAGGTGTGGGGCCCGGCGTATCAGGTCGAGTCGCACTACCTCCACGTCTACGTGTCGCAGCTGCGCCGCAAGATCGAGCCCAACCCGACCCGGCCGAGATACCTGCTCACGGAGCCTGGGGCCGGCTACCGCCTCGTCGCACCGGCGGGCTGAGCCCCCAAGTTCCGTGTCTTGAGACATTCTTGAGGCAGGCTGTGCGAGATCTGAGGCCACCTTGACATGTGGCGTTCTACCGTCGGGGCATGAGAAACCGACTTGCACTAGACGCACCCACGGCGGGTGGGAAGCGCGCGCGCTCGGCGGTAGCGTTCGGCTCGCCGAGCATCTGGCACCCGATCAGGCGACGTGCCCTCCGGCAGACCGCAGATCGCATCTTGCGCGGAGGCGCCCGGGTCCATCCCGAGTCCGCCCTTCTCGTCTGGCGCGCCGCCGAATTGACATCGGCGCGCGAGCGTCGAGCCTGCGCCCGCTCACTCCGTAGCATCGTCAAGGAGCTCGACGGCAAACATCTCCCGGGTGCCGTTCCCCTGAACCGGAGAGGAGCCGGACCGTACGAACCGGTGCTGGCTGCGATTGCGGAGCGCGTCGGCGACCTGGCGCAGCCCGTGACTCCGAGGTGCATGTTGCTCGTCCACGATCTGCTCACCGACGGGGAGAGCCCGCTGTACTGCAGGCCGAACGTCGACAAGCTGCCTGGAGCGCTGCGCCGGATTCAGTCCGCCCTCGGAGAGGTGGCCTGATGTTCGATCTCGCCGCGATCGGCATCGCCGTCGCCTGCTTCGTCTTCATCTTCGCCCTGCTCTGGGCGTTGGACCGCGTCTGATGTCCGCGGCCGACGTCTTCGGGCTGGTCGTCTCCATCGCTGTGTTCGTGTACCTCCTGTACGCGCTCTTCCGTGGGGAGAGGCTCTAGATGACCGGTCAGGGAGTTCTCCAGATCGTGGTCTACGCGGTCCTCCTCGTAGCGCTCGCGTATCCGCTCGGCCTCTACATGGCCCGGGTCTATACGGACGCGGATTTCGCCGCCCGCGGCCGGCTCCGCTTCCTCAGCGTTCCCGAGCGAGGTTTCTACCGCCTGCTAGGCGTCGACCCCGAGCGCGATCAGGACTGGAAGGGTTACGCGAAGGCCGTCGTCATCTTCAGCGCGGTCTTCTCCGTGGTGCTTTATGCACTGCTCCGGCTTCAGGGTCATCTCTTCCTCAACCCGGACGGACTCAAGGGTGTGCCGTCGCACATTTCGCTGAACACGGCGGCGAGCTTCGTCACGAACACGAACTGGCAGTACTACGGCGGCGAGTACACGATGTCGTACCTGTCGCAGATGGCCGGCCTCGCCGTGCAGAACTTCGTCTCGGCCGCGGTCGGGATGGCGGTGCTGGTCGCCGTGATCCGCGGCTTCTCGCGCCGATCGACGTCGGGGCTCGGGAACTTCTGGCAGGACCTGTACCGCTCGCTGGTCTACATCCTGCTGCCGCTCGCGATCGTGCTCGGTGTGATCCTGATCTCGCAGGGTGTCGTCCAGACATTCGACGGGCATGCGACTGCGACGACGCTCGAAGGCGCGCAGCAGACGATCGCTCGCGGTCCGGCGGCGTCGCAGATCGCGATCAAGCAGCTGGGGACGAACGGGGGCGGCTTCTACAACTCGAACTCGGCCGTCCCGTTCGAGAACCCGAACGGCATCACCAACTTCCTCTCGGTCCTCGCGATCCTCCTCATTCCCGCAGCGCAGGTCTTCATGTTCGGGAAGATGGTCGGCGCGATCCGGCAGGGCATCTCCCTCTTTGCCGCAATGCTCGTCATGTTCGTCGTCGGTGTGGCGATCCTGCTGCCGCTCGAGCAGCACGGCTCGCAGGTGCTCCGGAGCTCCGGCGTCGACATCACCGCGACGAGCAGCCAGAGCGGCGGGAACATGGCGGACAAGGAGGTTCGCTTCGGGATCGCCAATACCGCCCTCTGGGCGACGGCCACGACCAACGCCTCGAACGGCTCCGTCAACGGGGGCCACGACGCCCTCACCGCAGGCGGGGGTGCGGTCCCGATCGTGAACATGTTCAGCGGCGAGGTCATCTTCGGCGGCGTCGGCTCCGGCCTCTACGGGATGATCTTCTACGTCTTCATCACCGTCTTCGTGGCGGGCCTCATGGTCGGCCGCACGCCAGAGTACCTCGGGAAGAAGATCGAGGCGCGCGAGATCAAGCTCGCTGCGCTCGGGGCCCTGTTCGTCCCCACGATGGCGCTCATCCTGACGGCGATCTCGATCGTCACCGACTCCGGCCTGGCGTCAGTGTTCAATCCGGGGGCGCACGGCTTCAGCGAGGCCCTGTACGCGTACACATCGCAGTCCAACAACAACGGCAGCGCCTTCGCGGGCTACGGGGCGACGAACTTCTCCGCCGAGCTGGGCACGATCGCCCTCTATCTCGGGCGCTTTGTGCCACTCATCGCGGCGCTCGCGCTCGGTGGCTCACTCGCGAAGAAGAAGTCGGTTCCGGCCTCGGCGGGCACGTTCCGCACCGACGGCGCGACCTTCACCTTCCTGCTCGTCGCCGTGATCGTTCTCACGGCCGGCCTGATGATCTTCCCGGCCCTGACGCTCGGCCCCATCGTGGAGGCGCTCTCGTGATCGTCCGCTCCGTCATCCGCTCCGTCATTGCCGTCGTCGTGCTCACCCTTGTCTTCGGGTTCGTCTATCCGGCCGTGATGACGGGCTTCGCTCACCTCGCCTTCGAGAACAAGGCGAACGGCAGCCTGATCGCGAAGGACGGCACCGTGGTCGGTTCGCGGCTCGCCGCCCAGGCCTTCACCAAGCCCGACTACTTCCATCCGCGCCCCTCGGCGACGGCGCCCGAGTACAACGCCGGCGCCACGACCTTCGCCAACCTCGGGCCGACCAATCCCGACCTCGCCAAGGCGGTGAAGGAGCGGGTGACAGCGATCCTGAAGCTGGAGCAGCCCTACAACAAGGGGCTGACCGTCGGTCGCATCCCGGTCGACGCGGTGACGACGTCCGGATCGGGCATCGACCCGCAGATCTCACCCGCCAACGCCGCGATGCAGGCGCCACGCGTCGCAGCCGTGCGCAACCTCCCCCTCTCGACCGTTCAGCGCCTCATCGACCAGTCGACCGACGGGCGATCGCTCGGGTTCTTCGGCGAGACGGGCGTCAACGTGCTCGAGCTCAACCTCGCACTCGACAAGGAGACAGGACAGTAATGGCACGTCAGGCGTCGAGCATCTTCACGCGCGACCTCACTCTCGCGGCCGTCAAGGACGCCTTCCCCAAGCTCGACCCGCGCCTCCAGGTGCGGAACCCGGTGATGTTCATCGTCGAGCTCGGCAGCGTGATCACGACGGGGATCTTCGTGCTCAACCTCGCTCGGGGCGACACCGGCGATCTCTGGTTCGTCGGCGTGATCACCGTCTGGCTCTGGCTGACGGTGCTGTTCGCGAACTTCGCCGAGGCGATCGCCGAGGGGCGCGGCAAGGCGCAGGCGGACGCTCTTCGCGCCACGCGCACGACGACGTCGGCATTCCGCCGCACCACGAGCGGCGCTGTCGAAGAGGTGCCTGCCGCCGATCTCCAGCGCGGCGACGTCGTCGTGGTCGAGGCCGGTCAGGTCATCCCGGCGGACGGAGAGATCGTCGAAGGCGTGGGGTCGGTCGACGAGTCCGCGATCACCGGCGAGTCCGCGCCCGTGATCCGCGAAGCCGGCGGCGACCGCTCCGCGGTCACGGGCGGCACGCGTCTCCTCTCGGACCGGCTCGTGATCGAGGTGACGCAGGAGCCCGGCCAGTCGTTCCTCGACCGCATGATCGCCCTCGTCGAGGGCGCCGAGCGGCGTAAGACGCCCAACGAGATCGCCCTCAACATCCTGCTCGCCGGGCTCACGATCACCTTCCTCGCGGCCGTGGTCACGCTGAGCCCGTTCGCGATCTATGCGGGAACGGACATCTCGCAAACTGTCCTTATCGCGCTGCTCGTGTCGCTCATCCCGACGACGATCGGCGCCCTGTTGTCGGCGATCGGCATCGCCGGGATGGACCGGCTCGTGCAGCGGAACGTGCTCGCCATGTCAGGACGGGCGGTCGAGGCGTCCGGCGACGTCGACGTGCTCCTCCTGGACAAGACCGGCACGATCACGCTCGGGAACCGGCAGGCGGCCGAGTTCCTCCCCGTCAACGGTGTCGAGGAGCGCGAGCTCGCCGAGGTGGCGCAGCTGGCCTCGCTCGCGGACGAGACGCCGGAAGGTCGCTCGATCGTCGTCCTCGCGAAGGAGCGCTTCAATCTCCGCGAGCGCGAGCTCGGCGAGCACGAGTTCGTGCCCTTCACGGCACAGACGCGGATGAGCGGCGTCGACATGAACGGCACCGTCATCCGGAAGGGTGCCGCGGACGCCGTGAAGGCCTTCATCGCCGATCAGGGCGGCAGCGCCCCGGCCGAGCTCGACCAGCTCGTCCAGGGCGTCGCCGAGCAGGGCGGGACGCCGCTCGTCGTCGCCCGCGACAACTGGGCCCTTGGGGTCGTGCACCTGAAGGACATCGTCAAGGGCGGCATGACCGAGCGGTTCGCCGAGCTGCGCAAGATGGGAATCCGTACCGTGATGATCACCGGTGACAATCCGGTCACGGCCGCCGTGATCGCACAGGAGGCCGGTGTCGACGACTTCCTGGCCGAGGCAACGCCCGAAGCGAAGATGGCGCTCATCAAGGAGGAGCAGGCGAAGGGCCGCTTGGTGGCGATGACGGGCGACGGCACCAACGACGCCCCCGCTCTCGCGCAGGCCGACGTGGGCGTCGCGATGAACACGGGCACGACCGCCGCAAAAGAGGCCGGCAACATGGTCGACCTGGACTCGAATCCCACGAAGCTGATCGAGATCGTCGAGGTCGGCAAGCAGCTTCTCATCACGCGTGGCTCGCTCACCACATTTTCCATCGCGAACGACGTCGCCAAGTACTTCGCGATCCTGCCCGCGATCTTCGCGTTCACGTATGCGACGGCACCGGGCGAGCGGGGCCCGCTCGAGAGCCTCAACGTGATGCACCTCGGCACGCCCCAGAGCGCGATCATCTCGGCGATCATCTTCAACGCGCTGATCATCCCGGCACTCGTCCCGCTTGCCCTTCGCGGCGTGCGCTACCGGGCTATCGGCGCGACGGCGCTACTGCGCCGCAACCTGCTGATCTACGGTCTCGGCGGCATGATCCTCCCGTTCGTCGGGATCAAGCTGATCGACCTGATCGTGCACAACCTCTTCGGGGCGTAGAGCGTGGGCCGGGCGCGGCGAGCGGTGGTCGGCGGCCTGTCAGCGCCTGCCGGCTGACGTCGTGCGGGGCCGTTACCGCATTCTGCTCGGCATGGCCGCCGGTGTGGGCAAGACATACCGGATGCTGCAGGAGGGACGACAGGCAGCCACAGAGGGTCGTGACGTCGTGATCGGCTATCTCGAGCCCCACGACCGGCCCGAGACCGCCGTGCTCGCCGAAGGTCTCGAGCTCGTGGCGAGGGTCGCGGTGCCGCACGGCGGCCTGGTATTAGGGGAGCTGGACGTCGACGCCGTGGTCCGACGCGCACCCGAGCTCGCCCTCGTCGACGAGCTCGCCCACACGAACGCGCCCGGCTCGCGCAACGAGAAGCGCTACGAGGACATCGACGAGATCCTCGAAGCGGGGATCGACGTCATCTCCACGGTCAACGTGCAGCATCTCGAGAGCCTCAACGACACGATCTTCGAGATCACCGACGTCCGGGTCCGCGAGACCTTCCCCGACCGCGTCCTCGACGAGGCCGACGAGGTCGTGCTCGTCGACCTCGCTCCGGAGGCGCTCCAGCAACGGCTCGAGGCGGGCAAGATCTACCCGAAGGCACGGGCCGAGGTTGCCCTGATCAACTTCTTCCGCCTCGACAACCTCAGCTCGCTGCGCGAGCTGGCCCTGCGCGAGGTCGCCGAGGACGTCGAAGCCCGGCGACGGCCGAACGTGTTGGAGCCGCTCAGCCAGCTGGCTGTGGCGGAGCGCGTTCTCGCCCTGATCGAGCCGCAGCCCAAGTCACAGCGCATCCTCCGTCGTGCCTGGCGCTCGGCGCAACGGCTCGGCTCCGATATCGACGCCGTCTGGGTACGGCCGGTCGGGCGGCCGCCGTCCGGCGAGGAGGCAATCCAGCTGGCTGCGCTCCGAAGGCTCGCAAGCGTGCTCGGCGTTCACTTTCTGGAGGAGGAGGGCGACGATCTCGTCGCCACGGTCCGTCGTGTGGCCTACGAGCGCGGCACGTCCTATATCTTCGTCGGCACCCCCGACGAGCGCCGGCGAGTGGAGATCCTGCGTGGCTCGTTGCTCTCGCGCATGGTTCGTGAGCTTCCCGGGATCGACATTCGCGTCGTCGCCAACCGCGCCGACCGGGGTGCACTCGCACCATGACAACGGCAGGCCTCCTCCTCGTCGTCGCAGTCGCGTTTCTCGTCTCCGTGATCGCGATCCGACGGGGCTCGCGGCGTCATCCTCGAGAGCCTCGGCAGCGGCGCCTGCTCGTCGCGTTCACCGGTGGCGCGCTCGACCCGACCGTCCTCTCCGCGGCGATCCGCATCGCCCGCGCGGAGAGCGCGACGCTCGTTCCGGCGTACCTGCTCGTCGTCCCTCGTAGCCTCGGCGAAGACGCGCCGGCCGCCGAGGAGGTGGCAGGCGCGATGCCCTGGCTGGAGGCTGTCGAGCTCGAGGCCCTGAAGGCGGGCGTGCCTGTCGACGCGCGCATCGAGAAGGGACGGACGCCGACCCACGCCCTCAGCCGGCTCTGGGACGTCGAGCCGTTCGACCGTGTCATCGCCCCGGCTCCGACCGAGAACGCCACAGGGTTCACGCCCAAGGACATCACCTGGATCTTGACGCATGCGCCGATCGAAGCCCTTGTGCTGAGGCCCAGCCCTCCCGGGCGCGCATGGGTACCGATCCGGCCCGTCAGCGTGCGACACGGCCCTTGTCCGCTCTGACGCGGAGCAGCCCTCCGGCCGTTCCGTCACGCTGTCTCGATGAAGCCCGGCACCTTCCGGATCTACCTCGGCGCCGCGCCCGGTGTCGGCAAGACCTACTCCATGCTCAACGAGGGCAGGCGACGTCGCGGCCGAGGCACCGACGTCGTCGTCGGCCTCGTCGAGACGCACGGCCGTGCGACTACCGTTGAGCAGATCGGCGACCTCGAGATCGTCCCGCGGAAGGTGATCGAGTACAAGGGGGCGACCTTCGAGGAGATGGACGTCGACGCGATCCTCGAGCGCTCGCCGGAAGTGGTTCTCGTCGACGAGCTTGCGCACACGAACATCCCGGGCTCGCGGAACACCAATCGGTGCCAGGACGTCGAGGAGCTGTTGGCCGCGGGCATCACGGTGATCTCGACCTTGAACATCCAGCACCTCGAGTCGGTCAACGACGTCGTCGAGCAGATCACGGGCGTGAAGCAGCGCGAGACGATTTCCGACGCAATCGTCCGCAAGGCCGACCAGGTCGAGATCGTCGACATGGCACCCGAGGCGATCCGGCGGCGGATGGCGCACGGCAACATCTACCCGCCGGAACGAGTCGACGCGGCGCTCGGCAACTACTTTCGCCCGGGCAATCTCGCTGCGCTCCGCGAGCTCGCACTCCTGTGGGTCGCCGACAGGGTCGAAGAGGGCCTTGCCGACTATCGCGACCGTCACGGGATCGACCGGCCGTGGGAGACGCGTGAGCGGATCCTCGTCGCGATCACCGGCTCGGGCGATGGTGACCGGGTGATTCGCCGAGGAGCCCGCATGGCCGCGCGTGCCCACGGCGACCTCGTCGCGGTCCACGTCACGTCGCTCGACGGAGGGGCTCAGGGCTCGGCAGCGGCGCTTGCGCGGCAGAAGCTCCTGATCGAGGAGCTCGGCGGAACCGTCAAGGAGGTCGCCGGCGACGATGTCGGCGAGGCACTCGTTGCGGCCGCGAAATCGCTCAACGCCACCCAGATCGTGCTGGGCTCGACCCGGCGCTCCCGCTACGCAGAGGTGATGCGCGGTTCGGTGATCAACCGTGTCATCCGCGCCTCCGGCATCGGGATCGACGTCCATGTGATCAGTCGGGAGGAGCTCGACGCGCCGACCGAGCCGCCGCGGCGGCGCCGCCGGCCTGCGGCTCTGCCGACAAGGCGGGTCATGCTCGCGTTCGGGCTGGCGGTCGTCTGCCTGCCCTTCCTCACCGTCGTGCTGACGCACCTCCGCGCCCATCTCGGGCTCCCGAGCATCCTTCTCCTCTACTTGCTCGCCGTCGTGCTCGTCTCGGCCGTGGGAGGGCTCTGGCCTGCCCTCGCGACGGCCGTGGTCGCCTTCCTGCTCGCGAACTACTACTTCACGCCGCCGGTGCACACCTTCACGATCGCCGAGGGAGACAATCTCGTCGCGCTCGTGGTCTTCCTCGTCGTCGCTGCGGTCGTGAGCGGCTTCGTCGCGCTCGCGTCGCGACGCGCAGCGGAGGGTGCACGCGCGCGGGCCGAGAGCGAGGCGCTCGTTCGTCTCGGCGGCTCGTCGAGCATCCCCACGCTTCTCGAGACCCTCTGTCGCGTGCTCGCTCTCCGCGGCGCCACGCTCCTCCACCGCGCTCCGTCGGGCTGGGAAGCCGAGGCGTCCGCCGGGGACGTGGTGGAGAGCGGCGTGAGCCCGGAGGTCGGAATCCCTGTCGACGACCTGCACGTGCTCGTCCTCGAGGGGAACGGAGCGGGCACTCACGATCAGCGCATTCTCGACGCGTTCGTGGCGGAGCTCGCAGCCGCGATCGAGGTCGAGGAGCTGTCGGCCGAGGTCCGGACGGTGAGCTTGCTCGTCGCCGCACGGGAAGCACGAGCGGCACTGCTCGCGTCGCTGGGCCGAGGCCTCCAGGAGACCGCCGTGCGGCTACGAAGTGCGACGGCGGAGATCGGGCGCACGGGCTCGGCGGACGTTCGACGGAGCGCCGACCGGCTCGCGCTGCTCGGGACCGATCTCGTCGATCTCGGCCGCATCGAGAACGGCGATCTCGTGGTCAGGGGCGAGGACGTCCGACTCGCGGATGTGCTCGCCATGGCTGTCGACGACACCTGCATCGAGCGCCACCGGGTCGAGATCGACGTGGCGCCTACCTTGCCTCCGGTCAGCGCGGACGCTTCGTTGCTGCGACGGGCGCTCGTCCAGGCCATGGCGGAGGCGATCGACGCAATCCCGTCGCAGGAGTCCGTGAGGATCGTCGCCGGAGCGGTGTGGCCCGGGGTCGATATCAGGATCATCGATCGGAGGCGACTCGAGAGAGTCCATGGCTCCCACACCACCGCCGGAGCAGGCGCCTTCGTGGCCCAGGCCTTCGTGCTCGCGATGGGCGGGCGTGTCGAGATCGACGAGACACCAGGCGGCGGCACGACGCTCGTGATCCGTCTTCCCTCGGCCGATCCTTCTCGCGCCGACCTCGACCTGCCCGCGTAGCCCGGTTCTCCGGGCTCCTACCCAGCCGAAGGCGCCGTCGAACGGCCTACACTGCCCCGGTGCCAAGCCGTCGCAGACGCGAGGTCGAGCTCGAGCGAGTTCTCGGGACGCCGGCACTCTTCGCGACCGCCTACGGCAACGTCGGCTCGTCGATCTACTACGCACTCGGGCTCACGGCGGTCTACGCCCTCGGGCTGACGCCGCTCGTCTTTCTCGTCGCCGGAATCGTGTTCTCGATGACCGCAGCCACGTACGCCGAGGGCACCGCACGTTACCCCGAGGCGGGAGGCTCCGCGAGCTTCGCAAGACATGCTTTCGACGAGCTCGTGAGCTTCATCGCGGCCTGGGCGCAGATGCTCGTCTACGTCGTCACTGTCGCCGTGTCGGCGTTCTTCGTGCCGCACTACCTCTCGGTCTTCTGGGAGCCGTTGAGGACGAACCCGTGGGACATCGTCGGCGGCGCGATCGTGATCATCGTGCTGGTCTCGCTCAACGTCGTCGGCGTGACCGAAGCTGCCAAGCTTTCGATCTCCCTCGCGGTGGTCGACTTCGCGACGCAGGTGCTTCTCGTGATCCTCGGGTTCGTGCTCGTCTTCAGCCCTGAGATCCTGAAGAACAACGTGATCTGGGGTGTGGCGCCGACCTGGTCGAACCTCGCGATCTCTATTCCGATCGCAATGCTGGCCTATACGGGTGTCGAGACGGTGTCAAACCTCGCCGAGGAGGCCCGCGACCCTGTCCGCACCGTGCCGAACGCGTACAAGCTCGTCGCCGCAGCAGTGTTCGCTATCTACTTCACCTTGCCGATGATCGCGTTGTCCGCGCTCCCCGTGAAGGAGATCAACGGTCAACTGACGACGTTGCTCGCGCTTCCGCCGGAGGAGGGAGGGTACTCGAACGACCCGATTCTCGGTCTTGTCGAGAATCTCGGGGTGCAGGGGCGGCTGCTCGACGTCCTCGAGATCTATGTCGGTGTGCTTGCGGCGACGATCCTCTTCGTCGCCACTAACGCAGGCGTCATCGGCGCGTCGCGGATCACCTACTCGATGGCGAGCTACCGCCAGATGCCCGAGATTTTCCGGCGGTTGCACCCGAAGTTCAAGACGCCCTGGCTTTCGCTCGTCGTCTTCGCCGGCATCGCGCCGATCATAGTTCTGCTTCCAGGAGACGTGAACTTCGTTGGCACGCTCTACTCGCTCGGGGCGACGCTCTCGTTCACCGTCGCACACGCATCGCTCGTCCGCATCCGCATGGACGACCGGCGCCGGGCCGAGCCTCCGGTCTACACGGCTTTCCCGAACCTCCGGGTGCGGGGTGTCGAGTGGCCGGTCTTCGCCATCATCGGCGGGACGGCTACGGGCATCTCGTTCCTGGTCATCGTCGCGCAGAGCCCGGCGACGCGGTGGGTGGGCCTCGGTTGGATCGTTGTCGGGCTGATCGGGTACATCGTCTACCGCAGGCGCTTCGTGCACGCATCGTTACGTGAAACGGTGAAGGCGCCGCCCGCCTTCGGCCCAGCGCTCGCGCTCGAGTACCGGCGCCTCCTCGTACCCGTCGTGTCGGGACAACCGTCGGACGACGCGCTCGACGTGGCCTGCAGCCTCGCGGCCGAAAGGGGAGCGAGAATCGTCGCGCTGAACGTGCTCGAGGTTCCGCTCGACACTGCACTGAACGCGGACCTGCCGGACCTCGAGGACACGGCCAACCGGGAACTCGACGAAGCGATCGCGATCGGAGACTCCTACGGTGTGCGCGTCCAGGACCGGCTCATTCGGGCACGCAGCGCCGGCCAGGCGATCGTCAAGGAGGCCGAGCGAGGCGGCACCGAGATCATCGTGATCGGGTCGCCCCGAAAGTCGCTGACGGCGACGCAACGCGCGGTCTTCGGTCGCACCGTCGACTACGTGCTCCGCCATGCCCCGTGTCGGGTCATGGTCAGCGCGGCGCGCGACGAGGTGTCCGCGTGATCTGGTACCGGCGCGCGATCCTCGTGTTCTCGGGATGCTTCGTCCTGATCGGCGTGGCGCTGCTGATCGTCACGGCCGTCAACGGCGGGGGGCTCGTCGGATTCGTCCTGGGTGGGCTGTTCATCGCACTCGGCGTCGGTCGCATTCAGTTGGAGCGCAAGCGTGGCGCGTAAGGTCCGTGGTTTCGAGCGCGTGCTCGACGCCCCCGCGCTGTTCGCTGTCGCCTACGACGAGATCGGCTCGTCGATCTACTTCGCCCTCGGGATCGTGGCGGCACAGGCGCTCGGGTTGACACCGGTCGTCTTGCTGGCAACCGGGCTGCTGTTCCTCGTCGTTTCGCTGTCCTACGCCGAAGGCACGGCGGCGATCCCTGAGACCGGCGGAGCTGCGACCTTCACGCGCCGGGCGTTCAACGACCTCGCCGGCTTCAGCACCGGCTGGGTGCTCTTCCTCGACTACCTGATCGTGATCTCCTTGTCGAGCCTCTTCCTGCCGCACTATCTCGCGGCGTCGCTCTCGGCGCCGTCCCTGGCGGAGAGCCCGTGGGACGTGCTGATCGCCGTCGCCGTCATCGCCGCGATCGTCGGAGCCCGACTCGTTCGGCACAGCCGGATCCACGCTGCTGCCCTCGCGCTCGCTGCGCTCGACATCTCGGTGCAGCTGCTCGTCGTCGTCATCGGCTTTGCGGTCGTCTTCTCTCCGGGAGTCCTGACGAGTGGATTCGACTTTGCAGCCGGGCAGGGCTGGCACGACCTCTTCTTCGCCCTTCCGCTCGCGATGCTCGCGTACACGGGACTCGAGACCGTGGCCAACCTCGCCGAGGAGACGCGTGAGCCGGGCAAGGTGCTGCCGCGGTCGCTGTTCTCGTCGATCGGGCTCGTGGTGATCGTGACCGTCTTGATCGCCGTCGTGGGAATGTCGGCGTTTCCGGCCGAAGACGGCACGACCGACCTCGCAGACGAGTGGCTGCAGGCGCCGATCGTCGGGATCGTGACGGCCTTCGACGGGCACCTGCCCTCGGCTCTCGTCGACGTGCTGCGTGTCGTCGTCGGTCTTTCGGGAGCGCTGATCCTGTTCGCGGCGGCGACTACGGCCATCACGGGGTGTACGCGGCTCGGACGCTCGATGGGCGAGCACGGGATGCTGCCGCGCGAGTTCGGTCGCCTGGAGCGGCGCTCGCTCGTCTCGCGGGAGGCGCTCGTCGCAACGGGGTCGATAGCCATCGCGATCGTGATCGGGACGGGAATCTTCGCCGGCGACGATCCGGCGTTCCTTGCCAGTGCCTACTCGTTCGGGGTGCTGTTCGCGTTCACGGCCGCGCAGCTCGCCGTGATCCGGCTCCGCCGCAGAGAGCCCGATCTCGAGCGCCCCTTCAGAGCCAAGCCGGAGGTACGGATCGGCGGGGTGCTCCTCCCCCTCCCGGCGCTGATCGGCGCTCCGCTCACGTTCTGCGTGTGGGTGCTCGCCCTGATCACGCACCCGGGTGCCAGGTACGCCGGCCCGGTGTGGCTGCTGATCGGGCTCGTCGTCTTCGTTCTCGTGCGGCGGCGCCGCGAGGCCGGCGTCCTCGACGACATCGACCCCGTTTCGACCCTTCCGCCCGGTGCCTCGTATCGCAAGGTGCTCGTGCCCATGAAGCTCGGCGACATTGGTGAGGAGATGGTCGCGACGGCCATCGCGCTCGCGAAGGAGCGGGAGGCGACCGTTGAAGCGGTGTTCGTCGTGCGCGTTCCCCGCGCCTTCCCCCTGGAGGGCGCGCTCCCCGAGGATGTGCGCCGTCGCGCGGAGGAGTCTCTGGCGGAGGCTCGGGCCCTCGGTGAGGAAAACGGGGTCGAGGTCGTGGGCCACACCATCGTGGCTCGCTCGATCGGACATGCGATAGTCGAGGAGGCACGCGGACACGGCGCCGACCTGATCGTGCTCGGGTCGTCGCCGCGGTGGCGCCGCCAGTCGCGGTTCTTCTCGCCCACCGTCGATCACGTGTTGCGAAACGCGCCCTGCGAGGTGCTCGTCGTCGCCTTCCCCGACGGAACGTTCGAGTAGCGGTACGCTTCGCGTCGTGAAGGCCGTGATCATCGGTTGTGGACGCGTGGGCTCTGCGGTGGCGACGGCGCTCGCCCGAGAAGGGTGGGACGTCACCTGTGTCGACGAGAACGAGGACGCGCTCTCGCGACTCGGTGGCTGGAAGGGGGGGTTCGTCGTCGGACACGGCATGGACAGGGACATCCTCGAGCAGGCCGGCGCCGCCGAGGCGCAGGCAGCAGTCGTTGCAACCGATGGCGACAACTCGAACCTCGTGATCGGCCAGATCCTGCAACGGCGCTACGACATCGAGTGCGTCGTGGTCCGAGTCCTCGACCCGGCACGCGCGGAGTTCTACGCGAAGCTCGGCCTCCGAACCGTCTGCCCGACCCAGACGGCGATCTCGTTTCTCACCGAAGCGGTTCGCGCGTGCGAACCGGGCGCCGTCCCGCAGGTGATGAGCTGATGTATGTCGTCATCGCCGGCGGCGGCAAGGTCGGTTCGAACGTCGCGCGGACGCTCGTTGCGATGGAGCACGAGGTGACGCTTGTCGAGCAACGCCGCGATCGCTTCACGCAGCTCGAAGTCGAGTTCGGCCACGTCGTCATGCTCGGCGATGCGACCGAGATCGCCGTCCTCGAGCGGGCGGGGATCGCCCGACCTCCCGACCTCGTCCTTGCCGTCACCGGAGACGACGAAGACAACCTGATCATCTCCCAGATCGCCCGTGAAGGCTACGGGATCGAGAAGGTGATCGCGCGGGTCAACGACCCTCGTAACCAGGAGACGTTCGACCTCCTCGGGATCACGCGCACCGTGTGTGCGACCTCGGGTCTGCTCGGGCTCGTCGAGCACGAGGTCCCCGAGCACGGTCTCGTGCGATTGCTGGAGCTGCGCAGGGAAGGGTTGGAGGTGGTGGAGGTGCAGGTGGTGGCCGACTCTCCCGCCGCCGGCAAGCGCGTCGCGGGCCTCTCGCTGCCGGAAGGCTCGCGTCTGGTCTCCGTGATGCGTAACGGGATCGCCGAGATCGCCGTCGGAGAGACGGTGATCCGCCCCGGCGACCAGGTGGTTGCGATCTTGAAGCCGGGCGCGGAGGACAAGCTCCGCCGGGCCCTCGTCGGCTGAGCGGCGTTCAGCGCACGCGCCAGTAGTGGCGCGTCATCAGCACCACGACGGGAATCACCTCGAGCCGCCCGAGCCACATCAACGTGGCCATCGTCATCTTGGAGACGTCCGGGTAGCTTGCGAACGAGCCCAGTGGGCCTGCGGCCCCGGTACCCGGTCCCACGTTGCCGAGCGCCGTGGCAGCGGCGGCGATCGCATCGAACGGTGAGAGCGCCGGGCCCTGGATCGCCGTGTCCAACGCGATCACGCCCGCGCCGAGCACGAACAGGCCGACGTACAGAAGGATGAACGAGGTGACCGCTCGTAGAGTCTTCTCCTGCACCACGAGACTGTTGAGTCGCACGGGCATGACCTCTTCCGGATGAAGCGTCTGCCGAAGCTCGCGGCGGAGAGATCGGCCGAGCAGGAGATGCCGCACGACTTTCACCGAGCTGCCGGTCGAGCCGGCGGAGCCGCCGACGAACATCAGCCCGACGACCAGCATGAGGGCGAAGGTCGTCCAGGTCGTGAAATCGGTGCTCGCGAATCCGGTCGTCGTCGTGATCGAGACGACCTGGAAGACTCCATGGCGGATCGCCGTTTCCCCGGCAGCGAGTCCTTCCCCCCAGATCTCGGCCACCAGCGCAACGGAAGCGACGGCGAGGATACCGAGGTATAGCCTGAGCTCCTGATCCTTGCTCGCACTGCGCCAACGGCGGCGAATGAGGGCGCGATAGACGAGAGCGCAGTTGATCCCGGCGATCAGCATGAACACGACGACGACCCATTGGGAGGCGGCCGCGTAGCCGGTCAGCGAGCCCGAGTTGGGCATGAATCCGCCGGTGGGAAGCGTGGCGAAGGCGACCGAGACGGCCTCGAACAGGCCCATCCGATGGTCAACGCCGACGACGCCGAAGAGTGCGAGTACGCCGGCGAGGGCCACCGTCATTGCGACGTAGAGGAGCCACAGCCTGCGCGCCGTCGTGCGGATTCGGTCGGACAGCAGATCGGTCTCGGGGCCTGCCATCTCGGAGTCGAGGAGTTGACGTCCACCGACGCGAAGCCGTGGCAGGACGGCGAGCGCGAGCACGATGATCCCCATGCCTCCGACCCATTGCGTGAACTGCCGCCAAAGGAGCAGCGAATGATCGACCGCTTCCACGTTGGTCAGGATCGACGCTCCGGTCGTGGAGAATCCCGACATCGACTCGAAGAAGGCGTCGGTCGGCCGATCGAGTTGCGGCTCGCCGGAGAGCAGGTACGGGACGGCACCGAAGACGGCGGCGAGCAACCACGTGAGAGCGACGACGAGATAGGCCTCCCGGAATCCGACGGCCGTGTGCTCTCCGATGCGAGCGAGTCCGAGTCCGGCGGCGAAGGCGATCACTGCGGCCGCGAGGAACGGCCAAGGCGGCTCGCGGTAGATGACCGCGACGACGGCCGGCACGAGGGCGGAGATGCTGAGGTACTCGAGGAGCGTTCCGGTGAGGCCGAGAGCGGCCCTGAGGTCGACCGCGAGCCGCGAGCTGCGTGCTGCAGGAGGCCGTTGCTGGTGGCTCAAGCCCGACACCGGGGCGTCATAGGACGCGCTCGACGTCCGATACGCGCTCCGACTCGGTGAACACGATCACGCGGTCACCGGCCTGCAGCACGTCGTCGCTCCGCGGGAAAACCGCATCACCGTCCCGCACGATTGCGCAGATCAGCGCGCCGCGAATCGGCATCTCCCGGAATCGGAGCCCGACGTACTCGCTCGTCGGCCTGGTCGTGATGTCGAGCACCTCGAAGCGGTCGTTCTCGAGCATCGCGACCTGCTGCGTACGCGGGTCGTGGGCGAAGCGGACGATCTCCTCGGCGGTCACCTGGCGCGGGTCGACCTGCACATCGACGCCCGCGTGCTCGTACACCTGTCGGGAGACAGCGTCGTGCACGATGGCGATCGTGAACTTCACACCGTGGATGCGGGCGAGCGTCGCCGCGTAGTGGTTCTTTGCGTCCTCGCGCATCGCGAAGATGGCCGCTTGGGCATGCCCGATTCTTTCGCGGACGAGGAAGTCGGGGTCGAGACCCGAGACGTTGTAGACGCGAGCCTTCGGAAATGCCTCTGCGACGGCTCTCGCGCGGTCACGGTTCGCTTCGATCACCCGAACGCCGATGCCCTGTTCGAGCAACTGGCGGGCAATCGCGGTCCCGACATTGCCGGCACCGAAGATCACGACGTCCGTCACTTCCGCCTCCCAGGGGGCGAGGAGCTCACCCCACGAGGTAGCAGCCTGTGGCGAACCGATCACCACGATCCGGTCGCCGGGCAGGATGACGTCGTCGCCGCGGGGTAGCGTCATCGACGTACCCCGGATGATGGCAGCGACTCGGGAGTCGGCGGGAACGGCAGCATCACGGAGCGATCGTCCGACGACTCCGGAGCTCGAGCCGTCGGTGACGTCGAATTCGACGATCTGGACCTGCCCGTCCGCAAAGACGTCAGTTTGGACGGCGGCGCTGACGCCAATCACGCGGGCAATCGCATGCGCGGTCTCGATCTCGGAGGAGACGACGAAATCGACGTCGAGCTGGCCCTGGCGCCAGAGCTCGATGTATTCGACGTTCGACGTCCGGATGACGGTTGTCGCGCGAGGTGCCTCGAGTCGCGCAAACGTCCCGGCAACGAGGTTTGCCTCGTCCCGCGACGTGCAGGCGAGCACCAGGTCCGCATCGCGTACGCCTGCGTCGGCAAGAGCCCGTCGGCTGGCCCCGTTCGCCTCGAGGGTAGCGACGTCGAATCGTTGGCTAATCGCAGCGAGCCGGGCGGGGTCGAGGTCGAGCACGACCACGTCGTGTTCGCCGTGGAGGGCTTCCACGATCGTCGTTCCCACCTGGCCGGCACCGATGACGAAGATCTTCACGGCGCGCGCAGGGTACACCTCCCGGGGGACGCGGCGACGACCCCGTCGGGTACCGTCTCTGTGTATGCGCCGTCTCACCGCCGTCGCCGCTGCCTTCGTCACCGTGCTCGTCGTCGCGGCCGGCGCCTCGGCGACGGGAGAGCGAGCATCCGCTCTGCGGCTCGTCAAGGTGGCCGGCGGTTTGCAGGCACCGGTGCATGTCACCGCGGCTCCCGGAGCTCCCGGTCTGCTGTACGTGGTGGAGCAGGGCGGGCTCGTCCGCGTGGTCAAGGCGGGCCGGATCCAGGCGCAACCGTTTCTCGACATACGTGCCCTCACTCAAGCGGGGGGCGAGCAGGGCTTCCTCGGGCTCGCGTTCGCCCCTGACTACGCGACGAGCCGGCAGTTCGTCGTCGAACTACACGGACCGGAACGGCGACACTCGCGTCGTCCGCTATCGCTCGAACGGCACGAAGGCGCTACCGGCGAGTGCGAAGCAGCTGCTCTTCGTCGACCAGCCGTATTCGAATCACAACGGCGGCATGGTGGCGTACGGCCCGGACGGTCTTGTCTACGTCGGCATGGGCGACGGCGGCTCGGGCGGCGACCCCGAGAACCGCGCCCAGAACCCCGCGTCCCGGCTCGGCAAGATTCTTCGGCTCGATCCCGCCAGCCCGACCGCGAAGCCGGTGATCGTCGCCCTCGGAGTTCGCAATCCGTGGCGTTTCTCGTTCGACCGTGCCAACGGCGACCTCTGGGTCGGCGACGTCGGGCAGGGCTCGATCGAGGAGGTCGATCACTTTGCCTGGCCGTGGCAGGGGCTGCTGAACTTCGGCTGGGACGTCTACGAGGGCACTGCCTCGTTCGAGAGCAAGGCCCTCGGCCCGGGCCGCCTCGTTGCACCGGTCGCTCAATACACCCACGAGCACGGCTGTTCGATCACCGGCGGATACATCTACCGCGGCTCCGCTGTACCGGCCGCCAAAGGCAGATATTTCTACGGCGATTACTGCAGCGGGACCGTCTGGTCGCTGAAGCTCGTGGGCGAAGTCGCGCAGGTCCGGGCCGAGCCGTTCAAGGTGCCGAGCCTGACCTCGTTCGGCGAGGACGCTGCGGGCGAGCTCTATGCCGTCTCCGGCAACGGCGCGCTCTATCGCCTTCGCTCGTGATCCCCGTCTGCGCCGACGCCGGCGCCTGGTGGGATCGGGTCATCCGCGATGCCGTTTGCCGGGCGTTGATCGCGACGTTCGCGTGGTCGTCCGAAAAGTGGCCGAAGACAGCCGAGGTCTCACGCAGCGGTCAGCTCTGATCGTGTCCTGACGACGACGGCGTCCGGCCCGAACTGCGCCAGGAGAACCTCGAGAGCGCCTGTCCCCGTCGCTGTCGCCGTGACCCGCCGCGCCGCACCTAGTTGTGCGAGAGCGATCCGCGCCAGCTCGCTGGGGGCGTCGGTATAGACGCCGACGAGCCGTCCTGTTGCTGCTATCTGCCGGAGGGCAAAGCTCACTTCGGCGTTGGGCCGAAAGTAGACGGGTGCACGCTCGGCGGCGAAACGCTCGAGCAAGGCGCGCCAGTTGCCGGCCCCGGCCGCGTCCAGCGCTGCCGCCGCAGCTCCCCGGTCGGCGGGAAGTGATGCGGGATCGACGCCGAGCAGTCTGGCCGCACCCGCCAACCAGTCGTCCCAGATGGGCCGCGTGTCGCCGAGTGCTCCGTCGAGGTCGATCAGAACGGTGCTCATCTGCCCCACCGCGACCGCCGCCAGACGACGACGCCGATCGTCACCCCGACCGTGTCGATGATGACGTCGTACCAGGCGGCGTGGCGCCCGCGGACGAAGTGTTGGTGGACCTCGTCGGTCCCCGCGTAGAGGGCCCCGGCGAGGATCGCGAGCTCCGGCCGGGCGAGCGCCCGCGCGAACAGGGCGCCGAGCACCGCGTACTCGGTCAGGTGTGCGAGCTTGCGCAGGGCGAGGTCCCAGGTGCCGAGACCGGTCGCGAGACTCGGGATCGACGAGAACGCGAAGATCACCGCCATCCAGAGAACGACCGGAGCCCACGCCCGGAAAGCTGTCGCCGACACCATCCGATGATAGGCTGCGCCGTCACAAGGAGCACGGTGAGGGAACCCGGTGCGATTCCGGGACGGTCCCGCCGCTGTGAGGGGAGTTGCTCACCCGCCGAAACGCCACTGGCGCACCGGGAAACCCGGTAGCCGGGAAGGCGGCGGGGGAGGGAGCCCCGAGTCAGAAGACCTGCCGCCTCCTCCATACCGAACCCCTCGTGGAAGGAGGATTCGTGGCACGACGTCCAATCGTTCTCTTGACCGCCTTCGGTCTCGCTCTGACGCTCGCGGCTACGGCTCTCGGCGCCACTGTCACGGTGCGCGTCGAAGGCAAGACCCAGCCGATCTTCGGGTCGGTGCCCGTCAAGGTGGACGCCCCGAACGCGCTCGTGGCGCTCGATGTCGCAAGCACCCTCGGCGAGTTCTACGTCCAGGTGACCCAGGCGTCCTTCGGACAGTACGTCAGTCAGATCGGCCGCTACCCGGGCGCCGGAGCGGCAGGCTGGGTGTTCAAGGTCAACGGCGTTTCGCCTCCGGTCGGAGCCGATCAGGTGACTCTGAAGGAGGGAGACGAGGTGCTCTGGTACTACGCCACGTTCTCCGACGCGGGTGGGCCGCGGACGTTGTCGCTCAAGGCCACGACGGCAAACTGCTACACGGTCTCTGCCTACGACGACACCGGCAAGGCATCAGCGGCCGCCGGCGCGCAGCTCCGAGTCGACGGCCGACGGTTCACGGCCGGTGCCAACGGCCGTGCCTGTGTCGGGAGACATCTGGGGACGGTTCGAGCGTACGCCGTCGGCGCCGTGCGGTCGAACGCCGTGAGGTGATCCTTCGGCGTTGCACCCTGCTCCTCCTCGCCGCGCTCGCTCTTGCAGGCTGCGGCGGGGAGGGGCCGACGGCCGCAGACGGCACCGCGCGCCTCTGGGTGACACGCGACCGTGGCAAGGAGTTGCTCGTCGATGCCACCGTGCCGGCCGGGCAGACGCTGTTGCGCGCCCTCAGGTCGGAGACGAAGGTGACGACGCGCTACGGCGGCGGGTTCGTCCAGTCGATCGACGGCATCGAGGGCAGCGCTCGTCGGCACGAGGACTGGTTCTGGTTCGTCAACGGCCTCGCCGGAGACCGGTCCGCCGCTTCGTACCGCCTGCGCGACGGTGACGTGGCCTGGTGGGATTACCGCGACTGGTCGCACGACGCGGATACGCTCGAGGTGGTCGCAGGTGCCTTTCCGGAGCCGTTCCTGCACGGCTACGACGGCGAGCGCAGGCCTGCCGCCGTGCGCTACGCAACCGGGCTCCGCGCAGAAGCCGAGCGTGTCGCGAGCACACTCGCAACGGAGGACGTCGCGCCTGTGGGTACCGCCGTCGCCGCGAATGCCAATGTCTTCGAGCTCGTCTCGGGAGCACAGCACCTCACCGCGGTTCTGCGCTCACCGGGGACCGGGACGTCGAGCGCGGTCCGGTTCTCGTTTGCCGGGTCGGTCGACGAGCTGCTCGCCGGTCGATTCGCGCGGAGGTTCGCGAGCCCGTGAGCCCGGGGCCGGCAACTGCGCTTCTTGCCTCCGCCGCGATCGCTGCGTTCCTGATCGACCGGGTCTGGGCGCTCGCGGCGATGACGGTCGTGTTGCTCGCAATCTGCCTGCGCGCACCGGTGGAGCGGCGCTGGCTGTATGTCGGAGGCACCCTTCTGAGCGCACTCGGCGTGATCGTGATCTCACCACTGACCTGGTCGTCGGGCGGCGGGACGCTGCTCTGGGAGGGCCCGACGCTTCCCGTGCTCGGCCCGCTCGACGTCTCGAGCGACGAGATCCGGATCGCGGTCGTGAACGGGCTCCGGCTTGCGGTCGTCGGCCTCGCGTTCAGCGCCTACACGCTGCTCGTCGACCACGACCGATTGGTCTCGGCGGCGGGATTCGCCCGCCGGTCGGCGCTCGCTGTCGCTCTGGCCACCCGCCTCGTGCCGAGTCTCGAGCGCGATGCAGCCGGGTTCGCCGAGTCGGTGCGCGGTCGCGGGGTCGAGCTCGAGGGCATTCGCGGCTACGCGATGCTCCTCTCCCCGCTCGTCGCCGGGTCGCTGGAGCGCGCCAACGGGCTGGCCGAGGCGATGGAGGCGCGCGGGTTCGGGCGCAGCGGCGCCACCCGGGCGCCACGGCCCGCGTGGACGTGGATCGACCACGTCGCGATCGCAGCAGCGGTCGTCCTGCTCGCGGTGGCGGCATGGCTCTAGCGACGGTCGAGAACCTGTCCTTTGCGTACCCCGGCGGGGCGCCCGCTGTGCGGGACGTCTCGCTCGAGCTTCACCCCGGGGAGATCGTCACGCTGCTCGGGCCGTCCGGCAGCGGCAAGTCGACGCTGCTCCGGGCTCTCGCGGGGCTCGTGCCGCATTTCCACGGCGGCCGTTTCGTCGGCCGGGTCGAAGTGGGCGGACGCGACACTCGCTCGCACGGCCCTGCCGAGCTCGCCGGAACCGTGGCCTCCGTTTTCCAGGATCCCGAGAACCAGGTCGTGATGACGCGCGTCGAGAACGAGGTCGCGTTCGGTCTCGAGAATCTCGGCGCCGCTCCGGAGCTGATCTGGCAGCAGGTCGCAGATGCGCTCGGCTCGGTCGGTGCAGCGCACCTCTCGGCGAGGCGGACGGTCGAGCTCTCGGGCGGCGAGCTCCAGCGCGTCTGCCTCGCGTCGGCCCTCGCGCTCGGGCCGGATCTGCTCCTGCTGGACGAGCCGACGTCCCAGCTCGATGCAACCGGCGCAGACGCGTTTCTCGCAGCAGTGGAGCGGGCGTCATGCGCCGTCGTCCTCTCGGAGCAGCGTGTCGACCGCGCGCTTGGGATCGCGGACCGCGTGATCATGATGGAGGAGGGGCGAATCATCCTCGATGCCCCGGTTGCCGAGGCGCGGGCCTGGCTTGCGACCACGAGGCCGCGCTACGCGGGTGGACTCGAGGCGGATGACCCGGCGCCGGCGGGACGGAATGGCGCGCCCCTGCTCCGGCTGGATGCCGTGCACTTCGCGTATGGAGACCGCCCGAAGGTGCTCGACGACGTGTCGCTCACGGTCGGGCGCGGTGAGATCGTGGCGCTCGAAGGACGCAACGGCAGTGGCAAGACGACGCTCGCGAAGATCGCGGCTGGGCTCATGGAGCCCGACCGCGGGGTCGCCACGCTGTCGGGGCGGGCGACGTACCTCTCGCAGGATCCGGGCCGCTATCTCGTCTGCGAGACCGCCATCGAGGAGGTCTCGCTCGGGATCGGCGGGGACGAGCAGAGGGCAGCGGCGGCGCTCGAGCAGGTCGGCCTCACGTTCGCGGCAGACAGGCATCCACGGGATCTCTCGAGCGGTGAGCGCGAGCGGCTCGGCATCGCCGCCGTCACCGCTCCGGAGCCCGACCTGCTCGTGCTCGACGAGCCGACGCGCGGGATCGATCCGGACCGCAAAGCGGCGCTCGCCGCATGGCTCCTCGCACAGGCGGAGGCCGGGCGCGGCATCCTCGTCGCCACGCACGACCCGCTGCTGCCCGCACACCGGCGCGTGCGCCTCGACGCGCCCGTGGAGGTCCCCGTTGCCGTCTAGGGCCGCGGTCGCACTCGCCGGGTTTGTCGCACTCGGGCTGTCCGGCCTGGTCTGGGCCGCGCTCGACCCGGCGAACGGCGGCCTCGCGACGCTCCTCGCCGCGTTTGCACTCGTTGCGGGCGGGTTCGCCTGGCTCGAGCGCGGAGGCGACACGGCCCGCGACCTGACGCTGGTCGCGACTCTCGGCGGCCTCGCCGCCGCCGGGCGTGTTCTGTTCGCGCCGGTGCCCGGCGTGCAGCCGGTGACGGTGATCGTCGCCGCCGCCGGGGTCGCGCTCGGCCCGCGCCGCGGCTTCGCGGTGGGAGCCCTGGCAGCGATCGCGTCGAACATGTTCCTGGGCCAGGGCCCGCACACGCCGTGGCAGATGCTCGCCTGGGGTGGCTGCGGGGTGCTCGCAGGTGTCCTTCGCGTGGCGCTGCGACGGCGCTGGCCGTTCGCGATCTTCTGTGCTGCCCTCGGGATGGCGTTCGGGACGGTGATGGACCTCTGGCTCTGGTACGCCTTCTACCCCCACACGTGGGCCGCGCTCGTGGCCGTGCTCGGAGCCGGTGTTGCGTTCAATATCGCGCACGCGCTCGGAAACCTCGTCCTCGCGCTCGTGGCGGGGCCGGAGTTGCGGCGTGTCCTCGACCGCCACGGACGAAATCTCCACACCGAGGTGGTGTGGGCATGAGATGGCCTGTCGCGCTCATCGTGACCGTCGTGCTGGCGGGGACGGCCGCCGGCGCTACGAGTCCCGCGACGGGATCTGCCACGTTCCTTGCGAGCCGGCAGAGTGCCAACGGCGGTTTCGCCGAGCAGGGTCGTGCGCCGGACGCGCCGTTGACCGCGTGGGCCGCACTCGGACTCGTCGCGGCAGGAGGGTTTCCGGTAGAGCGGGCCGCGGCGCTGGGCTTCCTCCGCACCCGGCCGGCCGACTCCGCGACAGACGCCGACGTGGCGCTTCGCGTCGTCGCGCTGGCAGCGCTCGGAGACACCATCGACGAGAGCCTGCTGGCGCGGCTCCACCGGCACCGACCGGACGTTCTCGTCAACGCCACGATCTGGACGGTTCTCGCGCTGCGTGCGACCGGTGAGCGGCCGCCGGAGTCGTTCATCCGCGCCATCCTCGACGCGCAGGCCAAGGGAGGAGGGTTCCCGTGGTCGCGCGGCGGCAGCCCGGACTCCAACGACACCGCGGCGGCGATTCAGGCGCTGCGAGCGGTGGGGACCGGAGAAGTCCCGGTGCGGCGTGCCCTGGTCGCGCTCCGCGCGTTCCAGAACCGCGACGGCGGCTATGCCCTGACGAAGGGCCGCGAGTCCGACGCGCAGTCCACGGCGTGGGCGATCCAGGCGCTCATCAGCGCCGGCGAGAAGCCGGGCAAGCCGGCGTTCCGCTATCTGAGCAGGCTCCGGCGCGCCGACGGGAGCTATCGCTACTCGGTTCGCTACGGGACGACGCCGATCTGGGTCACGGCCCAGGTGCTACCTGCGCTGGCAGGGCGTCCGTTCCCGTTGCGCTGACCGGACGGGCGCGTCGCTGCTCCGTCGCGTATTGTCAAACGTCGTCGATGAGCGAGCACCGCAGCGAGCGCGTGATCGAGGGGGAGGGGCGCCCCGAGTGGGACCGGCCTCCTGTCGTTGCCGTCGTGGTCGTGGGCTTTCTGCTCGCTGCCATCGTCGGGATGGCGAGCGCCGCCTCGCCCTGGCTGTCGAACGACGGTGGTCACTCGTCTCCGCCGGCGATCGTCGGTCAGGTACTTGGCGTTGCTCTGGCCGTCGGTCTCTGCATCTTGTTGGGCGTGGTCTGGGCCGGCACGCCTCCACGCCGCAAGGCGAAGCAGAGGCCCGGCGGCGTCGCGATCGCCACCGAGGAGCTCGGGTCGAGCCTCCGGGCCGGCCTTCTCGTCCTGGTCGGTGGGATTCTCGTGCTCGCCCTCCTCGTCACTGCCTTCTGGTTTCTGCTCGAGCAGGCGGACCTGGCCCAGCAGCCGCCGCCCCTACCCCGTACGGCGACGGGGGACGCCGGTGTCCCGCCTCAGCCGGAGCCCGTCCCGTCCGCACCGGCGGTCTTCGACTGGTTCCTGTTCGGGTTGGTCGCCTCGATCGTGGTCGTCCTGCCCCTCGCTCTCTTGGCCCGTCGCAGGCTCTGGGTGACCGACCCGGAGCGGGAGGAGGATGGCGCGCCCGAATCGGTCGTTCTGGCCGTCGGAGACTCGATCGACCAGATCGAGCGCGACCCGGACGCTCGCCGGGCGATCATCCGTGCGTACGCCCGGATGGAGCACGCATTCGACGACGCGGGGGTTCCCCGACGACCGTACGAGGCCCCGTTCGAGTACCTGGGCCGCGCACTGCGGGGTCTGCGGGTGAGCCCTCCGGCCGCCGGCCGCCTCGCAGCTCTGTTCGAGCGGGCGCGCTTCAGCCAGCACGTCGTCGGCGCGGAGACGAAGGACGAGGCGGTCGACGCGCTGCGCGAGGTCGAACGGCAGATGCAGGGGCCGTCGCAGTGAGCCGCACAGCTGTACGCGCGGTCGCGCTCGGGGTTGTCGCCGCGGTCGGGCTCGGGGTGGCCGTGCTCGTCTCGCCCGGCGCGCCCGGGCTCATAGTCGAGATCTATCTCTTCGTCGTCGCCGCCCTGGTGCTCGCGGCATTCCTGCTCGGCGTCGTGAACGCACTTCCGCGAGCCGAGCCTGTGCGGCTTCAGCAGCCGCCTCGGTCCCAACGGCTCGGTCAGCTCGAATCCGTCGCGCGTGCGTTGGAACTCGCCGAGGCGTCCTCGTTCGACCTCCACCACACCCTGCGTCCGATCGTTCGCGAGATCGCGACGGCCCGGCTCGGGCGCCACGGCGTGTCGCTCGATCGGCAGCCCGAGCGTGCCCGGGCGCTGCTCGGAGCGCAAGCGTGGGACATCGTCCGCCCCGATCGTGAGGTTCCTCTCGGCCGGTCCGGCCGCGGTGGCTGCAGCAGGGACGAGCTGCGTGAGATCGTCGACTCGCTGGAGGCGATCTAGGTGGCGATCGCAGCCCTCGAAGTGGAGACTCGCGCGGCCGGCATCCTCGACGAGGTCGAGCGCGCTGTGATCGGCAAGCGCCCTCAGATCGAGCTCGTCCTGATGGGCGTGCTCGCCGACGGGCACGTTCTGATCGAGGACTTTCCGGGGCTCGCGAAGACGCTCATCGCGCGGTCGGTCGCCCGTGTCTGCTCGATGAGGTTCTCGCGCATCCAGTTCACGCCCGACCTGATGCCCTCGGACGTCACGGGCTCGGCGATCTACGACCAGCGCGATGCCGTTTTCCGCTTTCAGCCGGGCCCCGTGTTCGCCAACCTCCTCCTCGCCGACGAGATCAATCGTGCCCCGCCGAAGACGCAGGCAGCGCTCCTCGAGGCGATGCAGGAGCAGCAGGTGACGGCCGACGGGCACACGCATCCGCTCGAGCGGCCGTTCATCGTGCTCGCGACCCAGAACCCCATCGAGTACGAAGGCACGTATCCCTTGCCCGAGGCTCAGCTCGATCGGTTCCTGATGCGTGTCTCGGTCGGGTATCCCGGTAAAGACGACGAGCGCAGGCTTCTGCTCGAGCGCGCCGAGCGCCGGACCGACGCGCTCGAGCTGCAGGTCGTCTGCGACCGGGAGACGCTGCTCGAGCTTCAGCAGGCGGTCGAGGAGGTGCACGTCTCGGAGCCGGTCGCCTCTTACATGGTCGACATCGTGTCCGCAACACGTGACGCGCCGCAGATCCAGGTGGGCGCCTCGCCGCGCGGCTCGCTGGCGCTGCTCAAGCTCGCGCGCTGCTCGGCTGCGCTCCGCGGCCGGGACTTCGTCACCCCTGAGGATGTGAAGGCGATCGTCGTGCCCGCGCTCGCGCACCGGCTCACGCTCCAGCCCGAGCTCTGGGTGCAGCAGGTGAGCGCCGAGGATGTCGTGCGAGACCTGCTGGTGACCGTCCCGGTCCCACCGACCCAGGAGGGCTCGTCCTCCTGACGACATCGGCGAGCCCGAGGCTGGCCGGGTATGCCGCGCTCGCCGCCGCGGGCATGCTGGCGGCACTCGCGTCCGGCCGACCCGTGTTCGCGGCGCTGTCGGTGCCCTTCGCCTTCTTCCTCGCAGTCGCCGTCGCCGCGTCCTCCCGACCGGAGCTGCGCATCGGCTTCAGCCTCGACACGGCGCGCATGCTCGAGGGAAGCACGGTCGGCGCCCAGCTCGACGTTCGGGCCGATGGCTCGGCGGAATGGATCGAGCTCGAGCTCGTGCTTCCCGAGGGGGTCACGTCGGTCGGAGGCGTCGGCCGGACCGCCTTTCGGCTTGCGGCGGGGGAGTGCCGCCGCCTCGACTACGAGCTCGCCTGCGAGCGCTGGGGCGCGTACCGGATCGGGCCCGTCGATCTGAGAGTCCGGAGCGCGTTCGGGCTGTTGTCGACGACGGGGCAGGTCGACGCCGAGCTGCCGCTCCGTGCCTACCCCAGGCGGGAGCGCCTGCTCCGCGTCGTGCAGGCTCACGACACGACCCCGTTCTCGGGCAGCCAGGTGTCTCGCGCCAAGGGCGAGGGAATCGAGTTCGCCGATATCCGCCCGTTCGCCCCCGGCGACCGGGTCCGGCGCGTCAACTGGCGGGCGAGCGCCCGCCGCGAGCGGATGTACGTCAACGAGAGCCACCCCGAACGCGCGAGCGACGTGATCCTCTTCCTCGACAGCTTCGCCGAAGCGCGGGGGTCGGGCGAAGGGACCATCGACCAGGCCGTCAGGGCGGCTTCGTCGCTTGCCGACGCGTACCTGGAGCGCCGGAACCGCGTCGGGCTCGTCAGCTTCGGCGGCATTCTCCGCTGGCTGCAACCGGCGATGGGGATGCGTCAGCAGTACCGCATCGTCGATGCCCTGATCGAGACCGAGCTGGCTCGATCGTACGTCTCGACGACCGTCGAGGTGCTTCCGAGGCGCGTTCTGCCACCCCAGGCGCTCGTCATCGCTCTGACGCCGTTGCTCGACCAGCGAACGATCAAGGCACTCCTCGACCTCCGAGCGCGCGGCTTCGACCTCGCAGTGGTCGATGTCTCGCCGATCCCGTACGTCGCCGCCGAGCACGAGACCGGCGACGACCTCGCCTGGCGGCTCTGGACGATGTGGCGGCAGGCACTGCATCACCGGTACGAGAGAGTCGGCGTTCCGGTGGTCGAGTGGTCTCCCGAACGACCGCTGCTCGGCGCCATCGAGGAGGTGACGGCATTCAGACGTCGCACGCGTTTCGTCTTCGCCTCGCGCTGATCGCGAGCTCGGTGGTTGCTGCTGGCGCCGTCGTGCTCGCTCCCCTCCTCGCGCGTGGGTCGATGCGCGAGGACGAGCAGTTCATGGCCGTCGTGGCGCTCGCCGCGCTCGTGTTCCCCCTCCTCGGCGTGGCCCGGCTGCTCCCCTGGGCGCTGGCGGTGCTCGCGGGATCCGTCGTCGTCGCCTCGGAGCACGGCGACATCGGGAGCGTCGGCATTGCTCTCTGTGCAGCGATGGTGCTGCTCGTCGGCGAGTGTGCGTCCGCGGCGGGAAACCTCGTACCGCTTACGAGCATCGAGCGCCGTCTGGCCCGCAGGCTCCTCGTCCGGCTCGCGGCCGAGACCGCCGCAGCCGCTGCTCTCGCCGCGGTCGTCCTCGCCTCGGCGTCGCTGGGCATCCCTGCCGGCCTCGGCACGCTCGCGCTCGGGCTCCTGGCGACCGTCTCGCTGCTCGCGCTCGTCGGCTTGCTCGTGGCTCGACGATGAGACCGCTGCCACGAGGACAACGCCCTCGTCAAGCAACAGGTGGCGGAGCTGCCTCGAGGACTACGATGCCGTCGTCGTCGCTCGTCAGCATCGCCCCGGGGCGGATCGTTATAGGCCATCCGGACACGTCCGTTTCGGACGTCCTGACCGTCGGAGGGACCGCCGCTAGCATCGAAGCGTGAGCGTCGCGCCCCACGAGGATCTCCTCGCCGGCCTCAATCCGGCCCAGCGCGAGGCCGTTCTGCACGTCGACGGCCCGCTGCTCGTCGTCGCCGGCGCGGGCTCGGGGAAGACCCGCGTGCTCACGCACCGGGTCGCCCACCTGATCCGCGCGCACGGCGTCAGGCCGAACGAGATCCTCGCGATCACGTTCACGAACAAGGCGGCGGGGGAGATGCGCGAGCGCCTCGAGCGCATGCTCGGCCGCCAGGCGCGCGCGGCCTGGATCCTCACCTTCCACGCCGCCTGCGGGCGGATGCTGCGGCGCGAGGCGGAGCGGCTCGGGTACACGTCGAGCTTCACGATCTACGACCAGGCCGATCAGGTGCGGGTCGTCAGGGCGTGCCTCGAAGACCTCGGCGTCGACCCGAAGCGATTCACCCCGCGCGGGATCCACAGCCAGATCTCGAACGCGAAGAACCAGCTGATCGGCCCCGACGAGTACATGAGCCGCGTCGCCTCGTTCTACGACAAGACCGTGGCCGAGGTCTACGAGCGCTACCAGCGGCGGCTGCACGGCTCGAACGCGGTCGACTTCGACGACATGCTGATGCTCACCGTCGAGGCGTTCGAGCGGTTCCCCGATGCGCTCGCGCACTGGCAGCACACGTTCCGCTACATCCTCGTCGACGAGTACCAGGACACGAACCACGCGCAGTACCGGCTGCTGCAGCTGCTCGCTGCTGAGCACGGGAACGTCTTTGCAGTGGGAGACCCGGATCAGTGCGTGATCGAGGGAACGATGGTGACGATGGCCGACGGCACGGTCAAGCCGATCCAAGACGTGGGGGAGGGCGACGAGATCCTCTCGTGTCTCGGCAGCGGGAGATTCGGCCCAGCGCGGGTCGCGAATGTCCATAGGTCGCGGCGTCGCACTGGAATCTCAATCACGACGATCTCCGGGCGGCAGATCGTCTCGACGCCCGAGCACACGCATTTCGCAGGCTTCAAGCCGGGTCTGACGCCACAGCTCCACATGACGTACATCATGTGGAAGCGTGGCGTCGGGTTCCGGGTCGGTACCTCGCGGACATACACGAACGCCCGGGCGGGAACCCTCCCGGGCCCATCGCTGCGAATGAATCACGAGCACGCCGACGCAACATGGGTCGTCTCGACGCACGAGACCGATGCCCAGGCGCGCGCGGCTGAGTCGATCCTCTCTCGACGTCACGGGCTTCCGACGCTTCCGTTCGTCGCCCGACCGAGTCGACGTGCGGCCACCAGCCTCGTCGGCGACCAGTCGCTGATCGACTCGATCTTCCGAAGGCTCGATACCGAAAGGGCTGGGCGCGCTGTGTTGCTCGCGGAGGGACTGAGTTTCGACCATCCCCATTTCACCGCAGCGACACCGACAGGCGGCGAGCGGATCCGGCGGAGGCTGACGGTGTCGCTCTGCGGAGATCCGAGGGGAGCCGGCCCGCAGCACCGGATCTCGTTGTTCGGCTACGACCAGGAGGGCCGAGAGGCACTCGAAAGGATCGGCCTGTCACTTCGTCCTGCGTACAAGGGGTCGGCGGGTTGGCGGCATGAGTCCTCGTTCGCGAGCTTCGCGCGTCTGATCGATCGAGTGGAGGACATCGAATCGGCCGTTGACGTTTCGGTGCGGTTCACGGCCCGACTCGCGGCCCAGACGGCGGCGTTGACCAAGGATCGCAACTGTCTGCCTTTCATGCCGGCGAGCGCAGTTCGTCCTGGTATGGCGCTGTTCCTGGAGGACGGCGACTTCGACGTCGTCGAGACAGTGGAGCGGATCGCCCTCGACCGGCCTGTGTATGACCTCGACATCGAGCGAACACACAACTTCGTCGCGAACGGGATCGTCACCCACAACTCGGTCTACGGCTTCCGCGGCGCCGACATCAACAACATCCTCGACTTCGAGCGGGACTTCCCGGGTGCGGGCTCGGTGGCTTTGGAGCAGAACTACCGCTCGACGAACGCGATCCTCGAGTCGGCGAACGCAGTGATCGAGAACAACCGCGACCGCAAGCCGAAGCGTCTCTTCTCGGAGCTCGGGCAGGGCGAGCCCGTGCAGGTCGTCGAGGTCGAGGACGAGCACACCGAGGCGCGGTTCGTGGCGGCCGAGATCGCCCGGCTCGTCGAGGAGGGCTCGTCGGCGGCGGAGATCGCGGTCTTCTACCGCACGAACGCGCAGAGCCGGGTCCTCGAGGACGTGCTCGTCCGGCAGCAGATCCCGTATCAGGTGATCGGTGGCCCGCGCTTCTACGAGCGCGCCGAGATCAAAGACGCCATGGCCTATCTATCGGTGCTGGACAACCCTTCGGATGCAGTCTCGCTGCTACGGATCGCGAACCGCCCGCGTCGCGCGATCGGCGACACCTCGCTGCAACGGTTGGTCACCCACGCCGAGGCGCTCGGGCTGACGCTGTTCCAGGCGATGGCCGATCCCGAGGCGGCTGGCCTCGGCACCGCCGCGATCAAGGCCGTTCGGGGCTTTCACACCATGATGCAGTCGCTCCAGTCAGCCGCGCAGGAGCTCGAGGTCGACGAGCTGCTCGAAGCCGTGCTCGCCCGCAGCGGCACTCTGGAGGCGCTCGAGGCCGAGCGGACGATCGAGGCGCGCGGCCGGATCGAGAACCTCGAAGAGCTCGTCGGCGTGGCCCGTGAGTTCAGGGCCGAGCGGGAGGAGCCGACCCTGTCGGCGTTCCTGCAGGAGATCTCGCTCGTCTCCGACCAGGACGGGCTCGCCGCGGAGGAGTCGCTTGTAACGCTGATGACGATCCACAACGCAAAGGGGCTCGAGTTCCGCGCGGTGTTCCTGATCGGGATGGAGGAGGGCGTCTTCCCGCACTCCCGCTCGATCGAGGACAACGAGATCGAGGAGGAGCGGCGGCTCGCCTACGTCGGGATGACGCGTGCGATGGAGAGGCTGACGTTGACCCATGCGATGGCCCGCTCGCTCTACGGCAGGCGCGACTACAACCTGCCGTCCCGCTTCCTCGACGAGCTTCCAGCTACGGTCGAGCGAGAACGGCTGCGTCCGTCCTCGTGGTCGGGCTACGGCTCCGAGCGGCAGTTGCCGGCCACCCCGGCGCGTGGTGCAACCGAGATTCCCTCTCTGCAAACGGGTGACTCGGTCCGGCACGGGTCGCTCGGCGAAGGCGTCGTGACTCGAATCGAGCCAGGCGGGCTCGTCACGGTCAGGTTCGCGAGCGATGCGAGCGAGCGGAAGCTGCTGCTCGAGTACGCGCCGCTGGAGAAGATCGACTGATGACGCTCCGCGTTCGACCGACCCGGAGCCCAGAGGAATTCGAGGCTGCGACCGGAGTCATCGACCACTACCTCGGCGGTGCGTGGACGAGCGAGGACGCCGAGAGGTTCGGTCGTCTCCTTCCGGCCGATCGGCTCTACGCCGCCCTCGACGGGGATGCGATCGTCGGCGGGGCCGGCGCCTTTCCGGTCGAGCTCAGCATTCCCGGCGGCCAGGTGTCCTGTGCAGGCGTGACCGTGGTCGGCGTCCTGCCCACGCATCGCCGCCGCGGGCTCCTCGGTCGCATGATGCGCGCACAACTCGCAGACATTCGCGAGCGTGGGGAGCCGGTCTCCGTGTTGTGGGCCTCGGAGGAGACGATCTACGGGCGTTTCGGCTACGGGCTCGCCGCCCAGGACGCGATGATTCGGGCATCTCGTGTCGATGCTGCGTTGCGCGTCGAGTTGCCGGGCCGCACAGGAACGACGCGCCTCGTCGGCCACGACGAGGCCGCGCGGACCTTCCCACGCATCTACGACCGTGTCCGTCGACGGTCGCCGGGTTTCGTTTCCCGAACGGCGACCTGGTGGGAGCTTCGCCAACTCGACGACCGCCCCGAGAGCCGGCGCGGGAGCGGCGAGCTGAATCGGGTGCTCCTCGAGATCGGCGGGCGGCCCGCCGGGTACGCGCTCTACCGGATCAAGCTCGATTTCGAGGAGGCGACGAACAAGAGTCGGGTGCAGGTGCTCGAAGCGATCGGCGACTCGCCGACCGCAACGCGGGAGCTCTGGCGCTATCTCCTGGCGATCGACTGGGTGGACGAAATCCACTGTGATCTCCTGTCGCCCGACCATCCGCTGTTCCTGCTCGTCCAGCGGCCCAACCGCCTCAACTGGAAGATCTTCGACGGGCTTTGGCTGCGCCTCGTGGATGTGGGCGCTGCTCTGGCAGCCCGCGGTAGCGCAGCCGACGAGCGCGTCACCTTTGACGTCGTCGCTGACCCTGTCCTGCCGGACAATGTCGGCATCTGGACGATGGAGGACGGCGTGACGCGTCGGTCCCGCCGCCGTGTGGATGTGCGGCTCGACGTCGAGACGCTCGGCGCCGCCTATCTGGGTGGCTTCACGTTTGCAGAGCTCAGGCGGGCCGGGCGCGTCGAGGAGGTCGCTCGCGGCGGTGTCGCCCGTGCAGATGCGGTTTTCTGCGTTGATTCAAAACCTTGGTGCCCGGAGATCTTCTAGCCGCGGGGTCGCAGCGAGACTCACTCGGGCTCGGAGGCCTCGTTAGGACTTCAAGGCGGCGCGCGTAACGCGCTCGATCGCCTTGCCGCGAAAATCCGCGCCGCACGGTAGGATCCCGGGTCGAGGGCGCTTAGCTCAGTTGGGAGAGCACCAGCTCGACAAGCTGGGGGTCACTGGTTCGAGCCCAGTAGCGCCCATCATCGGAAAACCCCGCTAAGGCGGGTTTTTCTGTTTCCAGAGTGAGAACGCTTGAGGCGGCGTGGCAACAGAATGGCAACACCTGACCACGTTTTTCAGCTGTCCGGCCAGACGCCGGCGGGTGCGACCTTACTTACTGTCGGGCTTGACGGATAGCCGCCTCGATCGCCGCCACAATCTTGCTTCCACGTTTTTGGAAGCCGAGCTCGCGCATTGTTTCCAGAGTGAGCTCATCTTCGGTGCGGATCAGGTTGTCCGACTCGATCCACTTGACAAGGCGAACGAGCTGGGGTCGCGTGTATGCGTCGATGGATTTGGCCGCGACGCAGCGGCGGCCGCGGCCCCTTGTCGCAGGGGAGCTGGGCGCTCGGATGTCGCGGTTGGGAGGTCGGTCACCGCCGGGTCGTCGTCAGGCTCCGCGATGTCTTCGCGGTCAGCCGCTTGGACTGCCTGTCGGTACGCCTCCTTAACTTTCTCGACGGATAGGTCCTTGTTGTAGAACCACTCGGTCGACCAGATGCGATGGACGGCCGGATCGGGTGATCATCAACGGCCTCAAGTATATGAGACATGTTGCTCGGAGGAGCAACGCCTGCGTGCGCGGGTATGCGGAATAGTGGGGCTGCCAGAGATTCACGATACGGTCGGGTAGTGAGCATGACGGTGATCGGGAGGGACGCGGAGTTGGCTTCGGTTGAGGCGTTCTTGTCCGGGGTGGTGCTGGGTCCGAGGGCGCTTGTTCTGTCGGGCGAGGCCGGTATCGGGAAGACCGCTCTTTGGGAGTTCGCCGTCGACGAGGCTGCCGGGCGGGTCGGACATGTGCTCTCTCATCGAAGCGTCGAGCCGGAGACCGTGTTCTCGTTCGGAGGTATTTCCGATCTGATCGCGCCTGTGTTCGAGGAGGTTGCGCCGGTTCTCGCACCGCTGCGGCGACGAGCGCTCGAGGTTGCGCTCTTGCTAAGCGCCCCGGGGGAGGAGCCCCCCGACCCGCGTGCGATCGGACTTGCGGTGCTCGATGTTCTGAGGGCGCTCGCGCAGGAAGGCCCGGTCGTGATTGGGCTCGATGATGTTCAGTGGCTGGACGGTCCTTCCGCCGGTGTTCTGCAGATGGCTTTACGGCGGCTTACCAGCGAGCGGGTCGGTGTTCTCGCGACGTTGCGCAGTGCCAAATCGGTGACAGCGCCGATCGACTTCGAGCGTTGTATCGCGGAGGATCGGCTCGAGCGGCTCTGGGTCGGGCCGCTCAGCTTGAGCGCTATTAACGTTCTTCTGAGGGGACGGCTTGGGCTTGAGTTGGCCAGACCCGAGCTTGGACGTTTGCTCGAGACCTCGGGCGGCAATCCATTCTTTGCGCTTGAGCTCGGGCGTGAGCTTGTCCGGAAGGACGCGCGCCCGGCGGGTGGGGTCGCGTTCGTTGTGCCCGAAAGCCTGCAAGAGCTTCTTGGTGGCAGGTTGGATCGGATCTCGGCTGAAACGGTCGCGGTCCTTGTTTATGCTGCTGCGCTCGCGCGGCCCTCTGTGGAACTCGTGGCCGCCGCCTACGGGAACGGGCGTGTCGTCGAGGATGCCCTTGACGAGGCTGTCCGCGAGGGGGTCATTGCGTTCGAAGGATCCCGCGTCAGATTCGCTCACCCCCTCCTCGCGTCGGTCTGCTACGAGCGGGTAACGCCGGCCCGCCGACGCGAGGTCCATCGAGCGCTTGCGGGTGCCGTTGCTGACGTCGAGGAGCGCGCCCGTCATCTCGCGCTGAGCACAACCAGGCCCGATGCAGCGATCGCCGACCAGTTGGACGCAGCAGCCGAGCAAGCAGCGTCGCGTGGCGCAACGGTTGCGGCGGCCGATCTCTGCGAACTCGCAGCCGAGCTGACGCCCCCCGTTCGTCGGCAGGCTCACGTCCGGCGGCTGCGTGCAGCCAGATTCCTGCGTGTTGCCGGTGACGGCGATCGTGCTGCTGTGATTCTGGAGCGACTGCGATCGGAGACCGCACCGGGTGTCGAGCGCTCGGATGTTCTCTTCGAGCTGGCCCTGACCTCGCGGCAGGACCTCGCCGCCACGATCGCGCTCTGCGATGACGCGCTTGCAGAAGCGAGCAAAGACGACGCGAGGCGCGCACGAATCCTCGCCTTCCGGACCTGGAACCGTTTGATGCGGGCGGACGTCCCAGGGGCGATGGCTGACGGTCGTGCCGCGATGGAATGTGCGGAGCGCACCAACAGTCCCGCGCTTCTGGCAGTAGCGATCGCGCGGGCGGGGCAGGCCGAGACGTGGGCTGTGGATCTCACACCCGGGCTGCTCGAGCGAGGTGTCCAGATCGAGGAGCAACTGGGACTCGAGCTCGAGTATCTCGAGAGTCCTCGCGTTGCCCTGAGCAGACAACAGATGCGTCTCGGCGAGCTCGACGAGGCCCGTCATTTCCTCGCCGCGTTTGAGCGAAGCGTCGCGGCCAGAGGCGACGAGGTCACGCGGGTTCCCGCGCTTGTCATGTTGAGCATTGCCGAGTGGCTTGCCGGTGACTGGCAGCAGGCCCTTGAACATGCGACGGCGTCGCTCGAGCTTGTCGAGCAAACCGACGCGCACGCCGCTGGGTATCGCCGTGCGTGGGTGCTACTCGCAAAGGCCTCCGTCGAAACGGATCTGGGAATGGTCGAGAATGCGCGAGCATCGATCCTCGAGACGCTCTCGTTCGCGAAGGAGACCTCAAGCGAGTTCTTCATCATCGTCATGCCCGGTCTCCTCGGCCGACTAGAGCTGATGCTCGGCAACGTTGCCGCCGCGGCCGACCGGCTACGGGAACTTCCGGACCGACTCCTGGCAGCAGGGCTCAACGACCCGACACAGATGATCTGGGCAGACACGATCGAGGCGTTGATCGGCGTGGGCGAGCTCGAACGCGCTCGTCGCTATCTCGACCTCAACGAGATGTACGCACGGCGACTTGGCAGCCCGTCAGCGATCTCCGGCGCCGCCCGGTGCCGTGGTCTTCTGACGGCTGCAGAGGGGGATGCAGACACCGCGCTACTTTCATTCGAACAAGCGCTCGGCGCGCTCCAGGGCTTCACCTTTCCACTCGAACGAGGACGCGCGCTACTCAGTCTCGGCGTCGTGCTCAGGCAAACACAGCAGAAGACGGCCGCACGGAAAGCGCTCCAGGAGGCGCTCACCCTCTTCGAGGAGTTGGGCGCGAAGCTGTGGGCCGAGAGGGCACAGGCAGAGATCCGGCGGATCAGCGGCCGCCAACCCCGAACAGACGGACTGACTGAAACGGAGCTGCGCGTCGCCAAGCTCGCGGCCCAGGGCCGATCGAACAAACAGATCGCAAGCGAACTGTTTATGGCGGTCGGCACCGTCGAAGCGCACCTCTCGCGCGTCTACCGAAAGCTCGGCATTCGCTCCCGCGCAGCACTCACCGGCCACCTCACCGACCGTCCGGACGAGATCGCCCAAACATAGGGTTTTCCCAGTCTCGCCGGCCCCACCCTGAGCCGTACCGTCGATGTCGTGCTGAACACATCGACGAAGGAGGCTCACATGAGCACGCACACCACGATCGGCATCCCGACACGTCAGCGGCGATCTCGGTACTGGCTAGCGGCCGCGATGCTCGCAGCGGCGATCGTCGGGGCGGGACTGGCGCTCACCGCCAATGCCCTCACCGACGACCGCGGGAGCTCGAACGCCCTTGTTGCATCGGCAGTTCCGACCGGGTCTGCGGCCCAGGATGCGAAGCGGGTACCGTCGATCATGACGCTGACACCCGCCCGCCTCGCGGCCGGAGCACTAGGCACCAGCTACGCGCTCCCGACTCAGGAACACGGTCCTACGCTGGCTTCGGTGCTGGCCGCTATGGACCCAAGGACGAGGGCCTATACGAAGAAGATCATGGCATTGACGTTCAACCAGCTCGCGGCCGGCGCCGCTGGCTCTCCCTAACCCACGACCTCAAGGAGGGTCGGCCTCCGCCGACCCTCCTTGACATGGGCGTCTTTACGTTCACCCACAGGTAATACCGGCTTCGCCTGGGCCAGTGCTCGGGCGGGAGTGAAAGCGGTTTGGGGCAAGGTGGACTGGCGTCGACGGCTGTGGTCAGCTTCGCTGGCTAGTCATCCGGCCCCATTGGCGGGCCGACATTGTGATGATTGTGGGCTGCGAGGATCGCTTCGATCTCGTCAAACGGTCGTGTCGGCGCATCCGGCGACGGCAAGGTCGGACTGTCGGCGGGCATGCCCGCGTTACGGAAACAGTGATCCATCCCTGCCGGTGCGAACACGGCGACGAGCCTCGCGGTTTCGCTCTCCACTCGGAAGGTGTGCTCAACCCCGCCGGGAACGATCCAGTTCGCCCCGGCCTCACATACAAACCGCTGATCGCCCGCCACGAACGTCAACGTCCCGTCGATCATCGTGAACGTCTCATCCTGAGGATGGAAATGCCGGGGCGGCGAGGCGCCCTCTGGCATGAGGAACTCGATCATCGTGCAGCGCCCGTCGACCGCCTCACCCGGAACCTTGATCGTCACGAGCGCATTCACGAACCAGATGTACTCGCCCTCACCTGGAAGAGACCACAAATCCCGGGTCATCTCGCCTTCCACGGTCGGGAGCATAGGGGTTTGTACGAGTTCGCACAACCAGTTCAGTCAGTCGAACAGAAGGGCCTTCGGCTGCGCCAGCGTCCTCTTACTCGAGCCACTTCTGCTGACTGAGCAAGTTCTCTCCATCTGCGGATTTCGTCATGGCTTACTCCGTGTCGTCGAGATGCAGCGACGGCGTTACAACGTCCGGGGGCGCCATGCCCTCATCTTCAGCGCGCCCCAGATCCTCTTCGGACCGACCGGGTGAGGTGGGGTGCCCGGACGGTGGCGCATCGCGGCCATCCGTTGCCGTCGGTCAGCCAATGTTCTCGTACCAGACGCCGTCGGGATCCGCGTGGGCGTCAGGATCCCGCTCCCGCCGTTCCGCGTGCGGTTGCGGTTTCCGGGCGGGTGGGTTGGGTCGCCGCTTCAACGAGTCGTCGAAACCGTCTTCCGGCCGACGACGATGCCGCGCTGCGTCAGGACGGGACGCGCGGCCGTTCGAGCGGGTGGAGGCCTAGCGCGATCGGCGCGACGACCGCGTAGGTGAGCGGTTCACCGTGCGAGACGTCCACGATGTGCCACCGATCAGCCTCGCCGGGCTCGTCCCACTCGTCCCACTTATGCAAGAGGACGTCGGTGTCACGGACGGTCGTCTCCACGTGTCCGTCGAGGAACCTCCGCACGATTCGGTATTTCGGCATGGCGCAGATGCTGACAGATCCGCCACCTCCGCGCAGAAGCTCCGACCATTCAGTCTATTGGCAATGCCTCGATGAGGTCTTGAGGAACGAGTGGGTCGAATTGCTTCAGGTTCCCCTCGTCGTAAACGATCACGCGGCCGTGGTCTGTGACGTAGACGATGCGGTCGTCGATGATCGTGCCCTGAAGCCGACCCGTGAACCCTTCATTTTCGTCCTCGAGCTCGAACGGTCGCTCGCCCACGAGCTAGTGCGCAGAGCTGAGCAGGGCCACGAGGCCGATGATTACGAGCACTTCGGCTCCGACCGCCACGACCATCAGGACAATCCGCCGCAAGCGCCGCCGCTGGCGCCTCCCCATAGGGGTGGACTATGGCACGTCTGTCACAATATTGCTACCAACCCTTCCTAGCAGCGGCAATACGACGTGTCAGTGTGGTCGTTCGAACAGGAGGGCACGGTAGTCCGCCTGCTCCGGTACCCGAGCCGCTCGAGTCTCGTCGTCGACGAGAAACTCGCGCCGGAGTTTCAGCCCGCGTGCCGCCACGCGACTGATCAGTTCCTCGCGGTTGAAGTACCAACCCGAGAACCGCAAAGGCAACTGGCCGATCCTCGTCTGCTGGACAACCACGAACGAAGGGCTCTGGGAGACGAGCGGAACGCGCGACAGAAGCAGATATCGCGATGAACTCGACGCGAGATCGTCGACGAGGCTCTCCCACTTCTCGACGAACTGCAGAGCGCTGACGCAGATAACGAGGTCGAACATGAGGCCTCGCCAAGCTGTGTCGTCGTCCCAGAACGTGACGTCGGGATTGAGCGACTCTCCCAAGGTCGCAAGGGCGGCGACATCGCGAACGTGATAGTCGAAAGAGATCTCGGGCAGCAGCGCACGCGACAGCGGACAGAACTGACCCACGCCTCCCCCCCAATCGAGGATGGACAAGAACTCCATGTTCATACTCGCGAGAGCCAACGCGTAGGCGTAGACCATGATCCCGTTGTGGGCCCAGCGGATCTCGCGCCCCACGACGCCCTCGCCCAAGTCCTCAAAGCCGCGAAGGGAGCGAAAATAGTCGACTCCCAGCGGGCCGGGCCCGGAAAGCGCTCGACACCATCCGGTCCAGACACGCTCGTGGAGACCGCGAGAAACGTCGCTATCAAACGGCGTCTCACTCTCGATCCACACGACGCAGTCGCCTCGGTACAAGGTCGGCCGACGGCACCGTCTGCGATTCCCCTTTCCACCCCGCGCCCTTGGGGATCGGGCTCGGCTCGACCACGCGACGCCGCAACCGCCGCCCCCGCACCCAACCGTCGTGAAGTTCGGAGTAGAGTCGTCGGGTTGTGCGAAATTGCTCGAAGTGCGGAGAAGGGAACCGGGAGGAGGCTCGCTTCTGCGATGTCTGCGGGTCGCCGCTCGGCACCCGGTCGGTGGCCGATTCGACAACCCCGCTCTCGGCCCCCGCCACGATTGCGAACGGCCGTTACGAGCTGGTGCGCCTCCTCGGCGAAGGCGGCAAGAAGCGTGTCTACCTCGCTCGCGATACCCTGCTCGAGCGCGAGGTCGCGCTTGCTCTGATCAAGGCGGAGGGTCTCGATGCAGACGCCCGTGAACGTGTCCTGCGCGAGGCACGGGCGATGGGAAGGCTGGGGTCCCACCCGCACGTCGTCACGGTCTTCGACCTCGGCGAGGAGCAAGGTCAGCCCTACCTCGTGACCGAGCTGATGGCAGGCGGCGACCTCGAGGGGCTCCTCGAGGAGACGTCCAGTGCAGGCCTGCCTGTCGAGACGGTGCTCGAGTTCGGGAAGGGGATCTGCAGGGGCCTTGCCTTTGCGCATGAGCAGGGCCTCGTCCATCGCGATCTGAAGCCGGGAAACGTCTGGCTGACCGGAGACGGACAGCCGAAGATCGGCGATTTCGGGCTTGCGCTGACACTCGAGCGCTCGCGCCTGACCCAGGAGGGAACGATCGTGGGGACGGTTGCCTACCTGCCGCCCGAGCAGGCGCTGGGCGGTGAGGTGACCCCGCGGGCCGACCTCTACTCGCTGGGAGCGCTCCTCTACGAGTTGCTGACCGGCCGTCCTCCCTTTCTCGGTGACGACCCGGTTTCGGTGATCTCCCAGCACATCAACACGCCGCCGATCGCTCCGTCCTGGCACGCGCCCGACTGCCCGCGCGCGCTCGAGGCGCTCGTCGTCAGGCTGCTTGCCAAGAACCCCTCTGAACGACCCCATTCCGCGGGCGACGTGCTCGCAGCACTCGAGGCGACCGACACGGCTGTGACCGTTGAGTCGACCGAACCTGGACGAGAGAAGGACCACGCGCTCGACAGTCTTGCGGGCGGCGTTTTCGTCGGTCGGGGGCAAGAGCTGGGCGAGTTGAAGGCCGCGCTCGAAGGTGCGCTCTCGGGCGAAGGCCGGATGATGATGCTGGTCGGTGAACCTGGGATCGGGAAGACGCGGACCGCGCTCGAGCTCGCGACCTACGCGCGTCTGCGCGGCGCTGCAGTGCTCTGGGGACGCTGCTACGAGAGCGAGGGCGCACCTCCCTATTGGCCCTGGGTGCAGGCGATCCGAGACTACGTTCGCGGGCGTGACCCAGAACAGCTCCGCTCGGAGATGGGCGCCGCCGCGGCAGAGATCGCGGAGATCGTCCCGGACGTCCGCCAGCGCATACCCGACGTGGGGGAACCCCCACTGTTGGAGGACCCGCGGCAGGCCCGCTTCCGACTGTTCGACTCGCTCACCGCCTTTCTGAAGAGCGCGGCTCGAGCGCAGCCGCTGGTATTCGTCCTCGACGATCTGCATTGGGCTGACGAGGGCTCGTTGCGCCTGCTCGAGTTCGTCGCACGCGAGCTGGCCGGGGTGCGGCTGCTGTTGATCGGCACCTACCGCGATATCGAGCTCTCACGCCGGCACCCGCTTGCGCAGAGCCTGGCGGAACTCACTCGCGAGCGGCTTTTCAAGCGGCTGCTCCTCCGGGGTCTCGGTCGGGAGGACGTCGGTCGCTTCGTCGAGGCGACAAGCGGCATCTCCCCGCCGCCCGAGCTCGTCAGCGTGGTCTACACGCACACAGAGGGCAATCCCCTCTTCGTCACCGAGGTCGTCCGGCTCCTCGTGCAAGAGGGTGAGCTGAGTTCGGAGCGGCTCTCCGAGCATGGGAGCTGGAGCATCCGCATCCCCGAGGGGGTCCGCGAAGTGATCGGAAGGCGCCTCGAGCGTCTCTCCGAGCGCTGCAACGAGACCCTCGTGGTCGCCTCGGTGATCGGCAGAGAGTTCGGGCTCGACGAGCTGGAGCGCGTGATCGGCGATCTCGCTGAAGACCGGCTTCTGGAGTTGCTCGACGAGGCGCTGTCGGCGCGGGTGATCGAGGAGCTACCCCGTTCGCTGGGTCGCTACCAGTTCACTCACGCCCTGATCCAGGAGACCCTGGCGGAAGAGCTTTCGCTCACGCGACGCGTGCGCCTCCATGCGCGCATCGCCGAGGCCCTGGAGCAACTGTACGGTGCGGACGCCGATGCCCACGCGGCCGAGTTGGCTCATCATTTCGGAGAAGCCGAGGCGTTGGTCGGGCCCGAGAAGCTCGTCCATTATTCGCTGATTGCCGGCGAGTCTGCGCTGGCGGCGCATGCGCACGAGCAGGCGGTCGGCCACTTCGAGCGCGCGCTCACCGCAAAGGTGGAGCAGGCGATGGACGATGAGACCGCTGCGCTCCTGTTTGGTCTCGCGCGCGCCCAGCTCGCCACCCTTGCCCCACGAGAGTGGGGACCGCTCGTGATGAACATGCGCCGTGCCTTCGACCACTACGCCGATGCTGGGGACATCCGCCGCGCCGTCGTCGTGGCGACTCATCCGTTCCCTCTCTCTCTGGGGATGGGGCACCTGAAGATGGCTGAGCTGATCACTCGGGCTCTGACCATCGTTCCATCCGATTCGCCCGAGGAGGGGCGCCTGCTTGCGACGCACGGTTGGTTCACCGGCGGTTGGGAGGCAGATTACGAATCGGCCCAACGCGACTTTCAGCGGGCTCTTGCGATCGCGCAACGCGAACACGATGCAGCTCTGGAGAGAAGAACGCTCGCGAGTGCGGCATTCGTCGATGCGTTCCATCTCCGGTGGGACGACTGCACGAGACAGGGGACGAGGGCGATCGAGCTGTCTCACCCTGCCGGCGACCTCCGCAATGAGATGAATGCCCTCCGGCTCGTCGCATGGGCGCTGACGGCTCGGGGCGAGCGCGAGCTGGCCCGCTCCCACTCCGCTCGGGCGCTGTCGTGTGCAGAGGGGCTGCAAGAGCGTTGGTCGGTCGCCTCGGCGTTCTTCAACAATGAGCTGCTCTCGCTGTACGAGGGAGACTGGCGTACCGCCCGCGAGACGGGCGAGCTCGGGTTGGCTGCGCTGCCGCGCGATCCACGTCACCTGGGAATGCTTGCAGTGGCCCACTATGAGTTGGGTGAACACGCGGAAGGCACGGCGTACATCGCCCGGCTGGAAGAGGTCGCGGCGAGTGTTCCTCCGCCCGGGGCAACGGCGGATCACGTCTTCGTGGCTGTCCTACTCCCGCTTGTTGCCCGCATCGCAGGAGTCTGCAATCGCCTCGATGCGGCCGCGGCGGTGGCTACGAACGTGCTCTCATTGTCGCGACTTGCTCCGGGCTTGGCGATGATCACGAGAGCCGGTTTGGCGCTCATCGCGATACAACGGAGCGATCGCAAGGCAGCCGAGGAACTGTACGCCAGTCTCGAGCCAGCGCGGCGCACGGCACTCTTCCTCGTGCCTCTGACCGTGGATCGGGTGTTGGCACTTCTCGCCGCGACGTCCGGCCGGATCGACGCCGCCCTGGCCCATTTCGAAGACGGGCTGGCCTTCTGCGATCGCGCCGGGTACCGCCCCGAGCATGCCTGGACGGCGTCCGACTACGCCGAAACACTTCTCGCCCGTGGCGGGTCCGGCGACAGGGAACGAGCGGTCGCTCTCCAGGACACAGCGCTCGCGACTGCCCGCGACCTCGAGATGCGCCCGCTCATGGAACGCGTCCTCGCCCAACGAGAGATCCTCAAAGCGTGACCTCGCTGAAGCACAGTGCAGCGCGGTGTGTGCCGGGAGATGAGGAGCGACTCTCACTGGATGCGCTTCCAAGGACGAGTTGTGACCCAACCGGCCGGACTACGAGGTTGGATGAGGAGTTCGATCAACGAAGTCGTCATGATGGTGCTGTTCGTCGTTCGATCTCACGGATTGGAGAGAAATCGGGATGGAAGACGGGGTGATGTTCGGCAGGATCGATTTTGGCGGGAGCGAGCAGTTCCAATCCGTCCGGCGCTCGCTGGGCGTCTCGAGCTTTGGGATGAACGTTATCTCGCTGCAGCCGCGTCAGCGCTTGCGCATCCACCGCCACCTTCGTCAAGAAGAGGTCTACGTCGTTCTCAGGGGTACGTTGTCGCTCGCGATCGAAGGGGCTGAGCATGAGCTCCGAATGGGCGACGTCGCGCGCGTGGCCCCGGCGGTCAAGCGGCAGCTCACAAACCGCGGTCAGGACCTGTGTGTGATCCTCGCTCTCGGCGGTGACGGTGTCCACGAGGGGCGTGATGGCGAGGCGTTCGTCAGCTGGGAGGAGGCCAGCGGCTTGCCTCCCCAGGAGGTACCGCTCCCGCCCGATCTACCTGCATAGCAGTCGGAGCCAACTCCCGTGCCGGGTGCGGAGACGGCCAGCTACCTTAAACCTTGTCAACCAATTGGTAAGGAGTCCGCGATGCCTTTCGGAATCGGGATCTGGGAGATGCTCATCCTCCTGCTCGTGCTACTACTCGTCTTCGGCCCCAAACGCCTCCCCGAGATGGGGAGACATCTTGGTAAGGGAATGCGGGAGTTCAAGGACTCGGTCACCGGCATGGTCGACGGCGACGAGACTGCCTCCCCGGCCGGCGAACCCTCGGTACCAGCAGCGACAGCGCCGCCGCAACCACGCGAGCGGGACACCATCTCGTAGCCCCAAGGGCCTAGGTCTTGCGCAGCGCGGGCCGCACGCGATCGACATCCGGTCAGCGTTGCCGGAAATGGGTCTACCAGGGCCGACGGCGCGTGGTCACGGCACGGACACGCTCGCCGCTCGGCTGACGTCAACTCGTCGCCACGCGGCGGCTGGTCGTGCCGCTCCACCGGTGACGAGTCGGATCGCTCCGCAGACGCAAGCCGAATGTCGCATCGTGCGGGAAGTTCCGCGGCGCGGTCTGTTGTTTCCGTGCTCGGAGCCCAACCGATCCATGAGACTGGATCTCGGCCGGGCTCGGCCTTTGGCGTCCGCACCTGACCTCCCCTGAGGGGTGCGTAGCCGGCCCGGCCGCGCCGGGCGCTGTGACCCTAGGGCCTGCCGTACCCGCGTCAGTGCGCCCAGGAACTGAGCGCGGTGACGAGCGCGATGATCACGAGCACCTCGACTCCGACCGCCGCAATCATCACGACGATCCGCCGCAGGCGCCGTCGACGCCTCCTCCCCATGGGCGTGGACTATGACATGTTTGTCACGATATTGCCATCGACGCCTCCGTTTGCGTGATTGCTCCCTCCGCCTCGGTTTGCCTCATTGCTCCCTCCGCTCGGTGGCCTCCTGCTGACAGCGATCACAAGGAGTTGACAGCACCGTCTGGTGGCCACACACTGGAACTGTGTCGGGGGACGAGCTAGCCGCCCCTGTGCGTGGGCGGCGGATCGAGGGGATCGAGGGTCTGCGGGCGCTCGCTGCCTTTAGCGTGCTTGCCTGGCATGTCTGGGCGCATCCTGTCACCGGGTCGAGGTCTGCCGCCGCATTCGGTTCGGATGAATACGGCACCGACTTCGGCCCTCTCTCGCACGCGCTGGACACGCTGCGCGTGGGTGTCGCGATGTTCTTCGTCCTCAGCGGCTTCCTTCTCTTCGCCCCGTTCGCATCTGCGATCCTGCGAGGCGGGCCACTCCCGTCGATCCGTGATTACCTCGTCAACCGGACGCTCCGGATCGTCCCCGCCTTCTGGGCGATTCTTCTACTGATCGCGATCTTCTGGCAGCACGACCTGTTTCGTCACCCGCTGCAGTTGCTCGGAGACATGGCGTTTCTGCAGGATTACATCCCGGCCTACCAGCCGGAGTGGCAAACGGGCGCCGGGATCATGCCGGCGTGGTCGCTGTGCGTGGAGGTCGTGTTCTATGTCGCGCTGCCGCTGCTCTCGGTCGCAACGGTTTTCCTGGGGCGGCGACGCGGCATCGAAGGGGTCCGACTCGCCCTGCTCCCGATCGCACTGCTCGGTGCCGTCGGCCTCTTCTCGACGGAGCTCTATCGCGGTTGGCTGACAGATCCGCTTTTCGAGACCAGCTTCTTCACGCACGCCCACTGGTTTGCGATCGGAATGGCTGTCGCGGTCGTACGGATCCTCTGGGAGGATGGCCGTTTGAGACTGGTGGACGGCTGGCGGGTCGCGGCAGGCGCGGCGATCGTGGTCCTGGCACTTCTCGCGGTCGGAGGCTACGCCAAGTCAAAACTGGACTTTCTCGAGGAGCAGACGATCCTCGCCCTTGCGTGCGGCCTACTCGTCGCGACGATTGCGATGGCGAAACCAGGCTCCCGGCTCGTTCGCGCACTCGAGTCTCGACCACTCGTGATCGGCGGGCTGCTCTCGTACGGCGTCTTCCTCTGGCACGAGCCGATCTTTCGCTTCTACCGCAGCCACGGCTTCACGTGGGACGGGCAGGCAGGGTACATGGCGGATCTACTCCTCGTCGCGATGACCGCCACGGTCTTTGCCGCTGCCACGTACGTGCTCGTCGAGCGCCCGGCGCTACGCCACAAGCGCAGAGCACGGCCTGCGCCCGTGCCAGTCGCGGCGGCGGCGGATGCCGCTCCGAGGGGGCAGCGGAGACGTCATCGCACAGCGGCGTGAACAAGCGCGGGCATCGAGTTCGCCCACGCGCCCGGGCGACGTCGTTCCCGCTGCCGATGCCGATCATCCGAACGTCCCGCAGTTGAACCCTTGGCGCGTTAGAGGTCCGAGCCGACGAGGACGATGGTCAGGCGAGCGCGGTGCGATCCTTGCGTAACGGAGTGGGTCACTGCCACCTCGTCGAACGAACCCGCTGTGACGCGGATGTGGATATGCGGCGGACGCCCGCCTTCTCCGAGCGGAACCGGTCCGACGACGCGGAACGCCCCCGCGCGGTCCGTGACGACGCTCGCCCGTCCCCGGCGAACGTACCCGAGACCGGGAGTCTCCTGCCAAACCTCGACCACCGCTCCCTTCACGGGCTTACAGTCTCCGACTCGGAGCACCTTGCCCGACAGCGTGAAACCGCTGCCAAAGACCGCGCGCCTCGGGGGCGCGCCGCTCGCGCGTTGTGCCCAGGGGCCGAAGCCATCGGAGAGCGTCGGCTCACACGCACTCGTTCCGCCGGCCGCGGAGGCAACCCCGAGGGAGGATGCCACGAGAGCGCCGACGACGAGTCGGGATACCGCCACGAAACGCACGTTCCGGGAATACTGTACTCCGCGGCTGAGATCTGCTCAACCCGGGTGCGGTCGGCAAGCATAGGTGTCGGTTCTCACTCTCTGCCCCTTACAAGGGGCTCCAGACAACGGGCTCCAGCGATTTCCTGGTCCCAGGCGTGGCCAGAGTGCCCTCTCGCCGCTCGGGTTCTCGCTCTCCGCGATCCCGGTTCGCCCGGACGACGCGACCCGATGGGGGGATTGGGCAGGCAGGCAGCGTTGCCGATAGGGGAGAGATGCTCGCCGTGCTCAAATCGCTCCGCAGCCGACTCGCCGTCTTTCTGGACCGCCCGTCAGCTCGCGCCGCAGACGGAGAGGAATCGCCGGGGCTGGGGAAGTTCTCGGCCCTGACGCGGCCGTAGGTGCGTCGGTCACTGCATTCATCGCGTATGCTCGGCAGCATGCTCCACGTGCACGGGGCAGCTGTCGCTTCTGACGACGCCGGATGGATCGTCGCCCGCCTCTACGCGGACGGGCATGCCGATGCCATCGTGGCGGCTCACATCATCGAGGCCGGCATCGACAGAGAGCTCTCCTCCGTCGCGCTGAAGCCGGCCCACCGGGACGCCATCCTGCGACACCTCGAGGCTTGCCCCGAAGGGCTCTCCGAACTCCGCGTAACGCTCCTGCGCGATAACGGTGAGCGCATCACGTCGCGCCGGCACCACAGCGACCGCGCGGCCATGATCGCGACGTGACGAGCGCCAAGGCGAGCGACAAGGTGACGAGCGCGTAATGCGCGGGTGAGCCCGGCCACTGGTCGGTCGTTCAGGTGCGGACGACGCAGCGCCGTCCGGCCGCAGTCCCTCTAGATGATCCGCAGCCCCTGCTGGGGAGAGGCGAGACGATCGCGCAGCCCGGCGAGATCAGGAGACTTCTCGTCGAGATCCTCCCAGTCGCGCAATTCGAGCAGGATCGCCTCCCGCGCCTGAAGTGAGGTCGCCACGGTTGCGTTGCGGCTCGGGCCCTTGCCGACCGTGTCGGCTGCCACGAGCGCGTCGGAGGTGCCTCGTGCCCGGAGTTTCGCGATCAACTCTGCGCTCTCGGCGTCGCTTATCCGCTCTCCATACAGGCGTGGCATCAAGCAGGAGCATACGTACGGTTGCGGGCTCGTGGTTGATTTCGGACGAAGACCCTGTTCGGAACAGTACGATTCAGTCATGACCAGCCTCGAGCAGGTATCCCAGCAGTCGGTCGCCGTCAGCCGTGACCGTTCCCGGGCCATCTTCGGCCAGACCATGGGCCTCGTTGCCCTCACGTGTGGCGTCGCCGCCCTCGGTGCCTACCTCGGACGCGATCTCTCCCGTGGGTGGGGCATCGTCGCGTTCATCGGCGCGATCGGCTGCATTCTCGGCCTCAATGTCGCGGTCCGTCGTTCCGAACAGCTCGCGATCGGGCTTCTCTTCGGCCTCGGTGCATTCCTCGGGATCGCCGCGTCGCCCGTGCTCGCCTACTACGCCTCCGTCCAACCGCAAGCGCTCTGGCAGGCGGGCGCCACGACCGCGCTCTTCATCGGTGGATTCGGTGCCTACGGCTACGCCACCCGCCGAGACCTCTCGAAGATCGCGCGGTTCGCCTTCTTCGCGTTGCTCGGCTTGATCGTCTTCGGCGTCGTCCTGATGTTCGTCTCGATCCCCGGCGGCGATGTGATCTATGCGGTTCTCGGTCTCGTCATCTTCGCCGGCTACACGATGTACGACTTCCAGCGGCTTCGTCAGGCAGGTCAGATCGAGGCGGCGCCGTTGCTTGCGGCTTCGATCTTCCTCGACGTCTTCAACGTCTTCATGCTGATGCTGTCGCTATTCGGCGGCGGCGGTCGCAACTAGCCAGACGGAGATGCGGGCCGCGGATCGAGGATCCCGGGCCCGCATCTCTCTCGGATGAACGAGGAGCTAGAACGCCTCGTTGAGCTTCAGGATCGCCGGGCCGAGAATCACGACGAACATCGCCGGGAAGATGAACAACGCGGTCGGCACGAGCATCTTCACGGGAGCCTTCATGGCCCTCTCCTCGGCGGCGATCTGCCGTCGATTGCGCGACTCCTCCGCCTGAATGCGGAGCATTCGGCCGAGCGGGCTGCCGAGCTGTTCGGCCTGGATGAGCGAGTTGACGACGGACGACAGCTCCGGGATCTCGGCCCGCTCCGCCATCTTGCGGAGCGCCTTGGATCGACTCTCGCCGATCCGCAGCTCGGCGAGAACGAGGAGGAACTCCTCTACCAGCGGGCCCTCGAGATGCTCGCCGAGCCTCGCCAGAGCAGCGTCGAAGCCGAGGCCGCCCTCGACGCTGACCGCCAGGACGTCGAGCGAGTCCGGCAGTTCCCGTCTCATCAGGTCGCGACGCTTCCGCGTCCGCGACGTAACGACGACATCCGGGCCGAAGAACCCGAAGGCACCCCCGGCGGCGGCGACGAGCAGGGCCGTTGCCGGGCTGCCCAGCAACGCCCCGAGCACGGCTCCGATCGCAATGCCGGCCGCACCGAGCACCACCTTCGTCGCGAGGAACCCGACTGGGGAAATGCTCCGCGCCAGTCCCGCCGACACGAGCTTGAACCCGATCTTGTCCTCGGTCGCACGCGGATCGAGCCGGCCGGCGAATTGCGCGAGTCGACCGGAGTAGCGCTGGTTGAGGCGGTCCAACAGCGGGTCGCCGCCGGTCGACTCCTCACCGGTATACGCCCCTGCCCGGCGTAGGGACGCCTGGCGGTCGCGGGCCGGCTTCGTGACGAGCTGACCGACGATGACGAGAGCGCCGGCGAGACAGACGAATGCGAGTAGCAGAAGCATCTGGCATCACCCCTTGATCGCGACGATTTTCTTGAGGAAAAGGCCGCCGAAGATCATCATCACGAACACGGCGCCGAGCATGATCTTTCCCGCCGACGTGTTGACGAGCGGTGCCAGGTAGTCAGGATTGAAGATCGAGATCAGGGCGGCCGTGATGAGAGGCAGCCCGACGAGGACGTAGGCCGACGCCCGTCCCATCGCGGTCAGCGCATGAACGCGGCGACGGAACTGCTGCCTGGAGCGGACGGTGTCCGAGACCGTCTGGAAGAGTTCGGCGAGGCTGCCGCCGATCTCGCGCTGGATCGTGACGGACATGAGCACGAAGCGAAAGTCGTCCGAGTTGATGCGATCGGCCATCGCCCCAAGAGCTTCGTCCAGCGGACGGCCGAGGCGCGTCTCGTTGATCACACGGGCGAACTCCTCGTTGGCCGGCGAGAGCCCTTCGTCGACGATCGCCTGCATGCTGTGATCGAAGCTCTGACCGACCTTCAACGAGCCCGCCATCGTCATCAGGATGTCGGGCAGCTGGTCTTCGAATGCCCGCAACCTGCCTCGCGCCTTGGACGACAGCCAGGCGAACGGCGCAGTCGCGCCGCCGACGAGCGCCGCCGCGATCAGGAGCGACTGGCTCGTGACGAGGCTGACGACGACTGCAACGCAGACTCCGGCCGCCGCTGCCCAGAACGTGAACTGAGCCGGGCGCACGTTCACGTGGGCGCGCTCGATCAACCGCTCGAGCGAGCCTCCCGCGCTCGTCTTGTCGAATGCACGCTCCGTCGCCTCGTAGAGGCGATCGGCGTGAGGTCGCCAGCCGGCGCCTTTGCTCGACCCACCGGGACCTTCCACTGCGGCGGCTCCGCCCGAACCTCCGTACGGCTCGAGGCGGCTCTTCAGCCACGCGCCGCGGGGTTTCGCGAACGCGACGAGCGCTGCGATGAGCATCAGGCAGCCGACGGCAAGGCCGACCACGAGCGGGCCGACCGCCGAGTCGAACAGCAGTGACCTCATCGCGGGCCTCCGTTCGCCGAGACGGCCTGTAGCTGCGACTCGGGCTGGTAGAAGTCCTCCGGCAGGATCACTCCGTGGCCTGCGAGCTTGTGCTGGAAGTGGGGCTGGAGGCCGGTGCACTCGAGCGGCCGCAGGTACGAGATGTAGCCGTGTGCCGCCGCGCGGTCGCTCGTCGGACGTGCGGCGAAGATGTCCTGGAGCGTGATGATCTCGGACTCCATCCCGAGTACCTCGGTGACGTGCGAGATGCGCCGGCTGCCGTCCACGAGGCGTGTGATGTGGATGACGACGTCGAGCGCGCTCGAGATCTGCTCGCGGATAGCGTGGAGCGGGATCTCGAGGCCGGACATCAGCACCAGGGTCTCGAGCCGGTTGAGAGCGTCGCGTGGCGAGTTGGCATGGATCGTCGTCAGCGAGCCCTCGTGGCCGGTGTTCATGGCCTGGAGCATGTCGAGCGTCTCGTGCCCGCGAACCTCGCCGACCACGATGCGATCGGGCCGCATCCGGAGGGCGTTGCGGACGAGCTCGCGGATGCGGATCTCGCCTTCTCCCTCGATGTTCGGTGGCCGCGACTCGAGGCGGATCACGTGCGCCTGCTGCAGCTGCAGCTCGGCCGCGTCCTCGATCGTGACGATCCGCTCCTCGTCCGGGATCGACGCCGACAGCGCGTTCAGCAGCGTCGTCTTTCCCGTTCCCGTGCCTCCCGAGATGAGCACGTTCAACTTGCCCTCTACGCACGACTGCAGGAAGTGCGCGGCTTTCGGCGTCAGCGAGCCGAAGTCGATCAGGTTGTCGATCGTGTACGGGTCACGGGCGAACTTGCGGATGGTCAACGTCGGCCCGTCGAGCGAGAGCGGTGGGATGATCGCGTTGACACGGCTGCCGTCGGGCAGGCGCGCATCGACCATCGGCGAGCGCTCGTCGACACGTCGGCCGACGCGGGCGACGATCTTGTCGATGATCCTCCGCAGGTGGTCGTCGTCGACGAAGCTCGCGTCCGTCGCCTCGATCTTGCCGTCGCGCTCGATGAACACGCGATCGAAGCCGTTGACCATCACCTCGGTGACCGTGTCGTCGGCGAGGAACCGCTCGAGCGGACCGTAGCCGAGGATGTCGGCCGCGATCTCCTCGATCAGGCGCGCACGATCGACCGCGGCGAGCGGCGTGCCAGATGCGTCGAGCTCACGCGCGACAGATTCGGTGACCTCGCGGCGCAGGTCGGGAGACTCCTGGTTGGAGAAGAGCCAGGGCCCGAGCTTCGGGATCACTTTCCGCTGGACATCGGTCTTCAGGTCTCCGTAGGGGTCCGCGATGCCGGACGCCTTGCGCCCGTCCTCGAGGAGCGGGGTCGTCTCCACTTCCTCGACCTGGATGCGCTCGGTGAGGCGGGCGCTGCCTGCGCCGCTCTGGTCGCCCCGGAGCTGGTCTTCGAGGTTCATGATGCCCTCCCTTCGAGGATGCGGCGAGACGTCAGCCAACGCCGCTTCGGGGCTTCCACAGCTCGCGTCGGAGCCGGCGCGCCGGTCTGCTCGAGCGAATGTGCGATGAGTGCGACTGCCTGGGCGAACTCGGAGTCGCCTTGGACGAGTGCGGCAACGGCGCCGCTGTTGACTGCAGGTGCCACGACCGGGTCGTTCGGCACCTCGAAACTGACGGTGAGGCCGAGGACTCCCTCGACGTCTTCCCTCGTCAGGCCGACCTTCGGCGTGACCCGATTGAGCACGAGGCTCGTGCGAGCTGCCGGGAAACCGAGCATTTCGAGCGTGCGCAGGCTCAGCTTCACGTTCTTCAGCGTCGGGACGTCGAGGCCGCAGAGCATCAGCACCTGATCGGTCTGACGCAGCACGGCGAGCATCGGCCCGTAGAAGAACGGGGAGGTGTCCACGATCACGATGTCGTACGCCTCCCGAGCTACTTCGAGCAGCTGCAGCACCTTCGACTCGGTGACGAGCTCGGCGTCTTCCGGGCGCATCGGCGCTGCCAGGACGTCGAGACCGGACCGGTGTCGCGTGGTGTAACCGGCAAGCTTGCCGACATCGAGCCCACCGGGAGCCAGCACGAGCTCGTGCATCGTGCGCTGGGGATCGAGGCCGAGCATGATCGCGGCGTCGCCGAACTGCAGGTCGAGGTCGATCAGCAGCACGCGCTTTCCCGACGTGTGCGCGAGGAGCGCTGCGAGGTTGGTCGAGAGCACGGTCTTGCCCGTGCCCCCTTTCGGCGAGAACACGGTCACGACGCGGCCGTGACCTTCGCCGTCGTTTGAGCCGTGGCCGGACCGGCCACCGGTCTCGTGCGCCTTGCGGATCGCGAACGAGATCGTCTCCGCCAACTGCGGCATGACGAGCACGTCGTCGACGCCCGCTGTGAACGCGGTCTCGACGAGGCCGGAGTGCGGCCCCGGGACGAGCAGCACGATTGGTGCCTCCGTCTGGAGGCGAATCACGGCCACGTCGGTCTCGAGGCCGGCCGCGACGGGATCCCCGTCGCGGCCGGCGCCGAGCAGTACTGCGTGGACGTCGCCGTCACGGAGGTGCGGCACCGCATCCCGCACCCCGGCCGCCCAGGCGACGACCTCGAGACCGCTGCCGGGGGCGGTGAGCGCCTCCCGGAGATCCGACTCGCCGTCGAACGTGCCAGTGACGACGACTCGAAGGGTCTCATGCCGGCTGCCTGTGGCGAACATGGTCACTTGCTGCCTCCGGCGAGCACCGTCGCGAACGTGTCGGAGGAGCGCCTGCTGTCCTTCGGCTTCTTGACGGGGCGCAGCTGCAGCGTCCAGTCACCGTTCTGCATCACGTAATAGAGACGCTGTGACTGCGCGTCCGTCACGGCCAGGATGACCGAGTCCTGCGTCTTGTCGGCGGACGAGGAGATCGTCGAGTCGCTCGAGCCCTCCTCCGTCTCCAGCACGCGCAGGTTGCGGAGCACCACAGAGCTCTTCACCTCGGTGTTGTCACGCGGATCCTTCAGGAGTGCGACCACGTCGACGCGGTCGCCCGGGTTGAGCGTTCCGGCCAGCACCTGGTCTGAAGTGCCGGGAACCTGCAGAGCCCGCTGGTTGCCCTTGAGCTCCGACCGGATCCCCTGCTCCTTCGGCAGCGCGAACCGGTTGAGGGTCAACTGCTCGCCCTTGTACACCGGCTGGGTGAGATAGAGGCCCTTGATCAGCGCCGGATCCTTCACGGCCTCCGGCGCGGCGTTCTTGCGCGCGACCGTCTGCTTGTCCAGGTTGCCTGCGATCTTGCTGCCGGCGGTGCCGACGGAGTAGTCCTTTGACGGCACGTAGACCGTCACGTTCTCGTTGCCGGCGGTGACGTCGTTCTGGGCCGAGGTCACGTAGATGACCGTCAGCAGGACGGCGGCAGCCGCAAGTACGGCAGCGATCACGATGTTCCTGATGCGATAGTCGATCGTCATTCCACACGCTCCGTTGTCTCGCTGGTAAACCGCCCTTGTTTCACGGGGACGCCGAATATGTCGATTGTGTACGGGTAGGTCGCCTTCACGGTGACGTCGCTCCCCTGAGCGAACGTGGACGTCACGGTGACGACAAGCGTCGCGGGATCGTTGGCGCCGCTGAGGGAGCCGGCCGCTGCCGATCGCACGCGTGCCTCCGCCGCTGCTGTTGCGGAGCCGGGGCTGCCCGGGAGCGTGCGGCTGACCGCTGCCTGCCGTGCTCCCGCTCGTACCGCGTCGGTGAGAGTCAGGGAATGGTTGAACAGGATCCCGCACTGGATGATCCCGAACACCACCATCAGCAGAACCGGCAGGACGATGGCGAACTCGACCATTGCCTGACCGTCTTCACGCTTGTCGATGTTCTGGCTGAAGATCACGATTGTGTTTCCCTTCCCACTTAGCCGCAAATTGATGAAACAACCCGATGAATGGTGGTGGGATTCATCAACGGAATCCCACCACCATTCGCATTTCTATTCCTAGAACGATCACTGCGTCGAGCGCGCCCTTGACCCGCGTGCCGAGAAGCAGCGACCGCGAGAATGCAGAACACGGCGATGAGCGCGAGGATGATGCCGTACTCCGCCATCGTCTGCCCCTCCTCACGATCACGCACGGTGATGGCCCGGAGGTAGAGATTGGCAAGAAATGTATTCATGTGATTTCACCCCCCTCCCGTCTGTGAAGTCCGCAATTGGACATGAATGAACTTGCATCAGAGCATGGTCTGAAAAGGGTAGAATGCAAGAGGCTAGAGTCCCTCGATCGAGGGATTTGAAGCGACGATCACTCAAATGAGTGATCCGCTGAAAAGCCCATTAAACCGACAGTTATTGCCTTTTTCGAGCTCCATACGCAAAGGGGAGGCGGCTGGGGCGCCTCGAGGCCGTTCGGCGGCTCGAAATGCCTAGGTGAGCGAGTCGTCGATCAGCTGCGCCGTGCGGAAAATATCCGACGCAATTCGATCGAAGATCGTGTTGAGCTGACCGGGCAGAGGCTTGTTGTAGAACGTGTCCGTCGACGAGGATATTTGCTGCATCGCCTGGAGCGCGTTCATGCTCGGAGATTCGATTTGCATTGCTCCGCGTTCGGCATTGCTCGTAGACGCCGTTCACCCCGTCGAGGTCGTAGCCGATCCCGTAGACCGTCGTCCCCTGCGCCTTGGCCGTATTGGCGGAATTGACGCCTGCATGGCATGGCTGGTTGCGGTACGACGCCGGTTCGGAATTGCCGCCGTAGTTGGCTGCGCCGTCGGAGAGGAAGATGAGCACCTTCTGCACGCCGGCACGTCCGTTGTTCCGGAGCTCTGCCTGCGCCGCATCGATCGCCCCTGCGTACCCGGTCCGGCCGCCGCCGACCTGCTGGCACTCGAGGCGGTCGACGAGGGTCGAGCCGCTGTTGAGCGTCCCCGGCGGCGAGGCGAAGTCGGACGAGAGTGGGACCATGAGATAGCTCTTCGTCAGTGAGTCGTAGTTGCCGTCGGCTGGGGTCGACGGTGGCGAGCACTGGGCGTTTCGCGTCGTCCCGGTCGAAGGCGGCAGCACGGCCAGCCCGACGTGATGGAACAGGGGATTCATCCGCCGCAGGAAGGTCCTGATTCCGTCCCGCGCGTTGTTGAGGTCGGTGCAGGCCGGATCGTTCCCACCGCCCGAGAACTGACACATGGAGCCCGTCCGGTCGAGCACGATCATGATGTCGAGCGGCTTCACGGAGCACGGGGAGCATGCCGTGGCGGTGGCGTGAACGGTGAACGAATTGACCCCGACCAGCTTGGCGAAGATCGTACTCACGTCCGACTTCGTCTTGACGGTGATCGTGTTCACCTGTCCGTTCGCCGGTGTACAGCCTGTCACGATCGCGGTCACGCACTTGGTCTCGGGGTAGCCGGGCTCGAAGGCGGCGTTGTCGTTCGCGCTCGGCGGGTTGCGCTTGCCCGGTTCCGGACCGTAGTTCGAGGCCGTGAGCTTGGCCTGGGCGCTGTCCGGCAGGTCGAGTGCACCGGCAAGGGCGGCAGCGTCGGTCGAGGCCTGAAGCTGACGTTGGACGAGATAGGCGTGGCCGACGTCCAGGGCGAGGCCGGTAATTCCGAGCAGCACTACCATCGCAAGCGTCGCGAATACGAGCACCTGCCCGGATTCGTCTCTGAACCTACGTTGGTTGCCGCAGCGCACCGGGTCCTCCGTCCCTCGTTCGGATCACACTTAAAGTCATGTGGCGGAACGCTGATATCCCTCGTTCCAGGGATTCGGCCCACCGCGCCGGGCAGGGTTGAAGGCGCCGGGAGGCGAATGTGTCCTCGTGGACGTTGTCACGCTTCGCCAGAGCGACGGCCGGGTGGCGTGCGAGCGCTGTTCGGTTGCGAACCGCCCGTGGACGCGGATGCGTGGGCTGCTCGGACGCTCCGGTCTCGGGCCGGACGAGGGAATGCTTTTTCCCGGCACGGGCTCGGTTCACACGATGTTCATGCGCTTCGCGATCGACGTCGTGTTCCTCGACAGAGAGTTGCGCGTGCTGTCGGTGCGGGAAGCCGTGCCTGCGTGGCGTGCCGTCAAGCAGCGAGGGGCAAAGGCGACGCTGGAGTTGGCCGCAGGGGAGGCGGCCCGGGCCGGAATCGCTCCGGGGGATCGGCTCGTGCGCTCCTGACCCGTGCTACCTGCTCGAGGCCCGGACGCGGAGCGATGCCCGCATGCCTCTGGCACGGTGATCGGCGAGTGTGCACCAGAGAACGAACCGCCCCGCGCGCAAGCGCGCCTCCAGCTCGGCTGTCTCGCCGGGATGGACGAGGCCGATCCGATAGGTGCGTGTGCCGCCGAGACGCCGGAGGGCGAGATCGTGATCGTCCTCGCCGAAGTTGACGAGCTCGACTATCGCCGCGCCGCTGCGGATCGACGTGCGTGAGAGCGCGAGGTTGAACTCGGCCGCCGACACCTGGGTGCGCGCCGGAGGCGGGGTGGAAGCGCTCGCGAGCGGTATCGACACGAGGGCGGCAGCGGCGACGAGAGCAGCCCGTCGCATCATCGGAGGATGGTCGGCCGGCCGAACTTGCGCGCGCCCGGAATGATCGCCTCGGCGTCTGCGCCGAGCCAGTCTTCGAGGATGGCGCTGTAGAGCCCGCGGAAGTCGGCGGTCGCCTGCAGGTTGCCGTCGTCGTCGAGCTTCGCAAGCCCCGGGAACTCGCCGATCATCTTGCCCACCACGCTGGAACCGATGAGGAACCCCGTCCCCGCGGCACCATGGTCGGTGCCGCCCGAGCCGTTCTCCTTCGCGCGCCGGCCGAATTCTGTCCACACGTGCACCAGCACGCGGTCGGCCAGTCCGCGCGCCTCGAGATCTCGTTGAAAAGCCAGCAGCGAGTCGGCGGTGAGTTTGAGCCCGTCGGACAGATCCTTAGCCTGGGCGTCGTGGGTGTCGTAGTGACCCGGCGCCGAGAGCGCTACGACGTTCAGCGGGAGGCCCGCAGCAAGCATCGCGGCGAGCCCGGCGAGTCGCTGCGGGAACCGATCCTCCCCGCCCGGATACGCGACGGGACTCGTGTACGCGGGCTTGTTGTCCTTGGGCCGGAAGGGCGTGAGCTGGCGGTAGAGCTGCGACGACTGACGCGCCGCGTCCGTCGCTTGGCGCAGGCCCGGGTCACCGTGGGCCGGCATGGCACCGAGCCGGCCGATGGCGTCGATCATGCGATCGCCCACCTCACCCCAGACTCCGCGTGCCCAGAAGTCGTAGTGATCCGGCGCATCGACGGCCGCCACCGGCATCTTCGACGTGGCGAGCGAGGGCTGCAGGCTCCAGTCGAGCGACAGGCCCTGCAGCGGGTTGTCGGGCTTCCCGACCCGGTCGAGGTACCGTCCGAGCCACCCGGTCACGAGGCGCTCGTCCGCGGCGCCGACCTCCCAGAAATGGCGCGAGGTGAAGTGCGACTGATTCGGGTGGTCGTAGCCGATCCCGGGCATCACGTTCACCTTGCCCTCACCGTGCAGCTGCGCGAACGGGGCAAGGGAGGGGTGCCACATCAGGGACGGGTCCTCGGCAAAAGCCGGCCCGGCGGCGGGGTCGAGCCCCAGGCGAGGGCGCAGCGAGCGATAGAGCGGATCCTGGACCGGGGCGAGCAGTGACAGCGCATCGGCACCGCCGTCGAGGAATACCGATACGAGCACGCGCTGGCTACCGGCCGCTGCCGCGGCTGCGGCGATGCCCTCGTCGAAGAAGCGAGGGCCGAGCGCCGAGCCGCCGTAGACCGCCAGTGCAAGGCCGACGCTGCGCGCGACGAACGTGCGTCGGTCGAGACCCGTGCCCGCCGGCGTTGGCATGCCGGCCTCGATTGCAGGGAGCCCGTTACCTGCTCTCGCGATCCCGCGGCGCAGCAACTCGGCGCGTGAATGCTCGTTGCAGCAGGTCATCGCGTCTCCTTCAGCAGGTCTGGAGGTCGGGGGACACGGCGAGGAGCTGCCGCACGGCGTTCATCACGAGCGGCGGGTATGCATCGGCCTTCCAGCCGGTCGCGCTCTGCAACGAGCCGCGGGCGAACGCGAGCAGCTCGGCATGGGTCTCCTTGCGGATCGTCGGGTTGCCGAAGAGCGCCAACGCCCCCTGGACGATCGTTTCGGGGTCGCGTGAGACCTTCGGCGCCTTCTTGCCCTTCTTCTGCTCGAGGGTGAACTTGCCGAGGGCCTCGTTGGCGATCGACCAGCGGCCGCGGAAGGTGTTCGTGTCGAGCCAGCGGCTGTCGTCCCAGCCCGCCACGTTCGGTGGGTAGAACAGGCGTTGTCCGGCGCCCTCGGACAGCCAAACCCAGGCGGAGGTGTCGACGCCGCGGCCGAGCCCGCGTAGGAGCCCGGCGATGTAGATCACGGGCGGCTTCACCATCCGCGGGCCCGTGTACAGCGCCGGGTGGCGAAGGATCGCCTCGAGGACCGGGCGGACCTCGAAGCCGCCGGTCGTGTAGAGGTGCTCCAGCCCCGCTCTCGTGCGCGCGTCAGGTGGTTCCGGGATGAAGTAGCTCCAGAGCTTCGTGACGAAGAACGAGGCGTGCCGGGGGTGGCGGAGCGTGAGCGCCACGGAGTCGTGCCACGAGAACGTCCCCTGCTTGCCGAAGATGACCTTCTGGCCCGGGTCGTGCCGGGACTTGTCGAATCGGAAGTCCGTCTGACCCTTGCCGCGTTTCCACGTGCTCGTCCAGCCGGTCAGCGCGCGCGCCTGCTCACGGACGTCGTTCTCCGTGTAACCGTTGCCCTCGCCGAGCGTGAAGAGCTCCATCAGCTCGCGCCCGTAGTTTTCGTTCGGGGCGTCCTTGCGGTTGTCGACACCCGAGAGCCAGACGAGCATGGCGGGGTTCGCCGTGATCGAGACGAGCATCTTCTGGAAGCTGCCGAGCGCATAGCGGCGCAGCAGTCGGTTCTGGGCGAGCATCAGCTTCTGCGAGCCCACGCCGGCGTTCGAGGTGGCGAACCAGTCGTGGTAGTTGAGCGTCATGCGCTCGACGAGCGGGCGGCTCGTCCGGACCATCCTGTCGAGCCACCAGAGATGGTCGTGACCGTACGCGTCGGCGGGTGCGAGCGGGCGGCCCTTGTCGTCGCGGGGTCGCGGGCCGACCCAACGTTCGCCCGGTGGATGGGTCAACGAGCGCACGGCGCCGTCGAGGCCGAGCCGCGCCAGGCTCGCCGCCTGACCGCGGCGAGGGCCGAAGCCGGCGCGCCATAGAAGGCGCTCTGCCTCGGCTTTGCGGAAAGGCCCTGTGTAGCGGGGAATCGTTGCCATCAGACGCTTGTATCGCCCGGACGAGGGTGTTCCTTGACCGCTACTTCTTGACGAGGAGCGTCGTGCGCATGCCGCGCGCCTTGTGGTTGCCGAGTGAGCACCAGAGCGCGTAGCGACCCGCTGTCAGCTTGAGTGTTCGCTCGCCCCGGCCGCGGGGATCGAGCTGCTTGAACTTGATGGTCTTCGAGCCCGGCTTGACGCCTTTGACGACGAGGTCGTGGGTGTCCATGCCGAAGTTGACGAGCTCGAGGCTGACGCTGCCGGCGCGCACGCTCGGCCGCGAGAGCGTCAGCGTGTACTCCTTCTCGACCACCTGGACGAACGAGAGCCCCTGAGTGGCGGCGCCGGCGGGGAGGGCGGCGATCCCCGAGACGGCGACGGCCACCAGCAATAACGCCAAGCGGTTCATGCGACCAGCTTCATTCTCGGCATCTTCGCCGCCTCGGGAATGATCTTGCCCGCGTCGACGTCGAACCACTGCTCGGTGAGCGACGCGTAGACGCTACGGAAATCCGAGGTGGCGCGGAGGTTGCCATCTCGGTCCAGACCTTTCGCCAGACCCGGGAATTCACCGACCATGCGCTGACGAACCTTCGTCCCCATCAGGAACGCGACTCCGGCCGCGCCGTGGTCGGTGCCGTTCGAATCGTTCTGCTGTGGGCGCCGGCCGAACTCGCTCCACACGAGCGTCAGCACCCGACCGGCGATCCCGCGACGCTCGAGATCGGCCTGGAAGGCGTAGAGCCCCTCGGCGATCTGCTTGGCGCCATCCTGCAGTGGTCCTTGCTGATCGGCGTGAGTGTCGTACGAGCCGGGGCCGGTGAGGGCCGCCGTGCGAATCGGGAAGTTGGCGTCGAGGAGGGCGGCGAGTCCCGAGAGCCGGTTCCCGAAGTCACCGTCCGGATACTTGGCCTTCGGGTTGATGTGCACCTGGCCGTCCTTGCCCACGAACCGGCCGAGCTGGCGGCGCAAGTCGTCCGCCTGCTTGACCGTGCGGCTCGCCTGGGCGATGACGGGATCCGGGTCCGCCGAAAGGGCCCCGAGTGAGCCGAGCCCGTCGTTCAGCAACTCGCCCGGGACGTCCCACACGTTGTGGGAGCCGAAGCCGTAATCGGCCGGGCTTGCGAGGGTCGCTACCGGGACACGCGCAGTCGCCAGCGAAGGGAGCAGGGCGCCGTCGAGCGAAAGGCCCTGCATCGCGTTCTCGTCGTCGCCGATCACATCCAGCAGCCGGCCGAGCCAGCCGGTGCCGGCCTGCGGATCGAGTGCGCCGACTTCCCAGAAGTGCCGGGAGGTGAAGTGTGACTGGTCGGGATGCGAGTAGCCGATTGCGGGGAATACCGTCAGGCGTCCACGTGCATGGAGCCGAGCGAGGGGCTGCAGCGACGGATGCCAGTGGAGCCTTGGGTCGGATCTGAAAGCCGGCCCGTCGCCTGGCTTCAGGGCGAGCGAGTTGCGTAGCTTGCGATAGCGTGGGTCGCCGGTCGGGTACAGGAGTGAAAGAGAATCCCAGCCGCCGGGGGCGAAGATCGAGACGAGCACGTGGCGGCCCGCACCACCTGTGGCAGCGGCTCGGGCGATCCCCTCGTCGAGCATCTTCGGGCCGAGCGCGGAAGCGCCGTACACGGTCAACGCCGCGCCGACCGTGCGGGAGAGGAATCGCCGGCGGTCGAGGCCGGTTCCGGCAGGGGCCGGCATCCCGGGCTCGATCGAGGGGAGCCCGTTACCGGCTTCGGCGACGGCTCGCCGGAGCATCGTGGAGCGTGAGAACTCGTTGCAGCAGTTCATGCCGTTTGCATCTCGGGTGAGGCCGCAACGAGATGGCGGAGAGCGTTCAGGGTCATGGGCGGGAACTTCCTCTGTCGGTCCTCGTCGGCGACGGCGGCACCCATCGCTTTCTGGGCGTAGGTCAGGAGCGCACGGCGGGTCGTGTCGGAGACCTGGATCCCCCAGAACGAGATCGCCCGGTCGACGAGCTTCGCAGGATCGGACGGGACCTCACCGCGCTTCGTGTGGTCGGGGTGGAACGAGTGCTTTCGCAGAACCCGCTCGGCCATGTTCCAGCGGGCGCGGAATGTGGAGGTGTCGAGCCAGCGGTCGTCGTTCCAGCCCGAGACGTTCGGCGGATAGAACAGCAGCTGTCCGGCCTGGATCGAGAGCCAGACCCAGTCTTCGGTTGAGATGCGGTCGCCGAGCGTCCGCAGCATGCCCGCGAGGTAGACCGCCGGCGGCTTCACCATCCGCGGGCCCTCGTAGAGACGGGGGTGCTTGAGGATGGCGGTGAGCACCTGCTTCGTCGAGTAGCCGGACTGCACGTACAGGGTCTCCAGCGCAGCCTGAGTCTCGTCGTCCGCCGGCTCCGGGATGAAATAGCCCCAGAGCTTGCGCGTGAAGAAGGTCTTGTGGGCGGGATGCTCGATCGTGAGATTTACCGCCTGCTTCCAGCCGTATGGGCCCGGCTTGTCGAATACGACCTTCATCGCGTCGTCGTGGCGATTGCGGTCGAAGCGGAACTTGACCCAGCCGTACCCGTTCTTGTAGTGGGCCGTAAACCCGGTGAGGGCGCGGGCCTGCTCGCGCACGTCGCGCTCCGTGTAGCCGGAGCCGTGGCCGAGCGTGAAGAGCTCCATCAGCTCACGCGCATAGTTCTCGTTCGGGGCGCCCTTCTCGCTTTCGAGCCCGTTCAGGTAGAGCAGCATCGCCGGGTTCTCGGTCACCCGCGTGACGAGTCCGGGGAACGAGCCGAGACCGGAGCGGCGAAACATGTTGTTCTGGCGGATCATCAGGCGTTGCGAGCCGACGGTCTCGTTCGAGGTGGCGAACCAGTCGTGCCAGACGAGGGTCATGCGCTCGACGAGCGGGCGGCTCGTGCGCACCATGCGGTCGAGCCACCAGAGGTGGTCGTGGCCGAACTTGTCGAGCGGGAAGAGGCGGTGGCCGTTGACCTTTGGCGGCCGGCCGACGAGGTTGTCGGGGCCGGTCGTCAGCAGACGCGCGACGGCGCCGTCGAGGCCTCGCGCTGCGAGCGCCCGCTCTTCGCCCGGCCGCGGGCCGAATCCCGCGCGCCAGAGAAGTCTCTCGGCCTGGGTGGGACCAAAGGGACCCGTGTAGACGGGCAGCGGCATACGGGAGTGGTCGGCACCCGGGCGGGGAACGGCATATCGCTTGGACGAGGGAAACGCCCGGGTGTCTCCCGGAGGGAGACACCCTTTGTCGCGGAAGTGCAACTTCTCGCCCACAGGAACCGGCCAGTCGGGGCGTCCTTCAGGCGACCGACTATCCTCCGCGACGATGAAGGCGATTCTCCCCGATTCGACGGCGCTCGAGCTGCCCGACGGCGCCAGCGGCCTCGATGCTGCGCGCGCGATCGGACCGAAGCTCGCCGAGCAAGCAGTGCTCGTAAAGGTTGACGGCGTGCCGCAGGACGTGCGGCTTCCGCTCGCGGACGGCGCGAGGCTGCAGATCCTGACGACGCGCGACACCCAGGATGCCGACGCGTTGGCCGTACTCCGTCACTCAGCCGCCCACTTGCTTGCCGAAGCCGTTCGCAGGCTGCATCCGGGCGTCAAGGTCGCGATCGGGCCGCCGATCGACAACGGCTTCTACTACGACTTCGACTTCCCGATGCCGATCAACGATGCCGACCTGGAAGCGATCGAGGCCGAGGTTCGGCGGGAGCTCGCCGAGGGGCGCGCCTGGGAGCGCGAGGAGATCTCGGCCGAGGAGGCCCGGGAGCGGTTCACCGCCGAGGGCGAGCAGTACAAGCTCGAACTGATCGATACCGCCGAAGGCGTCATCTCGCTCTATACCCAGGGCGACTTCACGGATCTCTGTCGCGGCCCACACCTGCAGACCTCCGCCCCGGTCAAGGCGTTCAAGCTCACCTCCCTCGCCGGTGCGTACTGGCGCGGTGACGAGAAGAACGCCCAACTGACGCGCATCTACGGGACGGCGTTCTTCAGCCAGAAGGATCTCGACGAGCATCTCGAGCGACTCGAGCTCGCCCGCGCCCATGACCATCGCCGGCTCGGCCCTCAGCTCGACCTCTTCCACCTCCAGGACGCTTCGCCTGGCTCGCCGTTCTGGCATCCGAAGGGGATGGCGATCTGGAACGAGCTCGAGGACCTCCGCCGACGGCAGAACCGGCGCCGCGGATATCAAGAGGTCAAGACCCCGCTCATCTACGACGTCGCCACCTGGGAGACCTCCGGTCATTGGGAGAAGTACCGCGAGCACATGTTTCTGATCCCCGGGCATGAGGGGGATCGCACCTTCGGTTTGAAGCCGATGAATTGCCCTGGCCATATGCTTCTCTTCGGGAGCCAGCTGCGGAGCTACCGCGACCTCCCGATCCGCTACGCGGAGTCATCGACGCTGCACCGCAACGAACTTGCGGGGGCCATCCACGGGTTGCTGCGCGTTCGCCACATCACGCAGGACGACGCACACATCTTCTGCACGAAGGATCAGCTGCCGGACGAGATCGATGCCTGCATCGCGTTCGCGAAGGATCTGTATGCCCTCTTCAGCGTACGGCCCCGGGCCGAGCTGTCGACACGACCCGACAACAAGCTCGGCAGCGACTCGGACTGGGACTTTACCGAGGGCCTGCTCCAGTCGGCCCTCGACCGCCACGGCCTCGAGTACGTGATCGGCGTCGGCGAGGGTGCGTTCTACGGGCCGAAGATCGACCTGTTCATGGACGACGTGCTCGGCCGCGCCTGGCAGATGGGGACGATCCAGCTCGATGCGCAGATGCCCGCTCGGTTCGAGCTTACGTACATGGGCGCGGACAACATCGAGCACACGCCGTATGTCGTGCACCGCGCGCTGCTCGGCTCACTGGAGCGCTTCATCGGCATCATCGTCGAGCACTACGGCGGTGCGTTCCCATTCTGGCTCGCGCCCGTGCAGGTGCGTGTGCTGCCGGTCGGCGAGCAGCATCGCGAGGCTGCTCGCGCCCTCTCGGCGAAGATCTTCGGTGCCGATTACCGCGCCGACGTCGACGACCGCGACGAGACGCTCGGGAAGCGCATTCGCGATGCCGAGCTCGAGAAGGTCCCCTACGTGGCTGTCTGGGGCGACCGCGAGTCGGAGGACGCGCTCGCGGTGCGCACGCGCGGTGAGGGGCAGTCGACGAAATCGCTCGCTGTCTTGCTCGCGGAGTTTGCGGCGCTCGTGGCTCCCTCCCGCGCGTAGGTGCGAGGTTGGCGCCGCTCAACGGATCGCCCTTACGTGCGGCGTCAGGCCCTGCTACGCTTGGCGCCTGCCAAGTAGGGGCCGTTACCCTCACCTCCGGAGCCACGAGCTACGCGGGTTCAACCGAGTCGCACGACGAGGGAAACGGTGCCGCTGCCTGTCGTCAGCGGTTTCTGTCGTTTTAGGGAAGGGTCAACACGGTTTTGAAGAGAGACACAGCTTGGTGAGAAGCCTTTGAGACCCCGGCGCCGTCCTGAGGACAGGACCCGGCCCGTCGTCCACACGGAGCGGATCAACGACCAGATTCGCGTGCCGAACGTGAGGCTCGTGGGCGAGGACGGAGAGCAGATCGGGATCAAGTCGACCGACGAGGCGCGCGAGTACGCCTACAGCAGGAATCTCGACCTCGTCGAGGTGGCGGCGCAGGCAGACCCGCCGGTCGCGCGGGTCATGGATTACGGGAAGTACCGCTACGAGCAGGAACAGAAGGCGAAGGTCGCGCGGAAGCACCAGTCGCAGATCAACGTCAAGGAGATCAAGCTCAGACCGAAGATTGGAATCCACGACTACGAGACCAAGAAGGGCCACGTCGTCCGGTTTCTCAACATGCGGGCGAAGGTCAAGGTCACGATCATGTTCCGGGGCAGGGAGAACCTGCACCCCGAGCGCGGTCGCGACCTCCTGATGCGGCTGGCCGAAGACGTCAAGGAGGTCGGGCAGATCGAACAGCCACCTCTGATCGACGGCCGCAACATGATCATGGTCTTCGGGCCGACGAAAAACGCAGGAGTGAAACCAGATGCCGAAAGTGAAGACGGGAAGCGGAGCGAAGAAGCGCTTCAAGGTGAGCGGAACGGGCAAGTTGATTCGCCGGCACGCGATGAAGAGCCACAACCTCGAGCACAAGAGCTCGAAGCGTAAGCGCGGGTTCCGCAAGGACCAGCCGGTCGCGCATGCGAACGTTGCGGCTGTCAAGCGCCTCCTGGGGCTGAAGTAACCGATGCCCAGAGTGAAGCGATCCGTCGCCGCGCACAAGAAGCGGCGCAAGGTTCTGGAGCAGGCCAAGGGCTATTGGGGCCTCAAGAACTCGCACTATCGGTACGCCAAGGAGCAGGTCGAGCATTCGCTCACCTATGCCTACCGCGACCGCAAGAACAAGAAGCGCACGTTCCGGCGGCTCTGGATCGTCCGGATCAACGCGGCGGCACGGGAGCACGGGCTGTCCTACAACCAGTTCATCTCGGGGCTGCACAAGGCCGGGATCGAGCTCGACCGCAAGTCGCTCGCCGACATCGCGGTATCCGATCCGCCGGCGTTCGCCGCGGTCGCCGAGCAGGCAAAGGCCGCGCTCGAGGCCGAGGCCGCCTGACCCCGGAAGGGCATCAGCCAGTCGCCTGGGTCTCGTGGCAACGCGCCGAGGAGCGCGAGACGGGCGCCGCCGACGCGTGGGAGCTGGAGCTGCGGTTCTGGCCCGAGCCGCCGAGGCTCGTCGCGCTCGTCGACTCCGGGGGAAACCGGATCGACTGGCTCGAGGCATGATCACTTCGAAGGACAACCCGAAGCTCAAGCTCGTGCGGGCCCTTCAGCGGAAGAAGGAGCGTGAGCAAACCGGGCTCTTCGCATGCGAGGGGGACGATCTCTGCGATGCCGCTCTCGCGATGGGAATCGAGCCCGTCGAGCTGCTGATCGCCGGCGAGAACGTCGACGCGGAGTTGCTTGCGGGTGTGTCAACGCTTCCGCATCCGCCACGGGCGATCGGCATCTTTCGGCGAGACGCGTTGCCCGTTGGCCGGCGCGAGACGTGCCTGGCTCTCTGGCAGCTCTCCGACCCCGGCAACGTCGGCACCCTGATCCGGTCGGCCGACGCGTTCGGCGCCGCCGTCGCGCTCTCGGAGGGCTGCGCCGACCCTCTCACGCAGAAGGCTTTGCGGGCGAGCGCCGGCGCGATCTTCCGCGTGCCGCTCGTCCCCTGGAGCGCGCGTCCGGGCCGCCGGATCGCACTCGACCCTCGCGGCGCGGTCGGGCTCACCGACGTCGATCTCACCCCGCCGGTGACGATCGTGCTCGGTGCCGAGCGGGCGGGGCTTCCCGACGCCGTGCTGGACGAATGCGACGCCGTGTCGTCGATTCCGATGCCGGGAGACGCGGAGTCGCTCAACGTTGCCGCAGCGGGCGCGATTGCGCTCTTCGAACTCTCGCGCCGGGCTGCCTGAGCACGCGCGTCCCTACCAGGCGCCGCCGCCGCCCCCGCCGCCTCCTCCCCCGCCGCCGCCGGAAAACCCGCCACCGGATCCTCCCGATCCGGACGAAGGCGGTGCCAGTGCCGACCCGAACCCCGAAGCCAGGTCGCCGATCCCCATCGAGGACGCCCCCGACCCGAGGCCGCCTCCGTTCGAGATCCAGTAGATCGAGGATGCCTGGGCAAGCTCCTCCGGCATCGACATGTGCGCCGCCTGCAGCACCCGATCCGCGATCCCGAACGCGATCCCGTAGACGAGCAGCCGCTCCCACAGCGCAAGCGTCGCCGGCGGAGCTTCCTGCAGGCGCGGGAAGTCGGTGAGGTAACGCCGGAACGCCTCCCAGCGTTCGGCCTCGACTTCTCCGGCCCGCGACCGGCGACGCCACAGCTTGCGCTGGGTGAGCGCTCCCAGCACGATCGCCGCATTCACGAACGCGGCGACCGCGACGCCGACAAGCACGACGTCGTTCCAGCGCGGGTAGACCGAGCGCCAGCCGTCGGCGGCCAGGAAGACGAGGAGGGCACCGATCGCGCCGAACGCGAGCAGCGCCAACACGAGCGGCACGGCGCCGCGGGAGATGAACCACTTCCGGTTGCCGACCTCGGTGCCGACCTTTGCCTTGAACGAGGTGAAGTGGGGGCTCATCGTGGACCGTTTCGCCTCGATCCGCTCCCGGAAGTTCGAGAGGCGTTCCGGACCGGTTGCGATCACGGCGTCGACGACGCTACTGACAGACCGCTCCCAGGGTGTGAACGGTCCCTTGTCGTCGCCGGCTGCGAGCTCGAGGTCGGCGACGCTCTCCGTCCGGAGCCCACCCCAGGTCGACCGGTCCGTCGTCACCTGGTTGGCGGTGTAGGCGCCGCGCCGGATCAGATCGAACAGCGTTGCCGTGAACTCAAAGGATCCGGCCTCGCCACCCTGGCGGAGGAGTGACGGCACGAGCGCGGGCTCGGTCTCGGTTGGCGGCTCCTGCTCGTACTCCCGGTCGTAGCCGGACTTCAGCTCCCGGCCGTAGAACCAGAACACCGTGCCGACGACGAGAAACGCGGGGACGGTCCCCGCGAGCAGCAGGTAGAGGGCGTACCGCCAGGGATGCTCTTTAGCATTGTCGATCCGCTCGCTGTCCTTCGCGAAGGCAGCGGCGTCCGCCGTCTCCTCGGCAACGATTGCCGGAAGCCCCTTCCCGCTCGCGACGCGCATGCCGAGGGTCGAGCCGAACGCCGCGCGCGGAATCACCGTGCGAAGCTCGACGAACTGGCCGGCCGGCACGTTGAGAGCGCGGAGCAACACCCTCTTGCCCGCGAGTTCGACGTCGCCCCTGACGTACACCGGATGACCCCAGGCGCGGACGATCTTGCCGGGTGCGACCTCGGCCGCCCTGAGCCGGCCGAGCGGCTCCTTCCACTCCGATCCCCAGACCTTGAGGTTGACGTCGACGACGTCGTCGTAGGCGACCGCGACGCCCCGCAGCCGATAGTGGACGACGAAGGTGCGGAGCTCGTCCGATGCCTGGTAGTGCCAGACGATGCGGGTCGCTTGGCCGAGGTTCGCGACGCCGAACGTGTCGGGGGCATCGGCACAGCCGAGCGCGGTGCAGGCTCCCGGCCGGTAGGCGCGGCCGTTCTCGCTGACCCGGATCTCGCTGATCGACTCGCCGGAGCGGAGCGGGATCTCCCGGTACCCGCCGCTGAACGGCCCGCTGAACGCGTAGGTGATCAGCTCGTCGACGGCGAGACTGCCGTCGCTCCTCACCTGCACCGAGATATCGGCCTGCGGCAGAGAAAACGACTTCGCGTCGGCCGTCCCCGCGACCGCGAGCGCGACGAACAACCCCGCAAGGAGGACGCTACGTGCTCGGTGGTGCGGGCGCATCGGCGGCGGGGGGAGCTGCCGGGGCCGCCGGGGCGTCCGGCTGGAAGCTGACGGTCGGCACCTCGCGGTCGCCTGCATCCTCGACCTCGAAGAACTCGCGCCGAGTGAAGCCGAAGGTTCCGGCGATCAGCACGGCCGGGAACACCTGGATCGAGTTGTTGAACGTCAGCACCGTGTCGTTGTAGACCTGGCGCGAGATCGCGATCTTGTTCTCCGTATCCTGGAGTTGCGCTTGGAGGTCGAGGAAGTTCGTATTCGCCTTCAGGTCCGGATACGCCTCCGCCACGGCGAACAGCCGTCCGAGCGCCTGGCTGAGGAAGCCTTCGGCCGCGGCGGTCGCGGCCGGGCCCTGCGCCCCTGCCGCTGCCGCGCGTGCTTGCGTGACGGCCTCGAAGGTACCGCGCTCGTGGGCCGCGTAGCCCTTGACCGTCTCGATCAGATTCGGGATCAGGTCACGGCGCCGCTTGAGCTGCACTTCGATTTGCGCCCACGAGTTGTCGACGCGGTTGCGCTTCTGGACGAGGCCGTTGTAGAGCGCGATCAAATAGATCACGAGGACGACGACGACGGCCAGGATGATCCAGAGGGCGATCACGGCCCAAACACTACACGGACTCTCCCTCGAGGTCGCGCCGCCGACAGGCCCAGATCATGTCCTCGCCACCCTTGAACGGCCGGCGGTCGAACCAGCCGTAGAGCGCCTCGACCTCGAATGCCGCCTCGTCGATCAGGCGGCGCCATTCGAGCGCCGACAGCCAATGCAGCTCCATCGCAGCGGCCGAATCGCCCGACCGAACCGACAGGCGGAGTGTCCGCGTGCCCTCGTCCCAGTCCGCGCGCTCGAAGATGCCCGGCTCGCGCTCGAGCCAGAGCCCGTGCGTCTCAGCGATGTCCTGGCGGCTCGGTGCGAACACGTCGAACACGAGCCGACCACCCGGCTCCAGGAGCGCGTGCGCAGCCCGCAGCGCGCGGAGTTTCTCCCCTTCGTCCCTCATGTGGAGCAGCGAGCGAAACGGGCAGATGACGAGCGATACGCGCTCGTCGACGGGAGGCTCACGCAGGTCACCGACCCGAAGGTCGACCAGCGAGCCGACACCGTGCTCGTCGGCGAGAGCGCGGGCCACCTCGAGCATGCTTTCGGAGAGGTCGACGCCGATCACCGGTCGTCCGGCGCGCGCGATCGGGACCGCGATCCGCCCGGACCCGACTGCGAGCTCGACCACGGGGCCGTCGCACCGCTTCGCCTCATCGACGTAGAACGCGATGTCCTCGACTACCGACGCGCTCCAGGGGTCGTAGATCCCTGCGATGGAGTCGTAGAGCGCCACGCGGTCAGTCTAGGGGCGGCATCCCGGGGTGACCGCATTGGTACGCTCGGCCCCTCATGGATGCCGACGCACTCGAGCGGGAGGGACTTGCGGCTGCCCTGGCCGCACCCTCGACAGCCGCGATCGAAGCCGTGCGCGTCGAGTACCTGGGGCGGAAGAGCGCGATCAAGCAGGCACTTCGCGAGGTACGCGACCGCGAGACCGGGATGGCGTTGAACGCGGTGCGCGAGCGGCTCGAGGCCGCGATCGACGCGCGGGAGGAAGAGCTCGCCAGGGCTGAGCTGGATGCACGCCTGGCCGGCGAGCGTGCCGACGTGACGCTCCCCGTGGACGGCTACCAGCGCGGGAGGCTGCATCTGATCACGCAGATCCGGCGCGAGGTCGAGGACATCTTCCTGGGCCTCGGTTACCGCGTCGTGGACGGCCGTGAGGTCGAGACGACCCGATACAACTTCGACGGGCTCAACTTCCCCGCGGGCCACCCTGCGCGGTCGCCGCTCGCCACGCTGTTCCTCGATGGCGAGACCGTGCTCCGCACGGAGACGTCACCGTCGCAGGTGCGGACGATGGAATCGCAGCAGCCACCGGTATACATGGTCTCGCTCGGCCGTGTGTATCGGCGGGATACGCCCGACGCGACCCACTCACCGGTCTTCCATCAGGTCGAAGGGCTCGCGGTCGACGAGGGCATCACGCTCGCAGATCTGACCGGGACGCTCGACTTCCTGTTCCGGAAGTTGTTCGGAGACGAGCGTCGCACGGAGTTCCGTACGCACTATTTCCCGTTCACCGAGCCGTCCATCGAGGCGTATGTCTCCTGCCATGTCTGCGACGGGGCAGGGTGTGCCGTGTGCCGGCATTCCGGCTGGATCGAAGTCGGAGGCGCGGGCATGGTCGACCCGAAGCTGTTCGAGTTCGTCGGCTACGACCCGGAGCGATACAGCGGCTTCGCCTTCGGCTGGGGTCTCGAGCGCATCGCGATGCTGCGTCACGAGTTCCCCGACCTGCGCGAGTTGTGGCGCAACGACCTCCGCTTTTCGAGGCAGTTCTAGTGCTCCGGACCGGAGCAATGGGATGAGGGTGCCGCTCTCATGGCTGCGCGAGTATGTCCACGTCGATGCGACGGCGGACCAGATCGCGCGCCGTCTCGCCGTCTCCTCGCTCGAGGTCGATCGCGTCATCGACATCGGCGTCGCCGACACGGGCGACAACCTCTCGCTCCTCCGCGTGGGGACGGTCGTCGCCGCGGTCAAGCACCCGAACGCCGACAAGCTCCAGCTGTGTCAGGTCGACGTCGGTGAGGGAGACGCGCGGCAGATCGTCTGCGGTGCCTGGAACTTCGGAGTGGGTGCCACCGTTGCCGTCGGCCTGCCGGGCGTGCTTCTGCCCGGTCTCCCTGCCCCGCTCGACGAGCGGCCGCTGCGGGGCGAGTTGTCCCGTGGAATGATCCTCGCCGAGGACGAGATCGGTCTCGGCTCGGACCACGCCGGCATCATGATCCTCCCCGACGGGATCGAGCCTGGCACGCCGCTCGCAGACGTCCTGCCCGTGCGCGAGCAGGTGCTCGACGTGACGCCGACGATGAACCGCGTCGACCTGCTCTCGATGGTGGGGCTGGCCCGTGAGGTCGCGACGCTCTTCGATGGGGACCTGCGTCCGGTCACCGTCACCGATCCGGCGATCGTGCACCCGGAATGGGTCGACGTTTCGGTCGACGACCCCGAGGGATGCCCGCGCTACATCGCCCGAGTGTTCAAGGGCGTCACCGTCGCCTCGTCGCCCATGTGGCTACGTGCGCGCCTGTACGCAGCAGGCATGCGGTCGATCTCGAACGTCGTCGACGTCACGAACTACGTCATGCACGTCTTCGGAAGCCCGCTGCACGCGTTCGACCGCTCGAAGCTCGGAGGTGGCCGAATCGCCGTTCGACGGGCGTTTGCGGGCGAGCAACTCCGGACCCTCGACGGGACGCTGCGGACGCTCGACCCGAGCGATTTGCTGATTACCGACGGCTCGAGGGCGGTGGCCCTCGGTGCCATCATGGGCGGCCAGGAGAGCGAGGTCACAGACGACACGACCGAGGTGCTGCTCGAGGCGGCGAACTTCGAGCCGATCGGCATCTTGCGAACGTCCGAGCGGCTCGGCATTCGCACCGAAGGCTCGAACCGCTGGGAGAAGGGCGTCGACCCTCATTCCGCTGAGCCGGCCGCGGTGCTGGCGAGCCGCCTTCTCGTCGACCTCACGGGAGCCGAGATGACAGGCGGCGTTGACGTGCATGTCGGCCTGCCCGAGCGCCCCGTCGTCAGGCTTCGCACAGGCCGCACGGATCGCATCGTCGGCCTGGAGGTCGCTCCGGACGAGCAGAGCCGGATCCTGACGGGACTCGGCTTCGAGGTGAGCGACGACTGGGACGTGACGGTGCCGACCTGGCGCGCCCGCGACGTGTCACGGGAGATCGACGTGATCGAGGAGGTGGCGCGTGTCGTCCTGCCGCGGGTCCCGCGGACGATGCCGCTACGGCGAACGGTCGAAGGGCATCTGACGAAGGAGCAGCGACTGCGTCGAGTGCTCGAGGACGTCTTGGTGGGCGCCGGCTTCACGGAGGCGTACACCTGGAGCCTCGTCGCTCAGGACCCGAATCCGAAGGCGATTCGGTTGCCCGACCCGATGAGCGGCGACCAGGCGATCCTGCGGACGACGCTGCTCGAGGGGCTCGTCGAGGCCGCGCGGGTGAACGTCGACGCGGGCAACGCGGCGATCAGCGTCTTCGAGTTCGCCCGCGTCTATCTCCCGTCGGGCGAGCAGCTTCCCGAAGAGCGCTGGCGGGTCGCCGGGCTCGCTGAAGGAGGGTTCGAGGCGGCGCGGGCGGTGGTCGAGGCCCTGTACGACGCCCTGCACCGCGATCTGCGGGTGCATCGAGCGCCGCATCCCTCCCTGCACCCGGGCAAGTCCGGTCAGACCGATGCCGGTTGGCTCGGCGAGTTGCACCCCTCCCTGCTCGAAGGCACCTGGGGGGTGTTCGAGCTCGACGTGGCGACCCTGATCGGGCCGATCCCCGAGAGGATCCTCTACGACGACGTGATCACGTTTCCCCCGTTGCGCCAGGACATCGCCGTGATCGTCGCCGAGGAGGTCGAGGCGGCGACTCTCGTCGACGTCGCGCTCGAGGCAGGGGCTCCGGAGCTTCGCGAAGCTCGCGTTTTCGATGTCTACCGCGGCGATCAGGCGGGCGAGGGCCGCAAGTCGGTCGCCGTCCATCTCTCGCTCCAGGTCCGTGATCGAACCCTGTCGGACGACGACGCCGCGGTCGTGCGGGAACGTGTGGTCGCCGCGCTCGTCGAGCGTTTCGACGCCGAGCTCCGCGGTTGACCAAACCGGTCGCCATCTGCCACCGTAGGAACGGCATCATGACCCTGCCACGCATGCTCGTCACGGTCTGTGCGTCCGCGTTGGTGCTCGTCGGGATCGCGGGGGCGGACGGAGCTCCGCTCCGAGGCTCGGTCGGGCCGGGCTTCACGATCTCACTCGCCGATGCGTCGGGAGTCGCTATCACCCACCTCGAGCCGGGACCGTTCTCGCTCACCGTCGACGACAAATCGGATGAGCACAATTTCCATCTTCAGGGCCCGGGCGGGGTCGACGTCACGACCGCCGTCAACGAGATCGGGGAGAAGACGTTCTTGCTGACCCTGGTGGACGGGAAGTACTTCTTCATCTGCGACGCCCACCCGACCCGAATGACAGGGTCGTTCACGGCGGGGACGGTGCCTTCGGAAACGCCCCCGCAGCCGCCGCCGCCTGCCAAGACGCCGGTGCAGCTCGTCCTCACCGTCGCGGCCAAGGCGATCGGCCTGTCCACTTCCGGCGGTCGGCCCGTCAAGGCGCTGAAGGCAGGGTCGGCCGTGATCACGGTGCGTGATCGCTCGGCGACTCGAGGAGCCAGGCTGACAGGCCTCGGCGTCAGTCGCTCGACCGGCGTCCGGTTCGTCGGCACCGTGACCTGGAGGGTGAAGCTGGTGGCAGGAGCCCTCGTCTATGCGAGCGACGCCCGCAAGCCCGTTCTACGCGGTGGGCGCATCACCGTCTCCTGACGGAGCTCGCTACCGCCGCCTGCGCACGGGAAAGGAGAGGCCGGGGGCCTAGAGGGTCTTGCCGCCCACGAGCCACACGGGCCCCTGGGTGTCGACATTGTCCGTGTCGGAGAGGACACGGAGAACGCGTGTCGCCCCGGTGATGCCGTCGTGGTCGAGGCGCTCGAAGCAACGCCGTGCCATGGACTGCGACGCTCCGAAGCCGGAGCGGCCCGAGCAACGGAATGTGAAGGCGAGCCGCGAACCGTCGCGGCTCGGGTTGAGCGGCGCGCACAGAAGCGCCGTTCGATCGAGGAGCGTGCTCGAGGCGATCTCGAGCTCACAGAGAAGGTCGGTCCAGTCGGACGGAAGAGGCGCGAGCGCGGAGTCCCAACTGTCCGCGACGAGGATTGTCGCGGGGCCCGTGGTGGCCGCCACTCCGGCTGTGGACACCGAGGTCGCTAACACATTCGACTGCTCGAGATGGCACCAAACCCGATCCTGGTCGAGGCGGTCGAAGAGACGCTTCGCCGCCTGCGGGCCCTGAGGGCCGCCCGCACGAAGAACGTGAAAGACGAGCGCGGGGCCTACCTTGCCGGCATTGATCGAGCCGAGAACCTGCGCGGCCCGAGGCAGATCGCCCGGCAGCTCGGTCGTGAGTGTGAGCCGGATGTCGACCCACGCCGGGGGCAGGTCGTCCTCGATCCCACGCCACTGATCGACGAGCTTCATCGCGCGTCAGCATAATGACGACCATGAGCCAGGTCGAAGGAGAGCCGCCGCCCGCGGCGCGTGCTCTTTCCGTCGGGGAGACGTGATGGCGACCGAAGTCAAGCTGCCCCGACTGGGGCAGGGGATGGAATCCGGCACGATCGTGCGCTGGCTGAAGGCCGAAGGCGACGCCGTCAAGAAGCGCGAGCCGCTGTACGAGCTCGATACGGACAAGGTCACGCAAGAGGTCGAGTCGGACCTCGACGGCGTCCTCCTGAAGATCGTCGTCGCCGAAGGGGAGGTAGAGGTGGGCTCCACGATCGCCGTGATCGGGAAGGACGGCGACGATCACTCCGTCGAGGCAGGGTCGCCGCCGATCCCGGCTGCGGATTCGACCGCAGGCGCGAACAGCACAGCGCCCGACGCCCACCAGTCGGTATCGGCGTCAAGTGGCTCAGAGCCTCGTGCCTTGCCTCCGACCGGCAACGGGGACGCTTCGGGCTCGGTCGCGATGCCTGCCGGCGGGCGGATCAAGGCATCTCCGCTGGCGCGGCGGATCGCGCGCGAGCGAGGCATCGACCTGACCGCGTTGGCAGGGACGGGCCCCGACGGTCGCATCGTCGCCGATGACGTCGAGAATGCCCCTGTCGGTGGTGCCTCGGCAGCGACGGCGCTCCCTGTTCCGGTTGCCGAGATCGAGGTCATCGCAATGACCTCGATTCGCAAGACGATCGCGCGGCGGCTCACCGAGGCATGGACGGCGCCGGTCTTCCAGCTCGGCGTCTCGATCGACATGACCGAAGCGCTGCGGCTTCGTGCGCAACTCGTTGCTCGCCTCGCCGAGGGTGACGTGAAACCCACGGTCAACGACCTTCTCACCCGGTTTGTCGGTGTTGCGCTCGTACGCCACCGAGCCGTCAATGCGACCTTCAGCGGCGACGAGATCCACCGTCATCCAGCGGCCCACGTCGGAATGGCCGTTGCGGCACCTAACGGCCTCGTCGTGCCGGTCATCCGTGATGCAGACCGGCGCAGCGTCCAGGAGATCGCCCGCGCACGCGCCGATCTGGTTGGTCGCGCCCGCGACGGAAAGCTGACGCGCGAGGACATGGAAGGGGGCACGTTCACGATCTCGAACCTCGGCATGTTCGGCGTGGAGCAGTTCGTCGCCGTGCTCAACCCGCCGCAGGTTGCCATCCTTGCCGTCGGGGCCGTGAAGCAGACCCCGGTCGTGGTCGACGGCGAGGTCGACGTGGCGCCGCTCCTGCACGCAACCCTCACCTGCGATCACCGGGCCATCGACGGAGCGGACGGTGCAGAGTTCCTGCGCACCCTCGTGGCGCTTGTCGAGCAGCCTGCGCTCGCCCTGTAAGGGGGACGACGTGGCGGTCGTGGTTCGGAGAGGCGGGGGGCAAGACGTTCGCTTCCTGCGCGACATGCTCCATCACGCGTACTACTGGAAGGAGCGCGAGCCCAACACGGGCGCGGGCCCGGTTCAGCTGTATGTGAAGGCCTGGGGGAGACCGGGCGACACGGCGATGATCGCGCTCGTCGACGGCTTCCCGGTGGGAGCGGGATGGTTCCGCCTCTTCAAGGCCACTGCGCCGGGGTACGGGTTCGTCGACGAGCAGACCCCCGAGCTCGCCATCGCGGTCGTCCCGAACGCAAGGGGGAAGGGTGTCGGGAGTGCCCTGCTCGGGGCGCTCCTCGACCGCGCTCGCGAGGACGGCTACGAGGCGTTGAGCCTCAGCGTCGATCGCCACAACGAGGGTGCCATCGCCCTGTACGGGCACTACGGCTTCGACCAAGTGGACGAGACTCCCGAGTCCTTCACGCTGCGGACCGGGCTTGCGTGAGTACGATCGTCACAGACGCTCCCCACGAAAGGTTGAACCGGAATGGACTGTGACGTCGCCGTCCTCGGAGGAGGGCCAGCGGGCTATACGGCCGCAATTCGCGCGGCTCAGCTCGGCGGCAAGGTCGTGTGCATCGAGCAGGAGCCGGCTCTCGGAGGCACCTGTCTGCGAGTCGGGTGCATCCCGACCAAAGCCTGGGTGCAGACGGCGCACGCGCTCCACGACGCAAGGGAGACGTTCGCGAAGCTCGGAGTCGGCGTCTCGGAGCCGCAGCTCGACTTCGCTCAGGCGGCGGCCTGGAAGAACGGCGTCGTGGCGCAGATGACCGGTGGCGTCGCCGGTTTGCTGAAGGCAAACGGGGTCGAGTGGCTGCAGGGCAAGGGCAGCTTCACGACTCCGACCACGATCGCCGTCGAAGGAGCCGAGGATGTGACCTTCAAGAGCGCGATCGTCGCCACGGGGTCCTATCCGATGCGACCTCCGATCCCCGGACTCGACTCGGCGAGATGTGTCGACTCCACCGGGCTCCTCTCACAAACCGAGGTGCCACGGCGGCTCGTCGTGCTCGGCGGCGGCATCATCGGCTGTGAGTTCGCGTCGATCTTTGCCCACTTCGGCAGCGAGGTGACGATCGTCGAGATGCTGCCGACGCTCATTCCGCAGGAGGACGCGGACGCTGCGAAGGAGTTGCTGAAGGCGTTCAAGCGCCGTGGGATCGCCGTTCATCTCGAGAAGCAGTGCACAGGGGTTGAGGACACGGGCGCAGGGCTGGTCGTGTCGTACGGAGAGGGCGACTCGGTGGAGACGGACCTCATGCTCGTGTCGGTCGGCCGAGCGCCGCTCGTCCAGGGTCTCGGGCTGGACGAGATCGGGGTTTCGACCGACCCGCGCACGGGCATTCAGACCGACGACCACATGCGGACCGCGGTCCCCACGATCTTCGCCGCCGGTGATGTGGCCGGGCGCTGGCAGCTTGCCCACACCGCCTTCCGCGAAGGCGAGATCGCGGCCGAGAACGCGATGGGCCATCAAACGGCGCTCGGGACGCCCGCTGTGCCACGCCCGATCTACACCGACCCCGAGATAGCCGGCGTGGGCTTGACCGAGGCGCAGGCGCGCGAGCGCTATGGCGACGATGTCGCTGTCGGGGTCTTTCCGTTCGTGGCGAACGCCCGGGCGGTGATGACGGGCGCGACCGCGGGTTGGGCGAAGTCCATTCACGAGACGACCTACGGCGAGTTGCTCGGCCTGGTCGTCGTCGGCCCTCACGCGACCGATCTGATCGAGGTGGGTGTGGTCGCGATCGACGCGGAGGCGACGGTCGAGACGGTGGCCGACGGGATCGCGCCGCACCCGACTTTGGCCGAGGCGATCAAGGAAGCAGGGCTCGTCGCCCTCGGTCGCCCTATCCACCTACCGCCGAAGCGCCGCTGATGTTCGGCTCCGGAAGCTCTCACCGCAACGCCATCGCGATGTCGATCGGCTGGTGGTACCTCAGGCGCCTCATTCGAAAGCGGGGCGTCGCCGCGGTTGCCGGGCTCGTCGCCGGCAAGGGCTTGTCTTTCGCCCGCCCGCCGCGCAAGCGGCATCCCCTCCGGTGGCTCTTCCTCCTGGGACTGATCGCTGGCGCCGGCCTCTACTGGTGGCGGCGGCAACCGGGAGGGGGAGACGACTGGAGCGATTGGGAGCCGGCTCCCCCGACCGCTCCGGCTCCCGCGGAGCCCGCTTCGACGCCGGTTCCGGACCCCGTTCCGACGTGAGCGACGGTGCCCGGTTCGTCCGGCGGTCGCTCGAGCAGCTGCCGACGGGCGATCCCGCGCCGCCACTCCCTCCAGGCGTCGTGTCGCTCGGACTCAACGAGGGGCTCGCCGGTCCGTTCCCGTCTGCGCTCGCCGCCATCGCGGCGGCTGTGCCGGAGGTCAATCGCTACCCCGGCCGCGGCTCGTACGAGCTCGTGACGGCTCTCGCCGCGCGGCACAACGTCTCGGCGGCTCAGGTGCTCGTGGCAGCCGGTGCCGATGCCGTGATCGGTTACGTCTGCCAGGCAGTCCTCGAGCCCGGAGATGAGGTCGTCGTGCCCTGGCCGTCGTTTCCGAGCTTCGTACGGGATCCTCAGAAGCGTGACTCGGTTGTCGTCACCATTCCGCTCGCGGATGGCTGGATCGATCTCGGTGCGATGCGGGCTGCTGTCACCCCACGCACCAGGCTGGTCTTCGTCGCCACCCCGAACAATCCGACGGGGCGGACGACTCCGCGTGACGACGTGATTGCATTCGTCCGCGAGCTTCCCGACCACGTCCTGCCGGTGATCGACGAGGCCTACTTCGACTACCTCGAACCGGCAGGCCGGCTCGACGCGATCGCCGACCTCGTTCGGGCGGGGGACGATGTGCTCTCCCTGCGAACATTCTCGAAGCTCTATGGCCTCGCTGGGCTCCGCGTCGGCTACGGCGTCGGGCCTGAAGCGGTCGTTTCGGCGATGAGGAAAGTACAGCGTGGCTTCGACGTCGGTGCGCTCGCGCAAGCGGCCGCCCTGGCAAGCCTCGAGGACGACGACGAGGTCGAGCAGCGGCGGGCAGCGAACAGGAACGCGGTCGCCGCTCTCGTCTCGCGTCTCCGCGCCCTGGGACTCGAGCCGCTCTCGGGTAGCGTTGCGAACTTCGTGCTCGTCGACGTCGGGGTCGACGCCGACGAGCTTGCGGCAACGCTGCTGCGTCATGGGGTGTCGGTGCAGTCGGGCGTGCCGTTCGGTGCTCCGACTGCCCTCCGAATCGGCGCCGGTTCGGATGCCGCTCTCGCGCTTCTCGACACTGCACTCCGCCATGCCGGGTTCACCGGGAGTTAACGCCCGGTAAGCCCCGGCCGACTCGGCCGGGGCCTCCGGTATCCTGGCCCGTGGGCGCACGGCGCCCGTTTCCGTATGCGGACGACACTCAAGAGAGGCGTAGGCCGCGGCCACTCCCCGAACGGCAACGGCAAGATGCAGTTGCCACCCGGCCCGATCGGCCCGGTCACGATCTACCGGCAGCCGGAGCCGCCGAGGCGGAGTCGCCGTTCCCTTGCGCTGAGCATTCTCGGCTGGGCCGCGACAGTTGTCGTCGTCTGCGCCACCGGTGTCGCCGGTGGCGCATATCTCTACCTCCACGAGTCGGTCGCCGCGGTGGCCCCGGAGAGCGTCGACGTGAAGGTGACGGCGAAGCGGCTCGACCTGCCGATCGCCGGTCAGCCCGCCACCGCCCTCGTGATCGGCTACGACCGGAGGGCGGGCGACGCCAAGGGGACGCCCTCGCGGTCGGACACGCTGATGCTCGTGCGGGCCAACCCGAAGAACGACACGATCTCGTTGTTGTCGTTCCCGCGCGACCTGCGGGCCGAGATCATCTGCCCGGGGAAGGCGACGTACGCGACGAAGATCAACGCTGCCTACGCGGACTGCGGTTCTCAGGGAACGCTCGAGACGGTGCGCAAGCTGACCGGCGTCCCGATCAACTACCTGATCACCGTGAACTTCCGCGGCTTTACCCAGGTCGTCGACAAGCTCGGCGGGATCTGGATGGACATCGACCGCCGCTACCTCAATACCCACAGCGGACCGAGCGGCTACGCGACGATCAACCTGCAGCCCGGGTATCAGCGGCTCAACGGGTACCAGGCCCTCGACTTCGTCCGCTTTCGGCATACCGACAGCGACCTCTACCGGAACGCCCGTCAGCAGAGCTTCGTCCGCGCCCTCAAGGACGAGGTCCGCACGAGCTTCTCGCTGACGAAGCTCCCGAAGGTGATCAAGGTGCTCACGAGCAACATCGAGGTGGCCCAGGGGGGCGGCCGGAACGTCAGTGCCAAGACCGTGCTCTCGTACGCTGTTCTCGCGTACTCGCTGCCTCCGGGTCACGTGTTCCAGTCGCGGATCGAGGGGCTCGAGGGCTTCTCCGACCTGGCGACCTCGTCCGACAACATCTCGGCCGCCGTCCGCCAATGGGCGAATCCCGACGTCGAATCGCCGAAGAAGGCCACGGCGGTCGCGCTCGGCGAGAAGGTGAAGCGGAAGGCGCCACCTCCCAAGGAGACCACGGTGACCGTGCTGAACGGCAACGGCGTCACGGGGTCGGCGTCGAACGCAAGCTATTTGCTGGGGCAGCGTGGCTACCCGATTCTGACGCCGCCGAACGGCATTCCTGCAAACGCGCCCACGTTCACGTACTTCCGCACCACCGTCTACTTCGATCCAAAACAGACGGGAGCCAAGGAGGCCGGCCGCAAGGTCGCGAACCTGTTCGGCTCAGCCGACGTCAAGAAGACGACGCCGGCGATCCGCCAGCTCGCGAACGACGCCATGCTGACGACCGTCGTCGGGCAGACGTTCCATGGGACGCTCGCGTCTGCCCCAGTCGACCAGACGCCGAAGCGCGAGCCGGCCAACGTCGTTCCGGGCGCCCAGGCGTCACTCGAGCTCCTGCGCGAGCGCCAGTCGAAGGTCGACTTCCCGCTGATGGTGCCGACGGTTCTCGAGCGGTCCTCGTGGATCGACCGCGAGCGACCCGTTCGGTTGTACCGGTTCGACGAAAAGGGCAAGCACAAGACCGTCAGGCTCACGTACAAGATGGGCTCGAACGACTACTGGGCGGTGCAGGAGTCGGACTGGGAGGACGCGCCCGTGCTCGGGAGCCGCAACTTCGTTCGGAACATCGGCGGCCGGCGCTACGAGCTGTTCTACAACGGCCCGCACCTCCACATGGTCGTTCTCAAGCAGGCGGGAGCGAGCTACTGGGTCGTCAACACTCTGCTGGATCGGCTCTCCAACGAGACGATGCTCGCCGTCGCCAAGGGCTTGCGTCCGGTCGCGAAGATCCGGGCCCAGTAGCCTGGCCCGACCTCCGACGCCCGCGATGCCCGCGCCCGGTACCCTCCGACGGTCGTGAGCGCCTCCCCTCCACGCGTCGCGGTATTCGGCGCTGGCTACGTCGGCCTCGTCACGGGCGCGTGCTTCGCGGAGCTCGGCCACTCCGTCGTCGTCCGCGACGTTCTGCCCGATCGGATCGCAGCGTTGCAGAGCGGCGAGGTCCCGATCTACGAGCCCGGCCTCGCCGAGCTCATTGCGCGGAACGGCGAGCGGCTCGGGTTCACGACCGATGTCGGCGCGGCAATCGAGGACGCGGACTTCGTCTACATCGCTGTCGGGACCCCGCCGACCTACTCGGGCGACGCCGACCTCTCGGCCGTCTGGACGGTGATCGACGAGCTGCCTGCGATCGAACGGCATTGCATCGTCGTGATGAAGAGCACCGTGCCCGTGGGAACCGGCCTGAGGGTGCGCCAACGCCTGGACGAACGTGGCCTCGACCAGGTCGGGTACGCCTCGAACCCGGAGTTCACCGCCGAGGGGACGGCGATCGCCGACTTTCTCCACCCCGACCGGATCGTCGTGGGTGCGTTCCGTGAAGAAGACGGCGACGCCGTCGCGGCGTTGCACGCCGGCATCGAAAGCCCCGTCGTCCGTTGTGACGTGGCATCCGCGGAGATGATCAAGCTCGCGGCGAACGCGGCTTTGATGACGCGCATCTCGTTCATCAACGAGATCGCGAACGTCTGCGAGGCGACAGGTGCCGATGTTGTGCGGGTTGCGGAGGGAATCGGTCTCGACCGTCGCATCGGCCGTAGCTTCCTGCGCGCAGGGATCGGCTTCGGGGGCAGCTGTTTCCCCAAGGACTCACTGGCCCTGAAGCAGCTGGCCGCCAACTCCGGCTACCACTTCCAGCTCCTCAATGCGGTGATCGAGGTGAACGAGCTCCAGAAGCGCCGCGTGATCGGCAAGCTGCACAACCACCTGGGCTCGCTGCGCGGCAAGAGGGTTGCCTTGCTCGGGCTTGCGTTCAAGCCGCACACCGACGACATGCGCGAGGCCCCGAGCCTCGTCCTCGCCGGCAGGTTGCTCGCGGAGGGGGCGGATGTGCGTGCCTGGGATCCGATCGTCGACGGCCACGATCTGCACGGTGTGGAGATCGCGGACAGCCCGGAGGCGGCCGCGCGCGACGCGGACGCCCTCGTCGTCGTGACCGAGTGGCCGGAGCTCGCCGATGTCGACTGGGCCGCGGTCGGCAAGACGATGCGCACGCGGGTGCTGATCGACGGTCGCAACATGCTCGATCCGGAGTCGTTGCGCGGGGCGGGGTTCACCTTCGAGGGAATCGGGCGGGCAGCCGGGTGAGCCTGCCGGCCGTCATTCTCGTCGGCGGGGAAGGGACGCGTCTGCGCCCGTTGACGGAACGCACCCGAAAGGACATGTTGCCCCTCGTCGACCGGCCGCTGCTCGCCTATACGTTCGAGCACCTGCGTCGACACGGAGTGAGCCGTGCCGTCGTGTCGTGCGGCTACCTACCCGACCAGATCCGCAATCACTTCGGCAACGCCTACGGCAGCCTCGCACTGGCCTACGAGATCGAGAATGAGCCTCTCGGGACGGGTGGGGCGATCGGGTTCGCCGCGCGCGACCTGCAGGAGACCTTCTTCGCGCTCAACGGCGACTCGCTGCGTGAGGCCGACCTCGCCGCCCTGCTCGCGTTCCATCGGGCGACCGGAGCGAAGGCGACGATTCTGCTCACCCCGGTCTCCGACCCGAGCCGCTACGGCCTCGTCCGCCTCGCTCCCGACGGCAGGGTTTTGTCGTTTCTCGAGAAGCCGGAGCCAGAGGAGATCGACACGAATCTGATCAATGCGGGTCTATACGTGCTGGAGCCGAGCGTCCTCGATCACATTCCTTCCGGCCGCGCGGTCTCGATCGAGCGCGAGGTGTTCCCACAACTCTGCGCCGAGAGATCGGTGTACGGGCTCTCGCTGGCCGGCTACTGGCTCGACGTGGGCACACCCGACTCGTATCTCCAGGCGCATCACGACGTTCTCGAACGCCGGTTCCGGACCGAGGTCGGTGACGAGCTCGGCAGCGACTTCATGCTCGTCGCCGCGTCTGCCCAGGTGCATCCCGACGCCCGGCTCGTTCCGCCCGTCTACGTCGGGGAGAACGCCCGCATCGGCGCCGGCGCGTGTGTCGGCAGCCTCGCAGTCGTCGGCGCCGGGGCCGTGCTCGGGGTGGAAGCAGTGGTCGAATCATCCGTGATCGGAGCAGGCGCGTTCGTCGGCGCCGGCTCGACCATCACCGGCTCGATTCTCGGCGAAGGAGCCCGGCTCGGCGAAAGGTGCCGGGCGCTCGGGCTGTCGGTCGTGGGCCCGGGTGCGAGTCTGGCAGCAGGGAACACCCTCGATCACGGCATGCGGCTCGCCGCCGGGATCGCGATCCCCGAAGGTGCTGTGAGCTTCGCGTGAGTGCGCCCTACACCTTTACGCCCCGCCACATCGACAAGCCCTGGGGATACGAGCTGATCTGGGCGGAGACCGAGGACTACGTCGGGAAGGTGCTCTTCGTCCGCGCCGGACAGGCCCTCAGCCTGCAGTACCACGAGCTAAAGGATGAGTCTTGGCTCGTGCAGGTGGGACGCGCGTCTCTCGAGCTCGGTGAGGTCGGCGGGGAGCTGACCACGGTGGAGATCGCAGCCGGCGACGCCTTTCGCTACCGCCCCGGAACGGTGCACAGGGTCACAGCGATCGAGGACACGGCAATCCTCGAAGTGTCGACGCCACACCTCGATGACGTTGTCAGAATCGACGATCGCTACGGCCGACCTGAACGCGACTTCTGAGTCCCGTCAGGGACGACTCGCGGCTAGACTCGATCGCGTACACCATCCGAAAGTGAGACTTCTGAACATGGCTGCCACCCAACATCACGACGTGAAAGACCTTGCCCTTGCCGCCGAGGGCGTCCGCCGGATCGAGTGGGCCGACCGGCAGATGCCGGTGCTCACGGCCATCCGCGAGCGCTTCGAACGCGAGAAGCCGCTCGACGGCTACCGCGTCTCCGCCTGCCTGCACGTCACCACCGAGACCGCGAACCTGATGCGCACGCTGAAGGCCGGCGGCGCGGATGTCATCTTGTGCGCGTCGAATCCCCTTTCGACTCAGGACGACGTTGCCGCCGCGCTCGTGGACGAGTACGGGATCGGCACGTTCGCGATCAAGGGCGAGGACAACGACACGTACTACCAGCATCTCGAGGCGGCTATCGACCACCGGCCGCACATCACGATGGACGACGGCGCAGACGTGATCGGCATCCTGCACTCGGCCCGCCGGGAGCAGCTCGGCGACGTGATCGCGGGCACCGAGGAGACGACGACCGGGGTGATCCGGTTGCGTGCGCTCGAGGCCGACGGCAAGCTCGGCTTTCCGGTCGTGGCCGTCAACGAAGCCCGGACGAAGCACCTGTTCGACAACCGCTACGGCACGGGGCAGTCGACGCTCGACGGGATCATCCGGGCCACGAACGTCCTCATCGCCGGCCGCGTGTTCGTCGTCGCGGGGTACGGTTGGTGCGGGCGCGGCGTGGCAATGCGGGCCAAGGGCATGGGTGCTCACGTGATCGTGACCGAGGTCGATCCGATGCCGGCGATCGAGGCGGTGATGGACGGCTTCCAGGTGATGCCGATGGTCGAGGCAGCGAAGATCGCCGACATCATCGTCACGGCCACGGGCGACAAGTCTGTGGTCGCCAAGCACCATTTCGAGGTGCTCAAGGACGGTGCCATCATCGCGAACACCGGTCATTTCAACGTCGAGATCGAAATCGCCGCTCTCCGGGCGATGGCGACCGAAACGCGGGTGGCGCGCGAGTTCGTCGAGGAGTTCACGCTGGCGGACGGCCGCAAGGTGTACCTACTCGCGGAGGGGCGTCTCGTCAATCTCTCCGCGGCCGAGGGCCACCCGGCCCAGGTGATGGACATGTCGTTTGCGAACCAGGCCCTGTCAGCGGAGTTCATCGTCGAGAACGCTGCCGAGCTCGAGCGCAAGGTGTACGTCGTCCCGAAAGAGATCGACGACGAGATCGCGCGGCTCAAACTCGCGACGATGGGAATCGAGATCGACCAGCTCACCGAGGAGCAGGCGAAGTACCTTGCCTCGTGGGACGAGGGCACCTAGCCCGAGACTCGGCCGGCGCGCGGTCGCCGTGCTAGAGCCTCTCGACCCGGAAAGCATCGTCAGGCTCGAGGCCGACGCCGTGGTCGTCCTCGACCAGCGGCGGCTTCCCGATGAGATGGTCGAGCTCCGCTGTCGCGACGCCGTGGAGCTCGCCGACGCGATCCGGGTGCTCGCGGTGCGCGGGGCGCCGGCGATCGGCATCGCCGCCGCTTACGGCCTCGCGCTCGCCGCGACCCAGGGGCACGACGTCGAGGTCGCGTTCGAAATCCTCGCCGCTTCGCGGCCGACTGCGGTCAACCTTCGCTGGGCGCTCGCCGAGATGCGTCCCGATCCGACACCGGAGCGCGCTCGGCGGATTCATGCCGATGAGGTCGCGCGGTGCCGACTGATGGGCGCACACGCGGCCGCTCTCGTCCCGCCGGCCGCCCGGATCCTGACACATTGCAACGCCGGTGGCCTCGCCACCGGGGGGTACGGTTCCGCCGTTGGAGCGATCCGCGCCGCATCGGAGCGGGGAGGTGTCGACCTGGTCTGGGTCGATGAGACACGGCCGCTGCTGCAAGGCGCACGCCTGACCGCGTTCGAGCTCGAGATACTCGGGCTACCGCACGCGGTGATCGTCGACGGAGCCGCAGGCTCGCTCATGGCTGCAGGTGAGGTCGACATCGTGATCACCGGCGCCGATCGGATCGCCGCCAACGGCGACACGGCGAACAAGATCGGCACCTATGGGCTCGCGGTGCTCGCTCGCCATCACGGGATCCCGTTCGTGATCGTCGGCCCGACCTCGACGATCGACCGGAATGCGGCGAGCGGCGTCGCGATTCCGATCGAGGAGCGCGACGGCGCCGAGGTGACGGACCGCTTCCCGGCCCACAACCCCGCGTTCGACGTCACCCCTGCGGACCTGATCGCGGCGATCGTGACCGAGGAGGGTGTCCATCGCGCACCCTACGAGGCATCACTCCCTGCTCCGGTGCGCTCGAGATGATCCTGGACGAGGTCGATCCGGAGGCGCGCGCGATCCTCGAGCGCCACGGGTTCGAGGCAGACTGCTTCGAGCTGCTCCGTTCGGGACTGGCCGACGGGACGCGAACCGCGCGTGCGAACATCGCCCAGGGTGTTGTCGAGCCTCCCTTGACCTCCGATCTGGTCACCTTGCCGGCGCCCGGGGAGCCTGGTTTCGCCGAGGCCGTCGCGGCGGGGACGGAGGCGCTCCGGGCCGGGTCGGTCGCGATGGTCGTGCTCGCGGGGGGTATGGCGACCCGTTTCGGCGGCGACGTCAAGGCGGTGGCGGAGGCGATCGACGGCCGTAGCTTCCTCGAGGTGAAGCTCGGTGAGACCCAACGCCTTGCGGCCGCACTCGACGTCGAGATCCCGGTTGCGCTGATGACGAGCTTCGCGACGGATGCAGTCGTTCGTTCGCACGTCGCCGAGCGAAAGCTCGGACGGCCGCTGTTGTTCTGCCAGACGGCGGCGCCGCGCCTGAAGCCCGACGGCAGCCTGTTCCTCGGCGGCGATGGGAAGGCGTCGCTCTACGGCCCGGGCCACGGCGATCTCCTGACGACGATCCGGACGTCCGGCACACTCGCAGAGCTCGAGCGCCGCGGCGTCACTACCGTCGTCGTCTCCAACGTCGACAATCTCGGAGCACGGCTCGACCCCGCCATCGTAGGCATGCACCTCCTGGCGAGTTCGCCGCTCACAGTCGAAGTCGTGCCGAAAGGGCGCGACACCGGCGGAGCACCCGCGAGAGTGGACGGCCGGCCGCGTCTGCTCGAGGCGATGTGCTTCCCGCCGGAGTTCGACCAGAGCCGAATCCCCGTTTTCAACACGAATACATCGCTGATCACGGTCGCCGCGCTCGCGAACCCCGTCGAGCTCACGTGGCTCGTGGCGGAGAAACGGGTCGAGGATCAGGCCGTCGTCCAGTTCGAGCGGCTCTACCACGAGCTCTCCGCCCACGTCTCGACGATGTTCCTCGTTTGCCCGCGCGACGGCGCGCGAGGTCGCTTCCTGCCGGTGAAGGAACCGGAGGACCTCGTGGAGATCGAGCCGCTCCTGCGCGAGTTGCTCGCGGAGCCGCTCGTCGCCGGCAGCACGTAGGCCGAACCGGCACAGAGCCGGCGCGACGTCGGCACCCCTCTGTGACGGGTTCGCCCCTACCGTGAGGTGGTGCGGCTTGTCGACGTCCTGCTCCCACGCCGGTGTGGCGTCTGCGGACGTGTCGGCGAGTCTGTGTGCGCGCGGTGTCTCGCGCAGTTCGTGCGATGCGCGCCACCCTGGTGCGAGCGTTGCGGGGCACCGGGGCCGTGGCCCGTCCGTCGCTGCGCCGAATGCACCGGCCGGCGGTTGGCGTTCGCACAGGCGCGCGCGGCCGTCGTGTACGAGGACGGCGCGCGTGCGTTCGTGACGTCGTGGAAGGAGCGCGGGCGACGTGACCTGGCGCGCGTCGCCGCCCAACTCGTCGTCACGACTCTGCCGAAGCCGGACGCCGACGTCATCGCGTTCGTCCCCGGCGACCGTGATCGTGGGCTGGCGCGGGGCCATACCCCGGCGGCCGCGCTCGCCTCGGAGCTCTCTGCTGCCTGGTCGATCCCTCTGATGACGCTGTTGCGTCGCCGGTCGGGTATCGCCCGGCAACGCGACTTGCCGCGCGTCGAGAGACGCAGGAATGTCGCGCGCGCATTCTCCACCCGTGGGACGGCCCCGAGGCGCGTCTGTCTCGTCGATGACGTCTACACGACGGGCTCGACGGTAACGGCATGCGCGACCGCACTCCGTCGGGCCGGGGCCCGCCGCGTCGAAGTCGTGTGTCTGGCGAGAGCCGTCCTCTTGTAGAATGGGGACCAGCAGTCGATAGACGGAGGGAACGCCATGCAGCTCAAGCTCACCGCCCGTCACGACAATCCGAGCGACGCCGCGCGGAGGTACGCAGAGGCGAAGTTGTCGAAGCTCGATCGTCGCCTGCACGACCTGACGCTCGTCGAGGTGACGTTCTCGCGCGAGCGTAACCCGTCCATCGCAGACGACCACACCGTCGAGGCCGTCGTCCATACGAAGGGCCCGAACCTCGTCGCGAGAGAATCGGCGCCGACCTACGAGACCGCAATCGACAGGCTGCTCGACAAGTTGCAGCGGCAGGTCGAGCGGTATCGCGACAAGCGCACCGTCGAAATGCGCCGGCGGGTGCCGAATGGAGACGCCCCTGCGTCTCCTGAGGAGCTGATCGAGCTTCCACGGGACGAATCCGCGGCGTGAAGCCCGGCGGTGCAGGCAGGGCCGTCTACGGGCCCGCCGCGTCGGCTAGCACGGTCGCGCATCGGATCAGGCCGAGGTGGCTGTAGGCCTGCGGGTGGTTGCCGAGCCCGCGCTCGGCGAACGGGTCGTACTGCTCGGGGAGTAGCCCTGTCGGACCGGCCGTCTCGATCATCTGCTGGAACAGCTCTTCCGCATCTCCCCGTCTCCCCGTTCGAACGTACGCTTCGATCAACCACGCCGTGCAGAGGTGGAAACCGCCCTCGGCGCCAGGGAGCCCATCATCCCAGCGGTAGCGGTAGACGACGGCGCCGCTCCGGAGCTCCGCCTCGATCTTCAGGACCGTGGCAAGGAACCGTGGATCGTCGTCGGCCAAGAGCCCGGACAATCCGACCCACAGCGCAGACGCGTCGATCTCGTCCTCGCCGTACGCGGCGGAGTAGGCGCCGACGGAGTCGTTCCAGCCGTGCTCGAGTACGTTTGCGCGAATGTTCTCGCGCAACTCGACCCAGTCGGGGCTCGCGCTCTCGCCTCGCCTCGCCTGGACCTGAAGCGCCCGATCGACCGTCAGCCAGCACATCACCTTCGAGTAGACATGATGACGCGGCGGCAGCCGGGCCTCCCACACTCCGTGGTCGGGTTCATGCCAGCGGCGCTCGACCGCGTGCACCATCGCCTCGACTACCCGCCAGTCCTTGTTGCGCACGGATCCCCGCGACTCGACAACGGCTGCAAGCAGATCCGTGATCGGGCCGAAGACGTCCAGCTGGATCTGCCGGTTGGCTGCGTTGCCGACGCGAACCGGACGCGATCCGGCGTAGCCGGGTAGCGTGTCGATCACCGCCTCGGGCCCGAGCTCCATCCCGTCGACGGTGTAGAGCGGATGCAGTCGCTCTGGGTGCCCATCGGTTCGGTCGATGCACGCGTCCACCCATCGGAGGAGCGCCTCGGCCTCGGTCAGCGATCCCAGGTCGACGAGGGCGCGCGCAGACATGGCGGCGTCGCGGAGCCAGCAGTACCGGTAGTCCCAGTTCCGCACACCGCCGAGCTCCTCCGGCAACGACGTCGTCGCGGCCGCGAGGATCGAGCCGGTGGGCTCGTGGCAGAGCCCCTTGAGCGTCAGCGCGCTGCGCAGCACTTCCTTGCGCGCCGTGCTCGGTAGCTGGAGGGTCGCCGCCCAGTCGGACCACGGCTGCTCTGCCTGCTCTTGGCGTTCGTCGATCGGCACCGGATGGGCGCTCATGCTTTCGGAGCCGAAGCGGAGCTCGAGCTCGACCCGGCCGCCGCCGGCACCCAGGTCGACAACAGCGTGGGCGGTGTCGTAGCCGCCATCGTCGAACACGTCCCACTCCACGCCGCGCGCGTACAAGATCATCGGCTCATTGGAGCCGAGCACGAGTAGTCCGTCCCCGAGCGGTTGCAGCCTGACCGCCACCTGGCCGAACTCTGGCCTTGGCGCGAACTCCAGGCGCGCGACGCCGGTGCCGGTCAGCACCCGAACCAGCGTCGAATAGCCGCCGCTCGAGCGCGGCTCGTCCCCCGAGCCGTCGTAGCTCATCGGTACTTCACCCTCCAGCCAGTCGGTCACCGTGACGCCCGACCAGCGGGTCTCGACCGTCATCGTTCCCGGTCGGTATCGCTGGCCGAGCGGAATGCCGTCCCGTGCAGGTGCAACCGAGAAGTACCCGGCGCGGGCACCGCCAAGGATGTCGGCGAAGATCGCCGCCGAGTCCGGCCGCGGGTGACACAGCCACGTCACCTTCGCGTCGGGTGACAGCAACGCTACCGTGGAGCCGTTCGAGAGCATCGAGTGTCGTTCGATCGGCACGGCGTGCTCCCCGTAGAGCCAGTGCCTGCGCGTCTCGAGCAGGAAACCGAGGACGCGTACGGCATCGATCGGGTGATCGACTCTGTGCGTCGCCAGGGTTTCACCCGCGCCGATCTTGATCCCCACATCGGGCCCGTGAAGCTGTGCGAAAACGTTCTCGTCGGTGATGTCGTCGCCGAGGTACAGCACCGCACTGGCAGCCGCCTGCGCCCTCAACGCACCGACTGCTTCGCCCTTGTCGGTAGCGATCAACGACAACTCGACGACTTCCTTGCCGTGCGTGACATGGATGTCGGGCCACGTTGCCGGCCCACTCCTGACGGCGTCCAGGGCTTCTTTGCCCACGGCTCGGTCGACACCCCGCACATGCAGCGCGATACTCGCCGGCTTGGCCTCGAGCCGGACGCCCGGATGAGCCCGGGAAATCTGCGTCATCTCGCTGAGCAGCCGGTCGTGCAACTCGATCAGCTCCGTCGGGAGACGCTGGATGAAGCCCAGGTCGAACTCCGAGCCATGGCTGCCGATGAGGTGCACTTCGCTCGGCAGACGCGACAGCGTGGCCAGGTCCCGCAAGGCTCGACCCGAGACGACCGCAACCGTGGTCTGCGGCAATGCTGCGAGAGCCCGGACGGCGGCAACGGCCTCGGGCAACGGGTCCGCTCTGGCGGGATCGTCGACGAGCGGCGCGAGCGTACCGTCGTAGTCGCAACCGACGAGGAGTTGTGGCACACGCGCGATGCGGCCGAGCGCAGCACGCAACTCGACATCGAGCGTGGCCTCGAGGCCGGGCTGTCTTTCGACTCCGCTCAACCAGAGGTCCCCGGCGAGGCGAGGTCGGCGAGAAACGTGCGGGCCCAGCGATCCACGTCATGTGCCCGGAGGTATCGGTGCATGATCTGCATTCGCCGCCGACCCTCCGCGGGGCCAACGTGGATCGCGCGCATCAGCGCGTCCTTGACGTCGTCTGGATCGTGCGGATTGCACCGGAAAGCGTGGCGGAGCTCGTTCGCGGCGCCCGCGAACTCACTCAACACCAGCGTGCCGCCGTAGTCGATGCGGGCGGCGACGTACTCCTTCGCGACGAGGTTCATGCCGTCGCGCAGGGGCGTCACCATCATCACGTCGGCAGCGCAGTACAGGGCCGCGAGCTCGGCCCTGCTATAGGACTGGTGCAGGTAGTGCACGGCCGGCAAGCCGACGCGGCCGAAGTCGCCGTTGATCCGGCCGACCTCCCGTTCGACCCTGACCCTCAGCATCTCGTAGTGCTCGACTCGCTCCCTGCTGGGTGTGGCAACTTGAATCATGGTCGTCTCGGGTGCACAGAGCGTCCCGTCCTCGAGCAACTCGCGGAATGCTTCGAGACGGAGCTCGATTCCTTTGGTGTAGTCGAGCCGGTCGACGCCGAGGATCAACGTCTTCGGGTCACCGAGCTCCGCGCGGATCTGGCGTGCTCGCGCCTGAACCGCCTCGGTCGCCGCGATCTCCTCCATCTCCTTCGTGTCGATGGAGATCGGGAATGCATCGGCCGTGACGCTGCGGCCGCCAACGTCGAGGGTGGTCCCCTGGTACCTCAGTCCGAGCAGGTGCCGGGCGAGCCTGACGAAGTTCTGCGCGGCGAGCTTCTGCTGGAAACCGACCAGATCTGCTCCGAGTAGACCCCGGAGGATCTCTGCCCGCAAAGGCATCTGCATGAACAGCTCGATGGGGGGAAACGGGATGTGGAGGAAGAAGCCGATCCTCAGATCCGGTCGCCGGGAACGCAGCATCGCGGGCACCAGCTGAAGCTGATAGTCGTGCACCCAGACGGTTGCTCCCTTTGCCGACACCTTCGCCGCTGCCTCCGCGAACCGCTCATTCACGGTGCGGTAGGCATCGCGCCACTGGCGGTTGTAGATCGGCGGCTCCACCGCGTCGTGATACAGGGGCCAGATCGTCGAGTTCGACTGTCCCTCGTAGAACCGTTCGATCTCGTCGCTGCTGAGTGCGATCGGTTGCAGGTAGATCCCGTCGAGATCGAACGGGTCGGCCGCGACGCCTGCAGCGCCACCCCAGCCAACCCAGGCGCCTCGACGCGCTGCAGCGACAGGGCGCAGCGCGGTCACCAGACCGCCCGGGCTCCCGCGCCACCGACGCCCCTCGGGCGTGATCTCCTCGTCAACCGGGAGACGGTTGGCGACAACGACGAACTTGCTGCGTTTCGTCACACTTCACCCACCTCTCACGAGCGACGCAGGCACATACCCTAACCCGGCCGAACGTATCCGGGTGGGCGGCTCCGTCGACGGGAGGGGCCGACCCCCACGGGGTGTGGTGGCACCCGCCGCCGCGGGGGACGAGCCGTCGGTCCGACAGGAAACGCCACGCGACGGGGGACGGTCGCGTGACGTGCAGGCGAGTCCTTTCGTGTGAATAATCATTCAAGAGCTGCAGCCCGCCGGGTACGCTCTCTCCCAGATGTCCACGACGGAATTCGGAAAGTTCGAGAAAGTCCTGCGCCTCGGCGAGGGGCGGCGCCTGAAGCGGCTCAAGCAGCAGGCGGCGTACATAGCGACGCTCGAACCCGACGTCCAGAGCCTTTCGGACGAGGACCTGAGCGCCAAGACGGTCGAGTTTCGCGAGCGGCTGGCGAACGGCGAGTCGCTGGACGAGTTGCTGTTCGAGGCGTTCGCCGCAGTCCGGGAAGCTCGTTGGCGGGAGTCCCAGCAGCGGATGTTCGATGTCCAGATGATGGGCGGCATCGTCCTCCACGAAGGGGACATCGCCGAGATGAAGACCGGTGAAGGCAAGACGTTCGTCGCCTCGACCGCTCTCTACCTCAACGCACTTCCTGCAACCGGTGTCCACCTGGTGACCGTGAACGATTACCTGGCCAAGCGTGACGCCGAGTGGAATCGTGGCGTCTTCGAGCGCCTCGGCATGACCGTCGGCTTCATCCAGAACATGATGCCGTTCGACATCCGCAAGGCAGCATACGAGGCCGACGTCACCTACGGGACCAACTCCGAGTTCGGGTTCGACTACCTCCGCGACAACATGGCCGTGGCGCTCGACAACATCGTGCAGCGCAGCCACGCGTTCGCGATCGTCGACGAGGTCGACTCCATCCTGATCGACGAGGCACGAACGCCGCTGATCATCTCGGGCGAGCCCGAGACGGCGGCAAGCACGTACTACGACTTCGCCCGGATCGTGCGCGAGCTCCATGGCGAGCCCGCGACCCGTAAGGCGGGGAAAGGTGAGGACGAGACCGAGCTCTCGGGTGCGGACTACCTGTACGACGAGAAGCACAAGACGGTGTCCCCTGCGCAGACGGCGCTCGATGCGGTCGAGCGCGCTCTTGGGGTGGAGAATCTGTACGACCCGCGCCACGTGCAGCTCGTCAATCATCTCGGCCAGGCACTCAAGGCCGAGTCGCTGTACAAGCGCGATGTCGACTACGTGATCGAGGACGGCGAGGTGAAGATCGTCGACGAATACACCGGCCGGATCATGGAGGGACGACGGTGGAGCGAGGGCCTGCACCAGGCGATCGAGGCGAAGGAGGGGGTGCAGATACGCGAGGAGAACGTCACGCTCGCGACGATCACGCTCCAGAACTACTTCCGCCTCTACGAGAAGCTCGGCGGTATGACCGGCACAGCGAAGACGGAGGAGAAGGAGTTCGTCGAGATCTACAACCTGCACGTCGTCGAGATCCCCACCAACGTCGACGTGATTCGCAAGGACGAGAACGACTTCATCTTCAAGAGCAAGGACGCGAAATGGGCTGCCGTTGCCGAGGATCTCGCCGCGCGCCACCAGATCGGGCAGCCCGTGCTCGTCGGCACGATCGCGGTGGAGACGTCCGAGTACCTGTCCGAGCTCCTGACGCGAGGTGGCATCCCTCACAACGTCCTCAACGCCAAGGAGCACGAGCGCGAGAGCGAGATCATCGTCGACGCCGGGCTGAAGGGCGCAGTCACGATCGCGACGAACATGGCGGGCCGCGGTGTCGACATCAAGATCGACGACGAGGTACGCGGGCTCGGCGGCTTGTACGTGCTCGGGACCGAGCGCCACGAGTCGCGGCGGATCGACAACCAGCTTCGCGGTCGCTCGGGCCGGCAAGGGGACCCCGGCGAGACCCGGTTCTATCTCTCCGCTCAGGACGACCTGGTGCGGCTCTTTGCGGGCGACCGCATCCACGGAATCATGGAGCGCTTCAAGATCCCCGACGACCAGCCGATGGAGGCGTCGATTCTCTCGCGCCAGATCGAGGGCGCGCAGAAGAAGGTCGAGGAGCAAAACTTCGTCGCGCGCAAGAACGTGCTCAAGTACGACGACGTCATGAACACGCAACGGATGGTGATCTACGAACAGCGCCGCAGCGTGCTCCACGGCGAGGACACTTCCGACGAAATCCGCCAGTGGATCGAGGACGTCGTCCGCCAGAACGTCGTCCAGATGACCGAGGCAGATGCTCCCGAGGACTGGGATCTCGACGGTCTCGTCGCCCAGATGACGGCGCTGTACGGCAGCGACATCACCGTCGAGGAGTTGCATGAGGAGGTCGATCTCTCGCGCGAGTCGCTCGTGCTCGAGTTCACCGACGACGCGCTCGACGCCTACAACGATCGCGAAGCCGGCTTCGGGTCGGAGCTGATGCGCGAAATCGAACGGTTCGTGATCCTCCAAGTCGTCGACACGCGGTGGCGCGAGCATCTCGAGTCGATGGACTACCTGCGCGAAGGCGTGCACCTCCGGGCGATGGCGCAGAAGGACCCGCTCGTCGAGTATCGGGGCGAGGGTCACGTGATGTTCGAGGAGTTGAGCCGCATCATTCGCGAGGAGGTCGTTGTGACGCTGTTCCACGTCGAGGTGCAGCAGGAGGAGGCGCAGCAGGCGCTACAGCCTGTCGAGGCACCGCACGCGCTCTCCTACGAGCACGAGACGTCGTCGGGCGCCGATGCGATCGCCGCCGCCGGCGGGCTTGCGAGCGGGGCGACGGCAGTCGCCCAGCCTCCCGTGCACCGTCAGGTCGTGAAAGACGACGAGAGGGACGTCGGCCGCAACGATCCGTGCTGGTGCGGGTCAGGCAAGAAGTTCAAGCGCTGCCACGGGGCGTGAGGGCGGAGGAGAATGCGCGATGGAAGAGCCTATCGCCCATTCTCCTCCGCCATGTTCGCTGCCGCGCTACGCGCGGATCCTGAAGCCGGGAACCTACGGTTCCCCGTGACCCCTCCCTCGTAGCTGTTGGGGCGATGACAGGCCCAGCTGGTCATCCGTAGGTTCAGGAGAATGCGCGATGGAAGAGCCTATCGCCCATTCTCCTCCGCCATGTTCGCTGCCGCGCTACGCGCGGATCCTGAAGCCGGGAACCTACGGTTCCCCGTGACCCCTCCCTCGTAGCTGTTGGGGCGATGACAGGCTCAGCTGGTCATCCGTAGGTTCAGGAGAAGCGCCGCAGCTACGATCGCTTCGTGGCCGATCAGGAGAACCAACCTCTGGCGCAATTGCTCGAGGAGCTCGGAGCCCAGCTTGCCTGGGTTCGTGAGTACCTTTGACCCCGTTCAGCTGACGGCCCGACAGGAGGAGCTCGAAGCCGCCATGGGTGCTCCCGGGTTCTGGGACGACCAGCAACAGGCGGCCCGCATCGCGACCGAACACGCCCGGGCCACGCGGCGCCTCGACCGCTACGACCGTCTGAACCGCGAAGTCGATGAGGCGCGCGAGTTGTTCGAGCTGGACGCGTCGCTGGAAGACGAGCTGCGGACTCAGCTCGCGCCTGTCGCCGCAGAGCTCTCCCGGCTGCAGGAGGACGCGCTCTTCGACGGCCAGTACGATGGCGGGGACGCGGTCGTCTCGATCAACGCGGGCACCGGTGGCACGGACGCGCAGGACTGGGCCGAGATGATGCTTCGCATGTACCTCCGGTGGTCGTCGGACCGTGGCTACGAGACCGAGCTCATCGAGGCGAGCCCGGGGGAGGAGGCAGGTCTCAAGTCGGCGACGATGACCGTCAAGGGCGAGAATGCGTATGGCGCCTACAAGGCCGAGCGCGGCGTTCACCGGCTCGTCCGCCAGTCGCCATACGACTCTGCCCACCGGCGGCATACCGCGTTCGCCCAGGTCGTGGTAGCGCCGCTCCTGCCCGACGACGGAGTCGTCGAGATCGACGAAGGAGATCTCCGGGTCGACACGTACCGCGCGAGCGGTGCCGGCGGACAGCACGTGAACAAGACGGACTCTGCTGTGCGGATCACCCATCTGCCCACGGGAATCGTCGTCCAGTGCCAGAACGAGCGCTCGCAGACGTCGAACAAGGCGACGGCCATGCGGATTCTCACCTCACGGCTCGCCGAGCTCCAGGAGGAGCAGAGGGAGGAGGAACTTGCGCGCGAGCGCGGAGCGACGCAGGACATCGGATTCGGAAGTCAAATTCGCTCCTACGTGCTGCATCCGTACCAGATGGTGAAGGACCACCGCACGGATTTCGAGGCGGGAAATGCCCAGGGCGTGCTCGACGGGGCACTCGACGGATTCGTCCGCGCCTACCTTCTGGCGAAGGCTGCCGGGAAGGTCGTCTAGGCCGTGTCCGCTACACTGGGCCGACAATCCGATCCGGAGCGGCCGGTGCGGCCCTCTGCTCAATTTGATCCGGTGCAGGACGACGATCCTCAGCTGACAGCCTCGACGGCCCTCGCCGAGCCCTCACCCGCCTATGCGGACGGAGCTGCCGGGGTGAACGGCGCCTCGATGATCGTGCTGGAGGGCGTTCGCAAGGTCTATGAGCCGAACGTGACCGCGCTCGACGGTGTCTCGTTCGTGATCGACAAGGGCGAGTTCGTGTTCGTTGTCGGCGCCTCGGGCTCCGGAAAGTCGACGATCATCCGGCTTCTCCTCAAGGAGCTCGAGCCGACCTCGGGCCGCATTCTCGTCGGCGGTCGCGACCTCGGGAGGTTGAAGCATTCCAAGGTGCCTATGCTCCGCCGGAACGTCGGCTGCGTGTTCCAGGACTTCAAGTTGCTGCCGAACCGCACCGCGTCCGAGAACGTCGCCTACGCGCTGCGGGTGCAGGGTGAGCCGACAGCGTCGATTCGTCGCAAGGTTCCGGAGGTCCTGAATCTCGTCGGCCTCGCCCACAAGATGAGCTCCAAGCCCGAAGAGCTCTCCGGCGGTGAGCAGCAGCGTGTCTCGATAGCCCGTGCCGTCGTCAACCATCCGCCGCTCCTGATCTGCGACGAGCCGACCGGAAACCTCGATCCTGATACATCGGTCGGGATCATGCAGCTGCTCCATCGCATCAACACCGCCGGCACGACGATCCTCATGGTCACCCACGACCGTGAGATGGTCGACAAGATGCGTAAGCGCGTGATCGCCCTCGACCATGGGAAGCTCATGCGCGACGAGCGGCGCGGAGGGTACGAGACGGAATGACCCGGTTCAAGCTCGTCTTTTCCGAGGCCGTCCGTTCGATCGGAGCGAACCTGTCGACGTCGATCGCGGCGACCATGACCGTGCTGATCGGCATGTTCCTGCTCGGGCTCTCCATCGCGCTCGGAACCTGGGTCGTCTCCTGGTCCGACCATGTGAAGTCCGAGCTGCAGGTGAAGGTCTTCTTCGTTGATGCGGTCGCCCCGAAGCAGGTCAATGCCGTCGGGCGATATCTGGGACAGGACGTCCGGATCAAGGAGTACCAGTTCGTCTCGAAGACCGAGGCGCTGAAGGAGATGACGAGGAAGTATCCGCAGTTGACCGCGAACCTGCCGTCGAACCCGCTGCCGGCCTCGTTCGAGGTGACCCCGCGGAACGCGGAGGACGTCAAGGTGATCGCAGCCGACCTTCGGGCCGCGAAGTTTGCAGGGGTCGAGAAGGTCAAGGACGGGCAGCAGACGTCCAAGCGAATCCTTCAGGTTGGCAAGTGGATCTGGGTGGTGTTTCTCGTGATGGTCATCGTGCTCTTGATCGCATCGGTGATCCTGATCGCGAACACGATCCGGCTTTCGATCTTCTCCCGCCGCCGCGAGATCGAGGTGATGAAGCTCGTCGGCGCGACGAACTGGTTCGTCCGCGGGCCGTTCATGCTCGAAGGGCTGCTCTGCGGCCTGATCGGGTCGCTCGCCGCCGTCTTGCTCCTCTTCCTCGGCAAGGAGATCGCGCTGCCCGCCATCCTGGGGCACATCGATACGACCGACGACGTGCAGGCTCTCTCGTTCGGCGTCACGGCGCTCGCTCTCATGGCCGTGGGGCTCGGTGTCGGCGCGCTCGGCTCCGGCATGACGCTGCACCGCTTCCTCAAGGTCTAGGCCCACTCCGGGCCTGTCCTACCGCCGATCTTCTGCAGATGGGCGATCCCTGGCACGGTGACGGGGAGACGGGGCCGCTGTTTTGCGGGTTAGTGACCCAGCTACCCTGACCCGATGCCCGGTGGACGCAGACAGGGACGCGGCCGGGCCAAGCGCCCGAGCCGCTCGGAGCGCCATCGGCGGGCCCGTGCCGCGGGCGTCAGCGCTGCAGTGAATCGTGCCGAGGGTGCGATTGAGATCTCGCTCCCGGAGCGGCGCGTCCAGCCCGAGTCCGTGGTTGCCCATCTCGGCCCGACGAACTCAGGCAAGACCTACCACGCGCTCGAGGTGTTGAAGGAGTACGGCCGTGGCGTGTACGCGGGGCCGTTGCGGATGCTCGCTCAAGAGGCACATCGTCGACTTGCCGCCGAGCTCGGAGCCGATGCGGTGGGTCTCGTGACGGGCGAGGAGCGGGTCAACGACCACGCGCCGATTATCTGCTGCACGGTCGAGATGGCGCCCACCGCCGGCGAGGTGCTCGTGCTCGACGAGGTGCAATGGGCGGACGATCCCGAGCGCGGCTGGGCGTGGACGCGGCTCCTGCTTGCAGGTGACTACCGCCACATCCTCGTGCTCGGCGCGCTCGATGCAGAGCCGCTCGTGCTGCGCGCGTTTCCGGAGGCCGAGATCAAGGTCTTCGAGCGCATGCTGCCGCTCGAATTCGTTGGCGAACGTTCTCTCCGTGGTCTCACGCCCGGGACGGTCGTGGTCGCATTCAGCCGCAAGGCGGTGCTCGCTCTCGCCGGCGAGATCAACCGGTCGCACCCGGACCGGGTATCGGTGCTTTACGGCGCGATGCCTCTCAGCTCGAGGCGGGAGGAGATCGACCGGTTTCTCGGCGGTGCTTCCGACGTGACCGTTGCCACGGACGTGCTCGGTCACGGTGTCAACCTGCCTTGCGAGACCCTGCTCTTTGCCGAGACGTCGAAGTTCGACGGTGAGTCGCGGCGTGACCTGCTCCCGTGGGAGCTCGCCCAGATTGCTGGTCGCGCGGGGCGCTTCGGGCTCGTCGAGCGTGGACACGTGGGCGTCTTGACGGGAGTGCCCTGGGCGAGCGCCGACCCCGCCATCGTCGAGGAAGCGTTGCAACCACACGTCGTGCTTCCCTCGGGGCATCTCGGGTACCGCATCGTCGACGAGGCACGGATCCGACCGCGGCTCTCCGACCTGGGAGTCGACGACCCACGGCGTCTCGACCCGGCCCTCGCTGCCTGGCACCGTGTCGCTACCCGTGCGTGGGCGTACGAGAGCTGGCTTGCGGTCGAATCGTTGGGCCCGATGCGCGGCAGGCTCGCCGCCATCCAGCGCCGACTTGCCGACCGGAATCGCAGGCTCTCGATCGAGGACACATGGAAGCTCATCAATGCCCCCGTGGACGAGGACAATGCGGAGTTGCTCGCTCTCCTCGCGCTCGCGGTTGCCGGAGATGCGGCCCAACGGTCGCTCCTCGCGTTCCTGCTCGACCCGGCTCGACTCCGCGAGGCAACGCTCGAGGAGGCAGAACAAGCTGGAAGAACCGCAAGTATTCTACGCTGGTTCGCACTGCAGTACCCGGGTATCGGCGGTGTAACGATCGATCGGGCCGCAGCGCTCGAGGAGGCGGCGGCGGCGCGAGTCGTGGCGCGCCTGCGCCTCGAGGTGAACGCGCCCACGATCGGCCGCTGCCGCACGTGCGGAAAGACGTGCGCGCCCTGGTTCCCGCTCTGCGATCGCTGCTTCGGCCGCCGTTGAGATCCGCGATACTCCCGCCTGTGCAGCGCATCAACCTCGAGCAGCTCGAGATCGCCTATGACGACGCCGACCCCGCCGGGTACCGAGTGGGGCACTGCCGCTTCGGGCCAAAGATCGGCGCCTCGGCGCTGGGTGGGACGGTGTACGAGCTCCCCGAAGGACAGAGCATCTGCCCCTACCACTACGAGTACGGCTGCGAGGAGTGGGCGGTCGTTCTCGCGGGGCGTCCGACGCTCCGCCATCCCGGGGGAGAGGTCACCCTGGATCCCGGCGACGTCGTCTGCTTCCCGGCAGGGCCCGACGGAGCGCACAAAGTCACGAACGCCACGGCGGAGGCGGTGCGAATCCTCTTCCTCTCGGACAAGCTAAGCCCCTCCGTCGCGGTCTACCCCGACAGTGGCAAGATCGGCGTCTGGCCCGGTGACGAGCACGACACGATCATGGTGCGCCGCGAGAGCGCCGTCGACTACTGGGACGGCGAGATCTAGGCTAGGCCACGCACCGGTAGTGACGCGCGACCGCGATTGTCGTCGCGCCGACGATGAACGCGATCGTATTCGGGACGATGATCGCCAGGTTATGGAGCGCGACACCGTACGCGAACCAGAGCGCGAACCCGATCACGAGCACGCCGAGGTAGGGGATCGAGATGCCGGACGACGACCGGGTCGCGATCATGTGTCGAATCTGGAGTGTGGGGGAGAGTGCCATCGCGATGCCCCAGATCGAGGCGAGGATGGCGAGCAGCGTGGTCGTCGACATGCAAGGCTCCTTCGGGAGGCGGCGGGGCGGGAGACGGCTCGCCGTCAGTCCCGAAGGTCGCCGCGGTCGCGATAGTCGCCGTAGAGCGGGCGAATCACGTCTGCGGGAGCGTGCATCGGCCGAGCTTAGCGGTCGCCCCTACAATCCGCGCGTGGCATTGAGCCCCTTGCACCGGGAAGCCTTGTGTTGCCGAAACGCGCGGGGCGCGCACGCTGCTTCGTCCTCGGTCGCCCAGGTAGCGCTGCGATCCGCGCGCTCTGCGTCCTCGCATCGCACGCACCCATCCCGCCCCGCCAACGAAACGGCCCTCCGAAATGAGCTCTAAGCCAACCGGAATCAAGCTGATCGCGGAGAACCGCCGGTCGCGACACGACTACGAGCTGCTCGAGCGCGTCGAGGCAGGCATCGTCTTGACCGGAACCGAGGTGAAGTCGCTGCGGGCGGGCCACGTCCAGCTCGGTCAGGCCTATGCAGATGTCCGTGGTGGCGAGATGTGGCTCGTGGGCGCCTCGATCGCCGAGTACACGCAGGGCAATGCGGCGAACCATGAAACTGCTCGCGACCGCAAGCTCCTGCTCAAGCGGGGCGAGATCGACGCTCTGTACGCCAAGGTTCGCGAGAAGGGGCTGACGCTCGTGCCGACGAAGCTCTATTTCAAGGATGGCAAGGTCAAGCTCGAGGTCGCGCTCGGGAGAGGCAAGGACAAGGGCGACAAACGGCGCACGATCGCCGACCGAGACGCCAAGCGGCAGATGGAGCGGGCACTGAAGACTCGACGCTAGCTGTCGAGCTTCGGCGCTACTCGATGCCGGCGAGCGAGCCGTGCAAGACGACAACACCTGGTCTCGCCGAATACCCGTGCCGCTTGTTGAGCCGACGGATCGGCTCGTTCCGTACCTCGTTGGTCGTCTCGAGGCGCTCGAAGCCCGCCTGCTTCGCCCAGGCGATCTCGGCGCGCTTCAGAGCCGACGCGACACCGCGCCCACGGAAGGCGCGCCGCACCCCGGTCATGTCGTGCATGACGACGTTGGCGCGCGAGCTCGAGAACGACAGCTTGGAATACCCGGCGACGTCATTTCCGGCCAGCGCTATGAATGTCGCTTCGGGACGGTCGCTGTCGCCGCGCATGTCTCTCGAGAGCCAGGCCTCGTAGGAGCCCATGGGGGTTTCTTCCTCGCCCGGGACGTCCGGGTACGCCTCGCAGGCGACCTCGTACAGGGCGGCCGTCAGGTCCGGACGGTCTGCCCAGGTCACGATTGCGATGCCCTCCGGGGGATCGAGCGCGGGGGTATCGATCGTCGTGAGGTCGAGCGCCAGACGTGAATCGCGCCCGATCTCACGGAAGCCTCGCTGATCGGCCCAGGCGAGACTTGCGGCGTCGTCATCGGAAACGGTCGTCTCGAGCGTGACGCAGCCACGGTCCAGAGCCCAGTTCGCGAGCTCGCGAAAGAGGGCGGAGCCGACGCCGCCACCGCGGTGTTGGGGCAGGACGAACGCCTCGCCGGTGCCGGTGCCGGGCGCCGAGTGCCAGCCGACGTAGGCGAGTGCCGCTCCCGCGTCCTCGCCGTCGCGCGACGCGACGAACCATGCCATGTCCTCCGCCTGGCGTTTCCAGTCGAGGTAATCGGCCACGCTACCGCCGCGGTCCGGCCGAACCTCGGCCGCCACGGCGAGCCAGCCCTCGAGCTCGTCCGGGCCGATCTCCCTGATCTCGATCATCACCACAACGATAGACCTCTTCGGTTGGCCCGGTGCGTGCTGGAGGAGTAGGCTCGGCGATGCCCCCGCCGATCGAAGGAGGTCGCTCTTGCGTCCGATAGTCCTGACAGTCAACGGAGAACGTCACGAGCTCGAGGTCGAGCCCCGTGATCTGCTCGTCCACGTGCTGCGTGAACGGCTGTTGCTGACCGGTACGAATGTCGGTTGCGATACGTCGTCGTGTGGTGCGTGCACGGTTCTGTTCGACGGCGAGTCGGTCAAGTCGTGCACCGTCCTCGGCGTCCAGGCCGACGGGGCCGTAATCACGACGATCGAGGGCCTAGCCAGCGATGGCGAGCTGCATCCCGTGCAGCAGGCGTTTCACGACCATCACGCTCTGCAGTGTGGATACTGCACGCCGGGGATGGTGATGGCCGCTGTCTCGCTGATCGAGAACGGCGAGGCGAACGACCGCGATGCGATCCGACAGGGTCTCGAGGGCAACCTCTGCCGCTGCACCGGCTATCACAACATCGTCGAGGCCGTCGCCGAGGCCGCCGGGAGCGCGTCGTGAGCGCCACACAGACGCGATTCATCGGCGCGCCGGTCAAGCGAAAGGAGGATGACCCTCTCCTGCGTGGCCGAGGCACGTACGTCGACAACATTGCTCTCCCCGGCACCGTGGTGATGGTCGTCGTTCGCAGCCCGTATGCCCACGCCAGGATCGGCTCGATCGAGACCGCAGCGGCGAAGAATGCCGAGGGCGTGGTGGCGGTTTTCACAGGGTCCGAGCTGCGTGAGGACTGGAAGGCGGCGATGCCGTGCGCCTGGCCGGTGACCGAGGAGATGAAGAGCCCCGAGCACTTCCCGCTCGCCGTCGACGAGGTGAATTACGAGGGTGACGGGGTGGCGGTGGTGATCGCAGACACTCGGGCGCACGCCGTCGATGCTGCCGAGCTCGTCGATGTCGATTACGAGCCGCTCGAGGCGATCGTCGACGTGGAGGCGGCGGCTCAGGATGGGGCGACGCTCGTCCATGAGGACCTCGGCACCAATGTCTCGTATGTCTGGAAGCTCGAGACGGGCGCCTTCGACGACGCTGCCGATGTGGTCGTGACGCATCGTTACGTCCAACCGCCCTTGATTCCCAATGCGATCGAGCCTCGTGGGGTTGTCGCACGTCCCGAGCCCGGCGGTGACGTGACGCTCTGGTCGGCGACGCAGGTGCCTCATATCCTGCGCCTGCTCACCGCAGCGACGCTCGGGATCTCGGAGACCAAGCTGCGGGTGGTGGCTCCGGACGTCGGGGGCGGCTTCGGCTCCAAGCTCGACGTGTACGCGGAAGAGTTGCTCGCCGTCGCTGTCGCCCGCCGCCTGGGCACTCCGGTGAAGTGGGTCGAGGAGCGCTCGGAGAACGCGTTGGCGACGATCCACGGCCGCGACTTCGTGACGACGCTCGAGCTGGCGGCGACGAAGGATGGGAAGATCACGGCGCTGCGGGCGAACGTCCACGCGTCGATGGGCGCGTACTTGCAACTCGTCACGCCCGGTATCCCGTTGCTCGGCGCCTGGATCTATGCCGGGCCGTACGCGATCCCGAACTACAGCGTCACGTTCACGGGTGTCTTCACGAACACGACGCCGACCGATGCCTACCGCGGGGCGGGACGGCCCGAAGCGACGTACGTGCTCGAACGCACGATGGATCTCCTTGCCCGCGAGCTCGGGATCGACCGGCTCGAGTTGCGTCGCAGGAACTTCATCACCGAGTTCCCGGCCACGATTGCTTCGGGGTTGACGATCGACAGCGGCGACTATCACGCCTCTCTCGAGAGGCTGCTCGAGCACCTCGGTCTCGACGCGTTGCTCGCCGAGCAGCAGGAGCGGCGTGACCGTGGCGACGCCAAGCAGATCGGGGTCGGGTTCTCGACCTACAACGAGATGTGCGGTCTGGCGCCGTCGCGGATCCTCGGTGCAATCCGGTATGCGGCGGGTGGCTGGGAGACGGCCACGATCCGGTGTCTGCCCACCGGGACGTTCCAGGTGGTCACCGGCACCTCGCCGCACGGCCAGGGTCACGAGACCGCGTGGTCGCAGATCGTGGCCGACCAGCTGGGCTGCGATCCCTCCGAGGTCGAGGTGCTGCACGGGGACACGAGCATCTCTGCCTATGGCCTCGATACCTACGGGAGCCGGAGCCTTCCGGTCGGGGGTGCGGCACTCTGGGCGGCAGGCGAGAAGATCATCGAGAAGGCGCGCGAGATCGTGGCGCATCAGCTCGAGGTGGCGGGCGATGATCTCGACTATGCGGCAGGCACCTTTACCGTGAAGGGGTCGCCCGACAAGGAGATGACGGTGAAGGGGGCGGCGTGGGCAGCGTTCGCGGCCCACAACCTCCCCGACGGGTTCGAGCCGACCCTCGAGGCGACGGCGACGTACGACCCGCCGAACTTCTCGTGGCCCGGCGGCGCCCACGCGGCCGTCGTCGAGATCGACACCGAGACCGGCGATGCGCGGCTCATTCGGTATGTTGCGATCGACGACGTCGGTACGGTCGTCAACCCGCTCATCGTCGACGGGCAGGTGCACGGCGGCATCACGCAGGGCATCGCGACGGCGTTGTACGAGGAGGCGATCTACGACGAGGGCGGTAACCTCGCGAACGGGACGCTGGCGACCTACCTCGTGCCGTCCGCGGCCGAGCTGCCCTCGTACGAGCTCGACCGAACCGAGAGCAAGGCGACGAACCAGCCGTTCGGTGCAAAGGGCGTGGGGGAGACCGGGACGATCGCAGCGGCCCCCGCCGTGATCAACGCGGTGATCGACGCGCTCTCACACCTCGGTGTCACGGACATTCAGATGCCCGCAACCCCCGAGCGGGTGTGGCGCGCGATCGAGGAGGCGAAACAGTGATCCCCGCAGCGTTCGACTACGAGGTGGCCGAGTCCGTCGAGCATGCACTCGAGCTGCTCGGCGGCGACCCCGATGCGAAGGTGCTGGCTGGCGGGCACTCACTCGTGCCGGCCCTGAAGCTGAGAATCGCGAGACCGTCGAAGCTCGTCGACATCGGTCGACTCTCCGACCTCTCGTACGTGCGGGACGGCGGCACCCAGGTCGCGATCGGCGCGCTCACGAGACACGCTTCTGTCCACCACGACCCGCTGCTCCAGGAGCACTGTCCCATCGTCTCCACCGCCGCCGGCAAGATCGGCGACCCGCAGGTGCGGCACCGGGGCACGATCGGTGGCTCGCTCGCCCACGGCGACCCGGCCTCTGACCTGCCGGCCGTGATGCTGGCTCTCGGCGCCGAGTTCGTCATCGTCGGACCCGGAGGTGAGCGGACGGTCGCGGCCGCCGACTTCTTCACCGGTGTGTTCGAGACCGCTGTCGCCCCGGGAGAGCTGCTCACGGAGATCAGGGTTCCGAAGCTCGGTGACTCGACCGGCTGGTCGTACCTGAAGTACAACCGGCGTGCCCAGGACTGGGCCACGGTCGGCGTCGCCGCTCTCGTACGCCGCGACAACGGCACCGCCACCGGAGCGTCTGTCGCCTTGACGAACATGGGCGGAACACCGTTGCGCGCAACAGCGGTCGAGGACGCGGTTGCGGCTGGGGCGTCGCCGGCCGACGCAGCCGGCCTCGCCGCACAGGGCACCGAGCCTTCGAGCGACACCGCTGCTTCCGCGGAGTTCCGGATGCACCTCGCCAGGGTATTGACGCAGCGGGCTCTGCTCGAGGCGCTTGCCTGAGCTGACGGTCCGGACGGGGCCGAAGCGGCCCCGTCCGGACGGTGTCAGGTTTCGAGCGCTACCTGAAGGGCGTCGTCCGGTGTCGTTCCGGGGCGGCAGATGAGACGGTGGCGCAACACGTACGGCGCGACGACACGGATGTCGTCGAGCGTGACAGAGTCCCGGCCGTCGAGCCGTGCCTGCGCCTTCGCCGCGCTCAGCAGGTGGATTGCCGCACGGGAGCTCGCACCGAGTTCCAGTCCGGGGTTCTCTCGGGTGCGACGTACGACCGAGATGATGTAACGGGCAGCGTCGTCCGGTACCTCCGTGCTGTCGAGCTCGGTTCGAGCATTGTCCAGTCCGACGACTCCGAGCAGCGACTGGATCTCCCCGAGCATGTCCGGCGTGACTCCGGTGTGAGGCAGCCTTAGCATCTCGATCTCGCTCGCGGCGTCGCAGTAGTCGAGAACGATCTTGAACATGAACCGGTCGAGCTGCGACTCGGGCAGCGGGTAGATCCCCTCGTGCTCGAACGGATTCTGCGTCGCGATCACGAGGAACGGGTTCGGAAGCCGATGCGCCCGCCCTTCGACCGTCACGGTGCGCTCCTGCATTGCCTCGAGCAGCGCCGCTTGGGTGCGTGGCGGTGTCCGGTTGATCTCGTCGGCGAGGAGAACGTTTGCGAACACGGCGCCGGGAATGAAGACGGCCTCGCCCAGCTTGACGGTGTTGAACCCCGTGATCTCCTCGGGTGTGGTGTCGGGCGTGAACTGGATGCGTCTGAACTGCGCGCCAAGCACATGTGCCATGGCGCGCGCGAGAAGTGTCTTGGCGCTGCCGGGGGGACCTTCGATCAGAACGTGACCCTGGCTCAACGCAGCAACGAGGAGCAGGTCCACGGCAGCGCCTTGGCCGACGACAACTTTGCCGACCTCCTCCCGGGCACGCTCGCGCAGGTTGACCAGATTTTCGTATCGGTGAGCTGGAGCGTGCGACATGGTCCCGTCCCGAGTGGATCCGCGGACGTCCGTTAGTTCGGCGCGAGAAGCGTGTCTCCCCCCTGGGCGGTGGCGTTACCGCTCGAAGAGGGACTGCACGTCGGAAAACGGAACCTGCGTCGCGACCATGACCGTGAGCGTTCCCGCGCCATATGCCTCCTCGGCAATTCGCTGTGCCAGCGCGAGCGCTGCGCGGTAAGGCCCTGAGCCGACGCTGATCCGCGCCACTCCGAGCGACGCGAGGTCGGCGAGCGTCGGCGAGCTGGGGCCGGCGAGGACGCTGACGGGACCGCCGATCCCGTCGACGAGCGCGGCAATCTGGCCGGGATCGGTGACGGCGGGAACGAAAACGCAGTCGGCGCCCGCGTCGAGGTACGCCCGCCCGCGCTCGACCGCGCGCTTCAGTCGCGTTGCCGGCTCGCCGACGCAGCCGATGAAGACGTCAGTGCGGGCGTTGAGGACGAGAGGTATGCCCGCTGCTGCCCCGACGCTTCGGACTGCGCCGATCTTGGCGAGAAACCGATCGATCGAGAGAAGTGGCTCCGCGCCGTCGTCGCAGGTGTCCTCGAGGTTCAACCCGACCGCTCCCGCTTCGAGCACTCCGCGGGCGGTCTCCGCTGCGTCGTCCGGCGAATCGCCGTACCCGGCTTCCATGTCTGCCGTCACGGGCAGGTCGACGGCGTCGGCGATCGTCTTGACCGCCGCGAGCATCTCGGCCCGGGTGAGGCGCTGCCCGTCGGGGTACCCGAGTGCGTTCGCAGCGCCCGCACTCGTCGTCGCGATCGCATGGGCACCTGCCCGCCCGATCACCGCCGCGCTCGCGGCATCCCACGCATTGACGAGGAGCAGCGGCCGCCCCGGAACGTGGAGCGCGCGGAGGGCGTCGGCCTCGGCCTGGAGTACGTCGGCACCCATGAGCGCATCCTATGAGGCCCGGGCGGTCCGGCGGAGAGGCGCCCAGACCTCGTGGCTCTGAGCCACTATCGCGTTCGATCGTCAACGGCTACTCTGTGGAGAGTAGAAATGACATACGGGGGCGACCTGGTTTCGACGTGGTCGGTTCTCCGGCTGAGTTGCGAGCCGAGGTCCCCGGTTGGCCTCGTTAATCCACCGGGAAACACACAAATGCGAATCGTTCAGATCTCGCAATGGCTGCCTAGTCATCACTGATTAGATAGGCCACGCCCCCCGTAGCTGGGCCCGAGGCCACGGCAGGGCGCTAACCATCGGGCTTGGCGCCACGGGAGAGTCCATCGCCCAAGGCGCGACATGCAAAGGATGGCTGGCCCGCCGGTAGGTCGTTCGCCACCGGCCGTCGGGTGAGATCCAAGGCGGACTACGCTCGTAGATGCTCTGTCCGGTGCGTCCGCGGACGCGGGTTCGATTCCCGCCGCCTCCACCTCAACGATTCGGGGCCCTCCGGGGGCCTCGTTTCGTTTGTCTCTCTGCTCAGTTCGCTGATTCTCTAGTCGATCTCATCCACGAGGGAGCCGGTCGCTCGTTCCAACGCAGGCTAAGGCGAGGAGAGGGCAGCGTCTGAGAGGATGGCTGTAGTGATTGCGCTTGACCGCGGGGCGCCGGTCGTTGAGCGTGCTGTCACCACATGTCGGTCTCCGTCCGTAGGAATGCCGCGAGGAGTTCGCGACTGGGCGTTGTTCATGCTGAAGGACGGCATACCTGCTCCGCTCCCAGTCTGCCTTCTCTTCGTCCCCCAGGCGTTCATCGTCGCCTGTATGGTTGGCGACCGAACGACGGCCGCCATGGCCCGAGCTGATCAGGGAGGTTCTCAATGGCTATCACACTCCAGAGGAAGCTCGAGTTGGCCGGAGCGCTGTCGAAGGTGCAGCCACAGCTGCAACGGCTTCATCTGCTGCCCAAGCCAACAAAGCGCCACCGACTGCGGAACGTGGTTCTCGTAGGGTGTGCGATCGCTGCCAGTGCGGCCGTCGCGGTCGTGGTACTCCGCCGTCGAGGAGGCCATAACGACGGTATGGCCTGGAATGGGGAAGAGGCGCAGGAGAGTTCCCCGACACAAGACACGCCCGAAAACGAGCCTGACTCGGAAGGGCCGGCGATCGACGCCGACGGACCGCAAGACAATAAGGCCCGCGGGCCTACATAGCGGTAACAGACTCGGCCCGGAGATGACCTACCGTTCGCGCGCGTTCTACCGCGCTCTGAAGGCGGCGGCGCACTCGCAATGGCCTGGGCCACACGTCGACCTCTGAGCGGCGGCGCTGGAGCAGGTGAAGTACCGAGGCTGGCCGGCTGCGGCACGACGTCGAGAAGCTCGCGAAGTACCTGGCGAAAGGAGAAGGCGCGTCGGAATTCGTTCTGACGTGTGCTTGCCTTCGGGAACCTGTCACGTCCCTGGAGTAACGCGGCGGATCGCGGTACGGTTTCGAGATGAGGCGAAGCTGGCTGCAACGGATCCACAACCCGCACAACTATCAGTGCGGGTGCCTTCCGGAATGTTGGTGCAACCGGACGTCGATCGGGCGCCTCGTGAAGTGGTGGTTCCCGGCGCGCTGGTTCGGCATCAGCCACAAGAACGCGTTCTTCGACGGCATGACGACGGACGAGACCCGAACCTGGAAACAGGAGCAGCAGCGGAAGGGGATGACCTCGATGGTCATTCAGCCCAAGTACGAGAGCCTTGTCCGGCTTGGCCGGATGCGCTACGGGCTGACCGTGAGAAACCCGGCCGGAATCCGCGTGATCCACGAGATCGGCGGTTCCGGGCGACTCGGCCCGAGTCTCTAGGGCGACTGTCCAGGAGGACACTGGTGGTCTGCGTACGAGCAGAACACACAGCAGTCACCTGGTGCACACAGATGGTGGGGCGCCCGTCATGTCCACGAACGGTCATCCGTTCGCAAGGCACTCTGAGAGTGGCTATTCAGAGCCAATCTTCGCTGCTTTCGAATCCAACGCCTCCACCTCGAACGAGTCGAGGCCCTCTGGGGCCCTCGACTCGTTCGTTGCTTCCATCGTCTGCTGGAGCGCACCTGGCGGATCGTCTCGTTGCCCTTGTCTCTCCCTGAGCGGTGGCGTTGAGATGATGATTATCCGGGGCGGTTAGTCCCCGGCGACCGAGGAGGCAACATGGCCGCGTATTTCGTCCTGATGCAGCAGGTCGACGACATCGACCGGTACCGCACCGAGTACCTACCCGGTGTGGGACCGCTCCTGAAGAAACACGGGGCGGAAGTGCTCGTGGCAGGTCTTGAGGCTGAGGCGGCCGAGGGTGGGCCTCCGAACAGCACTGTCGTGATCCGGTTCTCCGACGCGGGGGCAGCCTGGGGCTTCCTCAACGACCCCGACTACCAGCCGGTGAAAGCACTTCGGCACAGCATCACGTCGCGGGGACAGGCGGTGGTTGTGCCCGAGTTCACGCCGGCCAGGTGACGCGACATGCTTTGATCCACCTTCCAGTGCTCAGAGCTCAGTACGAGAGACGCGGTCCTGTGCCGCAGGATGTGATTCACGCGGTCGAGTTCGAAACGCCGCGGCTCGAGGCCGGCCAGGCTCTGGTCGAAGTGGTCGCGGCGCCGATCAACCCCTCGGACGTTCTGACACTGACTGGCGAGTATGGCCAGTTGCCATCGCTGCCGGCGATCGGGGGCCGGGAGGGAGTCGGACGGGTTGCCGAACATGGCGCCGATACCCAGGGACCCGCCGTCGGCCAGCTTGTCCTGCTGCCGCGCGGCTGCGGCAGCTGGGCCACGCACGTCGTTGCCGAGGCCAAGCAGCTGGTGCCGCTGCCGAACGATGCGGACCCACATCAGTTAGCGATGATGACGATCAATCCGCCGACTGCAGCGCTGCTGTTGAGCGAGTTCGTGAGACTCGTGCAGGACGAATGGGTAATCCAGAATGCGGCCAACTCGGCAGTCGGCCTGTACCTGGCGCAACTCGCCAAGCACCGCGGCCACAGGACCGTCAACGTGGTGCGGCGGGAGGATGCGGTCGAGGCCGTGCGAGAGGCGGGCGGCGACATCGTCCTGGTCGACAGCCGCGACCTGGCGGAACGAGTTACCGATGCGACCGGAGGGGCGGAGATCCGCCTTGGCATCGATGCGGTCGGCGGGACAGCGACCGGCCGCCTGGCCGACTGCTTGTGCGAGGGCGCGACCCTGGTCAACTACGGCCGCATGAGCGGTGAGCCCTGTGCGGTTCAGGCAGACGCTTTTGTCTTCGGAGACCTGACCATGCGCGGGTTCTGGCTCGCAAGCTGGTTTCGACGCACGCCTGAACAGCAGCGCGGAGAGATCGTTGGCGAAATCGCCAGGCTCATTGCCGCGGGCAAGCTGTACGCACCTATCCATGCCACCTACGACGTCAGCGAGATCAAGAAAGCGGTGGCGGCCGCGGCGAGCGGCGGACGATCGGGCAAGATCCTGATCGTCCCGCGACACTGAACGGCCGAGCGGCCGGCCGCGGTAGCGAGTGAGTGAGTCGTCGCCTGCCCGAGTGTGGGGAATGTCTCTCGAACTGGTCGGGGAGCCACGGGTTCGATTCCCGCCGCCTCCATCATCGTCTTGAACAGGCTGTTTCCTTCGGCTTCCGGACGGCGGGCACGCAGGGTGGCCGCCTCCATAGCCCGCTCCAGGTCGCTCGTGCTCGGGCGGGCTGAAGGCGGCTCACCGTATTCGCGCTCGCTGGGAGGAATTGAGCTCTGCGGCTCGTTCTGCGCGTCACACCTCGTCGCTGCGGGAGTTCACTGCTCCTCGCGCTTCCGGCGTGCGCGGGGTGCCAGGAGTTGCGAGCAGCTCGTATCGCCGAACCACTGCTCCCATTCGGCGGGCGTCCAGCCGCGCTGGTCGACCAGCAGCAGCCACACGTCCGGGTGGTTGAGCATCCAGAGGATGTCGGTCGCACGGCCGACGTCGAGGTCGGGCCGAAGCGCCCTTTTCGATTGCAGCGCCTCGACGATCGGCCGCAGGATGTCGTAGAACTCGGCCTGGATGCGGGCCCACAGCGCCGCGATGGCGGGGTCCGAGGGGGCCGCGCTGCGGATCACCCCCATCAGTGCGCCGGCACGCTGCTTGACGATGCGCGAGTTGCTCGCAGTGAGACGCAGCTGATGTTCCGGGTCGGGCTCCTCGAGGACACCGCGATACCAGCGGCGTTCCCCAACCGGGATGTCGTCCTGATCGCCTCGCAGGAGCATGTGCCAGAGCGCGCGCAGCAACCCGCTCTTGGTTTCGAAGACCACGTACACGGTCTTCAGGGCGACGCCTGCCTCGGCCGCGATCGCGGCCATGGTGGTCGCTGTGTAGCCCTGCTGTTCGAACAAGCGCTGCGCCGCTTCCAGGATCTCCGTTCGCGTCGCGGCAGCCTGCTCGCGTCGGCGCGGCGAGTCGTAGCGCCGGGTTCCCTTGACACTGTCGGTCATTTTAGTATCCTAGCGGTGACTTCATTACTCTTAGTGAGTAATCAATTATCGACCAAGCGGGAGGTTTGTCATGGAAGCCAAGAGCATCGTGGAACGGCCGGACGGGCGACCGGGCCCTGATCTTCGCGCGCACCTCCAAAGCATGTGGGCCGGGGTGGCTGGGTCTTGGGGGAAGCATGCGGCGTTCGTCGACGCCCGCGGCGCGGAGGTCACAGAGCAGATGCTCGAGTTGACGATGCCTCAGCCGGGAGAGCATGTGCTCGAGTTGGCATGCGGGCCGGGGAGTGTGGGACTCGCCGCGGCCGAGCGAATCGCGCCGACGGGCCAGGTGGTCCTGTCCGACGTGGTCGCCGAGATGACGTCGATCGCAGCGGAGCGAGCCGAGGCTCGCGGGCTCACAAACGTGAGCACTCTCGAGCTGGATCTCGAAAGCATCGAGCAACCCGATAGCTCCTACGACGTCGTTCTCTGTCGCGAGGGGCTCATGCTCGTGCCAGAGCCCGCCCACGCGACACGCGAGATCCACCGAGTCCTGCGGCCCGGCGGACGGGTCGCGGTCGCGGTCTGGGGGCCACGCGAGCAGAACCCATGGCTTGGAATCGTCTTGGACTCCGTCAGCGCACAGACCGGCAAGCCTGTACCTCCGCCCGGGATCCCAGGCCCGTTCTCGCTCGACGATCCCGATAGGCTTGCCCGCGCGCTCTCCGACGGTGGGCTGGCAGACGTGGCCATCACGGAGCTGTCGACGCCCCTGCGTGCAGATACGCTCGACGAGTGGTGGACGAGGACGTCCGCGCTCGCCGGCCCGCTCGCGAAGCTGCTGGCCTCGCTGCCCGAGAACGCCAGACAGGAGCTCCGCGCCCGCTTGCAAGCGGCGGCCAGCGCGTACGAAACGCCGACGGGGCTGGAGTTCCCCGGCGTCACCCTGCTCGCCGCCGCGCGCCGCGCGTAGCGCAATCGGACCGGGCGCGGTCCTCCGCCTCGACACCGACCACGACCGCTAGAGGTCTACGGAACATTCTCAGCAGCGAACGTTCCCCTCCGTAGGCAACAGTGCGCGGGTTCGATTCCCGCAACCTCATGAAACCATAGGTTGCAGGGAGGTTATTCGCTGCGGGGGAGCCCCGTGGGTTCCCCCGCGGGCTCCTCGTGCTGTGTCGGGCGCAAGCCTAGGCGTTTGCTCGTCCTTCCGCCGGGCGATACCGGGCTCCGGCTCTCGGGCTCGGCGAGCGGAGCATGGAGGTGTGACGAGCAGGACCAGACCGGTCGCTGTCTTGAGGTCGGTTGGGCTAGGCGGGCCGGGATGGCCGTAAGGACTGCTGGGCCAGGCTTCCTCGAGGTTGGTATCGGCTTCGCGCCCCGCAGATTCGCGCGGAGCCGGGGAGGGGCGTTGACGGAGGCGGCGCCGTCGCTGTGAATCTGGTTGGGCTGCCCCGCCGTATCTCCGTGCAAGAGATAATCGGATTTCCCTTCGCCGGAATGGCGGAGCTTTTTGGTGGGGAGTCTGGAGGCCGAGGCATGACGGAGTTGCAGCGATATCTGGCCGAGGAGATCGCCGAGGATCATGCGGACGGGCTCGTCTCTCGGCGCGAGGCGTTGCGTCGCTTGGGACTGCTCGGGTTGGGCGGCGCCGCGGCCGCGTCGTTGCTCACGGCGATTGTCGAGGACGACGCCAGGGCCATGATGCGTGTCGCGTCGGGGTCAGCAGTGGCGGCGGGTTCGAGCGCGCCGGACATCAAGGCAGCGGCGCTGCCGACTCGCGAGATCGTGTTTCGCGGAGCGGGGGGTCGGCAGCTCATGGGTGCGTGGGCACCAGCACCTCGACCTAGCGGCGGGGTGTTGGTGATCCACGAGAACCGAGGGCTCAACGACTCGATCCGCTCGGTGGCAGGCCGCCTGGCGGCGAGTGGCTACTCGTCGTTGGCGATCGACTTGTTGTCGCAGGAGGGCGGTACCGGGTCGTTCGCTAGGGATCTACGCCGAGCTCGACTCGAGGGTCAATGCCACCCGCGGCGCGGCGCGTACGGCGCTCCGCAGGGCCGGCCTTCGGCATCAGATCGTCACCTTCCCGGGCGTCGACCACGCGTTCTTCAACCCCACCGGGTCGCGGTACGATCCGGCCGCGGCGGCGGCCGCCTATCGCCGGATGCTGACCTGGTTTGGCACGCACGTCGCGAACTAGTAGATCGCCGTCGCCACTCGCATGGAAGAGACGTGCAAGTCGCGATTGCGGGGCACGATGCTTGGGCCATGGTCTCCACACTCTCCGATCCGGTCCGCCGCGGGTGGGCATACTGTGATCGGTGCGCCGGTGGATGGTCATCCCGGTCTGTGTCGCGGTCGTGGCGGGCATCGCGGGTGTAGGGGCGGGCGAGACGGGCTCCCCGACGGCGCTCAGTGTTCGCGAGTATCCCGTCCCGGCGGGAAGCCGACCCCACGATGTCGCTCCTGCGCGCGACGGGGGTGTCTGGTACACGGCGCAGGGGTCGGGCGAGCTCGGCTGGCTCGACCCGACGACCGGAAAGACAAGGCACGTCGCTCTCGGAGACGGCTCGGCGCCGCACGGTGTCATCGTCGGCCCCGACGGAGCCCCGTGGATCACCGACGGCGGGCTCAACGCGATCGTCCGCGTCGACCCGAAGACGCAGCACGTCCGCCGCTTCCCGCTGCCCGCTTCGTCCGGTTACGCCAACCTGAACACAGCTGCCTTCGACCGGCGGGGCATCTTGTGGTTCACCGGCCAGAGCGGGATCTACGGACGGCTCGACCCCCGCGCCGGGAAGGTGCGGGTCTTTCCGGCACCGCGAGGGGAAGGCCCGTATGGGATCACGACGACGCCCTCGGGCGCCGTCTACTACGCGTCCCTCGCGGGCAGCTACCTCGGCCGTGTGGACGTCGCGCGTTCTACCGCGCGCGTGCTGCAGCCGCCGACACGCAATCAGGGGGCGCGGCGCGCGTGGTCGGACTCAAAGGGGCGGATCTGGGTGAGCGAGTGGAATGCCGGCAAGGTCGCCGTGCATGACCCTTCCACCGGGCGCTGGCGGGAATGGCGCCTACCGGGAGCCACGCCGATGCCCTACGCCGTCTACGTGGACGAGACGGACGACGTCTGGCTGAGCGATTTCGGCGCGAACGCACTTGTCCGCTTCGACCCCGAGAGTGAGAGGTTCACGCGCATTCGGCTCCCGAGCTCGCCCGCGAACGTCAGGCAGATCCTCGGTCGCCGGGGTGAGGTGTGGGGCGCGGAGTCGGGCGTCGACAAGCTCGTCGTCGTTCGGACGCGCTAGCCCGAATCAGGGAAAGCGCCCGAACCTCGGCCCGCAGGCAGATTCGATCGACGAGGGGCCGGTTCGTTGGCTCGCCGGATGTTGATGGTCGCGTCCCTCCCGCGGTGTGATGTTTCGGCCTCGCCGGCGTATGCCGTATGCCGATTTGCCGGCGCAGAGGTGGTTGACAAGCTTGTGCGACCTGTTATTAGTTCGTTGCCATCCGGAGTGGGTGGTTCATCGAGAAAGGGAGCATCCGCATGGCAGTCGCAGTCGACCTCAACTTCCCCGGAGCGACCGCTGACCAGTACGACGCAGCCGTCGAGGCGATCGGTCACGGGGGCACGGGTACCCCGCATGTCGGGGGCGCGCTCTTTCATTGGGCGGCGGTGACGAGTGACGGTGTCCGCGTCGTCGATGTCTGGGACTCGCGAGAACAGTTCGAGCGGTTCTCCCGGGAGAAGATCGTTCCGGCCGTCCAACAGGCCGGCATGCCTGCGCCGGAGATTCAGTTCTTCGACATTCACAACTACTTGGTTGCCGGATAGATAGCTCCTAGCCTGGGGCCCATGCCGTGCGACACTTGCGGCGGGCCCTGCGGGAAGCGCTCGCCTGCACCAGTGTTCGTCAGTGTCACCCGAGGAAGGCGCGCAGCCCCCGTCTTTGGAAGAGATCCGACTCGGGAGTCCCGGGCGTCACAGCGAGACTCCTGAGCCGGGTCGAGGGAAGGTCGGCGCGGCGATCCATTCCGCTCAGGTCTTGCGGACCTGGCAGCTAGGCCTCGACCAGGATCACCAACGATTCAGGCACGACGCCGTCATTGGCCATCGCCTCTGCGGCTGCGGGGGTTTCCATCGCGGCCATGACTGCATCCATGTCGGCCACGTCCATGAGTACGGCCACTCGGGTCGGGTTCGTCGGGTCGACGAACGTCCGGATGTTGGTGACGCCGAGCGGACCGAAGAATTCTTCGCGCTTCGACGAAGCAAGCCAGTGATCCCTGTCGTTTACGTCGTGATGGCCGATGACTGTCGGCATGGCGCCTCCTCGGTGGCAAAGGCCGGACCTCGGCCTGGTTTTCGGATCCTACGCTTCGCGCGATCCTGCTGCAGCTGCTTCCACGACAAGAGCCGGCCTGGGCCGGTGCGGGAGTGCGCCCTGACCACCCGCCGGTCAAGATTCGGGGTTGAGTCGAAAAACGGGGTGCTCTGCCACCCCTGCGCCAGGGCTGTCCGGGTCCCTCGCGCGTGGCGGCGGCCAAGTACGCCTGGATAACGGGCGATCGCTGATCGGGAGGGAGTTCGATCGCATCCACTGTCTCCGCCGCGCGGCCGAAGAGAATGCGAGCCCGCGGTTCCTGCCGGAGGTTGCGCACCCAGCCTGACTCACCCTGCAACGAGACGACATACCGTCCGGTATCGAGGTCGAGCAACTGACGGGAGTGCGCCTTGGACGGCCTGAACGTCGCCCGGTCGTTTCGAGGGTACGGACGCCGTCGATGTTGCGCCCGAGCCACACACCGACGCGCACGGCTCGGTTCACGAGGTGCCGTTCGACCCACACAGCGCTCATCGGCAAAGAGCTTACGCCTCTGTCGCTCGTTCCCTCAGCGTGCCGGTTTTCATCGAGGTCGGTGTCGTACCGTTTCGGGCGAGGAACCCAAAGCAATTCGCAAACGACGTAGAGGTGCTCCGCCGCAACGGGCGTCGCAACCTTGCCTTTGCCTGGACGAGCAGCCGCGACCTCACAGGTGCGGCGACCCTCGGTTGACAGCGCGGCGAAGATTTTCGCGATCGCACAAGTAGGATCCCGTATCTCGGAAGTCGCACAAGGCCATCCTTGGAGGTCACGATGAGTGAGCCCGTGTCGCATGAGAGCATCGGTGGCGAGGGCGCGGGCGCTTCGAACACCGGCGAAGTCCAGAGGCGCAAGCTCACGGGCGTACCGCTGCTGGCAGTGGCAATCGGGGTCGTGCTCTTCGTGCAGGCACTGTTCGTGTTGTCCTATATCGGCGCCCTCCACCATCCGAAGCCCCACCAGGTCGCCTTCGGCGTCGTCGGCACTTCCCCATTGCCCGTCGTCGTCGGGAGGCAGTTCTCGCTGAAGACCAGCCGGTACCCGAGCGAGTCGGCTGCGCTCACCGCGATCGACCAACGGAAAATCGATGGAGCCTTGGTCGCCGGCCGGGACGCTGCGAAATTGATCGTGGTTCCGGCGGCGGGAGCCGCGGGCGCCACTGCTCTCGGTAATGCCTTCGGGGCGGCAGCGGCCGCATTGCATCAGAAGCTCGCCGTCGTTCAGGCGCACCCGTTACCGCCTGGTGATGCCAGCGGGGCCGTGTCGTTCTTCGTCGTAATGGCCCTCATTATCGGCGGATACCTCTCTTCGACCATTGCCATGGCGTTCGGCGGACGAGCGACGCGACGCAGGCGCCTGGCATCACTGGCCATCGCCGCCGTGATCGGAGCGCTCCTCACGGACACGCTCGCGGGACCAGTGCTCGGCGCGGCTCCATCGTCGAAGTTCCTGGTGCTCTGGGCACTCTTTACCCTCGTGATGATGGCCGTGGCTTTCGCGACCGCCGCGCTGCAATCATTGCTTGGTGCGGGAGGCACGCTGGTCGTGGTCATCGTCTTCGTGATCTTCGGAGCTCCGGCATCGGGAGGGACAGTGCCCGCGGCGTATCTGCCCGGCTTCTGGCGGCTCCTCGGCCCCTACCTGCCGGCAGGAGCAGGCACAACCGCAGTACGAAACACGATCTACTTCGACGGCAACAAGATCGCAACGTCGCTGATCATTCTCGCCGCCTACCTCGTCGTCGGAGCGATAGCCGTGCTCCTGATACGTCAGAGACGCCCGCCGAGCGGCACAGAGGCCGAGGTCGAGGGGTCAATTGCGGCGACCGCGGTCGTGTAGGCCGCCGCTCAACTGATCCCACCGGTGTGAGCTGCTCGGAAAAGGCCTGCAAATGAAGGGATTGAAGTACCTCATACTCGACGGCACGGGGGTGGTGAGCTCGATGGCTCCACTCGCTGCTAGCCCGCGACCGACTCCTTGTCGAGTTGCGGCTTGACCTCGCTGACGAAGATCTCGACTGTGCGCTTGGCCTCGTCGAAGGTCATGTCGCCCGTCGGAAGCTGCAACGCGATGTAGTCGATGAGCCCGGGCTGGAGGATGCCGGCGAACCGTTCGGCGATCTGGTCGGCGGTACCGGCGCCGGCGCTTACAGCATCCTCGATGTGGTCGAGGATGCTGTGCAGGGGGCGGAGTGCCTCTTTACACTGGTCGTCGGGCAGGACGAGGTGGTCGTGCTTGTGGACGTCCGTCGCGCGTCGCACCAGGCCGTCCATGCCGCGGCGGGCGATATCGAGCGCCTCCTGCTCCGTCGGCGCGATCGCGAGCAGCATCGTGCAACCGACCCGCGGCTGCGCGTCCGGCCCATCCAGGCGCAACGTATCACCCTCGTGCTCGTGCCAGGTTTCGACATAGAGGTCGTACGTCTGCTGGTCGATCGGTCCGGGCCACATCAGGCTCATGCCGTGGCGGCCGGCCGTCGCCGGGTTACCCGGATACCAGAAGGGGATCGGGTTCTGAAATGGCTTCGTCATGAGCGGAACGGTCGGGAAGTCGTGGTACACGCTGTTCTCGCTCGAGATCTCGCCCGTTGCGAATGCGTTGCAGATGATCCCGAGCGTATCCTCGAAGCGCTGCCTCGATTCCGTCCAGGTGGTGCCGAACCAGGCGTGCTCGATCGGCGCAACTCCGCGGCCGACGCCGAAGTCCAGGCGACCCTCCGTGAGCTGGTCGGCGACGCACATGTCCTCGAGGATCCTGACCGGGTGGTGAAGCGGCAGCAGCTTCACCATCGGGCCGAGACGGATCTTCTCGGTGATCTGCGAGGCGGCCGCGATGAAGATTTCCTGGTTGGGCGCCATGCACAGCTCAGAGCCGTGGTGTTCGGCCAGATGGAATCCGGCGAGCCCGCCCTGGTCGGCGAGCTTGACGAGCTCGAGCCGATCGCGGAACAGCTTCTGCGTCGGGGTGCCGGGGATATCCTCGATGTGGTCGAAGATGCCGAAGGTGCACGTGGCCACGACTATGCGTCCTTTCGTTTCTTGGCGTCGGTTGTGAGCGGACATTACGCGTGTTCGATTCCCGCCGCCTCCACTCTGTAGACAACAGAAGAAGGAGCGGCAACCACTGCGCTGCGCGAAAAGCCGGTGCGGAGGCGAGTAGAGCGGCACACCAGGAGGTGCCGATCCCGCCCGGGCTCAGCGTTCTCGGCCGGGCCGGTGCCAGGTGTGGGCGGCCGTGGGTGGCGGCCCTGACCGACTCAGGTGTTCCACGGCCCAGGGGATCTCCAGCCACCCGCCAGGGAAGCCGGTCACAGTCACCATGTGCCCGGCATCGGGAAGGGTGTCAGCGGGGCGTGACTCCCGTCACATAGTTCGACAGAATGGAGCTCCAATGACGGACGCCGCCGGGATCACGGTCGGCAACGAGATCGCCGGGTATCTCGTCGAAGAGCTCATCGGCCGCGGTGGAATGGGCGAGGTCTACCGCGCTCACGACGATCGCCTCGACCGCAATGTCGCGTTGAAGATCCTGGCGCCACGCTTCGCGGAGGACGAGACGTTCCGCGAGCGGTTGCTGCGCGAATCGCGTCTCGCGGCGAGCCTCGACCACCCGAACGTCGTGCCCGTGTATGACGCGGGCGAGGCAGACGGCCGTTTCTACCTCGTCCTGCGCTACGTTCACGGCACCGATCTGAAGGCGCTCCTGCGGAACGAGGGCGCGCTCGATCCTGCCCGCACGATCGCGATCGCCGCGCAGGTGGCGGATGCGCTGGACACAGCTCACGAGAGAGGGCTCGTGCACCGCGACGTCAAGCCGTCCAATGTGCTCCTCGACCAGCAGGGCGGGCGTGAGCACGCCTACCTCGCCGACTTCGGGCTCATGCAGAGCGCATCCAGTCGCGGCCCGAGCGACGGCCAATTGATGGGGACGGCGGACTACGTTGCACCCGAGCAGATCCGGGGGGACGACGTCGACGGCCGTGCCGACGTCTACGCACTCGGCTGTCTCCTGTTCGAGACGCTGACCGGGACGGTGCCGTTCGCCGCAGCATCGGACGTCGCCGTCGTCTACGCACACCTCGAGCAGGAGCCCCCGCGGGCGAGCGAGCGCAGGCCCGAGTTGCCGTCCCCGGTGGACGACGTTCTGGCGCGAGCGATGGCGAAGGATCGCGACAGCCGGCAGAGCACCTGCCGCGCTCTCGTCGAGGATGCGCGGACGGCGCTCGGGATCGCGCCGTCGCGCCCGTCGCACTTGTGGCACGCGGTCGCCGTTGTCGCGTCGATCGTGGCGGTCGTACTCGCCGTGGCGGCAGCCTTCGCGCTCATGGGCGACGACGCGGCCTCGCCAACGCATGCCGGGAAGCTCATCCGCATCGACCCTGATGCGAATGTGGTCGCCGTGGCCGTTTCCGTGCCTGGAGATCCCGGCAATCTGGTCGTCACGCCCGGCGGCATCTGGATCGCAGACTTCGTCGCCGGGGTGCTGTGGCGCTATCAGCCGACGAGCGGAGGGCTGCAGCGGATTACCTCGTACGGCGAGCCGCGCGATCTCGCTGCCGTCGGGAACGACGTCTATGTCGGCGCCGACGGGGAATTCCTGTCGGGGATCGTCTCTCGGTACGACTCAGTGACCGGAATCCGCCGGGACGGCGTTGAGCTCCTGGCATGCGCAATGGGTGCCGGGGGCGGAGTCGTGTGGGCGGCGGGCTGCCCGTTCGTGCAGCGGTTGAGCACCGATGATGCTCGCCTCCGGATCGTGAAGACGATCCCCATTCCCTTTGCCGAGCCGAGCACCGCGGAGAACGCTCGTGCCCAGATGCGCGAGCTCGCGGTTGGCGGCGGCTCGCTCTGGGTGCTCGGAGACGCGCTCGACCGCCGTCTGTGGCGGCTCGACGCGCGCACAGGTCGAACGCTGGCGACGATCGACCTCGACTTCCCACCGCGGTCGGCGGCGTTCGGTGGAGGGAGGCTGTGGATCTCTGACTCGCTCAATGACACGGTCGTTCCGGTCGACGCGCGGACGAATGCAGTGCTCGATCCCATCCCCGTCGGGAGGAGCCCGGGAGGTGTGGCCGTGGGCGCCGGGTCGGTGTGGGTGCCGAACATGGTCGACTCGACGGTGACACGGATCGATCTCCGGACGAGCAAGACGACCGACACGATCCCGGTAGAGGGCTTCCCGCGGGAGATCACCTTCGGTGGCCGGGCGGTCTGGGTGACCGCATATGAGCGCTAGAAGGTTGGGTCTGGTGCTCGCCTTCACCGTGGGCGCTTTGGTCGCGGCAGCCGGCTGCGGCGGCGAGGAGCGGCCATTTCGCATTGGTGTGCTGAACGACTGTGTCGGGATCTTTCGGACGCTCGACGACGCGGAGCTATCGGGTGCCCAGCTCCCGCTGATCGAGCGGGGCGCACGACTGCTGGGCACGCGACCTGGAGAGGGGATGACCGCGGCCCACGCGGCAGGCCGGCCGGTCGAGCTCGTTCGCGCGTGCTCCGAGACACTCGAGTTCACAACGCTCTTTCAAGAGGTGCGCCGGCTCGTCGAGCTAGAAGGAGTCGATGCGATCGTCGCAGGAACGCTTGGCGTTGACGGTCTTGCAGTTCGAGAGGTGGCTCGGCTATACCCCAACGTGCCGTTCATCGCCACTCCGACCGGTACGCGGGAGGTGACGCTGCACCGGCCCGCGCCCAACGTCTATCGGGTCGCCCCGGATCACGGACAGACGGTGGCAGGACTTGCGACCTACGCCTACCAGGATCTGGGGTGGCGCACGGCGGGCGTTGCCGCGGTGGACTGGGACATCGGTTGGGGAGAGACAGCTGCATTCGTGGCGGAATTCTGCGCCCTCGGAGGGCGGGTGAAGCAGATGCGGGTCCCGTACCTCGATCCTTCCGGGAAAGACGCCGATCGGGTTCCGCGCGGCGTCGATGGTGTCGCCGTCCTGACGAACGGCATCCTCGGCTCGCAGACGCAATTCGTCCGGCGTCTCGCCGAGCGGCTCGGCGACCCCGCCGCGAGGCTGCTGCTGGGACCCTACGTGACGGCGGACGAAGGAATGCTGCGCGCGATCGGTCCCATGCTCGCTGGGGTCGGCGGGACGTCGTTGTATCCGCCCCCGTCGGCGTCGCCCGAGATGCGCCTCCTCGTCCGCTCATACGAACGTGCGTTTCCCGGGCTACCGCCGGAGCTCGCGCGCGGCGAGCTCGTGCTCGCGTATCGGAACGGCGTCGAGGCCCTTCTCGTCGCGTTCGAGAAGGCGGGAGGTGAACTTTCGGGCGGACGGCGACGGCTGCGCGAGGAACTCGGCCGTCTCGACACCGATCTTGCCGGCCAGCCTATTCGCCTCGACGAGAATCGGCAGGCGGTAACCGCGTCCACTCTCGTCAAGATCCAGCCGGTGAGGATGGGCGATCTTCCTCGTCTCGCGCAGGTGCGGAGCATTCCGGACGTCGATCAGACGCTCGGTGGGTTACTCGACGCCGAGGTGCGCCCCGGTGCCGTCGATGCGCAGTGCCGACGTGGGCCGCAGCCGTTGTGGGCACGGTAGAAGCTCGTCCGGGCACAACGACCGGATCAGTACGCGGGGCCCGCGATCGTCCAGGTGAAGCGCGTCTCCGCCGTACGGGGCGCCAGCCCGCCGGGGCGAAGCCCGCGACGCACGAGGAGCGTCTGGTGAGACGGTGACATCGCGAGCGCTGTCCGGGCTCGACCGACTCCCTCACGCCGCCAGCGATCCGTCAGGCCGACGACGACGAGGCCGGCCCCCTGCGCAGCGTCGACGAGGGCCTGCGGCGTCGGCTCGACGAGAAGCGGCTCGGCTTGAACTCCAAGGGCTCGCTGTACGGCAAGAGATGCGCTCGCGAGGAGTCGGCTCGCATCTCGGCCGGCGTCTCGCGCTGTTGACCCTGCCAGTACCAGCTGTGTGGCACGGGCGCGGGCGAGCCAGGCTCCGAGCTCTACCGCCGCCCAGTCGTGCTCGGCTCCGGCGAAGGGGACGAAGACTGCCCCAGAACGCGCCTCGCCGTCGACGAGGACGGCGACGTCGCACGGGGCATCGTCGAGCAGACTGACCAACCTGCCGTCTTCGAGGAGCCCGGTGGGGGCCTCGACGAACAGGATCTCTGCATCCTGCTCGCGCGCCAGGCGTGCAAGATCGGCACCCGGGGTGAGCGACGTAAATGCTGCCGCGCGCGCCTCGAGACCGCCACGCACGAGCCCTTCCCGCTGTTCTCGCAGTCGCCTGGACGCAGCTGCCAGGGCACCCGCCTCGCCGACTGTCGCGGAGAGGACGATCTCGCGGTCGCCCTCACGGGCCAGGAGCTCGGCAAGCGTTACGAGTGAGTCGACGGCCTCGAGGTCGAGCGCTGCCACGAGGATGGTGTGCGTGGCGCTTCGCCGATCGTGCGCCGGGACGGCCGGCAGGTCGAGCGCGGGGTCATGCCGGAGGATCGCCTGCTCCAACTCCTGCAGTGTCGGACCGGGATCCAGGCCGAGCTCGTCGACAAGTCGTGTGCGCGTGGCCCGGAAGACGTCGAGCGCCTCGGCCTGGCGTCCGCAACGGTAGAGCCCGGTCATTCGCAAGGCCTGGAGCCGCTCGCGGAAGGGGTGCTCTCCGGTCAGCGTCTCGAGCTCGGGAACGAGCTCTGCATGGCGACCGCAGGCGAGATCTGCGTCGATGCGCCGCTCGACCGCCACGAGGCGAAGCTCGTCCAGCCGGGAGGCGGCAGGACGGAGGATGGCGCCTTCGGCCACGTCGGCAAGCGCTTCGCCTCGCCACAGCGCGAGCGCCTCGCGGAGAACATCCGCTGCCTCCTCGGGTCGTCCTTCATCGAGTGCTCGTGAGCCGTCGCTCGCGAGCCGCTCGAACCGGTGCAAATCCAGTGCGTCCCGCTCGACGCGGAGGAGATAGCCAGGATCGCGCGTCTCGACCGCGTCCTTTCCGAGCGCCTTCCTGAGTTGTGACACGTAGCCCTGGAGCACGTTGGCCGCGGTCTCGGGTGGTTGATCGCCCCAGACCGCATCGATCAGCCGCGTGGCGGGCACGACCTGATCGGCATGGAGGAGCAGCAGCGCGAGGACTGCACGGGGTCGTTGGCCGAGTCGCACGAGCCCGTCTCGGGTGAGCGCTTCGACCGGGCCGAGCACGCGGAACTCCGTCGTCACGTCTCGACGGTACCACTGTGTACGAGAGCATCCCAGCGGTCTCCAGCGAACCTGCAGCGAACCGAAAGCGTGACCGAGCACGCTGTGCGAAGCGACGCGGCACCGGGCTGCGTCACGGGTGAGGAGTCACGGGATGAGACAGCTCGCACGGATGGCAGTGGCGGTGATCACGGTCGCCGGCGCATTTGCAGCTTCGACAGCGATGGCGGCGTCCTCGGGCGACGGGCCCGTTGCGCTGAAGGGGGAGCAGACGATCGTCGACGAGTCGCAGGGCAAATATTTGATGAGCGGGAGCCTCGTCGGTACGTGGAACATGACGGCGTTCGCCCTCCACTACGAAGGAGTCGACGGGCAAGTCGCGGGGAGCGGCAAGGAAACCTTCAGCGGGTGTCAGGACGCCGACGGCAGCGGTGCCTGTGAGGCCGGCGAGCCCACGGGTACGCTCCGTTTCACGTTCGTCTACTGGGCGACGTACAACCCGAAGACGAAGGCCCTCGTCAAAGGCGAGTGCGTGCACCCGATCGTCGGTGGCACGGGCAACTTCGCCAAGGCCAAGGGCATGATCCACATGTGGGACCGGCCGTCGGGAAAGACCGTCCGGACGACCTACACGGGGGCGCTGCAGTACGCCGCCCCCAGTACCGCATCGCGCACCTCCGGATCTCCACGCTCGCTCGCGAGTCGCGGCGGCCCGGCCGGGTGCGGCTCGACGGCACCCTGACCCGCCCGCCCGCGCGCCGCCCCGCATCGCTTGGAAGCGTTGCGAGGCGGCGCGTTGCTCCTTGCCCGCTGCCGGGATCGCCTCGACTACCATCGCCGTGAATGCCGAACCATGGCCTCGTCTACTCGAGCGACGGCGGTGATCACCGGCGCGATACGCCCGATCGACGTACTGGGCCAGTGAAGGGACCTCCACTACCGAAGGACGGCGTCGTGCGAGTGTTTCGCGAAAAGGGTGGTCGCGGTGGTAAGACCGTGACGGTCGTCAGAGGCCTCGAAGGTGACCTGGCGACGGTCGCGAGCGATCTCAAACGCCATTGCGCCACGGGTGGCGCCGTCAAGGGGCCAGCGATCGAGATCCAGGGTGACCATCGTGACAAGATCGTTGCCCGCTTGCAGTCGACGGGATACCGGGCGAAGCTCGCCGGCGGCTGAGGCTGTCCCGACCCCGCAGTCAACCCGAATCCGGAGCCGGCACCGGCGCGCGTTCCGCCACCAGGATGGGCTCATCGCCGGCTGTCGCCTGCACGACGACGGCAGCCGTCACGACCGCACCGCCCACGAGCGTGGCCGCACTCGGCTGCTCGGAGTATGCGAGCCACACCCACAGGGGTCCGAGCACCACTTCGAGCAGTGAGAGCAGTGCGACCTCGGCTGGAGGCAGCATCCGTGCACCGAACGTGAGAAGCGCGAGTCCCGCTCCCATCTGGAACGTCCCGAGAGCGAAGAAGATCCCCCAATCCGTGGTGCTCGCCGACTCGAACGATGCGAATGGAGCGACCACGACGATGACGAGCGCCTGTGATGCGCACGTCGCCGGCATCATCGACACGTCGCGGCGGTATCGCGTGATCACGATCACGATGGCGAATGACGCGGTCATCACGATCGGCAACACGACGGCCGTGGCCCCCGCAGAGAACGAGCCCGCCACCATCACGCCGACACCGATCGCCGCGATGCCAATCGCGAGCCAGGTACGTCGTGGGACCCGTTCCGACAACACAGCCCAGCCGAGGAGCGCGGCGATCATCGGTGAGGCCGCCTGGAGAAACAGCACATTGGCGACCGACGTGTAATTGAGGGCGAGGAGAAACGTTCCCGACGAGATCGCCAGAAACACCGCCACTGCGACGCCGTCCCGACCAAGCGAGCGAAGAGATGCGAGGATCCCAGATCTCTCGGTCAACGCCACCACGACGAGCAAGGCGAGCAAACGCGAACAGCGCCCTTCCAACCACCTGGGTGGCGGGCGTTGCGTCGAGCCCTCGCTGTGCGAGGCCGGCACTCGACCACGCCAGAGCGGCCACGAGCATCGCCAGCCGACCGTTTCTCGTCGTGTGTCTGTCCGACGAACCCATCGTGGCGGCAGTCAATCACGATGTAGGGTCGAGACGATGTGGTGGCCGCGATGAGACCAGGCTTGACGGATGCGGTTGCGCGACTGGGCACAGAGGGCGCGTTCGCCGTGCTGGCCAGGGCCAGGGCTCTCGAGGCCGCGGGCCGCAACGTGATCCACCTCGAGATCGGCGAGCCCGATTTCGAGACGCCACCGCACGTCGCCGAGGCGGGTATCGCCGCGATTCGAGCGGGAGAGACCCACTACTGCCAGACGGCCGGGCTGCCTGTGCTGCGTGAGGCGGCGGCGGCGTCCCTCGCGATTTCACGAGGCGTGCCGATCGACCCGGCGCACCTGCTCGTTGCGAACGGCGCGAAGCCATTCCTGTTCTTCACGGTACTGGCAACGTGTGGACCGGGAGACGAGGTGGTCTTCCCGGATCCAGGCTTTCCGATCTACGAGTCGGCGATCCGATTCGCCGGGGCGACGCCGGTGGCACTCCCTCTTCGTGAGGAGCGAGGCTTCAGCTTCGATCCGCTCGAACTCGAACAACTCCTGGGCGATCGCACGCGGCTCGTCATCCTGAATGCGCCGCAGAACCCGACGGGCGGTGTGATTCCAGGAGCCGACCTCGAACGAGCCGCAGTGGCGATCGCGCGTACGGCCGCCTGGGTCCTCACCGACGAGGTGTACTCACGGATCACGTATGACGTGGAATCGCTGTCGATCGCATCGAGCCCCGGCATGCTCGAGCGCACGATCCTCCTGGACGGTTTCTCGAAGACGTTTGCCATGACCGGCTGGCGGCTCGGGTACGCCGCCGTTCCCGCGGAACTCGTCGACCCTCTGACGCGCCTGATCGTCAACTCGACATCGTGCGTGCCGCCGTTCGTTCAGCTGGCCGGCGTGGCGGCGCTCGAAGGACCGCAGGATGCGGTCGAGGAGATGGTCGCGGAGTTCCGCCGGCGGCGCGACTTCCTCGTGCCGGCGCTCAACACGATCCCCGGCATCAGCTGCATCGAGCCCGGGGGCGCCTTCTACGCGTTCCCGAACGTCGCGGAGCTTCCGATCGACGCCGACCTGCTCGCGGACAGGCTGCTCGACGAAGCGGGAGTTGCCCTGCTGGCCGGGAGTGCATTCGGCGTCCACGCCACGGATCATCTGCGAATCTCGTATGCATCGTCACTCGACAACCTCGAGCGGGCGGTTGAGCGGATCGCTGGATTCACTGCCGCCCTCTAGCGATCGGGAATGGACCGCCTCGCTGGTGTCGAACGCGGCCTCGGACGCCCACTCGGCCTCCCGTCCCCGACGCTCACGGGCGTCTCTCAGGCGAGTTCGCGCGCGATGACGGGATGACGTAGCACGACCGCTGTTCGACTGAAGCGCCCATCCCTGGAGGTGAGAGGCTCAGCCGGCAGCAAGCCGCCAGTCCACCGGCGATCGTCCCGCCTCCTCGAGCAAGGCGTTCGCTCGGGAAAAGTGGCGGCAGCCGAAGAAGCCGTTGCCCGCCGAGAATGGTGACGGGTGAGCGGCCATGAGCACGTGATGGCGTGTCGTATCGACGATCGACCCTTTCTGCTGCGCGTAGCGTCCCCAGAGCAGGAACACGATCCCATCGCGGTGGGCGGAAAGCTCCGCAATGACACGATCCGTGAACGGCTCCCATCCTTTGCCAGCATGGGAAGCAGGCGAGCCTGGCGCCACGGTGAGCACGCTGTTGAGCAACAGCACGCCACGCTCCGCCCAGAGCGTCAGGTCACCCGTCGGAGGCGAGGGGAGCGCGAGGTCGGCTTCTACCTCGGCGAAGATGTTCCGGAGCGACGGCGGCGGCGGAACGCCCGCCGGAACCGAGAACGCGAGACCCATTGCCTGGCCCGCGCCGTGGTAGGGATCCTGGCCCAGGATGACGACACGAACCGCGTCGAACGGAGTCAGTCGCAACGCGTTGAAAACGAGCCGGCCGGGTGGAAAGAACCCTCGCCCGGCGGCGATTTCGGCTGCGAGGAACGCTCGCAATTCCTGCATCACCGGCGTCTCGAGCTCGTCACCGACTGCCTCGAGCCAGCTGGGATCCATCTGGGGCTGCACGTGCCGAGCTCCTTTCTACGAGCAGGCCAACGATCATACGATTGCCGCGCAGGCGAGACTTCAGCGGCTGCGTGCAGTAGGTACGCTTCGGGGCGAAATCAGAGCGCGGTCCCGGAGGCAAGACGCTTCCCTCACCCGTTCGACGAAGGGGGAGAGGAGGTGTGTGATTCATGGCAACAGGAACCGTGAAATGGTTCAACGATGCGAAGGGCTACGGCTTCATCGCGCCCGACGAGGGAGGCAAGGACCTCTTCGTCCACCACAGCAACATCGCCGGCGACGGGTTCAAGACGCTCGCCGAGAATGCCAAGGTCGAGTTCGAGCCCCGCGAGGGCTCGAAGGGCCCCGAGGCGACGAACGTCGTCCCGATCTAGGCGTCACGGCGTGGCCCTCGGGAACCCGGGGGCCACGCTCCGATCCACCTGGCGATCGATAGAGGAGGTGTGGCCATCGGCGGCGAGGAGAAGATCGAGATGGAAGGCGAGGTGCTCGAAGCCTTCCCGAGCGGCATGTTCCGTGTCGGGCTCGACAACGGGCACGAGCTGATCGCCTACACGGCGGGCAAAATGCGCCGCTACCGGATTCGCGTCAATCCGGGCGACCGCATCAAGGTCGAGCTTTCGCCGTACGACCTGAACCGCGGTCGGATCATCTACCGGTACCGCTGAGGCGCCGGTCGGGACGGGCCGCGGCTCTGTCAGCGCTTCTTGTCAGCGCTTCTTGCCCTTGCGACCGCTGGCGCCGGGCCTCTGCTGCACGATCATCCCTTGGGCGCCGCGTTCGACGCGACGTCGCTGGTCGCGATTCACCGGCTCGGGCATCTGGCCTTGCTCGCCGACCAACTCGAGGTACGCCTTACGCTCGGCGGGCGTCATCACGGCGAGCGCTCGCTGTGCCTGCTCCGGTGTCTTGATCTCGCCGAAACTCTGCATCTTCTTGATGGCACCCGCGAGATCCGGGTTCGAGCGCTCGTACGCGGCGACCGACATCTTCTGGAACCAGCGTCGCATGAACGGGATCTTCGAGACCTGGGTGACGAGTGGGCGCAAGAAGCGGCCGTTCTGGATCCGGGCGAGCAGGAAGAACACCAGCATCAGGACCAGGGCGACGCCAAGGATGATGAACGGCAGGAAGAACAGGAAGCTGATCGCTAGCGGCATCGGCCGGAATGCTAGTCGATCCGGTCAGCCGGGAGGGTTCCCGCTCGCCACTCAGGCGGCTGCCGAGACCGTGAGCAGGAAGCGCCGAATGGCCGATCGGCCGCCGGGATCGGTGACGCGGAGCGTGATCAATCGCTTACCCGCGACACGGGGCGTGCCCGTGAGGCGTCCGTCCCGCAAGAGGCGGAGGCCTCCCGGAATCGCACCTGCCTTCCGAGCCCAGCTGACGGGCCGGGAACCACCTGCGGCGGTGAGCCGAGCCACGTAGGGTCGGCCGACCCGAGCCGCCGGCAATCGCTTGGTCACGATCGTGAGCGATTGCACTGCGGGCGCAACGGCGACGAGCCCGAGCTCGTCGAGCGTGTCGTGTAACAGCGTTGCCATCGCGATCGCGCCGACGTCGGTGAGGTGGAGGCCGTCGGACTGGAACCAGTCGGGGTGGCTGCGAGAATAGAGGTTCCAGTCGACGACGGTGAGCGTGGGATGGCGTGGGCCGGCGGCACGGATGACGTCGTTCATGTTCAGGTACGACTGCCGTTCGGCACGCAGCGTGAGCCAGAGGACGTGCTCGACGCCGGCGTTGTCGAGCGCCTGGAGAGCGGTTTCGACCGACGCGGCGAACGTCGGCTCGAAGTCGTTGTAGCCGACCGCCACCACCACGGTCGGTCCGAGCCGGAGCGACGGAAGGAGCGCGACGAGCGTCGGAGGCTTCGATCCCTCGTACGGACAACTGTCGCCGACGAGGCGGCGGCAGACGGCGAGCTGCAGGTCGAGCTCCACGCCACGCGAAAGCATGGCAAGCGCTTCGGGCTGATACTGGACCGCCGTCACGATCGAGTCGCCGATGACCGTCACCCGCGAAGGGGGTGGAGAGGCTGCGTTCGCGTGCCCGGTGGTCGCCTCGAGAGCGGTCACCGCGAGCAGCGAGATCAGAACGACCAGACGCACACGCTCAGGCCAGTCCGCCCTGGCCGTCGTGCTGACCATGCGTCTTCTCGGCGTCTCTCGCATGCATGATCCGCTCACGGAGGTCCTGCGGGTGGTTGACGCCGAGGAAGCTGAACCTGTCGGAGGCCTCGTCGCCCGCGGTGTCGAAGTCGATGGAGCCGACCTTCATGAGGCGGTCGACGGGGGACTGCTTCACCGTGATGTTCTGGATGCGGTCGACGTTCGTGGAGCTCTCGGTCTTCGAGAGGACGCCGCGCCGGATGTTCAGGCGCTTCGTCGTGATCGTGTACTGCGTGAAGAACCGGTGAATCCAGCCGACTGCGACCGTGAGCGCGATACCGGCCACGAGCACAGCCCCGATCAGCGGGTACGGAAGATCCAACCCCAGCGATCTGACCAACACGAGCAGAACGAAGAGAACGAGCGTGACCACGAACCACTTGATGTGAAACGACAGCATCGCTCGCCAGGTCGGATGACCTTCCCAGATCACCGCCTCGCTGCCCATCATCTCCATGGGCGCGACGATATCAGCGTCATTCGGAGGTGATGTCTCCAGAGGCGGTAGCGTGGAGTCGTGGGCAGCATCGAGACTCCCGACGGAGCGCCCGAGTTCCGCACGCCGAAGCGCTCCGGTTGGCGCCGCTATGCATTTGCCGCCGCCGGCGCCGCGATCGTCATCGTCACCTTCGCTTTCGTGCTGCCGAAGATCGCGGACTACAGGGAGGTCTTCGACGTCGTCCGCACGTTGACGTGGCAGTGGGTTGTGGTGCTGATCGGCGCGACCGTGCTCAACCTGATCACGTTCGCGCCGCCGTGGATGGTGACGCTGCCGGGTCTGGGCTTCAGGCAGGCACTGACGATGACCCAGGCATCGACTGCCCTCTCGATCGTCGCGCCCGGGGGTGCCGCGATCGGCATGGCCGGCTCGTGGGGAATGCTTCGCGGTTGGGGATTCCGGTCGGGTGCGGTGACTCGGGCGATCACCTTGACGGGAGTCTGGAATCAGCTCGCGAACCTCGTCTTCCCGGTCGTGGCGCTCTTCCTGCTCAAGGCGAACGGCGGTCAGACGGCGCTTCTCGGCACGGCGGCGTTCGTCGGGGTCGCGGTGCTGGGCGTCGTCGTCGCCGTGCTCGTGCTCGTCCTCTACTCGGACGGGCTGGCACACGAGGTAGGGGACGCGGTGGCGCGCATGGTCTCGTGGGGTCTCGGCAGAATGCGCCGGGGGCCCGTAGGTTGGGGAGGCCCGAGTTTCGCGCGATTCCGCGCGGAGGCCGTCGATCTGCTCGCCCGCCGGTGGCACGTCCTGACGCTCGCGACGCTCGCCGGCAGCGTGACCGTCTTCTTGCTCCTCCTGCTGAGTCTTCGTGCGGTTGGGGTGCCGGCGTCTGAGGTCGACGTCATCGAGGCGTTCGCCGCCTGGTCACTCGTCCGGATCATCGGTGCGATACCGATTACGCCAGGTGGGTTCGGGATCGTCGAGTTGGGCTTGACGACCGCGCTCGTCGCCTTCGGTGGCGCGAACGCAGGCGTGGTTGCCGCGGTTCTGATCTATCGCTTTCTCACCGTCGTGCCGACGCTCGTTCTCGGAGGCCTGGCCGCGATCACCTGGAAGTCCCAGCAGAGGCTGCCGGAGACCTCCTGACCACCTGGTGGGGCCGACCGGCCGCACGCAAGCCGCCGGCTCTGCTGTACTTGACGGATGAGGCGCGAGGAGCGCGAGCAGATCCTGAAGCAGGGGGTCGTCTCGGCGGAGACCCCGCGCGACCGGCGCGAGCGAGAGGCACTTGCCGAGGACATTCGCTCGACCACGCTCTACGGCCGGCCGCTGAGGCTGCGGTTGCGCAACTTCCGGCCGGCCGCGGACGGATATCTTTCCGCGCTCGGTGGGCCGCTCCCGTACATGATTCGGCTTCGCGAGATCACCTCGATGGCGGCCGCACACGAGCAGCGGCTCGCCGGTGCCTGGAGAGCTCTGGCGGCGACCGGTCTCGACGACGAGGCGTTTGCAGCCGCGTGGTTGAGCGAGATCGAAACCTGGTCGTTCGACGAGGTCAACGATCTGATCGACCGTCACAATCGGTTCTACCCGGCTGAATCCCGGCTGCCCATGGATCCTCAGACCCGCACGCACGCGCTCGTCGGCGGCGAGGACTATCGCCGGCGGCCGCTCGATGCACGGTGGGCGCTCGATCGGTTTCCCGCATCGCTCGCCCGCGCTAGCCTCTAGCCGACGACCGGGGCGTGCGGCCCGACACGTCGCGTGATTGCGATGAGGGTCACCGCGCAGAGCGTGGAGCAGAGGAGGTACGGCGCTGCATCCCCGAGCGCGTCCGCGAGCCCGCCTCCCAGCATCGGCCCCAACACGACGCCAAGCGCCCAAGCGGTGTTCATCAGGCCGAACGCGAGGCCCTGCGCCAGGCCGGCGAGCTCGGCGCGGTCGGACACGAGAGCCATCCCGGGTGTGAACATCGCTCCGAACGAGACCGCCGCCGCGACTGTGAGGGTGGCGATCGCGACGGGCGCCGAGATCAGCGCGAGGAGCGCGGCCGTCACGACTGAGCCGGCGAGGGCGGCCTGGATGGGACGCACCCGACCACGGCGGTCGGACGCGCGTCCGGCCAGAGGTCCGACGCCCATCTCGACGAGCCCTGCCAAGAGGAACACTCCTCCGATTGCGAAGGCGCCGTAGCCCGCGTCGTGGAGGGCGAGCGGCGCCAGGACATCGAGCACTCCGAAGAAGAATGCGGGCAGGGTGTTGAGCCAAAGCCCTGCGACGAATGCGCGGTCGGTGAGTGCTCCGGCGAGGCCGCCCTCGACCGCCCGCTCCACGCGCGCGGGCGCCTGGGCAGCGACTGCCGCGGCAAGTGCCAGGACGACGACGCCGACGGCGACGAAGGTGGCTTCGATCGAGACCGATTTCGCGACGGCGCCGAACATCGGGCCGACGATTGCTCCGAGGATGGCGACCCCGAAGACGAAGCCGAGCGTCTGGCCGCGGCGCGTCCTTTCGGTCTGGACGGTGAGCCACGCGAGCGCGCCTGCCCACGTCATCGTGCTGGAGAAGCCCTGGACGAACCGGGAGATGCCAAGTGCCGCCGGCGTTTCGGCGAGCGCGAAACCGAAACATGCGAGCGCGAGGACGATCAGCCCGGCGAGCACAGCGCGCTTCGGCCCGACGCGGGTTGCGATGATGCCACCCGGCACCCCGCCGAGCAGGGCACCGCCACCGTAGGCTCCGAACAGCAACCCCGCCTGGAGCTTGGACAGCCCGAACTCGTCGACGTAGCCGGGAACGAGAGGGATGAGCGCTCCGAAGAGCATCGTGTCCAGAAACACGATCGCGCTGACAAGGACGAAGAGTCGTCTCACGGCCAGAGCCTACGCGGGCCTGGGTCGGCGCCGCGGGGACAACGCAGGACCACGAAAATGCACCGAGTCGGTTGCCCCTTCGTCCGGCTTTCCCGATTGACCTCCGCCGAAGCGGGTGCCGATCGGGGAGCCATCAACCTCCGGTGCTCCGTTCTCGGTGCACACGGGAATCTAGGGTGCGAGAGACACGACGTCAAGTGCTTCAAAAGAGAAATTGCCGCAATTTGCGATCAACCGCATTTCAGTCCTGGATTTCTCTCGACAAACCCGTGGATGTGAGCGCCAAATGCGGTATTCGACGTTCGGAATTGTCGACCAACGCAAAAATGCACCGCGGCGGTGGCGCCTTCGTCCGGCTTCCTGACTGACCTCCGCCGAAGCGGGTGCCGATCAGGAGACCATCAACCTCAGGTGCTCCTACCTCGGTGCGATCACTACGATAGGGTCTCGCGAATCGCCGGTCAAGTATCTTGTAGATCGGAGTTCCCGCAAATTGCGAACATTTCATGAAGCATGGACACGATTTGCACTTTATCCAAGATGCTCTAAAGGCGGGAGGTCCAGCAATTCGCCGAGCCGGGTCGCCTTCGTCCACGTCGCCGGCTGACCTTCCGCTTCCGCGTACCGCCTCCCGGCGAGGCTTCGTCCTCCAGCGCCCCGTGCTCGGCGCAGTGAGGAATCTATGCTGCGGCGGCCCTCGGGATCAAGGTCCCCGGTAGAGGACTTTCCGCAAATTGCGACCGCCCGGAGAACACATGCCTGAAAAACACGTCGCCTGCCTTCTGTGCCGGACGTGCGCGGCGTCACCGGGCAAGCGATCGATCGCCGCGGCGGCGACTGGATGGGCTGAACGCCACGAGGGGCGCCTAGCGGCGCCCCTCGCCTCGTCCTCGGTTCCTGTGGCCTGCGCGTCTAGGTCTCGTACTCCGTGTCGGCCGGCACGGCAAATCCGCTCTCCTGCTCGGCCTCGAGTTGTTCGAGCTCGTCAACGGAGCCCATTCGCACCGGGCCCTTGAACCAGTTCTTCGCGGATAGCACCCACCAACCGCCGAAGCAGAGGCCGATCCCCGCGAACCAGAGGATCGTGTAGTTCGTCAGCTCCCAGGTGAAGTTCTCGTCCCAGGGGAGGCCGACCTTGTAGAGCGGGATCGAGAACAGGATCGTGATCACGGCAACCCAGAGGATTGCGATCGTGCCGATCCACTTGTAGTGGGGGCCGAGCGACCAGGCGCCGTGCTCGAACTTGTCGCCCTGTCGCATGCGGAGGTAGATCGGGATGGCGAAGGCGATATAGAGGCCGATGACGGCGATCGCGGTACCGACCGCGTACCCGACGAGATAGTTCCAGTTCGCCGGCACCATCAGCAATCCCGCTAACGTCGCAACCCCGAACACCGACCACACGGGGACGCGGTGGCGCGACACCTTCCGCCACGCCTGGTGGCCCGGAACGGCGCCGTCACGCGAGAATGCGAACATCATCCTCGAGGCGGATGTGGTCGACGCCGTCACGCAGAAGAACTGCGCGACAACGCACACGAACAGCAGTATCTCGCCCCACGTTTGGCCCATCGATTCGACCCACATCAGAGGCACGACCGCGGCAACCGCGTCGATCTGCTCGATCGCGAAATCGGTGCTCGGCACTGCGAAGGTCACGGCGAGCAGGAGGATCCAGCCGAAGAACACCGACACGACGACGGCCATGTACATGCCGACGGCGGCGGTGCGCGATGCTTGGTGGGTCTCCTCCGCCGTGTGGGCGGACGCGTCGAAGCCGGTGATCGTGTATTGCGCCATCAGCAACCCGAGTCCCAGGACGAGCCAGAACGCCGCGCTGTCGAACGAGGTCGATCCACCGCCGAAGCCTGTGTTATTGACCCGCTCGGTGAAGACGTAGCTGAAGGACTGGTGATGGTCGGGCACGATGATCAGCACGATCACGATGAACGCCACGCCGACCATGTGCCAGTAGGCTGAGAACGTGTTGATGCCGGCGGTGATGCGGATGTCGAACACGTTGATCAGCGCCGCCACCAGAAGGAAGATCACGTACAGGATGAAGACGGACGAGGCGTACGAGACACCCCAATCCGCCATGTGGGGCCCGTAGTCGAACCAGAACGTGAACAGTACTTCGGCGAAGGTGGCAAGACCGAAGCCGATCGCTGCCGTGACCGCGATCTGACCGATCAGATTGAACCAACCCGTGGCCCAACCCCAACCCGGGCCGCCGAGCTTCGACGCCCAGTAGTACAAGCCGCCGGCCGTCGGGTACGCGGACGCGATCTCGGCGTCGGCGAGCGCGATGATCGTCGAGAACGCCCCGATGATCAGCCAACTCCAGACGACCCACATCGGACCGCCTCGCTCGAACACGATCCAGTACGACGTCAGGCAGCCCGCGAGGATCGAGATGATCGTGAAGCTGATCGCGAAGTTCTGGAACCCGCCCATCCCACGAAAGAGCTCCTGGGCGTACCCCATTCTGTGGAGGATCCGCTCATCCTCTGACGTGTGGATGGTAGGGCCAGGTGCGGGTGCTGGTGTCTCGCTCATGCCGCCTCCCTCATCGATGACCGGCCGGCCGCCGCCTCCGGAGCGGGCGGGCCGGTGGCGTATTCACCCCTACCGAAGGGGTATTGTCAAGACGTGAAGCCGAGCTCGAGGGGAGCCTCGTGATGAGCGGTAGTGTCGTTCGGCGTTCGGACGACTAGGATCGCCCGCATGCTGAGCTTCGAGGAACTTCGGGCCGAGGTGGAGACCGGGGCGATCGACACCGTGGTCGTCGCGTTCACGGACATGCAGGGGCGATTGCTGGGGAAGCGGCTCCACGCCGAGTTCTTCGTCGAGGAAATGGATGCCGGGCACGGAGTGGAGGGGTGCAACTACCTGCTCGCGCTCGACATGGAGATGGACCCGGTGCCCGGCTACGCCCTCGCGAGCTGGGAACAGGGCTACGGCGACTTCGATGTGCGGCCCGATCTGGCGACGTTGCGCCGAACACCGTGGCTCGAGGCCACGGCCCTCGTGCTCGGCGATGTGCACTGGCACGATGGGACATCGGTACAGCCCTCGCCGCGTCAGGTCCTGAAGGTGCAGATGGAGCGGGCGGCCGGACTCGGGCTCACGCCGATGATGGGAAGCGAGCTCGAGTTCTACCTCCTCCGCGAGACGTTCGAGGAGGCACACGCCAAGGGGTACTCGGGCCTGACCCCGTCGGTGCCGTACATCCTCGATTACCACATCCTTGCCACGACCTACGACGAGGCGTTCCTGCGTCAGATCAGGAACGGCATGCAGGCCGCCGGGCTGCGCGTCGAGACGTCGAAGGGTGAGGCATGGCCGGGTCAGCAGGAGATCAACTTCCGTTTCGCCGACGCGCTGACGATGGCGGACAGCCACGTCGTCTACAAGAACGGCGCCAAGGAGATCGCGTTCCTCAACGGGTGCTCGATCACCTTCATGGCAAAGCCCTTCCAGGAGTGGATCGGCAACTCGTGTCACATCCATTCGTCGCTGTGGCGCGACGGGACCCCGTGCTTCGCGACCGACGAAGCGCTGTTCTCCCGCTGGCTCGCCGGCCAGATCGCATGCTTCAAGGAGCTCGCGGTCTTCCTGGCACCGACGATCAACTCCTATAAGCGTTTCGCCGCCGGGTCGTGGGCACCGACGACGCTCGCGTGGGGGAACGACAACCGCACGTGTGGGTTCCGCGTGGTCGGGCACGGTGCGGCGCGTCGCGCAGAAACGCGCATCCCAGGCGGCGATGCGAATCCGTATCTGGCGTTCGCGGCCGTGATCGCCGCCGGGCTGCACGGCATCGAGCACGAGTTGGAGCTGCCCCCCGGCCTCGAGGGCAACGCCTACGAATCGGATGCCGAGCGGTTCCCTTCGACGATGGGTGAGGCGGTCGCCGCGCTCGAGGCCGGCACGATGGCGCGAGGAGCATTGGGCGATCAGGTCGTCGACCACTACCTCAACTACGCCCGAACGGAGCAGAGGCTGTACGACGCGTTCGTCACCGACTGGGAACGCAAGCGGTACTACGAGCGCGGGTGAGCTTATCTCTGCAAGATCTCGTTCTCTGCAAGATCTCGGGTCCGGCAGCGCGGATCCTCCCGATCGCACGCAGAACCCCTGAAGGGGCCCGCCCGCGGTAGCGTGATGTCGTGTCCACCAACGGGCGTCCGATCATCGGGATCACCTCCTACGCGCAGCCAGCTCGCTGGGGAGCCTGGGAGCTGCCGGCCGCACTCGTGCCTCTTCACTACGTCGACTCGGTGGAGCAGGCCGGCGGCCGCGCGCTCGTCGTGCCGCCGAGCCAGTACGGGGTCGAGGAGACGCTGGACGTCCTGGACGGCATCGTCTTCTCGGGCGGGATCGACATCGACCCCTCTCAGTACGGTGCCGACCGGCACCCCGCCACCGACCCGGCGCAGGCACATCGCGATGCCGGCGAGCTGCGGTTGCTCGAGGCTGCCCTCGATCGCGACCTGCCCACCCTCGCGATCTGCCGCGGCTTCCAGCTGTTGAACGTCCTCCGAGGCGGCGACCTCGTGCAACATCTCCCCGACGAGGTCGGGCACGAGGGTCATCGCGAGACGCTCGGCGTCTTCTCCCAGCATCCGGTAGAGGTGAAGGAGGGAACACGGCTGGAAGCGATCCTCGGGCCTCGACACGGCTCCGTCCGCTCGAGCCACCATCAGGGCGTCGGTCGAGTCGGAGAGGGGCTCGTCGAGAGTGCCTACGCCGAAGACGGCTCGCTCGAAGGGATCGAGGATCCGGCCAAGAGGTTCGCCGTCGGCGTTCTCTGGCATCCGGAGATGGAAGAGGATGACAAGCGCCTGTTCGAGGCGCTCGTCACCGAGGCCCGCGCGTACCGCGCAGCTCGCTGAGGGGGGTCACCGTTCCGGCGTACGAAGCGCGATGACGACCACTCAAACGGGGGATTGTCCTCACCCCCGAGGGGGATACAGTGAGCGCAACCAGAGCCTCGCCGGCGCGTGCGGCACCCCGGCGAGGGCTCACTTTTCGGGTTGGGGGACAGAAAAGCTCGGACCGACAGGCGAAGGGGCTCCGACGGAGCCCCTTCGCCTGTTCGCCGCGGTCGGGGGCCCTGCGATCACTACCGTGGGGGACGGCGCGAAACCTCGGAGGCAGACACAACCTCCAGCTCGAGCCCGTCATAGGCTCGTTCGACACCCGCGGGCACCGAGAGCTCGGCGGGGCGGTGCGTCAGCAGGAGACGCTTGACGTCGGCTGCGTCGGCTGCTGCAATCGCCTCCTCCGCGCTCAGGTGACCTCGCGGTTGGCCGTCGTCGTCCCCGTGGTCGAGGGTGGCCTCGCAGACGAACAGATCCGAGTCGCGCGCGAGGTCGACGAGCCGCTCACTCGGGCCGCTGTCCCCTGAATACGCAATCGTCGAACCACCCGCCGTGAACCGAAATCCGTAGGTCTCGAGGGTGTAGTGCGGCAGCCGGAAGGGGGTCACCTCGAACCCGGCCGCTACGAACGGCTCTTCCGCCGCATACTCGTTCACGGTGAACACCCGATCGAACATGTCCCGGAACCCGAACCGGCTGCCGAACTGCTCCAGCACCTCGCGTCCACCGGCATGCACCCAGAGCTCGGGACGCTCGGCGGTTGCTGCGCCACTCGCCCGATACATCGCGCCCCACACCCACGGGACGAGGTCGCCCCAGTGGTCGAGATGGAAATGCGTGATCGCGATCGCCTGGACGTTCGGCCAGCCTTCCCGCTCTCGCAGGGCCGCCAGAACTCCCGGCCCGCAGTCGACGAGCAGGCGGTCCGAACGGTGCTCGAGGACATAGCCGGAATGTGCTCCCCCGGGATTGGGCCAGGCCGGAGAGCTGCCGATGACCGTAAATTTCACCGCCGTATACTGCCCATGTGGAGCGGAAGATACGCGTCGTGATCGCGAAGCCAGGCCTCGACGGTCACGATCGGGGAGCCAAGATCATCGCTCGCGCCCTGCGCGACGCGGGGATGGAGGTGATCTACACAGGCCTCCATCAAACCCCGGCGCAGATCGTCGAAACGGCGATCCAGGAGGACGCGGACGCTGTCGGGATCTCGATCCTCTCGGGAGCGCATATGACTCTCGTGCCGCGGATCATCGAGGGTCTGCGGGCCAACGAGGCCGATGACGTGCTGGTCGTCCTGGGCGGGACGATTCCCGCCGAGGATGCCGCCGAGCTGATCGCAGGCGGGGTGGCCGCCATCTTCACCCCGGGTGCGCCGACGGGCGAGATCGTGGAATTCCTCCGCTCGGCCGTCGCAGTCCCGTAGGGGCGAGGTGGCGTCGAGCGACGGCGAGCGGGAGCCTCGCCCGACCAACGACGACTGTCCTGGCGTGTCACCCGAGGCGGACGCGATCGACGGTGAGCGCGCCGGGTGATCCCGTGATCACGTCGCGGGTTACCTCGGCCGGGAGCGTGAAGACGATCAGCCGGCCCGTCTGCCGGGAACTGAGCGACCGTCTGGTCGGCGCGACGATCTGGGCCGCCACCGACTCGTCGAGGAGCGCGTCATCGGGTACCGCAAGCTCGATCGGGTGGGCCGAGACCGCGGTCCAGGAGCCACCCGGCCAGACGCGGACGGCCGTCACCAACAGCTCGAGCACCCCCGCGCCGGCCGACACCGGGACGCCCTTCAGCCCCAGCGTCACGGCTCGACTCGGCGTGGCGGGGAGCGCGAACAACAGACGGCTCGCCGCGTTCAGAAACGGAAACGGGTCGACATCGGTGCCGTCGTGTGGATGCACCTCGAAGTGGAGGTGGTACGTGCCGTCCGCATCCCCGGAATCCCCGTTGTAGGCGATCTGCTGGCCCGCCTTGACCCGGGCTCCGTCCTTCAGCCGATCTGCGTACGCCACGCCGGGGACGCATTTCCCCTGGTTGTCATGCTTGGCCGTGAGGTCGTTGTTGAGGTGGATGTACAGGTACGTCGTGCCACTCGCGCCGTAGAGGTAGAGCATGCAACCCGCCCGCGGCGACGTCGTCCAGAACTTGATCTTGCCGTCCTCGGCCGCCACAGCAGCAGATCGCCAGGTGGTCACGATGTCGATGCCGGCGTGCCGTGCCTGGGCGCGAGGGGCACCCCAGTCGTCGAAGTACTTGGCTGCACCGACGATCGGAAAGACGATGGGCTCGGGTCCCGCTCCGAGCGACTGACTCGGGTCGTTCAGAGCGCGGTGATGCCGATGCAGCGGCGAGGCCCAGAGCCGTCAGGAGAATGAGGAGAAGAGCTCCTCGGGCTGTCGTCCGGTGGTGTCTCATCCTGGTCGGGTGCGAGGGATCCCACCCATATCCGGTTCCCACTCGAAGGGCGTGACCCTAGCAGACGCCTCCGTTCGGACCTCCGCCGACGCTTCACCTGCCTTCGGAAAAGCGCAAGAGATAGGGTCTTCCCGTGAGGATCGCCGTCTGTGTGAAACAGGTTCCCGACGCGACGTCCGTGAGGAAGATCGACGCTGCCACAAACCGGCTCGACCGGTCGGGAGAGGGTGCGCTCAACCCGACGGACGTCAACGCAGTCGAGGAGGCGCTCCGCATCAAGGAGGCCCACGGCGGCGAGGTCGTCGTCGTTTCACTCGGCCCGGTGAAGGCGCTTGACTCGCTTCGCAAGGCCCTCGCCATGGGAGCCGACCGTGCCGTCCTCGTGTCCGACGATGCCGCCGCCGGCTCCGACCTCGTGGCGACGAGCTATGTGATCGCCAAGACGCTCGAGCGGGAAGGTGCCGATCTCGTGCTCTTCGGCCAGCAGTCGTCTGACTCCGACGGCGCCGTGCTCTGGGCGGCCGTGGCCGACCGGCTGCGGCGTCCGTTGGTCTCTCAGGTGGCCGACCTCGTGATAGACGGGTCGACCGTGACCGGGAAACGCCAGACGGAGTTCGGATACGACGTAATCGCCGCGACGCTGCCCGCGGTCGTGGCGGTCTCCGACGCGATCAACGAGCCGCGCTACCCGTCGCTGAAAGGGATCATGGGAGCGAAGTCGAAGCCGACCGAGACGCTGTCGCTCGCGGATGTCGGCGTCGAATCGGGCCGGGCCGGTGCCATCGGCTCACGGACGACGGTGCTCGCGCTCGCACCGCCTCCCTCGAAGGGGGACCAGGTCAAGATCGAGGACGACGGCTCGGCCGCGGAGAAGCTCGTCGACTGGCTCGCGGCCAGGAAGCTCCTGTGAGCACCCTCGTCTTCCTCGAGCACCACGACGGCGCGATCCAGAAGGGTGCGCTGGGCGTCCTTGCGCGGGCACTCGACCTCGGCGGTGACGTCGCGGGGGTCGTCGTCGGCCACGAAGTCGGCGATGTGGCCGCAGCCGCAGGAGCCTTCGGAGCGCCCAACGTGTACGTGGTCGACGCTCCCGCCTTCGCGGCGCCGTTGCCGCAGCCGCGCGTGGACGCGCTCGAAGCGGCCGTTGCCGCTTCCGGGGCCGAGAACGTCCTGTTCGCGGCCTCCGTCCTCTCGGCAGACGTCGCCGCGGGGCTGTCGGCGCGGCTCGATGCGGGCCTCAACTGGGATGTCACCGACTTCAGAATGGAAGGTGGCCAACTCGTCGCCAAACGCCCCGCACTCGGCGATACGGTGCTCGTGGACGTGGGTTGGACGAGCGCTCCTCGGATCGCGCTCGTCCGCTCTGGCGCGTTCGAGCCGGTCGAGACGGGGGGAAGCGCGACCGTGCACGACGTTACCGTCGCCTTGCAGGACTTCTCCACCGGCGCACGGATGGTGGAGCAGGCTCACGAGCAGGCAAGCGGTCCCTCGATCGAGGACGCGGAGGTGATCGTCGCCGGCGGTCGTGGTCTTGGCACACCGGCCGGGTTCAAGCTTGCCGAGGAGCTCGCGGCCGCGTTGGGGGGCGCCGTCGCCGCGACGCGTGCCGTCGTCGATGCCGGCTGGTACCCGTACTCGACGCAGGTCGGCCAGACCGGCAAGTCGGTGGCGCCGAAGCTCTATATCGCGCTCGGCATCTCCGGCGCAATCCAGCACAAGGTGGGCATGCAGAACTCGGGCACGATCGTCGCGATCAACAAGGATCCGAATGCCCCGATCTTCGACTTCGCCGACTTCGGCGTCGTCGGCGACCTCAATCAGGTCGCCCCGAGGCTCGCCGAGCTCGTGCGGGCGCGTAAGGGCTAGCGTGGCGGTCGAGCTTCGCGCCGCGGACTTTCCGCCGCCGTTCTCGAGCGCCGAGGTCATCGCTGCACCGACCGACGCCGCCGACGAGCGCATCGAGGTCGGCGTCCTGATCGTCGGGGGAGGGCCCGCGGGTCTCGCGTGCGCGATCCGTCTCGGCCAGTTGCTGGAAGCGGATCCGGCCACCGCGGAGCGGCTGGGCGAGGTGCCCGTCGCACTCGTCGACAAGGGCAAGCAGCTTGGCTCACACCTGCTCTCGGGTGCGGTGATGAACCCGCGTGCCATCCGCCGCCTGTTCAGGGGCCGCCCCGAGCAGCTCGAGGGTGTCCCGACCTACGGGGACGTCCCCGGCGAAGGCGTCTACCTGTTGACCCGCACGAGGGCGCTGAGAATCCCGCCACCCCCGACGCTCCGGAACCACGGCAACTGGATCGTCTCCATCTCACAGATGTGCCGGTACCTGGCCGAGCAGGCCGAAGCAGGGGGCACGTTCGTCCTCCCCGAGACCGCGGCCGATCGGCTGCTCGTCGACCACGGCCGCGTCGTCGGCATCCGTAGCGGCGACAAGGGCCGCGGGAAGGAAGGCGAGCCGCTCGGAAACTTCGAGCCTGGCGCGGACATCGCGGCGAAGGTGACGGTGCTCGCCGAAGGGACGGCCGGGCATCTGACAGGCGCCGCCCTCGATCGTTTCGGGCTCCACGGCCGCGAGCCCCAGATCTGGGAGCTCGGTGTGAAAGAGGTCTGGCAGGTGCAGAAGCCGTTGCGGAAGATCGTGCATACGCTCGGGTGGCCGCTGCGAAAGCCGGCGAAGTACCGCGAGTTCGGGGGCTCGTGGCTCTATCCGATGGGCGACGACAAGGTGTCGCTCGGATTCGTCGTCGGGCTCGACTATCGAGACGTCGAGCTTTCGGCCCATGACCTCTTGCAGGAGTTCAAGACGCACCCGTTCGTGCGGGCGATTCTCGACGGCGGCGAGCGGATCGCGTGGGGCGCGAAGACGATCACGAGCGGCGGCTGGCATGCCATGCCGCGGAACCTCGGAGCGCCCGGACTGCTGCTGGCGGGAGAGAGTGCCGGCCTCGTCGATCTCGCCCGCCTCAAGGGGGTGCACTACGCGATCGAGTCGGGGCGCCTGGCGGCCGAGGCGGCGTTCCAATCCCTTCAGCGCGGCGAGAACCCCGGCCGACCCGGTGCTTTCGACGGGTACGACGCCGAGGTGCGCAACGGCTATCTCGGCAAGAGCCTCCGCGAGGTGCGCAACATGCGGCAGGCATTCGAGAAAGGCTTCTTCGTCGGCGGTGGGCTTGCGAGCGCTATGACCGTGACGAAAGGGAAGCTTCCGCCGAAAGAGTTCCACAACGAGCCGAACGCGGGCGCCCCGCTGCTTCGCACGAACCGAGCCGCGCGGTACCCGGGTCCCGACGGCGTGTTGACCTTCGACAAGCTCTCATCGGTATTCGCCTCGGGCAACCGCACGCGCGACGACCAGCCCAATCACGTTCGCGTCGAACGTCGCGTACCCCGCGAGCTGGCGGAGATGTGGGCGTGGATGTGCCCTGCCCAGGTATACGAGGTGGGGGAGGATGACGGCGACGGGACCGTCGAGCTGAAGCTGACCCCGTCCAACTGCGTGCAATGCGGCGCGATCACCGCACGTGGAGGCCGGCTGACCCCACCCGAGGGCGGCTCGGGCCCCGAGTACACGCTCACCTAGAGATGGAGACTGCATCCCGGGGATCGGCGGGAGACCGCAGTGTCGACGTGGCGGTGGTCGGCGCCGGGATCGTCGGGCTCGCCGTCGCACGCGCACTCTCGCTTCGTCATCCTGCGCTGCGGCTCGTCGTGCTCGACAAGGAGACAGCGATCGCCCGGCACCAGACGGGGCGCAACAGCGGCGTCATTCATTCGGGTGTGTACTACGCTCCCGGCTCGTTGAAGGCACGCCTCTGTGTTCAGGGCGCGGCGGCGCTCACGGCGTACTGCGACGAACGGTCGATTCCGTACGACATCTGCGGCAAGGTCATCGTCGCCCACGGAGCCGACGAGCTGTCGAGACTCCAGGAGCTGTACCGCAGAGGGACCGAGAACGGCGCCCCGGGGCTCGAGCTCGTCGGACCTGAACGCTTACGGGAGCTGGAGCCGCATGCGGCGGGTGAACGTGCGCTCCACGTCCCCGGCACAGGGATTGTCGACTACGGCCTGGTCGCTCGTTCCTTCGCAGACGACATCCGTGCTGCCGGAGGCGAGCTCCTTCTCGGCTACGAGGTGGAGAAGATCGAGGAGCGGCAGACGCGCAGCGGTGTTCTACTCTCGTGCGCGTCCGGCGAGGTGACGGCGACGAACGCGGTGTTCTGTGGTGGCGTGTACGCGGACCGCCTCGCACGACTCGGCGGGGGTGCTCCGGAACCGCGAATCGTTCCCTTCCGCGGCGACTACTACGTTCTGCGACCGCAGGCCCGCCACCTCGCGAACGCCCTTGTCTATCCGGTGCCCGACCCGAGCTTCCCATTCCTCGGCATTCACACGACACTGCGGATGGACGGCTCGATGTGGCTCGGGCCGAATGCCGTCCTCGCCCTCGGGCGCGAGAGCTATGGCCGCTATCAGGTGCGACCGGCAGACGTCGTCGAGACGATTCGAACAGCCGGGTTCCGTCGGCTGGCCCGCCGCCACCTGCGAATGGGATTGGGAGAGATGGTTCGCGACTACAGCAAGCACCTGTTCGTCGCCGCCGCCAGGAAGCTGTTGCCGGAGCTCGAGACCGGCGATGTTCTCCCGGGCAGCTCCGGAATCCGCGCCCAGGCGCTTGCAGCGGACGGAAGCCTCGTCGACGACTTCGTCCTCGAGCGCCGGCCCGGCATCGTGCATGTCCGCAACGCCCCTTCGCCGGGCGCAACGTCCTCGCTGATGATCGGCGAGACCATCGCAAGCATGGCGGAGGAGGCGTTCGGGCTTTGACTCCGCGACCCAGGCCAAAGCCTGGGTCGGGGCGCTGTGACGCCGCTGCCTGGCGTCGATCAGCCTGGCGTCGCGCCTCGACGATTCTGCGCAGCCCATGCCTCTGTCATCGCGACGCGCTGGGCCAAGGTCGGATGGCTGTCGAGGAGCACGTGCGCCCACAGCGGCGGGTCGGGATCTCCGAGCGACGTCCTGGCGAAGCCGACGAAGAGAGCCCGCGCAGCCTCGGGATCCTGCGTCGTCTGTAACGCCTTCCAGTCGGCCTCTGCCTCCATCCGGCGGCTGATCCAGCCCTGAGCCGGCGCCAGCACGAGCTGGAGTGCCGCGACGACGAGGAGTGCCAACGGCACCGCGGCCGCCTCACCCATTCCGCCGCGTTGTCGCGTCGCGCGCATCAAGATCCAGGCTCCCGGAAGCGCGAAGAGTGCGAACCAGGCGAGTGCCTTCGGGATGTGGTCGCTCGAATGGTGGCCGATCTCGTGGGCGAGGACGACCCGCACCTCATCGCCCGAAAAGCGGCCGTCGACCATGGTGCTCCACAGGACGACCTTGCGTGACCCTCCGAAGCCGACAGCGTAGGCATTCGCCTGGCTGGTGGTGCCGCTGACGTCCTCGACGGACACCGGAATACGCCCGACACCCTGCTTCCTCTCGAACGCGTCCGCCGACCTCTGCAAGCCCGGATCCTCGAGCGCCGTCGTCTCGGCGACGAGATACGGCTGCGCGAAGGCGAACGCGGCTCCGATCGCGACGAAGACCACCGCGCCCGGGATCCACCAGATCTCGCCGAGGCGACGGGCGAGAAACATCACGACGAGGAGGGCGACGCAGATCGAGACGAACGCACCGCCGAGCTCGAGCCAGTGGCTGAACGCCCAGTCGAGGTACCCGGCCTCGGTCAGATCGTGGCGGCGTTCCCACCAGACGTCGAGCAGGACGAAGGGGAGTTGGGCCAGCCAAACGATCCCCAGCCCGAGCATGCCGAGCAGCATGCCGGTGCCGATCGGACCCGCCGCCGACTCGCGAGCGAAGCGAGGCCCGCGGCGTGCATACACCCAGAGCGTGGCGAACAGGACGATCTGCTCGAGCACCCAGGTGACGAGGAAGAAGCGTTCCACGCCGACGGCTTCACGGACGAAGGCCGTGCCGAAGACGGCGCCGACGTCGATGGAGACGAGGTGGAGATCTGGCGGCACAGCGGTCTGCAGGAGAAGCGACGCGCACCACAGCCAAGCCGCGGCGGCGGCGACGAGAGCCGACGATCGCGCGAACCGGCTCAGGCCGGCTCGATTCCTGGGAGCCCATCTGTCGACGGCACGAGCTCCAGCTGTTCGTCTCTCGGCCGGTCGCGGACGGCGGGTGCCGAATACGGGTACCGGTCCGTGAGCAAGAACAGGTAGGCATTGACCTGGGCCGTATAACGAAGACTGACGGCGCCGAGGTTTCGCAGCCCTTCGGGCATGCGCCCGGTAAGGAGCGCGGCCCACCAGCCGAGCAGTCCAACGACCCAGAGGACGGCGGTGTACGCGGCGCCGAGCATCAGCGCCGGGATGACGAGCCAGATCCTGAAGAGGGTGACGGCACGATGCTGCCGGTGCGGCGGCTCGATCGCGACGTTCACGGGATACGCGCCCGCAGATCCCACGAAGCCCGGGAACGGGCCGCCGATGACGAAGACGAATGCGCCGACATGCACCGCGTAGCGCACCCAGGCCGCGATGAAGCGGTGCAAGCCAACGGGGACACGCCCGGTGGCGAGCGCCGCGAGCCAGGCGAGCACAACGGCGAGGAGTGTGAGCACGCTCCACAGTGAGAGCCAGATCAGGTGCGGGATCGCGAGCAGAAGCCGGAAGAACACGGTGAGCCGCGAGCGCTCCGTGTTGTCGGTGAGCTCGAGTTGCACGGGGTGGGGCGGCAGTTCGGCCAACGGCATCACCCGGCAGGGGTCGCTCGTCGGATATCGGTCGGTGACGAGCAGCAGATAGCCGCTTGCCTGCGCCATGTAGCCGATGGCGTAGGTGATCAGGTCCCGGAGACCGCGGGGCGTACGCCCCCGTGCCAGAGACGCGAACCACGCGAGGACACCTGCTGTCGCAGCCACGCCGCCAACGCTCCAGCCGGCCGACCAACCGGAGTCGGAGCTTCGGGAGAAAGCCCATGAAAGGTTGGAAAACCACGATCCTCCGCCAAGGGCGGAGGTGAGGAGGAGTGCCGGGATCGCAAGCACGAGGCGGGCCGCCACCCGGCCGCGCGATTGGCGAGCTGACGGGTCGACCTCGAGGTCGACCGGGTACCCGTCCCCGCCGCCGAACGGCGGGTACGGCCCGGCGGCCAGGTAGACATACGCGCTCACCTGCACCGAATAGCGGAGGTACGAGACCACGAACGACTGCAGCGTGCGGGGTGCCTTGCCGTCGACCAGCAACGCGAGCCAGAGGACGATCGAGACGGCGCCGGCCGCGACGCCCCAGAGCCCGACGACGATCAGGTGCGGGACGGCGAGCAGCAGTCGGAAGAAGACGGTGACCCGCGACCGCTCGAGATCGTCGGCGACGACGATCCGGAGGGGAAGGCGGGCCGGCTCGTCGTCCACGCCCGCATTCTCGCCTTCGCGCCGGTCGACCATCTAGGATCCGCCGAATGCCCGACGCGCCGGTCACCCCCGACGACGTCCGACGGGCCGCAGCCACGATCGGAGGAGCCGTCCACCGCACTCCGACCTTCAGTTCCCGTAGCCTCGGCCCGGGGCGGCATCTGAAGGCCGAGCTCTTCCAGCGCACGGGGTCGTTCAAGGTGCGCGGCGCCCTCAACAAGGTGCGGGCGTTGACGTCGGGCGAGCGCGATCGTGGCGTGATCAGCGTCTCGGCCGGCAACGCTGCGCAGGCGCTTGCCTGGGCGGCTGCGGCCGAGGGCGTCGACGCGCTCCTCGTGATGTGGCAGGGGGCGAGCCGCGTCAAGGTCGACGCAACTCGTGGCTACGGAGCAGCCGTCGACCTGGAGGCGACCAGCACCGGAGCGGTGTTCGAGCGCCTCGATGTGCTGCAAGAGCACACGGGTCGGGTGTTCGTGCACCCATTCGACGACCCGCTCGTGATCGCGGGCGCGGGCACCGTCGGGCTCGAGATCCTCGAGGACGTGCCCGAGGTGGACACGATCGTCGCCGCCTGCGGCGGGGGTGGGCTCGTTTCGGGTCTCGCGGCCGCGTGCGTTCCCACCGGCGTCCGCGTTGTCGCGGTCGAGCCCGAGGGTGCCAACGGGTTGGCGCTCGGTCTCGCCGCTGGGGAGCCGGTACGTGTGACGGGCGAGACGATCGCGGATGCCCTCAGCCCCCCGTTCGCCGGCCGGCTGCCGATCGAGCTCTGCGGCCTGCTGGGTGTCGAGGTGGTGCTCGTCTCCGAGAAGGAGATCCGTCGGGCGTTCCGGTTCCTCTACGGTCGCGCCAAGCTCGCTGCTGAACCGGGTGGCGCAGCGGCGGTAGCCGCCGTCCTGGCGGGCAAGGTCGAGGGTGAAAACGTGGTCTGCGTCGTCTCAGGAGGCAACGTCAGTGCCGATATTGCCTCTGCTATCCTGGCTGAGCCATGAAGGCTGAGATCCATCCCGAGTACGTCCTCGCGCATGTCACCTGCTCCTGCGGCAACGAGTTCATGACCCGTTCCACAAGGCCGGAACTGCACGTCGAGGTCTGCTCGCACTGCCACCCGTTCTACACGGGCAAGCAGAAGCTCATGGATGCCGGCGGTCGGGTCGAGCGCTTCCAGCGCCGTCTCGAGAAGGCCGGCGGTCCCCGCCGCGTCTAGAGGCATCGGCGTGAAACCGGAGCACGCGCGGATGGGGCGCACCCCCATTCCACACCGAGCATCCGAGGGCTCGTGAGCGTCTCGTACGGCGGGCAGGCAGTGCTCGAAGGTGTGATGATGCGCGGCCCCTCCGTGTGGTCCGTCGCCGTCCGCACCCCGGCCGGCGACGTCGTCGAGGTGACGAAGTCCGTCAGTTCGCCCATGCAGCGGCACCGCATCTGGCGCCTGCCCGTGATTCGCGGTGTGGTCGCGCTCGGCGAGTCGCTCGCGATCGGTTTTCGCGCGCTCGCCATCTCGGCCAACTACGCGATGCAGGAGGAACGCGACGAGGGCGTCGAGGGTGAGGCCGCGGAGGTCTCGACGGAGATCTCCCGCGGGCAGATCATCTTCTCGTTCGTGATCGCAATCGGATTCGCACTGATGCTGTTCAAGGTCGGTCCCGCCCTCCTCACCAGCTGGTTGCCGATCGACGGCACCTATTCGTTCGTGGTCGTCGAAGGGCTGATCCGCGTTGCCGTGTTCATCCTCTACATCGTGCTGATCGGGCTGCTGCCGGATCTCAAGCGGGTGTTCCAGTATCACGGGGCCGAGCACAAGGCGATCAATGCGCTCGAGAGCGGCTCGGAGCTCACACCCGAAAAAGTGCAAAAGTTCAGTTTGATCCATCCACGTTGCGGAACGGCTTTTTTGCTCTGGGTCATGGTGATCGGCATCTTCGTCTTCGCGTTTGTCGGAAGGCCCGTCTGGTACTGGCTGGTGATCAGCCGGATCCTGCTGCTGCCGGTCATCGCCGGTCTTGCCTACGAGTTGATCCGCTACGCGGGAAAACACCAGGGAAACCGTGTGCTGATGACCCTGCTCGCGCCCGGATTGTGGCTGCAGCGGCTCACGACCAGAGAGCCGTCGCTCGATCAGATCGAGGTGTCGATCAAGGCGTTGCAGGAGGTCATGCGGGTCGAGCAGGCGGAGAGCGACGACGAGTTGCGCGCCGAGGCCCGGGTCGAGGTCATGGCGTAGAGGTGAGGCGAAGCCTCGCCCGTCCGACGACAGACGAAAGGTGGGAGGCTCAATGCCGAGAATCGTTCGTGAGGCCGAAGTCAACTGGGAGGGCAACGTTGCCCGGGGCGCGGGCGCCATCAGCGCCGGGTCGTCGGGTGCGTTCGCTTCGCTGCCGTTCAGCGTCGCGTCCCGGATCGCCGTGCCGGAGGGGAAGACGAGCCCGGAGGAGCTGCTCGCCGCCGCTCACGGCGGATGTTTCACGATGTCGCTCGCAAGTGAGCTGTCGAAGGCCGGAACTCCGCCCGAGAGACTCGACGTACGTTGCGTGGTGACGATGGACGAGGTCGAGGGGAAGGGGCACCAGATCGTTCATTCGGCGCTCGAGGCGCACGGTACCGTGCCGGATTGTGACGAGGCCGCGTTTGCGCAAGCGGCGGAAGCGGCCGATGCCGGCTGCCCGTTCTCGGCACTCATCCGTGCGAGCGCGACGGTCGCTGTTTCCGCGACCCTATCGTAGGATCAGCTCCGTTCACCTATGTAGAGGAGGCCGAACCGATGGCGACCGAGCGCACGATGAGCACGACCTGGCACGGGTCCTTGATGGACGGCGCCGGCACGATCCACGAGGCGGGGAGCGGTGCTTTCGGCTCGCTCGACGTCAGCTGGGCTTCGCGGGCCGAGGCGCCGAACGGCAAGACGAGCCCCGAGGAACTGATCGCGGCGGCACACTCGGCGTGCTTTGCGATGGCATTGTCACACGGGCTTGCACAGGCCGGCACGCCCGCCGACCAGCTCGACACGTCGGCCACCGTGACCTTCGTGCCGGGTGAGGGAATCACCATGATTGCGCTCTCGGTTCGTGGGAGTGTTCCCGGCGTCGGCGCGGCGGCGTTCGTCGAAGCCGCCGAGGTCGCGAAAGCGGGCTGTCCCGTGTCGAAGGCACTCGCCGGCGTGCCCGAGATCACGCTGGATGCAGCACTCGCGTGACGTTGCCGGAAATGTAACCCGCACTTCTGGGGTCGTTGGATCAGGACAGGCCGGCAGCCGGCCCCTTCAGGATGCCTGCGATCGAGGGATCGGCGCCAGCCGATCCGGGACCATGCAGACAGAGGAACGTCCGGCGCTACCATCGTCGCCATGGCCGGCATCGAACCACTCGTCGAGGAGCTCGAACGCTCGTATGCCGACCTGCAAGCGCGACTGTCCGACCCAGCGGTCTACAACGATCACCGCGAGGCGGCAGAGGTGGGGCGGCGCCTGAAGGAGCTGGAGACGCCCTACAAGCTGGCGGTCGCCTGGCAGGGCGCCCGCGCCGACCTCGCCGACGCCAACGACGACCCCGAGCTCGCCTCGATGGCCGCGGATCTCGAGAGTGACATCGTACGACTCGAGGAGGAGCTCAAGGCCGCGCTCGTCGAGCGTGACCCCGCCGATGCGAAGGACGTGATCGTCGAGGTGCGGCAGGGCGTGGGCGGGGACGAGGCCGCGCTGTGGGCCGGCGACGTCTTCCGGATGTTGACCCGCTATGCGGAACGGCGCGGCTTCAAGACCGAGATCCTGTCCGCGAACGAAAGCGAGACAGGGGGGTTCAAGGAGGTCGTCTTCTCCGTCAAGGGTGATGGGGCCTTTTCCATCTACAAGTACGAGGGCGGCACGCACCGCGTGCAGCGCGTTCCGGAGACCGAATCGCAGGGGCGAATCCACACGTCCACCGCCACCGTCGCCGTCATGCCCGAGGTCGAGGAGGTCGAGGTCGAGATCGCCGAGAACGACCTCAAGATCGACGTGTATCGCTCGACCGGCCCGGGAGGCCAGAGCGTCAATACGACAGACTCGGCCGTGCGCATCACCCATCTTCCAACGGGCGTCGTCGTCGCGATGCAGGACGAGAAGTCGCAGCTCCAAAACCGGCAGAAGGCCATGCGCGTGCTCCGCGCGCGGCTGTACGAGTTGGAGCGCGAGAAGCAGCAGGCCCGGCTCTCCGCCGCCCGGAAGCTGCAGATCGGCTCCGGTGAGCGCGCCGAGAAGATCCGCACGTACAACTTTCCCGAGAACCGGCTCACCGATCATCGGATCAAGCTGACGGCTCACCGGCTCGACCAGATCCTGAACGGCGACCTCGACGAGTTCACGGAAGCCATCCAGGCAGAGGACCGGCGGTTGTCGCTCGAGGCCGCCGGCGCATGACCTCGACGAGAAGCGTTGGTGGCAGGCTTCAGCCTGCCACCAACACCATTTCCGAGGTGCTGCGCCTCTCGACCGAGCACCTCGCCGCAAAGGGATCCGAGACGCCGCGACTCGACGCGGAACGTCTGCTCGCAAAGGCGACCGGTCTGGAGAGGATCGAGCTGTACATGGCTTTCGATCGTCCGTTGACACCGTCAGAGCTCGACACGGCGCGGTCTCTCGTCGCACGTCGAGCGAGGCGCGAGCCACTCCAGTACGTACTCGGCGAGTGGGGGTTCCGTCGACTGACGCTCGCTGTCGATCGGCGGGCGTTGATTCCTCGGCCCGAGACCGAGATCCTCGTGGAGCGAGCCCTCGGGCTCCTCGCCGGGCTCGACCGGCCCCGGGTTCTCGATGTCGGCACGGGCTCGGGCGCCGTCGCGCTGGCGATAGCCGACGAGCATCCGGGAGCGGTCGTGACGGGTCTCGACAGCTCCGTCGAGGCGCTTGCGCTGGCGGCCGAGAACGTGAACCGCACCGGTCTCGCGGTCGACTTGGCCTACCACGATCTCTTCCAGGGTCTGCCCGCCGGTCCATGGGACCTGGTCGTGTCGAATCCTCCGTATGTCGATGGTGCCGACCTCGGCGCGCTCGAGCCGGAGGTTCGGGATTGGGAGCCTCACCGCGCACTCGTCGCAGAGGGGGCGGTGGAAGCGGTTGTGCGGGCAGCTCTTACCGTGCTCGTTGCCGGAGGGGCGCTCGCGCTCGAGGTGGGCGAGGGGCAGCCGCCCGCGGTCACCGCGCTCCTGAGGGACCTGGGGTACGCGTCGATCGAGGTCAGCCCCGATCTGGCCGGCCGTGAGAGAATTGTCGAGGCGCGGTTCCAACTGGATTGACCGTCCTCACCCGCTCGCCTCGAAGGAGGTGCAAGGGTGGTCGTGGCGCAAACAGGGGATAGTGGAGAGGATCACCGACCGATGACGCCTCCGATTGAACACGCCGCGACGCTCGCCGAGATGATCGAGCGTCGTGCGCGACTCGGTCCGGACGTTGCCGTTCTGCGCGCTCCGGGCCGGGACCCTCTCAGTGCCGCAGGGCTCCTCACGCTCGTCGAGGGTCTCCGAACGGTGTTGCGGGACCGGGGGGTTGGACCGGCGGGTCGTGTTGCGTTGTTGACCCGCAACGGGCCCGAAGCTGCGGCTGCGTTTCTCGGGATTGCCTCCTCCGCCGCGTGCGCTCCGCTGAACACGGCCTATACCAGAGCCGAGCTCGAGTTCGCGCTTTCCGACCTGCACGCCGACGCAGTCGCGGTCCAGGGTGGTATCGAGACACCGGCTCGAGACCTCGCCGCAGAGCTGGGCTTGCCCCTGCTCGAGCTGATCTCCGAGCCAGACGCCCCCTGCGGGACACTGCGGGTGAACGGCATCGGCGCGGTCGGCACGACCGCGGACGACGTGCACGCGGCCGCGGCCGTCTCCCTGTTGCTGCACACGTCCGGTACGACTGCCCGCCCGAAGCTCGTGCCGTTGACACAGCGCAACGTGATGGCCTCGGCCCGCAATGTTGCGTCGACTCTCGGACTTGCGCCGGAGGACGTCTGCCTCAACACGATGCCGCTCTTTCATATCCACGGACTCGTCGCTGCACTGCTGGCATCGGTGTGGTCAGGAGGATCGGTGTGTTGTGCCCCCGGCTTCGATGCCCACCGATTCCCGCAGTGGAGTCGCGAGGCCGGGGCGACGTGGTCGACGGCGGTGCCGACGATCCACCAGACCCTGCTCGCGCGCCTCGAAAAAGAGCCCGGATCTCTCGAGGACACCCGTTTGAGGTTCCTGCGCTCGTCGTCGGCAGCCCTCCCCGTACCGGTGTCGGCCGGGCTCGAAGATGCACTCGGAATCCCTGTCGTCGAGGCGTACGGCATGACCGAGGCTGCCCATCAGATGTCGAGCAACCCACTCCCGCCCGGGCGGCGCCTGCCCGGATCGGTCGGCCCGGCGGCAGGGCCGGACGTGACCGTCCTCGACCAGGAGGGGAACGAGGTCGAGCGTGGCGAGGTGGGCGAGGTGGCAATCAAGGGCGAGAATGTGTTCGCGGGCTACGAGTCGAATCCGGCGGCGAACGAGGCGTCGTTCACCGGGGGATGGTTCCGCACCGGCGACGAGGGATGGCTCGACGACTCCGGCTACCTGCACCTCAGAGGTCGGCTGAAGGAGCTGATCAATCGCGGCGGCGAGAAGATCTCGCCGCTCGAAGTCGACTCCGTGCTCCTCGAGCATCCGGCAGTTGCGAGCGCTGTGACGTTCGGAGTTCCGGACGTTCGCGTGGGTGAAGAGGTCGCCGCTGCGGTCGTCCTTGCGCCCGGGTGCACGGTGAGCGAGCGGGGGTTGCAGGATTTCGCAGTTCGCAAGCTGGCGCCGTTCAAGGTTCCGCGCCGGGTCCTCTTCGTGGACGAGATCCCGAAAGGTCCAACGGGGAAGGTCCAGCGCATCTCGATGTCCACGCTGCTCGGGGTCGAGATGCATCCGCCTGCCACGACCGGCACCGCGGGTGGCCCGGATTCCTTGCTGGCGGGTGCCCTCGTGCGGTTATGGGCGGATGCATTGGATCTGCCCATGTCCAGCGTCGGGGTCGACGACGACTTCTTCGCTCTCGGAGGCGACTCGCTCAGAGGGGCTGGTGTTGTGGCGCGAATCCGTGACCTCCTCGGCCGACCGGAGATCCCACTGATCTCGATCGTGCGCTCGCCGACCGTCGCGGCGATGGCTTCGGAGTTGCTGGAGGACGAGCCGCCGTCGACCGGAACTCTGGTGCAGTTCCGGGACGGCAGTGGGAGGAAGCTCTTCTTCGTGCACGCCGGCTTCGGCGACTTGCTCGGATACCCGGCTCTGGCTTCGCGGCTCCCGGAGTCGATCGAGCTCGTGGGGATCCAGCCGCCCGAGGCTGCGGGAGGTGCCCCTGGCCCTGATGACTTCTCCTCGATCGCCCGGGACTATCTGGTGGCGATCCGCGAGGCCCAGGCTCGGGGTCCCTACCTGGTGGGGGGCCTCTGCCTCGGGGGGCCAATCGCGATCGAGTTGGCGCGGCAGCTCGTCTGCGTGGGCGAGGAGGTGGGCGTCGTCCTTCTGGATCCCCGCATGCGCCCGTCGAGGGATCTGCGTTCGGTCGGGTGGACCGTCCGCCGCCGGCTCCGCGACCGGAGCCTCTCGGGTGCGCTGCGAGGCCATTTGCGAGGCCATCTGGGACCTGGCCCGGCCGCCAGCCCGTTTCGCGATTGGAGCCCGAGTCGGGAACGCCTCGAACGAGCACGAGACCGCTACCGACTGGTCCGGCTCGACGCCCCCGCGATTCTGATCAGGAGTGCGGATTTCGACACGATGGGCGTCCCGCTGGCCCGTTGGCGTCGGGGATTGCCTCAGCTCGTCGCGAGCCCTACCGTTGGCGCCACACACAGCCAGCTCTTCTTCGCGCCTCACGTCGACGAGGTTGCCGAAGCCGTTGCGATCGCGGTCACGGGCGTCCAATGACGGGGCTGCCCACGTCAGAGCACGATGTTCATCTCTGGTGGGAAACGGTCGCTGACGTCGCACCGGGGCAAGAGCGGGGATCGTCCGTCGCGGCTCGACGGACGCAGGCGTGGGCGGCATGCTCCTCGGTCGTGCGCGCGTACGAGCCCCTCGGCCGGGTGACGAGAGTCCCGCGAGCGGCGCCGGTTGTCACGGGTGTCGAGCTCGACCTCTCGTTCGCCTACGCAGGGTCGAGCGTCTTGATCGCTGTCTCGCAACACCGGTCGATCGGGATCGACGCCGAGTCGAGCTCCGCACGAGTCGACGAGACACTCATTCGGCATGCGCTTACCGCCCGCGAGCTCGAGGAACTGGAGCTGTTGAGTCCACCGGCGCGCCGCGGAGCCTTCCTCCGAGCGTGGGTCCGGAAGGAGGCCGTGCTCAAGGCGGCAGGTGTGGGCCTGCTCGTCGAACCTGCCGGGGTCGAGACGGGAGTCGGACCGCTGAGGCTCGAGCCCGTGGTGGTTCCGGCCATCGGACTCTTCCGAGTCGTCGACCTGGCGATCCCCGGGCTCGTCGGGGCGGTCGCGGTCGGCGGAGCGGCGCCCGTGCACGCCCGCTGGTGCGTCGCTCCGCCGCTGCTGGAGGAAGCCGGTCGTGCGCGCCGCGGGGCCTCGTGCGAGAGAAACGCAAGACGTGCCCCGCGTCGGCGGCCGACTGCCCGCTCGGCCGGCGACCTGCTCTCTCGGGGTCGCAAGGATCTCCCGCCGGAACTCGCCGGAGCTCTCGACGACGAGGGACGTGAGCGTTTCCGGCCGCCCACCCGAGGCGCGGCACTTTCGACCAGCTTCAGGGGGATCGACGGTAGCGTGCGTGTTCGATGGGAGGCCTCGACGTCATCGAGAGCGCCGTAGCAGCCCTCGAGGCGGGCGAGCTCGTCGTCATCCCGACCGACACCGTCTACGGCCTCGCGGCGACCGTGGCCGGCTCGGAGCCCGCGCAGCGGCTGTACCGGCTCAAGGGGCGTGATCAGATCCAGCCGACGGCACTCATGGCATCGAGTGTCGACGTGCTCCTCGATTGCATACCCGAGCTTCTCGGCCGCACGGCAAGAATCGCGCGCGCACTGCTCCCAGGACCGTTCACGCTCGTGGTGTCCAACCCGGCCGCGCGCTTCAGCTGGCTCTCCGTGAGTCGACCCCAGACGATCGGCGTGCGTGTGCCCGTTCTCGTTGGGCCCACCGCGGAGATCATCGAACGGCTCGGAGCCGTCGTGGCGACGAGTGCGAACCTCCCCGGTGGCCCGGACCCGCGCCGGCTGGCCGAAGTGCCTGCGCAGATCCTCGCCGGCGTTGCCGCCGCTCTCGACGGCGGCGAGCTTCCGGGAACGCCGTCGACCGTCATTGACGTGACCGGGCCAGAGCCCGTCATCGTTCGGACGGGAGCGGGAGATCCGGCAGCGGCGCTCGCGCGGATCGCGGCGGCGCTCATATAATCCTTACCTCCCCGCGACGACCCGCTTACGCGACTGGGGTAGGTTCGAGACAGATGAGACGATCTCGTTCCGCAGGCTTCATCCTCGCCGCAGCGCTCGTCGGCGTGACCGTCGTCCAGGGAGCCTGGGCTGCGGCGCCGGCGGCGATCACGGGCACGGTCAGCGCGGTCGCCGGCACCTCCGCGACGGTGAACGGCACCGTCAACCCGGGTGGGGCTGCGACCGATTGGTGGTTCGAGTACGGCACCGCGACGTCGTACGGGTCGACGACGTCGACGACGGGCGCCGGTTCCGGCTCCGCGAACGTCGCCGTCTCGAAGTCGCTGAGCGGGTTGTCACCTGCGACGACCTACCACTATCGGGTCGTCGCCAAGAACACTTCCGGCACGACGCACGGTGGCGACGGGCTGTTCACGACTGCGTCGCCTCCCACGGCGGTGACGTCTCCTGCGACCGGCGTCGGCCCCACAACCGCAACGCTCGGTGGCACGGTGAACCCGAACGGCCAATCCACGAAGTGGTCCGTCGAGTACGGCACCTCGACGTCGTACGGCACGAAGACCACGGCGACCGATGTCGGTTCCGGCACCTCCGCGCAGGCCGTGTCGACCGCCGTCAGCGGCCTGGCGGCGGGCAAGACGTACCACTTCCGGCTCGTCGCCACGAGCTCGGCGGGGACAACGGTCGGCGCCGACGCGACCTTCGTGACCGCCGAGGCCCCGACGGCCACGACGTCCCCTGCGAGCTCGATCGGTTCGGCCGGCGCGCATCTGAACGGGAAGGTCGACCCGAACGGCCGCTCGACGACGTACCTCTTCGAGTACGGCCCGACCACGGCCTATGGGACGAAGTCGTCGTCGTCGAGTGCAGGCTCGGGCTCGAGCGCGGTGAACGTCTCGAAGACGGTGAACGGCCTGAAGTCCGGCGTGACGTACCATTTCCGAATCGTCGCGACGAGCGACGCCGGCACCGCAACGGGGGCCGACCAGGTTTTCACCACCCAGAGCGCACCGACCGTGGTCACCGGCGCGGCGACCGCCGTCGGCCCGACGTCGGCGACCGTCGGTGGATCCGTGAATCCGAACGGGCGCTCCGCCACGTGGTACGTCGAGTACGGCACGAGCACCTCGTACGGGTCGAAGACATCGGCGCGGAGTGCGGGCTCGGGCACGGCAGTCGTTGCAGTTCTCGCCGCCGTCTCGAAGTTGACACCCGGCGTGACGTACCACTTCCGCCTCGTCGCCTCGAATTCGCTCGGCACCACGCGCGGTGCGGACGCGACCTTCGAGACCACGGGTGCGCCGTCAGTCGCGACGGGGCCGGTCAGCGTCGCAACCCTGACGCTCTCGTCGGCGAGGGTCAACGGCACCGTCAATCCGCGCGGCTTGGCGACGACCTGGTGGTTCGAGTACGGGCGCACGAGCGGGTATGGGTTCCGCACGGTCCAGGCATCGATGAACGGCTCGGCCGACGTGCGCGTCGTGGCCCTCCTCACCGGTCTTTCGCCCGGCTCCCGGTGGCACTACCGCGTCGTTGCGCAGAGCGCCGCCGGAACGAGCGTGGGTCAGGACGCCTCCTTCGCCACCCCGCCCCGGCCGCTCGACCCCTCGGGCCGACCGGTTCGCTGCACGATCGTCGGGACACAGGCGGCCGACGTCCTCCGCGGCACGCGTGGCCGTGACGTGATCTGCGGGCTCGGGGGCAACGACCGCATACTCGGCGGCGGTGGTGCGGACGTCGTCTACGGCGGACCGGGTGCCGACGTCGTTGATGGTGGCGTTGCGAACGACGTTCTGCGCGGCGGCGCCGGCAGCGACGAGTTGATCGGCCGCTCGGGCAATGACCGGCTCGAAGGTGGCGCCGGACCCGATCGTCTCGACGGTGGCACGGGCCAGGATGCCCTGTACGGGGGAGCGGCGTCCGACGTTCTCGACGCCCGCGACGGGCGCCGTGATCTCGTGGACGGCGGCGGCAGTTCCGATCTCGCGCGAGCAGACCGCGGCCTCGACCGGCTCGTCTCCGTGGAACGTCGCCGCTTCTCGTCCCCGTAGGGCGACGGGGAGCCTCGACCGAACAGCGACACCCGCGGGCCGTTAGCATCGCGGCATGGCGCTTGCCGAGAACACGCTCGACCGGCTGCGCACCGAGGGCCTGGCCGAGATCGACCCCGACGTCGCGGCTCTGCTCGGCGAGGAGGTCGAGCGGCAGCGAAACCAGATCGAGCTGATTGCCTCGGAGAACTTCACCTGGCCGTCGATCCTCGAGGCCGTCGGCTCGATTCCCACGAACAAGTACGCCGAGGGGTATCCCGGCAAGCGGTACTACGGCGGCTGCGAGATCGTGGACCGGATCGAGCAACTCGCGATCGACAGGGCCAAGGCGTTGTTCCAGGCCGATCACGCGAACGTCCAGCCCCATGCGGGCGCGCAGGCAAACATGGCGGTCTATCTCGGGCTGATGCAACCGGGCGACACCGTGCTGTCTCTCCGTCTCGATCACGGTGGCCATCTGACCCACGGTCTCAAGGTCAACTTCTCGGGGCGGCTCTATACGATCGCCCACTACGGCGTCTCGCGCGAGACGAGCGTCGTCGACTACGACGAGGTGCTGGCGCTCGCGAAGGAGCATCGGCCCAAGGTGATCCTGTGCGGAGGCTCCGCGTATCCGCGCACGGTGGAGACGTGGGAGTTCCGCAAGATCGCGGACGAGGTCGGCGCCCTCCTCTGGTGCGACATGGCGCACTTCTCGGGGCTCGTCGCCGCCGGGTTGCACCCGAACCCGGTACCGGACTGCGACGTCGTCACCTCGACGACCCACAAGACGCTCGCCGGGCCCCGGGCGGGGTTCATCTTGTGCCGCGAAGAGCATGCAGTCGCCATCGATCGCGCCGTGTTCCCGGGACTCCAGGGCGGGCCGCTGGAGCATGTGATTGCGGCGAAGGCGACATGCTTCCGGATCGCAGCTTCCGAGGCATTTCGCGCCTACCAGACGCAGGTGCGCGCGAACGCCGACGCCCTGGCAACCGAGATCATGGACGGTGGGCTCGATGTGCTCACGGGAGGCACCGATACTCACCTGTTGCAACTCGATCTGCGCCGGACGGAGTGGACGGGCAAGGCGGCCGAGGAACGGCTCCACGCCGTCAAGCTGACGACGAACCGGAATACGGTGCCGTTCGACGAACGGCCGCCGACGGTAGCCTCAGGTGTGCGGATCGGGACCCCGGCGGCCACGATGCGAGGGTTCGACGAGCAGGACTTCCGTGAGGTCGGCCAGATCATCGTCGGTGCGCTCGCCGACGCTGCAGACGTCTCCGCGCTCGTTGAGCGGAGCGAGGAGCTCTGCGCCCGCCGACCGCTCTATCCAGGCTTTCGCGGGTATACGAGGTACGACCCGTGACCTCCCGGGCCGTCGAGGTCGACCATCCTCTCGTCCGGCACAAGCTCGGCCTGCTGCGCGACATCACGACGACGACACAGATGTTCCGGCAACTCGTCAACGAGCTGACCCTGTTGTTGACGTACGAGGCAACCAAGACGTTGGCCGACGAAGAGGTCGAGATCGAGACGCCGCTCGAGCGGATGAGTGCACGTCGGATTACGGGCAAGAAGGTCGCCGTGTGCCCGATCCTGCGCGCGGGCGTGGGCATGCTGGACGGTGTCCTCTCGCTGATCCCGGGAGCGCGCGTCGGCTTCATCGGCCTCTACCGCAACGAGGAAACCCTTCAGCCCGTCGAGTACTACGTGAAGCTGCCCGGTGACATCGCCGACCGAGACGTGCTCCTGCTCGACCCGATGCTCGCGACCGGAAACTCGACAGCCGCTGCGGTCGAGTCGGTGAAGGGCGCGGGTGCGACCTCGATCCGCGTGATCGCGCTGATCGCGACGCCCGAAGGAATCGCGCGCATCCACGGTGAGCATCCCGATGTCGCGATCTTCGTCGCGTCCGTCGATCGCGGACTCAACGAGAAGGGGTACATCGTCCCGGGTCTCGGGGATGCAGGCGACAGGCTCTACGGCACGAAGTAGGCAGATGTGGACGAGCTTCGGGACAACCCGGAGGTCCTGTACGCCGCCGCGATCGCGCTCCTGATCGTCGTTCTCCTGACTCCCGCGGTCGGCGGCATGGCACGCCTCCTCGGTGTCGTCGACACCCCCGACGAACGCCGCCTCAACCGACGGCCGATCCCGCGGCTCGGCGGGCTGGCGATCTTCATGGGGATCCTCGTCCCCGCCCTCGCGTTTCTCGACCTGTCCGGTGAGATGCGGGGAATCCTCCTGGGTGCAGCGGTCGCGTGCGTCGTCGGGGCGATCGACGACTTCCGAGGGCTCGCGCCCGCGCCGAAGCTCGCCGGGCAGATCCTTGCGGCAGCGATCCCGACGGCGTTCGGCGTCTGGATCGACCACTTCACTCTTCCTTTCGTCGGAGCCGTCGACGTGCCGCCCTGGATCGGGGTGCCACTGACGATCGTCTGGATCGTGGCGGTGATGAACATGGTCAACTTCCTCGACGGCATGGACGGGCTCGCATCAGGCGTCTGCGCCATCTCGGGCGTCACGTTTGCCGTCCTCGCGCTCTCTCTCGGCAAGGTCGACGCAGCGGTCCTGTCGGCGATCGTCGCCGGCGCGTGCGTCGGCTTCCTCCGCCACAACTTCTTCCCGGCCCGGATCTTCATGGGCGACTCGGGCGCACTCGTGCTCGGGTTCACCCTTGCTTCGGTCTCGGTGGCGGGGCTCCTGAAAACGGCGTCGACGGTCGTGCTGTTCCTGCCGCTGCTCGTGCTCGCGGTCCCGATCATCGACACGTCGTTCGTCGTGCTGAAGCGCATGAAATACCGTGAGCCGATCTCGACGGCGGACCGTTCGCACCTTCACCATCGGTTCATCAACATCGGCTTCGGCCAGCGACGGGCTGCCCTCACGATGTGGGCCTGGACTGCATCGCTCGGCGTTGCAGCGCTCGCCACGCGCTTCATCCCGTTCCGCGCCGGAGGGATCTGGCATCCGTGGCAGACGGTCGCGGTGGTCGCGATTGCCCTGGGCGCGCTCGCGTTCTCCCTCTACATCGTCTATCTGCTCGAGATCGTCAAGCTCGGAAACCCTCGCGTGCGCCGTCGCGTTGCCGAGAGCGAAGGCGAACAGCGGCGCTCGGCCTGACGCGAGTGCCGCCTCAGGAGGCCGGCGCGCGACCACACGCTGCCCTGCAGTCGTTCCCCGGCATGTGACGAATCTCGTCGTTTTTGGCTCAACAAGAGGAAATGGACTGTCACAAGCAGCCTGATATGCTCCGCTCGGAATGGTCGCCTCGCCGCCCGCCGACCCGCATTCACTTGCAACCGCTTCCGGGCTCCTGCTCGGCACGCTCGCCGCGACGATGGCGGCCGGCGCGCTGCTCGGCTGGATGTTCGGCTCTGGAGGACTCGGCCTCCTGATCGGCGCCGTCCTCGGGATACCCCTCGCCGTGCTCGTGGTCTACAAGGTCTACTCGGCCCGATCGTGACTGCTGATCTGTTCACGACGCCGCGCTCGGTCCCGGGGCGTCTTGCGCCCATGCTCGCGGGCAGCGGCCTGATCATGCTCGCCCTCCCGGTCTTCGCGATCGCGGGCTGGCCGCTTCGGGGCTGGGCTCTCGCCGCGGTGCTCTGGGCCGCCGCACAGGCGCTCGCGTTCCTACTGACGCGGCTCCCGCTCGATGCGGGTAACCTCGCCGCGTCAGGCGTGAGGGGCATCGGCATGAGCTTCAGAGCATTCATCGTGGGCATTCCACTGGTGGCGGTCACCGTCGCCGATTCGCGAGTCGGGGTCGCCGCCGCGGCTCTGTACGCGATCGCGTACACGCTCGAGCTCGCCATCTCGCTCGTCACCTTCTTCGGCGCCGAGGCCAAGGCATGAAGCGGGCACTCGGCCCTCGGCACGACGATCTTCCTCGCGCTCCCCGCCGTCGCGCTCGCGGCTGACGAGACGAGCGCCGAGGAGGAGAAGTTCAACCCGGCTTCCGAATGGACGCTGCACGAATGGGTGCCGATCCACCTCGGGCCGATCGACATGTCGATCAACAAGGCGGTCGTCTACCTGCTCCTCGGCGCACTCGTCTCGTGCCTGATCGGGATCGTGCTGATGCGCGTCAAGGTCGGCTCGGATCCCACGAGGCGCCAGGCGCTCGGGGAGACGATCTACGAGGTTGCCCAGGTGCAGATTGCCGAGCAGGGGCTCCCGACGAAGGCGATCGGTCGCTGGTTCCCGTACGTCGCCTCGTTGATGGTGTTCATCTGGGTGGTGAACATGCTCGGCTTCATCCCACTCCCGCTGTCGGACGAGAAGTGGAAGATCTTTGGCGTCGAGGTGCCGACGCTCGCGATCTTCGCGGCCACCTCGACCCTCTCCGTCACACTCGCGCTCGCGTTCATGACGTGGATCTTCACCCACATCGAAGGAATCCGGGCCAACGGCGTCATGAAGTACCTCCAGAGCTGGATCCCCGACGTTCCGAAGGCCCTCTACCCGTTGATCATCCCGCTCGAGATCCTCGGCCAGTTCATGCGACTGATCAGCCTCTCCGTCCGTCTCTACGCCAATATGCTCGCCGGGCACATGCTGATCCTCACCTTCATCGGCCTCATCTTCCTCGTCACCCCGTGGATCTTCCCGTTCTCCGTTTTGCTCTCCTCCGTCTTCTACCTGTTCGAGGTCGTGATCGTCGTTTCGATCCAGGCTTACATCTTCGCTGCCCTGTCTGCCATCTACATCGGCTCGGCCATCGAGCCGGAGCACTAAGGAGGAATCACCCTCATGCTGTCCTCGTTCTTCTTCCTCGCGGAGACCACCGGTGACGTTGCGGACGCCGGCAAGGCGATCGCACTCGCCCTCGGCATCGGTCTCGGCGCGCTCGGCGCCGGCGTCGGTATCGGCAACATCTTCGGCTCGATGATCCAGGCAGTGGCCCGGCAGCCCGAGCTGCGCGGCGAGCTGCAGGGCATCCAGTGGCTCGGTTTCGCCCTCACCGAGGCGGTCGTGTTCTACGGCCTCATCGGCGGCCTCCTCGCCTACGTCCTCGTCTGAGCCAGATGCTGAACGTCCTCGCTGCCGAGTCGAGCAACGACCTGATCAAGGTCGTTCCCGGTCTCATGATCTGGACGCTGATCGCGTTCGGAATCACGTTCTTCGTGCTCAAGAAGTTCGCGTTCGGTCCCGATCCAGAAGACGATCGACGCACGGCGCGACCGGATCCGCGAGGCCGTCGACGAGGCCGACAATGCTCGTAACGAAGCGCGTGAGCTCCTCGAGCAGAACCGGGCTATCCTGGCCGAGGCTCGGTCCGAATCGGCGCAGATCCTGGCAGAGGCCCGGAAGGTCGCGGACGCGCAGATCCAGCGGGCAAAGGACGAGGCAGAGGTCGAGCGGCAGCGCCGGCTCGAAGACACCCGCAAGCAGATCGACGCGGAGACGGTGCGGGCGATCGACCAGATCCGCGGCGAGGTGGCCGACCTCACGCTCGAGGCGACGCAGCGTGTCGTCGGCAAGGTGCTCGACTCCGACGACCAACGCCGCCTGATCGACGAAGCGATCGAAGGCCTCGACTTCTCCGCACTCGAGCGCGGGAGAGGCTAAAACGCCGTGGCCGTCGCCGAGCGCTTGTACGCGCGAGCCCTCTTCGAGGCCGCCGAGGAGGAGGGCCGCGTCGATGCAGTGCACCGCGATCTCGATGAGTTCGCCGGCGCCGTCGAGGCGTCGCCCGAGCTGGCGTCGTTCCTCCAGAACCCGCAGGTCGATTCTGCCGCCAAGATCGGTGTTCTCGGCGAGCTCTCCGAGGGCGCCGACGAGCTCGTCCACAACTTCCTGCGCCTGCTCGCCGGGAAGGGTCGCTCCGGGCAGATCCCCGGGATCCGCGACGAGTTCCAGGCGCTCGTCGACCGCGCGCAGGGTCGTGTCGCCGTCGAGCTGACCACCGCCTTCGAACTGTCGGACGCCGAGGCGGCCTCGATCGTCGCACAGATCGAGCAGGCCTCCGGCCGCACCGTCGAGGCGACCCGCAAAGTCGATCCCGAGCTGGTCGGCGGCATGGTTCTGCAGGCAGGTTCGCTGCGCGTCGACGCCAGCGTGCGCGGCCGTCTGCAACGACTCCGCCACGAGCTCGCTACCCGGTAAACGAAGGAGCAAACGTGAAGCTACGGCCCGAAGAGATCACCTCGATCCTCAAATCCCGGATCGAGCAGTACGACGTCGAGACCGACCTGTCGGAGGTCGGCACGGTGCTACAGGTCGGCGACGGCATCGCTCGCGTCCACGGCCTCGAGAACTGCGTCTCACTCGAGCGGCTCGAGTTCGAGCACGGCGTTGTCGGCATCGCGTTCAACCTCGAGGAGGACAACGTCGGCGTCGCGCTCTTCGGGCAGTGGCAGCTCGTAAAGGAGGGCCAACCGGTCCGGCGCACGGGCGAGGTGATGAGCGTCCCGGTCGGCGAAGGCATGCTCGGTCGCGTTGTCGACCCGCTCGGCAACCCCCTCGACGGCCAAGGGCCGATCGAGGCGGACGGCAGCCGTCCCCTGGAGTTCAAGGCCCCAGGCGTCATCCAGCGCCAACCGGTCACCCAGCCGCTGCAGACCGGGCTCAAGTCGATCGACTCGATGATCCCCATCGGCCGTGGCCAGCGCGAGCTCATCATCGGCGACCGCGGCACCGGCAAGACCGCGGTCGGGATCGACACGATCATCAACCAGAAGGGCGGCGACGTCATCTGCATCTACGTCGCGGTCGGCCAGAAGGCCTCGACCGTGGCGCAGGTGTACGAGAAGCTGCGCGACGAGGGCGCGATGGAGTACACGATCATCATCTCGGCGCCCGCCCAGGAGGCTGCGCCGATCAAATGGATGGCGCCGTTCGCGGGAGCCGCGATGGGCGAGTACTTCCTCTACAACGGCAAGCACGCGCTCGTCATCTACGACGACCTCTCCAAGCATGCCGACTCATACCGTCAGCTCTCGCTCCTGCTGCGCCGGCCGCCGGGCCGCGAGGCGTTCCCGGGCGACGTCTTCTACCTCCACTCCCGCCTGCTCGAGCGGTCCTGCCGCCTCAGCGACAAGCTCGGCGGTGGCTCGCTGACCGCCCTGCCGATCATCGAGACGCAGGCCGGCGACGTGTCGGCCTATATCCCGACCAACGTGATCTCGATCACCGACGGCCAGATCTTCCTCGAATCGGACCTCTTCTTCTCGGGTGTCCGCCCCGCCATCAACGTCGGCATCTCGGTGTCGCGCGTCGGCGGCAACGCCCAGACGAAAGCGATGAAGAAGGTCGCCGGCCGCCTCCGGCTCGATCTGGCGCAGTTCCGGGAGCTCGAGGCGTTCGCCCAGTTCGGCTCCGAGCTCGACCCTGCCACGCAGCAGGCACTCGGCCGCGGCGAGCGCATGGTGGCCACCCTGAACCAGCCGCAGTACCAGCCGTGGCCGTTCGAGGAGCAGGTCGTCGCGATCTACGCCGGCAACAACGGTTACCTGGACCGGGTGCCGGTGGGGCAGGTGCCTCGCTTCCAGGAAGAGCTCCGCGAGACCCTCCGCTCGGGCGGCGGCGTCTACGAGGCGATTCGCGAGACCAGAGACCTCGCCGACGAAACCGCGGCAAAGCTCGACGAGGCGCTGAAGAGGTTCGTCGAGGGCTTCAACATCGTCGAGGAGAAGGGCCTGGCCGGGTAATGGCGTCTGTTCAGGATCTGAAGCGGCGGATCCGGTCCGTCACCAACACGCGGAAGATCACTCGGGCGCTCGAGCTCGTCGCGGCCGCAAAGCTCCGGCGGGCACAGATGAGGATCGAGGCGATGCGCCCGTACGCCGACACGATGAGCGACCTCATCTCGGGTGTCGGCCGGGCGGCGTCGTCGGTCAGGAGCCTGCCCCTGCTGCAACAGCGGGAAACCATCGAAACGGTCCTGATCGTGCCGCTGACCGGAGATCGCGGCCTGGCCGGCGCGTTCAACGGACAGGTCATCCGGCGGGCCTTCAGCCTCGAGCGTGCCCTGCTGGCCGAGGGCAAGAAGGTGCGCTGGGTCGCTGTCGGCAAGAAGGGGCGATCGACGCTCACCTTCCGTGGCCGCGAGGCGAGCGATGCGTACGTGGGGTTCTCGGACGGCCCGGCGTACGGGGACGCTCAGGTGATCGCGCACCGCGTCGCCGAGCTCTACATCGAGCACGAGGTCGATCGCGTCGTTCTCGTCTACAACACGTTCGTCTCGGCCCTGACCCAGAGTGTGACCGACCGGGACATCCTCCCGATCGCGGCCGAGGTGCTCGAGACCGACGAGACGGAGGCCAGCGACGACGCGTTGCGAGGTGACTTCATCTTCGAGCCGGAGCCCGAGGAGATCCTCGCGAGGCTCCTGCCGGTCTACCTCGAAACGCAGGTCTACCGTGCGCTGCTCGAGTCGGCGGCGTCGTTCCAGGGGGCGCAGATGACGGCCATGCGCAACGCTTCCAAGAACGCCGGCGAGCTGATCGACCGAGTCACCTTGCAGATGAACCGCGCCCGGCAGGCCGAGATCACCCAGGAGATCCTCGAGGTCGTGGCCGGCGCGGAAGCGCTCGCCTAGCTGGATCCCTCCGACGAGCGCTCCCGGAGAGGCGTCGGATTTCCTAACCTGGGCGCGTTTGGCTCGTCTAAGGTGGGAGGGCGATGAGGGCATCTTCTTCTACAGTCGCGTCGCGCAGGTTCAGAAGGCGGCTCTATCGATGGGCCTCTGTTTTCGTTCTCCTCGCCGGGATCGCGGTGTTCGCCGGAGTTCACTATCGAGATGTCGGCAAGTCGGTCGACCCTCCGCTCAGGAATACCCCGGCGCAGATCGCCAAGAAGGAGAAGACCGTGCCGCTGTCGCCCGAGGCCCGTCGGGTGGCGGGCCGGTTCATCCTGACGGCGGTCGCCCGCCGTAATCTCGCGGAGTCGTGGAATCTCGTCGACCCGACGTTGAGGGAAGGTTTCACGCTCGCCGAGTGGAAGACGGGGAACATCCCGGTCGTCCCCTACCCGGTCGACTCGATCGACGTCTCACCGTTCAAGATCGACTACTCGTACGCGAATCGCGCGCTCCTCGAGATCGCGCTGCTCCCGAAGGAGGGGACGAAGGTCAAGCCACAGCTCTTCTTCCTCCGGCTCCGCGCGCGCGGCAGCGGAGAGGACCGCCGGTGGTTGGTCGACTACTGGATACCCCGTGGAGCGGCCTTGACGCCGAGCTCCGGGGGCTAGCCCCTCGCTCCCCCGAAGGAGCGAGAATGTTCTCCGGTGTCGACGCCGATCCCTACCGGCACCGGGGCGCCCGTTATTCTGCAAACACACCATATGTCCATCGACCTTCACGCAAGAACAGCAGCCGTCCCCGCCCTCGAGCCGGTGCCCGTCGAGGGAGCCCCCGGTGGCGACGACCCGGTCAAGGCTCGCGGGTACTGGGAGGGTGTCTGGCTGCTCCTGAAGAAGGACAAGGTCGCGATCGTAGGTGGCGTGGTCATCCTCCTCACGCTCGCGTCGGCATTCGTGGGGGCGCCGATTGCGGCGCACTTTCTCGGTCATGGCCCGAACGACATCTTCGGCGCGGCGGTCGATAGCTCGAGCGTTCCCGTCGGGCCGTGGACACACATCTCGACTGCACCGTACGTGGGGGCGTCGGGCGACTTCCCGGATACGCTCCTCGTTCTCGGCGCCGACGGCGGCACCGGACGCGACGAGTTCCTCCGCCTGCTCTACGGCGCCCGGGTCTCGCTCGAGGTGGCGCTCGGAGCGATGGTGCTCGGCATGCTGATCGGTGTCACGATGGGAACGATCGCCGGCTACTTCGGCGGCGCGGCCGACACCGCCGTCTCGCGGCTCACGGAGGTGGTGATGGCCTTTCCGGTGCTGTTGTTCGCGATCGCGCTCGCTGCGACGGTCGGTGATCAGCTCAACAATGTCACTCTCGGCTTCCTCGATCCGGGTGTGCTGACGCTCGTTCTCATCATCGGGTTCTTCTCCTGGTACTACCCGGCCCGGATCATGCGCGCGCAGGTGCTCTCGCTACGCGAGAAGGAATTCGTCGAAGCCGCGCGGATGGTCGGTTGCAGCGACCTCCGGATCATGCGCACGCACCTGCTCCCGCACCTCGTCGGCCCGATCATCGTCTTCTCCACGCTCGTTGTCGCGCAGAACATCATCTTCGAGGCCGGGCTCTCCTTTCTCGGCGTCGGCATCGCATTCCCGACCGCCAGCTGGGGCAACCTGCTTGCAACGGCGCCGCAGTACTACACCGCGCAACCCTGGTTGATGGTCTGGCCCGGCCTGGCGATCCTGATCACAACGCTTGCGTTCAACCTCATGGGCGACGGTCTCCGTGACGCATTCGACCCGCGCGGGGCGGGGCGCTAGGCCGCCCCGGTGAGGAGTGCGCCCACGTGCCGGCTGCCACGGTCGGCCGGGCGCGGGTTGCTCGTCGGCATCGCGGTAGCTCTCGCCTACCTGGCTGTCGTCGGTCCCACGTCCGCGGCCGTTCTGTCCGGCGGCCCGAGTGATCCGACCGAGGGCTACGCCCGCTACCCGGAGGAGGCGCGCGTCGTTCTCTACTGCAGGGCCTTCGACAAGACCGCGGCCACCTTCAGGTCATGCCTGAGCGAGAACTTCCTGAAGCTCATCGTCCGAAAAGGAGATCCCGCGCGCGAGCTGCCCCGGATCGACGTGTACGCCCGGATCACGGGCGGCTTTCTCGCCACCAACTGCCACATTCTCATGCACACGGTCGGTCGCCGCTACGGCAAGCTCGAAAAGGTCTCCTTGGCCCGTCTCCAGCAATACCTGCCGCGGACGAACGATCCCGGCTGCTCCGCGGGGTTCGCCCACGGCCTGATCACATCGCTCGGGACGCAGATCCTTCGGGTCGGTCCGAATGGGGCTGCGGCCGCGTGCCGCCACTCGGCGACACGCTATCAACGCTACAGCTGCATCCACGGCCTCGGCCATGCCTACATGCGGGCCTACATGGACACGCTCGCGGCGGCGCTCCCTCTTTGCGAGGCACTCGGGCCCGACGACGCCGCGGATTGCGCGCAGGGAGCCTTCCACGACTACTGGCTCGCCCTCCAACATCTCGACGGCACCCCCCGGTCGGGCCAGGCGGCGACCTCGCCTCGGGCTCTCTGTGGCCGACAACCGGCGGCGTTCGTACGTCCGTGCTGGTACCGCGTGTTCCTCGAGCAACCGCCCAAACGGCCGGTGGAGACAGCACGCGATCTCGTCGGCCTCTGCCGGGGACTGCAGTCGCTGCAGCGGCTGGCCTGCATCACCGGCGCGTCGGTGATCAGTTCGGTCGATCCGTTCCACCAGCTGACGACCTGCGCCGCACTTCGAGGCGAGGAAGCAGTCAGCTGCGTTCGCGGCGTCGTCGTCCCGAGTCTTGCGAAGAGTCGGCTGGGGGATCAGGTGCGGCTCATCGAGCAGTGCGCAAACTTCGGCTCGTCGGCTCGCCGAGGGTGCTACGAGTGGCTCGGCAAGACGCTGACGGTGGTCACGGACGGCAGGTTCGCGACGCATGGGTGCGCGAGGCTTGCGGATCCCTTCGCGCAGGAAGCGTGTCGTCGAGGCGCCCGCGCGTCGGGTGGGGCGCTCGAGACGTTCAGCTAGGGTGCCGCGGCACCTAACCTTGCCGACCGCCGTACGTCTTACCATCCCGAGTGATCTCTGCTGGATGAAACGCGCCCGAAACGTCGAACTCGTCGAGCAGGGTCACGCCGTCACACCAGCATTCAGCCCTGCAAGCCGTACGGAAGGAGTGAACGTGAGAAAGCCCTGGATCTCAACTGCCGCTTTGGTGATGGGAGTCACCTTGCTCATCGCAGCCGCCGCTGCCGGCACCGCGAGCGGTGGTAGCGCGCAGTCTGCAGGCACGAACGCCAAGACGGGCGGCACGATGAGAATCAACCTGTCCGATAGCGACTTCGACTACCTCGATCCCGCTCTCGAGTTCCTGGATTCGGCCGGCATGATGACCGCGCTCTGCAACTATCGCCTGATGACTTTCGAGGACAAGCCAGGCGCGCAAGGAGCGATCCCGGTTCCCGAGGCTGCCGCAGGTCCGCCGGTCGTCTCGAACGGCGGCAAGACCTACACGTTCACGATCAAGAAGGACGTGAGCAGCTTCAACACCGGCGAGAAGGTGACCGCCCAGAGCTTCGCCGACGCGATCAACCGCGTGCTCAACCCGGCGATGCAGTCTCCAGGAGCGCCGTTCGTCAAGGACATCGTCGGCGCCGAGGCAGTTCTCGCGGGCAAGGCAGCGAAAGCGTCCGGCATCAAAGCGTCGGGCAACAAGCTGACGATCACGCTCACAAGCCCGGCTCCCGACCTCGTCGCGCGGGTCGCGATGCAATTCTTCTCCGCGATCCCGAAGAACATGCCCATCGACCCTCAGGGCGTCGAGGAACCCGCCGGCGCCGGCCCGTACTACCCCAAGAGCTGGGTCAAGAATCGCCAGGCCGAGTTCGTTCGGAACCCGAACTACAAGGGCAACCGCCCGCACAACATCGACCGCTTCCTCGTCACGCTGAACACCGATTCGGCGCAGAGCGTGTTGCAGGTGAAGAGCGGCCAGATCGACTTCGACATCGGCGGTCCGCCGCCGGAGTCGAAGGCGTCGCTTGCACCGCTACTCGGCAAGCAGTTCTTCAACGATGCGGTCGTCTCGACCTCGTACATCGCGCTGAACAACCAGAGCCCACTGTTCAAGAACGTCGCGGCCCGTAAGGCCGTGAACTACGCCATCGACCGGCCGGCACTGCTCCGCGCCTTCGGGTTCCTCGGTGGCAAGCGCGACGACCAGACGCTCGCGCCGGGACTCCCCGGCTACCGCGACGTGAGCATCTACCCCATCAAGGGTGCCGCTCCGGCAACCGCCAAGAAGCTCTGGCCGTCGGGCGGAAGTGGCTTGCTCCTGGTCAGGGGTAGGCCCTATCAGCTGGTGCAGGGCCAGATCGTCCAGTACAACCTGAAGCAGATCGGGATCAATCTCAACGTGCAGGCATTCGACACCGCCGTGTTCTACGCCAAGGTCGGCACGAAGTCGGAGAAGTTCGACGCAGCGATGGGCGCCTGGGGCTGGGACTACCCCGACCCCGACGACTTCATCGACATCCTCCTCAAAGGCAAGAACATCCACGAGACGAACAACAACAACCACGCCTACTTCAACAACCCCGCCATGGACAAGAAGATGGAACAGGCGAATTCGTTGACCGGCGATCCGCGGTACAAGGCCTACGGCGATCTCGACATCGAGATCACGAAGAAGTTCGCTCCGTACGCGAACATGTACCACGCGACGATTCCCTCGTTCTTCTCGGCCCGGATGGACCCGAAATGCTACGTCTTCCAGGTCATCTTGGGTCGGCCCGCGCTGAATGCGGCGTGCATCAAGTAGCACGTCTGGAGCTCGATCGTGCCGAGGCGCCGCCGGTTTCCGGCGGCGCCTCGGCGGCTCACCGTTTAGGGGGAACGAGTCCTCGCAAGCGAGAAGTACAATCGAAGTCGGGTAACGAGTCGTGATCCGGTATCTCATTCGCCGCATCCTCTGGGCCTGCGTGCTGTTCTTCACCGTCACGATCATCACCTTCGTGATCTTCTTCATCGTCCCCGCCGACCCGGCCCGACTCGTTGCGGGCAGAGCGGCGGGTCCGGCGGACATCGCGCGGGCGGAGCACTTCCTCGGTCTCGACAGGCCGGTCTACGTCCAGTACGGAATGTTCATCTCGCGGCTCGCCCACGGCTCGCTCGGGCACTCGTTCACGAACCGGCAGGACGTGACCGAGGTTGTTCTGAAGGCGGCCCCCGTAACCGCCGCGCTCGTCTTCGGCGGTGCGATCCTGTGGATGTTGGTCGCGGTTCCACTGGGGGTACTTTCCGCCCTCCATCCGCGATCTGCGATGGACAGGAGCGCGATGGTGTTGGTGCTCGTGGGGATTTCCGCCCACCCGGTGTGGATCGGTCTCATCTTCTCCTGGCTGTTCGGCTTCAAGCTGGGGTGGACGCCGATCGCCGGGTATTGCGACTTCGCCTACCCGTCCACGGAATGTGGCGGTCCGGCCCAATGGGCCTATCACATGATTCTTCCCTGGGTGACCTTTGCGCTCCTCTTCATGGCTCTCTACGTCCGCATGATCCGCGCCAATGTGCTCGAAACGCTCAACGAGGACTACGTTCGCACGGCGCGGGCCAAGGGAGCGCCGGAGTTCCAGGTGCTCACGTCGCACGTCCTGCGCAACGCGATGCTCCCCATCGTGACGATGCTCGGCATGGACGTCGGGCTCGCTCTGGGTGGGGCGATCTTCACGGAGTCGGTCTTCGGCCTTCCGGGACTCGGGAGGTTCGCGGCCCAGAGCATCGCCAACTTCGACCTCCCCGTCCTGATGGGGATCGTGGTCTTCGCCACCCTCGTGATCATCGTCTTCAACCTGTTCGTGGACATTCTCTACGCCTTCATCGACCCGAGAATCACGCTCACCTGATGGCGCTGTTCGAGGCCCGAGACCTCCGGACGCGTTTCACGACGAGCGACGGGATCGTGGGAGCGGTCGACGGCGTCAGCTTCGCGGTCGAGAGCGGGAAGACGCTCGGGATCGTGGGCGAGTCCGGGTGCGGCAAGAGCGTGACCTGCCTGACGATCATGGGCCTGAACCCCGTGAGGACGACGGTGAGTGACGGTGAGGCCTTGTTCAAAGGCGAGGACCTGCTCAAGGCATCCCCGGCCCGGCTGCGCGAGATCCGAGGCAACGAGATCGCGATGATCTTCCAGGATCCGATGACGTCCCTCAACCCTGTGCACAAGATCGGCGACCAGCTGATCGAGGCGATTCTGCTGCACAAGGACGTCTCGAAGAAAGAGGCGCGGCTGAGGGCGGTCGAGGGCCTCAAGGAGGTCGGTATTCCGCGCGCCGAGCAGCGGATCGACGACTATCCGTTCCAGTTCTCCGGCGGCATGCGGCAACGCGTGATGATCGCCATGGCGCTCGTCAACGATCCGCAGCTCCTGATCGCAGACGAGCCGACGACAGCGCTCGACGTGACGACGCAGGCCCAGATCCTCGACCTGATGGCCAAGCTGCAGAAGGATCATGGCACGGCGATCATCATGATCACGCACGATCTCGGGGTCGTGGCGGAGATCGCGGACGAGGTCGTCGTCATGTACGCGGCGCGGATCGCCGAGCAAGCGTCCGCGCTCGAACTGTTCAACCATCCCCTGCATCCGTACACCTGGGGACTCCTCGGATCGCTGCCGCGGCTCGGAGCCGACGTCGATCGGCTCGTCCAGATCCCGGGTCAGCCGCCCTCGCTCCTCTCGCCGCCCGCAGGATGTCGCTTCAACCCACGTTGCGCGTATGCGTTCGACCGCTGTACCCGTGAGCGACCCGGGCTGGTTGGGGCGACCGGCGACCAGGCTCACCTGCAAGCGTGCTTCCTGGACGACGAGACGAAGGCGCGTGAGGCGGCGAAGACACTCGTCTCCCTCTCGGCGGAGGCGAGCTAGACATGGTTGACGAGCTGCTCAGGGTCGAGAACGTGAAGAAGTACTTCCCGATCAAGCGCGGGATCATCTTCCAGAAGGAAGTCGCCGCCGTGAAGGCGGTCGACGATGTGAGTTTCAGCGTGAATCGTGGCGAGACGCTCGGCGTCGTCGGTGAGTCCGGATGCGGCAAGTCGACACTGGCGCGATGCATCATGCGCCTACTCGATCCGACCAGTGGCACCATCACCTTCGACGGACAGGACATCACCGGGTTGTCACGCTCGGAGATGCGGCCCTTCCGGCGCGAGATGATGATGATCTTTCAGGACCCCTATGCATCGCTCAACCCTCGGAAACGAGTTGGCTTCATCGTCGCGGAGGCTCTCGAGGTGCACAAGCTCGGCACCCCGACCGAGATCAAGCGGCGCGTCCGAGAATTGCTGCAGGTGGTCGGGCTCAACCCAGAGCACTACAACCGCTTCCCGCATGAGTTCTCGGGTGGCCAGCGACAGCGCATCGGGGTCGCCCGGGCACTCGCCGTCAGTCCGAAGCTGATCGTCTGCGACGAGCCGGTCTCGGCGCTGGACGTCTCGGTGCAGGCCCAGATCCTCAATCTGCTCAAGGATCTCCAGGCGCAGTTCAACCTCACGTACATCTTCATCGCCCACGATCTGAACGTCGTTCGCCATATTTCGGACCGGGTGATGGTGATGTACCTCGGCCACGCCGTCGAGATCGCCACCAAGCAGCAACTCTACGGCGAGCCGAAGCATCCGTACACCGGCGCGCTCCTCTCGGCCGTGCCGATCCCCAACCCGGCCCAGGGCCGTGCGCGTCAGCGCATCGTGCTCCAGGGCGATGTGCCGAGCGCCGCTCAACCCACCCTCCGGCTGTTGGTTCCATCCACGCTGTCCACGGTTCCACGAGGATCTTTGCGACGTCGAAACGCCCCTGCTGCGTTCGATGGGCCATGGCCACGAAGCTGCTTGCCACTTTCCGCTCGAGCGGTGGCCGATGCGGCCTGATGAAATGGGTCGGGCGCAGCCGCAGGCCGAGGCCGTCGGGAGCTGAGCCCATGCTCCTGGCGGCAGCGCGTCGTTTCTTCCTGCTGTTCGCAGGCATCGCCGTGGTGACCGTCGGTGTATCGCTCGTTCTCGGGGCTGCCGCAGGAGCCTCCGTCGACCGTGCAGTCTCCCTTGGCCTCTACGTCGTGGGATCGTTTCTGCTGGTGGCCGGCTTCTTCGTCGGCAACCGCGGACCTGTTCGCCTCAAGGATTCCACGGGCGCTTCGTTCTTCGGAGCGCGGATCGTACGCCCCGCGACACACGAGGAGCGCGGGGAGACGATCAACACCTCGGCGATCTTCGTCGTGCTCGGAGTCGTCTTCGTGGTGCTCGGTGTGGTGGTCGACAGTAGGTATCGCCTCGTGTAGCCTCATGAACGGTCGGGACTCGGTCGCGAGGTGCTGCAGCAGGCCGCAGGCCGGTGGGAACAACCGAACGATCACCTGGATGGGCGCCGTCTAACTTTCCGAAACGAGCTTCGTCGGAACTTTCAGATGCCTGTGAGACGTGAATCCAGAAGAATGCGCCAGTCGAGGAGAATGCGCCAGTACGATTGCGCGCGCGCTCGCTCGTTGGTGTCGTTGTGGCTCGACGACGAGCTCTCCGAGTTGGAGCGGGCACTGCTCGACGCCCATCTGGACGCCTGCTCGGAGTGCCGCGAATTCAAGCTGAGCGCCGAGGGCATCACAACTGCATTGCGCGCCGCTCCGCTCGATCCGTTTCAGGGCGGGGTTGTCATGCCTCGCCGAGCGCAGTCGCGTCGTCACGCCACTCGGCTCGTCGTCGGCGCTGCGGCTGCTGTCGCTGCCGTGTCGATCGCGGGCGTCATCGGCCCCTCGAGCTCGCGTCATGCCGTGTCCCCGTCGCAACCAAGCCTCGTGCGTTTCGCGAGCGAGAGCGTCGAGGAAGGCCGCGCCAAGCGCGCCAACCTGCTGGCGCAGGTCGACCGGTCCTGGGTGCCCAGGAGCGGCTCGCGCTCTCTCCTGCTCTAGGGGCTGGGAGAAGATTCACCTGCTCGCACGGTGATCCTGCGGCGAGGCAGTAGGCTACTCGGCATGCTGCCATCCCTGGTTTCCTCGCACTGCTGAAGCCTCGACCATGCGGCCCGGGTGGCCGCAAGCACCCGAGGTCCCGCGATGCTTCCGAAGGACGCGCCTCGGGGTAACGACTCCGGTAGACTCGCCACCTGGCGGGCGCGTGCGCGCCGTTTTCTCATGTCCTCCGAACCGCCATTTCAGGAGCCTCATGACGGAGCAGTCATCAGCAGGTGTGCAGAACGTGGGCCAGATCATCGAAATCAAGGGCGTCGTGATCGACGCCGTCTTTCCCGACCGCCTGCCCCAGATCCTCCATGCCGTCGAGATCGAGATCTCGCGCCCCGACGGCACGACGTCGACCCTCGTCGCGGAGGTGCAACAACATCTCGGTGACGATCGCGTGCGCGCTGTCGCGATGGACTCCACCGATGGCCTCGCACGTGGCACGGACGTCATCGACACCGGTGGGCCGATCTCGGTGCCCGTCGGCGACACGACACTCGGTCGCATCTGGAACGTCATCGGTCAACCAGTCGACGAGAAGCCGGCGCCACCGGACGTCGAGCGGTGGTCGATCCACCGCGAGCCACCCGCCTTCCGCGATCTGAAGCCCTCGGTCGAGGTGTTCGAGACGGGGATCAAGGTCATCGACCTGATCGCCCCCTACATCAAAGGCGGCAAGGTCGGCCTCTTCGGAGGAGCCGGGGTCGGCAAGACCGTCACGATCATGGAGCTCATCCACAACGTCGCCAACGCGCACAGCGGCGTCTCGGTATTCGCCGGTGTCGGCGAGCGGACACGCGAAGGTAACGACCTCTACCTCGAAATGGAGGAATCGGGCGTCCTCGACAAGGTTGCGCTCGTGTACGGGCAGATGAACGAGCCCCCCGGAGCGCGGCTTCGTGTTGCGTTGTCGGGTCTGACGATGGCGGAGTACTTCCGCGAGCAAGGCCAGGACGTTCTGCTCTTCATCGACAACATCTTTCGCTTCGTGCAGGCAGGGTCGGAGGTCTCGGCGCTCCTCGGCCGCATGCCGAGCGCCGTCGGCTACCAGCCGACGCTGGCGACCGAGATGGGGCAGCTGCAGGAGCGCATCACCTCGACGCGCACAGGCTCCGTCACCTCCGTGCAGGCCATCTACGTGCCGGCCGACGACCTCACCGATCCGGCCCCCGCGAACACGTTCGCGCACCTCGACGCCACGACGGTGTTGTCGCGCGCGATCGTCGAGAAGGGGATCTACCCCGCCGTCGATCCGCTCGACTCGACCTCACGGGCGCTCGCCCCCGGCGTGGTCTCCGACGAGCATTACGCGACGGCATCGGCAGTGCAGCAGATCCTGCAGCGCTACAAGGACCTGCAGGACATCATCGCGATCCTCGGCATGGACGAGCTCACAGACGAGGACAAGCTCGTCGTCTCGCGTGCACGCAAGATCGAGCGGTTCCTCTCGCAGCCGAACTTCGTGGCCGAGCAGTTCACGGGCACTCCCGGGAAGTACGTCAAGCTGGAGGACACGATCAAGGGATTCAAAGAGATCATCGCGGGGATGCACGACGATCTGCCGGAAGCTGCCTTCTACATGGTGGGACCGATCGAGGAGGCCGTCGAGAAGGCGCGCCAGCTCGAGCAGGTCGCTGCGTAGGGGCCCCAATGGCCGATGCTCATCCGAAGTTCGACGTCTCGGTCGTAACTCCCGACGGTGCGGTGTACGAGGGTGAGGCAGAGATGCTCATCGTGCCCGGTCAGGCCGGCGAGATCGGTGTGCTCGCCCGCCACGCGCCGCTCATCGCGACGCTGAAGGCCGGCTCGACCCGCGTCCACCTCGGTGGGAACGAGGTCCTCGAGTTCGCGACCGGGCCGGGCTTCTTCAAGGTCGAAACCGATACGGCGCTGGCACTCGTCGATGATGCAGTCAACGTGCAGGAGATCGACGACGCCCGCGCCACCGCGCAACTCGAGGCGGCGAAAGCGGAGCTCGAGAAGCTCGAGGCCGGTGTCGGCTCAGGCGACCGCTGGCAGCTCGAGCAGCGGATCCGTCACGCCGAGAACCAGCTCACCGTTTCCGGGCGGACAACGGGCTGACAGTCCGTTTGAGGGCTTCATCGTCCGTCAGCCGCCCGACCGGTGGCCCCCGGGGCGCGTGACGCGCATTTCTCGCTCGGCAGCCCGCGTGCGCTCGACCTCGTCGAGCAGTGTCGCGATGCGGTCGAACGCGCTGGCGGGAGACTCGCCGCCTGCCTCGATCGACACGAGGGGAACGGCCGGCGCGTCCGCGCCTCGATACTTCGAGCGGCGTACAGCCGACAGGACGATCGTGTTGAGGTAGCCGACGACGAGCAGGACGGCGCTGGTTCCCCACATCAAACGAGGACCAATGGCGTCGGTGATCGGCCCTGCCGCCAACGTGCCGACGAGCGTGAACGTCTGCACCATGCTGCCGAGTACCGCGAAGATCTGTCCTCTGCGTTCGTCCGAGACCGCCTGCTGGATAATCGTCATGTTGCAGACGAGGCCGATCCCGTTGCCTGCCCCGAAGATGAGCGCCCCGACGCAGCCGATCGCAAGGTTCGGGCTGACGGCGCAAATCACCACTCCCACCGCGGTGACGAGAAACGACGCGCGATAGCCGCCGAACACCGTCAGCCGCTCCACGAACCACCCTGCGACGACGTTGCCCACGAGAATGCCCGCGGCCGAGAACGCGACGAACACGCCGAATCCCGGGTTGCCCGCGCCGTACGCCTCGGTCGTGAGCACGATCTCGGCGACGTTGATGCCGGCATAGGCGAGCGTCGCCCAGCTCCAGATCAGCGCGATCGACGACAGCTGAAGATCACGGCCCACGAGCGAGAGGCCGGCGCGCACCTCGCGCCAGTGCGTCCTGCCGATCCGGGCAGAAACACGCGACTGAAGCGGGCCTGCGATCCGGAGGAGGAGGAGCGCCGAAAGCAGGAAACTGGCGGAGTTGAGGGCGTACACGGTGCTCGATCCGAGCAGTGCCACGCCCACACCCGCGAGGACCGGACCCATCAGGGTCGCGAGGTTCTCGACACCCTGGACGAGAGCATTCGCCGCCAGCAGCGAGTCCGGGCGCACGAGGTTGGGGATGGCCGAGTAGCAGCTCGGACGGAAGAACGCCGCCGAGAAACCCGCGACGGCCGAGAGCGCACAGATGCCCGCCGGAGAGTGGACGAACGGGAGCAGCCCGAAGGTGATCGCACCACCCAGGTCCGACAGCACCATCATCCGCTTGCGTGGCCAGCGGTCGATCAGGGGCCCGACGACGATGCCGAGGATGACGCTCGGGAGAAGCTCGGCGAAGAGCAGGATGCTCACCCAGAGGACGGAGTTCGTCTGGTCGTAGAGCGCGATTCGGACGGCGAAGAACGCCGTCCAGGTACCGAGTGCCGAGATCAGCCGAGCCAGCAGGAGATTGCGGTACCCGCCATGCTCGGGCATGCGGACGATCGCGAATTGCGCGGTGAGCTGCCCCAGCATCGGGACGAGCCTACAACCTCGGTCATACGGCGTCTGCTGTCCGAAACGGACATGCTGGTGCCGTAGAGTGGCGCCGATGGCACGCCGTCCCTGGACCCATGAACAGCTCGTTGCGGGCGTTCGCGCGGGCGACCACCGGGCACTGGCGCGGTCGATCTCACTCGTCGAGAACCGCGACCCTGGCGCCCTCGCCGTCGTCGAGGAGCTCTATCCGGAAACGGGCTCAGCGTTCGCTATCGGCATCACCGGACCGCCGGGAGTGGGGAAGTCCTCCCTTATCGGGGCGCTCGTCCGGCACGTGCGGAGCCTCGAGATGTCGGTCGGTGTCGTCTCCGTCGACCCGTCGAGCCCGTTCACCAAAGGGGCGTTGCTCGGTGATCGGATCCGCCTCGTCGACCACTTTCTCGATCCCGGCGTGTTCATCCGCTCGATGGGAACCCGCGGCCACCTGGGAGGGCTGGCGGAGGCAACGCTCCAGTCGGTGCTCCTGCTCGATGCGGCAGGCCGCGACGTCGTCTTTCTGGAAACCGTAGGAACGGGCCAGAGCGAGGTCGAGGTGATGAGCATCGCCGACGAGGTCGTGCTCGTTCTCATGCCTGGCTCCGGGGATTCTGTGCAGGCGCTGAAGGCGGGGATCATGGAGATTCCCGACGTGATCGCAATCAACAAGATGGATCAGCCGGGTGCGAAAGCGATGATGAACGACATTCGGACTGTGGTCGCGCTCGATCCCGACGCAGAGCGTCGCCCGGCGATCGTTCTCACCGAGGCGGTTCGAGAGGAGGGAATCGATGCGCTGTGGAAGGAAATCGTGGAGCGGCGCGACCGCCTCGTTGCCGGCGGCGAACTCGAGGAGCGTCGCCGCCGGAACCTCGCGGGCGAGGTGGTGTCGGCAGCTACCGCCCGGGTCCGCACCGGGATCGAGAAGGCGATCGCGGCCGATCCGGCACTCGTGGAGCTCATCGCCTCCGTGCAACGACGCGAGGTCGACCCTCTGACGGCGGTCGACCGGATCGTCGCAGCCGTGGTGCGGGAGGGAATTGCGTGACGCGTCCGACGCTCGCTGACCTCGTCGCGGCCCGCGAGCGGCTCGACGGCGTCGCCAGGGTCACGCCGATGCTCACGTCCGGCACGATCGGGGGCCTCGCGGGGCGTGCCGTCACCCTGAAGGCAGAGAATCTCCAGTTGACCGGCTCGTTCAAGATCCGTGGCGCCTACAACACGATCGCGCAACTGACCGAGCTCGAACAGCGGACAGGAGTCGTTACCGCGAGCGCTGGCAACCACGGGCAGTCGGTGGCCTGGGCCGCACGCCGGGCGGGAATCGCCGCCACGATCTTCGTCCCCGAGGGCGCCCCGATGGCAAAGGTGGATGCAGCGCGTGGTTACGGCGCAAGTGTCGTGCTCGGAGGCGAGGGTTTCGACGACGCGGTGGCGGCCGCCCGTCTTCACGTCGAGTCGACCGGCGCCACGTTCGTTCACGCCTTCGACGACCCACGCGTGATCGCCGGCCAGGGAACCTTGGGGCTCGAGCTCGCCGAACAGCTTCCGACCGGGCCGGGCACTGTCGTGATACCCATTGGCGGCGGCGGCCTTGCCTCGGGAATCGCGATCGGCTTGCGCGCTCTGAAGCCGGAGTTGTCGCTCGTCGGGGTGCAGGCCGCAGCATGTGCCCCGTTCGCGGGGCGGGCGCCGGTAGGGCCGACGATCGCGGACGGCATCGCCGTGAAGTATCCCGCCGAGCTCACGTCGGCGATCCTTGGAGATCTCCTCGACGAGGTCGTCGTCGTCGACGACGAGTCCATTTCGCAGGCGATCGTGCTGCTGCTCGAGCGGTCGAAACTCGTCGTCGAGGGGGCGGGAGCGGCCCCGGTCGCAGCCGTGCTCGCTGGGCTGGTGCCGGGCGACGGTCCCGTGTGCGCCGTCCTGGCGGGTGGCAACATCGACGCCACGACGCTGATGTCGGTGACACGGTTCGGCCTGACGACGTCCGGGCGGTATCTCGTCGTCCGCATCGTGATCCCCGACCGTCCGGGTCAACTCGCGAACATCGTTGCCGTGATCGCAGCCGAGCGTGCGAACGTGCTCGCGGTGACGCATTACCGTGAAGGCCGGAGCATCGGTGTGCTCGAGACGGAGGCGGAGCTGACGCTCGAGACGCGAGGCGAGGAGCACTCGCAGCGCCTGGTCGAGGCGCTGGTCGAAGCCGGTTTCACCGTACACCGACTGCGCTAGCACGGCGAGCAAGTCCGATCTTGTTCGGACCACGCCAGCAGCAGGTGAAGAACGTCCGCGCGGGTCGACGCCTCGGCGCTCGCATCCTGCGGCGAGGTCGAAGTCACGTCACCGACGGGCGCGGGGCATCGTTCCTCGAACCGCTTCCGCCTCGGTCGAGGAGATCGACCAGGCCGCCGCGCCATGCCGGACTTTGTGGCTCAGAGCCACTTGCGGCCTGTCGCGGCGTGACCAATCCAGTAGGCGGTGCCGCTGCGAAACTCACTCGACCTGGCACAACACGCGGCACCCCGGTCTCGTTGAGGCGCGTCTGCTGTGGCTGATTCACCACACGGAGTCTGTCGAGCTACGGGGAGCCGCAGCGTCTGAACTCGACCGTATCTCGGCCGCGAGCGCGCCAGTCGACCATGCCGCCGTCGACGATCGGGTGGACGTCGTAGCCACGGGTGCGCAGGATGCTGGCGGCGATCGCGGCGCGTGAGCCGCTCTCGCAGATCGTCACCACGGGCCGGTCGGTCGGCAGGTCGGGGCAGCAGTTCGCCAGTAAGCGGTAGGGGATGTTGCGGCTGCCCGGGATGTAGCCGGTGTCGCGGTCGTCCTTCTCGCGTACGTCGATCACCTCCACGCCGGTGGCGATCAGCGCCTCGAGCTCGTCGACGGTGATGGCGTCCGTGCTCTCGTCGCCGCCGCCGAGCACGTAGCCGGCGACATCGAAAAAGGCGACGGAATGAAGGCCCCGAACCGCGCGCTGGGCCTCGTCGGCGGTCTCAGCGAGCACGCACACGGGCCGCTCGCCGTCGAGCACGAAACCGGCCTTCGTCGCGAAGCTCGCGCCGGACACGGGAACGTTGACCGCACCAGGCCGGTGTCCGGCGAGATGTGCGTTGACGGTCCGGACGTCGAGGAGCTGTGCGTCCTCAGGGGGTGCGGCCAGCTCCTGAACGAGCGGCGGTGTGCCGGCGAAGGAGCCGCGGTTCGTCTCCACGATACGCGCGAGGTTCGGCGGCTTCGGTGCGCTGATCGCCGCCGATTCTGCGACGAATGCATCGATTTCGGTCAACTGCAGTGTCGGATTGAACAGCCGCTCGAACCCGATCGTGGTCGACGGCTTCGAGCTCATCGCCTTGCCGCAGAGCGAACCGGCGACGTGGCCGGGGAAGACCTCGACGCCATCAGCGAGCTCGAGCAGCCGACGCAACGAGTGGAAGAGCCCTTCGGCACCCTCGAGGGCCCCTACCGCGAGGTCGGGTCGGGCGGCGTCGCCGACGAACAGGGAGTCGCCGGTCAACACGAGCCAGGGTTCGCTGGCGCGTGAGTAGTCGACGACCGTGAGGCAGCAGTGCTCGGGCCGATGTCCGGGCGTGTGGACAACCCCCAGCCCGACCGCGCCGACCCGGATCTCGTCGCCGTCACGCATCGGGTCGTTCGGGTAGTCGACGCCCGCATCGGCGTGCACGCTGACGGGGATGCCGTGCTCGAGTGCGAGTCGGCCGTGACCGGAGACATGGTCGGCGTGCGTGTGTGTTTCGATCGTGCGGACGATCCGCACGCCGCGCCGCTCCGCCTCCTCCAGGAGAGGCTCGATCGCGAACGGCGGATCGACGACCGCGGCGATACCGGCTTCTTCGTCTCCCACGAGATAACACGCACAGCCCAGGTCGTCGTTCAGGAACTGGTGGAAGATCACGCTGCGACGGTAGCACCCGGTCCCGCTATGGATCTTGAAGCAATGGCGGTCGGGCGGAAATTCGGGCCCTTGGGAATCCGGCTTACCGTTCCCGAACTCCCGCTGCCGGCATTCCGGGCAGAACACGGGCTTCAGGGTGTCGGCCAGGCCCTCGACGCCTGCGGCGACGGCGTGACGAGGTTCGTCCACTTAAGTGTCCCCGGGCCGCGGCCGATAGGTCGAGAGTGGACGCCGCCCGCAACGTTCCGTACCGCCGGATCGGGACGATCCTTGTCGACCGGCAAGTGATTACCGCCGACCAGCTCGCCCATGCGCTCGTCGAGCAGGAGAAGACGGGGCGGCCGCTCGGCGAGGTGTGCGTCGAGCAGTGCGGGCTCGACCGCTTCACCCTCGCCGACGTTCTTGCCGAGCAGTGGGAGGAGATGAAGCGTGCGGGAGCCGAGTCGGCGCGCGCGGGTGCCGCCGCCATGGAGGCGCCAGCAAACGACGCGGCAGCGTCCGTGGCCCAGGCCGAAGCAGATGAGTTGCGCGTTCTGCTCGAGGAAGCGGAGGCGGCCCGCGCCGAGCTCGCGTCGAAGACCGACGAGCTCGGGCGCCGACTCGCCGCACTCGAGACGCTCATGAGTGGAGTGAGCGACGCACTCGCCGAGCTTCGTCCCGTCGCGCCCGACAAGATCGACGGCAACGGGGCAAACGGTCGCAGCCGCGCCACCTCGCGCCCGAAACGCACTCGCGCTGGTGCCACCACCAGACGCCGCGCCGCGTCCGCGTAACAGCCGGGACGACCGAACTCCCCTGGCGGCACTCCGGGCAGAACACAACCGCCTCGGAGTTCAGGTACCCGCCGCGGTGTCCACCGGACGGCGGGGCGGTCCAGCATCGCATCCCTGACACGCTGCGGATGGAGGCGACGAGATGGTGACCATGATCTTCTGCTGTCGGGTAGCCGACTACGACACGTGGAGGCCGCTGTACGAGAGCGTTATGAACGGGCTGGCGGAAGTCAGGTCATGGCAGGTCTGGCGCGACATCCGTCCAGGTCTGGTTCCTCGACGAGGCAGGATCAAGCTCAGGCTGACGCTACTTTCGCAGACCACCGCCTCCGTCTCCTGCGTCGGCCCCGTCCTGGCGGCTGGTTGTGAACGTGACGAACTCCCGCTGCCAACACTCCGGGCAGAACCACCCGGCACCCCCCCGTCGCGCTCAGGAAATCGTTGGAGTCCCATACGGGTCGTGGCTACCGCGTGGGGCCCCTGGCGTGTCCGTCGGCGCGGGATCCAAACGCGGCGAGGTCGCGGGCGAAGTTCGCGAGAGCCGTCGCGCTGATCCCGCGTGCCTTCTCGCCAGCCACGATCCGCATTTCAGCGGCTTTCATTTCGTTCGGCTTCTTTCGCTTTCTCTTCTTCTTGGCCATCGCTCCCGCCAATTGGTCGGGGAGTAAGACGCCGAGGGGCGAGCCTACAACACCCAGATCGCGACCGGCACGGCGACTTCCGGCGGTCCGGCATCGAGCCTCGATGTGCAGCGCATCACGTTGACGTTCTCCTCGGCGGACGAGCGTCGCGCTTGACCCACACGTGCCAGGCTCGCTATTGATCTTGAAGTGACCTTCGGCGCAGGAAGCGCAGGCCGACCAGGCTGCCGGCGATCACGATGACTCCTACGAGGGCGGCAGCGACGGCGCTCCAGGGATGTTGCTTCGGCGCCGCCGCACCCGTCGCCGGAAGCACGCTGAGGTCGATCCTCCAACGGACGGTAGCTCCGTCGTCGTAGGTTTGCGCGGTCTTGAAGGTGTAGGTGCCGGCCCGAACCCTCGCAACGATGCGGATCGGGAATGCGACCGTCTTCCGGTCGCCGATCCGGCCGCCCCGCCATGTCGCGGTGCTGCCCTCAACCGTTGCCTGCCACCCGGGCGGTGCGTTCGCGGACACGATGTCGATACCGGGCGGTGCAGAGGCAACGAGTTCGACGGTCGCGTGCGGCGGCCGCTCGTTCGGGGAGAGGAGCGAGACCAGAACCTCTTCGCCGACCTGAACGAACGGGGGCACGAGCACAACGTGCGCGGGCGCCGTGGTCGGTAGGAGCAGCGCGGCGGCGGTCGCCGTTGCCACTAGCGTGCGCTTCACGGCAGGCCGAGGTGGCGGGCGATCACCATGCGCTGGACCTCGTTCGTGCCTTCGCCGATCTCGAGGATCTTCTGGTCGCGATACAGGCGGGAGATGGCGAACTCATCGGTGAAGCCGTAGCCGCCGTGGATCTGCAGGGATGCGTTGACGACCCGGTTCGAGAGCTCGCCGGTGTAGAGCTTCGCCATCGCCGCCTCCCGGGCGAAGGGACGACCACGATCCTTGAGCCATGCCGACTTCCAGACGAGCCCGCGGGCCGCTTCGATCTCGGTCGCCATGTCCGCGAGCGCGAACTGGATCGCCTGGAACGAGGAGATCGGGCGGCCGAATTGACGGCGCTCACGAGCGTAGGAAAAGGCGAGGTCGTACGCACCCTGCGCGAGGCCCACGCTCATCGCGGCGACCGAGATGCGGCCCCCGTCGAGGATTTGAAGGAACTGGTGGAACCCCTGTCCCCGAGCTCCGAGGAGGTTCTGGGCCGGTACGACGCAGTCGGAGAACGACAACGCCCGCGTGTCGGATGCCTTCCAGCCCATCTTGTGAAGCGGCTTGGAGATGTCGTACCCCGGAGTTCCGTTCTCGATCACGAGGTTGGAGATCTCGTCCTCGCCCGTCAGAGCCGTGATCGTCACGCACTGGGTGATCGTGGTGCCCGCATTCGTGATGAAGGCTTTCGACCCGTTGACGATCCAGCTGCCGTCACGCATGTCGGCCGTCGTCCGCGTCGCACCGGCGTCGGAGCCTGCTTCAGGCTCGGTCAGGCCGAATGCGGCGAGGCGCTCGCCGCGGGCGAGCGGAGGGATCCAGTTCTCCTTCTGCTCGTCGGTGCCGAACAGGAAAATCGGCATCGTGCCGAGCGAGGTGTGCGCGGCGAGCGTGATCGCGACCGATGAGTCGATGCGCGCGAGCTCCTCGACTGCCAGCGCGTAGGCGAGAGTGTCGCCCCCCGCGCCGCCGAGCTCTTCGGGAAAGGGGATGCCCATCAGCCCGAGGTCGGCCATCTCCGCGACGAGCTCGTACGGAAACCGTGCTTCGCGGTCGAGTTCTTCGGCGGCCGGCGCGACGCGATCGACGGCGAACGCGCGCACGGTATCGCGGAAGAGCTCGTGTTCGGGCGAGAGGTCGAGGTTCACGCGAGGCGATCGTACCCCCTGCGACGTGGTTCCTCGCCTGCACTGAGGGCGACTCCTGCGCGCTACCGGTCGATCGCGCAGTGCCGCCGCATCGCGAGTACCACGAAGATCGCAAGGAACACGATCGTCAATCGCCTTCCAACGAGCGGTGCACGTTGACGAGCGGCTCTGCTCCGATCACGGCCGTTCCCCTACGGCGGCGGCGTGCCCGCCGTCGGCGCCTAGACTGATGCCATGCGGGAGACGATCGATCGGAAGGGCATGGCCGCGCTGTCGGGCGGGCATCTCGCGACCGACTTCGCCTCCGGGAGCATCCCCGCGCTCCTGCCGTTCTTTACGGTGAAGTTCGACCTCAGCTACACGCTTGCGGCCGTGCTGATGTTTGCCGTGCTCGTCTCCTCCTCCCTGACGCAGCCACTCTTCGGGCTCTGGTCAGACCGGCGCGGTGCGCTCTGGCTGCTGCCGGCCGGCATCGCGCTCGCCGGAGCCGGGATCGGCCTGTCGGCAGTCGCCCCGAGCTACGCCCTCCTCGTCGTGCTGGTGTTCCTGTCGGGCATCGGCATCGCTGCCTTTCATCCCGAGGGAGCCAAGTCCGCCGTGTTTGCGAGCGGCCGCAAGCGTGCGAGCGGGATGTCCCTGTTCAACATCGGCGGCAACACCGGCTATGCGCTCGGCCCCATCATCGTCACTCCGCTCGTTCTCTGGCTCGGGCTCGGTCCGGGAGGACTGCTCGCGTCGATCCCCGTCGTCCTCAGCTCCGTTGCCGTCCTCGCGGCCCTCCCCTACCTTTCCCGCCAGCGCCTGGAGCGGAGAGCGGGGAGTCGAATTGTCGAAGGGCAGGATGACGTCCGGGCGATGGTGATCCTCGGCGGTGTGATTGGACTCAGAAGTGTGGCGTGGTTCGGTTTGCTCACCTTCGTGCCGCTCTGGGTCGTGTCGCTCGGCAACTCGGAGGCCGACGGCAACAGGCTGTTGTCGCTGATGCTCCTCGCCGGGGCGATGGGAACGCTCTTGCTCGGCCCCATTGCGGATCGATTCGGACTCCGGCGGACATTGCTCCTCGCCCAGGCGATCCTGACGCCGATGATTCTCGTGTTCGTACTCATCGGCGGGCTCGTCGGAGCCGCTGCGCTGATGGTGGTGGGAATCTGCGTCGTCGGCACGTTCGGACTGACGATGGTGCTGAGCCAGATGTACCTCCCGCAGCACATCGGCATGGCGTCCGGGCTCTCGATCGGTCTCGCCATGGGGCTCGGGGGGATCGCGGCCGTTGCTCTCGGCGGGGTCGCGGACGCGGTCGACCTGGAGACCGCCCTCGTGTGCAGCGCGTTCGCGCCGCTCCTCGGTGTGGTGCTTTGCCTCTTCCTGCCCGCGCCGAACGTGGTGGCCGCGGTTGCGACGACCACGTCCCCGGCCTACCCTCTGATCGACTGACTGATCATTCAATGACAAGGAGATCCCCTTGACCGTCCAAGAGTTCTTCGACGCTCTCCCCTCGAAGGTCGACCCCGCCAAGACAGCGGGCATGAACAACAGCTATGTCTTCGACATCGCCGGGGTGGGTGCCTGGACCGTCACAGTCGCCGACGGCGTCGTCTCGGTGGCCGAAGGTGAGCACGACGCCGACTGCACTCTCGCTGCGAGCGAGGAAACACTGATGAAAATCGCGAAGGGGGACGCGAATCCGACGACGGCGTACATGACCGGCAAGCTGAAGATCAAGGGCGACATGGGTGCGGCCCTGAAGCTGCAGAAGCTGTTCTAGGCCATCGCAGGACAGTAGAGTGCCGCCGTTGTACCTCATCGTCCGTCTCCTCGTCGCCTGGGGCGCCAACGTGCTGGCGCTGATCGTGGCCGACTGGGTGTTCTCGGGGTTCACGATCGAGCGATGGGGGTCGCTCCTGCTCGCGGGGGCGGTCTTCGGCCTGGCGAACGTGTTTCTGAAGCCGCTCCTGACGTTCATCGCGATCCCGTTGATCATCCTCACGTTCGGGATCGCCTACTTCTTCGTCAACGTCGCGATCCTCGCGTTCACCGAGTGGGTTGTGCCGAACTTCTCGATCGACGGTTTCTGGACGTATGTCGGGGCCGTGATCGTGATGTGGCTCGTCAACGTGGCCGTCGGGCGCCTCCTCCGCGCGATCGAGGGTGACATAGCCTCTAACCCAGCTCGATGAGCGAGGTCCCGGCGGATACCTGGTCGCCGGCCGCGACATGCACGGCGATGACGGTCGCCGCGAACGGCGCCAGGACAGGCATTTCCATCTTCATCGCCTCGAGGACGACGAGCGGTTGGTGCGCGGCAACGTGTTCGCCCCGTGTGACGCGCACCCCGATGACGGTTCCCGGCATCGGGGCCGTCACGGTGCCATGCCCGTGTGCGGCGGCCCTGGGCAAGACCGTGTCGACGTCCGGCGCCGCGGCCGGGGGAGGCGCAGGGAGGTTGAGTCGCCACGGCTGTGCGAATGGTCGGGGGGCGGTTAGAAGTGCCGGCACTGAGAGTGGCGGGTGTTCGGCCAGAAACGCCGTGGTCACGGCGCCGCGCCTGAACGCCGGATGTCGTACGAGCCAGCGGAGGAACGCGAGGTTCGAGGTAACCCCTTCGACGGTAGTTGCAGCAAGCGCACTCGAAAGCCGGTCGACGGCCTCCTCTCGATCCGAACCGTGGGCGATCAACTTCGCGATCAGAGGGTCGTACGTGAGCCCGATCTCGTCCCCTTCCGCGACGGCCGCGTCGGTGCGGATGTCCGCGGGCAGTACGAGCCGACGGATGCGACCAGCCTGCGGCAGGAATGTCTGCGGGTCCTCGGCATAGAGCCGTGCCTCGATGGCGTGGCCGCGTGGTGCGATGTCGAGGTCGATGTGCTCACCGGTGGCCACGCGGAGTTGCAGCTCGACGATGTCGAGGCCGGTCAGCTCTTCCGTGACGGGGTGCTCGACCTGGATCCGGCTGTTCAACTCGAGGAAGAAGACGTCTGGCCCTTCCACGAGAAACTCGGCCGTGCCGGCGTTCCGGTAGTCGATGGCCTCCGCGAAGGCGACCGCGCCGGCCAGGATTCGCGGCCACGCGCGGGGGTCGAGATCTGGGGCGGGGGATTCCTCCATCACTTTCTGGTGACGCCGCTGGATCGAACAGTCGCGTTGGCCGAGAACGGAGATGCCGCGGCTGTGCCCGAGGAGCTGAGCCTCGACATGTCTCGGGCGTTCGAGGTAGCGCTCGCAGAACACGGTGCCATCGCCGAACGCCGCCTCAGCTTCGCGTCGGGCGGCCGCAAGGGCATCGTCGAGCTCAGCGGCAGTGCGCACGACGCGCATGCCGCGCCCGCCGCCTCCGGCGGAGGCCTTGACGACGAGTGGGAAGCCGATCGCCGCGGGTGATCCCTGGGGCAGCGTGGGCACGCCGGCCTGGCGAGCGATCCGCGTCGCTTCGAGCTTGTCACCACCGAGCCGAAGCGCCTCCGGCGACGGGCCGACCCAGGTGACGCCGGCTGCGATGACTTCACCGGCGAACGCGGCGTTCTCGGCCAGGAAGCCGTACCCGGGGTGGATTGCATCGGATCCGGTCTCGAGGGCGGCTCGGACGTGCTCCGGCCCGTCGAGGTACGATCCGACCTCTAGCGTCAGGTCGGCCGACCGCGCGTGCAGCGAGCCGCGGTCATCCGGCGCGACCACCGCCACGGTCTCGATGCCGAGCCGTGCGCAGGTGCGGAACACGCGGAGCGCAATCTCTCCACGATTCGCCACGAGGAGCCTTCGGATCGCCATGGACGGACTCTATGCGGCGTGTGCCACCTACCCCGACGAGACGAGCGCGACGGAGACAAGCGCACATGCGACGCCCACGTATTGCGGGCGTGAGAGCCTCTCGTGCAGGATGAAGCCCGCGAGTAACACCGTCGTGACCGGGTACAGGGATGCGATAACCGACGCGATCGCCACCGGCCCTCTCTGGAGCGCGAGGAGTAGAGGTACGGCGGCGGCGACCTCGAGGACCGCGATCGCCAGGACATAGGGGAGAAGGCGGCGGGCGCTCTCGAAGGATCCGCGGGTCAGCGAGACCGCGAGAACGATCAGTACGACAGCAGCTGTGGCGCGGCCGATCGCGACGGGCCACATGCCGGCATCGTCGGAGACCCGTGAGAACGCGATGTAGAACAGTCCGAACAGCAGGCCGCTCACGAGCGCGAGCGCGATCACGGTCGGGTCGACGGCGGCGGCGCCGACGTGCTGTTCGGCGGGAGCGAGCGAGACGATGGCCACAGCGACAAACGCGATCGCGAGGCCGATCAGCGCAATCGGGCCCGGCCGCTCGCCGCGGACGAGGGCGTAGACGACGGGGACGGCCGCCCCGACGACCGCAGCCACCGGGGCGACGACGCTGATCAGCCCCCTTCCCATGGCGGTGTAGAACGTCCCGATGCCGACCGCCACGAAGATACCGCTGAGCACCGACCAGATCGCGTCTTCTCGGTCGAGTCGCTCCGAGCCGTAGGCGATCGAGAGAACGAAGGCGAGCGGCAGACCGACGACCGCGGCGTACGCCGCCACCCGGATGCCGTTGGCCGTACGCGAGGCGATGCCTCCGACGAAGTCCGCGCCGCCGATCAGGACGGCGGAGGCGAGCGCAAGCAGCGCCGTCAAGGAGCATTCTCGAGCGGAGGCGCCCACGGCGCAGGTTCCCGCTCGACGAAAGCGCGAAGGCCTGCCTGTCCCTCGTCGCTCGTCCTCCGTTCGGCGATGCGGCGGGCAGTCTCCGGCCCGTCCGGACGGTCGAGGACGAGGCGCTTTGCATGCCTGGCCGCGCGCGGGCCTGCGGTGCGGAGCTCGCCGAGGACGGCGGCGAGTGCGCTCTCCAGGTCGGTGGTAACCTCGTGGACGAGTCCGATCCGCAAGGCGGTCGCCGCGTCGAAACGCTCGCCGGTGACGAAGTACCGTCGGGCGGCGCTCTCGCCGATCTTCCGGAGCGCGTACGGGGAGATCACCGCCGGGATGATGCCGAGCTTCACCTCGGAGAACGCGAACACGGTTCGCTCGTGTGCGAGCGCGACATCGGCGGTGGCAACGAGGCCCGCCCCGCCGCCGAGGGCGTGTCCGTGGACGAGGGCGATCACCGGTGCAGGGCAGGTGTCGATCGCGTCGAGCAGTCGCCGCAACGCATTGGCGTCGGCGACGTTTTCGTCGTGGGTGAGCGTTGCCGACCGTCTCATCCACTCGATGTCGGCGCCGGCACAGAAACTCGGGCCCTCACCCGCGAGCACGACGGCACGCACCTTGCCGACGTCGACGAAAGCGTCGGCGAGCGCGCCGATGAGCACGTCGTCGAACGCGTTCCGCGACGCGGGCCGGGTAAAGGTGATCCGGAGAACGTCGTCGTCACGGTCGATGCGCAGCGCGTCCATCTCAGCGCAGTCTAGAGTCGCGTGATGCCGCTCGATACCCCGCTGCACGGGACGCTCGCCGCCTCGGTGACCCCGCTTCTCTCCGGAGGAAGTCGCCTCGACGAGGACGCGGTCGCCCCGCTCGTCGAGCGGTACGCCGCTGCCCGGCTCGACGGGATCCTCGCGTTCGGCACGAACGGCGAGGCCGTGCTGTTTTCGGTCGAGGAACGCAAGCGAGGCCTTCGCCTCTTTGTCGAAGCCGCCGCAGCGCGCCTCGACGTCGCGGCCCACTGTGGGGCGCAGACGACGGCAGACACGGTTGCTCTCGCAGCCGACGCCGCCGTTGCGGGCGCCGCGGCCGTCGCTGTCATCGGGCCGCCGTACTTTCCGCTCGACGAGGCCGCTCAGCTGGCGCATTTCGCCGCTGCGGCCGCTGCTTGCGCGCCACTGCCGTTCTACGTCTACGAGTTCGCCCGCACGAGCGGCTACGCCATTGCCCTCGATGTTCTCGGCCGGCTACGCGACGAAGCGCCGAACTTCGTCGGGCTGAAGGTGAGCGACGCACCCTGGGAGGCATTCGAGCCGTACCTCTCCCTCGGCCTCGATGTGCTGGTCGGCCCCGAAGCGCTCATCCACAGAGGCATCGAGGCAGGGGCCGTGGGCGCCGTCTCCGCTCTCGCCTCTGCGTTTCCCGAAGAGGTGGCGGCGGTCGTCCGTGAGCCGAGCGCGGCCGGTGCCGAGTCGCTCGCCGCGCTGCGGCAAGCGGTCGAGCGGTTCCCGCGTCAGGCAGCCATGAAGCGCATCCTCGCTGCGCGAGGAGTCCCGATCCGACCCGACGTGCGTGCTCCTCTCCGTGACCTCACTGCGGCCGAATCGCACGAGCTCGCTGCGTGGCTCGCTTCGCTGTAGCCGGAGGGTGGCGCCGTCAGCCGCCCGAGCAGGCGCGCGCGTCGACATCGTCGACGCCCGGCAGGCGCCCGAGTAGGCCGGCGAGCTCGTCCACCTCGCCGGGTGAGAGGTGGGAGCCGATCAGCTCGTCACACGCCGCAGCGTGCGTCCGCGCGGCTCGCCGCAGCACCCTGCGGCCCTCATCCGTGATCACTGCGTACGTGACCCGGGCGTCCGTTGGACAGCCACCTCGATCAGTCAGACCGGCGTGTTCGAGCCCGTCCAGTAGACGGGTGACGCCTGACGGAGTGAGGCGGAGGCGCTCCGCGAGATCGATGCGCCGCATCGCACCGTGCTCGGCGTGTGACAAGTGCAGCAGTGTCTCGAAGTCGTTCGCGCTGAGACCATGCTCGGCAAGCAGCTGGGCCTCGACCTCACGCACGAGCGAGCCGTGGGCGTGGAGGAGCCGGACGAATACCGTCTGAGCTGAAACTTGTGGGATCAATACTTGACGAGACAAGGAATTCTCCGCTAAGGTAGTTGAGTCATCAAATAATAGCGAGAAAGGAACGACTCATGAGCACGATTTCGGAAACCCGCACAACCCTTCCGACCGGCACCTGGCAGGTCGACCCGGTTCATTCGACCGTATCGTTCTCCGTCAAGCACATGGTCGTTGCCAACTTCCGCGGCGGCTTCGACACCTTCGACGTGACGCTCGACGAGACCGGGCTCCGGGGCACGGTCGACGTTGCCTCGATTTCCGTCTCCGAGCCGAACCTCAACGGCCACCTGCTGTCGCCTGACTTCTTCGACGCCGAGCGGCACCCGCAGCTGTCGTTCCGCTCCACCGCGATCGGCGTCGTCGGCGGACGAGCTCGAGATCGACGGCGAGCTGACGCTCAAGGGCGTGACGCGGCCGGTTTCGATCACGGGCATGGTCAGCGGGCCGGTGACCCATCCCTTCGACGGCAGCTCACGGCTCGGCCTCGAGCTCGAGACGGTCATCGACCGGACGGCATTCGGTCTCAACTGGAACGCCCCGCTCCCGACCGGAGGGTTTGCAGTCGGAAACGACGTGAAGCTGTACGCCGAGCTCGAGCTGGTCGAGGAGGCGTAGATGAAGATCCTGGGCATCGCCGGCAGCCTGCGCGCAGGGCTCGTACAACCGGCAGCTCCTGCGGCTCGCGGCCGAGAATCTCCCGGACGGCGTCGAGCTCTCCGTCTGGGAGGGGCTCCGCGATGTGCCTGCATTCGACGAGGACGAGGAGAGCTCACCGCCGTTCGCGGTCGCAGGCTTTCGCTCCGCTGTCGCGGCCGCCGATGCGGTCCTGATCGCGACTCCCGAGTACAACGGGTCGATCCCCGGAGCGCTCAAGAACGCGCTCGACTGGGGCTCGAGGCCGCAGGCCACGAGTGCATTCCGCGGCAAGCCGGTCGCGGTGATCGGCGCGAGCCCCGGCTCGTTCGGAGGGGTCTGGGCACACGCGGAGACCCGGAAGGTGCTCGGCTTGATGGGCTCACGCGTCGTCGATGCCGAGCTTCGCTCGGCAAGGCCGCCGACCGACTTGCCGCAGCCGGACGACGAGCTCCGAGATCAGCTGCGCGCGGTGATCGACGTCCTCGTCAGCGAAGCTGCTGCTCGCGCCGCCGCGGCCTGACGCCCCGCACAATCAGTCCTCGGGCGGAACCCAAGGCTCGTAGACCCCGCCCGGAACACCCCCGACGCAGATGAAGGACATCCCGTCCGCACCGGCCTCGGGCTGCCGTTTCGCGTCTGGCGACACGAGGATGTAGCGACCCGGCCGCATCTCGACGGGGTCGCCGTCGATCATGAGCGTCCCAGAGCCGGAGAGGCAGTAGTAGATCTCCTCCTGCCCCGACTGCAGTTCGTCATGCTCTGGTCCAACCTTGCCGGGAGGGAAATCGATCTGATTGAGACCGAACGCCGTGCCGCCGAGCGCGTGGCGCACCATCCGGAAGGTGCCCCAGGTGAGCTTGATCTCGTCGGCGTCGAGCGCCTTGTAGGACATTGATCCTCCTTGCCCGCGTGTGGTTGTCAACGCGCAGAACCTACAGACGTGGGAGTGTCTCCCAAGAAGCAGGGGAGGCACCCCCTACATCCGGAACACGCCGAATGTCGTCTCGGGGACCGGCGCGTTAGCGGCAGCGGCGAGGCCGAGCGCGAGTACGCGCCGCGTGTCGAGCGGGTCGATGATGCCGTCGTCCCAGAGCCGGGCGGTCGAGAAGTAGGCGGAGCCCTCGTGCTCGTAGGTGGCCCGGATCTCGTCCGGGTCGGCGTTCCCGACCATGGAGAGCACGGTGGCCGCCTGCTCGCCGCCCATCACCGAGATGCGCGCGTTGGGCCACATCCACAGTTGGCGTGGTCCGTACGCGCGGCCGCACATGGCGTAGTTGCCGGCCCCGAAGGAGCCCGCCGATGACGACGGTGAACTTCGGAACCTCCGCGCACGCGACCGCCGTGACGAGCTTGGCGCCGTCCCGCGCGATCCCGCCTTCCTCCGCGTCCTTGCCGACCATGAAGCCGGTGATGTTCTGCAGAAAGACGAGCGGGATGCGGCGCTTGCACGCGAGCTCGACGAAATGCGCGCCCTTCTGAGCCGACTCGGCGAAGAGAACGCCGCGGTTTGCGAGGATCCCGACGGGGTGGCCTTCGATCCGGGCGAACCCGCAGACGAGGGTGTCGCCGTAGAGCGCCTTGAACTCGTGGAAGCGGCTGCCGTCGCACGATCCGGGCGATGATCTCGAGTGGGTCGAGTTCGTGGCGGTAGTGCTCGGGCACGATCCCATAGAGGTCGGCGGGGTCGACCGCGGGCGGTTCGGGCGTCGACGTCGCCCACGAGGGAGGAGAAGGGTCGCCGAGATGGCGCACGATCTGACGGGCCAGTGCGAGTGCGTGCTCGTCCGACACGGCGTAGTGATCCGCGACACCTGAGCGTCGTGTGTGGAGCGTTGCGCCTCCGAGCTCCTCGGCGGTCACGTCCTCGCCCGTGGCAGCTTTCACGAGTGGTGGACCGCCGATGAAGATGGTGCCGGTTCCCTCGACGATGATCGTCTCGTCGCTCATCGCCGGGACGTAGGCACCGCCGGCGGTGCACGAGCCCATGACGACCGCGATCTGAGGGATGTTGTTCGCTGACAGCCGCGCCTGGTTGTAGAAGATCCGCCCGAAGTGGTCGCGATCGGGAAAGACGTCGGCCTGGAGTGGGAGAAATGCCCCACCGGAGTCCACGAGGTACACGCACGGGAGGTGGTTCTGCTCGGCGACCTCCTGGGCACGGAGGTGTTTCTTGACGGTGAGGGGAAAGTACGAACCTCCCTTCACCGTGGCGTCGTTCGCAACCACGACGCAACAGCGCCCCTCGATCACGCCGATGCCGGTCACGATCCCGGCGGAGGGTGCCTGGCCGTCGTAGATGTCCCAGGCGGCGAGGGCGTTCAACTCGAGAAACGCGGTGCCAGGGTCGACGAGCAGGTCGATGCGCTCGCGGGCGGTGAGCTTGCCGCGTGAGCGATGGCGCTCGGTTGCCTGCTCGCCGCCGCCGGCGGCGACGAGCGCCGTGCGTTCGCGTAGCTCGGCGAGGAGGCCCTCCAGGTGGGCGCGCCGGGCGGCGAACGCCGCCGAGGTGCGATCGACCCTGCTCGTCAGAACCGTCATCGGTGTCAACCGTCCTTCACGCCGGAGGCGAGCACGGCGATGAGAGCGGCAGGGCGGTTCGTCGCGGGCGGCGGCTTTGGCATGCGCGGTACTCCTGATTAGCGGACACCGCGAGAGTACGCGCGGGTGCAGACGTCCGCCACGCCCCGACCCGGGTCTTGCAGATCAGGGCTATCCGACGCACGATGATGGTGTGGTCGAGTACGCAGGTGTGACGGCAGCCCTCGCGCTCCTCGCATCGTCGCTCAGCGGCGTCGTCGGCTCGGTGACTGCATTGCCGGCGAGCGATGCGAAGGCCGGCGCCCTCGTGTCGGCTGCGGCACGGTCGCAGCACGTCTCGGGCACCGATGCACGCGCTGCGTATGCACATGCTCCCTACCGCAGGCCCGTGCTCCGATACCTCTACACCGTCGCCTGGGTCGGTGCCGCCTCGGATCGAGCTGCATGCACAGCCGCTTTCCTCCTCGGCCCGAAGCCGAGGGAGGCGGCGACGCAGGCGATTCGACACAGCCAAAAACTCCTCGCGCGCCTTCGCGCCGCTCGTGTCACCGTCAGCGAGGCGGCGACGGCAATCGGGCGCGGCACTGCCGACGGCTGCGAGTAGGGTGACTCCCAGGGGAGAGGCCCGCGGTTCGCAGTGACGGAAGGGCACGGACTGTGACGGCCGTTCACCCCCGCGCCCAGGCGCGGGTAATGCGGCAGGACGAACAATCCCGTCTCACAGCGGACGCGGGTCAACGCGTCCTCAACGGGAGGTCGTACGCGTCGATGGCCACGCTCGCGGCGAAGGTCAGCGGACGGCTGTGTTGACCTGGACGACCCGGTCACGAGAGCATCGTGCTCCTTCGCCGAGGACGTGGCCGTCTCGCTTGATCCTGAAGGCGACGGTGCACCCGAGAGCAGCAGCGTCGGGTCGCATGCTGCGAAGGAAGACATAAAGGCCCGTCGTGCTGCCGGGCGGCGTCGGGCCGGGAGCGGCTCCCCACGGAATGCCGACGCCGTCGGTCGGCTCGACATGGACGGGATTGAGTCCGAGCCGCTGCAGTCGCCGCACGCCCTCTCTCGCGCTCACACCCCAGTAGTCCAGTTCCCACGAGCGGGTGTTGTCGTCCCTGCCGGCGACCGGGTTCACAAAGGCGTACGAATACGGCGCCCAGCGGATCGAGGCGAAGAGACTCGTGGCGGCGATTGCTACCGCGGTCACCGGGAGTACAACGCCGAGCCGAGACGGCGTCCACGGGCCTCGATCCAGGACAGCGAGCGCCACGGCCGGGATCGCGATCAGCGCCGGGATCACATAGAGGAGGTGGCGGATGCCGTCGTACAGTACCGCGCCGCTGCCGACGGTCAGCACGGGCAGCACGATCGCTTGCATGGTGATCGGTACGAGCGGTAGCACCGTCCGAAGCCGGTCGCCCGCAGCCTGCCGGATCAGCACGACGATGAGCAACACACATCCCGCTGCGATCGCCACCAGCGTCAGCAGTGGGAGCTGGGCTCCGATCCAAGCCGGGACGTACCAGAAGGGCAGGTCTGTGCTCCGGAGATCCTTGCCGGCAGTGCGGATCGTCGCGTCCCAGGGGAAGGAGCGTGCGACCCCGGTCGCGTTCTTCAGCCACGTCAGCATCCCGATGCGCGCGATCGGGTTCGTGGCCCACGTGAACGCACCGGCGACGGCGAGCGCGGAACATGAAGCGATCACGATGGGAACGGTCCTGACATTCGCGCGTCGACCTATCGCGATTACACCCACCGCCGAACCGACCGCGAGCGTCACGAGCAGCGGCAACGCACCCGCTCGCGTCGCCAGCACGATCGCTCCTCCTGATCCGGCGAGCAGGACGCTCACCACGATCGAGGCGGGAGCGGAGATCGAGAAGCTGAGGATAAGGCCGGCGGTGACGAGCGTGAGTCCTGCGGCGACGGGCATGTCCTTGAAGTCCACGTGGGACATTCCAAGCCACAACGGCGTCGAAAGCGTGACCGACCAGGCGAATACCGCAGCGAGAACCGATCGGAGCGCGACCGCCAGCGCGACCGCCAGCGCCGTGACCGAGAGCACCGAGAGGATGATGTTCGCGGCGCCCTGGTACGCGTAGGTCACCGGGTCGTCCGGCCCGAGGTGCTCGCTGGATCCCGTGACGAGCAGGTGGAGCACGTCCGCGAACTGCTGGAGAAAGATGCCGTAGAACTCGGAGGTAGAGGGAACCCAGGCGTAGGCCCTCGACAGCGTCCAGGAGGAGTCGACGGAGCGGATCGCAAATGCGGCCTGCGTGTCGAACCGCGAGTCCCAACCGATACCGGCGTGAGCGAGCGACCATGCCGCGACGGCGACCGCTCCGATGCCTACCGAGAGGAGCAGTCCGATCGCCAGTCGGTGGAAGGATCCGAGCCACCGGGACTCGCCGGGCCGTCGAGCGGGGGTCGTCACCCGCGCGCGACGACGTCCAGGCGCTCGGCCCGGTCGGCGGGGAGCCCGAGAGTCTCGACGACCGAGAACAGTGGACGGCGCTTGACTTCCGCAAGAATCTGCGCGACGTACAGTCCGAGGATCCCTGTCGACAGCGCCTGGAACCCGAGCAGGAAGGCGAACAGCACAACGGTTGTCGCCTGCCCCGGAACCTCGAGGACGGAAGTCAGCCGGAGGATCACGCCGAGCACCCCGCCGACGATCGACAGTCCCAGGAGAACAAAGCCGAGGACTCCGAGTGCCTGCAGCGGCCACGTGCTGAACGAGACGACGGCATTCGTCGTCAGACGCACGAGCTTGGAGAGCGTCTGCCTCGATCCGTGTGGATCCGTCGCTCTCCCCGCCGGTCGGTCGTACTCCACGACGACTGTCTCGGGCGTGACCAGCGCGAAGAGCCCCTTGTTGTAGCGGCTGCGCTCGGGGAGGGCGAGGAACCGGTTGGTCGTTTCGCGGTTCATCAGCCGGAAATCGCCCACGTCGCGTGGGATCGTGACGCCGCCGCCCCGTTCGAGCATCAGGTAGGTGAGCGAGGCGGCCGCTCTGCGGAACCAGGAGTCGTCGCGTCGTCGCCTGCGTGCGAGGACGATCTGTGCGCCCGCCCGCCACTCGTTCAGAAGGGCCGCTAGTACTTCGGGCGGATCCTGAAGATCGACGTCCATGGGCACGTGGACGTCGCCCCGCGCTGCCGCAAGTCCCGCCGCGAGCGCGTTCTCCTTACCCACGTTGCGAAGCAGTCGAACGCCCACGACGTCGGTCCGGCTCGCCGCCAGTCGGGAGATCCGTTCCCAGGAGTCGTCCAGCGACCCGTCGTCAACAAAGACGTACTCGTTGCCGGCAACATCTAGTTGCCTTATGGCAACATCGATGGCTGCGACGAAGGGGTCGATGGCGGCTTCCTCGTTCAGGATGCAGACCACGATCGAGAGCTCCACGGTCCGCACCTCCGAATGGCCGCCCCAGGAGGTCACGGCTCGCTTCGGTCGGAGCGTGCTCGCTGCTCGAGCGTTTCGTGCTCTCGACAGGGACCCACCAAAGCAGCATCGCCCCGTCGACGACCTTCTGTCAAGAAACCGGCCGCCCGACGCCGCACAACAGATACGCACCGAACGATTCGGTGGCCGACGCGGGTGTAGATCCTTCGACAGGTGCCGATAAGGACTGTGAAATGCGGGTACTCTCGATCGTCGCTGCCGCGGCCGCCCTCGCCGCCGCGGCCGTCTCCGGCGCTGCCGATGGCTCGCCGTCCGCGGCCCGTTGCAGCCTCTGGGCGGCTCCGTCTGGTGTCGACACGAACCCGGGCACACAGGTTGCCCCGTTCCTGACGCTGGCCAAGCTCGCGGGCACGCTCACGCCGGGGCAGACGGGCTGTCTACCGGGCGGCACGTCCTTCGCGACGCGCGAGGTGATCACCGCCGTCGGCACTCGGGCCGGCCGGATCACGATCACGACCGCGCCGGGAGGTGCCCGCGCGATCCTCTCAGACGGTATCGAAACGACACAGGCGACACGCTTCCTGACACTGACGAACCTCGCAATCGGAGCCCTCAACAACTCTGCGAACCGGAACGTCCCCGGCACCGTGATCCTCCGAGGCTACTCGGCCGCCTTGACCCGCTCGGACGTGGGACCGGGGACGCTGCAGGAGGTCGGCCGTTCGTGTGTCGTGCTCGACCATGCCGGCTCGGCCTTGGTCGACGGTAACGTCCTGCACGAGTGCAACGGCGCCTCACCGGGCCTGTACGGCGCAGGAGTGCTCGCGTCGATTTCCGCCGGGGCCCGCATTCTCAACAACGTCATCTTCGGCAACGTCGGCGGTGATGCGATCGCCTTCTCGCCCGACGCCCAGGTGTCCCACGCGCGCCTCAACCTGCTCGCCGACAACCTCGGAGGCATCTATTTCGGCGGTGGTACGAAGGTTGCATCGCGCGACACGCTGGTCGAGCAGAACGTCATCACGGGCAACAGCCGATTCGACGTGCACAGCGCCTACGGGTCGAACGACCCCGTCGGCAGCGGGAACCTCGTGCGGAAGAACTGCATCTGGAGTCCCGGGGCCGTGACTGCCGCAGGCGCAGGGTTCAGGATGGGCGTGAACCGGAAGGTGAACCCGCGCGTCGTCAAGGGCCAGGGCACCTACCGTCTCGCGGCCTCCAGCCCGTGCCGCGCGTACCGCCCCCGGCCCTAGCCGAAGGGAAGTCGAGAATGTCGGTTTCGCGCCAGGGCTCCACTCGCCACCACCACCGGCACGGTCTTCCTTCCTTGTCCTTCGAGTTCCTGATCGTGCTCATCATCGTGCTCATCCTGCTGGTGATCGCGGTGCCGTCCTACGTCGGCTTCATGGGTCGTGCACACAGCGCAGCCGCACAGGCGAACGTCCGCGCGGCGATTCCGGCTGTCGAAGCCTATTTCCTGCTTGCAAACAGCTCCTACGTCGGGTTGGATCTGCACTGGCTGCAGTCCTACTATCCGGGCGTGAAGCTGAACGACCCCGCGGTGACCCCCTCCAAGCAGACGGCGACCACATACTGTGTGTCATCGACTGTCGGCGGAAAGACCTGGTACAAGGCGGGTCCCGCGGCGCCGATCACGACGGTGGCCTGCTGAGAGAGGACGGCGGGCCACGGCAGCGTGGGTGTCGACCTGGTCATCGCCAGTTGGCCGTGAGGCGGCGTCAACTGACACCGGATTGGCTCTCCGGCTCGAGACCGGGGGAGGAGGACCCTGCCGGTAGCCAGACTCGCTTGTGTCGCCTCGCGCGCTCTACCTCGGGCAGGGGATCGGTCACTCCGCTCGGATCGGGCGGACCGGGCGGTATTCACCACACCCGAGTACCGGCTGCGGCGGATACTTCGCCTCGACTGATTCGTTTCGACACAAGAAATAGGTCTGGCCGAGCCGCCCGCCCACCTCGCGGACGAACGCGCACGACTGACACAGCGAAGGGCGAGTCTTCTCGGCGCTCACGTGCGAAGCATCCCACGACGCCGTGACGTCGGTCAGGCGGCACGGGTGGCTCGACCCCGACGAGGTGCGTGACGCATGGTTGCTCGGAGCGAGTAGCATCGGCTGCCTGATGGCCGGGACCCATCCGCGAGCCAAGCGGCACAGTGACTACGTCCAGATCGTCCCGCTCCGGACATCGAGTCCTGAGCCCGGCGTTCCGAGCCTGCAGACGTTCGCGGCCGAGGAGCTCCGAGCCAATCTCTCCGAGCCAGAGCCAGACGGGTATATCCGAATCGCGAAAGCGCAGGCGGAGGAACTCCTCGAGGTCATGGGCGACTACGTCACCTCGTGGGGGCCGCTGCTCGAGGACGACGAGACGCTTGCGGCTGAACTGCGCGACCTGCTCGAGAACTGGGACGCCTGAGCCTCCCGACTGACGGTGGCTCGCCAGGTACACCCTCGAGGTGAGCCGCGAGATGTCGAGACGGTCTCCCCTCGAAAGAGGTGATCGAGATGACAATCGATGTCCTACGTCACCTCGAGGACTGCGCCGAAGGGCTGGCCGAGCTTCGCTGCAAGCTCCCGCGCGATGACCCCGGTCGCGGTTGTTGCGCATGACCGCCCTGCGCATCTTCCTCTAGCCCGCGGCGCGGATCGCCGGGTCCGATGACGAGGCTTACGCGTTAGGCTCGCCGGGATGCTGCGAGATCCGTTTGGTGTCAGCTCCAGGCCCTCTGCGATCGGGCGTGTTGTCACGACGGTGCACGCGGGCGGTCTTTCCGAGTTGCCGGCTATCTCAGGGTGCGCGGCATTCGAGATGGACGATCCCGGCGAAGCCTTCGTAGTCCCACTCGACGTTCCCGTCTCCGTCGACCAATTCGAGACCGGGATGGCGTCGAGCCAGGCTCTCGAAGGCGATGCCGAGGCCGAGCTTGGCGAGGTTCGCGCCGAGGCAGTAGTGAGGGCCGGCGCCGAATGCGAGCTGCTTGCCGGGGATGCGGTCGATGTCGAGCTCGTCCGGGTTCGCATATCGCCGTGGATCGCGACATGCCGCGACGATATTCGCTGACACAACCTGCCCTGCGTTCAGCTGTACGTGCTGACACACCATGTCCTGGGGCGCGAACCGTGCGACGCTCTGAGCCGGAGGTGAGAAACGGAGTACTTCCAGCACAGCGGCCGGAACCGAATCAGGACGCTCGGCAAGCGTGGCGAGCCGGCCCTGCGACACGAGCAAGTACGTTCCCGTCGACACGCCCTTCGCGGTCGCTTCGAGTCCGGCGAAGACCATGTTCGCGGCGAGCGCCCGGATCTCTTCGACAGACAGCTGTTCGGCAACCTCGTCGGTCGCGAGTATCGAGACGAGATCGTCTTTCGGCTCACGACGCCGACGCGCCAGGAGATCGTCCATGTAGGCGAGGATCTCGACGGCAGATCGTTCGGCGCGGGCCCTGCGCTCCGGGCTCATGAAAGGGAAGAACGCACGGGCCAGGTCGAACGCCCAAACCGCCGCCTGGTCGGCGTCCTCCACCGCGATACCGACCATCTGACACGCGACCCGTGCCGCGAACGGGTACGCGTACGAGTCCCACATGTCGATGTCAACGCCCGTCGGGATTGCGTCGCACAGATCTGTCGCCGCGTCCTCGAGAGCCGGGCGGAGCCGGTCGATCCGTCTCGTGGAGAACTCGCGGGTGACGACGCCGCGGATGCGCCGGTGATCCTCGGCATCCTTGGCGAACATGAGGTGCGCCCAGAGATCCCAGAGAGGGCCGGCCTCGACACCCGACAACCGCAAGGTCGGCATCGCGACCGAGGCGAACCGTGAATCGTTCAGTATCCCTTCGACGTCGACCTCGGACATGAAATCGATGACCGCCCCCGCCTCGTCGGTGACGACCTCGGCGCCGACATCGAGCACCCGGCGTCGACGTTCGAGCGGGGGCACATCGGGGGAGAAGGGCGACTGCTGAATCGGGAACACGTAGGGCTCACGCATATCGGCAATCCTTTTCCTCGAGTGCGTTGATTGAATCGGGCGATCACGGTGTCGGTCATCTCGGTCGTCACTCGAGCCAGACATTGCGGCCCGGCACGCTCACCGCGCTGCAGAGGACGCTCGTGAAGGTCTCAGTCTGGCATGTCCGTAGGCCGATCCGCCTTCTCACCGGCCGCCGAGCTCCCGCTGCCGGTCTCCGGGCGGACCCCGAGCGGGGTCAGGTGCCGCGCCATCGCTCAGCGCCTCGCTCGATCGAGCCGCGACGTGGGAGAGACCCGACGGAGCCCTCCCACTGCCGCAGCCACTCGATCGAGCGAAGCCGCGCGCTCGGTCTACGCGCGGAGGGCCGCGGAGTTCTCGGCGCCGAGCATGTTGTGCACGGCGTACCGCTCGATCGCCGGTGGCGCCGGGATCCCTACCTGCTGGGTGTGCGGGCCGATTTGCTCCTCAGCGAAGCGGTTGAATTGCTCGTCGGTCTCCCACACATCGACGACGACGATCCCTTCGTCAGTCTGCGCGACCCAGTGGAAGATCGCACCGTCGGGCTTGGTGGTGCCGTCCGTCAGGCCCATCAGCTCCATCACCCGGTCGTACTGTTCGAGAGTTGCACCCTCGAAGCGCATCTCGAAAGCAACTGCCATCGAACGCCTCCTGTTCGGGTCCCCCGGCACGGGCGGCACACCGGAAGGACTAGACGCAGTGAGCTTGGGAGGATACGCCGTTTCGATTCGAGAGGCCAGATCCGCCACTCTGCGCGGGCGTGCTCTCGTCTGACGCTAGTCGTGGGCAAGTGTCCTCAGCGCCCCTGCTGCCCACTCGGCTCCTGGTCCTCGCAGCTTCGCGACGAGCTCCACCGATTGCGCTGCAACCGCGATATCTAACTTGCGCTCGAGCAGCAGCCGGCCGAGCCATCTCACAGCCGCCCGCTCGAACTTGTCGTCGTTCGCTTCGGCGTACAGCACGACGAGCGCCAGCGCATCGGCGAGCGACAGCGTTTTCATCTCGAAGGCGGCCGTTTCAGCCTGGAACAGGTGTCGGCCCAGGATCGCGCGTTGGAAGCGGCTGTGTGCTGATCCCTGCGATGTCACGAACACATGTTCTCATGCCAGGCAAGCGCAGCCTTCGCCCGCCCTGTTCCGGGCTCGAACCGGTGGCGACCCCCTGCTTGCAAAGTCGGATTCGCCCGTCCGCAGGGACCACCGCCGGGCGGCGGGCGGGCGAGATCTGTCGCCGAAGGCCGCGCCAAGCCCGAGCGGAGCTGTTAAGGCCGGTCGAAAACGGACCCGTCACGCCGGTCGAAATCGGACTAGCCACTACGTGATACTCGTCACAAGTAGGCGTTCTCATTTCTTTCTCATGCAGGGGCCATCGATCGGACGCTTGCGCCTCCTAGCGTGCAGGTAGTGGCGGTCTGCCATACACATCTGCCATACACAAAGGAGGCGACATGCACGTCCAGATCATCAACTTTCACCTCAAAGACGTGAGCGAGGCCGACTACCGTGCGCACTGCGATGAGGTCGCGCCGGCCTTCGCGGAGGTGCCGGGATTGATCTCGAAGGTCTGGCTCGCGAACCGGACCACGAATACCTACGGAGGTGTCTACACGTGGACGAGCCGCGAGGCGATGGATGAGTACGCGAAGAGCGACCTCTTCAAGGCCGTCGCGACCAACCCGAATCTCGCAGATATCACGTCGATCGACTTCAACGTGCTCGAGGAACCGACGAGCGTGACACGCGGGCTCGCAGGGGTGCACGCCTGACAGACGCCGCTTAAACTCTTCACCGAAGAGGTCTTCGAGTGAACCGAACTATCCGTGAGCTCGTCGAGGAGCGGTCGGCCGAGATCTTCGGCCGGACTGCGGAGAAGGCCGCCCTGCTCCAGACGCTGGAGGAGGGCGGCCCGCTCGTCGTCTTCGTGCACGGGATCGCCGGCGTCGGCAAGTCGACGCTTCTGGAGGCGTTCGCGCGCGAAGCTCGCAGCCGCGGCGAGACGGTCGTCATGATCGATTGCCGATCGATCGAGCCGACGGAACGCGGCTTCCTTGACCAACTCGCAAACGCGGTCGGAGGAGCGCCGACGAGCGCTGAAGAAGCAGCCGAGCGCCTGTCAGGGCTTGGGGAACGCGTGGTGCTCGTCCTCGACACATATGAGATTCTTCGCCTCCTTGACAGCTGGGTCCGCCTGGCGTTTGCACCGGCCCTGCGCGACAACACGCGGCTGGTCCTGGCGGGGCGCGAGCCACCCATCGCAAGCTGGTACGCAACGCCGGGCTGGAGCGAGCTCGTGCGCAGCGTCAGGCTCGGCAACCTCGATGACGACGAAGCCGGCGAGCTCCTGACGAGAGCCGGCCTCGACGCCGCCGACGCCCGCAGGGTAAACCAGCTCGCACGCGGGCACCCGCTCTCTCTCGAGCTCGCCGCTGCCGCAGTGCGGGATCGCCCCGACGTCGAGCTCGACGACATCGCGCTGCAGGCGGTCCTCGACGAGCTGACCGGGCTCTATCTCGACGGCCTCGACGGTTCGACTCGGGCGGCGCTCGACGCCGCTTCGGTCGTCCGGCGGATCACGCTCTCGCTCCTCGAGGCGATGCTGCCCGATCGCGCGCCGCAGGATGTCTTCGAGCGTCTACGAGCTCTCCCCTTTGTCCAACTCGGGCAAGACGGGCTCGTCGTCCACGACACGATTCGCGAGACGGTCGCCCGCGCCCTGCGCGGGTTCGATCCGGTCGCCCATCGGCGCTATCGGGCAGCCGCATGGCAGAAGCTCCGCAGCGAGCTGCCGACAGTGCCCCCCGCCGACCTCTGGCGGTACACCGCCGACATCCTCTACCTGATCGAGAACCCGGCCGTCCGCGAGGCGTTCTTCCCATCAACCGAGCATGTCGTCTCGGTCGAGACGTCGACTCCCGCAGACGGTCCGGCGATCGCCGCGATCGTACGTCGCCACGAACCGGACGCGGCTGCCACACAGTTGGTCTCGTGGTGGAAGCAGTCACCACAAAGTTTCGTCGTCGTCCGCGACCGAAACAGGCGCGTTGTGGGCTTCTCGATCCTGTTCGAGCCGAACGAGGCTCCCTACGGCGCGATCGAAGCGGATCCGGTCACACGGAGCTGGCGAGAACACTTGCGCCGAGATCCGGTTCCACGGGGACAGCGGGTGCTCTTCAACCGCCGCTGGCTGAGCGAGGACGAGGGGGAACGACCCTCCAGCGTGCAAGCGGCCTGCTGGCTCGACATCAAACGCGCGTACATGGAGCTGAGACCGGAGCTCCGACGTCTCTACACAACCGTCTGCGACATCGCCACGTACGCGCCGATCATCACTCCACTCGGATTCGTGGCACTACCGGACGCGGTCCAGCTAGACGGCGTCAGCTACCACACCGTGCAACTCGACTTCGGCCCGTCGTCGGTCGACGGATGGCTGACAAAACTCGCGGCACGCGAACTCCTCATCGCGGGGGACTCGATCCTCGACCCCGTTGAACGCCAGCTAGTGGTCGGGGGACGGCGCGTCGACCTGACGCGCCTCGAGTTCGAGCTCCTCGACTACCTCTATCAGCGTCAAGGCAAGGTAGTCGACCGATCGAACCTGCTTCGTGACGTCTGGGGCTACTCGCACGTCGGGAGCAACGTGATCGACACGGTCGTGCGCTCGCTACGGAAGAAGCTGGGTGAGCGGGCGTCGATGATCGAGACCGTCCGCGGCCGTGGCTACCGGTTGCGAGCCGAAGACACGTAGCCTCCGTCGAGGATTGCGGCAAGCTGCTCCGCCCTGGTTTGAGTGCTGTCCGCCCTCCTGGAGAGCGATCGGAATAGCACGATGTCCGTGTGCTTAGCCGCTGATGACGGGCTGTCGCTCGCGGACTCGCGCGGGTTGGTGAGTCAAGCTCGTCGAACAGATGCTCGGGGCGCGTCGGTCGAACGGAATGGCGTCGGGCGTCTTCCCGAAGAAGTGGCGACGGGGCGGCCAGAGCTTCCGCTTCGCGAGGCGCTCGTAGATCGTCGGGCCGCGCTTCAGTTCCGGCAGGAAGACGAGATGCTCGTCGATCTTGACGATGACGCTCTCAAGCGAGCGTGGTCGCTGGACATAGGCGAGCGCCCGCCCCGGATGCGAGTCCCACCGATGGACGACGAAGCGTTCGAGGATCGTCTCGTCGGGGCAAGCGATCTGCCGTCGGACGAGTTCGAATTGACTTCGAAGGACGTAGACGCAGCCGAGGGCAGCGTAGGCGACGAGGTACGCCGAGCGCAGCAGGGCGACCTGCGCCTTCCGGTCGTCGAACGACTTGACGAGGACGCGGAGGGCTGCCTCGCCCTCGTCGAGCGCCTGACGCAGAGCGTCCTCCTGGGCGGCGGCCTCGCGGGGGTCGTTCAGCTCCGGGGGGTCGACGATCGTGACCAACTCGGCGGTTCGCTCCATGTCCACCCGACGCGTGATCTTCGCCAAGAAGCCGAACTCTTCGCAGACCCGAGAAGTGACATTGGTGTTCTCCGCCAACTCGCAAACACAGGCTGCGATCCGAAGCTGATCGCGAAGATCGTCCTGTTAACCCGAGCTAAGAGGCTCCAACCCACAACCAGAGAGACTCTCCTGGGCCAGTTCGGGAATGTCCAATGAGGCCGCGGCATTCGGAGCGTTGGTGTGTAACGCTGTGCGGTGGCCCTGGACTACATGCGATCCACATCGTCCTATCGCAAGGAGGCGAAGATGGCACTCGCTCGCGCAGTCACCTTTGAAGGCGTGGACAGCCAGCACATGGCTGAGCTCTCAAAGCAGATAGAGAACGACCCGCGGCCGGAGGATATCCCTGCGACCGAGATCGTGATGCTTCACGACGAGGCCGCGAATACGTCGCAAGTGATCCTCTTCTTCGAGAACGAGGACGACTACGCCCGTGGCGACGCTGCCCTCAACGCGATGACGCCCGACGACACTCCCGGTCGCAGAACGTCGGTAACCAAGTACACCGTCGCCGGTCGCATGACCGCCTGAGGTCTGCAGAGCCGAGCACCCATCCTGAACGAAGGAGGCATGAAATGCCAAAGGCATCGAAGGCGACCGCGTCCGAAACGATCGAGGTCGAGGGCTACGAAGGGCACTTCGAACACTTCGACGACAACTTCACCGTCGGCTTCGAGACCTACACCGCCGATGCGGACATGGCACCGCTGTTCGCGGGCCTTCCCGACGACCGCTGCCAATGCGCGCACTGGGGATACGTGATCAAGGGCAAGGTCACCTTTACGTTCACCGACGGCCACGAAGAGACGTACGAAACGGGAGATGCCTACTACGCACCCCCGGGCCACACCCCTCGCCTCTACACCGGCACCGAGGTCGTCGAGTTCAGTCCCAGCGACGAGCTCGCGAACACCGTTGCCGTGATCGAGAAGAACCTGGAGGCAGTCGGCACGTCGTGATTCACATCACTGGGGCTGAGCGGGCCCAGCTGACCATAACGGCTGAGCCCCGCCCCGGTACGCTGTGAGCGGACGAGTCCCGTTTGGGCCAGTTCGGGAAAGTCACCTGAGGACGGCTGAGGCGAGGGTCCCGCATGAAGAGGCAGAGGCATGAACGTCAAGCGGATCTGCTTCCTGGGCACCGCCGCCTTCTTCTAGAACGGTCATGGTGGTGTTGAACGCGCCTCTCGGATGGCTGATGCCGATGGCGCCGTGTTGCCGAGAGTGAAATGATGGGCGGCGCCCCGGCCATCGGGACGGGGGGCTACTCGGAGGATGGAAGGAGGCCCGTTATGGCTGGACTTCAGGTTCGTGGCTTTCAGGCGCCCGATGAGACTCGGACGCCCGATAAGACTCAGATGGACGTCGTCAAGATGGGTGGCACTACCGCAGCCCGGTTGACGCTCGAGCCCGGCTGGAAATGGTCGGAGTGCATCAAGCCGGTCGTGGGGACAGAGAGCTGCCAGGTGCGACATGTCGGCGTCGTTCAGTCGGGCACGATTCACATCGCGCACGAGGACGGCAGCGAAGGAGACATCGGGCCGGGGGAGGCGTACGTGATCGAGCCGGGGCACGACGCCTGGGTAGTCGGGGACGAGCCCTTCGTCGGCTTCGAATTCGAGTCGGCGACAGCCGAGGTATACGCAAAGGGCTAGCCGCTTGCCGCTTGTCGAGCGAACCAGGGGCGCCGGTAGGCGCCCCTTCGTTGCCGGCGCGCGTTACGGCGTCGCCCGCGGTGAGCTGTAACGATCGACCCGTTTTCAACACGATCACCCGTCCACGACGCAGAGGGGATGACGAATGCCGCTCAACGAGTATCAGCAGGAGCTCTGCACCACCAGCACGTGGGATTTCACGGATCTGCGTGCGCTGTGCGTCAACTGCACGCTGAAGCCGTCGCCTGCGGTCTCGAACACTCAGGGTCTGATGGACATCTCGATCGCGATCATGGAGGTCAGCGGTGTCGCCGTCGAGCAGGTGCGCGCGGTCGATTGCGACCTCGCGCCCGGCGTCTACCCGGACATGACCGAGCACGGCGCGGCCCGGGACGACTGGCCGTCTGTCTACGAGCGGGTCGAGGCCGCGGACATCCTCGTGATCGGGACGCCGATCTGGCTTGGCGAGAAGTCGTCCGTCTGTACGAGGGTGATCGAGCGGCTGTACGGGAACTCGAGCCAGCTGAACGAGAGCGGCCAGTACGCCTACTACGGCAAGGTCGGCGGTTGCCTCGTGACCGGGAACGAGGACGGCGTCAAGCACTGCGCGATGAACATCCTCTACTCGCTCCAGCACCTCGGCTATGTGATCCCGCCACAGGCGGACGCCGGCTGGATTGGCGAGGCGGGACCGGGCCCGTCCTACCTCGATGAAGGATCGGGAGGCCCCGAGAACGACTTCACGAACCGGAACACGACCTTCATGACCTGGAATCTTCTGCACACTGCCCGTCTACTCAAGGACGCGGGAGGTTTCCCCGCTCATGGCAACCAGCGATCGGCGTGGGATGCCGGATGCCGGTTCGACTTCCCGAACCCCGAGCACCGCTAGCCAATCACGGGACGCGCTCTTACTGGGAGGCGGACGCGATCAGGGTGTGCCATTCGTTTGTTAGTCGGTAGCCGCCGTTCGGGGTGCGGTAAGGCCGTAGCCCTTCGATGATCGCGTCGCGGACTGGTTGTTCGCCGACTGCCTCGATCAGGTCGACGATCAGTCCAGGAGAGAGCATCGCGCACGCGAGGGTCTCCTCGTCGGGGAACTCGAAAGCCCAGGAAATGTCGTAGGCGCTTCCCGGTGTCAGCCCGGCTTGGCTGGCGATGCCTTCGAGGACGCCGGGCTCCCAGAGCGCCGGCGGCGCGGGCGCATTCGGGTCGGGTGCAGGTACAAGCGGCGCGATCGCTTGTTTCATTGCCGTGAGATCGCAGCAATCGGGTCGGCCCCAGACCTGGATCACGACCGAGACCCCGGGCTTTGCCACCCTTCCCGCCTCGCGCAGCGCGGCGACCATATCCGCGGCGAAGAAGAAGGTGTTGAAGCCGGCCACGAGATCGAACGTGTCGTCGTCGAAAGGGAGAAACTGCATGTCGCCCACGACCAGATCGGCTTCAGGAACGCGCTCCCGCGCAAGCTCAATCAAAGATTCGGACGCGTCAAGACCGACCACGGAAGCGCCCCTGTCCACCGCAGCGCGGAGAAAGACGCCGCTGCCGCACCCCACCTCCAACACCCGCTGTCCGGCCTTCAGCCCAACTCGTCGGATTGCTACCTCATACGTGGGAAGCTGCTGATCCTCGTTGATTGCCCAGTCGTGCGGACGCGCTCCCCAAAGCGGCCCCCACCGTTCGGCGCTACCTGTCACGGATGATGTGGCAGTCATAACTCCTCCTCGCGTAAGCTACGGAACGTAGTTCTGTATAAACTATGGAACGTAGCTATGTCAAGACCTGAGCTGACCTTGTTCTCCTACGAGATCCTCGGCCTCGTAGGGCGACTCGGCGCTGGTCCTCACGACCTGAAGCAGATGACGCAGCGAGGCAGGATGCTCGACTGGGCCGGCGAGAGCCAGTACTACGCCGAGCCGAAACGGCTGGCACGCCTCGGATATCTCGAGGCGCGCAAAGAGCCCGGCAAAACGCGCGAACGAACCGTCTATGCGCTCACCAATAAGGGGCTCGAGGCACTCGCGTCCTGGGCGAGGACGCCGGTCACGTTCACCCCCCTGAAGAGCGAGATGTTGACGCGAATGCTGATCGCCGACCTCGTCGGAGAGGACACAACCCGGGAGAGCATCCTCACGCTGCGCGACGACATCGCAGATCTCACCGAGCGACTCGACGAGAGTGAGGCCAGCGCAAGAAAGCTCGCGCATCGCTCCAAATACCTTCTCCTGTCAACCGAGTTTCTGCGCCGCCTGCTCGATCTCCACCTCGAATGGATCGACGAGGTGGAACGCGAACTCGGGGATGAAAGAATTCACTGGACGTTTCCAGAGCCCACACCGTCACTTTGCGCTGACGGGGATGGCTGAAGCTACGAGTCGCGCAACGAACTCCCGAACAGCGTCGTCGTACAGGTTCCGGGCCAACGCGACGAGCGTCTCGACGTACACGAGCGCCCTCTCTCCTCGGGGCTGTCGCGTGAGTGCCTCCCAGTGTGCGACGGCGCTCGGCTCACCTCGCAAACCCGCGACAGTTCGACCTGCTTCGTACCCGACAGCTCGCGGATGCGGCGGGCGGCGGGGCTGCAAGCGGCGCGGCGTGCCACCGAGAGGGCGACGAGGTCAGCAGCCCCACTGCTGTCGTGCTGAGTTCATGACGACCAGCGATCCCAGCATGCGGCAGGTTCGGCAGGACGGGCGAGCTGCCGTTCCGCCCGGAGTGCCCGGCAGCGGGAGTTCAGTAGCACCGGGTAAACGGGTTGCACGGCGGAGTGCCCGCCGCACGGTCAAGAGCCGATCGTCACGAAGGATTCTGGCATGTTGGTCGCCCAGACGTTGAAGAGTGCCCCCAACTGTGGGCCTGTCACTTCCACAACGTCTGTTGGCGTGTCGTCTTGGAGATCTTTCATGTCACCTGAGAATTCGTTGCGGTTTCCTGACGGGTCGAACGCGTAGGTCCCTCCGACTACGGCGGCTTGATCGCCTCGAGCAACTCGTCGCGCGTCGGCCCGGTTGCCGGCAGTGAGTCGCCCATGCGTCCGATTTCCTGCGCCCGGGCGATCAGTTCCTCGTTGTGCTCGAGGGCGTCGGGTGGGTCGAGCAGGTTGACGCGTCGGGCGACGGCGCGGAAGAGGTCGGGGTCCCTGGCTGCTGCCGGATAGGCGGTCATGCGCAGGAACAGGGCCATGCTGTCTGCAGGATCGCTCACGTCGATCGGCTCTCCTTGCCACAGACGGAGTCGATCCCGATCCTCGGCTGAGACGGCGTCGAAGCGGGCAGCCGCGTCGCCCGCGACAGCATCGTGGAAGGCGAGTGCCCTGGTGCGGGCATCTTCGCTGCCGCTGGCGATGCGGGCGAGCATGAAGCCGTGGTAGATGGAAAGCGCGGCGCCGTAGGCGAAGGTGGGATTGGTGTGGCAGAGCGCGTCACCGATCGGCTGGATCCCCACCGCCACCGGCTTACCATCGACGACGAGTGAGCGGTGGAGGTTCTGCAGGCTGCCCATGGGCAGCACCGGCGTGATCGGCTCCGATTTCTCGGGGTGCACCCATGGGACGAGCGCGGGTAGAGACAGGGCGGCGGCCATGTACGCGTCCTCGGACTTGAGCGCGCGCAACTCTCGGTCCCAGGGCGGGATGCTCAGGATGGTGGCGAAGGTGCGGTTGTCTTCGACGAAGACCGCGAAGGCCAGGCTGCCGGTTTCCCCCCGCGGCCCGCCCAAGAGGAACGGGGTGCGTGGCATCTCGACGCCGTCGCGGAGGCGGAAGTGGCGGCTGTAGTAGAGGAGGCCGCACTCGCTTCGCCGTTCGAGTAGCGGCGCGGCGCCGAGAGACTCGAGCCAGGACCTGAGCGGCGAGGTGCGGCCGAGCGCATCCACAACAAGCTCGGCGTGGATCTCCCGGTCGCCGCCGTCACGAACGCCTGTTACCCGTACGCCGCTGTGTTGGCGGGCATCCTCGGCGAGGAGTGCGCCTGCCCGTCTCGTTGCTTCGAGCGTGACGTTGTCCTCGGCCTCCACCGCTCGCCTGAGTGCGCTTTCGAACACTGGCCGCCGCGCGCAGAGCGAGACGAACGCGTCATCCTGCGGCTGCGCTTTGCCGGGAAGAAGCTCGGACTGGCGGTTCTCGACCGCTCCGAGTCGGAGGACGTCGTCGATGACGTCCGGCGCCTCCTGGAGCAAGACCTGTCGCCCGAGGGCGAGAAAGTTGTGCGGCTGTCGAAAGTGCGCTACCCCAGGTCGCTCCCAGTGCTCGAAGAGCCCGTCCGCTTCGCCCTCCTCCACCGGGCCGTCGCGCTCGAGAAGGAGCACTCGATGCCCGCTTCGGGCGAAGGCGAGCGATGCCGAAAGACCGGCAAGCCCTGCTCCGAGCACGACGACATCGGCGGTTTCCCCGGTCACGTCTCGACATCATCCGCGATCGGGCATGTGCGCGCTTAACGGGGAATCCTGAGGTCGGAGAGGCGGGCACGTACCGGACGACTCGCTAGCATCGGCCGTTCTCAGTGAAGGCTGTAGCGGTATACGGTGCCGTGGAGCCTAGATCCGCGCGGGTCCGCTCCGGGTCTACCCCGAGTGCTGGCAGCGAGAGTTAGGAGGTTCCACCACCAGGCACGCTGGCATTCGCCATTTCGCTGTCTCGCTCAGTCTGAGGTCGCGAGGATGCGGTCGACGTTCGCTGGATCGAAGAACTCGGGGATCGGGAGGTGCCGGTCATCATGCTCACGAACTCGTCCATCGACTGCTGGTTCGCGGATACAGCGTGGAACAGTCGCTGCGTGTCTGTCGGCGGCGGGTCGAGCGTCGCGAACTCGCACGTGAGTTCGTACCCCGGCAGTGCATGTTCATCGCGGTCGCGCTGGTAGCTGGCCATCGCCTCGTCGTACGGCCGCCCGCCATGTCCGCGATGAAAGACGTGAAACCCGTCGTGTAGCCGTCGAGATTCTCAGAACGGTCTTCAAGCATTCCCTCAACCACCTCGACCTGCGAGGCACTCGCTTTCGAAACCTTCGGCATCTCCAACCTCCCAGCTTCCCTGCTCGACCCCAACCGGCGGAGCATACGCTCTCGCCCGTCCACGGTTGCCCCACTGCCGCACGAGCGGCTAACGCGTTCGCTGGCATTTTCGTGCACGTCGATGCCGGCGAGGCGCATCATTCGAGGCTACCCGCCTAGATCTCGTGTTCTCCTTGAGCAGCCTCTCCCCACGTCGGCGCGGAGGACGTACACCCTGCCCAACCCGGGGAACTCAACCTCGGGGACGTGGCGCATAATGCGCTCGGCTGCGCTTTGTTGATGCCGACTCTTGGGCGATCGTGTTGCAGTCCATGTGGCGTCCGCCGAGTTGAGTGCCGCACTCGGGGCACTTGGAGATGACGCGTTCGATGTCGCGTGCGGGCGTAGCTCAGTTGGTAGAGCGTCGGCTTCCCAAGCCTCGCGGACGCTCAAGACACGCGGCGACGGTCGCCTACTAACGCCAGCATCTATGCGGGTTTGCGGCTTTTCGAGGGTCGCGACCCGCATGGTTGCGAGGCTACGTTCGCGGACGTTTGGGGCATGAATGGGGCACGCGCAGCCCGCTGTATTAGGTGTTGGTGGGAGCGCCTTTCCAGAAGAGGACGATCGAGACGATCAGGATCCAGAGCAGCCAGAGGAAGGTCGGGAGGAAGGCGATCGTCGCGATCGCAGCGAGGGCGGCGATGATTCCGAGCCAACCGGCCCATTTCGGGACGACGCCTGACCGGATGAACGCGATCGAGGCAGCGAGAATCGCTACCCCTAGTGCTGCTCCGCCGGTTGCGTGCATGACGTATGAGGTGTCGTCGGCGGCGTGGATCAGTTCGGGGTAGACCCGGTGTTGGAAGGTGTCGTCGCTCATCGTCCGAACAGCCGAGTTGAGCGCGACCGCGGCCAGGGCGAGGGCTGCGAAGATTCCGCCGCCGAGTGTCGTCAGCGCCGTCAGGACGCCGTCATCGAATCGGCTCACGGTCTGCCGCAGCGACGCGAGGAAGAAGAGGAAGAAGAGGAGGCCGAGGCTGGCGAGGATCCAGCCGGCGGAAACCTTGTCCCGGTTTCCTGAGTCACTGAAATAGGCGACGAAGTCTGCCGGGGGATCATTACCGTCGGGGGCGCCCTCGAACAGGAACCAGCAGCCGATGATGAAGAGAACAACGTAGACGACGCCTCCCAAGGCGGCCCACTCGGCAAGGCCCCGTCTCCCAGCTGTGCGCTGCTGCGATTCCACGGTTGCTCCTCTCCGCCGCTTAGCCCGACGCTCGATGTCGGTCGTGTCGGCCCGCAAGCCTCTACCCCACGCCGCCCGATGTCAACAAGCCGGGTGGACGACGGACGACGGAGGAGAGGGTTCGTCTGCGTGGCCCCCTTGCATTTGCCGCGGTTCCGGAGGATCGTAGGTCAGCAGACTGGGCGCGCCGGCCTCTTGCCGGGAGGGGCTTCCACCTCTCTTGTGCTTCGCCTCGGCTGGCCGCGCCCGTCTGCGCTTTCGATTCGCGCGGTTGTGCGTGTGCCGGTTGTGTCGTACTGTTCGTCGGTCGGCGCTGGCGTGTGATGTGCCCTTGTGCTGGCCTCCGGCGCGGGCGGCCGCCACTTTCCCCCTGGGTACCGCCCGCGCCCCCTCTCTTAGCTCGAATAGTCGGCTTGAACCCCCGCGTCCAGCCGCAGTTCAATCACTACCCCCGCCGGCAGGGCTCAGGTCGTGATCGTTGCGGCCACTCGGTCGACCGGATGGGGCCGAGAGCGATCGGCGACGACCGCATAGGGGAATGATTCGCCGTGCGAGACCTCGACGACATGCCACTGCTCAGGCTGGCCGGGCTCGTCCCAACTATCCCACTTGCGCAAGAGAACAACGGTCTCACGGACAGTCGTTTCCATATGCCCGTCAGGGAACAACCGCTCGATCCGATACTTCGGTATGCCTGGGATGCTGACAGATCTCAGCCCCGCTCGCGGAAGCCAGCGCCACAGCGGGCGCGGTGGGTGCGACGGGCACTAGCGGACATGGTTTGACATCTTCGTGCGATCTGCTACGAATCCAGGCTGACTGGGGTCGCGCACGACGACGAAGGGGGTATCCGATGGCGTACGCGGTCCAACTCACCTTTTCCAACACCACGATCAAGAGCTACGACGACTCGGTCAAACGGCTGGGCGCCTTCCCCGGCGGCCCTCATCCCGATCCAGGCTGCTTGTTCCACTGGGTCGAGAAGGTTTCCCGCGGGTTCGTCGTCATCGACGTCTGGAAGAACAAGGAGTACTTCGAAGCGTTCAAGACGAACATCCTTGGCCCCGTGGCCGCGGAACTGGGAACCCCTGCCCCGGACGTCAAGGAAATCAAGGTTCACAACTACCTGACCGCCGGCTCCTAGACACCTTCCCGCGGCCACGGCAACATTCGCCCGCCGGCAGAGTCTCAACTATCAGCGGGTGCGGGCGGGGTGCTCACGCCAGGATCGAGGGTGGCCCGCGCCCGCTCTCGACGCCGAGCTTCCTGCGAGCTAAACCCCCAGATGCGAGAGAGCCGGACAAGGCGCCTGCCCCATGCGCCAGCGCCGGCACCATCCACGCCTCCAGACAGCGACCCGCGGACACAAAGACTGGGATCGGGCCCTCCCGCCCGGCCCACAGACGAGCCAGAAAGCCTTCGCCCATCAGGGTGATGAGAAGCAGTGTCAAGACGAACGCGGCGACCTCGAGCAGCATTCGTCGATTCTACGCCTCGGACTGGATCAGCTCGGGAGGAGTCGGCGCCCTCTTCTTGTTTGACGAGCGTGGTCACGATTCCATAGCCTGGTTAAGCAATGGAGCCTGACCTCGAGCATCGGATCCTCGGGCGCTTCGACGAGATCGAGCGCCACCTGAACGAGCTCATGTCCTCCTGCGACACGCCGGACGCGTCACCGGGCGATCGCCAGCGCTTGCTACTGGCGCTCGACGAGAGACTCGCGCTCCTCGCAGACTCGCACGACCACGACTCCCAGTAGCCACACGGGCTTTTGGCTGGTAGTGCGCGTCGACAACACGGCGGTCGCGCCAACCTTCTTGCGGTTTGGGCGTCATCGGAGGCGAGGATCGTTCAGACGACCTATCCCTGGGTCGCCTGAGAGGAGGGTTGAGGGGATGTCGGTATCCGAAGAGACCGCAATCGCAGTAGAGGAGCAGCACGATCTCTATCGGCACCGATATGCGACCGCCCGCAGTGTGGGGCTGACGATGATCGAAGCTCAACTGTTCGCAGACTCGAAGAGCGATATTGGCGTTCTCCGCCAGATCGCAGAGGCAGGGTGCGATCCGAAGCTGATCGCGAAGATCGTCCTCTGAGCCGGACACCAACAAGTCGTCGACGGAGCGACTTCTCTCTCATGCGATTCGACGCCGGCACACGACCGAGTTCGTACCTGCAAGCAGCAGCCCGCGGATATAACGGAGATGGACGGGTCGGGCAGGTTGCCCTCCTTCCTGCCCGACCCCTCACATCGTTAGAAGCCGAGGGGTAGGCTCACCCCGCCGGCGGGCCACAGGCTGGCGGCCATCTCGCGGATCTCGTCGAACGTGAACCTGTCCCTCGCACCAGGGCCAGGGCGTGGCGTCCCGGCCCTGGCGCGAAATGGGTGGCTCGTTAGTGGGTGACGAGATGCTTTACGTCGAACATCTCCTGGGGCGGAGGGCCGGCGCTGGCGGCCTCTTCGCCCATCGCCTGGATCACGGCTGGCATCAGTCGTTGGTCGCGGAACCGGTTGTAGTCGGCCTCTGACTCCCACACGTCGACCGATTGCCACTTGCCGTTGACCTCTCCTGCTGCGTGGACGATCAGGCCCGCGGGGACATCCGCATCGACGTCCAATGCTGCCGAAACCTTCTCGTAGTCAGACCACTCCATGTCGGTGGCCTTTTGGATCAGCGCCCAAGCCATTTGTCGTCTCCCATCGTCTATTGCTTGGACTGACGGATGTCAGCCTGCACCGCGCGGCATCCTTTGGATCGCTGTCAGGCTTTCCGAGGGGGTGCGCGGGCCATCAACGATCGTATGTCGGGCAGGCCAGCCGAAACTCGCGGGACGGCTAAGGATTCGTTACGGCCCGGGGAAGAGTTGATGAAGATCGACCCGCGTTCGCGGCGGCCACGGCGTGGTAGCCGAGCGCCGCTTGCGCAATCTCCGCGCAGGCGGAGCTGATCCGACCCTGAACCGATGATCTTGTGCGAGTAGCCCGCGGAGTTCTTCGGTCAGCTCCCGGCTCTACGCGGGTATGCGCAACCCCGTCGCGGTCGGCGCTAAGGACGTGTCTGACGAGCACTCGCTGGCCATGGGGGAGCTCGACGACGCTGCCGACGCAGGCGTGCGCTCGAACTGGACGACAAACGTTGAGGTTCGGCTCGCGTCTTGCTCGATCAGGATGACCCGAAAATGCGAGCATCACCTATTCCGGTCGCGATGGTCTCTGGCGAGCTTGCCGCGAAGTTCGGCGAGGCCTTCGGGTGGGTCCCGAGGTCTGGCGTGCTGCGTGGAGCCTGTCGGCGTCGCCCCACACACTTCGGCAAGGAGGGCGACGCCGACACCCCTGCGGCGTCTCGTACCTACCCGAGTTCTGTGTTTCGGAAACCGGCCATTGGCGAGGCGGGCGAGTCGTGGAGGGCGCCTCCTTGGCGAGGTATCGGCGTCGACGTGACCGAGGGAATCCCTTACTGATGGCCGCTCCCGAGGATCGCGTGCGGCGGTGAGTAGCAGTCGGTTGCCGTCTATGGCACGATCGGCAACCGTGGATAAGACTCGGATCGCCGCAATTTCGGTCGTTGCCGATCTTCCTGCGGCGGAGCTCGATGAGCTCGCGGCCGCGGCGAGTGAGGTCGAAGTCGAAGCGGGCGCCGAGGTCATCTCGCGCGACAATTACGGAACCGCCACCTACTTCATCGAGCAGGGCCACGCCGATGTTCTGCCCGACGGTGGGGAGGCGACCCAAACTCTCGGCCCCGGCGACACGTTCGGTGAGATCGCACTCCTCCTCACGGGCGAGCGGACGGCCAGCGTCGTGGCGCGCACGCCAATGCGGCTCCTTTCGCTCTCTGGTCAGGACTTCGAGCGCATCCGAGCACGTGTACCCGAGCTCGAACGCTCGCTGCGCCGCCTTGGCGTTGAGCGCGCAGGTCGTGCGTCCCTCGTGCAGGTGGCCCAGGTCGGACCGCGCCCGCCGTCCGTCCCGGACCCGATCCAGGTACTCGACGGCAGCAAGGTGTTCCTGATCGGCCACGCAGTCGGCGTCCAGATCTACTCGTGCAACGACACCGGCTGGAGCTTCGTCGCACCCCGCGCGAACCTCTTCGATGACCAGGGCGAACTCATCATCACGCACTTCGCCGGGCCGACGTGGCAGGCCAAGGACGGCAGCATGGTCGTCGGCAACGCCGAGGCCAGCGTCAGCGTCAATCCCACCGCCATTCCATGGGTGCGGCTGTCCGCAGCTTCAACGACTCCCGGCCGGCTCGGGAACACCACGAACATCCAACGAATCGCAACCACCGGCGGACTCGCTCCCCCTGCCGCAGACTGCAACGCGATAAGGGCGGGAACCGTGGCCGATGTCCCCTACACCGCCGACTACTACTTCTGGAAGTAAACGGACCGGACAAACGCAGTCGCCGCCCTCGATCTCCAGGTCGTCGTATGCGAGGTCGTAGCTGGCAGCTCTCCGGTCCGCCCACGTCGGCGGGCTTCGGCGTAGGATTCGATCGTGGCCGAGCGCGTGTGCGCGATGTGCGGGCGGAGTAGCGAGGGGCTCGATTCCTGGCATACCGTCGTCAACTACTCGCTCGTGGGCGACACCGAGTGGGAGGAAGGTCGCCGCGTAGAGGTCTGCTCGTGGAGGTGCGCCAGGCTTGCGTACATGACGGACGAACGGGTGCCCGATGCGGTACGCCCGCACTACGAGGACGCGATCCGCGTGCTTGAGGCCGTAGGAGCGCAAGCATCCCACGTCGACGAGAAGACGGCGCGGCGAGCGTTGCAGTACACGACCCGAGTTCTGCGGAACCTCTTCGAGATCCCGGCTGAGCTTGCCGCTCCCCCCGAACCCGGGCACGAGCCCGAGTAGAAGTCATCAATGCGACCGCCGGCACGGTCGGCACCGTGCCGATCGTGCCTCATCTCGTCTCTGCCTCGAAGAAACGGCTCACGGCGGGAAGCGTCGCCAACGCCCGAGGAACGGCTTGGTACATTCTCGGCCCGCGGCGGATCTGCGGCTCGAGCGAGGAGGCGAATGCACCGGCAATCCGGTTCCACGGGCATTGAGACCCTGCCTCCCGGGGCCCGCGTGCACATCCTCGGGGCAGGCCCTGTAGGTCTCCTGCTGGCGGCATTGCTCCAGTCGATGGATGGGTTCTCCGTGCGCCTCTACGAGAAGCGTCGCGAGTACACGCGAACCCGGATGGTCCGGCTCGCGTCTTACCTCGTGGCGGATTCCGTCGCGAGCTACAGCACGGACCACATCGACGGTGAGACCATCGAGGCGGTCTTCGATCCATCAGAGCTCGACGAGGGCCTCGCGTTCAGAGAGTCGATTCCTTCGGACCTGATGACACTTCTTCAGGGATGGACACTCGGGTTCTGCCCGCTCAACGCCATCGAGCGCTCCGTCAGCGATCTGATCGATGCGCGCGCGTCGAACGCGGTGGAGCGCACGGAGGCGGTCGTAACGGCGGAGGACGCGATCGCGATGCTCGAGCCGGAAGACATCCTGATCGACTGCACGGGCAGCAAGTCGCTGCTTCGAGATCGGTTGACGCCCAGCTTCGACGGCGCGGATGGAAAGGCGAACACACTCAAGATCCGGCTCGAGTACGCGCTCGTTATCACGTTTCTGTACGGCCAAACCTACGACTGCAACGAATATTGCAAGTACTACAAGAACATCGAGAACGCGCACTACAAGTTCATTCCGATGGTCCACCGCACGCACCACGACGGCGGCATCAGCCACGTCACGGGCATCGTCAACATCACCGCTGAGGACTACGAGGCGATGCCAACGCGATTCGACGGCGAATGGCTTCGCAACAACTTTCCCGATGTCGCGCAGTCGATGGATCGCTTCATCGACAAGATCAAGCAGGAAACTCACGGCGAGATAATCGGCGACCTGGAGATCGTCCGGATACCTCTCGATCTGTACCGGGCCCGCAACGCGACCAGCCGGCAGTTGCTCACGGCGGAGTCCAGCGACAACCCCTTCGCCAGCTCACCCGCGTTCCTCGCCGGCGATTCGGCAATTGGCTCCCCGTACTTTCAGTCGATTTCGCTCGGCTTCGAGTGCGCGATGTTTCTGGCCGGGACTCATCGCGCAGCGTGACCTGCCACTCGGCGACATGCTCGATCGCTATGAGCTGTACATCTACAAGCAGTGGCTCCGCGTCTATATGCGAAGCAGGATGATCAAGCACAACAAGGACCTGTTCGAGTCGCTCGACAATCCGCTCGCGCTCCTGGACAAGCTGCACATCTACTAGCCGGATTGGCGAGCTGTCTGGCAGCGTCATGTGTCCGAAGCCACTGCGATTGATCGATACCAAGGCCCGATACTGATCGTCGCTACAGGTGAACGTCCCTCTCCCCCGCCTCCGTTTTCGGATCGGATAGGACACCGGCAGGTGCGGAGTCCCATTTCTATCGTCCGGTCGGAGTAAGTACTGCCGACGCATTTGCCGTTGGAGCCAGCAGGGGCGGCAGGACTCGAACCTGCAACCCCCGGTTTTGGAGACGGCCAGCGGTAGGCCCGGATGGCTTCAAACAGAGCCATCCGGGCACCGTTGGGTACATCTAGATACGGCCGGATCCGGGTGGTTCGGTAGAAAGTCCAGTAGAAAGTTACGGTCCTGGAACCCCCGGTTCGCAAGACCGGCGTCGAGCGGTTGGCGGCGCTGGCGTGACCGAGGTGTCATAGTCCGCGCCGTGAAGTGGACGACCATCGTCATCGTCGCTGAGGTACGGCCTGATCCACCTACTCAGTCGGTCAGGGACGCTTGGCAACGCGTGCGGTAGCTGCGAAGCTTCCCCGGATGCCGACCAAGAACTTGACGTGAGCGAACCGAGCCGAGAGCACCTGGGGTGGGTGCTGCACGAGACGGGGCCTGGGGACGCCGAACGCCGAGTCCTCCTTCTTCCGGGGGCGCTGGCGACATGGGCGTTCTACGAGGACCTCCTCGCGGAGCCGAGCATCCGCGAGTCCGGCATCAGCTTCATTGCGACGACGGTGCCCGGGTTCGGCGGTACCGCAGCTCCCGCCGACTTGAGCATGGAGAGCTACTCGAGCTCCGCATCCCGCCTCGCAGCCGATCTCTCGTGCGACGTCGTCGTCGGGCACAGCTTGGGTGCGAACGTCGCCCTCGAGATGGTGTCGGCAGGCGAGTTCTCGGGACCTGTCGTGCTGCTCTCCCCGAGCTTCTCACGCAAGGACGAGTCGATCTTCCCACGTGCGCTCGATCGTCTGAGCCGCGTCTTCGGACATCTGCCGTACGCGCTCATGATGAAGTTGATCGGGCCGGCCTTCAGGAGCAGCTTGCCCCCGGCTCGACGTGAGTTCCTTGTGAACGAGTTGAAGAAGAACGATCCGCGCTTCCTCCGCGCTCAGACCCGCTCCTACCTCGCGTATCTCGACCGCCACGGCTCGCTCGCGGAGCGTTTCTGCGACGCGAGCGTCCGGGCGTGGGTCGTCTTCGGTGAGAAGGACGACATCGGCCTCGCACCCGCAGAACGCGAACGGCTCACGGCAGCTCCGCACGTAACCCTCGTCGAGATCGCTGGCACGGGACACTTCGCGCTCAACCAGAAGCCTGACGAGATCGCAGCCATCGTTCTTCAGGCCGTTACGAGCGCGACAGGCTGATCCCGGGGGGCCGGCGCGGCGTTTCGTGCCGACGCGGCGGCGGCACCGTCAGCGTGCGATGTCCTGTCGTCTGAGAGCGTTCTGCCCTTAGTCAACTAACTACTCGGGGCATCGGGTGAGACCGCGCAGAAGTGTGCGGGCGTCCTCTCGCCATCTCCACATCGTCGATGGAGAACGTTCTCCATCACGACGACCACGGGGGCCTTTCGCCTCGGTCGCGACGCCTAGAGTTCGTCGGCCTCAGCGTGCTTCGGCTATCTAGTGATCGCAGTCGTCGCCGTGAAGCGGGTCGTTGCGGCGGGTGGGCGTAGAGTTGCCGCGTGAGTGATCTCGCCACGCTGCTCGCTGGTCTTGACGCCGGTGAGCGTGTGCGAGGCCGTGGGTTTGAGCGGCTGTGCAAGTGGGTGCTGGAGAACGAGCCTGAGTACGCTGCCTTGCTGGAGCGTGTCTGGCCGTGGGACGAGTGGCGGAAACAAGGGGCGAAGAGACGCCGGGATCGACCTCGTCGCACGCACGCATGGCGGAAGGCTCTGGGCCATCCAGGCGAAGCACTACGCGTCAGACCGTCAGATCACGAAACGCGACATCGACACATTCTTGGCGGAGGCGGGGCGCTACCAGTTCGACTTCCTGCTCCTGATCGACCACCGGCAGCGGCGTGAGCGAGCGTCATGCCCGCGGGACGCTCGCCGACCACGGAGTCGGTGTGAGGGATCGTGAGTGGCTGCTGGCGCTCGATCTCGACTGGCAGTCCTTCCTGTCAGGGACGGCACCGCTGCCACGCAAGCCGATCACACCCCGACCGCATCAGCGACGTGCCGTGGAGGACGTGGTCGCCGGTCTGGCCGAGCGTGATCGCGGCCAGTTGGTGATGGCCTGCGGCACCGGCAAGACGCTGGCCGCACGGTTCCTGCACGACGAGCTTGCGTCCCAGCGGACGCTGGTGCTGGTGCCGTCGCTGTCGCTCGTGAAGCAGACGATCCGCGAGTGGTTCACGGTCGGGGACTTCGACTACCTGGCGGTCTGTTCCGACGACACCGTCGCGACCCAGGACAGGGACGCGGTCGTCGCCTCGACCAGCGAGCTTGGCGTTCCTGTCACGACCGATCCCGCCGAGATCGCGGCGTTCCTCCGCAAGCGTGACGGTCGGGCGCGGGTGGTGTTCGCGACCTATCAGTCGTCGCAGCGGATCGCGGATGCCCAGGCAGGCACGGACGCCGCTGTTCGACCTGGTGATCGCGGACGAGGCGCACCGTTGCGCTGGCCCCGAAGCCGGAGTGTTCGCGACCGTGCTCGACCCCGCCAAGATCAAGGCCCGCAAGCGGCTGTTCATGACGGCGACGCCGCGCTACTACACCGGCCGGTTGCGGAAGGAGGCGAGCGAGGCCGACTGGGAGATCGCCTCGATGGACGACGAGCAGAAGTTCGGGCCGGTGCTGCACCGGCTCACGTTCGCGCAAGCCATCGAACAAGACCTTCTCTCCGACTACCAGGTCGTCGTCGTCGGTGTCTCCGACAGCACTTTCAAGGAGATGGCGGAACGAGAAGTCTTCGTGACGGCCGACGGCAAGACGATCACGGTCAGGATGGTGAGCCATCGACGCATGCCTCGATCGTGACTCAGCAGGCTGCGCGAGAGACACACCCCCTGAACCTTCGACGTGCTGCGTCAACCGGACGGGGACGTCGAGCGGAGACGGCGGCGGCGATAGAACTGGCGCTGCGTTGCGAGGGTGGCGATTCCGGCGAGGACGATGCATGTCAGGTTGACGATGAGTTGTGTTGCGGCTCCGGCGACTTCGCTCCAGTCGCCGTAGGCGGCGGCGACGCCGACGTTCGCAGCAGCAGGGATGGTTGTCACCGAGATCAGGACGCCGATCAGTGCGCCCGACTTAGCCGTCGAGAGCGACAGCATTCCGGCGATCCCAGCAAGCGTCGCGACGATTGGCGAAAAGACATCGGGGTGCGAGATGAACAGCGTCGCAGGGTGCTCGCCGAGTTCGTCTGGCCCTCGCCCGAGCGCCCTCAGGATCAATGTCCCGGCGAACGTGCCAGCGATGGCGAGCGGGAAGCCGACCGCGAGCGCGACGAGCGAGCGTCGGGCCAGCGCGAGCCGTCGCTGCACAACGGCGACACAGAAACCCGCGAGCGGCCCGAACTCTGGGCCGACGACCATTGCACCGATGATCAGGATCACGGAGTCGGTGAGGATCCCTACGCCTGCGATCATCGTCGCGAGCACCATGAAGGTCAGAAAGCTGGCCGAGAGTTCCGCACTCTCAGATGTTCGGTGTTCGACCTCCTCCCAGACAACCGCGTCGGCTGGCGAGCCGACAGCGGCTTGCTCTGCTCTCTGGGCTTCTAGGGAGATGGCGGCGTCGATCGTTTCCAACGCGATCGTGCCGACTCGATCGACGCCTAGCTCACGAAGATCCGCGAGGACGAGGCTGGCGTCTTCTCGGGCTACATCGCAGAGGATCAGGTCTCCGTCCGGGCGGTGAGCAACGCCGGGTAGTCGAACGATGTTCAGCACCGACGGACGGGCCGAGAGCAACGCGAGCACCTGCTCGGCGAGTTCGGGCGGCACCACAAGACGCAGGTGGATCATCCGCTGATCATCGCTCCTATCCGTCGCCGTCCCACCGCGATGGCGTCAAGATTCGCAAGAACCGCGTAGAGATTCCATCAAGACGCATTCGCGGCGGTTCGCACCAGAGGTATACCGAGGTCATGGACGAGGCAATCGCCATCATCATGGTGATCGCGTTCATCGCCATCGCCGCTGGGGCAGTCTGGCTGAGCACGGCAACGTCAGGGCCGGGGCAGCGGCCAGAACGAGGTCGAGATCTGGCGGCGCGAGGAGTAGAGTGGGGGCTGTCAGATCCAACGGTGAGCGCCTCCCCCGAACCGCCAGCGACGGGGACGGCGACCGCCGCATGGGGGCCAAGATCCCACCGCCTGCGCTGATCTCGGAGGGCGACGGAGCCAGGATCGGGCGGGGTGGCGGGGGACGCCTCGCAGACGCCGCCGAAGCACCGGGACGGCACGGGGGCCACGACACGCTCGCGGGGGCCTCCGACATCACCTCATCGACTCCTACTCAGTCATGCGCTCGGGCACGAAGCACGGGCAGGGATCGGGGCTGATCCTGCATGGGCGCGGAGGTCGGGTGGCGCGAAGGCAGGCGCAGAACCGAGCAGGGGCGGGGCGCGTGGTGGGCGCTCTGGCCCCGCCCGGTGCGTACTGCACGATCTGCAAGCAATCCCGCCGACAGTCACCTACTCGGCAGGTTGGAGGCGGGGCCAGTGTTCATGCGGGATCCGGGGGTCTGGGCGAGAACGCTGCCGCCCACCGCGTCGGGGTGTGAGCGCCCAGCCTCAACTCCGGGCGCGTCTCGTCCTCTCCGACGCGAACGAGGCAACGCAACGCCTCCAGCAGCGGTTCGAGGAGGGCGGGAACTGGAGAATCGACTGGGTTGCGGTCGTGACGCTCCTTCGCGCCGTCGGCCACGTCCTGCTCCTCGTTGACAAGCTGGAGTCCCCTGCGAAGGCCGCGATCATCGCTGCCGAGGAGCGGTGGAAGCCGAAGCCTGCGCGTGACGCGATCTACTGGGAGTTCATCTACGAGGAGCGCAACAACGTTGTCAAGGAGTACATGATTGGCGAGACAGCGCCGTCGTACTTGCTAACCGAGGAGGGCGGTCGTTTCATCCTCGAAGACGGCTCAGGATTCCTCTTGCTCGAAGAGCCGAACATCGAGCGCGTTTATGAGGCTCTCGTCTGGTGGGAGGAAGAACTCTCCACCATCGAGGATGCGATGCTCGGGCCGGGATGAAGGAAGCGTGTAGCCCCCGCCGTAGTGGTGGCTTGGCGTCGGTTGCCGGGGCCAGCAACCCACCTTCAATCAAGGAGTACCTAAGTGGTAGCCGCGAGTTATCCGTTCATGGACGTGTTCTGGACGATGTTCGTCTTCTTCATCTGGATCCTCTGGTTCATGTTGTTGTTCAGGATCTTCGGAGATCTGTTCCGCCGACGCGACATCGGGGGCGGGACGAAGACGGCCTGGATCATCTTCGTGATCCTGGTGCCCTTCCTCGGCGTGTTCATCTACCTGATCACGCAGAGCAACAAGATGACCGACCGCGACACGGAGTCGATGCAGGCTGCGCGAGCGGAGCAGGACGCCCACATCCAGTCGGTAGTCGCAGGTTCGTCGGCTGCGGATCAGCTCACGCAGGCGAAGCAGTTGCTCGACAGCGGCGCGATCACCCAGGCCGAGTTCGACACGATGAAGGCGAAGGCGCTCGCCTAAGAGGAGTTCCCTTCGGGTTGGGTTGCGCGGTCATTCAGGGTCGCGCAACCCAACCCGTGACTTCGCAGGCCACGCCTCTCAGCTACGATCTCCGTGCCGTCGTGCGCCTATGCGACGCCGACCATGTTGTCGATCAGCGCCGACACCTCGACAAACCGCACCTTCGGCTCGACGCCGTACAACTCGGTGATCTTCGCCTTCACCTCGGGCGAGGTGAAGAACGCTTGGGCGGCTGGCTCCGACTCCCACACATAGGTACTGATGACCGTCCCGGCCTCATCGTCCCACATGAACACCTTGCTTCGCAGACCATCCATGCCCTCGAAGTGGGGTGCTTCCTGTTCGGCGACCGCTGAGGCGTGTTCGCGGTCGAGGTTCGGCGCTGGGCCGATGGTGACGATGGCTCCGATCATGACTTCTCCTTCCCTGCGGAGTAACGACCCCGGATCGCAGTTTTACGCCTCTCGCGCCCAGCAGACAAGTGCGACGACCCTGACTCCAGTTCAACGACCGCAGGCGCGGTGTGTGACATGGTGCTGGCACCTACGAAGGAGGGAACAACATGGCTGTCTTGATACGGCACCGTTCTGACGGAATGACCGCCGCGCTGTACGACCAGATCTCGCCTCCCCTCATCGCGGATCTGAAAACGCAACCGGGCTTCCTACTCCATGTCACATTTGAGGATGCCGCTGGGTTCGTCGTAAGCGAGCTATGGGAGACACAGGAGCAGCACGACGCCTGGTTCAACGCGAAGGTGAAGCCGAACCTCCCCTTCGAAGTCTCGCAGGAGGTCGTCGCACTCCATAGCGTCCACAAGCCGTCGTAGTCGATCCCTTTCGGGGTCGGGCGCGTCGTGGGCGTCCGACCCCGAGCGTCCACACTCACGACGCAACCTCGATGTAAGCGGGAACCTGACCACCGCCGTCGATGTCGTAACCGGGCCGGGGCCTGTTCCGGTGTCCCGCCCCGTCGGAGTCAGGTGTGTGACAGTCGCGGTTCAGATGCCGCGGTACGCTGCGGCAAATAGGCGTAGAGTCGGGCGGTGCGTAAGTGGCTCCCGCTGGTCATCCTCGCGTCGGCCCAGTTCATCATGGTGCTGGACTCCAGCGTGATGAACGTCTCGATCTCGCAGATCGTCGAAGACCTGAACACGACGGTCACCGGTGTGCAGAGCGCGATCACGATGTACACGCTGGTGATGGCGGCGTTCATGCTCGTTGGTGCGAAGCTGGGCGACATCCTCGGGCGTGACCGGGCCTTCGGCCTCGGCCTGGCTGTGTACGGGCTCGGCTCGCTGATCACGGCGCTGAGCCCGAACCTGACGGTGCTCCTGATCGGCTGGTCGGGGATCGAGGGGCTCGGCGCGGTGCTCGTGATCCCGGCGATCGCCGCGCTGACCGCCGCGAACTACGAGGGCAAGGAGCGCGCGTTCGCCTACGGGATGATCGGCGGTGCCGCCGGTGCGGCGATCGCGGCCGGGCCGCTGATCGGCGGCTACGTGACAACGACCTGGAGCTGGCGGTACGTCTTCGTCGGCGAGGTCGTGGTCGTGATCGCGGTGCTCATCGTCCACCGGCGCATGAAGCGTGCGCCCAAACCCGAGCATCCGCCGAAGCTGGACTACGGCGGCGCCGCGCTCTCGGCGCTCGCGCTCGGCCTCATCGTGTTCGGGATCCTGAAGAGCAGCACCTGGGGCTGGATCAAACCGATCGCCGCACCGACGATCAACGGGCACGAGATCACGCCGCTCGGGTTCTCGCTGGTGCCGTTCCTGATCGTCGGCGGCTTCGTCGTCCTCGGCTGCTTCCTGGCTTGGGAGGAGCGCCGCGAGCGGCTCGGCCGGAGCACGCTCCTCAACCGGGCACTGCTGAAGATCGAGACGCTGCGCGGCGGGCTGTCCTCGCTTTCCGCGCAGCAGCTGATCGTGATGGGAACGTTCTTCGTCCTGCCGGTCTACCTCCAGGTCGTGCTCGGCTTCGACGCGTTCGAGACGGGCAAGCGGCTCTTCCCGATGTCGGTCTCGATGCTGGCCGCTGCGCTCATCGGGCCGAAGGTGGCAGTGCGGTTCGGGCCGCGGGCCGTCGTCCAGGTCGGGCTCGGGGCAATGGCGATCGCCGCGCTGGTGCTCGTCGGGACGATCGACGTGACCCTGAACGGGACGGCCTTCGCCGTGTCGCTCATCTTCTTCGGGATCGGCGCCGGGCTCCTCATGTCACAGCTCGGCAACGTGATCATGTCCTCCGTCCCTGCGGAGGACACGAACGAGGCGGGTGGCCTGCAGGGGACGGCGCAAAACCTCGGCGCGTCCCTCGGCACTGCGCTGATCGGCTCTGTGCTGCTGCTCGGGCTGCTGAATGGGTTCAACTCGGCGATCCAGGAGAACCCGGCGCTGCCGTCCGATGTGAAGACGCAGATCGCGGCCGCCACCGAGGAAGGCATTCCCATCGTCACGACCGAGCAGGCGCACCAGGCACTGCTCGACGCCGGGCTTAGCCCGGCCGAGGCAGACACCGTCACGGCCGACTACGGGGACGCGCAACTCGACGCGCTGAAGACGTCGATGCTCGCGGTCGCGTTCCTCGCGGTGCTTTCATTCTGGTTCACGCGGCGTTTACCTGGAAGACCCAAAGAAGCCGCCTAGCACGAGTCGCGGCGGTCATAGACGCGCCCTAGAGGATCTGGCGCGGCGGTCGAGGCGAGATGGCGCTGATGACGCTCGCCGGTCACTCCGACTCGCGGATCACCCGCCGCTACACGCATCTCGCGGGCGTGATGTTCCAGGACGAGGGCGAAAGGATGGGCGGCTCCGCCTTGTGGAGCACCACAGCCATCGCGACCCCATAGCGTCGGGATGCTTCCTGGAACCGGCAGGCTCCGCAAGGCAGCGACGACCCCACGAAAATGGGTCAGTAGCATGGGACCCAGTGCCGAATGACCCTTGCTGAACTCGCTGATGCTTTGGATGCTGCGCGTCGTGCAACCTTTGACGTCGCACGTCACCACCTGCGCCAGGCGACGTCGTCGTTCGACTCGGGTGACTTCGCCCTTTCGTGCTTCATGGCGATGACATGCATTGAGGAGGCAGGCAAGTCGTCGATCCTGGACTTTGGACGAGTGGCGATGGGGGTCGCGATGAGCGGCGGCGATCCTCAGGCGGAAGCGTCAACCACGGCGAAGCCCGGCACACGCAAGCTTCAGTATTTGCTCCGTAACCATACGGAGAAAGCGCGGCAGGCGGCGACGGCCGCCCTCTATGTCAACGCTGGGGCCGACGGCCGTCATGGAACCCACCCCGTTAGCGGTATCCACCGCACGGGTGGAGTAGTTCTCCTTGCGCGATCACGGCAGTGGATGGCGATCCGAAACGCCTGTCTCTACGTCGATTTCGACCTCGATAGTGGCTGCGTGAAGACTCCTTCTACCGAGATCACTCCCGCTCTCGCTCACTACATGGTCACGATGGCGCACGAGGTTGTCGCGGAGTGTGCGTACCACGGGGTAGGGCCGATAGAAACCTCTGCCAAAGAGTGGGACGAGGTGTACGAAGTCGAAGAGGCGACACTTCGGGACCTGGACGAGTTCGTCCGCAGTACCCTCGATGTTGGCGCCGAGGTTGACTTGCTGTGGTTCCTGGCTGATCCGGCGCCACTCCGGAAGGAGGCCGACCTGCGAGACCTTGAAACCGACGCAAGTCGGGAACGGGAAACGCGGAGCGGACGAATGAGCCGGGGCGACCAGTAGAAAGTTCGGTAGAAAGTCCGAGGTTCTGTCGCCTGCCGAGGCGACTGAAACCGCCGCCTAGCAGGGAAACATCCAGCAGGGGCGGCAGGACTCGAACCTGCAACCCCCGGTTTTGGAGACCGGTGCTCTACCAATTGAGCTACGCCCCTGGGCTGCAGGCACGAGTGTAGCCTCGCGTCGTGCAGCGTCGCGTGCTCTCGCTCCTGTTCTCGACGATCGCGGTTGCGCTCGGCGGGCTGGCGGTGTACGCCGTGTTGTCGGGCGGACGGGCGATCGTGATCGGGCTCGCCGCCGCCGGCCTCGCGTTGTGGATGGGCGATCTCGCCCGCAGGGTCTGGCCGTGAACGAACGGATCAAAGATGGTTTTCCGCCCGTACGGCGTATTCTGTTCGCGTGTCCGTAAAGCCTGGAAGCGAGACGCAGGCGCTCTGGCAGGACTACCGGCGAACCCGCGACCAGGCGTTGCGTGACCGGTTGATCCTGACGTACGCCCCGCTCGTCAAGTTCGTGGCAGGCCGTCTCGGCGCAACGTTGCCTGCGCACGTCGACGAGCAAGATCTCGTCTCGTACGGCCTGCTCGGTCTGATCGGTGCCATCGAGCGCTTCGACCCAGACCGTGAGATCAAATTCGAGACCTACGCGATCAGTCGGATCAAGGGCGCGATCATCGACGAGCTCCGGTCGCTCGACTGGGTGCCTCGCTCGGTTCGCACCCGCGCCCGGGAGATCGAGCGGGCGATTGCCGAGCTCGAGCGCAGCCTTCACCGGGCGCCGACGGACGAGGAGATCGCAGCAAAGGTCGGGATCACGACCGGCGAGCTCGAGAACAGCCTCTCCGAGATCTCGCGCTCGTCGATGGCCGCACTCGACGAGCTCTGGTCGCCGTCGGGAGGCGGTGATCAGATCGCCTTGATCGACACGATCGAGGACGAGGACGCGCCGGATCCCGAGTTCTCGCTGGAGCAGACGGAAATGCGCGAAGCGCTCGGTGAGGCGATCGCCCGGCTACCCGAGCGCGAGAAGCTCGTCGTGACGCTCTACTACTACGAAGAGCTGACGCTCCGTGAGATCGGCGAAGTGCTCGGTGTCACCGAGTCCCGGGTCTCACAGCTACATACGAAGGCCGTGCTCCGACTCAAGGCCCGCCTTTCGGGCGGCATGCGCGAGCCTGCCGAGACGTAGAGCGCGCCGCCGACCGGCTGAGGCTGGTCATCTCGACCACCTCGGCTCGCACTTCGCTCCGCACGGCGCGGCGGCATCCCTTTAGACTCGAAACACCCAGACATTTCGAGGAGGAAACGGACGCCAATGGCCGCAATCGAGCCCGGAAAGATCCGCAACGTCGCCGTCGTCGGTCACCGCGGCACCGGTAAGACGTCCCTCGTCGAGGCTCTGCTCTACCAGACCGAAGAGATCAACCGGCTCGGTGGAATCGACGCCGGCTCCACCGTCGGTGACTGGGACGAGGACGAGCAGAAGCGGAAGATGTCGATTTCGTTGACGCTCGCGCACACGAGCTGGCAGGACCGGAAGATCAACCTCATCGATGTTCCCGGCGACCCGAGCTTCCAGGGTGAAGCGCGGTGCGCGCTGCGCGTCGTCGAGGGGGCTCTCGTGGTCGTCAACGCAGTCATGGGGCTCGAGGTGGGAACGGCCCGCGTCAAGCATCTCGCCGACGATCTCGGTCTGGCGCGTGTTCTCTTCGTCAACATGCTCGACCGCGAGCGAGCCGACTTCTTCCGGACGCTCGCGCAGATCCAGGAGCAGTTCTCGTCGCGCTGTGTGGCCGTGCACCTGCCGATCGGGGCCGAGCAGGAGCTGCAGGGGATCGTCGACGTGCTCCACATGTGTGCCTACACGAACCCGGACGGGGGCAAGGAGGCAGAGCCGAGCGCCATCCCGCCCGAGATGGACGAGCTCGCCCAGGAGTATCGCGAGAAACTCCTCGACGAGGTCGTCCAGACCGACGAGGCGCTGATGGAGCAGTACCTCGGCGGCGAGGAGCTCGACGCGCACGCAGTTGCGTCTGCGCTGAAGCTCGCGATCACGCGTGGCGAGGTATTTCCCGTCGCGTGTGGCGTCGCTACCAAGAACCTCGGCACGCATGCGCTCCTCGACCTGATCGTCGAAGGTGTGCCCTCGCCGGCCAAGAAGGGCGCCCCGATCTCGGTCGAGGGTGCCGAGACGGCGGCGTTCGTTTTCAAGACCCTGGCTGATCCTTTCGCGGGGCGGATCAACCTGTTCCGCGTGCTGAGCGGCGCCGTGACTGCCGATTCGACGCTCGTCGACGCGCGCGGCCATGCCAAGGAGCGGATGGGAACGCTCCTGCAGCTCCAAGGCAAGGAGCACACCGGGGTGAAGGAGTTCGGCGAGGGCGACATCGGTGCGGTCGCCAAGCTCAAGGACGTGCGCACCGGCGACCTGCTGACGGATCGCGAGATCGGCGCCGACCTCCCCGAGATCGCGTTCCCGGAGCCGGTGATGAGCTTCGCGATTACGCCGAAGTCGAAAGGGGACGAGGAGAAGGTCGCCTCGGCTATCCGTCGGCTCGCTGAGGAGGACCCGACCCTCCGGCTCCGCCGCGATCAGCAGACCGGGGAGGAGATCCTCTCCGGGATGAGCCAGATGCACGTCGAGGTCGCTCTCGAACGTGCCAAGCGTCGCTTCGGCGTCGACATCGAGCTGCACCCGCCGCGCGTGCCCTACCTCGAGACGATCCGCTCCGAAGCGCGAGCACACGGGAGGTACCGGAAACAGACGGGCGGTCGCGGCCAGTTCGGCGACTGCCACATCGTGATCGAGCCGCTCGACGGCGGCGTCGGCTACGAGTTCGTCGACCAGATCGTTGGCGGTGTGATCCCGCAAAGCTTCCGGCCCGCGGTCGACAAGGGGATTCAGGAGGCGATGGCGCACGGCGAGCTCGCCGGCGCACCGGTGCAAGGAGTCCGCGTGCGGCTCGTCGACGGCTCCTATCACAACGTCGACTCGTCCGAGATGGCCTTCAAGGTCGCCGGCTCGATGGCGTGGAAGGATGCGTACGCCAGGGCGACACCGACGCTGCTCGAGCCGATCATGGAACTCGAGGTGACCGTGCCGGACGAGGCAGTGGGCTCGATCAACGGCGATCTCAACTCCAGGAGAGGCAGGCTCCACGGGATGGAGCCGGCGGCGGGGATGACGATGATCAAGGCCGAGGTGCCGATGGCCGAGCTTCTCACCTACGCTCAGTCGCTGACCTCGATGACCGGTGGGCGTGGTGAGTACTCGATGCATTTCCTGCGGTACGAAGAGGTGCCGGCTCACGTCGCCCAGAAGGTGATCGACGAGACTCAGAAGGCAAGAGACCTCGTCCATGCCTAGCCTCTCGTAGGAAAGCCCCTGCATCGGGGCTATAGTGGTCGGCCCATGCGAGTGATCAAGACCACGGCCACCCGGACCTGTGTCGTCTGCGAACGCACCCTGTTGCAGGGCGAGCACGCGCTCCGGTTCTCACCTGACGGCAGCGGGTACGTCGACGTGTGCCCGCTCTGCTCCGACACGGCGGTCGACTACGGCTGGGTCAAGGAGGGCGTCGCGGTCTCGCCGATGCTCCAGCAGCCGCCGCGGAGGCGTCGGCAGCGATCCCTCTGGCAGTCACTCCTCGGCGCCCGCGAGGAGGAGATCGAGCCGGTCGTCAGTGAACCGATCCTGCGCCGGCTCGGCGACGACGAAATCGCTCTCGTCGAAGCCGCCGAGCTGTTCAATGCGACGCAGTTCCGCCGCACGATCGCCGGCGTCGGCAAGGCACTCGGAGAGCCGCAGGCCTCGATCACGCCCCTGTCGGGCGTCAACGCCGAGATGGTTCTGACATTCGCTTGGGACATCTCCTGGTACCAGTACCGCGTCTCACCGGAGTCCTCGCAACCGGTGCGCGTGGCCGAGCGCGGTCAGGACATTGCCGATCTCGACTCGGGTTTCCAGGAATGGAACGCTACCGTCACCGAGGACGGCCGGCTGATTCCGAACATCGAACGCATCTGAGCCGGTGACCCCCGCAGCCGCTGCAACAGCGCTGCTCGATCGGCTCGGTGTCGAGCGAGCACAGGTCGAAGGCGGTGACCTCGTCGTCCGGACGCCGATCACCGGTGAGGAACTGGCACGTGTCGCCAGAACGGACGGTGCCGCGACAGGCGCCGCGATCGGGTGGGCTGTGGACGCCTTCTCGACCTGGCGGGAACTCCCGGCGCCGCATCGAGGCGAGCTGGTGCGGCTGTTCGGCGAGGAATTGCGGAGAGAAAAGGATGCTCTCGGTGCGCTCGTCACGCTCGAGGTCGGAAAGATCACGCAGGAGGGACTCGGCGAAGTACAGGAGATGATCGACATCTGCGATTTCGCTGTGGGCCTTTCGCGCCAGCTCTACGGGCGCTCGATCTCGTCGGAGCGGCCGGGCCACCGCCTCACGGAGACGTGGCACCCGCTCGGGCCGGTGGCTGTGATCAGCGCTTTCAACTTCCCGGTCGCCGTCTGGAGCTGGAACGCAACGCTCGCTCTCGTCTGTGGGGATCCCGTGATCTGGAAGCCGTCCGAGAGAACGCCGCTGACGGCACTCGCCTGCATGTCGCTGCTCGTCCGGGCGGCAGAGCGGTTCGGCGACGTTCCCAAGGGGCTCGTAGAACTCGTCATCGGCGGTGCCGACCGGGCCGTACAACTCGCGGACGATCCACGCATCGCGCTCGTCTCGGCGACGGGATCGACCCAGATGGGGAAGGAGCTCGCGCCGCGGGTTGCCGCTCGGCTCGGCCGCTCACTCCTCGAGCTCGGCGGCAACAACGCCGCCATCGTTGCCCCGAGTGCCGACATCGACCTGGTCGTCCGCGGTGTTCTCTTCTCGGCCGTCGGCACTGCCGGTCAGCGCTGCACGAGCCTACGGAGACTGATCGTGCACCAGTCGATCGTGGACGAGGTGGTGGAGCGACTCGCAGCCGCGTACCGGAGCGTGCCGATCGGCGATCCGCGCGAAGCGGGAACGCTCGTCGGCCCGCTCGTCAGCGGCGAGGCGTTCGTGCGGCTGACGGAAGCCCTCGACGAAGCCCGCGCGGATGGAGGCGAGGTCGTAGCAGGCGGCGAGCGGGCGCTGGAAAAGGAGTTTCCCGCTGCCTGGTACGCGAGCCCGACTCTCGTCAGGATGCCGTCGCAGACCGCGATCGTGCAACGGGAGACGTTCGCGCCGCTCCTCTACGTGCTCACGTACTCCGAGCCCGAGGAGGCGATCGCGCTCCAGAACGGGGTCCCGCAGGGGCTTGCGTCCTCGATCTTCACCACCGACCTGCGCGAGGCAGAGCGCTTCCTCGCCACCTCTGGCTCCGACTGCGGCATTGCCAACGTCAACATCGGCCCGAGCGGGGCCGAAATCGGTGGTGCGTTCGGTGGTGAGAAGGAGACGGGTGGCGGGCGCGAGTCCGGCTCCGACGCGTGGAAGGCATACATGCGGCGTCAGACCGCCACGGTCAACTTCACGAGCGAGCTTCCGCTTGCGCAGGGCATCGTCTTCGACGTTCCCTGATCGGCCGCCGACTCACCTCTGCCAAGCTAGAACGATGCGCGTGCGACTCTTTACCGACGGCGGCGCCCGGGGCAACCCCGGCCCTGCGGCTGCAGCGTTCGTGCTCGAACAGGACGACGGGACGATCCTCGATGCCCGTGGCGACGCGATCGGCGTCCAGACGAACAACGTGGCCGAGTACACGGCTCTCCTCAACGGTCTGCGCCGAGCGGCCGAGCTCGGAATCACGGAGGTCGAGGTCGTCTCGGACTCGGAGTTGATGGTGAAGCAGATGCGGGGTGAGTACAAGATCAAGAACGCCGCGCTGCGCGACCTCAGCATCGAGGCGGCGCGACTTGCTCGAACGGTCGGTGACGTGCGATATACGGCCGTGCGGCGGGAGCACAACGAGCTCGCTGACCGTCTTGTCAACGAGGCGCTGGACGCGGTGGAGTGAACCGGTCGGCCGCCGTCGCGGCCGGACTCAGGGGATGTCGCGACCGCTGACGAGCATCCGTTCACGCTTGTGCGGGAGTGGTACGGCGGGGTTCGCCGAGTCGATCTCGCGGCCGAGTCGGTGCCCGTCGAAGATGCAGTCGGCGATCATCCTCGGGGCCACGCAGTCTCCAATCCGGTAGACCGCCTCGATTCCCTCGTCGGCGAGCCGTGCATCGGCACGGAGCGAGTTGTAGAGCCCATCGTTCGAGAGCCTCTGCGTGACGAGCACGACACCGTCCGCCTCAAGCTCGAAGACCTCGCCGAACTCGCTCTCGCAGGTGACGAGGCCCTGCCCGATCCCCGTGACGCAGGCGTTCCGACGCATCATGATCCCGGCGTCGTTCAGGCGCTTGCGCAGCAGGGGGCCTTCGAGTGTCTCGTCCGTCACCGGCGCAACCACGTCGAACGGGGTCACGAGCTCGACGGCATACCCCTCGCCGGCGAGGTGCTCGGCAACCCCAGCGCCGACGAAGTAGCCCTCTCCGTCGTACACGACAACGCGGTTGCCCGGTGGGCGCTTGCCTTCTGTCATCACCTGCTCGGGCGTCAGCACCGACGGCAGGGTGGAGTCGGCACCGGGAATGGGCTCGTGAGTGGCTGCGTTGAGCCCGTCCCCCACCCAATGAGCACCCGTCGCCACGACTACCAGCTCGGCACCGTAGGTGAGCACACCGTCCGCATCGAGCTCCAGGCCGGTCAGCACTTCCACGTTTTGCAGCTTCTCGAGCTGGATGCGGCGCCAGTTGACGACACGGGCCCACTCGCCCAGCCCCGGCAGCTGCGGCACCCAGCGCATGATCCCGCCGACCTCCCTTGCCGCGTCGACGAGGTGAACACGTCCGAAACCCCGCTTCCCGAGGACGATTGCGCACTCCATGCCCGCTGGTCCTGCCCCGACGACGACGACGTCGCGATCGGCGTTCGCCGCCTGCCCGAACCGCTCCGGGTGCCAACCCCGTCGGTATTCCTCGCCCGCCGTCGCATTCTGGGTGCAGCCGAGGTGCAGGCCCGACTCCGACTTCGAGATGCAGACGTTGCAACCGATGCACTCCCGAATGTCGTCGTAGCGGCCCTCTTCGATCTTGCGCGGCAAGAAGGGGTCGGCGATCGAGGGACGCGCTGCCCCGATCAGATCCATCACCCCGCTGTCGACGACCTCTGCCATGCGGTCGGGGCTCGTGAAGCGTCCGACGCCGACGATCGGCTTCGAGGTCGCCTCGCGCACGCGGGCGGTCCATTCGAGCTGATACCCCTCGGCGAAGAACCTCGACGGGCCCGAGTCGTGCGACCAGAGAGCGATCGAGCCGACATTGACGTCCCAAAGGTCGACGAGCGGGTCTGCGAGCCGGATGAACGCGAGAGCGTCATCGATGCCGATGCCGGGAGTGAGATCGACGCCGATGCGGACAGCAAGGGCGGCCGCGTCCCCCACAGCTTCCCTGACGAGCTCGAGTGTCTCGATCCACATGCGGGCGCGGTTCTCCAGCGAGCCGCCGAACGCGTCGGTGCGCCTGTTCGTGAAAGGCGAGAGGAACTGGGTCAACAGGTAGCTGTGGCCGCCGTAGACGTAGACGATGTCGAAGCCGACGGAGCACGCCTGCTCGGCGGCCCGCACCCAATCCGCCTGGACCCGGCGGATGTCGTCCAGCTCCATCGCCTTGGGGACGGTGAACGGGTGGTACTCGCTCGCAAGCTGGGAGGGTGCGATCGCCGGCCAGCGGGTGCCGCGCCGTTCCGCGTGCGCGCCGGTGTGGGTGAGCTCGATGCCCGCCAGAGCGCCATGGGCATGCGCGGCGTCGGCCGTCAGCGCCAGGGCGGCGAGGTCGGCCTCGTCCAACAGTTGCGCCGAGATGTACGGCGACTCGTCGGAATCCGCCGAGACCGGGGCGTACTCGGTGCAGACGGCGCCCCAGCCTCCTTCCGCCTTGGTCGCTCGGTGCAACGCCTGGGAACCGGGCTTGGCGGTACCGAAGCCGGTGCAGTGAGGCACCTGATAGAAGCGGTTCGGCAACGTCTTCGGACCGATGCCGACCGGCTCGAAGAGGACATCATGGCGGGGGTCGCGCGCGATGGCTCAGTCTAGGCATCCGCGTCACGCGGGCGTGCGTTGTCCTCCACGCCGGTGTCCGGTATCGTGGAGCTCGATGTGCAGCACGCCGTGTATCGATCGGTCAGCCGACCTCGGCCTGCTCGCGCTTGCCCTCCTCCTTCCCCGCTAGGGGAATCGAGCGACGACATACCCGTACCCGTGCACCCCCGCACCTTGCGGGAGCAGTCCGTCCTCGAGAGGAGTCAGCGTTCAGATGCCAACGACCCCCGTGTCGATGCCGTTCCAGAAATACCGACCGTACGAGACCGTCGCGCTGCCCGACCGCACGTGGCCGGATGTCGTGCTCGACCGGGCCCCGATCTGGTGCTCCACCGATCTCCGCGACGGCAACCAGGCGCTCGTCAACCCGATGGACGCGGGGCGCAAGCGACGCTTCTTCGACCTGCTGCTCGCTCTCGGGATCAAGGAGATCGAGGTGGGCTTCCCCTCGGCGTCGAAGACGGACTTCGACTTCGTGCGCACCCTCGTCGACCAGGAGCTGATCCCCGACGACGTGACGATCGCTGTGCTCACCCAGGCGCGACCCGAGCTGATCGAGCGCACGTACGAGTCGGTCGACGGCGCCAGACGGGCGATCGTGCACCTCTACAACTCGACCTCGGTGACGCAGCGCCGTGTCGTCTTCCGGATGGAACGCGAAGGCATCACCGACCTCGCGGTGAGTGGAACGGCGCTCTGCAAGCGCCTCGCGGAGGAAACCGCGACCGAGATCGTGTTCCAGTACTCGCCTGAGAGCTTCCACCATACGGAGCTCGACTACGCCCTCGAGATCTGCGAGCGGGTGGCCTCGGAGTGGGGGCCGTCGCCGGCGAGGAAGATGATCGTGAACCTGCCGACCACGGTCGAGCAGTTCCCGGCGAATGTCTACGCCGACCGGATCGAGTGGTTCGGTCGCCACTTCTCGTTCCGGGACGCCGCAATCCTCTCGGTGCACCCGCACAACGACCGCGGCACCGCCGTGGCGACGGCCGAGCTCGGGCTGATGGCCGGCGCCGAGCGCGTCGAGGGGACACTGTTCGGCAACGGTGAGCGCACCGGGAACGTCGACCTCGTCACGATCGCGCTGAACCTCCTGACGCAGGGCGTCGATCCAGCGCTCGACCTGTCGCAGATCGACGAGACGCGGGCGATCGTCGAGGAGTGCAACGAGCTTCCCGTTCATCCGCGGCATCCGTATGCCGGCGACCTCGTCTACACCGCGTTCTCCGGCTCGCACCAGGACGCGATCAAGAAGGGGATGGACGCGCAAGAGCGGTCGGGTTCGGCGATCTGGGACGTCCCGTATCTGTCGATCGATCCCAAGGACGTGGGTCGGAGCTACGAGGCGATCATCCGCGTCAACTCGCAATCAGGCAAGGGCGGTGTCGCGTACCTGATGGCGGCAGAGCACCATCTCGAGCTCCCGCGCGGTCTCCAGGTCGACTTCGCGCACCGGGTGCAGCAGATCACGGACGCGCGTGGCGGTGAGCTGACCGGTGATGAGCTGATGGAGGCGTTCAGCGCCCACTATCTCGAGCACGTATCGCCCTACGAGCTCGTCGCGTACACGCATTCGAGCGAGGAGGACTCGGATCAGATCGCGGCGCGCGTGCGCGTCGACGGCGAGGAACGGGTTATCGAGGGTGAGGGGAACGGCCCGCTCGCTGCGCTCGTCGACGCGTTCGCAAAGGCGTTCGGCGTCTCGATCTCGATCCGCGACTACCACGAGCACGCGATGGCGGCGAGCGCCGACGCCAAGGCCGCCGCATACGTCGAAGCGGACGTCGACGACGAGGCGTTCTGGGGCGTCGGTGTCCACGGCTCGATCCTGACCGCGTCGTTACGGGCGATCGTCAACGCGACCAATCGCGCAGTGGCGGCCAAGGAGGTCGACCGGAAACCGTAGAGGATGGGCGCATGTGCAGGCCGTTCGCAGCCCTGGGGCGCTGCCCGCCCCGTTCACCATTCCCAAACTTTTCGTGCTTGCATCGGTCATACTGTTCAGCCCCCGCCCCCCACAGAGGGCGACCGGGACTCTCGACAAAAAGGAGCACGGATGGGTAAGACACTACGACTCACGCTCGCGCTCACTGCGGTGGCGTTGGTAGCGACGGCAGCGGCCGCGTTCGCTGCCACGAACCGAACGCATGCGAGCGATACGTTCGTCTTCGGCACGGAGGGCGATCCGGTGCTGCTGGACGGAGCGCTGATCTCGGACGGCCCCTCAGGGCGGGCCGTCGCTCAGATGGTAGAAGGACTGGTCGTCCTGAAGCCCGGCACGACGAAGGTCGTCCCGCAGCTCGCGACGAGCTGGTCGACCTCGAAGAACGGGCTCTCCTGGACGTTCAACCTGCGCAAGGGCGTGAAGTTCCACGACGGGACACCGTTCAACGCAAAGGCTGTCTGCTTCAACTTCAACCGCTGGTACAACCTGCCCGGCTACCTGCAGGGCGAGTCCACGAACTACTACTGGCTCTCGGTGTTCGGCGGGTACGCGAAGCCGGCCACCGGGAACCCGGGCCCGGACAAGAGCCTGTACCACGGGTGCAAGGTCGTGAACGAATCGACCGCCCGGCTCGTCCTCAACCGTCGCTCGTCCTCGTTCCTCGCCGCTCTGGTGCACCCGGCGTTCTCGATCGCGAGCCCGGCCGCGCTCGTCAAGTACAGGGCGGATGCGGGGACCGTGGGTTCCGATGGCTCCTTCCGGCCGACCGGAACGTACGCCACCTCGAACCCGGTGGGCACCGGCCCGTTCAAGTTCGTATCGTGGAGGATCGGCGACAAGCTCGTGTTCACCCGGAACGACAACTACTGGGGCACCAAGGCGAAGCTCAAGACGCTGATCTTCCGCCCGATCACCGACTCGACGGCGCGTCTGCAGGCGCTCCAGTCGGGCGAGCTCGACGGCGCCAACGCGCTTGCGCCCCAGGACGTCCCAGCCGTCTCGAGCAGCTCGAGCCTGAAGGTGCAGAGCCGGCCCGGGTTCACCGTCGGGTTCGTCGGCATGAACCAGAAGGTCGCGCCCCTCAACAACCTCAAGGTCCGTCAGGCGGTTGCCTTCGGCATCGACAAGAAGGCCGTGATCGGCGCGTTCTACGGTGGTCGTGGCCAGGTGGCGAACCAGTTCCTGCCGCCGACCGTCGAGGGGTACGCGAAGAAGGGCGTGCCGGACTACTCGTACAACCCGGCCAAGGCCAAGGCGCTGCTCCAGGAAGCGGGTCTGACCCTGCCGGTGACGCTGGAGTTCTGGTACCCGACCGACAGGCCCCGCCCGTACATGCCGGATCCGCCGCGGATCTTCCAGGCGTTCAGCGCCAGCCTCGAGAAGTCCGGCTTCAAGATCGTCGCGCACCCGGCTCCGTGGCGTGGCGGCTACCTGTCGGGCGCCCAGTCGGGCCTGGCCCCGCTCTACCTGCTCGGCTGGACAGGTGACTGGGGCGACCCGGCCAACTTCCTCAACGTGCACTTCGCTGCCGAGAAGCGCGCAGTTCGGGTTCAACAACCCGTCGCTGTTCAAGGCGCTCGAGACCGCGGACTCGGAGACGAACATCGCGAAGAGGACAGTGCTCTACCAGGCTGCGAGCATCCAGGTGATGAAGTTCCTGCCGATGGTGCCGTACGCGAACGCGGACCCGGCGCTCGGATTCAAGAAGACCGTCAAGGGCTACGTCACGAGCCCGGTCGAGATCGAGTACTTCGCTCCCGTCTCCATCGGGTAGCGGACGAGCTACCGGCGGACGACGAGCATGGCACGTTTCGTCGTCCGCCGGTTGCTGCTCCTCGTACCGATTCTGCTCGGCCTCTCGATTCTGCTGTTCGTCTGGGTGCGCGCTCTGCCGGGAACCACTGCGCAGGCACTGCTCGGCGAGCGTGCAACGCCCGACGCGATCGTGCGGTTCAACCATCAGTACGGCCTCGACCGGCCGATCACGACCCAGTACTGGGCGTACCTGAAGACAACCTTGCACGGCGACCTCGGCACGAGCGTGGCAAGCCGCCGGCCGGTGACGACCGAGATCAGGGAGCGGTTCCCCGCCACGATCGAGCTGGCGTTCGCCGCGATGACATTCGCGCTCGTGATCGGGCTTCCACTCGGCTTCTTCGCGGCGAAGCGATACGGGCAGCTCTTCGACCACTCGAGCCTCTTCTTATCCCTGATCGGGGTCTCGATCCCGGTCTTCTTCCTGGCGATCATCCTCAAGTACGTCTTCTCCGTCCGACTCGGGTGGCTGCCGAGCATCGGTCGCCAGGATGTGCTGATCGATGCCGAGCATCCGACCGGCTTCTACGTCCTCGACGGGATCATCACCGGCAACTGGAACGCTGCCTGGGATGCGACGAAGCACCTGATCCTGCCGGCGATCGCGCTCGGCTCGATTCCCCTCGCGATCATCGCGCGCGTCACCAGAGCCTCGACGCTCGACGTCCAGAACGAGGACTACGTGCGAACCGCCAAGGCCAAGGGTCTCGCGCCCGGCACGATCGACCGCCGGCACGTGCTCCGGAACGCGCTGCTGCCGGTGACGACGATCATCGGGCTCCAGGTCGGGATCCTGCTCGGTGGAGCGGTGCTCACCGAGACGGTGTTCGCCATCCCCGGGATGGGATCGTGGCTGAAGGAGGCGATCTTCAACCACGACTACCCGGCGCTGCAGGGCGGGATCTTGTTCCTCGCGTTCGTGTTCGTCATCGTCAACCTGCTCGTCGACATCAGCTACGGGCTCATCAATCCGCAGATCCGCGTGAGCTGATGTCGATCGCCGAGGTCCACGAGGTCGAGGTTCTCGGCGAGCACTTGCCGAGTGGTCTCTGGCGGGAGGTCTGGCGGCGTCTGCGCCGCAACCCGGTTGCGATCATCGGCGCCTCGTTCGTGGCCTTGTTCATCGTCGTGGCGATCTTCGCGCCGCTGCTGGCGCCCTACCCTCCCAACGAGCAGAATCTGTCGCTGCTCGTCAACGGATGCTGCCCAGGCCCTTCGTGGGCCCATCCGATGGGAGTCGACGAGCTCGGCCGCGACGAGCTCTCGCGCGTGATGTACGGCGCCCGCTACTCGCTCGTCATCGGCATCGTCGCCGTTGCGGTCGGGCTGTCGCTCGGCATGCTCCTCGGTGCCGTCGCCGGCGGCTTCGGCGGCTTCACCGACTCGGTCGCGATGCGCGGAATGGACATCATGCTCGCCATTCCGGGCTTCCTCCTCGCACTCGGGATCGTCACGTTGATGGGTCCTGGCCTCGTCCCGGTGATGATCGCCGTGGGCATCGCGAACGTCCCGATCTTCGCGCGGCTGTTCCGCGGGACGATCCTCGGTCAGCGTGACAGCGACTACACCCTCGCCGCGCGTTCGGTCGGTGTGAGGCGGCGCAAGATCCTGACCGGGCACATCATCCCGAACTCGATCTCGCCGGTGATCGTGGCCGGCACGCTGGCCATGGCGACGGCGATCATCGACGTGGCGGGGCTCGGCTTCCTCGGGCTCGGCCCACAGGACCCGGCGACGCCGGAGTGGGGCACGATGCTCACGAACGCGAACCTGTACGTCTCCACGGCACCGTTTCTGGCCTTGTTCCCGGGCCTCGCGATCGTGATCATCGTCCTCGGCTTCAACCTGATCGGGGACGGGTTGCGCGAGGCACTCGACCCGAAGCTCCGCGGCCGTGTCTGAGCCTCTCCTCGCGGTCGACGGCCTCCGCGTCGAGTTCTGGACCGATCGCGGCACGATCTACGCGGTCAACGGCATCTCGTTCGAGATCGCTGCCGGCGAAACGCTCGGCATCGTGGGGGAGTCGGGCTGTGGCAAGAGCGTCACGTCCCTCGCACTTCTCGGCATCCTGCCTCGCGCCGGCCGGGTCGCGGGTGGTACGGCACAGTTCGAGGGCCGCAACCTGTTCGAGTTGTCCGACCGCGACTTGCGCCGGATCCGGGGCAAGGAGATCGCGATGATCTTCCAGGACCCGATGTCGAGCCTGAACCCGGTGCTCACGATCGGGAAGCAGATTCGAGAGGTGCTCGAGAAGCACTTCGACCTGGACCGGAAGGCGGCTGATCATCCGGGTCGCAGAGTTGCTCGACCAGGTCGGGATACCGAGCGCGAAGGCGCGACTGAAGGACTACCCGCACCAGTTCTCCGGTGGCATGCGCCAGCGGGCGATGATCGCGATGGCTCTCGCCTGCGAGCCGAAGCTCCTGATTGCCGACGAGCCGACGACCGCACTGGATGTGACGATCCAGGCGCAGATCCTCGACCTCTTGCGGACGCTCGTTCGCGACAAGGGCGCCGCACTGATCATGATCACGCACGATCTCGGTGTCGTCGCCGGCATGTGCGAGCGGGTGAACGTGATGTACGCCGGGACGTTCGTCGAGACGGGAGACGCCGACCGGATCTTCGCCCGCCCGCGGCACCCCTACACGCTCGGCCTGCTCCAGAGCGTTCCGCGCCTCGATGTCGGGCGGCGCAAGGCGCTGCAGCCGATCGCAGGTCAGCCGCGCAACATGCTCAGCCCTCCGTCGTCCTGCCCCTTCGCCTCTCGTTGCCGCTATCGAACAGAGCGCTGCATCGCCGAACTGCCTGCCCTCGGTGAGATGGAGAGCGAACACGCCGCCGCCTGCTTCAACCCGCCGCGCAGCCGACGAGTGGCAGCGGACGCGGCTCAGGACGCCGGCGTGACCGACTCGACCGGCGGCGGGCCGCTCGTCGAGTTGGAGGACGTTCGGGTGTGGTTCCCGGTCACGAGCGGAGTCCTGTTCGATCGTCATATCGGCGACGTCAAGGCGGTGGACGGTGTCTCGTTCACGATCGGACGTGGCGAAACGCTTGGGCTGGTCGGCGAATCCGGCTGCGGGAAGTCGACCCTCGGTCGCGCGATTCTGCGGCTCTACGAGCCCACGTCTGGCCGCATCACGTTTGACGGGATCGATATCACGACCTTGACGGACAACGAGCTCCGACCGTTTCGGAAGCGGATGCAGATGGTCTTCCAGGATCCGTATGCGTCGCTGAACCCACGGCATTCGGTCGGACGCATCGTCGGAGAGCCGCTTCGCACCCATGACGTCGTGACAGGTCGCGAAATCGACCTCCGCGTGCAGGAGCTTCTCGGCGTGGTCGGGCTTCCCGGCGATGCCGCCAACCGTTACCCCCACGAGTTCTCCGGTGGGCAGCGACAACGAATCGGCCTCGCCCGGGCGCTGGCCCTGAATCCCCGGTTCGTCGTGTGCGACGAGCCGGTCTCGGCGCTGGACGTCTCGATTCAGGCGCAGATCGTGAACCTGCTCGAAGAGCTGCAGGCCGAGTTCGACCTCACCTACCTGTTCATCGCGCACGATCTCGCGGTCGTCCGCCACATCTCCGACCGGATCGTCGTCATGTACCTCGGGAAGGTCGTCGAGGTGGCGCCCGCCGATGGCCTCTACGAGAACCCACTGCATCCGTACACGATCACGCTGTTGTCCGCGATCCCGATCCCGGATCCGGCGGTGGAGCGCATGCGGAGACCGATACGTGTGCAGGGTGATCTGCCGAGCCCGGCAAACCCGCCGAGCGGGTGCCGGTTCCACACGCGGTGCCCATTCGTCCAGGAATCGCGTTGTTACGACGACGAACCGCTGCTCAGGGAGGTCGACGACCACCTCGTCGCATGCCACTTCGTCGAGGACATCAAGGCGGGAAGGATCGCTCCGCGCGAGCGCGAGGCGACGTTCGATCCCGGCATCCAGCCGCCGGTCGAGGAGCTTCCGCCCGACTGAGCATTCCCCGATCGCGGCTCAGGCATTGGCCGGGCAGTGATGCGGTCGGCCGTCGCTATACTCACGGCTCCGCGGATGTAGCTCAGTTGGCTAGAGCGTCTGC
>CAWAKM010000007.1:0-403905 GCA_963782615.1 uncultured Thermoleophilia bacterium | reverse complement strand
ATCGCAAATAACCTGCAAATAGCCCTTTTTGTTGTCATTTCTGAATCGATGAACGTACGTATGCGCGTACGCTCGCTCCTTTCACCTCGCAGTACCTCGCAGCCTCTTTCAGTTCGTTGCAGCCTATTCACGGGGATTCACCATCCCGTCGGGTGTCCGACCCTAAGTGAATCTCAACAACCAGGCTGAACCGCGGACCCGTCATCGAGTGAGATATCGCACGGTCGTGCACGGGTAGCGACGTGCTCAACGATCGCCGCTAGGCGGTCACGGACGATTGTGGCTCGGTCTGGGGCGCCGTCGCACGTAGCCGGCGACGGCGCTTTGGATGACATATTCGAAGTAGGAGGGTAAGTCGGCGAGGGTGCGCGCCGTCGTGCGGTTTGCGGGCGCGGTTCTCGCGCGTCCGTAAACTGGTTCGAGATGGCAGAGACGCGAACTCGCAAGCTTGGCCCCGCCGCGCGGCCCGTCGCGGTGCCCGCCGACCTGGACGACCCGTCGCGGCCGAAGGCGAGCGGTCGGATCGAGCTACCGCTCCACATCCGCTGGAGCGGCCCACCCCTGACCTATGACCTCAACGACCGCAGCGATTGTGCCCGTGTCTACGAGCAGGTCCTGCGAGAGGGAACCGCAGACGACGTGCGCTTCTACGTCGACGCCGATCGGCTCCTCGAGCTCTGGGACGAGCTCGTGCTGCCGCCCGCAGTTCGCGAGGCGTGGACAGGCTGGATCGAGCGCCGCCGCCTCGTCGCGTAGGTGCTCAGCCCGCTGCAGGAACAGGTCGCCGAGATCATCGCCGGCTTGGCGGAAGCGGAGGGCTTCGCGCTCGCCGGCGGCGCGGCGCTGATCGTTCGCGGCGACGTTCGCCGCCAGACGCGCGACCTCGACTTCTTCGGACTCACAGCCGACGCTGTCGACCGGCTCGTTCCGGCCGTCGATCGAGCTCTGCAGGATGCGGGGTTCGTCGTCCACCATGTCCAAGTGAATCCGGGCTTCGCTCGCCTGATCGTCGAGAGCGGCGACGACCGCACGGAACTGGACTTGGGCGCGGATGCCCGGCTCTTTCCAGTGGAGCTCGGTCGGCTTGCGCCGACGCTCACCGGTGAGGAGCTCGCCGTCGACAAAGTGCTTGCCGTGTTCGGACGGGCCGAGGCCCGAGACTTCGTCGACCTGATGGCTCTCGAGCCCCGGTACGGTCTCGATCGGCTCTGTGCCCTCGCCACCGAGAAGGACCGCGGGTTCACACCGGCCCTGTTTGCCGAGATGCTAGATCGTTTCCCACGGCTTCGACAGGGACGAGTTCGGGATCGACGCTCAAGAGTACGAGCAACTCGCCCGCGAGATCGTCGGCTGGCGCAAGCGCGCTGTCGCACTCTCCCACCGACGCGAACTCGGACAACAACGCGACCGGGATTTCGGCCACGAGCTCTAGCGAGAATACGTCAATGAGTCGCGCGAAGTTCGTGCCGGTGAAGATCGTCGTCGACGTGCACGAGCGGCAGAGCGGAATCGCAGAGACCCTCGCCGAGCTCGGCGCCGAGATCGAGATCGCGTCGCTCCCGGCCGGCGACTACGCGGTCGGCGCCAACACGCTCGTCGAGCGCAAGCGGGTGCTCGACCTCCACGCGGCGGTGCTCAAGGGCCGTCTCTGGCCGCAGCTCGGCAAGCTCCGCGGCGCCTGCGCGTTCCCGTACCTGCTCGTCGAGGGCACCGACATCGATCGCGGTCCGCTCCACCACAACGCCGTCCGCGGCGCCTGCCTGGCCGTGATCGACCAGGGGATCGCGCTGTTACGTAGCGGCAACCAGCGCGACTCCGCGCTCTGGATCTACCGTCTCGCCGTCCGCTGCCAGCAAGTCGAGCCGGCAGCTGAACGACCCGCGTATGCGCAGCGGCCCCGACCGAAACCGGGCGACGAGACCGCCGAAGCATTGCTCTCCGCCGTCCCCGGGATCTCGACCACGTCGGCGCGCGCGCTGCTCGAGCGTTTCGGCAGCGTCGCCGCAGTCGTGGCCGCCGATCCGGCCGAATGGCTTACCGTGCCCGGCATCGGCCCCGAGCGAGCGCGCGCACTCGAGGAGACATTTACCCTCCACCGGGGCACGCTCACGACCAGCCGAGACCACTGACCGACCGCTGAGTTGTGCACCACACCATCGCCTCGTCGGCCCCCGGAACACACGACTTGGCCCACGTCTGAGCGTACGGTGAGCGTACCGGCCTGTCTCCGCAAGCTGCAGTGTGCTGCAGCCCCCCATTGCGGGTCGCGTCGCGCGGAGTCCTTCGGCGTGCGCATCGCCTGACTTTGCGGACGACCTGAACAGCGAAACTCCGCAGCGTCGCGCAACCATCGAGGCGTGTAGAGCGACCGCGAAGCCCGGGTAGCCCCTGGCCACACCGAGGTTGACTCTTCGCGCGTTCGCGCTCTCCACGTTCCGGGCGACGAGGAAGCCAAGCCTCCAGCCGCCCTGCTTGACAAGGGGCAACAGGAGGGCAACCAGACCCACCAAGACGACATCAAATAGAACAGCGGCCAGGCCAGCGTTCAACCCGGATCCGTCTCAGCGTCTCGGGCCCGTCTGGCCCCGACTCGACTATCAAACCCAAGGTCGCCGGTTCGAGCCTAGCACGGCTCACTATTAAGACCCCGCTAATAGCGAAGGAAGCCTGACTCTCCAATTCTAGAACGTCACCCCGCCACGGTCGCGAAGGCCCCGGCCACCTGCCGACGGCGGTCATCCCGCCCTCAGTGTTCTGTGCGGAGTCGGCGCAGAGCCCGTCCGGCAACTCCGGAGGGTTTGACCTCTACGCTCGGGTCCTTTCCTTGGGCGCGTTAGGCGTAGCGAAGTGCTTCGCCTGGGCGGTAGCGGACGGCGCGCCGGATCGGCAGGAGGGTGATCAGGAGGGCGAGCAGGACGGTGCCGATGAGTGCCAGCACGATGTTGCCGGGCGGGAACGTCACCGGGATCTGGACGTTGACGACCTGCCTGACCATCCAGACGAGGAACCGATCGAGTGCGTAGCCGACCGGGATCCCGAGCAGCCACCCGCCAAGAGCGATCGCGACGCTCTCTGCGGCGAAGATGCGGCGCACGTCGCGCGCTCGCGCGCCGATCGTGCGCAGGATGCCGACCTCTCTCGTGCGCTCGATCACGCTCATAGTGATGGCGTTCGCGAGGCCGACCATGCTGATCGCGACGATCAGAAAGCCGAGCACCGCGATCGAGGTCGTGATTGTGCGGTTGCTCGCGACGTTCTCGGCCTCGCCCACGTACTCGATCTCCGTGCCGACGTCGTAGCCGGCCGCGGCCATGGCGTCTTCGAGCCGCGTGGTCACCCGGTCGATGAGCGCGTGGTCGTGCGAGGTCGTGCGGACCCAGTAGTCGTCGGCGCCGGCGGGCGTCGCGCCGAACACGGCCCGCATCGTCTCACGAGGGACGAAGAGGACTGTCCCGTTTTCCTGCTGGTTGGCGGCGATCCCGATCACGCGCAGTGTCACCGGGCCGTTGCCGGTCTCGACCTGAACGCGGTCGCCGACTTGCGTGTCGGTGACGCGCGCCAGATTGCGCTCGACGACGGCGACGCGGGAGCGCAGTCGCTCCTCGGCCGGCGTGTACCAGCGTCCGGCGGCGATCCGGTAGTCGAACATCGTCGACTGCCGGAGGGCCCAGATGTATCCGTCCTCGCCAGCGAGTCCGATCTGCGCGTCGAACATCGGCTCGACCGAGGCGACCCCAGGCGTCGTTCGGATCAGCTGCTCCGTGCGCGTGTCGCCCCCGACCAGGAGCTTGATGTCCTCGCCGTGGTCGCGCCACTCGGCGTGCGTCGTTTGCGAGATGCCCGCGGCGAGGGCGAGGATCGCCAGCAGGTTGCCGACGGCGAGCGCGACCATTACTGCTGTGGCGATACTGCGGCGCCTGCGCCGACCGACGTTGCGGAGCCCGATCTGCAGTGTGGGCGGCAGGAAGCGGACGCGCCGCAGAAGGGCGTCGCCGGCGTCCTGGCTCCCGACCGCGGAGCCGGTCGCCTCGAGTGCCTCGCGCAACGGCAGGCGCACGGCCCGCCGGATCGACGGCAGCGCGGCGAACGCGGGCGCGAGCAGGCCGACGAGCACGCTGAGGGCGAGGATCGTCACGTCGACGTCGAAGCTGACGTCGATCGCGAAGAAGGTCGAGCCGAGGTAGCGCACGAGCAGGTTCGAGAGCGCGACGCCGAGCGCCACTCCGACGACGGTCCCCAGCGCACCGAGCAACAGGGCCGTCTTGACATAGGCAACGGCGATCTGCGTGCGCCGGCCGCCGATCGCCTTCATCGTCCCGATCTCGGACGTTTGCTCGGCGACGAGCGTCGTCATCATGTTGGCGATCAGCACGAACGCTGACAGAAGCGTGAGCACTGTGATCACGTAGAAGAATTTGGTGAACGCGTCGAAGTCGGACTTGCCGGGCCAGTCGCCTGCAGCGCGCACCTCCGGCAGCCACGTGAAGCCGTTGAATCCCGGGATACTCGTGAGCGCCCTACCGACGGCCGCCGTCGTCTTGGTGATCGCGGCAGGACGCGTGTCGGCGACGCGGAAGGCGAGCGACTGGTAGCCGGAAACGCCGCTCAACAGGGTGACCGTCTCGGGCGTCGCGTAGAGGACGACGACGTTGCCGTCGGTAGCGTCCTTGCCGCCGCGCAGGTTGCGTCCCACGCCGCTGACGCGAAGTGGCACGGTCATGCCGCTCGCGGCGATTACCTGCACCGTGTCTCCCGAGCCGACGTCGAGCAACCCCTGGTTCGCGTTCTGGCGCTCGGTGAGCACCTCGTTCGCTCGGGGCGCCGCGCCGGAGGTGACGTCAACGACATCGACGTGTTGCGCGGCGAAGTCCGGGACGCCGACGACCACGGCGGGCGCACGGCGCGCGCCGATGTAGACGCGGCCGTCGAAGTACGAGCGCGGCTCGGCCGCGCGCACGTTCGGAAGCGAAGCGAGCGTGGCCAGCTGCGGCCGGTCGAGCGCGAGCGGGCTCGTGAAGACGGTCAGGTCGGGCAGCTTTCCCGCCTCGACCTCGGTCTGCATCGAGCGGTCCATCAGCGTCGGCAGCGCGAAGATGCCGATGCTCGCCACTGCCAGCGCGAGTGTCGCGACGGCGAAGACGGTGCGCGAACGGCGCCGGCTCAGGTCGGTGATCGACTTGCGCGAGAGCGCCGAAACCATGCCCGGCGCCTCACGCGACGACAGCGCCGTCGCGGATCGTGACGATCCGGTGCGCCCGTCGCGCCAGCTCGAGGTCATGCGTCACGTAGAGGATCGTCTTGCCCTCGTCGTTCAGCCGCTCGAACAACTCGAACATCTCCGCCGCGGTAACGCTGTCGAGGTTTCCCGTCGGCTCATCCCCCACGACGAGCTTCGGGTCGGACGCAAGCGCACGAGCGATCGCGACCCGCTGCTGCTCGCCGCCCGACAGCTCAGCCGGCAGATGGTCAGCCTTGTCCCCGAGCCCGACTAAATCGAGGTTGTGCCGCGCCCTCTCAAAGCGCTCGCGCTTCGAGCCGCGGCGGGCGAAGTCGAGCGGCAGCACCGCATTCTCGAGCGCGGACAGCGTCGGCAGCAGCTGGAAGAACTGGAAGACGACGCCGACATGCTCGCCGCGCCAGATCGCCAGCTCCTCCTCGCTCATCGTGTCGATCCGGCGCCCATCCACCGTCACCGAACCCGCTGTCGGCCGGTCGATCCCCGTCACCAGGTTCAGAATGGTCGTCTTGCCACTGCCTGACGGTCCGACAACCGCGACGAGCTCTGCCGCGTCAATCGAAAGGTCCACCCCGCGCAGAGCGAGATAGTCGACCTTCCCCGTTCTGTATACCTTCTCGACGGCCGCAAGCTCGATGAGCGGGGCGCGCATACCTTGCCCCGGCGCTTCTTCCTGACCCGCCGGGCGCCTCACCTCAAGCATCGTCTCTGTGGACACGTTGCTGCTACCTCAACAGTCGCTTCCACTATGGGGCATATCCGACATACGGCCATCAGGAGAGAACACCCACCCGCCTTCGGCCAACTACGGAACCAGAGCTCGGAATCGGCGGTACGCCGATGCCAGAGGAAGCGCTCCAGCCCGGCATCCAGCGGAGCCGCTCGTACTCGTCAAGCGACATTCCCTTGGCCTCTCTGTCAGACGGCAGGGGCAGCAGACGGGGCAACACAGCGCTACGGCACCGCGGAAGGCGTAGGTGCAGACCCCGATGCGGCTCCGTGGCGACCCCGATACGCCGCCCAAAGCCAGTGCGCATGATGTCGGGGACGAAGCCGAAGGGAGGTGAATACCCATGCTTCGGCGCACCTTTCTAGCATCAGTCCTCGTGGCCGCATTCGTCGCGGTCGGCGTCGCCTGGGCGACCAACCCGCCCAGGATCTCGCCGTTTGGCAACCGGCAGGTCTACTCGGCTGTCTTGGACTACGACGCCGGGTGGATCGCTGGAACGAATCCGAACGGCGTCTGGCGCTATGGCTGGAGTTCGTCGCTGACAAGTCCGCTCACGCTGTACTCGCGCCATCACGTCCCAGCGGTCGACAACAACCTGAAGCAGATGTGGGACGACCCGAACAACAACGAGGGGTTCGCACCTCACGTGTCGAGGAACAGCGGTGCCGACTACAACGACGGCAACGTAGTCTTTGCCGCGGGCGCTCTCTTGCTAAGTCCGGGAGCGGGCGGTACGTACTCACATGTTGTCTTCGTGACCCCGTCGTTCGGGTTGTACACGGTCGCCGCGACCTTCTACGCACAGCAGTACGGCGTCAACGCCGACGTCGACGTGGTCGTCAACGGGAAGGTGAAGTTCCACGACACGATCACGGGCATAGATCAGTCGCAGAGCTTCGCGCGAACATTCCTGCTCAAAGCAGGACAGACGGTTGACTTCGCAGTTGGCCCCAACAGACAGTCCGAGTTGCACGCGGCACACACGGGTCTAGAGGCCATAGTCATCGGCAATCTCACCCAAGACGGCTGAATCGTCCGGCAAACGAGCAACTACCGCGAAGGCCCGCTACCCGGCGGGCCTTCACACTCCCGCCCCGAACTCCCGCTGCCATCCGGGCAGCAGAACAGAAGGCGATGAGGCTAGGTCTGCGATGAGACGAGCAAGCGATCCATAGCCGTCTGGTATTCGTCGTCAGTTGGGACGCCTCGGACGCGAAGGGTATCCAACTGCTCGATTTCGTCGACTGTCGTGGTCGGATCGAAACGACAGAAGCGGCAGCTCCGCGCCTCCTGCTTCAGAAGCTCGGCGCAATCCGGGCACCGCTTCATCTCGACCCCGTGGTCGTTCACGCTGGAGCCGGTCGAGGAGCCGATCGCGTAGCGTTACGGGGCGAGGCGCGTGACGAAGCTGCGGGCAGCGGCCGGGATCCGTGCCAGGACGGCGACGCGGATCGACTCCCGCCACCTCGACCAGCGCAGCCCGACGAAGATCAGCGCGATCCCCGCGACCGCGATCACGAGCGGCGCGACTCGGCCGAGCATCTGCATCGAGGACATCGTGGCCATGAGCACGCCGAGGGCGCCGATCACCGTAAAGCTCCAGTGGCGAACGAAGGCCGAGAAGAACAGCGCGACTGCGCCGAGCACGCCGACCACCGTGAACCCGGGCACCGTCTTCGGCACTGCTGCGACGACCGCCATGCCCGCCAGAGCGAGTCCGACCCAGTGGGCCCAGGTTGCGTAGCTCCGGCGGCTCGTGACGTCGAGCCAAAGCCCGGCCGCGATCCAGGCGAGCCCGACCGGCAGGAGGAACGTGACGATTTGGCGTGGGCTGAGGTCGTCGATCCTCTCGCCGAAGACGAGCTCTGCGAGGTCGAGTGCCAGCAGCCCGGTCGCGGCCGCGAGCGGGACGAGGAGCAGCGGGTTTGGGCGGAGCACGAGGAGCAGCGACGCTGCGCCGATGCCGACGACGGCGATCGCCGTCAGGCCGGAGTGGATCTGGCCGCCGTCTGCGGCACCATCGGGCCAGCGGTCTGCGAGCTCCTGGATCGCGTAGGTGGCGACACCGACCCACCCGACTGCCGCCGCCTCGAGCACGTCGGCCGGTGGAGACAGGCCGAGTCGGCGCAGGATCTCACTCGTGACGAGATATCCGGCCAGAAAGGCGAGAGCCAGGGCTAGGATCCCCCAGGCCCCGAGGTCATGCCAGTAGATCGCGAGCAGCGAGACGGACGCAGCCACGACGAGGAGGAGGCCGAGGTAGACGGCGATCATCGGCCCGAGGCCCAGCGGGCGCGCAGGCGCCAGCGCCTCGGGCTCCAGGTCGGTGAGCTCGTCCCAAAGGCGGTAGATCTCGTCAGTGCCGTGCCCGTGGGCGGCAAGACGTCGTTTGAACTCGCGCGATGTCACGTCGATGTGCGAGCGAGAACTGCTCGCCGATGACTTGGTGGCGCCCACGGAGCACCTCCCAGCGCTTGAACGCACAGCTAGTTTCATCACGCCAGCCTTCGGTACACGGCGCATCGGGGTTTCGTGCAAAGTCGCAGCGACATTTCCCCTATTCGGGCCTGGCACTCACCCTCGAACGGTGATGCTCGTGAAACCTGCCAGACGCTCCTTCTTGCGAAGAGAACGCGGCAGCAGCACTAGCCCGGATCCCGCCTCGCCCCCACCGGGGCGACGTACGGGGGGCAACAGCGGGGCAACCAGACCGACCGAGACGACACCAGAAAGAAAAGCGTCCAGGCCAGCGTTCAAGCCGGATCCGTCTCTCAGCGTCTCGGCCTGTCTGGCCCCGACGCGACTTCTAATCCGCGGGTCGGAGGTTCGAATCCTCCCGGGCGCATTGTCGGAGAGGTCTCGGCATGGGGTTCGATGCCTCTCGTTGGTGTCAGGACTGACATCGCGTGTCGCAACCGTATCCCAACGAGATCGGCGGGCGCGGTAATGGTGAAGCGAGACGAGCAACTACACCGGCGACGTCGTCCGGTGGATGCCGCAGCGCGGCACCTGATCCCGTCGTGTTCTGCCTGGAGTGCTGACAGCGGGAGTTCGGGGGCGGGAGTTGTGGCTCCGCAGTCGTCCCTCTTGGAAGCAAGGACGACTGCGGTTGCCGTGCCGCTACTTCGCGGTTGCGTCGAGTTCAGCGACCTCGATCTCGAGCGCGAGTGCCCGTACGATCTTGCTCGTCGCCGAAGCGATGCGAGCGGTGCCGACGATCGGGGCGACTGCCGCGAGAACTCCCTGAACCTTCTCAGCGTCGATCTCGAGGTCACCCACAACCTCTAGGTTCAAGGCGTAGGACACCGGCGGTGCGTCCATCGCGACGAGCGCGGCGATCCGCACGAGCATCAGCGTCTCCGCGTCGAGGCTCGATGCCTCGATCGAGTCCGCTGTCATGCTTGCCAGGAGATCGAGGACGGGTGTCTCCGTCGTTGACTCTGCCATTCGTAGCCTCCTTCTTCGTGGACTCGCACCGACGAAGGTCACCAATTGGTCACCTTCATGCGCTTCACCGACGAGTCTCGCCTGCGGCCGCGTCGCTGGCGTCGGGAGACACCACACAGCCGCTGCCACAAACTACGGGTGTGCAGTCGCCTGGAGGCCGTGCCTACTAGACGGAGCTGCCCCCCGAAAGGTCGAACTCCGCGCCGGTGCCACACGAACAGCGCGGCGACGCAAGCCACGCCACGAGCTCGGCAAGCTCGTCCGGTCGCCCCATCCATCGCATCACGGGAAGGCGCGCGCCGAGGAGCGGGCGCTTCTTGCGTCACGTGGCACTCGTGGCCAACTCCTTGAATCGCGATCGTCGCAACAGGATGCTCCGCGTAGAGCCGGTCAGCCCGTTCGACCGCGAACCCCCGGAGATCGGCAGTTGCCTGCTGCAACCGCTCGACATTCTCGTTCAGCCCGGGCCGTTCGTCATCGGCCAGGCCGCGATCGTCACGGGCAGATCGCCGTGGGCGACCGGCGCGCAGACGTCGCAGAGATCGACGACGACGTCGTCCTCCGTGTCCGCCTTCGCCGTTGCACCCCAGATCATCAGGATTGTTTCATCCCCGTCCACTCGATACTCGCATGATGTGCTGGCGTGCCGGTCTGGTACCGAAGGGCTTTCCGGGACGTCTAGGCCACAGCGGTCGCCTCGATTTCGATCAGGAGGTCCGGAAAGGCGAGCCGCGAGACGCCGAGCAGTGTGCCGGCCGGTTGGACGGTGCCTGCCAGGCGCTCACCCGCGACCGGTGCACCCTCGGCGAAGAAGCGCTCGACATCGGTGACGTAGTAGTTCAGGCGAACGACGTTTGCGAACGTCATGCCGGCGTGCTCGAGCACCGTTGCGAGGTTATCGAGCGCCTGCCGGCACTGCGCTCCCATGTCATCGCCGTGCAGCGTCGCGCCGTCGGGGCCGCTCGAGGTCTGTCCGGCGCAGTACAGCACTCGCTCGGCACCGGTGACCTCGATCGCCTGTGAGAACCCATACTGGTCCTGCCATGTCCAAGGATTCACTTTCCGCTGTTCCATGAGACCCTCCCTTCGCCCGACGGCCCGTGGCGCATTGGTGACACGGGCGAGCGCCGGTTCGAGTTGTCACGAGCATGAATGCTGGCTCCTGGAGCGGCAGCGCGCAAGAGAGCGGCGCGCGAGTGATTGGTGTGCCGCGTTCGCGTCGGGCTTGAACATGTCCAGCTTGAACATGACCATTAGACGTCAAGTCCTGCGAACCCGAAGGTCCGCAGGACTTGACGAGGCGATCCTGGGTGGAGCAAGCGTTGCATCGAGCGACGCTCGGCCGGGCCCGCCCGCCGCGGGTGCTCCTCAACCGGTCGAGGGGTGCGCCTCCAGGGTCTCTTTGGCGTTGGTTGGGGCGAAGCGATCATGAGCCTGCCGATCCCATGCGATCTCGAGGAGGACGAGCGTCAGATTCGCACCCACGGACGCTCCGACGATCGTGGTGATGAGCGCTAGCAGGCCGGTGGTCGAGTTGAACCCCAACCACCCACCCACGAGAGCGCCACCTGCAGCCGCCGCGAATCCCGTGGTCCTGCTGTGGACAGACCAGTCGCCGTGCACCCAGGCAAAGTAGACACCGAGCCCGATCGGCGAGCTCACCGAGAGAACGGCGAGCAACTCGTCATCGAGAGGCACCGTCGGCAACGCAACGAGCACGATCATCAGACCGATGAACCATCCGCCGAGGCCGAGCACCAGCGGGTAGACGGATCGCAGCAGGGTGCTCGCCTTGCGTCCAAAGCCGCCGCGCTTGCGCACACGGCGCCACATCAGCAGCAGTGACAGGGGCACGATGAGTGCGAGGCCCAACATCACGCCGCCGATGCCCTTGGCAAGTGCGGTCTGCGTCACCTCGGGCGTGAAGTCGACCGCCTGATGCGTGTAAAGCGAGTCGTCCACCTTGCCGCTGCCGAGGAAGGCGTTCAACAGCCGCGTGCTCGCTTTCGGCTGCTCGCTCCAGAAGTCGGTCGAGTGGCCGAGCTCGGTCAGAACGACCTGGTGGCCGTTCGGGAGGAACGGGAGCAGCTCCCTGGTCGCGTTGACGGCCGGGGTCGCGAAGTCGAGCGTTCCGCCGATCAGGAGCGTCTCGACCTTCGACGTTCGCACCCGGCTGTACTGGTTGTCGCTCGGGTTCGCGGGCCACGCGTCGAGCATGCGCCCCCCGGCCCAGATGAACTCCGTGGCGGGATTGCCGAGGATCGACTCCATGCGGTGCTCACCCGACGAGAAGTAGGACTCTGCCACGGCTGCATCGGCCCGCGAGGCGGCGCCAACGTCGCCCCAGATGAACGCCTCGGGGAAGGCGAGCTTGCTCACCAGCGACATGAACCAGAACCCACTCGCGTCGCCCTCCGCGGCCGAGAGCCATGAGCCCAGGGTGATCGGCGCCGACAGCGGAGCGGCCTCCGACGTCGACTCCATGAGTCCGAAGAAGGATGCGAGCCGCACGTTCCCCCCGTCGATCGGCAGGAACCCCCATCGATCGGGGATGTGCGCGGCCGTCTGTGTCATCGACGCGGCGAGGTCGTCCGTGCGGCCACGGCACGTGTCGTCCTTCGAGCAGAGGTCGGCGTAGTGGCGGATCTGGTCGTCCGTCGTCTTCGGGTCGTAGAGGAAGTGGCCTGGTGGGTTGACGCCGATCATCACCGAGCGATGGACATTCTTGGGGTGGCGCCAGGAGTAGATCATCGCGGTACGGGTGCCGGCGCTCTCGCTGAGGAGGTCGATTGGCCCGTATCCGAGGGCCACACGTGCGGCCTCGAGATCGTCGGCCCGCTCTGCGAGTGTGTAACCGGCGAGGTCGACGCCGTCAGCCGTGAGCCGCTCCGCGCAGGACCCGAAGGCGTCGGCGTACGCGCGCTGGGACTTCTCGCCGAGGAAGCCGTCGGAGTGCTTGAGGGCGGACGCGACCTCCGGGCAGTCGAGCACCGACGACCCGTCAGCGCCGCGGTAGCCGACCAGGATGACGTCGTGGTTGCCGGCGATCCGGCTCGCCTTGGAGAACTCCATGTTGGTCTTGCCGGGGCCACCTTCGAGGCGGAAGACGGGCGCGCCCGGGTGTGCCGAGCGGGCCTTGATGCGCGTGACCGGCAACGCGATCAAGCGGGACTTCGGATTGGCCCGGTTCTCGGGCACGACGAGCGTCCCGCAGTCGGCCGCGTAGCTGCCGTTCTCGGTGCCGTAGTGGCAGGGCTCGAGGATCACCTGGCCGGCCTTTGCGCCGCTCGGCACCGAGACCGATGCGCCCTCCGGTGCGAAGCGGAGGTATCCGAGACCGAGCACGAACAACCCGATCACCGTCAGGGCGACGATGCGGGCGAAGGTGAACGTAGGGGTCGTCGAGGCTTTCATTTGGGGCTCCTTTCGTGCCTGGTGGGGTTGCCTCGACGCTACGGCGGCGGTCCAGCGGCGGCGTCGTCGCGAGGCCGCATTCGCCCTGGTACCGGCCGACGATCTCGACTCCTACTCAGGTAGGAGGCGATGTGCAGGAGGGTGCAGTACGTTCACGACGTGAGACGGCTCACATTGCTCGCACGGCAGTACGGGTTCGACGCGCTCATCGTGCTCGCGGCGCTCGAAGGCGCGGTGGAGGTCGTCGTCAGGCGCGACTCGCCGGACGCGCCGACCACGGCAGCGTGGTTCGCCGCAGCGGCCACCGCACTCGTCATCCTGCCGCTCCTCGCCCGGCGGCGTTTCCCCTTCGGCGCCCCCGCCACGGTCTGGATCCTGGCGGCGGCGCTCTCGTTCGTCGACGGCAGGTTGGTCGTCTTCGCCTCCACCATCTTCGTCGCCGGCATGGTTGCTGCGTTCCTACTCGGCAATCTCCGCGACGCCGTGCACGCTCGGATTGGCCTCGTCGTCGTCGTCGGCTGTGCGGCGATCGTGGTCCAGAGCGAGCCCGACCACGCCCCCGGCGAGCTCTTCTTCATCCCGCTGCTGTTCGGAATCGGCTGGCTTGCCGGCTTCGTTCTACGCGAACGCGCCGAGCAGGCCGAGGCGGCGGAGGAGCGCGCGGCCGATGCGGAGCGGGAGCGTGACGCAGTGGCGCGGATCGCAGTGGCCGAGGAACGCGCGCGGATCGCACGGGAGCTCCACGACATCGTCGCGCACTCCGTCAGCGTGATGGTGCTTCAGGCCGGCGCGGTCCGCCACAGGCTCCCCGACGCCCTCGTGGACGAGGCGGACGCGCTCCAGGGCGTCGAAAAGACAGGGCGCACTGCGCTGGCCGAGATGCGGCGTCTACTCGGCGCGATGCGCCGCGACGGCGACGATCTCGAGCTCGCGCCGCAGCCGGGCCTCGCCGGCCTCTACGCTCTGGTCGATGAGGTCGGCGGGGCCGGCCTTCCCGTCCGGCTGCACGTCGACGGCGAGCCTTTCGCACTGCCGCAGGGAATCGACCTCTCCGCCTACCGCATCGTGCAAGAGGGCCTGACCAACGCGCTCAAACATGCCCGTGCGAGCGAGGCGGACGTCACCGTCAGCTACCGGCCCAGCGAGCTCCGGATCGAGGTCCGCGACAACGGTAGAGGAAGCGCCACGAGCGACGGCCTCGGTCACGGGCTCGTCGGCATCCGCGAGCGCGTCAAGATCTACGGCGGCGAGATGACCGCGGGACCGGCAACCGGGGGCGGCTTCAACCTCAGTGCGCGCCTGCCGCTCGGCGGGGACCGACCATGACGATCCGCGTGCTCGTCGCCGACGACCAGTCGATGGTCCGGGCCGGCTTTCGCATGCTGCTGTCCGACGAGGAGGGCATCGAAGTTGTCGCCGAGGCGAGCAACGGGCTCGAGGCGGTCGAGAAGGCAGCGCGGTTTCGCCCGACCGTCGTCCTGATGGACATCCGCATGCCCGAGCTCGACGGCCTCGAGGCCACCCGGCGCATCCTCGCCGACGACCAGGCAGCCCGCGTCCTGATCCTCACGACCTTCGATCTCGAGGAGTACATCTACGAGGCGCTGCGAGCCGGGGCGAGCGGGTTCGTGCTCAAGGACGACCCCCCGGAGCAGCTGATCGCCGCGATCCGCACCGTCGCCGCCGGCGAAGCGTTGCTCTCGCCTGCGGTCACGACACGCGTGATCGAGCAGTTCACCCGCATCCCGCGCCCCATGCCGCCGAAGGAACTCGACGACCTCACGGAGCGCGAGTTGGAGGTCTTTCGCCTGATCGCTCGCGGCCTCTCGAACGCGGAGATCGCGCAAGAGTTCTACATCAGCGAGACCACGGTCAAGACACACGTCACCCACATCCTCCACAAGCTCGACCTCCGTGACCGTGTCCAAGCAGTCGTGCTCGCGTACCAAGCTGGGTTCTTCGAGCCGGAGGCGCGCCGGTCACCCGGTCGCGGCGAGAGCCCGACGGCTTGAGCTGCCTTACGCTTCAGGTCGCTCGAAGTCACAAGCTCCGGATCGGAAATCGAGTCCACAGGCGAGACCGATCCCGAGTGCTCGAGTGCGACTGGCGTTGGTGGCGCCTTGGGCGACTCGACGCCTTCATCCGTCCGGGCACCCGCCGCGGTCTAGCCGGCCTCGACGTTCCGGCGCAGGTTCTCGTGGTAACCCGCCATTTGGCGAGCCATGACGAGCTTCGCGACTGGCTGCAGCAGCCTCATGACGCCACGTAGCTCACCGTCGGCCACGAATTGCACCCGCGTCCCATCGCCGTCGGGCGCGAACGACCACGTTCCGTCGATCGGGTAGGGGCCTTCGACGATGTGCGCATGGACGCGCACCGGTCGGTCGAACTCGGTGAACTCGACGATTTGCTCGAACTCCTTGCCACCCGGGGGCTTCGTGCGCTCCCGGACACGCGTTCCGAGCTGCGGAGCGCCCTCCGTGAGTTGCTCCACTGACGTCTTGGACGTTTGCCAGTCGGCGAGGTTCGACGGGTTCGTGAGGTAGTCGAAGACGACTTCCGGCGGCCGGCTCACGAAGAATGTCTGTTCGATGCGCATGTTGAGCCTCCTTATCGATGCTTCACGAGAGCTCTGCTGTGGGAGGGGTTGCGGTCAGCTGGACGCCGCCGCGTGTGCCGAAGGCAAAGTAGGCCCAGACGGTCCTGAGGACTCCCCATCCAAGTGCTACGACGCCACTTACGAGCAGTGCATAGGCGAGGTCGGGCATTCCCTGCGCCAGGGTCAGCAGCGGTACCCCAAACTGCTTCGGCAGCAGCAGCAGAACGAACACCGCCCACGCGAGGTTCAGACCGAGTGCCAGTCCCGTGCGCGACTTCCAGCCAAACCGGCCGGTGGGAACCCGCCGACGCCACAGGGCTGCCCCCGACCGGATCATCCCGCCGACCTGGATAACGATCACCCCGAGCAGGGACGCGTAGATGACGAAGATGCCGGTGTTCGACGGAGGCGATGGTGGCTTTTGCCCCGCCAAGAGGCTGGCTACGCCCTCGGCGACCGTTCCCATGCGACCGCGGACGAAGAGATCCACGGAGTTCTCGCCGTTCATCAGCACCACAACCCCCTGGTGGCTCCCAGGCATCAGCACGATGTTCGCGTGATAGTTGAACGTCTCTCCCTGATGAAAGACCGCCGGGATGCCGTTCACCGGCCCGACAAACCAGCCCATACCGTACGACGTGTCGGCGTCGGGTGTCGGGACGGCGGGGCGATGCAGCTCGGCCGTCCCTGACGGCGAGAGGACTTCTGCGCCCCGGTACTGCCCGTCGTTGAGTTGGGCGATCAGGTAGTGAGCCATGTCCTCGGCGCCGGAGATCAGGTAGCCGGCGGGGAGAAGGCCACGGTTGTAGGGCAGGTCGGCGACCGCCGGCCGGCCGAACCAGTAGTGGTGTCCGGTGGCGAGGCCTTGTGGCTCCGCCTCGGCCTCCGAGGTGAAGGAATGGCGCATCTCCAGAGGACCGAAGACGTGCTCTTGGATGTAGCGCTCGTAGGACTGTTTGCTCACGGTTTGCACGATGAGCCCGAGCACCGAGTAGTTGATCGTGCTGTATTGGTGAGTCGCACCCACCGGCTTTGTCAGATTGGCGGCGCTCAGCTTGCGGACAGCCCGTTCCAGTGCGTCGTCATTCGTATCGCCGCTTCCCTGGAACGACCTCCCTGTCTTTGTCGACAGACCGCTGGTCTGATTCAGGAGGTGGCGGACGGTGATCTGGGCGGAGGCCCGTTCGTCGGCCACACGGAACCAGGGGATATAGCGCTGCACCGGCGCGTCGAGGTCGACCTTCCCCGCCTCGACCAGCTGCATGATCGCCAGGGCAGTGACCGACTTACTGAGGGAGCCGATGACGAAGGGCGTCTGTGGCGAGACGGCCCGTCCCGACTCGTCGGCCTTGCCGAAGCCGCGCATGTGGACGATTCGATCGCCCTGCACAATCCCGACGGCAAGGCCGGGGATGCGCTGCGCATCCATCTCCGCCTCGACGAACGTGTCAATTGCTCGAAAATCAGGCGCTGTAGCAGATGCTCCTCTGGCAGCACTCGAGTCGGAAGCTCCAGGACGGCTAGCCAGAAAGGCTCCAGCAAGGACCAGTGCCGCGAGCAGTAGCACGACGGCGCTCTTCGTAAGACGCCGCCTCATGCTGCTTCAGTGGGGTCGGCGAGCGGGAGCACGGCGTGCTTGGCCGCTTCGGCTTGTGCGGTGGCGGGCTCGCGGTCGGGAAGGAAACGGACCACGATCACCGCCGTGGTGGCAGCAAACGCCGCGGCGATCAGGAGGCCGAAGCCCATCGCCTGGGTGAAGGCGTCGCTGGTCGTGGCGAGCAGGTCGGAGGCCGCGTGCGGTGGGAGCTGGGCCGCGATCGCGCTGGCGGCGCCGATCGAGTCCTCGGCTCGTGCCTGGGCCTGTGCCGGCAGCCCGCCGAGCGAGCCTTCTACGTCGTTCGTGTAGAGGGAGCTGACGAGCGAGCCGATGACGGCCACGCCGAGCGCTCCCGAGACCATCCGCGCCACGGTGTTGGTGGCAGAGGCGACCCCGGACTTGGCGGGCGGCACCGCGCCAACGACGGCTTCGGTCGCGGGGGCCATCACCCAGCCCATCGCCAGAGCGAGCCCGAAGAACCAGGCGGCAAGCGCGAGTGGGCTGCTGTCCGGCTCCCAGACCATGGTCAGTGCCAGCAGGAGCGCGAGGCCGGTGAGGCCCGCGGCGACGACGCGTGAGGTGCCGAGCCGCCGCACCGCCTTGCTCGACGAGCCGGCGCCCATCATCAGGCCCAGCGCCATCGGGCTCATGACGGCGCCCGCCTCGATCGCGCTGTAGCCGTGCGCGAACTGCAGGTACTGGGTGAGCGCGAAGATGGCGCCGAGCAAGGCGAAGAAGGCGACGCTCACCGCAGCGGTGCCGACACTGAAGCGGGCGCTGCGGAAGAAGCCCAGGTCGAGCATCGGTTCAGCGATCCGACGCTCCCACCAGAAGAATGTGACCAGCAGCAGGACGCTCGCGGCGAGCGATCCGAGTACCAGGCCGGACGTCCAGCCTTGCTCGGGCGCCTCGATGATCGCGTACACGAGGATGCTGAAGCCTGCGGTGGAGAGCGCTGCTCCGAGCAAATCGAACGAGCCTGGCCGGGGGTCGCGGCTCTCGGGCACGTAGCGGATGCCGAGCACCAACGCGACGACCGCCACCGGGACGTTGACCAGGAAGACGGACGGCCACGCGAACCACTGGAGGAGCAGCCCACCGGCCAGCGGGCCGAGCCCGATCCCGATCGCCGCCAGCGCGGCCCAGATCCCGATCGCCTTGCCGCGTTCCTCGCCGGTGAAGAGGTTGGCGATGATCGAGAGGGTGGCCGGCATGATGAGCGCCGCACCTACACCCATCACCGCACGGACTACGATCACCTGGTCGGCCGAGTCGGCGAAGAGGGCGCCGAGGCTGGCGAGCCCGAAGATCGACACGCCCGCCTGGAGCGCAAGCTTGCGCCCAAAGCGGTCGCCGAGCGTACCGAACACGAGCAGCAGACCTGCAAAGACGAGCAGGTAGGAGTCGACCATCCACTGCAGCTTCGAGGCGGAGGCGCCGAACTCGTCCTGCAGCGTCGGCAGCGCGACGTTGAGGATCGTGTTGTCGAGCCCGATGATCACCAGGCTCAGCGACAGCACGCACAAGGTCTTCCAACGGCGGGCGTACTGAACGGGGTCGATCGTCATGAGGCTGCTCCTTTCAGTTCTGCGGCTGTAGATCGAGGGACGCGCGCATCGCACAGCCGAAGCCGAAGCCTCGGACAGCTGCGTACGCGAACGGGTGGCTGAAAGCGCCGAGCGCGTGCTCGCCTGGGATGTTCAGGTCGAACTCCTCGTCGAACCTCTCGTTGGCGACGGTGACCTTGACTCGACCCGTCGCCTTGCTCCAGAGGAGCGAGACTGCGAGGCCGTCGGTTCCTCGGCTCGCGAGTTCTTTCCAGTCGTTGATGACGGGGGTAGTCACGACCGACCTCCCTTGATTCGTTGACTTGTTGACTTGTTGCCGGTCGCACCCCGCCCTGTCGTGGCGGCGCGGTTCCATGCGATGTCTCGTCGTGTTCGGAGGGAGCATCCGCGGCGCCTGGGTGACCTGACTTCACCCAGCGACGAGATCACCCTGGGTGAATCGACGGCTGTGGCGATGTACCCTCCGACGTCATGTCGACATATACGTCGACGGAGGTCGAGGAGGCTGCCCGCCCGCTCATCAAGTCGAAGCTGGAGGCTCCCGTCCCACGCCAGCGCGTCTCACGCCACGAGCTTCTCGAGCTCTGTGCAGGCTCGCCGCGCAAGCTGACGCTGATCCGTGCCCCGGCCGGCTGGGGGAAGTCGACGCTGCTCGCCGATTGGCACGCGCTCGAGAGCGAGACACGGCCGTTCGCCTGGGTCGCCCTCGACGGCGGCGACAACGATCCGGTCCGGTTCTGGACCTATCTCATCCATGCGCTTCGCACCCTCGACCCGAGTGCCGGCGAGGTCTCGCTGCCCATGCTGCGGGCTCCACGGGTCAGCGTCGTCGGCGACGTTCTCCCGGCGCTCTGCAACGAGCTCACAGCGTTACCGCACCAGGTCGTGCTCGTGCTGGACGACTACCACCTGGTCAGCAACCCGGAGATCGACGAGGGCCTTTCTTTCTTTCTCGAGCACCTTCCCCAGACCCTCGAGCTCGTGCTCTCCAGCCGTTCCGAGCCGGCCCTCCCGCTCGCGCGGCTACGCGCCCGCGGCGAGCTGGCCGAGATCGACGCGCAACAACTTCGCTTCTCCGACGAAGAGGCCGACCTCTTTCTCAACGACCTGCACGGTCTCGGGCTCGACCGTGAAGACGTCATCCGGCTACGCGAGCTCACGGAGGGATGGGCCGCGGGTCTCTACCTTGCGACGCTCACCATCCGTGGCCGGGCGAGCGCGCACGAGTTCATCGAGGCGTTTGCGGGCGACAACCGCCATGTCGTCGACTACCTGAGCTCGGAGGTGCTGGCCGGCCTCCCCGAGGAGATGAGGGGCTTCCTGCTGCAGACGTCGGTGCTCCAACGTCTCTGCGCCCCACTCTGCGACGCCGTCACCGACCGGCATGGCTCGGTGCGGATGTTGCACGAGCTCGAGCGTTCGAACTTCTTCCTCATCCCGCTCGACGCGAAGCGCGAGTGGTACTGCTACCACCAGCTCTTCGGCGAGCTACTGCGCCACGAGCTCGCGCTCGCCGAACCGGAGCATGCTTGCACGCTGCATCGCCGGGCGAGCGCCTGGCACCGAGAGCACGGCGACCCATCCGAGGCGATTCACCACGCCACGGCGGCAGGGGACTTTGCCGATGCCTCCGAGCTGATCCTTCGCCACTGGATCGAGTTCCGGAACGAGGCTCGCCTCGAGACCTTGCTCGCCTGGCTCGACGGCCTCCCGCCCGGGACGGTGAAAGGCGATCCCCGGCTGTGCCTCGTAAGGGCATCGACACTGCAGGAGGTCGGCCGGATCGCCGAGGCAGATCAGTGGCTCGACGCGGCCGCGCGGGGCGCGGCCGGTGGCTCACTCCTGGCCGGCCCGGCCTCGGTCGCGTCCGGGGTGGCCGCGTGCCAGGCAATCAATCAGTACTTCCTCGGGGACGTGAGTGGGATCGCCGAGACGGCGCGACCCGCGCTCGAGCTCGAGGAGGCCGGGTCCGACTATTGGCGGAGCGCTCTTCTCACCACCTTCGGCGTCTCCGTCTTCCTCGGAGGGGAGGGCCGGATCGCGTCGGCCCTACTCGACGAAGCGGTGACGTCGAGCGAGAAGTCCGGTCACTCCCTGGCGCTGATCCACGCCCTCGGCTGGTGCGCCGTCGTCCATGCAGAGATCGGTGAATCGGGTCGGGCCGATCGGGTGCTGGACGACACCGAAGCGCTGCGGCGGAGGCAGACCGGGCTGACGAAGTACTTCGGCATGTCCATGGCGCACGTTGCTCGCGGGAAGCTGCTCGAAGGGCAGGGCCGGCTGAGCGAGGCCGACGACGTTCTCGCCCGAGGCATAGAGCTGGCTCGCCGGGGCGACGCCAAGTTCGACCTCTCGTACGGGCTTCTCACACATGCGGGGGTGAAGGGCGGTCTCGGCGATCGCCGCGCCGCGAAGGACATGCTGCGGGAGGCCCGCCAGACGGCCGAGTCGTGCGCCGACCCGGGCGTGTTGCCGGAGCTGGTGGCGGGAGTCGAGCGCAGGCTCCGCCTCCTGCCAAGCCGCGCGACGCGAACGCAGTACGAGGAGGATCTCAGCGACCGGGAGCTCGCCGTGCTCCGCCTGCTGGCGACCGATCTCACCCAACGGGAGATCGGGGAGGCGCTCTACGTCTCGTTCAACACCGTCAAGACCCACGTGAAGAACATCTTTCGCAAGCTCGACGTCGCCAGCCGCCCCGACGCGGTCTCGCGTGCCCGCGAGCTCAGACTGCTCTGACCCTCGAGTCGGGCCCAATGAGCCGGGTAGGCCGCCGGTCACCACGCCGCCTGTGTGTAATCCGGCGCGTTCCGTTCACAATGGCGTGAGGCGCATGGCTTCGAGCGTAATCGGGCGGGACGAGGAGCTTGCCTCGGTCGAGGCGTTTCTCGCCGCGGTCGAGCACGGTCCTGCGGCGCTCATTCTCTCCGGCGAGGCTGGGATCGGCAAGACGAGCCTCTGGAAGACGGGTATCGACGAGGCCGAGCGGCGCGGCGGGCGCGTCCTGTCCCACCAGAGCGTTGAGGCCGAGGCCTTGCTCTCCTTCGCCGGGCTCTCCGATCTGCTCGCTCCGGTATTCGACGAGGTGGCGCCGGTGTTGGCGCCGTTGCGGCGGCGGGCGCTCGAGGTCGCGTTGCTGCTGGCCGAGCCGGGCGAGGAGCCCTCTGACCCGCGCCTGATCGGGCTCGCGCTACTGGATGTGCTGCGCGCGCTGGTCGACGCCAGCCCTGTTGTCGTGGCGCTCGACGATGTGCAGTGGCTCGACGCGTCGTCTGCCGCGGTGCTGCAGATCGCGCTGCGGCGCCTTCGCGACGAACGGGTCGGCCTGCTCGCGACCCTGCGCAAGGTGCCCGAGATCGCGGCGCCGCTCGAGCTCGAGCGTTCCTTTTCGGACGAACATCTGGAGCGGCTCTGGCTCGGCCCGTTGAGCTTGGGCGCGCTACACCACTTGCTCAGGCAGCGGCTCGGGCTGGAACTGACCCGGCCCGAGCTCGGCCGGGTCCTCGAGACGTCTGCGGGGAATCCGTTCTTCGCGCTCGAGCTCGGCCGTGAGCTCCAGCGGGCGAACGAACGGCCGGCGGCCGGGCGCGCCCTGCGCGTGCCGGAGAGCTTGCGTGAGCTGCTCGGCGGCCGCCTGGGCCGGCTGCCGGCAGAAACGATGGACATTCTCCTCTATGCCGCCGCGCTTGCCCGGCCGACCGTCGACCTGGTGGCGGCAGCGCACGGCGACCGGGAGCAGGTCGCGGACGCGCTCGCCGAGGCTATCCGCGAAGGCGTGGTCGAGCTCGACGACTCGCGGGTGCGCTTCGCGAACCCCCTTCTCGCCTCGATCTGCTACGAGCAGGCCTCTCTCGCGAGGCGGCGTGCCGTCCACCTGGAGCTGGCCGGTGCGGTCCCAGACCTCGAGGAGCGGGCCCGCCATCTCGCGCTCGCTGCAGACGGGCCCGATGCTGCCGTCGCCTCCGAGCTCGATGCCGCCTCCGAGCACGCGGCCACCCGCGGCGCCACGGCAGCCGCGGCTGCGCTCTGCGAGCTTGCCGCGGAGCTGACGCCCGCCGACCCTGCCCTGGCGCGGCAGCGGCGTCTGCGGGCAACGATCTTCCACCGTCTCGCCGGAGACGGTGAGCGAGCAGCGGCAATGCTCGGGGAGCTCCTTCCGGACGTTCCGCCCGGCATAGAGCGCGCTGACGTCCTCTTCGAGCTCGCCTTGAATCGCACAGCCGACCCTCCGACGATGACCCAGTATTGCGACGGGGCACTGGCCGAGGCGGCGGACGACGACGCCCGCTCGGCGCGGATCCTGGCCTTCCGAAGCGTCGTCCGTCTGCTCGATTCCGACATCCCCGGGGCGCTCGTCGACGCTCGAGCGGCGCTGGAAAGGGCGGAATCGAGCGGCGATCCTGCCCTGCTTGTCGTGGCGCTCGGGCAAGTGGGGCATGCAGAAACGTGGGCTGCCGAGATGACTCCCGGCCTGCTCGAGCGGGGCGCGGAGATCGAGGAGCGCCTCGGGCTCTCGCTCGGATACCTGGAAAGCGCGCGCGTCCAACTCGCCCGTCTCCTGATGCGCCGGGGCGAGGTCGAACGGCCTCGCGCCATCCTCGAGGAGCTGGAGGCGATGGCGGCGGCTCGGGGCGACGAAGACACCCGGGTGTTGCTGCTCTGGGGTCTGAGCACGCTCGAGTGGCTCGCCGGCCGCTGGCAGTCGGCGCTCGAGCACGCCGCTGGGGCGCATGAGCTTGGCGAACAAACCCAGATTCGGTATACCCGCGCGCTCGTGGGACGCATCAAGGCGCTGATCGAGGCAGACCTTGGCCTCGTCGAGCAGTCGCGCGCTTCGGCCGAAGAAGGTCTCTCGTTCTCCCAGGCGCTCTCGAGCGATTCCTGGACCATCTTCAGCCTCGGTGCGCTCGGCCGTCTCGAGCTCGCGCTCGGCAACCTGGATGCGGCCGCCGACGTTCTGCGCGAGCTACCTGGACGGCTCTTGGCGATGGGGTTGAACGACCCGACAAATCCGGTCTGGGCGGACACGATCGAGACGCTGATCGCCCTCGGGGAGCTCGAGCAAGCGCGCGCCTATCTCGAGCCCCACGAGCTATACGCGCGGCGCCTCGGCAGCCACTGGGCCGTAGCCGGTGCCGCCCGCTGCCGTGGCCTTCTCGCCGCAGCCGAGGGCGACCTCGTCGGTGCCATGGCCGCCTACGTGGGCGCCCTCTCCGAGCTGGACAAGTATGAGTATCCCTTCGAGCGGGGCCGCACACTGCTCTGCCTCGGCTCCGCAAGCAGGCAGGCGAAGCAGAAACGCGCCGCCCGCGAGACGCTCGAGCAGGCGCTCGCGATCTTCGAGGAGCTCGGTGCCCGCCTCTGGGCCGACAAAGCCCGGGGGGAGCTGAAGCGGATCAGCGGTCGGCGACCCACCTCCGACGGGCTCACCGAGACGGAGGAGCGCATCGCGAAACTGGCCGCCGACGGCCGTTCGAACAAGGAGATTGCCGCCGAGCTCTTCATGAGCGTGCGTACGGTCGAAGCACACCTCACGAGCGTCTACCGCAAGCTCGGCGTTCGCTCCCGCGGCACGCTCGCATATCGGCTTTCCCTGCGTGCGGACGAAGCCGCCAATGCTGCGGACGAAGCCGTCGAAGTCTAGAGCTTCCTCGGTTTCCTCCCGGGACATTCGACCCTAGCCTCTCTGACATGGTCTTCGTCGTCGAGCGCTACCTACCGGACTCGAGCAGCGCGAACTTCTGCCCGCGCTCGAGCGGCTGGGCCACGCCACGGAGGCGCTACGCAGCGAGGGAATCCCGTTGCGCTATCTCGGCTCGACGATCGTCCCCGAGGATGAGTCCTGCTTCTGCCAGTTCGAAGGGCCGTCGGAGGAGACCGTCGTGGAGGCGAACCGAAGAGCGAACATGCCCTTCGACCGGATCGTCTCCGCCGTGGCCGTCCCGTCCCAATCATGATACGAATCGCACGATCTGATGGTCGTGCCCAGGAAGGAGCGGCAGCGATGACTGTCATCGATGAGCAGGCGGAAGTGGCGCGCGAGGGCTTTCCGAGCCCGTTCGAGGTGCCGACCCCTCCGGGTTGCGAGGGGTGGGAGGAGATGTACGCCTACTACACCCTGTTCAGCGAGGATCGCCGCGCCTTCGACGAGAGTCGCTTCTGGTTCCAGCTCGCATCGCACTACGCGGAGCCCTTCTACCCGTTCGACGCCGTGTTCTTCGAATGCGCCGATGTCGCGCTCAACCAGGCGAACAGCCGCCTGTTCGTCGTGCCTCCGTCCCTCGGCGTCGAGGCCCGTGTCCTCAACGGCTACGTCTACTTGAGCACCAACTCGGTCACCGACGAGGCGACGCTTGCCCGGCGCGCGGAGCTGTTCACGAAGCGGGGCGGCTACTACTTCGAGCACTGGGACGAGCTGGAGGCCCGCTGGCTGGAGAAGGTCGAGCAGGCGATCCGCGAGCTGGAGGCGCTCGCCGTTCCGGACTTGCTCGAATTCGAGGACGAGACGATTGTGACCGAGGGCCGAGGCGTCGGCTCGAGCCACGCTCTGCTCCTCGTCTACGACCGCCTGGTCGAGGTCTTCGACCGCATCTGCCAGTACCACTTCGAGCTCCAGAACCTTGCCCACGGGGCATACCTCGTCTTCCACGAGCTCTGCCGGCAAGCGTTCCCCGGGATCTCGGATCAAGCAGTGGCCAAGATGGTCTCAGGGATCGACTCCGCGGTCCTCCGCCCGGACGAGGAGCTCAGGCGTCTCGCCCGGCTTGCGCTCGAGCTCGAGGTGGGCGAGCCCGTGAAGGCGTGCAGCAGTGAGGCGGAGCTTCAGGCCGCGCTCGCGCGGAACGAGGGAGGCGAGCGGTGGCTGGCCGACTTCGAGGAGACGAAGAACCCCTGGTTCCACTTCTCGTACGGGAACGGCCTCTATCACCACCACCGCTCGTGGATCGACGACATGGCGCTGCCAATCGCGACGATCGGCTCCTACATCGAGCGCCTGCAGGCCGGCGAGGACATCTCTCGCCCGCACGAGGCGGTCGTCGCCGAGCGCGAACGAATCACGACCGAGTATCGCGAGTTGCTGCCGGAGCAGACGCGTCAGGCCTTCGACGAGCGGCTTGCGCTCTCGCGCACCGTCTTCCCGCATGTCGAGAGCCACAACTTCTACATCGACCACTGGTCGCACACGATCTTCTGGAACAAGGTGCGCGAGTTCGGCGCGCTCCTGGCGCGGCACACGTTCCTGGCCGACCAGGAGGACGTCTTCTTTCTGCAGCGCGGCGAGGTGCGCTCGGCGCTCGAGGAGCTCCGGATGGACTGGAGCACGGGCGGCGCCGGCGCCGCCCGAGGGCCCCACTACTGGCCACCGATCGTCGAGCGGCGGAAGTCGATCTACCAGGCTATGCGCGAGTGGGCTCCACCTCCGGCTCTCGGCCAGGTGCCCGAGACGATCACCGACCCGATCACGATCAATCTCTTCGGAATCACGACCGAGCGCGTGCAGGAGTGGCTCGCGTCGGAGAACGGCGCCGACGAAGGTGTGCTGACCGGGTTTGCGGCTTCACCCGGTGTTGCCGAGGGTCGGGCGCGCGTGATCTTCCGGCCCGACCAGCTCGACGAGCTCGAGGACGGGGAGATCCTCGTCGCGCCGTCGACGGCCCCGAGCTGGGGGCCTGTCTTCGGCAACATCGCCGCGGCCGTGCTCGATGCGGGCGGGATCATGTCCCACGCGGCGATCGTCGCCCGGGAGTACGGGCTGCCGGCGGTGGTCGGTACCGGTACCGCGACGAAGCGGATCAAGACCGGCGACCGGCTCCGTGTCGATGCCAACACCGGCGTCGTCACGATCCTCGACTGAGCCGTGAGCTACATCTCCTCCTTGGACGGCTGTGAGCCGCACCTTGCCGAGGTCGTCGGCGGCAAGGCGGTCGGGCTCGGATCGCTCCTGCGCGAGAACCTACGGGTCCCGCCGGGGTTCGCGATCGGGACGCATGCCTACCGCGAGTTCGTGTCGGAGACGGGCCTCGACCGGGAGATCCACGAGTTACTTCGCGGTGCCGAGTCGATCGAGGCGCAGGCGGAGGCATCGGAGCGGATCCGTCTGCTGTTCGAGGAGCGCGCGCTCGAGGGCCCGCTGCGCGACGAGCTGACGCAAGCCTATGAGGGCCTCGGCGGCGACGAGCAGCTTCCGGTGGCCGTCCGTTCGAGCGCGATCAGCGAGGATGCCGCCGAGGCGTCGTTCGCGGGCGAGCACGAGACCTACCTCTGGATCCAAGGGCAGGACGCTGTCTGCCGGGCTGTCGTGCGCTGCTGGGCGAGCCTGTTCACGCCGCAGGCGCTCTCCTACTTCCGCCGCGTCGAGATCCGTGCCGACGAGACGGCGATGGGCGTCGTCGTGCAGACGATGGTTGCGGCGGAGGCGGCCGGGGTGATGTTCACGCTCGACCCGGTGACGGGTGACCGGTCGCAGATCTCGATCGAGAGCTCCTTCGGTCTCGGCGAGGCCGTCGTTGCGGGCGAGGTGACGCCGGACCGCTATGCCGTGGACAAGGTGACGCTCGAGATCCGCTCCAGGACGCTCTCGGCGAAGCACGTTGCCTACCGTTTCGACCCAGAGCAGGGCGGGGTGCGCCTCGTCGAGGTGCCGGCAGAGGAGCAGAAGCTGGCCTGCCTCTCGGACGAGGAGGCACTCGAAGTGGCCAAGCTCGGCAAACGCGTCGAACGCGCACTCGGGCATCCGCAGGACATCGAGTGGGCGATCGGCCCGGGCGATTCCGGCCCACGCGAGGTGTTCCTGCTCCAGACGCGGCCCGAGACCGTCTGGAGCCACAAGCCGGCAAGGCAGCCCGCCGCCGCCGACCCCACGGCGCTCGACGCGGTTTGAGCGCAGTGTCCCGCGCCGAGCGTGCGGTGATCGTCACGGTCGCGCTCGCCGCGGTCCTTGCTCCCCTCAACTCGACGATGATCGCGGCCGCGCTGCTGGCCATCGTGAGCGACTTCCACACGACGTTGGGGTCGGGCGGCTGGCTCGTGACCTCGTATCTCCTGGCGCTCGCGGTCGTCCTACCACTCGCCGGGAAGCTCGGGGATCGGCATGGCCGGAGACCATTCGTTCTCGGCGGCCTGCTCGTGTTCGGTCTTGCGTCTCTCGGCGCTGCCGTCGCGGCGAACCTTGTCGTGCTGATCGCTTTCCGGGTGACCCAGGCGATCGCGTGCGCGGTCGTGTTCCCGAACGGCATCGGGCTCATCCGCGAGTCGATCGCGGCGGAGCGCCGCGGTCGCGCCTACGGCATCGTCGGCGGGTCGCTCGCGCTCGCGGCCGGCCTCGGGCCGCCCCTCGGCGCGCTCCTCGTCCTGGTCGGAGGCTGGCGCGCGATCTTCTACGTGAACGTGCCGCTCGTCGCCGTGGCGCTGGTCGTAGCGTGGAGGACAGTCCCCCGTTGCCCGGGCCGTCGCCCGCCGACGTCGTTCGACTGGCTCGGAGCGGGTCTCCTCGCAGTCGTCCTCGGCGGCGCGGCCGCTCTCGTCGTCGAGGGGCGGAACGTGCCTTCGGCGCTCGTGCCCGGTGTCCCGTTGCTCGCGCTTGCGGCGGTCGTGTTCGTCCGCCGCGAGCTCGCGCACGCAGACCCGGTACTCCAGCCGCGCTTCTTCGCCCGCCGGGCTTTTGCTGCCGCGAACGGAGGGGTTTCCTCGAGCAACCTGGCCTTCTACACGATGCTGCTCGCGACCCCGATCCTGCTCACGCGACACCTCCACTGGTCGACTGTGCACGCGGGGCTCGCGTTGGCGCTGCTCTCTGCGCCGATCGTTGTGTTGTCCCTCATCGGCGGCCGGCTCGCTGATCGCTACGGCCGTCGCCGTCCGGCCGTCACCGGCTGCCTGATCCTCACAGTCGGCCTCGTGCCGCTCGTCGTCGAACCCGGGATCACGGGGTACGGGCTGTTCGCCTCGCTCGCGCTTGCAGGCACGGGCGTCGGCCTGTCCACCGCTGGACTGCAGGCTTCGGCCGTGGAGGCGATCGATCCCGAGCAAGCGGGCGTCGCCTCTGGCGTCTTCTCGACGTCCCGCTATATCGGCGGCTTCGTCGCCTCGGTCGCGGTGGCGCGCCTGCTCGACGGGGGGCACGGACTCGGCGGCTTCCAAGCGGTGTTCGCGATCGCGATCGTGGCCGCGGCTGCCTCCGTCACCGCGACGCTCGCACTCCCGCCAAGGCTCGCGCCACACGACGCGATCAACCGATAGCGAGGGCGTGGGCCACACCATGGGCCGAGTAGACGACAGCCCTGGGTAAGGTCGGGCGATGCTCCCGATCTCGATCCTCGATCTCGCGCCCATCGTCGAGGGCGGCTCACCGGCCCAGGCGCTGCGAAACTCGCTCGACCTCGCACAACACGCCGAGCAGTGGGGATACAACCGCTATTGGGTCGCCGAGCACCACAATGCGGCCGGCATCGCCAGCGCGGCCACCGCGGTCGTGATCGCGCACGTTGCTGCCGGGACGACGACGATCAGAGTCGGCGCGGGTGGGATCATGCTTCCCAACCACTCGCCACTCGTGATCGCCGAGCAGTTCGGCACCCTCGCGGCGCTGCACCCGGGAAGGATCGACCTCGGGCTCGGCCGGGCGCCGGGAACCGATCAGCGAACGCTCCTTGCGCTGCGGCGGGCGCCCTCGAGCGCCGACACCTTCCCACACGATGTCCTCGAGCTCCAGGCTTTGCTCGGCGATCCGGCCCCCGGGCAGGTGGTTCACGCGATCCCGGGAACAGGCTCGTACGTGCCGCTGTGGATCCTCGGCTCGAGCCTCTTCGGCGCACAACTCGCCGCGCTGCTCGGACTGCCCTACGCGTTCGCCTCACACTTCGCGCCGGACGAACTCCTCCCCGCGCTCGACATCTACCGCTCCGAGTTCCGACCGTCCCAGCAACTGCAGCACCCCTACGCGATGGTGGGCGCAAACGTGATCGCCGCGGATAGCGACCAGGAGGCGCAACGCCTGTTCACCTCGCAACAGCAGTCGTTCACGAACATCTTCCGGGCCCGACGGGGCCAGCTGCCACCGCCGATCGGCGACATCGAGACCTACTGGTCACCCGCCGAAAAGGCACGTGTCACAAGCATGCTGCGCCGATCGTTCGTCGGCTCGGCGGAGACCGTCACGGACGGTGTTCAGGGTTTTGTGGCCGAAACAGGCGCCGACGAGCTGATCGTCGCAGCCGCCATCCACGACCACGACGCTCGCCTCAGATCCTACGAGATCCTCGTCGACCTCCGGAACGCCCTGGAGCTCGGACATGCCACCCCGAAGGCTCTACGTTCGGATTCTCCCAGTACCGAGATGAGATGAGACCACCCTCGCGCACGCGAAGATTCCGAGCGTCACCACGACGGCGCTCGGCGAGGCAGGCATGCAGCCTCGGTCTGTAAGCGTCGGCTGGTTACCGGTCGTGGCGATCGTCGTCGTATCGACGCTTATCCGATTCTGGATCGCCCACGGCGTCGAGGCGCCGTGGATCGCTCCGGACGAGACGATCTACGCGCTTCTCGGCCGGTCGGTGTGGGGCTCCGGCTCGCTGTCCCTGGTGGGTGGTGTCACCGGGGGATACTCGCTCTTCTATCCGGCGGCGATCGGCGCACCACTGTCGGTGCTGGGGCCTTCGTCAGGGCTGGCCGCCGTCCAGATGGTGCAGGCGCTCGCGATGTCGTCGGTCGCCTTCATCGTCTTCGCCTGGGGACGTCGAGTGGTCGACGAGAGGTGGGCGCTCGTCGCGGCGGCGTTCGCCGTCTGTATTCCAGGGCTCGCCTATTCGGCGTCGTTGATGACCGAGACGCTCTTCTATCCGGTCGTCACCCTCGCGCTCTGGGCATTGTGGAGTGTCCTCGTGAGGCCGTCTCTTCTCCGTCAGGGGAGTTTCGTGCTCGCCACCGCGCTCGCGGTGCTCACGCGCGTGCAGGCGCTGGCGCTGCTGCCTGCTGCGATGCTCGCCATCGTGCTCTTCTGCACGTTCAGGCGCGACGTCACGAGCCTGCGACGGTCGGCTCCCCTGCTCGGCCTGGTCGTCGCCGGTACCGTTGCTCTGGGTATCACGGGTGTGGCCGGGGGCTCGGCAGACGTCGTCGGCGTCTACGCTGCAGCCACGGGCGGCTACGAGCTCGGAGCCTCGGCGAGAGACGTGTTCTGGCATACGGGAGGCTTGTTCGTGATCGTTGCCGGCGTTCCGCTGATCGCACTCGGGATCCTCGGCACGGAGTGCGCGCGGGGCCGAGAGTCGGACGCTGCTGCCGCCCTTGTCGCGACGGCGTGTGCCTGGACCGTGATCTCGCTGGTCGAGGTCGGCACGTTCGCGTCGAGGTGGGTCGGTCACATCGCGGAGCGCGACCTGATCACGGTGGTGCCGCCACTCTTTCTCGTATTCGTGCTGTGGCTTGCGCGAGGGGTGCCCCGGCCGCAACCTCTCACATCGGTCGTCGCCTTGGCCGTCGCAGCGCCTGCCATCCTCTTGCCCGTCTCACGGTTCGCGACCCAGGAGGCAGCGCTCGACGCGTTCTCGTTCATCCCACTCTGGCGTCTTCGCGAGGCGACATCCTCGGGTTGGTTACAGGTTGGGTACGCACTCGCGGTCGGCCTCGTCGTGGTGGTCTCCGTTCTCGTACCTCGCCGTGCGAGCTTCGTCCTCGTCCCCGTCGTCGCCGCCACGCTCCTCTCGGCCTCGATCGTCTCGTCACGCGAGATCCAACGGCTGGCGCGCGCCGACCGCACCTGGGTCTTCTCCACCGAGCAGCCCCGGTGGATCGACGAGGTCGCCGACGGGCCCGTGACCTACGTTCACGCCAAGACTGCGTTCCCGAAGACGTTGTGGCAAACGCTCTACTGGAACGAGCGGATCGACCGCGTGCTCAAATTCGACGGGACTCCACCAGCGACGCAAGTCCCCACGCAGCTGGTCGCACCGCGTGTTGGCGGGCTGGTGTTGGACACGACGGAAAAACGGCTCAGGGGCGGCTACGTGGTAGCCCCGTCGAACATCGTGGTGGCCGGGACAGCGCTCGCATCGTACGGGCCCGCGACCGACATGACGGGAATGACGTTATGGCGGGCCAACACACCGCTCCGCCTGCGGTGGATAACGAGCGGGGTGCAAGCGAACGGCGACATTGTCGGCACAGCGCGTGTCCAGGTGCTGGGGTGTACGCGAGGGCACCTGAGCCTGACGCTCCTCGGCAAGGCCGGCACTCCCGTGCAGATCTCTGTCGACGGCCGCCATACCCTGACCGTCACGCCGGCCTCCGGTTCGGTGTGGTCCGGCGATGTTCCGGCGCCCGCGAGCGCCGACGGTACCGACCTCTGCGTCTACGAGATCGACAGTCCAGGGCTGATCGGCACGACGAGGATCGAATTCGTCGGCGACTGAAGCCGCATCCCAACTGCGGGCTGAAGCGAAAACCCCGTCATGCCGGATCCACATCGACCGGTCACCAGTCGACCATCCCACGTCGTGGCGCAGTCCCTCACGATCTGTCAAGCTCCCAGCAAGCCGCCGACCGGGGAATGCGCTCAGCCCTTTCCCAACGGCCGGCCTACGAAAGGAGCACGATGCAAGCACGGATGGCCACCTACAGCTTCAGCGGGGACGCCCAAGACCTCGCGCGCCGGGCAGAGGAGGGGATCCTCCCAGTGCTCCAGTCCCAACCCGGTTTCAAGGCCTACTCGGTTGCGATTGGAGACGGTGAAGTCCTCTCGCTCAGTGTCTGGGATACGCGTGCCGACGCCGAGGCCGGCAGCGAGGTCGTAGCCTCCTGGGTCGCCAAGAACATGGCCGACGAACTCGACCTGATCAACATTCGCTACGCCGAAGTGATGTTCAGCACCACGCTCGGGATCAGCACCTCGGTCGGCGCCACCGCCTGACAACACCTGCAGGAGGCGCGCGCTGCTCACGCTTCGCCGTGAGCACGCGCGCCTCCTCATCCAGACGACGACCCGAGCGGGCAATGAACGAAGCGGGCGCGCCCGGCACGGAATTTCGGGGATGTCAGCCGAGAGCGCGTGCCGGGCCACCGACAGTGGAAATCGGGGCGAAAGTTCCTATCGTGTACGTCTACGACGTCCAGGTGACAGGCACGTTCCGGGCCACGCTCGCCCTGCCGAGCAAGCCGCTCCGGTTGGACTTCGCCTACTCGGAGATCTCGAAGTGGACGGAGACCTACAAGGGCGTGCGCCTCGAAGTCCGAACGTCCGAGGACGGCGAGCCGAGGATCGAGATGAAGATGTCGGGCAAGGGTACGGTTCTCGGGAGCATCAAGTACGGCCTTTCCGGCCCTCACATCAAGAGCTGCGGCTTGAGCAGCAATCGTCCCGAGCCCGGTTCGCTGAGCATCGGGGGGAGCCCCTACAGCACCTCGGGGCCGGGCGCCGTGACATACGCGCTCCGGGTCTACACCGGCCGAAGCGGCACCACACCGGCCCTGCGATCGTCCACGTGCTCCTATTTCGAGGGGAATGGGGCAAAGCTCAGCGGTGCTCGCGTCGCGCCGGGTGGAGGCACGGCCACCGGGGCGATCGACACCCGCAGGCTGACGTCCACCGTGGAATTCCGCACCCCCCAGCAGCCCGGCCAGCTCGGCTTCCCCCTGAACCACCTGCACACCGGTACCGGCTTCGTGCTCGACCTCAAGGGAAAGACCACGGCCGGGCGAAAGGTCAGCGAGGGCACGGTCCGGATCAGGTTCGTCCCCCGACCGTCCTAGCTAGACGCCGCACGACGAATCGGCGACGCCGGCCAACGCAGGCCGCCGAGCCTGCCAATAGCACGTCGGGTGCCAATCGAGGCCGCCCTCACGGATACACGGCATCCGGCTTCTGCGGCGGGAGGTCCGAAGGCCAGTCGTAGATCTCCGTGATGACGCCGAGGTCCTCGTCGGTCGAGAGGTAGGCAAAAGTGACGCCCTCGTACACGCCTGCCTGGAGAATCCGGCGTCCCTTGGCCTGCAGAGCGGCGAGCGCCTCGCCGTACCCCGCCTGAGTCCCCACCGCGACGTGATGGAGCCCTTCGCCCTTCGTGGCGAGGAACTCGGCGTACATGCTCCTCTCATCGAGCGGCTGGATCAGCTCCCACTGCACACTGCCGACCATGGTGACCGCGAGCCGGAAGGCGTACTCGGCGGGCCGGCCGTCCTTCGCCAGGTCCGACACGGTGTCGGGGTTGAACTCGTAGATCTCCCAAGGCCCGATGCCGTACTCGTGCACATAGACACGGATCGTGGCCTCGAGGTCGCGCACGACCAGGGCGATCTGCTTCGTCTCGGTGAATACCGGCTCGCGCATGCGGCTCCTTTGCTCGGGGTCGGTCGCTGCGCGGAGATGGTATGCGCAGCAACTCGAGGCGGGTATTCGTTGCACCGCCCCCGCCAGCGTGATTCGATCTCCGGCATGACCAGCATGCGTGCAGCCGTCACCCGTGCCAGGGGGTCGATGACAGTCGTCGACGTCAAGACGCCCGAAGCACCTGGCCCAGGCGACGTTCTCGTCGCTCCCGAAGCGGTGGGCCTCTGTGGGTCGGACTTCCACTACTTCCTGGGCGACATCGGCACGATCGACGACCCGTCGACGCTGTACCCGAGGATCCAGGGGCACGAAGCGGCAGCGACGATCGTCGGACTGGGAGCGGACTGCCCACCCCACCTCGAATCCGGCATGCGCGTGGCCATCTGGCCGGTCAGCTCCTGCGGCCGCTGCTATCCGTGCCGCATCGGCCGCGGGAACGCGTGCGTGTCGATCAGCCTGACGGGCATTCACGCCGACGGGGCGCTTCAGGAGCAGCTCCTCCTTCCGTCGGCTCAGGTTTTTCCCGTCGGCGACCAGGACGCGGCACTGACCGCCCTCATCGAGCCGGTCTCGATCGCCATACGGGCCGTGGCACGGGGTCGGGTCGAGCCGGGAGAGCACACCGTGATCCTCGGCGCCGGCCCGATCGGTCAAGCTCTCGCGCTGGCGACCACCGACCGCGGGGCGTCGGCCTTGCTCGTCGACAGGGTCGAGAGCCGCCTGGCGCGCGGGGTCGGGATGGGCGCAGACATCCTCCACGTGGCGGCCGAGGACGACTTCGCGGCGGCCGTCCGCGAATGGTCGGGTGGAGACGGGCCCGAGGTCGTCTTCGAGGCAACCGGCGTCCCCGCTCTCGTCCAGACGGCGGTCGAGCTCGTGGCAGCAGCGGGCCGGGTGGTCGTCGTCGGGCTCTCGAGCGAGCGAGCGCCAGTCCGCGTCGGCGATCTGCCGTTCAAGGAGATCGACGTGCTCGGCACGAGCTGCTGCGGCTCCGGCGACTTCGCGGGAGCCGTCGACCTCGTCAGCCGGCGGGGAGAGGCAGCAGCCGGCTTGGTCACGCACGAGTTCACCCTCGAACAGGCGCCCGAGGCCATCGCCTACGCGATCGAGCATCCTGCGGAGGTCATGAAGGCGGTCGTGCGCCTGGATGGGCCCTAGCTCGTTCGACAGGCTGCGGCGCACGCTTCATGAGGCACGCTTCATGAGTATGTGACGTTCGTCCACGCACGGCGGTGAGAGAGAGGACAGGAGAATGGGCGCGACAGTGGAGATCCACGATCCGGGCGGTGAGCGTGCGGCGGAGGTCCTCGGGCGCCTTTTCGACGTCCGGGGTGCCCGCGTCGTCGTCACGGGCGCTGCAAGCGGGCTCGGCTTCGCGATGGCCGAGGTACTCGCGGAGTGCGGCGCCCGCGTCACGCTCGCGGACATCGACGAGGGGCGGCTCGAAAGATCGACCCAACGGCTCGTCGAGCGCGGCTGTGACGCGCGATCGTTCGTGGTCGACGTCACCGACGAGGCCCGCGTGCAGGCGCTGTTCGACGACGTGGTGGAGGAGCAGGGAGGCGTGGACGTGGTATTCGCGAACGCCGGGCTCGCGGCCACCCCCGGCTTCCGCGTCGAAGGAGGTCAGACGCTCGACAAAGTGCAGCGTTCGGATTGGGACAAGGTGCTCGGCGTCAACCAGACGGGCGTCATGTTCACGATGCGCGGCGCGGCGGCGATCATGAAGCGCCAGGGCTCGGGGCGCATCATCGTCACCGCGTCCAACGCCGGTCTCCGTCCGGAGCCGCTCGTCTGCTACGGCTACGCGGCGAGCAAAGCGGCGGTGATCCACATGGTCCGCCACGCCGCCCTCGATCTCGCTTCGCACGGCATTCTCGTCAACGCGATCTGCCCCGGCCCCTTCTACGGGACGCTGATCGGCGGCGGCGTCACCGAGCACCCGACCGAGGAGATGAAGCAAGCGTGGGCCACGCTGATCCCCCTCGGGCGGATGGCAGATCCGGAGGAGCTGAAAGGGCTCGTCGTCCTGCTCGCCTCACCGGCCTCGAGCTTCATCACGGGTGCCGTACACGTGATCGACGGAGGGTCGCTCGTCCAGGCGTAGCGGAAGACGGACGCGACGCTCGCGTCCGCCCGGTCACGGTGCTACCCCCAGACCTCCTGCGCCACGTCGACGACGAGGCGCAGCTTCGCCCACTGCTCCTCCTCGGTGAGTGCGTTGCCCTCCATCGTCGAGGAGAAGCCGCATTGTGGTGAGAGACAGAGTTGCTCGAGCGGGGCATATCGGGCCGCCTCGTCGATGCGGCGCTTCAGCTCGTCCTTGGTCTCGAGCCCTCCGCGCTTCGTCGTGACGAGGCCGAGCACGACCTGCTTCTCGCCCTTCGGCAGGAACCGCAACGGCTCGAAGCTGCCGGAGCGCTCGTCGTCCCACTCCATGAAGAAGCCGTCCACGTCGAGCTCGTTCAGCAGCGCCTCGGCGACGAAGTCGTAGCCCCCCTCCGCCACCCACGACGACCGGAAATTGCCCCTGCACATGTGCGTCGTCACCACCATCCCCGCCGGACGTGCGGCGAGCGCCTCGTTGATGTGGCGGATGTATTCGAGGTGCTGGTGTTCCGGGTCACCGCCGATCGAGGCGAGGTGCTCCCGCTGGTGGGGATCATTGACATAGGCGAGGCTGATGTCGTCGAGCTGGAGGTAGGTGCAGCCGAGCTCACCGAGCCGCCGGACCTCTTCGCGATACGCAGCCGTAAGGTCGCTCCAGAACTCTTCCAGGTCGGGGTACACTCCCGGATCGATCGCCGCCCGGCCGCCGCGGTAGTGCACCATGCTCGGCGAGGGAATGGTCAGCTTGGGGACGCTCGTCGTGGCCGCGTCGCGCAGGAAGCGGAAGTCGTCGCCGAAGATCGTGCTGGAGACGCCGACTTTGCCGTCGACGTGCATCGCCGCCGGCGTGAACTCGATGTCGCCCTGCTCGTTGTGGAACTGAACCGTGAGATGGCCGGCCTCCTTCGTGACGCCGTCCAGCTGGTAGATGAAGTCCATGTGCCAGGAACCGCGTCGGAGCTCGCCGTCGGTGACAGCCAGGAGCCCGACCTCCTCCTGCCGGCGCACGGCTCGCAGAATCGCGTCATCTTCCAGGCGCCGCAACGCATTCGCGTCGATGCGGCCTGCGCCGAAGTCCTCGCGCGCGCTCAACAAAGCTCGCGGCCGCAGCAGGCTGCCGACGTGGTCGGCGCGGAACGGCGGGCCTGTACGGGCGATCGTCGACATCCGTTCGATCCTATCGCCGTTCGGCGCCGACCCTCGTCAGACGACCTCGAGCCCGACGTAGTTCTCGGCCAGCGACGTCGCGGCCGCCGGCGAGCTGGTGACGTAGCGCAGCTGGGACTCCTGCAGACGCAGATCGAACGGGTCGCCCCCTTCGGGGCGATGCAACATCGTCGTCATCCACCAGGAGAAGTGCTCGGCACGCCAGACACGGCGAAGGCAATCCGTCGAGTAGGTGTCGAGCAAGCGCTCGCTTCCCGCGCCATACCACTCGACGAGAGCGTCGGCGAGAAGCCGCACATCGTGAACAGCGAGGTTCAGGCCCTTGGCGCCGGTCGGAGGAACGATGTGGGCCGCATCGCCTGCGAGGAAGAGCCGTCCGTGGCGTAGCGGTTCGGCGACGAAGCTGCGCATCGGCGTGATCCCCTTCTCCAGCACCGGGCCCTCCGCGAGCGTCCAACCGGGGAGCCCGAGCCTGACCTGTAGCTCCTCCCAGATGCGCTGGTCCGGCCACTCGGCGATGTCCTCGTCGGGACGGCACTGCACGTAGAGACGGCTGACCTCCGGCGAGCGCAGGCTCAGCAAGGCGAAGCCACGCTCATGATGGGCATAGACGAGCTCGTCGTTCGACGGCGCCACCGCGGCGAGGATTCCGAGCCAACCGAACGGATACTCGCGCGAGAACGTTCGCAGGACGCCTGCCGGAATCGTCGGCCGGCAGACGCCGTGGAAGCCGTCGCACCCGGCGACGACGTCACACTCGACGACGTGCTGTGTGCCCTCGTGCGTGAACAGCACGCGCGGCCGCTCGGACTCGATCTCCTCGACCCTGACGTCGCCCACCTCGAACAGCAGTGGCCGCCCCGTGCCGAGCCGCGCCTCGATCAGGTCCTTCACGACCTCCGTCTGCCCGTACACCGTGATCGCCTTGCCACCGGTGAGCACCGTCAGGTCGACTCGGTGGCGCTCGCCTGCGAACTGCAGCTCGATCCCTCCGTGCACGAGCCCCTCGCGCGCCATCCGCTCCCCCACCCCGGCCTCGGTGAGGAGATCGACGACACCCTGCTCGAGCACCCCAGCCCGAACCCGGGCCTCGACGTACTCGCGGCTCCTGTTCTCCAGGATCACCGACTCGATGCCTTCCAGGTGGAGCAGCTGCGCCAGCGTCAGGCCCGCCGGCCCGGCCCCGATGATCGCCACCTGAGTCCGCATCAAGCAGAACCCTCCCGTACGAACAGCGCGGCCTGTCCCTGGCCCACCCCGATGCACATCGTCGCCAGGCCGTAGCGCCCGCCGCGCCGGCGGAGCTCGTGCAGCAGCGTGGTGACGAGTCGGGCGCCGCTCATACCCAGCGGGTGCCCGATCGCGATCGCGCCGCCGTTGACGTTCACCCTCTCCTCGTCGAGACCGAGCTCCCGCACGACGGCGAGGCTCTGCGACGCGAACGCCTCGTTCAACTCGACGAGGTCGAGCTCCTCGACCGACACGCCCGTGCGGGCGAGAAGCTTGCGCACCGCCGGGACGGGCCCGATGCCCATCACAGCCGGGTCCACACCGGCAGCGGCCGAACCGGCGAACACACCAAGCGGCTCGATGCGAAGAGCCCGGGCGCGCTCCTCGCTCGCGATCACGAGTGCGGCTGCACCGTCGTTGATTCCGCTCGAGTTGCCTGCGGTGACCGATCCCTCCGCTCGGAATGCCGGCTTCAGCGACGCGAGCTTGTCGAGGGTGGTCTCGGGGCGCGGGTGCTCGTCGTGTTCGAGATCCGCCGTCGGCACGAGCTCGTCGGCGAAACGCCCTGCCTCCTGGGCCGCCGCCCAACGGCGTTGTGAACGCAGCGCGAACGCGTCTTGCTCCTCGCGCGAGACGTTCCAGCGCTCCGCCACGTTCTCGCCCGTCTCCCCCATCGTCGCCCGCGAGAAGCGCTCCTCGTAGCGGGGGTTGACGAAGCGCCAGCCCAGCGTCGTGTCATGGAGTGTGCGGTCGCCGCGCGCGTACGCCGCCTCGGGCTTGGCGGTCACGAACGGCGCCCGTGTCATCGACTCGACGCCTCCTGCGACGAAGAGGTCGCCGTCGCCGGCGACGACAGCGTGGCAGGCCCCGACGATCGCCGACAGACCGGACGCGCAGAGGCGGTTGACGGTGACGCCTCCAACCGACTCGGGCAGACCGGCGAGGAGCGCGGCAAAGCGCGCGACGTTGCGATTGTCCTCGCCGGCCTGGTTCGCGCAGCCGAGCCACACGTCCTCGATCTCGGCGGCCGGGACGCCGGCGCGCGCGACCGCTTCGGCGATCACGGCGGCGGCCAGGTCGTCCGGCCGCACACCCGCGAGCCCGCCGCCGTAGCGCCCCACGGGGGTTCGCACGGCCGAGAGCACAACCGCGCGCGTCACGTCAATGCTCCTGCCGGCGGCGGCGCCGCGGGGAGCGCTGTCGGGTCAGTCACGTCCTGCCTCCTGGACCACCTTTTCCCAGCAGCCGCCGTCGTGCCAGGCACCGTCGATGAGGACGTAGGTGCTCATCGCCCAGCCTCGCCCGTGTCGGCGCTTTCGAGCACGCGCTGGGCGATCGCAAACGCCCCGTTGGCGGCAGGGACGCCGCAGTAGACGGCGCACTGCAGCAGCACCTCGCCGATCTCGTCCGCGGTGAGCCCGTTCCCGAGCGCCGCTCGCACGTGCATCTCCAGCTCGTGCTCCCGTCCGGAGGCGACGAGCGCCGTGAGCGTGACGCAGCTGCGCGTCCGGCGGTCGAGGCCCGGCCGCGACCAGATCTCGCCCCACGCATAGCGCGTGATCAGATCCTGGAAATCCTCGGTGAACGGCGTCGTTCGTTCGACCGCCCGATCGACGTGGGCGTCGCCGAGCACCGCCCGCCGTGTCGCCATGCCCCGGGCGTGGAGCTCGGCCTGCGTCTCGTCACTCATGCGTCCTCCTGGTCCCCGCCCAGGTGGCGCAGCAGCGCCGCCGTGAAGGCGTCCGGTTGCTCGACATTGGCGATGTGCGCCGCCCCCTCGACCACTATGTGCCCGGCCGCCGGGATCGCCGCGGCGAGCGCGTCTCCGTCCGCGGGCGTCACCACGGGGTCGTCGGAGCCGGTCAGGACGAGCGTCGGCGCGTCGACCTCCGCGAGCCGCGAGGTGAGGTCGACGTCGGCGAGGACGTCACAGCATGCTGCGTACCCCTCGGCGGGGGTCGTGGTGAGCATGGCGCGGAACCGTGCAACGACCTCGGGGTGGGCATCGTGGTAGGACGACCGAAACCAGCGGCCGAGTACCGCGTCGGCGATCGCGACCGTGCCCTTGGCCCGCACTGTGGCGGCACGGTCGACCCATCCCTGCCGGGGTGGAAACGTGGCGACCGTGCAGCAGAGCGCAAGGCGCGCGATGCGCTCCGGGGCGTTCACGGCAAGCCACATCCCCTCGATGCCGCCGAGCGAGAGTCCGCAGAACGAGACCCGTTCGACGGCGAGCTCGTCGAGCAGCGCGACGATGTCGCTGCCGAGGTGGTCGATGGTGGTCGGGCCTGCTACGACCGGCGACCGGCCGTGTCCGCGCCGGTCGAAGCGCACGACCCTGAACCGTTCTGCGAGCCGGGCCACCTGTGGCTCCCACATCTCGAGCGTTGTCCCGAGCGAGCTCGAGAGGACGAGCACGGGTGCGTCGGCGGGCCCGTCGGCGACGTGGTGGAGATTCATCGTTCGTCCTCCCGCTCGGCCTCGTGTCGGGCAAGGGCGCGATCGACGAGAGAACCCGCCGAGCCCAGGTAGGTCGTCGGCTCGAGCGCGTCCCGGATCTCCTCGGACGTCAGGCCCGTCTCGAGATCGTCGAGCTCCTCGGCCAGCGAGCGCCCGCTCTCGCCGGCACGCACCGAGGCGTCCCGCACGAGCGTGCGGGAGGCGGTCCGGCCGAGCCGCTCGGTGAGGATCACGGCGATCCGCTCGGCGGCGATCCGCCCGCCCGTGAGGTCGAGGTTCGCCCGCATCCGAGCGTCGTCGACCTCGAGCCCTTCCAGCGATCCCGCCAACGCGGCAGCCGCGCCTCCCGCGTACTGGAGCGCACCGGAGAGCGCGTCCCACTCAGCCTGCCAGGCCCCGGCTGCCCGCTCGTGCTCCTGGGGAAGCGAGCCGGTGAGCACGGACGCATGCGCCCGCGCAAGCTCGGCGGAGGCCCGGGCCCTCATGGCATCAACCGCATTGCGCTTCTGGGGCATCGCCGTGGATCCGCCTCCCTCCCCGCCCTCGCGTGCCTCCGCGATCTCCGTCTGCGCGAGCAGGAGGACGTCCAGGCCGATCTTCGCCATGGCTCCCGCCACAATCTCGAGGGCCGCGCCGAGCTCGGCGATCCGGACGCGATTCGTATGCCAGGGAAGCGTGGGCTCGACGAGATCGAGCTCGCGGGCGAAGAGGCGGGCGATCCCCGGTCCGTGCTCGCCCATCGCGGCCAGCGTTCCAGCAGCGCCACCGAGCTGTGCCGCGAGCCCCTCTCGCCGCAGCTCGGCGAGCCGCGATCGGGCGTCGAGCACGGCGACGAGCCAACCGGCCGCTTTGAGCCCGAAGGTCGTCGGCACGGCCTGCTGGAGCATGGTGCGACCGGCCATCGGCGTATCGCGATGAGAACGGGCGAGGCCCGCGCAGGCCGCTGTGACGCGGTCGATCTCGTCCAACACGAGGCCTGCCGCCCTTCGCGTGACGAGCATCGCCGCCGTGTCCATCACGTCCTGGGTCGTCGCTCCCCAGTGCACCCAGCGGGCGGTCTCCTCTCCGACCCGTTCCACGAGCCCGCGCACGAGCGGCTCGACAGGAGCACCGGCCTTCTGCCCCTCCTCCAGCAGCTGATCCCAGTAGAACCCGTCGGCCGTGCAGGCCGCCGCGATCGCGGCCGCAGCGGGCGCCGGGACGACCCCGGCGAGGACTCCTGCGCGGGCGAGAGCAGCCTCGGCAGCCAGCATCGCCTCGAGCCACGCGCGGCCCGACACCGCCTCCCTCAGCTCGACCGGGACGTAGAGAGGTGCGAACGTGCTCACACGGCGAAAAACGTCGTGTGCCCGGCGCCCTGCAGCCGGATGTCGAACCGGAGGTCACCGTCCTCGGCGACGGCAACGAGCGTCGCCCTGGCGGTTTCGTCGAGGTTCGAGAGCACCGGGTCGGCGGCGTTCGCCTCGACCTCGTCGGGGAAGTACATACGGGTCACGGCCCGCTTCAGCAACCCGCGCGCGAACACGCCCACCTCGAGATGGGGCGCCTGCAGACCGCCGCCCGGCCACGGTACGCGACCGGGCTTGACCGTGACGAACTCGAATCGGCCTGCGTCGACGGTGCCGGAGCGCCCGAACCCGAGGAATCCCTCCTCGAGGGCGACGTCGTCCCGATCGTCCGCCGGATGGTTGTAGCGGCCGGCCGCATTTGCCTGCCAGATCTCGATCATGCCGTCGGGCACCGGCTCGCCGGCGGCGTCCCTGAGAGTGCCGTGGATCCGGATCGCCCGCGGGTCGCCCGGATCGACGACGTTGGGCGTGATCAGGTCGCGCATCAGACCGATCGAGAGGTACGGGCCGACGGTCTGTGCGGGGGCGACACCGAGGATCTCAGTCATCGTGCGGCTCCTCGAGCGGCGTCGCCTCTCGACCGCCCAGCACGACGTCCCAGCGGAAGCCGAGCGCCCAATCCGGCTCCGTCAGGTCGAGGTCGAGCCGGCTGATCAGGCGCTCCCGCGCCTGCTCGTCACGGATCGAGTTGAAGATCGGGTCGTGTGCGAAGAGCGGGTCGCCGGGGAAGTACATCTGCGTCACGAGCCGCTCGGTGAATGCCCGCCCGAAGAGCGAGAAGTGGATGTGGTTCGGCCGCCACGCATTGTGGTGATTCCCCCAGGGATAGGCGCCGGGCTTCACCGTCGTGAACCGGTACCAGCCGTCGTCATCCGTGAGGCAGCGGCCGCCGCCCGAGAAGTTCGGGTCGAGCGGCGCCCCGTGCGTGTCGACGACGTGCGCGTAGCGGCCGCAGGCGTTCGCCTGCCAGATCTCCACCAGTTGCCCGCGCAGCGGCTTGCCGTCCTGACCGAGCACGCGGCCGCTGACGATGATCCGCTCGCCGAGCGGGTCGCCCGCATGTTGGCGTGTGAGATCGCTGTCGAACGGGCCGATCGCCGACTCGCCGTAGGCGGGCCCGGTCAGCTCCGTCAACGTGGACGGGATGATCACGAGCGGCTCCTTCGGCGCCCGCAATCGCGTCCCGACGTAGTCGTCGTAGTCGTAGGGTGGGTCGACGCCCTCGCGGTCGAGGTCGACGACCTCGGCGAACACGTGCTGTTCAACGGGCATGGCTTTCCTCCAGGCTAACGACAAAGGGGGCGGTCGTGACGGCGGCGATGTCGTCGACCGTCGCGTCCGCGAGTAACTCGGTCAGGTGCAGCTCGCCGTCGCGGAGGCGGAAGACCGACAGTTCGGTGATCACCACATGGACTGCGCCGGCGGCCGTCAACGGGTAGGTGCATTCGGCAACGACCTTGGGCTCGCCACGAGACGAGGTAGCGGTCATCGTCACGATCACCCGGCGGGCGCCGACGACGAGGTCCATCGCACCGCCGACGCCGAGCACGTCCTTGCCCGGGACGGCCCAGTTGGCGATGTCTCCGTGCGCGCTCACCTCGAGCGCCCCGAGCACGGCGACGTCGACGTGGCCACCGCGGATCATCGCGAAGCTCGAGGCACTGTCGAAGTAGGACGCTCCCGGCAGCGCCGTGATCGGCTGCTTGGCGGCGTCGATCATGTCCGGGTCGAGCTCGTCCTCTCGCGGGCGCGGGCCGACACCGAGGAGGCCGTTCTCGGTGTGCAGCACGACCCGCGAATCGGCAGCGAGGAAACCCGGGATCAGGTTTGGAATGCCGATCCCGAGATTGACGATCTCGCCCGGTCGGAGCTCTCGGGCGGCTCGCTCCGCGATCCGCGACTTGACGTCGCCGCTCATGCCGCCGCCACCAGGTGATCGACATAGAGGTGCGGCGTCACGACCGACTCGGGCTCGAGACCGCCGACCGCCACGACCTCCCCGGCCTCGGCGATCGTGATCGTCGCCGCGGTGGCCATCAACGGGTTGAAGTTCCGAGCTGTCCGCCGATACCAGAGGTTGCCGAGCACATCCGCGCGCGCGGCATAGACAAGAGCGACGTCCGCCCTGATCGGTTCCTCGAAGACGTGCCGCACACCGCCGATCAGACGCTCCTCCTTGCCTTCGGCCAGCAGCGTGCCGGCGCCGACCGGGGTGAAGAAGCCGCCGATGCCGGCGCCGCCGGCGCGGATCGCCTCCGCGAACGTGCCCTGGGGGACGAGCGTGGCCTCGAGCTCGCCGGCATTGACCGCAGCGACCGCCTCCGGGTTGGACGTGAAGTACGACGAGATCCCCCGGCGGATGCGACCCTGCCGCAACAGCTTGCCGAGCGCCCGGCCCGGCTCCCCGATGTTGTTCGACACGATCGTCAGGTCCGTCGCGTCGGAGTGGTCGACGAGCGCGTCGATCAGACCGAGAGGCGCCCCGACGAGACCGAAGCCACCCACCATCACGGTATCGCCCGACCGGATGTGAGCCACCGCCTCCTCCGCCGTGATCACCGCGCTCGTCGTCACATCCGCCTCTTCGCCCGGATCACAGGCCTCAGAAGGGGAAGTGCCTGGTGCCGGCCTGGACGGTGACCCAGCGCAGCTCGGTGAACTCCTCGACGGCGGCCCGGCCGCCGAAGCGCCCCCAACCCGAGTCCTTGACGCCCCCGAACGGCATCTGCGGCTCGTCCCCGACCGTCTGGTCATTGACGTGCACGATGCCCGACTCGATCCGACCTGCCAGCTCGAAGCCACGCTGGTTGTCTCCGGTGATGATCCCGGCCGAGAGCCCGTACCCGGTCGCGTTCGCCCGCTGCACCGCCTGCTCGGCATCGTCCACGATCTCGATCGAGGCAACCGGCCCGAACGTCTCTTCGAGCGCGAACGGGGAGTCGTCCGGCACGTCTGTGACGAGCGTGGGCCGGTAGCAGGGCCCATCCGTCTCGCCGCCGACGAGTACTTTCGCACCCCGGTCGACGGCATCCTGGACCCGAGCCGCCACGGTCGAGAGCGCTTGCCGGTTGATCAGCGGGCCGATGATGGTGTCGTGCTCCTTCGGGTCGCCGACCTTGAACCCGGCCGTCTTTGCGACGAGCTTCTCGGTGAAGGCGTCGGCGATCGAGCGCTCGACGATGATCCGTCGCGTCGACATGCAGATCTGCCCCTGATGCAGGAAGCAGCCGAAGGCCGCGGCGTCGACTGCGTATTCGAGATCGGCGTCACCGAGCACGATCAGCGGGTTCGAGCCGCCGAGCTCGAGCACCACCCGTTTCAGCTGCCGACCGCACGCCTCTGCCAGGCGACGGCCCGTCTGCGTCGAGCCGGTGAAGTTGAGCCGCCGTACAGCCGGGTTCTCGACGAGCTCGTCGCCTATCCCCGTCGCCTCGCCCGGGGCGTGCGTGACGATGTTCAGGACCCCGGGCGGCAGGCCGGCCTCGGCGAAGATCTCGCCCCAGAGGGTCCCGCCGGAAACCGGCGACCACTCGGACGGCTTCAGCACGACCGTGTTGCCGAGCACGAGGGGCGCCGTGACCGAGCGCAGCGAGAGGATCAGCGCCGCGTTCCAGGGCGCGATCGCGCCGACGACGCCCACCGGCTGCCGGAGCCCCATCGCCATCGCTCCCGGAATGTCGGACGGGATCACCTCGCCGACCGGCCCATAGGCGGAGCCCGCAGCCTGGCGAAGCAGCCCGGGTGTGAAGAACATCTGGAACATCCCGAAGCCAAATGTGCTGCCGGTCTCGCGAGCGAGCAGCTCGACCACCTCGTCGCGCCGGCTCTCGAGGATGTCCGCGGCACGGAGGAAGATCGCCTGCCGGGCGCCGGGTGGCGTTGCGGCCCACGCCGGGAAGGCGTCCGCAGCTGCCTCGATCGCGCGGCGCGCGTCGTCGCGTGTGCCGGCGGCTGCGCGAACGACGGTCTCACCGGTGAACGGGTCGGCGACGTCGAACGTGGCTCCGCCGCTCGCGGCGGCCCATTCGCCGCCGACGAAATTGAGCGCCTCGCGGAGGGCAGTGGTGGTCTCGGTCGTCTGCGTCATGGTCTCGCTCCTTTCGAACGGCAATGGGTCAACTCATGAGTCATGACGGCTCCGTTCGTCGTGCCGCCCAGGCGTCGCTGGCTGCTCTCGCTGATGGTACGCCTCCCGCCCCCACGCTCGCCCGCCTGCCCGCGCCGGCCCCGAGGCCCTGGCCGAACGGCGTCGGAAGCTCCCTCCGATGCGTCACGCTCGCGTTCTCAGGAGAAGGCCGTTCGCACGGCCGGAACCTCGGCAAGCGTTGGCTGCAGTGTCCACTGCCACTGCAGCCTACGAGGATATCTTCCCGCCTGTCAAGACATAGTTCCGCCTAATGGGACATCTTGGGGTCGGCGGGCGAAAATGTGGCGACGTGTTCCATTCGTCAAGACAGTGGTCTAGTATGCGGGACGTGACAGCGGAGGACCTGACAGCGGGCCGACGATGCGCTGGAGCGCAGGTTGCTCGTCCTACTCGGGAAGGGTCTCGATCCTGCTCGCGGAGCCGCTCGGGATGCGCGACGGGGACGACCCGGCGGCCGAACTGCCCCGACTTGACTCTCCACGGTGGACCGGATTACGGTCGCCCAGTCGCGGAGTCTTTCGCGGCGCGACCTTACCCACGGGTCGCAGCGCCAACGAGCGAGTCCCTCGGGAGGTTTCCGAGCCAAGGAGGACGCACTTGACGAGATCCTGACCGGAGGGACGCGGCGACTTCGCCGCGCCGACCGCCTCGTGGCTCGGCCCTAACGAAACTCGATGATCAGCAGTCCAATGACACTGAGAGTCAGAAGTCCACGGTACGAGAGAATCGGAGGAGAGATCTGATGAGATCGACCAGGATCAAGATCGGCGTTGCGTGCGCCATCAGCGCCCTTCTGGCGCTGATGCTGACGGCGTTGGCCACCGGTGCGGACAAGGCAGTAGCGCCGGTCGGCTCGGGCACGGCATCCGCAACGAGGAGCGTGTGCGGCGCGGGGACAGGGAAGAAGGCAACGGGATCGCCGATCAAGATGGGCGGCCTCGACATGGTCATCCCCGGCGTCGACTTCTCCACCATCGGCAAGGTCGTCGCCGCCTACTTCAAGTGCGTCAACGACAACGGCGGCATCAAGGGCCATCCGATCAACTACACGCTCTACACGGACCCGCTCAACCCGGCGCAAGAGGCGGCGTTCGCGCGGAAGCTGATCGAGAGCGACAAGGTCGTCGGCATCGTCGGCAACACGAGCTTCGCCGAGTGCGGAGTCAACTGGCGGTACTACAAGTCCAAGGGCTTCATCGTGATCGGCGCCGGCGTCCAGGCCGAGTGCTTCGGCACGCCCGTCTTCGTCGAGTCGAACATGGGGCCGCGCTACAGCGTGCTGCGGCGCAGCCGAGGCTCTCATTCGTGCAGGCGTGAAGTCGCTCGTCATCTCCTCGCCGGACACGATCGCGGCCTACTCCGACGGTGCGGCTATCAAGGTGGCCCAGAAGGCGGGCATCCCGGTGAAGTCCATGCCGCTGCACCTGCCGGTGACGGACGCCAACTCGGCGGTCCTGCAGATGGTGCAGGCGGCCGGCAGCAACGGCGGCGTGATCCTCAACTACGACCCGACCTCGGCACCCCCGTTGATGAAGGCGGCGGAAGCCCAGAATCTCGTCGACAAGGTGAAGTGGGGCTCGTCGACGCCGATCGCGAACACCCTCATGTCGAGCCAGTTCTCGCCGAAGTGGGACGGGCATCTGTGGATCAACCAGGAGTTCAGCAACCTCGACCCGACGGTTGGACCCGACACGCGGCTGATGATCGCGATCCTGAAGAAGTACGCACCGAGCATCCCGCCGCAGGCGTTCGGGCAGATGGGGTTCATGGACGGGAAGTTCGCGACGATAGCGCTGCTCAACGCCGCCGCCAAGGGCGCCGTGACGGCGAAGTCCTACAACGCGGCCGTCCGAAACCTGAAGAACATCAAGACGGACATGCTCTGCAAGCCGTGGTACGTGGGCAACGCACTGCCCTACCACATCCCGAACAACGCGGACATCACGGTCGACTACAAGGACGGCAAGGTCGTCGTGAAGGAGAAGTGCTTCGACCTCGCGCCGGTCGACCCCCAACTCGCCCAGACCCGCGTCTGGGAGAAGAAGTACAACCTCAACACGGCTAAGTAGTCGAAGGGAAAGGAACGATAACGATCAGGGTGCCCGAGGGTTTCGATGCATAGCATCGTCGGATTCACGGTGTTCGGCGTGGACTGGCAGTTCCTCAAGCTGTACATCGTGATCGGCCTGGCGCTGGGCGGCGTCTACGCGCTGTCCGGCGTCGGCATCGTGGTGCTGTACCGGGCCACGGGGGTGCTGAACATCGCGTTCGGCGCCGTCGGCGCCGCGGGCGCCCTGATCGCCTACTACCTGATCGCCCATACCGGCACCCCGGACTGGCTCGCCTTCCTCGTCTGTGTCCTGTTCGGCGGAGTCGTGAACCTCGTGTACGGCGTCGTGCTCGGCCCCGCCTTCGCCGGGCGCGATCCGCTCGTCAAGATGATGGGAACGCTCGGGCTGGCGCTGATCCTGCTCGGCCTCATGGCCTGGCGGGCGCCCATTGGAGGTGCGATCGTGCGGCTGTTGCCGCTGCCGACGACGCCCCACACCTTCCAGCTCTTCGGGGCATTCGTAAACCTGACGCAGGTGATCGCACTCGGCCTGGCGGTATTCCTCACCGCCGGGACGACCTTGTTCTTGCGCTTTACCGCGATCGGCACCGCCATGAGGGCGCTCGCCAACGACCGGGAGATCAGCGCCACACTCGGCGTGCCGGTCCGCAGGGTCGAGGCCGTCGCCTGGTTCGGCTCGGGCATCGTCTGTGGCGCGGCCGGGCTGCTGATGCCCGACCTTCTCACGACGCTCAACTACACGACCCTCACCTTTCTCGTCATCGCGTCTCTCGCTGCGGCGCTGATCGGCCGCCTGGAATCGCTGTGGGCGACGCTGGCAGGGGGCTCGCCGTCGGGCTCGCGCAGGCGGTCTTCGCGCCCTACGCGTCGGTGACCCGCTATCGTGACGCCGCTCCATTCGTGATCGCGATCATCGCGCTCCTCTGGCTCTCGCGCCGCCGCGTCGTCTCGATCTCGCGGACGGCCCAGTAGACGTGGAGGTCGGGCCGGCGGCGGGCGGGGAGCGAGACGTCGGCGTCAGCCCGGCGTTCGGCATCGAACGGCGCACCGTCCTCCGTGCTGGTTTCGCGGCGGTTTTCCTGGCAGTCGCGATCTTCGTCCTACCGAGCTTCCTGGGGGCGGACTGGATTTCGACCTTCACGAGTGTTGCCATCTATGCGATCGTCGCGGCAGGCTTCGGGGTTCTCTACGGACGGGTCGGGATGATCTCGCTCGGCCAGTGGGCCCTGCTTTCTGTCGGGTGTTGGGTAGGAACGCGCCTCGCGTACGCAACTGCACTCCCGTTCCCACTGCTCCTCGTCGTCACCGGTGCGATCACGTGCGCAATCGGAGTGCTGGTCGGGTTGCCCGCCTTGCGGCTGACCGGGCTCTACCTCGCCCTGATCACGCTGATGTTCGCCGGTGCGACGACCATCGTCCTCGCAGCGATCGACTTCCCGAACGGCGGGGGTGGCATCACCGGGAGGACCGCGACCGTCGACCTTGCGGGCCTGTCCCCGGTTCGCAAACCGTCAGGGGCCGAAGACCTCACCTCGTATTACCGCTACGTCGTCCTCGTCACCACCCTCATGTTTGTGCTCGTCCTCGTGCACGTTGGGAGCAAGCCGGGCCGGGCATGGGCATCGATCCGCGAGAGCGAGCCGGCAGCGCTCGCCGCAGGCGTGAACATCACGCTGTACAAGCTCTGGGCGTTTGCGCTGGCCTCGTTCATCACGGGCGTCGCCGGCTGCCTGCTCGCAGCGCAGGTCGGGGTACCTCGTGCGATCAACTTCACGACACAGCAATCGCTCACCCTGGCGGCAACCGCTCTGATCGGCGGGATCTTCAGCCTCTGGGGTGCGGTCCTTGCCGGCGTGTTCGGTGAGCTCCTGCCGTTCCTCCTGTCGTCGGGCCAGCTCTGGGGGTGGGTTGTGAGCCAGAACTTCCTTCTCATCGTCTTCGGGGTCGGCCTGCTACAGGTGCTGTTGACCGCGCCGGGCGGGATCGTCGAGCAGTTCCCGAAGGACATGGCAAACCTCGGGCGGCTCGTCGTTCACGCCATCCGCAAGTTGACCGCCGGCAAGGACGGCGCGTCGTGATCGAGATCGAGAGCCTGACCGTCCGCTTCGCCGGAGTGACCCCCATCGACGAGATGAGCGTCGTCTTCCCGGGCGGCACGTGCGGTCTGATCGGGCCGAACGGCGCCGGCAAGACCACGTTCTTCAACGTCCTCAGCGGCTTCGTCAGGCCTGCCACCGGATCAGTCACCGCCTTCGGCGAGAACCTGCTCAGGCTGGCCGACTACAAGCGTGCGCGCTGGGGGCTGCGACGCACGTTCCAGACGGAGATGGCGATCGAGAAGCTGTCCGTTTACGACAACGTGGCGATGATCCACGAGCACTCGGGTGCCAAGCGAGCGTCACGGCAGGCGGACGTGCTCGACGCAATCGACTTCGTCGGGCTCGAAGCGCCTCCGAAGGCAAAGGTCGGCGAGCTCGGCGCCAGAGAACGACGCCTCGTGGAGGTCGCCCGAGCGGTGGTCGGGAGCCCGCGCGTCGTGCTTCTCGACGAGCCCGCCGCAGGGCTGCCCGACGAGCAGACGGCCCAGCTCAGCCAGGTGATCCAGAAGATCCCCGGGCAGTTCGGAGCACTCGTCATCCTCGTGGACCACGACATGAGCCTCGTCTCCGCCTGCTGCGAGACGACGGCCGTGCTCGATTTCGGGAAGCTGATCGCCTCCGGCCCGACGGCCGACGTCCTTCGGGACGAGCACGTGATCCGGGCGTACCTGGGAACGGAGGAGGTGCTGTGAGCGTGGCAGCGGCCGCCGCCGTCCTGCGTCTCGAGGAGCTGTCGGTTCCCCGAGGTGGACGAACCGTCGTGTCCGCCGTGTCCCTCGAGATCGCCCCGGGCGAGGTCACTGCGCTCCTCGGTCCCAACGGCGCCGGCAAGTCGACGCTCGTCCTCGCGGTGGGAGGCGTGCTTCGCCCGAGCAATGGACGGGTGATGCTCGGAGACCTCGAGCTCACGCGCAACCGGCCCGAACAGGTACGTGCGGCAGGCGTGGCGATCGTCCCCGAGGGGAGGCGCCTGCTACCCGAGCTCTCGGTCGAGGACAACTTGCGGGTTGCCACCTACATGATGAGCCGGGATGACGCGAAGAGCAGCATTGCCTACGCACTCGAGCTCTTCCCCGAGCTCGAGAAGCGCTGGCGGATACCGGGGCGACAACTCTCGGGAGGTGAGCAGCAAATGGTCGTGCTCGCCCAGGCGCTGGTTTCCCGCCCCAGTATCGTGCTGGTCGACGAGCTCTCGCTCGGCCTCGCGCCGGTCGTCGTCCAGCGCCTCGTGCCGACGTTGGAGTCCGTCGCCGCATCAGGCGTCGGCGTCCTGCTGATCGAGCAGTTCGCTCATGTCGCGCTCGGACTAGCGAAGACGGTCTACGTCCTCGAAGGTGGCCGAATCCGCTATCACGGCACTGCGCAGGAGTTGAAAGAGAATCCCGATCTTCTGCGCTCTGCCTACCTCCTGCGCGGGCACGCAGAAAGCGCGACCATCACGACCACGCACGATCCTGCGCAGGGATGACTCGCGACCGTGGGGTGGCGATCCGTCGCGGCAACGGTCGCCGTGCCACCCCGGGCTACCGGGATCGGGTGTGGCGACGTGCCTGCTGTTGATCGCGGATCCACGATGCTCTATTAATCCCCAGGATGGAGATGGAACCCACCGCCAACGCGCCCAAGGCGACTCCGAGGCTCTTCGGCGGGTTCGGCGTCGATTCGCTCATCGCCGGGCTCTGTCTGCTCGTGGGCGCAATCATCCTGCTCGCGGCCGCGCCCTTCACGTACCAGGTCTATCTCGCGATCCACGTGACCGCCGCCGTGATCTGGGTCGGGGGAGACGTCACGCTGACGACGCTCGGAATCGTGTTCGAGCGCCGGCGGGAGGGTGAGACCCTGGCGGCGCTGGGACGGATGGGCGCGTGGATCGGCGTCCGCGTCTACACGCCCGCGCTCTTCGTCGTCATTGCGTTCGGCGTAGCGCTGATGCTGGAGGGCGATCTCGACTGGGGCCAGTTCTGGGTCATCTTCGGCCTCGTCGGCTGGGTGATCGCCACGATCATCGGGGTCGGGTTCGTCGGCCCCGAACTGGGTCGCATCGACGAGGCCGCAAGAACGCACGGGCCGGAATCCGAGGAGGTAGCGCGGCGCGTCAAGCGGCTCTTCATGATCTTCCGGTTCGACACCGTCCTGCTCATCCTGATCGTGCTCAACATGACGGCGAAGCCGTCCTTCTGAGACCGACCGGCGCCCTGCATTCCGTCTCGAAGTAGAGTCGCTCTCGACTTCTGGCCATGGATCGGGGCATGAGCGAATTGGGGCGTGTCGAGGGCAAGATCGTCGTCGTCACAGGCGCCGCCGGCGGCCAGGGCGCCGCCGAGGCGATCTCGCTCGCGCGTGAAGGCGCAACCGTGATTGCGACGGACGTTCACGAGGAAACGCTCGCGTTCGCAGGCGAGGGGGCGCTCTCGGGGCATGTCGTCTATCGCCGTCTGGACGTCTCGCGGCCGGAGGACTGGAGCGCGCTCGGCTCGTGGCTCGAGGTCGAGCACGGGCGGGTCGACGGGCTCGTCAACAACGCCGGGATCGCATTTCGCGCCAGGGTCGACGAAGTCGCGCTCGCCGACTGGGACCGGGTGCTCGCGATCAATCTCACCGGACCGCTCCTCGGGATTCAGGCGATGGCTCCCTTGATGGGCGCGGGCGGCTCGATCGTCAACATCAGCTCGGTGGCAGGGCTGACGGGCCATTTCGCTGCGGCGTACACCGTCAGCAAATGGGGCCTGCGGGGACTCTCGCGGGTCGCCAGCCTCGAGCTCGGTCCGCGCGGAATTCGGGTCAATACGATCTGCCCCGGCTACATCGAGACGGCGATGACCGCATCGGCACCGGACGCGTTTCGCGTCGCGAACATCGTCGAGGTGCCGCTCGGGCGGACGGGGACGGTGGACGAAGTGGCCCCGCTCGTCGTCTACCTGATCTCCGACGAGTCCTCGTTCGTGAGCGGCGCCGAGATCCCCGTTGACGGGGGCCAGAGCGCCCACGGCGGCACGAAGTCCCTGTCCGACGCCGTCCGAGCAGCAACGGCCTGAGTCCGGCGAGATGGACGAGCTTCGGGGCCGAACCCGTTCCACGAGTCGAGGCACGACTGAAGTGGATGCTGGAGAACGTGCCCCCGCCGTCTCGTCCGGGACGGCCTGGTATCGAAGGAGATGACCGCTGATGAACACCGTTGAGACCGTGCGCGGGCCGATCGACGTAACCGACCTGGGCCCGACGCTGATGCACGAGCACATCTTCACCCTCCAGCCGGAGGCGCTGCAGAACTACGGCCACGTCTTCGGCGCGAGCTACTGGGACGAAGAAGTGCGCGTCGCCGACGCGGTGGAGAAGCTGCGCACCGTCAGAGCCGCCGGGATCGAGACGATCGTGGATGCGACCGCTCCGGGCCTCGGCCGCTACATCCCTCGCATCCAGCGGATCAACGCCGAGGTCGACCTCAACATCGTCGTCGCGACCGGTGTCTATGCGTTCCTCGAGCTGCCGAACTTCCTCGGGTACCGCAGCGTCGAGGCGATCACCGAGCTCTTCGTCCGCGAGATCCGGGTGGGGATCGACGACACCGGCGTCAAGGCCGCCTTCCTGAAGTGCGCAGTAGAGCGGCACGGCATCATCGGCGACGTGCCGCGGATCCTCGCGGCGATCGCCGCCGCTGCCACCGAGACAGGCGCGCCGGTGATGGTTCACACGAACGCGGCCGCCAAGAGCGGCCTGCTCGCGCTGGAGGCGTTGACGAAGGCAGGCGTCGATCCAACCCAGATCGTGATCGCGCACGCGGGGGACAGCAACGATCTCGAGTACCTGCGCGAGATCGCCAACACCGGCGCTGCCCTGGGGTTCGACCGCTTCAACATCCCGTTCTTCAACCCCGACGCAGACCGCATCGAGACGCTCACCGCGCTCGTGGCCGAGGGGTACAGCGACCGCGTCCACCTCGGGCACGACGCCGCGTGCTTCTACGACTTCATGGTGGGCGACCCGAATTTCGCCGACGAGAAGCCGGACTACCTCCACATCTGGAGAACGGTCATCCCCGCCCTGCTCGAGGCCGGCGTGACGCAGGCACAGATCGACGAGATGACGACCCTGAACGCGCGGCGCTACTTCGAGCCGCTTCGCCGCTGACGAGCCGGCAAGGGCCCGGCCTTGATCGTCCAGAGGCGCGATGGGTGCCCTTCGGTGCGCGTCCGGCCGCCTGTGTCGCAGGCGAAGGCGTTCCGTCAGACGGCGAGAGGCTGCAGCCGCTCGCCCAACGCCCGGAGCAGGCTCGTCTGAATCTCGGGAGTCTCTTTGAGCAGCCTCCAGAACTGACGGTCGGTGACGACGAGGAGCGACGTGCCACTGGTCGTCGTCACCGTGGCATTCCGTGGGCCGCCCGAGATGAGCGCCATCTCGCCGATGAAGTCTCCCGGGCCGAGAGCGTTGATCTTGCGGCCTTTGCGCCTCACGTCGACGGCCCCTTCGACGATCACCATGAACTCACGGCCGTGGGCGCCCTCCGTGATCAGCTCCGTGCCGGCCTTGACCTGGATCAGGTCGGCAATGCTCCCGATCGCCGCGAGCTGCTTCTTGTTGCAGCACGAGAAGAGCGGCACGTTCTTGATCAGCTCGATCTTGGCGTCCTTGCGCAGCATGGCAGCGATCTTAGAGCACGAGCGTCGAGACTGGGTCGACGGCGGAACGTCGCCACTCGCCGGGGACGCCGGCCGACCGCGCACCGAGTCGAGAGCCTCGTCGCGAGACCCGAAGATGCGCCGGAAGCTCTCGCCCTGCGCCCTCTCCTGCTCTCCTGCCGGCAATTGCCTTCACCCGCGACCTGGTCGCGATCGAGACGTCGCCGCTGCGGGGCGTAGTGGTCTCCGGTCTAGGTCCCGGGAACCAGCACGGCGCGGCCCGTGACCTCGCCGTCGCGGAGCTTCTCGAGCACCTCGTTGATCGAATCCAACGGATGTGTCTCCGTCTTCAGGACGACCCGCCCGGCACCGTGGAGCTGCAGGAGCTCCCAGAGATCGACCCACGTCCCGACGAGGTTCCCCACGACCGCGTGCTCGTTGACGACGAGCGCCGGCGACGGGATCGCGATCAGGCCGCCGTACCCGATGACCGAGTACGTTCCGCCGCGAGCGAGCATCGCCGCCGAGCCGGCGTGCGTCTCGTCCGTGCCGACGAAGTCGAAGACGAGATCGGCACCGCGGCCGCCCGTAAGGTCACGGACCGCGTCGACCGAGCCCGCTCCGTCGAGGACGTCCCCGGCGCCGAGCTCTGCGGCGAGCCGGCGGCGCCGTGGGTCGGTGTCGACGGCGATCGTCGAGCTCGAGCCGAGCTCGCGAACGAGCTGGAGCGCGATGTGCCCGACGCCGCCGATCCCGATCACGACGGCGGTCGTGCCTGGGACTGCCAGCGGCGCGAGTCGCCTTACCGCGTGGTACGCGGTGAGACCGGCGTCGGAATGGGGCGCGACCTCAGCCGGCTCGACGCCGTCGGGCAGCCGCAGAAGCGAGCGCTCCGAGACGAGCACGTAGTCGGCGAAGCCTCCGTCGACCGACAGGCCGGTGAACTGGTGTCGCACGCAGTGCATGTCGTTGCCCCTGCGGCAGGGAACACAGAGACCACAGCTGAACGGCGGATACACGAGCACCGCGTCACCCCGGGCCACGGTCGTGACGCCGGCGCCGATCTCCTCCACCCAACCCGCGTTCTCGTGGCCGAGGACACGTGGCAACGTCACACCGGCGGGCTCCATCAGCCCCTCGATCGCGTGCAGGTCGGTGGCACAAACTCCCGCGCCCCCGATCCTGACCAGCACGTCCGCCGATCCGGAGGGCTCGGGCACCGGCCGCTCCACGAGCTCGAGTGGTCGGTGATACTCACGCATCAATGCCGCTTTCATCTCTCTCCTCCGTTGAGCGCGTCGACCAGCTCGCGCAGGTAATCGAGGTGCCGCCGCATCGCCCGCTGGGCGGCCGCGGGCTGGTGCAGCCTGATCGCACGCTCGATCTCGCCGTGCTGACGCAAGATCGCGTCACCGTCGATCGTGGCGCCGATCCTGTCGATCAGTGAGGGCTGGAGCACGTCGAGCGTCCAGCTCGTGAATGCCCGCAACAGCTCGTTTCGGGCCGCCGCCGCGATCACTCGATGAAATCGTGCATCCGCGATCCGGAACGCCTCCGCTGCGGGATGGTGCCCGTCGGCTTCGGTGATCGCGGCTCGGAGCTCCTGCGCCGTCTGCTCGGTGGCGTTCTGCGCCGCGAGCCCGGCGAGCGGCACCTCGAGGTGGACGCGCGCTTCGAGCAGTTCGCGCAGGGAGACGCTGTCGGTCTCCAGCATCGTCGCGATCGATTCGCTGAGGTTGCGGCCCATCCCCTCGTTCTGTGTGCTGTCCACGAAGATGCCGCCACCGGGGCCCTGCGACGCCCGGACGAGGTGCGAGCCTGCGAGCAGCCGCAGCCCCTCGCGGAGAGTTGGCCGACTCACCCCGAACTCGACCGCGAGCTCCTGTTCGGTTCCGAGGCGCTCGCCCGGGTGGAGACCGCGGGCCGAGACATATCGCCGGATTTCGAAGGCGACCTGCTCGCTCGCATCTCTTCGCTCCGACGTGAACCGCTGCGTCATGGGGCGAAGCTCTCGTCCGGGGCCACCACGACCTCCAGGAGGAGCGGCTCGTCGCGGCCCGCCAGGCCGGGAACGACCTCATCGAGAACAGCGAGGAGGTCGCCGTGCTCCGCGACGGTTCGAGCAGGGCACCCGAATGCCCTGGCGAGGCCTGCGACATCGATGCCGAAGCCCGGCCACGGCGCGGTGCCGCCGTGCTGCTCGGCGAGGCGATCCATGATCGCGTAGCCCCCGTTGGAGAGGATCACGAACAGGGCCCCGGCGTGGTAGTGCGCCGCACTCCAGAGCGCCTGGATCGAGTAGAGCGACGACCCGTCCCCGACGATCGCGACGACGGGCCGGTCGGGCCGCGCCATGCGCAGCCCGGTGGCGGCCGGGAGCGCAAACCCGAGCCCTCCCATCGCGGGGCTGAGGGAGCCGAGAGACTCGCGTGCGGGCAGTCGCACGAGCAACTCCGGCCGGTTCGAAGGAGATTCCTCGATCACAACCGCGTTGCGCGGCAGGCGATCGGCGAGGGCGCAGAAGACGTGAGCCGCGTGGAGCTGCTCGCCCGCGCCAGGCGGCGCCGGCGGCGCGGGGGCAGAGAAGGGCCCCGGAGGTGCCCCATCCCGGACGGGGACGATCCGGGCGAGCTCGGCGCACACCGGGCCCGGTGCCGCCAGCACCGCGAGGTCGGCCGAGCTCCGATGCACCTCGGACGCGTCCTGGCTCACCATTGCGACGTAGGTGCCCGGCTCGACGAAGGGGCCGGCAACAAAGGGGTATTGCCGGAACACCGGTGCGCCAACCGAGAGAACGACGTCGTACGGGCCGAGGACCTGCCGCAGCCGTGCCCGGTCGGCCGGTAGATGGCCCGCGAAGAGCGCGTGGTCCTGCGGGAAACCGGCGCGGGCGCTGAACGGCTCCTGCCAGACAGGGCAGGCAAGCCGTTCGGCGAGGGCGACGAGCGCGACCCAGGTGTCGGGATCGTCGGCCCCGGCCCCGACGACGAGCGTGGGCCTCTTCGCCCCGGCGAGACGGCCGGCGAGCTCCGAGACGATCTCCTCGTCCGCCGCCCGGGCTCGGACGACTCGACGCGCCGCGGCGCGCTCGATCGGATCTGACGCATCGGCCGACCAATCGTCCATCGGCACGATCACGACGGCCGGTCCCCGCCCGGTCGTCGCCTCGTGGTAAGCGCGGGCGATCGCGCCGGGCACATCCTGGGCGCGGACGGGTTGGTCGATCCAGACCGGGTAGTCGCCCGCCAGGCCGTGCAGCCTGCCGGCAAGAAAGGGCTCGGTCGCTATGTGGCGCCGGTCCTGCTGGCCGACGACCACGACGAGCGGGGCGCGGTTGACGCGCGCTGTCGCGAGCGCGCTGACTGCGTTGCCGAGCCCGGGGGTCGTGTGCAGGATCGCGAGCGCCGGCTCGCCGCGGCCGATCGCCCAGCCGGTCGCCATGCCCACGACCGAGCTCTCGTGGAGCCCGAGAACGAAGCGCAAATCGGTCGGGAGATCGGTCAGAAACGAGATCTCGGTCGACCCCGGATTCGCAAAGAGCGTGGTGAGCTCGTACTCGCGGAAGACATCGAACGTCGCGTCGCGGACCGACCGGAGAGCCACGCCTCAAGCTTATACACAAATCATTTGCTTTTTCTGTCCACGAGCGGGACGATGCTCGAGATGAAGGTGACGATCGTCGGAGGGGCCGGGGGGGTCGGCGCGTCGGCCGCTTTCAACCTCGCGCTGATGAGCGACCGTCACGAGGTCATCCTCGTCGACACCCGCCCCGAGATGATCACGTCGCACGTCATGGATTTCGAGCAGGTGCTCGAGCTGTCGCCCGGCTGCACCGTCGAGGGTGGAAGCGTTGCCGACGTCCGGGACGCCGATGTCGTCGTACTGCTGTCGTCGACACCCCTCACGGTGGGCACGTCGCGGCTCGAGTACCTCGGCAAGAACGCGGTCATCGCAGACGAGCTCGCCGACGAGCTCACGCCGGGCTGGGCCGGCGTCGTCGTCGTCGTCACGAACCCCGTCGATCCGCTCGTGACGCGGTTGCACCGGCGAACCGGCCTCGACCGGTGCCGGATCCTCGGCTACACCCTCAACGACAGCCTCCGGCTGAGAACAGGCCTCGCCAAGGCGTTGGGCGTCCCACCGGGAAGCGTCGACGCGTGGGTCCTCGGCGAGCATGGCGACAAGAGCGTCCCGCTACTCGACCGAGTGAGCGTCGACGGTGTGCGGATCGACCCCACCGACGAGCAGGCCGCGATCGCGCTGGAGTACGTACGCACCTGGTACGTGCGGCATGTCGCGCTCGACTCCGGGCGTTCGTCGACCTGGACATCGGGGCTCGGCGTCGCCCGCATGGTGTCCGCACTCGACGGTGACGGCGAGCTCTGGCCCGCCTCGGTCGTGCTCGACGGCGAGTACGGCATCGACGGCGTCGCCGTGACGGTGCCGGTCACGGTCGGCCGTCCAGGCGTCGAGCGGATCCACGAATGGGAGCTCGGGCCCGCGAATCTCGTGGCATTGCGCGAATCGGCAGAGCTCGTTCGGGCCGCCGTCGAGAGCATCGACGGCGGCCCGAACACCTAGGCGGCGCTCGGCCCGCGGATGAGGTCGGCGGCATTCTCGCCGGTCATGAGAGCATCGACCTCACCGCTGCGACAACGTCGTCGGCACCCGGCAGATACGCATCCTCGAGCGGAGGGCTGAGCGGGATCGGGGCGAACGGCGCCCCGACTCGCTCGACCGGCGCGTCGAGGTAGTCGAAGGCCGCCGACTGCACCTGCGCCGCGATCTCGGCGCCGAACCCACCATGCTCGACCGCCTCGTGCGCGACGACGAGCCGGCCCGTGCGCTCGACCGAGTCGACGATCGCCTGCAGGTCGAGCGGAACGAGAGAACGCGGGTCGATCACTTCCGCCTCGATGCCGTCCTCGGCGGCCAGGCGGGCCGCCGCAGCCAGGGCGTCGTCGACCAGGCGCGAGAGAGCGACCACCGTGACATCGCCGCCCTCGCGCACGGTGACCGCCTTGCCGATCGGCACGGGGGCGACCGACTCGGGCACTTCCCCTGTGCGGAAGTACAGCGTCTTGTTCTCGATGAAGACGACAGGGTTCGGGTCCGCGATCGCGCTGGCCAGCAGACCGGCGGCATCGACGGGGCGGCTCGGCATCACGACCTTGAGCCCGGGCACGTGTGTGAGCCAGCTCTCGAGGCTCTGTGAGTGCTGCGCCGCGCCGCGGTGGCCGGCGCCGCCCTGGGTGCGCACCACCATCGGCACCGTCAACTGGCCGCCGGACATGAAATGCGCCTTCGCGGCCGCGTTGACGAGCTGGTCGAGGGCCAGCGTGATGAAGTCGATGAACATGATCTCGAGCACCGGCCGCAGGCCCGACTGCGCTGCACCGATCGCGACGCCGGTGATAGCTGCCTCGCTGATCGGCGTATTGATCACGCGCTCGGTGCCGAACTCCTCGGCCAGGCCGGCCGTGGCGGTGTAGGGCCCGCCCTCGGCGACGTCTTCCCCGAGCACGAACACGCGATCGTCCGCGCGCATGGCTTCGGCCAGCGTCGAGGTGATCGCCTTGATGTAGGTGGTCTCAGGCATCCGCGAACACCATCTCCTCGATCAGCGTGAGCGCCGGAAACGGGCTCTCGCCCCCGAAGCGCACCGCGTGCTCGACCGCTTCGGCGGCCTCGGACTCGATCGCGGTCAGCGCGTCCTCGGCGAACCAGCCCTGCGCGATCCCGTGGCGCTGGAGACGGAGGATCGGATCCTTCTCCTGCCAGTCGGCGTCGGCGAGCGCAGCTCGGTACCTGCCCGGGTCACCCTCGTAATGGCCGCGGAGGCGGTGCGTCAGGCACTCGAGCAGGAACGGGCCGCGGCCGGTGCGCGCCGCCGCCAGATAGCCGCCGAACGCGTCCCACACCGCCATGACGTCGTTGCCGTCCACGGTGTCGCGCTCCACGTCGTACGGCGCCACCACGTCGCTCACCCGTTCGACGACCGTGTGCGCCGAACGAGGAGTGAACTCCGCGAAGCCGTTGTTCTCGCACACGAGGATGAGCGGCAGCCTCCAGAGCGCAGCCAGGTTCACGGTCTCGTTGAAATGGCCGGCCTGCACGGCGCCGTCGCCGAAGAAGACGACCGCGACCGAGTCCTCACCCCTCAGGCGCGCAGCCAGTGCACTTCCGAGGGCGATCGGGATATTGCCGCCGACGACGCCGGTCGCGCCCATGAAGCCGCAGGCTCGGTCGACGAGGTGCATCGATCCGCCGAGCCCTCGGCACAACCCACCGTCACGTCCCATCAGCTCGGCCATGACGCGATCCAGCGACGCACCCTTCGCGATCGCGTGCCCGTGCGCGCGGTGACCCGAGTACACGGCATCGGCATCGCGCAGCTGCGAGCAGACCGCCGCGGCGACACCCTCCTGTCCCACGCTGAGGTGGATCAGGCCGTAGACCTCGCCTGCGCGCGCCAGGACGCCGACGCGTTCCTCGAACAGCCGGATCCGCCACATCGTCGCGAGCAGGCGCTGCGCCTGCTCGCCGCCGAGCGGCGGCCCGGCCACTACGCCGTCACGGGTGCCGTGCCGAGCACCTGCTGGACGGCGGCGACGATCTTGTCCTCGTTCGGCATCACCCACGCCTCGAGGGGCTCGCTGTAGGGAACCGTGGCGTCGAGTGCGGTGACCTGCACGATCGGCGCCTTGAGCGACGAGAACCCGTGCTCGGCCACCTCGCCGGCGATCACCGTCGAGGCTGAGGCATGGCGAGTCGCCTGGTCGACGAGCACGAGCCGGCCGGTCTTGGCCACCGACTCCAGGATCGTCGGCATGTCGAGCGGAGCCAACGTGCGCGGATCGATCACCTCGGCCTGGATGCCCTCCTCGGCCAGCCGCTCTGCGGCGGCGAGCGCACGGTCGACCGTCCAACCCGTAGCGACGATCGTCACGTCACCACCATCACGCCGGACTGCGGCCTGGCCGAACGGGACGAGGTACTCGCCGTCGGGCACCTGTCCGTGCTCGAGCGTGAGCAGGTAGTTGTGCAGGTAGACGACCGGATTGTCATCGCGGATCGCCGTCGCCATCAGCCCCTTTGCGTCGGCGGCCGTCGATGGAACGACGACCTTCAGGCCGGGGACGCCCATGAAGAGCGCGTTGATCGTGCCTGTGTGCTGGCCCGCCCAACCCGCCGTGAACCCGTAGCCCGCCTTGAGGACGAGGGGAACCTTTACCTGACCGCCCGTCATGGCGCGGAAGCGGTTTCCTTCGTTGACGACCTGATCCATGGCAACGAGCATGAACTCGGCCATGTAGAGCTCCACCACGGGCCGGAAGCCGGCCAGCGCGGCACCAATCGCGATGCCGATCTCGGCCGTTTCGGAGATCGGCGTGACGCGGACACGGTCCTTCCCGAACGCGTCGACGTAGGGCTCGTTCTCGGTCGTGGCCATGTTCTGGCCGAAATAGAGGACGGACTCATCGCGTTCCATCTCGAGCATGATCGCCTCGTTGATAGCGGCGATGAAGGGCAGTTCATGTGCCATGACAATCGCCTCCTCAGGCGTAGGTGTACTCGAGGGCAGACTCGACATCCGGGAACGGGCTCTCGAGACCAAAGCTCACCGCGGCCTGCATCTCGTCGCGGACAGCCGCGGCGAGCGCGTCGGCAGCCTCGGCCGTGAGCGTGCCGTCGGCGACGAGCCGGCCTCGGAACGCGGGCACCGGGTCGCCCTTGAGAGCGGCCTCGTATTCCTCCGGGGCGCCGAACTTCTCGATCGCCTCGTGCTCGGGGAAGTGAAGCGGAACGCCGGGAGGGGCAATGATGTTGCCGTGGGCCGAAAGCCGGTACATCTGCGACTCGATCAGCGTCGGCCCGCCACCCTCGCGCGCCCGCGCGACGGCCGCGCCTACCGTCTCGTAGACGGCGACCGGGTCGCGGCCGTCGATCGTGACGCCGGGCATGCTGTACGCCTTCGCCTTGACGGAGAGGTCCTCGCCGTTGGCGCGGTTGGCGTCCTCCTGCTCGGTGCGCGTGTGGACGTTGTAGCCGTTGTTCTCCATCACGAACACGATCGGGAGCTTCCACAGCGAGGCGATGTTCAACGTTTCCGCGAACACGCCCTGCTTGGAGGCGCCGTCGCCGAAGAAGCACAGGACGACCTGACCCTGCTTGCGGATCTGCGCCGCCCAGGCCGCCCCCGCCGCGTGCGGGATCCCCGCCCCGACGATCCCTGAGGTGCCGAGGAACCCATTGGCGACGTCGGTCAGGTGCATCGAGCCGCCGATGCCCTTGCAGAGCCCGTCCTTGCGGCCGTAGATCTCGGCCATCATCGCTTTGGGATCCGAGCCTCGCGCCAGGGGATAGCCGTGGCAACGGTACGTCGTGAAGAACTGATCGTCGGGACCGAGCGTCGCAATCGAGCCGACGATCGACGCCTCGGCACCGTCGGCCAGATGCGTATGCCCCCGAATCACGCCCGGATGCTCCAGGAACGTTCGCTTCACCCGCTCCTCGAACTCACGGATCCGGAGCATCTGCTCGTACATCCAGACCAGCCGCTCGCGGTCGAGCTCTTTGACTGCCGGTGCTGCCATTCAACGCTCCTCTCGTGCCCGGCCGCGAAGGCGGCCGCTCTAGGGATTTATAGTGATCCGGGGAGCTGCTCCTGCACTGCTGCTCTCGTGCCCGGCCGCGAAAGCGGCCGCTTCAGGGATTGTCGCGATCCGGTGAGCTGCTCCGGCAGCTCACCGGATCTGCGGAGATAATTGAGCGGCGGTCGTCTCGTAGGCCCGCCGGAAGATGACATCGATCGTGTTGTTGCGCAGCTCCTCGGAGAGCGTCTCGACACCCCACGGCCCTTCGTAGCCGTGATCTTGGCAGACCTTGACGTAGCCCTGCACGTCGAACTCCCCTTCACCCGGGAGTTTGCGGTGATTGATGACATGTGCCACGTGTCGATTGCGATACCCCCGTTCGGCCGCGCCGCTCCGCCGACCACCTCGAGGACGGCGTCGAGGCTCCGCACGTTCGTGTCGAACGGCATGAACTCGTACACGACCTTCGCGTCCGTTCGCTCGGCGGCCGCGTCGCACAGCTCGCCGAAGCGCTCGCAGAGTTGCGAGAGCGCTGCGGGATGGCCGGGGATGTTTCCCACCTTGATGTGATGCGCGTCGAGCGCCGCGGCCGCGTCGAAGAGCAAGTCGCGCGTCTTGTCCGATGCCTGGCGACGCTCGTCGTCAGGGTCGAAGAACCAGTCCATCAGGAACTCGAGCTCGAGCCGGGTGAGCCCGTTGTCGTCCATCGCCTTCTTCATGTCGGCGAGGGTCTCGGTTTCGAGAACGTGCTCGAGGTCGGCGTGCCAGATGCCGAGCCCGGCAAAGCCGACCTTCCGCGCCTCGGCGCAGCGGTCGGCCCAGCTGAACAGGCTCCACTCACGCCCGAAATGCACCACGACGGGCCCGGAGGTCGTCCAGTAGAGGCCGAGCAGCTCAGGTTTTGCCGCCACGAGCTATCCCGGCCGGTAGGACGAGCGGACGACCTCCGCATACGGGACCGGCGAGACGGTCGCGCGGATCTCGGTCTGCACGTGCCGCTCCACCACCGGCTTGCGCGAGCCGCCGCCCTCCTCGCCCCAGACGAGCGTCACCTCGGTACCCGGCTCGGCGACCTCGTTGTCGACGACCGCGAGGGACAGCATCGACGACTCGTTGGAGCTGTAGCCCGAGAAGGTCGAGCGGCCGACCATCTTGCCGTTCTTCATGATCCTGTCGTTCGGCCAGGTCGAGTAGTTGGAGAGCGGCAGGTCGATGTACTTGGCCCGGTTCTCCTTCTGGAAGAGCGTCCCCATCGCGCGCGCGACATCCTCGCCGTTCCAGGCGAGGGTCACCTTCTGACGCGGCTGATCGGCGGCCATCGCCTCGAGTGCCTCGCGCCCGATGAAGTCGTGGTCGAACTTCACGAACGGGCCGTAGCCAAGGTCGTACGGCGTGAAGTAGTAGTCGGCGATGTTGGCGGAGTAGTAGCTCCCGCCGAGCGAGCCGGTGCCTTCGTAGCCCTTCGCCGGCAGCCAGTCGCGGTACGCCTTCATGTCGTCGCCGGTGAAGATCGCCGGCAGCGGACACGGGATCCAACCCGACTCGAGCGTGTTCGTCGCATACACGCGCGAGCCGACGTGAACGAGGTCGAACTCCGCGCCGGCCTCGAGCAGCGCCGCCTTGACCTCGGCGCCGTCGTCCCAGGGGCCGAAGACCTCGCGACCGGGGACGCCCGACATGCCGTGGTGCAGCGCGCGCACCTCGCGGCCGGCGATCGTGATCCAGTCCATGTTGAAGAACCTGGTCTCGGGGAGCGGGCCGCCGTTGAGCTTCTCGAGCACCTTGAGCGCGTTCGGCCCCTGGATCTGGTACCGGTAGACCTTGCGGTTCTCTGGGTTGACCGCGGCGCGCTCGTCGCGCTCGCAGGTCGCGTCGTAGCCACCGGTCTCGCACTGGTACTGCACCCAGTTGTGCGCCGACGGGCGACCGACGAGGTTGAGCAGCCCGTCCTCGAGGTAGAAGAGGATCGCATCACCGATCACATACCCGTTGCTGTTGCAGACAACGAGCTGCTTTGCCTTGCCGGGGACGAAGTTCTCGAAGCTGTTGACCCCCACGGCCGAGAGCAGCCCGAGCGCGTCCGGGCCCTGGATGTACATGTCGGTCATGTGGTACGACTGGTCGAAGAGACAGCAGGTCTCGCGCCAGGCGTGCTGCTCGTCCCGCCAGTTCGTGAACTCGCTCGCGTACCCTGGATACACGTATGGACCGATCTGCGAGTTGCGGGCAAGATCGACCGGATCGACGGTCTGTAGTAGATCCCCCAGGCTTTGGGAACTCATGAGTGAGCGACTCCTTCTGTCGACAGGAACGCCAATGGTGTGAGAAACTGACGATCCCGGGCATGCTTACGCCCGCGTCGCCGACGATCACGCCGACTCTCACAGTCGTCTGCCCGTTTGTCAAGACGGTGTTCCAATTGATGGAACGACGCGCTAGGATCACCGAGATGACGCACTCGGAGGGAGGCACGAGTACCTCGCAGTCGCTCGAGCGTGGCCTGGCGATTCTCTCGTCGTTCAACTCCGACCGCCCGCTGATCGGAGTCAGTGAGCTCTCACGTGACCTCGAGCTGAGCCGGAGCACGGCACACCGCTACATCGCGACGCTGGCCCAGCTCGGCTACCTGCAACAGGACCCCGATTCGAAGCGCTACCGGCTCGGGCCGCGTGTCCTCGACCTCGGTTTCTCGGCGATCAACTCCATGGACCTGCGCGAGATCTCGGCCCCGCACCTGCGCCAACTCAGCGACGAGACCGGATACACGGTCAACCTCGCCATCCTCGACGACGTCGACGTCGTCTACATCGAGCGCTGCCGCACCGCGCGACCGGGCCAGCGGGACATCGACCTCAACCTTCACGTGGGCGCCCGGCTGCCGGCCTACTGCACGGCGTTGGGAAAGGCGATCCTGGCTTTCCTCCCGCAGGAGCGACTCGCGGAGCTCATGGAGCAGATCGACTTCGCGCCACGTGGGCCGAACACGCTCACCGATCCAGGGGCTTTCCTGGAGGAGCTGGAGAGGATCCGCGCATCCGGCATCGCCGTGAACGACGAGGAGCTCGCGTACGGCCTGCGCTCGATCGCAGCCCCGATCCACTCGCAGTCGGACGAGGTCGTCGCGGCGCTCAACCTCGCGGTTCACCGCACGATGGTGGCGATGGACGAGCTGATCGCGCGCTACGGTCCTGCCGTCACCCGTACGGCTCGCGACATCTCGCTCGGCATGGGGCACCGGCTGGCGCCGGCCTGATGACGCTGCCCACCCGCGACGACCCCGGCATCCTCTGGACGCCGCCGCCGGACGTTCGGGAGACGACCGAGATCGGGCGCTACCTCTCCTGGCTCGAGAGCGAGCGCGGGCTTTCGTTCCCGGGATACGACGAGCTGTGGCGCTGGTCCGTCGACGACCTGCCGGCGTTCTGGTCGTCGATCTGGGACTTCTTCGAGGTGAAGGCACACGCCCCCTTCAGCACCGTCCTCGCCTCCGACGCGATGCCGGGAGCGACGTGGTTTCCAGACGCGCGCTTGAACTTCGCCGAGCACATGGTCGGCCACGACGACGACGCGGAGCAGATCGCGATCGTCTCTCAGTCCCAGACGCGCGACCCGATCGAGCTGTCGTTCGCCGAGTTCCGCGAGCAGGTGGCGCGCGCACGCGCCGGCCTCGGACGGCTCGGCGTCGGCCCCGGCGATCGGGTCGTGGCCTACATGCCAAACATCCCCGAGACGCTGGTGGCATTTGTGGCGACGGCGAGCCTCGGCGCGGTCTGGGCAAGCTGCGCGCCGGAGCTCGGCGCCCGCAGCGTCGTCGATCGCCTCGTGCAACTCGAGCCGGCGGTGCTGCTCGCTGTCGACGGCTACGGCTTCCGGGATCGCTCGATCGACCGCCGCGAAGAGCTGGCGACGATCCGCGCCGCCCTCCCCACGCTGCGCCACGTCGTGCACGTCCCCTATGGCGAGCATGTGGTTCCGGACGCGGTGGCGTGGCACGAGCTGCTCGCCGAGCCCGGGCCGCTCGCCTTCCTGCCGGTCGCGTTCGACCACCCGCTGTTCGTCTTGTTCTCGTCGGGGACGACCGGCCGGCCGAAGGCCATCGTCCATGGTCACGGCGGCATCCTGCTCGAGCTGCTCAAGGCTCACGCGCTGAGCTGGGACCTGAAACCGGGCGGCCGCCTCCTCTGGTTCAGCACGACGTCGTGGATGATGTGGAACGCGCTCGTGGCGGCGCTCCTCGTGCGGTCGTCGGTCGTGATGCTCGACGGAGATCCGGGCTGGCCGGACATCGGCTGGCAATGGCGGGTGGCCGAGGAAACGCGGCCGACCTTCATGGGGGTGAGCCCGCCGTTCCTGATGGCGTGCCGTAAGGCAGGCCTGAAGCCCGGGCAGGAGTACGACCTCGACTCGATTCGGGTCTTCGGCACTGCGGGCTCCCCACTCCCGCCCGAGGGCTACCGCTACGTCTACGAGCAGCTCGGGCCCGATGTGCTGCTCATCAACGGGAGCGGGGGCACCGACGTGTGCAGCGGCATCGTGGGCGGCTCTGCGCTCCTCCCGGTGTACGAGGGAGAGATCTCGGGGCGCCTGCTCGGCGTCGCCGCCGACGCCGTCGACGTGGACGGCGAGCCGCTCGTCGGCGCGCTGGGAGAGCTCGTGATCACGAAGCCGATGCCCTCGATGCCCGTCGGGTTGTGGGGCGACGACGACGGCTCCCTCTACCGCAGCTCGTACTTCGAGATGTTCCCTGGGGTTTGGCGTCAGGGCGACTGGATCCACTTCTCGGAGCGCGGCAGCTGCGTCGTCACGGGTCGTTCCGACGCCACACTCAACCGCGGTGGCGTCCGCCTCGGCACGGGCGAGTTCTACAGCGTCGTCGAGGAGTTCCCGGAGGTCACGGACAGCCTCGTCGTCCATCTCGAGGACGACGAGGGGGGCGCCGGCGAGCTCGTGCTGTTCGTGGTGCTCGCCGACGGCGTCGTCCTGGACGACGAACTCCGCGACCGCATCGGGCGTGGTCTGCGCTCACAGCTGTCACCCCGGCACGTTCCCGACACGATCAGCGCCGTGCCCGCGATCCCACGGACCCTGACCGGGAAGAAGCTCGAAGCGCCGGTCAAGCGCATCCTCCGCGGCGAGCCGGTGGATGCCGTCGCCAGCCGTGACTCGCTCCTCGATCCGGAGGCGCTCGACCTGTTCGCCGCGATCGCCGCGATCCCCGGGCCGGCCGGTGCCCGCGGCCCCTCGGGCGGTGACCGTGGCTGAGCGGCTCTCCCTCGAGGACGCGGTCGCGATCGACTTTCACGCCCACGTCGAGATGTCGGAGGCGGGGGGCGACTCGCTCCCCGACGAGCTGCGTGACGCAGCCGTTCGCCACTTCCGGGGCCAGTCGGCGAGACCGACGGCCCTGGAGCTCGTCGGGTACTACCGCGAGCGGCGAATGATGGCCGTCGTCTTCACTGTCGACTCCGAGTCGTTCACCGGGCAAACGCGGGTGCCGAACGAGGAGATCGCCGCTGCGGCGAGGGCGAACGCCGACGTCCTGATCCCGTTTGCCAGCATCGACCCGCACAAGGGGCGGCGTGGCGTCGACGAGGCACGCCGACTGATCGCCGAGCACGGCGTCCGCGGCTTCAAGTTCCACCCGAACGTGCAGGGATTCTTTCCGAACGACCGCCTGGCCTACCCGCTCTACGAGGTGATCCAGGCGGCCGGGCTGCCGGCGCTCTTCCACACCGGACATTCAGGAGTCGGCTCGGGTCTCCCCGGCGGCGGCGGGATCCGGCTCAAGTACTCCAACCCGATCCACGTCGACGACGTCGCCGTGGACTTCCCCGAGCTGAAGATCGTCCTCGCGCACCCGTCGTTCCCCTGGCAGGACGAGGCCATCTCGATCGCGATGCACAAGCCACAGGTGTTCATCGACCTGTCGGGCTGGTCACCGAAGTACTTCCCACCGCAGCTCGTCCACTACGCGAATACGCTGCTGCGCCACCAGGTGCTGTTCGGCACCGACTACCCGTTCATCACCCCCGACCGCTGGCTCGCAGACTTCGACACGCTCGACATCAAGCCCGAGGTACGACCGTTGATCCTGAAGCAGAACGCCATTCGGCTGCTCGGATTGGACTCCTCTCCGAAGGAGGAAACGTGAGCGAGAAGCGCCCCGTCGTCGTCTACGGCGCCAGCGGGTTCTCCGCCCGACTGATCATCGAGTTCCTGCGGGAGTACAACGTCCCGTTCGTCGCCGCGGGTCGCGACCGCAAGAAGATCAAGCAGGTCCTCTCGCAGGTGCCGGGCATCGGCACGGCGGACTACGAGATCGTCCAGGTCGATCACGAGGTTGACGCCCTCGCGTCGGTGCTCGAGGGCGCCAGGGTCGTCTGCAACACGGTCGGCCCCTGCATCTATCACGCCTCGACCGTGACCGAGGCTGCCCTGAAGGCTGGCTGCCACTACATCGACACGGGCGGCGAGACGCCGTGGGTCCGGCTCGCGCACGAGGAGTGGGGCCCGAAGTTCGCCGACGCCGGGTTGCTGCTCGCACCGGCAACGGCGTACATGTCCGCGGTCGCGGAGGCGTGCGCGCGGATCGCGATCGAGCGGGCGCCGGGGATCGACTCGCTCGAGATTCTCTCGATGTTCAAGGGCTTCCCGACCTACGGGTCGACCCAGACGATCTTCGGCCAGCTCCAGTGGGAGTCGCTCTACCTCGAGCAGAACGAGTACAAGGAGTGGCCGCCGGTGACGACGCTCGAGGTGACGATTCCGAGCGCGATCACGACCCAGCTCGCGCTGCCCTGGGGCGGCTTCCCGCACCCGGTCTGGTTCAAGGATCATCCGCAGATCGCAAACGTGCGCGCGTTCGGCGGCTTGCTCGACCGCTCGATCATGGAGGGCATCGTCGCCGGCCAGCAGAGCTACCAGGACACCATCAAGCCACTGCCGCCCGAGGAGCGGAGGAAGGTACTCGCCGAGATCGCCGACTCGATGCAGCCGGGCCTGCCGCCGCGCGAGAACCGGCGGCTCCAGCGCACCGTCGACGTCGTCATCGGACGTGGCTCGCTCGAGACGGTGAAGGTGTCGGCGCAGGGCCAGGGCGCATACCTCCAGACAGGCTTGATCCAGGCCTTCGCTGCGCACCACCTCGTCCACGCCGAGCCACGCAAGGTCGGCTTCGCGTCGCCCGGCGAGGCCTTCGGCCATCGCGAGATCCTCGGCGCGCTCGAGGCCTACGGCTTCGTGAAGGTCGACGTCGGCTAGCCGCGAAGCTCGTCGAACCATTCGGCCGCGGCGCGCGCGACCCTGGGCTCGACTCCCAGCTCCTCGAGGTTCGCGGCAGCCGCGCGCATCTCGGCAGCTCGGCGCACGGCGTGCAGCCGGGAGCCCCTCAGCAATCGCTCGAGGAGCGGCTCGCCGATCACCTCCGCGAGGTCGCTGCGAAGTCGCTCTTCGACGCCCGCGGCGGATGCTCCGGCGAGCGTCTCGATTGCAGCGACCGCGAGGCCCTTCATGAACACGCTTCGCAGCAGCTTGATCGCGGCCGCCTCTCCCGGGTCGTCGCCGACGACCTCGACCGGCATCCCGAGCGGGCCGAACAGCTCCGCGAAGCGTGCCGCGGCGGCTCCTGAGACCAGCGTGCGGGTCGCGAGGCCGGTGGTCGGAACGACTCCGATCAGCGCGACGTCGACGAACGGCACCGGGACGACACCCGCGAGCTCGCGCTTGAGCGCGGGAGCTGCAGTATTGAAGTCGGCGTAGATCGCTCCGGCCGACAGAGACGGGGCCACGTCGCACGCAACCCCAAGGGCCACCGTTGCCGCGTTGATGCTGACCACGACCTCGGCGTCCGCTACGGCATCGGCGGCGTTCGCCGCGTTTGCGATCCCGTCGAGACGACGAGCCGGATCCCAGCCGCGTACGTCACAGCCGGCGGCGACGAGGTCGGCGGCGATGCGGCCGCCTGCTTCCCCCAGCCCGAGAACCGCGACCTTCACGTTCCTTCGACGACCTCGCGCAACCCATTGAGGTCGTACGAGAGCTCGCCGGCCGCGTACCGCCCGCGCATTGCGGCCTCGCGCTCTGCGCGCTCGCGGGCGAGCGCCAGCACCTCGTCGACCCGTGCGGCTGGGAGCGCCATCACACCATCGCAGTCCATGACCACCAGGTCGCCCGGGGCGATCATCGCCCCTCCGACGAGGACGGGGACGTCGAGCGCGCCGACGACTCCTTTCGTAGCCCCCTGGGCTCGAACCCATCGCGCCCAGATCGGGAGACCGATCGCGCGGAGCTCGTCGAGATCGCGCACGGCGCCGTCCACGAGAATGCCAACCACGCCCTGTGACTGCGCCTGGGTGACGAGGAGATCGCCGATCAATGCCACCGGCGCGGGCTCCGTGAGGGTCAATACGAGCACGTCGCCCGGCTCGGCGTGCGCGACAGCTGCGTGAACCATGGTGTTGTCACCCGGAGCGCAGATCGCGATCCGTGCAGGCCCCGCGACCCCGGAGCCGGTGACGACCTGGGTGAGGTCGAGGTCGACGATGCCGATGCGACCCGCGGCCTCGTGCATCGTCGCGACGCCGAGCCGCGCGATCTCCGCGTAGTCGCTCACAGCAGGTCGACGACGACGGGAATCTCGCGCATGAACGCCTCGGCGTACTTCACGTCCGAGCGCCCCGAGATCCGGCGCGCGTGGTTTGCGCGATGGCCCGCCCGCTCCGCGTAGTACTGGCGGAGGTACGACTGAGCGCCCATCGCCTCCATCGCGGCGACCTTCTTCTCCCACACCGGCGTGATGTCGAGGAACGTCGTTGGCACGAAGCCGCAGAGCTCGGGCTGGTGGGGCTCGAACAACAGGAACTCCGGCGGCGCGATCGTCTTGAACGCGCTCGCGACGCCCGCGCCGCTCGCAAGCTGGCGTGCCTGCACCGTTGCCTCGTAGGCGATCGCGTGGTCGGGATTGAAGGGATCCTTTGAGGCGTGCGTGAGAATCGTGGTCGGCTCGACCTCCCGAATCAGGTCGGTCAGGCGGTCGATCGCGACCGCGTCGAGCGCGAGAGGGTAGTCGCCGAGATCGAATGCGCGAAAGCCGGCGCCGAGCGCGGCCGCCGCGGCCTCTGCCTCCGCATGGCGGATCGCCTTGACGTGCTCCACGGTCTGGCCGTCCTCCTTCCACAGCTCGCCCGACTCACCGCGCTCCCCGTAGGAGAGCGCGACGATCTCCGCTGCCCCACCGGCCGCGGTGACGGTCGCGATCGCCCCTGCCGCGCGCCACACGAAGTCGGCGGAATGGGCGCTGACGACGAGGAGCCTGCTAGACGACACCGGCGAGCCTCCGTGTGTTCACAACCGCCATCGTACGGATCTCACCCTCGTCGAACCCTGCCTCGAGAAGCGCGTCGGCCATCAGCGGGAGCCCGTCCTCGACGGGTGGGTTGGTGACCTGACCGAGGTCGGTGGAGAGCACGTTTCGCTCGGCGCCCGTCGCGCGGATCGCAGCGAACGTCGCCTCCCAGGTGACCTTTCCGGTGTGGATCGGCGCGAAGCAGCGCTCCAGGATGGCGCCGCGGTCGGCGAGCGCGACCTGCTCGTCGACCGGCACACCCTGGGTGGGGTAGTCGGGGTGGGTGACGACGACGTCCCGCACTCCCGCCGCGAGGGCCGCCTCCACAGCCATCGCGATCTCGGCGCGTCCGAGATGCCCGGTCGCGAGGACGAGCTGGTGACGCGCTACGACCTCGAGCACCGGTGCGAGCCGCTCGGCGCTCACGGGCACGGGCCCACCCGCCACCCCGGCGACGACGAACTCGTCCTGGAGCTTCCGCCACACGGGCTGCTTCACGGGCCTGGGGCCGTCCTCGCTCGCCTCGTTCTCCGAGTCGACGGTCGGGAGCCAGACGATGCGTGCACCGCCACGCGCGGCGATCTCGACCGCCTGTGCGTTCAGCCCGCCGACCCCGACGTTCAGCGTGATCGCCCCGAGCGCATGCACCCCGGGAACCGCGGCGCGGACCACTGCCGCACGCTCTGCGGTCGGCACATAGTGCGACTTGAGCACGAACCCGGCCAGCCCGACTTCGACGCATCGGTGCGCGAGCTGGAGATCATCGATCCGGCGCGCAGCGAGATCGGGCTCGACGTGGACGTGAAGGTCGACCGCACCGCGAACGAGCTCACGCGCCCGTGCCGATGGCTCAGTGGCCGGCTCGGGCAAGAAGCTCTTCCTCCTGAGGCACGGGCGGCGTCCCCTTGATGTGGAACGACGCCACGGTCTGCATCCCCCACGCCTGTCCCTTCGCGCGCTCGGCCTGTGTCCACACGACGGGATCGGGATCGGGATCGAAGATGAGGAAGCCGCCCGAGCACACCTCGATCCGGTTGCCGCCGGGCTCGTAGGTGTAGAGGAAGAAGGTCTGCTGGATCGCGTGCTTGTGCGGGCCCGACTCCATCACGACCCCATGCTCGAGGAAGATGTCTGCCGCTCGGAGGACGTCCTCTCGCTGGTCGACGAAGAAGGCGATGTGGTGGAGCCGGCCCGAGGTTCCCGTCGCATCACGCGTGTAGGTGACGTCGTAGGACTTCTGGTTCGACGCGAGCCACACGCCCGCCTCGGCGCCGTCGTCGAGCACGATCTGCTCGGTCAGCCGCAGCCCGAGATAGTCCTCGCAGAAGACGCGGTTGGCACCGGGATCGAGCGCGAGGAAGTTGAGGTGGTCGAGGTGTCTCACTCCCACTCCGCGCGCGGGATAGCGGTCGGGTTGGTTCTTGAGTGCAGGCTGCCGCTCCGGAGGCGCAACGTAGCGCTCCGACTCGTAGAAGAGCTCGAGCCGGTGGCCGTCGGGATCGAGGAACGTGTAGGCCGGCCCGTGCCCGAGGTCACCGTCGAGCCACGAGCCCCCGACCCCACCGGCCTCGAGTGCCGCGACGCGCCGCTGCAGCGCCTCGGGGCTATTGGTGCGATACGCGAGGTGGCCGACACCGGAGGTGGTCGACCCGGTGAGCTTCACCGACGAGCGCTCGTAGTCACCGAAGCACCGCAGGTACACCGAGTCGCCGCTCTCGCCCGCCACCGCCATCCCGAGGATCTCGGTGAAGTAGTGCAGGCTCTCAGCCGGCTTCGGCGTGAAGAGCTCGACATGCGAGATGTGCGCCAGGTCGCGCGGCTTCTCGCTCATGCCGCGAGGTAACCATGCGGGTCGGCGTCGAGATGCGAGGCGAGCCGATCGGCCAGCGCCATGATCGTCAGCGAGGGGTTTACCGACATCGTGCGCGGGATGACCGAGCCGTCCCCGACGTAGAGCCGGCGCACGTCCCACGACTGCGCATCGGCGTCGAGAACCGAGCGGGCCGGGTCGCTTCCCATGCGGCAGGTTCCCTGCACGTGCGTCGACGCGATCCCCGTCCAACAAAGGGTCGTTGCACCCGCAGCTTCGAGCACGTCCCGTGAGAATGCGAGCGCGGCGTCGAGGCGCTCGTGCTCCTGTGGCTCGAAGTCCGCGCTGAACGTCTCACGTCCGTCTTCGTCGAGCGCGACGACGCCGTTGTTGTCGTCGTTGACCATCGCAAGCACGCCGACCCAGTGGCGGAACCGGCGAACGGCGTCCACGAGCGGCTGCCCCCACATGGGACCGTCCTCGTCCTCGAGCGTCGTCGCGAAGCTGATCGGATCCTGGATCGTCGTCGCCTCGAGCACGAACCCGCCGTCCTCGTCGCGCTGATGGTCCATTGCGTGGGCCGTGATCGGATAGACCATGTGCGCGTCCTGCGGCTCGTCGAAGAGCCCGTAGACGAGGCGCACCGGATGAAAGCCGAGGTTGCGGCCGATCAGCCAGCTGCTCGAGCTTTCCGGCATCCCCGATCGCAGCAGCAGCTGAGGCGTGTTGAGCGTTCCCGCGGCGACGACCACGACCCGCGCCTCCACGCGGTGTCGAGTCCCGTCAGCGTCGACGTACTCCACGCCGCGAGCCTCGCCGTCTTCGATTACGACGCGCTCGACGTTCGCCCCTGCACGCAACTCGAGGCGCCCCGCCGCCCAGGCATCGTGGATGTAGGTGTTGAGCGTCGACTTGCCGGCGTTCGTGGGGCAACCCTGCAGACACGAGCCACAACTCATGCAGTTCGCGTCGGTGTACGACCGCACCGGCTCGAGGTGTGCGCCGAGCGCACGGAAGCCTCGCTCGACCGTATGGACGCTCTTCTTCCAGTCGGTGCGCTCACGCACACCGAGGCGCGTCTCGACCCGGTCGTAGTGCGGGTCGAGGTCCGAGGCGCCGAACGCACCCCCGCCGGCTCCCACAATCCCGCTGGCGGCGTGCCACTTGGCGTAGTCGTGGTCGGCGACGCGAAGCGCGACCTTCGTGTTCACCGTCGTCGTGCCGCCGACGCAGCGGGCACCGAGGAGCGCAACGACGCCGCGGGCGCCCCCGTCGATCGGAGCGAAGCGGACCGGCCACCAGAAGTCGTGGTTCGCCTTCGCCTCCCAGCGGGTGAAGTCGGCGGCCGTGCGGTGCGGGCCGCACTCGAGGAGCAGGACCGTGCGGCCACGATCGGCGAGCTCACCCGCGACCACCCCGCCACCCGCGCCCGATCCGACGACGATGACGTCGAACCGTTCGCTCATCCGACGATCCCCAGGTACGACCAGTCCTTCGCCAGCCGCGTGGCGAGCGGGGTGTTGAAGTCGATCTCCTCCCACGCACCGGTCGCGTCGACGCCCGGGGCGACGAAGTCGCTGTAGTACGCCTCGATCGCAAGCGCACGCACCCAGAGGAAGTCCGGCGTCCCAACCTTCTCCTCGATCCCATCGGCGAGAGACGTGAAGGCGGCGATCGCTGCTTCGCGCGTTCCCTCGTCCATCCTCGCGAGCAGGGCGTCGACGTAGACGGCGGGCCGAACGCGAGCCGACCCGGGCACGATCGCGTCGCACACCCCCTCCACCATGCGGGCAGTCTCGGTGTCGAGCACCTGGAGGTTGGAGCCGGGCATCGCGCCATGATAGGCACGCGACCCAACGTCGTGCCAAGTCGAGAGCGAATACGCTCCCGAGTGGCGGAGGGGCGTAGAGTCGGGGCGACGGTGAGCCGCAACGAGGAATTCGATCGCGTCCTGATCGGGGCCGGGTCGGCCGGGTGCGTCGTAGCGCGCAGGTTGGCCGGAACCATGGTCCCCGCGTCGCAGGCGTGCCGCCGACGTCATTCTCCGCGACCGGATGGGAGGGGCTGAACACGTGATCCGTGACGACCTTTTCGAGGCAGGTATTGCGCTCCGGCGCACCATGTTCGGCCGGCAAGGGGCCGATGACCAGATCGACAGCATCATGTACTGCGGGCTTCCGGCGGCCGTCGACGGCTTCCGCACTCTTGGCGCCATCGTGGCGGAGGGTGTCGATGAACCCGCAAGGTAAGCCTCGCGTCGGCGTCGTCGGTCTGGGCAACATGGGCCGGCCGATGGCCGCGAATCTCGTTCGAGCAGGCTTCCCGACCGTCGGCTACGACCTCGACGCCACGCGGACCGCGGCGTTCAACGCCGAGTTCGACCTCGAGGACTTCTCCCCCGAGGCATTTGCCGACGTGGATGTCATCGTCACCATGCTCCCGACCGGTGAAATGGTCGCGGCCGCGCTGCTCGGTGACGACAGCGTCGTCGCCGCAGATCTGAGACCCGGAACACTCGTCATCGACATGAGCTCATCCCAGCCACTCGAGACCCTGCGGTTGGGGGAGCTGCTCGAGCAGCGAGGGGTCCGGCTGATCGATGCCCCCGTTTCCGGGGGGGTTTCCGGCGCGATCGAGGGCACGCTGACGATCATGGTCGGCGCGGACGACGACGCCGATGCGGAGGCTGCGGCCCCGGTTCTCGGAGCGCTCGGGGGCCGGATCTTCCGCGCGGGCGGGTTGGGTGCCGGACATGCTCTGAAGGCCCTGAACAACTTCGTGGGGGCGAGCGGATTTGCGGCTGCGTGCGAGGCGCTGCTCGTGGCGGAGCGCTACGGGCTCGACCCGGAGGTGTTCCTCGACGTTCTCAACGTGTCGACCGGACGCAACTTCAGCACGCTCTTCACGCTCCCGACGGTGGTCCTGACGGGTGAGTTCGGTACGGGTTTCTCGCTTGCCCTGATGACAAAGGACGTGGGGATCGCAGCAACGTTGGCGCACGGGCTGGGTCAGCCCGCCGTTATCGCAGACACTGTGTACGGCCAGCTCCAGGCGGCGCTCGACGCGCTCGGTCCGAACGTCGATCACTCTGCCGCGATCAAGCACTGGAGCGGTACTCCGGGCTATCGCGCCAGCCTCTAGCCAATTCTCGACGGGTAGCCACGAATGACGCAACGACAAGCGGGCCTCGTCTTGCCTGTATATCAGGTAACCTGATATACAGGCAAGATCGAAATTCCGTCGAGAGGAGGGCATCGTGCGCCATTCGGACAGATGGACGACCGTGCGAGTCGAGGTCGATGAGGGCATCGCCTGGGTCGAGCTGAACCGGCCCGAAAAGCGCAACGCGATGAACCCGACCCTCAATGCGGAGATGGTCGAGGTGCTCCTCGAGCTCGACGCCGATGACGACTGCGGCGTGCTCGTGTTGAGCGGGGTGGGGGACTCCTGGTCGGCCGGGATGGACCTGAAGGAGTACTTCAGGGAGGTCGACGGCGGGCCCGAGCACGTCCAGCGGAGGGTGCGCCGCGACGCGGCCTCCTGGCAGTGGCGGCTGCTGCGCACCTACGCGAAGCCGACGATCGCGATGGTCAACGGCTGGTGCTTCGGCGGCGCCTTCACTCCTCTTGTCGCCTGTGACCTGGCGATCGCCGCGGACGAGGCAACCTTCGGTCTGTCCGAGATCAACTGGGGCATTCCGCCCGGCAGTGTCGTCAGCAAGGCACTCGCGGATACGGTCGGCTCGCGGACGGGCCTGCTCTATGTGATGACCGGCCGTACCTTCGACGGGCAGCAGGCGGCCGCGATGGGGCTCGTCAACGCCAGCGTCCCGCGCGCCGAGCTCCGCGGAGAGGTGGAGTCGCTGGCACGGGAGCTGCTCGGGAAGAACCCGGTCGTGCTGAGGGCGGCGAAGCTCGGCTACAAGCATTGCACTGCGATGAGCTGGGATCAGGCGGAGGACTACCTCTACGCGAAGCTCGAACAATCGCAGTTCCTCGATGCAGAGCAGGGCCGCGAGCAGGGGCTCGGGCAGTTCCTCGACGAGAAGCGAATCAAGCCCGGCCTGCAGACCTACGAGCGGCCGGCCACGTCCTAGTGCCGGGCACCGGCGGAGAGCCGCGGCTCAGCTACGTGGTCGGCCGCCTCGACCGCGTGCTGCGCCGCCGCCTCGCCGCCGCCGTCGAGCCGGCCGGTCTCACGCTGCCCGCCTACACCGCCCTCTCGGTGCTGCGGTCCCAGGACGGGCTCTCGAACGCGCGGCTCGCCCGCCGCTCGCTCGTGACGCCGCAGTCGATGAGCGAGGTCCTCGCCCTGCTCGTCGAGAAGGGCTACGTGCGACGTCGCGCCGACCCCGGCCACGGCCGCGTCATCCGGACCGAGCTGACGAACGCAGGGAGCGGAGCGCTCGAACGCTGTGACCGTGCCGTCGACGAGGTGGAACGGGAGATGCTCGGCGACCTCGACGCCGATGAGGCGGCCAGCCTCCGCACCGCTCTCCTCCGCTGCGAACGCGCCCTCGAGCGCGAGCCTCCGGCCTCCCCAGCGCGACGTGACTGCTGATGCCGCGAGCCCCGCGTGCGCGAGACGGTCGGGTGGCCGATCAGGGTGACTCGCTCTCCCGGTTCGTCGGCGCCAAGGCGGTTCTCAACTGACGCGGGCGGGCGCTGGTCGCAGATCCCGGACGAGGTCGTACGTACATCCTTGGCCAGTACGGGCCTCCGCCCGGCGAGCTCGACCCCGAGATCGAGGCGAGCCCGTGCGGGCGGAGCCCGACGCTCCGCCCGCAGCCGGCTTCGGTCAGGTCGCCGTCAACGTCCGCTTCACGGCCGGTCGGGCGCTCGAGCTGTACGTGTAGGTCCCCTTCTTGAGCGTTACCGTCCACGTCGTCCGACCGACGAACGGGATACCGGTGTTCTTGGAAACGCCGGGCCCGACGAGGCTGAAGCTCTGCTTGTCCGAAGCATCGGTGACGACGAACGTGTACTTGCCGGCCTTGAGCGTGTTGATCACCTTGCCGTCCTGCCGGAGAGTGATGAACTGCGCACCGACCGTTCCCTGCAGCGTCGATCCTCCCGAGATCGTGCTCGGCACGAGCTGCGTGAGGTTGGGAAGCGTCGTGATGACGCCGTACTTCTTCGTGTACAGCGCCAGGTCGAGGAGCTGTTGCCGGTCGGCCAATGTCGTCCAGATCGGGAGCCGGATGTTGCGCGACGCAGCCGGCAAAAGCTCGCGGATCTCGGCGGAGTGGGTCTGGGCGTACTGGAGCGACTGGTTCATGGCCGTCGTGAACTTCTTGGCGAGGTCAGGGTTCTGGGCAATCCAGTCCGTACGCGCAAAGTATCCGCCGATGGGGAAGTACTTCCCGAGCACCGGGCCGGGCGCCATCACGGTCCGGCCGCCGTCGCTGAGGATCTGCGACAGAAAAGGCTCGGGCGTCCAGACGGCGTCGACCTGGCCGTTCGCGAGCGTTGCCCGCATGGCAGGGAAAGGAACCGCGAGCAGCTTGATCGAGTTCGGGTCGACCCCCGATTTCTCGAGCGCGGCCCGGATCATCACCTCACCGACTCCCTTCAACGCGTTGACGGCGATCGTCTTGCCGGCGAGATCGGCCGGCGACTGGATCGTGCTCGAGCCCTTGACGAGGATGTTCTGCCAGTTGTCGAGCGCATTCGTGCCTTCGACCTCGCTCGTCGCGATGGCCGTGATCGGGATGCCCGACGTGCGCGCGATCATCGCCGGAACCCAACCGGCGAAGCCGATCTCTCCCTTGCTGTTCGCAAGCGCGAGCATGATGTCGTTTCCGCTCTGGAGGACGACCTTCTTGACGTCCAACCCCTGTTTCTCGAAGAACCCTTGCTTGATCCCGATGTCCAGCGGCAATGTGTTCGCGATCGGGATCACATTGACCGAGATCGGGGCACCTGCATTCGACTTCCCGGGTGTAGCCTGCGCCGCGCCGACGAGCAGAGCCGCGACGACAACGACGGCTGCTGCGAGTAGGAGCGCACGTCGACGGCGCGGCTGACGCGTCTCCTGTGACCTCTGTGCGGCATGCTTCATGGTTCCTCCTCTTACTCGGGGGATGGATCGCCGACGGACGTCGGCAGGGACTCGACCGGCGATGCGACCTGGTCGCGCTTGATCAACCGGTAGACGTACGCGCGAAGATGCGCGAAGTCGGGCAACTCTTTCGTCGTGATCTGGTCTCGCGCCGGCGGCAACTCGACCGCAACGATCTCCTTGACCTCCGTCGGGGCGTGCGTCAGGACGACGACGCGGTCGGAGAGGTACACGGACTCGTCGATGTCGTGCGTGACGAACAGGATCGTGATTCCGAAGGCCTCCCGAACCTGGAGAACGAGGTCTTCGAGGTCACCACGCGTCTGGGCGTCCACCGAGGCGAACGGCTCGTCCATGAGCAGGATCGACGGCTGGTAGGCGAGGGCACGCGCAATCGCGACGCGCTGCTGCATGCCACCGGACAACTGCCACGGATAGTGGTCGATGAAGCGCGTCAGCCCGACGGCGGCGAGCGACTCCTCGACGAGCCTCGTTCGTTCCACCTTCGCGAGCTTCTTGTGCCGCAGCGGCAAGAGGACGTTGCTGCGCACCGTCATCCATGGCATCAGCGAGCGGTTGTACTCCTGGAAGACGACCGCCATCTCCTCGGGCGGTGCGGTGACCGGCTTCCCGTCGAGGATGACCCCTCCGCTCGTCGGGCGCAGGAGGCCGGCGATGCATTTCAAGAGCGTCGTCTTGCCGCAGCCCGAGGGGCCGACGACGCACACGAACTCGCCCTCGCCGATCGTGAACGAGACGCTTCTGAGCGCCTGGGTCGCCTTCTCGCCGGTGCCGTAGGTCTTGCCAAGGTCTCTGATCTCGAGCATCGTCTTCTGTCTCGCCCTACTGAGGAGTCGCTGCCCGCCAGCCGCGATGCCACGCGAGGAAGCGGCGCTCGGCGAGCAGGTAGAGAAGGTTGAGGACGTAGCCGAGAACGCCGATCAGCAGGATCGCCGCCCACATCGTGTCGAGCTGGAAGGTGTTCTTCGAGATCAGCAGTACGTAGCCGACTCCGCTCGTGCTCGAGAAGTATTCGCTGACGACCATGATGATCACGGCCAGGGAGAGACTCAACCGCATCCCTGCCGAGATCCGGGGCAACGCCGCCGGGAACACGATGCGGCGCAGCTGCTCGCCGGTCGGCACGCCGTACGAGCGGGCCGTCTCGATGAGCGTCGGGTCGATCCCACGAACGCCCTCGATGGTGTTGAGGAGCACCGGAAACACGCAGAAGAAGGCGATGAAGGTCACCTTCTGGAGGTTCCCGATCGAGTGCAGGAGGATGACCGAGATCGGCAGCAGGGCCGGCGGCGGCATTGCGCGCCAGTACTCGATGTGCGGCGTCGCGAACCTGCGTGACCAGGCCGAGAGGCCCAGCGGGATCCCGATCCCGATCCCGACGACGACGGCGATCCCGAACCCGAGCAGGATCCGGACGAGGCTCGGGACGACGTGCGTGCCGAACTGCTCGAACAACCAGAGGTCCCGGAACTCGCCGAGGATCGTCGAGGGTGGCGGGAAGTACTGGCTGTCGGACGACAGGGCCCACACCTGCCAGCAGGCGACGATCGCGATCGGGACGGCGATCTCGGCCCCGATCTTGAGCAGGGAATGAGTACGCCGGCTCACGGTGCATCCAGCCGCTGGGAGGGATGCCACCGAAGCGCACGCCGCTCGAGCGCCGTGAAGGCAAGGTGCGTACAGAGACCGAGGACTCCGGTGGCCAGGGCGAGAGCGTAGAGCTGTGTGGTGAGGCCGTAGGACTGGGCGTAGTTGAGCTCGCGACCGAGCCCGGGTGTGCCCATGAACAGCTCCGCCGTGAACGCGAGGATCAGAGAAACGGACGAGGCGATCCGGATCCCGGTGGCGATGTACGGAACGGAGCTGGGCAGGGTGATCCGCCAGAGTCGCTCGAACGGCGGCACGCCGAAGGCGCGTGCAGTGTCGGTCGTCACCGGATCGACGTCGCGAACCCCGTACATCGTCTGCACGAGGATCGGCCAGAATGCGCCGAACGTGGCCAGGAAGACCTCGCTCGAGAAGTTGGTGCCGAGCGTCAGGAACAGCAGCGGAATGAGGGCTGCGGAGGGGATCGGGCGCAAGAACTCGATCGGCACTCGGAATGCGCTGGCTGCGAAGTCGCTCAAGCCCAGTGCGATTCCGAGAGGAATGGCGAGCAGCGCAGCCAGAGCCAGTCCGACCGCCCAGCCACGCACCGTGTAGCCAAACGCGCTCCAGAAGCCGGAGCCCTGCGCGAGCGAATAGAGCTCGCCGACGGCCGAGCTCATGGCGGGAAGATCCCGCTCCGGGATCGCGCCGGTTCGGGAGAGGAGCTCCCAGAACGCGAGCGCCGAGACGATCGAGAGAACGAAGACGAGGACGTTCGCGAGCCGCGTCGGGCCGGCGCGCCTTTCCTCGGGCGGTGGCTCCGCACGCACGCCTCCGACGACCGCTGGGGCGTGCCCGGCGGAGCTCATCATCGACTCGGATTCCCGCCCGAGGCCCGACCTCGCTGCGGCCAGCGGTCCACCGGCGGTGCCGCGAACCTCGCGTACGGGTTGACCCTCATCGACGTCTCCTCGGAGCGGGAACAGCGAGCGATGCCGACGCTACGCCGGACGAAGTCGACTTGTCAAGACAGCGTTCCAACATATCGAACGATCGTGGCCACGGGGCGGTGGCGAGAGCGGTGTCGCCGTCGGACCGGTCTCGCGGCCGGGCACGGCACGGTTGAACGTGGTAGGGCTCGACATGATACGAACGTCTCGTTGAAGAGCGCAACGGTCACCGCAGTCCTGGAGAGGCTGGAAATCGATCGGCCGACAGTGGATCTGGCCGGGTTGGGCACGGTGTACACGGCTTGGTGCGGCGCGGTCCCGTTCGACAACGTGCTCAAGATGATCCATACGACGGCAGGGCGGCCGGGGCCGCTGCCGGGCTCGACGGCCGAGGATTTTTTCGGGGCATGGCTGGCGCACGGCGTCGGAGGTACCTGCTGGGCCGGCAACGGGGCGCTGCGCAACCTTCTCGAGGCGCTCGGATTCGACGTGGCAGGCGCGATCGCGACGATGCTCTCGTCGCCGGATGTGCGCCACCCCAATCACGGCTCGGTCGTCGTCGCCCTCGACGGCGAACGCTGGATCGTCGACGCCTCGATCCTGAGCCGCGACCCGATTCGCATCCCCCGAGCCGTCGAGTCCGGCGGGACCGGCCCCCTACCCCGGTTCGAGTGGCTCGACGGCAGCCCTGCGGTGGTATGGCGGACGCTGAACGCGCCTGCAGGCTTTCGCTGCCGGATCGAGCGGATCGGCGCCGGCGTTGCGGAGTGGGACACGCTGCACCAGCGAACCGGCGCCTGGAGCCCTTTCAACTATCAGCTCAACGTGAGGTTGGTGCGCGGCGACGCGAGCGTCGGCGTCTCGGACGGACAACGGTTTGCCTTCGACCCGTCGGGCTCGTTGTCCGCCTCTCGGCTCGACCATGACGAGCGCCTCCGCTTTCTCGTCGAGGAAATCGGCATCTCCGAGGAGATCGCCGTCCAGGTCCCCGACGACCGCGACGTGCCACCTCGCCCCGAAAGACGCTGAGCCGCTCAACCTCTCGAGCCGGCGCGGATCACGACGAGCTCAGCCCAGCATCCGCCGGGCTGCAACGCGGGCGCCCGCGCCGTACGCGAGGCCGAGGCCTACGAGCCAGGCGCCCTGCCGCACGAGGCTGCCGGCCGGTCGCTCGTCGTAGAGCGCCGCGCTCAGCACTGCCTGAGCATGACCGAACGGGAAGAGCGCACCGATCCATTCGGCCGCCGTAATCGACCCGGCCGGCACGAGCGCGAGGAGAGTCAACGGCAGCGCGACGAGGAAGGCGACGAGGGAGGCGGTTGCCGCCTCGCGGGCGAGCGCTCCGATCAGCACGCCGAACGATCCGAAAGCACCGGCGGCGAGCACGAGGCCGACGAGCAGGAGCGGCAGCCGCAGCCAGGGCTCGCCGCCGCTCACCTCGCCGAGCTCGACGATGAGTCCGAAGACGACCGCCAGCACGAGCCCGAGGGCGGTCCCGATGAGAGCCACGAAGACAACCTTCTCGAAGACGATCTGCCCGAGCCCGGCCAGTCCGCGGGCGAGCCGCCCGAGGACGTTCTCCTCCCGCTCGGCGACGAGCGCCCCGGCGCCCAGGATGACCGTCACGAATGCGACCGCGATCGCGAGCGCGTACCCCTGCACCTGCGCCGAAAGGAGCCATGTGCGCCCCTCTCGCTCCTCCTGCACCAGCTCGATCGGGTTCGCCGTCGCGCGTAGGAAGGAGCCGACCTGGCCGACGGCCCCCTGCAGCTGGCCCATGAATGCGTCGAGCTCACGCGCGCGCGCGGCGACTGCCGAGTCGGATGCACGCTGGAGAGCGCGAAGCTCAGTGCGCGCACGCTGGATGCCGAGCAACGTGAACGGAGTGCGCCCGATCGTGCCGCTGCCCCCGCGCAGAAGCAGGTCGACCGCGGCGAGGTTTGCATCGATGTACGCCTGCTGCAACTCGAGGTTGGTCGAGTAGACGAGCGAGCGCATCTTCTCGACCACGCGTGTCCCGAGGCCGCCGCGCGTGGTGCGAAGCACGAGTGTCGGGCTCTCGCGCAGCCCACGCAGCTTCGTGATGAAGTCCGGGGGCACGATCAGAGCAGCGGTCACGCGGCCCGTGTCGAGCTCTCGCTCAGCCTGCGCCCGAGACATCGGCACGAGATCGACCTCGGCCGCCTGCGAGAGCCGCGCCCGGACGTCGAAACGCGTCCCGCCCACGACGAGCAACCCCGGTAGGGCCCCCTGCTCGTCGACGAGCGCGACCCGCGGCCGTTCGCCGGCATAGCGCACGACGAGGCCGACGACGAGCGCGATCACGAGAGGGTAGGCGACGAGCGCGAGAGCGAGGGCCGGCGTGCGCCTCAGCGTGCGGAGGTCCTTCCTCAGCAGCAGGCCGATGCGCCTCATCCCTCCTCCTCCCGGTAGTCGCCGGGCGGACCCGCGAAGACGACCCGGCCGTCCTCGAGGACGAGCAGGCGGTCGGCGGCTCTGCGCGCCTCGTCGAGTGAGTGCGTGGCGAAGAGCACCGCCCCTCCCGCGCCGCGGAGTTCGTCGACGAGCCGCCACAGCCGCTGCCGCTGCGCCACGTCGAGCGACGCCGTCGGCTCGTCGAGGAGCAGGAGGTCCGGCTCGCCGAGCAGCCCGATGGCGAGATTCAGACGCTGCACGTTCCCGACGGACAGCTCGGCAGTGCGCCGTCCCTCCTCTGTGAGCCCGGCGGCTGCCAGCGCCCGGTCGACCGCAACGTCCGGCTCGCCGAGCCCGCCGAGTCGCGCGAAGAGCTCCAGGTTCTCACGCGGCGTGAGCCGGCGGTAGAGCGCAGGCTGCTGGGGCATCCAGCCGATCCGGATCGACTCGGCTGTCGAGACATCGCCACCGCTCGGAGCGAGCGCACCCGCAAGAATGGCGAGGAGGGTCGACTTGCCGGCGCCGTTCGGCCCGCCGAGAGCCACGACCTCTCCCTCGGAGAGGTCGAGATCGAGCGGCTCGAGGACGACTCGTCGCCCGAACCGGCGGGCGACCCGCCGGGCCGAGAGCACCAGTGCCGGCACGCTACGCCCCGGTCTGCGGCGCCACGATCGGGACGACGACGCCGAAGCGTGAGAGCTCGATCGTGCGCACGGCACCGGCAGGGTCGCCCTTGTTCACCGGGCCGGCGAGACGCACGCGGACAAGCCGGTCGGTCTCTTTGTCGACCCACAGTTCGACGTCGACGAGGCGCGCCCCAGGGGGGTTACCGAGCAGCGGCGTGATCGAGCCCACGGTGGTCTTGCCCTGCAGGTGATACGCGTCTGCCCCGCCGACCTTCTCGCTGCCGACCAACTCGAGTTGCGTCGCGCCCCTGATCACCGCCAACACCCCCTTGGCAGGGTCGAAGAAGGCGACCGGATTCGTCTTGATGCTCACCTCGCGCCACTTGCCCGTGAACGGGTCTTCGAGGTAGTACTTCCCGGCGGCGACGACGAGCCGAGAGCGCAGGGGGAGGCCCAGGAACGTCCCCGAGACAGCGGCCTCGACCTTGTCCGGCGCGATGATGTCGCCTTCGGCGAAGACGAGGTGGACGCCCGAGGTCGACGTCGGCCCGTTCTTCTCGTCGAACACGAAATGGAAGCGCTTCTGCGACTCCGTTGCGCCTGCAGCACGCGCCACGATGTCCTTCGCGGACGCCGGCGGCTGCTCCGCGCCGCCGCATGCGGTGCCGAGAGCGACGAGCAAGATCAGGCCGAGCGGCAGAACGACGTGGGCGCCGGGGCGTCGGAGCAGGTCCATCGTGCGCATCGCATACCTCCTGTCGCCTCAGCCTACGCCATCGCCCGCCCGACCCGACCCCTGCGAGCGGGTGTCTCCGGCGGGTGCCGCGACGGACCGCTCGAAGCCGGTCCCGCGAACCGCTGGGACACCAGTTCGGCGAGCTGTTGCGAACACCCTCGAACGAGGGATTGCGTCCCCCTGAAGGGGGCGACCATGCTCCGATCATGCGGCGCGCACACCTTTCACTCGCGCTCCTGGCGGCTCTCGTCGCCCTTGCGGTCGCCGTCGCCCCCGCCTCGGGCGCGACGGCACTCACCGCCTCCCAGGTGATCACCCGGTTCAAAGCGGCGACGGGCTCGAAACTCCTCGTGGACAAGCAATCGTCCTACCCGGGTCACTACACCGCTCTCTCGCTTCCACCTTCGATCACGAACCAGGGTCGCTACGGCCGCTTTACGATCTATGTCGTCGACCCCGCTACGACCGCCGACGACGTCACGCAACTCCTCGCCGATGGCCATACGGGCGCGCTCGGGACGCCGGGTGCGTCCAACATCTACTGGGAGAGCGGCCGCTATCTCGGCGGTGGCAACTACTGGCTCGCGAAGAAGCAGTACGGCGCCAATCTCGTGCTCTGGTGGTTCGGCTCGACGAAGAAGGTCGATCCGGGTTTCACGCGGATCCACAAGCCGCTGCTGGCGAAGGTCGTCGTCGGCACCTGACGCGGCAGACCACCCGGCCGACGCGAACCTACATCCCGGCCCACGGCGTGATGCGCGTCTCCCGCAGCATCTCGCGCGCCACCACGAGCCGCTGGATCTCGTTCGTTCCCTCGTAGATCTGGGTGATCTTGGCGTCGCGCATCATCCGCTCGAGGGGGTACTCGGTGATGTATCCATAGCCCCCGAGCACCTGCACCGCCTCGGTCGTGACAACCATCGCAGCGTCGCTGCAATAGAGCTTCGCCATGGCAGAGGGCTTCGTCAGCTCCGCGCCGTCGGCGCCGCCGTCGACCAGCTCGCCGAAGGCGTACAGGAGGCCTCGCGCCGCGGCACAGCGGGTCTCCATATCCGCGAGCTTGGCGGCGATCAGCTGATGCTGCGCGATCGGTTGTCCCATCGTCTCGCGCGTCCGCGCATACTCCAGTGCGCAGTCCGTTGCGCCCTGGGCGATCCCGAGCGCCTGCGCCGCGACTCCGGGCCGAGAGCGGTCGAGGATGCGCATCGCGATCTTGAATCCCTCCCCCTCCTCGCCAAGTCTGTTCGCGACCGGCACGCGCGCTCCGTCGAATACCAACTCACCCGTCGTCGAGCCCGTGATCCCCATCTTCGGCTCCAGTCGAGACACCTCGAAACCCGGCGTCCCGACCTCGACGACAAACGCTGTGATCCCGTCGTGGCCGGCCGCAGGATCGGTCTTCGCGAACACCGTGTACAGGCTCGCGACACCAGCGTTCGTGATGAATCGCTTGCCTCCGTCGATCACGTAAACGTCGCCGTCGCGCCGCGCGGTCGTTCGCATGGAGGCCGAATCGGAGCCCGATCCCGCCTCGGTCAGCGCGTACGCCGCCAGCCATTCGCCCGCGGCGAGCCGCGGGAGAAAGCGCCTCTTTTGCACGTCCGAGCCTACGAGCTTCAGCCCCAGCGACCCCAACTCCTGCACTGCCAGGATCACTCCGGACGTGGCGCACACCTTCGAGATCTCCTCGATCGCCATCAGCGCGAGCAGTGTGCCCGTACCGGTCCCGCCGTCGGCCTCGTCGTAGAGGAGCCCGAACAGCCCATGCTGTCGGTAGAGCTCGACGATGTCCCACGGAAACTCGTGCGACGCGTCGATCTCGGCCGCCCGCGGCCTGATCTGGGCACGCGCAAGCAACCGCACGAGCTCGAGGATCTCCCGCTGCTCGGCGCTGAGCGAGCTCATCGCCTCAGTAGACCGGCGTCTCGCGCCACGTGCCCCACACCTCTCGGAGGACGTCGCACATCTCGCCCATCGTCACATCAGCCCCGGCAGCCCGAATGACGACAGGCATGAGATTCGTCGTGCCACCTGCAGCCTCCCTCAGCTCGCCGAGGCATTGCTCCACTGCGGCGCCGTCACGACGCGACCGCAGACCCGAAACGCGCTCCACCTGCCGCCGCTCGAGCTCGGGATCGCTCCGGTGGAGCGCGATCGGCTGCTCCTGGCCGGCGGTGTGCGCATTGACTCCGACGATCAGCCGCTGACGCGCCTCGACCTCCGTCTGGTAACGGAACGACGCCTCTGCGATCTCGGACTGCGGGAAGTTCTGCTTGATCGCTTCGACCATCCCACCGCGATCCTCGATCTGGTCGAAGTACGCGTACGCCCGTGCCTCGAGCTCGTTCGTCAGCTGCTCCACGTGGTACGAGCCCCCGAGGGGATCGACCGCGTTCACGATGCCGGTCTCGTGGGCGATCACCTGCTGGGTACGGAGGGCGAGCCGCACGGCCTCTTCCGTCGGCAGCGCGAGCGCCTCGTCGAAGGAGTTCGTGTGAAGCGATTGCGTCCCGCCGAGCACTGCGGCGAGAGCCTCGATCGCGGTACGCACGATGTTCACCTCGGGCTGTTGCGCCGTCAGGGAGACACCCGCGGTCTGGGCATGGAACCTCATCAGCAGCGAGCGCTCGTCCTTCGCGCCGTAGCGGTCGCGCAGAACGGTTGCCCAGATCCGGCGTGCCGCGCGGTACTTCGCGATCTCCTCGAAGAAGTCGAGATGCGCATTGAAGAAGAACGACAGCCGTGGCGCGAAGTCGTCGATCGCGAGCCCGCGCTCGAGCGCCCACTCCACGTACGTGAACCCGTCCTGCAACGTGAAGGCCAGCTCCTGGGCCGCCGTCGACCCTGCCTCGCGAATGTGGTACCCGGAGATCGAGATCGGGTGCCAGAGCGGCATCTCCCGCGTGCAGAACTCGACCATGTCCGTCACGAGCCGCATGCTCGGCTCGGGCGGGAAGATGTACTCCTTCTGCGCGATGTACTCCTTCAGGATGTCTGTCTGGATCGTGCCCCGCAGCGCCTTCCGCGGGACGCCCTGCTCCTCGCCGACACAGACGTAGAAGGCGAGCAGCATCGCCGCCGGCGAGTTGATCGTCATCGAGGTGGACACCTCTCCCAAGGGGATGCCGGCGAACAGCGCGCGCATGTCTTCGACCGAGTCGACGGCCACACCTTCCCTCCCCACCTCGCCGACCGACCGTGGATGGTCAGAGTCGAGGCCCATCAAGGTCGGCATGTCGAACGCCGTCGAGAGGCCCGTCTGCCCGTGGTCGAGCAGGAACCTGAACCGCGCGTTCGTCTCGGCCGCCGAGCCGAATCCGGCGAACTGCCGCATCGTCCACAGCCGCCCGCGATACATCGACGGATAGACGCCGCGAGTAAACGGAAACTCGCCCGGGTACCCCAGATCACGCTCGAAATCGACATCCACGGTGTCGGGGGTCGAAAGCGGCGGCACGTCGAGGCCCGACAGCGTCGTGAAGACCTCGCCGACGCGCTCGGGCGTGCGAGCGCACCGCGCGCGCCAGCGCTCCAGGCCGTGAGACGCGGCGGTTGTCATTGCAGCCCGGATCTTAGAGTCTTACTCCCCGGCCGGTTGGACAACGGTCTCCGGCGGAGCGAGCGTTCCGCGGCGAAGAGTCGTCACTATTGCACCGACGCCCAGGAAGGCGATGCCGAGCAGCACTGCCCCGCGCCAGCCGTGGCGGTCGATCAGCCAGCCGCCGCCGACACTGCCGCCGGCGATACCGAGCGAGACCGAGGTGCCGAACCACGAGAACGCCTCGGCCACGGATCCGGTAGCGGCGACGCGCCCGATCTGGCCGTACACCGCCGCGACGACCGGAGCGATCGGAAGTCCCGCACAGAACAGGAGTAGCGCCATCGCACGGATCGATTCCGCCGCGAGCGGCAGGGCCATCAGCCCGGTCAGCACGAACATGCCGATGAGGATCCTTCGCCGCTCGTCGGTCGACGGCCGCAGCCCGGCCAGGAGACCGCCGACGAGTGATCCCGCCGAGAATCCTGCGAGGGCGACGCCGGCAAGCGCCCGGTTGCCCTCGGCTTCGGCGAAGGCGGGAACGGCGATCTCGACCGACCCGAAACCAAGGCCGAGCCAGAGGCACAGCAGGGCGATCGTCCGCACGCCGACGGCGGAGAGGGCGCCGAGGCGGGCGCTATGGCGTTGTTCTGCCGGACCGGCGTGGCGCACGGGAGGAATCCGTGCGAACGCAAACGTCCCGATCGCGGCGAGAACGCCTGCACCGACAACGGCGGCCACCGGGCCGAGGGTTGCGAGGATCGCGACGAGAAGGGGCCCGCCGATGAAGATCAGTTCCTGGAGCGCCGCGTCGAGGGCATAGGCCGTCCTGGCGCCGTCGGCGCCGGCGACCGTCGGCCAGATCGAGCGGAGCACCGATGAGACCGGCGCCATCGTCAGACCTGCGGCGGCTGCCGCGACGGCGATCACCGCGGTCGGTGCGCCGATCTCACCGAAAACCGCGACGAGGCCGAAGAGCGCCGGGAAGAGCACCATCCGTCGCCGCAGCACGGGTTGCGCTCCACGACGGTCGACCTGCCGCCCGCCGTACGGGGCGCCGATCGCAACCGCGATCCCATACGCGGCAGCGACCAGGCCGGCCTCGCCGTAGCCACCGCCCGCGTCTCTGACGAGCAGCACGAGCGCCAGCGCTGCCATCCCGACCGGGAGACGCGCAACGATGCTCCAGGAGAGCAGGGCGGCCGCATGGGGATTGGCGAAGAGCTCGCGGTAGCGCGCAACCCCCCGCGCTTCCGGAGCGTGAGGCACGCTCAGGAGGGCAGGTCGATCGCCGGCAGCGGCCCGGGCGAATCGGGGACCTTCTGGCGACGATGCTCGAGCCAGTCGAGCACGATCACCTGGATCGCGCCGGCGACGGGAATCGCGCCGAGCGCACCGATCACGCCTGCGAGCTCGGCACCCATCAGCACCGCGACGAGCACGATCAGCGGCGACAGCTGCACCGTGCGGCCGTAGACGAGCGGCTGCAGAACGTGGTTCTCGAGCTGCTGATAGAGGACGAAGAAGATCACGAGCACGATGCCCGCAGTCGTCGAATGAAGGAACCCGACCGCACTGACGATCACCGCGGCGATCGTGGCGCCCGCAAGCGGGATCAGATCGAGCAACGCCACGACCAGGCCGAGAGCTACCGCGTATGGCACCCCGAGCACGAGCAGGACGGCCGTGGAGACGACGCCCGCAATGAGGCTGATCGCGAGGTTCCCGGTCACGTACCCGCCGACGGTGCGGTAGATGTCGCCGCCGACCTTCCGCCAGCGCGGCTGGGCCGGCTCCGCTATCAGGCTGAAGATCCGCTCGACCCAGGCAGGGCCCTCGAGCAGCATGAAGAGCGTCAGAAAGGCGATCGTGACGACCGCGATCACGGCATTGAGGATGCTTTTCGTCAGGCTCAGAGCGGTGTTCGACAGGCCGAGCACGCCGCCGACACCGCTCTTCTCGATCGCCTCGCGGGCCTTCTCGACGATCTGATATTCGCGTTCGAGGAAGCCGAGTTTGCCCCGGCCACGGGTGAGGTCGTCGATGTATCCCGGTACAGCGTCGGCGAGGTCGTTGACCTCTTTCACGAGGGTCGGCACGAACGTGGCGGCGATCCCGATGATCACCAGGATCGCGCCGACGAACACGATCCCGACAGCGGGGCCACGGCGCAGGCCACGCCGAACGAGGAACTCGACCGCCGGGTTGAGCGCCATGGCGAGGAAGAGCGCAATGAGCACCCAGATGACCACCGAGCGCGTCACCCAGAGGACCTGGAGAACGATCGCGACCGCGAGAACGACCCCGATCACGGTCAGGATCGCGCGCGGGCGGAAACGGACGGTGCGCTCCTCGAGCATGGAGCGAGCATAGGCGGCGGCCTGGACGGCCCCCGGAGGCCCGGACGGCGGTGCCGCTGCCAAGGGAGGTACCGCTCCTACGACCCGGGGTGGAACCGGGAAGCACGCGCAACCGGGTCCGTGCTCCCTGAGTCACATCTCGCGGCGGTTCGCCCCGGCCCGGCATGCCTTCGGCGTCAGCAGACCGTCGCGGCAGAGCTCGGGCACGGGAGCATGCACGGCAAACGCGCTCCGCAGATCGGACGTCAACCAGACGTGAAGCATCTCGCTGCCCTGCGTCAGCCTCGACCCTGCCGGGCAGGCTCCGCTCGCGAGCGGGGCCAGTCCCCTCTTGTCGCCGCGCCGGCAGACGATGTGGGAATGCCAGCGGTCGATCGCACCGCCCGGCGTCGGCCCGAGCACGCCGCGGGGAACGCTGAACATCGCTCCGACGAGCTTGGGCGTGCGACCCGGCTCGGTCGCGTAGATCAGCGACTCGGGCCGGCTCGGTTCGAGGTTGTGCCGGTCGGCGCTGTTGCGGCGATGCTCGGCGTGCAGATAGCCGGGCGTCTTGTCGCCCGGTGCGCGTCGCGCGAGACGGGTGTCGAACCCACTCGCAGCGGCACTCTTGACGGAGCTCCATCGCACGGTGGCAGCGCGGACGCTCGCGAGGAGCCGGGCTGCGGCGCGACGCTGCCCTGGGGTGGAGAGCGTCAGGTCGGGGTACTGGCGCAGATGATGCGCCAGGCCGTGCCGTGCACCGGGATCCAGTGTCGACTGCCCGGGCTTCAGCGTGCACAGCACCCCCGGAGTCGACGCCGGGTTCGCGCCGGGCACCCAGACGAGGGCACAGAAGGAGGCCACGAGGCCGAGACATGATATTGTCATTTTCGACAACATTGCCTCATGACCTGAAGGTGACGGCGGACGGCGGCGCGGATTGCTTCAATACGGGTGTGCGGGTGTAGCTCAATGGTAGAGCTCCAGCCTTCCAAGCTGATTACGAGGGTTCGATTCCCTCCACCCGCTTTCGGGAGTTCCAACGTTCGGTCCACATGCGACGGTAGCCACGGTATGGCTGTCGACTTTCGCTGGCGGGCGCACGATCCATTCTTTGCCTGACGGCCACGATCAGTCCGAGCTTCTCTCTCCGAGAGCTCGTTGACAGGGTCGAGGGAGTTGCTGGACGCGGCGAGCCCAGTGGCCGTCGCAGGACCGGAGCGCCTACGTGGTGCCGCTTGCCTCTTGCCTCCGCTCCTCGAGCAGGCGCGCTTGCTCTCGCATCGCCATCGCTTTCTGGTAGCGCTCGCGCTGGACATGTGCGATCTGGTCGAACGAGACGGCGAGAATGAGGAGGCTGCCCTGGACGACGTCGGAGTAGAACGGGTCGATACCGAGTGAGACGAGGCCGGCGTCGATGAGGCTGAGCGCGAGCACGCCGAGCATGGCGCCCAAGACCGACCCCTCGCCGCCGGCGAAGGAGACGCCGCCGAGAAGGACGCCGGTGATGACTTGGAGCTCGAACCCTGTCCCGTAGGTCGGATCCGGAGTGTCGAACCGGCTCGCAGCGAGCACCCCCGAGAGACCGACGAGGAGGCCGCCAACGATGAAACCGCCGATGGTGATGCGGCGGACGTTGACGCCAGCCGCCTGGGCCGCCAGCTTGTTTCCGCCGACCGCGTAGCAGTGTCGCCCGATCGTCGTCACGCCGAGCACGAGAGAGGCCAGCACGACGACGATCAACATGACGATGATCGGCATCGGGACACCGAAGACGAGCGCCCGGCCGAACCTCGTGAACTCGGCCGGCGTGTCCGTGACGGGGGCGCCGTGCGTGTACACGAGCACGATGCCTCTGAAGAGCGCCAGGCTACCGAGCGTGATCACGATCGGCGAGATCGGCACCTTCCAGCAGAGGATCCCGTTGAAGAGCCCCACCAGTCCGGCGATGCCGATGGCGAGCACGAACGCGATCGGAATCGGCATGTCGGACGCGAACGAGGCGGCCAGGATCGCCGCCATGGCGAAGTTCGACCCGATCGAAAGATCGATGTTGCCGGTGATCACGAGGATCGCTGTCCCGACGGCTGCGATGGCGGTGACGGCCATGTTCAGGCCGATCACGCGCATGTTGTCGGTGGTCGCGAAGTTCGAATTCTTGGTCGATACCAGCACGACCCACCCACCGATGGCGATCAGGAGGCCGAGGTTTCTGCTCCTGTGGCGAACGAGGCCGGAGAGCCGGGAAGGCTCGGGGATGGCGGCCGCTGCCTCGCTCATCGTCTAACGGGCGCGCCCATCGTCATGCACGCCATCACCTCCTCGTGCGTGGTCTCGGCGACCAGCGCATCGAGCGTGATCTCACCCAGGCGAAGCCCGACGATCCGGTCTGAAACGGCGAAGACATCCTCGAGGTTGTGACTGATGACGATCACGGCCACACCCTGGTCGGCCACGCCGCGGATGAGCTCGAGCGTCGTGTGTCGCTGCGCCAATCCGAGCGCAGCGGTCGGCTCGTCGAACATGATCATCCGGTGCGCCGTTACGGTCGCACGGGCGATCGCGATCGCCTGACGCTGGCCGCCGGAGAGCCGCCGCACCGACGCATGCATGTCGGGCAGGCGGGCGCCGACGATGGTCAGCCGTTCCTTCGTCAGCGCCAACGCACGTTTCTTGTCGACGGCGGCGATGGGCCCGAAGCGGAACTTCACCGGCTCCTGACCGAGCGTGACGTTCGCCGCCGCATCGAGGTTGTCGCACAGGGCCAGGTCCTGGTACACGGTCTCGATCCCGAGCGCGCGGGCTCCATGCGGGGTCAGGCCGCGGATCTGCTCATCGCCGATCCAGAGCTCGCCGGAGTCGGGATGGTGCAGGCCGCTGAGGATCTTGACGAGCGTGCTCTTGCCGGCGCCGTTGTCGCCGACGAGGCCGAGGACCTGGCCAGGATAGATGTCGAGCGTGACGCCGCGCAGGGCCTGGACACCACCGAACCACATCATCAGGTCAATGCAGCGGACGACTGGGGCAGCGGTGCTCATTCAGGTGGCCTGACGGATTGTTCGGGAACCGGGAGCGCGTCGTGCTCCCGGTTCTCGAACGGTTCGGGGATCCAAACGGCGAATCGTCTCGCCGGTCAGATCGTGTTGACGGACTGTCCCGACTTCAGTGGCGTCGAGAAGTAGCGGACCAGGGTCTTGTCGTTGTAGGCCGGCAGGGCAGACTTGGCCAGCGGATCCTTGGCGATCGCCTGGAACGCCTTCACCTGCGCTGCGTTCGTGAGCAGGCGGCCCCCGAGGGCACGGGTCGGGAGCACCTTCTTGCCCTTGGAGAAGTTGAGTGAGTCGCGGACCATCAGCGCGGCGCTGATCTCGAAGAGCGCGCCCCAGTTCGCCTGGACGATCGAGTTCCCCGCCGCGATGAGCTTCTGGGTCTCCAACTCCGTGTCGGCCATGCCGATGAAGAACGCGTCCCGGTCGTCCTTGCCTGCCTCGATCGAGGCCTGGATTGCCTCCTTGCCGGTGACCGTGTTGAAGGTGAGGATCATGTTGATGTCCGGGTGCGCCTGGAGCAGGTTGGCGGTACCCGCGGCGCCGGAGCCCGTCTTGTCGACCGAGTAGACCTGACCGGCGAGCTTCGTGTTGGGGAACGCGGCCTTCACCGTCTTGATCGCGGCGTCCGTGCGCTTGACGCCCTCGGGGTCACTCAGGTTGGCGAGGGTGCCGATCACGGGCTGGGTGATGCCGTTCTTCTTGGCCCACCTGACGGCCGCACCACCGATCCCCACGCCGGCGAGCGCGTGGTCGAAGCAGATGTTCTGGCCGGCCCCACCCACTGCCTGGACAGCGTGGTTCAGGAAGAAGATGCCCTTGCTCTTCGCCTGCTTGGCGAGCGGCTCGAACGGCTTGGGCGGCACGCCGTCCGCCTTCGAGATGAACGCGTAGTTCTGCTGGATCATGTTGGTCATGATCTCCTGCGCCTTGACGGAGCTGCCGTCCTCGCTCTGGGTGGCGACGGTGTAGCCCGTGCCCCGGAAAGCCTTCCTCATCCACCGCGTCATCGAGAGCTCGAAGAACGGGACGTTCGCGGCGATGATCCACCCGAATTTCTTCGTCAAGGCAGCGTCCGACGTCGTAGCAGCCGTGCCGACGTCCGCACCAACCGCTGCGCTGATGCCCGCTACCCCGAGCCCAAGCGCCGCACCGGCCTTGAGCAGTTGGCGTCGGTCCATCTGAACCTCGTCGAGATATTCCTCAACCATCTTCAGATCGTCACTCGTCATGCTCACTTCCTCCTTCGTCGATCATCGTCGATCGCTGGGTCATTCCACGAGACAAGGCGACGCCAAGAGAGCGGGACCGAGCAAGGGGCGCCCGGTCCGGCGAGATGTCGCGGAACCGTGTGCTTCTGATGCCCTCCCTTCGTAAGCGGTGCTGCCATGACCCCATCAAAAACGTGGGCGAGGGGCCGGAGCATACGACGGGGCCGTCGCGAAAGCAAGCGATTGCAGCGACCTGCCGGTGGATCCGTCACTTGGGCCCGTATTTCCGATGGCGCCTCGCCGAGCCGATGAGGTACGTGAGCCAGCAAGGGTGCGCGGGTCGGGGCGACCCGCGCTCCTGAGGGACGCCTCGTGGCGGTGCGAAAAGACGCTCGATCATCGAACCCGCCGCGTGGTTTCTCGAACAGTCGAGCGTCGCCGCGGACGAGCTGACCTCGAGGATCGGCCAGCGCCCGCTCCCGCCCCTCCGCGTGTCGAACGCAGGCAACGGGACGCGAAGAGTGGCCCTCGAGATTCCGACTCCACCTGCATTCGATTGCAATATACTCGCCGGGATGGGCTCACGCAGCTCCACCCATGCAACCTCCTCCCGCCGGGGCACGTGGACACTGCGAGGACCTGCAGACGACTCGCAAGCAGAGATCCGGGCTGCCGGTTGAGCCGTCTACTCGAGCATGACACGAAGATGCTCCTTTCTCGAGTGGGCATCTCCGTGCCTCGCGGACAGGTCATCTCGTCGGCCGCCGGCGCTGCCGCCTTCGCCCGTGAGATGCGCGGTGACGTGGTCATCAAGGCGTTGATCCCCGCGAACCGACGCGCCAAGAGCGGCTTCGTCGTCTTCGCGGCAGGTTCAGCCGCCGAGACTCAGGCAGCCGAGCTGTTCGCCCGGACGTTCGAGGACGCTCCCATCGAGCAACTGCTGGTCGAGGAGCGGGTCGTTATGGAAAGAGAGCTCTTCTTTTCGATCACACTGGACACGGCTCGCAAGAGCGTCGTCGCCCTTGCGAGCCTCGTCGGCGGGATCGAGATCGAACAGACCTCGGCGGATAGTCCGCATCTGGTCGGGACGATCGAGCTCGACAGCAGACGCAGGGTGCAGCCCCACTCGTTCAGGCGCCTCTGGTCGGCACTCGGGCTCTCGGGCCAAGCGCTTGTCGCAGTCGTGGATGTCTGCGTCCGCGCAACGCAGGTCTTCTTCGAGAGCGAGGCGACGATTCTCGAGCTGAATCCGTTGGGGCTGAGGGCGGCTACGGAGAGCGCACCTCAGGTGGTCGCAGTCGGTGCCGTCATGGCCATCGACGACAACGCGCTGGGACGGCACCCGGACCTCGCGATGCTGGCGATTCCCGACAAGGGTTGGCGTCGGCCCACTCGCCTCGAGCGCCAGGCGATGGACGTCGCCGCCTTTGAGCCATATCGAGGGACAGCGCGGTTCATCGAGCTCGCCGGCGACATAGCGCTTCTCGTCGGCGGAGGGGGCGGGAGCCTCGTGTTCTTCGACGCCGTTTCGAAAGCCGGCGGACGGCCTGCGTGTTACACGGAGATCGGCGGCAACCCCTCTTCCGAAAAGGTCAGGCTCCTCACCAGGGTCGTTCTCTCTTGCCCAGGCGTTCGCGGCCTTCTCGTCGGACACAACATCACGAACAACACGCAGGTCGACCTGATCGCCATCGGTGTTGTTCAGGCACTCGAGGACCTGGGGTTGGATGCCCGCCTGTTCCCCGTTGTCGCAAGGGAGGTCGGCACTCACGACGATGTCGGCCGGCTGATCTTCGAGGAGGCATCCATCGAATACCTCGGCGAGGAGGCAACGATGGACGACGCCGGTCGTCTGATCGTCGATCGGGTCGCGGCGCTCAGGACGACGGCTGCCTCATGAGCCTTCGCCTTCCTGGGTCGCCACGCGTCGTCGTTCAGGGCATCACCGGGCGGGAGGCCGGCATGGTCGTCGCCCAGATGAACGCCTACGGGACCCAGGTCGTGGCAGGTGTGACTCCGGGCAAGGCGGGAGCGCAGGTCGACGGCGTGCCGGTCTTCGACACGGTGGACGCTGCCCGTGCCGGTTCCGGTGGAAGCCCTTTCGCCGTCTCGATCGTCTACGTTCCGCCCTTTGCCGCGCTCGATGCAGTCAGCGAGGCGGTCGAGGCGGGCATCGAGCTGATCCTGGTCGTGACCGAGAACATCCCTCTCCACGACGCGATTCGTCTCCACGCGCTGGCGCGCGAGGCACGTGCAACGGTGATCGGGCCCAACTCCGTGGGTCTCATCGAGCCGGCGCGACGGATCAAGCTCGGTGCGATCGGTGGCGACCAGCCGGATCGCGCCTTTGTCCCCGGACGGGTTGCCGTGATCTCGCGCAGCGGTGGCTTGACGGCCGAGGTAGGGCTGCAACTCCGACGTCGAGAGCTCGGCGTCAGCATCGCAGTGAGTATCGGAGGCGACGCCTTGATCGGCCTGGAGCCGGCAGATGTCGCGAGGGCACTTGGCGAGGACGACGAGACCGAGGTCATCCTCTACGTGGGCGAGCCGGGTACTTCGATGGAGGAGCGGCTAGCCGAAGCGATCGCCCGTGGGGAGATCGAGAAACCGGTCGTCGCGCTCATCCTCGGCGAATTCATGGAGGACTTTCCACAGGGAACGGTCTTCGGCCACGCGGGCGCCGTGATCGAAAAGGGCCTGGGGAGCCCTCGGGAGAAGAAGCGGCGACTCGAGCACGCAGGCGCGACGGTCGTCGAGTCCCTTGACGACGCAATCTCGTACGTCGAGTCGGAGGTGTCGAGTTGAGCACAAAGTCGAAAGCCGTTTTCGAGCGGTGCGACGCGATCATCGCGGGTGAATCGACCAGTCCGGGCGACTACTTCGACGACCTCGATCCGGCGACCGGTGCGACTCTCGCAGAGGTGGCGCGGTGCGGAAGCAGCGAGGTGGACGCTGCGGTCGCGAGCGCCAGGGCAACGTTCCACGTCGACTGGAGCAGACGAGCCCCCGCGGAACGAGCGTCCGTTCTGACGCGGATCGCTGCGGCGATCCGGCGAAACGGCGAGCAGCTCGAGAGGCTCGAATGCCTCGACACGGGGAAGCCGCTTTCACAGGCGCGTGCCGACATCGAGGTCTCGGCTCGTTACTTCGACTTCTACGCCCACACGATCGAAGCCGTGTACGGAAGCACAATTCCCCTGGGCGAGAGCGTCTTCGCTTACACGCTCCGTGAGCCCCACGGCGTAACGGCCCACATCGTGCCGTGGAACTACCCCGCTCAGATGTGCGGACGCACGATCGCCCCAGCGCTCGCGGCCGGGAACTGCTGCGTGCTCAAGCCGGCCGAGGAGGCCTCGCTCTCGACGGTCCGGATCGCGAAGCTCGCTCTCGAGGCCGGTCTCCCCGCCGGAGCCTTCAACGTTGTCCCCGGGCTCGGGGAGGAAGCGGGAGCCGCTCTCGCCTCACACCGCGAGATCGACCACCTCAGCTTCACGGGGTCGAACGAGGTCGGCCGGCTGGTGGGCAAGGCGGCGGCCGAGAACTTCGTGCCCGCGACCGTCGAGTTGGGCGGGAAGTCGCCGAACATCGTCTTCGCAGATGCCGACCTCGAGCGTGCCGCACCGATCATCGTCCGCTCGATCATCCAGAATGCAGGACAGACATGCTCCGCCGGTTCGCGGCTGCTCATCGAGGACCGCGCTCACGACCGGGTGCTCGAGGCCGTGGCCGCGCGTCTACGAAGTGTCCGCCTCGGCGCGGGGATCGATGATCCGGAGATGGGGCCGTTGATCACGGCGCGCCAACTCGAGCGAGTGCAGGCGCTCGTCGATCAGGGGCGCGACGCCGGGGTGCTCGTTCTGGGAGGGAAGCGGCCCACCGGCCGCCAGTTTCGTGACGGATTCTTCTTCGAGCCGACGCTCTTCGACTCGGTGGACGTGGATGCTCCGATCGCACAGGAAGAGGTGTTCGGGCCCGTGCTCGTCGCTTCGACGTTCGGAGATCTCGACGAAGCCGCCCAGCTCGTCAATGCGACGGGCTACGGACTGGTTGCAGGCATCTGGACGCGTGACATCACGACCGCCCACGTGCTCGTACGCGAGATCCAGGCCGGCCAGGTCTTCGTCAACACCTACGGAGCCGGTGGAGGCGTGGAACTGCCCTTCGGTGGCAGGAAGCGATCCGGCCACGGGCGCGAGAAGGGCTTCGAGGGACTGCTTGCGTTCACGCGCACCAAGAGCGTCGCAATTGGGCTCGGCTGACAGTGACACCGTGATGGCGACGGCGTTGACTGCGTGATCGTCGTCCGTCGGCAACTCTGCGATCAAATGCCGGGTCCCCGCGTGACCGTGTAGTCGCGGAGGCGGGGCCTGGATCGGTGCCGCAGCTCCAAGGATCAGGACGATTCGGGGAAGTCCTCGAAGGCGGCGCCGTGAATCCACTCCTCCATCATTGCCCGTCGTCCCTCGTCCACGAGCTCGATCCGAACTGCGTGGAGGTCGCCGGGCCGGAAGTAGGCAGCGACGAACTCGCGATCCGGCGTGTACTGGGCTGCTTCGAGCCGGACGCCCTGCTCCTCGAGGCGCGCCACGGTTCCCGCAATATCACTGTCCCAGAGCCCGAGGTGATTGATCCCTTCCCCGTTCTGGCGGCCGTAGAGGCCGTCCTCGCCGGTCATCTCGAGCAGCTCGTAGTAGGGAGGCCCCTGTGTTGCATAGGCGAGTGGTAGCTCGAGCGAAGACTCCCGTCCCTGATCGACGAGATGGGGGATGCCGCACATGATCGGCTCGACGAAGGTGAGGCCGAGAGCCTTCGAGTAACGCTCGATCGCCTGGTCAATGTCGTTGACGAAGATCCCGACATGGAAGTACGTCTGGTCAGTCATCGCTTCCTCCGCGGCAGGGGATGGGGCCTCGAGCCGCAGTTGACCTCCGGCGGCATTCCAGCTAGGCTTGCAATCGTGTGCAGGATCGTACTCGTGGGCAGGATACTACCTGCTGAGCCGGGTGCGGATCTTCCGCGGGCCTCGACCGGGTGACAAACCCTCGTCGCCCACAGGGGCCCGCCTCGCGGGAGCGTCGATGACGGAGCACGGCCTCAGGATCGGTTTTGCCGGCCTCGGTCGCATGGGGATGCCGATGGCGTCGAGACTGGCCACCGGGAACCTCCTCGCCGGGGTCTACAACCGCACCCGCGTCAGCGCCGACGCGTTTGGGGCGGCGACCGGCGTCAAGAGCTTCGCCACACCCGCGGAACTCGCGGACGCGTCGAACGTGATCATCACGATGGTCGCCGACGAGACGGCATCCCATTCCCTGTTCGTCGGGAGGGACGGCTTCCTCGAAGCGCTCCGACCGGCGTCGGTCGTGATCGAGATGGCCACCGTCGGCCTCGAGCACCTGAGGACGATCGCGTCTCTCGTCGATCCGATCGACTGCAGCCTGATCGACGCACCGGTCTCGGGAAGCGTCTCGATGGCGCGAGACGGGTCACTCTCGATCCTCGTGGGTGGAGACGCCGAGGTGCTGGAGCGGGTGCGGCCCGCCCTTGCCATCATGGGCTCTCGTATCTTCCACCTTGGCGGCCTCGGGGCGGGCAGCGCGATGAAGCTCGCCGTCAACACCGTCGTCTATGCGCTGAACCAGGGGATCTCCGAGGGTCTCGTCCTGGCCGAACGTGCAGGAGTCCAGCGCGACGTTGCATACGAGGTATTCGCCAATAGCGCGATTGCGGCTCCATTCGTTCACTACCGCCGGGAGCAGTTCGAACACCCCGGGGATCTCGAGCCTGCACTGTCCCTTCGCCTGGCCGCGAAGGATCTCAGGTTGATTCTCCGTCTGGCCGCCAGCGTGAACCTGGATCTGCCGCAGGCGGAGGCCGGTCTCGAAATGCTCGACGAGGCAGTGAGCGCAGGCTTCGCCGAGGCGGACGTCTCGGCGGTCGCAGAGCTGTTGCGTCAGTGTGGAGAGAACGAGGCCGTGACATGAATTCGGCGACCGGCGACCGGTTGCGCGTCCAACGGCCCCCGCGGGCCCGATCAACACTGGAGGGATGATGGGTCGATTAGAACATCGCGTGGCGCTCGTGACGGGGGCGGCGCGCGGTCTGGGAGCAGGCATCGCCGATTCGTTCGCCCGCGAGGGCGCGCGAGTCGTGTGCGCCGACACCGCAAGCCCGGCAGAGACTGCCGCGTCTCTTCAGGGAGACGGTCACAAGGCGATCGTCCTGGATGTGACGCGCTCGGCGGATGTCGACAGTGCCGTCGCCGCAATCGTCGAGGAGTACGGCACGCTGGACATCCTGGCCAACAATGCAGGGGTCTCGCAGCCCGTCGGAACGGTGATCGACACCTCGGACGAGACGATCGATCGCGTCCTGGACGTCAACGTCAAAGGCTTGATCTACTGCTCGCGGGCCGCTGGACGGGTGATGATCGAGCAGCGGCGAGGACGGATCATCAACACCGCCTCGCAGGTGGGCAAGATGGCGTGGCCCGAGTGGGGTACCTACTCGGCGTCGAAGGCGGCTGCAATCGCGATCACCCAGGCAATGGCGCTCGAGCTTGCGCCCTACGGCGTTACCGTCAACTGTGTCTGCCCTGGAACGATGCTCACGAACATGACCCGGGTGGGCTTTGGCGAGGCGGCGGCCGCAGCAGGCGTCGACGTCGAAGAGCTGTTGGCCGGGAAGGCAGCGTCGATTCCGGCGGGACGATTCGGCACGGCGGAGGACATGGGCCTGATGTGCGCCTGGATTGCCTCGGACGACTCGCGCTTCACGACCGGAGCGGCGTTCAATCTGACGGGTGGAGAGAGCGTCTTCTTCTAGCCCAGAGCCCCTGGCTCCCGCGCGGAGAAGGATTCCCGGCGGCGTTCCTGGTCGAAAGCCTCGATGTGTAGACTGCAAACGTATGCACGGCTCGGCAGGATGCCCCGGACATCGGGCAATCACAGGACGGGCGTTCTGCTCGCTCGATGCTTCCGGACGCTGGCTCGGCGGACGCAAGGTGCCGATCCCGTTCTCACCGGTGTGCGAGGATCAGATCGTTCCGACCGTTGAGCTGATCGCAGACACGGCTCGGCGGGCCGTTCGAGGAGAGGAGCTCTAGCGATGGGCCTACCTACCTACGGGGCCATGTCTGTCGACTGGGAGATGCGCGTCGACATGGATCTCTTGCGCCGCGATCGCGTAGCTCGGGCACGCGATCAGCTCCTGCGTTCTGATCTGGGGGCATTCCTCTGCTTCGACAGCGGGAATATCCGGTACATCACGGCCACGGTGATCGGTGCCTGGGCCGACGACAAGGCGGGGCGTTTCTGTCTTCTGCCACGTAACGGCGAGCCGTACATCTGGGACTTCGGGTCCGCCGCACGGCATCATGCGCTGCACTGCCCGTGGCTCGAGGGCAGGTCGGAAGCCGGCATCTCGACGCAGCACGGTGCAATGCCCGAGGCGGCGGGACGTGCCGCGGAGGTGGCGAGGAAGATCTACGCCACGCTGGAAAAGCACGGTCTGACGGAGGCCCCTCTCGGCATCGATATCTGCCACCCGCCGGTGTTGTTCGCGCTCCAGGAGCTCGGGCTCCAGATCGTCGACGGCCAGGAACAGATGCTCCACACCCGCCGGATCAAGACCTCCGAGGAGATCAAGCTCCTGACCCACTCTTGCATGATGGTCGACGCCGCCTACGAGCGGCTCTACGAAATCATTCGTCCCGGCGTGCGCGAGAACGACTGCGTCGCAGAGGTGAATCGCGTGCTTTACGAGATGGGCTCGGAGCATGTCGAGGGTGTCAACGCGATCTCCGGAGAGCGGTGCAGCCCACATCCGCACAACTTCTCCGATCGCGTGCTGCGCCCCGGAGATCCCGCCTACTTCGACATCATCCACAGCTTCCAGGGTTACAGGACGTGCTACTACCGCACGCTCGCGGTCGGCGGAGCGTCGCTCGCGCTCATCGATTCCTACAAGCGTTGCCGGTACTACCTCGACATCGCGATCGATGCGCTTCGGCCCGGGGTCACCACAGGGGATATCGCCCGCCTCTGGCCCAAGGCGGAAGAGTTCGGGTTCCCGAACGAGGAGTCGGCCTTCGCACTCCAGTACGGGCACGGGGTCGGTCTCTCGGTCTGGGAGAAGCCACTCATCAGCCGTCTCGTCTCGCTCGACCACCCCGAACCGATCGAGGAGGGCATGGTCATCGCGCTCGAGACGTTCTGGCCGTCGTCCGACGGGTGGAGTGCCGCTCGCATCGAGGAGCAGATGGTGGTCACGAAGGACGGCTGCGAGGTCATCACGCGCTTCCCGGCGGAAGAGCTCATGGTCGCCGGCCACCGGTATTTCACTGCTTCCGGAGGGCTACCGCAGACGCGCGAGGCCGAGTCCCACCTCAACAGTGGTCGCACCCTCCCCACGGCGGATGCGATCCCCGCAGCCGTCTCGACGCCGGTCTGACGAGCCGACGTGCCGTTGACGTGTTCATGCAGGCGCTCGGCCCGGCGCAGGCCACCGGGAAGGCCGTTCGCCGGCTCAAAGCCGCGGGAGATCCGGTCGGCGACGGGATCTCCGCAGGCGACGACGGACCGGTCGGAACCGTGATAGCGCTGATCGGCGGCAACGCGGAGGAGCGCAGGCCTCAGGGACCGGCGGTTGCCGGCACGCCGCCGGTCGAGCCGGGGCAACGCATGATCGCGCACGAATCGCAGCGCGCCGGCGACGTCGACGGAGCGAGAGCGCGAGCCTCCTGGGTGACCTCGCAGAGACGCTCGAGAGCCCACGTGTCCTGCTGACCCGAACGGGAGCCAGATGAGAGCCATCGTCTATCACGGAAAGCGCGATCTGCGGGTGGAAGAGGCACCCGCTCCGGTACCCGGCCAGGGCGAGTTGCTGCTCGAGGTGCATGCCGTCGGCGTGTGCGGAACCGACGCCGCAGAATGGCAGCACGGCCCCTCTATCTACGCGGTACCCGGGCCGCATCCGGTGACAGGCCATAGCGGACCGCTGATTCCGGGCCACGAGCTCTCCGGGCGCGTGATAGGGGTCGGCAGCGGCGTCGACGGCTTCGAGCTCGGGATGCTCGTTGCCTGTGGCGCCGGGTATGTCTCCGAGGCCGACGAACGCGCGCGGGACGGCAGGCCCAACCTGGCTTCCTCGTACGCGACGGTGGGACTTCAGCGCCATGGTGGACTCGCTCAGTACGTCGCCGTTCCGGCCGACTCGTGCCTCGACGTCGGCCCATACGGTCTCGGGGACGACGCGGCGGCGCTGGCCCAGCCGATGGCGATTGCGGTGCATGCGTTCCATCGCGGTCGACCGCAACCCGGCGAGTCGGCCCTCATCATCGGCGCCGGCGGCATCGGCGCCTTCCTGACGTATGCCGCGAGCCAGTTCGGCCTCCGCGTTGCGGTCGCCGACCTCTCCCCCGAGCGACTGGAGATCGCATCGGCTCTCGGGGCAGAGGTGCTTCTCGGCCCGGACGAGATCGCCGACATTCGACGGACGATTCTCGCCCACGGACTCGACGTCGGGTTGATCTACGAAGTGACGGGGACAGAGGCGGGACTCCACTCGTCTCTCAGCGTCGGAGAACGGTCGGGCGCGAGAATCGTGCTCGCCGGCCTGCACGACAACCCTCGTGAGATCGACCTTCGGCGCGTCACGTTGCGCGAGATCGAGATGATCGGGACGAACGCACACGTCTGCGCCACAGACCTCCCCGAGGCAGTGCGCCTGATCGCGTTACGCGCGGAAGGCTGGGGTGACATCGCCCCCCAGGCGTTCCCACTGGAAGCTGTTGTGGAGGAGGCCATCATCCCGATCGTCGAGAGAAGATCGACTCGCGTGAAAACACTCATCGATCCGTGGGCCGCTGCTGCTCGACCCACCGTGACGAACGGGTGACCCCAGACATCCCCGAGAGGAAGGAGCGTAGCCGTGGAAATTCGATCGACGCAGAACACGGCCGAGGATCCGGAGATCCCGGCCCGCCCCGGCTGGGAGGGAATGCACGTCTGGTGGTTGGTCACCCGCGACGAGGCGACATCCGAGACGCTCGTCGTCAACGAAACGGAGATTCCGGCCAACAAATGGCATGAGGTCCACAGGCACCCGGAGGCCGAGGAGGCGATGTACGTCCTCGAGGGCTCGGGCCTGCACCTCACCGAGGAGGGTTCGCATCGTTTGACCAAGGGCGACGTCGTGTTCGTGCCTCGAAACGAGTGGCACGGGTTCGCCAACGACACCGACAGCCCGGTGAGAGTCATCGGCATCTTCGGCGGCGTCAGCACGTACGTTGACGCCGGCTACGAGATCCACCCGAACCAGCCGGCGCACGCGCGTCCATAGACGGCTCGACGGCACTCGTGGCGCTTCTTCTCGGAAGGAGCAGGACCCCCTCCAAGCCCTGCACCTCGTGAGACACCCCATCCCAGTCAGGCGGAGATCGCATGATGGGAGCGCCTGGCGACCGTCCCGCGCCGCCGGCTTCAGCTCTGGGTCGTGGAGCTCTCGAGACGCTCCCAAATGCGGATGACGTGCTGCTTCAGGAGCAGCGCCTCTTCCCAACGATCCGACAGCTCCGACCCGTCGTGCCCCGTGATCGCGTACCAGTTCGGCGGCCCGAGCTCCGTCACGAAGATGAGGTCGTCGTCGGGCCCCGAGCGTTCCCGCCAGAGACGGAATCCCTCCTCCCACCAGCCTAGGAAGAGATCGAGCCACGGGCGGTGGTGCTCCCAGCTGATCGAGATCTGGACCTGCTCGCGTGACGCCACGCGGCCATGGAACATCTGCGTGCGCTCGAGGACGCGCCGGATCAACTGGTGGTTCTCATCGCTCACAGGCCAGGCGAACTCCTGCCCGACGAGATAATGCGAGAGGTCCGCTGTGAGTCGCATCTCCGGGACGGCCTCGATCAGCTGAAGCGTGAAGCGGAGGTCCGTCGTCATCCGGTCGCGATGCGTTTCGACGAGGAGCCGAAACCCTGCAGCATCGGCGATCCGTGACCATTCACGGAGGTAGGCGGCTCCTTCCTCCACCGCGAACACCTTCGGTACCGGCTGGAGATTGAGGTAGACCGGGCCCGGGTCGAGCGAGCCGAAGGTCTCCACGAGCTCCGCGAAGTGGTCGACCGACGTGGGAAAGCAGGTCACGCCGAAGTCGACGCCGGCGGCCTGCGCTCGCTCCACGGTCTCCGTCGCCGGCAACCCTGGCGTCCACGCAATGTCGATCCCATCAAAGCCACCGTCGACGAGAGCCTCGAGCTTCTCCGCGACCGACCACTCCGGCCCACCGCCGAAGGGAAGGGCGCCCATTCCCCAGAGCGACTGGAAGACCCGCAGGTTCACGTCCCAACCTCCTCGCTGACGTTGCCGGAAGCGACCCGAGGTCGATGCATTCGGTTGGGCAATCTAGGACTCCCACCTCGTTGCTGTCAAGGATCGTCTGCTGCGGAACATGGTCGCCTTGGCTCAGCACCTGCAATCGGTTGCAGTTAGGATGCTCCCGTGGCCCAAACCAGCACCAGGGAAGCGATCGGCCGTCAGGATCGTCGCGCAACGCCGTCGACGCACACCCGCACGCCCGGGGAGAGGGGCCCGACGCTGAAGGATGTGGCTCGTGCGGCCGGCGTGCATGCGTCGACCGTCTCTCGCGCTCTCGACCCGGGCAAGATGTCGCTCGTCCAGGAAGAGACGAGAGAGCATGTTCGCTCGGTCGCCGAGCAACTCGGCTACCGCCCGGACGTCGTCGCGCGCAGCCTCCGCCGGCGCCAGACGACGGCCATCGGAGTCGTCATGACAGATCTCGGCAACCCGGTCTTTGCACCGGTTCTGCGCGGGATCTCGAGCCGTCTCGAGAGGGCCGGCTTCATCGCTCTGATCACGGAGACGCAGGACGACCACGAGCGGCTGTGCGTGGCGATCGAGAAGCTGCTCGAGCGCCGCGTCGACGCGCTCATCATCGCAGCCGCCCGCCGCGGCGACGCCGAGGTCATCAGCGCCGCCGGGCGTGACGGTACGCCCATCGCGCTTGCCGTCCGGTCGCTGGTCGGTAGCGGCATCCCGACCGTGGCCGCAGACGATGTCATGGGTGGTTACCTCGCGGCACGTCACCTGGCCAGCCTGGGCCATCGTGTGGTGGCGGAGATCGCCGGGCCCCAGGAGGTGCAACCGTTCATCGACCGTTCGTCCGGCTTCGCTCGAGGCGCCTCGGAGTCCGGCCTCGTGGTCGTGCGACTCGATGCACCGGCGTCGGATCCGAGCCCGGATGCCGGAGCCCTCCTCACCGAGGGTGTCCTCGGGCTCCGGGACGAGACCCCAACGGCGATCTTCGCGCACAACGATTCGATGGCGGTCGGCGTTATCGCAACGCTGCGCGCGCACGGCATCCATTGCCCTCGTGACATGTCGGTGCTGGGATACAACGATGCGCCGTTCGTCGAACATGTGGATCCGCCTCTGTCCACGATCCGCTTTCCCGGCTTTCAGATCGGCGAGGTCGCGGCCGAGGTCGCACTGTCCCTGATCGACGACCCCTCCGCAGTCGTCGGGTCGCAGACCTTTCCCCCGACCGTGGTGAATCGTCGGTCGACGGCGCCGCCGCGGGCTCTGCCCTGAGACCATGATCATCACCTGGCTGGGTCACGCTGCTTTCCTGCTCGAAGGAAGCGGGACGGCGATCGTCACAGATCCGTACGACCCCGAAGGCAGTGGTCTCGAGCCGATCACGAGCCGGCCGGAATTCGTCGTCATGAGCTCCGCCCTCGACGAGGCGCACTCGAGCTGGCGCGAGGTGCCCGGCGATCCGACAGTCGTCAATGCGCTCGATGCCGTGCCCGCACCGATCGAGCTCGGACACGATGTCGTCGTGCATGCGATAGGGGCGATGGAGGGGTCGGACAGGCCCGACGATCCCAGAGCCAACGCGATGTACTGGCTGCAGCTCGACGGCGTCGTGGTGCTCCACATGGGCGACATCGGGAATCCTCTGACCGCCGACCAGGTGGCGCAGCTTCCGACGAGAGTCGATGTCCTCCTCGCTCTCGCGGGGGCGGGCCTCACCATCGCGCTCCCTGATCTCGACGACGCGATCGAGCACATCAAGCCGCGGATCATCGTCCCGATGCACTTCGCGACCCCAACGCTGCGGTACGAGGTTGGATCGCTCCAGGACTTCCTTGCCCGACGCAGCGACGATACGTTGGACGTCCGCGACGGCTCTTCGGCCGAGATCACATCCGACACGCTCCCCAACGCTCGTTCGGTTCTCGTTCTGCAGCCGCTGAACGGCTAAGGAGAAAGGCACCAGCATGAGGAATCATCTCCATGAAGTGCTCGAGCGAGGCGGCCTGGCGTTGGGCGCGCAGTTGCGGTTCGGCTCCCCGCCGATTGCCGAGCTCTTCGCGGCAGCGGGCTTCGACTTCGTCGTGATCGACGGCGAACATGCACCCCAGACGCCGGTCGGAATCCTGGCTCAGATGCAGGCTGTGAACGGCTACGCGTGCACGCCGATCGTGCGCTTCGGCCGCAACGACCCCGACGAGATCCGGTTGGCGCTGGACATGGGCGCGGGCGGCGTGCTCATCCCCCTGCTGAAGACGGCCGCAGAGGTCGAGTCGCTCGTTCGGGCCTGCCGCTACCCGCCGGAGGGCACCCGAAGCTACGGGCCCTCGCGCGCACACCAGTACGGCTTTGACTCGGAGTACTTCCCGCGCAGCACACCGAAGCTCGTCACGATGATCATCATCGAGACCGCTGAAGCCGTCGAGAACATCGACGAGATCCTGGCCGTGGACGGACTCGACACCTTCGTCATGGGACCCGCCGATCTCTCGGTCGCGCTCGGAGTCCCGATGCAGATGCAACACCCCAAGCTGGAGGCGGCCACGGAGAAGGTCCTGCTCGCAGCCCGGGGCGCAGGGAAACCGGCCGGAGTGTCCATCTATCCCGGCGCCCCGTCCATGACCCGGCTCGTCGAACAGGGCGCGCGCGTGTTTCTGGGCGGCGGCGACGAGTGGATGCTGCATGCGTCATGCTCCGAGATGGTCGCAGCCGCCGACCAGCTCCGCGAGGCAACCGGTCTGCGCCTCTGAGCGCAGAGTACCCCGGTGGCGCTCGCTCTCAGTAGCCCGCGCGACGCCGAGCCGCGGCGACGGTGAACGCCGACGAGCGGATGTACTCCATCAACTCCAGCTCGCTGCGGCGAATCGCCTCGACTGCAACCTGCAGCCCTCCGATCACGCCGGAAGGGATGATCACGACTCCGTTTCGATCGCCGTGGAGGATGTCTCCGGTTCGCACGAGCTGACCGTCGAGCATGACGTCACCGCCGACATCGACGATCTCGAAGTTGCCGTGGGAGACGACCGCCTGGGTCGCGAACAGATGAAAGCCGAGCGCCTCGAGCTCGCCGATATCGCGCACACCTCCGTCCGTAACGAGACCGACACAGCCGAGGCGGCCGGCCATGGTCGCCATCACCTCACCAAAATACGCGCAGCGGCTGGGCCTGCCAGACACGTCCTGGGCGACGAGGATCCCGGGAGACGGCGCCGCATCGAGCGCCTCCCACATCTGCCAGTAACCGTTACGGGAGGCGACCGCTCCTGGCTGACTGGACATCGTCACCGTGAGGGCCTGACCCACCATCGTTCCGAGCCCCGGGACCAGACACCGGACAGAGCCCCCGATATAGCCCTCTGTCCGGTCGCGGACGTCGAACTGCTCGACGGCGTTGGCGATCGTGGCACTGTCGACCGACCGCAGGAATTCGAGCTCGTCGAGTGTCAGCCCGGAGCCGGGAATCGCGCCTTTCCCGGCCGGCGGTAGCGGCTCGCCGCCATGCCCGCTCACCGGTGCCAGCTCGCGGCGTCGACGCCTTCTCCGGCAGACTCGATGCCGAGGCCACCGCTCGTGCTCTCGGGCGTTGGACGGCCTGCGATCGGCATTGGGTCGCCTTCGCCTTCCCCTCGATCAGTCGGCGTCCGTCACGACGGACACCGTGGAGAGGGTACGGAGGTTCGTCAGGTGGGACCATTGCGGCTGCCAGCCGGAAGCGAGCGCAAGCCCGGGGTAGCGATCGATGAGCGCCGACAGCGCGACGTCCGCCTCGAGCAGCGCGAGGCTCTCGCCAATGCAGAAATGTGCACCCTTTCCGAAGGCGAGGCTCGGCGCAGGCGGCCTGCCCAGGTCGAAATCGTCAGGGCGATCGTAGTGAGCGGCATCACGATTGGCCGAGCCGACCAGCACTTCGACCGGCTCGCCGGCCGGGAGGAGCACGCCTCCGAGTTCCACGTCGTCCCGGACGACGCGGCGGAGGCGCTGAACGGGCGACTCGACGCGGAGTGCCTCTCTGACGAACCCCGAAAGTCGCGCTCGGTCCTCGACTACGAGATCGCGCTGCTCCGAGTTGGAGAGGAGAAGGTACACGGCACTTGCAATGAGTCCGGTCGTCGTCTCATGCCCGGCGATGAGGAAGAGGACGAGGTTCGCGAGCAACTCCTCCTCGTCGAGCATCTCGCCTTCGATCTCGCTGTGTACCAGGATCGAGACCATGTCATCGCGAGGCTGGCGCCGTCGCTCATCGATCAGGCCGCGCAAGTACGTTCGGAAGACGGCAAGCGAGTCGTCGGCATACCGAGCGAACTCCAGCGTCAGCTCCTGGTTCGGGTTGGCCCGGTTCATGAACCTGACGACATCGCTCGCGACCCTCTTGAAAATGTCGCGGTCGTTGCGGGGTACGCCGAGGATGTCGGCGATCATCATCGCCGGCAACGGGTATGCGAGCGTCGCTACGAGGTCGAAAGCCGGCAGTCCATCGACCTCGGCCAGGAGTTCGTCGACAATGGCGTCGACGCGCGGCCGTAGCCCATCGATGGCCTTGGGTGAGAAACCGGGCTGGAGCAGGCGGCGCAGGCGCGTGTGCTCCGGCGGATCGGAAGTGATCAGCGTCGGTGTGCGTCCCCGCAATTCCAGCGTCGTGGCCGCTGCCCGGAGCTCCGGCCTGAGTCGTTCGAAATAGGCGTTCTGGAATCCGTAGCTCGAGAAGGCGCGTGGAGCGCGCAGCAGGGCCTCCGTTTCCTGCCAGCGTGCGACGAGCCAGCTGCGCGAGGCCGCGTGCCAGTGCACGGGATCTTCCTCACGGAGCCGTGCGAAGGCGGGATACGGATCCTGGTAGTAGGCGTCGCCCTCCAGCAGCGAGTCGAGCTCTGACATCCCTGAAATGCCGCGAGCCAGGCTCACGCTGACGCGGCTACCTCGTAGAGCGGCGCCAGACCGTCGGCGATCCGCATGATGTTCTCGGCGCATACCTCGCCACGCCGTCTCGAGGTCCCGTACGTCGTCCCAGCGACGTGGGGCGTGGCGACGACGTTGGCGAGCTGAAGGAGTGGATTGTCGGCGTCGGGCGGCTCCTGCGAGAACACGTCGATGCCTGCGGCCCGCAACCGGCCTGCCGCGAGCGCAGCGGCAAGCGCCGCCCTCATCGACGATCCCGCCCCTCGCGACATTGATCAGGACGCCCGAGGGCTTCATCAGCTCGAGCTTCTCAGCGTTGATCAGGTGCCTCGTCGTGGCCGTCAGCGGTATGTGGATCGAGACGTAGTCGGACTCCCGCAGGAGCAGATCCAGCTCCTGCGGCTCGTCGCAGCGCTCGACGCCCAACGCTGCCAGCTCGTCGGCCGCAGCCGGATAGGCGTCGATCGCGATGACCCGCATACCGAGCACGGTCGCCCGCCGCGCGAGCTCCCGACCACTCGCCCCGAGGCCGACGAGCCCCAGCGTGTTGCCCTCGAGCTCATCGTTGAGCGGTCGGTACATGACTCCCGCTCGCAGGTTTTCCTCGGACTCGCGGAACTTCTTCGCGACGAAGAGCATCAGGAAGAGAACGTGCTCGGCGAGCGCGACCGCGCTGAACAGGCCGGGAGTGTTCGAGAGCCGGATCCCCTTCTCGAGGACATAGTCGACTTCGCTGTGGTCCAATCCGGTGGTCACGGCCTGCCAGAGCTCGACTCCCGCCTCGGCACCGGCGTCGATCATTGCCCGCGTCCCATGACCACCCTGGTCGACGACGACGCGTGCACCCTCGAACTGAGGCCCGAGAGGGGCGTCCGGGTCGAGCACGACATGGGGGAACCGGTCACCGAGCGCCGTTGCAAAGTCCGTATACCACGGCTCTTCATTGCCCAACTGCGGGATGTAGACGATCTTCACACCGATCCTCCGTCTCGTGCCGCCACGATCCGTGACATCGTACTTCGCCTCCGGCCGAACGTGAGGAGCCACACGGTCCAGGCAACCGCTCCGGGCTCGCAGCCCGGAATCGAGCAACCAGCGCTCGAGCAACGACGAGGACGGGGGGCACGCGAATCCCATCGCACGGCTGATGGGGTACGTTTCACCCGAGGCGACCGCCTCGCCCTCGCGGCCGAAACGCAGACCCGCGAGGTCGGTGGAATTGCATCTGAGAGCACGACCCGCAGGTGAACTCGATCCCGGGCGGCGAGCCCGGGAGCCGGAGGTGCAAATGCCCGTCACGGGGCTCGATCACGTCAGCTTCACCGTCATGGACCTCGAGCGTTCGGTCTCGTTCTGGCAGTCGCTGCTCGGGGAAGCGCCGGAGTCCCGGGTCGAGTACAGCGACCCGAAGGACGCCGAGGTCATCGGCTACCCGGGTGTCCGCATGTCGGCTGCGTACTTTCGGTTCCCGGGCGGCACCCTGCTGGAGCTCTTCCAGTATCTGGAGCCACCCTCCGTGCCGCCTGCCTCGAGTGAGACGTTCGTCGCCGGCAACGCTCACGTCGGCCTCGTACTCGACGATCTCGACGCAGCCTGCGACCGGATCCGCGAGTACGGCACCGCGTACCGGTCGACGGTCCCGGTGCCACTGACGAGCGGCGCCCACGCCGGTGGTCGGTCGATCTACATTCGCGATCCGGACGGCATCACGATCGAACTTCTCGAACTGCCCGATCGCGGCTGAGCCCGACATCCGACCGGCGCCGGGTACGCCCCGGTCAGAGCGCGTTCCACGAAGGGCGGTCGCACTCGCTAGCCGAATGCCTGGAGGGCGACGCCGATGGTTTCCCCGTTGACGGCGCTCGCGTCTTCGCTCGCCAGAAACCCGACGACCGCCGCGACCTCTTCCGCCTTCACGAGGCGCCCGGCGACGGTGCGCGCGGCGCGTGCAGCCCACGCCTCCTCCAGCGTCGTTCCTGCGCGCGCAGCCTCCTCCGCGACCTTGAGCTCCGATGCCTTCGTCCTCACTGTTCCCGGCAGGACGGCGTTGCACGTGACGCCGTATTCCGCAGCTTCGAGGGCCACCGCACGTGTCAGCCCCAGCAGGCCGTGTTTCGATACCGCATACGCGCTCATCGCGGGAGCGACGCCTGCGGCAAGGCTTGCGATCGACCCGATCATCACGATCCGGCCCCAGCCACGGTCGATCATCCCCGGGAGCGCCAGCCGTGTGAGCTCGAAGGGCGCGTCGAGGTTGACTGCCATCGCCTCCCGCCACCTCGCCGAATCCTGGAGCCATGTGAGTTGTTCGCCGGTGGAGCCGATGGCGGCATTGTTGACCAGGATGTCGATCCGACCGAAGCGCCGCTCCGTCTCCTCGATGATCCGCCCACAGCCGTCGGGGGTTGCCACGGTATCCGCAAGCCATTCGGCGCCGGTCTCGTCCGCCAGCCCCGACAGTTCGTCGGCTGTGCGCGCGACCGCCATCACGCGCGCCCCGTCGCCGGTCAGGCGAACGGCGATAGCACGCCCTATGCCTCGGCCCGCGCCGGTGACGAGCGCGACGCGACCGTCGCGCGGCGGGCTCGCACCCGCGGACCCGTTCACAGCGTGACCTTGAGCACCCCGTCGTCCGCACGGACGGGGTACGTCGGAACGCGGCGCTTCGGGTACGCGAGGCATGCGCCCGTCTTGATGTTGAACTCCAGCGAGTGCCACGGGCAGACGACGACCTCGCCGTCCATTCGCCACTCGGGTCGCCAGTCGCTCTCGGCATCAGCGACGACTGTCCCGCGGACGGTGCCGCGGCAGAGCGGCCCGTTCTGATGGAAGCAGGTGTTGGGAAGGGCGAAATAGTCGCCGCCGATGTTGAAGACCCCGATCTGCCTGCCCGCGACGCTGAAGACGGCGTGGCCTCCGGGCGGGATCGCCTCGGCGGGGCCGAGCGTGTGCTCCGTTTTCATCGAGCCGGTACTTCGAGGCCGAGGAGCCGAGCGGCGTTCCCCCCCATGATCTTTCGCCTTGCCTCGTCGGAGACGGGGATCTGCAGAACCTTGTCCGGGTGATCGAAGTCGTGGTGGGGCCAGTCCGAGGCGAAGACGACGTTGTTCTCGCCGTCGAAGAGCCCGAGGAGCGTGGCCATATCCTGGAGATGCTCCGGCTCCTCGATCGGCTGAGTCGCGAAGAACATCCGCTGCAGGTAGTGACTGGGCCGTTCCGTGAGCAGTGGCACGTCTCGCCGCCGCTCGCCGTACTCCTTGTCGAGCTTCATCCCGAGCCAGGGAACCCAACCGATCCCGCCCTCCGTGAATGCGATCTTCAGTTTCGGGAAGCGCACGGGGACACCCGTCTCGAGCATGCTCATCGCGTTCACGATCGACGCGAACGTGTGCGAGGCGGCGTGCGCCATGAAAGGCGTCTCGAACCCCTGCAAGTTGAACGGGAACACTGGATTGATCGCAGTGACGGCGTGGAGAACAACAGGAAGGCCACACTCTTGGGCCGCGTCGTACATCGCGTCGTAGCTCCGGTGTCCGTACAGCGGGTCGACGCAGCAGGTCGGCAGGAAGACGCAGGAGACCTGAGGGTGGCCGGCATAGCGCCGGATCTCATCGGCTGCGACAGCCGGGCTGTGATGAGGCGCCAGCAGCGCGCCTCTGAAGCCGTCGTCCTTGCCGAGCCACGCATCGACCAGCCAGGCGTTGTAGGCCCGGGCGAGGGCGACGGCGTACTCGGGTGGCTTGATCAGCGGATGCAGGAGCATGCTGTCCGGAAACAGGACGGCGACGTCGACTCCGAGCAGATCGAGGTCCTCGCGGAGCTGCGCGGGATGGGTGACGGTGGTGCGACGCTCGAGCGTCGGAAAGATTGCCCACGGGTTGAAGTTCGGAGCGAAGCCGGGTATGTCGAGGTAGCGGTGAGGAACGTTCTCCAGCGCCTCCAGCGACTTCCGCCAGGGAAGCTCGCAGTAGGGTGCGAGATCGGCCGGCGCCTCATTGACGTGGACGTCGAGGTCGACGACGAACATCTCGTCGAGCGTCCCCGAGCGCTTGTGCTCGGCGAGGATGTGGGGTGTGTCGGAGGACATTGTGAGCACTCGTGTCCGGTCGCAGGTCACCCTGCCGACGTGACCTCGAAGAGCGGCTCCTCGCCGCGGACGATTCGCATGGCGTTCTCCACACACGCCTCGCTCCGGCGGCGCGACGTCCCGCGGGTCACCCCCGCGGTGTGCGCCGTCGCGATGACGTTGTCCAGGTGCAGCAGCGGGTTGTCGGGCTGGAGCGGCTCCTGTCCGAATACATCGATGCCCGCACCGGCGATGACCCGCTCCCGCAACACGCGTACGAGCGCGTCCTCGTCCACGATGCGCCCACGGGCGACATTGATCAGCCTGGCGGTGGGCTTCATCAACCGCAGTCGGCGCTCGTCGATCAGGTGCGTCGTCTCGCCCGTGAGCGGGATGTGGAGGGAGACGAAGTCCGAGGTCCGGAGCAGATCGTCCAGGCCGTGCAGGCCCGCAAAATGCTCGACGCCGAGCTCGCGAAGCTGCTCATCCGGGATGTCGACAACGTCGACGGCCTGGATCCGCATTCCCAGGCAGCGCGCGCGCACCGCGAGCTCGCGGCCGCTGGCGCCGAGTCCCACGACGCCGAGGACACGGTCGCCGAGCTCATCGCCCACCGGTTGGTACATCCGGCCCACCCGTGCGTTCTCGACCGCCTCGGGAAAGCTCTTGACCAGGGTCAGGATCAGCATCAGCGCGTGCTCGGCGAGTGCGACCGAGCTGAACTGACCGGGCGTGTTCGCCATGCGGATCCCGCACGAGAGCGTGTACTCGACCTCGCAGTGGTCGAGGCCGGTGCCGAGTACCTGCCAGAGCTTGACCCCAGAGGCCGCGCCGGCATCGATCACATCGCGCGTTGCGTGGCCGCCCTGGTCGACCACCACGGGGACATCCTCGAACTGCGGCTCGAGCGGCTTCTCGAGGTCGAGCAGCGCAACGCTGATGCGACCCTCCGCTGCCTCCATGAAGTCGGTCAGCCAAGGGTCAACGTTGCCGCCCTGAACCAGATACAGGACGTCCGTCATCCTCTCCTGCGACTCCGGATGAGCGCAGTTCGGCGTGGTCCAGCTGTCTTGACTCGGCCCAAGGCACGTCGTAGTGTGCAGGCTCCGTCGCATTTCGTCAACAAACTCCAAGTACTGTCAACGATCTCGGATCTGCTCCAGGGACGGCGCTCGAGTCGGCTGACTCCCGCCGAGGGTTCCGTCCGGCCGGGTGAGGCGCTGTGACGATTCGACCGAGACTGACGAACGTCGAGCGCGCCATCGACTCGATGCACGACGCCGGGATCGACGCCGTGATCGCGTGGTCACCATCGAACGTGCGCTACCTGACCGGCTACTGGTGCTGGCTGGAGCCGTTGTTCAGGGAGTTCATGGTGCAGCCGGGCGGCTCAGGAGCGATCGCACAGCGAAGCTATGCGCTGCTTCCCCTCGACGGCAGGCCGTGCCTCGTCGTCGAGCCGCTGTGGGCAGTCGACGCCCTGGACACGTGGGCCGAAGACGTGCGCACGCCGGGGCAGGTCGAAGGCCCGCCCGCAGCCGGGCCGGCTCTGCCAGAGGATCTGGCCCGCATTCTCAGCGTGATCACGCGCCCGACAGCGCCGGCGGATGCGCTGTCGGCGCTCGCCGAGGCGGTGGAGGAGCGCGGACTGGGCTCCTCCCGGATCGGAATCGAGCTCGAAGGGCTGCCGACGCACCTCTCGGAGGCGCTTGCGAGCCGTCTGCCCCGGGCCGAGCTCGTCGACTGCACGAACCTGCTGCGGCTGGTGCGGGCGGTGAAGACGGCCGGGGAGATCGAGCAGCTGGCGCGCGCGGCATCGATCGCCGAGTCCGCGGCACTCGCGGCACTTGCGACCGCCGCGCCGGGGAGCCCGATCTCGGCTCCTGCGCAGGTGTTCCGTGTGCACGCCGCCGGCGACGGCGCCGACTTCGATCACTTCACGTTCGGGCTCTACGGCCTCGGGATCGTCACGAGAGGCGAGCAGCCGTTACCCGACGGCCAGGCGCTCTATTTCGACTTCGGGTGCGTCTACGACGGATGGTTCTCCGACTCGGGGACGACCTTCTGTCTGGGGGAGCCGACCTCGAAAGCCCTCGAGGGGCACGCGGCCGCGGTGGCGTCGGTCGACGCCGGAGCCGCCGTGATCCGTCCCGGGGCCCGCGGCTCGGCCGTCCAGGCAGCGATGCAGGAGGCGCTTGCAGAGCGCGGCATCAACACCTCCTTTCCGCACGGACACGGCGTGGGGCTCGATGTGCGCGACTACCCGATCCTCGTCGCCGACAACGGAGGCGTGATCCGCGACGGCTGCGTCGAAGTGGCATCGGATCTCCCCCTCGAGCCGAACATGGTCGTCAATCTCGAAGCGCCGGTGTTCGTGCCCGGGCTCCATTCGGTCCACTGCGAGCGCACCTTCGTGGTGACCGAGGACGGCGCTCGCCCACTGGTGCCGCAGGATCGCGCCACGCCTGTGGTGAGCCTGGCGCGGGGGACGGCTCGCTGAAGGCATCCCGGCCGGAGCCAGCGACGTCGATCCTCGTCTCCGCAGGCAGCCTGCGCACGACCGGCGCCCGCATCCTCGAGGCTGCCGGAGCGGGGCCCGAGGAGGCCGACGCCGTCGCCGGCTCACTCGTCGGCAGTGATGTGCGCGGCGTGAGCTCGCACGGCGTGATCCGCATTCCGGAGTACGTGCGAGCAATGCGCGAGGGCCGCATCGTCGCCGGGGCGCGGCCCGTCATCGCCGACGACCGCGGCGCGGTCGTCTCGATCGACGGACGCCGCGCCTTCGGCCAGCTCGCTGCCCGCGAGCTCGCGAGGGTGGCTGCCGAGCGAGCGCGGCTCCACGGGATCAGCCTGGCGACGCTCACCAACGTCGGCCACGTCGGAAGGGTCGGGGAGTGGGTCGAGCTGATCGCCTCGGACGGCTACGTGGCGCTCGCGTGGTGCAATGGCGGCGACCCGGGCGGCAATGTCGTTCCGTTCGGCGGCCGGGAGGCGCGCCTGGGGACGAACCCCATGGCCTACGCGATTCCGGCCACGGGGCGCCCGCCTGTCGTGGCCGACTTCTCGACGTCGATCGTCGCCGAGGGCAAGGTACGCGTGTTCCTCCACGACGGCCGGGAGCTGCCGGAAGGCTGGATCGTCGACGCCGACGGCAACCCGACGACCGACCCGGCGGCGCTCTATCGTGGCGGCGCGATCCTCCCGATGGGAGGGCACAAGGGATTCGCGTTGGCGCTCCTGGTCGAGATCCTCGGCGGAGTGCTCGCCGGAGCCGGATGTGCGTCTCTGAACGAGTCGCCCGGCAACGGCCTCGTGCTCGTCAGCGTCGACCCGGGCTCCACTCCCGGAGGGGCGGATTTCGGGAACCGCGTGGCGATGGTGCTCGACGCCGTCACCTCCTCACCGGCCGTCGCAGGTGGGTCGGGCGTCGTCGTTCCTGGGGCTCCGGAGAACGCGGCACTCTCGGCTCGCGAGCGGGAGCCCTTCGGGCTCGCGGCCGAGACGTGGGCGTCGCTCGAACGAACGGCAGCGTCGCTGGGGCTACGCATTCCACCCGACCACTCGACCGAAGGAGAAACGAATGTCCTATAGCATCGCCGGGGCCGGTGGGACGGGCGGCACTCGGAGCTTCCACGACATCGTCAGCGACCGGTTCGTCGCGCACGGTGGGTGGTGCATGATTCCGAGCGCCTTCGCAACGGAGGTCGTGAGCGCCTCGGGGTGCGACTGGCTCTGCATCGACACGCAGCATGGCCTCATCGACGACGCCGCGATGCGTGTGATGGTGCAAGCGGCGGCAATCCGCAGAACGCCCGTCGCGGTGCGCGTGCCGTGGAACGAGCCCGCGTCGATCATGCGGGCACTCGATGCAGGCGCCGACGCCGTCATCGTGCCGATGGTGAACACTGCGGAGGATGCTCGGCTGGCGGTTGCCGCCTCGAAGTACCCACCGCTGGGCTTCAGGAGCTGGGGACCCGTGCGCTCCGCAATGGCGCAGCCGGAGTTCAGCCCGTCGGTAGGGAACCTGCAAACGGTGTGCATCGTGATGATCGAGACGGTCGAGGCCTACGAGAACCTCGGGGAAATCCTCGACACCCCGGGAATCGGCGGCGTGTTCGTGGGACCGAACGACCTGGCGATCTCCCACGCGGGGGGAAACGAGGGCGCCGGGCGGTCGCCCAGGGACGTCGAGATGATCGAGCGCATCGCAAAGGAGTGCGAGCGGCGCCGACTCGTGGCGGGCATCTCGTGCACGGACGGCGAGGATGCGAAACGCTGGGAGCAGGCGGGGTACACCCTGCTCGCCCTGGCGGCGGATGCCGCGCTCATGGGGGCAGGAATGGCGGCGCTCCTGGCGTCCGCACGCGACCCCGCCCGACCGGCATGAAGCTCGGCCTCATCACGACAGGCATCCTCCAGCACGACTTCGAGCGCGGCCTCGATCGCGTCCAAGAGCTCGGGCTCGACACGATCGAGCTCGGCTGCGCAGGGTTCCATTCGAAGAAGTACGCCGACCCCGCGGCGCTGCTCGCGAACGACGAGGCCCTCGCCCACTGGCAGGCGGCATTCGAGGAGCGAGGCGTCGGCGTCAGCGCCCTCGCGGTGCACGGCGAGCCGCTCTCACCCGATCCCGAGGTCGCCCGCCGGTACGAAGCCGAGTTCCGCCAGGCATGCGAGCTCGCGGAGCGGATCGGCGTGACGCGGCTCACATTGCTCGCAGGGCTGCCCGAGGGAGGGCCGGGGGACAGGACTCCGTGCTGGGTCGTCACGCCCTTCCCGCCGTACAACCTCGATGCGGTCGCGTGGCAGTGGGAGGAGCGGCTGGTTCCATACTGGCGGGAGAAGAGCCGGATTGCGTCCGACCACGGATGCCGCCTCTGCTTCGAGATGAGCCCCAGCGACATGGTCTTCAACCCCGAGACGCTGTTGCGCCTGCGGGCCGAAATCGGCCCGCAGATCGGCTGCAACTTCGACCCTTCGCATCTGTTCTGGCAGCAGATCGATCCGATCGAAGCGATCGCCGTACTCGGCGAGGCGATTTATCACGTGCACGCGAAGGACACGCGCCAGCATGACGCACGGGTTCGCGTCAACGGCGTTCTCGACGCGAAGCCCCACAGTCAGTTCGCGGACCGAGCGTGGGTCTTCCGTACGGTCGGCTACGGGCACAGCCACACGTTCTGGTGTGACTTCGTCTCTGCGCTGCGAACGATCGGCTACGACGACGTGGTCTCGATCGAGCACGAGGACGATCTGATCGACCCGGACGAAGGCCTCGAGAAGGCCGCCGACTTCCTCCGCGGCGTTCTCATCGAACGGCCCGTGACGGCGCGCTGGTGGGAATCGATGACCGAGAGCCCGGAGCTGACGAGCTGATGCCACGCTGCCGGCAGCCTCGTGGCGCTTCGGCCCGGGTCACGCACGAGAGCTCACCCCGGCTGTGACCGGGACGGTCGTCACCCACGATGCTCTCCGCTCGTTCCGCACAGACCTCGAACGCGATCGAGTCTGGGCGTTCTTCTGGGAGATTCCGTCGGTTGCACGATGCATCCCAGGGTGCGAGAGCATCGTGTCGGTCGATGACGGTGAGTCGTATACGGCCTCGGTGCGGCGGAACGTGGGGCCCTTCAGACTCAGCTTCGCTCTTGCGGTCACGGTGGTCGACCAGGCACCTCCGAGCGAGATCAGCATCGAGGTGCGTGGAGAGGACAAGCGTCTCCGGAGTGATGTTCGCCAGAGGATCGTCGTCCGATTGAGCGATTCACCCGACGCCACGGGCACCAGCGGCGAGATCAGCGCGAAGGTCGAGGTGACCGGGCTGCTCGCCTCGTTGGGAGCAAACCTCGTCCGGATGCATGTCGACCAGGGGCTCACCGACTTCGTCGACGCGATCGAGAAAGCGTTGGCCCACAGATTCGCATCGCTCGCGCGTCCAGATCTCAACGTTCTCGGCAAGTAACGAACCAGGAGGCCAGAAAATGTCTGTGAACGGCAAGACCCGGTTCGATCTCCTACTCCGTGAAGGGCGCATCAATTCGATGGTCACGCGCAACCGGATCATCACCGGGCCGATGGAGCGCAGCCTCGCGAACCGCGACGGGAGCCTGACCGGGAGGTATGTCGACTACCTCGCGGAGCGCGCTCTCGGCGGCGCGAGCCTCATCGTGATCGAGTCGACGTACGTCGATACCCGAGGTCTGGGCCACCTCTACCAGGTCGGCTGCCACGCCGACCACGTGATCCCGGGGCTGAGGCGGGCAGCAAACGCGGTCCACGCCCACGGGGCGAAACTCGGCATCGAACTGTACGTCGGAGGCCGCCAGACATCTTCCACGATGTCACAGCGGCAGCCCATCGCTGCCTCCGTCGTCCCGTGCGAAGTCCTCTCTCCCACGCCGGTCCCGCGCGAGCTGACCATCGTGGAGATCGAGGAGGTCATCGGTAGCTTTGCGGCTGCGGCACGTCGCGTCGTGGCCGCCGGCCTCGACATGATCCACCTCCACGGAGCGCACGGCTACCTCCTGGGCTCCTTCCTCTCGCCGTACAGCAACCGGAGGGCGGACGCATACGGGGGAACTCCCGAGAATCGGGCTCGCTTCCCTCTCGAGGTCCTTCACGCTGTGAGGGAAGTCGTCGGGAGCGACTTTCCGATCGGCTACCGGCTGTCGGCAGAGGAGTACCTCGAGGGCGGCTTGACCATCGAAGACACCGCCGGGTTCGCGCAGTTGCTGGCGAACGCGGGGATCGACCTGATCGACGTGTCCGGCGGTATCTACGAGAGTTCCTACATGATCATCCAGGGCCCCGAGGCGCCACCCGGCGGCTTCGTTCGCAACGCCGCTGCGATCAAGGAAGCCGTCGGAGAGCTCGTGCCCGTGAGCGTAGGCCAACGCCTCAACGACCCGGTGTTCGCCGAAGATGTCCTCCGCAGGGAGAAGCTCGACTTCGTCACGCTGTCGCGCGCCTTCCACGCGGATCCGCACTACATCCGCAAGCTCGAGGAGGGGCGGCCTGCCGACATCGTGCCGTGTATCGCGTGCCATCACTGCACGAACCTCCTCGAGGCAAATCTTCCGGTGGGCTGCGCCGCGAACCCGAGCTCGGGCCTGGAACGGCGACGCCGAATCGTGCCTGTGCCGAAGCCGCGCCGGGTGATGATCGTCGGTGGAGGCCCAGCCGGGATGCAGGCCGCGCGGATCCTCGCCCTCCAGGGCAATCGCGTGACACTCCACGAGCAGCAGGAATCGCTCGGGGGTCAGATGCGCTACTCGTCGCGAGTCGCAGCCGACTACGGATACCTCGTCACATATCTGGCCGGCCAGCTCGAAAGCCTGGCCGTCGATGTTCACCTCGGCAGCACCGTCGACGTCGAGGCTGTGGCACACGAGGCCCCGGATGCGATCGTCGTCGCGACCGGGGCCCGCGAAGGCCTGTGCTTCGCTCCTGTCAACGGGACACCGAACCTGTTCGACCTCTTCACTGCACTCGACCGCGCAGATGACGACTGGGGCGGCCGGGTAGTCATCGCCGGCGGTGATTCCGAGAGCTGTTTTCTCTCGCTCTACATCGCGGGCCGCGGGGCGGAAGTCCACGTGGTCGAGCCGAAGCGCGAGTTCTCGTGGGACAAGCTGTCGCCTGGCAAGGACTTGCTGATGAGGGCGGTCACCGGTCTTCCCACGATCACGTTGTGGGCCGAGACGACCGTCGAGGAGATCGATACCAACACCGTCGTGGTCCAGCGGCACGGGGAGGTCGAACGGCTGAGCGACGTCGCAAGCGTCGTCATCGGCGGCCGGGTTGCCAACAACGACCTCTACGAGTCGATACGAGAGTGGAACCCCGATTGCGAGGTCTACAACATCGGCGACTCCGTCGAGCCCCGCGACGTCTACAGGGCTTCCCACGAAGCGGCGGACGTCGCGCAGGTGATCGGATTGCGAGCGTCGAGCTAGAGAGCCACATCCCGCGCGACGCGCTCGACGGTCTCGCGGTCCGCCGGCAAGCCCCGCTTCATCATCTCGACGACGACCAGCTCGAAGACCGGGTCGGGGAGGTCGGCCTGCCGGGCGAGCGCCTGCACATCGGCCCGAAACTGCCGCTGCTCGAGCATCGTGTGAGCCGCCTGAAAGGTGATCGGCGTCCGCGACGGCTGACACCGGGCGTCCAGCGAAAGCCGCACCAGATCCGATCGGTTGGGGAGCGCTCTGTGCACGGCATGGCTGTGCAGCACGAGGACGTCGCCGGGCTCGTAGCCCGCCGTCAGCCATTCCTCCTCGACGGTCGCGAGAGGCACGCCCTTCTGCTTGCGACCCAGGAAGACGTAACTCTCGGCGTCCTCCTGCTCGACGTGGTCACGCAGCCCCGATCTGTGGGACCCGCGCGCCACGGCGAGGCCGCCGATCGACTCCTCGATGTTCATCAGCGGGATCCAGACCGTGCGGAAATCGTCGTTGGGGCCGACGAAGAAGTGATCCTGGTGCGGTGGAGTCACGTGCAGGTCGTCGTGCGGTATGGCGTAGCGGATGTTGGTGCCACGAAAGATGAAGACCTCCTCGCCGAACACCTTGCGCAGCAGATCCCGCAACGCGTCGGACTCGCAGAGCTCGAGGTAGGACGTGAGGGCATACAATTCGTTGTCGTCGACGGCCTCGACCCCCACGCCGGTCGCGCGAGGGATAGCGAGCCCACCTTCCACGACGCCTTGGTCCGCCAGGACGCGGATGAAGTCGTCTCGCACGCTCGCGACAGAGGCCTGGTCGAGCACGTCCCTGAAGAACAGATAGCCATCCTCCTCGTATCGGCGCTGAAGCCGGCTGTGGTCCTCCAACAGGTCGTTCGACAGTTCGAATCGTGCAAGAGTCATTGCACCCTCCCGGGTCGATCGTGACGGCGCACATCGCTCTGGCCGGCGAGGCCGGCCTGTTCGAGAACGGCTCGGGCACCTTTGTGCGCTGCCCTAACCCATTCGAGCATCAGCGACGGATCGGGGGGGAACTCCAGCTCGACGGAGGCCGTGCCGACGTAGCCGGCCTCGCGAAGCGCGGTCAGGTAGGGGACGAAGGGCGTCGTGCCCGTGCCGGCGGGCAGGTCGCCGTGGTGGACGCCGTCGCAGTCTGCAATGTGAACCTGCCCGATCCTTCCGCGTAGCCGTGCGATCTCGCTCGGTTCGATCCGCTGCAGCCAGAGATGGGAGATGTCGATCGCCGCGGTCACCTGGGGGAGACCGACCTCGTCGAGCAACCTCAACATCGAGTCGAGGTTGTTGACGAATGCGAAGCGGAACGGCAGCAGCTCGACCGCGATCTCGATGCGCCGGGAGGCCGCATGCTCTCCGATCTGCCGCACCGCGTCGACGAGGCGGGCCCACTCCCACTCCCGCGGTAACAGCTCGCCCTGGAAGACGTACTCGCCGGGGCAGAGCATCATGCTCGCCGCTCCCAGGTCGGCGGCGAGGTCGAGCACCCGTTTGGCCCGGGCGATGTGGAAATCGCGAACGCTGTCGTTGAAGTCGGTCAGGCCGAGCGGCGTGCACAACAACGCCCACGGAGCGAGCCCCACCTCCTCGAGATCGCGACGAAGCTCTCGTCGCTGATCGAGAGGAACGTCGGCAGGGTCGTATCCGATAAAGAGATCGACCGACTCGAACCCGATCTCCCTGGCGTGTTCGAGGCCGGCCCTGCCCTCCCACGGCGACCCGAACCAGGCGGAGTCGACCAGACCGAGACGCCAGCTCACGACATCTCCGCAACGCGCGTAGCGTCGCTGCGCACCCGTCGCGCGCGCGCCCCGATCTCCGGGTCGAGAGGCGCTGAGGGGATCCGCGCGGCCTTGACGGGCACCCGGGTCGCCTTCGTCTGATTTCGCCGGCGCGAATGGATCATCGGAGCGCGATCGTACACGGGTCCTGCACCCGCAATCAGATGGGAGTCTTGACGTCGATCGCTTCTCGGCACTACGCTCGGCGATTGGATGCAGGAACCCACCCGGAGGTCGGAGCGGCGGCCGGAGTGTTGCCGGTCGCGGACGTCCGCCATCGGCGTACACGGCAGAGAACGACAACTGCTCGCCATGCACGCGTCCGCCGTTGTTCGTCGCCCAGCGGCTCCTGAGAGATGAAGGTCGCCGTCACCGGAGCGAGTGGGTCGATCGGCTCCTACGTCCTCGCGACCCTGGGCGAGCACGGGCACGAATTGGTCGCCGTCGGTCGGACGCGACCGAAACGGGACGACGTCCGTTTCAGCGCGGCGAGCCTGGGAGACGAGGAGTCGCTCGAGCGGAGCTTTGCGGGCGCCGACGCAGTCGTCCACCTCGCGGCCGTCACGAGCCCGTCGCGGGCACCCGCGCTCGAGCTCCTCGAGACCAACGTGAGCGGAACGTTCCGCGTGCTCGAGGCAGCCGCCCGCGCGGGAGTCGGGAAGGTCGTCTTCGCTTCGTCCGGGGCGGCGACAGGGTTCTCGTTTCCACGTCGTGACCGGGTTCCTCGCTACCTGCCACTCGACGAGGAGCATCCGTGCGACCCGGACGACACCTACGGGCTTTCGAAGCTGCTCGGCGAGCAAGCTTGTGGCCGCTGGTCACGCGCACACGATCTCAGCACGATCGCACTCCGCATCAACAGCACGTGGTATGTCGACCGGCCCGGAGCCGAGCGGGCACTCGGCGGCGGAGGCTGGGCCAAGGATTTCACGATCGACGACCTCTGGGGCCGGTACCGCTTCCAGCTGGAGGAGCCCGAGAGGGAGCGGGCCAGTGGCCCCGGGCCGCCCCCGCCCCGGGATCTGCTCTGGGCCTTTACGGACGGCAGAGACGCCGCCGAGGCCTTCCGGCTGGCCGTGGAGAACCAGATGATCCGGCACGACGTCTTCCTCATCAACGGCTTCGACACGGGGTCATTCACCGAGACGCAGGCCCTCCTCGCCCGGTACATGCCGGGCGTCGACGTGCGAAGGCCGCTGCCCGGGCACGCGACGCTCTGGTCGTACGACAGGGCCACGCGCCTCCTCGGATACGAGCCGAGGCACTCCTGGCGCGACAGTGACTTCGCCGAGTGGCTCGCTGCGTCCGGAGGCGCCCCTCCGATCCGTCCTCCCGCAACCCTGCCCCCTCGGTAGCACAGCGTCCCGAGCGACGCTCTCAACCTTCCGAGAACGGCCGGCCGCAGGCCGCCACTCCGCCGTCGGCGCTGAGGACGGTGGCGGTGACGAAGCTCGACTCGTCGCTCAAGAGGAACGAGGCGACGGCAGCTATCTCGTCCGGCTTGGCGATGCGCCCGAGCGGATGCGCGGCGGCGGTGTCTCGCTCGAGAGCCTCCGGGTCGACGGCGGCGGCGACGTATTCCTCGAACAGTTCCGTCCGCACACCGGCGGGAGCGATCGCATTGGCGCGAATACCCCGAGCGCCGTAAGCGACTCCCACGTAGCGGGTGAGCGCCTCGATGCCCGCCTTCGAGGCGTCATAGGCAGCGGTGTTCGCCCTGACTGCACGTTGCGCGTGGATGGACGAGACGTTGACGATCGCGCCGCCCTCTCCGCGTGCGACGAATGCGCGGATCGCCGCCGAGCAACCCCAGAAGGCTCCGAGCAGGTTCACCGAGACGGTCCGCTCGACGAGCTCGGGATCCAGGTCGTGGAGCGGGGTCTCGCCCACGATGCCTGCATTGTTGACCCAACCGCGGAGAGGTGCTACCGCAACCGCTCGGCCCACTGCCTCCGCGTGCGTATCCGGCTCGCTGACATCGCCCGTCACGACCGCAGCAAGCCCCGCCGCCTGCAGCTCGGGAACAAAGGCAGCATCACGCTCGATGCCGACGACCGCCCAACCGTCGATCAGCAGGCGCGCTGCGATCGAGCGTCCGATGCCGCGGCCACAGCCCGTGACGACAACACTTCGGCTCAAGCGAGACCGTCACTCGAGATCACTCGGCGGAGGGCGGCGGCGAACGCCGAGGCCCACGCGGCCGAGGCTGCGACCGCACGACGCTCAGTGGAAGACAATGGTCTTTGCCTCCGTCATCTCCTCGACGACGTACCGGGGCCCTTCCTTCCCGATGCCGCTGCCCTTCAGCCCGCCGTAGGGCATGAGGTCGGCACGCCACGTGGGTGTCCCGTTGAGGTGAACGTTGCCCGCCTCGGCATGTCGGGCGAACTTCAGGGCGCTCGGCAGGTGATTTGTGATGATCCCCGCCGCGAGGCCGTAGGGGCTGCCGTTGACGATACCGAGTGCCTCGTCGAGGTCCGCGACCGGCATCACGGCCACCGCGGGGCCGAAGAGCTCCTTGCAGGAGATCGGCATCCCGGGGTCGACGTCCGCTACCACCGCCGGGCTCAAGACCGCGCCGGACCGCTCCCCTCCCGTCAGGATCCGCGCTCCCCGGTCTTCCGCCTCGCGAAGCCAGTCCTCGACGCGCACCGCCTCGCCCTCGGAGATCATCGCCGCGAGGCGCGTATCATCGGCGAGCGGATCGCCGACGTGTATCGCCTCGACCGCCGGAACGAGGGCGTCGAGCACGTCGCCGTAGAGCGCGTGCTGAACGAGCACGTTCTGGGTCGAAATGCACACCTGGCCGGCGTTGGAGTATCCGCCCGTCGCGATCGCCGCAGCCACTGTCTCCGCGTCGGCGTCGGCGAGGACGACGAGCGGGGCGTTCGAGCCGAGCTCGAGGCAAACGCGCTTGACGCCCGCGATTCGGGTGATCTGCTCGCCAACGTCTGTCGACCCGGTGAAGGTGACGACACGCACGCGGGCATCCGAGACGAGGGCAGGGCCCAGCAACGACCCCGAACCGGTCAGGCACTGGACCGCGAGCGGCGGCAGCCCTGCTTCGACAAGCACTTCGGCGAGCGCGAGGGCAGAAAGAGGTGTCCGTGCGGCCGGCTTCAGGATGACCGCGTTTCCCGCAGCGAGCGCCGGGCCGACCTTGTGCACGACGAGCAGCAGCGGGAAGTTGAACGGTGCGATGGCGACGACGACCCCACACGGTACGCGGATCGTCATCCCCGACTTGCCGGCACCGTTGGAGGCCGCGTCGAGAGGGAGTGTCTCGCCCCGAAGTTGCGCCCCCTCGAAGGCGCACAGCCGGAGCAGGTCGGGGCAACGTCCGGCCTCGAGACGCGCCTCTGTGATCGGCTTGCCCTCTTCGAGCGAAATGATCCTGGCGATGTGATCGACGCGCTCCTCGAGCAACGAGGCGGCTCGAAGCAACAACGAGCTCCGCTCGTACGCGGTGAGCCTGCCCATCTGCCGCGCGCCCTCGACGGCAGCAGCCAGCGCCCGCTCGACATCGGCGAGGCCAGCGCTCGGCACCGTGTCGATCGTCTCGCCCGAGTAAGGGCTCGTGACATCGGTCGAGCTGTCTCCATCGACCCATTCACCGGCAATGAGCATCTTCACTGCGCTTCACTCCTTCCTGGAACTGATAGAGCGGCCCGGGGTTGCCTCGAGGGGCCGTCGACTCAGCCGTTGGCCTCGCAGTTCACATCGCTCTCAGCGGCTGGGACCGGTCCTGCGGTACGAGCTGTCTTGCCCCCTGCTCCGTCACGAGTGCGGTTATCTCCACTTCGAGCCCCGCCACGCCGGGCAGGAAGAGCGACACCTCGAGGTTGATCGCCATTCCCGGCTCCAGAGGCAGGTCCGCCGGCACGTCGACACAGCCGTCCTGAAGTCGCAGGCCCGGATCGGAGACGAGGATGGGGTAATCGCGCAACTCGAGGCCGATCCCGTGACCGTGTGGGAAACACGCTGTGATGCTCCGCTCTCCGAGAAACTCCTTCATCGCTTCATGGACGCTCGAGGCCGCAGCACCGGGTCGGAGGGCGCCCAGACCGACTTCGAGGATCGCATCGCGGAGGTGTGAGTAGCGGGTGCCGAGCGCGGGTTCCAGTTCGCCCAGCGCCACTGTGATGCCCGTGTCGGAGAAGTAGCCGTCGAGGCAACAGCCGACGTCGAGACAGAACACCTCGCCTGCCGAGAAGCGATACTCGGTCCGCGAGGAGATGCTGATGCCGCCGATCGAGGGCGAGCAGTGATCGATGTCCGCGCCCTCCGCGGCGACGAGCTCGCGGAAGCGCTGCACGAGGTCGGCTGCGGAGTCTCCCGGCCGAATCGAGGCGGCGGCCGCAGTGCCGCACCGTTCATTGATCTCGGCCGTGCGCGACAACCAGGCAAGCTCCGGCTCCGATTTCACCGCGCGGACGAGACGCAGCAGGCTCGTGCAATCCCGGAATTGCGCCCGCGGTAGAGCCGCCCGGAGTCGCTCCATCTCCTCCCGACCGATCCCTTCGGCGTCGACACCAACACTTCCCTCCGCCAGCCCGAGATCTCCCAGTGTGGCGACCAGCGCCGAGATGGCATCGGGAGCGGCTGCGCGCTGCGCCTCGTGCAGCCGCTCGAGCCGCCGCTCGAGCCGCAGGCCCGAGAGGGTCTCGTCATAGCCGAGCGGTCCCCAGATGCGCACGTCGTCAACCCAGCCCGCAAGCGCATCGGCGGCAAACCCAGCCGACACGACGAGGCTGGGGCGACCCTCCCGAGGCAGGATCGCGAACGACGGCTGGAATGCGCGCGACGTGCCTCCCGGGCGCAGCATCCACTCCCGCAGCAACGGCTCGATCCAGCAGCGATACCCGGAGAGATAGTAGACGTTCGGCTGGGAGCAGCCCACGATCGCGTCGAGCTTTGCGTCATCCATGAACCGCATCGCGCGCGGCAGGTTCGTCAGAGGTTTCTCGATCCTCGGGCCCGTCGGAACGCTCACAGCCGTACCCCCTTCGTCCTGCCTGCTGAAGTGTCACACGAGGTCACGTCACTCGATCTCGGCCGGGATCCATTTGTAGGCGTCGAACCAGTTGCCCGGCGGGAAGGGATCCCGGGGCATGACCGCCCGGAGCGTCGAGACAGAAGCGGTGAGTGCGTCGCCCGTCGCCATGAACGGCTCCTCGAGCTCGATCACCACGACGTCGTCGTAGCCTGCACGCCGTAGCGCGGTCACGAAATCGCGCCAGAACGATTCGGGATGGCCGAAACCGATCGCTCGGTAGAGCCACGACCGACCTCCCCAATCGGCAAAGTCGCACGCGGGGACGAGACCCTGTCGGCGGATGACCGCCGGCTCGAACGAGACGTCCTTCGCGTGGCTGTAGTAGATAGCGTCGCCGAGCTCGGCGATCATCTCCAGGACGTCGACGCCCATCCAGAAGAGGTGCGAAGGATCGAAGTTGGCGCCGACCGTGGGACCGACCGCGTCGCGAAGCCGCAGGAAGGTCTCGGTGTTGTAGACCATGTCCCCCCCGTGCGGCTCGACGCAGATCTTGACGCCGTAGCGGTCGGCCACTTCTGCAGCGCCCTGCCAGTAGGGGATGAGGCATTGCTCCCACTGCCAGCGATAGGCATTGGCGAAGTCGGGGTAGATCGAGTTGATGATCCAGTTCGGCGCCCTGTCGTGCGGGCCTCCGGCGGGACATCCGGAGATCACGGAAACGCGGTCGACACCCAACTCGCTCGCCAGCTGACACGTCGACACGAAGTCGTCGTGTGCTTGCTGACGACGCTCCCGCGTGGGGTGCACCGGATTTCCGTAACAGCCGAACGCGCAGATGCGAAGCCCTCTCGACTCGAGAGACTCCCTGAAGCGACGAAGCCCGGTCCCGTCGGCGACGAGAGAGTGCGGATCGAAATGGTCCTTCGGGATGTGCCCGCCCGCGTTCGCCTCGAGCTGGTGCACACCGCACGAGGCGATCATGTCGAGCGCCTCGTCCCAGGAACGGTCGAGGAGGCTGACGCTCATCAGGCCGAGCTCCACTGCTTCACGCCGCCCTTCCGTGGGTAGAGCCGGACATCCCCCTCGGCGTGCAAACCCGCAGCCGACGGCGAGCCGGGCCGGCAGGGGGGAAACCGGGGCCGACTGCCACCCCGGCGACGGCCCACAAGCTCCCGACTCGTCGACAGATCATGGATCTGGTTGACAATAGCTCACAGCGTCGGCAGTATTTCACGGGATGACGATTCGCGTAGCGATTCTCCCGCGACGCGTGGGAATCTCGGTCGAGAGGCACGCGCGCGCGCGGCCGGCAGCGATCTATTGCGGGCCGCGAGCCTCGTCACGCTTCTTCGAGCCATCGTGGTTCGGCGCCTCGCGGACGTGGCCCGCGTTCGCGTTCAGCAGGCTCGGCCTGCGCGCTCCCTGACTCGCACCCGAGGTCAACCCGGCCCAAGTTCCCGAGTGTCGACGCTCGAGCCAGACTTGGAACGACTACCGACGGAGGAGCATGTCATGGACACCGTTACGCGATTGAAGGCCGCCTTCCTGGGCGAGCCGATCGACCGGCCGCCTGTGTACGGGTGGATCGGGATGCCGTTGCTGCGACGTCTTACCGGCTTGTCAGGTGCACGGCAGGTGCTCGAGTCGGTGATCGAGGATCCGAGCGTCGTCATCCAGACGCAGCTGAACCTCGGGCTCGATCCGATCATCGTCACCGTCGATGACCGTTGGTTTTCGATGCACATCTACTGGCGGCTCCTCTACGACATCGGCGCCGAGGGTCTCGAGACCTGGCAGGTAACGACCGAAGCTGTTCCGAACGGCGACTTCACGACGTACCACTTCACTGCAAAGACGCCCGAGGGCCCCATCACGTGGGGCTACGACGTCGGGAACGACCAGGTCGGCGAGCTCGAGCGACCGCTCAAGACACATCGCGACCTCGAGTTGCTCTCGCGCTACATGCCGGCGCCCGAGGCGCTGCAGCAAGATCGTCTCACCGAACTCGTACGACTTGTCGGAAACGATGCTTTCATCACGCACAACTTCATCGGAGTCTGGGGAGAGGCGGCGAACATGCGCGGCCTCGTCGACCTCTGCACGGACATCTTCGATCAACCAGAGCTCGTCCACTCGCTCTCCGAGTTTCTCACCGAACGGGCGATCAGGCGTGTGCGACACCTGGCAGAGACCGGCGTCCACTCGATCCTCTACGACCAGAGTTGGGTCGGCGTCGGGCTCTCACCCGAGCATTACCGTGAGTTCATCAAGCCGTACGACCAGCGGGTCGTCGCCGCCGCAAAGGAAAGCGGTCTGCTCGTCAGCTATCACAACTGCGGACGCGGCACGACCATTCTCGAGGACATGGTTGAGTGCGGCGCACACGCTCTCGAGACCCTGACGCCGAAAGAATCGTCGGGCGACTTCGACCTCGCAGACGTGAAGCAACGCGTCGGAGACCGGGTCACGCTCAACGGCGGGTTCAACGAGCGAGTCCTCGCCAGCGCCACGCCTGCGCAGGCGCGTGAGGCGGCGCTTCGCTGTCTCGAGGCAGCGGCGGACGGTGGGCGATACATCCTCCGCACGACGGGGCAGATCTTCGAGGCGAATCCCGGCACGATCGAGGCCGTCGCCGGGGCGGCGCGCGAGTTCGCATACGCGGGTGCACCCACTGCCTGACGCCGGCCCTGACCCGGCCCGCGGAGAAGGGGGCTACGGATGAGGCCGACCGGCCGGGTTCGCCGGATTCAGCCGTTGAACGATGCTCGCGTCGACGGCCCCCGGCCAGCAGTCAAGCGCTCGAGCGGCGACTCAGCCTTCGGCCCCCGGTCGGAGTCGAGGAAAACGCCGTGACGGGTGCCATTCGCCACAGCTACCGATTTGGAGATCGAGAAGCATGAACAGCGACGAGATCCTGCAACAGCTGTACGACAACACCCTGGTCGGTAACAGGCCCGAGGTCGTCGCACTGACCGAAGAGGGGATCGCCACCGGCTTGACACCGGAGGCGATGCTGTTCGAGGCGCTGATCCCCGCGCTCGAAGAGGTCGGCGCGCGGTTCGAGCGAGGCGACTTCTTCGTCCCGGAGATGCTCATCGCCGGTCGTGCGATGACCGGCGCCCTCGAGCTCCTTCGCCCACTGCTGGCGGAGACCGGGGCCGAGCCCGTAGGGACGTTCGTCATGGGGACCGTCAAGGGCGACGTGCACGACATCGGCAAGAACCTCGCCAACATCCTGCTCGAGGGCGCCGGTTTCAAGGTTGTCGACCTCGGCGTTCAGGTGGCGCCCGAGACGTTCGTCGAAGCCATCCAGGAGCACCGGCCGGACGTCGTCGGTTTCTCGGCGTTCCTGACGACCACGATGCCGATGTTCAAGGCCAACATCGCGGCGATCGAGAAGGCCGGGTTGCGCGACGGCGTGATCATCATGGTCGGCGGCGCCCCCGTGACCCAGGAATACGCGGATGTCGTCGGCGCCGACGGCTATGCCGCCGACGGCGTCGGGGCAGCCCGGCGCGCGAAGGAGCTGCTCGAGCAGCGTCGCGCACTGACGGCCGCCTGAGCGAGCACCATGCACCCTGTGACCTATGTCGAGCACTCGGTCAGGGAGCGGATCTGCGGCTGGTGCACCGACAGCCGACGCATCCCAGTCCCCGACGTCACAGGCCTCCGGCGCACCGGCTTCGATCGGGCCGGCTCGGTCGTAGGGTCCACGTCCGCTCTTTGCCGCACAGGCGAGAGGGAGTAGCTGCGTCATGCACACCGAGCTCCGCTCACAGTCCCGGACCGTCGTGATCGGCGACGACCAGCCCTTCTGCATCATTGGCGAACGGATCAACCCGACGGGGCGCAAGGCATTCGCCGCCGCTCTTCGCTCAGGTGACCTCTCGGAGATCGTCGAGGACGTCGAGGCTCAGGTCGCTGCGGGCGCCCTCGTCCTCGACGTGAACATGGGCGTGCCGCTGACGGACGAAGCCGACCTGCTGGCACGCGCGATCCGCCTGGTGCAGGAGCACACCGACCTGCCGCTCTGCATCGACTCCTCGGTCGTCGAGGCGCTCGCGGCAGGTCTTTCCGCCTACGAGGGCAAGGCGCTCGTGAACTCCGTCACCTGCGAGCGCGACCGCCTCGAGCAGGTGCTCCCCCTGGTGAGGGAACACGGCGCTGCGGTGATCTGCCTGACGAACGACGAGATCGGGATTCCGCAGACAGCCGACGAACGACTCGCGCTGTGCGGAAGACTGCTCGAGATCGTGCATGGTGAATACGAGATCCCGCTCCAGGACATCGTGATCGACCCGCTCGCGATGACGGTCGGCGCGGATCCGCAGGCGGTCGCGGTCACCCTGGAGACCATCAGCCGGATCCGGGATACGTACGGTCTCAACATGACGCTCGGCGCTTCGAACATTTCGTTCGGGCTCCCCGCTCGGCACGCATTGAACGCCGCGTTCCTCGTCGCCGCATCGTACGCGGGTCTCACGAGCGCGATCATGGATGCGCGCACGGCGCAGGTGATCGACGCTTGCCGCGCCGCCGACCTCCTGTTCGGCCGCGACGAGTGGGGCACGAACTGGATCGCCGCCTATCGGCAGGCACAGGCCGCGGCGACCGGGTGACCGTCGTGCCGAACCGGACCGACGCGAGCGAGGGCGGCGCCGAGCAGCCGTCGCGCGTCGCGCTGCGCTTCGAGCCGTCCAACACGGCCGTGCGCGTGCCCCCGGGGGTGACCGTGTTCGATGCAGCATCGTGGAACGGGATCGCCATCGACTCGACCTGCGGCGGCCACGGCACCTGCAAGAAGTGCAAGGTGCGCATCACGGACGGCTTCGTCCCTGCATCCGAGCTCGACCTGCGCGCATTCGGCGAGGACGAGCTCGACCTCGGATGGCGGCTGGCCTGCCGTGCCCTCGCGGTCGGTGACCTGGTGCTGCACGTGCCGCCGCTGATGACGCGCCCGAAAGCGGCGACCGTGGGGGTCGGGCGGCAGGTGATCCTCCGCCCCGCCCTCCAGAAGCGCTATGTCGAGCTCGCGGAGCCGTCGCTCGCGGATCAGCGCTCCGATCTCCAGCGGATCCGAGACGCCCTGGACGACCTGGAGCTGCAGGTCGAGTTGGGCGTGCTGCAGCGACTGCCACCTGTCCTGCGTGCGTCCGACTGGAAGATCACCTGCGTCGTCGCCGATGACATCCTGATCGACATAGAGCCGGGCGACACGACGGGCCGAATCCACGCGATCGCGTTCGACCTTGGTACCACGACGGTGGTCGCGACGTTGCTCGACGTGACGACCGGAACTCCGGTAGCGGTCCGGTCGATGTTGAACAAGCAGCAGCCCTTCGGCGCCGACGTGATCACGCGTATCTCCGCCACGATGCTCGACCCCGAGGCGCTCGAGCGTCTGCAGGCACTCGCCCGTGAGACGCTGCAGGAGCTCACCGACGAGGTGTGTACGAACGGCGGCGTCGACCCGGCCGAGGTGTACGAGGTCGCGCTTGCCGGCAACGCGACGATGACGCAGCTGGTGCTCGGCATCGATCCCGAGCCGGTCGGTGTGGCGCCGTTCATCACTGCGTCACACGACTACCCCTACATGCCGGCGTTCGAGCTCGGACTGGCGCTTCATCCACGCGCCCGCGCGATGGTCTTCCCTTCGCTGGGCGCCTACGTGGGTGGTGACATCGTCGCAGGATTGCTCGCGACCGGGATGACCCGCGACCGCCGGTTGCGCCTGTTCATCGACGTCGGTACGAACTGTGAGATCGCACTCGGATCGGCCGAGCGACTCCTTTGCACGGCGGCACCGGCGGGGCCTGCCTTCGAGGCCGCCCAGATCCGGTGCGGCATGCGCGCCGCCGACGGGGCGATCGAGGTCGTCCGAATCCGGGATGACACAATCGAGCTCGAGGTGATCGGCGGCGTGGAGCCGCTGGGCCTGTGTGGCTCCGGTCTCGTCGACGCGGTGGCCGAGCTCGTCGGTGCAGGGCTGCTCGACCTGTCGGGCCGGTTCGTCCCGAACGAGATAGCCGCCGAAATCGCTCCCGACCTCGAGCGCCGTCTCCTCGCCCGTGGCAACGGCGAGCGTCTTTTCGTGCTCCACTGGCAAGGCGAGGAGGGAGACATCGAGAGAGCGGTTAGCCTCTCGCAGCGCGACGTGCGAGAGCTGCAGTTCGCCAAGGCGTCGATCGCAACGGGCTGGTGCCTGCTCGTCGAGGAGCTCGGCGTCGACGTTTCCGAGATCAACCAAGTGCTGCTCGCCGGCTCGTTCGGCTCATATCTGTCGCCGGCGAGCGCCGTGAGAATCGGCCTCGTGCCGAAGCTGGCGCTGCCTCGCATCGTCTCGGCCGGCAACGTCGCAGGCGAGGGCGCGAAGATGGCGCTGCTGTCGATGCAAGAGCGTCACGCGGCAAGCGCGATGTTCGACCAGGTCGAGTACGTGGAGCTCTCCGACCGGCCCGACTTCAACGATCGCTTCGTCGAGCAACTCGCCTTTCCGGAGAACCGTTGAGCGCGACGCTCACCGTCATCTACTGGCGCGACATTCCGTCGCAGGTGATCGCGACCGACGGCACCGTCACAGCGCGCCGACAGCTCGACGACCGATTCATGCAGGCGATCGACTCGGCCGCCATGAGAGCCGGCCTGATCGCGACGGACGACTACCTCGAGCACTGGCGACGCGAGGCCCGGTCCTGCGGCGACGAAGTCGAAGCAGAAGCCGACGCCGAGGCGACGCGAATCGAACAGCACTTCGACCAGGAGACCCTCCTACGTCTCACCCGCTCCGGCGGGCTTGCGGAGGACACGGCCGGGTGAGCGTGGCTCCCGACAGGACGAGCACTCCGTCCGCCGCGAGGGCTCGGCGGCAGCCGCTGCGCTGGGGCCTGCTCTCGACGGCGCGTATCAACGAGCGGTTTCTTCAGGCTGCGAGCACTTCGGGCATCGCCGAGGTCGTCGCAGTCGCCAGCCGCTCCACGGAGAAGGCGAACGCGTATGCCGCCGAGCACGGAATCGGCCGCGCCTACGGCTCCTATGAGGCGCTCCTGGACGACCCGACCGTGGAGGCGGTCTACATCTCTCTTCCGAACAGCCTCCACGTCGACTGGACGATCGACGCACTCGAGGCGGGCAAGCACGTCCTCTGCGAGAAGCCGTTCAGCGCCGACCCCGACGCCGTGCGGCGCGCGTTTGCGGTTGCCGCCGCTCACGACAGAGTCCTCATGGAGGCCTTCATGTGGCGGCACAGCCCTCTGGCCGCACGCCTCCACGAGCTGGTGGCAGGTGGGGCGATCGGGCGGCCGGCCTTGTTCTCGTCGATCCTGACCAACTTCACCACCGATCTCGCTGATCCACGAATGAGTGCCGAGCTGGAAGGGGGATCCCTCGCCGACCTCGGCTGCTATGCGATCCACGCCTTCCGCCACCTGATCGGCGAGCCGACGACGTTTACCGCGCTCGCGCTCGGCCCCGGCGTGGACACCCGCTTCGCCGCGGCGTTCGCCACGGGCCGGGGTGAGCTCGGCCAGCTGATCTGCGGTTTCGGCCTGGCCGCCCAGTGGGAGTTGCGAGTCGTCGGCGACGAGGGGTGGCTCGTCATGCCCGACCGGTGGACACAGGGTGGTGCACGCATCCTTCTGCACGGCGCGAACGGGACGACAACGGACCGATTTGACGAGCTCGACCCCTACGTCGACCAGCTGGTCAACTTCACGAGCGCCGTGGCAGGCGAAGGGCCTCCCCTGCTCGGGGAGGAGGATGCCGTGACGCAGGCGACGGCGCTCCGAGCGCTCCAGGAGGCGGTTCACGCCCGTCAGCCCGATGGTGTCGCCATCCCGGGGACCTCTATCATCTCGCACAGCCGCACCACCGGCACCCGGGACGCCGATTCGTGACACGGAGCGCCGTCGTCACCGGCTGCGGTCAAGGCATCGGCCGCGCGATTCTCGAGCGGCTGCGCGATGACGGCTACTTCGTGGTCGGGATCGAGCAGGTCGAATCCCTCGCAGGGGATGCCCGCGAGGCGCTCGGTAACCGAGGGGCAGTCGTGCAGGGGGACGTCGCCGATCGAGCGCTCCTCGAGCGGGCCTGCGGCCAGGCACGGGCCGTCGCCGACCTCGCAGCATGGGTGAACAACGCAGCGATCATGCCCTCGACGAATCTACACGCGCCCGTGGCGGCGGACGTCCACCGCGTCCTCGACGTCAATCTGCTCGGCTGCTACTGGGGGTGCTCGGCTGCCGTCCGCGCGTACCTGGACCAGAGAAGCCGCGGCGCGATCGTCAGCCTCTCGTCGGTTCACGGCAGGGCTGCCTACAGCAATGCCGTGGCCTACGACATCTCCAAGGCCGGCGTCGATGCTCTGACGCGCTACGTCGCCACCGAGTACGGGCCGGTCGGGATCCGGGCGAACGCGATCGCCCCCGGAGGCGTCCGCACCCCACTCTTCGAGAGGTTCGTGGCCGAGTCGGACGATCCTGAGCGCGTCGAGCGGGAGGCAGCCTATTCACATCCGCTGCGCCGCATCGCGGAGGCACGCGAGATCGCCGCGGTCGCCTCGTTCCTCCTTTCCGAGGAGGCGTCGTTCGTCACGGGTCAGTCCCTCGCAGTCGACGGCGGTCTCACCGCGCGCTGCATCGACTTCGAACTCGATCCGACGATCCGCGCCTTCTTCGACGAGCACCAGCCCCCGTAGGTCGGCGACTTCGCGGGACTCAGCTGACGACGCTCGTGTCCTCGGGGAGGTCGCTGCCGAGCGAAGGGGGCGGAGGCAGCGAGGCGCTGTCATCCTGGAGCCACGCGTCCGGCATGCTCGCGATCGATCGTGCGTACGCCTCCACCAGATGCGTGTCGGCGACGCTCAGGGCACGCGGCTCGTCGCGGGCGATGAGCGCTTCCACGATCTCGCGGTGGCCGGCGATCGCACGCTGCTGCATCTCGGGCGTCACGCTCAGGCTCTGGCGCATGCACAGGAACATGAACACCTGCGTCCGGATCGTCAGCCAGGTCTGGTAGAGACGCGCGTGTCTCGCAATCCGGTAGACATAGTCGTGGAAGTCGATATCCAATCGGTTCAAGAGCTGGTCGTCCTCCCCCGCCGCACGCGCCGCCACCTGGGCGTCGACCTTGCGCCCCAGCTCGAGCAGCTCGAGATCGGATGCAGTGCGGATGGCGAAGCTGATCGCAACTCCCTCTTGCGCCCTACGTAGCGAAAAGACTTCCTCCACATCCCGCTGGCTCAGCTGGAGGACGACCGTGCTGCGTCCCGTGCGCCGCTGCGCGAGTCCCTCCCGCTCCAGTTCGACGATTGCCTCCCTGATCGGGCCTCGGCTGACGCCCAGCATGCTCGCGAGATGCTCCTCCCGCAGAGGCTGCCCGGGCTGCAAGTCGTTTTCGAGGATGAGCCTCCGGATGTCCGCCGTGACGCGTTCTCGGAGGAGTGGGCTCTTGCGCCTCGAACCGGAGCCGGCCGTGCCACTCGACCTGTCCAGGGTCATCGCGGTTCTCGCCTGCGAGTCAGTTTCGAGAGACTCATGCTACCGCCCATGAACTCACTGTAGCCGCGCCCTCGAACGTCGATCGTGCCACCGTCGCTCGAAAATGTGCCCACGGCCTCGAACAGTGCGTTTGCCTCTGTCACCGTGGAGCCGCCGGGGGCCCGAACGTCGACGGCCCGCGCCACGTACTCCAGCTCTCCGTGCAGGGCCTCGAGCCGTACCCGCCATGCCCTCGGAACCGGCTGGCTCGCAAGGCTCAGGCCCGAGTTCCCCTGACCTTCGGCGATCTCCAGGTACTCGATCGAGCATCTCGGACTCGGATGGTAGCCGCCGTCCGGCAGGGTCGTGACTCCGGAGCCGACGACGACCTCGCCGGCGTTGCCCACGAAATAGAGCGTGTTCGAGACGGCACCTCCATCCCACGCCACCGGGTCGTAGTGCCAGAACCCGACGCCCGGGCTGGTGGGGCTAGCAACGTTCCGGCCGTTCACGTGGTCGAGAGCGCCGACGCCCGAGACAGGATGCGTCACTCCCTGGAGCGTGATGGTGCCCTCGAAGGAGAAGTCCGGAAAGACGACGTACGCGTACGCGGTCGAGTAGACGTGGTCCGGAACCCAGTGGGCATGTTGGGCGCTACCGGCGAGGTCGTACACGATGTCGTGCACCGGATCGACGAAGAAGAGCTCGAAGTCCGGCCAGCTGCCGCGAATCCGCGCGACGTCGGCGACCTGCACGTCGAGCCCCGCACGCGAGTAGACGACGTCCGCGCGGGTATACGACGCGTCGTCCGGCGAGCGGTAGCTGATCCCCTCGTGAATGAGGGATCGGATCACCACCACTTCACGGGAGTCCCCGACCATGGCCGGAAACCCGAGATCGCGGCCGTCGTGGGTACCGATCAGCAGCCCCAGGTTCAGCGCCTGGCACGGCCCGCCGCGCTCGAGAGTGGCGAACAGGAAGTACCCGGCGAAGTCACACGCAGGGAACTGCAGGCCGAGTGTGTAGTCGTCGACCAGCAACGAACCGCTGCGCAGGATTTCCTCATGGTTGCCGAGCTGCATCTGGTCCAACCTGCCTCCTGCCCTTTCGAGCCTCCTCGTGCATCACTCAACGGTGACCGGATCCGCATGCAGCGGATCCGGTCACGCCCAGCCGCCCTCGCTCTAGAGCTTCGCGTAGGGGTTCTTGGAGAACTTCGCAATGTTCGTCTTGTCGACCACGAACGTCGGGACGCCGGCGTAGTCGGGTACACGCCTCCCCAGCTTGGTCCAGAACAGGTACTGGAATCCGTAGAACTCCTCGTCCCACGGGCTCCTGTCGATCAGGGCAAGGGTCTTTCCCGCCTTGACCGAATCGAGGCCGCTGGCCCCGAACCCTCTCAGGATCATCTTCGTCGTCCCCGCCGCGCTCACGAGGGCGTCTGCGATCGACGGCCCGAGGCCGTCCCCGAAGTAGCAGACGTTCATGGTCGGGTTCTTCTGCTTGTAGGCCTGGAACTGCTTCAACGCATCGGCCGCGGAGCCGTCATGCGTTGCGTTGCCCACGTACTTGATGCCCGGGTAGCGCTCCTTGAGGAACTGCGCGAAGAACTGCTCCTCCCGGACGAGGTTCACGCCGGTGTTGCCGATGAACCCGACCGTTCCCTTGCCACCCAGGTACTTGCCGATGTAGTTCACTGCAGCATTGCCCGAGTCCTCGTCCTTGACCCCGACGAAGGAGGCCCGCGGACCACCCCAGTCTCCCGCGCCGTTGACGATCGGGATCCCCTTCTTCTGTGCCTGCACGTACAGGCCCTTGACCGCGTCGAAGCCACCGTAGAAGTAGCTGAAGATCCCGGTGGTCGACCGATCGGCGACAACGGAGGCGAACGTCTTGGTCATACCGGCGATGTCGTTGGTCACAGGCCCGACAATGACGGCCGGAACACCAAAGATGCGCGTGAACTCCTTCATCCCTGCGATCCCGTCCTTGTAGAACGGGTCGCCGATGTTCGCCGTCACCCAGACGAACTTCTGCTTTCCCTTGAGGCGCGGGAGGGCCAGGCCGCTCTCTCCTGACGCAAGCGCTGCGGCAGGCGAGAGGAGGGTCATGCCGGCAAGCGCGCCTCCGGCCCCAACGAGCACATCGCGCCGGCTCGAGCGGCGCTGTTCCTGATTCTGACTGTCCACTGCCCTTCTCCTTTGGTTGACGAACATGCTCACTGGTGGGGGTGAGCACCCGAGGTGGACTCACCCCTGACGGCTCAATTCACGCAGTCTCCACCCCCTCGCTCGCTTCGGTGACCCGAAGTCTCTGAGTCAGGCGACGGCTGCTTCGTCGCCTTCCGACCACGTCGGCAGCGACGGCCACGAGTAGCACGACGCCGCTAATCCCCTTTTGCCAGTACGGCGAGAGACCCACGAAGATGGCGGCATTGCCCAACATGTTCAGCAGCAGGAGGCCAAGGACGCCTCCGATGACGCTCCCGCGACCGCCGGTGAGAGCGGCACCCCCGATCACCGCCGCCGCAATCACGTTGAGCGCCAGCCCGTCGAAGGCCTGCGAGGTCGCGGTGCCGAGCCGCGCCGCGAAGATCGTTCCCGCAATGCCCGCGAGCAGGCCGGACGCCGCGTAGAGAATGAACCCGATCTTGACGACCTTGACGCCGTTGAGGCGAGACGCCTCCCGGTCTCCGCCGGTCGCGAAGACCTGCCAGCCGAACCGCGTCAGGGAAAGCACGACGGCACCGATGGCGACGATCGCGATCGCGTAGTACACGAAGATCAGCATTCCGCCCACGCGCGCCTGCCCGAGATTGCTGAATCCTTCCGGGAAGCCGTACGGCGAGTACCCCTGGGTCGCACCGAGGGCTATGCCGATGCCGAGCCACCACATTCCGAGGGTCGTCATCAGCGGATCCATGCCGATGAACTCGATCAGGATCCCGTTGGCGATCCCGAACGCGAGGCCGGTGGCGAACCCGGCGAGAAGCGCGAAGACCCATGGAAGGCCGGTGTTGGTCAGGACCAGGCCCGCTACGACTCCGCTCAGTGTCGCCGATCCGTCGACGGAGAGGTCGAACCGGCCCGCCGCGAGGAGGAAGACCGCCCCGACCATCACGATCGCCTCGAGCGCCATGTTCTCGGCGATGACACGGAGGTTGTCGGGCGCGAGGAAGTCGGGGTTGTACAGGCCGACCGCGACAATGAACACCGCATTGAAGACGAGGAGAGCGATGGTCCGGCTCTTCAGGAGGGACGTGCCGAGGCGACGAAGCACAGTCGGGGGAGGCACGACGGCCGCGGTACCGGCGTCGATCATGCCGCCCCCGACGATCCCGTGATCATCGAGACGATCTGATCCGATGTCGCCTGATCTCGTCTCACGGTTCCGACCTTTCGCCCGGCGCGCAGGACAGTGATGCGGTCAGAGACGTCGAAGACATGCTGAAGGTTGTGGCTGATCAGGAGCAGCGTCCGCTGTGACCCTCGCAGCGCTCTGATCAGCTCGAGTACGCCGGCTGCCTCCCTCACTCCGAGCGCCGCAGTGGGCTCGTCGAGGATGAGCACACGCTGGCCGAGCCGTACGCCCCTGGCGATCGCCACGGCCTGTCGCTGGCCTCCCGACAGATCGTCGACCTCGGCGTGGATCTCCGTGATGTTGAGCTGCCGGAGCTCGGTCAGCATCTCCTCGGCCTTGGCGTTCATCTCCTTCGAGCGGACGAACCCGAACCGGCTCGGCTCGCGACCGAGGAAGAGGTTGGCCGCGATGCTGCGGCAGCCGACCAGGGCAAGACTCTGGTACACGGTGGAGATCCCCGCTTCGAGCGCCTCACTGGGCTCCGTGAAGTGGACCCGTTGACCGTCGAGGTGGACTTCGCCCTCCGTCGCCTGGATCGCTCCGGCGATGATCTTGACGAGGGTCGTCTTTCCGGCGCCATTGTCACCCACGAGGGCGTGCACCTCCCCGGGCATGAGGTCCAGGTCGACGCCGCGAAGCGCCTCGACGTGGCCGTAGAACTTGCGGATGCCTCGGACGGTGATGATCGGGGTGTCCGCGCCTCCCGCTGGGCGAACCTGCTCGAGCGAGCCGCTCACCGCGACACCGCCTTCATCGGCATGCGTCATGAACAACGACCATAGAGAGTGCTCCCCATCCTGTCAACAATTCGGGGATTTCGTTGTCAATCTGATCGTCCGGCCCGACCCGCGGGGTCAGGAGCTGGGATCGCGATCCCGCCGGGCTCGATCCGCTCCACACCCCACTCCGAGTCGTAGATGGCCGCCCACAACGCGGTCTCGATGCTCGCGCCGGGGGCGATCGACCGCTGCGTCCCCGTCGTCCGGACGACGTCGGCGATACCCGAACCCGGCCAACTGGTGACCGGCTCGAGCGCAAGCGCGTACCCTCGACCGAACCAGGGAAATCCGTCGCTCGCCCCCAACTCGTGCCAGAAGCACGCAAAGGGGAACAACCGAGCATCCCACGAGAGCCCGAACCCGACTCCGAGCTGCCGGTTGGTGACCGCCCACCACCCTTGCTCGAAGTCGAGAAAGTAGGCGACAAGGTCGCGGCGCACCCCGGCGGCCGGCAGTTCCGATAGCTCTTGCCGGATCCTGCCCTCCCAGGCGTGCCTCGATCCGGGCTCGAGGGGGAGGAAGGCGCTCGTGTAGTCGGCGTCGACCGCAAGCTCGCGGGCACCGACATCGAGGCGGCACGCGGGCGAGAGGAACGGCGCCCCGATTGCCGGATGGTGACCCCAGACGAAGTCGACGTCGAGGCTTCCTGCGTTGGAGAGCCGCTCCTTGAGCGCTACCACACGCCGTCCACGCTCCAGGCGCACCCACCGCTCGAGCCGAAGCGGAACGAGTAGCAGCTCGATCTCGAGCAGTACCTCGACAGCCTCATCGTCCTCGACGAGGATCTCTGCCCGCCACGGCATCACTGCCGCCTCACCGTGCATCGTGTACTCGATCCCCTGGTGGGTGCACGGGGCTCCGAAGTTCGGCAACAGCTCTTGCCAGCCGCCCGGGTACCGCTGGATCCACTGCGTGACAGGCGAGACGACGGGCAGAAGATATCGAGGGTCACGGAGACCCCAGGGCGACCGGAGCAGCGGAGCGACGCCGGTCGCGCGGTCGACGATCGAGAGGATGTCCGAACCCTTACCGACCAGGATCACCACCGAGAGCGCGTCGCTCTCGAGCGTCAGAGTCTCCATCCCCGCGAGCGAGCCGGGGATCGCACGGCAACGGCTGACCTTCACGGGAACGAAAGGATGGCTGGGAACGACATGTCCGCTAGAAGATCTCCGGTTCCGGGGTCGGAGGGCCCGCGCGCAGGAAGTCGAAGTCACATCCGGTGTTTGCCTGACCGACCTGCTCGGCGAAGAGCTTGCCGTAGCCTCGTCCGTAGCGTGGCGCGCGAGGCAGCCATGCGGCGCGCCGTGCGGCGAGCTCACTCTCCGCGACGAGGAGATCGAGCGTCCGTGCCTCGACGTCGAGCCGGATCGGGTCACCTGCCCGGACGAGTGCGAGCGGCCCGCCCACGGCGGCCTCCGGCGCTACGTGCAACACGCACGTGCCGTACGAGGTACCGCTCATGCGCGCATCCGAGATCCGCACCATGTCGCGCACGCCCTTCTCGAGCAGTGCGCGCGGCAGCGGCAGCATGCCCCATTCGGGCATGCCCGCGCCGACTGGGCCTGCGTTGCGCAGCACGAGCACGGAATCCTCGGTGATCGCCAGCGAGGGGTCGTCGATGCGCGCGCTCAGCTCGGCCATGTCGTCGAATACGACAGCAGGTCCCTCGTGGCGCAGCAGCCGCGGGTCGCCCGCGTGCGGCTTGATCACCGCTCCGTCCGGTGCGAGGTTCCCGTGGAGGACGACCAGGGCACCGTTGGCGGCAACGGGGCGCTCTCGTGGCCGGATCACCTCGTCGTCGTAGACCGCGCCGGCGAGGATTTCCTCCCCGATGGTTCTGCCGCTGACCGTAAGGCTGTCCGGTGCGAGCAAGTCGGTGATCCGCGTGAGCAACCCGAGCAAGCCGCCGGCATACGTGAAATCCTCCATCAGGAAACGACCGGTCGGCGAGATGTCGGCGATCACGGGCGTCGCCCGCGAAAGCTCGTCGAAGCGGTCGAGGGTCAGCTCGAAGCCGGCCCGGGCGGCCATCGCGATCAGATGGATGACGGCGTTGGTGGATCCGCCCAAGGCGAGCACGGTAGTGACGGCGTTGTCGAAGGACGCACGCGTGAGAATCGCCTCCGGCGCGACCCCCTCACGCGCGAGCTCGACGATGCGGCGACCGCACCCGGACGCCATCCGCGCGTGAGCCGAATCGACAGCGAGGATCGAGGACGCTCCCGGAAGCGTGAGGCCGAGGGCGTCCACGGCTGCGGTCATGGTGGAGGCAGTGCCCATGGTCATGCAGTGACCGGGGGAACGGGCGATCCCGTCCTCGATCTCTCCCCAAGCCGTATCGTCGAGCAGTCCGGCGCGACGTTCGGCCCAGTAGCGCCAGACATCCGTGCCGCTGCCGAGAGACCGGCCCTTCCACGTTCCCCGCAGCATGGGCCCTGCGGGCAGGAAGATCATCGGCAGTCCCGCCGAGAGAGCGCCCATGACGAGACCGGGGACGGTCTTGTCGCAGCCGCCCATCAGCACGACACCGTCGAGCGGGTAGCTGCGGATGAGCTCCTCGGTCTCGAGCGCGAGAAGATTCCGGTACATCATCGTCGTTGGCTTCTGGAACGGCTCCGAGAGGGACAGGGCGGGAATCTCGAGCGGGAAGCCACCCGACGACCAGACTCCCCGTTTCACGTCTTCGGCGCGCTGCCTGAAGTGCTGGTGGCAGGGGGTGATGTCGCTCCACGTGTTGATGACGCCGATCACGGGCCGTCCGACGAACTCCTCGGTGGCGAAGCCGAGTTGCTTGGTGCGCGAACGATGTCCGAACGTCTTCAGGGTGTCCGGGCCGTACCAGCGATCGCTGCGCAGGCGCGCGCGCGACCCGCTCACGAACGCTCCCGGAGCGGGCGCTGCGACTGCGCGACCGCGAGCTCCGCCAGCATGCCGTCGAGCGTCCTCGCGAGGCTGCGGATGTGCTCTTGCTCCTGCATCGTGAGCGGCAAGGCGGGCCGTCGAGCCTCGCCGGAGGGAAGGCCGAGCTCGGCCATCATTGCCTTGACGGCGGTGACGTCGATTCCGGGACGCGACAGGCGCAGGTCGACCATGGGATAGGCGTGCGCCGTGAGCAGGCGTCGTGCCTCGGCGACATCACCGGCTTCCAGGTGATCGAACCAGGCCCGCGCGTACGCCGGAGCGTACGCGGTCGACGCCGGCGCGAATGCATCGCAGCCGAGGGCCCAGAACGAGATCGCGACGTCCTCCCACGCGCTCAGCCAGAGCAGCCTGTCCCCCAAGGCCCCGCGGAGGCGGCGGTAGAGACGGACGTCGCGATGACCGTCCTTGAGCCCGGCCAGCTCCTCGATCTCACACAGCTGCTTCAGGTCTTCGACGGCCAGCTGGAGGGGCGGGCGATGGTAGAGGACGAGTGGCAAGCCGGGCGCCGCGACGGCGATCGATGCGAGCAGCCGCTTCGTCTCACCCGGCTCGGCCGACCGCGGGAGCACGAGCAGCGCGTCTGCGCCGAGCTCGCCGGCCACTCGGGCAGCCGCGCCGGGATCGGCCCAGGTCGGGATGGTCACCGCCGTCGGGACATCCCCGGCGAGGGAGATGACGTTCTCGGCGCATGCTCTCCATTCGTCGTAGGAGAGGGAGTCGACCTCGGCTATCGCGCCGCACGCGCAGAGAACGTCGACGCCGCCCCGAGCCTGGTGCTCGACACAGGCTGCGAGCGCGCGCGGGTCGATCCGACCGTCGACGAACGGGGTGGGTGGAAAGCCCCAGATCCCGCAGAGCCGGTCGATCATCGTGCTGAAAGCACGTCGCGGTTGGTGACCGAGTCGGGCACTCCCCCTTCGAGCACCGTGATGATCGACTGCGACGCGAGGCGCAACATGGACGCGACCGAGCTCACGCTCAGGCCCGCCAAGTGCGGCGTGAGCACGACGTTGGGCAAGCTGAGCAACGGGGACCCCGTCGGCGGCTCGTCGGAGAAGACGTCGAGGGCTGCTGCCCGAAGACGACCGTCGGTCAGCGCCGCATACAGCGCGGCCTCGTCGACGACGCCGCCCCGCGACGTGTTCACGAGGATGGCTCCAGGTCGGAGCCGGGCGAGCTCGGCGGCGCCGATCAGCACCTGGGTGGAATCGTTGAGCGGGACATGCAGCGTGACGATGTCCGATCGACGAAGCAGCTCATCGAGTGAGACGTCCTCGACGCCGTCGACCGTTCGCGGCTCGAGGTCGTACGCGAGGATCTTGCAGTCAAAGCCCAGCAGCCGCTGGGCCACCGACCGTCCGATCGCGCCGAGCCCGACGATACCGACGGTCGCGCCGTGAAGCTCCCAGGGCGTCGCCACCGCGTCCCGTCTCCACTCTCCGCGACGAACAGAGACGTCGGATTCGACGATACGCCGCACGACGGCGAGGATGAGCGCGAGCGAATGGTCCGCGACGGCCTGGCCGTTTATGCCGGGCGTCGTCGTCACCACGACCCCCGCCGCCGTCGCCGCATCGAGATCGATGGAATCGACACCGACGCCGACACGAGCAACGACGCGTAGGCGAGGGCAGGCCCGGAACACCGAGACGTCGAACGGGTCGGTGCTGACGATGGCCGCAACGGCGTCCCCGATGAGCTCGACGACCTCGGCTGTCGTACGTGCTCCCATCTTGGGCGCGAAGCGCACGAGCAGGCCGGCGTCCCTGAGGACTCCGGAGTGGGCAGGGTCGTCGGCCACGAAGGCTGGAAAGGTGACGACGACCGTCTCGCCCGCGCTCATCCCAACCCGATCTGCCTCAGGTAGTCGTACGTTCGCTTGGCGATGGGGAACGGCTTGTCGAACGGCGCCGGATACATGTCCTGCTCGACGATGCCGAAGCCCTCGTACCCGACCTCGTCGAGCACGCTCTTGAGCGCGAGGAAATCGACCGCGCCCATCGACGGCTCGACGAACATGTCCATCGCGACGGCCTTGGCGAACGGGATACCCTCGGCTTCGACGCGGCCCTGCACCTCGCGGTCGACGCTCTTCAGGTGGAGATAGGGGATCCGTTGACAATGCTCACGGACGAACGCGACCGGATCGCCGCCGCGGTAGGCATGGTGACCGACGTCGAGACAGAGGCCGATGCGGTCGTCGGTGTCGGTGAGAAACCGCTCGATCTGCGACTCGTACTCGACGTGAGTTTCCGCGTGCGGGTGGAAGACGACTCTGAGGCCGTGCTCGGTTGCGATCTCCCCGATCTCGTTGGTGGTCGTCACGAGCTGGGCCCACTGCGCATCGTCGAGATCGGCGGCTGCCAGCAGCTCACCGGAGAACAGGTTCGTGTAGACGTCGTCGATCAGGATCAGGTACTCGCCACCCAACCGGGTGATCAGCTCGCACGTCCGCACGACCTCGTCCCGGGTGTCCGCCCACCGGCCGGCGTCCTCCAGCGGGAACATCGTGAACGTCCCTGTGACCTTGAGCTCACGGTGCTCCAGCTCCCGCTGGAGCACCGTCGGATCCGTCGGCAGGTATCCGTAGGGGCCGAGCTCGATCCACCGATAGCCGGCCGCGGCGACCTCGTCGAGAAACCGTTCTGCAGGAGTCTGGTGCGGGTCGTCCGCAAACCAGATGCCCCACGAGTCGGGCGCGCTTCCGAGCGTCACCGTCATCCGTAGTACCTCTGCCTCTTCCTGCCCGTTTCATAGGCGGCTCGCAGCTTGCGGGTCTCCTCGTCGGAGCTCACTTCCGCCGGGGCGACGTCCCACCAGACTTCGGAGCTCGGTCCGAACTCGTGCATCTCGATCTCGATCTGGATGAGACAGGAGCGCGTCTCCGCGCGCGCTTCCCGGAGCGCCTGCTCGAGCTCGGCCTCGCTCTCGACATGCCAGGCGCGAGCGCCCATGCCCTCGCCAAGCTTGAGGAAGTCCAACGGCAGGTAATCGCCGTCCCACTCTCTCGACGCGCTGCCTCGATTCCGGAACTCGAGGCCGTAGCTCGTGCCGACCGTTGCCATCTGTAGACGCCGGATCACCTGGTAGCCGTGGTTGTCCATGAGGAGCACCGTCACCTTGAGCCCTTCCTGGACCGCGGTGGCGAGCTCGCTGGGGTTCATCAGGAAGGTGCCGTCGCCGACCATCACGTACACCTCGCCGGTCGCACCGGACATCCGCACGCCCAGCCCGGCAGGGAGCTCGTAGCCCATGCAGGAGTAGCCGAATTCGAGATGGGCCCGGCGGCCTCCGGTGGTATCCCACATCTGGTGAAGGTCCCCGGGAACACTGCCGGCGGCGCCGATGATGACATCGCCTCTCTTCGCCTCGCGGTTGATGAGGCCGATGCACTGAGCCTGCCGGAGTCGCATCCCGGGCGTCTGGACGTAGGTCTCGGTGTCGAGTTGCTCGCGCCAGCTCTCACGCGCCTCTGCGATCTCCTCCAGGTATTCCTCGTCGGGGCGGACGCCGGCTTCCAGCGCCGCGTTGGTGAGCGCGACCAGGGCCTCGCGGGCATCCGCCACGACGGCAGCGGCGCCGAGCTTGATCGCATCCTTCCCGCAGACATTGATTCCGACGAACCGTACGTCCGGGTGCTGGAAGAGCGACCTCGACCCGGTGGTGAAGTCGGTGAGGCGGGTGCCGAGGGCGATGACGAGATCCGCCTCGGCTGCGAGTCGGCCGGCGGCGGGATTGCCGGTTGCCCCGACTCCACCGAGCGAGAGCGGCGAGTCCTCGCGCACGGCTCCGCGGCCGGCGAACGTCTCGCCGACCGGAATCCCGAGCGACTCGCTGAGCGCCTTCAGCTCGGCCCATGCCTCCGAGTAGTGCACGCCACCACCCGCGACGATGAACGGCCGCTTCGCGTCGCGCAGCAGAGTGACGGCCGCCTGGATCGCGGCGGAAGTCGGGAGACGCCTCTCGATCGTCCAGACCCGTTCCCGGAAGAAGGACTCCGGGTAGTCGAAGGCCTCGGCCTGAATGTCCTGAGGTAGCGCCAGCGTCACGGCGCCGGTCTCTGCGGCATCGGTGAGGATGCGCATCGCCTCCGGCAGCGATTCGAGGAGCTGCTCAGGGCGCGTGATGCGGTCGAAGAAGCGGCTCACGGGCCGGAAGCAGTCGTTGACGCTCGCGTCGAGCTCGGACGGATGCTCGAGTTGCTGGAGCACCGGCCCCTGTCGGCGGGTCGCGTAATAGTCCGACGCGAGGAGAAGCACGGGAAGTCGGTTGATCGTCGCCATCGCCGCTCCGGTCACCATGTTCGTCGACCCGGGGCCGATCGAGGCAGCGCAGGCCATCGTCGAACGGCGGTTCAACTCCTTGGCGAACCCGGCCGCCGTGTGCACCATGCTCTGCTCGTTGAACGGTTGGTAGAAGGGCAGCCGCGCGCCTTCTTCGAGGAGCGCCTGCCCGAGACCCGCAACGTTGCCGTGCCCGAAAATCCCGAAAGCCGCGGCGATGAGACGCTGCCGCTCGTCGTCGCGCTCCGAGTACTGGACAACCAGGTAGCGGACGAGGGCCTGGGACATCGTCAGGCGAACGGTCTCTTGGCGGTCGGCAGTGGTCGTCCGGGAAGGCTCGGTGGCAGTCGCCTCGCTCATGAATCTCACCCTTTCTCGACGGTGACGTGGTCCGTAGCCGCCTCAACTGCGGCCAGGATCCGTTGGCTGCTTGCACGCAGCAGGTTCTCGATGTTGAAGCAGATGTACCGGGCCCCCTGCGCGATCCACCTGGCGGCGTCCGCCTCGTCGCTGACGAGTATGCCGAGGAGCTTGCCCGAATCGAGCGCAGCGTCGGCAATACGCTCGATGGCGGCGACCAGATCGGGGTGGTCACGTTGACCGACGACACCGAGCGACTGCCCGAGGTCTGTCGGCCCGACGAACACGACGTCCACGCCCGGCACCGCGCAGATCTCGTCCACGGCTTCGAGTCCGGCCACGTTCTCGATCTGGCAGACCACGAGTGACTGCTCGTTCACGCGCGCGACGTGCTCGGCGATCGATCCGACCATGCCGTACGAAAGGGCCCTGACGCCTGCGAGCCCGCGCGTGCCCTCCGGGGCGTATTTCGCGAGTGCAACAGCGGCCTCGGCGTCCACGCTGGAGCCGACGAGTGGCGCGTGGATGCCCTGCGCACCGGAGTCGAGCGCCTGGAGAATCGGCGCTCGATCGATCGCAGGCACGCGGACGATTGCCGCGGCACCTCCGAGTTGGGCTGCGCGAACCGTGTTCTCGCACGCGAGTCGATCGATCGGGCCATGCTCGCCGTCGATGACGACGAAGTCCCAGCCGAGCAGACCCAGGACCTCCGCGATACCTGGACTCGGGTGCTTCACGAAGCACCCGATGGCGATCCGACCATCCGTGAGTTGCTCCTTCAGATCCGTCACGATCGTGCCGGATCCTGAAAAGACGTTCTGGCCCTGACTGCTCTGGGATGCCTCGCGGTAGCAGACACGTGCGAAGACAGTATGCTGCCTGCGAACAACCTGTCAACATTGCGGGTACTTCGTCGACAAGAATGGTGAGGCCGTCGAGTCCGTCGAGAACACGGTCATCCCTCGCGCACGAGAGTCGGCGGCGACCTCCTCGGCGAAGCGGCGCGCTTTGCTCCAGCTCCCCCTCCACGGTCAGCGCCCCGACGCGGAGAAGTGCTGGTAGTCCTTCGCCCCCGACCAGCGGCCGCCCCAGCCCCAACCGATTGCGTCGAATTGCCGCACGAGCGCGTGTCCCTCTGCCGCCATCCCGGGTCGGAAAGGTGTCCGTTGCAGATACGCGCGGCTCGCTGTGTGCGATGTCGTGCCGGAGCTCGTGACGTACGGGTTCTCGATCGGGTTCACGTCGATCGCGCGTCCATAGGCGTGCTCGGAATACCGCGTCGTCCCGTCGACGAAGCGGCAGTTGAACGCCGAGGTGTTGTCGGCCTCGATCGAGCGGAAGTCGCTGCCGCCGTAGGCATCGACCGGCACCATCCGGCGGATCGGAAAGCCGTCGCCATGGAGGCGGCGCAGGACACCGAGGATCCGTGGAGCGACATCGCGGTGGACGATCACGCGCCCGACGTGGTCACGGCCGTCGAAGCCGTGGTGCGTGGCGGTGACGACGCGGAGGTCGCGCAGCGCGACGGGACAACCGGGACGCCAGGAGACGCCCGTCATCTCTTTCGCGAGCGCGGGCGAGATTCGCGTGATCGAACCCTTGAACGCGTGCGATGAAGCAGGAGATGATGATTCGAGGGCGCCGGCGACGACGACGGCGGCAAGCAGGATAGCCTTCATCGGTCAGTCGGGACGGCGAGATTCGAACTCGCGACTTCTCGCTCCCAAAGCGAGCGCGCTACCAGGCTGCGCCACGTCCCGTGCGACACAGTGTAGGGACGATCAGGTCGCGACGATCACCACGAGCCGCCGGGGCCCGTGAACGCCCTCGACCCGGTTCAACTCGATGTCGCTCGTCGCCGAGGGGCCCGAGACGAGGACGATCGGCCGCCCCGCGCGAGCGCTCGGCTCGAGCACTGCGATCAGCTCCGGCACCGTCTCCACGATCGCGCCGGATCGCACGATGCAGACGTGCAGGTCGGGAACCAGGCTCAACGCACGCCGGCCCTGGCCCGCGCCGCCATCGAGGGCGATCGTGCCCGTCTCCGCGCAGGCGGCGGCACAGGTCGTCAGCGCACCGTCGAGAGCGTCGAGCTCGCGAGGCGTGAGGACGTCGTCCTCTACGAGATCGAGCTCCTCGGGGCGCAGGAGGACGCCGAGATCGGCGGCGATCCCGACGCGCCGTGCGCCGGCGGTCGCAAAGGCATCGGCCGCCGCCTGCCTCGGGTGGGCCGTGACGACGACCGTGGCCTCGTAGTCTCGGACCCGTTCCACGAAGAGGTCGAGCACCGCCCCGGGCTCGAGCACTCCCGCCCGCCGATAGGAGCGTGGCGGCTCGGTGACGACAGGCCGGTCGACCAGGGCCGCCCGGATGCGTGCGAGGATCTCGTCACGGGCGTCCAGTGCGGCTCTCCCACCACTCGCGGAACGTCTGTGACGGCAACGCAGGGAGGTCACGGGTGCGCCCCCAGGCGGCGAGCGGCCCCGGTGGGAAATGGGTAATCCAGCCGCCTCTGGCGACGGGTCGCTGCAACGTGCGGCCGAGCCTCTGCGCCCGCTCGTACCCGGCCCGCGTCGCGAAGGCCCGACCGAGGTGCTTCAGCGACCTGCCCTCCAGGCCGGCGCGCTCGCGGACCACGACCTTGCCCCGCTCGTGCACGAGGATCGACGGGATGTCGATCAGTACGGGGCACACGTCGTAGCACGCCCCGCAGAGCGACGAGGCGAAAGGCAGTGACGCCACGGCGCCGCTCTCGCCGGCGAGCTGAGGCGCCAGGATTGCTCCGATCGGGCCCGCGTACGGCGAGTGGTAGGCGTGCCCGCCGGTCTGGCGATAGACAGGGCAGACATTGATGCACGCCGAGCAGCGGATGCAGCGGAGAGCCGGTCGGCCGGTCGGATCCGCGAGCACGCGCGTGCGTCCTGCATCGAGCAGCACGAGGTGAAACGTCCGCGGCCCGTCGACCCGTCGCACGCCCGTCCACAACGACGTGTACGGGTTCATGCGCTCGCCGGTCGACGAGCGGGGCAGCAACTGCAGGAACACCTCGAGGTCGCGGAACCGCGGAATCGCCTTTTCGATCCCCATCACCGTGATCAACACCTCGGGCAGCGTCGTGCACATGCGGCCGTTACCTTCGGACTCGACGACGCAGATCGTGCCCGTGTCGGCAGCGGCGAAGTTGGCACCCGAGACCGCGACCCGAGCCCGCAGGAACGCCTCGCGCAGATGGAGGCGCGCCGCCTCGGCGAGTTCGGCAGGCTCGTCGGAGAGGTTCGGCAGACCGAGGCGGTCACGGAACAGGTCACGAATCTCGACCCGGTTCTTGTGGATCGCCGGTACGAGGAGGTGTGAGGGACGCTCGCCGGCGAGTTGGATGATCAGCTCTGCCAGGTCGGTCTCGATGGGACGAATGCCCGCACCCTCGAGGGCCTCGTTGAGCCGGATCTCGTCGGTTGCCAGCGACTTCACCTTGACGACCTCGTCGGCGCCTTCGGCCCTGACGAGGTCGATCACGATCTCGTTCGCCTCGGCCGCGTCGCGGGCCCAGTGCACCGTGCCGCCGGCCGCCTGCACGGACGATTCCAACTGGACGAGCACCTCGTCGAGTCGGGCGAGCGTCTCGTCCTTGACTGCTGCAGCGGCACGTCTCAACTCCTCCCAGTCGGGCACCTCCGCCACGACCAAAGCCCGCTTGCTGCGGATCGAGCCGGTGGCATGACGGATGTTCGCCCGTACCCGCGGATTGGCGAGAGCAGCGGTCGCTGCGTGCGGGAAGGCCTCCGGCCGCGCGTCGCGAGAGGCACCGCTCACGACGCGAGAATCTCCGCCAGGTGCAACGGCCGCACATCCAAGCCGCGACGGCGGAGGCCGCCGCCGATGTGCATGAGGCACGAGCTGTCACACGCGCAGATGCCGGCGGCGCCCGAGGCGACGATTGCCGCCAACTTTTCGTCGAGCATGGCGCTCGAGACGTCCGGGTTCTTGACCGCGAAAGTCCCTCCGAAGCCGCAACACTCCTCGGCATCGGGGAGGTCGAGGAGCTCGACTCCGGGGACGGCGCGAAGGAGCCGAATCGGCGCATCGCCGACCCGAAGGAGCCGAAGCGAGTGACACGTCGGGTGATAGGTGATCCTGCCCTCGTATGCCGAGCCGACGTCGTCGACGCCCAGCACGGTGACGAGGAACTGCGAGAGCTCCCAGGTGCGCGCGGGAACGCCACGGTCGTTCCCGGCGAGTAGGCTCGGCATGTGCTCTCGCACCTGCGCCGCGCACGAGCCGGAGGGCGTCACCACGGCGTCATAGGGCGCGAAGATCTCGACGAACCGCCGGGCAAGCGACTCCGCCTCGCCGGGATACCCCGAATTCGCGTGCATCTGGCCACAGCAGGTCTGTTCGAGCGGAAACGCGACCTCGATCCCCAGTCGCTCGAGCACCGTCACGGTCGCCTTGCCGACGTCAGGAAAAAGGGTGTCGGCGAGGCAGGTGACGAAAAGGGCCACACGATCGATCATTGGTCGCTGAGCCTATCGCTCGCGCCCCGACGGATACTCTGTCGGCGTGGTCGAGCGCGTCCTCCTGGCATCTCCCCGTGGCTACTGCGCCGGGGTCGAGCGCGCCGTCGAAACGGTCGAGAGCGCGCTCGAGCACTACGGCGCCCCGGTGTACGTTCGGAAACAGATCGTCCACAACATCCACGTCGTCCGCGACCTCGAAGCGCGCGGCGCGATCTTCGTCGACGAAGAGACGGAAGTTCCATCCGGCGCAACGGTCGTGTACTCCGCCCACGGGGTCGCGCCGACCGTTCATGCCAACTCCGCCACGCTGCAGCACAACGTCATCGACGCGACGTGCCCGCTCGTCACGAAGGTGCACGTGCAGGCTCGGCGCTACGCGGACGACGGATACACCGTGATCCTGATCGGGCATGCCGGTCACGAGGAAGTCGTCGGCACGATGGGCGAGGCTCCCGAAGCGACGATCCTGGTCCAGGACGTGGCAGAAGCGGAGGCCCTCGACCTGCCGACCGACGCGCGCGTCGCGTACATCACCCAGACAACGCTCTCGGTCGACGAGACCTCCGAGATCATCGCGGTGCTTCGCCGGCGCTTCCCCCAGGTCTACGCGCCGCGCAAGGAGGACATCTGTTATGCGACCTCCAACCGGCAGTGGGCGGTCAAGGAGATGTTGGCCGAGATCGACCTCCTGCTCGTGCTCGGCTCCAAGAACTCCTCCAACTCGAACCGGCTCGTCGACGTCGCGCGTGCGTCGGGGGTCGCCGGACACCTGATCGACGACGAGACCGAGATCGACGACCGCTGGCTCGAAGGCGTCCGCACGGTGGGTATCTCGTCGGGGGCCTCCGCGCCGGAGCGCCTGGTGGCTCGGCTCTGCGACTGGTTCCGGGATCGCGGCGTCGAGCGCATCGATGCCTTTCAGATGGTGGCCGAGGACGTCACGTTCAAGCTTCCGGTCGAACTCCGCCGCGAACTGACCCTCGCCGAGTCACAGCGCTGACCACGACGCGCACTCGTGGCGGCCGCAGCGGACTAGACCGACACGAACGGGTGATCACACCTTCTCGATCGCGGGACCGCTCTCGCCGTCGGTGACGACCGACAGCGCCAGCGTCTCGCGGGCAATCCACTCCGCGTGCTCGAGCAAGTCTCCGTCTCCTGCCGGGATCGTGAGAGCGATCCGGTCGGTCAGCTCGAGCCCTGCGTCCTTGCGCATGGAGTTGACCCGGTGGATGAGCTCGAACACGCGGCCCTCGCGCGCCAGCTCGTCGTCGACCGTCGTTTCGAGGGCAACGGTGACGCCGGCATCGCCGGCGACCGCCCAGCCGTCCTTCCCCGCCCGCTCGACGAGAACCTCCTCGGGGCCGAGCTCGTGACCGGCAGCCCGAAATCGACCCCCTCCGAGATCCTCGAAGGCACCCGCCTGCAGGGCGGAACGTACCGCCCCGAGCTCCTTGCCGAGCTTCGGCCCGAGCACCGGGAGGTGCGGTTTCACCCGCAACTCCGCATCCACACGCCCGAACTCGACCTCCTTCACCCGGAGCTCCTCGGCGATCTCGTCGGCGTGCCCGACCGCGAGCTGCGCACCCTCGACGACGACACGTCGAAGCGGCTGTCGCAACTTCAGGCCCGCGGTCGACCTCGCCTGGTGACCGAGCGCAACGACCTTTCGCAGTTCCACGACCTCGGCAAGCAGATCGGCAGCCGGAGCGCGCGATTCGGGCCAGCCCGCCAGGAATACGGAGCTCGGCGCCCCCTCGGCCACGTCCCTGACGAGGGCCTGCCAAAGATACTCGGCGAGAAAGGGCATCACCGGCGCGATCACGCGTAGGCCCTGGACGAGCCCGAACCAGAGGGAGCGGAGGGCCGTCTCGTCGCCGTCCCAGAAGCGCCGCCGCGACCGGCGGATGTACCAGTTGGAGAGATCGTCGACATAGGCGTCGAATGCGCGGGTGACGTCGACCGTGAGCCAGCGCTCGTAGCCCTGCTCTGCCTCCGACACGAGCTGGGCCGCTCGCTCGACGAGCCAGCGATCGAGCGGCTGGAGATCGTCCTCCGGGCCCCCGCGGGCGAGATCCCCGTAGGCGGGCGCGAACGACTCGATCGCACCGTAGTCCGCCAGGAACTTCGCCGAGTTCCAGAGCGTCAGGAGCCGCCGTTTGATCTCCTGAGCCGGACCGAAGCCGAACAAGAGGTTGCGGTCGGGCGGCTGGGCGCAGTACTGCCACCGCATCACATCTGCCCCCATGCGGGCGAACGCGTCTTCTGCGTCGATCATGTTGCCCCACGAGCCGTGCATCTCCTTGCCGTGCTCGTCCAGCATCTTCTCGTAGCCGAGGACCTTCTTGAAAGGCGCCCGACCGGTCAGCGCCACCGACATCAGGAGTTGCGAGTAGAACCAAAGCCGGATCTGCTCGCGCATCTCCGACACCCAGTCGGCCGGGAACCATCGTTCCCATGTCGCATGATCGGGAAGGTCGGCCGTCGTCAGCCCCTTGGCCGCGCCGGTTGCGTACCCCTCGGGGATGAAATCGGGGCTCTCCCAGCCAAGCGTCGAGAACGGGACGATGCCCGCGTCGAGCCAGACGTCGCCGACCTCCTCGATGCGCTCCACCGCTTCGTCGCACGCCTCGCAGCGGACCGGCACGGCATCGATCCAGGGTCGGCGAAGCTCCTCGAGCTGGTCGAGACCCCCGACTGCGCGCGCCTCCAGCTCCGCCCGGGAGCCGATCACGTTCAGGTGCCCGCACGGGCACGGGTAGAACGGCAACGGCAGCCCGTAGTAGCGGCGACGCGAGATGTTCCAGTCGCCCATGTTGCGGAGCCAGTCGTCCATCCGCTTGCCCATGTAGGCGGGTGTCCACTCGACCGTGGCGTTTGCGTCGAGCAGCGGCTGGCGGAGCTCGTCGACCGCGATGAACCAGTCGTCGGAAAGGCGGAAGATCAGCGGTGTGTGGCAGCGCCAGCAGAACGGATAGCTGTGCTCCACCGTCTCGGCCCGCACGAGCAGGCCACGGTCACCGAGGTCGCCCACGATCTGATCGGCCGCCTCGACGGTGGAGAGCCCGTGCAGCCAGCCATAGTCGTGGTAGAAGCGGCCGCTCTCGTCGACGGGCGCGAGCACCTCGAGGTCGTGCATCTTCGACAGCTCGAAGTCCTCGCCGCCGCAGCCGGGCGCGATGTGGACGATCCCGGTGCCGGTGTCGAGCGCGACGTCGGCCCAGGGGATGATGCGGTGCTCGACGTTCGCACCCGGGTCGAGCGTGTCGAACGGCCCCCGGTAGCGGAGGCCCACGAGCTCCGTTCCCTTCACGACACGCGTGACGCGCTCGTTCGGGAAGAGCGCCACCGCGACCCATTCCCCGTTCTCGAGCAGGCCGTAGTCGGCATCCGGGTTGACCGCAGCGGCGACGTTGGCGGGCAGCGTCCACGGTGTCGTCGTCCAGACGACGATCCATTCACCCTCGCGGTCGAGCAGCGGGAAGCGGACGTAGAGCGAGGGGTCGAGCCGATCCTCGTAGTGCCCGTGCAGCTCGTGCGCGGAGATCGAGGTTCCGCAGCGCGGACACCATTCGGTCGAGCGGTGCCCCATGACGAGCCACCCGCGGTCGTGGACGATCCGCAAGAAGCGCCAGATGTACTCGATGTTCGCGTCGGAGAACGTGAAGTAGTCGTTACCCCAGTCCATCCACTGGCCGAGCCGGATCGACCCTTTCGTCAGCTCCCGCGAGGAGCGGACGACGACATCGCGGCACTTGCGCGCGAACTCGGCGAGCCCGTACTCCTCGATCTCGCGCTTCGAGTTGAGCCCCAGCTCACGCTCGACGCCGACCTCGATCCAGAGGCCCTGACAGTCGAACCCGTTCTGGTAGCGCTGGTGATAGCCCCGAAGCGCCTTGTAGCGCTGGAAGACGTCCTTGAGCGTCCGTCCCCAGGCAGTGTGGACGGCCAGCGACTTGTTCGCGGTGACCGGTCCATCGAAGAAGCTGAACCGCGGGCCGTTCTCGTTCCGAGCCCGCAGCTGTGCGAATGTCGCCTCGCGCTCCCAGAGCGCGAGAATCTCCCGTTCGAGCGCGTCATGGTCCGGCTTGTCCGGGAAAGATGCGAACATGCATCGATTCTAGGGAAGACCCTGCCCGCCCCCTTCGTTGTACGAGGTACAACCGAAGACACGAAACAGCGAAAGGATTCGATGGCAACTGCAGTCAAGAACGCCACTTTCGAACAGGAAGTGATTCAGAGCGACATTCCCGTGCTCGTCGACTTCTGGGCCGAATGGTGTGGCCCGTGCCACGCCGTCGCGCCGGTGCTCGACCGGATCGTCGAAGAGCAGGCCGGGGCACTGAAGCTCGTCAAGGTGAACATCGACGAGGAGCGCGAGCTCGCCGACCGCTTCGGGATCGCGTCGATTCCCACGATGATCCTGTTCCGAGACGGCGAGCCTTCCATATCGGTCGTCGGAGCCCAGCCCAAGGGTGCGATCGAGCGCTCGCTCGGGCTCACTGCCTGACAGGGCCCCTTCCTCACCCCCATTCCTCAAACCGACGAGCCGGCGCCCGCGCCGGCTCGTCGGTGTTGCGGGTCAGCGACCGGCAGCCGCGACGAGCCCGTCGAGGTGATGTTCGACGAGGTCGCCGATCCGCTCGATCGTGAGGTCGGGGGTCGGGTAGCGGGCAACGTCCGCGACATCGAGCGCGTAGTGGCCCTGGCGGGGCCAGACAGTGGTTACGCGGCCTCCCCAGACCGCTTTGACGGACGCGAGAATCCGAACCTTGTCGTCGACGAGCACATAGTGGTCGGCCGGAAGCCGGTCCTCCACGTCGTCGAGCTCGCGCTCCTTGTGGATATAGACGAGCACCCTCCCACCGACCGCGTCGGAGAGCCCTGACCGCGTGATCTTACGCGGCTGGAAGACCACGTCGCCGTCGCTGAGGATCGCCGTCGAGCCGATCGTCGCACAGTGGTCGATCGCGTCGAGGGAGCCCGGGAAGAGGCGGTTCGCGAACGGGTAGCCGACGAGGAAATGCGAGACGGCGAGCACGCGAAGATCGCGTGGCCTGGAGTCGCGATAGCGTTGCAGAGCGCCGAGGTAGTCGGCGTAACCGAGCTCGTTGCGGATCTCCTCGAAGAGCTGCCAGTAGTGACGTCCGCAATCCGGGCCGACCTCTGCATCCAGGTGAACGCGGAGATCGGCAGCCACCCGGTCGTTGTCGAGCAGGGTGTTGTCGACGTCGAAGAGGAAGACGACGCTCATGCTGCCCGCCAGGCCTCGAACACCGACGGAAGCAGTGTGAACGCAAGCTCGTCGACGGAAGGGAGATCGTCCGGGGCGAACCAGCGCAGCTCGGCGACGTCATCCGCTGCCACGGCATCGCCCGCGATCACACGTGCCGTCCAGAAGAGGTTCAGCGTCGCTTTCGCATCGGGAGCGTCGCCGTACGTGTCCATCCAGACACCGAGAAACCGTTCTGGCTCGACGGTGAGGCCGGTCTCCTCGAGCAGCTCCCGCTCGAGACCGTCGAGAGGATGCTCACCCTCCTCGAGAAAGCCACCGGGTGTGTCCCAGAGCCCACGATCGGGCGCGACGGCCCGCCGACCGAGGAGGACCCTGCCTTCGTCGTCCTCGACGAGCGCGCAGACGCACGGAGACGAGTTGGCATAGCCGACGAAGCCGCATGCCGGGCACACGACCCGCGCAGGCGCGAGGGCGTGGTCGAGGTCGGCAGCGCAACGAGGGCAGAACCGCCAGTCGTAGAGGACCGCCATCCGGCGCTACGGTACCCGGCATGAGCCCGCGCCACGTCCCCGCATCCGTAACCGAGCTGCAGCGCATCGGGCTGTTCGGGTCGCTGCCGGGAGCGACGATCGCGACGCTGGCCGAGCGGATGGTCCGCGAGGACGTTCCGGCCGGGCGGAACATCGTGACCGAAGGCGACCATACGGACCGCTTCTACGTCCTCCTGTCGGGGCTCGCCGCCGTAACCCAGGCGGATCGTGGGTCCCGTGGCGTGATCAGGCCGGGCGAAGCGTTCGGTGAGGTCGCCCCTCTGCTGCGGATGGAGCGCACCGCCACCGTCACCGCGATGACCCCATGTGTCGTCGCGAGCTGCGGCCGGGAGACGTTCGACGAGCTCTTGCGGCCGCTCTACGCGGATCACACCCCGGAACCGTAGGCACGGAGGCTCAGCCTCGAGGCGACGCGACCGTAGGGGTTGATCCGAGAGGCCGGTTGGCTCAGAACCCGAGCTCACGGACGACCGCGTCCGAGATGCGCGGCCACGCCTCCTTCGCCCAGTCACCGAAATCGCGCGTCGTCAGGACGGCGCATGCAGCTTCCCGTTCCGGGTCGACCCAGAGGAACGTGCCGCTGCCCCCGAAGTGGCCGAATGTGGACGGGGAGGTGAGCGCGCCTGACCAGTGACCCTGTTTCGTCGTCTTCAGCTCGATCCCGAGGCCCCAGTCCATCGGGCTGAAGCGGCCGAAATCGGGCAGCACTCCGTCGAGTCCCGGGAATTGGACGGCCACCATCTCGGCGTGGGTCTCGGGTGCGACGAGGCTGGGCTCGAGCAGCTCACGCCCGAGGGCAAGGACGTCCTCGAGGCAGGCGTGCATCCCCGCGCCCGGATGCCCCTCCGGGTCGAGGCCGAGGCCGAGCGGCACGCACACCGATCCACGCACGTACTCCGCGAACGGCATCTCGGCGCGCGCCGCGACGTGCGTGCCGAGGACGCCGAAGCCCTCGTTGGAGTAGATACGGCGGCGGCCCGGCGGTGCGATCGGCACCGTGCCGCTGAAGGGAAGGCCGGAGGCATGGGCGAGCAGGTGCCGTATGGTCGACCCCGGCGGACCGGCCGGCTCGTCGAGATCGATGACACCCTCCTCGGCGGCGACGAGGGTGGCGAGAGCGCTGACCGGCTTCGAGAGGGACGCAAGACGCGCGGAGCGACGCACATCGCCGTGCGTGGCGACGGTGGCAGCAGAGCCGGTGACCCCGGCCGCGGCGAAGGGGACGTCCCAGGTGTCGATCTGGCGCAGGGCGTCCACGTCGGATGGGCGATACTACCTCGACCCATGGAACGCCGCCTCATCTCGGGACACTCCCCCTTCGAGCCGGTTGCAGGATTCTCGCGCGCTGTCCTCGTCGGCTCGACGATCCACGTCGCGGGCACCGCACCGATCCCGCCGGACGGCTCGCCCACGCCCGAGAGTGCCTACGAGCAGGCGCGAATCTGCCTCGCGATCATCGCCGAGGCGCTCGGACGGGCAGGATCGAGCGTGGAGGACGTGGTCCGTACGCGGATGTTCATCACCGACGCCTCCCACTGGGGCGATGTCTCTCGCGCCCACGGCGAGGTGTTCGGCGGCGTTCGGCCGGCAGCGACGTGCGTTGTCACGTCGCTGCTCGACCCGACGTGGAAGGTCGAGATCGAGGCGGACGCGGTGCTCCGATGAGCAACCAACTGATCCCCGCGGACATCACGGGCAAGGGATCGCTCGGCTCGGGAGCCGCCGCGAGCGTGCTCGACCACCGGTTCGGCCAGAGCGACCCGTTCACGCTCGGCGTCGAGGAGGAGTACCAGCTGCTCGACGGACACTCGTTCGATCTCGTCCAGCACATCGACACGGTGCTGGCGGCGATCGCAGGGCACGAGCTCGAGGCGCAGATCAATCCCGAGTTGATGCAGTCGGTGCTCGAGATCGCGACACCGGTCTGCCACACGCCGGCCGACGTGATGCGCGAGCTGACGAAGCTGCGAACCTACGTGTGCGGTGTCGCGCGCGCGACGGGGATGCGCGTAGGCTCCGCGGGCACGCATCCGTTCAGCCTGTTCGAACGCCAACGCATCACGGCCAAGGACCGGTACCGCCAGCTCGTCGACCAGCTCCAGTACATCGCGCGTCGTGAGCTCATCTTCGGTATGCACATCCACGTCGCCGTCGATGACCCCGACAAGGCGATCAAGGTGATGAACGGCTTGCTGCCGCAGCTGGCGCCCCTGCTCGCGCTCTCAGCGAGCTCCCCTTTCTGGCGTGGCGAGCCCACGGGGCTGATGTCGAGCCGCCAGATGGTGTTCTCGTCGTTCCCGCGCTCGGGCCCGCCGCCTCGCTTTCGAGACTATGCGGATTACGCCGATGTCGTGGGGCAACTCGAGCGCACCGGTTGTATCGCCGACTACACGCACATCTGGTGGGACATCCGGCCGCATCCGCGGCTCGGCACGATCGAGATCAGGATCTGTGACGCGGTCACCCGGGTCGAGGATGCGGTCGCGATCACGGCATACTGCCAGGCTCTCGTCAAGCAGCTCTCCGAGCGCTACGACCAAGGCGAGGAGATCCCCACCTACCACCGCATCCTCACGACCGAGAACAAGTGGCTCGCCGCCCGCTACGGGCTCGAGGCACCGGTGATGGACCTCGCCACCGGTCGCCGCAACAGGATCCCGATCGCCCAGCTCGTGCGGCGAACGGTGCGAGAGGTCGAGCCGCACGCGCGCGAGCTCGGCTCCGAACGGGAACTCGAAGGGATCGGCGAGCTGCTTGCGCGCGGCAACAGCGCCGACCGGCAGCTACGGATCTTCAATGCGAACCGCGACATCCGCGAGGTGGTCGAGGAGATCGCGATCGCCACCGAAGCGATCGTTGTCGAGACCGGCTGAGATGCTCCAGCCGGGTGACCGTGTACCCGAGGCGCGGGTCTGGGCAGGGGTGCGCGCGGGGCCGGTCGGTCTCGGGAGCGCGATCGCCGGCGAGGGATTTGCGCTGCTCTGCTTCTTTCCGTTCGACTGGTCGCCGACCTGCACGAACGAGCTGCTGCTCCTGCGTGACAGGCGCGCCGATCTCGCCGTGGTCGGCATCCGGCCTGTTGCGATCTCGCGGGACTCACCCTGGTCGCACGCTGCCTGGGCGATGACCTTGGGGGTCGACAGCGTGCCCCTGCTCTCGGACTGGAACGGCGAGGCGACACGGGGATTCGGCGTCGCCATCGACGTGCAGGAGATGGCGGACGTCTCGGCACGCAGCGCGTTCCTGATCGAGGGCGATACGGTCAGGGCCTCGTGGTTGGTCGGAAGCGAGCTGCCGGACATCGACGCCGTGATCGCGGCGGCTTCGTCGCGCTCGCCCTAGCCCTCTACGCCGTCTGCGCGATCTGGGCCACGTGGCCCGCCGTCCGGCACATGGACGACCACTACCTCGCCCGCCCCGCGCCCGGCTACGGAGAGGCGGCCGCCGGCGACCACCTCCAGCTCGGGTGGGCGTTCTGGTTGCCCGGGTACCAGATCGAGCGTGGCGCCGCTCCGTGGAAGGACCCATACTCGTTCCGGCCCGAGACGGAGACATCACCGAACCTGCAGGGGTGGCTCTTCGGGATCCCGTTCTGGCCGCTGCGCCACCTCCTCGGGAACGTCTGGGCATACAACCTGATCGTGCTGCTCTCCGTCCTCGCAGCCGGCGGAGTCACATGCTGGTGGTTGCGGTCCCTGGGTCTCGTCCGGACGGCGGCGCTCGCCGGCGGGCTCGTTTTCGCCCTCTCCCCCTATCGGGTCGGCCAGTCGACCGGGCACCTCCTCGGCCTGATCGCGTTCCTCCTCCCGGCGACGCTGCTGGCACTCGAGCGGCGCCGGTTCGTGTGGGCCGCGGTCGTGCTCACCGCGATCCCGCTTTCCGGGCAGATCCACCTGGCGATGGGCGCCGTCGTCCTCGCCCTCGGCTACACGTGGACACGACTGCCACACTCGAACTGGTGGAAGGCTGCGGCCGCTGCCGCCACCGCGACCGCCACGGCAGTCGCCGTGCAGCAGGCCGTCGTCGCAGGGTCGATCGCCGGCAACGGCCGCTCGTTCGCACAGGTGCGACACTACTCGGCCGAGCTCTCCGACCTCGTCACGCGCGGCGTCGGGGCGGGTATCGAGGAGTACGTCTTTCTCGGCTGGCTCACGCCGGTGCTCGCTCTCGTCGGTCTTTGGGCGATCCGCCGCGAACGGGGGCTCGCGCTCTTCCTCGCTCTCGCGGCGGTCGTCCCGTGTGTCCTCGCGCTCGGCGCAAGCGTCCCACTCTACGAGCCGCTCTGGCGGGCGCTGCCGCCGCTCCGGTTCGCCCGAGTGCCGGAGCGCTTGATGCCGATCGCCTGCCTGGCGATCGCCGCCCTCGTCGCGCACGCCGTTGCCTTTGTGTTGATGCAACGCAAAGGCCACACCACCGGCCGAGCGTGGGTGGTCGTTGCAGCCTCGGCCGCCCTGTTCGGACTGCTGGCGTTCGACGTGCGGGGACCGGTGTTCGGCGCGGTCGCACCGGATCGGGCGAGCAGCGCCTACGCCGCGATCGGGGGCGACGGGCGCCTGCTCGAGCTGCCGGTGTTCAACCCCGCGATCCACTTCGGCAGTGTCTACCTCGCCTATGCCCGACAGGCGCCCCGCGAGCGGCCGGAGGGGTATTCGACCACTGCGGCCCGCGCCGCGGAGCGCGTCGCACGCCGACTGCGTGGACTCTCATGCGGCTACGGAACCTTGCCGGAAAGCCTCGGTGTGCGTTTCATCGCCCTGCATCGCGGGCTGTACCGGCAGAGCGGCTGGTTCGCGCCCGGGTGCGCCGACCGCGCCGAATCCGCCCTTCGGCGCGACGGCTGGCACCTGCTCGGCCGCGACGGGGCGATCTCGACCTGGCGACGACCTTGACTGCGGCATGAGGCGCATCGAACCGTTTGCCAGCGTGGACGAATCACGCTCGGCGTGGCAATTTCCCTCCCCACCGTTATCGGGTTCCGCCCCTACCGGATGCACGCATTCCTGCTCGCGTACACGCCGGCGCTCCTGTTCGTCGACGGAAGGATCGTGGGGCAGGCGCCGCAACTCGCGCTGGGTCTGCTCACCTTCGCAGTGCTCCTCGCGTGCCTTCGTGGCCTTGACGGCGCCGCACGGTGGCAGGCATGGATCTGTATTCCCGTGGCAACACTGTTCGAGATCTTCGGATCGCTGATCTGGGGCGGCTATCACTACCGCCTGCACAACATTCCCCTGTACGTGCCGCCCGGTCACGCACTCGTCTACGTTTTCGGGCTCACGGCCGGCGCACTGCCGTTCGTACGGCGGCACGGAACAGGGTTCGCGAACACCGTGCTCGTCCTCGCAACGGTGTGGACGCTCGCCGGTCTCACAGTCCTCCCGCTCGCCGGGCACCGGCTCGACCTGCTGGGAGCGGCCCTGTGGCCACTCTTCGCCTGGTGCATCCTGCGATCGAGCCGGCCAACGATGTTCGCCGCGATCTGGATCGCGACGGCGACGCTCGAGATCGCCGGAACGCTCGCCGGAGACTGGACGTGGGTCGCGGTGGCGCCGTGGAGTCACCTCACGTCAGGGAATCCGCCATCGGCAATCGCCGCCGGCTACGCAGTCATCGACGGCTCGGTCGCTCTCCTGGCCCCTGTCTTGGCCGGCATGCTGACGCGCCTGCGTCGTCAGGCCCACTCTGGCGCACCCGCCGCAGCGGGCCTGACGACGACGCGCTGACCCGTCGGGTACGGTCAGCACGGTGCCACCGCGCGAGACCGACTACCTCGAGGCAATTCTCAATGCGAACGTCTACGACGTCGCGATCGAGACCCCGCTCCAAGACGCGCCGCTTCTGTCGGAGCGACTCGGCAACCGGTTGTTCCTCAAGCGCGAAGACCTTCAACCCATTTTCTCGTTCAAGCTCCGCGGGGCGCACAACAAGATGTCCCGCCTGTCGGCGACGGCGCTCCGGCGAGGGGTCGTCGCAGCCTCCGCCGGCAATCACGCGCAGGGAGTCGCGCTCGCGGCGGAGCAACTCGGTGCCGAGGCGACGATCGTGATGCCGGTGACGACGCCGGAGATCAAGGTCGACTCGGTCGCGGCTCTCGGCGCGACCGTCGTGCTCGAGGGCGACTCCTACGACGATGCCTACGCCGAGGCGATGCGGATCGGGCGCCGCCGGAAGCTGACGTTCGTGCACCCCTATGACGACGTCGACGTGATCGCGGGCCAGGGCACGATCGCCATGGAGATCCTGCGCCAGTTGCGGGAGCCGATCGACGCCATTTTCGTCGCGGTCGGTGGCGGAGGGCTGATCGGCGGCATCGCCGCATACGTGAAGCGCCTTCGGCCGGAGATCCGCATCGTCGGGGTCGAACCGGCCGACGCCAATGCGATGGAGCGCTCGTTGCGTGCCGGCCGGCGGATTACCCTGCCCCACGTCGGTCTGTTCGCCGACGGCGTTGCCGTGAAGCAGGTCGGTGTCGAGCCGTTCCGTCTCGCCCGCCGCTACGTCGACGAGATGATCCTGGTCGACACCGACGAGCTGTGCGCGGCGATGAAGGATGTGTTCGAGGACACGCGCGCGATCGTCGAGCCGTCTGCGGCGCTCGGCGTTGCCGGCGCGAAGCGGTACGTGGAGCAGAGGAGCCTCAACGGACGGAATCTCGTCACCGTGCTCTGCGGGGCGAACATGAACTTCGACCGCCTACGCTTCGTTGCGGAACGGGCCGACCTCGGCGAGGCCCGCGAGGCGGTGTTCGCGGCCACGATCCCGGAGCGGCCGGGAAGCTTCAAGGAGTTCTGCCGCCTGCTCGGGCGGAGCAACATCACCGAGTTCAACTATCGCTACGGCGATCCCACGGAAGCCCACGTATTCGTCGGCCTGAGCGTGCGTGACCGCCGGGAGAAGGACACGTTGCTACGGGCGCTCGGACGCTCGGGGATCACGACCCTCGATCTCACGGACAACGAGTTGGCGAAGCTCCACGTCCGGCACCTCGTCGGCGGGCCGGCGACGGCGCCGAACGAAGTGCTCTACCGCTTCGAGTTCCCGGAGCGCCCGGGCGCGCTCATGGGGTTCCTCGACGCGATGAGCCTGGGGTGGAACATCAGCCTCTTCCACTACCGCAACCATGGCGCCGACTACGGGCGGGTGCTCGCCGGGATCCAGGTACCGCCCGGCGAGAAACGCGCCTTCCGCGACTCACTCGCGCGGCTCGGGTATCCGCACGTCGAGGAGACCGGGAACCCGGCGGCGCGGCTGTTCCTCGGCGCCTGAGCGCTTCGTCTTCGACGAGAGAAGCATGCTCACGGAAGTCACGGTACGGTTCCTTCACCGCGAGCTCTCGGGTACGCCCCTTCACGCGATGTCGCGCCTTCGACACCGGAAGGGAGGGTCGCAGGGAACCGTAGGTTCCCGGCTTCAGGATCCACGCGAAGCGTGGCAACAAGCATGCTCACGAGAGCTCGCGGTACGCTTCTTCACCGCGAGCTCTCGGGTACGCCCCTTCACTCGATGTCGCGCCTTCGACACCGGAAGGGAGGGTCGCAGGGAACCGTAGGTTCCCGGCTTCAGGATCCACGCGAAGCGTGGCAACAAGCACGCTCACGGAAGTCACGGTACGGTTCTTCACCGCGAGCTCTCGTGAGCGAGCCAGTGGTCGACCTGCTCGGCGCACTGGCGGCCCTCGTTGATCGCCCAGACGACCAACGACTGGCCGCGGCGAGCGTCACCGGCTGCGAAGACACCATCCGCCGACGTCGCATAGGTGGGTGCCTGCGCGTTGCCACGTCCGTCACGCTCGACCCCAAGCTGCTCCAAGAGGTGCTGCTCCGGGTGGAGGAACCCCATCGCCAGGAGGACGAGCTCGGCTGGATGCGACTCCTCCGTCCCGGGGAGCGGGGCGAACGGCGGCGTGCCGTCGTTCTGCGCCCAGTGGATCCGGGTGACCTTGTCGCCCGATCCCGAGAGGTGCGTCGTCGAGATCGCAAAGTCTCGCTCACCGCCTTCCTTGAGCGCGTACGAGGTACGAAGCTTCATCGGCCACCTCGGCCACGGGGTGAGGTCGTCCGGGCGCTTCGCCGGCGGCTCGCCCAACACCTCGATCTGGGTCACCGATGCCGCGTTCTCCCGATGGGCGTTGGCAACGCAGTCGGCGCCCGTGTCCCCACCGCCGATCACGATCACATGCTTCCCTGCCGCTGTGACCGGATTCTCGGCTGAAGGCGGGGCAAGAGCTCCCGCGGTGCCGACTTCGGCGGCGATCGCCCGCGCCCGGTCGTAGAGGTACTCCATCGCGAAATGCACCCCGCCGAGCTCGCGGCCCGGGACGGGAAGATCACGCGGCACCCGCGACCCGGTGGCGACGACGACGGCGTCGTAGGAGGCGCGGAGCTCTTGCCCGCTGAGATCGGTTCCGACGTCGACGCCGTAGCGGAGCTCGACACCTTCGGCGACGAGCTGAGCGAGGCGACGCTCGATCAGCCGCTTCTCGATCTTGAACTCGGGCACGCCGAACCGAATCAGGCCCCCGGCCGCTTCGTCGCGCTCGAGCACGGTGACCGAGTGCCCCGCCCTCGCGAGCTGTTGCGCGCAGGCAAGGCCGGCCGGCCCTGACCCGACGATCGCCACCGTACGGCCGGTTCGGAGCCCAGGGGGGCGCGGGACGACCCATCCCTCTTCCCACGCGCGATCGACGATCGATACCTCGATCTGCTTGATCGTGACGGCGTCCCCTTCGCGAATCTCGAGGACGCAAGCGGCCTCGCACGGCGCGGGGCAGAGACGGCCCGTGAACTCGGGGAAGTTGTTGGTCCGGTGCAACTGGTCGATCGCCTCGCGCCAGCGGTCGCGGTAAACGAGGTCGTTCCAGTCCGGGATCAGGTTCCCGAGCGGACAGCCGTGATGGCAGAACGGCACACCGCACTCCATGCAGCGCGCGCCCTGGCTGCGGAGCTCGAGGAGCGGCAACGGTCGCACGAACTCGCGCACATCGTGCACGCGCTCATGTGGGTCGCGCTCGAGCGGCTCCGCGCGCGCGATCTTGAGGAAGGCACCGAGCTGGCCCACTACGCCGCCTCCTCGCTCTCGGTCGTGAAGAAGCCGCCGCCGCCGGTCGAGACCGCGTGATCGTCGTGTTCGATCTCCATGTCGGCAAGAGCACGCTTGTAGTCGTGCGGCATCACCTTGACGAAGCGCTCGGCGATGGTGCTCGCGTCCGCAAGCACGTTCGCCGCCACGGTCGAGCCGGTTCGCTCGAGGTGTTCACCGACGAGCGCCAGGATCGCCGCCACATCCGTCTCCTCGAGCGGGTCGAACCCGACCAGCTCGGTGTTGCAGCGCGATGCGAAGGCGCCATCGTCGTCGAGCACGTAGGCGATGCCCCCGCTCATCCCAGCTGCGAAGTTGCGACCGGTCGGGCCGAGCACGAGAACGGTGCCGCCGGTCATGTATTCACAGCCGTGGTCGCCGACCCCCTCGACGACCGCGGTCGCGCCCGAGTTGCGCACCGCGAAGCGCTCGCCCGCCAGCCCGCGGAAGAACGCCTTGCCGGCGGTCGCGCCGTACAGCACCGTGTTCCCGATCACGACGCTCTCCTCGGCGACGAACCCCGCATCCTCGGGCGGCCGAACGCTGACCGTCCCGCCGGAGAGCCCTTTGCCGACGTAGTCGTTCGCGTCGCCGACGAGCGCCAACTCGACGCCGGGGGCGAGCCAGGCACCGAACGACTGGCCCGCGGAACCGGTGAGGGCGACGCGGATGGTGCCGGCCGGCAGCCCCGGCCGGCCGTAGACCCTCGTGATGTGGTGAGACAGGAGCCCGCCGACAGTCCGGTTGACGTTCCGGATCGGGAACGACATCTCAACCGGCTCGCCCCTCTCCAGCGCCGGCGCGGCTGCCTCGATCAGCTCCCAGTCGAGCGCATCGGCGAGCGGGGACGCCTGTGGGCGCATCCGCCTCACGGCGGTGCCCTCGGGGACATCCGGTCGAGCGAGGAGCCTCGAGAGATCGAGGCCGCGCACCTTCCAGTGGGCAATCGCATCATCGGCTTCGAGCAGCTCCACATGTCCAACGAGGTCCTCGAACCGCCTCACACCGAGCCGTGCCATGATCTGGCGCGCCTCCTCGGCGACGAAGAAGAAGAAGTTGACGACGTGCTCCGGCTGGCCTGCGAATCGCTCGCGAAGCTCCGGGTCCTGGGTCGCGATGCCGACCGGGCACGTGTTGAGGTGGCAGGCACGCATCATCACGCAGCCGCTCGCAACGAGCGGAGCGGTCGCGAAGCCGACCTCGTCCGCGCCGAGGAGGGCAGCGACGACGACGTCGCGCCCTGTCTTCAGCTGCCCGTCCGTCTGCACCCAGATGCGCGAGCGGAGGTCGTTGCGGACGAGCGTCTGCTGGGTCTCGGCGAGGCCGATTTCCCATGGGATCCCGGCGAAGAGGATCGACGACAACGGCGAGGCGCCGGTGCCGCCGTCGTGGCCCGAGATCAGCACATGGTCGGCATTCGCCTTCGCAACGCCGGCCGCCACCGTTCCGACGCCGACCTCCGCCACGAGCTTCACGGACACTCGGGCAACGGGGTTTGCGCAACGCAGGTCGTAGATCAACTGCTTCAGATCCTCGATGGAGTAGATGTCGTGGTGCGGAGGCGGCGAGATCAGACCCACGCCCGGCGTCGTCAGCCGGACGCTCGCGATATAGCGGTCGACCTTGTGCCCGGGAAGTTGGCCGCCCTCGCCCGGCTTCGCACCCTGGGCCATCTTGATCTGGAGCTCGTCGGCGTTCGTCAGGTAGTCGATCGTGACGCCGAACCGGCCGGAGGCCACCTGCTTGATCGAGGAGCGGCGCAGATCACCGTTGGCGTCGGGCGTGAAACGGACGGGATCTTCGCCGCCCTCGCCGGTGTTCGAGCGCCCGCCGATCCGGTTCATCGCGATTGCGAGCGTCTCGTGCGCCTCGCGCGAGATCGATCCGAGTGACATCGCTCCTGTCACGAAGCGCTTGACGATCTCGCTCGCGGGCTCGACCTCGTGGAGCGGGACACCTCCGTCCGCAGGCTCGCGGAAGCGGAGCAGCCCACGCAGCGTCAGCCGGCGCACAGCGTCGTCGTTGACCTCGCGCGAGTAGGCCTCGTAGGTTTCGAACTTCCCGTTGCGAACGGCATCCTGCAGAAGCGCGATTGTCTCGGGATTCCACTGGTGGTGCTCGCCGTCGCGCCGCCAGGCGTAGAGGCCGATCACCGGCAACAGCGTCTCGGTGTCACCCGGATACGCGCGGGCATGCCGGGCGAGCATCTCGCGGGCGAGCACGTCGGTACCGATCCCGCCGATGCGCGACGCCGTGCCGGTGAAGTGGCGCTCGACGAGCTCCGGCGAAAGGCCCACCGCCTCGAAGATCTGAGCGCCGCAGTACGACGGGATCGTCGAGATCCCCATCTTCGAGAGTGTCTTCAACAGGCCCTTGCCCATCCCCTTGACCGCACGCTGCTGCGCCTGCTCGACACTCATTCCGTCCGGCAGCCACCCGAGCTCGACGAGCTCGCCGAGAGTCTCGAGCATGAGATACGGGTTGACCGCAGCAGCCCCGTAGCCGATCAGAGTGGCGACGCTGTGGACGCTTCGGGTCTCGCCCGACTCGACGACGAGCCCGGCCTGGAGGCGCGTTCCCTCGCGCACGAGGTGGTGGTGCACGGCGGCGACCGCGAGCAAGGAAGGCAGCGGCGCTCGCTCTTCGGCGACGGCACGATCGGAGAGGATCAGGATGTTCGCGCCTGCGGCGAGAGCCTCGTCTGCCTCGTGGCACAGGCGTTCGAGCGCGGCATCCATCCCGGCCGGGCCCTCGACGACGGGCCAGGTGACGTCGAGTGTGCGCGCCTTGAAGATCGCCGAGTGCACCTGCCGGAGCTGCTCGAGCTCGGCGTCGAGCAGGATCGGTCTTTCCAGCACGAGCTGGCGCGCGTGCTCGGGCGTCTCGTCGAAGAGGTTCTTCTCCGACCCGATACCGGTCTGGAGGCTCATCACGATGGCCTCGCGGATCGAGTCGATCGGCGGGTTCGTGACCTGGGCGAACATCTGCTTGAAGTAGGAATAGAGCAATCGGTGACGATCGGAGAGCACCGCGAGGGGAGTGTCGTTCCCCATCGAGCTGACGGCCTCCTCGGCGTTCCGGGCAAGCGGTGCCAGGATCACCTTCATGTCCTCCTGCGTGTAGCCGAAGGCGATCTGGCGCTGGCGCAGCGACTCGGTCGGCGCAGAGCGCGGCTGCCGCTGCGGCAGGTCGGCGAGCCTGACCACCTCGCGTTCGAACCATTCTCCGTACGGCCGCCGAGAGGCGATGGTGCCCTTCACCTCGTCGTTGGGCACGATCCGTCCCTGCTCCAGATCGACGAGGAAGAGCTTGCCGGGCTGTAGCCGACCCTTCCGAAGGATGTTCTCGGCGGGAATGTCGAGCACTCCAGTCTCCGAAGCGAGCAGGACCCACCCGTCGCGTGTCTCGAGCCACCGTCCCGGTCGCAAGCCGTTGCGGTCGAGCGTCGAACCGATCACCCGACCGTCAGTGAACGAGACGGCGGCGGGGCCGTCCCAGGCCTCCATCAGACACTGGTGGTAGGCGTAGAACCCGAGCAACTCGGGTGAGAGATCGACGCGGCCGGCTGTCGCTTCGGGGATCATCATCATCATCGCGTGAGGTAACGTGCGGCCGCCCAGGACCAGCAGCTCGAGCACGTTGTCGAACGTGGCCGAGTCGGACCCGCGTGGCTGTACGACCGGTAGCACCTTGTCGAGGTCGTCGCCGAAGAGCTCCGAGGCGAGCTGAGACTCGCGGGCGCGCATCCAGTTGACGTTGCCGCGCACCGTGTTGATCTCGCCGTTGTGAGCGATCATCCGGTACGGGTGGGCGAGCTCCCAGCTCGGGAAGGTGTTCGTCGAGAACCTGGAGTGGACGAGGGCGAGCGCGGTCTCGGTGCGCTCGTCCCGCAGGTCCGGGTAGTAGCCGCGGAGCTGAGGTGCGGTGAGCATGCCCTTGTAGACGATCGTGCGCGACGAGAAGCTCGGAACGATCGCATCGGCACCTTCCTCGAGCTCGAAGCGGCGCCGGATCACGTACAGCTTCCGCTCGAACGCATCCTGGTCGGCCGCAGCCGCGCCTTCCGCGGAAACGAGGAGCTGCCGAACGATCGGGGCAGACGCGGCAGCGGTGCGGCCGACGTGGGCCGTGTCGACGGGGACGTCGCGCCAGCACACGACGCCCTGGCCTTCTTCCTCGACGATGGACGAGAGGCGAACCTCGAGCTCCTTCCGTCGCGCAGCCTCGGTGGGAAGGAAGCACATGGCGACGCCGTAGCGACCAAGGGCCGGGAGCGTCGCTCCGACGACCGCGCGGAAGAACGCGTCGGGAAGCTGGAGCAGCATGCCGGCGCCGTCACCCGTCTCCGGGTCGGCTCCCGCGGCGCCACGGTGCTCGAGGTTCTCGAGCGCCTCGAGAGCCCGCCGCATGGTCTCGTGCTGCGGGATCCCGTCGAGCCGGGCGACGAACGCGACCCCGCACGCGTCGTGCTCGCGGTCGGCCGCGTAGAGCCCCCTTTCGGGCAGGTGCTCGTTTCTCACGAGCCTTGCCGCCTGGAGGGGTGGAGCATCGCCGGCCTCGATATCCGCAGGTCCACGCACACGATTCTCTCCTCGGCTAGCGGTGTCGAGTGCGGGCGCAAATGTCGAGCATGACTTCAAAGACTAAAGCAACAGCGCCAGAGGCGGCGCACCGGTGACATGTCTGCAGGGGATGACGCCGAATCACGCCTTGCCGCACGCCCTTCGAGAGGGCGCCCGCCAGTACCATTCGCCCCGATGAGCGCCTCCACCCTGGCCGGCCCGGCACCGCCGACCCTCCGGATCCGCGGCACCGCGTACCCCGTGCTGTTGCCCTCGGTGCGGGACCCCCGGCTCCACCTCGCGGCGGTGATCATCTCGTTGCAAGTCCTCGGTCAGACAGCCTTCGGCTTCCAGCTCTCGATCGCCCAGATCCTCGTCTCGCTGCTCACGTGCGCAGTGATCGAGTTCGCGATCACGTTCCATCGCCGGCGTGTGATCATGTGGCCCGCGAGCGCCCTGCTCACCGGCAACGGCGTCGCGTTCGTCCTCCGGGTGCCCGGCACCGAGCACGGGGACTGGTGGAGCATGAAGGGCTGGTGGATCTTCGCGGGTACGGCAGCGGTGTCCATCCTCTCGAAACACCTGATCCGTCTCCGAGGACATCACATCTTCAATCCGTCGAATCTCGGGCTCGTGCTCTGCTTCGTACTGCTCGGCTCGACCCGGGCCGACCCGCTCGCGCTCTGGTGGGGGCCGATGTCGCCGTGGATGGTGCTCGCACTCCTGATCATCCTGGTCGGCGGGCTCACGATCCTGTCGCGGCTGCACCTCCTCGAGATCGCGGTCTACTTCTGGCTCGCCTTCGCTGCGGGCATCGCCGTGATCGCGGCGGGTGGGCACGAGATGACGGCCCGCTGGCATCTGGGGCCGATCACCGGGTTCGAGTTCTGGCGGGTGCTCGTGTTCTCGCCGGAGGTCTTGATCTTCCTCTTCTTCATGATCACCGACCCGAAGACGACGCCCAAAGGGCGCACAGGCCGTCGCGTCTACGCTGTCGCGGTCGCGCTCCTCGCGGTGCTCCTGATCGCTCCGCAGACGACGGAGTTCTGGACGAAGGTTGCGTTGCTCGGCGCCCTCGCGCTCGTCTGTGCGGCACGCCCGCTCGGCGAGGCGCTCTCCCCCGTCCTCCGGCGTACCGTCCGGGCTCCGAGGCGGCCCGTGCTCGGAGCGCTCGCCCTCGCCGGGGCCGCCGCGTTCGCCGGCCTCCTGGTGCTTGCAGGCGTGCCCGCGCGCCCGGGCCCCGCGGTCGCCAGCCTGACGATCGGGGACGCAAGCACCTTGCCTCCGGTAACGGTGCTCCCTTCCAAGGGCGTGGCGACACAGATCGACCAGCCGCTCGCCCAGCGGATAGCCCATGACCTCGTCGCCGACCTCCGGATCGAGGCGGACGCGCTGCGCCGACGCGACAAGAGCCGCGCGGCGGCCGCCGCCGGCGGCGTTCGCCTGCAGGGCCTCTGGCTACAGATCGGCCAGGCGGGCAACCGGGCGATCCTCGTTCCGGAGCGCCACGTGAACCGCCTGCAGATCAACCTCGAGGCGGCGGTCGGCCAGGCCCCTCCGCTCGTGATCGCAACCGCCACCGGTACCGAGCGGCTCGTCACCGTCGAGGGTTCGCCGGCCACGGTCGCGTTCCGCGGCAACCGGACACCGTTCACTCGGACCCTCGAGCTCCAGCTCGACCACGGCCGCTACCTCATCGTCGGGGCACGGGGTGGCACACCCGAAGCGGTCGCGCCCGGAACATCCGCGCAGCTCGCCGCCTCGGGCTTGGGCGGGATCCAGCTGCAGGACGTCGCCTCGCAGGTCGGGCTCGATTTCCGGCAGCGCGCCTTCCGCCCACCGACCACGAACGACCCTTCGGCGATGATGGGCGGGGGGGCCTGCTGGGTTGACATCGACAACGACGGCTGGCTCGACCTGTTCGCCGTCAACTCGTACTTGGATCTCGACGTCGGTTACTGGCAGCAGCATGGCGGCGTGCCCCGGAGTGCGCTCTTCCACAACGTCGACGGAAGGTTCACCGACGTCAGCCGTGCATCCGGAGCCGACGTGCAGCTCCGTGGCAACGGGTGCGTCGCCGGCGACCTCAACGGTGACGGCTTCACCGACCTCTACGTCACCGCTGCCGGATACGACGCCCTACTCTGGAACGACGGCAAGGGTGGGTTCACGGAAGGCGCCCGCGCGGCCGGGATGACATCGTGGGGCTGGCATGCGGGCGCGACCGTGGGGGACGTGAACGGCGACGGGCGCGCCGATCTGTTCGTGTCCGGCTACACCGACCTCAACGCAGCGGTGAGCTCCGACTCCGGTTTCCCGAACACCTATCTGGGCGTCCGCGATCTCCTCTACCTCAACACCGGGAACGACGAGAACGGCCGCGCGACCTTCCGGGAGGTCGGCGAGCAAGCCCGCGTGGACACGGTCAAGCCGGAGCACGGCCTCGGTGCCGTGTTCACCGACGTCAACGACGACGGTCGGCTCGACCTGTACGTGGCGAACGACGGGAACCCCAACCGGCTCTACGTGAACGTCGCCTGGCCCGGGGGCGCCAAGGCCGACCCGTTGAGGCTCGGCTTCCGGCTCGAGGAGAAGGCAGGAGGCGCGGGCATCGCCGACCCGAGCGCCGGAATGGGAATCGCTGCCGCCGACTACAGCGGCGACGGACGCCCCGACCTCCTCGTCACCAACTCGCACAAGCAGCTCCATGCGGTCTTCCGGAGCGAACCGGCGGCAGGCGATGCACCCTCGTTCACCGACGCGCGCGCCGACATCGCGCCGGCGTTCGATACGAGCCTCGCCGGCTGGGGAGCCTCATGGGTCGATCTCGACAACGACACCAACCTCGACCTGGCGCTCGTGAACGGTGCCATCCCCGTGACGGGGCTCGTCGCGAGCGCGGAGCCCGTTCAGGTCTTCGAGAACCTGACCGGACACGATCATCCCGGACAGTTCGCAACTGCGAGCGACGCCGTCGGCCTGGACGCCGCCCCTCGCGTCAACGGTCGCGGTCTCGCCGCTGCCGACTTCGACAACGACGGGAACGTCGACCTCGCGGTGAACTCGATCGGCGGGAAGCTGATGTTGCTTCGCAACACGGGTTCGAAGGGCAACTGGCTCGAGGTGCGGCTCGACTCATTTGCTCCGGGCGCCGTCGTCACCGCCGTTCTACCCGACGGCCATCGCCTCGTCCAGGAGCTCCATGCCGGCAGCAGCTATCTCTCTTCAGAGGACCCACGCGCCCACTTCGGTCTCGGTCGCGCGACCAAGGTGAGCGAGTTGGTCGTCCGTTATCCCGGAGGCCGCGAGAGGCGGCTGACCGGCGTTGCCGCCAACCAGGTACTGGCGCTCTAGGGGTGGCGCCGCAGGAACGCCGCGGCGGCATCCCGGGCCGCTACATGCCCATTGCGTGATAGCCCGAGTCGACGTACAGCATCGTCCCGGTCACGTTGACCGCATCGTCCGAGAGCAAGTATGCGGCGGCGCCACCAACGTCGTCCGCGGAGATGTGGCGGTGGAGCGGCGCCCTCTGCTCGAACATCTCCTCCATCGTCGTGAAACCGGCGATCGAACGGGCTGCAAGAGTACGCACCGGGCCGGCGGAGACGGCGTTGACGCGAATCCCGCTCTGGCCCAGATCCCACGCGAGGTATCGCATGCTCGCGTCGAGCGTCGCTTTCGCGACGCCCATCACGTTGTAGTGCGGCACCGCTCGGACGCCGCCGAGGTAGGTCATCGTCAAGATGGAGCCACCGCCTCGGGCCTGCATCAGCGGCTCGGCAGCCTTCGCGCAGGAGACGAGCGAATAGGCGGAGATGTCGACCGCCATCCAGAAGCGATCGCGCGGCGTGTCGATGAACCTGCCCTCGAGGTCTTCTGCGGCCGCGAACGCAACCGAGTGGACGAGCAGGTCGAGGCCGCCGCCGAACGCCTCGCCGGTCTCGGCGAGGACGCGGGAGACGTCGTCGTCGGAGCGCACGTCACACTCGGTGACGAGCTTTGCGTCGACCGAGTCGGCGAGCTCGCGCACGCCCTTCTCGATTCGCTCCCCCTGGAAGGTGAAGGCGAGCTCGGCGCCCTCGTCACGCAGGCGCTTGGCGATCGCCCAGGCGATCGACCGCTTGTTGGCGACGCCCAGGATCAGCGCCTGCTTCCCCTCGAACCTTCCGGCCATGAGACGATCCTACTGTGATGCCGGCCGACGCGAGCACGCCTGTTCTCGGGCCTGGACGGCGACCAGGGTGGAGGGCGAACCGTGGGTGAGCAACAGCACCCCAATGACCCCCGCGCGGCCGTCGTCGGCCCGAGAATCGCGGTCGTGACGGGAGCTTCCTCCGGCATCGGGGAGGCAACCGCGCGCCTGCTCGCGGCGCGCGGGTGGCGCTGTGTGCTCGTCGCCCGACGGGCGGACCGGCTGCGCATCCTCGCCGAGCAGCTCGATGGTGAGGCCGAGGCATGCGACGTGGCCGATCGTGAGGCGGTCGAGGCGATGGCGGCCCACGTGCTCGCCCGGCATCAGGAGGTGCACCTCGTCGTCAACAATGCGGGAATCGCAGCACGTCGCACGCTCGCCGAGGTCGATCTCGACCTCGTCGAGCAGGTCGCACGCGTGAATTACCTCGGCGGGGTCTGGGTCACCCGTTCGTTGCTTCCGGGCCTTCAGCTCGCGGCACGCACCGGTCGTTCGCACATCGTCAATGTCGTCTCCATCGCCGGCGCCGTCGCGTTCGCTCCTTCGGGCGCGTACGCGGCCGCCAAGCACGCGCAGCTCGCCTTCTCGCGCTCGTTGCAGGCGACGCTCCGCGGCAGCGGCGTCGAGGTTCACACCGTCCTCCCCGGATACGTTCAGACGGAGGGATTTCCCCAGCGGTCGCTGCTCGAGGATCGCCTGTTGCGACACATCGTCGTCCAACCGGAGCGTGTGGCGGAGGCGATCGTGAAGGCAGTCGAGCGGGGCCGCCACGAGATCGTTGTACCGTGGTTCCCCTACCGACCGGCCATGGTGCTGTACGGGATCGCCCCAGTGCTCGTGTCGCGACTCGGCGCACGGGTCGTGCGGACGAGCCGCGCCTTCCAGGCGAAGGGTGCGGAGCCGTCGCCGGGTGACGGATGAACGGCACTGCCACACCGCGCCGGGTGGCTGTTGTGACCGGGGCGTCCTCTGGCATCGGTGAGGCGACCGCGCGGCTGCTCGCACGGCAAGGGTGGCACTGTGTGCTCATTGCCCGGCGCGAGGACGTGCTCCGGAGCCTCGCAGCCGAGATCGGCGGAGAAATCGAGCGCTGCGACGTCGCCGACCGTGCCGCCGTCGGGCGGACGACCTCACGCATTCTCGAGCGGCATCCCGCCGTCCACCTTCTGGTGAACAGCGCCGGCATTCTCGTGCGTGGAACCTTCACGGACGCACCGGTCGAGCTCATCGAACGGGCGTGTGCAGTCAACTATCTGGGTGGCGTCTGGATGACTCGCGGCCTGCTGGACGGGCTGCGGGAGGCGGGTCGAGCGGACGGGCGAGCGCACATCGTCACGATCGCGTCGATCGGCGGCTCGATCGTGTTCAGCCCGGCGGCCCCCTACTCGGCGTCGAAGCACGCCCAGGTCGCGTACTCCCGATCCCTCCGGGCGGCTCTTCGCGGCAGCGGGGTCGAGGTGCACACGATCCTGCCCGGATTCGTGACCACGCCGGGCTTCCCCCATCCGACGGTTTTCGCCACCCGACTCGGCAGGCTCTTCGTCGTCGGGCCGGACCGCGTTGCTCGAGACGTGCTCTCCGCTATCGAGCACGGCAAGGCTGAGGTGACCATTCCGTGGTTCCCCTACGGCCTCGGGGCCGTGGCCCAGGCGATCGCGCCGACGCTCACGGCGAGGGTTCTCCGCCAGGCCGAGTACCCTGACGAGCTCGCCTGAGTGGCCCTCCCAGAAGCTCTCCAGACCGGGATCGACGAGCTCACAGCGGGCTTGAAACCGCGAGAGCTGGAGCGGTCGGCTCGAACGCTCTCGGATGCCTATCGCACCGGAGGCCCGCCGGCTGTGCGGGCGGCACGCACGGCCGGAGAGGTGACCGCCTACCTCGCTACCCGCGCTCCGGCGACATATGCCGCGGTCGCAGAGGTCTTTCGCCGGATCTGTTTGGAGCGGCCGGAGTGGGAGCCCGTGTCGGTGCTCGATCTGGGAGCAGGTCCTGGAGTCGCGGCATGGGCGGCAGTCGAGACCTGGTCCGGAATCGCGACCGTTCGGCTCGTGGAGGCCGAGCCGGAGATGGTGCGTGTCGGGAAGTCCCTTGCCGTGCACGGCAGCGACGCGCTACGAGCCGCGGCCTGGACCGTCGGCGACGCAGCCGCAGCCGAACCGCACGCGGATCTCGTGATTGCGTCGTATCTGATCGGTGAGCTCCAACCGACTGTGGTCGACGGCTTCACCCGCCACGCATGGAGATTGACGGCCGACACCCTCGTGATCGTCGAGCCCGGGACAACCGCTGGGTATGAGCGGGTTCTGGCCGCGCGGACCGCCGTGATCGAGGCGGGCGGGACGACGCTCGCGCCCTGCCCCCACGACACACCCTGCCCGTTGCCCGAGGGAGACTGGTGTCATTTCGCGGCGCGCCTGCCGCGGAGCCCGACACACCGCCGGGCGAAGGGGGGAGAACGCGGCTTCGAGGACGAGAAGTTCGCCTATGTCGTGCTTTGCCACTCTCCGTTCCCGCGACCCCAAGCGCGTGTGCTGCGGCGGCCCGTTCTGCGGACCGGCCACGTCGTGCTCGACCTCTGCACTCCTGCCGGGGTCGACCGCCGCACCGTGTCCCGCCGTGAGGGGGCCGAGTACCGCCGAGCGCGCAACGTGCGCTGGGGAGACGCAATCTGATTCTGGTCACCGGACGGGCGACGGTGCGCCTCGCTACGGAGCGAGGCCGCCGCGCTTGCGGGCGACATACCAACCGATCTCGACCTCGTAGACCGCGCCCGGCGCCATCCCGCTCACCCGCCGCCGCTCCTCGCCCGTCAGACCGACGAGATCGAGGTAGCGCTCGAGGTTGCGTTCTTCGGGAGCGATCTCGTTCGTCAGAACATCGAGGTCGTTGACATCCAGCAGGCTCCTGATGTCCTGGTCGGGCAAGAGCCGCGTGTGAGACGGATCGCGCGCCTTCTCGAAGCGGTCGGTCTCGGCCGAGACAACGGGATCGACGAAGCCGAGCTGGTCGATGAGGAGGATCCGGCCGCCCGGCCGCGTCACGCGGGCCAGTTCGGACACGACGAGCTCCGGCCGGCGCGCATGGTGAAGGACGCGCATGCAGCCGACGATGTCGAACGAGCCGTACTCGAACGGTAGGGCGGTCGCATCACCGACCATCAGCTCGCAATTCGCCGGAGCGAGCTGCCGGCCGGCGGCGACGAGATCTGCAGAGAGATCGATACCGACGACGCTTTCGACGAACGAGGCGAGCGCGAACGCAAGCGCGCCGGCCCCGCACCCGCTGTCGAGAGCGCGCTCGGTCCCCGCGAGTGGCGCGAGCAGCTGCTGCACGTGGTTCCGGAGCCCCGCGGCGCGTTCTTCCTGGATCGCCACGCGATACCCCACGACGTCACTCATCGATGACCTCACGCTCCGATCGGGTGGCCCGCGAGACGAGTCCGCAGGCGATCTCATAGGGGATCGTGCCTGAAACGCGCGCGTGCTCCTCGATCAGGACTCCGTCGCCGATCAGCGTGACCGGATCGCCGGCGCCTGCTGCGTCGGGCAGGGCAACCGCCAGGGCGTCCATCGAAACCGTTCCGATGACCTGCGCCCGCTCGCCCGCCACCACGACCTCGGTGCCCGTCATGTCACGCCGGAAGCCGTCCGCATAGCCGACCGGCACGATCCCGATCCTGGTCGGTTCCGTCGCCACGAACCGGCGCTCGTAGCCTGTGCTCTCGCCGGGCGCAAGCGTCTTTGCGAGGGCGACGGAGGACTCCCAGCGCAACGCCGGCCGCAGGCCGTCGACGGCCGGGTCCGTACCGAACGGCGAGATGCCGTAGAGGGCAATGCCGCAGCGGACAGCATCGAGGTGCGATGCCGGATGGCGGAGTGTGCCGGCGCTGTTCGCGATGTGCCGCGGCAGATGCACGTGGGTCTCCGTCGCCGCGAGAAACCGCGCGAGCTGGGCCTCGGTGAACCCCGGGTCGGTGTCGGCCACGGCGAAATGGCTCATGAGGCCGACGACGCCCGATCCGGGGGCGGCGAGCTCCGAGAGTCCCCAGCGTCCCATCCCCGTGTCGAGCTTCAGGTGGACCGAAACGTCGTCGGGAACGGGGCCCTCGGAGACGCAGAGCTCGATCCGTGCCTGTCGCACCTCGGCCACCTCCGCCGGCTCCGCGGGGCCGAGGAGCACGACACGGGCAACAGGTAGGGCGTTGCGGAGCTCGAGCGCCTCGCCCAGCGTTGCCACGCCCAGTGTGGTCGCGCCGGCCTCGAGAGCGGCGCGTCCGACGTCGACCGCCCCGTGCCCGTACCCGTCCGCCTTGACGACGGCCCACAACTCGGCCCCGCGGAGCAAGCCGAGCAGTGTCCGCACGTTGTCGCGGATCGCGGCGAGATCGATGGTGACGAGCGAGCGGGGCATCGCAGCCATTGTCGCAATCACACGTCGACCGTCAGGCCGTCCCAGGCAAACCGGATGTTCCTGCCGGCTCCCTGCAACTGCCTCTCCACCCGGAGCAGGTCGTCGTACGAGATGCAGTCCATCTCCTCGACATGGCTCAGCACGACCCGCCCAGCGTCGAGCTCGGCGACAATCCCGAGCGTCTCGGTGAACGTCGCCTCGTAGACGAGGACGGGATGATCGACATGGATCAGGCGATCACCCGTGAAGAGGTCGAACTCGCAGATGCCCATCGGCAGCACCGCCAAGTCGCAGCCGCGCGCCTCGGGTGGCGGCGACCAGCCGTTGAGCTCGTCCATCGCCACGAGAAGCCGCCGCGATCCGTCCGTCAGCTCGAAGGCGTAGACGTAATCCTCGGCGAGGCGGAAGGGACGCACGGTGACGTCACCGATCTCGACCGTCTCGCCGTCGTGCAACTCGTGAATCCGGATCCAGCCGCGGTCGCGCATGAACTCGAGATGCGCCATGCCTCCCAGCCACACCCGAAAGTCGTGGGCCACCTGCTCGGGGAGGTACACGTCGGTGACGAGCGGACGCTTCGCCTCTCGAGGCCAGGTGCGGAAGTCGCCGTTGCGGGTCTCCCACACCCGGCGCCCCATCGTATGGTCGGGGTGCCAGTGCGAGTAGAAGCACGCGGCAATGTCACCGATCCCGGCTCGCTCGAGCTGGGATTTCGACTCCTCGGGCGTGTCGAAGAGAATGTTCGGCCCGTGCACGAAGGTCGACGGCCCGGTGCGGACGGCGCGGCCGCCCTTCTCGCGGGCCTCCACGCAGACATGGCAGCGGCAGCCCGGGCGCGGAATCGTCGCCGCACCGCCGGAGCCCAGGATCTCGACCCTCACCCGCTCGAGGCTACCAACGCCCCGGCGGGGTGCCCGAGCCGCCGATCAGGACAGCACCGGCGGCAGTGAGGCGACGACGTCGCTCGCGACGAGTCCTGCCTGATGACGGGCTGCGGCACCCGCCAGCCCGTGGGCCGTGGCCGCGGCCGCGGCGGCAGTCACGGACTCGAGTCCTTTGGCGAGGAAGGCCGCCACAACCCCCGTCAGCACGTCTCCTGTGCCGGCCGTCGCGAGCGACGGCGGGCCGGCATCACACACGACCGGGCCTCCCTCCGGAGCCTGCACGATCGAGCCTGCCCCCTTCAGCAACACGACGGCGCCGTAGCGCTCGGCTCCCTCCCTCGCGGCCTCCAGCCGGTGGGCGTCGACCCACGCCGAATCGCGATCGAGAAGCCGCCCGAGCTCGCCCGCGTGAGGAGTCAGGACCGTCGGATAGGGGCGGGGCGCCGGTTGGAGGCCGAAAAGCGCGTCGGCATCGACGACGACCGGGAGCTCGAGGCGCTCGAGCAGGCGCGCCACGAGCGCCTGTGCGTCGATCGTGCGGCCGAGGCCCGGCCCGAGAGCGACAGCGTCGGCTCGATCCGCTTCGGCCATGATCACCTCCTCCGCGTCCTCCCAGTCGAAGCCACGTTTGACAGGCTCGAGAGCCAACCCTTCGACCACAGCGAGGCATTCCCGCGGGACGGCGATCGTGACATAGCCGGCATCGGCACGAAGCGCCGCCATCGCTGCGAGAACCGGTGCGCCGGTCGTGCCCGGGGCGCCGCCGACGACGAGCACGACGCCCGCGGTGAACTTGGAGTCGCGGGCCGCGCGACGCGGGAGCTGCTGAAGCAGGCCGGCGGTGGCACGCCGAGCTGAAGTCGCAACGGGCCCGAGTCCGATGTCGGCGACGACGACCTCGCCGGCATGGAAGCGCCCCGGTCCGACGTGGAGCCCGACCTTGCGCTCCTGAAAGGTGACGGTGAGCGTCGCGTTCACCGCCAAGCTCCCCACCTCACCGGTGGAGGCGTCGACTCCCGAGGGCAGGTCGACGGCCACGACCGGCAGCCCGGCAGCATTGATTCGCTCGATCAGCGCCGCCGCCTCCGGGCGCGGTACGCCGTCGAACCCCGTTCCGAAGAGCGCGTCCACCACCACATCACACCCTTCGACAGCGTCCGTCTCGACAGCCTCACGCCCGGCCTCGCGCAACACGCGCGCCGTGATCCGGCCATCGCCACCGTTCGCGCCGCCACCGCAGACGACAGCGAACCGGCGGGCGTCGGGGTACGCCAGCAGCGCCTCGTGCGCGACCGCGGCGCCGGCCCGCTCCATCAGTTCGGGTGCGGTGGCGGGGAACCCGGGGTACGCCCTCTCGGCAGCACGCATCTCCGCAGCGGTGCAAAGAGGCTCGTAGCCGGGTTCAGACACCGTTCAACCCTCGAGCCGCACGACGCAGCTGGCGCCCGCCATCGTGTGCGAATGAGTCAGGGAGACGTCGATCTCGCACATGCCTACCCGCTCTGCGAACCCGGCGGTGCGCCCCGTCAACGTCACGCCCGGCTTGGGGGGCCCGACGATCTCGATGTCCTTCCACGTGAACCGAACGCCGCAGCCGAGTGCCTTGCCGACCGCCTCCTTGCCGCAAAACCGCGCTGCATAGCTCTCCGCAGGGTTGCGCCGCGTCTCGCAGTACTCTTGCTCGGCCTTCGTGAAGCAGCGGTCGCGGAACCCCGGTCGCTCGAGCGCACGGACGATCCGCTCGATCTCGATCAGGTCGGTGCCGATCTTGACCGGCACGATTAGAGCGACCGCTCGAGCCAATCGGGGAACTGGGCGACCGAGCTGAGTACGATCTCGGGCACGAGGCCGGAGTCCTCGAGGGTCTCGGGCCTGAACTTGCCGGTACGGACGAGCGCCGTCCGCATCCCGAAGAGCTGGGCACCGCGGACGTCTGCCTCGACGTCGTCGGTGATCATCCAGGTCAGCTCGGGCTCCGCACCGAGCGCATCGAGGGCAGCCGCGAAGTAGGCCGGGCTCGGCTTGCCCAGAACCGTGGCGTCGACCCCTGTCGAGTACTCGAGCCCCGCCACAAAGGCGCCGGCGTCGAGAAGCGGTCCTCGGCTCGTCTGCCACCACTTGTTCTTGTGCAGGCAGTACAGCTCGGCGCCCATTTGCAGCTCGGCGAATGCGCGACCGAGGTTCATCCACGAGAACACCTGATTCGGCTCGGTCGTCTCGTCACAGCCGCCGAGCAGCACCGCGTCGGCGTGCTCCCCGACGAGCTCGATCCCTTCGAGGTCGGGTACGATCGCCCCCATCACGAGCGCGAACACGCGCTTCCCGGCGAGCTCGCGAGCGGCGGCCCGCGGTGTCGTTTGGAGCTCGTCGTCGTCCAGCTCGTATCCGAGCAGTCGAAGCTCCTCGGCGAGCATGGCGCGAAGCCGGGTCGAGTTGTTCGTGACGAAGCGAAGGGCGTGGCCCTGACGACGGAGCTGCGCGACGGCCTCGACGGCGCCGGGAATCGGCTCGCCGGAGACGTGAAGGACGCCGTCGACGTCGAGCAGGATGCACGCCATGCGGCCATTCTCCCAGACCGAGGTGAAGATTGACGGAACGGCAGCATCCACGGGCGCTACCGTCTGCTCATGAGCACAGGTCACGCGCACGAGCACGCGCACGGCCCGGGCGGCCGTCACCTTCATGCGGCGACGAACAACTCGTTGCGGTCGCTCACGATCGCGCTGGTCCTCAACGCCGCCTATACGCTCGTCGAGGTGATCGCGGCGATCCTGGCGGGGAGCCTCTCGTTGCTCGCCGACGCCGGCCACAACTTGTCCGACGTGGTTGCGCTGAGCGTTGCCGCCGGAGCTGTCCTCCTCGCACGGAGGCCCGCAACGCCGAATCACAGTTTCGGGTTCAGGAGGGCGGAGATCCTGGCCGCCCTGGTGAACGCCGTCTCGCTGATCGTGATCGCGATCATCGTCTTCGTCGGCGCCGCCCGACGCTTCGCGGACCCGCCGGACGTACCCGGCGGCTGGCTGATCGCCGTCGCAGCCGTCGGCCTGTTGGTCAACGTGATCGGCGCAATCGCCGTCTTCCGACCCGGAGGGCGTGACGTCAACCTCCGCGCCGCTTACGTGCATCTCGTCGGCGACGCGCTCGGCTCGATCGGCGTCATCGTGACCGGCATCGTCATCGTCACGACCGGCTGGCGGTATGCCGACCCCCTCGTCGGGGTGCTGATCGGGATCTTTCTCGTCGTCAGCTCGTGGGGCGTGCTGAGGGAGTCGACGCTCGTCCTCCTCGAAGCCACGCCGAAGGGGCTCGACGCGCAGGAGATCGGCCGGGCGATCGCTGCGCAGCCGGGCGTGGTCGAGGTCCACGACCTTCACGTCTGGCAGATCACGAGCGGGTTCCCGTCTCTTTCCGCCCACATCCTCGTGCGCGAGGGAGACGACTGCCACGGCATTCGCCGCGCCGCCGAGAGCATGCTCGCCGATCGGTTCGCGATCACCCACACGACGTTGCAGGTGGATCACGACCACGTCGGTGCGCTACTGACGATCTCGCCGGCGTCACGCCCGTGAGCGACGCGGACGATCGCGCCGGCCGGCGCGTCACACGTTCCGTCGTGCTGCCGCTCACCGAGATCACGCTTCGGGTCTCGCGGTCGAGCGGGCCGGGCGGCCAGCACGCGAACACTGCCGAGACGCGGGTCGAGGCGGTGTTCGAAGTCGAGGAATCGAGCGCACTGACCGAGACGCAGAAGCGACGGGTGATCGCCCGCGCAGGCCCGGTCCTTCGTGCGATCGCCCAGGACGAGCGGAGCCAGGCACGCAACCGTGAGATCGCCATCGACCGCCTCGTGGCTCGGCTTGCCGATGCGCTGCGTGTGGAGCGCAGGCGGGTACCGACGAGGCCGTCACGCGCCGCGAGAGAGCAGCGGCTGGAAGCGAAGAAGCGGCGCGGAGTGACGAAGCGCCTTCGCCGGGTCGACGACGGTGAGTGAGCTCGAGCCGGAGCGGATCCGCCCACTTCTCCGCGGCGCTCTCGGCGAGCCGTACCTGTACGCCGTCGAGACGACCTCGACCCAGGACATGCTCCGTGGAGGCGATCTTCCACACGCAGCCGTCGCCGTGGCCGAGCACCAGACGGCCGGCCGCGGGCGCTCGGGTCGGAGCTGGGACGACGCCCCCTCGACCGCGCTGCTCTGCTCGGTGCTGTTGCGGCCTCCTGCGGTAGCGCCACTGCCGCAGATCTCCCTCGTGGCCGGGCTCGCGACCGCCGCCGCAATCGAGCAGTCGGCCGGCATCAAGGCCCTTGTGAAGTGGCCGAACGACGTGCTGGTCGACGGCCGCAAGGTCGCCGGGATCCTCCTCGAGGCGACCGGTGCGGAGGTCGTCTGCGGCATCGGGATCAATGTCAACCAGGAGAAGTCGGACCTGCCGGCGGCGGCGCACCTGCCGGCGACGTCGCTCCGGATCGCCGCGGGACGGCCGCTCGATCGGGGCATCGTGCTCGCGTCGGTGCTGGCCGAGCTCGAACTCCGGTACGCAGACTGGCTGGCCGACGGGCTCGTGGGCCTCTCGAGCGAGCTCGAGCTGCGGAACGCGCTCCGCGGCCGGCGGGTACAGGTGGGTGGCCGCGACGGCACTGCCGGGGTGATCGCTCCCGACGGACGTCTCACGGTCGCCCTCGACCAGGGCCACACCGTCCTCGTCGAGAGCGGCGAGGTCGCGTGGAGCTTCTAGCGCTCGACGCCCAACGCAGCCCACTCTTCCGGCGTGTTCGCGTTCGCAGCCGAGCGTAGTTCCGGGTCGACAGCAGCCAGCTCCGCGCTCGTGAGCAACTCCTGCTCCGAGAGCTCGCGTACCGCGCACACGCCGGGGATGTCTCGGAGCCCCGCTGCGCCACGATCGATCAGTGCCCGCACCCGCGGCGCGACGGAGATCCGATACGCCGCGAGGAGAGGCTGCGCCCGACCGCCGATCACCGGCACGACCGCGTCGTCGCCGACCCGCAGTGCCCCGCAGACAACGCGGACGAGCGCGGGCGCGAGCAGCGGCGTGTCGACGCCGCACGCGAACACGATCTCGACCTGGCCGCCAAGCGCGTCGAGTCCCGCATGCAGGCCCGCGAGAGGCCCACCGTGGGCGACCGCGTCGTCGACGACGAGCACGTCGTCGAGGAAGGGCAGCTCCTGGCCGGGGGCGCGGACGACGCAGACGGGCCCTCCGGCCACGCCCTCCCGCACCACTGCGATCGCATGCTCGACCGCGGTGAGCCCGTGCCAGTCGAGTAGCGCCTTCGGCTGCCCCATCCGGCTCGATCGGCCGCCCGCGAGGACGACCGCCCCCACTCTCATCTCAGCCGGAGTCGCGCGCCTGCACGTGCTGGAAACCGAAGCGGCCCTTGATGCAGAGGTTGCCGCGCGTGACGTCGTGGTCGTCGGGGCTCGTCACCTTGACGATCGTGTTGTCCTGCACGTGGAGCTCGAGGTTGCAACCGACGCCGCAGTACGGGCACACGGTCGTCGTCACCACCTGCTCGTCCTCCCGCCACTCACCCTCCTCGCGCAGCTCGTGCTCGGAGCGGAACATCAGCGCACCCGTGGGGCAGACCGCGATGCAGTTGCCGCAGTACACGCACGCGGACTCCGGCAGCTCGGCGACGTACTCGGTCGAGATCCGAGCGTCGAAACCTCGTCCCGCGACGTGGATCGCGAAGGTGTTCTGGTACTGCTCGCCGCAGGCGTCGACGCATTTGTAACAGAGGATGCATTTCGAGTAGTCGCGCACGTAGAGTTCGTTGTCGATCTTGATCGGGGCGTGCACCGTTGCCGCCGTCTGGCCGTCCGGCTCGACGTGATGGCCCGTGCGCTTGCGGTCACGCCCTGGATCCGGTGGAGCGGGCGGCCCGAACCGCTCCGGCTCGGCCGCGTAACGCGCGAGGTAAGCGGAAGCGACCTCCGTCGTCGAGAGGTCGACCGACGACGCGAGCAGCTCCAGCACGAGCTTCCGCGAATGACGGACGCGCTCGGAGTCGGTCTGCACCTTCATCCCGGCCTCGGCCGGACGCGAACACGCGGGGGCGAGCACACGCGAGCCCTCGACCTCGACCACGCAGACGCGGCACGCGTTGGCAGGCTCGAGCGTGTCGCCGTAGCAGAGCGTCGGCGTGTCGATGCCGAGACGGCGGCAGGCGCCGAGGATCGTCTCCCCCTCGAAAACGCGCACGGGGCGGCCGTCGACCTCGAGCTCGATCATCCGCCTCGGCGCGAGCAGCGGCCCGGTCACGAGAACACCCCGAGTCGCCCGATCGCCGACTCGATCGCGCTCGACGCCGTCTGCCCGAGACCGCAGATCGACGCGTCGCGCATGCACTGACCCACCTCCGCGATCACGGCCAGCTCACGCTCGACGCCGCCGATCGTCCTGCCCGAGACGAGACGCGCCAGAGATTCCTGCTGCCGTACCGTGCCGACGCGGCAGGGCACGCATTGGCCACACGACTCGTTGCGGAAGAACGCGGCGATCCGCATCAGTAGGCGCGGCAGGTCGACGGTCGTGTCGAGCACGAGGACGACACCCGACCCGAGCGTGGTCTTTGCCTCGCGCGCCGCCTCGAACGTGAGCGGCAGGTCGAGCTCGTCCGGGCGCAGGAAGCCGCCGGCAGCGCCGCCCATCAGGATGCATTGAAGCTCCTCCCCATCCGCGACACCTCCCGCGAGCTCGAGCAGCTGGCGAAGCGTCGTGCCGAACGACACCTCGTAGACGCCGGGTTGCTCGACATGGCCGGAAAGACAGAAGAGCTTCGTCCCGGTCGAGGCATCCGTACCCGTCTCGGCGTACGAGGGGCCTGAGCGCGTGACGATGTCGAGGACATTCACGAGTGTCTCGACGTTGTTGACGACGGTCGGCTTGCCGAAGAGTCCTTCGACGACCGGGAACGGCGGCTTGTTGCGCGGCTCGCCGCGGTTGCCTTCGATCGACTCGAAGATCGCCGTCTCCTCGCCGCAGATATAGGCGCCGGCCCCTTTGCGAACCTCGATCTCGAAGTCGAACCCCTCGCCGAGCACGTCGTCGCCGAGGAACCCGCGACTTCGGGCCTCGGCGAGTGCCGCCTCGAGCGCGTGCTGCGGCTCCGGGTACTCGCCCCTGATGTAGATGTAGCCCTGTCCGCAGCCGGTCGCGTACGCTGCGATCGTCATTGCCTCGATCAGCGCGAACGGGTCGCGTTCCATGATCACCCTGTCCTTGAAGGTGCCGGGCTCCGATTCGTCGGCATTGCACACGAGGTAGTGCGGGCGAACGGGCTGACGGGCCACCGCCTCCCATTTGACACCCGTCGGGAATGCGGCGCCTCCGCGCCCCTGAAGCTTCGAGTCCTTGAGCTCGCGGATGACCCCCTCGGGGCCGACCTCGACTGCGCGCCGCATCGCCGCATAGCCGCCATGGGCTCGGTAGTCGTCAAGGCTGACCGGATTCGCCGAAGCAGCCCGGCGCAGCAGGCGCAGTGACGAGTCGCCCGCCTGCGGCAGCACCGTCACCGGCGGCGGTCCGGGCTCACCGCCCGCAAGCACGTCGAGGAGCGCGATCGCAGTCGTCGGAGCGAGCGTTCGCTCGTGCGGCTCGTCGCCGGCGTCACCGACGAGGGCTGCTGGGGCGCGGTCGCACTGACCGAGACACGGGCTGCGGTACCAGGTCGTCGAGCCGTCGGCAGACAGCTCGCCTTCGCCACCGAAGCGCTCCTCGAGCTGGGCGATCAGCTCGCCGGAGCCGCTGCAGAGGCAGGCGATGTCTTCGCAGACGTGTACGACCCGGGGGGGCCTCGGCTCGACCGCGAGCATCGCGTAGAACGTGGCCACGCCGTAGGCGTCGGCGGGAGGCAGTGTCAATCGCCGGCAGAGCTCGTTGAGCCCGCCGGGGCTGATCCAGCCGACCCGCTCCTGTAGCGCCCACAGAGCCGGCAGCAGCAGATTGCGTCGCCCACGCGAAGTGTGCCCGGAGCTGGCCGTGTTGCCGGCGTGTCCGTCGAGTCGCGGTCCGCCGTCCCACCCGTCGCGGGCCGGCCCGAGCACGGCGTCGAGCGCCGCGGTCTCGGCTGCGGTCGGCTCGGCGCCCGGGACGAGATGGATGTCCATTACATCTGCCCGCCCACGCTTGCAGGCTCTGCGATCCCGGCGCGCTCCTCACGCTCTGCCGACTCGAGCCTCTCGACTCTGATCGCCGCCGCCTTGAACTCCGCCGTCCCGGATTTCGGATCGGTCACGTCGATCGTCAGCTGATTGGTGTCCACCTGATCCGGAAAATGGAAGGTCATGAACGCAAGACCGGGCCGCAGCGACGGGTCGATCCTGACCGGCGCCTCGACCGAACCACGGCGGGAGGAGACACGGGCCGTGTCGCCGTCGGCGAGCTCCAGCCGCTCGGCGTCCTCCGGCGAGAGGTCGAGCGACTCGCCGCGGTGGAGGGGCGAGCGGTACAGGTTCGTCTGGGTGCCGGTGTTGTACGACTCGAGCCGGCGGCCGGTCGTGAGGCGGATCGGGTAGTCGGCGTCGAGCGCCTCGAACGGGCCACGCGCCTCCACGACGGTAAACGGCGCCGGAGGCCCGCCGAGTGGCTCGTCCCACAGACGCTCGTGCAAGATCGGCGAGCCGGGATGGGTCTCGTCGGGGCACGGCCATTGCAGGCCGCCGTGCTCCTCGAGGCGCGCGTAGCTCATCCCGGCATGCATCGGCGAGAGCGACCGAAGCTCGTCCCAGACCTCTTCGGCGACCGGTTCGGGCCACTCGTGGCCGAGCCGGCGGGCGAGCTCGGCGATGATCCACATGTCGTCGCGCGCCTCACCGGGTGGGTCGAGTGCCTTGCGTACCCGCTGGACGCGGCGCTCGCTGTTCGTCACGGTGCCGTCGGTCTCGCACCATGACGCTGCCGACGGGAAGACGACATCGGCCATCTCCGCCGTCTTCGTCAGCACGATGTCCTGGACGACGAGGAAGTCGAGCGCGGAGAGGAGCTTCCGCGTCTGATTGATGTCTGCTTCGGACTGCGCCGGATTCTCCCCGATCACGTAGAGCGTCCGCAGCTCGCCACGTTCCATTCCGTGGAACATCTGGGTCAGGTGCCAGCCGTAGGTGGGCGGGATCGTCGTGCTCCAGGCCTGCTCGAAGCGGGCGCGTGCCTCGTGGTCCCGCTCGATGTCCTGGAAGCCCGGAAGCTTGTTGGGAATGGCGCCCATGTCGCCGCCCCCCTGCACGTTGTTCTGGCCGCGCAACGGGTTGAGCCCCGAGCCGAAGCGGCCGACGTGGCCGCAAAGTAGCGCCAGGTTGATCAAGGAGAGGACGTTGTCGACGGCGTTGTGATGCTCGGTGATCCCGAGCGTCCAACAGATCATCGAGCGGTCTGCACGAGCGAATGCGTGCGCCGTCTCGCGGATGACCTCGGCGGGAACGCCGGTCAGCCGCTCCCCTTCGGCAAGCGTGAACGGCTCGACCGACGCCGCGTACGCGTCGAAGCCCTCGGTCGCGTGGTCGATGAATGTGCGGTTGGCGAGGCCGGCGTGGATGATCTCGCGCGCCATCGTGTTCGAGAGCGCGATGTCGGAGCCGACGTCCAGCCCGAGCCACCGATCGGCCCATTGGGCGGAGGTCGTCCGTCGAGGGTCGACGACAAAGAGACGAGCGCCGTTGTGGACGCCCCTGAGGAGGTGGTGGAAGAAGATCGGGTGCGTCTCGCGCGCATTCGAGCCCCAGAGCAGGATCACGTCCGTCTCCTCGATCTCGGCGTAGGACGACGTGCCGCCGCCTGCTCCGAACACCGTCGCCAGACCGACGACGCTAGGGGCGTGTCAGGTTCTGTTACAGGAGTCGATATTGTTCGTGCGCATCACCTGGCGGGCGAACTTCTGCGCCAGGAAGTTCATCTCGTTCGACGCCTTGGAGCAGGAGAAGATCCCGAACGAGGTGGAGGCGTCCGCGACGCGAGCCCGTGCAAAACCCGCGGCTGCACGGTCGAGGGCCTCGTCCCAGGTCGCAGGACGTAGCGCACCGCCTTCGCGGACGAGCGGAGTCGTCAACCTTCCCTTTGCCTTGCGCATGCGCGGCACTCCTCTCGCTGTGACCAGCTTCGTCCGTGACCAGTGTTCACACCGGGTCTCGACAGGATCGCCGTTGTCCATCCCTGCGTCAAAGTGATCGGCTCGACCGACCGATAGACGCGATCTATCATGAAGGGATGGATCTGCGCCATCTCACCTATCTCGTCGCCCTCGTTGCGGAAGAGCATTTCGGCCGGGCGGCGCGCGCGTGTCACGTCTCCCAGCCGACCCTCTCATCGGGGATCCGTCGCCTCGAGAGCGAAGTCGGCTTTCCGATCGTGCGGCGCTCACAGCGCTACGAAGGGTTGACTCCCGAAGGGGAGCGAGTGCTCGAGTGGGCGCGGCGGATCCTCGCGGACGTCGGCGGGCTCGACGCCGAGCTCGACGCGATGCGAGGCGGTCTCAGGGGGCAGCTGCGGATCGGGGCGATCCCCACCTCGCTCCCGTCCGTCTCACTCCTGACGACGCCTCTCAGCTGCAGGCATCCGGGGATCACGGTTGCCGTGCATTCGCTCAACTCGCGGCAGATCGAGAGGGGTCTGCACGATTTCGAGCTCGAGCTCGGCTTCACGTACCTCGACTCGGAGCCCCTCACCGGGGTACGCACGCTCGCACTCTACGAGGAGCACTACGTGCTGCTCACCGACGAGTCCGGGCCGCTCTCGTCGAGGCGAGAGGTGACGTGGGCCGAGGCCGCGACCCTACCGCTCTGCCTGCTCAGCGGAGACATGCAAAACCGGCGCATCGTCGACGGCATCTTCCTCGAAGCAGGTGCCGAGCCCGAGCCGACGGTCGAAACGAATTCGATCTCGACGCTCTTTGCCCACGTCCGCGACGGCCCCTGGTCGAGTGTGATGGCTCACACCTGGCTGCACCTCTTCGACGTGCCCTTGGGGATGAAGGCGATCCCTCTTGTCTCCCCTCGGACGACCCGCACGATCGGCCTCGTCTGGCTCGACCGCGATCCCGAGCCGATCCTCGCACGCGCCCTCCTCGATGTCGCAACCGGAGTCGACCTCGAGGAGGTGCTCAAGCGATGATGCGCTCCGGTCGGGAGTAGACGTTCACGCGACCGTCGCGCACGAAGCCGCAGAGCGTCACCCCGCGGTCGGCCGCGAGCTCGACGGCGAGCGACGACGGAGCACCGACCGCGACGACGATCGGGCAACCGGCGATGGCCGCCTTCTGGACGAGCTCGAACGACAAGCGACCGCTCACGCAGAGGACATGGTGGGTGAGTGGCAGGAGCCCGCCGAGAAACGCCCATCCGATCACCTTGTCCATCGCGTTGTGCCGACCGACATCCTCGCGCGAGCACAGCAGCCTGCCGGCGCCGGTGAAGAGGCCCGTCGCATGGAGTCCCCCGGTCGAGGCGAATGCGGCCTGTGCCGTACCCAGCAGTTCGGGCAGCCGTCCGACGACGGCGGCCGGAATCCTGAGCGAGCTCTCGATCGCCGGCGACTCGACCGCGATTGCCTCGAGGGCCCCCTTGCCGCAGACGCCGCAGGAGGAGGTCGTGTAGAACGACCGCGCCAGCCGGTCGGGGTCGAAGCCGGGCGCCTCGAGGTCGATCGTGTTCGCGGCCAGGTCGTCCGGCAGCCGGGCCGAGAGCGGCCGCAGGCCTTCGGAGAGCGCGAACCCGATCGCCAGCTCCTCGTCGTGCCCGGGAGTGCGCATCGTCACCGCGACGGGACGACCGCCGATGCGCAGCTCCAACGGCTCCTCGACTGCGAGGCGGTCGTCCACCTCCTCCCCATCGGGGAGCCGAAGCACCCGCACGGCGGCGGTACTGTACGGCGGTGGCGCCTCCCGCTTCCGCGTCATCGTGCCGCAACCGTATCCGTGTGGCCGGGCGGCCGCGCATCGGGCTCGGGAACCGATGACCCATCTCCGCAACGTCGACGTCGCGACGGCGCGCAATGCGTGGCTCGAAGCCTTGCGTCGGGCCGGCGGGCTGCGGCCGCTCCCATCCGAGACGATCGACCTGGCGGTCGCTGCGGACCGCGTGACCGCACGAGCGGTCGTGGCCCGTCGGTCGTCGCCCGCCTTCGACGCAGCAGCGATGGACGGCATCGCCGTCGCGGCGAAGGCGACGGTCGGCTCCCCGGTCACCCTTCCCGACGATCTTTTCCACCACATCGACACCGGCGACCCGCTGCCGTCGAGGACGGACGCGGTCGTCCGCCGCGAGGACATCGTCTTGGCGACAGGAGCGACCATCGAGCGCGAGGTAGCGCCCTATGCGAACGTGCGCCTGGTCGGCGAGGACGTGGCGGCGGGCGATCTGCTCCTCGAGCCCGGCCGGCGCCTCGGTCCCGCCGACCTTGCCGTTGCCGCCTCGGCAGGGGAGACAACGATCGCCGTCCGGCGGCGGCCGGTCGTGGTGATCCTGCCGTCCGGCGACGAGCTCGTGCCCGTGGGCGCAGATCTCGGACCCGGCGAGATCGTCGAGACCAACTCGCTCATGCTCGGAGCGATGGTCGAGCAGGCCGGTGGGGTGGCAGTACGCGCCCAGATCGTGCCGGACGATCCCGACCTTCTCACGGCGGCGCTCGAGGATGCTGCGGCGCAAGCCGATCTCGTTCTGCTCGTCGCGGGCTCGGCGAGGGGCGCGGACGACCACACGGTCGCCGTGATCCAGCGGGTCGGGCAGGTCGTCGTCGAGGGGGCCACCGTCAGGCCTGGCCACCCGGTCGTCCTCGGCCTTTCGGGCGAGACCCCGGTGATCGGAATCCCCGGTTACCCGGTCTCGGCGGCGCTGGCCTTCGAGCTGTTCGCCACCCCACTGCTCGCGAGGCTTCACGGCGAACTCGCGCCGGAGCGACCCCGCGTGCGAGCGACGGCCGGGACCGAGATCCGGTCGACTCCCCGGAGCGATGAGTGGGTTCGCGTCCGGGTCGGACGCATCGGTCCGACCCTCGTCGCACTGCCGATGCGGCGCGGAGCCGGGGTGCTCAGCTCCCTCGCCGACGCCGACGGGCTCGTCCTCGTGCCGTCCGGCGCGAACGGCGTCGCAGACGGCGACGAGATCGAGGTCGAGCTCCTTCGCCCTCTGGGGGAGGTCGAGACCGCGCTGCTCGTGACCGGCTCCACCGATCCGTTGCTCGACCAGCTGGTTGCCCGACTTTGTGTTGATTCACCACAAACTCCCGGCTACAAGCTTCGTCCGGACACGGACGGTTCCGCTAACGGCGCCGCCGCACTCGAGGCCGGCAGGTGTCACCTCGCCCTCGTGGTCTCGGACGACGTCCCGGCCGGAGCGATCACACTGGCTGCCTGGAAGCGGCAGCTCGGCCTGATCGTGGCAATTCACGAGCGGCATTCGATCGACGGGATCGAAGCTCTCCGCCGGCCCGACATTCGGATCTGCAATCGCCAGCAGGGCTCGTCGTCGCGAAGACTGCTGGATGCGCTGCTCGCCGAGCACTCGATCGACCCTGCCGCGCTGGCAGGTTACCGGCGCGAAGCCCGGTCGCATGCCGCCGCGGCGGCGGCCGTCGGCGCCGGGGCTGCCGAGTGCACGGTGGGGGTGCTCTCCGCCTCCAACTCGCCACACCTCCACTTCGTCCCCCTCTCGACGCAGACGCTCGTCCTCGCCGCGGCAGCGAATCTCGTCGACGACAACAGGGTCGCGACGCTGCGTTCACGGCTCGGCTCGTTGGAGTGCCGCGACGAGATCGAGCAGCTCGGGTATCGCGTGGTGCGATCTTGACGCTTCCCCGTTGGCGTGAGTCCGATCGTCCGCGTACTGTCGTATGTGCTGCGCCGCTGCCGCAGCGACCCATAGACGTCGAGCACCGGAGGACACAATGGACGCACCATCAATGAACAACCGGCTCCTGGCCGAGGTCGTCGGCACTTTTGGCTTCTTCTTCATGGGCTTCAGCGGTATCGCCGCGTCCGTCAACCTGCCCGGCTCGATCGCCTCCGCAGGCGTGGCTGCCGGCTTCGGTCTCGGCCTCGGCCTGATGATCGCGGCGTTCGGCCAGATTTCCGGCGGCCACTTCAACCCCGCCGTCACATTCGGGCTGGCCGTCGGTCGCAAGTTCCCGATGGCGGCGGTGATCCCGTACTGGGTCGCTCAGCTGATCGGCGGCTTCATCGCGGTGGTCGTCGCGTGCATCCTCTACACGAACGACATCAAGGACTCGCTCGTGACGAATCCCGGCAAGGGTGTCGAGGACTGGCGCGCGATGCTCGTCGAGCTCGTCGCGGTGTTCCTGTTCGTCTCGGTGATCATCACTGTGGCGACCGACGACGCGGCGCCGTGGAAGGGCGTGCTCGCACCCGTCGCGATCGGCGGCTTCATCTTCACGGCGGCTGTGACGATGGGACCGACGTCCGGGGGCTCGTTCAACCCGGCGCGTTCGATCGACCCGGCGATCTACGCCGGCGAGTTCGGGAACCTCTGGATCTATATCGTCGGACCCCTGATCGGCGCGGCGCTCGCGGGTGCGTTGTCGATGGCGATCCGCGGCGAGAAGGGGTAACAGCGCCTGCCGGAGGTGGCACGGAGGCGTCCTACCGTCCGACGGTAACGGGCCGGACCGTCAAGGATCAGGAGAAGCCCGCCAAAAAAAACGGAGGAGGGTCCGCGACACGCTCTCTCGTCGATCGCGGATTCTCCTCCGCCCTACTCGACGGTGACGGTCTTCGCGAGGTTCCGCGGCTGGTCGACGTTCAGCCCCCGCAGCCGGGCGATCCGGTAGGCAAGCAGCTGCAGCGGCACGACTGCGAGCACGGTCTGCAGGAAGGCCGGTGAGCCGGGGATGTAGATCACGTCGTCGGCGTGGTGCTGGATGTCCTCGTTCCCATCGGTCGCGATCGCGATCACGTGGGCGCCACGGGCGCGCACTTCCTGGATGTTCGAAACCATCTTGTCGTACACGTGACTCCGCGTCGCGACGACAACGACCGGCGTCGACTCGTCGAGGAGTGCGATCGGGCCGTGTTTCATCTCGCCGGCCGAGTACGCCTCCGTCGGGATGTACGAGATCTCCTTCAGCTTCAGCGCGCCCTCGAGCGCGACCGGTAGGCCGATGTGGCGGCCGAGATACAGGAAGAACGGCTTGTCGAAGTGGCGCTGCGCGATCTCGTCGATCGGGTGATCGCCGTCGAGGAACGCCTGGATCTTGGCCGGCAGCCGGTAGAGCTCGTCCAGGATGAACGTGAACTCGTCCTGCGGAAGTGTCTTGCGCACCTGCGCCAACTTCAACGCCACCAGGAAGAGCAGGCTCACCTGGGCGGTGAACGTCTTCGACGCGGCAACGCTCACCTCGAGCCCGGCGCGCGTGTAGAGCACCGAGTCCACCTCGCGCGTGATCTGGGAGCCCATCATGTTGGTGATCGCGACGGTGCGCGCCCCCATCTCGCTCGCCAGCTTCATCGCCGCGATCGTGTCGCGCGTCTCTCCCGACTGCGAGATGCCGATCACGAGGGTGCTGGCATCGAGCACCGGATTGCGGTAGATCCACTCCGAGGCAATGTCGTGCTCGACGGGCACCCGCGCCCATTCTTCGATCGCGTAGCGGCCGGCGACTGCGGCGTGGTACGACGTACCGGCGGAGAGGATCACGATGCGGCGCAGAACCCTCAGCTCGGAATCGTCCATGCCTAGGCCCTCGAGCTCGAGGCGACCGTGCCGCACCCGGTCGCCGATCGTTTCTGCGACGGCATCGGGCTGCTCGTAGATCTCTTTCAGCATGAACGTCTCGAACCCGGCCTTTTCGGCGCTCTCGTCGTCCCAGTCGAGTGCAATCGGCTCACGCTCGATCACACCACCGTCGGCGGAGCGCGAGAAGCTGGCACCGTCGGCCGTGATCGCGACGAGGTCGCCGTCCTCGGGGAAGCACACCTCGCGCGTCTCGCGCAGGAACGCGGAGGCGTTCGAGGCGAGGAAGGTCTCGCCGCGCCCGATTCCGACCACGAGCGGGCACTGCATCCGCGCGCCGACGAGAAGCCCCGGATGATCGCGGTGGATCGCGACGAAGGCGAAGTGGCCTTCGAGCTCGTTGAAGGCAAGGCGCGTGGCCTCGACGAGGTCGCCGTCGTAGTGCTCCTCGATCAGGTGGGTGACCGTCTCGGCGTCCGTTTCCGACGTGAAGGCGTGGCCGGCTTCGCGCAGGCGCTCGCGCAACTCCCGGTAGTTCTCGACGATCCCGTTCAGGACGATCGCAACCTCGGCAGGATCGTCGCCGGCGAGCGGATGCGCGTTCGCTTCCGTGACCCCGCCGTGCGTCGCCCAGCGCGTGTGACCGAGGCCCGTGGTCGCCGGCGAGCCACCCTCGCCTGCCTCGCGCTTCAGGTTCTGCAGATTTCCGACGGCACGCGTGTACACGAGCCCACCGTCCTCGAGAAGTGCGATGCCTGCGGAGTCATAACCCCGGTACTCGAGCCGCTCGAGGCCGTGCAACAGCAGTGCCTTGCACTCCCTCGGACCGACATATCCGATGATTCCACACACTCGAGTACTCCTCTCCTCGCCCCGCCCCGTCGGCGGCGACGAGGAACATCCTCATTCAAGTCGGAATTGACGGCGTCGTCTACCCGAGCTCTTGCCGGACGAGATGGGCGATGCTACCACAGAGCGCCTGCGCCTCCCGCTCGTCCTCTGCTTCGACGAGGACGCGGACGAGAGGCTCCGTGCCGGAGGGACGAACGAGAACCCGCCCCCGCCCAGAGAGTTCGACGCCGCGCCGCTCGACCTCGTTCACGACGGCCGGTGACAGGCCGGGCCGGGCGACGGGAACGTTCTGCTTCGCCTGCGGAAGGCGCTGCATCACCGCCGCGGCGTCGGCGAGCGATCCGCCGTCGAGTGCCCGGCAGAGGAGCAGAGCCGCAGCCAGCCCGTCTCCGGTGACGTGCCCGTCGAGCGAGATCACATGACCGGACTGCTCGCCGCCCAGCACAGCTCCCGCAGAACGCATCGCGGCCAGAACGTGCCGGTCACCGACGTCGGTGGTGAGCACGCGGATCCCCCGCCCGCTCATCAGACGGTGAAAACCGAGGTTGGTCATCGACGTCACCGCCACCGTGTCGACCCCGAGCGCGAGGGCGAGCACGGCGAGAATCTGGTCGCCGTCCAGCGCAGCTCCCGCTTCGTCGACGGCGAGCATGCGATCGCCGTCACCGTCGAACGCCACCCCGAGGTCGTACCCCCCAGCGCGCACGACCTCCTGCAGGAGGCCGAGGTCCGTCGCCCCGCAGCCCACGTTGATGTTCGACCCGTTCGGCGTCGCCGCGACGGTCGTCACCTCGGCACCCAACCGCTCGAACACGCCCGGCGCGATCGCCGAGTAGGCGCCGTTGGCGCAATCGACCGCGATCCGAAGGCCGTCGAGGCGTGAGCCGAAATGCTCGAGGATGTGCTCGATGTAGCCTTCGCCGGCGGCGTCCGCCACCTCCACAGAACCGCCGCCCAACGCCGGCGTGTCGAGCAGCGCCTCGATCGCCGCCTCGTCCACGTCGGACAGCTTGTGACCCTGGGCATCGAACAGCTTGACCCCGTTGTACTCGGGTGGGTTGTGCGATGCGGAGAGGACGACCCCGAGATCCTGGGCGAGAAGCGCGACGGCCGGCGTGGGTAGCACTCCGCCGATGACGGCGATCCCGCCCGCGGAGACGATCCCTCGCACAACCGCTTCCTCGAGAGCCGGCCCCGAGCCGCGGGTGTCACGACCGATGAAGACGCGACCCCTGCCCGCCCAGACCGTCGCGGCACGACCCAGCCGCTCGACGAGATCGAGCGTGAGCGTGTCGCCGACGATGCCGCGCACGCCATCGGTTCCGAAGTGAGTACGAGCCATGGGGTTCGCCGCCGGGGCGGCGCGGGAGCACACGCAGGCGAGGCTGCGCCTCGCCCTCTAGAGGGGCGTCGTTATCGTTTGGAGAACTGGGGCGCTTTGCGGGCCTTGTGCAATCCGGCCTTCTTGCGCTCCACCTGACGGGCATCGCGCGTGAGGTAGCCCTCGCGCTTCAGGACGACGCGAAGCTCGGGATCCGCCTCGACGAGAGCACGGGCGATGCCGTGACGAACCGCGCCCGCCTGGCCGCTGATGCCGCCGCCGTGCACGCGGACACGGAGGTCGTAGGTGCCCTCGGCTCCCGCGGTCCTGAGCGGGCCGAGCGCCGAGGTGCGGTGCGAAGCGCGAGGAAAGTAGTCCTCGAGCGTACGGCCGTTGATCCAGGTCTTGCCGTCGCCGGGGCGGAGGATGACGCGCGCGACCGAGGTCTTGCGCTTGCCGGTACCGAGATACTGCGCGATGTCTGCCATAGGTTGTGTCGGGTGCCAGGCTTATGCCTGGCTCCGACCCCTTTCTACGCCCAGGGTCTTCGGCGCCTGAGCGGCGTGAGGATGCTCTGGGCCGGCATAGACCTTGAGCTTGGTCAGCTGCGCCGCGGCGAGCTTGTTCCTCGGCAGCATGCCCTTCACAGCCTTGCGGATGACCTCCGTCGGCCGGCGGTCGAGCTGCTCGCGCAGCGTGCGCGTCTTCAGCCCGCCGGGAAACCCCGAATGCCGGTAGACCAGTTTCTGGTCGAGCTTCTGCCCCGTGACGTGGATCTTCTCCGCGTTGACGACGATGACGAAGTCACCCGTATCGACGTGTGGCGTGTACTGCGGCTTTCGCTTGCCGCGCAAGGTGTCGGCGATCTGAGTCGCGAGACGGCCCAGGGTCTTGCCTTCGGCGTCGACGACGTACCAGTCGCGCTGGATCTCTCCCGGCTTGGCGGTGTAGGTCTTCATACGTCAGAAAGAAAGCGGTCGGACGACCGCACGACGGCCGATTGTAGCAGCGGACCGACGGCACGACGGCGGCACGTGGCGTTCTGCGGTGGGCCGATCGCCGCACCGGGCGCCCGATCTGCACCTCAATAAGCGACATGACGGCCCGTCGGTGTGTGGGGAGGAGACCAGTATCTCATGTGCTACCGCCCGGGCCTCGACCGGGCTACTATGGGACGAGCGCAACGGGGAGCTCGGGGCAGCCGGGCTGAGAGGGTGGACACTGTGCACCGCCGACCCGCAGAACCTGATCTGGGTAATGCCAGCGGAGGAACGCATGGAACCACGCACCGTGATCGTCGTCGCCGGGGGAGGAGTCCCGACGGAACCGCTGCCTGCCCGGCTGCCCGAGGAGGCAACCGTGATCGCCGCCGACGGCGGCGTCGACCGGGCCCTCGCACTCGGCCTGCGCGTCGATCTCGCAATCGGCGACTTCGATTCGGTTTCTCCGGCGGGGCTCGCAGCGGCCGAGGCGTCGGGCGCACGCGTCGAGCAGCATCCGGCCGAGAAGGACGCGACCGACCTCGAGCTCGCACTCGATACGGCGATCGCGCTCGACCCGGCACGGATCGTCGTCGTCGGCGCGGGCGGCGGCCGGCTCGACCATCTCCTGGGATCGGTGTTGCTGCTCGGCCTCGAACGGTATGCGAGCGCCGAGCTCGATGCCTGTCTCGGAGCGGCGCGCGTCCACATCGTCCGCGGCTCGCGCGCCCTCTCGGGCACACCGGGAGAGCTCGTGTCCCTCGTGCCGTTGCACGGCGCCGCCGAGGGCATCACCACCCAGGGTCTCGTCTATCCCCTCGCAGGCGAGACGCTGGCGGCCGGCTCGAGTCGAGGTATCTCGAATCTCTTCGCGGCCGCGACGGCATGCGTCACCCTCGAGCGAGGAGCCCTTGCCGTCGTCCGCCCCGGGAGGGAGGACGCGTGAGGGCGATCCTGATCGCGAGTGTCTGTGCCCTGGCTCTGACGATCGCCGGCTGCGGGGGCGACGAGTCGGTGACGCCGACCGAGGTCGTGCTCGTCACCCACGACTCCTTCGCGATTCCGAAACAGGTGAAGACCGCCTTCGAACGGGAGAGCGGATTGAAGCTGCGCATTCTCCAGGGTGGCGACGCCGGCGAAGCCGTCAACCGCGCGCTCCTGACGAAGGGGAACCCACAGGGGGACGTTCTCTTCGGGATCGACAACAACCTGCTTTCCCGAGCGCTCGACGAAGGCCTGTTCGAGTCGTACGAGGCGAAAGGGCTGGACCAGGTCGCCGACCGTTATCGACTCGATTCGAGCCACCGGGTGACGCCGATCGATCACGGCGATGTGTGTCTCAACATCGACAAGCAATGGTTCGCCTCACGCGGGCTGCCACCACCGAACACGCTCGCCGACCTGACGGATCCGCGCTATCGCAAGCTGCTCGTCGTCGAGAACCCGGCCACGTCGACGCCGGGCCTTGCGTTCCTGCTCGCGACCGTCGCCCGCTTCGGCGAAACCGGCTGGCAGGCTTACTGGGGCCGACTGCGGGCGAACGGCGTTCTCGTCGTCGACGGCTGGGAGGAGGCGTATACCGCTCGCTTCTCCGGGGCGGGCGGTAGCAAGGGCACGCGCCCGATCGTCGTCTCCTACGCGACGAGCCCGGCAGCGGAGGTGATCTTCGCCAAGAAGCCGCCCGCCACTGCGCCGACCGCCGTCGTTACCAACAGCTGCTTCCGCCAGATCGAGCTCGCCGGTGTGCTCGCCGGCGCCAGGAACGTGAAGGGTGCGCAGGCGCTGATCGACTTCATGCTCTCCGAGCGTTTCCAGGCAGCGGTCCCCGACAGCATGTTCGTCTTGCCGGTTCGCGAGGGAACGCCTCTCCCCGATGCGTTCCGCCGTTACGCCGTCTCCCCGGCACGGCCGCTCGAGCTCCCGGCCGCAGCGATCGGTCGCAATCGCGACCGCTGGATCGACGAGTGGACGCGGACCGTTCTGCGCTGAGACGCAGCTGGAACGTTGCCGCGGTGATCATTCCCGCGGCCTTTGTGGCGCTCTTCTTCGCGTTTCCGCTGATTGCGATCCTCGAGCGAGGCCTCACCTCCGAGGGAGGCATCTCACTACCCGCCGGGACAGCCCGGCTCGTCTGGTTCACCACCTGGCAGGCGACCGCGTCGACCGTGCTCACCCTCGCGGCCGGGCTGCCGTTGGCGTGGGCCATTGGGCGGTTCCGGTTCCGCGGGCGCGCGCTCGTGCGCGCGCTCGTGCTCGTCCCGTTCGTGCTGCCAACCGTTGTCGTCGCCACTGCGTTCCTGGCGCTGCTCCCGGAGGGCTACGAGCGAGGGATCTGGGCGATCCTCGCCGCCCACGTCTTTTTCAATCTGGCTGTCGTCACGCGCATCGTCGGCGGGGCGTGGGCTCGGATCGACCCGGCGGGCGCCGACGCCGCGGCCGTGCTCGGGGCAGGGCCGCTGCGTCGGCTACGGGAGGTGACGGTGCCCCAGCTGGCGCCCGCCCTGTCGGCCGCCGCGGCGCTGACTTTTCTGTTCTGCTTCACCTCGTTCGGCGTCATCCTGATCCTCGGCGGGCCGAGCCGAGCCACGCTCGAGACGGAGATCTACAACCGGGCGGCACGGCTTTTCGACCTCCAGGCCGCGGCGGCCCTCTCACTGCTGCAACTCGGCGCCGTCGCCCTCGTCCTCGCCGTCACGAGCGTCCTGGAGGCACGGAGCGGTGGGGCGAGCACCCTGGCCGACGAAGGCGGCGTCCTCCGCCGAGCGGCCGGACGGGAGCGGATCGCACTCGTGGTGGTGCTCTCTGCGGCCGGTCTCGTGCTCGTCCTCCCTCTCGCCGTTCTCGTCAGCCGGTCGCTCGGCAGCTGGAGTGAGCTCCTTCAGGAGACGCCGGCGCTGCTCGTGGAGCCCTGGCAGGCGGCCGTCTACTCCGTTGCTTTCGCGAGCGTGGCAGCGTTGATCGCGCTCTCGATCGGCGGTCTCGCCGCCGTCGCCCTCGCGAGACGGCCGCCGAGTGCTCTCGACGGGCTCGTCCTGCTGCCGCTCGGCGCTTCGGCCGTGATGCTCGGCTTCGGCTTCCTGATCGCCTTCGACGCTCCTCCGTTCGACTTCCGGTCGTCATGGTGGCTCGTGCCCGTCGCACAGTCGCTCGTGGCGGCGCCCTTCGTCGTCCGAATCGTCACTCCCGCTCTGCGGTCGATCGATCCGCGGCTGCGCGAGGTAGCGGCCGTGCTCGGCAGCTCGCCGACGCGTACCTGGCGCGAAATCGAGCTTCCCCTGGCAGGTCGGGCCTTCGCGACTGCCGCCGGGTTCGCGTTCGCGATCGCGCTCGGAGAGTTCGGCGCGACCGTGTTCGTCGCCCGCGCCGAGCAGCCGACGCTGCCCGTCGCGATCTTTCGCTTCCTCGGACGCCCCGGGGCGGAGAACCAGGGGATCGCGGCGGCACTCGCCGTCGTGCTGGCGGGCATCGCCGTGTGCGCCGCGCTCGCCGCGGAGCGCATCGCCGACGGACGCGGGCGGACACTCTGATGCTTCTCGTCCAGGGCGCCCGCGTCGTGCTCGGTGGTCACGCGGCTCTCGACGGCGTCGATCTCGAGGTCGAACGGGGAACGATCGTCGCCGTCCTCGGCCCGAGCGGCAGCGGGAAGTCGACCCTGCTCAGGGCGATCGCCGGCCTCCAGCGCCTGGATCAGGGCTCGGTGGAACTCGGCGGCCGCTCGGTCGCCGGAGTGCCGCCGCACCGGCGGGGCATCGGCCTCATGTTCCAGGATGACGCTCTGTTCCCGCACCGCGACGTCGCCGAAAACGTCTCCTTCGGACTGCGCATGCAGGGTATGGCCGAAATTCCCGCATCGGCTCGGGTCACCGAGCTGCTCGCCCTCGTCGGGCTCGAGGGCCGAGAGCAGCGGACGATCACCTCTCTGTCAGGCGGCGAGCGAAAGCGGGTCGCCCTCGCCCGCGCGCTGGCGCCGGCTCCTCGGGTGCTGTTGCTCGACGAGCCGCTCGGTGCACTCGATCGCCCGCTGCACGACCGGCTCGTCGGAGAGCTCAGGGATCTCTTCGACGGCATCCGGCAGACGGCTCTCTACGTGACCCACGACGTCGCCGAGGCCTTCGCGGTCGGCACGCACGTCGCGGTGATGCGCGAGGGGGCGATCGTGCAGCTCGCGACACCCGAGCAACTCTGGGCGGCTCCGGCGGACGCCTGGGTGGCCAGGTTCATCGGGCTTGCGAACGTCGAGTCACGCGGCGAGACGTCCGTCGCGACCCGCCCCGAGGGCGTGGCCTTCCGCACCGACGCAAGTGGAGAGGCGATCGTCCGTTCAGCGCACCGCGACGGGCCGCTCGTCATCCTACGCGCACGCTACGACGACGGTCGCGAGATCGTTTCGGCCCATATCGGCCTCGCTCCACCCGCGCCCGGAACGCGCGTGAGGGTCGAGATCGATCGCGCGGCCGTGATCGAGATCCCGACGACGAAAGCCGGTCGACCGCGTCCTTCCCCGGATGTCCCTCGCAGCTGACCGCGAGCAGCCTCGCTTTCAGCTACGCGTCGTCATCGTCGACGGCCTCACCCCACTCACCGTCGTCATCGTCATCGAGCTCGAGCTCGTCGTCGTCGTCGTCCAGCTCGAGTGCCAGCTCGACGTCGTCCCACGCCTCACTCATGGCCAGCTCCCTCCGTCGTTGATTGTCGCTCTCGCGGCGTCGACTGAACGCTACCGGGGAAGAGCCGGTGACAGCGAGGGAGTCCTGGTCGGTGCCGATAGCGGACGACGGCCGGGCTACCGCTCGGGGACGCAGACTCGGTCCTGCGGTCCGACGATCAGGTCGAACAGCGCGTTGAACGACGCGTCCTTCTGCGTGTCGTAGCGGCCGAGCGCCGGGCCTTCCCATTGGATGACCGGTGTCACACCGGGCCCCATCACCGTCACACGGTGACGCTCGCCGTTGCCCGCCGGCCTCAGCTCGCGTTTCGGGTACCCGGGCGGCGTGAGCTGGGGTACGAAGCTGTAGCAAAACGCGCCGTTGCCGCTGTGCGCGACCTTGCCGGCGTCGTGTTTCCACCCGGCTCCGAAGACCGAGTTGAGCGTGTCGATATAGAAGAAGCGCGCATGCGGGTCCCGCCGTCGCGACGACGGAGTGCGAAACCCGAAGACCGGAGAGCCGTGGTATGTCAGCCGACCGAAGAGTCCCTGCCACCTGCCGCCGTACGTCCAGTTCGGCGACACTTCGAGCGCGGGCAGTGAGCCCGCCCAGTGCGAGACGTGAAGCTCATAGGACGCATGGCCGGGGCGAAACGGCGCGACGCCGCGCATCGGCAACAGGCGCTGCCACCGCTGGAGCGCCCAGTAGGAGCCGTCCGGCGCCTTACACGCCACGACGAGCCACACGAGTCTCGGTCCGTCATACGGGCGGCAACGGTTCGGGAACGTCCGCCAGGTCTGGCGGCCGTACTTCTTCCAACCTCCTGCATAGTCGTACTGGAAACGCACCTGCTCGGCGTTTGAGTCGGGGGGGATCGCATTGATCGCACCCCACACGAAGACGTGACGGAGCACGCGAGCCGATGTTCGGTAGCTGACGAGCGCCTCGCCTCGCGCATTGACCTTCAGCGACATGAACATGACGTCTACATCGCCGAACTGCTCACTCGCCGCGGCCGGGGAGGCGACGGCGAGCGAGCCCACCGCGAGCGCCAAGCCGATCACGATCGAACGGACACGCATTAGTCACGATCAGCGTAGCGCCGCGGGCCTCGGGTCAGGTCGAGCCGGACGCACCGCATCCACCGGCCGAGCAACGGCGAGAGCTCGAACACGCGCTCACCGGCGACGCCGCAGATGCCCGGTGCCCAGTCCGTCGGAACGAGCCGTTCTGTACGTCGATAGGGCCTGCGCTGGATGTCGAGAAGGGCTTGTCGCCTACTCCCATTCGATCGTGGCCGGCGGCTTGGACGAGAGATCCAGCGCGACCCGGTTCACGCCCGGCACCTCGTTGATGATGCGGCTGGAGATCGTCTCCAGCACGTCGTAGGGGATTCGCGCCCAGTCGGCGGTCATCGCATCCTCGGAGGTGACGGCCCTGATCACCACCGGATACGCATACGTTCGCTCGTCGCCCTGGACACCGACAGACTTGATCGCGGGCAGCACCGCGAAGCTCTGCCAGAGGTCACGGTACAGTCCCGCACGGCGAATCTCCTCCTGGAGCACGGTATCGGCCGCGCGGAGGATCTCGAGCCGCTCGACCGTGACGTCACCGATGATCCGGATCGCCAGCCCCGGCCCCGGGAACGGCTGACGCCAGACGAGCCGCTCGGGCATCCCGAGTTCCTCCCCGACACGGCGCACCTCGTCCTTGAACAGCAACCGCAGCGGTTCGACGAGCTCCATCCTCATGTCGGCGGGCAACCCACCCACGTTGTGATGCGACTTGATCTTCGCTGCGACGCCGTCGTCCCCGCCCGACTCGATCACGTCCGAGTACAGCGTTCCCTGGACGAGGAAGCGGGCATCGCCGAGCCTCCGCGCCTCCTCCTCGAAGACCCGGATGAACTCCTCGCCCACGATCTTGCGCTTCGTCTCCGGATCGGAAACACCGGCGAGGCGCGTGAGAAACCTGTCCTGCGCCCGCACGTGCACCAGTGGGACGTGGAAGTGGCCCCCGAAGGTCTCCACCACCTGTTCCGCCTCGTTTGCGCGCATGAGACCGTGGTCGACGAACACGCAGGTCAACTGGTCTCCCACGGCCTTGTACACGAGCAATGCGGCGACGGCGGAGTCCACCCCACCGGAGAGGCCGCAGATGACCCGCTCCGAGCCAACCTGCGCCCGGATCCGCTCGACCTGCTCCTCGATCACGGCGGCAGGCGTCCAACTGGGCGGCGCTCCGGCGACCTCGTAGAGGAAATTCTTCAGGATCTCCTGTCCGTCCGGGGTGTGAACGACCTCCGGATGGAACTGGACGGCGTAGAGCCCCCTGTCCTCGTCCTCGAACGCCGCGATCGGGGTCGACGTGGATGCGGCCGTCACGCGCGCGCCCGGCGGCACCGCCGTGACCGAGTCGCGGTGGCTCATCCAGACGACCTGCCCCGACGGGAGATCGTGGAAGAGCGCCGACTCGACGATCTCGGCATCTGCCTTGCCATACTCCGAAACGTCGTTCGACTCGACGGTGCCGCCGAGGTCGCGGGCCATCAGCTGCATCCCGTAGCAGATGCCAAGAGTCGGGATGCCGAGCTCGAGCACCGCCGAATCGAGCTGCGGCGCCCCCGCGGCGTACACCGAGGCAGGACCGCCGGAGAGGATCAGCGCGCGCGGGTTGCGGGCTCGGATCTGGGCCGCGGAGAGACGGTGACTGACGAGCTCCGAGTACACACGCGCCTCGCGTACCCGCCGCGCGATCAGCTGGCTGTACTGGCCGCCGAAGTCGAGGACGAGCACGGGACGGTCCTCCGGCGCCGGCGGCGCGGCGGGGAACGCGAGGATCTCGGCCTTCTCAGCCACGCCGGTAGTTCGGGGCTTCCTTGCTGATCGTGACGTCGTGGGGGTGGCTCTCACGGAGCCCCGCGCCGGTGATTCGAACGAAGCTGCTCTCCGTCTTCAGGATCTCGATCGTCGACGCGCCGCAGTACCCCATCGCCTGCCGCAGGCCGCCGACCAACTGGTACACGATGGGCGCGAGCGGGCCCTTGTACGGGACGCGCCCTTCGATCCCCTCGGGCACGAGCTTGTCGACGTCCTCGACGTCACCTTGGAAGTAGCGGTCCTTCGAGAACGAGCGGGCCTTCATGGCGCCGAGTGATCCCATGCCGCGGTACTCCTTGAAGCGCTCCCCCTGCACGAGGATGACATCGCCGGGCGACTCGTCCGTGCCTGCGAGCATCGAGCCCAGCATGACCGTGTCGGCACCCGCGGCGATCGCCTTCGCCACGTCGCCGGACGACGTGATACCGCCGTCCGCAATCACCGGAATCCCGTGCCTGATCGCCACCTCGGCAACATCGAAGACGGCTGTGACCTGTGGCACACCCACGCCGGCAACGACCCGCGTGGTGCAGATGGACCCCGGGCCGACACCGGCCTTCAGGCAGTCGGCGCCCGCGTCGATCAGCGCCTCCGCGGCGTCGCCGGTTGCGATGTTGCCCGCGATCAGCTCGATGTCGAACTCCGACTTGAGCCGCCGCACCATTTCGACGACCGCGCGCGAGTGGCCGTGCGCCGTGTCGACGACGAGCACATCGACCTCGGCTGCCACGAGGGCGGCCGCACGCTCGAGCGCATCCGTGCCGACACCGACGGCGGCGCCGACCCGTAACCGTCCGCGCTCGTCCTTGGTGGCGAGCGGGTAGCGCTCGCGCTTCTGGATGTCCTTCACGGTGATCAGGCCGCGAAGGTGCCCGTCGTCGTCGACGATCGGCAGCTTCTCGATCTTGTGCCGCCCGAGCAGCAGCTCCGCCTCGGCGAGCGTCGTACCGACCGGGGCGGTGACGAGGTTCTCGCTGGTCATCAGCTCCCGCGTGCGTTGATCGGGGCGCACGCCGAACCGGAGGTCGCGATTCGTCAGGATGCCGACGAGCACACCGTCGGGGCTCGTGATCGGAACGCCCGAGACGCGGTAGCGAGCCATGAGGTCGAGAGCGTCGGCCACGAGATCGTCGGGTCCGAGCGTGACCGGCTCGACGATCATCCCCGCCTCGCTCCGCTTCACCTTGTCGATCTCGGCCACCTGGTGCTCGATCGCGAGATTGCGGTGGATGATCCCGAGCCCGCCCTCCCGCGCGAGAGCGATGGCGAGGGGCGCCTCGGTGACCGTATCCATCGCTGCGGAGACGACGGGGATCTCGAGCGCGATGGTCGGCGTCAGCCTCGTCGCCGTGGCAACGTCATTCGGCAGGACGGCCGACTCGGCCGGGACGAGCAGCACGTCGTCGAAGGCGAGGCCTTCCTTGCCGAACTTGCCGTCTCGATCGAGCTCGAACTCCAAGAGTGATTCGACTCTACCAACCGGCCTAGACGAGGCGGCACGCCTGGGACGCCAGGCTTCCGCCCGGCCTCGGCCGTCCGAGGAGAACGTCCTCCGCAATTCAACGACGGCAGGTCGAAGCCCCGCGTCGGGTCAGCCGACCGGCTGCAGCTCGTCGACCTCGACGAGCGATGCGAGGCGCGCCGCCTCCTTGGGATCGAAGCGCCCGGCGCCGACCTCGAGAACCGACGCCGAGCCGGCGGCGACGGCGAGGCGAAGCGACTCCTCCGCGGGACGCCCCTCGTCCTGGGCAGCAAGCCACCGCGCGAGAAGCACGTCGCCGGCCCCCACGATCGAGACGGGCTCGAGCTGTGGAGCACGGGCGCGATAACGCCGCACCTGGCGCTCCTCCCGGACGAGCGCGAAACAGCCGGTCTCGAGCGTGATGTGCACGTTGCGGGCGCCCATCTCGGCAATCCTGTCGAGCGCCATCACGAAGTCGTCGTCGTCGTCCAGCTCCTGACCGACGAGCTGCTCGGCCTCGTGCTGGTTCGGCGAGACGAGCCACGGCTCCGCCTCGATGCCGCGCTGCAAAGGCTCACCCTCCGCGTCGAGCACGACGCGCGTTCCCAACCGCGTCATCTCGCGGACAGCTTCCGCGTAGAACCCCTCGTCGACGCCGCGGGGCAGCGAGCCGGCGAACACCACCGTCGATGCGCCGCGAGACAGGTACCGGAGCTTGTCGAGCAGAATATCGAGCTCGTCCTCTGACACCTTCGGGCCCCATTCGTTGATCTCCGTGTACGTCCCCGCGGTCGGATCGACCACCGCGGTGGACGTCCGCGACTCGTCCCGAATCCGGACGAAATCGTTGAGGATCGCCTCCTCGGTCAGCTCCTCCACGATCCGCGTGCCCGTTCGCCCTCCCGCGAGCCCCGTGGCGACCACGGGCACGTCGAGCCGCTTGAGCGCTCGCGCCACGTTGATTCCCTTGCCACCCGCGAGCGCAATCACGCTGCTCGCCCGGTGCCGGTGCCCGAGCTTGAAGATCGGGACGGTGAGCGACCGATCGAGTGCGGCATTGAGAGTGACGGTGATGATCACGACAGCGGCCCCTTCCTACGTGTACCTACGAGACGAGCCCGAAAAGATGGTGGACAGTGCGCCGGGCGTACCACGCGACCTTACCCGGCGCTCCCACGGCCGAGACCGACTCGGCGGCGAGCAGCGGGGCGCGTGCCACCAGCCTACCTCCCGTGAACACCCGCACCTCTCCCACGCGCTGGCCCCGCGTGACCGGCAACGCGAGGGCCGAGCTCGCGACGACGTGCTCGACGAGGGGCCTGTCCACCCGCACCTGGCGGACGATGCTCTTCTGGGTCATGAGCGTCACCGGGGGACGGCCGTAGCCCGTCTCCGCGAGACCGTAGACCCGGGCCGCGTCGATCGCCAGCACAGCGTGGAACTGGTCGAGGCCCCAGGCGAGGAGTGACGCCAGGCCGGCATCCCGCCGGCCCTCGGTCGGTGCTCCGAGAAGCGATGCGGTGATCCGAACGCCGTCGCGCTCTACCGCTGCGACCTGCGACCAACCGGCCGCGTTCGTATGACCTGTCTTGGCACCGACGAGCGGCAACTCACCGATCAGTCCGTCGGTCGAGGTCAGGACCCTGCCGCCGGCGATCGTCGCCGTCGACCTCGTCGACCACCTGCGGATGAAGGGGTCGCGAAGGGCCGCCGAGAGCAACGTCGTGACATCGCGCGCGCTCGATACGTGGCCCGTCTCGTCGAGCCCGTGCGGATTCTCGAATCGAGTCGAAGTGAGGCCGAGCGACCGTGCCTTCGCGTTCATCATCGCCACGAAGCGCGCTACCGAGCCGCGGCCCACGTGCACCGCGAGCGCAGTGGCGGCATCGTTGGCGCTCGGCACGAGGGCGGCGATCGCAAGGTCGCGCACCGAGAGCCGCTCCCCCGGACGGAGCATCGCCGTCGACTCACCGATCCCCGCTGCCTGTGGGGTGACGGTGACCATCTCGTCGAGTCGAGCGTGCTCGAGCGCGACCATCACCGTCATCAACTTCGTAATGCTCGCGGGCGCGCGTGGCACGTCAGGGGCTCGTGCCGCGAGGACGATCGACCCCGGTCCGCCCCGAACGACGTAGGCGGGCGCGTCCACCGGAGGAGGTGCCGCGACGGCGGCAGCGCAGCACACCGCGACCGCAGCCGCGGCGAAGGCGAGAAAGCGCATTTCGATGACGCTACCAGCCGGCCGCAGCCCAGATCTCCGCGGCGAGCCTCGCTGCCTCGGTGCCGGCGGCGGCACGCCAGTCGTCCTCGGTGTCGCGGTACGCGAAGATCACCGAGCGGGACGCGTTGACGAGAGCACTTGCTGGCCCGCTCGTGAACGCGCGGGCGACATCAGCCGGCGTCGCTCCCTGGGCGCCGACCCCGGGGAGCAGGATGATCGACTGCGGCATCGCTCGGCGCGCGTCCCCGATCACCCGCGGCACGGTTGCGCCGACGACGGCGCCGACGCTCGACATCCCGTTCGCACCGACGAGGTCCGCCCCCCATTCGCCGACGAGCCCTGCAACGTGCCGCCAGACCGGGGTTCCGTCGGAGAGCACGGCATCCTGAAGGTCGCGAGCGCCGGCGTTCGAGGTGCGGACGAGGCAGAAGATGCCGGCGCCGTGACGTCGGCAGGCGGCGAGAAACGGGTCGATCGAATCCGATCCGAGATAGGGGTTGACCGTGAGAGCGTCCGCGAGCGGGGGATCTGCGCCACGCGGCTCGAGGAACGCAGCGGTGTATGCACGTGCCGTGGAGCCGATGTCGCCCCGTTTCGCATCTGCGATCACGAGGAGGCCCGCCTCGGAGGAATAACGCGAGACCGACTCGAGCGCGAGCCAACCGTCACTCCCGAGCGCCTCGAAGAAAGCCACCTGTGGCTTCACCGCGACGACATACGGGGCAACGGCATCGACGATCCCCTTGCAGAACCGTTCCACTGCCCGCGCGGCCGACGCACGACCGAGCACCGCTTCACCACGCAACTCGACCGGCAGAAGGTCGATCCGTGGGTCGAGGCCGACGACGAGCTGGCTGCGCTTTCGTTCGACTGTCTCGGCGACCCGATCGGAGAACGCCCGCACCTCGATCGGCTCATCGTCGCGTCGGGTGCTCACGCCGCCAAGGCTACCCCGTTCACTGCCGCGAGGATCGCCTCGCGATCGAGTTCGGCCACACGAAGCTCGGGCGGCGGGCGTCGGAGGAATGCCCCGACCAGAAGGAGCTCGTCCGCAACCGTCGCCTCGAGCACGGCAGGGAGAGCTCGCCGTACCTCGGTGAGCCCAGCCTCGACTTCGAGACGTCCTCCTCCCCCGCGCGGGACGGTCCGGCGGTCGACAACTGCTCCGGCGACGAAGATCGCCCGCATCATCCCCGGCTCGATCGCCGGCACGACGAGGCACGCCCGCAACGCCTGCAGGCGCCGGAGCTCGTCGATCCTCTCGACGACCTGCTCGAGCGCGGCAATTCTGTCGCGCAGCCGGGCGGCATCCTCGAAGCGAAGCGCGCCGGCAAGCCGCCGGAGCCGTACTTTCAGCCCAGGGAGCACGTCGCGCGGCTCGTCTCCCTCGAAGCCGTCGAGCACCTGCGCTGCCCGCCGGGCGAGGGCTCGCCCGGCGATCGGGCCGTGCGGAGTCGGCTCGGGCCCGCACACCCAGCGGTGACCGCGGCGCCGCAGATAGACGTGCCGGTCCGGCCGCGTGGCGCGCGCGTTCGCCGGAGGCCGAAGCTCACGCAGAAGCCGCAACTCGTCGAGGGCCGCCTCGAGCTCGCTCCCGCACCGCTCCCATTCGACCTGAGCCAGAGCGCCGAGGGCGGCCTCTACGGCCGGCCGCTGCCGCTCGCCGGAGAAGTACGAGCGGAGCCGGGCGCTGAGATTGCGCGCCCGACCGACGTAGAGCGCCTGCCCGTGCGCATCCCGGAAGACGTATGTCCCGGGAGTCGTCGGGGCATCCGCGACGAGCAAGCGCTTCGTCTGCAGGCGGCGGGCACGCGGCGCCGACAACTCGACGAGATCCGCCACCGTCCGCGCCCCGCGCTCCTGCGCGAGCCCGATGAGCGCGATCAGGATCTCCGCCGTGGCGGATGCGTCGGCGAGCGCACGATGGCAGGGCTCGACCGACGTGCCGAAGAAGTGGGCGAGCGGTGCGAGGCCGAAGCGGCTCGTCCGGCCGCGCAAGAGTCGCCGGGCGAGCCCGACCGTGTCGACGACCGGACCGGCCAACCGCCTGCCCGTGAGCCGCTCGACGGCGCGATCGAGAAAGCCCAGGTCGAACCGGGCATTGTGGGCGACGAGCACGGCGTCGCCGGCAAAAGCAAGGAAGCGCCGCACGGCGAGATCCTGGCCCGGAGCCCCTCGAACGTGCTCCTGACCTATACCCGTGAGGGCCGTGATCGCGATCGGCAACGCGACTCCCGGATCGACGAGTGTCTCGAAGATCGACCCGACCTCGAGTGCCTCGACCCGCTGCGCGCCGATCTCGACGATCCGAGAGCGGGAAGGTGAGAGCCCGGTCGTCTCGAGATCGAAGACGACGAACGAGGCGGTCTCCAGCAAGGTCGACTCCCCCGGTGGGTCGGCGAGCCCGACCGCAGCGCCCCGCCACACGAGCCGCGCATCGCCCGAGACCACGTCGTCGAGCAATGCGCGCGCGATTGCCGTCGGTGCCGACGCGAGTGCGAAGAGCGATCGCGCGGCCTCGTCGAGTGGAACGGGACCGCGGCTCGCCTCGACGAGGTCGACGAGCCGATCGGCGGCATCGAAGGAGAGCTGCAAGCGGCCCATCCTACACGAACATGTGTTCGTATAGGATGGCAAAAGAGAGGGCCCGCCAAGGGCCCTCTCGACTGTCCTTGGAGGAGGGGCCGTGTTAGTTGACGGCCTTCTTCAGCACCGAGCCGGCCGAGAACTTCGGCACGGTCGCCGCCCTGATCTGAACCTTCTCGCTCGGATTGCGCGGGTTCACACCCATGCGAGCTGCACGATGGGTCGTGTGGAACTTGCCGAACCCGGTGAACGTCACGGTGTCGCCCGCCTTGAGGGCACCCTCGACGATGTCGAGAAATGCATCCACCGCGGCACCCGCATCGCGCTTGGACATGCCGGTCTTGCCGGCCACTGCGTCTACGAACTCCTGCTTCGTCACTGCCACTCCTCCTACTAGATGGTCGTTGTAGGGACCGCCGGAGACCCTAACACTCCGGCCGTTTCGGCTCAACCATGCCGATTTGCGACGCCTGCTCGATGCTCGATTCCGTCGAGCACTCACCGGACGCCGGGCGCTCAGTCAGGGGAGAGCCCGGCAAGGAGGTCGCTCGCACGGTAGAGGGAGCGAAGCCGCACCCCCAGACGGGCGAGGGCGTCCGCCCCACCTTCTTCACGGTCCACGACGCACACTGCGTTGCGGACGACGAGGCCGGCGTCCCGAAGCGCGGACACCGACTCGGCGAGAGCGCCACCAGAGGTGACGACGTCCTCCAGGAGGCACACGATGTCCCCCCGATCGAACGGGCCTTCGATCCGATTCGCTGTGCCGTATTCCTTGGTCTCACCGCGCACGATGATGAACGGCAGTTCGGACGCCATGGACGCCGAAGCGGCCAGCGCAACCGCTCCGAGGGCCGGCCCGGCGAGTCTGACGGCGTCCGGGCTCGACCTCGCGCGTCGACCTCCGCCAGGCGCTCACCGAGCGCCCGCAGAACGTCGGGGCGTGTCTCGAACCGGTACTTGTCGAGGTACCACGTGGAGCGCTTCCCCGACCTGAGCAGGAAGTCACCCTCGAGGAGCGCGTGCTCCACGAGCAGGCGACCGAGGTCGTCGGTCACGCGGGTGTGGCCTCGACGGCGATCTGCAACAACCGGTCGAGCTCGGGTGATCCCGCGTCGAGCGTCAACGACGAGCCGTCCGCGTAACCGATCGTGGCGCTGCGCTCGGCTTGGCCGCTCCGACGACCGAGGAACCACCACGCGAGCCCGCCGATGAGAGCGAGCACGAGCAGCCTACGCATCGGCTGCATCCTTCTTCCTCGATCTCGAAGGCTTACGGACCGGTTTCTCGGCGAGCCGGCGCAACACCGTCCGCAGGTCGTAGACGACGAGACCGGCAGTCGGCTCCGGCACGGTCGTCGCGACGACCGTGCGACCTCCTTCCCGGACGACGAACACGCTCCCGGCACCGAGGGCGACCTCGACGCGCGTCACCTCGCCGGACGGCCGCACATCAGCCGCGGCCGCGACGAGCTCAGCAGCGATCCGCGCCAGCTGCTCGCCGCGCTCGGGTGCACCCGAGCTCGCGAGCACGAACCCCGACTCGCCCATGATCGCGGCATCATCGATCTGGGACGACAGTTCGAGCAGTTCGGCGAGTGCCTCGTTCGGCTTCATCGCGGAGCAGGATAGTGCTTTCTGAAGATCTCGGCTGCCTCATCCTGCAAGATCTCGGATCCCACGGGGGATCCGTCGATCGCACGCGAACCCCTGGATTCGAGATCGCGCGGCAAGATGCAACGCGGCGGCGGCTCGGGCCCGGTGCGAGTTGGCGGTCTTCCACGCATCGCCGAGCTCGGCAACGGTTCGCTCCTCACCGTGCGGCACGAAGATCGGGTCGTAGCCGAACCCCTCGTCGCCGCGACGGCCACTCGTGATCGTTCCCTCGAGTGTCCCCTCGACAACGATCTCGTCGCCCCCGGGCCCGATCGCGACGATCGCGCAGACGTACCGCGCACGACGATCGGGTATTCCCGCGAGCTCGTCGAGCAGGCGGTCGACGCCGTCGTCCGCCCACCTGGCGGACGCGATTCCGGGCCTCCCGCCGAGGCCCGCGGCCTCGATGCCCGAGTCCTCGCCGATCACCCACGCCTCCACTGGGGCGCCGGCCCGACCGTGCATCGCCTTGTCCCGCGCGTTCTCCGCATAGGTAGAGCCGGTTTCCGGCGGGAACCCGGGATCGTCGATCAGCTCGATCTCCCACCCAGGCAGAGCGCGCCGCAGCTCGACGAGCTTGTGCGGATTGCCGGAGGCGAGTCGCGCCCTCACACGCGGGGGGCATCGGCGGCCGCTCGTTGCGCCACCGCCGAGCTGCTCGATACCGACCGCTGCGAGGTCGAGCAGCTGCGTCGAGCTCGTCGCGCGTGAACGGCTCTCGCTCCGCGGTCGCCTGCACCTCGACGAGCCGGCCGTCGGCTGTCATCACGACGTTCATGTCCGTGTCGGCCTGCGAGTCCTCCGGGTAGTCGAGGTCGAGGACTGCCACACCGTCGACGACACCGACCGAGACTGCCGCCACCGACCCCGGGGAGCGCCTTCGACAGACCCATCCGGTCGAGCGCCCGATAGGCGGCGACGTACGCCCCGGTGATCGCCGCACATCGCGTGCCGCCGTCGGCCTGGAGCACGTCGCAGTCGAGCCAGAGCGTCCTCTCGCCGAGCGCCTCGAAGTCGCAGACGGCGCGCATGGCGCGTCCGATCAGCCGCTGGATCTCGACCGTCCGGCCGTCCGGCCGTCCACGGGTGACGCCGCGCTGCGTGCGGTCGCCGGTGGAGGCAGGCAGGAGCGCGTACTCGGCGGTCATCCAGCCGCGTCCCTTGCCGCGCAGCCAGCGCGGGATGTCCTCCTCGACGGTCGCGGTGCAGAGCACCCGTGTCTTCCCCTGCGACCACAGCACGCAGCCGTGCGGCTGCTCGAGGAAGTCGGGCAACGCGTCGAGCACGCGAAGCTCGTCGGGGCGGCGGCCGTCGTGCCTCACGCGGCCACGCTCTCGAGGTCCGCGAGGCTCACGCGCTCCACGTCCGCGATCGGAAGTTGGAGGAACCGGCTTCCCATCGCCTGGAACGAAGCCGGATCTCCGGTCGTCAGGAACCGGTACGTGCCTTCCCGGGCCGTGTCGTTCTCGATCAGTCTTCGGGCAAGGGTCTCCGAGACCTCCCGTGCTGTCTCGTCGGCGGAGAAGACGAGCGTGACATCGCGCCCGAAGACGCGCTGCAAGATCGGCCGGATCAGCGGATAGTGGGTGCAGCCGAGGACGACCGTGTCGACGCCTGCTCGCTTGAGCGGGCTCGGCGGCCTCACGTACTGCCGCGACGGTCGCCTCGCCGAACGGGTCGTCGCCCTCGATCAGCGGCACGAGCTTCGGGCAGGCGACGGGCACGACGATGACGCCGGCGTCGAGCGTGTGGATCAACGCCTCGTAGCGGCCGCTCGCCACGGTCGCCTCGGTGGCGAGCAGTCCGACCCGGCGGTTGCGCGTCGCCCGGACGGCCGCCTGGGCCTCCGGCTGGATAACGCCGAGCACCGGGACCGACAGGGCCCGCTGGAGATCGGGTAGCGCGGCCGCGGTGGCCGAGTTACAGGCCGCCACGACGAGCTTGACGCCCTGTCGCTTCGAGATAGCGGGCGATCTCGTCCGCGAAGCGGCGGATCTCCTCGAGCGGTCGCGGGCCGTAGGGCAGTCGCGCACCGTCGCCGAGGTAGACGAAGTCCTCGTGGGGCAGGGTGACGAGGCACTCGTGGAGAACGGTGAGGCCACCGGCACCGGAGTCGAACACGCCGATCGGGCGGACATCCACGCGCGGCAGTGTAGGCGTCAACGCGGGCCGCGCGCTGCGGGATGTCGATCGTCCAGCTCGTGGCGAGACCGCAGAGTGGCTCCACGAGTATGTTCCGTCGATGCCCGCGACGGTGCGACTCGGGACGTGCAGCTGGGCCGACGAGGGGCTCCTGAAGGCGTGGTACCCGCGCGGTGTCTCGACCGCCGAGGCGCGGTTGCGCTACTACGCCGAGCGGTTCGACGTCGTCGAGGTCGACTCGCCGTTCTACGCACTGCCGGACCCGGACGTGACGCGCCGCTGGGCGGAGCGCACCCCCGATGACTTCACGTTCCACGTCAAGGCCGGCGCCGCGATGACGTGGCACGAGGGTGAGCCGACCGACGCTGCGTTCGCGGCCTTTCGCAGCTCGGTCGAGCCGCTCGAGCTCTCGGGGAAGCTCCGCGGTGTCCTGCTCCAGTACCACCCGCGCTTCGTCAAGTCGGCAGACGCCAAGCAGGAGCTCGCCCGGGTGCGTGACCGGCTCGAGCCGCTCGTCCCGCTGATCGAGTTCCGCCACCGCTCGTGGATGGACCCCGAGGAGCGCTCCGACACCCTCGGGTTCCTGGAAGAGCACGGTCTCGCCTACGTCTCGGTCGACGCTCCGCTGACCCGGGCGACGAACGTTGCCCCCCGCGTCGCAGCGGCGACGCACCCGTCTCGGTGATCCGCTTCCACGGCCGCAACGCCCAGACGTGGAACATCCGCGGCGGCAGCGCGGCCGACCGGTTCGACTGGATGTACACCGACGAGGAGCTCGCCGAGTGGATCGGGCCCGACACGCCGTCTCACCGAGCAGGCAGACGAGGTCTACGCCCTCTTCAACAACAACCGCGACGACTTCGCGCCGAGAAGCGCGGTGATCTTCCGAGGGCTGCTCGACGACGTCGGGGTTGCCGCAACCGGCGGGATCGACCTGCCGCCGGCCGAGATGACGCTGTTCTGAACTCACGCGAGACGACGTCGCCCCGACGGCGGATTCGAGATCCTGCAAGCGATCGCGGCTCGGGCAAGGAGGCAGACGGTACGCTCGCGCGATGCGCATCCTCTCGATCGTCCACGACGGCACCTCGACCGGTGGCGGCGGGTTGTTCGAGGACATCGTCGAGTTACGCGGCGACCGACTCGAACGCTGGGTCACCGTCGACGGCGGCCTCGGGCCGGACGCACCGGGCCGGTACGACGCGATCATGATCTTCGGCGGCGCCATGCACCCCGATCAGGACGCCGAGCATCCGTGGCTCGCCGACGAGGCGTTGTTCATCCGCGAGACGCTCGACAGCGACGTGCCGCTTCTCGGCGTCTGCCTCGGGGCGCAGCTGATCGCGCGCGCCGTGGGAGCGAGCGTCGGCCCTGCCGCAACGGCCGAGGTCGGCTGGCACCGGGTCCACGTGAACGACGCCGGATGCGACGATCCCGTGATCGGCGTGCTACCCCGGCGTGTCGACGCATTCCAGTGGCACTACTACACCTTCGAGCTTCCCGCGGAGGCCGAGCTGCTCGCAACGAGCGACGCGGCACCCCAGGCCTACCGGCTCGGAGAGCGCACGTGGGGAATCCAGTTCCACGCCGAGGTGACGCGCCACATGCTCGACCGCTGGTTCGTCGAGGGAGAGGCCGAGCTGGGGGATCCGGCCGTGATGCGAGCCGAAACGGACGCGTTCCTCGGCGCCTGGAACGAGCACGGCCGGAGGCTCTGCAGTGCGTTCCTCGACCTCGCCGCAGGCTGACAGGGCCGGCGCGCGGGGTTTCGCCACGACAACCGGCCTCTGCCAGCGTGCGCCGCCGGCCGGTCGGGGCTCCCCTTCGCCGCTAGGGAGATTCGATCGGCAACGCGGCGTCGGAAGCCCACTCGTGCCACGAGCCCGGGTAGTTGCGCGCGTCGTACCCGGCGGCTCGGAGCAGCTCGACCGCCATTGCCGAGCGGCCGCCCGAATGGCAGTACGCGATCACCTCGGAGCCCGCGGGAGCCCCGACGAGCGCCCGCACCGCGGCGGTGTCACCCGCAGCGAGAAGGTCCTGCAGATCGACGTTGCGACGCGCCCGGGAAGATGGCCCTGGCGAGCATCGCACGGGTAGCCCTGCTCGCCGCTGAACTCGCCGGCCGACCGCACGTCCAGCAGGACGAGACCTTCCTCGCCGAGGCGCCGCTCGAGCTCGTCGCGCGTCACGTCGCTCATCGGCTCAGAGGGTTGCAACGAGGGCGATCTCGTCGGCAACTGACGGGCGCTCGGCGAGGCGCGCGAGCCACTCGTCCACGTGGGGATAGGAAGCGAGCGATACCCCGAGCAGGTCGCGAGCGCGGATCACCCAGGGCACGTAGGCCACGTCTGCGAGGCCGAACGCCGAGCCGGTCAGGTACGGCATTCCGGCGAGAGTCGTGTCGAGTGAGGCGAGCGCCTCGGCGAACGCCGACCTCGGCTCCCGCCTGCCCCCGCCGCAGCGCGTAGTAGGGGCGGGTGAAGTCGTCGTAGCGAAAGATCCGCAGCCGTGCCGCCGCCCGCCCCTCCGGATCCGGCCGGCAGGAGCGGCGGCTCGGGGAGCTGCTCCTCGAGGTACTCGTTGATCACGGCCGACTCCGGCAGCACCCAGCCGTCTTCGTCGATCACCGGCACCTGGCCCACCGGGTTCATCTCGTAGAGCCAGGCAGGACGGTCGTCGAGGTCGATCACGACCGTCTCGTGCTCTACCCCCTTCTCCGCGAGGGCGATGCGAACGCGGGCGCAGTACGGGCAGCGCGGGGCGTCGATCAGTGTCAGCATCAGCGGTCGATCCTGGTCGCGGCATCGTCTGCGGGCGCGTCGGCCCAACCGTGCTCGGCGCCGGAGAGCCCGAGAGCCCCTGCGAGCCCGGCGAGCAGCTCACGGGCCGGCGGCAGGTCGGCAGGAACGCCCGCGACGGGAGCGGCGGCGCGAATCGATGCCTGCGACGCGCCCGTGTATCGCTCGATGACGACGGGGTTCGCGTGGAGCGCGACCACCTCGCCGGGAGGAAGTGGTCCGTGGAACTCGGGCACCGACGCGTACTCGTCGACGATTCCGCCGCGGTCGAACAGGATCATCCGCACGACGGCCTCCTCCTCGACGCCGACCGTGATCACGACGAGCCCCGTCCGAGAGGAGATCTCCTTGGCGAGACGGCGCAGCATCGCAGGATCGCGATCGCAGACGTCGTCGTAGACCGTGACGTAGCCGCCGCGGGGCTGGGTCACGATCGAGCCTGCCGATCGGCCCGGCAGCCGGGGTACGAACATCTCGACCGCCTTCAGGATCACATCGACGTCGTCCGTCTGAGCGTGGATCGAGCCGAACGAGGCCGCCGCCACCGCTTCTCCGAGCCGCTCCGCGAGTGCCGCCACCGGCGCCGCGAGCACGAGCACCTCGTCGCGAAAGCCCCAGCGCGCGTAGACGGCGCGCGCAGCGGTGTTGGACGCCATCACCTCGAGATCGACCGTATCGACACCGTCGGCGGCGAATCGGGTCGACGACGGCCCGCGGTCAGCGCCTCGGCGACCCCCGCGCGCCGCGCGCCCGGCGTCGACGTAGAGATCGGTGATCCGCCCGACCCGCGGGCCGCGGCGGCGGGCCAGCGCCATGCCGACCGCGGCGCCGTCCCGCTCGGCCACCCAGCCGAGCCCCGACTCGACGATCGCGCGGATCTCCGCGAGCTCGGTGGCGACGATCGACCTCCTCGTGCGCCGGCGGCGGCACCTCCGCCTCGAACGCCCGCCACAGCTCCTCGAGTGCAGGCAGGTCGTCGAGCGTGGCGCTCCGCACGGTCATCCGTGCACCCTCGCACCCGCGAGCAGCATGTGACAGGCGATGTTGCGCCAGGAACCGAATCGTTCTCCCACCTCTCGTACCTCCGTCTCGTCGAGATCTCTGCCTGAACCGTAGAAGAACGACACGGCCTTGCGCACGCCGAGGTCGCCGGCCGGCCAGGCGTCGGGGCGACCGAGCGCCCGGGCGAGGAACCAGTCGGCCGTCCAGCGGCCAAGGCCACGCTGCGCCGTGATCGCCTCGATCACCTGCGGCGTCGGGCAGGCGGCGCGAGCGCTGTCGAGGTCGAGCTCACCGCGGGCGAGCCCGATCACGTACTCGGCCTTTCGGGTCGAGAAGCCGACCTCGCGGATCTCGCTCCTCGGCCGCCTCCGCGATCCGCTCCCGGGACGGGAACGACCACGCCTCCCCGTGCCGGACGCCGAAGCGCTCGATGAACCGCGAGCGCACGGCGAAGGCTGAGTGCAGCGACACCTGCTGGGCCGTGATCAAGGTCACGAGCATCTCCCACGGTCCGGCAACGAGCGGCGGCCGGTAGCCCGCGAGTGGCTCGCGGAGCGCCGCCAGGACAGGGTCGGACGCGGCCCAGGCCCAGAAGCCGTCGAGATCGAGAGGGGCGCCGAGCAGCCACGACGCTTCCCGGGCGATCGCGGCGTCGCACGGCTCGACGTGCACCCCACCCGGCGCGGCCTCGAGCCGCACCTCACGACCCGCGATGACCCGGTGCAGGCCGCCCTCGTGCCACAGGTTCGCGCGATCGGCGCCGTACGAGCGGAACCGCTCGGTCGACGCGTGGAAGTCGTACGGCTGCGGGAGGGCGAGCAGTGCGATGCCGCCGATCGTATGCGAGGGGATCGCGGGACACGTTCTCGCGCGCTCGCATCTCGTCAGCCTCCGCCCTTGCGTCATCCGTCGCCACAGGAGCCGCATCCACCTCGGAGATCAGGTGCGACTCGACACCGAGCTCCTCGAGGACGACGACACGATGACCGAGCGATTCGGGACGAGAACAAGACGAGGGCACAGGGAGAATCCGCGTCCTACGCTCGTACATCGAGGAGGTCGTCGAAGGGCTCGTAGGCGGACGCCCAGATCGTCGAGCTAGCGCGCGAGCCCGTGCGCGCGCGAAGACGCGCTCGGCGGCGAGCGACACGCAACGGTCGGAGACGCCGTCACCGACATAGGTGAACGGCTGAAGATGTGCCACCGCGGCGCGCTTGCATGGCTCGCCGCAGACGGTGCATCGGGTCGCGCGGTCGAGGAAGACGGCGCGCCAGCCCGTCGGGTCGGCCTCGACGCTGTTCGCGACGACCCGTGCCTCGACGCCCTCGCGGGCGAGAACCGGGGAGATCAGCTCGTGGAAGCCGGCGGAGACGATCAGCGGGTCGTGGACAGCGACGAGCTCGGCGAAGCCCGGCGCGTACGCGAACGTGCTCGAGCAGCCAGCCGACGACCTCCCCGAGCGGAGCCGTAGATCGTCGCCATCTCGAGGCGATCACCTCGTCGTAGCGTCAGCTCGCGGCCGATCTGCCGCCTCCACCGCGTGGAAGACGTCGAGATCGCCGAACCGCTCGATCACCAGTGGAGCGTGTCGCGCTCGGTGACGGTCCCATCCCAGTCGAGGACGAGGGGGCCGGTCATGCGGTGAACTGGGCGAGCACGCCGATCCCGGGCAGGTCAGCTCCACCGAGCCGGCGACGGGGGCGACGGAAGCAGAGCGACGGGCCGGCGATGACGTCCCCCGAGCGCAACGTCGTCCCGGCGGCGGCGAACGCGATTGCCGCCTGCCAATCGAAGGGCGGCATCACGTCCCTCGTCTGTTCCCTGCCGTCGGTGCGCACCACGATCGTCGAGGCGGTCGGGTCGAGCTCGTCCGGTGTGACACGACAGGGCCGAGACGAGGGCGAAGTCCCTGCTTCCTTGGGCGGCGACCCGTTCTGGGATCGTGCCACTCGAGCGAAGAGGGTGTAGCCGCCGATCCGCCCCTCGGCGCCGATGACGCAGGCGAGGCGCGGGAAGAGGACGCGGGGCGCGTCGCCGGCAGGGACATGGGCGCCGGGCCCGATCACCGCCGTCGCGTTCGCGAATGCGAAACGCCTCCTGACTGTCGAAGACGCGCACCGTCGGCGGGTACTGCACCGGCGCGAGCAGCGTCACGTCGGTGAGCGTGTACTCGGCATGCTCTCGCGCGCCCCCGCCGCCGAGGAAGAACGACTGCAGCGTCTGCGTGGCGAGATGGAGGACGCGGTCACCGTCGAGGCGGCCGACCCAGCCGCGCTCCATCGGGTGTGTCGTTCGGGTGGAACATGCAAAGCCGCATCTACGGCCTATTCAACCTGCTGAGGGCCTCATGGCTCCGTATGGACGATCACCTCGGCGACCCCCGGCACGACATCCCAGATCCGCTGCTCGACGCTCGAGGCCGTCGCATGGGCGGCAGCGAGGCTCTCGGCGGGGTCGAGCACGAGCGTGAGAAAGACGACGAGCCCTTCGTCGGTATGGAGGAACCGGACGGCCCGCGGCGGAATTCCCGTCGCGTCGCGGACGAGACGCTCGATCTCGGCGGGATCGTCGTCCTCCTCGCGACCAGCGGCGGGCTCGGCCAGAGGCTCGAGGTGGCTCTGCACGTCGACGACCTCGGGGACACCGACGACGATCGCGTGCTCGACCTGCTCGGCGATCGCGTGCGCCTCGTCGAGAGCGAGCTCGCCGGGCAGCTTGAGGTGGAGCGACACGTGGACGCCGTCGGGCAACTCGATCACCGACAGGTTGTGGATCTCACGGACACGCCCGACCGACATCGCCGACTCTCGCACGCGCTCCCGCAGTGCCGCTTCGACCCCTGCGGGCTCGACGTGAACGACGACGTCGCTGCCGGGGAGCGCTCCGTGCACGACTGCCTCGACGCGGTCGGCCACGGCATGCCCCTGGCCCACGACGGCACCAGGGGACACGCCGATCACGACGTCGGTGAACGTGCGCCCGGCTGCCTCGCGGAGCCTGAGCCGCCGCACCTCGACGGGAGGATCGAGTGTTGCGATTGCCGCCCGGCGGCGCGCACGGCATCGGCGGGAGCCCTGTCCATGAGCACGTCGACGTTACGCCGGATCAGGCGGCCGGCTGCAACGACCACGAGGATGGCGACGAACACCGCGGCGAGCGAGTCCCCGGCCTGCCAGCCTGCCCGGACTGCGAGAAGGCCTCCCAGGACAGCCAGCGTGCCGACGAGGTCACTGCCGAAGTGAAGGGCGTTCGAGGCGAGAGCAGGGCTCGCGAACCGTCGTGCCGCCACGCACCGAGACGACCGTGCGCGACACGTCGATCGCGATGACGACTCCGACCGCGGCGAACACCCACCAGGCAGTCGACGTCTCGATCTCGATCCAACCGGCGAGACGGGCGACGGCGAGCACTCCCACCGCAACGCTGACGAGCAACAGCACGAACGCCTCGGCCAGCGCGGCGAGGTGCTCTGCCTTGCCGTGGCCGTAGGGATGCGACCGATCCGCGGGACGCCCCGCGACACCGATCGCGAAGAACGTGAGGAGCGCAGCGACGAGGTCGGTGCCCGAGTGCAGCGCCTCGGAGACGAGGCCGAGGCTGCCGCTCGCAAGCCCCGTGCCGAGCTTGATTCCCATCAGCGCCACTGCAGCGCCGACCGAGACGAGCGCAGTACGACGCTGCGGGCTCATCGCCGCAGCGTACTCCGCAATCGGGCGCTCACTCCCCCGGTGACACCGGCGACCGCCGCCGGGCCGCGAGGATCCCGGCGCCGATCAGGAGGCCCCCGGCGATCTGCACGGGATCGATTCGCTCGCCGAGCAGGACGACCGCGAAGAGGGCGGCGACGAAGGGTTGTAGGTTCGTCGCGAGCGTCGCCCGCGAAGGGCCGATGCGATCGAGCGAGCGAAACCACAGCACATTGGTGATCACGAGAGGGCCGAGCGTTGCAAAGAGGAGCAGCGCCCACACCTCCCAGCCGAGTTGCCATTCCTGCGAGCGCGTCTGCGGTAGGCCCGTCAGCGCGATCCCGATCCACGACAGCGAAAGCACGACCGCGCTGATCCGCGACGGCGAGTACCTTCGCATCAGCGGCGTGATCAGGATCGAATAGACGGCCCAGGTCGCGGCTGCGAGGATGCCGAAGATGATCCCGCCGAGGTCGCCGCCCAACTCACCGCCGGCGCCGAGCGCGACCAGGGCAACGCCGGCGAAAGACAGCGCCGCGCCGATCCAGAAACGACGCGGCAGCACCTCGGTGCCGAAGGCCAGCCCGATCAGGGCAGCGAAGATCGGGGTGGCGGCGAGGATGAGGGCGATCACGGACGCCGAGGTCGTCTTCAGGGCGTAGACGAAGCCGATCTGGTTGACCCAGAGGGTGGCTGCAGCGGCGAGGACCATGACGAGATCGCGACGCGCGATCCACAACGACCGCTCGGCGACGATCGCGATCCCGATGAAGACGACGGCCGCGAGGCCGTACCGCACGGTGGAGTAGGCGAGCGGCTGGAAGCCGTGCGTGAGGATGTACCTGCTCACAGTGAGGTTGAGCGCCCAGAGTCCGATCGCCGACAGCAACATCACCTCGACGGACGTCGGTCTACGCATCTGCAGGAAGGTAGAGGTTAGGCTTGCGCCGCGATGGCAGAGCCGACCTTCGACGACATCGTGACCCTCGTGGGCCCCGCCACCCCCCACTTCGCATTTCAGATCAGGGCGCGCGTGCGCGAGCTGATCGACGACCTTCCCGCAGACGACGCAGTACGGCGCTTCGGCGAGGAGCAGATCCGCCTGCTCGACGATCTCGGCTACGCCTCGTCGAAGGCCGACGACGACGAGCCCGAGGAGCCTCGCACCCGGATCGGCTGGGACGAGATCCCGTCGTCGGCGCCGGTCACGCGGCCCCTTCCGCGCGCAGGCTGATGGGCCGGTCCGTCCTCGTCACCGGCGGCTCCAGGGGGATCGGCAAGGCGATCGCGCTCCGCCTCGCCCGGGACGGTGCCACCCGCGTCGCGATCGGTTACATGCGCTCGGACTCGGCGGCCGAGGAGACGGCGGCCGAGCTGGAGGCGCTCGGCGCGGATCCGGTTCTCGTCCGGGGAAATGTCACCTCCGACCGCGTGCTCGAACAGGTCGCGGAGCTCGGGCCGCTCGACGTCTTCGTGCACAACGCGGCGACCGGCGTGATCCGTCCTGCGCTCGAGTCCGAGGACAAGCACTGGGACTGGACGCTGAACGCCAATGCCCGCGCGTTCCTGGCACTCATTCGCGTGATCGCCCCGGCAATGCCCGCCGGATCGTCGGTGGTGGCGATCTCGAGCCTCGGCTCGAGTCGGGTACTCGAGAACTATGCACTCGTCGGCACGTCGAAAGCCGCGCTCGAGTCGCTCGTCCGCTACCTCGCCGTCGAGCTCGGGCCGGCGGGGATCCGCGTCAACGCCGTCTCCGGTGGAGTCGTCGACACGGGGGCGCTCGACCACTTCCCCAACCGGGCCGAGATGCTCGCGATGGGAGCGCGCAACGCGGCCGGACGCATCGTCACACCCGAGGACATGGCAGGGGCAGTCTCCTTCCTCAGCTCGCCGGACGCCGAGATGGTGCGGGGACAGACGCTGATCGTCGACGGCGGCTTCGCACTGCCTGCTTGACGCGGGCGGCAACGCGGTCGGTCGAGGCTCCCCTACCGATCGAAGCCGACGACGACCCGCCGGACGACCGGAGAACGGCGGCAGATCCGAGGCGCCGTCAGTCGAGGACTCCACGGTCGACGTGGCCAGGGGAGGCGAGCATACTGCGGTCTCGCTGGTCAGGTTTCGCGCATGAACCCCTGGCGCGCGGCGCTGACGAGCGCCACTGCCTCGGGGAAGAGGACGCGCATCGCATCACGCAGCGCCGCTGCCTGCTCGTCCGGGCCGCCGGTGGGCTGGACCTGCTTGAGCGCGGCGGCGGTGAGCTCGACGGCGGTGCTCAGGGTCAGTGTCGCGAACTGCTCACGTTGCGCATCCTTGACACTCTCCGACTGGGTCTCCGCGAACTCGCGCAATCCACGCAAGATCTCCTCAGGATCGCCGCCGAACGGAAAGAAGCCGCCGCCCTCCATCACGTGAGCGTACCGGAGGCGTTGGCCGAGAAGCTCGTGACACTGTGTCACAATGTAAGGGGCACCCGATAGGTCTGCTCGATCTCCCGCAGGAGCTCGTCGATCGTGCCCTGGGCACTCTTCAGCGCCGCCGTGAAGGGGGACGGTGCCGCGGGATCAAGGGCCTGCTCGAGACGTCTCGTCGCCGCACCGATCTCGTCGAGCCGCGCCGGTGAAGCGAGCTGCGGCGGCGTTCCGATCGTTTGCTGAAGCGCGCGCACGGCCTCCTCGGCGGCGTCGATCCCCTCGGGGCTTTCGGTCAGGCGAAGGGCGACGAGTTGCGAGAGGAGCTCGTCGAGGTCGCCCCCGGCGGCGGACTCCTCGGCGATCTCGCACAGGGCGGCGATCGCCACCGCGTTCCTGACGTCCTTCCTGTCCGAGACTGGAACGCCCTCATCATCGAGCACGACCCAGGATCGCGAGCCGTCCGGGACTTCGAACGCGCACAGATAGGCGCGCAGGCCCGGGGTCGCCTCGGTGGCGAGCACAGCGGTGACGACTCCTTCAGCCGGCGCTTGTGCCGCCGCCGCCGTGGCGATGCGCTCGAGATCGGCGAGCAGCGTCACCGGCCCAGGATAGAGAAGCATGGCAGGGTAGACGTCGTGACCGAGCGCCGCATCCATGCCCGCACGCTCTTCGCGCCTCTCGGTCCCAGGTACGACCGCGCCGGCGCCGTACTGTCATTCGGCCAGGACCCCCGTTGGAGGCGCGCCATGGTGTCACACGTCCCGCGCGACGAAGGCACGGTGCTCGACGTCGCGACGGGGACGGGCCTCGTCGCAGAGCAGCTGCTCGCCCGCGGTCACCGGGTCACCGGGCTCGACCAGAGCCCCGAGATGCTGGCCGTCGCGCGACGACGATTCGGCAACACGGTCGACCTCGTAGAAGCGTCGGCGACCGAGATCCCGTACCCGAACGCCTCTTTCGACCATCTCACCTTCACCTACTTGCTGCGGTACGTCGACGACCCCGGCGCTACTCTCGCCGAGCTGGCCCGCGTCGTTCGCCCCGGCGGCACGATCGCGTCGCTCGAGTTCTGCGTGCCCGGGGGGGTGTGGCGACCGCTCTGGGATCTGTATGTCCGCGTCGGCCTACCGGTCGCTGGGCGGCTGATCTCGCGCGGCTGGTACGACGTCGGCCGGTTCCTCGGCCCGTCGATCCGCGAGTTCTACGAGCGATGGCCTCTCGAGAGCCAGCTCGAGCTGTGGCAGAAAGCCGGGATCGGGGACGTGCGCTCCCGCCGGATGAGCCTCGGTGGAGGAGTGGTCATCTGGGGTCGCCGCCTCGATAGCCGCGATGAGGAAGGCGGCGAGCCGAAGGCGGTCAGCGGATGAGGCCTGCGTTCTATGCCCTGCCACGGGGAGGTTGGCGCGACTACGTGACGCTGTTGCACCTGCCCTATACGGCGTGGCACCTCTCGTACGTCGTCGTCGGGGGGTGCCTCGCAGCCACGGTGTCCTGGAGTCGGCTCGGGCTGACCGTGCTCGCGTTCTTCCTCGCCATGGGAATCGGCGCCCACGCGCTCGACGAGCTCGCAGGCAGGCCGCTCGGGACGACCATCCCTGCCTCCGTGCTCGTTGTGCTGGCCGTCGCCTCGGTGGCTGCAGCATGCGCGATCGGGATCGCCGTGGCGCTGAGCTTCAGCCTCTGGATCCTGCCGTTGGTCGCGATCGGAGCATTTCTCGTCCCGGCCTACAACCTCGAGCTCTTCGGTGCCCGCTTTCACTCGGATCTGTGGTTCTCCCTCGCCTGGGGAGCCTTCCCGGTGCTCACCGGGTACGTCGCCTGTGCCGGGACGCTCCGGAGCGCGGCCGTCATCGCAGCTGCTTGGGCAACCGTCCTCTCGCTCGCACAACGGAGACTGTCGACTCCTGTGCGCCGGATCCGGCGCGGTGTGGTCGCGGTGAGCGGCGAACTGGAGTCCGATGAAGGTGGTCGGGAAGCCGTCACACGCGAGACGCTCGTCGCCGCGCCGGAGGCGGCTCTCCGGTTGCTGGCAGCGGCAACCGTTCTCATCGCGGCAGCGCTCGTCGCCCTTCGTCTATAGCGTTCCGGCGTGCTCGTCTGGATCCTTGCAGCCTGCCTCGTCGCCGCGGTCGCAGCCACGATCGGCCTGTGGCTGTCGCTGCATCGGGCACGCAGCCGCGCGTCCGCGACCGATGCGCTCGTCACCGAGGCGCGGACCTCGATTCGGGAGGCCGTGGAGCAGGAGACGGCTGTCCACACGGAGGAGATCCGCCGCACGCTCGCCCGCGAGCGGGCCGACACCACCTCCCAGCTCGCCGAGGAGGAGCGTCGCCTCAGCGAGGAGCGGCGTGCGACGTACGCCGAACGCGAGCGGAGGACGAGCGAGGCGCTCGCGGACACGCTCGCGACCGTGGAGCGACGGCTCGACGAGCGATTGCAGGGCGTCGCCGACGACCTCGAGCGGGCTCAACGCCACCTGGAAACCCAGCTTGTCCGCCTGACGCAGCGCCAGCAACAGGCCATCGCCGACGTCGAGGCGCGTATCGAACGGGAGGCGGCAGAGCTCGGCTCGACGAGCGACGAGCAGCGGCAGGCCGTGATCCGCCTTCGCGAGGAGCTCGAGCGCGCGGCAGCGACTGCGGTGACGGAGGCGCTCGACGAGCTCGAGGCGCACACGATCGAGCGACGCCGCTCGATCGACGAGATCACCGACCGGCTGCGGGCGCGGGAAGCGGCCATTGCCGAGGGTATCGAGCAGGCCGAGACCGACGCCCGGGCACGCCTCGAGCTGACGCTCATCGAATTCGAACGGCGCCAGACGGAGCGGCTCGAACGGGTCACCGAGCGTGAGGTCGAGCGCCATGCCCAGATCGCCGCGACCGCGTTCGACGACCGGATGCGCGAGATCCGCGAGGAAGCTACGACGAGACTTTCCCGCGAGCTCGATCGCGCGGTCGAGCTGATGATGCGCGAGGAGCTCGCTCGACGCCTCGACGACGTCCCGTAGGTCGGGAATCGTCCACTTTCGCATCGGATCCGCCAACCAATCGCGGAAGGGATCGTCATAGCGATCACGAATCCCCCCGGCACACATGACAGAGATCACCGAGACATACATCGAGCGCGAGGACGAGCAGGCCAAGGTCGAGAGCTGGCGCCTGCACGTTCTGATCGAGGCGGGCTTCCCGCTGCCGCTCGCCGAGCGTCTCGCGGGCAGCGACGCCGACCTCCACACGTGCGTCGACCTGATGCGGCAGGGTTGCACGCCGACCGTCGTGGCCGAGATTCTTCTCTAGGCGCGCTTTCCCGTTTCCTCGCGTGACGTCTACCCTGCGAGGGTGAAGGTCGAAGCGACGTTTCACGGCGACCGGAAGGTCTTCAGCGTCTCCGCGTTCAACGAGGGGATCGGGATCTACCTGCGCAAGCTCCCCTCATTGTGGGTCGAGGGAGAGGTGACCGAGTTGCGGCGGAACGACGCGTGGGCGTTCGTCTTCTTCACCCTCAGGGATCCGGCAAGTGGCGCGTGCCTGCGGCGCCACCATGCCACGACGGCGGTTCGACGGCCTCGAGCTCGAGCTCCTCGACGGCGAACGCGTGCTCGTGGAAGGCAAGGCCGAGATCTACGAGGCCAAGGGGGAGCTCAGCTTCCGCGCAATCACGATCGAGCGGATCGGGCTAGGAGACCATCTGGCGGCGATCGAGCGCCTCAAGCGTGTGCTGGCGGCGGAAGGGCTGTTTGCAGTCGAGCGCAAGCGCCCTCTGCCGCGGTTTCCGCGCGCGGTCGGGATCGTCACCGGCGCCGACGCAGCTGCGCAGGTCGACGTCGTGACCGGGATCCGCGCTCGCTTCCCTGCGGCTCACGTCGTCGTCGCCGAAACGCGCGTCCAAGGCGCGGCCGCAGGCCCGCGGATCGCCGCCGCAATCCGGCGAGTGGCAGCACACCCAACGGTCGATGTCGTCATCGTTGCCCGGGGCGGCGGTAGCTTCGACGATCTATTGCCCTTCAGCGACGAGGCCGTCGTGCGGGCCTTCGCGGCGTGCCCCGTCCCCGTCGTCTCGGCAGTCGGCCACGAGCAGGACACACCCCTCTGCGATCTCGCAGCCGACGTTCGGGCCTCGACTCCGACGGCGGCGGCCCGCCTCGTCGTGCCTGACCTGGCGGAGCTGAAGGACGGGCTCGGGCGGCTTCGCGACCTCATGAACGTGTCCGTCCGGCGGGCCCTCGGCCGCGACCGAGAGCGCCTCGAACGCAGCCGCGAACGCCTGCGCGCCGCTCCATTGCTCCTTCTCGAACGACGCCGCGTTGCTCTCGATCACGCTGCCGCTCGGCTCCAGGCCCTCTCGCCGCGGGCCACGCTCTCCCGCGGCTATGCCGTTGTCCGCTGCGGCGGCGTCGCGCTCCGCGACGCCGCCGCAGCCCGTCACGGAAGCTCTCTCGACATCGAGCTCGCCACTGGCAGGCTGACGGCGACGGTGGCGGAGGTGCGGCCGTGAGCGACGACACGCAGATGGGCGAGCAGACGTTCGAGGAGCTGCGGCGTGAGCTCGAGGAGGTCGTCGGGAAACTCGAGCGCGGCGACGTCGCTGTCGACGAGGCGATCCGGCTCTGGCAACGGGGAGAGGAGCTCCACCGTCGGTGTTCCGCGCTGCTCGAGGCTGCCGAAGGCCGCATCGAGGAGTTGGTCGCCGACCCAGATGACACGCCCGACCCGGAGCTGTAAGGTCCGCCCATGTCTCGACCGTCGGCAGACCTCATTCGCGGCGTCTCCCTGTTCTCCGAGCTCGACGACAAGACCGTCGACAACCTGGCCGCCGAGTTCATCGAGCGCCATTTCGACGAAGGAGTCGCGATCGCCACGGAAGGGATCGAGGGCCTCAACTTCTTCATTGTGGAGAGCGGCGAGGCGTCGGTCACGGTCCGCGGCGACACGGTCGCGACGCTTGGGCCGGGGAGCTCGTTCGGCGAGGTCGCGCTCGTCGACAGGGCGGCCCGAACGGCGACCGTAACCGCAACGACACCCATGGTGGCGTATGCCCTCCCGATCTGGAGCTTTCGGCCGTTCGTCGAAGAGCGCCCCGAGATAGCCTGGAAGCTCCTCGAGATGCTCGCCGAGCGACTCCGCGCGCAGTCTCGCTGATCCCCGTCACCGACTCGTCGGACGCACGACGACGCGGACGATCTGGGTGCGTCGAGGCGGCACCCGAGCTGCCGGGCGGGCGCCGAGTTCTCTGCGCACGGATGGTTGGTTTCTAGACGGCCGTTGCCCGCTCCCGCTCGGAGGCTTGCTCGGCCGCCTCGACGAGCGCGTCCTCTTCGGACTCCTGCTCCTCCTCCATCGTTTTCAGCGACGCGAGCGAGAGCCCCTCGCGGGCCAGGAAGATCAACCCGACGCCGACCCCGACCGACATCTCGACTGCCTGGAGCACCAGCGCGTAGGCGAAGCCCGTGCCGTAGGGGACGCCGTACTGCACGAGCGGTAGTGCCACCGCCGCCTGCAGGAGACCGACATTGCCGGGCCACAGCGGGAAGATTGTCGCAACGTTCATCAACACGAGCACGAGCCCGGCCGCCGGCAGCGGCAGGTCGAGATCGAACGCCGCCATCACGGCCCACACGGCGAGCAGCTGCATCAGCCAGCCGGCGCATTGGAAGAGCGCCGCCCCGAGCGCCGGCACCGGCCTCCGCAGGACCGCGAGCCCTTGTCGGGCCAGGATGACGACCGCGCGCAGGCTGCCCATGCCGTCGTGCATCCGCCCCTCGCCCGTGCGGGCGGACAGCAATCCGACCGTCAGGAGCGCCACGCCGACGAAACCGAAGATGACGAGGCTCGTCACGGCCCAGTGCGGAATCTTCGCCGTCAGCAACACCCAGGTGACGAGGAACGCGACAGGGAAGAGATCGAACAGACGGTGCGCGAAGACCGTTCCGAGCAAGGTTGCGCTCGTCCCCTTCCCGTGGGGAAGATGCCGACGCAAGACGGCCACGCGCGCGAGCTCGCCGGCGCGGGCCGGGAGGACGGCGTTCCCGAGTAGCCCGATCCCGAACGCGGAAAACACCTGAACGAACCGCGGATGAGGCTCGGGTAGGGCCTGGTCGATCGTCAGGCGCCACGAGAGCGACCGCGCCAGCACCGAGACGAGGTTGAGGAGGACACCGACCAACACCCAGCGCCAGGAGACGACGTCGAACGAGTGGTAGACGGTCGTCCAGTCGGGCCCACGCCACCAGATCGCGAGCAGCGCAGCCGCGAGCAGTACGAGGACGAAGACTCCACGCCCCCACGGGTTGTGCGCGAGACGCGCGACCCGGTTCACGCGGCGCGAGCCCTGCCGGGTGGCGCGGCAACCCGCTCGTAGATGGCTTCGAGCCGCCGGGCGATGTCGCTCCACGCATACCGCTCGACGGCAAGAGCGCGCGCTGCGACCCCCATCGCAACGCGACGCGGCTCGTCGCCGAGGAGCGCGGTGACCGCGTCGGCGAGAGCCGCAGGGTCGTCCGGCATGACGGGAATTGACGTCTCGGGCGTGGTCACCTCGCGATATCCGGGGATGTCCGACGCGACCACGGGCAAGGCGCACGCGAACGCGCGCGTCAGCACCATGCCGAAGCTCTCGCCGCCGAGGGACGGCGCCACGAGTGCCTTCGTGCGGGCGAGCTGGGTGGTCAGCTCCTCCTGCGGAAGAAAGCCGAGGATGTCGACGCCCTCGTCCGGGATGCGCAACCGGGTGAGCAGGAGCCTGACTGCCAGAGGGTCGGAGCCGCAAATCTGTAGCCGGGCTCCCGTGCGGAGACGGATCTCGGGCCAGGCCCGGAGGAGCACCTGGAGGCCTTTCCTCGTCTCCTGCCGGCCCGCGAAGGTGATCGTGTGCTCCCGCCTCGCGGGATCGACGGCCTCAGGGATGAGCACCCCGTTCGGGACGATCTCGTAGTCTCCGGGGAGCCACCGGGCCGCCGAGTCGCGCGCCCGCTCGGAGACGGCAATCCGCTGGTCGATCCGACCCGCGAGAAAGCCCCAGGCGGGCATTGCCAGCTTCATCCAGCCGAGGTCGCCCGAGGCATGGTGGGTTGCGACGATCGGCGAGGTCGCGAGCGCAAGCACCGAGATGCAGGTCACCGGCGTCATGGGCTCATGGAGGTGCAGGACGTCGAAGCGCTCTCGCTCGAGCACGCGCCTGATCCGGAAGATCGCGCGAGGGCTGAGGATGATGTTCGGCAGCGACCCGTTCGCCGGCACGATCACCGACCGACCGATCGGGATCACGTTCGCCGGGGGATCGCCGTGGCGCCCGACCCTCGGGTGCAGGGCACGCGTGAACTGCCCGGGTGGGTCGTTGCCCATCACCAGGCGCACCTCGTGCCCGCGCGCCTCGAGCGCCTCGGCCTGCAGCTCGGCATGTTCGACGACCGCGCCCCAGAACGACCACGAGAACGGCACCACGATGCCGATCTTCACGCGGGGAGCTTATTCACTCCGCGGTCGCGCCGGGGATCACGCGTTCCCAGAAGCCTGCAAGCACGGCGAGCTCGGCCTCGTCGAAGCGGTCGAGGAACCTGGCCCGCACCCCTTCGAGATGCGCCGGCCGGGCATCCGCGAGCCGGGTGCTCCCGAGCTGGGTGAGCTCGGCGTTCAAACCGCGCCGGTCGTCCTCGCAGCGGGTGCGCTCGACCAGAGCCGGCGCCGACCAGCCGATCGACGAGGCGGGTCAACCCACTCTGGCTGAGAAGGACGGCGGTCGCGAGATCGGACATTCGCATCCTGCTCTCGGGCGCCAGGGAGAGCACGAGGAGAACCTCGTACTCCTGGAGAGAGAGCTCGTGGGTCTCCTGGAGCTCCGTATCGAGACCGCGGACGAGCGCGCTGTGAACGCGGAGCAGGCCCCGCCACGCGGCAACCTCGCAAGGCGCGAGGCCGCCTCCTGGACGGGACGCGGAGTTGACGGCCGGTATTTGCATATGCAATTATTCTCCTTGACGCAGCAAGTATCTCTGAACGGAAGAGTTCCGTCCAGTCACGCACGAACGCCACGGAGAGACGGAGGAGATCTCATGCGCCTCGAAGGTATCCATCACGTCACGTGCATCACGGGAGACGCGCCCGGAAACGTCGATTTCTACACGCGCGTGCTCGGCCTGCGGATGGTCAAGAAGACCGTCAACCAGGACGACCCGACGGTCTACCACCTGTTCTACGCGGACGAGCAAGGGAGCCCCGGTGCCGATATCACCTTCTTCGAGTATCCGGGCGCCCGCCCAGGCCGTGCCGGCGGCGGCATGGTTCACACGATCGCGTTTCGCGTCGCCTCGGACGACACCCTCGACTTCTGGGAGGCCCGGCTCGAAGCCGAAGCAGTCTCGACCCGACGCCATGAGGGCCGGCTCGGGTTCAACGATCCGGAAGGGCTCGGGCTCGAGCTCGGCGTCGCCTCGGTGGACGACGCACCGCTCGTGGCGAGACACCCCGAGATCCCGACCGAGCACGCGCTACAGGGCTTCGACAGCGTGCGAGCGTTTTCCGACAATCCCGCGGCGAGCCGCGACCTGCTGGAGGGAACGCTCGGCTTCGTCCCGAACGGTGAGCACGCGTGGGAGGCTCGGGGAGCGGTTCGGGGAGGGGGCTACGCGTACGATTCGACGCCCTCCGGCGCTGGTGTCCCGGGAGCGGGGACCGTGCATCACGTCGCCTGGTCCTCGAACATGGACGAGCAGGACGCCTGGCTCGACATCGTGCGGAGGGCGGGCCGGCAACCGAGTGGCGTGATCGACCGGTTCTGGTTCCGCTCCATCTACTTCCGGGAGCCGAGCGGCGTGCTGTTCGAGATCGCAACGCTCGGCCCCGGCTTCACGATCGACGAGGAGGCCGATCATCTCGGCGAAGCACTCATTCTGCCGCCGGCGTTCGAGCATCTGCGAGCCCAGATCGAGCCGATCCTGACCCCGCTACCCGACCCGCGTGCAGCCTGGGCAACCCCGTGACGATCGAGCTCCGCCACCTCGAGCGCCCCGCGGCCGGCACGCCCGAAGGAGCGCTCGTGCTCCTGCACGGCCGGGGGGCGGACGAGTACGACCTCTTTCCGCTCCTCGACGCGCTCGACCCCGAGCAGCGTCTGCTCGGGATCACGCCGCGGGGCCCGCTCGCCTTGCCTCCGGGCGGTGCCCACTGGTACCGGTTGGGCGGCATCCCCACTCCCGATCCGGACACGTTCTTCCCCACGTTCGAATCCGCCGCCGCGTTCCTCGATGCCCTTCCGGTGCCCATCGATCGCATCGTGCTCGGCGGCTTCTCGCAGGGCGCGGTGATGAGCTGGGCGCTCGGGCTCGGCGCGGGACGCCCGCGCCCCGGCGCGATCATCGCGCTGTCGGGGTTCATGCCGGAGGTGGAGGGATTCGAGCTCGATCTGACAGGTCTCGAGGGCTATCCGGTCGCGGTCGGGCACGGATCGCTCGACCCGGTCATCCCGGTCGAGTTCGGCCGCACCGCGGCAGAGCTGGTACGCGCCGCCGGCGCCGACCTCCTCTGGCGCGAGAGCCCTGTGCCACACACGATCGACCCACGCGTGATCCCGGAGCTACGGGCGCTGGTCGGCTCGGTGATCTAGAGGCTTTCTGGCACGGCTCGCCGGGTGGGATGGCACGAGATCCGAGACGCATAGAGTGCACGATGTGATCGCTGCCGAAGAGGGTCTCGCCGAGCTGCACACGCACCTCGGCGGCTCGGTCGCCTCCGACATCCTCTGGAGCCTCGCGCACGAGCAGGGAATCGCGCTGCCGGTGAAGGATTTCTGGGAGTTCGAGGCGCTGGTCACCGTCTCGGACCCTCGCGGCGTCGAGAACCTCGATGCGCTCGATGCGATCTACCACTGGACGGAGCTGATCCAGTCCTCCCCGCTCGCGGTCGAGCGATCGGTACACAGCGCGATCGGCGGGGCGTACCGCTCGCAGGGGATCACGACACTCGAGCTGCGCTTCAATCCGATGAAGCGCAACCGCGGCGGTGAGCGCGACCTCGACCACATCATCCTCGCTGCGATCCGCGGGCTCGACCGTGCCCGGCTCGAGTATCCACAGGTACGTGCGGGGCTGATCCTGATGATGGACCGCACCTTCGACGCACGCCAGAACGCGATCATCGTCGACAAGGCGATCGCCTGGGCTGACCGCGGTGTTGTCGGCGTCGACATCGCGGGGCCGCGCCCGGGTGGGACCCGGTACGACTACACGTCGGTGCAGCCGATGGTCGAGACGGCCCGTGCCGCCGGCCTCGGGGTCACGATCCACGTCGGTGAGGAAGGAGCCACGGGCGTGGAAGAGATCCGCGAGGTCGTCGAGTCCCTGCGACCCGACCGCATCGGCCACGGCATCCTCGCTGCTCGCGATCCGGCCCTGATGGACCTGCTGCGGGACGCGGGGACCGTGCTCGAGATCTGCCCCACCTCCAACTTGCTGACGAAGGCCCTGCCCGACGAGGAGGCGATTCGGGCGACGTTCCGCACCTTCGTCGACCACGATGTCGCGTTCACGATCGCGACCGACGGACCGGAGATGATGCGAACCCACCTCCGTGACGAGCTCGAGTTGCTCGAGCGCATCGGCGCCCTCGATGAAGACGAGCTGCACCAGGCGAACGCCCGCGGGCATGCCGCGAGCTTCATCGGTCGCTGAGGCCACCTCACGCAGGCGGGCCCGCGAGCGTTGGAAAGAGACGGAAGGGTCGGCACGACCACGACGTTGGAGAGGGCATGGCACGCGGCTGGAAGATCTGGACGGCCCTCGGGATCGTCTACATCGTGTGGGGCTCCACCTATCCGGCGATCAAGGTGTCGGTGCGAACGATGCCACCACTTCTCTCGGCGGGTCTTCGTTTCGTGCTCGCCGGTCTCCTGCTCGCGGCGATCCTCGGCTTGCGACGGACACCGCTGCGCGTGCCTCGGCGGGAGGCCGCCGCCGCCGCCGGGCTCGGGGTGGCGCTCCTCGCCTGTGGCGTCGGCGTCGTCACCCTCGCCGAGAAGCGGATCGACTCGAGCGTTGCCGCCATGATCGCCGGCTCGGTGCCGTTGCAGGTGATCGTCTGGCGGGCGATCGCACGCGAGCGGATCGCGACCGCCACGAAGCTCAGCGCCGTCGTCGGCCTCGCAGGCCTCGCCCTGATCGTCGTTCCGAGTGGTCTTTCGGGCGGTTCGACCGCGATCGGGCTTGTGATGATGCTCGGGGCGACGCTCTCGTGGTCGAGGGGATCGTTCGTCTCCGGCAGGCTGCCGCTCCCACGTGACGCATTCGTGACGACGGTGTACGAGATGCTCGGCGGCGGTGCAGTCCTCGTCGCCGTCGCTCTCGCGCTCGGCGAAGGGGGGAGTCTCGCCGACGGCGCGTCGGCTGCGTCTCTTGCCGCATGGCTCTACCTCGTCGTTGCAGGCTCGCTGATCGCGTTCTCTGCGTACGCGTGGCTCCTTCGCAACGCTCCCATCTCACAGGTCGTCACGCACCAATACGTCAACCCACTCGTTGCCATCGTGCTCGGCGCGCTGCTTCTGGGCGAGACACTCGACGCGACGACGGCGCTCGGCGCCCTGATCGTGATCGGCGCCGTGTTCGCCACCGTGCGGAGCGAGAGCCGCGAGGCCGGAGCCGGACCGGCGGTCGTGGAGCGTCGATCGGGTGCCGCTGCCCCCGTGCGAGCGAAGTAGACCTACATCGGGTCGAGGTGAGTGCGGCGGTGGGAGAGGAACTCGAGCAGGTCGGAGCGCGTGAGGATCGCCGCCGGCTTGCCGGCGATGCCCACGACCACCGCTGCATTCGGGCCCGAGAGGTCGGCGAACACCTCGTCGAGCGAGGCCCGGACGTCGACCGCTGCGAGCGGCGGCTGCATCGCGACCGCAATGTCCTCGTTCAGCGCGTCGGGGTTCTTGAACACGCGGTCGAGAAGACTGCGTTCCTGGATCGAGCCGACGATGTCCGTGAGCGCCTCGGCCGTCCCGTGGCGCACGACGGGCAACTGCGAGATGCTGTAGCGCTGCATCAATTCGATCGCCGCCCCGACCTTCTTGGTCGACTCGATCGTGACGAGGTCGGGCAGATCTGTCTCCTCACCCCGCTTGAACCGGAGCACCTCGTCGACCGCGGGGGTCGGCGACGTCCGCTCCATGAAGCCGTACTGAATCATCCAGTTGTCGTCATAGAACTTCGAGAGGTACGAGCGGCCGCCGTCCGGCATCAGGATCAGCACGCGCCCCTCGGGCCCGAATCGACCGGCAACCTGTAACGCCGCCCAGGCCGTAGAGCCGCACGAACCGCCCGCGAGCAGGCCTTCCTCCCGTGCGAGGCGCCGGGCCGTCAGGAACGAGTCGCGATCGGACACGCGCACCCACTCGTCCACGACCTCCGGGCTCATCGTTCGCGGCCACGTGTCCTTTCCGATCCCCTCGACGAGGTACGGCCCGACAGGATGGTCGGCGTCCTCGGTGTAGATCGACCCCTCCGGGTCGGCACCGATGATCCGCACCTCCGGGCGGTGCTCCTTGAAATAGCGTCCGACACCCGAAATCGTCCCGCCGGTGCCGACGGAGATCACGATTGCGTCGAGCTGCCCGCCCTCTGTCTGCTCCCAGATCTCCGGTGCAGTCGTCCTGTAGTGCGCCTCCGGGTTCGACATGTTCGAGTACTGGTCCGGCTTGAAGCCGCCGGGAATCTCCTCCGCCAGTCTGTCCGAGACCGAGTAATACGACTCGGGCGAGTCGTGGTCCACCGCGGTCGGGGTGATCACGACCTCGGCGCCGTAGGCGCGCAGGGTCGAGATCTTCTCCTGGCTCATCTTGTCCGGCAGCACGAAGATGCAGCGGTAGCCCTTTTGAGCGGCCGCGATCGCAAGCCCCACGCCGGTGTTGCCGGAGGTCGGCTCGACGATCGTGCCGCCGGGGCGGAGCTTCCCCTCCCGCTCCGCGGCCTCGATCATCGCAAGTCCGATCCGATCCTTGTTGGAGCCTCCGGGGTTGAGGAACTCGAGCTTCGCAAGCAGCGCCGGCGGCACATCGGCGCCGAAGCGGTCGAGCCGCACGATCGGTGTCTGGCCGACGAGATCGAGCAGTGTGGGAAACGTCCGGGTCACGACCGCGAACACTACGCGGCCACGGCATCGGCGGGTGCATCGTCCGTAGCTTCCCGCATCGGGATCCGAGTCAGGGCGGATGCCACGAGGTAGCTTGTGCGGCACGATCCCGACATGCACCAGGGAGAGGCCGAGCACCGTCCCCTCTGTACGATCGAATTGATCGCTGCAGGGCACGCCGCTCGCTGCCCGGGCGCCGAGTGTGCCTTCTGGGACCAAGGCTGCGTTCTCTCCCGCGTCGAGCTGGAGCTCGACAGCAGGCCGGAGGTGGCTCAGCTTCTTCTCGATCTGCGCCGCGAGCTCGAGGCCGGGCGTGCGGTGGAGCTCGAAGAGGCGCGCTCGACCCTGGCGCACATCCTCAACGACGAGGAAGGCCTCGACGCGCCGCTTTGGGAGGTCGACCCGCCGCTCTGAGTCGGGCCCGTCACCCGCGCTGCCGGCCGGCAGAGCGCCCTTGTGGTGATTCAACACAAGGTCACGGGAGCGGCTCGCGTCAGGACCGGACGAGACGGCGGGCGCCTTCGACGCCGCCACTGCGCGAGACGAGACTCTGGATCTCGACCCGCTCCCCGGATTGCGGGGCGTGAATGATCCGGCCGCCGCCGATGTAGAGACCGACGTGGCCGAGGCCGTGGAAGAAGACGAGATCGCCGGGCTCGAGATGGCGGCGGTCGATGGCACGGCCGTACGCGAACTGCGCCGCGGCGCTGTGGGGAAGTCGAACTCCGAGCCTGCCGTAGACGTACGCGACCAGACCCGAGCAATCGAACCCGCTCGGCGAGCTGCCTCCGTAACGATACGGCGCTCCCAACTCGCCGGCCGCGATCCGGACGGCGCGTTGACCGAGCGACGGGACCGTCCGCCTCGGCTCGGGCTCGAGGCTCACCGGCACGGAACCTGCCCAGCGGGCAGGGTTCGCAACGGCGGGGAGCGTCCCGTGTCTGGTCGCAGCCGACGCCGCAGGGGTGAGCACCAGGCAGAGCGCGAGCAGACAGGTGCGGGCGAAGAAGGCCATGAGTGGGTGACCGGAGAGCGGTTCGGGCGCCAGAAACGGCCCGGGCGCGTCGCAGTGACCCGGGCACCGTAGCAGCGCCCTGCAGCCCAATCGGCCTACAAACAGCTTCCTTACAGGAACTTCGTGAGGCTTAACGCGGAACAGGCTCGGTGACGGCCTGCTAGATCAGGGGCTCGTCCGCGGTGAATTCGCCGGACGGCGCGTCGCCCGTGTTCACCGTACCCGCAGGCTCGATCAAGAGGATCTCAGCTCCCTCGTCCGCGCGCGGGCAGTGCTAGTCATCCGTCTCGGGATGCGCATGCCAGACGAACTCGCCGTCTACCTTCGCGACCTGAAGCTTGTAGTCGTTGAGATAACCGACGATTCGAGGGCTGAACGGCCGGTCGACGGCCGCGAGCTTTTCGGCGAGGTTGATCTTGTTTTCCACGGTGTCCTCCGCTCGTCGCTCGACGCCAGGCACGAACGTGCCGCCCCGGGACCCGGCGCCCGGGTACGTGGGATGCCGAATGCTCGCGACCGTTCGCGGCAAGGATCACCGGAGGAGCTCGGCCCAGAAACCCTCGTGAACGGCGCGTCCTTCCTCCTCGAGGTGAGGACCGCTGACATCGACCTTGCGTCCACCCCGGTCGAGCACGTCGCGGCTCGACACGGCCAGCATCGAGTCTCCCTCGTCGCCGTCGACGATCGCTGTGAGTGCCGCGGTACTCAGCGAAAAGACGACGCGTCCGATGCCGGACCAGTAGATCGCACCGGCGCACATCGCGCACGGCTCGGTGCTCGTGTAGAGCGTGCAACCGTTCAGCGACGAGGCGTCCCGCCGGCTGCTCGCTGTACGCACGAGGTTGAGTTCGGCGTGATTCGTACAGTCCATCTCGGTCATCACCGTGTTCTCGGCCTCGAGGACGACATCGCCACGATCGTCGACGAGAAGCGCACCGAAGGGATGGTTCCCTTTCTCCCGGGCACGCCGAGCAAGCTCTATCGCCCTGGAGAGATGACGTTCGTCCGCGGAGGCCAGAGGCATGATCGCCAAGACCGTACACCACTCTCGGGACGATCGAGCACATCCCCTCACCGGAGCGCGACGGGCAATGCGGCTGCACGGCTCAACGTGGAATTGCGCCTACGAAGGCGCGTAGGCGTGCGACGTCAGTGCCGGAAGTGACGCCGCCCGGCGAAGACCATCGCAGCGTTCGCCGCGCGCACAGTTGCCACGATCTCGTCGTCGCGTTTCGAGCCGCCCGGCTGGATGATCGCGCCGATGCCCGCCTCGAGCGCGATCGCCGGGCCGTCGGCGAAGGGGAAGAACGCGTCGGAGGCGAGCGCCGCGCCCTCGAGGGTGTGTCCATGCTCGCGCGCCTTCTGGACGGCGATCCGCACCGCGTCGACACGACTCATCTGGCCGGCGCCGATCCCGATCGTCTGACCGTCACGGGCGATCACGATCGCGTTCGAGAGTGTGTGCTTGACGACCGTCCAGGCGAACAGCAGGTCGTCCCACATCGTCGACGCGACCTCGCCGCAGACGATGTCCATCTCGTCGAGCGGATCGGGCTCGGCGTCGCGGTCCTGGACGAGCAGGCCGCCGAGAGTTCGCTTGAGGTCCCAGTCGGAGGAAACGAAACCACGCCGCTCGAAGTCGTTGAGGATCCGCGTCCCCGGCTTCTGGACGAGCGCCTCGACGGCAACGGCGTCGTACCCGGGAGCGAACAGCACCTCGACGAACTGCTCGACGAGTCGTCCGCCGAGCGCCGCGCTCACCGGACGGGTCACTACGACGACGCCGCCGAAAGCCGAAACGGGGTCGGCGGCCAGAGCCTTGTCGTAGGCCTCTTCGATCGTCTCTGCAATGCCGACGCCACTCGGATTCGCGTGCTTGACGATGACGCACGCAGGCCCGTCGAGCTCGAGAGCAAGGAGGCGCGCAGCCGACAGATCGTTGAGGTTGTTGAACGAGAGTGGCTTTCCGTGGAGCTGCTCCACGCGGGCGAGCAGGTGTGTCCGGGCGCCCCGCTCGGAGTAATAGGCCGCGCGCTGGTGAGGGTTCTCGCCGTATGCCAGGTCGAGCGCGTGATCGTAGACCGGCACGAACGTCTCGGGAAAGCCCGTGCCGCGCCCAAACCAGCGTGCCACGGCGCTGTCGTAGGAAGCAGTCGTGGTGAACGCGCGCGTAGCAAGGTCGCGACGGGTGGCGACCGACACCCCGCCTTCGCGGAGCTCCGCGAGCACGCGCTCGTAGTCGTCCGGCCGACAGACCGGGATGACGTCCGCGTGGTTCTTCGCGGCGGCACGTAGCAGAGCCGGGCCGCCGACGTCGATCTGCTCGATCGCCTCGGCCCATTCCACGTCGAGGCGAGCCACCGTCTGCTCGAACGGGTACAGATTGACGCAAACGAGGTCGATCGGCTCGATCCCGTGAGCGGCGAGATCGGCCACGTCCCCCGGAACATCCCGGCGGGCGAGAATACCGCCGTGAACGGCGGGGTGCAGCGTGACGACGCGGTGGCCGAGCATCTCGGCGAACCCCGTCAGCTCCTCGAGCGGAACCACCGGGATCCCCTCGTGTACGAGCAACTGGGCCGTGCCCCCGCTCGCCAGTAACTCGAAGCCGAGGCGGCGGAGCTCCTCGGCGAACTGCGCCACTCCGGTCTTGTCGTAGACGGAGAGGAGCGCACGCCTCATGCCGCCGTCAACTCCCGGACGACCTCGGGCAAGATGCGATGCTCGACGGCCCTGATGCGCGCGTGCAACGTCTCGGAGGTATCCCCGGGAAGCACTGCCACAGCTTCCTGCCGCAGGATGGTGCCGGTGTCGACTCCCTCGTCCACCAGGTGAACCGTCGCCCCCGTCTCGGTGACACCGGCCGCAAGCGCCTCCTCGACGGCGTGGGCTCCGGGGAAGGCGGGGAGCAGCGCCGGATGCACGTTCACGACTCTACCCGGGAATCGAGCGAGGAACACCGGCCGCAGCAGGTGCATGTACCCCGCACAGACCACGAGCCCAACACCGAAGGAGCCGAGCCAGTCGGCCATGGCCGCGTCTCGTCGATCGCGGTCGGAGTAGTCGTCGAGCAGGAACACCCGGTTCGGGGCTCCGATCCGGTCCGCGCGTACGAGCGCGGGCGCCCCGGCCGTGTTCGCCGCCACGGCCGCGATCGGTATGCCCGCATCGATCAGAGCCTGGAGGTTCGTGCCGCTCCCGCTCACCAGCACGCCGACTCCGGCGGACGAGCTCACGCCCACGCTACCCCGGTGCCCGGAACGATCTTGCCGATCACGAGGTCGCCGTCCCGGACGTCGGCACGCGGGATGACGGCGCAGTACCCGATCCCGATATTGAAGACCCGGCGCAGCTCGGCCTCGGCGACGCCGTTCTCGGCGAGCCAGCCGAACACCTCGGGCCGCTCCCAGGACGCGGGATCGACGACCGCTCCGACACCGTCCGGCAACACCCGGGCGAGGTTGCCGGCGATGCCGCCACCGGTGACGTGCGCGAGCCCGCGGACGTCGGCGCGGGCGAGCAGTTCGCGTACGTCGTCGAGGTAGAGCCGCGTCGGCGGTAACAGCAGATCGGCGTCGAATTGCGCGTCGCCCACGATGCGACGCACCAGCGAGAAGCCGTTCGCGTGGATACCGGCCGAGGCGAAACCCACAACTGCGTCTCCTGACTGCACCCGCGAGCCGTCCACCAACCGATCCCGATCGACTGCACCGACCGCCGTGCCGCAGAAGTCGATCTCACCCTCGCGGTAGATCCCCGGCAGCTCCGCCGTCTCGCCGCCGAGAATGGCGCAACCGGCCGCGCGACAGACATCGGCCGCGCCTTCGATCAACTCCGCGACCTGCTCGACGTCGATCCGGTTGGCGGCGACGTAGTCGAGGAAGAACAACGGCTCGGCGCCCGTCGTGATCACATCGTTGATGCAGTGGGCCGCGAGGTCGGCTCCACACCAGCGCAGCCGGTCTCCGCGCCGTCCCAGCACGAGCTTCGAGCCGACCGAGTCCGTCGAGGCGGCCAACAGGCGCCGGTCGTCGATCGCGAAGAGCCCCGCGAAGGCGCCGAATGCTCCGGCGACACCGGGCGTGGCAGTCGAAGCGACGGCGGCTCGGAGTCGATCGACTATCGCATCGGCCGTCGCCAACGACACCCCGGCCGCGGCATAGGTCTGCTCCTGCGAGGACACCAATCGAGCCTAGATGATTGATCGCAAAGGTCGCTCGGTGTTCATCCCTCGAGCGAGGGCCGGCCCGCCGACCGACGGTGCCGGCCGCTTGTCACGGAAGGGCCTCCTCAGCCCGAGGGCGGCTCGGGGACGGTCGCCGCAGACACCTCGCGCGGGGCGTCATCGAGGCCCACGAGCGATCCAACTCGGAGAGACCCACAGGCGACCGCGACGAGCCCACCCGCGAGGAGAAGGAAGGCGCTTCGGAGGCCGACTGCCTCGATGAGCGGCCCCGCCAGCAGATAGCCCGCCGGCCCGGCCGCGTAGGCGATGGAGGTGAGGAGACCGAGCACGCGGCCACGCAGGCGTGCCGGGGTGCGCTCCTGCATCGCGGTGTTCGCGATCGGGTTTATCGGCCCGTACGCCGCGCCGGCGGCAAACCCGAAGGAGAGCAGCCAGAAGAGCGGGGGGAGAAACGCCATCCCCACGATCGCGACCGAGGTGATGACCAGCGCACTGACGTACGCGGGGCGTCGCCGAACGCGAGTACCGACCGCGGCATAGGTGAGAGCGCCCAGCACACCGCCCGCGCTCAACGACATCAGGACGACGCCGAGCTGGCCGGGCTCGTCCTGCGCCTGGAAGTAGACCGGCAGCACGACACCCTCGACCGGGAGCCAAAAGGCGACGACGAGCGCAGTCACGAGGGCGACGCTCCGAAGCACCCGGTCGCCCCAGAGGAAGACGAGCCCCTCCTTCGTCCCCGACCAGAAGCCGTCGACACGCTCGTGCACCGCCGGGCGCCCCGCCCCCGGCACGCGTACCACCACCATCAGCAGCGCAGACAGAGCGAAACAGGCAGCTGTTGCCCAGAAGGCGTCCGTCGCCCCGACGAACGCGATCAACAACCCTGCGACGCCGGGGCCGACGAGAAAGGCAAGCCCCCACACCGCCTCGTGTGTGCCGTTGGCGCGCTCGAGAGGGAGCCCAGCGGCCCGCGCCGCTTCCGGGAGCATCGTCTCGCGAGCAGTGATGCCGGCGGGGTCGAAGACCGCGCCGAACACGGCGAGCGCTGCCAGCAGGCCGAAGCTGAGGCCGACCCACCCCTGCAGGAGCGGGATCGCGGCCACGCTTGCGAGCGAGAGCAGATCGCTGACGACGGACACCCTCCGCCGCCCGACCATGTCGACGAGCGTCCCCGAGACGAGCGAGGTGAGCAGTAGCGGCAGCAGCGTGACGGCGCCGATTGCCGCCGCCGCGGACGCGCTCCCCGTCAGCTCCAGCACGAGCCAAGGAAACGCGACCATGGCGATGCCGTTCGCCGTCCCGCTGAGCGCCGTCGCCGCTTCGAGCGCGACGAACGGGACGAAGTGCCGATGCGTGGCCGCCATCTCTCAGTGCCTCCCCGACCGCCCGGAGTCGCGGCGGTTACCGGTGCGCCCCTACACCGAAGCGGTCTCGAACCGCAGCTTCGTGCTGCCGGCCGCAGGCACCGCCGTCGGATACTCGCGTGTGAAGCAGGCTCGGCACACGGAGCCCTCCGGCATGCGCGAGGCCCATTGCATTCCCTCGAGGGAGAGGTACTGGAGCGAGGTGGCACCGACGTGCACGCGCATCTCCTCCACCGAGCGATGCGCGGCGGCGAGCTCGTCTTCGTCGGCCATGTCGATGCCGTAGAAGCACGGCGACACGACGGGCGGCGACGAGATTCGCACGTGCACCTCGGCGGCGCCGGCGTCGACCAGCATGGCAACGAGTTGCTGCATCGTGTTGCCGCGAACGATCGAGTCGTCGACGATCACGACGCGCCGGTCGGCGATGTCGTCGAGCGGGTTGAACTTCAGCTTGATCCCCTGCCTCCGCAGCTCCTGGTCGGGTTGGATGAAGGTGCGTCCCACGTAACGGTTCTTGATCAAACCCTCGTCAAAGGGAATCCCGGAGGCCTTGGCGAACCCGATCGCCGCCGGGGTGCCCGAGTCGGGAATCGGCATCACGAGATCTGCCACGGCGGGGGCCTCCTCGGCCAGCCGCTGCCCCATCCGGACTCGGCTCGCGTGAATCTCGCTCCCGCCGAGGCGCGAGTCGGGGCGGGCGAAGTAGACGTGCTCGAAGATGCATGCCGCACCCCGCCCCTCGGGAAGCGCCTGGGTACTGTGAATCCCCGAGCCGTCCAGCCAGACGACCTCGCCGGGGCGTACGTCGCGGACGACGGTGGCACCGATCAGATCGAGCGCGCAGGTCTCCGACGCGACGACCCAGTCGTCGCCGATCCTGCCGAGTGTGAGGGGCCGGATACCGTGGAGGTCGCGGAACGCGACGAGCGTGCCTTCGACGAGTGCGACGACCGAATAGGCGCCCTCGAGACGGCGCATCGTGGCCGCCACCGCCTCGGGCAACGGCGCAGGGTCGCGGGCGATCAGGGCGGCGATCACCTCGGTGTCGGAGGTCGATCCCAGCCGGATGCCGTCGGCGACGAGCTCTTCGCGCAACACGCCTGCGTTCGTCAGGTTGCCGTTATGGCCGAGGGCGACGGTACGGGCACGCCCGTGGTGGACCAGAGGCTGGGCATTCGACCAGTGCACGCCCCCGGTCGTCGAATACCGTGTGTGCCCGATGGCGACCTCGCCGGGGAGCGCCTGGAGCTGCTGCTCGTTGAAGACCTGGGCTACGAGTCCCATGTCGCGGAGCACCGTCAGTCGGCCTCCCTCCGAGACCGCGATCCCGGCCGACTCCTGCCCGCGATGCTGCAGAGCGAAGAGCGCGAAATACGAGAGCCGCGCCACGTCACGCTCGACCGAACGGATGCCGAAGACGCCGCACATCGCTAGACGGACGCCTCCCAGACGGCTCGCATGCTCGAGAGCGTGACACCGAACAGTCCCTCCCCGCCGACCTCGCCGATTCGACGGACACCGATGTCGGAGCCGAGAGGATCTGTCTCCACCTGATGTGCAGGAAGGGCGAGGATCACCTGGCCACGACCCTCGCCGAAGAGTGTGACGAGGTCGAGCGGCAGGTCGAGACGCGCGCCGAAGCCCGAGTACAGCGCAGCCTCGGCGAGGGCGACCGCGAGACCGCCGTCCGAGACGTCATGGACAAGGGAGCAACGGGGTGCGGCCTCGCTGACGAATCGAACGAGGGCCGCCTCCGCGGCGAGGTCGAGGGTCGGAGGCGTTCCGGAGACGGTGCCGTACCGAGCCTGTAGCTCGGACCCCGCCAGCGCCGGCGTCCCGGTCGACGCGAGCAGGATCACGTCGCCCGGTCCCCAGCTGCGGGGAATCCGCCGCACATCCGGTACGAGTCCGACGCATCCGATGACCGGGGTGGGATGGATCGAGCGGCCGTCAGTGTCGTTGTAGAGCGAGACGTTGCCGGAGACGATGGGCAACCCGAGAGCCTCACACGCCTGTGCCATCCCCTCGATCGACTCGGCGAGCTCCCACCCGATCTCGGGCTTCTCAGGGTTGCCGAAGTTGAGGCAGTCGGTGAATCCAAGCGGCTCCCCACCTGCGCACGCGACGTTGCGGGCTGCCTCGAGGATCGCTGCAGCGCCCCCGGTGAAGGGGTCGAGCGAGCCAAGTCGACCGGTTCCGTCGAGGGTGACAGCGAGCCCGCGATACGACGGCCGTAACCGCAGGACGGCGGCGTCGAGTCCTGGGCGGCGTACGGTTCGAGACTGGACGAGCTGGTCGTAGCGGCGCGTCACGAACGCGCGCGAGCGGAGCGCGTCGGTGCCGAGCAGTTCGAGGAGCGCGTCGCCGGGCGCCGGGATCTCACCGAGCGGAGCCTCCGCAGCCGGTTGTCGTGGCTCCTGCTCCACGGTGTAGCGAGGGCAATCCTCGGTGAGGAAGCGGGCAGGAATCGCACCGGCGAGGTGACCGTGCCACAGGGCCCGTAGCTCGCCGGTCTCGGTCACCTCGCCGATCACGGCATGATGCAACTCCCAGCGTTCGATCACTGCCTCGACCTCGGTGAGGCGGTCGGGCGCGACGATCGCCACCATCCTTTCCTGCGACTCGGAGATCATGATCTCCCACGGCTCCATCCCGTCCTCGCGCTGGGGGACGTGATCGAGATGGACGTCGATCCCGTAGTCGGCTGCCATCTCCGAGAGTGACGAGGCGAGCCCCGCGGCGCCGCAGTCCTGGAGCGAGAGCACGAGCCCGCGTTCGACCAGCTCGACCGACACCTCGATCAGGCGCTTACCCGTGAACGGGTCGCCGACCTGGACGGACGGTCGCTTGTCGGCCGCCTCGTCCCCGAGCTCCTGACTCGCGAGCACCGAGGCGCCGCCGATGCCGTCCCGGCCGGTGGTGGCGCCGTAGAGGACGAGCAGCGCGCCTGCCGTGTCGGCTCGAGCGCTCATCACCGCGTCGGTGGGAAGAAGGCCGACGCACATGGCGTTGACGAGGCAGTTGGACGTGTAGACGTCGTCGAAGACGACCTCACCGCCGACGTTCGGAACGCCGACCGAGTTGCCGTACGCACCGATGCCGCCGACGGCGCGGGAGAAATGATCGTCCGGGGCGCCGAAGCGCAGGCCGTCGAGTAGCGCAACCGGCCTGGCACCCATGGCGATGATGTCGCGGAGGATGCCGCCGACCCCCGTGGCGGCCCCCTGGAACGGCTCGACCGCCGAGGGGTGGTTGTGGCTCTCCGCCTTGAAGGCGACGGCGAGCCCGTCGCCGAGATCGAGCACGCCGGCGTTCTCGCCCGGCCCCTGCAGCACTCGCGAACCGGTGCTCGGGAGCCGCTTCAGGAGCAGCGCCGAGTGCTTGTAACCGCAGTGCTCCGACCACAGAAGCGAGAAGACGGCGAGCTCGAAATGGTTCGGCTCTCGCGCCATCAGCTCCTGGATACGGGCATGCTCCCCGTCCGTGAGGCCGAGCTGGCGGTGGAGTGGCTGTTCCGCGACGAAGCTCAGGATGCCAGTCTAGCCGCGCCTCCTGATGGCCTTCGCCGGCACGGTCTTTTGGGTATCTCACATCCACCACGCGCTCTGCGCTTACCCTCGACGAACCGTGAGTCGCCGCGACACCAGCCTCCTGCTGCTCCTTGCCGCGATCTGGGGCGCGTCGTTCCTCTTCATCAAGCTCGGCGTCGACGTCCTCGAGCCGTCGGTGGTCGTGCTCGGACGACTCATCTTTGGCGCGCTGCTCCTGCTCGCGCTGCTTCCAGGCCGGGGCGGCCTGGCCCCGTTGCGTGGGCACCTCGTACCGCTCGTCGTGCTCGGAGCGCTCAACAACGCAATGCCGTTCTGGCTGCTGGGGTTTGCCGAGACGCGCCTCGACTCCGGGATGACTGCGGTGATCCAGGCGGCGGCACCGATCTTCACGGTCATCCTGGCCTCCCGGATGGACATCAGCCAGCGGGTCACCGGAGTGCGGCTGATCGGGGTCGCGATCGGTTTCGCCGGCGTGGCTCTGCTCGTGGGCGTCCAGACAGGCGGCAACGTCGTCGCCGCGCTGGCGGTGATCGGCGTCGCCTTGTGTTACGCGGTCTCGGTGCTGTACGCCGGGCGTACGGTGCGATCGCTGCCACCGCTGCAGGTGTCGCTCGGTCAGCTCGCCTGTGCGGCAGTGTTGATGGCGCCGGTCGGCCTCGCCCAACTGCCCGAGACGATGCCCTCCGCGAAGGTGTGGTTCGCGGTGATCGCCCTCGGAGTGCTCGGCTCCGGCATCGCCTACCTCCTCTATTTCGCGATCATCGCCAGCGCCGGCGCGTCGCGCGCGATCCTCGTCACCTACCTCGTACCGGCATTCGCACTCGCGTACGGTGCCGTCTTCCTCGATGAGGCGATCACGGCGACGGCGCTGATCGGGCTGGGGCTCGTGCTCGCGGGCACCGCGCTTGCCACAGGTCTGGCACGAGCGAGGACGGCTAGCCTCAGCCGGTGACCCGCAGATACTGGCCGCTGATCCTCACCCTCGCCTCCGTCTGGGGCGCCTCGTACCTGTTCATCAAGGTCGGAGTCGAGGGAGGACTCTCACCCGGGGCTCTGATGGCCGCGCGGGCTCTACTCGCCGGTGTCGCCCTGCTCGCGTATCTCGCATTCAGGCTCGGCGCCGGGACGGCGGTTCTCCGCCTCCGCGAGGCCTGGCGTGAGTCGATCGTGCTCGGCCTGCTCAATGCCGCACTCCCGTTCTGGCTCGTCGCGTGGGGCGAGCAGCACATCGACTCGGGCACGGCGGGAATTGCGCAGGCGACCGTCCCGATCTTTTCGCTGCTGATCGGGCTCCGATTCCTGCCGCACGAGCGGATCGGCCTCGCGAGGGTGTTCGGCGTCTGCCTCGGGCTCGTCGGGGTGGCGCTCCTGGCAGGGATCGCGCCCGCGGGCGATGCGTGGGCGGCTGCCGGCACGCTCGCGGTCGTGCTCGCCTCGGTCTTCTATGCATCCGCCGGGATCTACGGTCAGCTGCACCTTCGAGGAACGACCTCCGGGCCCGTCCTCGCTACCGGCTCAATGCTCACGGCAGGCCTGATGCTGCTGCCGTTGGCACTGGCCCGACCTCCGGCGTCGATGCCCACTGCCGGTGCGATCGGGTCGCTGTTGTTGTTGTCGCTTCTCGGCACGGTGTTCGCGCAACTGATCCTGTTCCGCGTGATCGCGCTCTTCGGCGCCCGGCGCTTCAGCCTCGTCACCTATCTGATGCCGGGTATGGCGCTCGTCTACGGAGCAGTCATTCTCGACGAGCAGGTCACCGCTGCAGCGCTGATCGGGCTAACGCTGATCCTGGGTGGTGTCGCGTTCGGCTCCGGCACGATCCGGCTGCGGCGCCGCCGCCCGGTCGAAGCGCCCAACCCGACGTCGTAGGAGGGTGGGTGGGCGCCCGGGCGCGAGTTTCAGACGAGGATGCGGAACGCCGTCTGCGGCGGGCAGCCGCGCCTGACGAGCTCCGTCGCCTGGTGGAGGTCGACGTTGCGGTCGAGCGCGAGTACGAAGGCCGCGTCGCTGTCGAAGCCGACCGCGATCAGCTGCTCGATCCGCCAGCCCAGAACCCGGGCAGCCGGATCGGGGAGACTTTCCTCGAGGACTTCCCCATGCTCCGCCTCGACCGTGGAGTCGCCGCTCATGCCGCCTTCCGCTCTCGGGCAACAATGCGATTCTGCTCCTCGACATAGCGCGCGGTGGCGTACGAGGATGCCTCCACATGCCCGAGCTCGAGGGCGTGCCGCGCGAAGCGGTACCACTCGATCCACGTCGTGAGCTTCTGTCCGTCGCCCATAGCAGCGCCCCTCCTGGAAGGGTGTCGTGTTGTCTGCCCATGGTGTATCGGCAGGTTGTTCGGAAACCTTGCGCCTGGGTTGCGGAGCGGGGATCGCAGAGTTAAGAACGCGTGACGATCCGTCGCGCCAGCGCTTTCGACGACCAGTCAGCCGCAGAATCCGGCCGTGCCCTCGACCACCCGGCGATGAAGGCGAACGCGGTGTCGCTCGCGAACGGCATGCCGCGCGCGTTCTAGGTGAAGACTTCGCCGGCCTCGCCGTGGGCGACGGCGAGCACGTCGCCGCGGCGGAGGAGTGTGAACAGGAGGACGGCCCGGGCCGGTCGCGACGACGAAGATGGCCGGCCCGCCCGAACGGATGAAGAGCGAGCAGCGGTTTCTCGCCGACCTGGCGCGCGTCGCCTACTGGTCGATGGACGACGATCAACTGGTCTTCACCGACAGCGAAAACGCGGAACTCGTACGCTTCCAGCCGGCTATTGACGCAAAGGAGAGCATGATGGAGCTGATCCACACCTGTTACCGCATCACCGACCCCGAGCGGTCGACCGCCTTCTACGAGGCGCTCGGCCTCGAGAAGCGGCGCGAGCTGCCGATCCGCGACGAGGCGATGAACTACTTCTTCGGCGTGCCGGGCAAGCCGGTGCCGGAGCTCGAACTGACCTACAACTTCGGTGTCGACTCGTACGAGCTCGGGACGGCCTACGGCCACATCGCCCTCACGGTCGAGGACATGGCCGAGACACTCGAGAAGCTCGCCGCTCAGGGGATCGAGCCGGAGCGGCCGCCTTACTCGGTCCGCGAGGGCGGCTCCCTGCTGTGTTTCGTTCGCGACCCCGACGACTACCGGATCGAGCTGATCGAGCGCAATGACTACTGAGGAAGGGGTCGCGATGACGGGACCTGCGATCGGCACAGGCACGAAGGAAGACCCGTGGCGGCTGCGGACTCCACCCGGCAGCTCCGAATACACGATGTTCCGGGACGAGGCGGCCGACCCGCCGGCGCTCGTCTGCCAGGTCGGTTCGACCCAGCTCCGCTACCACCTGCGGGCGATCGAGGATCTGCACGCCATGCTGAAGGCGCACGGAGACTGGCTGCCTCTCGGCGGGGCCGATGAGCAAAAGCCCGCGGCCGAGGGGACCGTCGAGGCATGGGGACGGTCGGCCGACAATCCGGTCGGCGGCTGGTACGGGCTCAAGAAGGGTCTGCGCGGCCGCTTTGGCGTCTATCTCCCCCCGCTGCTCGAGGTGCTGGGGCTCGCCGAGCTGACTCACGACGCCCGCAACAACCGGATGCGGGCAGTGTGACCCACGATGTCGGGGCAAATGCGTAGGCTTGCAGCATGGAGCATCGGAGCGCAGCCGACCTCACAGCCGGTCTCGAGGAGATCCTCCGCTCGCCCAGCGTCGACGGCACCGTCGAGCTGATAGTCCGCCGGCCGGCCGAGGACGAGCGCGAGGTACTCGATTCGGGCCTGCTCGATCTCGAGGTGGGTCTCGCCGGCGACGGCTGGCACCGGCGCGGAAGCGGCCGTACTCCGGACGGCTCGGCGAACCCCGATGCTCAGCTGACGCTCATGAACGCGCGGGCCGCCGGCCTGATCGCCGGGAGCCGCGGGCGCTGGCCGCTCGCAGGCGACCAGCTCTACGTCGATCTCGACCTCAGCATCCAGAATCTCCCCGCCGGAGCTCGCCTCGCGGTAGGTGACGCCGTGATCGAGGTCACCGCCGAGCCGCACACGGGTTGTGCGAAGTTCAGCGCCCGCTTCGGCACCGAGGCGCTCAAGTTCGTGAACAAGCCGCCGGGGCGAGAGTTGCGGATGCGGGGCGTCAACACCCGGGTCGTCACACCCGGGCAGGTCCGCGTCGGCGACAGAATCACGAAGCTCTGAGCTGATCGTCAGCTCGCGGGCGCATCGTGTCAGCGCAAGGCAAGCAGGGCGATCCCACAGACGACGAGCACCGAGCCGGCGATCCTCGTCCGGCTGACGCGCTCGTGCAACACCACCGCCGCGAAAACCGTCGCCATGACGACGCTCGTCTCCCGGACGGCCGCGACCGACGCGGCGGACGCACGCTCGAGCGCCGCCAGAACCAGGGCGTAGGCCGCGAAAGAGGCGAGACCTGCGAGGACGGCTGAGATGCCGAACTCGGCACGGATCTGCGCGCGACCCTTGGCGGCGGCAGTTGCGCCTGCGTACCCGATCGCTGCCGGGATCATGCTCAGCTCGAGGTAGGTGACCGGGCTCGCGTGCGTGATCCCGCGCTTGTCGAGGAGCGTGTACGCCGCGATCACGCACGCGATCCCAAGGGCGAACGCGAGCGCATGCTTGTCGGCGGGCCGGCGCAGTCCACGAACGAGCAGCACGCCGACGCCGACGAGAACGACACCGACGATCTGGGCCGGCGAGGTGCCGTGACCGAGCAGGGTGATCGACACCACGAGCACGATGGCCGGAGCGACCCCCCGTGCGACCGGATAGACGAACGACAGCTCGGCCTTCCGGTACGCGGTCCCGAGCAGGGCGAAGTAGAGGAGCTGGAGCATCGAGGTGACGACGATGAACGGCCAGACCGCCCACTCCGCGTCGAAGCGAAGCACCGTCACCGGTGCGAACACGATCACCGCCGCGAGAATTGCCACGGCGGTCGCACTCTCGGGGTCGCGCGCCCGGGCGAGGAGGATGTTCCAGAAAGCATGCAGGACTGCTGCGGCGAGTGCGAGGGTGAACGCGAGAGGCGGCATCGCGCGAGCACAGTAGGCTTCCGGCCCGGATGGGAACGGTGCGCGCCATCATGTTCGACTTCAACGGGACCCTCTCCCACGACGAGCCCCTGCTCCTCGCGATCTACCAGCAGCTCTTCGAGCGGCACGGGCGCCCGCTCACCGAGGAGGACTACTACGGTCTCCTCGCGGGCCGATCGGAGGAGGCGATCATCGGCAGTTGGCTCGGCGTCGACGGCCCTCTGCTCGCCTCACTCGTGGCCGAGAGGGTCAGTCGCTACGCGGCAGAAGCGGCAGACGGCTCAACGGTGACCGAACCCGTGCGCGAAGCCGTCCGGCACGCGGCGGCTCGGGTCTCGGTGGCGGTCGTCTCCGGAGCATTCCGGGCCGAGATCGAGCCGGTCATCGACGCGGCAGGCCTCGCATCGGTGCTGACCACGATCGTGGCGGCCGACGACGTCGCACACGGCAAGCCGCACCCCGAGGGGTACCTGACAGCCCTTGCGCGGCTCGGAGTCGACCCCGATGAGGCGATCGCGTTCGAGGACACCGAAGCTGGGATCGCGTCGGCGAAGAGCGCCGGCCTGCGCTGCCTCGCCGTCCGCGGCACGCTGCCCGACCATCGCCTCGCGAGGGCCGACGAGCTCGTCGACGGCATCGACGTCGCCCTCGTCCGGCGGCTCGTCGACCAGCCGTGATCCTCGCTATCGACCAGGGAACCACGGGCACCACATCTCTCGTCGTCGACGACGACCTCCGACCGATCGGCCGCGGCTACTGCGAGATCGCCCAGTATTTCCCCGAGCCGGGATGGGTCGAGCACGATCCGGAGGAAATCTGGGCAAGTGTCCTCCTCACCGCCGAGGCGGCTCTCACGGACGCCGGAATCGGGCCGCGAGAGCTTGCGGCCGTAGCAATCGCGAACCAGCGCGAGACGACGGTTGTGTGGGAGCGCCGGACCGGCCGCCCCGTGCAGCGGGCGATCGTTTGGCAGGATCGCCGCACGGCTGCACGTTGCACCGAGCTACCGACCCGCCTCGTGCGCGAGCGGACGGGGCTCCTCTGCGATCCGTACTTCTCGGCGAGCAAGCTCGAATGGATCCTCGGCCGCACCGAAAGGGCGCAGGAGGAGTTGGCCTTCGGCACGATCGACTCGTGGCTCGCCTGGAAGCTGTCGGGAGGGCACGCGCACGTCACCGACCTGACGAACGCCTCGCGCACGATGCTCCTCGACCTCGAGGCCGGGACGTGGGACGACGAACTCCTGGGCCTCTTCTCCGTCGACCGCGCGGTGCTCCCGACCATCGTTCCCTCGGCAGCCGTGGTGGCCGAGGTGACGCTGCTGGGCGCGAGCCTCCCGTTGACGGGCATCGCGGGCGACCAGCAGGCTGCGCTCTTCGGTCAGGGCTGTTTCTCGCCCGGTGAGGCGAAGGCGACGTACGGGACCGGCACGTTCGTGCTCGCGAACCTCGGTGATCTGGCCGAGCCGGCAACGGACGGGCTGCTGAGGACCGCAGCCGCTGTCGCTCCCGGGACGGCGGCACAGTTCGTCGCCGAGGGCTCGGTGCTCGTCGGCGGCGCAGCAGTGCAATGGCTGCGCGACGGGCTCGGTGTGATCGGGGCGGCGGCCGAGAGCGAGCGGCTCGCCGAAGAGGTCGGGTCGACCGGCGGTGTCTACTTCGTGCCCGCGCTGACGGGGCTCGGATCGCCACAGTGGGATGCCGACGCACGAGGGCTGATCTGCGGTCTGACACGGGGGACGACCCGTGCCCACCTCGTGCGGGCTGCGCTCGAGGCGATCGCCCACCAGGTCGCCGACGTGCTCGAAATCCTCCCCATCGAGGCCGAGGTGCTCCGAGTGGACGGGGGGGCGACGGCAAATCGGTTTCTGATGCAGTTCCAGGCAGACCTGATCGGCAGCCCGGTCGAGGTTGCGGCAGACGCCGAGGCAACGGCGCTCGGCGCCGCTGCGCTTGCGGGCCTCGCGCTCGGAGTGTGGCCCGATGTCGAGGCGCTCGGCCCACTGGTGCGGCGTGGGGCGCGGTACGAGCCGACGATGAGCGCCGCCGAGAGGACGCAGCAGCGTGAAGGCTGGCAGCGCGCGTTGCGTCGCGCCACGCTGAGCCCATGACGTGGGTGATCGCCCATCGCGGCGCCTCCGTGGACGAGACCGAAAACACCTTGCCCGCGTTCGAACGAGCCATCGAGGTCGGGGCGGACTACGTCGAGTTCGACGTCCAGGCCTCGAGCGACGGCGGCCTCGTCGTCTTTCACGACCTCAGACTCGATCGTCTCACGCCCGCCCGCGGGCCACTTCGTGCGCGTCCGCTCGCCGAACTGCGCGAGCTCGGGATCCCGACCCTCGAGGAGGTGCTCGAGCTGACCGCGGGTCGGGTCGGCGTCATGGTCGAGCTGAAGAGCCCGTGGCTCTTCCGTCGTCACGACGTCGTGGCCCGGACGATCGAGCTCCTCGGGCCCGACGCCGTCGTCGTCTCGTTCTCGCGGCGCGCGATCCTCGAGACGCGACGATTGCGGCGGTCGTTGCGCACAGTGCAGCACGTCGGCTACGGGACCTCGATCCGGATCGCCGGCAGCTTCGCCTGGGCGGCGGGCTTCGACGACTCCCGAACCACCTCTCGCGGTGTCGCGAAGGCTCATCGGCTCGGTCTGAAAGCGCTCGTCTACACGGTCAACGAGCCGACACGCTTGCTCGAGCTGCAGGCGCTCGGTGTCGACGGGGTGTTCAGTGATCTTCCAGATCTAGCGCTGGCAACTCTGGCTGGCCGGCCAGGCTGAGCAGCCGCGGGCTGTCGGGTGGGAAGCTGGCGACGACGCGTGTGCCAACCGTGAGCAGCGCCGCCTTCACCGTGGAGATGTCCGCGGTGAGGGTCCGTTCGCCGTTTTCGTCGGTCACCCTGACCCGGGAAGTGGAGCCGAGAAACGTGTTCGAGATGACCTCCCCCGCGACGGCGCTCTCGGGCATCGTGCCGTTCGCGAGAACGATCTCGACCGTCTCGGGCCGCACGAGGCAGAGCACCTTCTCCCCGCGCGGTAGCCCTCGAGCCGCATCGACCCGCAGTGAAAGCCCGCTGTAGTCGATTCTGCCGTCCTCGTCGACAGTGGCGATGAGACGGTTCATCGTGCCGATGAACTCTGCCACGAACGGTGTCGCCGGGCTACCGTACATCTCGGCCGGGACACCGACCTGCTCGATCTTGCCGCCGTACATCACCGCGACCCGGTCGGAGATCGAGAGCGCCTCCTCCTGGTCGTGGGTGACGTAGATCGTCGTGATCCCGAGCTCGAGCTGGATCCGGCGGATCTCCTCCCGCAGCTGAACCCGCACCTTCGCGTCGAGCGCCGACAGCGGCTCGTCGAGCAGCAGCACCCGCGGCTCGATCGCGAGAGCGCGCGCGAGCGCGACGCGCTGCTGCATGCCGCCGGAGAGCTGGTGCGGATAGCGCTTGCCGGCGTCGGCGAGCCCTACGAGCCGGAGCAACTCGAGCACGCGCGTCCGGCGGCCGTCTTTCGGCTTCTTGCGGATCCTGAGGCCGTACTCGACGTTCTGCTCGGCGGTCATATTCGGGAACAGGCTGTAGGCCTGGAACACCATCCCCATGTCGCGACGGTTGGGCGGGACCCTCGTGACGTCCTTCCCGTCGACGAGGATGCTGCCCGAGTCGGGACGGTCGAACCCCGCGACGAGACGCAGCGCGGTTGTCTTGCCGCAGCCACTTGGGCCGAGCAGCGAGACGAACTCTCCCGTCTCGAGCGAGATGTTGATTCCCTGCAACGCCGCGACGGGCCCGAACGATCGGCGCAACTCCTGGAGCTCGACGTGCTTCGGCCATCATCCCCCGTCCCCCGCCCCCGCGCGCCGGCGACCGGGGCTTCCACCGACGGCGAGCAGACCCAGCATCGCGGCCCACGTGATTCCGAAACTGATGAGCGAGAGCGCCGCCGCCTCGTACGCCTTTTCCGAGTTGACGAGGTTGATGTAGGTCGGAAAGGTCGTGAAGAGCGCGAGGCTCGCGATCGTGAACTCACCCATCACGATCGCGAGCGTAAGGAAGGCGCCGCCGAGGGCAGCTGCACGGATATTCGGGATGATCACGCGCACGAGGGTCGTTCGCCAAGGGGCCCCGAGGCTTTGCGACGCCTCGGTCAACGTGTGAATGTCTATTGCGCGGAACCCTGCGTCGAGCGAGCGGTACACGTACGGGAACGCAAGGATGACGTACGCCGAGGCCAGGAACGTATACGGGCTTGCTCAAGAAACCAGAGGGGTGCGTGAACGGTGCCGTTGTAGAGCTTGAGCAGTCCGACTACGAGGATGATCGGGGGCACGACGAACGGAAGGAGCGTAAGGAAGCTCGATTACGGGCGTACGCGGGGCAGCTTCAGGTAGACCCAGTACGACGTAGGCACGAGCAGCAGCAAGGCTTATCACGATCGTCTCGAGCGACAAGACGACGAGACATTGCATCGTCTTCCAGAACTCGGGGTCGTGGATCATCTGGCCGTAGGCGCTCAAGTTAGGCTGTAGTTCTTCCCGGTCTGAGCCTGAGGCTGAAGAGCAGCGTCGCGACAGCGGGATCACGAAGTAAGCGGCGCCGAGCGGAGCCAGATCACGGCAGACGGGGCGATGCGCGGTCGTCTCACTCGCGTCCACCGCGACGCTCGCCGCTGGAGCGGGACGTAGAACAGCATCATCGCCGCCAGCACGACGAACATGCCGAACGCGAGCGCCTGGCCCTCGTGCGGGTTCGAGAGGACGTCGCCCGAGAGATCGTTGACCCGATCATGATCGGGACGAGGACAGGCCGGCACCCGCCGTGAGGGCGTACGCAGTCGCGTAGGCCGCGAACGAGTTCCCGAAGAGCAGGATCACGGCACCGAGGATCGAGGGCACAGAGCACCGGTAGGCCGACGTGGCGCCAGTACTGGAAGCGGCTCGCCCAAGGTTCGCCGAAGCCTCACGCCACTCGGCGCGAGGCCGTCGACTGCCGGCGCGATCACGAGGATCATCAGCGGGATCTGGAAGTAGAGGTAGACGAGCTGACGCCGTGAAGGTGAACAGATCGAGAAACCCGTGCTCGTAGATGTTGACCCCGAAGTGGTTGTCCAGGAACTTGGTCACGATCCCGATCGTGCCCGAGCGTGGCGATGAAGGCGAAGGCGAGCGGAATGCCGCCGAAGTTCGCCGCCACGCCGGAGAACGTCGCAACGCCGAGCGGATCGATCCGTGGCGTGCCCTCGCGGATCGCCGCGTAGGCGATCAGGAGGCCGAGCAGGCCACCGACGACGCCGTCATGAGACTGATCCGATGCTCTTCCAGAATGCGTCCCGGACGTACTCGACGTCTTGACGATCGAGGTGACGTTGTTGATGGTGTAGCCGCCGTTGTCGCTCTTGAAAGGCGCCGATCATCACGTCGCCGAGGGCAGGATCAGGAACATGGTGGCGTAGGCGAAGAACGGAACGACGCCGAGCCAGGCAAGTGATGGGCGTCTCCGGCCGGGCCGTGGGCCCGGCCGTACGACGTCCTGCGGTTTCGGTCGCGCTGCCAGCGCTTCAGGCCTCGAGCGACCTTGGCCGCCACTGCGTTGTTACGATCGCCTTCGCGTTCTCGCCTGCTGGCCGAGGCTCGCGACCTTCGCCCTGCGTAGAGGGAGCCGGCAGGAAGCGCATGCGATCAGCGACTTCGGGACACCTTCCGCTTCATCAGGTCGGCAAACCGCGATGGGTGTGCGAAGCCCTTCAGGCAGATCAGCTGTCCCTGGTCGGAGAAGATGAACTCCTGCCAGAGCCGGGCGGCCCACGGGTGCGGTGCCGTCGCGTTGATCGGCCTGGCAGTAGTAGCCGCCGTACGGCCGTCCTTCGGGATCGTCACCGTCCAGTTCGCCGCCGTGAACTCCTTCACGTACGCGAAGTTGGTTGTAGTCCCAGTCGATCGAGATGGGCGTCTGGCCCGACGCGACCGTCTGCGGCGTCGCGTCTCCACCGGCATGGAACTTGCCGCCGACCTTCGCAGCTTCGCGAACCAGTCGATCCCGGGCGTGACGTTGCTGAGCGAGCCGCCGTTCGCGAGCGCCGCCGCGAAGACACCCGCGATCGCCGAGCCGGACGGAGCGGGCTCGTCGTTCATGCGACCTTGATTCTTGTACTCCGGCTTCGAGCACGTCGGCGAACGACTTCGGCGGCGTCCTTTGACGAGATTCGCGTTGTAGCCGATCGTGACCGACGCCCGAGTAGTCGCCCATCCAGAAGCCGCGGTCGTCCTTCATCGAACGTGGCACCGTCTTGAAGTTCGGTGGTGTAGTACTTCGCGTACAGGCCCTGGACTCGCCGGCGACCGGCGAAGTCGGGTTGACGTCGACGACGTCCGGGGCACGCGGATCGCCCTTGAGGGAGACGATGGCCTGCGTTCTCCTGCTGCCGACGTGGCCTGCGGGTTGTCGTTCGTGATGTGGATGCCCGTACTTCTTCGAGAACGTGGACTTGATCTCGACGTAGTTCGCCCAGTCGGGCGGCAGCGCAATCGTGTTGAGCCTTGCCTTCCTTCTTCGCCTCCTTGATCACGGTCGGCCATCGAGGTTGGCCAGGGGCCGCTGCAGGGGCGGAGTCGCGAGCGCCGCTTGCGCAGCGCGAGAGCCGCCGGCGGAGCAGACGACAGGACCGTCAGCCCGGCGCCTGCGGCGAGACCCCTCTTGATGAGCGTCCGGCGGCCAGACCCGTCTCGTACTCCTCGAGCCTCCGCAGGAACTCGTATTCCTGCTCCTGATAATCCTCCACGCTTCTCCTCCTTCTTGACCCGGCGACTACCGGGAATTGTGGTGCGAGGCGATCGTACGTTGAGACGGAGAGCGGCGCAATAGGTTGTGCTGAGGGAGGTGCAATAGGCTGGGCCGGATATGAGCAATCCCTGGCCGGCGCCGGGAGCCTGGCTTCGCTGCGCGCTCCACGCCCATACGACGAACTCCGACGGCGAGCTCGCCCCGCGCACGCTCGTCAAGCACTACGAACGGGCAGGGTACGACGTGCTCGCGGTCACAGATCACTGGGTCCGCAGCGATCCGCCGTCGACCGAACGCCTGCTCGTCCTCCCGAGCGCCGAGCTGAACTGCCTGCTCCCGGGTGACCGAGACGGCCACGTGCTCGCGTTCGGCGTCGCCGACGCGCTCGCGGAGCTCGAAGGCGATCGCCGGGATCTCGTCGGCACGGCCGACTGGATCACGGCGAACGGCGGCGTCGCCTATCTGGCCCATCCGTACTGGACCGGGGTCGCCCCCGGAGCGCTCGAGCTCCCGGAGACCGTGTCGGGGATCGAGGTCTACAACGCCGGCTGCGAGCTCGAAATCGGACGAGGCGTCTCGACGGTGCACTGGGACGTTCTCCTCGACGGCGGTCGTCCATGTTTCGCGCTCGCCACCGACGACAGCCACCATCCCGGCTTCGACTCGGACCTCGCCTGGACCTGGGTCCGGGCAGAGCAAACCGCCGAGGGAGTGCTCGACGCGCTCCGCACGGGGTGCTTCTACGGGACGACAGGCCCGCGCATCCTCGACGCCATCGGCGGAGCCGGATCGATCGAGGTGCGCTGCGATCCGTGCCGTAGCGTGACCGCGGTCTTCGGCGTCTCGAGCGGAGCCGCCGTGCACGCGGGGCGCCTCGGTTACTGCTACGGCGGCGAGATCCTCGAGACGACACCGAACGGCTCGATCATCGCGGCACGCCTGGATCTGCCGGAAACGGCACCGTACGCACGCGTCGAGGTCACCGACGCGCGCGGAGGCAGGGCCTGGACGAGCCCGCTATGGCGGTAAGCGTTGGGCGCCACGCTGCACGGGCCGAGCTCGCGCGGGCGCCCTATGACCTCCTCGTCATCGGCAGCGGCATCATCGGAGCCGGCATCGCGAACGAGGCGGCCCGGGCCGGCCTCCGCGTCGCGCTCGTCGACCGCGGGGATTTCGGCGCCGCCACCTCGAGCGCCTCTTCGAAGCTGATCCACGGCGGTCTTCGCTATCTCCGCCTCGGCGACGTGAAGCTCGTGCGCGAAGCGCACACCGAACGACGGGCGCTGCTCCGGGTGGTGGCGCCGCACCTCGTGCGACGGATCCCGTTTCTCTTTCCGGTGTATCGCGGCGGCCCGTACCGGCCCGCGACGATCCAGGCGGGGCTGTGGACCTACTCCACCCTCGCAGGAGAGAAGCTCGGCGGTCTCGTCAAGCCCGAGCGGGCGAAGCGGAGCGTTCCCGCCCTCCGCCTCGAGGGCCTGCGGGGCTGCGGCGTCTACCAGGACGCATGGACGCACGACGGCCGGCTGTGCCTCGCGAACGTGACGGCGGCGTCGGAGGCGGGAGCCACGGTGCTGAACTTCGCCGAGGTCGTCGACCTCCGGATCGTCGGCGGCACCGTGAGGGGCGCCGAGGCGCGGGATCGCATCTCCGGCGACGTCGTCTCGATCGAGGCCCGGGCGGTCGTCAATGCGACAGGGCCCTGGCTCGAGACGCTCCGACGGCTGGAGGACCCGGGAGTGGCACCGTACGGACAGCTGTCGAAAGGCGTGCACGTCACGCTTCCCCTGGTCGAGCCCTGGTCGGCCGCACTCACGATCCCCCATGATCAGGTGCGCGTCAGCTTCGCGTACCCGTGGGAAGGACTGCTCCTCCTCGGAACGACCGACACCCCGTACGAGGGTGATCCCGCGGAGGCGGCCGCGACGGACGAGGACGTCGACGAGGTTCTCGCCCAAGCAGGGGTTGCCGTCGACCCGGCCTTGCTGAGCAAGGAGCGCGTCCTCGCGACCTATGCCGGCCTACGAGTACTGCCGCGAAGCGACGGCACGACCGTCGACGCTCGCCGCGAGACCGCCTTCCTCTCCGGCAAGGGAGGCATGCTCACGGTGGCGGGCGGCAAACTCACGACCTACCGTCGGATTGCCCTCGGTGCACTCGGTCGCCTGTCGACCGAGCTCGGGATCTCCCACATCGACCGCCGTCCGGTGCCGCTTCCCGGTGCTACGGATGCAGGAAACGTCGCCGCGCGGCTGGTCACCGGGTGGGAGCTCGAGCCGACCGTCGCAGCTCATCTCGCCCACTTCTACGGCTCGAGGGCCGACCGAGTCGTCGGCCTCGCGGCCGAGCGGCCCGAGCTCCTCGAGCGCATCCACCCCGACGCTCCCGACATCGATGCTCAGGTTGTTTTCGCCGCCCAAGAGGAATGGGCGACGAGCCCCGAGGACATCATGCGGCGCCGAACCTCGCTGGCTGCCCGAGGTCTGACGGGCGCCGCAGTCGTCGCCCGTGTGACCAATCTCCTCGAACGCCGATAGCCCTCGACGCCCCTCGCGAGATCCGGGCCCGCGCTCTCTGATTGGATAGGGTCACACACGCGCACGAAGGAGAGCAAACGGTGGCCACGGTCGAGGAACCCCGGACGTTCATCCGTCCGGACGGCAAGGAGAAGGTAACCGGCACCGGCCGCTACACGGCCGATCTCGTGCTCGCAGGGCAGCTCGTGGCGAAGTTCCGATACGCCGACCACACGCACGCACGGATCACCCGCATCGACGTGACGAAGGCGCGGGCGCTTCCCGGCGTCCTCGCCGTCGTGACGCACGAAGACGTGCCGGACGTGCTCTACGGGGGGATGGTCAAGGATCGGCGCCTGTTCGCGAGAGACACCGTGCGCTTCGAGGGCGACATCGTGGCCGGGGTCGCGGCGACGACAGCGGAGATCGCGGAGCAGGCCGCTGCGCTGATCGAGGTCGACTACGAGCCGCTCCCCGTCGTGACGGATTTCGAGGCGGCACTCGCAGACGACGCCACCCTCGTCCACCCCGGTTGGGAAGCCTACGAGGGCGAAGCCTCGCTCGGGCGCAATCGCAACACGCTCGGGTACTCGACGATCGTCAAGGGAGACGTCGAGGCGGCACTCGCCGGCGCCGACGTCGTCGTCAAGGGGCGCTACGTGACCGATCCCGTCCAGGGTGTCCCGATCGAGCCGCGCGCCGTCATCGCGCAGTGGCAGGGCGACAAGGTCACGGTATGGACGTCCACCCAGGTTCCGTATGCGGCCCGAGGGGGTGTCGCCCACACGCTCCAGATCCCCGAGTCCCGTGTCCGTGTCGTCGTGCCGCTCCTCGGTGGCGGCTTCGGCGCCAAGTGCGACTTCCACTTCGAGGGCCACGTCGCTGCACTCGCACGCGCCGCCCGCCGGCCGGTCAAGCTCGTCTTCTCCCGCCGCGAGGAGTTCTTCGCCGTCGGGCACCGGCGCGAAGGCATGGTGATCGAGCTCGAGACCGGCGCGCGCGCCGACGGTTCGCTCGTTGCGCGCAAGGCACGTCTCGTGCTCGACAAGGGCGCGTACTGCGGTGAGGGCGGCTTCTTTGCGCAGATGGCGGCGATGCACGCGCACGGGCCCTACGAGCTCGAGAACGTCCACATCGAGTCATCACTCGTCTACTCGAACAACCAGCCGTCTTCCTCGATCCGCGCCCCGACGGCGCCACAGGTGTGCTGGGCGCTCGAGCAGCACATGGACGAGCTGGCCGCTGCGCTCGGGATGGACCCCGTCGATCTCCGCCGCCGCACGCTGATCGAGAACGGCTCGGTGACGGCGACCGGCCAGGTGCTCGAGCGGATCGCGATGAAGGAGACGCTCGAGCAGGCGGTCGAGATGATCGGATACGGGCAGGAGCTGCCCGACGACGAGGCGATCGGGGTCGCCGTCGGCTGGTGGCCGTGCTTCGCGGCGGCGAGCGGTGCGTACGTGAAGCTGAACCAAGACGGAACCGGCACGATCGTCACCGGCGCGCAGGAGAACGGCACGGGAGCGGTGATGGCGATGCCGACCTACGTCGCGGAGCAGCTCGGCATGCAGCCCGAGGACTTCTCGATTCTCTACCAGGACACCGACGCGGCGCCGTGGGACATGGGCTCCTGCGGCTCGCAGACGACCTTCAACAGCGGCCGAGCCGTCATCGCAGCCGCCGTCGACGTGCGCGACCAGCTACTCGACGCGGCAGCCGAGCAGCTGGAGGCCTCACGTGACGACCTCGAGCTCGCTGGAGGATCGATTCTCGTCAAGGGCTCTCCCGACAAGTCGGTGACGATCGCCGACCTCGCGGCCGGCGGCACCTTCCACGGCAAGGGAACCGGCGATTTGCCGGCCGCCCCCGAGGCCGCAGCAGAAGGGTGCGTCGGGCGGCTCGGCCTCGAGTCGTTCCACGCGCCGCAGCTGATTGCCCACGCGGCTCGGGTGAAAGTCGATCGCGCCACGGGAGTGGTGCGTGTGCTTCAGGTCGCCGCCGCGCACGACTGCGGGATGATCCTCAACAAGATCGGTGCCGACGGACAGGTCTACGGCGGCGTCGTGATGGGGATCGGCCAGGCGCTGTCCGAAGGAACGCAGCTCGACGAGGAAGGGCGCCATCGCAACGCACACCTGACCGACTACAAGCTCGTGACGGCGTCGGATGCACCCCAGATCGAGATCGCCTGGATCGAGACCGACACCCCGAATGCCGGGCCGAAGGGCTCCAAGGGGGTCGGCGAGCCGCCGTGCGTCCCGACCGCGGGCGCCATCGGGAACGCAATCGCGAAGGTGATCGGGGCCAGGGTGCATGCTCTACCGATGACGCCCGAGCGTGTCTGGGAGGCGGGGTCATGAGCGTGCAGGCCTTCGTTACGGCCACCACGATCGAGGACGCCGTGGCGGCGGTCGCGGCCGGCGCCCGACCGGTCGCCGGCGGCACGGACCTCGTCGTCGGCGCGCGTTCCGGCAAGTCGGCGCTACCGCCCAGCATCGTTGCAATCCACCGCATCACGGAGCTTCACGGCGTCGAGTCCCTCGACGACGGCGGCGTCCGGCTCGGCGCGATGGCGAGCCACGCCGACATCGCCGCGAGCGCTGCCGTCCGCCTGCGCTTCACCGCGCTCGCCGACGCGTGCTCGATCGTCGGCTCGCATGCAACACGGGCGCAAGGGACCGTCGGCGGCAATCTGATGAACGCATCGCCCGCGATGGAAACCGGTGGCCCGCTCGTCTGCTTCGGAGCGTCGGCGACGCTCCGCTCGCCCACCGGAACGCGATGGGTTGCGATCGAGGATCTCTGGGCCGGCCCCGGCACGACGACCGCGCACCCCGACGAACTGCTCGTCGCCGTCGACATCCCGGCGCCCGCCGCCGGCTCCGGCAGCGCGTACCTCCGGCTCGAGTATCGGCGCCAGATGGAGATCGCAATCGTCGGCGCCACAGCCGTCGTGACGGTCGCCGATGGCGGTGTCACCGATGCTCGGATCGCGATGACGGCACTTTCGCCGACGATCGCGCGAGTGCCGGAGGCAGAATCTGCTCTCGCCGGTAGCGACGGCGGGACCGTCGCGATCGAGGCAGCAGGGGCTGCGGTAGCTGCCGCTGCAACTCCGATCTCGGACGTGCGAGGGTCTGCCGAGTATCGGCGCGCGATGGCGGCCGTGATTGCCCGGCGCGCGATCGAAACGGCTCTCTCGCGTGCCCGACAGGAGGACGCATGAAGGTTGCTGCGACACTGACGGTGAACGGAACCTCCTATGCGGTCGAGCTCGACCCCGGCACGAACCTCCTGGCGGCAGTGCGAGACATCGTCGGCCTGACGGGATCGAAGGAGGGGTGCGACGACTCCGAGTGCGGCGCCTGCATGATGCTGCTCGACGGGCAGCCCGTGAACTCCTGCTCCTACCTGGCGCTGCAGGCCGAAGGAAGCGAGATCACCACGGTCGAGGGCCTCGCCGACGGCGAGAACCTGGCTCCCCTGCAGACCGCCTTCCTGGAGTTGGGCGGCGTTCAATGCGGCTTCTGCACGCCCGGCATGCTGGTGTCGGCCACGGCGCTCCTCGTTGCCAATCCGGCCCCAACCGAGGACGAGGTCCGGATCGCGCTTTCCGGGAACCTCTGCCGGTGTACCGGGTACGACGGAATCGTCAAGGCCGTCCTCACGGTCGCGGACGCCGTGTAGGGGCGATGCGGAGCGGCGCTCAAAGGGCGCCGGGAAGCCTCGCCCGCGGAAGAGGCCCACGGTCGAAATCCAACCGGCTCACCACGCGCAGCAGTCGCTGGTCGGGCGAGGCCCCGCCTCGCCCCTACGCCTCCGGATGGTGGCGGTAGAACTCCGCCTTCGACGCCGGGAGGGGCGTGTTCCCGAGGATGAGGTCGGCCGCCTTCTCCGCCACCATCATCGTGGGTGCGTAGATGTTCCCGTTCGTCACGTACGGGAACACCGATGCGTCGACGACCCGCAGGCCCTCGACGCCCTGCACCCGCATCGTCCGCGGGTCGACGACGGACATGTCGTCGACGCCGAGACGGCAGGTGCACGACGGGTGAAGCGCGGTCTCCGCGTCCCTCGCGACCCAGTCGAGGATCTCCTCGTCGCTCTCCACCGACGGCCCCGGTGAGAGCTCGCCCGCGTTGAACGGCTCGAACGCAGGTTGGGTCAGGATCGTTCGCGCCGAGCGCACCGCCTCGAGCCATTCGCGCCGGTCCTGCTCGGTCGAGAGGTAGTTGAACCGCAGCGCGGGGTGCACCCGCGGGTCCTTCGAGGTGACCTTCACCGACCCGCGCGCGTCGGAGTACATCGGGCCGACGTGCACCTGGTAGCCGTGCCCACCGGCCGGAGACGAGCCGTCGTAGCGGATCGCGACGGGAAGGAAGTGGAACATCAGATTGGGATAGGCCACCTCGTCGTCGCCGCGGATGAACCCGCCGGCCTCGAAGTGGTTCGTCGCACCGGGGCCGGAGCGGAAGAACAACCACTTGAAGCCGACCCACGGCCGATTACGGAACCTCATCGCGGGCGCGACCGACACGGGCTGCTTGGAGCCGTACTGGATGTAGACCTCGAGGTGGTCCTGTAGGTGCTCGCCGACACCCGGAAGGTCGTGCACGACGCCGATGTCGAGCGCCTCGAGCTCGTGGGCGTTCCCGATCCCCGAGACCTGGAGCAGCTGCGGCGAGTTGATCGCGCCGCCGCAGAGGATCACCTCGCCGGCGTCGATTCGCTCGGGCCCAACCCGGCCCGCCACCTCGACACCGACGGCGCGGGAGCCGTCGAAGAGAACGCGATTCACGAACGCGCGGCACCGGACCTCGAGGTTCGGCCGGTGCATCACCGGGTGGAGGTAGGCACGGGCCGCACTCAGGCGCCGGCCGCGATGGATGTTGCGGTCGAAGGCGGCGAAGCCCTCCTGCCGGTACCCGTTGACGTCGTCGGTGAGTGGGTAGCCCGCCTGCTGCACCGCCTCGAAGAACGCCTGGAACAGCGGGCTCGTCGCCGGGCCGCGCTCCAACACGAGAGGGCCCTCCCCACCCCGGTAGGCGTCGACGCCGGCGAGGCAGCTCTCCATGCGCTTGAAATACGGGAGGCAGTGGGCGTAGTCCCACATGCCCATCCCGGCGTCTGCACCCCACCGCTCGAAGTCGAGGGGGTTGCCCCGCTGGAAGATCATCCCGTTGATGCTCGAGGAGCCGCCCAGCACCTTCCCGCGCGCGTGGTAGATCCGGCGTCCGTTCATGTGGGGCTCGGGCTCCGACTCGTACTTCCAGTCGTACAGCTTGTTGCCGATGGGCGTCGCGAGCCCGGCCGGCATGTGGATGAAGACGTCCCACTTGTAGTCGGGCCGCCCGGCTTCGAGTACGAGCACCCGCGTCGACGGGTCGGCACTGAGCCGGTTTGCAAGGGCGCACCCCGCCGAGCCACCGCCGACGATAACGATGTCGTAGGGGCCGCTCATCCCCGGAATATGTGTTGATTCAACACAATCTCAGCCGCCTGCGAGCTTGCGGCGCCGCCAGGCCTCCGTGTCGGCGAGGTCGTTGAAGGTGAAGATATGAAACCCGGCGACCTTCTGCTCGGGATCGGCGAATGCCGGCTCGAGACCCTTGATCAGACGATCGGGGCTGAACCCACCCGGCTGCAGGAACCGGGTCACGAAATCGCCGTGCTTGCGCAGGTATCGCAGCGACTCACCGATTCCGATCCGCGCCGAGACCCGCAGAAGCTTCGCCCGCGGCACCAACCCCGGGATGCCGATGAGGATCGGCAGCCGTGTACCACGCTCCCAGACATCGTTCACCCAGCGAACGGTCACCCGTGAGTCGAAGCAGATCTGGCTCGTGAGATACGTCGCATGGCGAGCCTTCTCGAACATCGCAGCGGTGGTCGTTTCGTCGTCGATCAGCGGATGGCTCTCCGGATAGCCCGCGATCCCGATCTGCTCGAAGCGATGCCCGATCTCGTGCATCGCGTCGAGCAACGCCGCAGCCCCCTCGTAGGCGCCCACCGGCTCGTCGGCGTCCCCGGCGACGACGAACACGTCACGCACGCCGATCTCCTCCATCCGCGCGATCAGCTCGGCAAGGTGCGACCGATCGACGACGAGGCGAGCCGAAAGGTGCGGCACCACCGAATAGCCGTGAGCTGCGAGCTTCCCGACGAGCTCGAGCGTTGGGTCGAGGCCCTTCACCGGTGATGCCGTGACGGTGAGCGTGACATCTTTGGGCAGGTGCTCGAGGACCTTCTCCTCGGTGTCCGCCAGCGGGATCACCTCCAAGCGCGAGTGGGTGATCAACTCGGCGAGCGTCCTCGCCGTCCCAGCCGCCGTCGGCACGGCCGCAGTCATGCGTTCGAGTCCGGGAACGACGCCTTCTGACGCTCGATGAACTCGCGCAACTCCTCATCGACCGCATCGTCGATCGGCGGGGGTTCGTAGTCGGACAGCATCTTCTTCCAGACCGCGTTCGCCCGCAGGTTCGCATCCTTCGCACCTTCGAGATCCCACTGCTCGAAGCTGCCGTTGTCGGCGTTCGACGATCGCCAGAACGCGTTCTCGAAGTTCGCAAGGGTGTGCGGATGCCCGAGGAAGTGCGTGCCAGGCTCGTTCGAGAGCAGGGCATCGAGCGCCTGGCCGTTCGGGGACATGTCCACCCCGCTCACGAATGCATGCCACGCTGCCGCCTGGTCGACATCGAGGATGAACTTCTCGTACCCCATCGAGAGGCCGCCTTCGAGCCAGCCTGCCGTGTGGAGGACGAAGTTGACACCTGCGAGCATCGTCGGCTGCATCGTATTCGCCGACTCGTAGGCCGCCTGCGCATCCGCGACCTTCGATGCCGTCAGCGCGCCGCCCGAGCGAAACGGGACACCAAGGCGGCGGGCGAGCGCGGCCATCACGTAGAGGATGAGCGCCGGTTCAGGCGTCCCGAAGGTCGGCGCGCCCGACTGCATCGACATCGACGAGGCGAACGAGCCGAGGATCACCGGAGCCCCGGGCCGCACGAGCTGGCAGAACGCCATTCCTGCGAGCGCCTCGGCGAGCGTCTGCGTCGCGGCCCCCACGACCGTGGCCGGGCTCATCGCCCCCGCCAGGATGAAGGGCGTGATCAGAACCCCCTGATTGGCTTCCGCGTACGTCCTCGCCGCTCCGAGCATCGTCGCATCCCACACCATGGGCGAGTTCGCATTCGCGAGCGAGACGATGACCGTGTTCGACTCGAGGAAGTCGGCACCGAAGAGGATCCGCGCCATCGCGACCGTGTCCTCCGCCCTGCGCGGGTGCGTGACCGAGCCCATGAACGCCTTGTCGGAATAGCGCATGTGCGCATAGACCATGTCGTAGTGCCGTTTGTTGACAGGCAGGTCGACGGGTTCACAGACCGTGCCGCCCGAGTGGTGGAGGAAGGGGGTCATGTAGGTCAGCTTGACGAAATTGCGGAAGTCCTCGATCGTCCCGTAGCGACGCCCGTTGTCGAGGTCGCGCACGAACGGCGAGCCGTACGCAGGTGCGAACACGGTGTTCATGCCGCCGATCTCGACGTTGTTCGCCGGGTTCCGCGCCACCTGCGTGAACCGTGCCGGTGCGGTGGCCTGTACGAGCCGGCGGCAGAGCCCTCGGGGAAAGCGCACGCGCTCGCCGTCGATGTCGGCACCTGCCTCCGCGAACAGCCTGAGCGCCTCGGGGGTGTCCCGGAAATCGATCCCGACCTGCTCGAGGACGGTGTCGGCATTCGCCTCGATCAGCTCGAGATGCTCCTCGGAGAGCACCTCGAAGGGCCTCAGCGTCCTCGTCACGTAGGGAACGCTGATTGCGTTGGACGCGGCACGCGCCGCCTGCCTCGCGGCGCGGCCCCCACTACGGCGGCTACCGGTTGTCTCGGTCATGCCGGGCTCCTTTGGGCGGAATCGGACTGGGAACGCCGACGCGTACGGCCCTCGGCTGCATCTGCGAGGCGACGCGGCGGCAACACTACGGCGGCGCGCAGCCGCTCGTACGGATCGGTGTTGTGGGGAATCGCCATCGCACCGACGAAAAGCTCCTGGAAGCGCGGCTCCACGGCGGTCTCGATCTTCTCGACACGACGTACCACGGCTTCGATCTCGGCACGGGCGGAGCGGTCGAGAAGCGCGATCCGGGCTCCAGTGCCGGCTGCGTTGCCGGCGGAGGTGACGTGCTGAGGATCGCAGTCGGGGACGAGGCCGAGCACCAGCGCGTACACCGGATCGATGTGATTGCCGAAAGCGCCTGCGAGGCGGATGCGGTCGACGCGCTCGATTCCGTAACGTTCGAGCAGCAGCATGCACCCGGCGTGGAGGGCACCCTTCGCGAGCTGGATCTGGCGGACGTCGTTCTGCGTGATCGTGAGCTCGGGTTCCCCGGCGGAGAGCAGGTACGCGAACGTTCGCCCGTCTGCGACGATCCGGGACGAGCGGGCACCAGCCGCTCCGTCGATCGTCCCGTCCGTCGTCAGCACGCCCGCGAGATGGAGCTCGGCGATCACCTCGATGATGCCGGAACCGCAGACGCCCGTTACGTGTGTGCCCGCGAATGCCGGATCGTTCGACCAGACGTCGCTGCCGATGACGCGAAACCGCGGCTCGAGCGTGACCGGGTCGATGCGCACCCGCTCGATCGCGCCGGGCGCGGCGCGCTGGCCGCAGCTGATCTGCGCCCCCTCGAAAGCCGGTCCCGTCGGGCTCGAGGCCGCAAGCAGGCGATCGCGGTTGCCGAGCACGATCTCCGCGTTCGTGCCGATGTCGACGATCAGGTTGACCTCGTCGCCGAGATACGGCCCTTCGGAGAGGATCACCCCCGCTGTATCCGCGCCGACATGGCCGGCGATACAGGGCAACACATACGCGCGTGCGCCGGGGTGGACAGGGAGGCCGAGCTCTGTGGCGGGACGCCGCACGGCCTCGTCGATCGCGAGCGCGAACGGTGCCCCGCCGAGCTCGGTCGGGTCGAGCCCCAGCAGGAGGTGGTGCATGATCGGGTTGCCGACCAGCGTGATCTCGAGGATGTCCTCCCGCGAGACGCCCGCATTCTTCGCCAGCTCGGCCGTGAGCTTCGCGAGGCAGCCGCGAACGACGCGCGTCAACTCTTTCTCGGAGCCGGGCTGCATCATCACGTAGGAGACACGGCTCATCAGGTCCTCACCGAAGCGGATCTGCGGGTTCATCTCGCCGGCCGAGGCGAGAACGTCGCCCGTGTGCAGGTCGCACAAGTGTCCTGCCACCGTGGTCGATCCGATGTCGAAGGCGATCCCGTAGGCAACGTCGTGGAAGCCGGGCCAGATCGCCGTCACGGCGGATTCGTCGTGCACCGCGACCGTAACGCGCCATGCCGGACTTTGTGGCTCAGAGCCACTTGCGCGGAGCGCACGCTGGAGGCCAACTACGACGTGAGGGTCGACGGTGAGGCCGGTCAGCTGCCACTCGCGCTCGAGCGCGGCACGCAGTCGGCCGAGGTCGCTCGACGGCGAGGCGAGGTCAGGCTCCTCGACCTCGACGTAATGGAGACGGACGACGGGATCGACCTCGATCGGATGTGCGTCCGCTTCCTTGCGCACGACCTGCCGGTGCACCTGGCTCTCCGGCGGAACGTCGATCACGAGCTCACCCTCGACGCACGCCGTGCAGCCGAGGCGACGGCCGAGCGCGAGGCCTCTGTCGGCGGCGTACGCACGCTCGACTGCGCTCACCGGCGAGAGATGGGCGGCTGCCGAGACGATCGCGTGCTTCGCGTGCTCGCCTTCGCTGACCTCGACCTGGCAGCGCCCGCAGATGCCACGGCCACCGCAGACGGAGTCGATGTCGACCCCGAGCCGCCGAGCTGCCTCGAGCACCGTCGTGCCCGGCGTGAACCGGCCGCGCCGCCCGGAGGGGGTGAAGACGACAAGGTGGTCAGGCACTGTGCCTCGATTCCGAGCCCGGGGCGCCGGGAAGGTGGGATCGGCAGCCGGTGCCGGTCACGCGGAGGCCGCCCGCCGCCGGCCTTCGCGGCCTCCTCGGCGCCCTGTTTGCGCTGCCTCTCCCGTATCACCGTTGCGCGCAATCCAGGTCGCACAATGCTCGTCGTTCCCGTTCATCACGTCGGCTGCCCAGATCGCGTGCCGCACCTCCTCGTGCAACGGGCTCGTAATCGCCGAGGTCAGACCCGACGCTATCGCCATGGGCAGGAAGGCCGCGTTCAGCGCAGGTCGGTTCGGAAGGCCGAAGCTGACGTTGGAGGCCCCGCACGTCGAGTTGACACCGAGCTCCTCCTTCAGCCGCCGCACGAGCCGGAACACCTGCCTGCCGGCGGTTCCCATGGCGCCGATCGGCATGACGAGCGGGTCGACGATGACGTCCTCCTTCGGGATGCCGTAGTCGGCGGCGCGCGAGACGATCTTCTGCGCCACGGCGAACCTCACGTCAGGGTCCTCGGAGATGCCCGTCTCGTCGTTCGAGATCGCGACGACCGCGGCGCCGAACTTGGCGACGAGCGGTAACACGCGCTCCATCTGCTCGTCCTCGCCGGTGACGGAGTTCACGAGCGCCTTGCCCTGGTAGACCGAGAGACCGGCCTCGAGCGCCTCGATGATCGAGGAATCGATGCTGAGCGGCACATCGGTGATCGACTGGACGAGCTCTATCGTCCGGCGCAGGATGGCCGGCTCGTCCGCGAGTGGGATGCCGGCGTTGACGTCGAGCATCTGCGCGCCGGCCTCCACCTGCGCGATCGCATCGGCGACGACGGTCTCGAAATTGCCGTTCTTCATCTCCTCGGCCAGCTTCTTGCGGCCGGTCGGGTTGATGCGCTCACCGATGATCACGAACGGCCGGTCGAATCCGATCACGACCTCTTTCGTGGCGGACGTCAGGAGGGTCTCCGTCACGCGGGCTCCTCGACTCCACTCGCGCCGACCAGCCGCTCGAGCCGCTCGTCGGCGTACTCGACCTCCAGCTGCGACGCGACAGCAGCCACCTCGGCTACGAGGTCGTCGCCGCACTGGCGGACCTCGCGGCGCCATTCCTCGAGGTAGGTGTCGGTGCCGATCAGGCCGGCACGCATCGCTGCCGAGTCGATCGCCTCCTGGAAGCGCTCGGACAGCTGGGCCCGGGCGGCGTGGCGCCCCTTGCCGGCAATCACCTGCGCCGGGATGTCGCGCCAGGAGATGACCGTCAACTCAGGCATCTGCGTCTGCGGTAACGAACCTGACGAGTGACGGCTGCAGCTCGCCGTATCCGGTGCGGCGCTGCTCGAAGGCGAGCCCGAGGAACAGCGCGGCCGCTTCGGCTCGCTCCCGTAGTGCGGAATCGTCGGTCTGTGCCAGATACACGAGCCGCTTGTAGTTGCCGAACATCATGGGCAGGAGCTCGGGATGGACATCGAGCTTCAGCCCCCGGACGACGAGTGACTCGAAGTGGCGTGCCAGGAAATCGGTGAGATAGAAGGTGGCGGGCTCGTCTTCCTGCATCGCGTCCCAGGCGTCGTTCCCGGCCAGGAAGCCATAGCAGTGGGCACCGGGCAGCCGCTCGACATTGTGTTGATTCAACACGATGTCCAGCGCGCCGGCAGTACCGCAATCGGCGTAGGCGACGAACACACGGTCGTACCTGCCGGCGAGCTCTGTCAGCTTCGCGTCGACAGCGCCCGCGATCTTCGTCGGCGTCGAGTGGAGCTTCGCGGGCAGGCAACGCACATCGACGTGCGTCCACCCGTTGAGGCGGATGACCGCGAGCACTTCACGCGCGATCGCCCCACAGGCCAGAATGAGAACGTCCGGGCGATCCGTCGCATCGAACGAGACCTCGGCCTGCAAGAGGTCGACAGCGCCGAGACTCGCCTCTCCCCCGACCGTGGGGGTGACGTCCTTGCTCACCGCGCCTTCGCCGCCGCCCGACGCGCAAGCACGAGCGCCTGCGCCGTCTCCGCCGCAACCGCCGCGTCACGGCAGTAGGCGTCGGCGCCGATCGCCTTGCCGAACTCCTCGTTGAGAGGGGCGCCGCCGACGAGCACGATGTAATCGTCGCGCAGCCCCTTCTCCTCCAGCGTGTCGATCACCACCTTCATGTACGGCATCGTCGTCGTCAGGAGCGCCGAGAGGCCGAGGATCTCCGGCTGGTGCTCCTCGAGCGCTTCGAGATACTGCTCGACGGGAGTGTTGATGCCGAGGTCGAATACCTCGAAGCCGGCGCCCTCGAGCATCATCGCGACGAGATTCTTGCCGATGTCGTGGATGTCACCCTTGACCGTGCCGATCACGACCTTGCCGATCCGCTCCACTCCGGTCTCGGCGAGCAGCGGCCGCAGGATCGCCATTCCGGACTTCATCGCGTTCGCGGCGAGCAGCACCTCGGGCACGAAGAGAATGCCGTCACGAAAGTCGATCCCGACGATTCTCATCCCCCCGACGAGCGCGTCGTTCAACACCTTGTCGGGCGCCCAACCGCGGCTGAGAAGGATGTTCGTGCCCTCCGCGATTTCGGGTGCGAGGCCGTCGTAGAGATCGTCGTGCATCTGGGTTACGAGCTCGTCGTCGGGAAGCGCGCTCAGGTCGATCTCTGCCTCGCTCACGCAGCACCTCGTTTCAGGTCGTCGTAGCCGATCCGGACTGACAGGGTAAAGGCCTCGTCTCGGACGAGCCGGCCGAGCTCGTCGAGCAGGCCGTCGTGCAACCGGACGGTGGGGCCGGAGATGCTCAATGCCGCGACGACGCTCCCGCCGGCGTCACGCACCGGAGCTGCGACAGCCCAGAGGCCCGGCTCGAGCTCGTCGACGGCGGTTGCGTAGCCCCGCGACCGAACCCGCTCGAGGTCCCGGCGCAGCTCTACCGGATCGGTGGTCGTCTGCGGGGCGAGCCGTTCGAGCGGCCCTTCGGGTACCGGCAAGGCACCGTCGGCCAGGAAGACCTTGCCGATCACCGAGCCGTGGTGCGGCACCCGCTGTCCCACCCAGTTCGTCGAACCGAGAATGTGACGACTATCACGCTGATCGAGCATCTCGACAGCAGTCGACGTCGCGACACCGAGATTCGCCGTCTCTCCGCTGAGGCGAGCGAGCCGCACAAGGGCGCTTCCGGCAAGCTCGACGAGGTCGGGCCCCGAGGTCCCCCGGCGCGCGTAGCGGAGAAGCACCGGACCGGGCTTGATCGCCCCGCGGGCCGGGTCGCGCTGGACGAGCCCCTGGCGCTCGAGCGCCGCGACGAGCCGGGAGGTCGTGCTCTTCGGCAGCCCCGCGAGGTCGGCGAGCTCGCTGACCGTCGGCGCATCGTCTCTCTCGACGACGTGGACGAGCAGCTGCGAGGCGCGGTCGATCGACTGGGTTCCGGTGCGCACGGCCATGATCTGATCCAGGTTGTGGAACATGTGTTCCACAATATGATTCTACGTACGCGGAGGCGTGCCGTCAACGTCGCCGTTCCGGGCGAGGTCGGTTCGCGCAGCGCGGGCGGCGGCGAGACCCGTCTGCACCGCGGTCTCCGTGTACCAGGTGCCAAGGTAGTCACCCGCGAGCCGGATCGGAGCGAGCGTGCGGGTGAGCGCGGGTTGCAGCGCACCGCGACCGACGCGAGGGAACGGGAGCCCTTGCTCCCACCGCTTGATGACGACCTCCTCGACGAGACCGCGTGTTTCGGGGAAGACGGCCTGGAGGTCGGACAAGAAGAGATTCTCGATCGCAGCGTCGTCGAGTGGTGCCAGTCGACGGGCAAGATCGGCAGCGGCGTAGAGCATGAAGCTGCCACCCGGGCTTCGGGGTGCGGCGGCTCGCCGAAGCACGTTCGCGGTGTTGAACAGCATGCTGAAAGATCGCTTTGGAGTCGCGAGCGCGTAGATGTCGTCCCATGGCATGGGCGTCGTCTCACGCGTCAGGAAGGCACCGACGACGTAGGGCCCATACGGGATGGCGGCCAGCGCCGCCGCCGTGTCGGGGGGAAGGTCGGCCACGATCGCGCCGGTCGTGTAGGCCGGGGTCGCAACGATCGCGGCGCGCGCGTCGATCGACGACCCGTCCGCGACTTCGATCCTGACGCCGGCGGGCGTGCGTGCGACGGAGGCCACCCGCGCACCGAGACGCACCCGGTCGCCGAGCTCCCTGCGCAAGGCGTCGATCGCGATGCTCGAGCCGCCCAGGATGTTGCGCGAGAGCCCTCCCTTCTTGTCCCACACGAGGTGGAAGTACCCGACGCCGTACCCCGCCGCGAGCTCCTCCGGTTCCCCCGAAGAGCGAGTCAGCGTCGAGCGGAACACCGCGTCGACGTCCTCGGGCAACGGCCCCGCGAACTCGGCGAATGAGCGGTCGTCGAGGAAGTCGAGCATGCGCTGCTGACGGTCGGCAGGGTCCTCGCCGGCGCGAGCCGCCGCAATCCGTGCGTACCGGCGAACCGCTAGGCGTAGCCGAAGTCCCGTCCTGACGAGCGCGAGCCTCGAGCGAAGGGGCATCGGGAGCCGGAAGGGAAAGGTCTCCACCGGCCCGCGCGAAACGATCTTCCCGTTGAGCGCAACCGCGGCGAGGCGACCGGGTACCGGCTCGGCGTGTACGCCCAACCGGTTGAGCAGCGCTCCCGTGACGGATTCGGCTCCGCCGAAGACATGCGCACCGAAGTTGAGCCACACGCCGCCGCGTGGCTCCGACTGGATGCGACCTCCGACCCGGTCCGACGCCTCGAGCAGCACCACGTCACGATCTCGGAGCGCGTGGGCTGCGCTGAGGCCGGCGATTCCCCCGCCGACGACGACGACCTCGCACTGCGTCACGCTCATCGGGCGGGAATCACCGTTGCACGCGGGCAGAGCCGCCGGCGACGAGTCGCTCGACTTCCGCCACCGTCGCCGTCGAGGTGTCTCCCGGCGTCGTCATCGCGAGCGCGCCGTGGGCAACGCCGTACGCAAGCGCCTTCTCCGGCTCCCAGCCGTTGAGCAGAGCGTAGAAGAGCCCTGACGCGAACGAATCGCCGCCGCCGATTCGGTCGAGAACTTCGAGTGCCTCGTACGCCGGCCCGACGTGAAATCCGTCCCGCGTCCTGCACACTGCGGACCAGTCGTTCACGGTCGCGCTGCGTACCTGCCGCAGCGTCGTCGCGACCACCGCGAGCTTCGGGTACGTGGCGATCACGCGCTCGAGCAGGCGGGAGTACGCGTCGAGGTCGAGATCGAGCAGGTTCTCGTCGACGCCTGCGATCTGAAAGCCGAGCGCGGCCGAGAAGTCTTCCTCGTTGCCGAGCAGCACGTCGACGTGCTCGACGAGGCGCCTGTTCACGGCTGCCGCGCGCTTCGGCCCACCGACCGCCGCCCACAGCGAGGGCCGGTAGTTGAGGTCGTACGAGACGACCGCGCCGTGACGCCGGGCGGCCTCCATCGCTTCGAGTGCGACGTCGGCGGTCGTCTTCGACAGGGCGGCGAAGATGCCCCCACAGTGGAACCAGCGGGCGCCGTCTGCGCCGAAAATGTGCTCCCAGTCGACGTCGCCGGGCCGGAGCTGCGAAACCGCCGTGTGCCCACGGTCGGAGCAGCCGACGGCGCCACGCACTCCGAAGCCGCGCTCGGTGAAATTGAGCCCGTTGCGCACCTCGCGCCCGACTCCGTCATAGGGCACCCAACCGAGATGCGCGCGGTCGACGCCGCCCTGGTAGACGAGGTCGTCGATCAGCCGGCCGACGGGATTGTCGGCGAGCGCCGTCACGATCGCTGTCCGGAGCCCGAAGCAGCGCTTGAGGCCGCGGGCGACGTTGTACTCACCGCCTCCCTCCCACGCCCGAAACGATCGCGCCGTCGCGATCCGCTCCTCACCTGGGTCGAGCCGGAGCATCACCTCCCCGAGCGACACGAGATCCCAACGGCACTCGCCGACGGGCCTCAGGTCGAGAAGCGTCACCGTCCGCTCCGTGCCAGCGCCTCGCGCGCCAAACGCTCGATCTCGTCGAACCGCCCGCCGACGACGAGCTCCTGCGGCGCGAGCCAGGTCCCGCCGCACGCGATGACGGCAGGCACAGCGAGGTAGTCGGCGACGTTCGACGCGTCGATGCCGCCTGTCGGTATGAAGCCGATGTCGGGGTACGTTGCAGCGACTGCGCGCAGGAACGCGGGCCCGCCCACCTGGGCGGCCGGGAATACCTTGACGATGTGACGGCCGAGACGGCGGGCCGATTCGATCTCGGTTGCGGTTGCGACGCCGGGAAAGAATGGCAGGCCGATCTCGTCGCACACCCGAACGACCTCTTCGCTCGTACCCGGGGCAACCGCGAACGACGCACCGGCAGCCGCCGCCGCGCGCGCCTGCTCGGCCGTCAACACCGTGCCCGCGCCCACGAGCAGCCCCTCGACCTGGCGCGCCCTCCCAATCGCCTCGGCGGCAGCGGGATGGCGAAATGTGATCTCGATGCAGCCGACGCCACCCGCGAGCAACGCCTCGCCAACCGCGGCTGCGCGCGCGGGATCGTCGATCGTCGCGACCGGCACCACCCGACACGCCTGCAGGCGGTCGACCACCGCGGCCTCAGGCAACGAGTGCGTCCATCCCGGCGCAGATCCTATCGCGGTCGGAGTACCGCGGACCGGGGACGGCGAGTCAGGCGTCCGCCGCGCCTGCAGCCCAGTCGACGATCTGCTCGGCCGAGATCGGGAGCGACGTGACGATGACGTCGTAGCGCGAGAGCGCGTCCTCGATCGCGGCGCTCATGATCGCGGGGGTGAGCATCCGGCCACCCTCGCCGGCGCCCTTGATCCCGTACGCCGTGTACGGCGACGGCGTCTCCTGGTGGCCGACCGTCATGATCGGCACGTCCATGGACGACGGCAGGTGGTAGTGCTCGAAGCTCGCGTTCCGGACGCGGCCGTGGTCGTCATAGAGGATCTCCTCGTAGAGCGCGGTGCCGAGGCCCTGCACCGTCCCTCCGATCACCTGGCCGTCGAGCGTGCGCGGATTGACGATCGTGCCCGCGTCGTGCACGGCCGCGTAGCGGAGGAACTCGAGCTTGCCCGTCTCGACGTCGACCTCGATCACGGCGATGTGCCAGGCATGCCCCACGAACGGATAGAAAATGCCGAGGTCCGAGCGGTCGGCGTTGGGAAGCGTCGTCAACGGGTGATCGTAGGTGGACTGGGCCGCGAGTCCGCTCGGCATGTCGGGAGGCAGGTCGAGCCTGAACATGTACGCCGTGAGCGCGATTTCGGCCAGTGTGAGGTGACGGTCGGGCACGCCGACGACCCCGACGCCGCCGTTCCGGAACTCGAGATCTGCTTCGGCGACCTCGAGCTTGTCGCTCGCGATTCGCCTGATCTTGTCCTTCAGCTCCGACGACGCCCCCGCCACGGCGCCCGACACCATCACGGTGTATCGCGAGCCGCCCGGACCCGTCCCGGGGAGGGCGTTCTGCGAGTCGGCGTAGTTGACGACGACTGACGCTGGCTCGACGTCGAACTCCTCGGCCACGACCTGCGAGACAACGGTCTCTGGGCTGTTGCCCCACATCGCCTGCGAATGCAGTGTGACGATGATCTCCCCGGTCGGGTCGATCCGAACGCTCGCGCTCTCGGGGCTCGAGGTCGGCGTGAATTGTGGCTCGTCGAACCAGAACCAGAACTCGGTCGAGCTGAACACGCTGCGCTCCTGCGAAGCGACGACGCCGATCCCGACGTGGCGCCCCTCCGCGCGCGCCCGCTCGCGGTAGGCGACCCAATGGTCGTAGTCGACTTCCTCGAGCACCTTCTCGAGCACACCCTGGTAGTTGCCGCTGTCGTAGATGTTCCCCGTGGGGGTGCGGTACGGGAACGAGCCGGCCGGGATCAGGTTGCGGCGCCGGATCTCGACACGGTCGAGATCGAGGTCGCGCGCGGCCATGTCGACGAGGCGCTCGAGGATCCAGTTCGAAACCTCGGCACCGAAGCCGCGATATGCGCCCTGTTGGTTCTTGTTCGTGAGCACGGCGGCGAGGGAGTACTCGACGTGCTGGATCCGGTATGGCCCGACGATCTGGGAGAGGGCGTTGCCATGGGTACCGGTGCCGAACTGGAGGTAGGCGCCGTAGTCGTCGACGCACGAGATCCGGAGCGCCTTGAACTCCCCGTCGTCGTCGAACGCAAGTGAGGCTTGGTAGCGCCGGTCCGAGCCGCAATGGTCGTTGTTGACGATGTGGGTCGCGCGATCCTCGACGTACTTCACCGGCTTGCCGACCAGCATCGACAGGAAGCCGGCGAATGTCGGCACCTTGTGCATGAAGAACTTCGACCCGAAGCTCCCACCCGCGACGACGGGGACGAGCCGAAGCTTGCTGGCCGGGATCTTGAGCGACCCGGCGATCAGCCACAGGAAGTAGGTGAAGTTCATCGAGTTGGCGTGGATCGTCACGACACCCGTTCCCGGGTCGTAGTCCCCGATCGCGCCGTTCGTGTCCATCGGCATTCCGGTCGAGCGGGGCCAGTAGAGCTCGGCGGTGACCGAACGGTCGGCATCGGCGAACGCCTGGTCGACCTCGCCGAAGGAGAACGTACGCTCGTACGCGGTGTTCGTCCCGAGCGCCTCGTGGACGAGCGGAGAGCCCTCGGCGCGGGCGGCGACGGGGTCGAGCACGACCGGGAGCTGTTCGTAGACGACCTCGATCAGCTCGCAGGCATCCTCGGCGATGTAGCGGTTCTCGGCGATCACGGCGGCGACGGTCTCGCCGTAGTGGCGGACCTTCTCGGTCGCGATCATGTCCTGCACGATCGGGCCGGCACCGAAGGACGGCAGCGGCGCCGCTCGCTCCGCGACGTCCTTCCCGGTGACGACCCGCACGACCCCGGGCAGCGCCTCGGCTTTCGACGTGTCGATCGAGACGATCCTGGCGTGTGCGTGCGGGCTCGGGACGGTCGCCGCGTGCAGCATTCCGGGGAGCTTGATGTCGTCGAGGTAGCGGCCCTGGCCTCGGAGGAACCGTGGGTCTTCGACGCGATTCAGGCTCTTGCCGAGCCAGCGCCGCGACGAATCCGTGCCGGCCGTCTCACGCGCAACCTTGGCTGCGTTCGGATCCTGCTCAGCAATGCTCATGTCTCTGCCCCGGCCGCGGCGCGAATCGAATCGACGATGTGCTGGTAGCCCGTGCACCGGCACAGGACACCGCTGATCGCATCGCGGATCTGATCATCGGTGCCGCCGGAGGGGTTCGCCTCGAGGTACTCCTGCGCCGTGAGGAGCATCGCCGGCGTGCAGAATCCGCACTGGAGCCCGTGGTTGTCGTGGAAGGCCTGCTGCAGCCGCCCCAGCGCTCCGTCGGGCGCCGCCAGACCCTCCACCGTCGTGAGCGACCGCCCGTCGGCCTGGACGGCGAACATGAGGCACGAGCGAACGGTTTCGCCGTCGAGTAGCACGTTGCAGTTGCCGCAGAACCCGTTCTCACAGGCGACGTGAGTGCCGGTGAGGTCGAGATCCTCGCGGAGGAAGTCCGAGAGCGTACGGCGGGGCTCGACGAGACCGTCGCGCCACGCGCCGTTGACCTCGACCCGGACGACCCGCTCGTCGCTCATCCGGCTCCTCTCGCTCCGTCGAAGGCATCGCTCAACGCCCGTCGGGCGAGGGTGACGGCGACGCGCCGCCGGTAGGTGCCGCTGACCTCGATGTCGTCGGGCGGATCGAGCCCTGCGAGGAGGTCGGCGACGGCGTCGATCGCGACGTCGATCGCTGTCCCGACGAGGTGGGAGACGTCGACGCGGTGCGGTACCGGTGCGACCCGCAGCAGGACGAGCTCCGCGTCGACGCACGAGCCATCCCCGTCGACCGTCACGGTCGCCGCGGCAGCGACCTGGGCGAAGTCCCGATACCGGGCGCTGACCTCATGGAAGCCCACGCCCGTATGCGGCGCAGCCGCGGGCACGTGCACGGCGGTCAGCAGCTCGTCCGGTTCGAGCGACGTCTCGTGCGAGCCCCGGAAGAAGGAGCGCGCCGCGACGGTGCGCTCACCACGGGTCGAGCAGATCTCGAGCTGCATGTCGAGGGCGACCGCGACTGCGGTGAGCTCCGCCCAGGGGGCCGCATACGCGAGCGATCCGCCGACCGTTCCTCGGTGACGGGTCGCGAGATAGCCCGCGTAGCGGCCGGCCACGGGGAGCAACGGCTGCGCCTGCCGCACGACCTCGTTGTCGAGAAGCGCCTGCTGCCGCGTGAGCGCACCGATCCGCAAGACGCCGTCGCGCTCCTCGATTCCGGCGAGCCCGGCGACCCGGTTGACGTCGACGACGACGGCCGGCTTGAGCACCCGAGCCTTCATCAGCGGCACGAGGCTCTGCCCACCGGCCAGGACCCGGGCACCCTGGCCGGACGCGAGCAGCGTCAGCGTCTCGGCAAGCGTCTCCGGGGCGTGGTAGGCGAAGGGGGCAGGCTTCATGCGAAGGATCGGGCTTCGGAGAGGGAGAGCGGAGCGTTCGCGTCGGCGAGGTACCGGGGTGCCGTCTCGGTCATGGCGAACACCGTACGCCGCGCCAGTGCTCGACACAATGACGAATGTCGTGTTCTACGGGTGGTCGATCGCCTCGGCGAGCAGCGTCGCCACGTCCACCACGCGCAGCTCATCGCCATTCTGCTTGACGCCGTCGTCGAGCATGATCGTGCAGAACGGGCAGGCGACGGCCAGGGTCGAGGCGCCCGTAGCGGCCGCCTCGTGCGCGCGCTCCTCGTTGATCTGGCTGCCGCGCTCCTCCATCCACATGTGCGCGCCGCCCGCCCCGCAGCAGAAGGTGCGCTTGCCACTGCGCGCCATCTCGAGCGGCTTACCGACCCGCGAGACGATCTCACGCGGTGCCGCGATCACGTCGTTGTGGCGGGCCAGGTAGCACGAGTCGTGATAGGTGATCTCCTCGGTGCCGGCGACCGGACTGAGCCGCCCCTCGGCGAGAAGCTCGGTCAGCAGCTCAGTGTGGTGGATGACCTCGTAGTTGCCACCGAAGTCCGGGTACTCGTTCGCAAGCGTGTTGAAGCAGTGCGGACAGCTCGCGACGATTTTCTTGACGCCGAACTCGTTGATGGTGGTGACGTTCTGCTCGGCGAACGCCTGGAAGGTGTATTCGTTCCCCATCCGACGGGCCGGGTCACCGGTGCAGGACTCACGAGGGCCGAGGACGGCGAAGTCGACGCCCGCCGCCTGCAGGAGCCTTGCCGTCGACTGGGCCGTTGTGCGGGCGCGTTCGTCGAACGACGCGGCACAACCGACCCAGTAGAGCACCTCGGGTGGCGGCTCGCCGGGCTGGAGCACGCGCACGTCGAGCCCTTCCGCCCAGTCGCCCCGCTCCGCCTGCGGCTTGCCCCATGGATTCTGCGACCGCTCGACGTCGCGGAGCATGGTCTCTCCCTCGGCCGGAAAGCGGCCTTCGACCATCACGAGGTGACGGCGGAGGTCGACGATGTGGTCGACGTGCTCGATCGCGACCGGACACTCCTGCACGCAGGCACCGCAGGTGACGCAGTCCCAGACGACATCGTCGTCGACAGCGTTCGGGACGAGCGCCGTCGGCGCGAACGTTTCGTCGTCGAGGAGCTTCGGGCCCTCCGCGAACAGGTGATCACGGAGCCCCATGATCAGGAGCTTCGGCGAGAGCTCCTTTCCCGTCGCATAGGCCGGGCAGACGTCCTGGCAACGGCCGCACTCGGTGCAGGACATCGTGTCGATCATCTGCTTCCACGTCATGTCGGCGATCGTCGCCGCGCCGAAGCGCATAGCGCTCTCGTCCTCGACGGTGAAGTCGAGTGGCTCGAGGCGGCCACGCGACCGGGTGCGGCCGAACCAGACGTTGACGGCCGCCGTGGCGATGTGCAGGTGCTTGGAGTGCGGAAGGTAGGCGAGGAAGCCGACCACGAGAAGCACGTGCGCCCACACGAGCAGCCGCTCGCGCACCTCGGCCCAGGTACCGGTGCCGAAGACCTGCGCAATCTCGTTCGAGAGTGGCGACCAGCGGGCCGGCCACTCGTTGAGCCCGGTCGCGATCAGCGCCGCATGCCAGAGCAGAAGGGTGAGCACGATCAGCGCGATGAGCCCCAGGATGAGATCGGCCTCGCCGAGGTGGCTGCCCTTGAACCGCTCGGGTCGCTGCACCTTGCGGATCCAGAACGCGGAGGTGACCCCCACGAGAACGAGCACGACGAAGAGGTCGACGAGCAGGGCGAACCAGCCCTGCGAGCCGAGCCACGGCAACGTCTCGCCCTTCGCCACGGCGGCGATGAGCGCCATCACGATCGTCGGGAACAGCACCAGAAAGCCCCAGAAGATGAAGGCGTGGATGAGACCCGGGCCGAGTCGCTGGAACAGCTTCTTCTGCCCGAGCACGACGACTACCTCGTTGCGCAGCCGCTGCGGCACTTCGTCGAACCGCTGTACCGGCTTGCCCAGCCGGATGAGCCGCGTGAGCATGTAGCGCGCGCCGGGCGAACAGCGTGCCCGCGACCCCGAGCACCGCGACGAGGGCGAGTGCAGAGAAGGTTGTCTCCATCAGACGGCGGTCGAGGTTGCGCCTCGCCCTACGCGCCCCTACGCCGCAGCTCGGCCGAAATCGCGGGCAGCACCTCGTGCAGGTCGCCGACGACCGCGTAGTCCGCAACCGACATGATCGGCGCCTCCGGGTCGGTGTTGACGGCAAGAATCCGCTTCGCACCTTTGCACCCTGCGATGTGCTGCGTTGCACCAGATACACCGCAGGCGATGTAGATCTCGGGCGCGATCTTGTTTCCCGTTTGCCCGACCTGGTCCGTGTGTGGGCGCCAGCCGGACATCGTCACCGCCCGCGAGCAACCGACTGCGCCGCCGAGCAGCGTCGCAAGCTCCTCGATCACGGCGAAGCCTTCGGCCGAGCCCACACCTCGGCCGCCGGTGACGACGACGGTGGCATCGGCCAGCGAGACACCGCCTGTCGGCGGCGCGACGCGATCGCACACACGGACGACGAGGTCGGCATCTGCGAGCTCGGGCGTGAACGTCTCGACCGAGCCCGGGGTGCCGGCCACGGCTGCGGGAACGGTGTGCGGGGCGACGGTGAGAAGTGCTCGCCCCGCGTGGAGACGTGCCTCCTCGAGCAGGCTGCCGCCCCAGCGGATGCGGGTCACGAGTAGCGGCGCCCCGGGTGTCACCGACGTGCAATTCGCTGCCAGCGGCTCGCCCAGGCGCGCCGCGGCGCGCGCCATCGCGTCGGTGGCCGACCCCGATCCCGGCGCCACGATCGCCGTCGCACCGATTCGATCGGCGACATCGCAGATGATCGCGGCCCAGGCGTCGGGCGCGAAGGACACGAGCGCCTCGTGTTCGGCGACGTAGGCCACGGAGACCGGCACGCCCTGCGCTGCCTCTTCACCGCGTGGACCGATCAGGAGCGCGTGGGTGTCGCCCGAAAGGCTGCCGGCGAGCGCAAGCGCCTGGAGTGAGACGTCGGTGGCGACGCCGTCGACGTGCTCGACGAGAACGAGATTCACGACGCCACCCCGATCTGCTCGAGCAGGTCGACGACGGCGCCGGCCGCGGCCGGTCCGTGACCCAGGATCTCCGCCTGTTGCGCATCGCCCTCGGGTACGACGAGCCGCGCCCGCTCGAGGCGCGATCCGGGCCGCGCCGGCGCCGACGACTCGAGGGGTTTGCGCCCTGCGCGCATCCGCCCCGGCACCGATGGGTACCGCGGCAGGTTGAGGCCTTCGAGCACGGTGACCACCGCCGGCAGCGGCAACTCGTAGACGTCTCGCCCGCCGCCGACCTCCTGCTCGCAACGCGCCACGCCACCGTCGACGACCACCCCCTTCAGACCTGTCACACAGGGGCGGCCGAGCGCGTAGGCGGCGCGGAGCCCGATCTGGAAGCCGCCGGAGTCTGCCGACTCGTTGCCGAAGAAGATCAGGTCGAATGGGCCAGAGACGGCCTCGTCGGCCGTTATCGCCGCGACGATCGCACCGGCGGTGGCCTCGGGATCCCACTCCTCACCGTCGGTGACGAGGTGCAGCCCGCGGTCGATCCCGATCGCCATCGCGTCGCGCAGCTGCTCCTCGGCGTCGGCCGGCCCGAGTGTCAGCACGACGGACTCGCCGCCGCGCTGCTCCACGAGCCGGACGGCCTCCTCGACACCGCACTCCTCGTGCGGGCTGATGGCGAAACCGAGGTGCTTCGTCTCGATCGCCTGCTCGTCCTCGGTCAGCACGATGCGCCCGCCCGTCATCGGCACGCGTTTCACACAGACGAGAACCTTCACGACCGGATCCTCTCATTCCCGGGGTCGAACGGCGCCGTCGCGCCGACGACGGCGACCGTGACCGGGTACCGCTCGTTCATGTACTCGACCGCAAGCGCGTCCGAGCCCTCGACCGCGTGCTCCGGCGGCAGGTACGCCATCAGGAGGTACGTGCCGAGCGACGGGCCGGCTCCGGCGCTCGTCACGTACGAGCGACGACCCTTCGCATCGGTGAGTGGGGTGGCGTCGCGCAGCGTGATCGGCTCGCGCCCGAGGGGGTACCGCTTGACACCCGCCGCCGAAACATGGTCCTCCACCGTGAGCGTGCAAAGGACCGCTGCGGGTTCCTCCTCGCGGTGGCGCAGGTGAGCCTCCTTGCCGACGAAGTCCTCCTCCTTCACCTTCGGCCGCTGCATCCCCGCCTCGACGACGTTGTATTCGGTCTCGAGCTCCGCGCCGTAGGCGCGGTAGGCTTTCTCGAGCCGACCGGTCGTTCCGTACACGCCGATTCCGCACGCGGTGAGGTGATGTGGTGCGCCTGCCTCCCAGAGCACATCCCACAGGCGTCCTCCCTGCTCGATCGGTACGTAGAGCTCCCAGCCGAGGTCGCCGACATACGAGATGCGTGAGGCGAGCACGAGCTGCGAGCCGATCTCGATCGTGCGGCAGCGGCCGAACGGGAAGCGCTCGTGCGAGACGTCGTCGGAGGTGACGCTCGCGAGGATGTCGCGCGCGCGCGGCCCCCAAAGGCCGATCGTCGTCCAGGCAGTCGTCACGTCGACGAGGCTTGCCGAGCCGTTACCCGGGAGCGCGTCGGTGAACAGCTTGCGGTCGGCCATGCCGTGAGCACCGCCGGTGACTATGCGGAAGGAGTCGTCGGCGAGGCGCATGATCGTGAGGTCGGACTTGAAGCCGCCGCCGGGGCTGAGCACCGGGGTGTAGACGACTCGGCCGACCGGGACGTCCATCTGAGCGAGCACCGCGTGCTGCAATGCATCGAGAGCGCCCGCGCCCTGGACGTCGAAGATCGCGAAGGCCGAGAGGTCGAAGATGCCCGCGTGCTCGCGCATCGCGAGGTGCTCGGCGTTGACGATCGGCGACCACCAGCGCGCGTCCCACTCGGCCTCGCGAGACTCGACGCCATACCGTTCGACGAGCGGCGCGTTCGCCTCGTACCACTGGGGCCGCTCCCATCCGACCGCCTCGTAGAAGACCGCGTCGAGAGCCTCCTCCTGGCGGTGCATGGGCGAGAGGCGGATACCGCGCTCGCTCGCCCACTGCTCGGCCGGATGAACGATGCCGTACGTCTTCGGGAACGCCTCGGACGTGCGCGCCTTCACGTGGGCGCGCGTCTTCTGATGGTCGTGAAAGCGGCTCGCGTCGGAGGTGTGCAGGTCGATGTGCGATTCGCCGTGCACCATCAACTCGGCGAGGGATTTGCCGACGCCCGGGCCTTCTTTCACCCACACCGCCGCCGCCGACCACAGGCCCTTCACCTCGCAGGTCTCGCCAAGAATCGGCATCCCGTCGGGCGTCAGCGAGATGAGCCCGTTGATCGCGTACTTCACGCCGACGGACTCGTCGGCGACGATCTCCGGCATCAGGTCGAGCGCGTGCTCCATCTGCGGGCCGAAGTCGGCCTGCGTGAACGGGAACTCGGTCGGTGACAGCGCCGCCTCCTCGATCGACGGAATCTCCTCGGGGTCGTGCAGGATCGACCGGTGCGCGTAGGAGCCGATCTCGAGACCGACGCCGTCCTGGCGCTCATACATGAACACGTCCATGTCGCGCACGATCGGAAACTCGATCGCCCGCGTCGACGCCTCGAAGCGCGGTACGGGACCGACGTCGATCATCTGGTGGACGGCCGGGGTCAGCGGTATGTGCGCTCCGGCCATGCTCGCGAGCAGCGGGCTCCAGACGCCGCAGGCGATCACGACCGTCTCCGCCTCGATCACACCATGCGAGGTGTGTACGCGCCGGATGCGACCGTGCTCGACCTCCATGCCGCTGACGTCGGTGTTCGCGAAGACCTGGAGGCCGCCGGCCTCCACGCCCCGCTCGCGCATGATCGTTCCGGCGCGCAGCGAGTCGACGACGGACACCGTCGGGCAATAAAAGCCGCCGAGCAGGATCGCCTCGTCGATGTACGGCACGAGCTCCTTGATCTCGGCCGGGGTGACGAGGCGAGCCGTGTCGACGCCCCACGACTTCGCCGACGCCATCCGCCGGCGCAGCTCCTCCATCCGCTCTTCGGTGCGTGCGACCTCGATTCCGCCGCATTCCGTGTTGACCTCCATCTCGATGTACTGGCGCTGCGACTCCAGCGTGAGCTGGGTCATCTCCTTCGAATGGTCGACCGGGAAGATGAAGTTGGAGGCGTGCCCGGTCGAGCCGCCCGGGTTCGGCAGCGGGCCCTTGTCGATCTGGACGACGTCGGTCCAGCCGAGCCGGGTGAGGTGGTAGGCGAGGCTGTTGCCGACGATCCCGCAGCCGATCACGACGGCCCGGGCGCTCGCTGGGAAGGTGCTCATGGGATAGGTGCTCCTGTGATGGTCATGGGTCAGAGTACGGCGCGGATCGCCCGCTCGAAGCCCTGGATGTGGCGGCGCATCACGTTCTCGGCGCGCCGGGGGTCGCCTTCACAGATCGCCTCGAGCAGCTCGCGGTGCTCGGTGACGGCGACGTCGAGCCGGGCGACGCGGTCGAGGGCCAGGAACCAGATGCGCAACGTGAGGGTGTAGTACTCGTTCAGGGTCGAGGCGAGATACGGGTTGTGTGCGCAGCGGTAGACGTGGCCGTGGATGCGCTGGTCGAGTTCGATCAACGCGCGCTCGTCGCGGGCATCGGCGACGTCTGGCAACTCGGCGAGAAGCGAACGGGCGAGCTCGCGGTCGTCCGCGCTGGCACGCTCCGCCGCGAGGCGAGCTGCGAAGCTCTCGAGCACGATCCGTGCCTCGGAGAGCGAGGCGAGGTCGCCGACGTCGACCGGCGAGACGACGACGCCGCGACGAGGATAGACCTCGACGAGCTTCTCCTGGGCCAGGGTGCGCAGGGCCTCGCGCACCGGCGTCCGCCCGAGCCCGAGCCGCTCCATCAGCTCGCGCTCGCTGACCGGCGAGCCGGGCGCGAGCTCGAGCGTGACGATCAGCTCACGGATCCCGTAGTAGGCCCGCTCGCCGAGCGAGCGCGATGCCTCAGCGGCGGGTAGGAGGCTGTGCGATGCGGGGACTCTGGTTGATATACGACGTGTATATCACACTCGTTGGACGGGTGCGGGCAGGCTGCTCGTGCGGGGAGTACTGCCGACGAGAAGAACGTTCAGATTTCGGGGGAAGAAGGTGCTGAGCACCTCTTCCCCCGAAATCGCTGTTACTTCAGCCAGAGTGCGACTTTACCGGGGTTCGCCTTGACCCAGGCCTCGGCCGCCTTGTCCGGCTTCATCTTCTTGCCGGCGATCATGTTGGCGACCGTGTTCTGGTCTGTGTCCGTCCACTTGAACTTCTTCACGAATGCAACGGCCGGCGAGCCGCTCTTCGCGAACTTGCTGCTGATCAGCTTGTCCAGGACGGTCGGCGGATAGTCGCACGCGTACGACTTCGGATTGAGCTTCTTCGTCGTGTCGTCCGCACACGCCTTCGTGCGCACCGGGAGCGCCACCTTGACGAGGTCGTACTGCACGTTCAGATACTGGGGTGTGTACCAGTAGAAGAGGACGGGCTTCTTCTGCTTGTACAGGCTCGTCCAGCGTGCGACCTGGGCCGGCTCGGCGCCCGCGACCACATGCTTGAGGTTGAGCCCGAGCCCCGCGATGATCTCCTTGTCCTTCTGGACGTAGGAGGGGTCACCGCCGAGGAACATGCCCTGCGAGCCCGACTCGGGCGACTTGAACACGCTCTCCTTGCCCTTCAGTCCCTTCCAGGTCTTGAACTGGGGGTACTGCGCGAGCAGATAGCGCGGGATGTACCAGCCAATCAGGCCGACGACGCCGAGCGGGCCGGCGTTCACGACCGAGCCGTTCTTCAGGTACTTCTGGTTCCCGGCAACCAGCGAGTTGTCCCAGTCCTCGAGGACGACGTCGATCTTGCCGTCCGCCATCGCCTGGAAGCTCGGCTGGTTCTCCGTCACGTTCGTCACCTTCACCTTGCAGCCGAGCTTCTTCTCGAGTACGTACTTGGCGACGTACACGTTGGAGCTCGAGCCCGCCCAGGCGTTCTCGTTCAGCTTCACTTCGCCACACGCCGTGGAACGGGCGCCGCCGCCGGACGCAGCCGCGGCAGAAACGGCGAGGGCGACGAGCACGAGGCCCGCCAGCCGGGCACGCCTGGTACCGATCAGTCTCGTCATCCGATCCTCCTGTCGATTTGTCCGATCTCTGCTTCCTTCAACGTCGATCTCAGCTGCTTGTTTGTTACGTCCCGCTCCCCGGTCGCGCCTTCCTCGACCCCTGGGTGACCCGGTCGAGCGCGATCCCGAGTGCCAGGATCGCGACCGAAGCGATCACACCCTGTCCGAACTGTCCCCGGACGAGACCCTGGGCGACTTCGTAGCCCAGCCCGCCGGAGCCTACAAGGCCCCCGATCACGACGACGGAGAGCACCATGATGACGCCCTGGTTGACGCCGAGCATGATCGCATCGCCGGCGAGCGGGATCTTCACTTTCGTCAGAATCTGCATTCGTGTCGCACCGAAGGCCCCGGCCGCCTCGACCGTCTCCGGCGCGACGTCGTCCAGGCCACGCTCGACGAGCCTGACGATGACGGGGAACGCGTAGAGGACGCCCGCCACGATGCCGGGCACGATCGACACGGGCATCAGATAGACGAACGGGATGATGTAGACGAGCTGCGGCAGCGTCTGCAACACGTCGTTGATCGGGCGGAGGATCCTCGAGACCGTCCTGCTCTCGGCCGCCAGGACGCCGAGGACGACCCCGATGACGACGGCGAAGAGCGTCGAAACGAGCACCTGCGAGAGCGTGTCCATCGCGAGTGCCCAGACCCCGAGCACGCCGATCAGGACGAGCATTGCAAGTGTCGTCAGCGCCGGGCGGCGGCCGGAGATGACGAGCGCGATCAACACCAGCCCGGCAACCGTGGTGAACCACGGTGCCTCGACGAGAAATTCCTGGATCGGGAGCAACACGTGCGTGAGGATGTTGTTGCCGGTGGGCTCCGTGATCCCGAACACCCATGACTCCGGGTTCTGCACGAAATCGAGGACGATCTGGATGCGACCCAGGACCCACTCCTGCAGCGTCGCCGTCTGCTCGTCGGCCCCGAACGTGTCGGGGTAGATCGCCTGGGCACCGAGGAGCTTTGCAATCAGGACCGTCGCGGCGATGACGATTGCCACACCTACGGTCTGGAGCCGGAGCCTGCGCTTGCCTGCCTCGTCGAGATGGCGCCTGGCCGGGTCGGTCCGGTCGGCGATCGCCTCGGTCGCCCGGTCGAGCGCCATCGCCATGATCACGATCGCGACACCGCCGAGGACGGCGAGCCCGGGGTTCGTGTACAGCCCGCTCGTGACGACCGCGCCGAGCCCACCGCCACCGATCAGGCCGGCGATGACGACCATCGAGAGCGCGAAGAGGATCGTCTGATTGACGCCGAGCAGCAGCATGCGACGGGCCAGGGGAAGCTGCACCTTCGCCAGCATCTGGCTGCGCGTCGCGCCCATCGACGCAGATGCCTCAACCGTATTCGTGGCGACTCCGCGGATCCCGAGCGCCGTGATCCGCACGGCCGGCGGGATCGCGTAGATGATCGTCGAGACGACGGCCGCCGCGTAGCCGATCGAGAACAGCAGCACGACCGGCATCAGGTAGGCGAACGCGGGCACGATCTGCATCGCGTCGAGGACCGGGCTGATCGCTCGCTGGAAGCGGTCCGAGCGGCCCGCGACGATCCCGATCGGAACGGCGATCGCGAGCGCGAGGGCGACCGAGACGATCATCAGCGCGAGCGTCTCCATGCTCGCCTCCCAGAGGCCGAGTAGCGCGAACGAGGCGAAGCCGGCCAGCACGATCGCAGCCGCGCGCCGGCCGCCGAAGCGCCACACGACGAGCGTCCCGGCAACGGTGGTGCCGATCCAGGTCAACCAGAGGATGAACTCGTTGAGCTTCGCGACGATGTAGTCGAGAAATTCCCGGAACCAGTTGAAGATCGAGAACACGATGCCCGTGTCGTCGGCGCTCCGCTGGTCGATCAGCCAGGTCTGGAACTCGTCGAGGTGAGCAGACAGCGAGGTGAAGGTGAGCCTCGTCGGCCACGGGTAGTCGAGCTTGAAGGCCTGATAGGCGATCACCATCAGGCCGGTGATCGCGACCACCTTGACGAGCCGGCCCCTCCACCACGGCAGATGGCTGAGCGTCGGGGCGGAGACCGGAACCTCGGTCAGCGCGGACATCCCCGCTAACCGCCTTCGCCCGCGATCGCCTTCAACACCGCGACCCGGTCGACGATCCCGACGACGCGGCCGTCCTGCACGGCCCGGACCGGCTTCTCGCTACCGGCGAGCACCGGAACCGCGTCGCGCACGGTCGTCGTCACGTCGAGCGCCGGGCCGTCGCCGTCCTCCCCGGCCTCGGGCGCCCGCATGATCCAGCGGAGCGTGAGGACATGGCTGCGCGGCACATCGCGGACGAAGTTCTGCACGTAGTCGTCGGCGGGCGAGCCGACGAGCTCCTCCCCCGTGCCGAGCTGGACGATCATCCCTTCGCGCATGATCGCGATCCGGTCGCCCAGCCGCAGGGCCTCGGGCAGGTCGTGCGTGATGAAGACCATCGTCTTTCCCGTCTCCTGCTGGAGGCGGATCACCTCGTCCTGCATGTCGCGGCGGATGAGCGGGTCGAGGGCGCTGAACGGCTCGTCGTAGAGCATCACGGCCGGGTTGCCGACAAATGCTCGTGCCACGCCGACGCGCTGCTGCATGCCCCCGGAAAGCTGGTCGGGGAAGGAATTCTCCACGTCCTCGAGCCCGACGAGGCGGAGCATCTCGCGCGCCTTGGCAGTGCGTTCCGGCTTCGGGACGCCGCGAATCTCGAGGCCGAAGGCGACGTTGTCGATCACGCGGCGATGCGCAAGGAGCCCGAAGTGCTGGAAGACCATCGAGACCGAGTGGCGGCGCAGCTCCCGCAGCTCCTGGCTCGTCGCCCCCATGACGTCCTGCCCGGCGATCGCGATCGCACCCGCGGTCGGCTCGATCAGGCGAATCAGCGTCCGCACGAGCGTCGACTTGCCCGATCCGGAGAGCCCCATCACCACGAACACCTCACCCGGCCAGACCTCGAGCGAGACGTCGCGGACTGCGGCGACGCAGCCGGTCTTGGCCTTGAGCTCCGAGCGCGGCAACTCCGCGTCGGCGGTCCCGACGACCTGGTCGGCCTTCGCGCCGAAGATCTTCCAGACGCCGCTCGCCCGGATCACGGGCTCGACGGCAGGGCCGTTCGGCACGGCCGATGTCGCAACGCTCGCGGGATCGGATCGGGATGCAGCGCTCATGTCTGGGACTCAGGCCCGTCGATCATCGTCCTCCACACGCCGGGTTGCAACCCCGAGCCGGATGACCTCGGGGGCGGGCGCGCTCGGTCACTTCTCTTGCCGCGACCCGCGCTCCGGCCCGAGGAGCAAGGCGCGACCGACGGCACACGCCTGCTCGCGCGTGCGCGCGTCGAGTCAACAGGTCGGCAAACGTGGGCTGCGAGAAGCGCGGCCGAGGGGCCGTCGGTGAGCTCGACCACGTCGATTGCGCATCGGCGGGCACGAGGCCTCGACGAACGAGATAGCCGGTTGCGCCGGCAATCGTCAGCTCGAACATCCCTCGGACGCTATCGATCGGCAGAATCGGCGGATGCAGGACCTCACGCTGGACACCCAGGGAATCGCCCGCTGCGGGTGGTGCGGAGACGACGTGCTCTACCGATCCTATCACGACGATGAATGGGGCCGGGAGCTACGGGGAGACGATGCAGTGTTCGAGCTGCTGTCGCTCGAAGCGTTCCAGGCCGGGCTCTCATGGCTGACGATCCTGCGCAAGCGCGAGGGCTTCCGGCATGCGTTCGCGGGGTTCTCGATCGAGCGCGTCGCCGACTTCGACGAGCACGATGTCGAGCGGCTGCTGGCCGAGCCCGGGATCGTCCGTCACCGCGGCAAGATCGAGGCCACGATCGGCAACGCAGTCGCGGCGCTGGACCTGCCCGGAGGGTTGTCGGAGCTCGTGTGGAGCTTCGCACCTCCACCACGATCGACTCGACCCACACGGCTCGACGAGCTCGCCGCCGCGACTCCCGCGTCGACAGGCCTCTCGAAGGAGCTCAAGCGGCGCGGCTTTCGGTTCGTCGGCCCGACGACGGTATACGCCTTCATGCAGTCAGCGGGTCTCGTAGACGATCATCTCGAAGGCTGCCACGTCGCTGGAGTCGCCCACCGCTGACGGGCTCCCGGCGCAGATCCGGCATGAACCCGGCACAGTCCAGGCTCACGTTCTTCGCTACGTTGCCTGCCATGAGAACGATCAATACACCGTGGGGGAAGGCGGAGGCGGTGGAGCAGGTGAACATCACCCAACGGGCCGGCGAGCGGCGGTTTGGGACGGTCGTCGAGCTGTTGGAGACCAAAGACGGGGAGAGGCTGGTGCGCTTTGCCTACACCACAGGCGGCAGCGTCCGGCGCGGTCCCGTGACCCTGCGAGCGCGCGACTTGGAACGGCTCCAGAAGCTCCTCGAACGCACACCCGAGCTGCGCAAAGCGCTCGGATGACGAACGATGAGGACGAAGACGAGGGGCCGTCGAGGCTGGCCCGGCGGCGTCGAGTACCGCCTTCGGCGGCGGAGATGACCCCACCGACGCCGAGATAGTCCAGGATTGGTTGACGAGCCGGCTCGCACGGACATCGGCCAATGACCCTCTGCGAGCACTCACCTGCACCACGAGGTCGCAGCCATCGTGCGGATCTCAACCCAGGCGGAGTCGGCCCGACCGACGTCAGGCGGATGGGCGCATGACGGAGAACTTGGCGCAGGCGAAGTCGCCGTTTCGTCCGAGCTCTTCCAGACGCAGCTCGATCCGGCGGGGTAGCAGAGGCGCGCCCTCACCCAGCGTCACCGGCGCGATCGACACGATCACCTCGTCCAGCAGCCCCACGTCGGCGAACTGACCAGCCAGGTCTCCACCTCCGACGATCCAGACATTTCGGTCACCGGCGGCGCCGACCATCTCCTCGTGCACCGTAGCGATGTCCAGGCTGGTGAACTCGATTCTCGCGTCGGGGACGACCGGCAACTGCCGATGCGTGAAAACCCAGCACGGGATGTCGTACGGCCACTTCCACTCCGCCGGATGCTTGCCCCCGAACTCGTGGTCGAGGATCCATTCGTACGTCGTCGATCCCATCGCCAGGGCACCGACGCCGGCGATGAACTCGCCGTAGTTCAACGGCCCGTCCTTCTCCTGGTCGCGGGTAAACAGCCAGTCCAGCGAGTTGGCGGGGTCGGCGATGAAGCCGTCGAGGGTGGTCGCCGTGTAGTACTGGGTCAGGCTCACGATGCACGTCCTTCGTGGGCGACCGGCGCCGCGCACCACACGATCGCGTCGCCGCGGGCGGCCGCCACCCCCGAGACGACGGAGGATCTGCGTGACCACCGATCCGCCTGCCTGCGCGACGGCATTCTCACTCGGTTCTCAGACCGCCGCCAGAGGAGCGAGCGCGGCCGCGATCAGCCCCTCGAGCACTGCCACACCCCCGGTAGGCCCGAGCAGCTCGTCGACTGCATGCTCCGGGTGCGGCATCAGCCCGAGGACGTTGCCGGCCTCGTTCGAGACACCGGCGATCCTTTCGACGGCGCCGTTGACGTCGTCCGTGTAGCGGAACGCGATCTGCCCCGCTGCTTCGAGCGCAGCGACGAGAGCTGCATCGCCATACCAGTTGCCCTCGCCATGCTTGATCGGGATCACGAGCTCCTGCCCTACCTCCCATTCGCCTGCGAACGCACTCGCGGTGCTCACCACCGTCACCGTCACGTCACGGCAGAGGAACTCCTGCTGTCGGTTGAGCCGCAGGACGCCCGGGAGCAGGCCGGCCTCGCAGAGGATTTGGAACCCGTTGCAGATACCGAGCACCGGGCCCCCCGAGACCGCGAACGCCCCGACCGCCTCCATCACGGGCGCGAACCTCGCTATTGCGCCGCAGCGGAGGTAGTCGCCGTACGAGAACCCGCCCGGCAGCACGACCCCCGTCGTGCCGGCGGGAAGCGCACCGTCGGCATGCCAGGCACGAACCGGCTCTGCGCCCAGCACCTCGAGAGCGAGCACCGCGTCGGCGTCGTCGTTCGAGCCGGGGAACGTGACGACGGCAATCCGTGGCCCGGCGCTCACGTCTCTGCTCCGACCTCGATCGTAAAGGACTCGATGAGCGGGTTGGAGAGCAGATCCCGGGCCATCCTGTCGAGCTCCGCGCGCGCAAGTTCGGGGTCGTCCGTGTCGAGCTCGATATCGACAAGGCGCCCCACCCTGGCTTGCACCACGGCGAACCCGAGCTTGCGGAGCGACCCCTCGACGGCCTCGCCCTGGGGATCGAGTATGCCGTCCTTCGGACGAACCAGCACCGTCGCCTTCACAGAACCACCTTCGGATCGGAGAGATAGCGATCGAACGGGATCTCCGTCAATCGCTCGAACGCCTCGATGTAGCGAGCCCGCGTCCCCGCGACGACGTCGTCGGGCACGTCCGGGCCGGGATACGTCCGGTCCCAGCCCGTCGCGAGGCAGAAATCGCGCACGAACTGCTTGTCGAACGACCGCTGCGGCCCGCCCGGCCGGTAGGCGTCGCCCGGCCAGAAACGGGAGGAGTCGGGCGTAAGGGCCTCGTCGCCCAGCGTGACGACCCCGTCTCGATCGACCCCGAACTCGAATTTCGTGTCGGCGAGGATGATCCCGCGCGACTCCGCATGGTCCGAGGCGAAGGCGTAGAGCCGGAGCGCGGCGTCACGCGCGGCGCCGTACGGGCCTGAGCCGCACAAGGCGGCGGCCTCGGCCTCGGCGATGTTGAGATCGTGCCCTCCCTCGGCCTTGGTGGCCGGCGTGACGATCGGTTCCGGCAGGCGATCCGATTCCCGCAACCCGGGGGGCAACGAATGGCCGCAGACCGCGCCGGACGCCTGGTAGTCGACCCAACCCGAGCCCGATAGGAATCCACGCACCACGAGCTCCACGGGCAGCATCTCGAGTCGCCGGCACACGGTCGAGCGACCATCGTCGCCGAGCTCGAGGAGGTGGTTCGGAACGATCGACCGCGTGCGCGCGAACCAGAACGCCGACATCCCCGTGAGAACACGGCCCTTGTCGGGGATCGGCGTCGGCAGGATCACGTCGAATGTCGAAATCCGATCCGAGGCGACGAGCCGTAGCCGATCGCCGTCCAACGCGTAGATCTCGCGTACCTTGCCGCTCGCGAGGTGCATTGCGTCAGGCACCGACACCTTCCCGCCGGGTTGCGACGAGCGCGCGCAACCGGTCGAAGATGACATCGAGATGGACGGTGAACGCCGCAGGGTCGAAGACCGTATCGAGCTCGACCCGGCCCGCGATCTCCGCATCCGCGGCGACGAGCCCGCGGAAGTCGGTGCCCTCGTCCCACGCCCGCATCGCATTGCGTTGCACGAGTCCGTAGGCCTCGTCGCGGGATAGCCCGGATTCGACGAGCGCCAGGAGAAGCCGCTGGCTGAAATACAGCCCGTGGCTCGATTCGAGGTTCTCCTGCATCCTCTCCTCGTGGACGACCAGGCCCGCAATGAGCCAGTGGAACCGGTCGAGCATGTAGTCCACGGCGAGGAACGAGTCGGGCAGGACGATGCGCTCCGCCGACGAGTGCGAGATATCCCGCTCGTGCCAGAGAGCCACGTTCTCGAGGCCGACGAGGGCGTTCGCGCGCACGACACGCGCGATCCCGCAGATGCGCTCGGCCGTGATCGGGTTGCGCTTGTGCGGCATGGCCGACGACCCCTTCTGGCGCCGTCCGAACGGCTCCTCGACCTCGCGGACCTCCGTCCGGGCGAGATGACGGATCTCGGTGGCGAACCGGTCGAGTGACGACGCGAGCAGAGCGAGCGCCGACAGCAGCTCGGCGTGGCGGTCGCGTTGCAGGATCTGGGTCGAGCTCGGAGCGGACTCGAGGCCGAGCTGCTCGCAGGCAACGCGCTCGACCTCGGGCTCGCCGGTCGCATACGTGCCGACGGCGCCGGAGAGCTTGCCGACGCGCAGGCCTTCGATTGCGTGGAGGAGGCGTTCTCGGTCACGGTCGAGCGCGAACGCCCACCCCACGAGCTTGAGCCCGAACGTCGTCGGCTCCGCGTGAATGCCGTGCGTGCGTCCCATGCACAACGTCTCCCGGTGCTCTTCGGCGCGGGTCGCGACGGCGTCGAACGACCGATCGAGAGCCTCGAGCACGACTGCGCCCGCATCCTGTACGGCGAGCGAGAGCGCCGTGTCGAGCACGTCCGAGGAGGTCAACCCGAAATGGAACCACCGGCCCTCCTCGCCGAGCCCTTCCGCGACGGCGTCGACGAACGCTGCGACGTCGTGGTTGGTCTCGCGCTCGATCTCGGCCACGCGCTCCGGAGTCGGGACGACGGCGTGCTTGCGGATCGCGGCAGCCGCCTCACGAGGCACCGCCCCGACCTCCACCCACCCGTCGAGGGCCGCCAGTTCGACTTCGAGCCAACGGCGTAGCTTCTCGCCGTCCGACCAGATCCGGTTCATGGCCGGGCGGGAGTAGCGAGCGATCACACGCCCATTCTAGAGCGAGCCGCGGCGGCAGCCCGACCAGCCGATCCAGGGCGCCGCGAGTGCTCGACGCATCCAGACGGTTCTCGTCTACCTGGAGGGCGCTTGCGGCCCGAACAGCTAGGTGCTCGCGCCGAGGGCGATATCGTCTCGACGGCGGGCTCCCTCCCAGGTGATCAGATCCGCGGCGGCGTAAGCGGCTGTTCGTGCCGCCGCGAGGTCGCCGCCGATCCCGGTCACGTTCAGGATGCGGCCGCCGTTCGTCACCACAGCGCCGTCGCGTAGCGCCGTGCCCGCGTGAAAGACGACCGCACCCGTCGCCTCGGCAGCCTCGATCCCGCTGATCCGAGAGCCGCGGTCGCCGCCGGCGGGGTAGTTGCCGGCGGCAAGCACGACCGTCACGGCTGCCCCGTCCATCCGACCGAGCCGCGTACCGCCGAGGTCGCCGGACGCACAGGCGGCAAGGGCACCGAGCAGGTCTCCGTCGACGAGCGGTAGCAGCGACTGCGCCTCGGGATCGCCGAAGCGGCAGTTGTACTCGAGGACCCGCGGCCCTGCCGGGGTGAGCATCAGCCCGGCAAAGAGCGTCCCGATGAACGGGTGGCCGCGGGCCGCCAGCTCGGCCAGAACGGGCCTGCAGGCGAGATCGACCAACTGCTCGATCTCTTCTTCGCCGAGACCGGGTACCGGAGCGAACGACCCCATCCCGCCGGTGTTCGGACCACGGTCACCGTCCTCGGCGCGCTTGAAGTCCCGCGCCGCCGGGAGCGCGAGTGCGGACGCGCCGTCGCAGAGCGCGAAGATCGAAACCTCGGGGCCCTCGAGCAGTTCCTCGATCACAAGCGGGCCGGCGAGCGCCTCGAGATGGGCGAGCCCGGCGACCACCTCGGCTTCCGTCATGCAGACGACGACCCCTTTGCCGGCCGCCAACCCGTCGGCCTTGAGCACACAGGGAGCCACCGCCTCGACAAGCGTTCGCGCCGTCGGCACACCCGCGGCGGCCATGACGTCTTTCGCGAACGTCTTCGAGCCCTCGATCGCAGCCGCGGAGCGCGACGGACCGAATACCGGAATGCCGACGGAGCGGAGCACGTCGGCGAGCCCCGCCACGAGCGGCACCTCGGGGCCGACGACGACGAGGTCGATCTGGAGCGCGCGTGCGAGGCCGATCACGGCCTCGACATCGTCCGAGCGGACCGGATGGCACTGCCCGAGAGCCGCGATGCCAGGGTTGCCGGGAGCCGCGTGGAGCTCGGTGAGGAGCGGAGAGCGGACGAGCTTCCAGGCCAGTGCGTGCTCACGACCACCGGATCCGACGACGAGGACGCGCACGTCGCGAGTCTACTTCCAGGCCGGGGCGGGTAAGGACCGATCCCAGGCAACGGCCAGACCGCCCCACAACTGCACTCAGCGAAGTGTCAGCACCGCCTCGCGGCCCTGCCCGGTGCCGACCAGCGATACCGGGACGCCCAAGGCGTTCTCGACGAAGCGAACATAGACGGCTGCGGCATCGGGTAGCTCGCTCCCGTCGAGCTCCTGCTCCCAGCCGGGCAACGTCTCCCACACGGGACGGCAGTGGTGGAAGTCGGACTGGTGGGCCGGGAAGTCGTCGGTTTCGCTCCCGTCCGGGAGCGCGTAGCGAACACAGATGGGGATCGCAGCGAAGGTCGAAAGGACGTCGAGCTTGGTCAGGGCGAGCGAGGTAATACCGTTGACACGCACTGCAAAGCGGAGCGCAGGCAGGTCGAGCCACCCACACCGGCGCTCCCGGCCGGTCACCGTTCCGAACTCCCCGCCGAGCTCCCGCACCCGCTCCTGAGCCTCGCCCTCGATCTCGGACGGGAACGGCCCCTCGCCCACCCGGGTCACGTAGGCCTTCGAGACGCCGAGGATCTCGTCGATCCTGTTGGGGCCGATCCCGAAGCTCACTGCGGCACCGGCGGCAATCGGGCTCGACGACGTGACGAAGGGGTAGGTGCCGTGATCGAGGTCGAGCAGCGTTCCCTGGGCACCCTCGAACAACACGTTGTCGCCGTTCCGCAAAGCACGATCGACGAGCAGTGAGGTGTCGGCGACGTACGGACGCAACCGTTGCGCGTAGCCCTCGTAGGTGTGCGCGACCTCTTCCAGGTCGAACGGCTCGATCTCGTAGACGCGGTCGAGCCAGACGTTCTTCTCGGTGATCGCGAGCTCGATCTTCTGACGCAGGATCTTCGGATCGAGCAGGTCCTGCACCCGGATCCCGATCCGCGTCGCCTTGTCGGCGTAGGCAGGGCCGATGCCCCGGCGCGTCGTTCCGATCTGGAGGTTGCCGAGCCGACGCTCTCGTGCGCCGTCGAGGGCGACGTGCCACGGCATGATCAGGTGGGCGTTGCCGGAGAGGAAGACGAGACCCGCGGTCACGTGGCCACGACCCTCGAGGTCGTCGAGCTCGTCGATGACGACGCGGGGATCGACGACGCAACCTGCGCCGATCGCAGATGCCTTGCCGGCGACGATGCCTGACGGAATCTGCCGAATCTTGTACGTCTCGCCCTCGACGACGATCGTGTGCCCGGCATTCGGCCCACCCTGATAGCGGCAGACGAGGTCGGAGTCCTGTGCGAGCAGGTCGACGATCTTGCCCTTGCCCTCGTCGCCCCACTGCGCACCGACGATCACGGTGGCAGGCACAGGCAGAGTCTACGCGGGGACGCTGGGCAGGACTCGGTAGAAGCCGGCAGGTATCGTCAGTAGGAGCCGCCGATTCGGGCGGTTGCTGCGTGGGTCACAATCAGTGTCGGATCTCGACACCGCTGATCTCGACACCGAGGAGGAATTCGTGATGCGCCATACCTCGATTCTGCATCGGAAGCCGCGCACGCGGCGCGACCGGGCCCGTGCTCGGCTCCACGCTCTCCGCGCAAGCAGCCGCCGCAGGTGGAACCGACTTCGACGCGACCGGCGCTTCCGCGGCGCCCGCTCTCGCGCGGAGGCCATGTTCGTGCAGCTCGGACACACCCTGCACGCCGACACACAGGAGCCGGGCACGCGACAGCGTCACGGGCTGCCGCACGTCCGGCACCGCCGCTAGCTCACGACAACGCTCTCGAGCACGACCCCCTGCGCCCTCGGGTCGGCGAGATCGTCGTCGAGCGTTGCTTCGACCGCGGCGCCCTCGGCGAGAGTGCCACGAGAGGCGTCGTCGAAGTGCTCGCGAAAGTGCTCGGGCGTGAAGTGCGAGAGCGCACCCAGCCACACGGTGATCCGAGTGACGCGGGCGCCGCCTTCGGCATCGGCCACGGCGAGGATCTTCGCCATCAGGTCGTCCATCAAGGCTCTTTCGTGCATGCGCCTACTCCTTCAGCTCGGCGAGCACCGACGCGGTGACCGCCCCGAGCGCAGCCTCCACCGCCGGCGTGACCGGGTCACCCATTCCGAATGCCCCGCCTTCGACTCCGATCACGAGGACGCGACGTGGCGCCCGCCCGAGCGCCCGTCCCAGCTCCAGGGCATCCGAGACGGAGAAGGCATGGGTCGAGGCCAGGCGGAGATCACGGGGTAGCGGTCCTTCACCGGCGTCGACGCGATGGACGGTGCCGACGGGGGCACCCGACGACACGGCGTCCACGATTACGACCAGGTCGAGACCTGCCCAGGCGTCGAGCAGCCTGGTCGGTTCGTCATCGCACTCGAGCACGGCGGCACCCGCCGCGCGCAGACGGTCGGCGACGAGCGGCCCGACAGCGTCGTCACCGCGATAACGGCTGCCGAGACACGCTGCCGCCTTCACGTGCGCTCGATCTCGAGCTTGAGGAAGTGCGTTGCGCAGGAGATGCAGGGGTCGTAGTTGCGGATCGTCTGCTCACACCGGTGCGCCAGCTCGTCGTCCGGGAGGTGCAACGACTGCTCGACGACGCCGATGAGGTCCTCCTCGATCGTCTTCTGGTTCTGAGATGTCGGCGGCACGATCTTCGCGTCGAGGATCGTGCCGGCGCCGTCGATCTCGTACCGGTGCCAGCAGATCCCTCGCGGAGCTTCGGTACAGCCGTGCCCGGTACCGGCGCGCGCCACCGTTGCGACGAACGACGGCTCCGGGGGCTCGTACTGCGCGATGATGCGCAGCGCCTCGTCTGCCGCGTAGACAGTCTCGACGGCGCGCACGACGATGCTGCGGAACGGATTGCGAACGACATCGCCGAGGCCGACCTCAGCGGCGATCTCCCTGGCAAGCGGCGAGAGCTCGGCCGAGTTGAGCGCATATCGGGCGAGCGGGCCGACGAGATAGTTGCCGACACCGGCGAGTGTCGAGTGCAGCGCGTTCGAGCGCTCCACGTGCGTCTCTGTGAAGTGCTCCTCGTACTCCGAGACGTCGATGTCGAGACCTGTGCTGGAAACGATCCGACCGCGCTCGATCGCGTATTCACCTTGCTGGCGCAGCGCCACGAACACGTAGTCCTGCTCGAAATCGGGAAAGTCGAACCCCGCCACCCAGCGCGTGAACTCCACGGCTGCTTCGCGCGCCCATTCGAGCTCGGGGACGAGTGCCGCGAGCTCCGTTCGCGAAGGCGCCCGGTACATGCCACCAACGCGCAGGTTGACCGGATGCACGGCGCGGCCTCCGATGACGTCCATGATCGTGTTCCCGGCCTTCTTGAGGCGTAATGCGGTCTCGACGAGGTCACGGCGGTCGCGCGCCATCTCGACGGCGCCGTCATAGCCGAGGAAGTCGGGCGCGTGCAGCATTGCGGTGTGGAGCACGTGACTTTCGATCCACTCGCCGCAGTAGACGAGCCGGCGCAGGAGTCTGACCTGCTCCGGTAGCTCGATCCCGCACACTGCCTCCATGGCGTTGCAGGAGCTCGCAATGTAGGCGATCGGGCAGATGCCGCAGATGCGTGCGGTGATGTCGGGAGCTTCGGTGAACTGCCGCCCGCGGAGCAGCGCCTCGAAGAAGCGCGGGGGCTCGAAGATCTTGAACTGCACCTCCTCTACCTCGTTGTCGCGGATGCGTACGAACATCGCGCCTTCGCCCTCGACGCGCGCCAGGTAGTCGGTGCGGATTTCCCTTGTGATGAAGCCGTCAGGCTCGCTCACCGCTCGCCCTTCTGAACGCCGGAGCGTTCGCGTTGAAGGTGCGCAGAGCCCGCACGATGCCGTCGTCGTCCACCCCGAGCGCCTGCCATTGCTGCGCGAGCGCATCAATGTTCGGGCTCTCCATCGGGCCGAAGCAGCCGTAGCAGCCGCGGTTGTAGGCCGGGCAGATCGCGCCGCAACCCGACTGGGTGACCGGTCCGAGACATGGAGTGCCGTGTGCGACCATCACGCAGGGTGTACCCCGCGCCTTGCACTCGAAGCAGACGCTCGTCGCCGGCAGTCTCGGCGGCCGGCCGTGCAGGAGTGCGAGCACTGTCTCGACGAGCTGGTCCTTGGAGATCGGGCAGCCGCGCAGCTCGAGGTCGACGTCGACATGATCGGCGATCGGGGTCGACGTCTCGAGCGTGCTGATGAACTCCGGGCTCGCGTAGACGAGCGGGATCCACTCCTTGACATCGGCGAAATTTCGTAGCGCCTGGATCCCACCGGAGGTCGCGCAGGCGCCGATCGTGACGAGCAGGCCCGACTGCTCACGAATCTCGTGGATCCGCTCGATGTCATGCGGAGTCGTGACTGAGCCCTCGACCAGCGAGATGTCGTACGGGCCGTCGAGCTCGGCGCTCGTCGCCTCCGGGAAGTACGCGATCTCGAGCGCCCCGGCGATCGCGAGCAACTCATCCTCGCAGTCGAGCAAGGAGAGCTGGCAGCCGTCACAGGAGGAGAACTTCCAGACGGCCAGCTTCGGTTTCGTCGCGGCGGCGGTCACAACTCGCGCACCTCCATCAGCCGCTCCATCTCGTCGTAGCGGAACACCGGGCCGTCACGGCAGATCAGCACAGGCCCGAGCTGACAATGGCCGCAGTGGCCGAGCCCGCAGCGCATGTTGCGCTCCATCGAGATGTAGATGCCCTCCTTTGGGATTCCACGGTCGAGCAGAGACCTCGCGGTGAACGTCATCATCAGCTCGGGCCCGCAGACGAGAGCAACGGCGGTGGCTGGATCGAACGGCGCCCGCGGGATGAGCTGGGTGACGACGCCAACACGACCGTGCCAGTCCTCGCCCGCGTTGTCGACGGTGACGGCGAGATCGACGTCGAACCGCCCGCGCCAATCCTCGAGCTCACGCACGAAGAGCAGGTCGGCCGGAGTGCGCGAGCCGACGAGGATACAGACGGAGGCGAAATCGTCACGGTGAGTGAGAGCGTGATACACAGCCGGCCGCAACGGCGCCAGCCCGATGCCCCCGGCGATGATCACGAGATCGCGGCCGCGGGCTACCTCGAGCGGCCAGAGCGTCCCGTAGGGGCCGCGCACACCGATCACGTCGTCCGGCTCCGCGCAGACGAGCGCGTGTGAGACGGCGCCGACGTCGCGGATCGTGTGCACGAGCGCTCCGGCCGCGTCGGGAGCGGCGCTCGTCGAGATCGGTACCTCGCCGACGCCGAACGCGTACAGCATGTTGAACTGGCCCGGAGCCGGGACGACGGGACGGCCGAGCGGCTCCAGCAGGAGCGTCCACGTATCCGAGGTCTCGGGCGCGCGCGAGACGACGCGGTACGGCTCAGGCGTCATCGGCCCGTGCCCAGGTGACTCAGCGATTGCTGTCGAGCCCATAGACGTCGAGGAGACGGAGGCGGGTGTGCTGGAGGCGGTCGATCATCACCGAGGCGAAGCGACGCATCAGGTCGAACCCGAGCCCGTGGTCGGCCTCGCACTTGCCGCGCAGGCAGGCGCCGTCGAAGGCCACCGCGCGCACCTCGTCGACCGCGCGCGCATCGAAATGCCACACGTAGGGCGGGAACAACCATGACCAGCCGACGATCTCGCCGGGGTCGAGGGTCTCGATCACGACGGCGCCGCGCGCGGGGGCATGGACCGAGAGCGAGACCCGGCCCTTTCGCACGAGATAGAAGGTGTCGGCCGGATCGCCCTCCCGGAACAGTCGCTCTCCCTCCTGGAAGCCCACGTTCCGGGCGCAGCCGGCGATGAGCTCGAGCTGCCCCTGGGTGAGCCCTTCGAACACGGGGCTGTCTGCAACGATCTCGTCAAGTGTGTGCATGGTCGACCTCCCCGTCGGTGGCGCGGATCGCGGTGAGCTCCTCGGTCACGTCGATCCCGACCGGGCACCAGGTGATGCAGCGCCCGCAACCGACACAACCAGACGTGCCGAACTGATCGATCCAGGTGCCGAACTTGTGGGTGAGCCACTGGCGATAGCGCGCCCGAGATGACGGTCGCACGCTGCCGCCGTGGATGTGCGAGTAGTCCACGGAGTAGCAGGAATCCCAGCGGCGCCATCGCTCCGCGCCGCCGTCCGCGAGAACGTTGACGTCGTCGACCGACGTGCAGAAGCACGTGGGGCAGACGAGGGTGCAGTTCCCGCAGCTGAGGCAGCGTTCGGCGGTCGCGGCGAAGCGCGGATGATCGACGTTGCGGGCAAGCAGATCGCGGAGGTCGAACGACTCGACGCTGCGGCCCATCAATGCGATCGCATCGTGCGTGACGCGAAGGGCAGCGTCGATGTCGTCCGCCGTCGCGGGGTCGCCCATGAGGTCCGCCAGGACCTCGGCGCCTCGATCGGACCCTGTCTCGACCACGAATCGGTGCCGGTCGCCGACCAGTTCGGTGAGCGCGAGGTCGAACCCGCTCTCCGCCCGCGGCCCCGTTCCCATCGAGGTGCAGAAGCACGTTCCGCCCGGTACGCCGCAGTTGACGGCGACGAGGAATGCTCTCTCCCGCCGTGCCGCGTAGTCACCTTCGACGTAGGCGCCCTCGAGGAACACCCTGTCCTGGATCGCGATCGCATGCAGATCGCACGAGCGGACACCGAGAAACGCGAACGGCCGCTCGGGAGGTGGATCCTCGACGAACGTCGTCCGGCCGCCGTCGTCTCGCCGTGCCTGCCACAGGCGGATGCGCGCCGGCAAGAGCCAACGCTTCCACGAATGAGGGCCGACCGGGTACCCGAACCTCGCGTCGTCATCGCGACGCTCGAGCCGGTACGTGGCGGCGTCCTGCACCTCGGTCCAACCGGCAGGCAACTCGTCCGCCGATGCGATCTCCTCGTAGACGATCGCGCCGTCCCGGCGGGTCGGCCCGATGACGCAGTAGCCGCGGTCGCGGAGCACGCCGACAAGAGCGTGCAGGCCGGCGAGATCGATGACAGCCGGCGGCGACGAGGTCATGAGAGTGGCTTCTGGCAACGCATGGACAGCGTGGATTCTCTCTCAGCTCAGGGCATCGGTGCAGCCCCGAGTCGGTGTGCGGGAATGCCGCAGTCCGTCGGTGGGATCGACCGCTTGCGCTGCGCGCGTGCGCAGGTCAGCCTAGGTGGGTGAGCAGAACCCTCGCAGTCGAACGTGTACGCCTGCGGGTTCGCGGGGTCGTCCAGGGTGTCGGCTTCCGGCCCTTCGTCCATCGCTTGGCCCAGCGCCATGCGATCTCCGGTTTCGTGCTGAACGACGCCGACGGTGTCGTGGTCGAGGCCGAGGGTGAGGCCGGCGCGCTGGCAGCGTTCGTTTCGGCGATCTCGGCCGAGGCTCCGCCGCTCGCACGCGTATTCAGCGTCGAGGCGGTTGCGTGCTCCCCGCGCCTCGAGGCGGGGTTCACCATCGTCGTCAGCGAACGAGGCGGCGTCGGGCGGAAGACGCTCATCCCACCGGACGCCGCAACGTGTGACGAGTGCCTCCGCGAGCTCTTCGATCCGGCCGACCGACGCTATCGCTACCCGTTCCTGAACTGCACGAATTGTGGTCCGCGCTTCACGATTGTCACCTCCGTCCCGTACGACCGGCCGCGGACGACAATGGCCGGTTTTCCGCTCTGCGCCTCCTGCCGAAGCGAGTACGAGGATCCTGCTGACCGCCGCTTCCACGCTGAGCCGACTGCGTGCCCCGACTGCGGTCCTCGGCTTTCACTCCCGCTCGAAGAAGCCGTCGGTCTTCTGCAGGACGGTCGGATCGTGGCGGTGAAGGGCCTCGGCGGCTACCACCTCGCGTGCGACGCAACGGACCAGCAGGCCGTCGCCCGCCTGCGCGCCAGGAAGCTTCGCGAGGAGAAGCCGCTCGCGGTGATGACGACGGCACCACACGACCTCGCCGATCTGACGCTCGCAGAGGAGGCGCTCCTACGGAGCGCTGCACGTCCCATCGTGCTCGTCGCGCGACGCGCCGAGTCACCCCTGGCTCCCTCGGTCGTCGAAGGGTCGCCATGGCTCGGGTTGGTGCTCCCGTACACTCCGCTCCACCACTTGCTGTGCCACGACGTCGGTGTGCCGCTCGTGATGACGAGCGGCAATCGCTCCGACGAGCCGATCGCGATCGACGACGTGGACGCCCGTCGGCGCCTGGGCGGAATCGCCGATGCCTTCCTTTCCCACGACAGGCCGATCCATCGGCGCTGCGAGGATTCCGTCGTTCGGGCGGCCTTTCCGATGCGGCGATCGCGGGGATACGTCCCCGGGCCGCTGCCGCTTCCCGTGCCGGTGACGGCACCGGTCGTGGCTGCAGGGGCCGAGCTGAAGAGCACGTTCTGCGTCGCCCGTGATGCCGAGGCGTTTCTATCCCCTCATCTGGGCGATCTCGACAGCGAGGCCGCATACCTCGCCTTCCGCACCGATCTCGCGCTCTACCTCGACATGCTCGGTGTCGAGCCGGCGGCAGTCGCCTGTGACCTTCATCCCGAATATCTGGCGACGAAATGGGCACACGAGCAAGGGCTGCCGCTCGTCGAGGTGCAACACCACCACGCCCACGCCGCTGCCTGCCTCGCCGAGCACGGCGAGACCGATGAGGCACTGGCCGTCGTCCTCGACGGCACGGGGATGGGAACAGATGGGACGCTCTGGGGCGGAGAGCTCCTCCGCTGTAACCTCGTCTCGTTCGAGCGGGTTGCACACCTCGAGCCGGTACCGCTGCCGGGCGGCGAGGCAGCGATCAGGGAGCCGTGGCGCATGGCGGCCGCCTACCTCGAGCGAGCCGAGCGGCCGGTGCCGTTCGAGCGGTGGCCGCTCGTGCGCGAGAGCCTGAAGGTGAACGCACCGTTTTCGTCGGGTACGGGTCGCCTGTTCGACGCCGTGGCAGCGCTGCTCGGGGTACGCAAGCAGGTGCGCTACGAAGGCCAGGCCGCGATCGAGCTGGAGCACCTGGCGGGCGCCGTTGTGGCGGCGCCGTACGCCTGTACGATCGACGGGGGCGCGATTCGCGGCGCCGACCTCGTGGCCGCTGCCTACGACGATCTGATCGCCGGAAGGCCCCGAGCCGAGATCGCCGCAGCCTTCCACGAAGGCGTTGCGGCCGCATTCGCGGCTGCATGCGCGGCAGCCGAAAGCCCGGGCACCGTCGTCCTGTCGGGCGGCAGCTGTCAGAACCTGCGCTTGGTCGCTTCGCTCCGCCGTTTGCTCGAGCAGACAGGCTTCCGTGTTCTGACGCACCGTCTCGTTCCCCCGAACGACGGCGGCGTCAGTTACGGTCAAGCCGCCATCGCAGCCGCAACGCTTGGAGCCGCGCAATGTGCCTAGGCATCCCAGGACAGGTGATCGAGCTCGTCGACCGCGACGCGGGCCTCGCGAGGGTCGACATCTCGGGCGTCCGCCGCGAGGTCAGCATTGCCCTCGTCGACGAGCCGGCGGACCCGCTGAAGGTCGGCGACTGGGTCCTGATCCACGTCGGATTCGCGCTGGCCCGGATCGACGAAGACGACGCGCGCGAGACGCTCGAGCTGCTCGAGCGAGGTGCCGAGCTACAGCGGGAGCTGGACGAGCTCCGACAGGCAACCGGATGACCGAGCTCAGCCGGGGGCGCTGCATCACCTGCTCGGACGACGCCATCGAGGCGGAGGTCGTCGCGGTGCGCGGGCTGGAGGCGCTCGTCAGGGTCGCGGGGGAGCACGAAAACGTCGCAATCGACCTCGTCCCCGACGCCACGGCCGGCGACCTGCTGCTCTGTCACGCGGGGATCGCGCTCGAGCGGCTCGAGCGACCGCCCGAGACCCAGCAAGTGGCTCAGAGCCACAAAGTCCACCACGAAGCGCAGACCCCACACGTGGCTCAGAGCCACAAAGTCCACGACAAAGAGCAGACCCCACGCGTGGCTCAGAGCCACAAAGTCCACCACGAAGAGCAGACCCCACAAGTGGCTCAGAGCCACAAGGTGCCGGCGGCAGCTGTCGCCACGAGGCCGTCATCGTGAAGTACGTGGACGAGTACCGCTCGGCTGCGTTGGCCCGAGGGCTCGCCTCCGAGATCGCCGGGCTCGTCTCTCCGGGCGAGACCTGGCGCGTGATGGAGGTGTGCGGCGGCCACACGCACGCGATCTACCGCCATGGTCTCGAGGATCTGCTCCCGCCGGAGGTGGAGCTCGTGCATGGGCCCGGCTGTCCGGTGTGCGTGATCCCGATGGGGCGAGTCGATGACGCGATCGCGCTCGCCGAGGAGCCCGGCGTCACACTGACGACGTTCGGCGACATGATGCGCGTGCCGGGTGGACGCGGATCGCTGCTCGAGGCAAAGGCGCGCGGTGCCGACGTGCGGATGGTCTACTCGCCGCTCGACGCGCTCGCGCTCGCCGCAAAACTGCCCGACCGGCGGGTCGTCTTCTTCGCGATCGGCTTCGAGACCACCGCGCCGGCGACCGCGGTAACGCTGCTTCGCGCCCGCACGGAGGAGACGCCGAACTTCGCCGTGTTCTGCAACCACGTCACGATCGAACCGCCGCTGCGCGCAATCCTCGAGACGCCCGGGTTGAAGGTCGACGCGTTCATCGGTCCCGGGCACGTCTCCACCGTGATCGGCACCGACGCCTACCGCTTCATCCCGGAGGAATACAACCGGGCGGTCGCCGTCTCCGCCTTCGAGCCGGTCGATCTCTTGCAGTCGATCGCAATGCTGTTACGCCAGCGCGCCGAGGGACGGTGCGAGGTCGAGAACCAGTACACCCGGGTCGTCCGGCGTGAGGGAAACGCACGAGCTCTCGCCGCGATCGACGAGACGATGGAGCTGCGCGACGACTTCGAATGGCGTGGCCTCGGCACCATCCCGAGGAGTGCGATGCGCCTGCGCGCCGGGTTCGCCGCGTGGGACGCGGAGCAGCTGTACCACCTCCCGGGGGTGCGCATCGAGGACCCGAAGGCCTGCCGCTGCGGGGAGGTGCTGACGGGTCAGATCAAGCCGTGGGAGTGCGGAGTCTTCGGCACGGCTTGCACCCCTGAACGGCCGCTCGGCACGTGCATGGTCTCGAGCGAGGGCGCCTGCGCCGCCTTCTATGCGTACGGTCGGCTACGCCACCCCGCGGAGGAGCCGGTTGGCGCGTAGGCGCGCCGTCCTCCGGGACGAGCTGATCACACTCGCGCACGGAGCGGGTGGCAAGGCGACCCGAGACCTGGTCGAGGCGCTCTTCCTCCAGGAGCTCGGCAACGACACGCTCGCCATCCTTGGCGACGCAGCGGTGGTTCCGGGCGCAGGCCGCCTTGCGCTCTCGACGGACTCGTACGTTGTGCACCCGCTCGAGTTCCCGGGTGGCGATATCGGGGAGCTCGCCGTGAACGGCACCGTCAACGACCTCGCAATGGTCGGCGCTCGACCACGCTGGCTGACGGCCGGGTTCGTGATCGAGGAGGGCTTTCCGATTGCTGATCTGCGCCGCATCATCACCTCGATGGGAGCCGCCGCCCGGGCCGCCGGAATCGCAGTCGTCGCCGGCGACACGAAGGTCGTCGAACGAGGCAAGGCCGATGGGCTCTACGTGACGACGGCCGGCGTCGGGACGGTCGCCGACGGCGTCGACCTCGGTCCAGAGCGTGTCGAGCCGGGAGACCGCGTCCTCCTCTCCGGCACACTCGCAGATCACGGGATGGCCGTCATGGTCGCGCGCGGCGATCTCCAGCTGCAGGCCGAGATCGAAAGCGACACCGCTGCCGTCCACGAGCTCACCGCTGCGCTCGTCTCCCTCGGAACCGCGCTGCGCTGGATGCGCGACCCGACCCGGGGAGGGCTCGCGACCGCCCTCAACGAGCTCACGGCGGCTGCGGGGCTCGCCGTCGTCCTCGACGAGAGCGCGCTGCCCGTGCGGCCCGCGGTCGCTGCCGCCTGCGAGATCCTCGGCATCGACCCCCTCTACGTCGCGAACGAGGGCAAGCTGATCGCGATCGTGGCCCCGGAAGCCGCCGACGAGGCACTCGCCTCGCTCCGTTCCCATCCTCTCGGCCGGGACGCGGTCCTGCTGGGAGAAGTGCACGCCGAGCCCGCCGGCCTCGTGTTGCTCGACACCACCCTCGGGGGCACCCGCATCGTCGACATGCTCGTCGGCGACCCGCTACCGCGGATCTGCTGAGAGCCGCGGTCGCAGCCGGGAAAAGGACGAGGTGGGCTCCTCCCGACGCAGCGAAGACTCTATGCTCCGGAGATGGCCGACGACTGGAGAGTGAGGGTCGAGCTCGCTGACGAGGAATCGCGCGAGCGGTTCACGCAATTTCTCGCCGGGGGCCTGAGCCCGCAGGGCGCAGATCAAGCGCAGGCTCTGCAAGGCGACCACCTCTCGGTGTCGGGGAACGATGCGAATCTGTTCGTCTACGCCGATTCTCCGACGCAGGCAGAGCGGGCGCACACGGTGATCCTCTCCGAGCTCGAGCACCACGGGATCGTCGCGACGACGAGCGGGGTCGAGCACTGGCTCGCGACCGAAGACCGATGGGACAACGAGCCACGCGGAGAGAGCTGGGAGGAAGTGGCTTCGGCTCAGGGCTATGCACCCTGGGAGGTACGGGCAACGTGCGGATCGCGCCACGACGCGATCGAGCTCGCGGCGCAACTCGAAGCGGAGGGCTACCGTCCGATCCGGCGTTGGAAGCACCTGATCGTCGGAGCCGACACCCGTGACGATGCCGATGCGCTCGCGGCCCGGCTGCACGGCGAGGTCGAAGCGGGAGGCGCGGTCGTGTGGGAAGAGGCGATCGATTCGGATGTCGTGCGCCCGTTTGCCTTCTTCGGCTGACGCGCACACCCCCGGGATGATGCCCGACGATCTCGATCCTCTCGAGCAGCACCTCCTCGCCGCGCTCGCGGGGCTCACGCCGGCGGGGAATGCGCGCTCGACTCAGCCCGAGGCCGAGGCGCTATGGCAGGCCCAGGTGGAGAGCCGCCATTGCGATCTGGCGGCGCGCTGGCTGCAGAGCGAACGCCGCAGCTTCTACACGATCGGCTCGGCGGGGCACGAGAGCAATGCCGTCGTCGCACTCGCGCTACGCCCCTCCGACCCCGCGCTGCTCCACTACCGGTCGGGAGCGTTCTACCTCGCCCGCGCCGCCCAGATAGGGCGCGACGGCGTTCCGGACGTCATGCTCGGCGTCACCGCCGCGATCGACGAGCCGATCGCCGGCGGCCGGCACAAGGTGTTCGGCCACCACGAGCTGGCCGTGATTCCGCAGACCTCGACCATCGCGTCACACCTACCGCGAGCGGTCGGGGTGGCGATCGCGATCGACCGCGCCCGGAAGCTCGACGTGGAATGCGCCTGGCCGAGTGACGCGATCGTCGTCTGCAGCTTCGGCGATGCCTCGCTGAATCACGCGGCCGCGCAGGCTGCGTTGAACACGACGGGGCACGCTGCGCACCAGCATCTACCGGTGCCGCTGCTCTTCGTGTGCGAGGACAACGGGCTCGGGATCAGCGTTCCGTCTCCCGCCGGTTGGGTGGCGGGCACGCTCGCGAGTCGCGGCGACCTCAGGTACGAGACCGCGGCGGGCGACGATCCTGCCGGGGCGCTCGAGGTGGTGCGGGATCTCGCCGACTGGGTGCGGGAGACGCGGCGTCCGGCGGTGCTCCACCTCCGCACCGTCCGGTTCCTGGGTCACGCGGGAGCCGATGTCGAGGCGGCCTACCGCTCGCCGGCCGACGTACGAGCCGACCTTCCCCGCGATCCGCTCCTGGCGACGGCCGCATGGCTCGTTGCGACGGGCATGCGCACCGGCGACCAGCTCGCAGCCGAGTATCTCGAGTCACGGGAGCGCGTACGCGAGGTCGCTCTTGACGGCTGCGGGACGGCCACAGCTCGAGACTGCGGCGGAGGTGATGCGACCGCTCGCACGTCGTTCACCCGCGGCCGTCGCCGAGTTGGCACGCAGCACGTCCCAGACTGGAGAGCCCGCCGTGGAGCGCCTCACGCTCGCACTCGCGATCAACGGCGCTCTGGCGGAGGCTCTCGACGGGTATCCGGAGACGCTCCTCTTCGGCGAGGACGTCGCTGCCAAAGGGGGCGTCTACGGCGTCACCCGTGGGCTGCATGCGCGTTTCGGCGCGGGCCGCGTGTTCGACACGCTGCTCGACGAGACGTCGATTCTCGGGCTCGCTCTCGGGACTGCGGTGAGCGGCTTCGTGCCGCTGCCCGAGATCCAGTATCTCGCCTATTTCCACAACGCCGAGGATCAGCTGCGCGGCGAAGCGGCGACGCTGCAGTTCTTCTCGCAGGGCCGATACCGGAACGGGATGGTCGTGAGGATCGCCGGGTACGGCTACCAGAAGGGCTTCGGCGGCCACTTCCACAACGACGACTCGGTCGCCGTCCTACGCGACATTCCCGGCCTCGTGATCGCCTCGCCGTCACGGCCGGACGACGCCGCGGCGATGCTGCGCACCTGCGTCGCTGCGGCGAAGGTCGACGGCAGCGTCTGCGTGTTCCTGGAGCCGATCGCGCTGTACCACACGCGTGACCTGTACGAGGAGGGAGACGAGCTCTGGCTCGCGAGACCGTCGGCCGAGCACGTGCCGCTGGGCTCCGCACGCACGTACGGAGAGGGCCACGACCTGACGATCCTGACCTGGGGCAACGGCCTTCTGATGTCGCTTCGGGTCGCTCGGCGGCTGGAACGGCGCGGCATCGAAACGCGGGTCGTCGACCTGCGCTGGCTGGCACCGCTACCGATCGAGGACATCGCACGGGAAGCGGTGGCAACGCAGCGCGTCCTCGTCGTCGACGAGACACGGCGCACAGGTGGCGTCTCTGAAGGAGTCATGGCGATGCTGATCGATGCCGGCTTCGACGGACAGCTGGCACGTGTCACGAGCAAGGACTCGTTCGTCCCGCTCGGGGACGCCGCCCGCCTCGTGCTCGTCTCCGAGGACGAGATCGAAGCGGCCGCGCTCTCACTCGTCTGAACCAGAAGATGTCCAGGGCGGCGAGGTCTGGCTCCGGTTGGCACCTCGCGTCGTCTGGTTAGATGCCGGGGATGCGCTTCCGCAAGGACGCCAAGCTCGACAGTTCGCAGGTCGAGGACTATCGCGGCAGCGACAGCCCTGGAAGCGGCAGGATGCCCGGAGGCATGCCGATGACGCTCGGTGGCGGCGGCTTGATCGGGATCGTCGTGCTCATCGCGTTCCTGCTGCTCGGCGGGGGTGGGGGCGGCCTCGGCGAGCTGGGTGGACTCTCCGGTCAAGCGGTCGGCCCCGGCACGGCCTCGCACCGAGTTGCAGACATCGTGTCGGACGGGGGCCGACGCGAACGAGCGCGACGACTGTCGCATCGTTGCCGTGATCAACAGCGTGCAGGCCTACTGGGCGAAGACAGTCCGAAACTACCAGCCGGCGAAGACGCGATTCTTCACCGACAGCATCCAGACGGGCTGCGGCGCCGCCAACTCGGCCGTCGGGCCGTTCTACTGCCCCAACGATCGCTACGTGTACATCGACCTCGGGTTCTTCGACCAGCTGCAGTCACAGCTCGGGGCGCGCGGTGGCCCGCTGGCGGAGGCGTACATCCTCGCGCACGAGTACGGGCATCACATCCAGAACCTGACCGGGGTGCTGCGCAACGCCAACCGCGACACGGGACCGCAGGGTGGCCAGGTGCGCGTCGAGCTGCAGGCCGACTGCTACGGCGGACTGTGGGTCGGCCATGCGCTCGACACCGGCTTCGTCGAGGACATCACCCGCCAGGACGTGGCCGACGCGCTCGACGCGGCTGCAGCCGTGGGCGACGACCGAATCCAGGAGCGCGCGCAGGGACGGGTGACGCCCGAGTCCTGGACGCACGGGTCGTCCGAGCAGCGCAAGAGCTGGTTCGTACGCGGTATCGAAGGATCAGGGCCCGAGAGTTGCGACACCTTCCGCGGCCGGGTCTGAAGCCCCGACACGATCTCGGCGACAACTCCTACGCCGCGGCGAGATCGGTGAACTTCGCGTAGCGCTTCAGGAAGCTGAGCTTGATCGCGTCGGTGGGACCGTTTCGGTGCTTGGCGAGGATCACCTCGGCGAGCCCCTGCGAGTCGGACTCCTCGCCGTTGTAGTACTCGTCGCGGTAGACGAACGCGACCAGGTCGGCGTCCTGCTCGATCGAACCGCTTTCTCTCAGATCCGAGAGGATCGGGCGCTTGTCGTGGCGCTGCTCGACGGCGCGGGAGAGCTGGGAGAGCGCGAGGATCGGCACCTCGAGGTCGCGGGCCAGCACCTTGAGCTGCCGCGAGATCTGCGAGACCTCCTGCACCCGGTTCTCCGGGTTCGAGCCCGACGTCATCAGCTGCAGGTAGTCGACGATGATCATCCCGAGCTTCGGCTCGCGCGACTTCAGCCGGCGGGCTTTCGACCGCAGCTCCATCATCGTGATCGAGCCCGTGTCGTCGACGTAGATCGGGGCCTTCATCAGCTTGTCGCAGGCGGCCGTGAGCCGGGGCCAGTCGTCCTGCGCGAGCCGGCCCGAGCGGAGTCGCTGCGACTCGACCTTTGCCTCGCTGCACATCAGCCGCTGCGTCACCTCGGACTTGGACATCTCCAGGGTGAAGAGCGCGACGGGAGTCTCGTGGCGGACGGCCAGGTTCGCAGCCGTGCAGAGTGCAAGCGCCGACTTCCCCATCGACGGCCGTGCCGCGATGATCACGAGGTTGCCGGGCTGGAAGCCGGATGTGAGCTTGTCGAGCTCTCGGAAGCCCGAGGGCACGCCGGTGACGTCGACGCCTGCCTCGTACAGGTGCATGATCCGCGCGAAGCTCTCGTTGAGCAGGTCGTGGATATGGGCGAAGTCACCGCTGACGCGCTCCTGGGCGAGCTCGAACACCATCTGCTCGGCGCGGTCGACGAGATCGGTCGTCTCGCCGGGGCGCGTCTGGCCGAGGCGCTGGATCTCCTGGCCGACGCGGACGAGCCCGCGGAGCGTCGCCATCTCCTTGACGATCCGCGCGTAGTGCTCGGCGTTCGACGTCGCCGGCACGACGGCGGCGAGCTCGGCGATCTTCGCCGTGCCCCCCACGCGCTCGAGCTCGCTTCGCTCGTCGAGCTCGTTCGCCGAGGGTGATCGCGTCGACCGGCTCGCCCTTGCCGTAGAGGGCGAGGGCGGCCCGGTAGATCGTGCCGTGCGACTCGCGGTAGAAGTCGGAGGCCTCGAGCACCTCGGTGACGACGCCGATCGCGGTGGCCGAGAGCAGCATGGCTCCGAGGACCGACTCCTCGGCCTCCAGGTTCTGCGGCGGCACGATCGCCGACGGGATGCTCGGAGCAACGGTCACGGGCGCAGTCAACCTGTCCCGAACGGGCACGGCAAGCGAGGAGGAGATGCGGCCCTGGCGCAGGGGAAAAAGAACATGTGTTCCCATATCTATCCCCCGCGCCGGATGACTTCTCCCCAGCCGGCGCCGGGTTTTCCACCGCAGATCTCCGCTGCGAGCGGGAAGTCTGGCGGACGCTCCACAGGGACTGTGGAACGTTTCTGTGCTCCGGCGGCTCTCGGTGAGAGCCGCCGGAGACGGAACCTACGCCTCGGGAGCGACCTCGGGCTCGGCGGGCTCGGCGGGCTCGACGACCGAGCGACCGTCTCGACGACCTCGCCTCCACCGTCCACCTCGTCGGTTTCCCAGTCGGCGCTCCACGCTTCGTCGCGGCGGCCGCCGCGGCGGCGGCTTCGGCGGCGGCAGCTGCCTCGGCTGCCTCCATCGCTGCGAGCTCCTCCTCGGGTGGCAGCTCGCCGCCCTCGGGCACCACCATCAGCTTGAGCTCGGCGGAGACGCCTTCGAACACGTCGACCGGCACCGCGTAGCGGCCGATCCGCTTGATGTTGTCGATCCCGATCTTGCGGCGATCGACCCGGATCTTGCGTGTCCGCCAGATCTCGTCGGCGATGTCGGTCGTCGTGACGGAGCCGAACAGCGAGCCCGTCGGGCCGGACTTGACGTCGAACCGAAGCACCGTCTTGCCGAGTGTGGCCGCGATCTCGGCGGCCTGCTCGGCGCTGCGCGCCTCGTGCATCGCCTTCTGGGCGTCGATGCGCTTGACCTCCTTGACCCGACCTTCCGTCGCGACCTCGGCGAGCTGCCGCGGCAGCAGGAAGTTGCGGGCATACCCGCGGGCGACGTTCACGACCTCGCCTCGGAGGCCGAGCTTCTCCACGTCCTTGAGCAGGATCACGTTCATCGGAGTCTCCTAGCTCGCGACGTAGGGCAGGAGCGCGACCTCGCGGGCCCGCTTGACCGCGACCGCGACCTGCCGCTGGTGGCGGCGGCACGCGCCGGTGATGCGGCGGTTGCGGATCTTGCCCTTCTCGGAGATGTAGCGCCGTAGCTGGTTGACGTTCTTGTAGTCCACCTCTGTGATCTTGTCCTTGCAGAAGTGGCAGCTCTTGCGCCGCCCGGGGGCGGAGCTGGAGCTGGGACGCTTGCGCGCCGGTGCCTTCTGAGCCATGTCGTCAGGTCTCCTAGAACGGGATGTCGTCGTCGGTGGGCGATGAGGGGAAGTCCGAGCCGCTCTGCTGGGCGGCGCCGGCGGGAACGAACGAGCCCCCACCGCTCTCGCCGTCGCTGCGGCTGTCGAGGAACTGGACGGACTGCGGCGATCACTTCGACCTTCGAGCGCTTGCCACCGTCCTGCGACTCCCATGACGACCAGTCGAGCCGGCCGTCGACGCCGATCCGACGCCCCTTGGCGAGGTGCTGCGAGAGCATCTCGGCCTGGTTGCCGAAGACCTTCACGTCGAAGAAGTTCGGCTTGTCCACCCACTGGCCACCGGCGTCCTGCTTGCGGCCGTTGACGGCGAGGCCGAGCTCGAGCACGGCGCTCCCCGACGGTAGGTGCTTCAGCTCCGGGTCGCGAGTCAGGCGTCCCACGAGCGTTACGCGATTGATGTCACCGGCCATCAGTCCTCATCCTCCTCTGCGAGATCGTCGATCACAGCATCGTGACTTGCCGGGGCCCCGACGGGAAGTGGCTCCGACGGACCTCCCTCGGGGCGACGTGTCGCGAGGTGACGCATCACGTTGTCGTCGATCTTCAGGACCCGCGAGATCTCGTCGAGCGTCTGCGGCGGGGCGCTGAAGAGCAGCAGGTGGTAGTTACCGTCGGCCTTCTTGTCGATCTCGTAGGCGAGCTTGCGCTTGCCCCAGGCATCGTGGCGCGTGAACGTGCCGCCGCCCTTCTCGATCAGGTCGCGCACGCGCGTGACGACCTCCGCCTGGGGCTCCTCGGCGAGGTCTGGGTCCAACAACAGCAGGATCTCGTAGTCGATCACGGGTTCCCTTTTCTCCTTCCTTCGGTCTGAGGCGGCCTCACCGGCAAGCACGAGCTGGGAATGGCCCGGGCGAGGAGAGGCAGGAAGCGAAGCGTACGGTAGCTGAAGGGGTGGGGGACACGGCACGCGCTCTTCGTCGTGTTCTTCCGCACCGCCGTGAGGCGCATGATCCTCTACTGCGCAGCGTGCGTGCCCCGGCCTGCGGCCACGCATTACCCGGCCACGCCGCCGGTCGCGATACCATCGCCTCGTGAAGCGCGCACTCGCCTGGTTCGCCGGCCTCGTCGGCATCGCTGCTCTCGGCCGGATGCTCGCCCAACGAAGGCGGCGGCCGGAGCTCGTCGCTGAGCAGACCGCAGCCACGTCAGTCGCCGACCCGGCCGAGGAGTTACGGCGCAAGCTCGCCGACCAACGTGACCCCGAGCCGGACGTCGAGCCCACCCGAGCGGCGGAAACACTCGAGGAACGGCGCGCCCGCGTTCACGCGAAGGCCCGCGAGGCGATCGACGCCATGGGCGACGACGGTGACGCACCGTGACCGCGACCGAGCAGACCTCGCACGGTAGGGAGCCCGGAGCGCCGAGCTCACACAGGTCGTACGCGACCTGGCCGATCGAATCGAGGCTCTTCAGGCCGACGTCCGCCGCCTCGGCGGGCCTGGGCTCCCGTCGGCCGAGCCCGGCTGGATCGGCGAGGACGACGGTCCACCGACGGCCCCGTCCTACGCGTGGGTCGGCTCGATCGGGGCGCCGGTTCGGCGTCGACCTGGTGTGCCGCGCCTGCTGCTCGAGGTGCTCTTCCTGGCCGGCGTCGCGACCGCGGCCGCGCTCGCGGAGCTGGACGCGCTTGTGATCGCCGCGTCTGATGGCCGGCGCGTGGATCCTCGTGGCGCTGATCGAGTGGGCCGCGTCACGTGCCGACCGGCGCCGGGACGCGATGCCTCTGCTCGCTCCCGTAGCTCCGCCCGAGCTGTTACCCGCCGACCCGTCGTGGTTCGTGCCGCCGGTCGAGCAGACTCTGGTCGAGCCGGCCGCCGACTCGCCGACCGCAGTCACGAAGCTTCCCCCCGCCGATCTCGACGCCACGGTCGACCGGCCGCCGGGCAGCTGAGTCGCGCGCTCGCAGTCCGGGCCGACAGGCGCATCTCGGTCGCCCCGTAGGCTGTCGCGATGCTGTTTCCCACCGCGACGTTCGCGATCTTCTTCCTGATCGTGCTGCCACTCTCGTGGCTCGCGATGCCGCACGTGCACCGCTGGCGACCGCTCATCCTCGTCGCGAGCTACGTCTTCTACAGCTGGTGGGACTGGCGCTTCATCTTCCTGCTCGCCGGTTGCACCGTGTGGAACCAGGTGCTGGCGGTCCGCATCCACCGGGCAACGACGCAGTCGCAGCGAAAGCTGCTGCTCGTGATCGCGCTCGCCGGCAACCTGGGGGTACTCGGCTACTTCAAGTACTACGACTTCTTCGTCAACTCGTCGCAGAACATGGCGGCAATCGTCGGCCTGGAGCTGCCGTTCTCGCTGCGCACGATCATCCTGCCCGTCGGCATCTCCTTCTACACGTTCATGGCGATCAGCTACGTCGTGGACACGTACCGCGGCGAGTTCGTACCGACGACGTTCGAGAAGTTCGCGGTCTACCTCTCGTTCTTTCCCCATCTCGTAGCCGGGCCGATCGTGCGGCCGGGCGAGCTCATCCCTCAGCTCGATGTGCCACGGGACCCACGGCGGGTCGATACCAGCCGCGCCTTCTACCTGATCGCGACCGGCCTCTTCAAGAAGGTGGTGATCGCGAACTACCTCGCCTCGAACATCGTCGACCAGGTATTCGGTGCGCCGGGACAGCATTCGTCGCTCGAGATCCTGATCGGGATCTATGCGTACGCGGTCCAGATCTATGCGGACTTCTCCGGCTACACGGACATCGCGATCGGGCTCGCGCTCCTGCTCGGGTTCACGTTCCCCCGGAACTTCGACTCGCCCTACGCGGCAGTGTCGTTGCAGGACTTCTGGCGCCGCTGGCACATGACACTGTCGCGCTGGCTGCGGGACTATGTCTACATTCCGCTCGGAGGCAGCCGCAGGGGGACGGTCATCACCTACCGCAACCTGATGCTGACGATGCTGATCGGTGGCCTCTGGCACGGTGCCGGCTGGACGTTCATCGTGTGGGGTGGGATCCACGGCGCCGGGCTCACGATGGAGCGCTGGCGCAAAGACAGACCCGGCTACGTGCCTCCCCCTGACACACGGGCCCGCCGTATCGTCTCGCGCCTCGTCACGTTCAATCTCGTCTGCCTCGCCTGGGTGTTCTTCCGCGCCGACAGCTTCGCCACGGCCTGGGACATGCTGACCGGCCTGTTCACCGGCTGGGGCGCCCCATCGCCGCTTGTCACCGGGGGTGTGCTGCTCGCGATTTTCGTCGGGATCGGCTCGCAGTACCTTCCGGCGCGGTTCCCGTACGCGGTGATGGACCGCTTCGGCCGCCTGCCGGTCGTGGGTCAGGCTCTCGTGCTCGCGTTCGCCCTGATGCTGACGAACACCATGGGGCCCGAGGGCGTGGCACCCTTTATCTACTTCCGTTTCTGATGTCGTCGACAACCCCACCCCACCTGCCGAGGCTGCCGCCGATCCGCGAGTCGGCGGAGCAGGTTCTCCCGGCGACGCCAGACGACGCAACCGTGGCTGCCGAGGAGGCGATCGGCCGCCCGCGCCGGGAAACGCCACGGTCGCGATCCGACGAGCGGCGACCCCGGCGACCCCCAGCGGACGGCAAGCGGCTTGCACGGCGGCCCCCCCGGGGCGAGGACGGTCGACGCCTCTCCACGGCCGGCCACGCCCTTGTCGTTGCTCTGCTGGCGCTGATCTTCGGAGCTCTCCTGCTGGCACCCGGCCTGCACAAGGCGGCCTTCAACGGCCAGCCGGGCAAGAAGCGTGACGTCTCGCTCGCGCTCACCGGCGGTCTCGCCCACGTCAGCCACGCGCTCCTGCTCGATCGCCCACGCGGACTCGTCCAGGATGCTGTCGGCAGGGGCAACGCAGACCAGATCGACGTCGCGATCGTCGTGCCCCCGACCACCGTCGCTCCGCGCGCGAGGTCGAATCCCCCCACACGGGCGGCGACGAAGCCGGCTCCGAGGCGCCCTGCGAAGGTCGCTTTCACCCCGGAGAAGAAGCTGCGACTGTGGGTTGCGGGAGACTCCCTCGTGATCACGCCGGGCTACTCGATCGTCCGCGCCGCTGGAGCGAGCCCGGTGATCCAGTCGGTCGGCGGTGTCGACGGGCATGTCGCGACCGGGCTGACGCGCCCGGACGTGTTCAACTGGTTCACCCACATAGCCGCCGAGGTGAAGAAGCTGCGGCCGAAGGTGGTCGTCCTCAACTTCGGCGCCAACGACGACCACAACTATATGACCGGGCTCCCGAAGGGCACCTCGATCGGTTCCTTCGCGAGCCCCGAGTGGACCACCGAGTATCGTCGTCGGGTTGGCGGGGTGATGGACACCGTGAACCGCGCCGGCGCGGTCGTGGTCTGGATCGGACTGCCGATCACCCGCCGCGAGACCCAGACACAGAGGTTCGACACGATCAACGCGATCGTCCAGAAGGAGGCGAAGGCACGCCCCGGAAAGGCGATCTTCATCGACACCTACACGATGTTCGCCGGCGACGACGGGGGCTTCGCCGAGTACATCCAAAACGCCAAGGGCGACACGGTGAAGGTGCGCGCCGGCGATGGCGTGCATTTCGACACCGCGGGCGGCGATCTGATCGCCCGTGAGGTGCTGAAGCAGCTGAACGGCCTGTTCGACCTGACGAGCTGGCGCAACCAGAAGGCGCCGTGACGCCGTGACGGCCTATGTGGCGCTCCTGCGCGCCGTCAACGTCGGGGGCAAGAACCGGATTTCGATGACGAAGTTGCGGGAGGCACTGACTGACCGCGGCCTCGAGAGCGTTTCGACGATCCTGCAGAGCGGCAACGTCGTCTTCTCCACCGCGGAATCCGAGTTCGCCGCCTCAGCGTGCATCGGCGAGGCGATCCGGGACGCTTTCGGCTTTCGGGTCGGTGTCGATCACTCGCTCCGCTGCCGAACTCATGGCCGTGGCGGGCCGCAACCCGTTCCTCGCGTTCCGGTCACGAGCACGATCCCGCGACCCTGCACGTCGCGTTTCTCTCGAAGCGCCCGAACGCGGCCGCGATCACAACACTCGATCCCGACCGCTCGCCTCCGGATGCGTTCGCAGTCGACGGCCGGGAGGTCTATCTCAGCTATCCGAACGGATCCGGCCGCAGCCGACTCACTCTCGACTACCTCGAGCGGCAGCTGGCAGTCGAGGGAACCGCGCGGAACTGGCGCACAGTGCAACGGCTCGCGGCGCTCGTCGGGGGTTGAGATGAAGCGAAGCGCCGGAGTGTTGCTGTACCGGGAGGCGGCGAGCGGAACGGTCGAGCTGCTCATCGTTCACATGGGCGGCCCGTTCTGGAGGCACAGGGACGCGGGCGCCTGGTCGATCCCGAAGGGCGAACTCGAGGAGGGGGACGAGCCGCTGGCGACTGCGCTGCGCGAGTTCGAGGAAGAGCTGGGCTCGCCGCCACCGCAGGTCGATCTCGTCGAACTGGGAGAGGTCACGCAGCACAGCGGGAAGCACGTCGTCGTGTTCGCCGGCGCGGCCGACTTCGACGCTGACCGCGTGCACAGCAACACCTTCACGACGGAATGGCCGAGGGGATCCGGAACGCTGATGGAATTCCCGGAGATCGACCGAGCGGCCTGGGTGAGTCCGGACGAGGCGCGCGTCAAGCTCGTCAAGGGGCAAGCCGGGTTCGTCGATCGGCTTCTGGCGCTCATCGCCGAGCGGCGCGACGACGGCGAGATGCATCGTTAGAGGCTGGATCGCGCCGCCGGAGAACGAGAGTCACTGGCGACTTGCGACGAATGGTTCGCTAACGAACTCGTGACAGCGCGCACACAGAGCACTCGTACGCTTACTCAGATGCGACGATCGACGGTGATTGGACTCCTCCTTGCGCTGACCCTCAGCCTCACGCTCGCGACCGCGGCCGGGGCGTCCAGCCGCCCGATCGTGCCCCGACCGGCACAGCTGCAGATTCTCCGCACGGCACCGAGCCTTGCGTACGCGCCGACGCGAATGGCTCTCGGCTTCCGCTACACGAACTGGCAGAAGACGCCCGCCACCGTGCGGATCACGTTTGCCAGCAAGGCCGGCTGGGAGATCAGGTTCGTCGTCCTTCGGCTCGTCGGCTCGTGCAGGGCAGGGATGGAGAAGAGCTTCCAGCTCGACGGCAACAAGGTCTACTGGTCGCACACCGGAGCAGAGCAGCAGGCCTGGCGCTGCGTGTCGGGCGCGCACGGCCGGCAACTGCGCCTGGTCGGGTCGAGCCCGCAGCCGCCGACCCTGTTCGCGAACGTCGGGCTCGGCCTGGTGGTCGCCTCCGGCAAGCGCATCGACGCGCGGCGGTAAGCGCTCCCGACCGACGCGGCTCTCGCGAGTTGACCCGAGACGCCGAATCGCGCGACGGGCGAATGCCGGGAGTTCGTAGTAGATGCTCTTGCCGATTCGGGTCGGGAACAGAGCGAGCGCCGACCGTGCGCGAGCAGCGCCTCGACGACCTGTTCCTTTCCGAGGCGGAAGGACCGGTCCGAACCGGGAAGCGAGCACAGAGCTCGTGAGAAACGAGATTGTTTTCGTATCAGACAACTCATCACACCAATCGAAGGCCAGGCCGCGCGGGCTTCGAACCCACCGGCGGGTTATCCTGTGGTCATGCTCCTTCCCGCCAGCGCGCGCGCGCTGATCGAGTCCGGTGCGCTCGCGCACCTCGTCACCGTCGGTGGCGACGGCTCGCCGCAGGTGACCTGCATCTGGGTCGGGCTCGACGGCGACCAGCTGGTCTCGGGTCATCTGTTCGAGCAGCAGAAGCTACGCAACGTCCGTCGCGATCCACGGGTCGTGCTCTCGTTCGAAGGCACCGAGATCCGGCCACCCGGCCTGAAGGAATATCTTGTCGTGCACGGGACGGCGGAACTCGAAGAGGGCGGCGCACCCGCTCTCCTCCAGCGGTTGGCACACGTGTACCTCGGGCCCGAGGTGAGATTCCCACCCATGGACGACCCGCCGCCCGGCCACACGATGCGGATCACCGTGGCGCGCATCGGCGGCGTTGGGCCCTGGTTGCCCTAGCTCGACGGGGTCCCGAAGGCTTCGAGATCGCGAATCCGCCACCCATCCACCAGCCTTCGTAGCCGCCGCGGGCGGGCAGCACTCGGTGCCTCCTCAGCCGACAATCGATCCCGTGGACACCCACCGGATGACCTGGGTTGATCTCGGGCTCCCCGCTGCTGGACCGAGCCTACGCCTTCCCGTGAATCGAGCCGGGGGGCCCGACCGGTCACCGCGATACCGCCCCGGCGCGGTCACCTATCTCGGCGGGCAACTACCCCTTGACGCCGCCTCGGGTGAGACCCGAGACGAGGTATCGCTGCGCGAACAGGAAGACGAGTGCGGCAGGAATCGTCACGAGCATCGCCGCCGCTGTGAGCTTCTCCCAGGCCTGGTCGAACTGGAAGACATAGGTCTGCATGCCGACGGGCAACGTGTACTTCTCGGGGGAGATCAGGATGATGTTGGCGAAAGCGACTTCGTTCCACGCCGTGATGAAGGTGTAGAAGCAGGTCACGGCGAGGCCCGGGGTCGAGAGGGGCACCACGATCCGCCAGAACGTGCCAAACGGGGTCAGCCCGTCGATCCGCCCCGCCTCCTCGAGCGAGATCGGGATCGTGTCGAAGTACCCCTTCAGCATCCAGGTACAGAAGGGAACCGCCACCGTCGAGTAGGCAAGCAGCAGGCCCAGCTGCTTGTCGACCAGGTGCAGGTTTGTGATCATCTGGAAGATCGGCACGATGATGATCGCGGCCGGAAACATCTGGGTGACGAGGAACGAGTTCAGAGCCGGCCGGTACCCGGGGAAGCGGTAGCGCGAAAGGGCGTAGCCGGCCGTCGCGGAGAGGAAGACACCGACGATCACCGTCAGGATCGCGATCATGATCGAGTTCTTGAACCACGTCAGAAACTCGTAGTCGTTCGCGGTGATGACGGTGTCGTAGTTGCTCAACGTCCAAGTGTCCGGCAGGACGTTGAGCGTGGGGCTGCTGATGATCTCCTCGCGCGGCTTGAACGACGAGATCCCGATCCAGAAGACCGGGAAGATCGCGAAGATGGTCGCGACGATCAGGCTCCCGTGAAGCAGCACGGACATGTACCAGGGCCGCACGCGCCTCACGCCCCGGCGGGTGGGCGCCTTCCGCGTGGCGGCCAGCATCTGCGGCGACAGGACCTCCTCGCCGCCGAGCCCGGTCGCGTCGGCCTGGGCGCCGGCGCTGCTCACGACCAGCTCTCCTCACCCATGCGCTTGAGCGTGTACTTGTAGAACTGGGTGAATACGAGCAGCATCGAGAGAATGATCACGCCGTAAGCGGTGGCGACGCCGTAGAGCTTGTATGTGAAGGCGTTCTTGTACGCGTAGGTCGCGAGGATCTCCGTCGACGTCCCCGGCCCGCCGCCGGTGATCAGGTAGATGACGTTGAACATGTTGAATGTCCAGATCAGGCCGAGGAGGACCACGGTGGCGGCGACGGGGCGTAGGCCGGGTAGGGTCACCGCCCAGAAGCGCTGCCAGGCATTCGCGCCGTCGACGGCGGCCGCGTCGAGCAGATCGGAGTCGATCGCCTGGAGGCCGCCGAGCAGGGCCACCATCATGAAGGGCACGCCGAGCCACACGTTCGCCGTGATCACGGAGACCTTCGCCCAGGTCGGGTCGCCGAGAAAGGCAGGCGGGTTGGCCCAGCCAAGCTTGACCAGGAACTGGTCGAAGAACCCGTACGGGTTGTTGAACATGAACCGCCACGCGAACGCGGAGATGAACGAGGGCACCGCCCACGGCACGAGCAGCAGCATCCGGTAGGTGCCGCGGAACTTGAGCGTGCGGTTGAGCGCGAGCGCGAGGGCCAGCCCGATCGTGAAGTGGAAGAACACGTTCACGAACGTCCACACGGCCGTGAAACCGAGGACACCCCGGAACTCCTGGCTCTTGAGGATGTTCGTGTAGTTCTCGAGCCCGACCCACTTGTACGTCGAGGGCTGGAGCGGGTTGAGCGCGTTGTACTGATCTGCGTTGGTGAAGCTGTAGTAGATGCCGCGCCCGAGCGGGTAGAAGACCAGCACCGCCATGACGACGAAGACCGGCAGGAGCATGGCGTACGCGAACCACCAGCGGCCGAAGCCGCGCCGCACGCGTTCCCCGAACGACGGACCTCCCCGCCTCCGGCTCTCGAGGCCGGCGGCGGGGAGGCTCTGATCCGTCGAGGTCATTCTGGCGATGACCCTACAACGCTCGTTCGGTCGCGACTACTACTTCGTGACGATCACGTAGTCGGGGAAGAGCTTCGCCTTCCAGGCCGCCGCCGTTGCGACCATCCCCGCCTTGGCCGAGGTCTGGCCACTCATCACCTTCTGCCAGTTCGTATCGAAGTCGGGGTAGATCTGGCCGCCCGCCGTGGTGACGGGGCGGGTCGTCGCGACCTTCATCTGCGGCAGGAACGCCCCGATGAGGCGGTTGGTCTTCACGGCGGCGAGCTTGTACGCCGAGACGCGCGCCGGCAGCAGGTTGTTCTTCGCCGCCCAAACTCCCAGTGCTGGGCTCGAGGTCAGGAACGACATCAGCTTGTAGGCCGCATCGACGTTCTTCGAGCTCTTCGAGATCACGAAGCCGTGGCCGCCGACCGGCGAGCCCTGGCCGCCCGGGCCCTTCGGGATCACGAGGACGCCGAGGTTGGACGAGGACTTGAAGGCCGATCCCTGCAGGATGTCCGCCGTCGACCAGGGGCCGTTGACGATCATCGCGACCTGGCCGGTCTTGAAGGCCGTCATGGCGTTGCCGTAATCGTTCGAGAAGTCCTTGTTCGGGAACGAGCACTTCGAGGAGAAGAGCGCCTTGTACGCGTTGGCGCCCGCGACGGACTTGCTACTGGCGACGAGGATCTGCTTCGAGGCCGGATTGAGAAGGCCGCCGCCATAGCCCCAGAGCCAGGGCTGCATGAAGTAGGCCTCCTGCGCGCGGAGGAAGATGCCCTTACCCGCCGGGAACTTCTGGCAGAACGACTGCAGTGCGGGGAGGCTCTTGGGGAGCTGCGTGTTCTTGATGCCGGCCTGCTTGAAGAGCGCCTTGTTGTAGAAGATCGTGAGCGCGTCCGTGACCTGCGGAACGCCCCAGATCTTGCCGGCGTAGTTGAAGTACGCGAAGGAAGCCGGCAGGAAGTCTTTCTTGTCGGCGGCCGTCACGCGAGACGTGACGTCGGTGAGGAAGCCGCGGCTGCCCCAGTTGGCCACGTCGGCGATCTCGGCACGCATGAGGTCCGGGCCCTGGCCGGCCTGGACGGCCGACGTGAACTTCTGCTCTCGGGCACTGAAGGGCACCTGAACCAGGTCGACCTTGAGGTCGGGATTCGCCTTCTCGTAGTCGGCGACGATCTGCTTGAACGTCACGGTTTCCTGGTCGTTCATCGTGTTCCAGACCGTGAGCGTCGTCGCCTGCGGGCGGGCAGCCGCCGTGGCTACGACTGCTGCAGCAACGACCGCGGTTGCGACGAGCGCGAGCCCGAGCGCCCGTAATCGGATGGATTTCATCCGTCTGTCCTCCTTGATGACGCCGGCAACCGACGCCGACGGGATGAGTGGGTGTTTCATGATCATGAAAACGATCCTCAGCGTATCGATTCGGAGAACATCCCGTCAAGAGGGATTCTCCGCTGGATCACCAGTACTTTTCACCTCTTCCGGTGTGATCCGTGGTGCGTTCGTCATTCATCGCCATTACACTGCCGTGGAATGGCATCTCTTAAGGACGTCGCAAACCGGGCCGGAGTTAGCGTCGCGACCGCATCGCGGGTCGCGACGGGGTCGACGTACGTGCGCCCGGAGACGCGCGACCGCGTCGAGCGTGCGATGCAGGAGCTGCTCTATGTGCCGCCCGGACGCAGTACCGACTCGGGCGCAATCGGCCTGCTCGTACCGGAGTTCGCCAACCCCGTCTTCGCCGCCCTTGCGCAGGCGATGGAGACGCAGGCGACGAATGCCGGCTACGCGGCTATCCTCTGCAACACCCGGGGCTCGGCCATGCGCGAGGTCGGCTACGTGCACATGCTGCTCGAGCGCCGGGTCGAGGGAATGGTGTTCATCTGCGCCGAGATCACCGACGTGCGCGGCGACCATGGTCACTACTCGCAGCTGCTCGCGCAGGGGGCGCGGCTCGTGTTCGTGAACGGCGGCCTCGAGTCACCGGCGTCGACGACCGTCGGCGTCGACGAGCGCGCCGCCGGTCGTCTCGCAACCGAGCACCTCCTGGAGCTAGGCCACCGGCACATCGGCTTCGTTGCCGGCGAGTCCTTCGCGCAGGCGACCCGGGAGAAGCTGATGGGCCGCGACGACGCGCTCCGCGCCGCCGGGATCGAGCCGAACGGCTCCGTCGCATACGCCGGGTTCACGGTCGACGGCGGTCGCCAGGCGCTGGGGTTGCTGATGGACGCGGGCATCGGGCACCTTCCGACGGGCGTCATCTGCTCGAACGACCTGATGGCGATCGGGGCGCTGCTCGAGGCGACAGCGCTCGGCCTGCGCGTTCCCGACGACCTGTCCATCGTCGGGTTCGACGGGATCGAGGCAGCCTCGTGGACCCAGCCGTCGCTGACCACGGTCGCGCAGCCGATCGACGAGATCGCCGTGACGGCGATCAGCGCGCTGCGCAAGCTGATCGAGTCGCCCGATCAGACACAACCGAACTACGTGTTCCACCCGCAGCTGCGCCACGGCGGAACGACGGCTTCTCCGAGGCCGTGACCGACTCCGGCGGCGACCGTCGTACCGTGAACCGCCGTGCTGGCGCCGTGCCTATTCAGCAAGCGAAACAGACTCGCTCGTCGCGATCGCGCGCAGCTCGTCCGGCACGATGGCCGTATCGACGCCCGGGTCTGGTTCGACGCTAGGTCCCCGTCACCCGGCCGCGATCGCGATCGCGGCCCGCTCGGCGTGGCTACGCTTCACCGGTCGTGCCTTATCGCCTCGTACACGCTCTCATCGCAGTTTCCGTGCTCGCAGTGGCGATGGGCCTGACCGTAGGGCCGGCGGAGGGCGGCGTCTCGGCGACGTCGTGCGCGAAGGTGCGCGCAGATGCGCGCAAGGCCACGCCAGAGGAGGTGGCGATCCTCTTCATCACCTCCGGGGTGCTGCGGCAGAACCCGGGGTGCGCGTACGACCTCGTCACACCCGCCTTGCGGAAGAGCCGGACGAGGGCGACGTTCGCGGCAGGCAGGGCCTTCGCGCCCTACGTGACCGAAAAGCCCAAGGCGGTCACCGCCCAGCTGACTCCTCGCGTCCGGCTTTCCACCGAGGTCGGGAGCTGGATCACGCTCGACGCGCCCGATCAGAAGCCCCACACGTTCGAGATCGTTCTCCGTAAGCGCAACGGCCACTGGCTCGTGGACTACTGGGCCCACGCAGTGGGATTCAGCTAGACGGATGCCCCAGCAAGCTCCTTGTCGGGGGCGCGCAGTGACTGCCCGGTGAGCGGGTCGAAGAAGTGGAAGGCGCGCGCGTCGATCGCGAGCCTGAGGCTGCTGCCCGGCTTGGCTCGCGTGTGCGCGTCGACCGAAGCCGTGAAGAGCGATCGCTGGTCGTCGGCGAGAAGTTGTGCCCGCTCGTCCTCGTCGTCTTCCGCCCTCGTGTCATCGGTCGCCACAGGAGCCGCATCCACCCAGAAGATCACGTGCGACTCGGCGCCGAGCTCCTCGAGCACGGCGACGTCGACCTCGATCTCGGGCAGACCGGCGTCGGCATACGCAACGTCCTCGAAGTCGCCCGGCCGGATGCCGAGAATCACCTGACCGTCCCTTGCCGGCCTCCGCTCGGGAGCCAGAGGCAGGCGGAACCCCGCGAACTCGATACTGTCGCCGGCGACGGTCGCCTCGACCAGGTTCATCGACGGTGAGCCCATGAACGCTGCAACGAAGAGATTCGCCGGGTCGAGGTAGAGAACCTGCGGCTGGCCGACCTGCTGGATGATGCCGTCTTTCATCACCGTAACGCGTTGTCCGAGGGTCATGGCCTCGATCTGATCATGGGTCACGTAGACGGTCGTGGTGCCGAGGCGTTCGTGAAGGCGCGAGAGCTCGGCACGCATCCCCACACGCAGCTTCGCATCGAGATTCGACAGCGGCTCGTCCATCAGATACGCGGCCGGTTCGCGCACGATCGCGCGCCCCATCGCGACGCGCTGGCGCTGGCCGCCCGACAGGTTCGCAGGCCGACGGTCGAGGTACGGCTCGAGCCCGAGCATCTTCGCCACTCCGTCGACGCGACGGTCGATCTCCTCTTTCGGCGTCTTCCTGACCTTGAGCCCGTACGCGAGATTTTTCCGCACGCTCATGTGGGGATACAGCGCGTAGTTCTGGAACACCATCGCGATGTCGCGATTGCGCGGCGACAGGTGGGTGACGTCCCGGTCGCCGATGAACACGGCGCCCTCGGTGATGTCCTCGAGCCCCGCGATCATCCGGAGCAACGTCGACTTACCACATCCCGACGGGCCGACGAGCACCATGAACTCTCCGGACTCGATCGTCAACGAAACGTCGTCGACCGCATGCACATCACCCGGATACACCTTGCTCACGTTCTCGAGGACGATCTTGCTCACGAAGGCGCTCCCTCTCGTCGACCTACCCGCGACGAGAATAGTGGAGGAGTAGCTGTAAGACCAGCGGCTATGGCTCCGGTCGTGAGGCATCCAGCATCCGTTCGAGCGCCGCGACCGGGATGGCCACCCAATCGGGTCGGTTGGCAAGCTCGTACCGAAGCTCGTAGACGAGCTTCTGCAGCTCGAGGAGAGCGAGCAGGCGCTCGAAGCCGACCTGGCTCGAAGGCAACAGCCGGGGGTCGACGGTGGCCCGCCAGCCGTCGACGAAGGCGGCACGGCACGAGGCTTGCCACCCTGGAGGTGCGGAGACGCCGTTGACCAGGCGCGCTGCAGCCTCGGCGTAGGCGAACGAGCGCAGCATGCCGGCGACGTCCCCGAGCGCGAATGTCCGCCGGCGGCGGTCGGCGAGCGAGCGGCCCGGCTCGCCCTCGAAATCGATTACGACCCAGTCGCCCGAATTGGCCCACAGGACCTGGCCGAGGTGATAGTCGCCGTGAGCCCGGAGCACGAGCCCGGGTGCGCCGACGCGGGCCAGACGCTGCACGAGGTCGCGCAGCTCCCGGATCCGGCCCTCGATCGGCGTATCGACGAGCCGAACGACTTCCTCGTCGATCGCCGCGGCGAGCAGGCCGACCGATTTCACGTTCGCCGGTTCCGGCGCAATGGACGACTGGGACGCCGAGGCCAATGCCGCGTGCATCGATCCCGTCACCTCTCCCAGCCTCCGCGCCCGCTCCGGCAGCCAACCCGCGTTCCCGGCGGCGAGCGAGGCGAGGGTCAGTTCCCAACCTCCTCCAGCCGAGGGGACGTAGTCGGTGAGGACGGCGAGCGTCAGCTCGAGGGACGTGCTCGTGTGCCGGATTACGCCTCGCAGGCGCGGCGCCGAAGCGAATGCGGCTTCCTCGAGTGCAACCAGCAGCTCGACCTCAGGACTGGGGCCTGCCTCGATGCGGCGGTAGAGTTTGATGACGACGCTCTCGTCGAGCACGACCGACGAGTTCGACTGCTCGACCCCGATCACACGAGCCGATGCACAGGGCGTCGTTACTCTGGCAAGCGCCGCGAGGCGGCCCAACGCGGGCAGATGTCCGAACGCATCCCGGCCGTCCGGACCGACGGCAAGAAGGTATCTGTGGAGAAGGCCCCCGGCGAATCGCACTTCGACGAGCGCGAGCTCCAGATCGGCGTCGGCGTGAACGACGCACGAGATGAGCGCACACTCGGGCTCGAGCCCGGACGCCGCAAACCAACGCCGACCGACCAGAAGGGCGAGGAGCGCGTCGGAGCCGAGATGCTCGAGTCGGGTCACGGTTCTCATCATCGCTTCTCGAGGCCGCCGTCAGGGCGTCACCGGGACACGCCGCGAAGCCACTCATCGAGACCGTGCTCCGACCACCGGTGCTGGCGGGCTCTACTGCTCGACAGCTCGCGCTTGCCCGCGCGTCCGGTCTGGACGCCTCGCCGTACCGGACGCCCGGCGGCCCTGGGCTCGTCGCGGCGCGGCGAGCAATTTCACGGTCGGCACGGTTCTCGTGTCGGCGTCGTCCTTGAAGACGTAGGCGTCGGCCCCGGCGCGGAGCGCGGCGTCGGCGTATCGGGCGTCGGCGTCGCTGCCGAGGTAGATGATCCTTGTGTCCGGGAGGGCGTTGGCGAGAGCGGCGAGAGCCACATGCCCGTTTGTGAGTGGGATGACGGCGTCGAGGATGATGATCTCGGGTCGCAGGCGCCGTGCCTGGCAGAGTCCGTCGTCGAAATCGGCCGCCTCACCGACAACGTCGATCCCCGCCTGCCTGAGCTGGGCGCGAAGAACATCGCGGACGACTGCGTGGTCGTCAATAATCAGAACTCGGAACATGTCTCTCATCGAACAGCCTCGTGGGCGCGAGGTGCCCCCGCATCGGTGTCCCGCCGGATCGGCGGACGTGGTCTTCTACGGACGAGCGCGTTGACGGGGGCCGAGGGGCGAACCCGGAAGACGGCCGTGGGCTCGTATGCGGAGCGTCTGCATCGAGTGATCGACGCCGGCGTGGCCCTGAACGCCGAGTTGTCGCTGGACGATCTGCTGCGGCGGATCGTCGAGAGTGCTGCCGATCTGACGCAGGCACGATATGCCGCCTTGGGCGTGATCGACGCCCGCGGCTCGGACCTCGAGCGGTTCATCACTCACGGCGTCGATGAGGAGACCCGGCGAACGATCGGGGAGCTTCCGCGTGGCCGCGGTGTCCTGGGTGCGCTCATCCGAGACGCGCGCCGCCTGCGGCTCGATGACCTCCACGCCGATCCGCGCTCGGTCGGCTTCCCGCCCGGGCATCCGCCGATGATGTCGTTCCTGGGCGTGCCGATCTTCATGCGTGGCGTTGCCTACGGAAACCTCTACTTGACGGAGAAGGAAGGAGACGCCGGTTTCACGGAAGAGGATGAACAACTGATCGAACTGCTTGCCGCGCAGGCCGCCGTCGCGATCGAGAACGCCCGCCTCTACGAGTCGTCGATCCGGTGGTCGCGCCAGCTCGAGTCCCTCGCGGAGGTGAGCAATGCTCTCGCGAACGAGTACGAGCCCAAGGTCGTCCTGGACCTGGTCTGCGAGCGGATCCAGGAACTCGTCCACGCCCGCTTCGTCTATGTCTCTCTGCAGCATCCGGACGGATCGTTCGAGATCGCTGCCGCGGCGGGCGAGCGTGCAACCGATGCCGTCGGCCGTCGTCTCGAACCCAGCGGCTCCAAGACCGCTGCAGTGATGCACCGCCGCCGTGGCGAGCGTGTCGATTCCATGATCGACGACCTCGAGGCCGACCGGTCACTCGCCCGCGAATGGGGCATCCGGGCGGCGATCTTCGTGCCCCTACTCGTGGGTGGCGAGCCGATCGGAGCGATCGCAGTCAACGACCACGCGGGGCTCGATCCGCGCTTCTCCGAGACCGACTACCGACTCGTGCAGGAGTTCGCAGATCGGGCCGCAATCGCGATCGACCTTTCCCAACGTGTCCACCGCGACACCGTGTCCCGCATCCTGGGAGCCCAGGAGCTCGAACGCAAACGAATTGCTCGAGAACTGCATGACGAGACCGGACAGGCGCTGACCGCGATCCTGCTCGGCCTCAGGCCGTTGGAGGAGGTCGACGAGAAGGCTGCAAGTGCGTTGCGAGAACTCGTCAGAGACGCACTGGCGAGCGTCCGCAAGCTCTCGATCGATCTTCGCCCCTCCGTGCTGGACGACTTCGGGCTCGTCGCGGCGCTCGAACGATTCAGCAGCGACCTGCAAGAGCGCAGCCACCTGACGATCACTCTGACAACGCACGGGCTGGACACTCGACTGCCCGAACCCGTCGAAACCGCGCTGTACCGCGTCACCCAGGAAGCAGTGGCCAACGCGATCAGACACGGAGACGCACGGGCGATCCAGGTCAAGCTGGGACGCTCCTCGAACACGATCAGGCTCACCATCACCGACGACGGGCAAGGCTTCAACCCCGAACAGGTAGCGCCGGACCGTGCCGGACTCCTTGGCATGCGTGAACGAATCACGCTCATCAACGGCACGTTCGACATCAACTCCCAACCAGGACACGGCACGACCATCGCCGTAGACGTCCCCGTCGAAACGCCATAAGCCAACGACCCGAACGTCACCGCCGGACGCGCCGCGGGCCGAAAAGCTGCTTCGGACCCGACTGCGTCGGCAGGCCGAGAACGGATCACCACAAGCTCCGCACGATTTGCGTCCGATCATCGTTCCTGACGGCTCACGCCGGGGTCGTCCATGAGATGAAGGACATGAGCTGCAGGCCGTCGTACGTTGTACGATCGAGACGAAAGGCGGCATTGTGATGCGACGTTTGAGAGGCTGGGCGCTCGTGGCGGTGGCCGCGGCTTGTCTCGCGGGCCTGCCTGGATCGGCGGATGCCGCAGATATCGCGCAGGCCGGCCCAGCCTATGGGTCGGGAATCGGGATCGAGGTGCAGTCGCCGGCAGGACTGTCGGGTTCGCCAGGCGGCGACGGCAAGGTCTGGGAGGGAAGCACCCTCACCGCTCTGCCTGGAGCATGGACGGGAACGGGGCCGATTGACTTCAGTTACGAATGGTTCCGCGGCGACACGACCCCGCTCGCGAGCGTCGGCGTCGGTTCGACGTACGCGGTCGCGGACTCCCACGTCGGTTCGTCCCTATGGGTGCGGGTAACGGCTACGGATGCGAATGGGCACAGCACGCAGGACTCGTCGCCGGTCGGGCCCGTGATCTACCGTCCGCCGCTCCTTGTGCGTGAACCGCGCATCGTCGGCGACCCGGTCGTTGGCAACACCGTTGTTGCAGACCACGGCGACTGGGCTCTCGTCGGCGCCGCGGTCGGGCTGCCGATCACGTTCACCTACCAGTGGTACAACTGCTGGGAACTCGCCTCGCCGGAACCGGACGAACCGCCGAGCGACTGCAATCCCCTTGACGTCCCCCCTGAGGTCGACCGCTGGACGATCGGTGAGGGGATGTATGACCCCTCCAAGACCTATCTGAAGAGCCAATCGCTGGGCATCGGTCTCGGGGTGTCGATCCCGGATGGCGCCGGCGGAACGTCCTCGAGCGTCGCCTGGGTGTATACGGACCCGATCCTGCCGCGGGTCGCGCAAAACATCACGGCGGGACAGACGCTGAAGGGGACGGTGGCCTGGACGGCAACGCCGTCGGCGCCGGTGCAGCAGGTCGTGTTCGCGCTCGACGGCAACAAGATCACCTCTACTGACACGACAGCCCCATACGAGTACCGGCTCGACACAACGAAACTCAGCAACGGCGCCCACCAGCTCGGGCTCACCGTCACGTTGCTCGACGGCAGCGTCGTCTGGGAGCCCTACCAGACGGGTACCGTCACGATCGACAACAACCGCCACCGGAAGCGGTGGCGACTCCGGTAGCTCCGGAGGGGCAACAGCGGTGACGGGAGCGGGCTGCTGACCTGCGCTGAGGTGTTGAGCGGAGCCGGTTTCTGCACCGGTCGACGGTGAGGTGCGAGTCGGTGACGAAGGACCGATGAGCCGGCGACGGTGTGGTGGACGTGCAGATTCCCGGCCGAGGTGGCGTTTGTGTCGGCGCAGACCGATCAGCGCCCCGGCTGTCCCAACCGGTGAAGGGAAGCTGCGTTGCAGCCTCGACTGGTCTCCTCGGGCGCCCCCCAGAGAGTGCGCCAACAACCACGCAGGGCCCGCTTGGAATACCTCAAGGCGACGTTGGAGCGTGCACTCGCCTCAGGCCGGGGTCTGCGCCTCCCCGGGCAGCAGGAATGGGTTGCTCCATGCACGGCGGCCGCGCTCGTCCTCGACCTCGACCCGGGCCCAGCGCCAGAACTCCGGGTACTCGAAGCGGGCCTCGGTGACGAGTCCGGCGGCGTCGCGTTCGCGGGCCTCGCCGCGCCAGCTGCCCATCGTTGCGTCGGCGTTGACGCCGCAGCCGTCCCACGGCCCGGAGCGCAGGCGCACGGACCTCGCCGGCGAACAGCGCACGACGACAGACTCCTCCGTGATCGCCACGTCGAGCAGCAGCGGTCCAGCAGAGCCGTAGGCGCGGCCACGACGCAGCGCGTCCACGACGGCCGACGCAGAACGCTCCTCGGCCAGCACCCAGGTCCAGCCGAAGCCGCTGTCCTGTCCAGGCGAGTGGCAATCGTCGGTCGCGATTCCCGTCAGCAGACGGCCCTGCTGGAGCGCGTCGTCCCAGTGTACGGTCGAGAGGCCGTTGCCCTGCAGCACCTCCGAGCCGCCGTTCCAGATCTCGAGACCTACGAGGGACGACGCCGCAAGAACGTCCTCCACCCGCAGTCCACTCCAGTAGGGATGACAGAGAAAGGGGACGCCACCGTGCCCGACGATCCACGCTGCCAACGCCTCGATGTCCGGAAAGGGCTCTCTCACCTCGGGCAGCTCGGAAACTCCGAGGGCGAGCGCCTCGGCCTCACCGTGGGAGGACGGCGCATGGGCCGTGAGCTCGCTGGAGGGGAGGACGACGAGCCGGTCGTGGTCGACCTCGGTCACGTGCCAGTGGTCGGTGATCGCGAGGACGTCGAAGGCCGCCTCCGCGTAGTGGTCACAGAGAGCGGCCGGTGACGCCTCGCCGTCGGAGTTCGTCGTGTGTGCGTGCAGCTGGCAGCGCAACCAGACGCCGTCCTCGCGGAAAAGCGAGCCCGGCACGGGTCAGGACAACGGGTGCGGAGAGGTGTAGTAACACTTGCAGGACCCCCCGAGGCTCGGCTCGAACCCCGTCCAACTGGCCGCATGCGCGGTGATCGCGTCGGCGACGACGAGCTGGATGTAGGGGCGTTTCTGTGCGAGATACGCCTCCATTTTCCACACGAGCGCCTGCCGCCGCTTGAAGTCGACGAGCGAGCTCTGCGTCTTCCACCACCTGTCGTAGAGCGGATCGTCGAAACCGGTGTCGCTGTTGTTGTACCACTCTGCCTTCGTGACGACTGAGAGGTTGAAGGACGGGTCGATGTAGGGGTGCCAGTACCACGTGTACATGTCGGCCTTCAGGTACTTGCCGTTCGGGGCCGTGATGAGTTCATAGGCCGTGGCGCCGTCCCCACCGGGCGTCAGGGTGAGTTTTACGCCGACCTTCTTGAAGGCCGTGGCGAGGATGTCGAACTGGCGCTCGCCGTTGAAGTCGAGATCCTTCGGGACTATGACGCTGTAGCTCATCGCATGCGCGGGTTGCGCGTACCTCCCGTTCGTTGCCGGGACGACCCGGAGCCCGTTCGCGCCGCGCTCGTAGCCGAGCGAGTCGAGGATCGTGTTTGCCTTGGCAGCGCTGTACGGAAGCGGCTTGACGGCAGGGTTGAGCCAACCCTCGGCCTTCGACGCGGGCGACAAGATGTTCGCCCACGGCTCTGCGTGGCCGCTGAAGACGACGTCGATGATCTGCCGGCGTGGAATCGCGTACTCGAACGCCTCCTTCAGGCGGGGGCTCAAGAGCTCGCGGTTCTTCGACTTCTTCGGGTTGGAGTTGAAGCCGAGGTTCGTGACCTCTGAGCCGGCCCCGAAGTTCACGGTGATCCCCTGCTTTCCCTTCACCGCGTTGGCGGCGCCGTACGGCAGCGCGTCGATGAACTCGAGGTTGCCGCGTTCCATGTCGACCGCCATCGAAGTCGCATTCGTGTAGTAGGTCAGCGCCACGCCGGCGGCTTGCGACCTGGGGCCGTAGAAGTACGGGTTGGGCTTGAAGGCCGTCGTGCCCTTTTGCTCGAACTGCGTGACGGTGTAGGGGCCGCCGGCAACCACCGGTAACTCCTCCTGCGGCTTGAACTCCTTCAGGCCCGTCCCGTTCTTGCCGAGCTTCTTCGACCAGACGTGCTGTGGCAGGACGAAGAACTGCGCCAGGTTCGACAGCGCAGGCGCGATGGGTCGGTCATAGGTGATCACCAGCGTCTGCGGATTCGGCGCCGACGCTCCCTTTACCCCCTCGACCGCGCTTGCCACATACGAGGTGGGGCCTGACTTGTACTTGATGACCGTGCGGATCGTCCACACGGCGTCCTGCGCGGTGAGAGGAACACCGTCCGACCACTTCCCCTTCCGCAGGTGGAACGTCCAGGTGAGCCCGTCCTTGCTGTGCGACCAACTCGATGCCCAGTCGCCGGCGATCTTCGGGCCAGGCTCGTACTGGACGAGTTGCGGGAAGATCATCGTGTAGGCCGTCGTGTCGTTCGTTTCGATCCCGACCAACGGGTTCAGTGTGTCGACGTAGAACGTCGTCCCGATCCGGAGGATTTTCGCATCGGCCCTGGTGCCACCCGGGCTTGACGCGCCCACCTCAGCGTGGAGCAGCACGACGACGAGCCCGAGAACGACGAGCGGCAAGCGACGAGTCGATCTTTGAGCCATGCACACCCCTAATCTTGTACTCCCGACCCCGATCGCGGACGACCGGCCATTGCGAGTATGAACGGACAGCGCAGATCGTGGCGTCCTGGCCGGCAACGGCCAGCGGGACGCAGGCGGCCCGCTCATCTCGCTACAGTTCGCCACCTTCTCAGGCCTCAGGCGGTCTCCACGGCAAACCCTCTCGCCTCGGCTGGATCGTCGCGGCAGCTGTGTGCCCGTTTCTCCTTACTCTTTGAGTGATCGGCGCGGTGTGGATCGCAGTGCCAGCGCAAGTGCGCCCGCGGCGCAGCCTGTCACCACAAGTGCGGAGAGGTCCGGTCCGGCGCCCAACCATCCCAGTGCGTTCGACGACAGGCTTTGCACAAGTCGTGACGATCTACCGTCTACCGCAAGTCGTGCGATCTCTCCCCAGACGGTATGCCGGTACAGCGTGGCCTGCGTCCAGGTGAGGGTGACAGCCGTCATCGCGAGAACCGACACGGCCGCCAGCAGGGCTGTCGTTCGCGGGAGGCGAGCGAATGCGAGGGGTAGTCCGAGCGCAAGGAAGGGGAGCGCCGGGACGACGAAACGCGGCCCCGGAGATACTCCGCCGTAAGGTAGGAAGTACCCACAGCTGACCACCAGGTATGCGGCCACCACAGCCCCGCATGTCAGCGCCTCGGCCCGGTACCGTCGGCTTAGGAGTACGAGTCCCGCCGCCGCCGCCAGCGTGACGGGAGAGACTACGAGAATCCCTTTGTTTCCGATCATCACGTCGTAGACCGAGTGCGCGCGTGGCAGGCTTACGCCGAACACGCCGTGGGACTGGTCGCCGGCGTATTCGTTCGCCACGAACTTGTAGGACGGCCGCCACGGCGCCCCGAACGCCATCCAGTTGTATGTCCACAAGAGCGCAGCTCCCGGCAGGACGCCGCGAGCATAGTTCAGAACCGCCCAGCGGCCCTGCAGCGCGACGTAGATGCCGACAATCACGATGAGGACAGTCGATTGGTACTCGACGAACAGGGCCGCGCCCGCCGCCAGTCCCGCGAGGTGAGGTCGCCGCTTCCATGCGAGAGTGAAAGCCAGAAACCCGAGGGCCGCGGCTGGGACGTGATCGAAGTTCGCGGCCGCGAGCGGCGCCACGAGAGTGCCAATCGCAAACGTGACAAGCGTCAACCCGCCGAACCCCGGGGCAATGCCCTCGGATAGCCGCCCCACCAGAAACGCGCACCCGAGGAAGGCGAGGCCGGCAGTCAACACACGCGTCGGCCAAAGACTCCTATAGATCGGGTAGGGCCATTCGCGGGCAACTGGGATGTGTAGCGCTGCCACAACCGGAACTTCGAGTGCCGACATTCCCGGGGCCTTGTCCGAGTAGAGGTGACCGCCGTAGCTGGATCGGTCGAGAGCGTCCGAGAGGCACGCGTCCGCCGCTAGCTCGAAATGCGCAAGCGCACGGGCAAGACAGACACGGGACACGTCCTGTGCGTTGAGCATGTACAGCGGTGAGAGCGCAGCGACCGCCACTAGAGCGAGGAGGAGCCCTTCGCGTCTGGGTCGGCGCCATGGGCTAACCGCAACTCGGCCGGCTCCGTCCGTTGAGACATCCGAGAACGGCGTTGCTTCTTGGGCGACGAGTCGATCAACCGCTCCGTGGGCAGAAATGGGACCCTCCCGAGCCAAGTGCTGCCGCGAGTTTACGCCACTGCATGGCGGTCTCTCGTGTGACAGAACCCGAACTGGCGCAGGCGACGCCGGACACGTCGGCGCGTCTTCGAGAAGATCTCGCGGCAAGCCCGGAGATGTCGACGCCTGCGAACCACGGGAGGAAGCCCGATGACGCCCGCCACAGATCGGCTGCGTGATTTCGCCCAGGGCTACACCGAGTCGTGGTGCAGCCAGAACCCGGCGCGAGTCGCCGAGAACTAGTCTCGCTAGAAACGCTGGTGCGCGAAAGCAGTCGCGCGACTCGTCCGCAACGGCATGCCATTAGTAAACGAAGTAAGCTGACGCGAACCTCGCCCACAAGATTTCAGCCGCTGTGGAACGCTGCGGCGCGGCACTTGACCGTTGCTAGGCCTCTGTGGTCCCGGGTAACGGAGTCAGCGGTAGCGCGGATCAGCGGGCGGCCAGGTCATCGCATCACGCACGAGCAACAAGACCGGCGCGTGGATTCGCAGGGCGAGGGCGGAGAACGATCGCTGCAGCAGGCGGTCTGTCTCGATGACCGTCGGGTGCCCGGTGTTGACCGGGCGCTCACGGCGGAGCTGCGCTCTTCAAGTACAACACGACATCAGCGCCAACCCAGGGGGCAACAAAATCACGGGTGGCTCCCCCGGCTACTGAGCCCCCGCTCATTGTGATCCCATCGCTTGCTCGAAACCATTCGATCTTGAATGTTCCAGGCGCGTCTCGAAGATCGATTCTCATCCTTGCGACGGATGATTTCAAGCCCGCGCGGACACTTGCCTCAGCCGAGTTCGGGTGATAGGCGACGTACTGAATAGTCCCGTTTCGCATCATCTGGACACGACGATCTCCGGTGGCGCCATCGCTTTCGAAGGCAAGGTCATCGGCGTCGGTAAAGCGCGAAATATCGATGCCCTTCTCTGTGAGATACGGGCCGATATGCTGCACCGAGTCGAGTCCATGCCACTCCGCCGTGGTGTAGGGAACGAACGAATCGTAATTCGCATTACCGTATGTTGCGGTGCCGCCAGAGAGAATCCACGACCAGGTCAGCCAGCGAAAGAAATAGGCCGGATTGGTGATTCCGGCTCCCTCATACCAATCTTCAGAGTTGAAGACATGTTGAGGAAGTGCGGAATACGTGGCTATTTGATCAGCCCCCAGGGCTGCCGCGGTTTCGAGGCTGACGTAGGTGTTCCAGGGGGCGTTCTGGAAATAGTACTCCTGACCTCGATTCTGCCCCGTGGCTCGTAGGTGATCCCAGGGGTCGTTGGCCTTGAAGTACGTTCCGACCTCATCGATCATTGCCGTATTCCTGGAATAACCTGAACCATACTTCGTATCGTTGGTGAACATCCAAATGATCTCGGGGAAAGCCGCATAACGTCCGAGAATAGTCCGCATTAGTCGAGTTTTCTTGGTTTGAGTAAGTCTATTCCAGAAAGTATTGTCAGGTTGGGCATCACTGGCGGTGCCTTCGCTGTTCTCTGGTAACACATCAAGTTTGATGTAGACCCCAGGGTAGTTGTTCAGGAGCCACGTCAACCTGCGATCTGTCGCTTGAAACGCCGCCAGATTCGGCTTGTCGTATACACCAGGGTCTGAAAAGATGTTCGTCCAGTGGGGATCCCTGTAACCCCCACCGTTCATGTCAGCGAAGATCAAATTGACATTACGTGCCTCATCTTCGGTGACATATTGCTCAAAGGTGGCTTCACTGATCGGGGTGGTGCCGTCATCCCACGTCCTGCCAAAGAGGTTGTAGGCAGTATCCGCGATCCCGATGAACGTCTGTCCATCGTCCGTCGCCCAGTACTTCGAGTTGGTTGAGTGCTTCTCGATCAGACCACGCAGCCTCGGCGTGGTAGCCACACACGCGAATGAGCCGCTCTTGTGATCCAGGCCTGGGTCGGAAGACGTTGTTGTCCAACGCCACAATCCAGCCTCTCCGACGTAGGCGCGTGCCCGCCAGGTATTGCCGCCGTCATAGAATGCTTCAACCGTCTCGGCATTCGCGGCGCCAGAGGGCGGAATGAACGTAACCGAGGCTATCGTGTCGTAGGGATTACCGACCCCGCCGTCGCCAGTTAGGACTACTTCGTATACGCCGAATTTGGATACCTTCTGGGTCCCGGTGGCGAAATTCGAAGGCTTCTCCGGCGAGCTGAGGAACCGCGTCCAGGCCGACCGGGCGAGCGAGACCGGAGACCCCTCCAGGACCCATAGCACTCCGATGCCCGCGAGGGCCGCCCCGACGAGGACGCTGCCGAAGATGCGGCGCGCGCGCGCGCTCACAGCAGCGTCCAGCAGCCGAACGCGAGCAGGAGCCGCGAACGCGAGCCAGCCGAGCCACGCACCGCCTCGCTCGACCAGGACGACCGCCGCCGGGACGAACGTCAGAGCCGCAAGCCATGCCCACTTCTCCGTCGAGTAACCGCCGTCGGCCGAAGCGACACACCCGACCAGCAGAACGCCCGGCAACACCGTTCCGACCGCGTCGGATCGCAGCGTAAGTGCGGCCAGCGGGCGCGAGGCGGCGTACTCGATAGGCAAGGTCTAGCATTTGCCCTCCTTTGCCCCGGCGAGAACCTCGATGACGACTGGCGAGTGGAGTCGGACGGTATCGGTGCGGTCTGGGCGTCGCCTGGGAGCTCGGCTCCAGTAAGGCGGTCAAGCGGGCCTATCGAGCGGGCTCGGATTCGCCTTCCTCTCCGCGACGCAGTCGCTGAAGAAATCGAGGGAGGCGAACTGGAACACTTCCGCCTCGCAGGACGTCAACCCCTGCGGAGAAAGTTCTCTGTCGCCCGACTTGCGGGCAGACCCCTCTCACCCGGCGGACAGGCCTTCGTGACCACACTACCTTCGGCTGTCCGCACTTTCGGCGAGGGCCGGAAGCAAGGTCCGCAGGAGCGGTCAGTTGGTTCACCACGGCTTGCGTGGGCCGATTGCTTTGCTGCCGCCGAGGCGCCGGTGTAGACCGTGCCGCAGGGAGCGTGTCAGCCATCCAGTCATCGATGTGCGGCCGTCGGGCGGTTTGGTCGTGGATTCCGAGGGAGTCGGAGGTTCGCCGGGCCGATGAGCGTCGGGTGGGTTGGGGACGGAGCGGAGAAAGACCATACTCGGCTTCGTCCCCTACCCGTTCGTCTAGCTGCTCTTGGCGGGGTGGGCGACGAACCGTAGAGCGGTGAGCGCAGGAGTCGCGCCATTGGCGAGATCCGCCTTGCAGACGACGGCACGCACGTTCACTCGATCGCCGGCTACGAGGCTCAGAGCATCATGTGAGTTGCCGCGAATGCTCTTTGTGGCAGTCGTGAGGAGTATTGTCACTGGCCGGTGCGCCGTGCGGTAGGCCTTCGCGTGGTTGTTCCCGCCCGACAGTCCGACGGCCACTGAGGCAGGCGCGCTATGGGCTGTGATCGAGCCTGTCAGGATGACCGAAACCCTCGGTTTGCAGGCGCTTCCGGTCGGTGCGGGCTTGCCCGTGCTCTTCCCGGTGGGCGGAGCCGCCATCGCAGCGGAGACACCGAGCATCGCGATAGCGCCGGTCACGGCGAGCATCTTGAACAGCATCGTGGTCTCCCTGCATGGGGTTCATCCCAGAAGACGCAGGAATCGGGCGCAACTTGCGCGTTCCGCCTCGAGATCCCCTCGATCGAGGTACGACCAGCCGATTTTCGGCTACCTCGGCATGATGTCGCGGGCGCGACCTGCGCGAAGCTCGGGCGATCACTTGCTTGGGACCGCAGTGGTCAGCGAAGCGGACTCGCGGGCGAGAGCAGGGAGGGTGACCGCGCCTTGGCCTTACTGTCCGGCGGCCCGCCGGACGTGTCAGCGCCGACCGCGTGTTGTCTGAGACGCCGGATGTCTTCGCACTTCTCGTCGCCGGACCGCTCTCTTGCCTCGCCGTGGGGCGCGACGCTTTCCGGGGCATGGTCGTTGCCGCCTTCACATCTGAGGTTTTCGGCTTCGCGACTGCCTTCGTCGCTCGTGGGCTCGACGTCCTGATGCCCGCCGGCTGTGCAGGGTGGGAGGTCCGCTTCGCCACGCGTGTCTGCGTAAGCTTCGCGCGACCGGGAGCCGAGCCCGGCTGACCGGATGCGGTTGCGATGCGGCTCGATCCGGTCGGGAAGGCTGCGCCCGAGGATCCCTCGGCACTCGCCTTGCTCCTCGTGGTCGTCGCCTCCGACCGCTGAGTGCCGCCCGCATTTGGCTGAGTGCCGCCCGCATTTGTCGGATGGGGCTTTGCCGGCGCCAGAGTGCCTGCTGTCACGGGCGATTTCTTCGCCGGATCGTAGTAGCTTTGCACTTCCTTCGTGCCGACATAGCCGACGCCACTCGCGACCGATACGGCCGCGACGACAGCGACCGCCTTGAGGGCGACACCTCCGAGTGCGAGCCCGCTGAGCGCGGCGGCGCCACCAGCGCCGGTTGCGGGGCTGCCGCTCACGACCACTGCGGTGCCAGCGGCGCCGATCGTCGGCTGCCCTGTCGCGGCCGAGGCAGTCGGGGCTCCCTTGAACATCGTCAACGATAGAGGCAGAGGAAGCAGAGCGAGGCCCTTGAAGGCGCGCCGCCGCCTGCCCTGGGCCTCCTGCAGGCGCTTACAGGACGGGCATCCGGCGATGTGGTCGTCGAGCCGCTTGCGTTCCTTGCGGGAGAGGCGACCGTCGAGCTGTCGGGAGAAGTCGAGCTCGGCCTGCCCACACGTGGCGGCATTCTCGAGCTCGTCCGCGAGGGAGCGGCGGGCACGGAAGAGGAGTGTCTCGAGTGCGCTCTTGGAGAGATCCAGGATCTGCGAAATTTCGTTGTACGAGCGACCTTCCAGCTCGCGCAGGACGAGCGCCTCGCGTTGGCTCTGGGGAAGGCGCTGGAGCCCCCGGACGAGCTCCTCGATCGACGGGCCACTGTTGTCCGCCGCCTCCTGGGCGACGACGTCGCGGTTGAGCTCCACCTCGATAGGACGGGCCTGCTGCTGCCGGAAGCGCTGGCGCACGATGTTGTGGGTGATCGTGATCAACCAGTTCGACGGCTTCCGAGGCCTTTCCCCCCGTTCGAGGGCACTGAGGGCGTTGACGAACGTCGTCTGCATGACGTCCTCGGCATCGGCATGGTTGCCGAGGACGGCGTATGCATAGCGGTACACCTCGCCGGCATGGCTCCGATACAGGTCATCGAGGGCGCGAGAGGCAGCGACCGTGGATTCTGCGGTGGACATCAACACGAACCGTGCGCAAAGTGCCCGCCGCGGCACCCCCCTTTACGAGGTTTTTACAGATGACGACCAGCGGTCCTCGATGCCGCAGTTCTGCAGTGGCAAAGAGCGAGGGAGTACGGGGACCTCACTTCTCCGCATCTGTCGGCCGGTTCGTCTTCCAGCCCCGGGCGGGCGCAGGAGCGCAGGCGACTCGAACGGGAAGGATGTTCCTTGCAGAAATCCAAATCGATAACCCCTCGTCCTGAACCTCGCGGCATGCTCTGGGCGCAGCTCGGGACACCGCTGAGAAACTCGAGAACGGACACACGACCGCGATACCACCGTGACCGCCTGTCGATTGCCGACCGGGAAAGCATCCTTCGCGCGTTCGAGGACGGGTCTGCCGACCACGTCGAGCTCCGCGCCACGCTCGTGAAGGAATACGAATGGCGCTCCAGCGTAGGACTCGTGCGAGCCGCTCCGCAAGTTTTCGCCTCCTCTCGCATCTACTAGGTGCGGACGGATTCCTGGGAGGGACTCTCCGCCCGCGGAGGAGTGGGATGACCGGTGCGGCGCCGACCTACGGCTGGCGGCGGCGGCGCTCCCGGTCGGTCCGACAGCACCGCAGCGCAAGTTTTCCTTGCCGCGCGCATCTACGGAGTGTGCGTCCAATCTCGACTCTGGGGGCACGCGCAGATCGGCCGGCCGGCTGCCCATCGCGAACCGACAGCGGACCGTCCGGCTGATCTGCCTACGCGCTCAGCCAATGCGCACGTTCCGTCCGGAGCGGGCCGGACGTCGTCTATGGCGCTCTGCAGTCTCGAACCCCAATCAGCAGGAGCAGTGGCAGGCTGAGAGCGAACGCAACCGAGGCGCTCAGAGGATGACGGCGGTCCGGGTGCTCGATCCGGATGTGGTCGAGTTGACCTGAGCAGTGTTGCCGTGGGCGTTGCCACGCGCGACGATGATCTGTGAGGCCGACGTTCGCCCGCCGCAGGGGGCCGAGAGTGTTGGCGGACCGCCGGTCGCTACGGTTGTGTGTGGCAGCGCCGGCGGGCGCGTGCGGGCGAACCTGGAGGGGAACGGGGCGGTCGCGGTTGGGTTCATCCGCGTCGCGGGACGAAACTACGCCAGCGGCATCTCGCCGGCGTGACCGGTGATCCAGTCGGCCACCGTGATCGGCTCGCCCCCGGTGAGGTCGCGCACGGTGTCCGAGACAACGTCGAACTCGCCGGCGTGGAGAGCATCCCAGGAGGAAAGCCCCGCCTCGACCGACCAGGCGGGTCGGCCCATCGCGAGCCGCCTGGCCGTCCACGCGTCGCGCTCGAGCGGCTCGCAGCGATAGTCGTCGCCGCTGATCTCGGCCGCGAGGGCGGCGAGCTCCGGCATGCTGACCGACTCCGGCCCGGTGACGTCGTAGACCTTGCCGACGTGGCCCGCCTCGGTCAACGCCGCAGCGATCACGCTTGCGATCTCGGGTCGATACGTGAAGCTGATGCGACCGTCGCCGGCCGGCGCGCGGATCACTCCGTCGGGGTCGAACCAGTTCGGGATGTCGTCCGTCCACATGCTCATGCGCACGAACGTGAACGGGAGGCCGGATTCCCTGACCATGGCCTCGGTCGCGCCGTGCGAGCGCCCGTGCAGAAACACCGCTTCGGGTCCGGCACCCAGGCATGAGAGATATACGAGCTGACCGACCCCCGCGGTGACGGCCATGTCGACGAAGGCCCGATGCTGGCGCGTGCGGTCCTCGACGGACGAGTGCATGGCGACCATGAAGACTCGATCGTCCTCACCGAGCGCGGAAGCGACGGCAACGGTGTCCTCGAAACCGTCGATCCCGACGATCTCCACACCGGCGCGCTCCGGCAGCCGCGACGGGTCGCGCGTGAGGAGTCGCGACGACAGGCCGCGCTCGCTGAGTCGATCGGCGATCAGGCCGCCGACATGCCCTCCAGCACCGGTGATCACGATCACGCAAGCCCTCCGTCGTTGTCCGTCTTCAACCGTGCAGACGGTACACCGGCGCCAGAGCGACCGGAGCGTGATGCGAACGTCTCGACAAGGCACGGCGCCGTTGCCACGGTGCGCAACGTTGTGAGGTCCGGCCGGTGTCGTTGTTGACCAGCAAGACGAAGGCATCGACCACAGCTTCCTTGCCCTTCGACGCTCACAGTGCGCCCGTTGGAGTTCGGTAGTCGGCCCTCAGGTCGGAGACCATCCTTCGCGACGCCGTCGAGAGGATGGTCGATGCGATGCCGGGAAACCGCGACAGCATGGTGTGGAACTCGCGCCGGGCGATGACCGTGAGGTCGACGTCGGAGGCGGCGACGACCGTGGCTGTGCGGCGAGGGTCGCCGGCAAGCGCGATCTCGCCGAAGAAGTCGCCAGGGCCGAGCAGGGCCACGAAGTTCCCGTCCCGAATCACGTCGACGATTCCGTCGTTGATGACGAAGAACTCGTGGGCGAGCGATCCCTGCCGTGCCAGCACTTTGCCCGCCGGCAGCGTGATGCGGTCGGCGAGCCTCGCCAGCTCGGCCCAGCGCGAGCGCGGGGAGTCGCGGAAGAGGGGAATTGCTCTGATCTCGTCGATGCTCATGGGTGTCTCCTTCGAGGTCGTGGGAGGGGTGTGATCTGGGTTGACGCAACCCACGCTACGGATGCCTCTTTGCGCCCTCTTTGCGTGTTCTTAGGCGGCTCCGTGACTCGTGATGGGATTTCGGCGGCGATTCATGCCCATGGGGTTACATTGGTCGCACGATGAGCGACGTTCGGCTGACGCTCCTCGGCGGCTTTGCGGCCTCCGTCGACGGGATCGCGGTGCCCGACACGGCCTGGCGGCTGAAGAAGGCGCGCGAGCTCGTAGTGAGCACGCACAGCGACCGCCGGTGTCCAAGGTGCCGACGAGTACCAGGGAACGTTCCCGAACACGGCCACGCGGAATGCTGGGTTACAGAAGCACCGCGCGGATCGAGAGCTCAGGGCCATCGAAGCGGATGTCGAGCACGGTCAGGATCCGGCGCAGCAGCGCGACTGCGGCGGGATTGTCGCTCGCCACGAGAGCGGTGATCTCGGTGATCCCGGCGGCTCGCGCGTCTGCGAGGAGCTCCGCGGTGAGGGTCGACCCGATGCCGAGCTGCTGGTACTCATCGGCTACTTCGAAGGCGATCTCGGCGCTGTGCCCGTCGCGGACGAGACGCGCAATGGCGACCGGTTGCTGGTCGCCCTCGACGTACGCGACGAGCACGTGGCGGGTCGAGTCGGCCGAGGCGAGTTGCTCGAGGTCGGCTGTGGTGAGACGCGGTTTGGGGCCGTTGAAGCGCGCGCGGCGCGACCGATCGCCGAGACGTGCGAAGACCGCCATCACCGTGCCGACGTCGCCGTGGCGCAGGGGCCTCACGAAGAGGGTCGGCCCGTGTTTGGGTTTGAGAACTCGAGTGTGCATGAATCAGCTCCGGTGCGAGTCGGGCGACGATCTGGGGTGCTCCGATCGTTTGTGTCACGGCCTAATGGACAGCGTGCCTTCGCCTCGGTGCCTGGCGAAGACGGTGCGCAGGTGTCTGCGGGTGCGGTGAACCGCACCCAGGCGCTCTCGGGGACCGAGCCTCCTCGGGTGACTGTGTGAACCGCTCCGGGAAAGTTGCAGGCCTGCATGAAACCCGGAGCGGTTCACGTGTCTTCTGGATAGTGCTCTGGATCTGCCCTCCTCCATCCGTCGGTTTCCGATTCCCGCTGGGTGGCACAAAGAGTGTCCATATCGTCGAGCTTCAGGGGGCATGACCTCGGCGAGTGGGCACTCTTTGCTGTCGCACGTGCGTTGCGGTTGACCGCTGTTATCCATGTTTTCCCTGCTCAGAAGCCACTTTCTTGCCCATATTGGGGTCGGGAGTGCGCATGCTCGTGGCATGAGAACTCGCACGGGTCCTTTGCTTGCTGAGCTGTACGCGCATACGACGTGGAGTGACGGCCTGTTCTCGGTCGCCGCGGTCGTTGACATCTACGGGGCACGGGGATTCGACGTGCTCTGCATTACTGACCACGTCGTCCGCTCCGATGATCCCTGGCTCGACCCGGCCGAATGGACCGGCACCGGGGTGCGGCCGGAGCTGTACGCGGGGTATCTGGCCGAGATCGATCGCGAGGCGGCCCGGGCGCGGAGCCAGTACGACCTCCTTGTCCTGCCCGGTCTCGAGTTGACCTACAACGACGTACAGCCTGACCGGGCCGCCCACGCGGTCGCCGTCGGGCTCGAACATTTCGTCTCCGTCGATCGCGGGATCGGCGAGGCGATCGAGACGGCCCGGGAGGCCGGCGCCGCGATCATCGCGGCGCACCCGTTCGACGACGAAGTCTCCGACAACCCACACCGTCTCACCCGCGGCTTCGCTGCCGACCCAGCGCTCCGGGAGATCGTCGACCGCTTCGAACTCTTCAACCGCGCCACGCTGTTTGGCTGGGTAGCGCAACAGGGGCTCTCCGCTGTCGCCTGCGGCGACTTCCACCGACTCGAGCACCTCGCAGGCTGGAAAACACTGCTGCCGTGCGAGAAAGACGCGGACGCAGTCGTCGCCTACCTCCGCTCACCCCGCCCCGCCTACCTCACTCGGATCGGCGTCCTACAACCCCTACTGGCCGCCTAGCCTTCCAACTACGCGCATGAACCGTCTAGGCCGAGACGAGTGCGATCTTGCCCTCGGCCACGTCCTCGACAACCTCGAGCCCGTCCCGACGAAACTCCTCGATCCACCGGTCCGGGAAGTGACACACCTCGCTCAGCTCATCCAGCGAGTGCCAATCGCCGTCCTCGGGGACCTCGCTCCCACGCCGTCATCCTTTCAGTTCGGAACGGGTCGATGGGTGGACTTGAGTCCGACGCCACCGGGACATAGGCACGGCGGTCGCGCGCGACGCGCTTCACCTCGCCCGCGGCACGGCCGACTGCTACGTATGCAGTTAGGCGGGCGTCAGGTCGCGCCGCCTGAAGGCCCACAGGCTCGCAAGCGCACCAACGGCGGCGAGCGCGACCATCACGATCGCCGCGGTGACGTGGAACGGCTGCGCCGGAACGAGCCCGATGTGTTGGAAGGGGCTAAGGTCGACGATCCACTGCGGCGCCCCGATCAGTGACCCGAACAGCTGCCAGACGAACGCAACGCTCACGAGCCCGTACGCGAGCCCGGTGCTCGCACGCGGCATCAGCCCGTATGCTAGCGAGGCGAGGGCGAGGAAGAGGAGCGACGTCGGCAGGCAGTTAAGGCCGGCCTCGAGCATCTCCCCGAGCGAGACATCGGCGCCCTGCGAGACAGCCCCGGCCCACGACAGCAAGCCAGCCACGAGAGCAAGGGCGCCGATGCCCGCGATACCGAGAGCGATTCGCCCGCCGAGCCAGCGCGTTCGCCCGACCGAGAGCGCGAGCAGCGTCTCGAGCTGCTGGTCCGACTCCTCCCGGCGCGCGGCAGCCATCTGCGAGCACGCGAAGAGACTGATCGCGAACACGAACAGGAGGAAGTAGAAGCCGAGCGCGCCGGCCGGGGTGACGAGCGATGCACCACCGAGCTTTTCCAGCTCCTCGCGGATATTGGCCGGGAGGTTCTCGGTCGTGAAGCTCGTCGAGAGGACGCCGACGACGACGGCGAACACACCGGTACCCGCGATCCAGATCCCGAGCGTCGTGAGCTCGCTGCGGAACGCAAACGCGGTGGGGGAGGAGAGGAGCCGCATGCGCGGCGTGCGCGTGTCGTCGCCCACCAGGAGCCCGCGGCCGACATCGCGCCCCGCGTTGATCAACCCCGCGGTAACGAGCAGCACAACGGCAGTGAGCACAGGAAGGACGAGAACGAGCGGTTGAGGGTTATCGAAAGCCTGCAGCTCCTCGGCCCATCCGAGCGGCGTGACCCAGCGCATCCAGCCGTAGCTCGTCGACGTGTCGGCGATCACGCGAAGCAGGAACGCAAGCCCGAGCGCCGCGCTGGCGAGCGCGAGGGCTAGGCGCTTCGTCGACGCGATCTGGCTCGTGAGCGCGCCCACACCGGCGAACACCGGGATCGGCGAGATCACGGTGAGCGCCAGGAAGGCTGAGCCAGCTACGGACAGGCGGGCTGCAGCGAGGCCTACCAGCAGAGCCAGCCAGAGGATGATCGCGCCACCGGCGATCGCGCCAAGTGCGGCCAGGTACGCGTATCGGCGACTGATCACGCCTGCGAGCACGAGCTCCTGGCGGCCGGCATCTTCCTCGGCGCGTAGGGCGCGGACAGCCGCCATCAGCCCCCAGGCAGCGGCGAAAATCGAGGCCGTTCCGCCCACGCGCCAGGCCGTATACCCACCAACGCTTAGGAGGTCGTGCGGAATGCCATAGAACAGCTGCACGATCTTGTTCGTTCCGAAGCTCTGCGCGAAGGCCAGCCGGTCGGCCGCCGTCGGGTAGGCGCGCCGATAGCCGACCGGGTTGACAAAGGCGATGAAGAGAAAGAGCAGGGCGAACGAGCCGGTGTTGATCCGTCCGTTTGCCAGCGTCCTCCGGGCGAGCGCGCTAGCTGCCTTCACGACCGCCCGGGTCCTCGTAGTGGTGAAGGAAGATCTCCTCGAGCGACGGCTCGTGACTCGTCAGAGACACCACCTGCTGGTCGGCGAGCTCCATGAGGAGCGGCTGTATAGCGCCACTGACCTCCAGCCGCAGCACGCTGCCTGCTGTGTCGACCACGTGCACACCGTCGAGCGGGCCGAGAGCAGGCACGGCACCAGAGAATGTGACGTCTACGGTGTGCGCGCTCAGGTGTCGGAGCTCGGCGAGAGTCCCCTCGTCGACGAGACGGCCGTTGCGGAGAATGCCGACGCGATCGCACACCGCTTCGACCTCGCTGAGGATGTGCGACGAGAGGAAGACCGTTTGCCCGCGCTCTTTCGCCTCGAGCACGGTCTCGCGGAAAGCCATCTCCATCAACGGGTCGAGCCCGCTCGTCGGCTCGTCCAGGATCAACAGGTCGGCTCGCGTCGCGAACGCAGCGACGAGCTGCACCTTCTGGCGGTTCCCCTTCGAGAGGGCGCGGATCTTGCGATCGACGTCCAGCTGGAACCGCTCCACAAGCAGCTCGCGGTAAGCGTTATCCGTCGATCCATGCAGCCGGGCAAGCAGTGCAAACGTCTCGGTGCTCGTCAGCTGCGGCCAAAGAAACGGCTCCCCGGCGACATAGGCAACGCGCCGGTGTGCCTCGACCGGATCGCCCCAGGCGTCGACGCCGAACAGCTCTGCTCGACCGCTCGTCGGGCGATGCAGTCCGAGCAGCAGGCGGATCGTCGTCGTCTTGCCGGCGCCGTTCGGCCCCAGGTAGCCGTAGACCTCGCCCGGCTCGATCCTGAGATCGAGCTCGTCGAGCGCCGCGACGTTGCCGTAGTGCTTCGACAAACCCTTGGTCAGAAGGGCACTCATGTCGCTCGCCTGCATGCTCTGAGACTAAGCCGTGAGGCCCCGCGCCGGGGGAAAACGATGAAGTTCAGTAGCAACTTCGAGGTCGGGCGACTAGCCCCGACGCCTAGCCTTCGACACCGCATGAAGCGTCTCTACGTCTCCCCTGAGTCCGGCATCGCCGCGGTTGCCGTCGAGCGCGGCAGGAAGCTCGTCAAGCTGACGACCTTCACCTCCTCTTCACGGAGCGGCGCCGGAGTCGAACCGACCGAGCGTGGGGTTACCACACCGCACAGGTTTTGAAGCCTCGCCGCGGCCAGGGCGCAAACGGCTTGAGAAAGCGGTTCGACTGGCGCCGAGACTCCTCCCGCCACGTTCCTCGCCACAGTCAAGTTCCCTGCGGGAGACGAGCCGGTCGATGTTCTGGGGCGAGTAGAGAGCGAGAGCGATCCCGTCTGTGCCCCGAAAGAGCTTGCGGCCGCGTTCTCGACGTCGGTCTCGCTCGCCAGCCCGCGCGTGTCGTCGGGCTGTTCGGCGATGCGGGTGCCTTCCAGGAGCAGCGTATGCGCATTAGGCGGCTCGGTCAGCAGACGCTCGAACAGGCTGCGTTTTCGTCCGTGGCCGCGCAGGTCGGGGGAGTAGTAGAGGCTGCGATCGCCGGCCTCGGCAAGGAGTCCGTAGGCGTCGAAGGCGCTGTGATCCGACAGGTACGGCGTGACCTGGAACGGCCCGAGCGTGAACGGCTGTCGGTCGTGCAGGAAGCCGTTCGGGCGCAGGTCAACGCCTGTCGGTGTGAAGAAGGCGGCCGCGGCGAGAATCCGGTGTGCCGCCTCGCCGATGTAGCGAGGAACCACGGGCGAGCTTGCCGCCACAAGCCCGTAGTGATCGGGGTGGCCGTGGCTGATGATGACGCCGAGTAGCGACGGATCGTCACCTTCTGCGACGGCATCGCGTTCCCGAGCTTCTCGGCGACGCTCCGCGGCGTGCGGATCGCGACCGGCACCGGCGATGTGATCGAGATCGGCGAGGATCGACCGGAAGTTCTGCGCGCGGCGCAGGTGTCGGTGGGCATCTTGGTGTGACGCTCGAGCTCGAGCTCGAGGTGGCGGCCGCCTACCGGCTGCGCGAGCGGATCGAGCGCCGCCCGTACGCCGATGTGATCGAGCAGTGAGTCCGTCACCGCCCATCTGAATCCCAGGAGCACGCCCTCCACGGCATGTTGCCTGGGGTCAGGCATGTCACGAGCGCCTAGTTTGCGCGTGCGGTGCACACCCCGGTGACACCCCACACTGGCCGTGGATCTCAGTCAGGCCCGCCTCATCATCCCGTGCTCGATCCGCCCTAGCGTCGCGGATCCGCCCGTGGCAGCCACTGCCCTTGGCCTGTGACTCCAGACGGTCTCGGGCCGGGCCTGGAGAAGGAACAGCTCCCGAGATTGCGAGCAGCCGGGCCCGATTGCCCACTCGATGTCTTGCGGGGCGCCGAGTGCCCGTTCCACGCGCTTCCCGAGCGCGGCGACAGCGACGACCTCGTCGTCCGACAGGCAGGGCAGCTCCTGCTCTTCGGGCGGCACCTCCAACGCGGCCACTCCGCCCGAGTCGGGATCGAACCGGTACGCGAAGTGCTTTGCCGAGACCACCCGCGAGCGGATCTCGAGCGTCACCTTGTCGACGTAGTAGCGGTCAGGCGTCACCTCTCCGGCGACGACCGCCTGACCCAGGCCGAACGACCCTTCGATCGCGATCTGCGACCGGTCGCCCGTGACCGGGTCGATGGTGATCATGACGCCCGCCGCCTCAGCGTCGACCATCGCCTGCACCACAACGCCCATCGCGGTCTCGTCTGCGCGCAGCCCGACGCGGCCGAAGTAGGCAAGCGCCTGCGGGGTGAACAGGCTGGCCCAGCAGCTCAGCACTGCGCGCGCGACCGCGTCGGCACCGACCACCCAGAGGAACGTCTCGTGCTCGCCCGCGAACGATGCCTCGGCCGCGTCCTCGGAGATCCCGCTCGATCGCACGGCGACGGGGAGATCGTCACCAAGCCCGGAGTAGGCGCTCCCCAGCTCGTCTCGCAGCGCGCCTGCCAGCTCGCGTTCCTCGAACAGCCGGCCGATCCGTGCCGAGGCTTCTGCCCGAGCCTCGAGCGACTCTGCCTCCTGCAACAAGGCTCTGATCTCCGCGTCCAGGCCGGTCGCGCCTACGATCTCGCGGTAAGCGTGCGTGCCGAGGGCGAACCCCGGTGGCACCCTCAGCCCCTCGCGCAGGAGCGAGCCCAGACCGACCGCCTTGCCGCCGACGATCTCCGCCAGGTGCGGCTCGCGGCCATCGAGAGGGAAGACGTAGCTCACGTGTTCTCGAGGATGGTGACGACGCCCACGCCGCCGTCGACGCGGACGCGGTCGCCCGTCGTGATCCGTTTCGTCGCGGATCCGGTCCCGATCACCGCCGGTAGGCCATACTCGCGCGCCACGATCGCCGCGTGCGACATGATCCCGCCCGCGTCGAGGACCGCACCGGCGATCGTGCCGAACACCGGCGCCCAGCTCGGCGTCGTGAACGGCGCGACGAGGATCTCCCCCTTCTCGAGCTCCCCGAGCCGGTCAGGGGTGAGGACGACCCGCGCGGTACCCTCGGCCACACCGGGAGAGCCGGCGAACCCGGACAGCACGTGCTCGTCCGCATCGTCCGAGCCAAGCCACTTCTGGAGGTGCTCTGTCGAGATCCCGAACAGCATGATCGTGACCGGATCAGTGATCGCCTCCGGGACCGTGCCGAGGGCGGGTGGGGGTGTCCACTCGCGCATCGCCTCGTAGATCGCCGTGCGCCGCTCCACGATCCGCGGCCAATAGCGCGGGCCCCGCGGCTGCCCGGCTCCCCCGCTGCTCCAGTTGACCCGGAGCTCCTCGAGCGCCGTCCGCACCTCGCCGTGCTGGAGGAAGAAGACGTCCTCCGCGTCGGCCAGGAACCCGTGCCGCTCGAGCAGCGTGCCGAACTCGCGCACCTTGTTCCAGAACAGCGTGTGATACCAGTGGTCGACGTAGAAGCCGTGGCTCTCGACGTGCGGGAAGACCGTACGACAGAGCGTGAGGTGCTCGTCGAAGGCCTGCTGCAGCTCGCTCGGGAGCAGCGCCCGGTACTCCTCGGTGATCCGTTCGCGCTCGGCGGCGATCGCGGCCTGTGGCCTCGCGATGTCCTCGCCCGCTTCGAGCCGCCCGACGTACGAGGCGATCGTCGTGATCGGGAACCGCGTGTCGTCGCTCCAGGAGCGGTGATGGTGGTAGCACCCGTTCCCATACGAGAAGTGGAACCAGGGGTCCTTCGTCTCGTCGAAGTCGGCCAGCCAAAGCCTCCCCGCCGCATCCGTCCCGAGGGCCGCGCGCAGCTCGTCCTCGTTACCCACGCCGATCACGCGCTCGGCCACCCTCAGCTCGACAGCACGGCGCGCGAGGCGGCGCAACTCGTCGTCGGGGCGCAAGATCACGGTGTCGACCCCGGAGACCATCTTCGCGACGGCCTGATCGGAGATCCCGGGAAAAGCCTCCCAGCAGAAGCCGTAGAAGACCATGTAGGCGCCATGGGCGAGGATCTGGAACTGCATGTGGTAGTGGCAGATGCGGTCGAACCCTTCGAGGAGACGGTCATAGGCATGGAGGAGGGCGTGGCTCGAGCCGAGGCCCCTGCCCTCGGTCACCATCGCCTCGTCCTCCAGGTCGGGAAGCGCCGGCACCTCGAGCGCCCCGAGCTCCTCGATCGCCTCCAAGACCCGACGCTGCCACTCGACCAGCAGCTCCTCCCAGTGCTCGTAGTAGAAACCGCCGCGGGCGGCGAACAGCTCAGCGCGGTGCGCAAGCGCCAATTCGTCGGTGACCGAGTTGGGGCTGAGATAGACGAACCCGTTGAGGACCCGCAGCTCGAAACCGAGCGACGGCGGCACGACGAAGATACGAGTGCTCGACTGGCTCAGGGCGGCCGTTGCGTACTCGAAGAAGATCGCGTCGAACGGACAGAAAGGCTCCGCGTAGTGCGAGGAAAGCTGGAACCAACACCGGCTCTCGTCAAACGCGCGACGGTCCTCGCTGAACACGCTAAAGGGGGTGTACAGCTCCTCCCACCCCTCGCACTCCGGAGGGATTGGCACCTCGAACGGGCTCGGGAAGCCTGATCGTGCCGCGCTGGCCTGCTCATCAGCGATTGTCATCGCTCTCGCCTCCTCCTGGGTGATTGTGAGATTTGGCACGGTCGGCGTCAACTCATTGTTCGCCGCCGGCGCCTGGAGAGGGGAGGGCCTGCTCCCCTCTCCAGGCCCGATCGACCCGCTCTCACGCCGGCCTGACGACGATGCGGGCGAGGTACCGGCTCGACGGCAGCAACAGGGTCTGCACGGGTGCCTCCGCCGGCCTGACGACGATGCGGGCGAGGTACCGGCTCGACGGCAGCAACAGCGTCTGCACGGGTGCCTCCGCCGGCCTGACGACGATGCGGGCGAGGTACCGGCTCGACGGCAGCAACAGCGTCTGCACGGGTGCCTCCGCCGGCCTGACGACGATGCGGGCGAGGTACCGGCTCGACGGCAGCAACAGGGTCTGCACGGGTGCCTGCGCCGCCTCGCCCGTTCGGATCGCGTTCGAGTCGAAGGCGAGTGTTGACACTGCCAGCGTGGCGGCGGCCGTCAGCGCGGTAACGGCGGCGATCAGCACGAACAGGTGACCTCGCCGGAGTTGGATGGTCGCGGGGGCAGTAGTGGAAGCGCTCATGGAACCTCTCCTTTCGGCGTGACAATCACGCGGGAACGACCCAGTTGAACGGCAGGCCCGCCCTTCGCTTCGGCGACAGCCGTCTTGGCGGGCGCTTGGAGCCGTCGGTGGCAGGCCTCGTCGCCAGTGACGTGGTCGAGTCGAGGTAGGGCACCCGCAGTCCGCCTTGTCGGCGCAGCCGCTCGAGGGAGCGACGAAGCTCGCTGTAGGAGGCTCCCGGGAGGTACCGCTCGACGACGAAGACCATGGAGCTGAGGCTACGGCGGGACGCCGCTGAGCGTAACCGTGGAAGCTCTAGGTTTCGCCCGCGTCGACCGCAGGTTTGCCGGCCTCAGCCGCAACCGGTTCAAGCCGGTTGGCGAGCCCGCTGCGGGAGCGGATGTCGAGCTTGCGGTAGACGCTCGTAAGGTGAGCCTCGACGGTGCGCACGCTCATGAAGAGCGCCGAGGCGATCTCTTTGTTGGAACTGCCGTCGGCCGCCATCCTCGAGATGCGCTCCTCCGTGTCGGTCAGCCCGTCGGGGGCGGGCCGCCGCCCGCCGATCCGCTTGAGCTCCGCGCGGGCCTTATCGGCCCACAGACGGGCACCGAGCTCGTCGAAGACCACGAGCGCCTGCTCGAGCGCCTCGCGGGCGGCGCGCTTCTGCTGTGCCTGCCTTCGCACCATCCCGAGGCAGAGCAGCGCGCGGCCGCGCTCGACCGGAAAGCCGCCGTCGGCCAGTACGTCGACCGCCCCTTCGAGCTCTGCGATCGCTCCGGCCAGGTCGCCCTCCGCGGCTGCGAGTAGCCCGCGACAGCGCGCGGCTCCCGCCACGGCGTACAGATTTCCGACGTTCTTGGCGTGCACGCTGAACTGCTCGAGGTAGGTACGAGCACGGTCGAGCTCGCCCACGGCGATGAGCGTCTCGATCGCGTCTCCCCAGAGGGGTTGCCCGGGGTCGTTGATGCCCCCTGCAAGCAGACGCTCGGGCAGGTCGCGCAGATGGCGGGCCGCCGCTTCGAGGTTGCCAAGTGCGAGCTCGAGCCGCCCAAGCACGCCGAGGGACGGGATCACGAAGTACTCGTCCCCGTTCAGCCGCGCATGCTCGACCGCGCGCTCAGCAGAGGCACGCGCCTCCGCGACGAGACCGAGATCTGCGCGAATCAGCCCGCCGAAGCGAGCGTCATGGCCGTAGCTGCCTGCGAGCTGTGTCTGCTCACCGAGCTCGTGCGCGGTCTGGACGAGCTCGAGGGCGCGCTGCCAGCGCCCGGCGCACCACTCCACCAGCGACAGGTACCAGAGCATCAGGGTCCGTGTCACCTCGTCCCCGCGGGCCACCGCCTTCGCCTCCAGCTCCACGAAGATCGTACGGGGCCGGTCGATCTCGCCGCGGCGCATCAGCTGCCTGCCGAGGTGGATGCTCGGGCTCTCGATGAAGTCGAGCTCCACAGTGAGTTGCTGCTCGATCTGCACACCACGCTCGAGCAGGCCGGGTGTTATCTCGGCACCCCACGACTCCACGTGCCCGACCCGCGCGATCGCAGTGGCAATCAGGACCGGGTCGCCCACCCGCTCGGCCCGCTCCAGCGCTGCTCTGGCGTCCGCGAGGGCCGCCGGCACGTCGAGCGACATCAGGTGGAACATGCTTCGCAGCGACAGAATCCGTGCCAAGCGGGCGTCGTCGCCGGTCGCATTGAGGAGTGCGTCGTCGAAATGTTCCTTCATCGTCGGAAGCCTGGTGAGGAACGTCCAGCCGAGCGCGAGGAGGATGTCGGCTCGTTCGACACCGGATGGGACCTCCGTCAGGAGCTGCTCGAGGAGTGCTGCCGCCTGCTCTGTGTTGCCGGCGAGACGGTGGAAGGCGGCAGCCTGGAGGAGCCGTTCTCGTTGCCGGGGCGGATTGCTCGGGGTCAGCTCGGCCGCGAGCTCGCAGAGCTCGGCTGCGACACCGGTAGCGCCGCGAATCGCCGCCCGGCCTGCCGCAGCGTCGAGCTCCGCTGCGACCGCTGCGTCAGGTCCGTCTGCGGCGAGTGCGAGGTGGCGGGCGCGCTCCTCGATGTCGGAGACCGCTCCGGCGAGCGCCCGGTGCACGGCGCGGCGCTTCCATACCGGCGCCTTCTCGTAGCAGATCGACGCCAACAGCGGGTGCGTGAAGCGGATGCGTGTGTCGTCGAGCTCGACGACCCCCTCGTCGACCGCCGCCTCGAGCCCGCGGAGGACGGGGTCCCGCTCGCCGTGCGCGGCCGCGACCACCTCGACCGTCGGCCGTGCGAGCGCGGCGACCTGCAACAGGACATCGAGTGTCTCTCCGGGCAGGCGTGCGAGGCGGCCACCGAGCAGCTCCCGGAGGCTGTCGGGAACGCGCAACGGCTGGCCCGGTGTCGGCCGCGACCCGGTGCGGACGAGCTCGCGGCCGAGCTCGAGCGCGAAGAATGGGTTTCCCGCCGTCGCTTCCTGCACGCGCGCCAGCTCCGGCCGGGTCAGCTCGAGCCCGAGGCGCTCCGCGAGCAGCCGGTGGAGAGCCCCGGACGTGAGCGGGCCGATCGAGAGCCGCTCGAGATGCTCCTCGGGGAACGAACGGTCGAGGTCGAACGGATCGTCGACCTCCGGTGCCTGGCGCAGCGTCGCCAGGAGCCCGACCGGCTCCTCGCGCAGCCGGCGGAAGGCGATCTGAAGCACGCCAGCGGAGGCCGCGTCCAGCCACTGCACATCGTCGAGCGCAATGAGAACCGTCCCGTGCTCGGCCAGCGCGTGCAGGACGTCGAGCACGGCCAGCCCGATGGCGTGGTGGTCAGGAGGGCGCCCGCTCGGCTCGACGAGGAGCAGCGCGACCTCGAGGGCCCGCCGCCGTGGTGGCGCGAGCGACGGTGTGGCCTCGTCGAGCACTCGGGCGAGCAGCTCCGAGAGCCCGGCGAACGCGAGTGACGCCTCGGCCTCGACGCCGTGGCACGTCAGCACTCGGTCGTGACGCTCCCGGGCTGCCTCGACGCCAACCTCCCACAATGCCGTCTTCCCGATGCCCGGCTCGCCCGAGAGCACGAGCGCGCTTGGGCCGCCCCGGATTCGATCGAGGAAACCCTCGATCGAGCTAAGCTCCATGTCCCGCCCGATGACTGTCTCCACCATGCCGCTCGCACGGATTGTGACGTGGCCATGGGCGAAAGGCGAGTGCGACGAACATCCGCGCCACGGGGTCACACGGTTTCGATCACGCAGCTCGCAAGTCCACGCGGGCCCCAGGCGGTCTTGAGCGGCCTCAGGCGGCGATAGGGCTTGTATCGACGCGACGGCCGCAACCGTCGCAAGCCCTTTCGGGACGCCGAAACGGCTTGACGGAGCGGCGCCGGAGTCGAACCGACCGAGCGTGGGGTTACCACACCGCACAGGTTTAGAAGACCTGCTGTGATTCCGCCGAGAACGGCTTGAGACGGTCGATTCCGACCAATGGCGAGCCGATGTGCGGCAGTGTTTGCGATAGTCCGCTGAGGATCGCTCTCACCCCGACAGCGGTCACGCGAGAGGATGCTGGGGCGGCTGGTTCTGGCCGAACCAACTACTTAGTTAGCGCAAACTAGTCCAGAGCCGACGACGTAGCGGTTCAGGGGAAGACGTAGCGTTGAACCTTCGGGCACGGCAGACCGGGGCTCGCGAGTGCGCCCGTGCCGACGAGGGCCCTCGCCAGGCCATCCTTCACGATCACCTTCACGTTCAACGTGAACCGTGTGGGCTTCGTCCACGCGACGGGCACCGGAGCGTCGTAGTTGCGCGAGTTGTCCGGGGTGACGAACCCGCTCCAGCGGATGGTTCTCGTCAGCGGCAGAGAAACCCGCGCGCTGAACCGCTTGCCGATGAACTCCTTGCCGAGAGATGGAGGGTGCAGGGCGCTGCCGCCGCAGGTCGTTCGCACCATCACGATCCGGCGGCCGGTGCGGTCTAACACGAGCGTCGGGCCGGGGCCGTCCCGGTTCCCCCCGCTGACCCCGGACACCGGAACGCCGCGGAGCGGACCAGCGGCAGCCTGAGGAAGCGCGACCTCGGCTCGAACGAGCGGTGCGCCGGGCGAGATCTCCGGGGGGTCACCGTCGTTCACCCCCTGCACCGCCGGCTGGAGGTACGCACAGAACCGCCGCATGGTCTTCGTTTGGATGAACACCCTGACCTTGCGCGTGAATGCACCGAGCGTGAGGCTGGAATCTTCTGACCAGAATGCATTAGAAAGCGACGGGACCCGAGCCGGACACACGGAGCCCGAGACGGCCACGACCGCCGGCATGGCCGTCTCGTCGGCGATGCCTCGGATCGTCACCGTCGCTATCGAGCTTAATGCAGGCTTGGCAGGGCTGACCGAAAGCGTCATCTGGGACACGCTTCGCCCGGACGCGGCTGCCACCGCGGCCGTGAGCACGATGGCCGCAGCGATCGCGACGAGTGCGAAACCACGAAGCGCCGACCTCACAAGAGAACTCGCGGCGGTGAGGTCATAGTCATTGCGGCGATCCTCCCTTAACTGCCGGCCTGTGTCTACGGCTGAAGCCCGTCATGGGCGCTCCGCCGGAATGCTTGCGCCAACCGAGAGGTGGATCGTGGAGGATGATGGCGGCGTGTCCCTCGAAACGCTCCTCAGCGCGGCTGGCCCTCCGAGCGATGTCAGGCGAGAGCGCGCTGGCGAAGCCGAGTTCCTTCGGCTGGTTGCGCGAGCATTTGCGGGCTAAGCCGGGCGCGAGCTTGAGGACGCAGCGTCAACGTCTGGAGGACGTGCCCGGCTGAGGAGTTGTCCGGGGTTGCAGTCGAGGGCGTCACATATGGCAGTGAGGGTGCTGAAGCGGACGGCGCGGGCGTGACCGTTCTTGAGGATTGAGAGGTTGGCGACGGTGACGCCGACCTGGGTGGAGAGCTCGACCAGGGTGATGCCTCGCTCTGCGAGGAGCTTGTCGAGGTGCACTTCGATGCCGTGGTCGGCAGGTTCGGTCACTAGATGACCGTGTCGAGTTCAGCTCTCATGGCGACTCCGCGGGCGAGGAGTTGGCCGAACGCGGCGAGGATGAGCGCAACGGCGAGCCAGCCGAGCGGGGCCTCGTGTGGCCGAGTGACGCCGGCCGTGTCGAGGACGGTTGCCGAGAGCACCCAGGTAGCCAGGTAGCTCATCGCCCACACGCCGATTCCGCCGATCGCGGTGACCTTGGCCAGGGCAGTGAGCGCTCGGACGGTCTGGACGGTGAACGGGTCGCTCGCGAGCGCGTCACCAAGCAGCTTGGCCATCCGCCGGGCGATCAGTGCGACGAGGGCAAGTCCGGGCAGCACGACGACGAGGTACAGCAACCGCTGCGCGGTCGACGGCTCGGCGATCTCGACGGCGATCGTGCCCGCAGGGTCGACGGTGATCCCGGAGGCCAAGCCGCTGACTTGGTCGAGCCCGGCCACGTCCTTGGCGGGCAACGTGGTGGTGACTGGCGAGTGGGGGATGACGGCGATGACCAGCACTGCGACGGCGAGGCAGAGCGCGACGATGTAGACGATCGTCGCGGTCACTCGCAACCGCTGCAACCACCTGTCGAACGATCCATTTTCCACGGCTACTCCTAACGTATCGATAAACAATACGGATATTGATAATCGATATGCTCAGACTTGTCAAGCTTCGACGCCCCCACGCCCCCTAACGCGCCGCTCAGGACGCCGACATCATGTTCCGCGAATCCGACCTTGCCCATCTCCAACGCAATGGCTTCATCGCAATCGAACGCCAGCCAGGAGCAGGCGGCTCCATCACCTACCGCTACGGCCCGAGATCACTCGCGCTGATCAGGAGCTACCGCGAGCAACGGAAACGCGACGCGGCGTAACACAAGCCACTCTAGGTCAACATAAGAGACACGGCTGTAGACGAGAACTTGCGCCAACAGGTACGGGAGTGGGCTGAACGCACGGCGATCGAGAGCCGCCTACCGCCGAAGATCCAGGATACGGCGATCCTCCGTCGTGTCCTCCGTCTGACGGGCTTCCTCGATCAGGAATCACCGAACCTCGCCGATCGGGTGTAAGTACGCTCGCGCAGGCGGCGCTTGTGTCGCCATTCGCTCCGTCGTATGGTGTCGCGAACCTAGTCGAGGAGGCGACATGACGACCATTCTTGTTCGCTGCCGGGTAGCCGATTATGAGTCGTGGCGGCAAAGCTATGAGCAGTTCTTCGCCTCGCCGCTGGGAAGTCACGTACGTTCCGCGCGCATCTGGCGCGGGCAGGACGATCCGAACGTCGTTGTTCTCGCAGAGACGTACGACTCCCGCGAGGTGGCGGAGGCGGACGCCACGAATCCGGCGATGGAAGAGGCGATGGTGCGTGACGGTGTCGACCTGGCGTCCGTTTCGATGGACTACCTCGACGACGTCGGGTCGCTGACGCGCTAGCGGCGGCAGCCGGTCGCGCAGGGGCATTCCCGCACGCTCGGGCAGACGAGCGTTCCCGATCTCGGCCAGCGGCGAGGGGAGTCCTTGTAACAGTCTGTTACAAGGAGGCTCACTTGGCGCTCGGGTGACATTCCCGAACTCTCATATGGAGTGCGGCCTGTCAACTGGGCAGGGGTTGTTCACCTCGCTGTTTTGCGGGGTTCGGGTCTCGGCGGGGAGTGCGCACCGGCTGTCGTCGACGTCTGTGTCGCGACTCATATGCGCGGGTTGGTGCCGCATGACCGGGTATGCGAGATGAGGAGCGGTGCCGATCTCTGGCGTCGAGCGTGGCCGCCGATGGGGCTGCTCCCAGTGTTCTCTCGGGTCGCTCCTCGCGTCGTTGCGCCGGTGCGCTCTCCTCGCCGAGCCGTTGCTGGTGCGACCTACTCCATCGTCGCGAGCGCCCAGCAGTGACCGGCGAGCTCGCGGGCGACCGCGACCACGACGATCGAGCGGGGCTTGCCTCGGGCCTCGAGCGCGTGCCAGCGTCCGTGGAGCCGGCGGGCGCTGCGGTCCGCTTGGGCTCGTACGGCGAGGGACTTGCCTGTGCGTCTGCGTTCCAGCGTGACGCTCAAGCGCGACGGGCGGCGGTGGTGCCAGGCGGCCTCGACCAGGAGCCGACGTGCATGTCGCGTTGCCGGTCTTGGTGATCGCGCCTTGACGGCGCCGCTCCCCGCTTGAGTTCTCGCTCGGGGTGAGGCCGAGGAACGGGCCGAGCGACTCGGGGCGAAACCGGTTCCAGTCGCCGAGCTCAACGGTCAACGCGAACGCCGTCAGCGTGGAGACACCGCGGAGACAGACGAGCCGCTCGACGACACCAACGTACGGCTCACTCGCGGCGAGCTCGGAGATCGCCACGTCGAGCGCGTCCCTCCTGGCCTTCGCGTCGACCATGCGGCCGTAGCACTCGTCGAACACGATCGCGAGCGGGCCGCTCTGGAACCGCTGCTGGCGAAGCCACGCGTCGTGCGCCCGCGTCCACGCGGTCGCGTCGTACACCGCGCCATGACGAAGCAGCAGCTTCGAGAGCCGGTGCCGAGCCCGCATCAGATCGCCACGGGCATCCTCCCGCGCCCTGACCAGATCACGCGCGGCCTCCTCCTCCGGCCCCGGCACCCGCACCGGAGTGACCTCACCCAACCGAAGCAGCCTCGCTAGCCGCTCAGCGTCCCGCCGGTCGGTCTTGACCCGATCGGCCGCCGGCCGGATCCGCGACGGAGCCGCGACAACACAGCTGATCCCCGCCCGGGCACACGCACGCGCAAGCCCGTACCCAGTCGGCCCCGCCTCATACACGACCCGAACCGGCGCCGACAGCGTCTTCAACCACGCCACCGTGGCGTCAGACCCGGCCGGCACCCGCAGCGACCGCACCTCACCACTCCCCACATCGATCACGCCCGCCACCACCGACCGCGCGTGCACATCAAGCCCGACCCAGCTACCTTCGCTCATAACCGGCGCCTCCCGTAATTGCGGCTCTACCGCCGGGCCCATCCCGACGGCAACCCGCGCCAACTTACGAGAGAGGCGCCGGGCACTCCATACGGTCTGGCGCAGGCGAGCAGGGCCCCGCGCCCGATGTCACCGGTTGACTACGTGTAGCAAGTGGCAACAGGAGGTTTCCCGCCCTCACGGCTGTTGCCTGGCCCACCCCGCTGGGTTGCTTCGCCCTCAACTAGTCGTTGAGCTGCGTGAGCCTCCGTTCATCGCTTCCGTCGGCTTTCACGATGTACACCTCCCGGTTGTGCAGGAAGGCGATCGTGCGCCCGTCGGGTGACCACGCGAACCAACGCTGCACGTTCTCCGTATGGTGTGTCAGCCGTCGCAGCCCGCTCCCGTCGGCGTTCACGACAAAGAGGTCTGAGTTCCCCGCCGACGTCCGGCGGTCGAACCTTCGGAAGGCGATCCGGCGACCGTCCGGGGACCACGCGGGATCGGTCCCGACGGCGTAGCGCGTCAGCTGCCGACGGTTGCTTCCGTCGGCGTTCATGACCCAAAGTCCGGGGACGGTTGGGTCCCGGGGGCTGTGGGGGAACGACACGACGGCGATCCGCTGCCCGTCGGGCGACCACGCTCCTGCGAACGGGACGTTCCTAGGCAGCTCTGTCTGCCCGCTGCCGTCGGCCTGCACGAGATAACGCCCGAACCGGATCGTCTTCCCGTCCGCCGACCAGCTTGGATTGACCAGAGACGCCCACTGTGTTGTCAGTCGCCGCAGCCCGCTCCCGTCGCCGTTCACGACATAGAGGTTCGGCTCGTAGACGTCGTTGTTGCACGGAGTCTTGTCGCGTGGGCGCGGGCACTTCTTCAGGATCATCTTGACAAACGCAATCGCACGCCCATCAGGCGACCAGGCCGGACGGAGATCGTTCGACGGAGCCCGTGTCACGTTGCGCAGCCCGCTCCCGTCGGCGTTCATCACGTAGATCTCGGAGTTGCCGTCGCGTCGGCTGACGAAGGCGAGCTTCCGTCCGTCGCGCGACCAGCTCGGATGGCTGTCCCTCGCCGGGTGCTGGGTCAGGTTCTCCTGCCCGCTGCCGTCAGTGTTGATCACGTAGATCTCCGAGTTGCCGTCGCGTCGGCTCACGAACGCGAGCTTCCGTCCGTCGGGCGACCACGCAGGTGTCTGCACGTCGAGCGGGGTGGGCGTGCTCCGGATCAGACTCAGGAGGCGATCACCGAGACCGAGCGCCGGTGTGACGAGGAGCACGGCTAGCAGAGCGGTGACGGCGATGGCGACGAGCCGAGGACGGGTGAGCCACCGCGTCGCCCACCGGCCATGTCTTCGACGGGGCGCCACGGATGATGCGGCCGTGTCGACGCGCGACCGCTGCGCGGTCGTCGTCGGAGGCTCGGCACCAGCGTCGGAGACGACGCGTTCCCAGTCGCCACCCTCGTCGGCGAAGGTCGGGACGAGCTCGTCTAGGACGCAGGTCAGGTAGTCACTCACCTCTTCACCTCTCCAAGTACGGCCCGTAGCCTTGTGTGGGCTGTGTTCAGGGTTGCCGCCACTGTTCCCCGGGCGATGCCGAGTACGGCGCCGATCTGCTCGTAGTCGAGGTCGGCGTAGTGACGAAGAAAGAGAACCGTCCTCTGCCTCTCCGGAAGAGAGGCGATCGCGGCGCGGATCTCGGGCCATTCGGGGTCTTCGAAGTCGGCCTGAAGGCGCGCGTCCTCGATCGGCACGACTCGACGTCTCTTCTCGGCAATGCACACGTTCAAGAGAATCCGCCACAGCCACGATTCGAGGCGTGCCTGGCCGCGAAAGTCGCCGACTGACTTGATCGCGCTTACGAAGGCTTCGTGGACTGCATCGCGGCCGCGCTCGACGTCGCCAAGGTTGGCGACGGCGAAGCGAAGGTATCGCGAGTATTGCTCGCGGTAGATCGTCTCGATGTCGCCGATCGAGCCCGTCTCAGCCAGTTCGTGCTGCGGCGTCATCACTACTTAGATGCGCAGCCTGGCAGGTTCGTTTAGCCGAGCGACTCGAAAGCCTTTTAGGCAGAGCGTCCGCTCGGGTGACATTCCGCGGACACTGGCGCGGCGGCCTCGGGGTGGACTGCTCAAGCGGCCCGCAGTGATTCCTGTCTTTTTACGCTGCGGTCCAGTCTGCGGTCCAGTGCGGGCCAGAAACCAGCGGATTCCAGCGGATCTGAGCGGACGAACCGGAGGCAGGCTAAGCATCGATCTGGTAGCCGAAAAACGGCTTCAACAGGCCAAAAACGGCTTGACGGAGCGGCGCCGGAGTCGAACCGACCGAGCGTGGGGTTACCACACCGCACAGGTTTTGAAGACCTGCTGGGCCACCGGGCCCGTGCCGCTCCGCGGAGGAGGCTACCGTTCTCCCGGGTCCGAGGTGTGGGCAACTCCTCCGCACACGTCCCTCGACCGTGTCATCGCCCAGGAAGCCCGGAGAGCCGATATGGAGGTCGTCGGTTCCACGCTATGAAGGGGGCTCCATATGCGGTTGCACCACACTCGAGGTCGAGCCAAGCTCGGTCTCGTAACCGTCCTCACTCTCGTCGTCGGCCTCGTCGGCGCGAACAGCGCGACAGCGGCACCGGGCGACAACCTGAGAAACGCTGCCAAGTGCCTTCGGGGTTGGCATACCCTGAAGCCGAGCAGCCAGCAGTCGTTCCCTGGCCGGCTCAGCTGCATCATCTTCGCACTTCGAGGCGGAACGTTCTTTGTTGCTCCTCTGCCCGACCCGGATCCCGATTCGGGCGGCGAGTAGACCACCAGTGCTCCGACCGCGTAGGTCGGTCCAATGCCCAGGTCCGAGGACGCGCTCCCGTGCCCGTCCTCGGACCTGCTCCCACGCGGTCGCGCCCTCCGGGGGCTCTCCCGACCACAGCCCTAGGCGGGCGCCGCAGCAGCCTTTCTATAGGTGTCGCTGCCGAACCCGAGGATGAGCCCGAAGATCGGTGTCAGGAAGGCAAGCCCGATGCCGAATCCCGTGCCGCGACCGAAGCTCTTGGCGAGGTCCAGGGCCACGATGATCCAGACGATGAAGCCGACGATCGGGATGATCAGGAGAATCACCCACCACCACTCACGGCCGACGATCTTCATCAGCACGATGAGGTTGTAGATGGGGATGATCGACTTCCAGCCCGCCTCGCCCGCCTTGGTGAAGACCATCCACCACGCGGCAATGACGGCGACGATGATCGCCAGATAGATAAGCCAAGCGATGCCGCTCACGACGTGCCTCTCTGCAGGGGACGTAGGTACTGCCACAATGACGGCCAGGACGGACGACGGCCCGCAGACGACGACCTCGAATCCGCGACGGCCGGTTAGGATCGCGCGATGGCGCACATCCGCTTGATCGAGCCGGACGACGCCTCGGGACCGCTGAAAGAGGAGTACGACGCCGCCATCGCGCGTGCGGGCAAGGTCTTCAACATCGTCAAGGCGATGAGCCTTCGTCCGGGCGTCCTGAAGCGGTCGATGGAGATGTACAAGGCGATCATGTTCGGGCCGTCAGGACTGACCCGTGCGGAGCGGGAATTGCTCGCCACCGTCACCTCGCGGCACAACGACTGTTACTACTGAACGATCTCGCACGCAAACGACCTCCGTGCAGAGGGCGCAGACGAGGAGCTCGCGCAACACGCGGCACACGACTACCGGCAGGCAGATCTCGAGCCTCGTCTGCGCGCTCTGTGCGACTTCGCCGTCAAGCTGACCGCGGCTCCGGCAACCGTCGGAACCGGCGGATGTAAGCGTTCTCCGGGCACACGGCTGGGACGATCCCGCGATCCATGATGCGATCCAGGTGATCTCGTACTTCAACTACATCAACCGCGTCGCCGAGGCCGTCGGGCATCGACGACGAGCCCGAGTGGGGGCCGCGACCGTGAGGCTGAGAGGACTGCAGGCCTCGCTCCGTCTCGCCTCTACGACGGCTCGTCGCGCCCGGCCCGACGCAGGACCCGCCGGTCGCCGAGGCGGCGCGTGACGCCGTCCTGGTCGAGCCGCTCGAGCAGAAGCTGGGCATCGCGGCGACCGACGCCCGCGAGGTCGCGAAAGCGGGCAAGGGCGATCTCGCCTGCCACCCGGCACTCGGTCACGACGAGATCGCGCGCGCGCCGGTAGGCATCGGCCGAAACCACGAAACCATCCCCGAGCCGAACGAGCCGGCCATCCGTCTCCAGATACCGTCCGAGCTCACCATCGCTCACCTTCACCGCCGCCAGCCCGGCTACTTCGAGCTCGCTGACAGAGCGCATCTGCCGCCTCGGCCCGCGCACCGAGCGACGCGGCGACGCCGGGAAGGTATGCCATTCCTCCGCGTCGTTCGATCGGCAGCAGCGGCAGAATCGCGTGCGCCCACGGCTCAGCCGGGAGGAGCGCCCCAAGCGGGAGACCGGGATCGAGCGGAGACTCCTCACCTCTGACCCGGAGCCGCTCGACCGCGACGCTCGCCGTCTCGTCGAGCCACTCCTGCGAGAAGATCCAGCTGCCGGCCCGAGGCACGATGCGCAGCCCCTCCTCGAGCTCGGCTGGAGTGAGCAGCGCTCGGGCGGCCAGGGCCTCGACGGTGACGGGGGCCGTCACGGTCGCCGTGATGATCGAGGCAGGGTCGCCGGTTTCGAGGAGTGCGAGCCGCTTCGGCTCGAGCCGTCGCGGCGGAGCAGGATCGAGGACGGTAGCGCCGCCGAGGGTGGTCTCCCCCCGCAAGACGACGCGATCCCCACGCGCCGCAACGACGGGCATCGACAGCCGAAGTTGTGCGGTGCGCTCACCGACGCGGGCGACCACGCCCGGGATTCGCGCGGTGCCGTGATGCACGGACACGCGCCGTCGCTGTTCGATCGGGACGAGCTCCTCGAGCTCGACGTCGAGTCGGTAGGAAACAGGAAACGCGCCGGGGGTCACGAGTGCGTCTCCCCGGTGCAGCTCGCGACGGTCGATGCCCGGCAGACCGAGCGCGACCCGTTCGCCGGCGATTGCATGTGGCACCCCCTGGTCGTGCACCTGCACCGAGCGCACGCGAACCTCCCCGCCGCGTGGCGCCACACTCAGCGTGTCGCCCTCGGCGATCGTCCCCGCCCAGAGCGTTCCGGTGACGACCGTGCCGATGCCGCGGAGCGTGAACACGCGATCGATGTAGAGACGCGCCGGCCCATTCGCGTCACGCACCGGCACCCTGTCGGCAACCCGGGCGAGAGCCGCCCGCAGCGCGTCGAGGCCCGCTCCTGTCCTCGCGCTGACGGCCACTGCCTCGGCTCCTGGGACGAGCTCGCGCCCCTCCTCGAGCGCGATCTCGAGCGTCTCCTCGTCGACAAGGTCGGACTTCGTCACCGCAACGACTCCCGCCTCGACACCGAGGAGACCCAGGATCGCTAGGTGCTCGTGCGTCTGGGGACGGGAGCCTTCGGATGCATCGATCACGAGCAGGAACAGGTCGATTCCCGTGGCGCCGGCCACCATCGCGCGCACGAATCGCTCGTGGCCCGGGACGTCGATGAGCGAGAGGCTTCTCCCGTCGGGCAGCTCGAGCGGGGCGTAGCCGAGGTCGATCGAGATTCCGCGCCGCTGCTCCTCGGGCAGTCGGTCGGTGTCCCTGCCCGTCAACGCACGCACGAGGGCCGTCTTGCCGTGATCGATGTGCCCGGCAGTGCCGACCGTCAGCGCCACGCCGCGGCCCGCCGGCATCGTGTTGATTCGAGACGAGCTCCTGTCGCAACGTCTGCCTCCGATTGACGCACACTGGCCGAGCGCCGGCGCTGATCCAGTCGAGAAGTCGCCCTCCGCCGAGAACGGTCGCGAGATCCACCGGCTTTGTGTCGATTCAACACAAGAGGGTGCTCAGCCCGTTCGCGAGCGCGCCTTCGCGACGGCGCGCGCCACCTCGTCGATCTCGCCGTCTGCCAGAGCTCGAACGTCCAGTAGCAGCAGGCCGTCACGAACGATCCCGACGACGGGTGGATCGCCGGCTCGCAGAGAATCGAACAACACCGCGTCGAGGGCACATGCAAAGCTCGGCAGCTCCGCCAGCGGAAGCGCTCCGCCGCCGACACGGGCGACCGTCTCCTCGACCTCGCCGCCGACCAGCCTCGCCAGGCGCTCGGCCCGTTCCCTCACGGCGGCGATCGACTCGGCGAACATCCGCAACACCGGGATCTCCCTGCGGGCGCGCTCGGGGTCGAGGGCGAGAGTGAGTGTGCCTTCGAGAGCCGCAAGCGTCAGCTTGTCCGCACGCAGCGCGCGTTGGAGTGGGTGCCGGCGCAGACGGTCGATCAAGTCGGCACGACCGACGAGGATCCCCGCCTGCGGGCCGCCCAGCAGCTTGTCACCCGAGAAGCACGCGAGATCGGATCCCGCGGTGAGACTCGCTGCGGCCGTCGACTCGTCTCCGATCACCGAGAGAGCGCCCGAGCCGAGATCGTCGACGAGAGGAAGCCCGGCTCGTCTCGCCATCCGAGCGAGCTCGGAGAGCTCGGGTTGCTCCGTGAAGCCGACGACGCGGAAGTTGGATTGGTGAACCCGCAGGACGACCGCGGTCTCCGGCCCGATCGCGCGCTCGTAGTCGGCGATCCGGGTGCGGTTGGTCGTGCCGACCTCGACCAGTCGCGCTCCCGAGCGGGCGAGCACGTCCGGGATCCTGAAGCCGTCACCGATCTCGATCAGCTCGCCACGCGAGACGAGCACCTCACGGCCTTCGGCGAGAGCGGCTAGGGCGAGCATCACCGCCGCAGCGTTGTTGTTGACGACGAGCGATGCCTCGGCGCCCGTGATCCGGCAAAGCAGACCGGCGAGATGATCCTGGCGCGAGCCCCGGACGCCCGAGTCGAGGTCGTACTCGAGGTTCGAGTAGCCGCCGCCCACCTCGACGACTCGGTCGAGCGCCGACTGCGCGAGTGGAGCCCGTCCGAGGTTGGTGTGAATCAGCACACCGGTTGCGTTGAGCACGCGCCGCAACGACGGCCTGCCCGCCGCCGCGACCTCCGCAAGCGTCGCCTCGACGACGTCGCCCGGATCCCGGCCCGCCCGGATCTCGTCACGGGCACGGTCGAGCACAGTCCGCGCCGCCGGGAGCGCGAGCGCCCGCGACGCGCCGGCAAGCCGCGGATCCGCAAGCACCCGGTCAACGGACGGAAGGGTCCGAAGCGATGGCGTCACGCCCGAAGTGTAGGCAGAGGAGGGCGGGACTACAGCGCGGGCAGGATCTCGGCGAGCAGCGCCGTTAGCCGATCCTGGGCCTGAGCACCGACGACGAGCACGTGCTCGGCATCGATCGGCTCGGGAAGGATTCCCGCCGCCATATTGGTCACACACGAGATGGCGAGGCACCGGATGCCCATGTGGCGTGCGGCCAGCACCTCGGGCACCGTCGACATTCCGACGAGGTCGCCGCCGAGGGCGCGGATCATCCGGATCTCCGCAGGCGTCTCGAACGCCGGGCCGAGCCAGGCCGCGTAGACGCCCTCGGCGAGGGATTGGCCGAGGCGGGCGGCGGCCTCGTGGGCGATCGTCCGGAGCGCCGGATCGTACGCAGAGCTCATGTCCGGGAAGCGCGGCCCCAATGTGTCGTCGTTCGGCCCCACGAGCGGCGAGGCTCCCTGGAGATTGAGATGATCCGAAACGAGCACGAGGTCTCCGGGCGCGAGGTCCTCGCGGACACCTCCACAAGCGTTTGTGACGACGAGCGCACCCGCCCCGAGCCGCCCGAGCACGCGCACTCCGAAAACGACCCTGTCCGCAGGATGACCCTCGTAGAGGTGGGCGCGCCCCTTCATGACGGCGAGCGGCACCCCTGCGACCGTTCCGAGCAGCAGGGTGCCGGCGTGCCCGAGCGCCGTCGAAACGGGCCAGCCGGGGATCTCTCCGTATGGGATCTCGACGTCGGCCTCGACCCTGTCTGCGAACCCCCCGAGGCCAGACCCCAGCACGACGGTGGCCTTGGGGACGAGGGACGACCGCTCCCGGATCGCGGTGACCGCGTCGTCGATCACGCCGACCCTTCGGCGAGCCGCGCGTCATATCGGGAGATCACGCACTCGACGGCTTCGGCCGGCACGTCGGTGACCTGCACGAGGTCGAGATCGGACACCGAGACGAGACCGTCTTCGAGCATGCGCACGCGGATCCAGTCGAGCATGGGGGCCCAGTACGCGGTGTCGCAGAGCACCACCGGGAAACTGCCGATCTTGCCCGTCTGGATCAACGTCAACGACTCGAACAGCTCGTCCAGCGTGCCGAAGCCGCCCGGGAAGATGACGAAGCCCTCGGCCGCCTTCACGAACATCGTCTTGCGAGCGTAGAAATGCTTGAAGGTCAACGAGAGATCGCAGTACGGATTGAGACCCTGCTCGTGCGGAAGGTCGATGTTGAACCCGACCGAGAGCCCGCCGGCCTCCTGGCAGCCAAGATTTGCCGCCTCCATCACCCCGGGTCCTCCACCCGTGACGACGGCAAACCCGGCCTGTGCGAAGAGGCCCGCGGTCTCACGAGCACGGTGGTAGGACGACGCCTGATCGTCCACCCGCGCCGAGCCGAAGATCGAGACGGCCGGCCGATCGATCTCCTGCACCTTCTGGAAGCCCGCGAGGAACTCCGAGGCGATCAACGCGACGTCGCTCGCGAGCGTTGCGTCGCGGCGCCGCAGCAGCCTCCGATCCAGCTCGCGGCCGTTCACAGGCGGTTCTGCGGAATGTGCGCTACCACCATGCCGAGCGCCAGTCCCGCCGCAAGTGCCACGGAGTAAGCGCCGACGATGCCGCCAAGCCGGCGCGCCTCGGCCGAGCTCGGTCGCCCGCCGCCGGCCCGGAGAACCCGCCACGACCGGAGGATTTGACCGCCGTCCAGGATCCCGATCGGGATGAGATTGACGAGATTCAGGAAGAAGCCGGCGTAGGCGAGGGCCAGCAGCAGGTCTGAGCCCACGGCGTTGCCGTAGACGAGACAGGCCAGCGCACCGATCCCGCCTGCGACCGGTCCCGCAACCGAGACGAGCGCGTTCCGCCAAGGGTCGAACGGCTGGCCGCGGAGCGCGACGTAGGCGCCGAGGAACGGGATGAAGACGGGCAACTGGGGACTCAGTCCCTGCCGGCGCGCCTCGACGTAGTGCCCGAGCTCGTGCACGAGGATGAGGAGGACGAAGCCGACGGCGAAGCGCCAGCCCCAGATGAGGGCGTAGCCGCCGACCGAGACGAAGATCCCGAGAAACTTCAACGACCCGGCGATCTTCAGCAGCACCACCCCGGCGACCACAATCGGCGCAATCAGGCGCCCCCACCCCGAACGCGGGGGCTGCGGTGGCGGCTCCTCCGAGTGACTCTCCGGGAACCTGCCGCTCACGACCCCTGCCCGATCCATTCCTCGCCGCCGACGTAGATCTCCTTCTTCCACAGCGGCACCGTACCCTTGAGCGTGTCGATCGCCTCGGCGCAGGCCGCGAGGGCGTCGCCTCTATGAGCCGCGGACACCGCGATCACGACGCTGGCCTCGCCGATCTCGACGATCCCGACCCGATGGTGGATCGCGACCGCGATCAACGAGTGCCGCTCCTGCAGCTCCGAAGCGATTCGCTCCATCTCCGCCTCGGCCATCCCCTCGTAGGCCTCGTACTCGAGCCGCACGACCTCGCGGCCGCGGGAGTGAGCGCGCGTTGTGCCCGTGAACGTGGCGATCGCACCCCCGTCGTCCGACGCGACCTCACGGACGGCATCGTCCAGCGACAGCGCGTGCTCCGAGAGCCGGAACGCTCCCCCGGACACCGGCGGAATCAGCGCAACCTCGTCGCCGTCGACAAGCATGGTGTCGCGCGCGGCATAGCTCCTGTTGACCGCAAGCAGGAGTCCTGGTGGCTCCGCACCGAGGTCGAGCGCGGGCCAGACGGCGTCGGCCGTCGAGCCCGTCGGCAGCTCGATCTCAGTGGCGCGGGTACCTGCGAGCTCACGCAGGCCGGCAAACAGACGGACGGAGACCCTCATCGGCCGCAGCGTAGCCGGGGGTTGCAGACTGCGGGCGCTGTCATGTTACATCTGTCCCATGGCGACGACGCTTCCCCGGACGAACCTCAACGAGCAGGTATACGAGACGATTCGGCAGCGAGTGCTGCGGCGCCATCCCGGGCCCGGGGCGAAGCTGAGCCTCCACGAGCTCGCGACCGAGCTCGGCGTTTCCCGGAGCCCTGTGCACCATGCTCTGACCCGGCTCGTCTCTGAAGGGCTCCTCTCGGTCAAAGCGCGACGCGGGTACTACGTGACTCCCGTGACACCCTCGACAGTGGGCGACGGATACGACGTTCGGCTGGCGCTCGAGCTACATGCGGCCGAGCGCACCGTTGGTGTCGTCGATCCCACGCCACTGGTCCGGTTTCGGGTGCTGATGGAGGAGTCGGAGGTGGCAATCTCACAGGAGGAATGGGACGCCGCAAACGCCGCGTTCCACGAGTTTCAGATCGACCTGGCGGGCAACGAGATGCTGTCCCGCACCTACCGCGGACTCTCGGTGAACCTGATGATGCAAGTGATCCGCGGCGGCAGGCTCGAAGTCGGCGAGTATCTGGCACGTGAGCACCGGGCGATCGTCGAGGCCTTCGAGGCCGTCGATCTGCCGGCGGCCCAGCAGGCAATTCGCACCCACATCGAGTCGGGAAAGCGGATCGCGCTCGACGCGATCGCCAGGGCGGGCGGGGTGGTCTGACCCGAGCCCCGGATCGACCCACCATGGATGCGCCACCGCCCCGACGTAGTCGACGTAGGATCGAACGATGGCCAGCACCCCCGACAGGCGGTTGCTCGACTCCGGCATCGAGGTGAAGCCGCTGTATCGGGCCGCCGACGCGCCGCCCCCCGAGCCGGAGCCTCCGGGTGTGTTCCCGTTCACGCGCGGGCCGTATCCGGACATGTATCGCGGTCGGCCGTGGACGATCCGCCAGTACGCGGGGTTTGCTTCGGCGGAGGAGTCGAACGAGCGCTACCGCTACCTGCTCGCGAGCGGCCAGACGGGCCTGTCGATCGCGTTCGACCTGCCGACCCAACTCGGCTACGACTCGGACGATCCGGTTGCCGTGGGCGAGGTCGGTCGGACGGGGGTCGCGGTCGACTCGATCGCGGATATGGAGCTGCTGCTCGATGGGATCCCGTTGGACGAGGTATCGACGTCGATGACGATCAACGCCCCGGCGGCGCTGTTGCTCCTGCTGTACGAACTGGTGGCCGAGGGTCAGGGCGTGCCCGGCACGGCGCTCCGTGGCACGGTGCAGAACGACATCCTCAAGGAGTACGTGGCCCGCGGGAACTACATCTTCCCGCCGAGGCCGTCGATGCGCCTGACGACCGACCTGTTCGCCTACTGCGAGGAGCGGATCCCCCGCTGGAACACGATCTCGGTCTCCGGCTACCACATTCGCGAGGCCGGCTCGACCGCGGCCCAGGAGCTCGCTTTCACGCTCGCGAACGGGATCGCATACTGCGATGCAGCCGTCGCCGCCGGCCTCTCGCCTGACACGTTCGGCGCCCGGCTGTCGTTCTTCTTCAACGCGCACAACGACTTCTTCCAGGAGGTCGCGAAGTTCCGGGCGGCCCGTAGCCTGTGGGCGCAGATCATGCGCGACCGCTTCGGGGCCAGGACAGCCGAGGCCCAGGCCCTCCGCTTCCACGCCCAGACCGGCGGCTCCACCCTGACCGCGCAGCAACCCGAGAACAACATCGTGCGGGTCGCGATCCAGGCGCTCTCGGCCGCCTGCGGCGGCGCCCAGTCGCTTCACACGAACAGCTTCGACGAAGCACTGGCGCTCCCGAGCGAGCACGCCGCCACGATCGCTCTCCGCACCCAGCAGATCCTGATGCACGAAGCGGGCACCACCGACACGGCCGACCCGCTCGGCGGCTCCTACTACCTCGAGGCTCTCACCCACGAGCTCGAGCACCAGGCCCATGAGCTGATCGACCGCGTCGACGAGCTCGGCGGCGCAGTCGCTGCGATCGAGGCCGGCTTCGTGCAGAGCGAGATCGAGGAATCCGCCTACCGGTTCCAGGCCGCTGTCGAGAGCGGCAAGAAGGTCATCGTCGGCGTCAACAGGTTCAGCCAGGAAGCAGACTGCAGGATCGAGCTCCACCACCTCGACCCTGCCGCCGAGCAACGTCAATGTGACCGCACCGTCCGCATCCGCGCCGAACGCAACCCCGAAGCGGCCGCGAGTGCCCTCCAACTCGTGTGCGACACCGCCGAAGGCACCGGCAACCTCTTGCCGCCCATCCGAGAAGCCCTCCGCTCACGCTGCACCGTCGGCGAGATCTGCGGCGGGCTGCGCGAGCTCTGGGGCACGTACGACAGGCGCTGAGAACATGGGACGGGTCCGGCCGCAGTAGGCTCAGCGTGTGCGCATTCTGCTCGTCTCGCAGATGTACCCAGGCCCCAAGGCCCGGTCGCTGGGCTCGTTCGTGGCTACGCTCGAACACGAGCTGAACGAGCGCGGCCACGATGTCGCGCGGGCCGTCGTCGACCGGAACGGCGGGCGCGGACGGCACGCCAGGCTTGCGTTCGACGTGCTTCAGAGGGCAAGGCAATTCCGTCCAGATGTCGTCTACGCGCATTTCCTCGTTCCGGCAGGGCTCCTCGCCGCGCTCGGCGGCCGCGCTCCGCTCGTCGTCACGGCACACGGCCAGGACGTCGAGAACGCCCGCCAAAATCGAGTCGTCCGCGCGGCGACCGCCCTCACGGTCCGGCGCGCGGCTGCGGTCGTCGCGGTGTCGGCATGGCTCCTCGACCGTCTTGTCGAAGTCGTGCCGGAGGTGCTACCGAAGAGCACCGTGATCGACTGCGGGGTCGATCTCGACCGGTTCTCACCGCAGGACGTCGAGGCAGCCCGGGCGGAGGTCGGCTGGGCGCCCGGGGGGACGGGCTTTCTCTGTGTCGGTTCGCTCAGCGAGCGCAAGAACGTGCTTCGCTTGGCGCGCGCGTTCGAACGCCGGGGAGAGGGTGCGCTCGCGTTCGTCGGTGACGGGCCGCTGCGACCTGCGCTGGAGGGGCGGGCCGGAATCCATCTCGAGGGCCCTGTCGATCACGATCGCGTCGCTACGTGGATCAGCGCTGCCGACGTCGTCTGCCAGCCGAGCATCACCGAGCCGTTCGGGCTCGCGACGCTCGAGGGTCTCGCTGCCGGTCGGTCGGTCGTCGCAACGCGCGTCGGCGGGCCGCCGGAGTTCGTGCCACCGGACGCCGGCATCCTCGTCGATCCCCTCGACGACGACGCGATCGCCGCCGCGCTCGGAGCGGCTGCCCTCTTCGCGCGGCCCAACCTTGCCGCCCGGCGCGCAGCGGAGGCGCACGACGTCAGGCGGCAGGCGGAACGGGTGGAGGCGCTTCTGCTGCAAGCCTCTTCAGATCGGCGAGCCTGAGCTCGACGAGAGGGCGGACGGTATCCTCGAGCCCGGCGACCCGAGCGGCATCGAGTGCCGCCAGGTAGCTCTCACGCACCTTCTCGATCGCCACTCCCTGCTTGAGCCGATTGTCGCCGGTCACGAGGAGCCGTTGGATCGTGGCGCGGGGATCGTCTGGCGTCGCCATGAGCCGCAGGGTAGCGCTGGTACGATCCGGCGGCGATGGTCCCGTTCTTTGCAGTCCTCCAGGTCCTGATCTCTGCAGCGCTCGTGACGCTCGTGCTGATGCATTCCGGCCGCGAGGCCGGTTTCGGTGGCATGGGATTCACCCCGCAGTCGCAGGGGGGCACCCACATCGTCGAGCGCAACCTCACGAGGTTGACGGCGATCGTGGCGGTGCTCTTCTTCGTCAACACCGTGATCCTCTACCGGTTGCTCGCCTAGCGAGAGGCAGGGTACGGGTACAATCGCGCCGCGCGCTGGTGGCGGAATTGGTAGACGCGCAAGGTTGAGGGCCTTGTGGGCGCAAGCCCGTGGAGGTTCAAGTCCTCTCCAGCGCATGCGTGTGATGAGGGGGCCCGACGTGTCGGGCCCCCTCGTCACACATGGGATCCGGTAGGACGAGGCGCCTCGCCCAGCCAGCGACCATCCGCCCGATGTGGCGACGCCGGCCCGGGCCCAGCCGTCACCGATAGATCCTCGATCTCGTTTGACGCCATCCGGAAGGATCCGTACTCTTCATGACGAACACATGTTCGGACATCCCACCTCGGAGGCATCATGCTGACGGCACGGCAACAAGAGATCTGGCAGTTTCTCGTCGAGTACACGGACGGCCACGGCTACCCGCCGACCGTCCGCGAGGTCGGCGAGGCGGTCGGGCTCGCCTCTCCGTCGACCGTGCACGCTCATCTCGCCAACCTCGAACGCGCAGGCCTCCTCAAGCGCGATCCCACGAAGCCGCGGGCACTCGACCTGATCGGCCATCGCACCGTTACCGTGCCGACCCCGCAACAGGTCGAGGAGATGCCGCGCCTTCCGCTGCTCGGCCAGATCGCCGCCGGCTCGCCGTTGCTCGCCGAGGAGAACATCGAAGACCGGATCGCCGTGCCGGAGCCGCTCGGTCGTAGCGCCGACTTCCTCCTCACCGTACGCGGCGACTCGATGATCGAGGCAGGCATCCTCGACGGCGACACACTCGTCGTCCGCAAGCAGGAGGATGCATCGAACGGCGATGTCGTCGTGGCGCTCATCGGCGACGATGAGGGCGCGAACGAGGCCACGGTCAAGACCTTCTACCGCGAGACCGGCCGGGTCCGGTTGCAGCCGGAGAACAGCGCTCTCCAACCGATCTATGCCGATCACGTGCAGGTCATGGGCAAGGTCGTGGGGGTGTTTCGGAGCCTGCGATGACCGTGACCGCCCTCGCCCGGACGCTCGACCAGGAGCTCGTCGCACTCGCTCGCGGTGCAAGCCTCGCCTGCCCGGTGTGCAGCGAGTTCGTGCTGCATGTCCGGGGCGCGCACGGTCTCGCAATCGCGTGTCCCGAGTGCCGATCGATCTTGGCCGAGGGCCACGAGGTACCGGAGCTCGCGTTGCCGTCCGTGGCACACACGGCCTGAAACCTTGGTTCGCGACAGGCCCGTACGGACAGCGCGAAGCGTCGGCTTGCACCGCGAAGCGTCGTCCGATCGATCCATCCGGGTTGGCACACGGGCGAGCGTTGGCGGCGCACAGAGGCAGCCCGCTACCCTCGGTGGTGCAGGCCGGGTGACCGCGGGCGTGCTTGCTTCGGCAGCCACGCTCGAGGAAAGTCCGGACACCACAGGGCAGGACGCTGGGGAAACCCCAGACGGCGAAAGCCGATGGACAGTGGCACAGAAAGGAGACCGCCGGAGCTCACGCTCCGGTAAGGGTGAAAAGGTGGGGTAAGAGCCCACCAGCGCCGTGGTGACACGGCGGCTCGCCAAACCCCGTCCGGTGCAAGGCGAAGCAGGTTCCGTTGACGCGGCCCGCCGAGGAACCGGGTACGCCGCTCGAGCCGTCGGGTAACCGACGGCCCAGAGAGATGGTCATCCACGACAGGATCCGGCTTACAGGCCTGCTACGGGAAAAGCCCTGGTAACAGGGCTTTTTCCATTGAGGAAGGTTGTGACGACGAGTCGCGATCATCGCCTACGGGCGGCTGCAGCCGGCGCCGCGGGATTCCGGGAGCGACTCCTACACGGGCCGCAACACGACCTCGATCGACGTCCCTCTCCCGGGGGAAGATCTCAGGGAGAAGACACCCTGGATCGAAGCGGCGCGCGAACGCATGTTCTTCATCCCCTGTCCGGCACCCGGATCGCCGGTCTCGATCCCCGAGCCGTCGTCCGAGATCCGCACGATGCGACGCCCACCCCGCTGGTTGATGGAGACCTCGGCATTGCGCGCCCCCGCGTGCTTCCTCGCGTTGGCGAGGCCCTCCTGGACGATCCGGAACACCTCGATCTCCTCGTCCGGCGCGAGCGTCACGTCCGGGTCGATCTCCACCTCCACGTCGAGCGCACCGTCGGCGACGAGGAATTCGACGTAGCGCCTCAAGGCGGCGTCGAACGGCGCTGAGCCTGCCGCCGACGAGAGCGCGAGCACCGCGAACTGGGCCTCTTGCTGGGCGGCCGTGGTGGCGAGCTTGAGACGCGGCAGGATTTGGGCGAGCTCCGCCCCGGACTCGAGCATGCTGACCTGCGCCGAGAGCGCGAAGAGGTACTGGGCCAGGCCATCGTGGATGTCACGGGCGACGCGAGCGCGTTCCTCGGCAACAGCCCGACCGAATTCCGCCTGCCCGATCGCCCGCCACACGCCGACGAGGAGCACGGCGAACGCAAGGATCCGGAGCAGGTCACTCTGGAGGACATAGTCGCTCGAGCGGGCGGGAGCGAGCACGTAGTGGAGGTCGGCGAACACGACGAGGGTAAGGGCTAGCGTCAGCCAGCTGTCGAGGTCGCGCCCGTGGCGCCGGTAGCGCAAGCCGAAGCCGACGACGGCGATGAGCGAGAGCATGGTCAGGAGGCCATATGCGACGACCACCGCCGGGGAGCGGGTGCCGTCGGGCCCGGCGGTGCTGAGGTCGTGTCGCAGGTAACGGGCGTCGAACCAGATCCCGAGGAGGCAGACGGCGATGAGAACAGTGGTTGCAACAAGGGCTCGGCGGCGCCTGATTGTCCGTCGGCCGACGAATGGCGCGATCGCGATCAGCATCGCCCCGAAGAGACTGGCGCCGATCGCCGCCCAGCCTTCCACGGGTCCCAGCTCACCGCCCGACAGCACGGAGACGACTGCGAACGCGAATGTCCCGACACCGATCGCCAGGAATCCTCCCGCAAGCAGAAGATCCATACCCCGACCCTCGACGAGGAATCTGATCGCGGCGAGAATCGCAACGATCGAAGCGACGACCGCAACGGCGGTGTCGAGCGCGATACGCGCGTTGGGGAGCTCGTAGCCGTCGAGACGACCTGTCACTGCCAGCAGCACTGTGCCAAGGGCGAGCAAGCAGACGAGTACCAGCTCGCCGATCAGCCACGGGCGGTACCTCTCCGACGGGCGAGCTTTCACATTCCTCTAATCGGCAGAGGGCCGGTTGCCGATGAGGGTTGTATGGCGAGCATCCTGATCGCGGACGATCACCCGCTGACGCGCGAGGCCCTTGCGTCTCTTCTGGGGCAGCACGGCTTCGACGTCGTCGGGCAGGCATCCGACGGCGAGGAAGCGATCGCCGAGGCCCGAAGGCTTCGCCCCAGGCTTGTTCTTCTCGATCTGACCATGCCTGGCATGGACGGCTTGGCCGCCCTACCGCACATTCGCGAGGCCTCGCCCGAGAGCGAGGTTGTCGTTCTCACGGCATCCGGAACAGACGAGAACCTTCTGGAAGCAATCCGAGCCGGCGCTGCCGGCTACCTCTTGAAGAGCGAGCCTCCCGAGCGCATCGCTTTGTTCCTCCGCGGCGTCGCTCACGGTGAGGCAGCCCTCTCGGGCTCCATTGCCCGCCGCCTGCTCGACCGTGTTCGTGAAGGCGGCCGCATGGGAGGCGTGCCGGACGAGGTCGCCAAAAAGCTTTCGGCCCGCGAGGTCGAGGTGCTGCTGCTGCTCGACGAGCATCTCGGCACCGACGAGATCGCAACGCGGCTCTACATCTCCGAGCACACGGTGCGCTCGCACGTCAAGAGCTTGCTGCGCAAGCTCGGAGTCTCGTCACGCCGCGACGCACTCGAGCGTCTCGCGACGGCGCGCCGCTGACGCGGCACACCCTGCAAGATCCCTCACGAGAAGGGATGGCGTTCGTCAAAGCCGGGCGATTACGACGTGGCGTCCAGGCGCCGATACTGTCACCACGCAGGTTCCTTCAGGAGCTCGCGGGGTGGAACCGCAATGGAACGGCCGGGCCGCACCCCGGCCGTTTCAACGTCCCGGGGCCGTTGGTGGCACTGCTGAGATGCAGTCGGGCTCCTACGACGAGAATCCGTCGAGTGCCGCTTCCACGAGACCGGGCAGTGTCTCGAGGTTGTAGCCGCCCTCGAGAACTGCCGCAACCCGCGGAGCGAGCTGGGTACACCGAGCGGCCAGGTCCCGGAACCCATCTGCTGTGACGGACATGCCGGCCAACGGGTCGTCCACATGAGCATCGAACCCGGCCGAGACGATCAGCAACCCAGGGTCGTACGACCTCACCGTGGGCTCGACGGCCGTGCGAAACGCCTCGGCGTACTCCCTGTCGCCGGAACCGGCCGCAAGCGGGATGTTCACGATTGTCGCATCGCCTGTGCCCGGACCACCGGTCCCTGGGTAGAACGGCCACTCGTGAAGCGAAACGAAGAGAATCGAGTCGTCACCACGAACCATGGCCTCGGTGCCGTTGCCGTGGTGCACGTCCCAGTCGACGATAGCGACGCGCTCGATGCCGAGCTCGGCCTGCGCGTGCCGGGCAGCGATGACGGCATTGCCGAAGATACAGAAACCCATCGCCCGGTCGGCAAGCGCGTGGTGACCCGGCGGCCGCACGAGCGCGAAGCCTCCCACCTCGACCGCTCGGATTGCACATCCCGCCGCGAGGCGCGCAGCCTCCCAGGTGGTCGGTTGGCCGATCGTATCGCCGTCGAGCCAACATTCCGTGGCCAGCGCGGCGATGCGCGCGATGTAGTCGGCGTCGTGGGCCCGCGCGATCGAGGCCGGGCTGGCCCGCCCGCCTTCGAGCTCGGGCCTGAGTGCCTCGATGAGACAGAGGAGGCGCTCTTCACGCTCGGGGTGATGATGATGGCCTGTGGGATGCAGATGCGCCATCGCCGGGTGACTGACGGGTTCGATGGTCAGACCTCACGGAGTCGTGCGGCGAGGCGGTCTACCCCGAGCTCTTCGGCCGCTCGAGCTCCGGCCGCCCAATCCGGCTCGAGGTCGGGTACGTCGGGCAACGGGGCGCTCGGGTCGAGAGTCGCGATCTGTCGGAAGATCCGGAGTTGCGCCGCTTCGGTCTCGAATCGACCTGCAGCGATCATTGCGTCCAAGTCGGGGTAGGTCTGAAGCAAGGCTGCGGCGGTCTTCTCGCCGACCCCGCGGGCTCCCGGGATCCGATCCGACGGATCGCCACGAAGCGCGATGAAATCGCACACCTGGCGCGGCTCGACCCCGTAGCGATCTCGCACCTCTGCCGGGCCGATTCGCTGCAGCTCGCTGACGCCACGCACGGGTTGCAGGATCGTGACGTCGGCTGCGGCGAGTTGGAATGCGTCTCGATCCGAAGTCGCAACGAGCGTGGTGCCGCCGACCGCGCGCTCGGCGGCGACTGCGGCCGCGAGAAAGTCGTCGGCTTCGTACCCTCCTTCCTTACCGCAGACGATCCCGGTCGAGGAGACGAGAGCCGGAAGGAGCGCGAGCTGATCGACGATCTCCGGGTCGAATTCCCGCCCCGACTGGTACGTAGCGAGCAATTCGTTGCGGTATGTCGGCACCCCGAGCGTGTCCCACCCGACGACGACGGCCCGCGGGCGCTCCGCCTGCCAGAGGCGAAGCAGCATCGACATGAACCCGATCAGAGTGTTGGCCGGCCCGTTGTCGTCCCGCCTGAACGACCGCGGCAGCGCGTGGAACGCGCGGTGCGCGAACGAGTCGCCATCGACTGCGAGCAGCGGCCTCAAGGCAGCGAGGCCTCGAGCTCGGCAATTGTCGCCCTCAGCCGATCGGTCGCAGCACGTGCTGCGTCCTCGACGGGCATGACGGCAAGATCGCCGACTGCGATCGGGTCCCCGAACGCCACCCGGATTGCGCCGAGACGGGTCAGCTCCGATGTGCCGGAGATTCCAGCCGGCACGAGGGGAACGCCGGCCTCGAGCGCAATGCGGGCAGCGCCCGAGCGCCAGCGTGCCTCGTGCCGCTTCCGCAAGCCCTTCTCCCGTCTCGTGCCCTCCGGGAACATGACCACAACGTGGCCTTCGCGGCAGAGGCGCACGGCGGTGTCGACCGCATCCTGATCACGCTGCCCTCGCCGGACTCGAAATGCGCCGCACGCGGTGATGAACGGCCCGAGCGGGAACCAGAACAGCTCTGACTTGGCCATGAAACGCAGGTACCGGCGAGGGAACAGCGCCATCCCGAGCGGCCAGGGGTCGAAGCTCGACCAGTGGTTGGCGGCAAGGACATAGCCCCCGGTGGCAGGTAGCCGTTCGACCCCCTGCCAGCGCTCTCGATAGAGAACGCGAAGCACCGGGTAGCTAAGCCCGCCAATGACGAGATACGGCCAGCTCGGACGGGGATTCACGGACATCGGCGGTTCCAGTATCGCCCGTTCGGGACACTTGCGGTGGGACACGCCACCGCTATGGTGACCCGCGCACCCGGCCGTCGGCCGGGGAGGATCCCGTCACCCAACCCGAAAAGGGCACCCGTGGCCGAACGTCGTCTCGTGATCGTCGAGTCTCCCGCCAAGGCAAAGACCATTGCCGGGTATCTCGGCGACGGCTACGTGGTCGAGTCCTCGATCGGCCACATTCGCGATCTTCCGAACCGCGCCGCCGATATTCCTGCTGCAGCGAAAAAGGAACAGTGGGCGCGGCTCGGCGTCAACGTCGATGACCAGTTCCAACCGTTGTATGTGGTCGATCCGGACAAGAAGAAAAAGGTCGAACAGCTGAAGCGCGAGCTGAAGGGCGCGACCGAGCTCCTGCTCGCGACCGACGAGGATCGCGAGGGGGAGGCCATCGCCTGGCATCTGCTCGAAGTGCTGAAGCCGAAGGTGCCTGTCAGGCGCATGGTGTTCCACGAGATCACGCGTGAGGCGATCGAGCGCGCCCTTGGCGAGACCCGCGAGATCGACGAGCGCCTGGTCGACGCACAGGAAACCCGGAGGATCCTCGACCGCCTCTACGGATATGAGGTGTCGCCCGTCCTGTGGAAGAAGGTGATGCAGGGGCTTTCAGCGGGTCGCGTCCAGTCGGTTGCGACACGGCTCGTGGTCGAGCGGGAACGGGAGCGAATGCTGTTCGTGCCGGCCGCCTACTGGGACATTGTTGGCACGTTCGACCCGGGCGCGTTCGAGGCGAGACTCGTCGCCGTCGACGATCGGCGCGTCGCACAAGGCCGTGACTTTGGCGACGACGGCCGTCTCAAGTCCGACATCCTGGCACTCGACGAAGACGCCGCGCGCACGCTCGCAACCGCGCTCGACGGCGCGCCGTTCGCGGTGCGGTCGGTGGAGGAGAAGCCGTACACTCGGCGCCCGGCGGCTCCGTTCATGACGTCGACACTGCAACAGGAAGCAAGTCGGAAGCTGCGGTTCTCGTCACAGACGACGATGCGGGTAGCACAACGCCTGTACGAAAACGGATACATCACCTATATGCGAACCGACTCGACGACGCTCTCGGAGTCGGCGCTGACGGCGGCGCGTGTGCAAGCGGCACAGTTGTACGGAGCGGAGTTCGTCCCTGCCGCACCGCGCCACTACGAGCGCAAGGTGAAGAACGCCCAAGAGGCGCACGAGGCGATTCGTCCCGCCGGAGACGCATTCCGCACTCCGCCCGAGGTGGAACGTGAGCTGTCCCGCGACGAGCATGCGCTGTACGAACTCGTCTGGAAACGAACGGTCGCCTCACAGATGGAGGACGCACGCGGGCAGACCGTCTCGCTACGACTCGGTGCGGCTGCGTCGGACGGGCGCGACGCCGAGTTCGGCGCGTCGGGCACCGTGATCACGTTCAGGGGCTTCCTCGCCGCGTACGAGGAGAGCCGGGACGACGAGTCGCGCAACGGCGACGACGAGCGCCGGCTACCCCCGCTCCAGGTCGGCGAACAGGTCGAGCCCTCGATGCTCGAGCCCGACGGCCATTCCACCTCCCCGCCCGCCCGTTACACGGAGGCATCCCTCGTAAAGGCGCTCGAGGATCGGGGCATTGGGAGACCGTCGACGTACGCGTCGATCATGGGGACGATCCTCGAGCGCGGCTACGTCTTCAAGAAGGGCACCGCTCTGGTGCCGACATTCCTCGCGTTCTCGGTCACGAAGCTGCTCGAGAAGCATTTCGAGCGCCTGGTCGACTACGACTTCACCGCTCGGTTGGAGGACGATCTCGATCGGATCGCGCAGGGTGACGAGAACAGGGTCGACTGGTTGAGCCGCTTCTACCGGGGGACGGAAGGCGAGGAAGGGCTGCATGCACTCGTCACCGACCATCTCGATGCGATCGACGCGCGTGACGTGAATTCGATCGAGATCCCAGGCGCGGAGGGGATCGTGCTGCGGGTCGGTCGGTATGGGCCGTACCTGCAGCGCGGCGAGGAACGCGCGAGCGTTCCCGACGACATGGCACCGGATGAGCTGACCCGTGAGAAGGCGGAGGAGTTGCTCGCCACGCCGTCGGGCGACCGTGACCTCGGGGTCGATCCCGTATCAGGCCGTCAGGTCGTTGCGCGCGCGGGGCGCTACGGCCCGTACGTCAGCGAGGTGCTGGACGAGGGCTCGGACGAAAAGCCCCGCACGGGCTCGCTCTTCAAGACGATGTCGCTCGAGACGGTGACGCTCGAGGACGCCCTGCGGCTGCTCTCGCTGCCCCGGACGTTGAACACGCCGGACGGCGAGGAGATCCACGTCGCAAACGGACGATATGGCCCGTATATCAAGAAAGGCGCCGAGACTCGCTCGCTCGCGGACGAGGAGCAGCTCTTCACCGTCACGGCCGACGAAGCGGTCGCGTTGCTCGCACAGCCGAAGGAGCGGCGGGGCAGGGGGCAGGCGAAGCCGCCGTTGAAGGACCTCGGCCCGGACCCGATGTCGGGGAGACCCATCGTCGTCAAGGACGGTCGATTCGGGCCGTATGTGACGGATGGTGAGACGAACGCCAGTCTGCGTCGCGGGGACGACGCCGAGGGCCTCACGATGGACCGGGCGCTCGAGCTGTTGGCTGAGCGGCGGGCCAAGGGGCCCACGCCGAAGAAGACACGTCGCGTCGCCGGTAAGCGCTGACACGCGACCGGCCGATGCTCTATGGTCATACGTCCGGCGCCGGTTTCTTCGCTCCGCCGGACTATCGTGATCCGCTCTCTGCGCCGATGGAATAACGCTCGCACCGCTCGCGTTGTGAGCTTGTGACAGCTGCGTGGGGGTTACAAGCCTGGAAAAACCGGGCAAACCTGCATAGAGTCAATGAAGATTGTGCACACCGGGGTACGCGAAAGGACTGACACACCCTCTTGACGCAGAACCAGCTGACAGAACTGTTCGAATCCGATCAGATCAAGGGTCTGATCGAGCGCTCGGAGGAGCGCGGCTGGGTGGAGCCGATCGAGCTCGAGGCGTTCGTTCTCGAGCACGAGCTGAACGACGAGGAAGCGGAGCAGGTCACGCGCGAGCTCGAGACCATCGGCCTCGAGGTCGGGCAACCGCAGGCGGACGCGGACGCGAAGAAGCAGTTGGCGGACGCGGAGCGCAAGAAGGAGGAGGCGGAAGCCGCCGTCTGGGCGGCCGAGTCACTTTCGGGCGCTGCGGATTCGCTGCAGCTGTTCCTGGCGGACGTCGGTCGCCACAAGCTGTTGACGGCCGCCGACGAGGTGACCCTCGCGAAGCGCATAGAGCGAGGTGACCCAGTCGCGAAGCGCCGAATGATCGAGTCGAACCTTCGCCTCGTGGTGTCGATCGCGAAGGGTTACCGCGGGCTGGGAGTGCCGTTCCTCGACCTGATCCAAGAGGGAACGCTCGGCCTCAACCGTGCGGTCGAGAAGTTCGACTGGCGCCGCGGATTCAAGTTCTCGACGTATGCGACCTGGTGGATCCGGCAGTCGGTCCAGCGTGCCGTCGCAAACCATGCCCGCACGATCCGGGTGCCGGTTCATGTCGTGGAGCGACAGCAGAAGTTGTCGCGCGCGGCCAGACGGCTCGAGGTCGAACTCGGGCGCGAGGCAACCAAGCAGGAGCTCGCCGACGCAACAGGCCTTCCGATCCAGCATGTCGACGAAGCGCTCGGCGCCGCGCACGCGTCCGTTTCGTTGAACCAGACCGTCGGCGCGGACGACGAAGGTGAACTGGGCGATCTGTTCGCCGATCGTGAGGCAGCCGATCCGTTCGAGGAGGCCGAGGAGTCCTTGCGACGCCAGGGCGTCAGGCGGGCACTCGATGCGCTGCCCGAGCGGGAACGCCGGATTCTCGAGCTGCGGTTCGGATTCGAGGGCGAGCCGTGGACGCTCGAGGCGATCGGCCACGAACTGGATCTGACCCGCGAGCGGGTCCGACAGCTCGAGGGCCAGGCGCTTTCACGGCTGGCAGCCCTCCGCGAACTCGCCTCGCTCGCGGCCTAGGAACACGCAGCAATACCGCCTGGGTGGGTCATGCCCGTCCAGGCGGCTCCGCGCGTGGCGCGGCCTGCGAGGCGCGACTCCCCCGCGGTGGGTGATTGTCGCTCAATTTCGCTGTTTCAGGCTAAAGCCGCGCTGTGGTGCGCCGATACAAACGGCCATATGGATGCCGCAGAGCGCAAGGAGATTCTGAGCCGGTACCGCGACCACAGTCGCCGGTTCGAGGCAGCTGCGGCCCGGCGTAGCACGAGCCGTTCGGGCGCCGTGATCGCATTCAACCCACCGGCCTTGCGCGAGCTCGCGCAGGAGCCGACGGCACGAGAAATCGAGGTACTGCAGCTTGTCGCAGACGGCCTCGTGAACCGCGAGATCGGCCAGCGCCTGTTCCTCTCGGAGGAGACGGTGAAGTCTCATGTGCGGCATCTACTCGCGAAGCTTCAAGCACGCAGTAGAGCCCACGCCGTAGCTGTGGGCTATCGGCGTGGGCTCATTGCTTGACGCTTGGTTCTGTTGGGGTAGACCGTCGGATCCTGACCTCGCAGCATCTGGAGGATCCCCCTATAGAGGGATGCCCACCAGGGGCGTTGAACTCAGGATCTGACGGCTACCAGTCCTTGACGCCCGCAGACATGGCGGCGAAAAGGACGACACGAAATGCTTTCCGCATCGACCTACTCCTTGTATTTGAGGACTAACGGCAAATGAATCGTATACCCCATTCGAGGGATAACGCAAGGGCCGTACTCGGAGATCGGTTCGGCCCACTTCATCTCTACGTCGCCGTGTTGACGGCGATCGCGTTGGGAACTGCCGGAGTCTTGGTGCTAGTAGGTCAACCAATAGGGAACATTTGGATCGTTTTGATCCTTGCGCTCGCCGCCGCGATCGCTGAGCGCGGCAGCGTCCGATTTACAGACACGACGGAACTCTCGATCTCACCCGTCTTGATGCTCTTCGCGGCCGTCTTGTTCGGGCCTCTGGCCGGCGGGATCGTCGGTGCTGCGTCAGAGCTCGGCGATAGCGAGCTACTTGACCGAGGTTCGTCCGGTAGGTCGCCACGATTGAAGTGGCTGACCTACACGAGCAGTCGATTCCTCGTGGGCGCCGTGACCGGCGGTGTTGCCATGGCGATGCTTTCGAGGGGGCCGGACGGGACGGGGGGCGTGATTCTGGCGACCCTCGTCGGCTCGATCGCTGGAGAGTCACTTGAACTTGTCTTCGCGATGGTCACCTCGCGGCTACGCGGGAACAAAAGGTCGTTCTCGGCTCGTACTCTCGCGCCTCTCTTGGCAACTGCCGTGTGCGTCTACGCGCCAGTTGTTGCTCTGCTGACGCTCGCATACACGGAGGTCTCGCCGTGGACCGCGCCCCTCTTCATCGCGCCCGCTCTTGCGGCGCAACGACTGTTTGCGATGTACCTGCAGCAGCGAACCCTCGCCTTCGATCTAAAGGGCGCCAACGAGCGTTTGAACCGATCAAATCTTGAATTTGCAGAGGCCCTGGTGGCAACCTTGGAGCAAAGTGACCTCTACACAGCCGGCCACTCGAAAGCTGTTGCAATCTACTCTCGAGACATCAGCGAGCGGATGGGCTTGCCTCTTGAGACGCAGGAACGCGCCTATCTTTGCGGCTTGGTACACGACATCGGAAAGGTGGGTCTTCCCGCGAGCCTTCTGCTGAAGAACGGCCCTTTGACTCTCGAGGAGCGCAGGGAAATGCAACGCCACTCCGAGATCGGCGAGAGCATCTTGGAACGAGTCGAGACATACGCGGACGTGGCCCTCATCGTCCGACACCACCACGAACGTATCGACGGCGAAGGGTATCCTGATCGCATTCCGGGGGAGTTGATCCCTCCACTCTCAAAGATAATCGCGGTGGCAGACGCCTACAACGCGATGACTTCAGATAGACCTTACCGCGATGCCATGCCGAGCCGGGTCGCCCGTCTCCGATTGGCCCAGGCGGTCGAGAGCCAGTTCGACACCTCGGTTGTTGCGGCGTTCGAAGCTCTGCTTGCCGGTGCGGCGGAGGAGTACAGGACTGCGAAGAGAGAAGACTTCCACCCGATTAGCGTGGCTGAACTCAGGGCACTTGCTCACTCCTCTCCGTCCATGGTCGATGTGGCTTGACGGATCCGTTCATGGACAGCGTTCATGGCTAGTGCTGTTCGGGACCGGATGCCAACCTTGTCAAACATGTGATGAACGTGAACCTTGACGGTCGCCTCACTTATAAAGAGTTTGCTAGCGATCTCACGATTAGACAGCCCGGCGCAGACCAAGTCGTAGACCTCACGCTCCCGAACTGAAAGAGCCGAGCGTGGATCGAGGCTGCCTGAGACTTCAAGACCCATTGCGGCCGCAATCTCCTCGTCGCCTGCCCGGCTCAGGGCGTAGACGGTTCGCTCAACGCACCCAGGTGCGTTGAGGAGAGTCGTGAGCAGCTCTGGATTCGACCGATATGTACAAACCAACAGGTCGACGGCCCCAGTCTCGAATGCAACCGCAACCAGCTCTTCCGACCTAGCGATCAGGCTCGAGTCCCGAGACTTCAGGGCAACTACTGCCCTCACAGCAGGCCAGAGCACCTTGGTTTCGATGCCTTGTGTCAACGACATCGCTTCGCTCCCGATCTCAACCGCCTCGCTTAGTCGCCCAAGGGTGGCGAGGGCGAGGGCGCGCGAAGCGAGAACCTCCCCGCGCATCCCTTTGACGGAGTCTGTTGCATCGGGAGGTTCGACCGCACAGGCGTCGGCTGCGCGCCCCTCCTCTAGCATGACACGGACGGTCAAGGCGTACGCATTGTGTTCTGCAAATGGGTCATTGACTGAGCGGGCCGCGGAATCAGCATGGCGAAGTTGCTCATGAGCTTCGCGGTACTGCCGCAACCCAGCCAGCGAGTAGCCGAGCATCGCCTGGGCGTGTGAAACTGCAACGTCGACTCTGTATTCGGTCGCATCCTCAAGCAGATGCTGGGCATGATCGTGTGCCTCGCTGTAAAAGCAGCCGAGGGTCAATGCCCACGAGAACATGCTTTGAAACGAGCACCTAACAAACGGATCCTCCACCATCGGCACCAGTTCTGCGACGCGCCGGGCCTCCTTGAGATGCCTTACGTAACCAAAGCGAAACCCCAACGAAAGTCGCTTGTCGGCCAACCGGACGAGTTCGGTAGGTTCGTGTCCAACTGAAGTCTGTTCGAGAGTTTTCATAAGGTCATGCGCTTCGCGAAGCTCCAACGCCGCGGCACACATGACTTGACCCCACATCGCCTTTCGACGGCGGGCCACATCCGGAGCAGCCTGAGCGGCGCGCTCGTAGAGGTCGAGGGCCTCTTCCTCTCGTGACCCAACGTGAGCCGCTCGCGCAGCCACCTCGAGAGCGCGAAAATAGACGTCGTTAGTTCCTGTCGAACCAGTCGATGCTCTCATCGCCATGGCCTTGGCCGAGGTGTGCAACCCGCGCCTGAGATCCAATTCCGCTCTAGCGACTAGCACGATGGGTAGATCGATGCCTCTGCCCATCGCGCGATCAACCCATGTGCTCAGGGTGGCTAGGCGTGCTGAGTTGAGCAGGTCATCGAGAGCTTCGTCAATGAGAGACTCGAGCCCCGTCAGACCTCTACGGTCGAGAACATCAAAGGCGGCATCCCACTCACGTCTGATGCGATAGACAAGCAGAGCTGTTCCAAGCGCCTCCTTGAAGTCGG